>NZ_KE384506.1:0-188925 GCF_000426185.1 Cellulomonas sp. URHD0024
TCTCACGCGAAGCCATGGCCGCCGCGCAGGGCGGCGAGTCCGACGACCCCCGCACCGCCGCGCTGCTGCGGTTCGCCCTGCTCGTGGCCGACGAGCGCGGGCACATCACCGCCGACGACGTCCAGGCCGTCCGCGACCAGGGGTTCGACGACGAGCAGATCGTCGAGACGATCGCGCAGGTCGCGCTCAACCTGTTCACCAACTACGTCAACGTCGCCCTGGCCGTTCCGGTCGACTTCCCCCGGGTCGGGCTCCAGCGCGCCGCCTGACCGCCCGGCGCCCGGGCGGAATCAGCCCCACCCGGGCGTGTCACCCCCGACAGACGACGAGACCTCGATGACATCCACGGGCACCGACCCCCGCGAGCAGACCGAGACAGTGGTGCGCATGGCGAACGGCCGGCTCGCGCCGCGCACGTTCGCCGACCGCGCGGAGGCCGAGGCGTGGGCACGCCCCGAGGAGGGCGACGAGGTGCTCGAGCGCAACTTCGTCTGCTCATGCGACGCGTGAGCCCTGCGGCGTGTCTGACGCCATGGTCGAACTTGCCACTGCCGACGCCGCCTTGCCCGTCCGGTCAGTGTTCCGGGCGTGCAAGGAGACACGGGCGACGGCGTGAGCGCGGGATCAGCAGAGGGCTAGCGCCTCGTCGACCAGCGGTGCACCGCTTCGCCGCACCGTTGAGCGCGTACTCCGTCCCGGAACAGGCGGCCCAGTCGCTGCACCAGCGCGGTGCTCGCTCACGGAACCGCTGCGGTCAAGGTTTGTCTCCCAGCCGCAGCAGAGCCTCAAGCCCATCGCGAAGGCGAGTGTCATTACCGGGGCACGCAGATGAGGCGCTCGTCGCGCCCTACGTCGGTCGCGATGATCCGATCGATGCCGCCAGTGCCGCAAAGGTCCTCGCGCGGGCCGCCCAACGAAGCGGTTCAGGCGGCGTGCAGCAGCTCCCCGGCCGACCGGGTCGCGCCGAGCCGGGCGGGGATCGCGGTGCAGATCACGACGATCAACGCGGTGCCGAGCACGACCGCGGCCAGCTGCCAGTACGGCGGTACCGCCAGTGGGTCGTCGTCGAGGACCTGCGCGAGGCCCAGCCCGCAGGCGACCCCGATCAACGCACCGCCGAGCGCCGGCAGCAGCTGGGCCACGGACAGGCCGCCGCTGACCTGGCCCGGCGTCGCTCCGAGCGCACGAGAAAGTGCGGCCGACCGCCGGGTGTCCAGAATGGTGGCCCACGCCACGCAGATCATGTTGACCGTCGCCTGCACCGCCAGCATCACGCTGATCACGAGCAGCCCTTGTGTCATCGCCAGCCTGGGGTCGAGGCCAGGCGCCGACTCCGCCAATCGACTGGCCCGGGCGGCCAGCGACGCCACGATCCCGGTGATCGCCGTTGCCACCGCGAACACTCCCAGCCAGGTGCGGCGCGGCCGGCGCGCAGCGATCCGCAGCCCGAGCAGCAGGGGAACGGGCATACGGGCCGAGAGCGTGATGAGCCAGGAGCTGCGCCGCGGTGGCCGCACGGTGCGGGCCAACGCCTGGGTGGTGCTGATCCGGGCGGCGCGGGCCGCGGGGACGAAGGTCGCCAATGCAGCGATGCTCAGCGCAACCCCGACCACCACAGCGACGATGCCCGGCGTGAACGATGCCTGACCGGCCCCGCCCAGCAGACCGGCTCCCGGGTCGGAGAGCACCGGATCCAGGAGCCGCGCGGCGGCCAGCCCTAGCCCGCTGGCCAGCAGCGCGATCGCGAGATGCTCGGCGAGGAGGACCACGGCGACGAGCGCGGGGGTCGCGCCGACCGCCTTGAGCAGACCGGCCCGGTGCACCTGGTCGGCCATGCGGCCCCCGACCAGCACCGTGATGCTGGCGACGGCGACGAGCACGAGGAGCGAGCTTCCCAGCATCAGCGAGAACTGCTTCTTCGAGAGCGCCCAGCCGTCGCTGGCCTCGACGTCCTGCCAGGTCTCCGCAGCCAGGACGGTCCGCTCGGTGACCGTGCTGCGCGCGGCGGCGAAGGCCGGTGCACCGTCGGGGTGGGCCAGCTTGAGGCTGAGCACGTAGGCGAGCATGCTCGGCTCCGCCACTGTGCGGGTGTCGGCCTCGGTCAACCACATCAGGCCCGTCGGGACAAGCTGGAAGCCGTCGGCCGGTGGGGCACCGTGCACAGGCCCCCGATCGATACCCCCGGTGGGCAGCGGAGGCCTGGCCGCGCCGGAGAAGAAGGGCGCGAAGGCTGCCTTCGGGTACGGCTCGGCGGCCGCGGTGACCGCGGTTCCCGTCACCGTGAACGGGCGGCCGCCGATGTCCACCGCGTCACCGACCTCCGCGCCGATCGCCTTGGCCAGCCCGGCCTCCACGACCACGCCGCCCGGCCTCGTCCACTCCCCGGTCAACAGCACCGGCCGGTCGACCTTCGCCACGTCGGAGTCCCGGCCCTGCAGCCACGTGTGCACCGAGAGGCCGCCGATGCTCACCACCCGCTGGGTGTACGGGAAGGGCCCGCTCGATGCCGTCACCCCAGGTGCGGTGAGGTGCTCGCTCAGGGAGGACGGATCGACGGTGCTCCCGGGCTGCGGTGCCAGCGACAGTACGACGTCCGGTCCCGCGGTCACCGCCCGTGTGCTCTGGTACGGCTGCTCGGCGGCCCCGCGCAGCACGAGCCCGAGGCTGAGCGTGGTGGTGGCCGCCGCGATCGCGACCAGCAGCAGCGCCGCGTGCCCGGGTCGCCGCCGCAGGTCACGGACCGCCAGCCGGAGGACGAGCACGGCCTTGCCCATCTCAACCCTCCAGACCGGCGAGCTCGCTCAGTGGCCCGCTCGGGCCTCGATCCAGCCGTGTCTCCTCGACGAACACGCCGTCGCGCATCGAGATCAGCCGGTCGGCGGTCGCGGCGACCCGCGCGTCGTGCGTGACGATCACCTGGGTCTGACCCGCCGCGCGCAGGCCGTCGAGCAGCCGCAGCACCTCCGACGTGGCGACGCTGTCCAGGTTCCCGGTGGGCTCGTCGGCGAGCACGACCAAGGGGTCGTTGCTCAGCGCACGGGCGATCGCCACGCGCTGCCGCTCCCCGCCCGAGAGCGACACGGGTAGCCGCCCGGCATGCTCGGCCAGCCCGACCTGGTCCAGCAGCTCGGCAGCCCGGTGGCGGGCCGCGGACGGCGACCGGCCGGCGAGAAGGGCCGGCAGCTCGACGTTCTCGACGGCGGTCAGCTCCTCCAGCAGGTGGAACGCCTGGAACACGAACCCGATCGCCCGCTGCCGCATCCGTGAGAGGGCGCGCTCGTTGAGGGCGTCGATCTGCCGCCCGTCCACCCACACCTGTCCGCGGGTGGAGCGCTGCAGCCCGCCCAGCAGCTGCAGGAGCGTCGACTTCCCGCACCCGCTCGGGCCCATGATGGCCACCGTCTCGCCACGTTCGACGTCCAGGTCCACGCCTTCCAGCGCGTGCACCGTTCCCGTGTCACGCCCGTACGTCATCCGCAGGTCGCGGGCGCGCAGCACTTCGCTCATGGCCGTCCTCCCTGGACGTTGCTCGGTTTGGGGCCGCCGGTTCGGCCCAGAAGCGGGCGCAGGCCTCCAGCCAGTGAAGGTCCGCTTGCAGACGGAGCACGACGCCCTCCAGCAGCAGGCCGGCCACGGAGAGGGGCGGCTCGGAGAGGGCCGCCCGTTGCACCACGACCAGCTCGGTAAGCACCACGTTCCGCTGCGCGTCGACGATGCGCCGCGGGTCCGCCAGGCCGGCGGCCGCAGCGGCGACCAGCTTGAGATGGAACTCGGCCGGAGCCGGCTTGGGCCAGGTCGTGTCGGCGAGCCAGTCGACGACCCGCTGCTGGCCGGCGGGTGTGAGGTCGTAGACCTTGCGCTCGGACTGGTTGGCCTGACCGACGCGCTCGGAGCTGACCAGACCGGCTCGCTCCAGGCGCGTGAGGGTGACGTAGACCTGACCCTCCTTGAGGGCGTCGGCCAGCGGCCCCAACGCGAGCTGCAGGCCCGCTCGCAGCTGGTAGCCGTGCGACGGCTCCCGTGCCAGCAGGGCGAGCAGCACCTCTTGCACCACGCCGAGCTGGATCCCGTGCGACGCCTGCCCGCCTGCTGCGACCGTTGCCCGCATCCGATACCCCTAACGGTTGGGCCCGAACCTATTCGTCGGGGGACAGCCGGTCAAGAGCGCGACGCGGTTTGGCAGAAACGACGCTCACGCAGCGCACCGTGTCGACGCGAAACCTGACCCCCGACTTGCCAAGGCCGGTTCGGTCCGGTGGACCGCAGGCGATCGGGTCGATCTACAGCTCCAGGATGTTGGAGTTCCGGGCGCGAATCGCGATCGTTCCTGCGCCGCGGCGGGTTCCATCAGGAGAGCCCGCCACGATCTCTGGTCAGCTCGAGAACGCCTCGCCGGCCACCGCTTGCGGGTGTGGTTGGCCCTGATGAAGTCGACATCCCGATCAGCTCAGTAGCGAGCCCGAGTGGTCGTCGAGGAGCATGCTCCGGGACATGCGTCGGAGCCATTCCTCGTAGTCGTCGGGCGTCCACCCGCGTTCGATCACAAGGAGCCGGTACATATCGTGCCCGCACCAGGTCCACAGCAGGTCGGCAGCAACCCCTTCCGTCACGTCGGGGCGCAGGGCTGCCCTGGATGCGAGGGAACGAGCGAGACGTTGCTGGGCCGCGTACCGCCATTGCTGCTCAGTGTCCCAGCGGGCCGCCGAGGCTGCGTCGGAGGCGGCCGCCGCGCGGGCGACATCGAACAGGTCCCAGGCATCCTCGTTGACCTGCCTGCCCAGCGCGGCCCAACGGTCGATCTGGGCCCGTGGATCCGCCTCGTTGACCATTGCCTCGACAAGCGCGGGGATGCCGGTGCCGAACTCGTCACCGTCGGTCCGCACCGTCCGTCGAATCAGGGCATCCAGGACGCCGAGCTTGCTGCCGAACCGCTGGTAGACCGTTTCGGGCGACACGCCGGCGCGGTCGGCGATTCCCTGGATGGTGACCCCGACGAACCCGGACTCCCGGAACAGGACTCGGGCAGCGTCGAGGATCCCGTCGATAGTTGCCTGCTTCTGCCGCTCTCGTAGACCAAGGGTCTTGCCCCGGGGGTTGACGTCCTGCATGTCAGTACGGTAACACTGTATTCAGTACAGTATCGCTGTACTGAACACGAGAAGGAGACGCGCTCATGTCCACACTCTCGGTGCCGCCCGTCGTAGCGACCTACCTCGCGGCCTCTCAGGCGCACGACGTGCAGGCGCTCGACAACCTCCGCGCGGATCGGTACGAGATGTATTGGCCGCAGAGCGGCGAGCGTTTCGACCGGCGCGGCGTCGCCGCCATGCAAGCCAACTACCCCGCCGGCGGCCCGACGATCGAGGATCGCGGGATCTTTGGCTCCGGCGACAACTGGACCGGGCAGGCACTTCTGACCTACCCCGATGGGAAGCAGTCCTGGGTGATCACCCTGATCGAGATCGAGACGGACGCGATCGTTCACGAGACCCGCTTCTACGCTGATCCGTTCGAGGCGCCAGCGTGGCGCTCCGCGTTCACAACAGCCACGCACGGGGCCGTCCCTTCGTCGTGAGGCCGTGTTGCCCCACTTCCCTCCGGCCGCGAGTCGGCGCCAGTCGGGACCGCGGCGCCCCTGTGGGGTGACGAAAGGGCGAGCGCGTCGACGGGCAGGGGGACGCGATAGTCGAGATCGTGAGAATCTCGCGGCCGGCGGGCGGGACGAACGTCGACGCGCCCTGAGCTGACTGCCACGTGAGGAAAGCGTGGCTCAAACCGAACGACTCGGGAGTCGGACTATCGAGGGCGTGTAGTCAAAGAATCGCGCATCTCGACAGAGGGGCGGTCGGGCAACTGGACATCGTGCGGTAGGCACGCGTGACCGCCGCCCAGTTCGTGTAGCTCTCGGGCCACAGGGTGGAGCCGCGGCTGGTCCGACAGCGATCGCAGAGGAGGCGAGCGCCGGAGCGCCGGCCGATCTGAAATCAGGACATATCGGGTAGTTGAACTAGGCGGCCCGGATAGTCCAAGTGTCTTGCATCTCCACAGTCGGCGAGCAGTGTCGAGATGCGCCACAGATTGGCTGAAGCGGAACGGTGGACTTGCCTGTACGAGGCGATGACCCCGGATGCGGTCAAAGTAGAGGGCCGACCGACTCGAGAACAGCGCGAGTGCGATGCGCCACACTCACCCCGGCGTCTCTAGTTCGAGTGCTGGTGAGCCGATACGAACGGACGATGACGACGCGTACCCGCATGACCCTGGCACGTGCTCTCAGCCTCAGTCTGACCGCGTGCTCCGCCCCCGCCGCGCTCAGCTCCACGGCGCAGACGAGCGTTACGCCGTCGGGCAAGCCAGCACCAAGCCGCGTTGAGGAAACTTCGGAGCCGATCGCCGTGGCCGTAGGAACGGTTGTGATTCTCAGATGAGGACCGTCGGCGTGTTCGTCGTCGGCGCGTCCCTGCTGGCCCGGCTGCTCGGCGGGCATCCCGCTGACCGATGGCCAACCCCACCACAGACCGGACGAGGAGACTTCATGAACAAGGCGCTCGTCGCCAGCATCGTCCTCGCCCTCGGGTTCACGCTCAGCGCGTGCTCCGGATCAGGCACGCCCGTGGCGGCGGAGCCGACCATTGTCGCGACCACGCCCGCCGCGGTTGCGGTCCCGAAGCCTGGCGACACCATCACGACGATGGACCAGGTCAATGCAGCGAAGGCTGCCGGTCTCGGGTTCTACCCGCTGACGACGGGTGGCATCGTGTTCGACAAGACGCAGCCGCTCCCGGACGCCATCAAGGCTGACATCACGGCGCCAGTCGTTCAGGCTGTTACCCAGTCCGAGGGCGGCGCGACGGAGGCAGTGTGGCAGGCGGTCGCCAGCGCGAGCGACAACGCCTCCACGGCACTCGGCAAGAACGTCATCGTCATCTATGGCGCCTTGGCCTCGCTGACTCCCGGCGGCGAGGCGGCCATGTACTACTCGGCGTACGGCGCCGGTGGAGACTCGGACCTCGGTGGCGGCTCGGTGTCGACATCGCGTGACGCGGCGATCGCTTTCACGCAGACGTGGATCTCCGGCCAGCCGGACGCCACGAACTATGAGGTCGTCGTCGCCAACTGAGCCGACAGACGCCGGGATCCTCTCCGAGGAGGGGGAGCCGCTGGGTACCTCTACTCCGGTGACCTTCTGTGAGGACTCCCCACTTAAGTTTCAGGTGCGAAGTTCAAAGTAGGCCGCATCTCGACAGAGGATCTCGCCAACCCCGTTCGGCAGCGCCGTGGGTAATGCATCGGTGTCGAGATGCATCACAGATTGAACGCGCTGGAGCGGCGTACCTTGACCGGCGACGCGCGGCGGCGAGCCCCGGTCAAAGTACGGACCCTCGGGGGTGACACCCTCGTGGAGGCGACCGCGGCGCGGGATTCTGCCGAGTACGTCATCACGGCGCGGCAGCGGAGGCTGCTACAGATCCTTGGCGACGTGGGCTGCGAAGCGCTGCAGCACTTCCTCGTTGCGACGGTAGTGCGTCCACTGTCCCAAGCGGTGGCTCCTCACCAGGTCAGCGCGTTCGAGGGCGGCCATGTGCTGCGAGGTCATCGACTGAGATGTGCCCGCACGGTGCTGGATGCTGCTGAGACAGATCCCATACACAGCCGAGTCGGGATGCTCCTGGGGCTCGAACCCCTCCCGACTACGCAGCCAGGTGAGGATCTGTCGGCGCACCGGGTGCGCCAGCGCCTTGAAGATCAGTGAAGTGTCGAGATCGACCATGGGCAGAGCATATCGCGATTTCCTGTTATATTAGATTATCGCGATCTATTGATCCAAGGAGTGCCGCTGTGACCGTTGACGTCGCGCCGCTGTTCACGCCCTTCCAGCTGGGAAGCCTGCAGCTACCCAACCGCTTCGTGATGGCTCCGATGACGCGCGAGTTCTCCCCGGGAGGCATCCCGGGTGCGGACGTAGCCGCCTACTACGCCCGTCGCGCCGCAGGTCACGTCGGGCTCATCGTCACCGAGGGGACCTTCATCGACCACGCGGCCGCCGGCGACAGGACGGATGTGCCGCAGTTCTACGGCACGCAGGCCCTGCAGGCGTGGCGGGAGGTGGCGCAGGCGGTACATGCCGCCGGCGGCCGGATCGTGCCGCAGCTATGGCACCGCGGCGCCCAGCGCCCCCCCGGCAGCGGCCCCCACCCGGAAACGGGCTCAATCAGCCCCTCGGGCAGCTACCCGGGTCTGACCGACTCCCAGGCCATGTCGGTCGTTGACATCGACGAGGTCATCGCCTCCTACGCCCGAGCCGCCGCCGATGCGCAGCGCCTGGGCTTTGATGGCATCGAGCTGCATGGAGCGCATGGCTACCTCCTCGACCAGTTCCTCTGGTCGGGCACCAACCTCCGCACCGACCTCTACGGCGGTGGACCCGCTGCCCGAGCGCGCTTCGCCGCCGAAGTCGTCGCTGCCTGCCGAGCCGCTACCAGCGCTACGTTCCCCATCATCTTCCGTCTCTCGAACTGGAAGGCTGGTGACTACCACGCCCGCCTGGCGCAAACGCCCCACGAGCTGGAAGCACTCCTGACACCCCTGCTCGCCGCCGGAGTGGACGTCTTCCACGCCTCCACCCGACGGCACTTCGAGCCTGCCCTCCCGGGCTCACCCCTCGGCTTGGCTGGCTGGGTCAGGAAGATCACCGCCAAACCCACGATCACCGTCGGAGGGGTGGGGCTCGACGGCGACCTCATGACTGCCTACACCACCGGAGGCCGCGCCCGCACGGTGCCGCTGGATCAGTTGCTAGATCAGTTCAACGATGGGCAGTTCGATCTCGTCGCTGTCGGGCGAGCACTGCTCAGCGACCCCGAGTGGGTCCTCAAGGTGCAGCAGGGCCGATTCCAAGACCTGCGCTCCTTCGACGCTGCCGATCGTCAGAAGCTTGCCTGACCTAACCACCCGCTCAGCTAGGGCGAGTGGTGCCACGGTCGCTGACACAGAGCCACCACGACCACGACGCGCACCTGTCGGTGCCAGCCCGACGGACGGGCATAGCGGCCCGGTCGGTGATCGGTCGGTGAACGCCGACGCCGGTGAGGTCAGCGGATGCGAGTCCCACCCAACCGGGGCCGCACGACGTAGACCGCCGCCACCAGCATCGTCACGCCGACCCCGGCGATGGGTACGTAGTGGGCGAGGTGCTCGACCAGGCCCTCGTTGTTCACCAGGTTCACCAGGCTGCCGGTGGACCCCTTCACCTTCGTCGGTTCGATCAGGTCGGCGATCCCCTTGACCTTATTCGGCACGCTCATGCTGAGTCCTCCGGATGCTGAACGACGGGCCGGGACACGGGGTGGTCGCCCGGCCCGTCGCGGCCGACCACTCGACGCATCGTCGCTGGGTGATGTCCCGGTTCGCGATACGCAACATCGCGTATCGACCCTCCGGCGGTGGCTCGTTCCCGCCTCGAGCTCGCCGGCAGGGGCGTTGCGGGTGCAGTTCGCTCACGGGACACTCGGGGAAGGTCACACCTGCGGTGAGGGCACACGTCAATGAGCAGCGACGTCGACGACCAGTTCAGCCATCGGGCGTTGCCGGGACTGGTCAAAGTACGAAGCCGCTCGCGGGTCCCTCCACCGGCACAGGCCACCGGTCAAAGTCCGTGGCCCACTGCGCGCATGCCTTCCTCCCCGGGTTGCTCCTGTGACCCAGCCGGGGCCGACGACGGTCAAGACCGACCGACCGGCAGCCGATCCGACCAAGGTGTCCAAGGTCCTCAGCATCACCGCCACCATCGCGCTCGGCCTCACGCTCACCGCATGCAGCCCAGCCCACACCACTCTGAACCCTCAGTCGACCCAGCCAGCAGCCGAGGCCCCGGCCCCCGCCCCGACCGCTGGCCAGTTCCTCACGACCGTCGCCGAGTCGGACGCAGCCAAGGCTGCCGGCCTGCAGGTCTTCCCGATGTCCACGGACGGCCTCATTGCCTTCGACCCGACCCAGCCACTGCCCGAGGTAATCAAGGCAGACATCGCAGCACCGGTCATCGAGGTCCTGCGCACGTCGCCCGGCTCAACCTCCCTGTACTCGTCCGCCCACGAGGCCGCGGCGAGCGCAACGGAGACCACGGGCCGCAAGGTCATCGTGGTCTTCGCCCACGAGGGCATGATCGACCCCGACGCCGAGGAGACGACAATGCTGTACTCGGCTTACTCGTTCGACCAGAACACCGAGCTCGGCGCAGCGAGCGTCTCGGCGTCGCTCGACCAAACGCTGGCTACAACCCAGGCGTGGGTCACGGCCCAGCCCGACGCCTCCGCGTACGAGATCGTCGTGGCGGTTGGATAAATAGCTCACAGCTGCTGGGCGGCGTCCGCGGCAGCGGCAGCGGCAGCCTGCTCACGCCGCGCCCCGCGCGGTATGTCCCCCCAATCTCTCGGCACAAAGCCCTACGTTGAATGTGGCGGACGGGCGATTCGAGGCCGCCTCTCAGCGAGGCCTCGCGCGCGTCACCTCGGCACGTGTCGAGATGCAGGACAGGTTGACCGAAGCTGAGCGTCGTACTTTGACCACCGGGAGTCGGGCGCGCGCGGTCGATCAGAGTCCGGACCGATGGAGCACCCCAACCTCGTCCCGGGGTGAGTCCTGTGGCCCAGTCGGGTCTGACGACGGTCAAGACCGACCCGCCGGCAGCCGATCCGACCAGGGTGTCCAAGTTTCTCAGCATCACCGCCACCATCGCGCTCGGCCTCACGCTCACCGCATGCAGCCCAGGTTCGGACATCTCGGCCGATCATCCGACCAGCAAGCCTGCCGCAGCGGCTCCCGTCGAGACCGCGGCCCCGGTCGTGGAGACCCCGGCCGCACCCGTCGCGGACGAGTTCTCGCAGGTCATCAACGGCACCCTCATCCAGGGCACCCCGGAGGCGCCGGTCCGCATCGGCACCGACACCCCCGGCCAGGCGCCGGCCGCCGAGGCTGGCTTTGTTGCCGGCCCTGGCGGCGGCGACTACGTGGTGGCGAACAACAAGTACGCCGTGTCGGTCTCGCCGACTGAGGGCGGCTACAAGTGGAAGGTGTTCGGCATGAGCGAGCACGGCAGCTACCGCGACCTCGCGCACGGCGGCTACAACGAGACCGAGCCGTACCCGTCGGCTCAGGCGGCGCTCGACGCTCCGAAGGTTGTCGACGGCCGCACGCTCGACCGCGCCGAGTACATCCTCATCGTGGTCAACCGATAGTCCCCGACTCACGCAGAAGGGCCCCCGGATTTCCGGGGGCCCTTCTGCTGTCGTGCGCTACCAGACCAGCGGTCCCATGGGGCCGGCCGAGCCGCTGGTGCGCGTGCAACTGCCAGGGTGCGCCGCGATCGACAGTGTTCCCGTGGCTGTCACGTCGTTCTCGTAGATGCCGTTGGGCTCGTCCGCGCCAGCCGCCGTGACGTACCACTTCAGAAGGCACGTGTTGACCGCGGAGTGCCGGACCAGCCAGTTCGATGCGGAGCCCGGCGTGATGTAGACGCCAATGGCCGGGCACCCGTCGTTGTCGCCCCAGCCGGTCGGTGTGAACGGCACCTTGATGACGTTCCCGCCGCAGTCGTCGTCACCGGAGTAGGACTTGTTGGTGGGGCACTCGCTCGGTGGTCTCGTGGCGCTTCGTACGGCGTTGGCGCGCCCGGAGAAGGTGTGGGCCTTGGTGCTTGAGGACCCTGCCAGGCCCGCTGGCGGCGGCCTCGGCCAGGAGTTCGTCGCGGCGAACGACGCCTTCATCGACTCCATGAGCGACATGGACCGCCACCCCGAGCGTGTGGAGCTGATGCTGGCCCAGACGACGTGGAGCCGGAGCGAGGTAGAAGCCTGGGCGGCCTGCAAGCCAGCCGTCGACCGCCAGTACGTCCGACGAGGCCTGTCGCTCGGCGATGCCGCGTGGGAGGAGCTCTTCAAGCGCAACCGGCTCGCTCAGCGCATCGACGATGGCGACGACGTCGCTGAGGAGGACCGCGGAAGCGTCCACCAGCTCGTCCTCGGTCATGCGCGGCGAGAGTCCATGACCTCGCAGATCGGGCGCGTGCAAGTCCCACCGACCACCCCAGTGGCTCACCAGGTGCGGCCAGGCCGTCCCCGCCTCGGTCACCCATGCACCAGCAGGACCGGGCCGGCGGCCGGATCTCCGTACCGGTGGACTTTGAGTGGCTGCACCGACACCTCCGCAGGCAACGCACCGCCCGGGAATCGGGACAAGAGCTGGTGGCAAGCGACGCGAACGACGAGGCGGCGGTGAGACCAGCGCGGGTGCGGCGGCGGGGTCGTAGCACGGCACGGGCGGTCGTTGTATCCGGCATATGACAGCGGTGGTGGTATGTCCCCCAAGCCATCGAATCGGACACATCGGGTAGTTAAACTAGGACGCTCGTTCAGAAAAAGAACCCTGCATCTCGACAGCACCTGCATCTCAGTTGCAGTTGCATCAGCCTGCATCTCGGCAATCGGCGGGTCGTCAGGCCTGCATGTCCACAAAACGCGAGTAGTGCCCCTGGAACGCGACGACCAGCGTGTCGGTCGGCCCGTTTCGGTGCTTGGCGACGATGACGTCGGCCTCGCCGGCGCGAGGGGACTCCTTCTCGTAGGCGTCCTCGCGGTGGAGCAGGATGACGATGTCGGCGTCCTGCTCGATCGAGCCCGACTCACGCAGGTCGCTCATCTGCGGGCGCTTGTCCGTGCGCTGCTCGGCGCCACGGTTCAGCTGGCTGATGGCGATGACCGGGACCTCGAGCTCCTTGGCCAGCAGCTTGAGGGCTCGGGAGAACTCGGAGACCTCCTGCTGACGGGACTCGACGCGCTTGCCCGACGACATCAGCTGCAGATAGTCGATGACGACGAGCTTGAGGTCGTGGCGCTGCTTGAGGCGCCGGCACTTGGCGCGGATCTCCATCAGGGACATGTTCGGTGAGTCGTCGATGAAGAGCGGCGCCTCGGAGATCTTGCCCATGGTCGCGGCGATCTTGGCCCAGTCGTCCTCGCCCATCTGACCGTTGCGCAGCTTCTGCAGGTGCACGCGTGCCTCGGCGGAGAGCAGGCGCATGGTGATCTCGTTGCGGCTCATCTCGAGCGAGAACACGACGGACGTCATGTTGTGCTTGATCGACGCCGACCGGGCGATGTCGATGCCCATGGTCGAGTTGTGCGTCGGGATCATCGAGCGGCTCGCGAGGTACAGGTGCGACTCGTGATCGATCTGCACGCACCGCACGGGAACGCTCTCGATGGGCTCGACCGACACGATGAAGCGCTGCGTCAGCCGAGCGGTCGAGGGACGGCGACGCTCCTTGTGGACCAGGCGCTTGCGCTCCAGGGCGAAGACGTCGTCATCGGTCGTGAAGGTGAGCATGAAAGCCGTCGACGAGTCCGCAGAGCGGCCGTTGACCGGCCTCGTCGACCAGCCGGTGCGATAGCCGAGCGAGTGCACGAGCTCCCGGACGTCCTCTGCGAGGCGTCGGTTGGTGAGCGAGATCTGCACGCTCCCGGTCGGGTTCACGGTGCCGTCCGTGTCGAGCAGTCCGGCAAGCAGGTCCCGGCGCTGGGCCTCGGACGCCCGCAGGTACGACGCCGGGATGTGCTTGGCGCCGAGCGCCCCCAGGGTCCGGAGCCGGCCGTGCACCGTGCCGTTCGCGTCGTGGCAGGCCTGGCACCGCAGGAGGCCGGTCGTCGCGACACGGCACTCCGGGCAGGTCGGCACGGCTACCGGAGCCGAGAGCGTCTTGACCTTGCCCCCGCAGGAGCGACCGCAGGTGCGGACCTGGGACCGGCGGGGCACCAACGCCGTGCGACACACCTCGCATGAGCGCTCAGGGACGGGATCGACGGGAAGCTGAATCTGATAGAGCCGCGCCGGCCCGGCACCGGCCGCGCCCATGTCGAGAGCGACCAGACCACGGCCTTCGATCATCATCGCGATCTCCGGGTCCGCGCTCGTGAATCGCGCGGAGGCGGAATGCCCGTCACCGAGCCAGACGCCTAGCGCGTAGGGATCGATCGGCAGCCTTGCCGCCTGCAGATCCAGTGGGCGCGCAGTGGTGATCGAGTGGTTCGCACGGCCGTCGGCAGTGTCGCAGCGGGCCGTCGCGTGGATCTCCTCCGTGGTGCGGATGCCGGAGACCGGTCCGGAGATGCCGCGGCGCTCGGCGCGCGTGCTCGTCTCCCACTCGTGCCAGGCGTCAGCGACGATCTCGGTGCCGTCGTCGAACGTCACGCGGTACGTCGGCCGCCCGGTCATCACACCGGTCGCGGCGACAACGCGGGTCGGGGTGCCGTCGGAGGCGATCAGCAGGTCACCCACCTGGACCGACCCCATCGTCGTCCAGCCGGTCGGCGTCGGCAGCGGCGTGTCGAGCGCGAGCGCCTTGCCGATGGCGGGGCGAGCCGCCAAGACGATCATCTGCCCGGGGTGCAGTCCGTTGGTCAACCGGTCCAGGTCAGAGAAGCCCGTCGGCACGCCGATCATGCCCTCGCCGCGGTGACCCGCGGCCTCGATCTCGTCGACCGTGCCACCGATGATGTCGCCGAGGATCAGGTAGTCCTCCGACGAGCGCCGCTCGGTGACGGCGTAGACCTCGGCCTGCGCGTTGTTCACGATCTCGTCGACGTCGCCGCCGTCGGTCCCGTAGCCGAGCTGCACGATGCGCGTACCGGCCTCGACGAGCTTGCGCAGCACGGACCGCTCGCGCACGATCCGCGCGTAGTAGCCGGCGTTCGCGGCGGTCGGGACCGACGAGATCAGCGTGTGCAGGTAGGGCGCCCCGCCGATGCGACCGATCTCGCCGCGCTTGGTCAGCTCGTCGGCGACGGTGATCGCGTCAGCGGGCTCGCCGCGGCCGTAGAGGTCGAGGATCGCGTCGTAGACCACCTCGTGCGCGGGGCGGTAGAAGTCGGTGCCGCGGATCTGCTCGACGACGTCGGCGATCGCGTCCTTGGAGATCATCATTCCGCCGAGCACCGAGCGCTCGGCGTCGAGGTCCTGCGGCGGGGTCCGGTCGTAGCCGCCGCCACCCCGGTTCGAGCCGGCCGGCGCGCCGTACTCGAGCTCTTCGATCGTCATCGCTTCCCCATCGTCATCGTTCGAACATATGTACTCTGGGGGTGTGACACTCGCCCGCGCGAGGCCCACAGAACGTCTCGCACTTGGACGGTAGGCGGGATTGGGCGCACGTCCAAACGCAGTCTCCGGACCCTGTGCGGCGTGCTGTGGACGGCCGCCGAAAGCTGTCGATGGCCTGTGGATAACATTGGCGAGTTGCCCACAGACCGTGGACAGAGGTGTGGACGACGACGTGGTTTCGCCACGGTACGGCGCCTGGACCGGCATAAACGCTGAGTTCTTCCTGTGGATCGAGGAAAGGTTGGCCGGGATTTCACCTGTCGGACACACACCCCTGGGCGTGGACAGGCAGATACTGGTCCTCGCCGTTCCCGCGCTCGGTGCACTCGTCGCCGAACCGCTGTTCGTGCTGGTCGACTCGGCCGTCGTCGGCCACCTGGGCACCGCGCCGCTCGCCGGTCTCGCGCTCGCCTCGACCATCCTCATCACGGTCATCGGCCTGTGCGTCTTCCTCGCGTACGCCACGACCGCGGCCGTCGCACGCCGCCTGGGCAGCGGTGACCGCACCGGCGCGCTGCAGCTCGGCGTCGACGGCATGTGGCTGGCGCTCGGCCTCGGCGCGGTGCTGGCCGTCGGCACCTGGCTCGCGGCGCCGTGGCTCGTCGGGACCCTGGGTGCCTCCGACGAGGTCGCGACACAGGCCGTGACGTACCTGCGATGGTCGGCACCCGGCCTGCCCGGGATGCTCCTCGTGCTCGCCTCGACCGGTGCCCTGCGCGGTCTCCTCGACACGCGCACCCCGCTCGTCGTCGCCAGCCTCGGAGCGTTGGGCAACGCGATCCTCAACATCCTGCTCGTCTACGGCGTCGGGATGGGCATCGCCGGTTCGGGGCTCGGGACAGCGGTCGCCCAGGTCGCGATGGGCATCGCGCTGAGCGTCGTCGTCGTGCGCGGCGCCCGGCAGGTGGGCGCGGCTCTGCGACCGGCAGCCGGCGGCATCCTGGCCAACGCACGCGCCGGCACGCCGCTGCTCGTGCGCACCCTGTCGCTGCGCCTGGCCATCCTGCTCACGGTCGTCGTCGCGACGAGCCTCGGCCCCGTTCCTCTCGCGGCGCACCAGGTGGTCAGCGCCGTCTGGGGCCTTGCGGCCTTCGCGCTCGACGCGCTCGCCATCGCCGCGCAGGCCCTCGTCGGCCATGCCCTCGGCGCCACCGACGTGCCTCTGGTGCGCGCCCTCCTGCGTCGGACCCTGCAGTGGGGCGTGGGCGCCGGCGCCCTGCTCGGGCTCGTGCTCGGTGGGCTCGCATGGCTCTACGTCCCGCTGTTCACGTCGTCGGACAGCGTCCAGCACACCGCGGCTGCCGCGCTCGTCGTCGCGGGCGTCACGATGCCCATGGCCGGCTGGACGTTCGTGCTCGACGGGGTCCTGATCGGCGCCGGCGACGGGCGCTTCCTCGCCTGGGCCGGTATCGGGACCTTCCTCGTCTACGTCCCCTGCGCGCTGGCAGTCCAGCACGACGACGCGGGCCTGACGTGGCTGTGGGCCGCGTTCGCGGGCGTCTTCATGCTCGCCCGAGCCGTCACCACCGGCCTGCGCGCCCGCGGCACTCGCTGGATGATCACCGGCGCCTGACACGTATCTGCAGCCTGCCGGTGGCGCCCTGGTCGACAACGCGCAAGACTGCCCGCGGCGGGGTTCACGACGCCGTCGACCCCACCGCGCCGATGATCAGCCGCGCCGTGACCGTTCTGTGACCTGCGCGTTCTCGATCTGAAACCGGGTTTTCGAGGGAATTGAAACGCCCCGGTAACCCCACGGGCTTACGTTGCGTTCAGCCCGGCACCGTCGGGAAGCGGCTCGCCCGCACGGGTGGCCACGTATATCCACGGAGGTATCACACATGCGTAGATCGACTCCGCGCCTCGCGGGAACTGCGCTCGTCCTGGTCGTCGGCCTCGCCGTCGCCGGGTGCTCGTCCAAGTCCTCGGACGACACGGGCTCCAGCGCATCCTCGACCGGCGGTACGGCGGCGCTGTCCATCCAGCCGCTCGTCCAGATCGACAACAAGGGTGCGGAGGTCAAGGTCGACAACAGCGGCACTCCCGCCAACCCGGCCGGTGACGCCAGCGCGAAGTGCGACCCTGTGACCATCGCGATGGCCGGTGCCCTGACGGGCCCGAACGCCGCTCTCGGCATCAACATCCTCAACGGCGCCACCCTCGCGATCGACGCGCACAACGCCGCGGCGCCCGACTGCCAGGTGGCCATCAAGCAGTTCGACACGGAGGGTGACCCGCAGAAGGCCACGCAGGTGGCGCCGACGATCGTCGGCGACGCGTCCATCATCGGCCTGCTCGGCCCGGCGTTCTCTGGCGAGACGAAGGCCGTCGGCCCGGTGTTCAACCAGGCCGGCCTGCTGTCCCTGACGGCCTCGGCGACGAACCCCGACCTGACGAAGAACGGTTGGACCAACTTCTTCCGAGGTCTGGCCAACGACGCGGTCCAGGGCCCGTCGGTCGCGGCGTACATGGTCAACACGCTCAAGTACGAGAAGGTCTGCGTCGTCCAGGACGACTCCGACTACGGCGTGGGCCTTGCCGAGCAGATCACGTCAGGCCTCGGTGACGCAGCCGACTCCAGCTGCAACGCCAAGGTGAAGACCGGTGACAAGCAGTTCGACGCCGCGGTCCAGCAGGTCAAGGACGCCGAGCCGGACGCCGTGTTCTACGCCGGCTACTACGCCGAGGGCGCGCCGTTCGCGTCGCAGCTCAAGGAGAGTGGCGTCACGGCTGCCTTCGTCTCGGCCGACGGCACCAACGACCCGCAGTTCGTCAAGCAGGCCGGAAACGCCGCCAAGGACGCCTACCTGTCCTGCCCGTGCGGCCCCGCGCCGGACCAGTTCGCGACGGACTACCAGGCGAAGTTCAGCACGGCCCCGGGCGTGTACTCGGTCGAGGCCTACGACCTGGCCACGATCATGCTCCTGGGCATCGACTCAGGCGTGAAGGACCGTGCCGGCCTGATCGACTGGGTCAAGAACTACGACGGTGACGGCCTGGCCCGTCACTACAAGTGGGAGTCGACCGGCGAGCTCGCCTCGGCCCTGATCTGGATCTACCAGGTCAAGTAGCGCGCACACGACGGCCGGGTCCGCTGGGACCCGGCCGTCGTGCCGTACTGTCGCCGCACCCCGCACAAGGAGCCGCATGAGTTCTGTCCTGCTGCCAGGCGCGCAGGTTCTGACCGATCCGATGATCGGGTTCGACCTGGGCGCCCTCGCTCGGAACTTCTGGGCACTGACCATCGACGGCCTGACCTACGGCTCCATCTACGCCCTGGTCGCCGTCGGCTACACCCTCGTGTACGGAGTGTTGCGGCTCATCAACTTCGCGCACTCCGAGATCTTCATGCTCGGCATGTTCGGGGTGTACGGCACGCTCCTGCTGCTCGGCTTCACGCCGAGCGGCAACGCGTACAACGAGGGCATCCCGCTCACGATCATGTATCTCGGCATCGCCCTGATCGGCGGCATGATCGTGGCCGGCACCTCGGCCGTCGGGCTCGAGCGCGTCGCCTACCGGCCGCTGCGCAAGCGTGGCGCACCCTCGCTCGTCTTCCTCATCACCGCCATCGGCGCCTCGTTCGTCATCCAGGAGTTCGTGCACTTCGTGCTCCCGAAGCTGACCAACGGCAAGCTCGGCGGCGTCAACGCACAGCAGCCGATCCGGCTGGTCGAGCCCGTCGACGTCTTCAGCGTCTTCGGGGCCACGGTGACCAACATCGAGATCGTCATCATCCTCTCGGCCCTGGTCCTGGCCTTCGCCACCGACCGCTTCATCAACGCGACGAAGTTCGGCCGCGGCATCCGCGCCGTCGCACAGGACCCCGTGACGGCAACCCTCATGGGCGTGTCCCGCGAGCGCGTCATCATGCTCACGTTCCTCATCGGCGGCGTCCTCGCCGGCGCGGCGGCGCTGCTCTACACGCTGCGCGTGCCCAGCGGGATCATCTACTCCGGGGGCTTCATCCTCGGCATCAAGGCGTTCAGCGCGGCAGTCCTCGGCGGTATCGGCAATCTGCGCGGTGCCCTGCTCGGTGGTCTGCTGCTCGGCGTCATGGAGCTCTACGGGCAGGCGGTCTTCGGCACCGAGTGGCGCGACGTCGTCGCCTTCGTCCTGCTGGTGCTGGTGCTCATGTTCCGGCCTACGGGCATCCTGGGTGAGTCCCTGGGGAGGGCACGAGTATGAGCACCGACATCCCGACGAGCACCACGGCTTACGACGGCCTGCACCTCGGCCTGGGCGACCGGCTGCGCCTGTGGTGGGACGCCCTACCGCGCCCGATGCAGTGGCTCGTCGGCTCTCCGATCGTCATTTTCATCGCGCTCCTTCCTGTGCTGCAGCTGCCGGTCATCACGACGGTGGGCACCGACTTCGGCGGCGTTCTCGCGCAGTTCGGGATGTACGCACTCCTCGCGATCGGGCTCAACGTCGTCGTCGGCCAGACAGGTCTCCTGGACCTCGGCTATGTCGGCTTCTATGCCATCGGCGCCTACACCGTCGGCCTGCTGACCAGCCCCGACAGCCCGTGGAACCTCACCGACGACTGGCTCTCGAGGAACTGGGCCTGGTTGTTCGCGGTACCGGTCGCGATCGCGGTGACCGCCCTGTCCGGCCTCCTGCTCGGGTCACCGACCCTGCGGCTGCGCGGCGACTACCTGGCCATCGTCACCCTCGGGTTCGGCGAGATCGTGCGGCTCCTTGCGGACAACCTCACCGGGCTGACCGGCGGCGGCCGCGGCCTCTCGCAGATCGCCTACCCCGTCGCCGGCGTCAGCGAAGAGCGACCCAACGGGGTCTTCTCGGCCGGCAACACCCTGGCACCGCTCAACTCCGGGGCGTTCTGGTTCTGGCTGTCGATGGTGCTCATCATCGTCACGCTGGTGTTCGTCGGAAATCTCGAGCGGTCCCGCGTCGGCAGGTCGTGGGTGGCCATCCGCGAGGACGAGGACGCCGCCGAGATCATGGGTGTGCCCACCTTCAAGTTCAAGCTGTGGGCGTTCGTGATCGGCGCGTCCATCGGTGGCCTGTCCGGGGCGCTCTACGCCGGCCAGGTCCAGTTCGTGGTCCCGTCGACGTTCAACGTCATCAACTCGATGCTGTTCCTGTGCGCGGTCGTGCTCGGCGGTCAGGGCAACAAGCTCGGTGTGATCGCCGGCGCGTTCATCATCGTCTACCTGCCCAACTTCTTCCTCGGGCGGACGCAGCTGTTCGGGATCCCGATCAACGGTGACGAGATCGCCAACTACAAGTACCTGTTCTTCGGGATCGCCCTCATGGTGCTGATGATCTTCCGACCTCAAGGGTTGTTCCCGGCACGCCAGAAGCTCCTCGCGTACGGGCGTCAGGTCTACGTCGCCTCGCGGCGCGCCTACCTCGCGGCGGCGGCGCTCGCCGCGAAGACCCCGGTCCCGGCTGCTGTGTCGTCGTCGTCCGACGACACCGAGGGAGGCGCCCGATGAGCATTCCCGGAGGCATGGGTGCGGGCTCGGAGGACGAAGAGCAGTTCCGGGCTCCCGACGACGTGATCACGACCCGCGCGGACCTGAACGAGATCTACCTGCCCGACGGCGAGGTGGAGATCGCCGTGTCGGTCGACGTCGCGGACGTGAACCCCGACCTCGCCGATCCCGACAAGGTCGCCGAGATGGTCGCCTCCGAGCGCGCCATCCGGACCGAGGTCGGCCAGTCGCTGCTCTCGATGAACGAGGTCACCGTGCAGTTCGGCGGCCTGACCGCCCTCGACGGCGTCTCGTTCGACATCCGACGCGGAGAGATCCTCGGCCTGATCGGACCGAACGGCGCCGGCAAGACCACGTGCTTCAACACGATGACCGGGATCTACCGGCCCACCTCCGGGAGCGTCGTCTTCGACGGGCAGACCATCGGCTCGATCAAGCGCAACCAGATCACCCGGCTCGGCATCGCCCGCACGTTCCAGAACATCCGGCTGTTCAGCGACATGACGGCCCTGGAGAACGTGGTGGTCGGGACGGACGCCCGACACAAGACCTCCGTCCCCGGGGCACTCTTCCGCAGTCGTCGGCACCGTGCCGAGGAGCGAGACGCGCTCGAGCGCGCGATGGCGCTGCTCGAGTTCGTCGGAATCGGCAAGCGTGCCACCCAGCAGGCCCGCAACCTCCCGTACGGCGACCAGCGTCGGCTCGAGATCGCCCGCGCGCTGGCCACCGAGCCGAAGCTGCTCTGCCTCGACGAGCCCGCCGCCGGGTTCAACCCCGCCGAGAAGCAGCAGCTCATGGACCTGATCCGCAAGATCCGCGACGACGGCTTCACCGTCCTGCTCATCGAGCACGACATGCGACTGGTGATGGGCGTGACCGACCGGGTCGTCGTCCTGGAGTTCGGCCGCAAGATCGCCGACGGCCTGCCCGCGGAGGTCTCCGCGGACCCGGCCGTCATCGCCGCCTACCTGGGGGTTCCCGACGATGCCACTGCTTGAGCTGAAGGACCTGACCGTCGCCTACGGGCGGATCGAGGCGGTCCGCGGGATCTCGTTGACCGTCGAGGAGGGGGAGCTGGTCACGCTCATCGGCGCCAACGGTGCCGGCAAGACCACCACGATGCGCGCGGTCTCCGGAATCCGCCCTCTGTCCACCGGGTCGATCTGGTTCGACGGTCAGGACATCACCAAGATGAAGGCGCACGTGCGCGTCCTCGCCGGGATCGTGCAAGCGCCCGAGGGTCGCGGTGTCTTCCCGGGGATGACCGTGATCGAGAACCTCGAGATGGGTGCCTACGCCCGCACGTTCGACACCAAGGCCGAGCACGACGCCACGGTTGCACGCGTGTTCGAGCTGTTCCCGCGCCTCGAGGAGCGCCGGTCGCAGGTCGGCGGCACCCTGTCGGGCGGTGAGCAGCAGATGCTCGCCATCGGCCGCGCCCTCATGGCCCGCCCGCGCCTGCTCCTGCTCGACGAGCCGTCGATGGGGCTCGCGCCGCTGGTCATCCAGCAGATCTTCCGGATCATCACCGAGATCAACGCCGCCGGCACCACGGTCCTGCTCGTCGAGCAGAACGCGCAGCAGGCCCTGTCCCGCTCCGACCGCGCCTACATCCTCGAGAGCGGCGAGGTCATCCTGTCGGGCGGCGGCAAGGAGCTCCTCGCCGACCCGGCCGTCAAGCAGGCCTACCTCGGCGTCGCCTGACCGCCAACGTCCGCACTCGTGGGTGCCACAGCCCCACGGAGTGCGGACGCACCATCTCCACCCACGCCAACGTCCGCACTCGTGTGTGCCACAGCCCCACGGAGCGCGGACGCACCACTCCCACCCCCGCCAACGTCCGCACTCGTGGGTGCCAGAGGCCCACGGAGTGCGGACGTTGCGGGGTGTGTTGGACGCGAGGAAGCCCGCACCCCCCAGAGGGAGTGCGGGCTTCTTCGTGCGTGCTCAGCTCAGGCTGCGACGACCTTGACGGTCACCGTCGCGGCGACGTCTGCGTGCAGACGGACCGACACCTGGTACTCGCCGAGGGCCTTGATCGGCTGACCGATCTCGACCTTCCGCTTGTCGATCTGCGGCGCGCCCGACTTCTTGACCGCGTCAGCGATCTCGGCGGTCGTGACGGCACCGAACAGGCGGCCCGACTCCCCAGCCTTGGCAGTCACGACGACGGCCTTCGACTGAAGGGAGTCGCGGATCGCCTTGGCGTCGTCGAGCGTGGCGATCTCGCGGGCCTTGCGGGCCTTGCGGATCGCGGTGACGTCCTTCTCGGCGCCCTTGGTCCAGGGCGTCGCAAGGTTGCGCGGGAGGAGGAAGTTCCGGGCGTACCCGTCCTTCACGTCCACCACGTCGCCGGGCTCACCGAGACCGGTGACCTCGTGGGTCAGGATGATCTTCGCCATGATGGTCTCCTTTCTCAGCGTGCCGACGACGAGTAGGGCAGGAGTGCCATCTCGCGGGCGTTCTTGACGGCACGCGCGATTGCGCGCTGCTCCTGGACGGACACACCGGTCACCCGGCGAGCGCGGATCTTCCCGCGGTCGGAGATGAACTTGCGCAGCAGCGCAGTGTCCTTGTAGTCGACGACGTCGATCTTCGCCGCCTTGAGCGGGTTCTGCTTCTTCTTTGGCTTGCGGACCACGGCCTTGGCCATCGTGGTGCTCCTTGTCTGCTGGAGCCCTGGGCGTTGCCGTGCCCAGGGATGGGGAAGTTCAGGGTGCTAGAGCGCCGATCAGAACGGGGGCTCGTCGGCGTAGCCGGCGGAACCACCAGCGGGCGTCGCCCACGGGTCGTCCTGCTGCTGGCCACCGCCACCGGAGCCACCGCTGCTGCCGCCACCGTTGTAGCCGCCACCGCCGCCTCCGCCGAAGCCACCGCCGCCGCCACCCGAACGCTGAGTCCGGGTGACCTTGGCCGTGGCGTAGCGCAGGGACGGGCCGACCTCGTCGACCTGGAGCTCGTACACGGTGCGCTTCTCGCCCTCACGGGTCTCATACGAGCGCTGCACGAGCCGGCCGGTCACGATGACGCGGGTGCCCTTGGTGAGTGACTCGGCGACCGACTCGGCCGCCTCCCGCCAGATGGAGCAGCGCAGGAACAGCGTGTCGCCGTCCTTCCACTCGTTGCTCTGGCGGTCGAACGTGCGGGGGGTGGACGCGACGGTGAAGTTCGCGACCGCAGCCCCCGAGGGGGTGAAGCGCAGCTCGGGATCCCCGGTCAGGTTCCCGATCACCGTGATGACGGTCTCACCGCTCATGCCCAGCTCCTCGCTCGTTCGGAATCAGTCGGTTGATGTGGGGTCGCACGCTACGTGCGACCACCCACACGAAGAGATCAGGCGTCGGCGCGCAGGACCTTGGTCCGCAGGACGACCTCGTTGAGGCCGAGCTGGCGGTCGAGCTCCTTGGCGGTCGCAGGCGTCGCGTGGAAGTCGATGACGGCGTAGATGCCCTCGGACTTCTTCTGGATGTCGTACGCCAGGCGACGACGGCCCCAGATGTCGACCTTGTCGACAGTGCCACCGTCGGTCTTGACGACCGTCAGGTACTTGTCGAGCGACGGAGCAACGGTGCGCTCCTCGATCTCGGGGTCAAGGATGATCATGAGTTCGTACTGACGCAGGCTCATACCCACCTCCTCTGGTCTCAGCGGCCACGGTCGATCCGTGGCAGGAGGGTTCTCGTGCGTCGCTGCGCGTCGTCGAGTCGACGACACCCCACACCTCCCACCGATGGCGGCGGTCACTGCGGGCACAGCAGCCCCCAAGGCTACCCGGCCCGGGGCACCTGCCGAAATCGGCTGTGCACCGCGCCGGGCTGCCGGGAGCGGATCAGGGTGCCGCGGGCGGGGCCGGCGGCGTCGGGGAGGGTGTCGGGGTCGGCGTCGGAGTCGGCGTCGGGGTCGGCGCCACCTTGGGGCCCGTCGAGATGACGAGCGTGACGGTCCCGTTGCGGTCGAGCATGGTTCCGCCGCCGGGGTCGACCCGGATCACGCGGCCCACGGTCACGGTGTCGGAGGACGCCGCCGAGATGTTCGCCGTGAGACCGACCTTGGCGATCGCGGCCGTGGCGTCGGCCTCGAGCTTGTTCTCCAGACCGCCGGGCACCTCGACCTGGGTCGGCGCCTCCTCGGTCACGATCGGAGCAGGTGCCGTCTGCGAGGGCACGGGTGGTGCGTGGGTGGGCTTCGCCTTGCTGCCGACATTCGCGCGGTCCGGGAAGGGGACCACCTGCGAGTAGGCCGGCATCGCGAAGACCTTCTTCATGTACGACTGCCACAGGAACGCCGGCCACGACCCACCGGTGACGTCCTTGCCCAGCACCTTGTCCATCGACACCGTGCCGTTGTGCGGGGGCTCGTGGACCTGCTGGCTCAGCGAGACCTCGGTGACGACGTCCGGCGTGAAGCCGATGAACCAGGCCGCCTTGTTGAACTGCGTCGTCCCGGTCTTCCCGGCGATCGGCCGGTCGAGCGGCGCGACCCACTGGTGGGCGGTGCCCCTGCGGTCCTGCACCACCTGCTGCATCGCGTAGGTGACGTCCGCCATGACGTCCTCCGCGAACACCCTCTTGCCCTCGGTGTCCGCCGTGTACGCGACGTTCCCCTTGGAGTCCTTGACGGTGTCGACGACGTGCCAGGCGTGGTACGTCCCGCCCGAGGCGAGGGTGCCGTAGGCGTTGAGCATGTCGACCGGCCTGACCGTCTGGGTGCCCAGCACGTTGCCGTTGTTCCGGTCGGGCTCCGGCACACCCGCCCGAGCGGCGACGTCGGCCGTCTTGTCCGCACCGATCTGCATGTTGAGCTGGGCGTACACGGTGTTGACGGA
The DNA here is from genome assembly GCF_000426185.1 of Cellulomonas sp. URHD0024. Taxonomy (GTDB): domain Bacteria; phylum Actinomycetota; class Actinomycetes; order Actinomycetales; family Cellulomonadaceae; genus Cellulomonas. Next base: position 25,435 of record NZ_KE384506.1, read on the forward strand.
CATCGCGGTGGCCTTGATCAGGTCGATGTTCGGCTCGTTCTCGTTGCCGAAGTTCGAGACGACATCGTCCCCGTTCGGGTCCCAGCCGGTGATCTTCATGTTGTTCCGGCCACTGAACCTCGTGGTCAGCGGGACGCCCTGCTCGAGGGCGGCCGTGAGCGCGAACGGCTTGAAGGTCGACCCCGCCTGGATCTTGTCGTACTTGACACGGTTGCGCTGGTCCGTCAGGAAGTCCGGACCCCCGTAGAGGGCCAGGATCGCGCCGGTCTTCGGGTCCATCGTCGAGATCGACGCACGGACGTCCGCGTTCGGCACCGCACCCAGCTGACCGTCGAGCGTGCCGGCAGCGTACTGGTTGGCCTGGTCGACGACAGCGTCCTGCATGTCCTCCTTGATCGTCGTCACGATCGAGTAGCCGGACTTGAACAGCCTGTCCTCGCCGACGTCGTAGTCAGCCTTCATCTCGGTCTCGACCATGTCGAGCAGGTAGCCGTTCGTCCCGGCGAAGGTGTTGCTCCGCTCGTACGGGATGGTCTGCGGGAAGACCATGGCGTCGCGCTTGGCGCCGTCCAGCCATCCGCTGTCCACCATCGAGTCGAGGACGATGTTCCAGCGGGCCTCAGCCTTGCTCGGGCTGACCTGCGGGTCCCAGTTGTTGGGCGACGGGATGATGCCGGCCAGGAGCGCGGCCTGCTCCACGGTCAGCGCGGACGCGTCGACGCCGAAGTACGCCTTCGCGGCGGCCTGGATGCCGTAGGAGTCGCGGCCGTAGTAGATCGAGTTGAGGTAGTTGCCCATGATCTCGGGCTTCTTCTGCGTCTGGGCGATCTTGATCGCGACGAGCGCTTCCTTGGCCTTGCCCACGTAGTCCGTCGTCGTCGTGCCCACGTAGTACCGCTCGACGTACTGCTGCGTGAGGGTCGAGCCTCCCTCGGTCTGGCCACCCTTGAGGTTGTTGATCAGCGCGCGGCCCATGCCCTTGATCGAGATGCCGCTGCGGCTGGAGTAGAACTCCTTGTCCTCGGCGGCCGCCGTCGCCTGGCCGACGTACTTGGGCAGCGTGTCGTAGTCGACGAGCGTGCGCTTCTGCGCGGCGAAGGTGCCCATGACCTTGCCGGGTGTGCCGTCGTCGTGCGGTGCGAAGTAGACGGTCGTCGCCTGCGCCTTGACGTCGGCGGCCGACGCCGTCGGCACCTCCGTGAACGCGTACGCGGCGACGACGACGCCCGCGCCGAGGAAGAGGAAGCCGAGCATCGTCCCGACGACGACGCGCCACGAGGGCAGCCAACGGTGGAGGCCGTGATAGCCGGTGCGCGGGTAGTCGAAGAACTTCGTCTTCTGCTTCGGACCCGTGCGGCGCTTCGAGCCACGGGGTGCACTGCGCCTGCTCCGTGCGGGCGCGGCCCTCCGGTTCGTGCTAGCCAAGGCGTTGCCTTCCGTCAGATCAGCTGGTCGCGGCGACGTGAGGCCCGCGTGATTCCGGGCAGGCCTCTGCCGACGGTGCCCAGTATGGGGGAGCCTCCTGGGCGGACCCTGGGACGTCGGGCCTGATGGCGCAGCCTTCACACGATCACTACGGCCTGCCCCGACGGCCGTCGCAGGTGGACGCTCCCGAGGTGGCCCACGTCACCTGGCGGCCACGTCACTTGCCCTGATCGTTCAACTCGACATAGTCTCCGGATGTATCGAGTTGATACATCGACAACCCAACAGTCTGAGGAGGTGCCCCGTGCGCGGTCGTTCCGACGTGCTCGAGCCGGCCATCCTCGGGCTGCTGCACGAGGCACCCATGCACGGCTACGAGCTGCGCAAGCGCCTCAACCTTGTGCTCGGCTCGTTCCGGGCCCTGTCGTACGGCTCGCTGTACCCCTGCCTCAAGTCGCTCGTCGACCGGGGCTGGATCCAGGGCACGGAGTCCGTCGTCGCACCCCATGCCGTGGCGTCCAAGCGCGCACGTATCGTCTACCAGCTGACCGCCGACGGTAAAGAGCATCTCCAGGAGATCCTCGCGTCGTCCGGCCCGGCCACCTGGGAGGACGAGAACTTCGACGTCCGGTTCGCGTTCTTCGCGCAGACCGACGCCGAGACCCGGCTGCGGATCCTCGAGGGTCGGCGCACGCGCCTGACCGAAAGGCTCGAGACGATCCGCCTGTCCTTCGCCCGCACCCGCGAGCGCATGGATGAGTACACCCTCGAGCTCCAGCGGCACGGCCTCGAACAGGTCGAGCGTGAGGTCCGCTGGCTCGACGGGTTGATCGACAACGAGCGCGGCGTACGTCGCGTCCGTCCTGCAGGCACCGGTCGTCCGGCCGTTGCTGACACCACCGCTGGTGACGACGACGTCGTACCACCGCGAACCACCGAGAAGGAGCGAGGATGACCTCCATCCGCGTCGCCATCGTCGGCGTCGGCAACTGCGCCGCGTCGCTTGTCCAGGGCGTGCACTTCTACGCCAACGCCGACGCCGCCAGCACCGTGCCCGGCCTGATGCACGTGCAGTTCGGCGACTACCACGTCCGCGACATCGAGTTCGTCGCCGCGTTCGACGTCGACGCGAAGAAGGTCGGCTTCGACCTGTCCGACGCCATCGGCGCGTCGGAGAACAACACCATCAAGATCGCCGACGTGCCCCCGCTCGGCGTGACCGTCCAGCGCGGCCACACCAACGACGGCCTGGGCAAGTACTACCGCGAGACCATCGAGGAGTCGGACGCCGAGCCGGTCGACATCGTCGCCGCCCTGCGTGAGGCCCGTGTCGACGTCCTCATCTGCTACCTGCCCGTCGGCTCCGAGGTCGCGGCGAAGTACTACGCGCAGTGCGCCATCGACGCCAACGTCGCGTTCGTCAACGCCCTGCCCGTCTTCATCGCGTCCGACCCCGAGTGGGCCGCGAAGTTCGAGGCCGCCGGCGTCCCGATCGTCGGCGACGACATCAAGTCGCAGGTCGGCGCGACCATCACGCACCGCGTCCTCGCGAAGCTCTTCGAGGACCGCGGCGTCGTCCTGGACCGCACCTACCAGCTGAACGTCGGCGGCAACATGGACTTCAAGAACATGCTCGAGCGCGAGCGCCTGGAGTCCAAGAAGCTCTCCAAGACGCAGGCCGTGACCTCCAACCTGACCGGCCCCCTGGGCGGCAAGAAGGAGGACCGCAACGTCCACATCGGCCCGTCGGACTACGTCGCCTGGCTCGACGACCGCAAGTGGGCCTACGTCCGCCTCGAGGGTCGCGCGTTCGGCGAGGTGCCCCTGAACCTCGAGTACAAGCTCGAGGTCTGGGACTCGCCCAACTCGGCCGGCATCATCATCGACGCCCTCCGCGCGGCAAAGATCGCCAAGGACCGTGGCGTCGGTGGCCCGATCCTGTCGGCCTCGACGTACTTCATGAAGTCCCCGCCCGTCCAGATGGAGGACACCCTCGGCCGCGCCGAGCTGGAGGCCTTCATCGCTGGCGAGCGCGACCGCTGAGCTGACGTGCACTGAAGGCGCGCACCCCTGACGGGGTGCGCGCCTTCTTTCGTCGTCAGTACCCGGCCGCCGCCGTCCACGAGATGAAGCCGTTGACCCACGTGATCGGCCCCAGCCCGAATGCCTCACCCGTGTCAGCGGGCAACGGGGCGACGTCGACGGAGCGCCCCGTGCTCAGGTCGTGCGCCGTGAGCGTCGTGCCCGGCCCGTCCTGCGGCCACTGTTCGACGAACACCGTGTTCCCCACGATCCTCGTGCTGACGTAGCCCGACTCGCCCGGGGTCTGCAGCGTGGTCACGTCGCTCCCGTCGACGACGAACACCCCGGACGTGCCGTTCCAGGTCGCGCCGGTCAACAGCCACCGACCGTCGGGCAGGCCGTCGACACGGTCAGCCGCGGCCAGTCCGGGATCGGTGAACAGCAGCTTCGGCTCAGGCTGACCCTGGACCGCGTCGAGGGTGCTGAAGACGGTCGAGTAGAGGACCCGTGCGCCGCTGCTGGCGCTGGTGCAGCCGAGCACGAGCTCGGACTCGGAGAGCCACCCGGCGAACGTGCACCCTCCCGACGTCCCCTGCGGCTCGTAGTAGAACCGCTTCTGACCCGTCTGCAGATCGACCGGGATCCCGATGTCGGCAAAGGTCCGGCCGGGACTCAGAACATCGCCGTTCACCCGAGTGTCCATCGTGTCCTGGAAGTCGGTCACCGTCCCGTCGCCGGTGACCGAGAACACGGAGCCCGAAGCCGATTCCCAGATGGTCGACCCGGTCGACGCAACACCGAGCCAACGTGCGTCGGCGGACGGCCGCGTGACGCCCGTGAACTTGCCGGTGTGCAGGTCGAGCCACTTGTAGGTGCCGTCGAAGAGCGTCACGAGCACACGATGGTCGCCCGCCTTCCAGTGCACGAGCTCCAAAACGGCCACGTCCTGGTTCCACGGGAGCTCCAGCACCTTGTACCGGGACCCCTTGGGGGAGACGAGGTAGAGCACCTGCGTGTCCGAGTCGTGCTCTTCGCTGTCGACGGTGTACCGCGGGGCGTAGGTCACGAGCGTCCAGCCCTCACCAGCGGAGGCGAGGAGCGCGTCGGTGACCGGTTCCGACGTGGGCTGGCCGAACGACGGCGGCACAGGAGGGTACGACTGCGTCACGGGCGGGGTGCTGGTCGCCGTCGCCGACGGCGTGCTGGACGGGGTCGGTGCCGGCGTCGGGCTCGGGGTCGGGGTGACGCTCGGGCTCGGCGTGACAGAGACCGGCGGTGTCGCCGGCTGAGGCTCCGGCGCCAGTCGCACCCCCGCCCAGACCGCCGTGCCCAGCACGCCGGCAGCGGCCACGCCCGCGACGGACTCGAACGTGTGGCGCCGGGCGCGCCGACGACGCACCGACCGCACCACACGGGACAGTCCGACAGCGTCCAGACCATCGGTCGGCGACAGGTCCTCCGCCGCCCGGACCAGCAAGGAGCTCAGCTCAGCGCCCATTACGCACCTCCGTCGCGTCGGTCAGCCGCACGTCGACCGACTCCAAGTTCTTCGTCGTCGTGCCGAGCGCGGCGTCGAGTCGCCGTGTCCCGTCCGTCGTGTACCGCTTCACGGCACCCTCGCTCAGGCCGAGTGCCGCGGCGGTGTCGCGGATCGACATGTCCTCGACCTGCCGCAGGACCACGCAGGCCCGCTCGCGGGGAGCGAGCGTCTGCAGTGCGCGCTGCACATCCGCACCGAGTCCCGGTGGCTGGACCTCCTGCGCAGGGGCAGGCCGCGCACCGAGGCGCGCGACCGCACCCCGCTCACTGGTCCGCCGACGGGACTCGTCGATCGACCGGGTGACCACCGCCCGGCGCACGTACTGCTCCGCCTGCGCGATCGTCGTGAACCGCGCCCGACCGGCGAACGTCGCGATCAGCGCCTCCTGCACCAGGTCCTGGGCATCGTCGCGCGACCCGCACACGAGCATCGCGTGCCCGACGAGGCGGGTGTACCGCTCGCGGACCAGCTGCTCGAGCAACGCCTCCCATCGTGCGCTCACCGGATCTTCCCTCGCTTCGTCGATGGACACTGCCGTCGTCGCCAACAAGAACGGAACGGCGCCCCCAAAAGGATGGGGTGGACAGTCACGGGACCCGCGCGAACTCCAACCGACCCCAGCCGCCGATGGCCTTCGACGCGATCCCCGGGCGCCGCATGCCGCCGCCACGTCGATCTGCTGAGAAGAGAACGATGCACTGCCCGGGCGGGTCGTGGGCAGTCCGCGCAAGCGGCGTCGCCCGTGCGGCCCAAGGACATGTCGAAGGGCGCACATCCTGATCGATGTGCGCCCTTCGCCGTTCACCGGACAAGGCCCCCTGCGCCTGATCTGGTCACCCTCCACATGAGAGAACGTGCGAGGCGCCAAAAAGGTTGGGTTTGGTGCGTACATGCCTACGTCCGGTTGGTGCGAGGTGCGCTCTTCTCGACCCCTACCGCGCGGTCGCGACGACCCAGCTGGCCAGCCCCGCGAACCAGTCGACCTGGGCGAGGCCGTACTCGGCACCGGTCTCGCTGTGCTGCGGGATCATGACGGAGTCGGTGCCGGCGGCGATGTTGTGCGCCACGAGCACGTCCGAGCCGGTGTCTCGCGGGCGACCACGACGTCGCCGGCGACCTGCACGTCGTACGCGTAGTCGTCGACGTCGAGCGCCCGCCCCACCTGCGTGGCCGAGGGGTGCACAGCAACATCGCCCGAGCGACCGGCTGCGGATAGCGCTCGTGCACCATCCGCTCCAGCACCGGCTCCCACCTACCCACGCATCCCCCTTGGTTCCCGCGCGACCCGACCGGCGCCGACGAGAGAAGAACGATCCCAGACCGAGGCAGGGTTGTGCCGACGTCGAACTGTCTTCCACCGATCGGCGGGCAGGCTCGCCCGTCGATCGGTCGGCGGGTCGACGGCTCCGGAATCGTGGGAGTCGGGTGCGAGGATGTCCGCGTGCAGGTGATCGCCGATCTCCGGGCCTTGTGGCCGTTGCGGGACTTCCGCAAGCTGTTCGCCGTCCGGCTCGTGAGCCAGACGGCCGACGGCATGTTCCAGGTCGGCCTCGCCACGCTCTTCTTCTTCTCCCCGGAGAAGGCGAGCACGGCGTCGGGGGTCGCGATCGCGTTCGCGACCCTGCTGCTCCCGTTCACGATCGTCGGGCCGTGGGCCGGGGTGCTGCTGGACCGTTGGCGGCGGCGGCAGGTGCTCTTCGTCGGCAACCTCGTGCGGGTCGGGCTCACCGGGCTGATCGCGATCATCATGCTGACCGCAGGCGTCACGCCGGCGGTCTACGTGCTGGCGCTGGTCAACCTGTCGGTGAACCGGTTCCTCCTGTCGGCGCTGTCCGCGTCGCTGCCGCGCACGGTCGACGGCCCGTTGCTGCTCACCGCCAACTCCTTGACCCCGACGCTCGGGGCCGCGGCCGCCGGCCTGGGTGGGGCCATCGGGCTCGTGCTCGGGTTCGTGGTCCCGGAAGGGCGCCCGCGCGACGCGACGGCGCTCGTCGTCGCCGCGTGCGTGATGGCGGTCGCGGCATGGCTCTCCACCCGGCTGGCCAAGGACCGGTTGGGTCCCGACGAGCGCGCGGACGCCGCCCAGCTCCGCGCGCAGCTCGGTCTGATCGTCCGCGGTTTCGTCGTCGGCGCGAAGTACCTGATCGCGCGGCGCACGCCGGCGCGGGCTCTGGCCATCATGGCCGTGCACCGGTTCCTCTACGGCGTGACGTTCATCGCGAGCATCCTCATCGCGCGCAACCTGCTGAGCGACCCGGCGAACACGAGCGACGGTCTCAAGACGTTCGCGACGATCCTGGGCGCCTCGGCCCTCGGGTTCTTCCTCTCGGTCATCATCACGCCCGTGGTCGCGCGGCGCACCGGACCGCAGGTCTGGATCGTCCTGTGCCTGGTGCTGGCCGCGGCCAGCCAGCTCCTGCTCGCCACGAGCCCGTCCCGCGTGGTCGTGCTCGTCGCGGCCTTCCTGCTCGGCCTCGCGGCGCAGGGCGCGAAGATCGCGGTCGACACGATCGTCCAGCGGGACACCGACGACATCTACCGCGGCCGGGCGTTCGCGCTCTACGACGTCCTCTACAACGCGGCCTTCGTCGGCGCCGCGGCGCTCGGCGCGCTGACGCTGCCGGACACCGGCTACTCGCAGAGGCTCTTCGTCATCCTGGCCGGCGGGTACGCGGCGGGTGCCCTCGCTTTTGGTCTCGCGTCGCGGGGTGTCGGTTCCAAGGCGGTCGCACAGGAACCAGTCACGGCGTGAGCGACGAGCTGCCGCTGCGCGCCGTCCTGGACAGCGACCTCGCGCTGAGCATCGCCGACGCCGGCGCGCCAGACACACCGCTGGTCTGGGTCAACGCGGCGTTCACGCGGCTGACCGGCTACCCCGAGGACGAGGTGCTGGGCCGCAACTGCCGGTTCCTGCAGGGCGCGGACACGGATCCCAACGAGGTCGCGCGCATCCGGACCGCGCTCGACGAGCGCCGCACGATCGCCACGGTCATCCGCAACTACCGCCGGGACGGCTCGTCGTTCTGGAACCAGGTCGTGATCAGCCCGGTGGCCGACGAGACCGGCACGACCACCCACTTCATCGGCGTGCAGGCGCTCCTCAGCACGAAGCTCCCCACCGAGCGCGCGCGTGAGCTCGAGCCCAACCTCGACGAGCAGGCCGCCGCACGGCTGGACCTGCTGGCACGCGTCAGCGACGAGCTGACACGCATCCTCGACTACGACGCGGCCGTCGACGCCCTCGGCGACATCGCGATCCCCGCACTGGCGACCTGGGGCTTCGTCGCGATGACCGACGAGCGCGGACGGTTCTCCCGCGTGCACATGGTGACCGGCGACCCCACCCTCCGCGGGCTCGCGCAAGGGCTGGCCGAGGAGGACCTCGGATGGCTGTCCCGGGCGCCGAAGGTGCTGGAGGCCCTGCGCAGCGCTCCCGGGTTCGTCGCGCGGCCGTACCTCGTCGACCTCCCCAACCTGCCCAGTCGCATGACCTCGGTACAGCTGGAGATCATGCAGCAGTTGGGGCTGCGGTCGGCGATGCTCGTGCCCCTGCGGGCCCGCGACCGGGTGATCGGCGTGCTCTGCCTGGTGCACGCCGACGAGTTCAGCCCGGACGCCGTCGTCACCGCCGCGCACCTCGGGCGGCGGGCAGGTCTCGCGCTGGACAACGTGCGGCTCCTCGTGGCGGAGCGGTCCGCCGCCCTCACCCTGCAGCAGAGCCTCCTGCCCACGATCACCGCCATCCCCGGCCTGGACGTCGCCACGGCGTACGTCCCTTCGGCGCGCCGCGCGCAGGTGGGAGGCGACTGGTTCGACGTGCTACCGCTGCCCGACGGGACCGTCGGCCTGGCCGTCGGCGACGTGGTCGGTCACGACCTGCGAGCCGCCGCGTCGATGGGCCAGCTGCGCTCCCTGCTGCGGTCCTACGCGTGGGAGGGCTCGTCGCCGGCGGAGGTCCTGTCTCGCGCAGACGAGCTGGTCCGCGGGCTCGACATCGCGGACATCGCCACGTGCGTCTACCTGCGGTGGTCGACCCGCGACGACGGCGGAGCGGATATCAGCTATGCCCGGGCAGGCCACCCGCCGCCCCTGCTCCGACTCCCAGGCGGCTCGGTGGTCCCGCTCGACGGCGGCCTGTCCACACCTGTGGGGCTCGCCGGGCCGGGTGGGGTCGAGGCGTCGATCGACGTGCCGCCCGGTGCCGTCCTCGTCCTGTACACCGACGGCCTCGTCGAACGCCGTGACCGCGGCCTGCGCGACGGCATCACCGACCTGTCCGCCGAGCTCGCCGGCACACCCGACGGGTCGTCCGCGGCGGCGATCCGCGACCGCCTCGTCGCGACTCTCGTCGGCACCCACCAGGAGGACGACGTGTGCCTGCTGGTGGTCAGGGGCGAGTAGCCCACCACGCGAGGAGCTCCTCGCGTGCGGCGTCCGGACCTAGCGGGCCCCGTTCCATCCGCAGCTCGAGCAGGAACTTGTACGCCTCACCGACCTCGCGGCCGGGCTGGAGATCCAGGATCGCCATGATCTGCGTCCCGTCCAGGTCCGGGCGGATCGCGTCGAGCTCCTCCTGCTCCTGCAGCGCGGCGATCCGGTGCTCCAGGTCGTCGTACGCCGCGGAGAGCCGGGCCGCCTTGCGCAGGTTCCGCGTGGTGCAGTCCGACCGGGTCAGCCGGTGGAGCCGCTCGAGCAGCGGTCCGGCGTCGGTGATGTAGCGGCGCACGGCCGAGTCCGTCCACGCACCCTCGCCGTACCCGTGGAACCGCAGGTGCAGCTCGGTGAGTCGGGCGACCGCGCTCACGGTCGCCTTGTCGAACCGCAGCTCCTTCAGGCGCTTCGCGACGAGCTTCGCGCCGACCATCTCGTGGTGGTGGAAGCTCACGCCGCCGCCCTCCTCGAACCGGCGCGTCCGCGGCTTGCCGATGTCGTGCAGCAGGGCGGCCAGGCGCAGCACCAGGTCCGGACCGGGAACCGGGCCGTCCGGGCCGGTCTCCAGGGCGATCGCCTTGTCCAGGACGGTCAGCGAGTGCTCGTAGACGTCCTTGTGGCGGTGGTGCTCGTCGATCTCGAGGCGCAGCGCCGGCAGCTCCGGCAGCACATGGTCGGCCAGGCCCGTCTCGACGAGGACCTGCAGGCCGTCCCGGGGGGACGACGAGACCAGCAGCTTGCTCAGCTCGTCGCGCACCCGCTCGGCGCTGACGATCGCGATGCGGTCCGCCATGTCGACGATCGCCGTGCGCGCGGCCGCGTCCACGGCAAAGCCCAGCTGCGCGGCGAACCGCGCAGCGCGCATCATGCGCAAGGGATCGTCGTCGAAGGACTGCCGCGGGTCGACGGGTGTCGTGAGGATGCCCGCCGCGAGGTCGGTCAGCCCGTCGAACGGGTCGACGAACGTCAGCTCCGGCAGCCTGACCGCCATCGAGTTGACCGTGAAGTCGCGGCGGGAGAGATCGCCCTCCAGCGAGTCGCCGAAGGCCACCACGGGCTTGCGGCTCGTCGGGTCGTACTCGTCGGTGCGGTAGGTGGTGACCTCGACGACGACGTCTTCGGCCTGTGACGAGCGGCGCCCAGCGAACCGTCGCGCGCCGATCGTGCCGAACTCCTTGCCGATGTCCCAGTGCGCATCACCCCAGCGGGCGAGCAGCGCGAGCGTCTGGTCGGGCGACGCCGACGTCGTGAAGTCGAGGTCCGCCGACGCCCGCCCGAGGAACGCGTCCCGCACCGGTCCACCGACCAGTGCGAGCTCGTGCCCGGCGGCCTTGAAGATCTCGCCGAGCTCGAGCGCGTCGGGCGGGAGGCTGCTCAGGACGCCGAGGGCGCGACGGCGCAGAGCGGCAAGGGCAGACGGATCGGGCTGTTCGACGGGCACTCGTCCAAGCCTGCCAGACGCGGCGGCCGGTCCCACGCGCCGGAAGGCCTTCGCACGGCCGCCGAGTCGTTACAGTGGCGGGATGTCGAGCCCGGCGCGCCCATCGTTGCCCGGGGGCGTACCTGCGCCGCCGGGTGGCCACGCGCTGCGGATCGACCCCCATCTGACCGCCGCCAAGCCGCCGTCGCCCCCGCTTCCGGTGGTCGACGAGACGTCCGCCGGGGGGATCGTCGTGAGCAAGCGGGACGGGGTCGACCACGCCGCCGTCATCGCCCGCCGCAACCGCGCCGGTCGCCTCGAGTGGTGTCTGCCCAAGGGGCACCTCGAGGGCGAGGAGACGCCCGAGGAGGCCGCGATCCGGGAGATCGCCGAGGAGACCGGCATCGTCGGTGAGGTCGTCGGACGGCTCGGCGTCATCGACTACTGGTTCAGCGGCGACGACCGCCGCGTGCACAAGGTGGTGCACCACTTCCTGCTCGGCGCGGTCGGCGGCGAGCTGTCGGTCGAGGGCGACCCGGACAGCGAGGCCGAGGAGGCCGCGTGGGTCCCGGTCACCGAGCTGAACGGTGTCCTGGCCTACCCGAACGAGCGTCGACTCGCCGAGGCGGCCCTTCTGCTCCTCGTCGACGAGGCATGAGCGCGCGCACGACGCTGCGCCGGGTGCTCTGCGTGGCCCTGGCGCTGGGCGCTGCACTCCCGGCCGGCACCCCGGCTCAGGCCGCCGACGAGGACACGTACCCGGTGGCCGTCCACGTCGACGAGATCTCGCCCGTCGTGGTGCGTCCCGGCGATCCCCTCACCGTCCGGGCGACGGTGACCAACACGAGCACCGAGGTGATCGACGAGCCGGTCGCGACCGTGCGGCTCAGCCGTTTCACGGTGAGCACCCGCGACGACCTCGAGGCCTGGGTGTCGTCGACCACGTGCGCGTCGAACCGCCCGTGCCCCCAGGTCACCTCGGTAGCGCTACCGGGGCCCCTCGCTCCGGGTCAGTCCGCGCCGGTCGAGCTGAACGTGCCCGCGAAGGACCTCAGGCTGAAGAACCTCCCGGACACCTGGGGGCCGCGCGGAATCTCGGTCGAGGTGACGGCAGGGCGCAGGCGCGTCGGACTCGAACGCACCTTCCTGCTCTGGTTGACCGACGACGCCAAGCTCGAGCGGACACCGGTCTCGGTCCTGGTCCCGGTCGTCGGGCCGGGTGCTGACCCCCTGAACCCGGACCAGAACGCGCTCGACCGGCTCGTGGCGCACGGGGGACGGCTCGACGACCTGGCGACGACGTTGGCGGCGAACCCCCGGATCGGCGTCGCGGTCGACCCCGCCCTGCTCGCCCAGGCGGCGACCGGCAGCACCCGGGCGCAGGCCTGGGGTTCCGCCCTCGACGCGGACCTCGTCCATCACGACGTCCTGACTCTGCCCTGGTCGGACCCGGATGTCGGCGCCGCCGGTCACGCGGGACAGTCCGGCCTGGTCAAGCTCGCGGTCGACGCGTCGGCCGCCACGGACGCCTCCGGCCCGGGCGTGCTGTGGACGCCGTCGGGCGGCGCCACCGACCAGACCACCCTCGGCGTCACCGCGCAGGTCGGTGAGCCTGCGGTCGTCGTCGCGCCCGGCGCCGTGGACGTGGACCGGCCCAAGAACGGGCGGACGCCGCAGGCCCGGACAGCCGTGCGCACCCCAGCCGGCACGGTGCACGCGCTCGTGCCGGACAGCCGCCTCAGCGCGCTGATGACCGACCCGACGTCGGTCGATCCCCAGGCGACGCCCGCGACGACCGTGCAGCGTGCGCTCAGCGAGCTCGCGGTGGTGACCCGGGAGACGTCGTCGGACCAACCCCGTCTGCTGATGACCGCGGACCGCAGCTGGTCGCCGGACGGCCCCTCGGTCGCCGCGCTGCTCACCGCGCTCGACGACGCGCCCTGGGTGCACCTCACCGACCCGTCGTCCCTGCTCGGCGACACCGCCGCGGGAAAGGGGTCGGTTCCCGCGAGCGCCGCCGACCCCGCCGAGCTCGCGCCCGACACGGTCCGCGCCCTGGCGGCCGCCCGGGACCGGGCCATCGCCTTCGCCACCGTCACCGACGAGCCGGACCGGCTGCTCGTGGGCGTGGACGCCGAGGTCGTGGCGCCGCTGGCCGTCGCCTGGCGCCCCGTACCCGGCCAACGCACGGACCTGGTGGCCCGCGTCCTCGCCGACGTCAGCCAGCGCGCCAGCGGGCTGTCGATCGCGGCGCTGAGCGACCTGGCCGTCATCAGCTCCACGGGGGTCATCCGGATGACGGTCTTCAACGACCTGACCGTGCCGGTCACGGTGCACCTCACGGTCCAGCCTCGCAAGCCGTGCCTCGCGGCGGAGGACGTTCCGCCGGTGTCCGTCGCCGCGAAGCGGAACACGGTCGTCCCCGTCACGCTGAACGCCCGCGCCAACTGCGAGGTCACGGTCGTCGCACGACTGACCTCGGCCGACGGCACTCCGGTGTCGGAGCCCGTCTCCTTCGTCGCTCGCGTGGCGCCCACGATCGAGAGCGTGGGCACCAAGATCGTCGGTGGCCTGCTGGCCATCGGACTGATCCTCGGCATCGCCCGCACGATCCGCCGCGGTCAGAGCTCGCGACGAGGCAGCCGCGTCGACGTGGAGGATCCGGCTCGGACGCCGCAGCCCGGCGAGACGGGCGTGGAGACGCAGGAGCCCGTGCCCAGCGAGCCCGACTCGTGACCGACGACACCGCCGGCGGCATTCGCCGCGGGGCTGCCCTGATGGCCTCGGGCACCGCCACCTCACGCGTCCTCGGGTTCGTGCGGGTCATGGTGCTGGCGGCGGCCATCGGCGGCACGACGCAGGTCGCCGACGCCTTCGCGGTGGCCAACCAGCTCCCGAACATCCTGTACATGCTGCTCATCGGCGGCGTGCTGAACGCCATCCTGGTGCCGCAGGTCGTGCGTGCCTACAAGCGCAACGCCGGCCAGGAGTACGTCGACCGCCTGCTCACCATCGGCTTTCTGTCGCTCGCGGCGATCACCCTGCTCCTGACGCTCGCCGCGCCGATCCTCGTGGGCCTCTACGCCAACTTCGACAACCACGCGCAGACCCAGCTGGCCATCACGTTCGCGTTCTGGTGCATCCCGCAGATGTTCTTCTACGGCGCCTACGGCCTGCTGGGCCAGGTGCTGAACGCGCGCGGGTCCTTCGGGCCGTACATGTGGGCACCCGTCGTCAACAACGTCGTCTCGATCGCCGGGTTCGCCTTGTTCGTCGTGCTGTTCCGTGGGGTCAAGCACAACGGCGTCCTCGAGGCGACCTCGATGACCACGGCAGAGACCACGATCCTCGGCCTGTCCGCGACCCTCGGCGTCGTCGCGCAGGCCGCCGTTCTCCTTCCCGCACTGCGCCGTGCCGGCGTCCGGTACCGCCCCCGGTGGGGACTGCGCGGTTCGGGTCTCGGCGTCGCCGGCCGGGTCGCCACCTGGACGCTCGCCGGTCTGAGCATCGGGCAGCTCGGCTACCTCGCCTCGTCCAACGTGTCCACTTCGGCACCGAACGCCGCCGTAGCCCTCGGAGCGCCCAAGGGATCCGTTGCCGGCCTGGCCGCCTACACCATGGCGTTCCTCATCTTCATGCTGCCGCACTCGTTGGTCACCGTGTCCCTGGCCACCGCCATGTTCACGCGCCTGTCCGGGCACGCGCACGACAACGACACCGCCGGCGTCCGGAGCAACATCTCCTACAGCCTGCGGACCGTCGGCGTGTTCACCGTGTTCGCGACCGTGGCGATCGCCGTCCTGGCCCTTCCCCTGACCCGCGTCCTGCTCTTCACCGCAGCGGCACAGTCGGCGCACGCTGTCGCGCCTGTCACCTTCGCGATGGTCCTCGGCCTGCCCGCGTTCGGCGTCTGGTCGATCTACCAGCGGGTGTTCTACGCCTACGAGGATGCGCGGTCGATGCTGCCCGTGCAGATCGTCATGGCCGCCGTGGTCGTCAGCGGAGCGTTCGCGTCGAAGGCGGTCCTGTCCCCGACGCACTGGGTGGTCGGCATCGGGGTGTCGATGAGCGTGTCGTACGTCGTGGGCATGGTCTACGCGCAGATCCTGCTGCGTCGACGGGTCGGCTCGCTCGACGGCCCGCGCGTCCTGCGGGTGCACGCGCGGGCTGGTCTGGCCGCCCTGGTGTCCGCGGCGGTCGGGATGCCGGTGCTCTTCGTGCTCGCGCAGGTTCTGCCCGACCGGTTCGTCGGCGCCGTGACCGAGTGCGCGGTCGTCGGCACCCTGATGGCGCTGGTGTACGTCGGTGCGCTGCGGGTGCTCCGGGTGCGAGAGCTCGACGGGCTGCTGCAACCCGTTCTGCGGAGGCTTCCCGGCCGACGCCGCTAGCATGCAGGAGTTCTGCCCGTGACCATTGTTCGATCCGTGGTCCTCGAGCTCGTCGAACGGAGGTGCTGGTGAGCGAGGTCGTCGGTCGTGGCACGGTGCTCGCGGGACGGTACCGCGTGCTGTCCTCCGTCGACTCCGATCTCCAGGGCGCGAGCGCCTGGCAGGCCACCGACCAGATCCTCGACCGGCCGGTCCGCGTCCGCGTGCTCGAGTCCGGTGCCGTCGCACCCGCCCTCGACGCCGCCCGTCGCGCTGCGCTCGTCGCGGATCCCCGGCTCGTGCGCGTGCTCGACGTCGGCTCGCACGACGGGTACGGCTACGTGGTCTCCGAGCAGCTCGTCGGCCCGTCCCTCGCCGAGCTCGCCTCGCGCGCACCCCTGACGGCCGAGCAGGCGCGAGCCGTCATCGGGGAGGCCGCTGCAGCGCTCGAGGTGGCTCGCCGCCGGGGCGTCCACCACCTCGCCCTTCGACCTTCGGTCGTGCACGTGAGCCCCGACGGCCGAGTGCTCGTCGGTGGGCTCGCGCTCGATGCCGCCCTACTCGGCGATGTCGGTGGCGACGCCCGCTCGACCACGCGAGCCGACGCCGTCGGCCTCGTCCGCCTCCTGTACGCCGCCCTGACCGGGCACTGGCCCGGCGACCCCGGCTCCTTGCTGCCTACCGGCGGCGGCACCCTGCCGCCGGCCCCGGTCGTGGACGGTGCGCCGGTCCCGCCTGCCCAGCTCGTGCCGACGGTGCCGAACGACCTCGACACGCTGTGTGCGGTGACGCTCGGCCCGAACGACGACGGACCGCACAGTCCCGGCGAGCTCGTGCGTGAGCTCGAGCCGTGGGGCGAGATCCGTGCATCGGGTCTCGCCGAAGGCGTCGCGGCCGCTGCCGTGCCGCAGTTCCCACCGACCGGCGACGCCGCACCCGAGGTCGGTCCGTCAGCAGCGGCCGTCGCGGCTGCCGCGGTCGCTCCGGTCGTCGTGCAGCGGCAGTCCGTGCGGTCCGCGTTCCGGGTCCAGGAGGAGCAGCCGCCGGGTGCCAACCTGCCCGGTACCCCTCCGCCGGCGATCCCCGCCAAGGGGAGCACGCTCAGCGGCCCGCCACCGTCTGCCGAGGCGTCGGCCGCTGCAGCGGCTGCGGCCGCCGCTGCGGCAGTCCCGCCGGCCACCGCGCCGCCCGTTCCACGGGCTGGCAGCACGGCGTACCCGCCCGCCTCCGTCGCTCCCGCGGGGGCCGCCCCGACGGTGTCGCGTCGTCCGGTCGCTCAGGCGACCGCAGCCGCGGACTTCGACGAGGTGATGGGCGCCGCGACGCGGGACATCCCCATCGTCGCGCGTCGCTTCGACCCCACGGCGTTGGTGCTGACGATCGTCGTGATCGCGGTGATCGTCGGTGTCATCATCGCCATCAAGATCCTCTTCTCGGGATTCGACCCGCGGTCGCCCTCCTCGGACGACAAGTCCACGCCGTCGTCGAGCGCGTCGGCGCCGGCGTCGACACCCGGGGCCGTCGCACCCGCCACCCCGGCCGCACCTGCCGCCGGCGGGCCGCCGGTGATCGCCTCAGCGACGACGATCGACCCCTCCGACACCGACGGTGAGCACCAGGAGGACGTCGCCAAGGCGTACGACGGTGACGCGACGACGTGGTGGTACACCCAGACCTACAAGAGCGCCGACTTCGCAGGTTTCAAGCCGGCCGTGGGCTACGCGATCACGCTGACCACCAAGACCACCGTCAACACGGTCACCCTGCACTCCAACAGCACAGGCGGCCAGGTCGAGATCCGGGCCACCGACGCCGCGCACCCCACCGACGGACCGGTGCTCGCGTCCGGAGCCTTCGGCGCGGAGGTCACCTTCGGGCTCGTCCCGCCGCCGGACACGCAGTCCCTCGTCCTGTGGATCACACAGCTGCCGACCACCGCCGACGGTTCCTTCCGGCTCGAGCTGGCCGAGATCTCGCTGTCCTGAGCGCGCTCGAGCAGGCGGTACCCGGTGATGTCGGCGGAACATCTGGCGCCTAGGATCTGTTGAGCCCGAGAGCCTCACCAGCCGACCCGCAAGGACCCACATCGTGACCGACCAGAGCACCTCCGCGCCCGACTCCGTGCGCGACCTCGTCATCGTCGGGTCGGGCCCCGCCGGCTACACAGCCGCGATCTACGCCGCGCGTGCAGGACTCGCCCCGCTGGTCATCGCCGGTTCGGTCACCGCCGGTGGCGCGCTCATGAACACCACCGAGGTCGAGAACTTCCCGGGCTTCCCGGACGGGATCCAAGGCCCTGAACTCATGGAGTCGTTGCAGAAGCAGGCGGAGAAGTTCGGTGCCGAGGTGCTGTGGGACGACGCGTCCTCGCTCGACCTGACCGGTGACGTCAAGGTCATCGAGACGCTCGGCGGAGACACGTTCCGCGCGCGCTCCGTCATCCTCGCCACAGGTTCTGCGTACCGCGAGCTCGGGCTCGAGGACGAGAAGCGCATGTCCGGCCGGGGCGTCTCCTGGTGCGCCACCTGCGACGGGTTCTTCTTCCGCGACCAGGAGATCCTCGTGGTCGGCGGCGGCGACTCCGCCGTCGAGGAGGCCACGTTCCTCACACGGTTCGGCAAGCGCGTCACGATGGTCCACCGTCGCGACCAGCTGCGGGCCTCGAAGATCATGGCCGACCGCGCCGCGAACGACCCGAAGATCGAGTTCGCGTGGAACTCGGAGGTCGTCGCCATCCACGGCGATGCCAAGGTCACCGGTGTGACCCTGCGCAACACGCTCACCGGCGAGACCGTCGAGCACCCCGCGACCGGTGTCTTCGTCGCGATCGGGCACGTCCCCCGCTCCGAGCTGCTGGTCGGTCAGGTCGATCTCGACGACGAGGGCTACGTCCAGGTCGTCGGTCGCTCGACCGCCACGAACGTGACAGGCGTCTTCGCCTGTGGCGACCTCGTCGACCACACCTACCGTCAGGCGATCACCGCCGCCGGCTCCGGCTGCGCCGCCGCCCTGGACGCCCAGCACTTCCTGGCGTCTCTGGGCGACCTGGTCGCACCCGTCCCGCCCGTCGAGGGCCTCGTCGAGGAGATCGCATGAGCACGACCGTCGTCACCGACGCCACGTTCCAGTCCGAGGTCCTCGAGTCCGAGATCCCGGTGATCGTCGACTTCTGGGCGGTCTGGTGCGGCCCCTGCCGCATGGTTGCGCCGGTCCTGGAGGAGCTCTCCGAGCAGTACGCCGGCCGGGTGAAGATCGTGAAGGTCGACGCCGACGAGAACCCCAAGGTCACGGCCGACTACAACGTCGTCTCGATCCCGACCCTGAACTTCTACGCGGGGGGCGAGCTCGTGACCTCCCGCGTCGGCGCTCGTCCGAAGTCGATGATCGCCGAGGACATCGAGAGCGTCCTGGCCACCGTCTGAGAAGCCTCTTTCGAGCGCCCTCGGCACCGCGGTGCCGAGGGCGTTCGCGTCGGGCACGTGTCGCCGCCGTCGGTTCTGCTCGCGGGACGGTGCGAGGTGCACGCCGTGCGCCGTGCGAAACTCGTGCGCATGATCGAGACTCCCCTGCCCGCCGGCGAGACGTCGGGCCACCCCACGTCCTCCGCCGCCGCCGGCACGGGCACCCGCCTCGACCGGTGGCTCGGCTCCTACGCCGAACGCACGCACGGCATGCGCTCCTCCGAGATCCGCGCCCTCTTCGCCGTCGCCAGCCGGCCCGAGGTGGTCTCGTTGGCGGGCGGGATGCCGTTCCTCGAAGGACTGCCGCTCGACATCCTCGGCGAGCTGGCCCAGCGCGTCGTCGCGACCCGTGGCCTGCAGGCACTCCAGTACGGCTCAGGGCAGGGTGACGAGACGCTGCGGGAGCAGATCCTCGAGGTCATGGCGCTGGAGGGCATCGGCGCGCACCCCGACGACGTCGTCGTCACCACAGGCTCGCAGCAGGCGCTCGACCTGGTCACCCGCATCTTCATCGATCCGGGCGACGTCGTCGTCGCGGAAGCGCCCTCGTACGTGGGGGCGCTCGGCGTCTTCCGTGCCTACCAGGCCGACGTCGTGCACGTCCCCATCGATGCCGACGGGCTGATCCCTTCGGCGCTGGAGGAGACGCTGTCGTCGCTCGCGTCGTCCGGGCGCCGGGTCAAGTTCCTCTACACCGTGCCCAACTTCCACAACCCGGCCGGTGTCTCGCTCTCCGTGGCTCGTCGGCCCCAGATCCTCGAGATCGCCCGCCGCTACGGCGTCCTCGTGCTGGAGGACAACCCCTACGGTCTGCTCGGCTTCTCCGGCGATCCCGTCCCCGCGATCAGGTCCCTCGACGACGAGGGGGTGCTGTACCTCGGGTCGTTCTCCAAGACCTTTGCGCCCGGGTACCGCGTCGGTTGGGTGGTCGCTCCCCATGCGGTGCGCGAGAAGCTCGTGCTGGCCAGCGAGTCCGCGATCCTGTGCCCGTCCAACGCCTCTCAGATCGCGATCTCGACCTACCTGTCGACGTGCGACTGGCGAGGACAGATCAAGAGCTACCGCGAGCAGTACCGGGAGCGACGCGACGCCATGATCTCCGCACTCGCCGAGCACCTCCCCGATGCGTCGTGGAACGTGCCCGACGGCGGGTTCTACACCTGGGTCCGCCTGCCCGAGGGTCTCGACGCCAAGGACATGCTGCCGCGGGCCGTCACTGCCCGCGTCGCCTACGTGCCAGGCACCGCGTTCTACTACGACGGCGCCGGTTCCGACCACCTGCGGCTCTCGTTCTGCTACCCGACGCCTGACCGTATCCGGGAGGGCGTCCGCCGCCTCGCCGGGGTCGTCGCCGGCGAACGCGAGCTCGTCGAGCTGTTCGGGACGAGCGGCTCGGCGGGTCCCGACGACGTCCAGTCACCCGCCCCCGACATCGCGTGACCCGGTCGATGCTCACGCTCATCGACCGCACAGACCTCACGATGGAGTCGATCTCGTGACCACCACCTCGTCACCGAGGATCGTCGTCCTGGCCGGTGGCCTCTCGCACGAGCGTGACGTCTCGCTGAGGTCCGGCCGCCGCGTGGCGGACGCCTTGCGCTCGGTCGGGGTCGACGTGAGCGTGCACGACGTCGACTCGGACCTGGTCCCGGCGCTCGTCCAGCTGCAGCCCGACCTCGTCTGGCCGCTCCTGCACGGGACCAGCGGCGAGGACGGCTCGGTCCGGGACGTCGTCCAGATGCTCGGACTTCGCCTCCTCGGCGCCGGCCCTCGCGAGAGCCGAGTCGCGTGGAGCAAGCCCATCGCCAAGACCGTCGTGTCGCGCGCCGGCCTGTCGACGCCCGACTTCGTCACGCTGCCGCAGTCGCTGTTTCGCGAGCTGGGGGCTCGTCACGTGCTCGACGTCATCGTCGCCCGCCTGGGGTTACCGCTGGTCATCAAGCCGTCGCGGGGTGGCTCCGCTCTGGGAGTCACACTGGTGACGAGCCCGGACGACCTCCCCCAGGCGATGGTCGACTGCTTCGCCTACAGCGACACCGCGCTCGTCGAGACCGCCGTCGTCGGCACCGAGGTGGCGGTGAGCGTCGTCGACATCGGCGACGGACCGTTCGCCCTGCCCCCGGTCGAGATCGTCACCGACGGTCCCTACGACTACGACGCCCGCTACAACCCTGGCCGGACCGAGTACTTCGCACCGGCCCGGCTGTCGCAGGACGTCTCGCGTTCGGTCATCGGCGCCGCTCTAGCCGCGCACCGCGCCCTCGGGCTCGAAGGGATCTCACGAACCGACCTGATCGTCGACGAGGCCGGGACGGTGTGGTTCCTTGAGGTCAACGTGGCGCCCGGAATGACCGAGACGTCCCTGTTGCCGCAGGCCGCTGAGGCCGCCGGGCTCTCGCTCGGTGCGCTGTATCGCTCCATGGTGGACGCCGCGCTCAGCCGCTGACCTGCCGTTGGTCGATGCTGGTCCAGCGCGCTGAACTCCGTCCGTTGACGTGGCTACAGCGCGCTGACCTGCAGGGACGCTGATATGTACGGAATGCGCCCAGCATTTCGTACGTGATGCCCGCGCGGGTCACCCCTTGAGCAGGCCCGGGTCCTCGGGTGCCAGGCTCGCGAGGATGCGGTTCAGGTCCTGGACCGAGGCGAACTCGACGGTCAGTCGACCCCGCGACTTGCCGAGGCTGACCTTGACCCGCGTCTCGAAGCGGTCCGAGAGCCGCGCGGCCAGGTTGTCCAACGCCTCGTTCCGCTGACCTGCGACCGGCGCCGATCGACGCGCCGGCTGCTCCGGATCCCCGCCGAGCGACACGATCTCCTCGACCGCACGCACCGAGAGGCCCTCCGCGACGATGCGCTGGGCGAGCCGCTCCTGCGCCGCCGCATCCGGCAGGCCGAGCAACGCCCGAGCGTGACCGGCCGAGAGCACGCCGGCCGCAACGCGGCGCTGGACCAGCGGCGGGAGCTTGAGCAGTCGCAACGTGTTCGAGATCTGCGGCCTCGACCGGTGGATGCGCGTCGCGAGCTCCTCGTGCGTGCAGCCGAAGTCGTCGAGGAGCTGCTGGTATGCGGCCGCCTCTTCGAGCGGGTTGAGCTGCGAACGGTGCAGGTTCTCC
The DNA here is from genome assembly GCF_000426185.1 of Cellulomonas sp. URHD0024. Lineage (GTDB taxonomy): Bacteria > Actinomycetota > Actinomycetes > Actinomycetales > Cellulomonadaceae > Cellulomonas. The sequence continues at coordinate 47,217 of NZ_KE384506.1, forward strand.
AGGAGCGCGTCTCGCAGCAGGTCCGCGTCATCCGTGTCGCGGATGATCGCCGGCACGGTGTCGAGGCCCGCCAGCTGCGTCGCCCGCCACCGACGCTCGCCCATGATGAGCTCGTAGCCGTCCCCGACGTCACGGACGACGATCGGCTGGAGGACGCCGATCTCTGTGATCGAGCCGACCAGCTCGTCGAGAGCGTCCTCGTCGAACACCGTCCGGGGCTGGCGCGGGTTCGGGCGGATGGACAGCACCGGCAGCTCAGCAAAGCGTGCGCCGGGCACGGGCACGAGGCTCGTGCCGTCGTCCACCGCGCGGTCGTGCACTGCGCCATCGGCGACCGCGCCGTCGTGCGCTGCGCCGCCATTCATCGTGCCGTCGGCGACCGTGCCGTCGGCGACCGTGCCGTCGGCGACCGTGCCGTCGGCGACCGTGCCCGGGCCGTCGGTGCCGGCCGCTGCGGTCTGCTGCGTGATCGACTCGACAGTCCACTCCTCCGAGGCACCGTCGACAGGCCGTTCCTCCGTCAGTGTCCCCGTCACGGCGGCGGCCCCGACGCCCTCCGTCGCGGCGGCCGTGGGCGCGCTGGGCTGTCCCGCCTGGCCCCCGGCGGCTGCGTCGACAACGACCGCCTGCGCGGCGGCAGACTCCGCCGCCTCGAGAGCTGCGGCCTCGCGCTTGGAGTCCGGGAAGAACACGTCGACCGGACGCTCGGCACCCGTCGGACGTTGACCGTCCAGTCCGGTCGGGATAAGGGCCCCGAGACCCCGGCCCAGACCGCGTCGCTTCTCGCTCACTGTTCCTCCTGGTGGGCGGCCATCGCCGCCGACTGCGCATGGATGACTTGGCCGACAGGCCCAGCCTGCTCGCGTTCCTGCTCGTGGTTGGGGACGTCACTTCCGGCGGCTCGCGTGGCGTCGACGTCGGACCGTCGTCCGGCCTCGTCACCGGCTGCTGGGCGGTTGGCGTCCTTGCTTGCCGCGCCGCGCTCCGCCACCTCCCGCGCTGCCTCGAGATACGCCAACGCGCCGGTGGAGCCGGGGTCGTAGGTCATGACGGTCTGGCCGTAGCTCGGCGCTTCGGAGATGCGCACCGATCGCGGGACCGTCGTCCGCAGCGTGAGCTCCGGAAAATGCGTCCGAACCTCGTTGGCCACCTGCTGGGCAAGGTTCGTCCGCGCGTCATACATGGTGAGCAGGATCGTGGAGACGTGCAGGGTGGGGTTCAGGTGTGCCTGGATGAGCTCGATCGTCTTGAGCAGCTGGCTCAGCCCTTCGAGCGCGTAGTACTCGCACTGGATCGGGATCAGAACCTCGCGCGCCACCACGAAAGCGTTGACCGTCAGCAGGCCGAGGCTCGGTGGACAGTCCACGAAGACGTAGTCGATGGGTGACTGCCCGGTCGCACTGCGCCACGCCAGGTAGGTGTCGAGAGCGTTCCGCAGGCGCGTCTCCCGCGCCACCATCGAGACGAGCTCGATCTCGGCGCCCGACAGATCGATCGTCGCCGGCAGGCACAGCAGATTCGGCACGTCCGGGCTCTCCTGCACCGCCTCGGACATCGGCGCGCCATCCACGAGGACCTCGTAGATGGACGGGGTGCCCGAACGATGCTCGATCCCGATCGCCGTCGACGCATTTCCCTGGGGATCGTTGTCCAGGACGAGCACGGTCAGGCCGGACTGCGCGAGCGCGGCTGCCAGGTTGACGGTTGTCGTCGTCTTGCCGACGCCGCCCTTCTGGTTCGCGACCGTGATGACGCGCGTGCTCGGCGGCCGCGGGAACCGGCGTCCACGGAGCTCGATCCGGCGTCGCGCGTCCTGCTGCAGCTGCGCCATGAGCGGGGTGTCGTCCGAGGCCTCAGGGAGGCTGTCGACCAGAGCGGCCCGTCGCCTCTCATCCGGATCGCCATCGCGCCCCGACCGAGTCCTGGTGACATTCGCCGCGCCGTCGCCGTTCGCTGTCTCGCGTCGCTCGAGCCCGTGGTCAGCCCCGACGACGGACGCCGCTCCGGTCGTGCCCTCCGTCAGGGCTGCGCCGGCGCCGATTGCCTCCGTTTCACGTGAAACGGTGGATGTACCCAACCCGTCCGCCGGGACGGCAGCGTCGGCCGGCTCGGGCGTCTGACCGCCCTCGATGGCCCCTTCGGTCGACACCGCGCTGGCAGTCGCTGCAGCGTGGGTGCTGAAGCCGGCCGTTTCTGGTGGAACCGCAGTGTCACGTGGAGCTGAACCAGGTCGCGTCATGGCGGGATCGCCTCCGACGCTGGCTGCTTGACGCGCATCCGCCTCAGACCACGAAGTGAGGGTGGGCTTGACGTCGCCCGTAGCGCCAGCCACCGTCACCGCGGTGTCGAGGTCGTTGCCTGTCTCGCGTGCCGTGAGGTCGGGCGACGTGACCGCGAGGCTCCCCGCGGCTTCCGCTTCACGTGAAACCGTGTCGGCCGACGTCGCCGGGGTGTCGGTTGCAGGAGCCGTTTCACGTGAAACCGGGTCGGCCCACGTCGCCGGGGTGTCGGTTGCAGGAGCCGTTTCACGTGAAACCGGGTCGGCCCACGTCGCCGGGGTGTCGGTTGCAGGAGCCGTTTCACGTGAAACCGGGTCGGCCCACGTCACCACGGTGTCAGTTGCATGAGCCGCTTCACGTGAAACGGCGGGCGTCCCGGAAACGTCCCGCCCACGTCCCTGGGGCGGGAGCGGAATCGCCGCTTCGACCGCCACGTCTCCGGACTCAGTCGGGAACCCTTGCGCACTCGGGTAAGCGGCCCCGTCATCAGCGGTCAGGGACCGTACCTGGCTCGCCCATGCTCCCCCTGCCCTGGACGATGCAGGTGGGGTCACGGGCGCGGCCGCCGGATAGGAACTGCTGGAGACCGAAGAAGGGCTGGCTGTCACGGGTGCCGGAAGCGTGGGAGTGGCCACCGGGTCGCCACCTGGGGTGGTACCTGACTCCCCGATGTCATGGCGGCCCGGAAACGGCGCACTGGGAGGCTCGACGGTCACACCTCCTCCGTCGAAGGGGCCAGCAGTGCGCTGAGCTGCCTCGGCGTCCGCGTGCGTCGACTGGGCCTCGTCAGGCCGCTCCTTCTTTCTACCGAACACCAGGCACAGCCTCCCGTACGACTCGGACAACCCTCGTCACGTCGACTCCCTCGATCGTCGGTGCATCCAGCACGGTCGCGGGCCCGGCGCCGAGCTTGCGACCTAGGTGCCGTGCGTCCTCAACCTCGGCCTCCGCCTTGCTGCCCTTCAGCGCGACGAACGTTCCACCCCTGGCCAGTAGCGGCATGGCCCACCGGTACAGCTTGTCGAGCGAAGCCACGGCGCGAACCGTGACGGCATCGCCGATCAGGTCTCCATGAACGTCTTGAGCTCGACCGCGCCGAACGACGACGTTGCTCAGGCGAAGCTCGGCCACAACCTCGCTCAGCCAGTCGGTGCGCCGCTCCATGGGTTCGAGGAGCACGACTTCCGCCTCGGGGATCATCGCGGCGACCACGACGCCTGGGAGCCCTGCTCCACTGCCCAGGTCGATGATCCGACCCGTGTCCGGGAGGAAGGGAACGACGGCCGCGGAGTTGAGCAGATGCCGCTCCCAGAGACGCGAGAACTCCCGAGGGCCGACAAGTCCGCGCAGCTCGCCCTGACGGACCAGCAGGTCATGGAAACCGAGGACCGCCGGCCACGCGGCTCCGAAGTAGGCCTCGACGCGGGGATCGCCCTGTAGCGGGTCGGCTCCGTCGACGTCCGTCGACCGAGCATCCGTCACAGTCAGATCTCCTCGGTTTCACGTGAAACGAACCTGTGGCTACCGGTCGATCGCGACCAATCAGCGGTGCGTCGAACGACCCGTCGAGGCCGTCCGATCGCGACGCCTACCGTACCGTGCGCGGGCTGCCGAGCTCGCCATCCACAGCGATGGGTTCACCTCGTGGACGGGTCCGGACCAAGAAGAAGGAAGCGCCGCGCCACCCTTCCCATCGAGTACCGGTCCGGTTCACATGCCAACGCGGGTCACACCGACCCTGACGACTGGACCCTGCGTGCCATGGCGCCGGGCGACGTGCCGTGAACCAGGCAAAGAGCGGCAACCACGCCGACGAGCGCGAGCCACAGCGGCGATCTGCCGGCCATGTGTGCGACTCGCCCGGGCATCGGCCGCTGCGGCCGCATCCGAGACCGCGAGCCGCAACCCGCTCCTGGCCCCACAACAGGGCCCGTAGTCTCCTGGCGCCGCGTCGGCACGTAGGGCTTCGCTGGAAGCCCAGTGGGTCGCGGAGCGTCTTGCCACTCCTGCCCACGCACACCTAGCCGCTGCTTCCGCCAGATCGCCCAGCTTCACCGAGACCCCGCCACCACTACCGCCAGATCGGCCGACTCCACCGAGACCCCGCCACCGCTACCGCCAGATCGGCCAACTCCACCGAGACCCCACCACTACCGCCAGATCGGCAAACTCCACCGAGACCCCGCCACCACTACCGCCAGAACCCCAGCTCCACCGACACCCCGCCACCACTACCGCCAGATCGCCCAACTCCACCGAGACCCCGCCACCACTTCCGCCAGATCGCCCAACTCCACCGCGACCCGGCCTGCACCCTCCCGGCCGATCGACGCCACCGCCCTGCGCGATGAACCACGTGACTGCGCGAGGAGCAACGTTCCACGTGAAACGCAGACCCGGCGCCCGGGTGAACACGTCCCTGGCACATCCGGGACAGTCCTTCCGGGGGACGCGTAGCAATCGCAGCGCCCTACCTTTCGCTACCGCGCACCGCTGGCACCACCTACCAGTGGGACATGGCCCGGCCCAGTGATCCGCCAGGACATGTACAGCGGTTGTCAGCCCATGCCGCGTCGTGTGTGGCGAGGACGCGAGGCGCGCTGTTTCACGTGAAACAGCGGCCCGATACCGCATGGCCGGTTGGAGCCGTACCGATGAAGCGCTGTGAACCTCGGGCATACGGGGACCAGCCCGTTCTGGTCGCGCGCGACTCTTGCACGTCGTCGCGAACCGACTCTCGGCGCGCGTACGGAGGTTTGTCTCTCGAGGACGCGTGGACTGAAGGCTGATTCATGTCGCCCCAGGTTTCACGTGAAACCATCTGCCGCGGACACGGGCCGGGGACCCTCGACACCGCAGCTCCCACTGTCAGGCGTCCGACGCCGGGCATTCCGCCCCGGCCCCAGACGAGCGCCGGCGTGTGGATTCGTCGTTTCACGTGAAACAGGGATCCGGCCGCCGAGCTATCAACGGATCCACAGCCGCAACCCGGCCCAGCAAGGAAGGGGGACATCAACCGCTGTCGGACCCCCTCACGGCGGCGTATCACGTGAATCTGCGCCTGGCGGCAATGGCAAAACGACCGAGGGGGCGAGCCGCTTGGCACGCCCCCTCGGTACACCGCACATCAGAGTGCGCCTACTCGACCCCGGTTCAGGCGGGCCGGATCACCACGTGGCGTTCGGGCTCCACGCCGTCGGAGTCGCTCGTCAGCCCGGCTGCGGCAACAGCATCGTGCACGACCTTGCGCTCGAACGGGTTCATGGCAGCGAGTGCGACGGGTGCGCCGGACTCCTTGACGCGCGCGATCGCCTCCGTCGCGACGGTCACCAGCTCGGCCCGACGGGCAGACCGGTACCCAGCGACGTCGAGCATCAGTCGACTACGTTCGCCGGTCTTCGCCTGGACGGCGAGGCGGGTGAGCTCCTGCAGAGCGTCGAGCACCTCGCCATCGGCACCGGCAAGGCGACGGAGCGACCCGTCGGCGGGGTCCTCCGAGACGATCTCGACGGCAGCACGACCATGGTCGACGTCGATGTCGATGTCGCCATCGAGGTCGGCGATGTCGAGAAGCTCCTCAAGGTAGTCGGCAGCGATCTCACCCTCCTCCTCGAGGCGCTTGGTGCTGGTGAGCTCGACGGGGGCTTCGGGATCAGTTGAAGTCATGGAACGGCACTCCGATCAACGTCTACTTCTTGGGCTTGGTGGGGGGCTTGGCGACTGCGGCGTCCGTGGGCCCGGGATCTTCTTCGATCCCGGGCGCAGTCCGGGGCTTGCTGCCGTCACCAGTCGGACTGGGCTTGACGCGGTCCTTGCGCTTGGGCTGCTCACGCTGACCGCGGGGCTTCTCTTCGATCTGCGGTACGGGGGCGTCCTCGATCACACCCTTCGCCGCCGCCCTCTTCGCCTTGCGCTCCTTCATGGCGATCTCAGCCTGCGACCCCGGTGCCGGCATGCGGCGGATCGTGTAGAACTGCTGGCCCATGGACCAGAGGTTGGTGGTGGTCCAGTAGATGAGGACACCGATCGGGAAGTTGACGCCGGAGAAGGCGAAGATCAGCGGCAGGACGTAGAGCAGGATCTTCTGCTGCTGCGCCATCGGACCCTGGAGGGCCGCCGGCGGCATGTTCTTCATCGTCAGCTGGCGCTGGGTCAGGAACGTCGTCGCGGACATGCAGATGATCAGGACGACCGAGACGATCTTGGCGCTGGTCGGGTCTCCGGTGCCTGGGTTCCTGAACGAGCTGGAAAGTGAAGCACCGAAGATCGTCGCTTGTTCGAAGGACTGAGCGAGCGGCTGAGTCATCGGTCCGAGCGGCGGCTTAGCGGTGGACGCGATCTCAGGAACGGTGTTCAGCACGCGGAAGAGCGCGAAGAAGATGGGGGACTGCAGGAGGATCGGCAGGCACGAGGCGAACGGGTTGGTGCCGTGCTTGCGGTACAGCTCCATGGTCTCGCGGCTCATGGCCTCGCGCGACGCTGGGTCGGACTTCCCCTTGTACTTCTTCTGGATCGCCTGCATCTCGGGCGCGAGGAGCTGCATTCCTCGTGACGCCTTGATCTGACGGAAGAACAGCGGGATCAGCGCGATCCGGATCACGACGACGAGGCCGACGATCGACAGCGTCCAGGCTGCACCGCTGTCCTTGTCGAGACCGAGCGTCGTGAACAGTGCGTGGAACTCGACCAGGATCCAGCTGACGACCAGCATGATCGGATGGAGCAGGTTGTCGAAAAAGCCCATGCGGACGAGACTCCTCAGTCGTGGATCAGTGCGCGGACGGAGCCGCACCGAGGTGACGGTGTGAACGGTGCGCAGCGGGAACGTCGTCCACGCCACCGGGGTTCCAGGGGTTGCAGCGCAGGATCCGCCAGACCGCCAGGTAGGTGCCGCGCAGCGCTCCGTGGCGCTGAACTGCGATGACGGCGTACTGCGAGCACGACGGGTAGAACCGGCACGTCGGCGGTGTCATCGGCGAGATGTACCGCTGGTATCCGCGGATCGCCATCAGGAGCAACCTGGACGGGACCCGTGCGACCGTGTGCAGCGTCGAGAGAACAGTCATGGGATGACTACGCACCGATCCGTCGCGCCGAACGTCGCGCGGCCGTCTCGAGCGCCGCGTCGAGGTCCGATCCCAACCGGGCGTAGCTGCTGGTCGCCGACGGCGGCAGTGCGCGCACCACGATGCCGGCGTCCGGCGGAAGGTCCGCCAGTCGGGCTCGGACGAGCTCTCGCAACCGCCGCTTGACGAGATTCCGCGTCACCGCGGAACCAACGGCCTTGGACACGACAAGACCGACCACCGGCCCCGAAGGGACGTGATCGGTCTTGGTCGTCAGATGCACCACGAGGGTGTCCCGTCCGCCGCGCGCGCCTCGGCGCACCGCCTGCTCGAAGTCGGCAGCTCGGCGCATCCGATGCGCGGCGGGCAGCACCGACGGTGATGTCAGGCCGAGAGCTCCGCGCGGCCCTTGCGGCGACGGCCCGCGAGGATCGCGCGGCCGGCGCGGGTGCGCATGCGCAGGCGGAAGCCATGGGTCTTGGCGCGACGCCGGTTGTTCGGCTGGAAGGTGCGCTTGCTCACGAGAGTCTCCAACTACATCGGGTGGGCCTCGCATGTACCGCGCGACCGGGGTTCGGGCTGCCAAGATCGACTGATTCCACGAACACGCAGTGCAACAAGTACGCGTGCGGCGTCTAGGCGCGCCAGCAGGAGGCCATCGATAAGGCTGCAATACCGTACTTCCCCCCGCGATGGCGGGTCAAATGCGCGCGAGTCGCGAACACCGAGTTGCACAGCACGTGCCGACAGGACGAACCGGACGTCACCCGGTCGAGAACTGCCGCGCCTCATGCGCGGCTACTACGCTCGTACCTCGTCGCCAGGGGCAGCGGCCTGTGGACCATGCGCACGTTGATGAGCTGGGGACGGGCGACCGAGGCGATGCACGCGACGTCGGAGGTACCCGTCCTCACCGCCGGAGACGGTGGTCGGAGCCGACACGATCAGCCGCTCACAGGTGTGGACAACTGTGTGGACAACGCACGACCGTGCGAGACTCGACCACCCACGCGAACGAACAGCTGAGGTAGCACGTGTCACAGGACGAAGAGCTCGCACGGGTCTGGGGCCACGTCGTCTCAACGCTGGAACAGAGCCCCGACATCACGCCGCGGCAGATCGCGTTCGTCCGACTCGCTCGGCCGCTCGGCCTCCTGGACGGCACGCTGCTTCTCGCCGTCGGCAACGATCTCACCAAGGACTACCTCGAGTCGCGCGTCCGCGGCGAGGTCACCGACGCCCTGAGCACAGCCCTCGATCGTGAGGCCAGGTTCGCGATCACCGTCGACCCCGAGCTCGCGGACGACGCGCCGCCGGCCCTGCGCGTCGTGACCGCAGAACCGCGCTACGACGAGCAGCGGAACGACCAACGCAGCGGCAACGACCAGCTCCGCGACTACGACCGTGAGCTCGACGAGTCGCGACGGGACTCACGGGCCGACCTGTCGTTGGTGCAGAACCACGATGACGGCTCCTCGACTGCTCGTCGCGACACCCAGCGCACCGAACGCCCGTTCCCGAGCAGCAACGACGACCGCCAGTCGAACCGCAAGCAGCCCGCCGAGCCGGCTCGGCTGAACCCGAAGTACCTGTTCGAGACGTTCGTCATCGGTAGCTCGAACCGGTTCGCGCACGCTGCCGCCGTCGCGGTCGCGGAGGCGCCGGCCAAGGCCTACAACCCCTTGTTCATCTACGGCGACTCGGGCCTGGGCAAGACGCACCTGCTCCACGCGATCGGTCACTACGCCCAGAACCTCTATCCGAGCGTCCGCGTGCGGTACGTGAACTCGGAGGAGTTCACCAACGACTTCATCAACTCGATCTCCGAGGGCAAGGCCGGCGCGTTCCAGCGCCGCTACCGCGAGGTCGACGTGCTCCTCATCGACGACATCCAGTTCCTGCAGGGCAAGGAACAGACGATGGAGGAGTTCTTCCACACGTTCAACACGCTGCACAACGCCAACAAGCAGGTCGTGATCACGTCCGATCTGCCGCCCAAGCAGCTGAACGGCTTCGAGGACCGGATGCGTTCGCGGTTCGAGTGGGGCCTGATCACCGACGTGCAACCCCCGGACCTCGAGACCCGCATCGCCATCTTGCGCAAGAAGGCCGGCAGCGAGCGGCTGCAGGCACCGCCGGACGTCCTGGAGTACATCGCGTCCAAGATCTCGACGAACATCCGCGAGCTCGAGGGTGCACTGATCCGGGTCACGGCGTTCGCGAACCTCAACCGGCAACAGGTCGACCTCTCGCTGGCGGAGATCGTCCTGAAGGACCTGATCACCGACGACCAGACCACCGAGATCACCGCGACGCAGGTGATCGGTCAGACTGCCGCGTACTTCGGACTGAGCATCGACGACCTGTGCGGCTCGAGCCGGTCACGCGTACTGGTCACCGCCCGGCAGATCGCGATGTACCTGTGCCGCGAGCTGACGGACCTGTCGCTCCCGAAGATCGGCCAGGCGTTCGGTGGCCGCGACCACACGACCGTCATGCACGCGAACCGCAAGATCCGCGAGCTCATGGCCGAGCGTCGGTCCATCTACAACCAGGTCACGGAGCTCACCAACCGGATCAAGCAGCAGAACCGCGGCTGACGCGCCTCGACGGGGGTCGAAGCACCCCTGTCCATGTCCGTTCTGACCCGAAATGACTGACCTGCTCAACATGGTTATCCACAGCCGTCCACAGGAACCTGGGGATGTTTGTGACGGGATTCACCTGATCGGACGAATTCCCGACTTCGCGCGCCGAACCAATCGCTGACCTGCACAGTCGCTGCGGACCTACCCATTCCGGACACGCGAAACGGCCGAAATCCGGGCAAGACCGGGTGAAGTTCATGAGGCGACTCTCACCGTCGAATCGATTTGACCCTCTTGACGCCAACCTTCATCCCGCTCCTGAAGCATCCATGGGACGAATCTCCACACCTGTGTGTTCACCTGTGGACAGCGGTGGACGACCCCCCGAGCGATGTGGATGACAAGCAGCCCGTCGGTGGACGCGAATCGGGTCGTGCGCAGGCGCCCACCGTCGTCCACCGACCGTCCGATTTGGCGCACAGGTGCCGTACACATGTGATTCGACGCCTGACCTGCGCCGACGAGCGTCGTCCACACGATGCACAGCACCGATGACGATGACGACAACTCTCTCTGTGATGGATCCACACACCGCCAGAACGTGCCGAGCGGTTCACGAACCACAACCGTGTCCGAGACCGCACCGAGCGTCGGAGCAAACGCGTAGTGTTCGCCTGACGCCTGTCCGCCCCGCCTCCTTCGAAAACACGAGGAGCTCCGTCGGATGAACAGCAGACAGGCCCGCACGACGAGAGGTTGAGGCATGAGGTTCCGGGTCGACCGTGATGTTCTCGCGGACGCCGTCACGTGGACGGCACGCAGTCTGCCCACCCGGCCGCCGGTTCCCGTCCTGGCCGGGGTGAGGCTCGAGGCCGACACCACCGGCACCGTGCAGCTGTCGAGCTTCGACTACGAGGTGTCGGCCCGGTCGCAGATCCCGGCCGATGTCAGCGACCCGGGCTCGGTCCTGGTCAGCGGCCGGCTGCTGGCCGAGATCTCGCGGGCGCTCCCGGACAAGCCTGTCGACGTGGTGCTCGAGGGCACCAAGGTGATCGTCACGTGTGGAGCCAGCCGGTTCACCCTCCTGACGATGCCGGTCGAGGACTACCCCAACCTCCCGGTCATGCCGCCGACCACGGGCACCGTCGACGGCGACGAGCTCACGCACGCCGTCGCCCAGGTCTCGGTCGCAGCCAGCAGGGACGACACGTTGCCGCTGCTCACGGGCGTCCGCGTCGAGATCGAGGGTGAGAAGGTCACGCTCCTGGCCACCGACCGCTACCGGCTCGCGCTGCGCGAGCTCACGTGGAAGCCGTCGTCGCCGGACATCTCCACCGTCGCCCTGGTCCGTGCGCGGACGTTGCTCGACGCCGCGAAGTCGCTCGGCAACGCCGGTTCCGTGACGGTCGCCCTGGCTACGGGGACGGGTGTCGACATGATCGGGTTCGAGGCGGCCGGCCGCCAGACCACGAGCCTGCTCGTCGACGGCGACTACCCCGCGGTCCGTCGGCTCTTCCCGGACGAGACGCCCATCCACGCGGTCGTCAGCACGCACGCGTTGGCGGATGCCGCCAAGCGCGTGAGCCTCGTCGCCGAGCGCAACACCCCGATCCGCCTGTCGTTCAGCGAAGGCCAGGTCGTCCTCGACGCGGGCCAGGGCGACGACGCGCAGGCCTCGGAGGCGATCGAGTCGACGCTGGTCGGTGACGACATCTCGGTGGCGTTCAACCCGCAGTTCCTCCTCGACGGCCTGGGCGCGCTGAGCACGCCGTTCGTGCGCCTGTCGTTCACGCACCCGAACAAGCCGGTGGAGTTCACGGGACAGCAGGCCCTCGACGGCGAGGACAACCAGGAGTACCGCTATCTCCTGGTGCCCATCCGCTTCGCCAGCTGACAGCGCGCCCGCCTCCCAGCTGCGGCAGGCTGAGGGCAGAGGCACGCCAGAGGCGACGAGCCGCGTAGCGACGGAACCGAAGAGAACCGGAAGAGGCGTCATGCACATCGGTCTGGTGGGTCTCGGCAAGATGGGCGCGAACATGCGGCAGCGCATCCGTGCCGCGGGCATCGACGTCACGGGGTTCGACCGAAACCCCGACGTGACGGACGTCCCGACGCTCGAGGCGCTCGTCGAGGCGCTGCCTGCGGGCGAGCGAGTGGTCTGGGTCATGGTGCCGTCGGGCGAGATCACGCACGCCGTGATCGCCGACCTGGCCGGCCTGCTGACGGCGGGCGACATCCTCATCGACGGCGGCAACTCGTACTACCAGGACGACCTCCCGCACGCCGAGCTGCTCGCCTCGACGGGGGTCGGGTTCATCGACGCGGGCGTCTCGGGCGGCGTCTGGGGGCTGGCCAACGGATACGGGCTCATGGTCGGCGGGGACGCGGACGTCGTCGCCAAGGTCATGCCGGTGTTCGACGCTCTGCGTCCGGAGGGTCCGCGCGACGAGGGGTTCGTGCACGCCGGCACGGTGGGCGCCGGGCACTACTCGAAGATGGTCCACAACGGCATCGAGTACGGACTCATGCAGGCCTACGCCGAGGGCTACGAGCTGCTGGCCGCGAAAGACCTGGTCACAGACGTGCACGGCACGATGAAGGCGTGGCAACGAGGAACCGTTGTGCGGTCCTGGCTGCTGGACCTGCTCGTGCAGGCTCTCCAGCAGGACCCGGGCCTGGGTGCGATCGACGACTGGGTCGAGGACTCGGGCGAGGGTCGGTGGACCGTCGACGAGGCGATCGACCTCGCGGTGCCGGCGCCGGTCATCTCGGCGGCGCTGTTCGCGCGATTCGCGAGCCGCCAGGGTGAGTCGCCCGCGATGAAGGCGGTGGCCGCGCTGCGTCAGCAGTTCGGCGGCCACGCGGTCAAGCCGGCCGGGACGACCGGTCCGGTCAGCAGCACGACGCCCGCGGCGGGTGCCGCGGTCCCGCCGTCCGCCTGACCGGGGACGCATGTACGTCGCGCACCTCTCCCTGACCGACTTCCGCTCGTATGCGCAGGTCGAGCTCCCGTTGGAACCCGGGATCACGGCGCTCGTCGGACCCAACGGCCAGGGCAAGACGAACCTCGTCGAGGCGCTCGGGTACGTGGCGACGCTGGGCAGTCACCGGGTGCCCACCGACGCGGCGCTGGTCAGGGCGGGGGCCTCGCGCGCCGTGGTGCGAGCGCGGGTGATCCGGGAGCGCGACGCCGGCCAACCACGTCCGACGCTCGTCGAGGTCGAGGTGACACCGGGCAAGGCCAACCGCGCCAGGATCAACGGCGGTTCCCCGACGAGGGCGCGCGAGATCCTCGGCATCCTGCGCACGGTGCTCTTCGCGCCCGAGGACCTCTCCCTGGTCAAGGGAGACCCGGACGGACGCCGACGGTTCCTCGACGACCTGCTCGTGCAGCTCACCCCACGGATCGCGGGCGTCGTCGCCGACTACGACCGGGTCCTGCGGCAACGATCCGCCCTGCTGAAGTCGGCGGGCGCCGCGATGCGCGGCGGGCGGACCGGTGCCGACCTGCGCACCCTGGACGTGTGGGACGCGAAGCTGGCGCAGACGGGTGCGCAGATCATCGTGTCCCGCCGGGCGCTGACGCAGGCGCTGGCTCCGCACGTCGAGAAGGCGTATGCGCAGGTCAGCTCCGGGCAGGGCGACGCGGTGATCACCTACAAGGCCTCACTGGACCAGGCGCTCGGCAACGACCTCGGTGACGACGACGCGAGCGTCGAGCTCGTCGAGGCCCAGCTGCTCGAGGCCGTGGGGAGGTTGCGCAGCAAGGAGATCGAGCGCGGCGTCAGCCTGGTCGGGCCGCACCGTGACGATCTGGTGCTGACGCTCGGTGGCCTGCCTGCCAAGGGCTATGCGAGCCACGGCGAGTCGTGGTCGTTCGCGCTCGCGCTGCGCCTCGCGTCCTACGAGCTCCTGACCAACGGTTTCGACGAGGCCGGGGACTGGGGTCCGGACGGCGAGCCGGTCCTCATCCTCGACGACGTGTTCGCCGAGCTCGACGCACGTCGGCGGGAGCGCCTGGCGGAGCTCGTCGCGCCGGCCCGGCAGGTGCTGATCACGGCCGCCGTCCCGGGCGACGTCCCGGAGCCGTTGGCCGGTGCCCGCGTCGACGTGATGGGCGGCGAGGTGTCCCGTGTCCTCTGACCGGCAGGGCACCGACCGAGCGCTGGCCGACCGGCCGCTCCGGGACATCGTCGAGCTGACCTCGCCGCGTCAGGTTGCGGCCGGCGCGCTGGCGCGCGCGAAGAAGGCGGCGGCGCAGCGGGGATTCCGCCCCGGCGACCCGGCGCGACGCCGACCGCTGGTCGACACCACCGGGTCGGCCGGTCCGGGGGCACGTGACCCACAGCTCATCGGGTCGACGGTCAGCGGGCTCCTCGACCAGCTGGGCGGCACCTCGGACCAGGTCGCGGGCGTGCTCAAGCACTCCTGGGTGAATCTCGTCGGACCCGAGATCGCCGAGCACTGCGAGTACGTGTCCTTCTCCGGCGGTGCGCTCACGGTGCGAGCGAGCTCGACCTCCTGGGCGACCCAGCTGCGTTTCCTGGCGCCGTCGATGTTGGGCCGGTTCGCCGCGGACCTCGGCGACGGCGTCGTCGTCGAGATCACGGTGCTCAACCCCGGCGGCCCCCGGTTCCGCACGGGCCCGAAGCGGGTCGTCGGCCGGGGCGAACGCGATACGTTCCGCTGAGGAGCGAATCTCCCGCCGTGAGGGGTGTGGGAAAGGGGGTCTGAGCCGTTCCACCAGGTAGACTGTGAAGGTCATTCCTGGCGCATGTGTGCCCGGAACTCCAGCGTCATGGAGTGATCCGCCCCGGAGAACGGTGGCGGGCGCGCTCCGTCGCGTGTGAGAGCTTGAGGAGTACTACCGCCCGTGGCCGAGCAGAGCACGTCCCCGTCCGGCACGACAAGCACAGGCACAACGAACGGCGTCAAGACGGGGGACGGCGGGTACGACGCGTCCGCGATCACGGTCCTCGAGGGGCTCGAGGCGGTTCGTAAGCGTCCGGGCATGTACATCGGTTCCACCGGTGAGCGCGGCCTGCACCACCTGGTCTACGAGGTCGTCGACAACTCCGTCGACGAGGCGCTCGCGGGGTACTGCGACCACATCGAGGTGACCCTGCTGGCCGACGGCGGCGTGCGCGTCGTCGACAACGGCCGTGGCATCCCCGTCGCGATCCACCCGACCGAGGGCCGGCCGACCGTCGAGGTCGTCATGACGATCCTGCACGCGGGCGGCAAGTTCGGCGGTGGCGGGTACGCGGTCTCGGGTGGTCTGCACGGTGTGGGTATCTCCGTGGTGAACGCGCTGTCGACGCGCGTGGAGACCGTGGTCAAGCGCGACGGCTTCGTCTGGCAGCAGGACTTCTCCGACGGCGGCAAGCCGCTGGGCGAGCTGCAGAAGGGCGAGCCGTCCGACGACAACGGGACCTCGCAGACGTTCTGGGCCGACCCCGCGATCTTCGAGACGACCGACTACGACTTCGAGACGCTGCGGTCCCGGCTCCAGCAGTACGCCTTCCTCAACAAGGGCCTGCAGATCTCGTTGACCGACGAGCGTCCGGAGCACCTGGGCACGGCCGACGAGGTCGCAGGGTCGGCCGACGAGCTCGCCGAGGGCGCGCCGGCTCCGTTCCGCAACGTCGTCTACAAGTACGACCAGGGGCTCGTCGACTACGTCCGCCACCTCAACGGCGCGAAGAAGGTCGAGGTCGTGCACCCCGACATCATCGACTTCGAGTCCGAGGACACCGAGCGCCGGTTGTCGCTCGAGATCGCGATGCAGTGGACCAACGCCTACTCGGAGTCGGTGCACACCTACGCCAACACGATCTCCACGACCGAGGGCGGCACGCACGAGGAGGGCTTCCGTGCGGCGATGACCTCGCTGATCAACCGCTACGCGCGCGACAAGGGCATCCTCAAGGAGAAGGACGAGAACCTCACGGGAGACGACATCCGCGAGGGCCTCACGGCCGTCATCTCCATCAAGCTCGGCGAGCCGCAGTTCGAGGGTCAGACGAAGACCAAGCTCGGCAACACCGAGGCCAAGACGTTCGTGCAGCGGGTCGTCAACGACCAGCTGGGCGACTGGCTGGACTCCCACCCCACCGAGGCGCGGGACGTCATCCGCAAGTCGATCCAGGCCTCCGCCGCCCGGATGGCCGCGCGCAAGGCCCGAGAGGCCACGCGGCGCAAGGGCCTGCTCGAGTCCGGCGGCATGCCCGGCAAGCTGCGCGACTGCCAGTCGAACCACCCGGACGAGTGCGAGGTGTTCATCGTCGAGGGTGACTCGGCCGGCGGTTCCGCCGTCCGCGGTCGCAACCCGCGCACGCAGGCGATCCTGCCGATCCGAGGGAAGATCCTCAACGTCGAGCGCGCCCGGCTGGACCGCGCCCTCGGCAACCAGGAGGTCCAGGCCCTGATCACGGCGTTCGGGACCGGCATCGGCGAGGACTTCGACCTCAGCCGGCTGAGGTACCACAAGATCATCCTGATGGCCGACGCCGACGTCGACGGCCAGCACATCCGGACCCTGCTGCTGACCCTGCTCTTCCGCTACATGCCCGAGCTGATCACGCACGGGCACGTCTACATGGCGCAGCCGCCGCTCTACAAGATCAAGTGGACCAACGCGGAGCACGAGTACGTGTACACGGACCGCGAGCGGGACGCGGTCGTCACGGACGGGCAGGCCGGCGGGAAGCGGCTGCCGAAGGAGAACCAGATCCAGCGGTACAAGGGTCTGGGCGAGATGGACTACCAGGAGCTGTGGGAGACGACCATGTCGCCCGAGCACCGCACGTTGCTCCAGGTCACGCTCGACGAGGCCGCCGCGGCCGACGAGATCTTCTCGGTACTCATGGGCGAGGACGTCGAGTCCCGCCGCTCGTTCATCCAGCGCAACGCGAAGGACGTCAGGTTCCTCGATATCTGAGGGCCGGCGCAGCGAGCCCTGCACGTCATCGACAGAAGACAGAGCCATCGAGTCCGATGCCCATACACCAGGCACGTAGGGCCGAACCTAAGGAAGAACGTTGAGCGAGACCCCCGGCAGAGAGATCGAGCACGGCCGCATCGAGCAGGTGGACCTGCAGCTCGAGATGCAGCGCTCCTACCTCGACTACGCCATGGCCGTCATCGTCGGGCGCGCGCTGCCCGACGTCCGTGACGGGCTGAAGCCGGTGCACCGCCGGGTGCTCTACGCGATGTACGACGGCGGCTACCGACCGGACCGCCAGTTCTCCAAGTGCAGCCGCGTCGTCGGCGACGTCATGGGCAAGTACCACCCGCACGGTGACACGGCGATCTACGACGCGCTCGTCCGCCTGGTCCAGGACTGGTCGCTGCGCTACCCGCTGGTCTCCGGGCAGGGCAACTTCGGATCCCCGGGCGACGACCCCGCCGCCGCGCCCCGGTACACCGAGTGCAAGATGGCGCCGCTGTCCATGGAGATGGTCCGGGACATCGACAAGGACACCGTCGACTTCCAGGACAACTACGACGGCCGCACCCAGGAGCCCGCGGTCCTGCCGTCCCGGTTCCCGAACCTGCTGGTCAACGGCTCGGCCGGCATCGCGGTCGGCATGGCCACCAACATCCCCCCGCACAACCTGCGTGAGGTGGCCGACGGCGTCCAGTGGTACCTCAGCCACCCGGAGGCGTCGACGGAGGAGCTGCTCGATGCGCTCCTGCAGCGCATCAAGGGCCCGGACTTCCCGACGGGCGCGACGATCCTGGGCCACCGAGGCATCGAGGACGCGTACCGCACCGGTCGCGGCTCGATCACCATGCGTGCGGTGGTGGTCGTCGAGGAGATCCAGAACCGCATCTGCCTGGTCGTCACCGAGCTGCCGTACCAGGTGAACCCCGACACGCTGGCGAAGAAGATCGCGGACCTCGTCCGTGAGAACAAGATCACCGGCATCGCGGACATCCGCGACGAGACGAGCGGCCGAGCCGGGCAGCGCCTCGTGATCGTGCTGAAGCGCGACGCCGTCGCGAAGGTCGTGCTGAACAACCTCTACAAGCACACGCAGCTGCAGGACACGTTCGGCGCGAACATGCTCGCGCTGGTCGACGACGTGCCGCGGACGCTGAGCATCGACGCGTTCGTCCGGCACTGGGTCGCGCACCAGCTCGACGTCGTCGTCCGTCGGACGAAGTTCAAGCTCCGCGAGGCCGAGGCGGAGATCCACATCTATCGCGGGTACCTCAAGGCGCTCGACGCGCTCGACGAGGTCATCGCGCTCATCCGGCGCTCCCCCGACGCGGACGAGGCTCGCACGGGCCTGATGGAGCTGCTCGACATCGACGAGCTGCAGGCGAACGCCATCCTGAACATGCAGCTGCGTCGGCTCGCTGCGCTGCAGCGCCAGGCCATCCTCGACCGGCACGCCGAGCTCGAGGCGCTCATCGTCGAGTACCGGGAGATCCTCGACAGCGAGCAGCGCCAGCGCGACATCGTCTCCGAGGAGCTCGGGGAGATCGTCGCGAAGTACGGCGACGAGCGACGCACGACGATCCTGCCGTTCGACGGCGACGTCAGCATCGAGGACCTCATCGCCGAGGAGGAGATGGTCGTCACCATCACGCGCGGCGGGTACGCCAAGCGGACGCGGTCGGACAACTACCGGGCGCAGCGTCGTGGCGGCAAGGGCGTCCGCGGCGCCCAGCTGCGCGAGGACGACCTGGTCGACCACTTCTTCGTCACGACGACCCACCACTGGCTGCTGTTCTTCACGAACCTCGGTCGCGTCTACCGTGCGAAGGCCTACGAGCTGCCCGAGGGCGGTCGGGATGCGAAGGGCCAGCACGTCGCCAACCTGCTCGCGTTCCAGCCGGGCGAGAAGATCGCGCAGGTGCTCGACATCCGGGACTACACCTCGGTGGAGTACCTGGTGCTGGCCACCCAGCGCGGCCTGGTGAAGAAGACGCGCCTGACGGAGTACGACTCGAACCGGTCGGGCGGGGTCATCGCGATCAACCTGCGCGAGGACGAGGAGGGCCGGCCGGACGAGCTGGTCTCGGCTCGCCTCGTCGACTCCGACAACGACCTGATCCTGGTCTCCCGCAAGGGGCAGTCGGTCCGGTTCACCGCCTCGGACGACTCCCTGCGGCCCATGGGCCGCGCGACCTCGGGCGTCACGGGGATGAAGTTCCGCGACGACGACGAGCTGCTCGCGATGGACGTCGTGCGCGAGGACGCGTTCCTGTTCACGGTCACCGAGGGCGGCATCGCCAAGCGCACCGCCCTGACGGTCGAGAACTACCGGCAGCAGGGCCGCGGCGGTCTGGGCATCAAGGTGGCCAACCTTCCCGAGGCGAACGGCGACCTTGTCGGGGCCCTCGTTGCCGACGCCGAGGACGAGGTCCTGGTCATCATGGAGCGCGGCAAGATCGTGAGATCCGCCACGTCCGAGGTGAATGCGACGGGGCGCACCACGCAGGGAGTCATCTTCGCGAAGCCCGACAACGGTGACCGGATCATCGCGGTCGCCAGGAACACGGAGCGACACCTGGCCGACGATGCAGGTACCGTGGGCGGCGAGAATGCCCTGGTTTCGGACGAACCCGGTGACACGCCCGTCGACTCGGACGCGTCGATCGACGACTCCGGTACCGAGACCGATCCGTCACCGGAGGACGCATGACCGATTCCACGCCGCCCTCGATCCCGCCGCGCACACGACCGACCTCACCAGCCTCCACCGGCCGGAAGACCACGTCGTCACCCGTGCGAACAGGGTCGAACGCTGCGTGGAACGGTTCCGACGAGCTCGACGCGCCGACCTCGAACGGCTCGTCGACCGGCGTCGGTCCGCCGAGTGTCGCACCGCCTGTGCGGACGTCGACGGGCGGCGGGCGTGCCGCGGGTGGTTCGGGTTCCGGTTCCAGCAACGGCTCCTCCAGCAACGGCTCCTCCAGCACCGGCCGGACCTCGGGCTCCGCGGGCACCACGAAGACGTCGATCCGGCTCGGCGACGGGGTCACGGTGCCGCCGGAGAGAGAACCGGATCAGGAGACATCACCCGCTGATCCGTCCGAGGACGTGGTCCCGTCCCCGATGATGGTGGCAGTAGACGCCACCACGGCGTGGTTCAAGAAGGCCGGCGGAGCAACGACCGCTGCATTCGCCTCCTTGACCCGTCCCCGTTCCGAGGAACCGACCATGACAGCGAATCCTGCCGCCGCACCCGCGGCCAGGCCGGCTCCCACGCGAACGTCCACCACGACCGAGAACCCTCGCCCGTCGACCGGACGCATCCCCACCGTCTCTGCCCACGGCGGCCCGCGCCGCGTCCGGCTGGCGATCTCACGCGTCGACCCGTGGTCGGTGATGAAGCTGTCGCTGCTGGTCTCCGTCGCGATCGGCATCATGTTCGTCGTGGCGGTCATCGTCGTCTGGCTCACGCTCGACAAGATGCACGTGTTCGCGCAGATCAACGACCTGGTCACGCAGATCACCGGCCAGGAGAGCACCATCGACATCCTGCAGTACGTCGAGTTCCGTCGGATCGTCTCTGGCTCGATGCTCATCGCGGTGGTCGACGTGTTCCTGCTGACGGCACTCGCTACGATCGGTGCGTTCCTGTACAACATCGTCGCCGCACTGGTGGGCGGCGTGCACGTGACCATGACCGACGACTGAGCAACCGCTCCTGACCGCCGGTTTGGGACAGACCCCGGCCCTGGGGTAGTCTCATCCGGCACTGCACGGGCCTATAGCTCAGACGGTTAGAGCGCTTCCCTGATAAGGAAGAGGTCACAGGTTCAAGTCCTGTTAGGCCCACTCCCGACCCCGTGGGGGAACCCGATGAAGAAGCTCCTGCTCCTCGTGGCGGTTGCCGCCGCCGCGTTCATCGCCTGGCAGAAGTTCAGCCAGGATCGCGACGAGCGCGACCTCTGGGCCGAGGTCACCGACACCTTCGAGTGACGGCCCTCCTCGGCCTTCGGGCGTCGGGGGAACGGGGCCATGGCGCAATTGGTAGCGCACCTGCTTTGCAAGCAGGGGGTTAGGGGTTCGAGTCCCCTTGGCTCCACATCGAGCGGTTCGCGTGGGCGGGCCGCCCAGAACGCGGGCGTCCTCGCACGTCGCCACGCGGCGAAGGGGAAGGCACCCGTGCCTCGCGGCCATAGCCAGCGCATCGTCGAGGTCGTCGACCGAGAAGGCGACGCGGGTCCCACCGCGTGCGCCGCGACGACCAGGCAGGCGCCGACCAGCGCGAGCCAGACGGACAGGCTCACCCGCCGGACGCCGGGACGCTCAGGGACCGAAACCATGCCGCGGAACCGGAGGTCGGGCAGCATCCACGGGTGCCCGTCACGTCATCGGGTCTCCACCGCTCGACGACGGGATCTTGGCGGTCATCCCCGACGCGTACGCCCGCATGTAGTCGCGCAGCAGCACCTCCGACGACGGCGTGCCGAACGGGATGACCGACACGTCGGGAAGGGACCCGGCCACGCCGGCCGCGTAGCCCAACTTGACGGCATTGGTGCGTTCGGCCGCAGCCTCCCGGAAGCCGGCGGCCTCGGCCGCATTGGTCACGGTGGTGGCGCGCACGGCAAGCTGGTCTGGGGTCGGGACGGCGATTGCCAGGGACCTGCCCAGCGCGAACGCTGCATGGTAGGCCTTGCGCCCGTCATCAAGGCCCGCCTTGTACGCCTCGTCTAGCGGACCGATGGCTACCACGTTGGGGTCGTTGGCCAGGCCGTCCTGGTAACCGGCCTTGTAGTTCGGGGTTGCGCTCATCGTCTTGAAGTCCTTTTCGCCCTCCCGCTCGACCCAGTCCCCCTTTCGCTTCTGGATCATTCGTGCCGGCGAGCCGTGTGACCAATCGGCCGGCGGGCGGCCGAACTGCTTCCCGTTTCGGTACTCCAGGTCGACTTGGAGCATGCCCATGTGCGCCTCGTTGGAGCGGGCCAGCAATACAGCATCCCGCTCCAGTGCCGCCTTCTTGGCAGCGTTCGGCTCGTTCTTCGCCTTGAACTGGGTCAGCGATTGATTCTTGATCTGCTCGTGAGAAAAACGCGCCACCTCGTCGAGAATGAACTGCTGCTTGAGCACCGGGAGGTGGTGGGTGGCGAACCAGTCGCGGGCCGCCTTGCCCCAGCCCTCGTTCTTGACGGACGTCCTGGCGATGATCTCGACGTACGGTGGAGGCCCCGGGGGCCCCGGTGGCGGGACGTTGGCGTTGACGAATGCGTCCCCGAAGAACGGGGACGAGCGGTACCACTCCATCATCTCCATATCACTCTTGCCCCAGCCGCCATTGCAATGGCGGCAGATCCGCATGAGGTTGTCCATGTCGTTCGAATAGGCGTGGATTGCCGCCGCGGTGAGCACGACCTTGCAGCCCGCCGTACCCGGCAACCCATTCGTCGTGAAGAAGGTGTCGAATTCGGGAGTGGTCTTCTTGATCTGCTGGTACAACCCGTCGCTCACCGCCATGCCGTCGGCCAGCATCAGCAGGTTCTTCTTCAACTCGGCGAACGCCTGTTGGTGGTCTACCTCGAACTGCGTCGCGTCGGTGAGCTTCCCGCAGGTCGCGCAGATCTGGGTCGCCGTGCCGTCGGCGTTCTGCCTCAGGGCTCCCGTCGCGATGTCCTCCGTGGCTAGCGCGTTACCCACCGAGCTTGCGGTCTTGTTGCTGACCCCGGCGAGAGAGACGTTGATCGTGTGGAATGCGCCGTCGGCGCGACCTTCGGTGTCGGCTGGCTTGGTCGCGAAGGCGGCCGGGGTGTTGTACTTCGGGTCATGCACAGGCTTACGGAGGCTGGGCGTGGGTCCCAGGCTTGCGATCCACTCCTGATGGAGGTCCAAGCTGCGGGCGTGGAGCAGAGCGGTGAACGCAGGCGTGAGCGGGGGCGGGGTCTGCATGCGCCCGAGCGATGCCCTGAGCTCGTTGATCCCGTTCTGGTCGAGCCGGTCCACGAACTCCTTGGGCATGTTCCCGAGGGCCGCGTAGGCGAGGTCCACGAGGTCTGGCTGCTTCTCGAACTCCACCGCCTTGGCAGGGTGATTCGTCTCGGCCCAGAACTTGATGACCATCTGCAGGGCCTGCGCCGCACTCTTGATGCCCGACACTTGCGCTAGCTCGGCCCACGTCATCGGCGCCGGCGGCGCCGGCGGTGTCAACTTCTTCTTCGTGGTCGTCTTTGTCTTCTTCTTCTTTTCCTTCTCCTTCTTGTAGATGGTGCGCCGCACAGAGGAGGAGCCGTCCAGGAGAGGGGGCATGGCGCCGTCGCCGACGGGCTGTGCCGGTGCGAGCCCGGCCTCGGGGTGAACCGAGGTCGCCGGTGCGTGCCCCTCGTCGAGCACGTGAGCGATCTCGTGGGCGAGCACGTGCTCGCCGTGCGCGTCGAGCGGGTCGACGCCGGTGCCCAGGAACACGTTGTTGCCGACCGTGAACGCCGTCGCACCAAGCGCTGCGCTGTGCTGGGCGGCTGAGGGGCCGTCGTGCACGCGGACGTGGCTGAGCGACGTCCCGAACCCGGATTCCATCCGACGCCGGACCGCCTCAGAGAGCGGCGCACCGTCGCCGATCCGGTCGGAGATGTGGCGGCTGCGAACCGTCGAGACGGCCCCGCCCAACCGGCCGATCTCCACGTGCGCGGTGGACGACCGCTGGGTGTCGGCCGGCGGCCCCTCCTCGTCGAACCGGCGCAGCCGTGAGAGCACCGAGGTAGCGCGCACCTCGGCAGCGACCTCGGCGGGGTCGTCGGCGTTCCCGACCGTCAGACCGGCGACGGGGACCAGGCTGCGCAACGGTGACGGCGCTGGTCCGGCGGCGGTGCCAGAGGTCCCGACTGGCGCCGGCGCTGCCGGGACGGCGAGCTTCTCGGCCTGCTCTGACATGGCGCCCCCCGACGGTCCGTTTGCGGCCATCTTGTTCCGGGGACGACAACTCCGCTTCCGTACTATCTACGCAATAGCGACATGCGCGGCGGGCCAGCAGCAAGCCGTCAGGTCTGCTTCAACTCCTCGGCGACCCTGGACGTGGAAGTCGACAAGGAACCGCTCAACGCCGGCTCCTGAAGCAGGTCGCCGACGAAGCTGGGCATGACGATGCCGGAGCGCGGCGCCGTGCTGCGGCAGCGGGGCGGCAGCTGGCGACTTGCCGCGTGAGCGTGCCACCACCGTGGTCGCGTCAGCGAAGAGCGCAGGCACGTCAGGCGCCTAGCGACGCATCCCACGCGGCAGTCGTCGGCACGTCGGCGGGCCACATGGGCCAGAATGCCTGGCATGCTCCCCGCCTGGACGATGTCGCGCCGTCGGCTCATCGCGCTCCTCGCGGCGTTCCTGCTGCTCGGCGTCGGCGCGGGGCTCGTGCTGGTGCCTCGGTCCTCGGCGGCACCGGAGGCCGCCTCGACGGGTCACCGGGGGTCGGACACGTCACCACTCAGGGCGTCCAGCGCGTCGACACCCGCGGCCACGGCCTCGTCGGCGCCCCAGACGACGCCACCGCCACCCACGACGCCAGCCGCCACCGGGACGGTGCCGACGCCGACGGCCGGGACGCCGACGACGGTCGTGAAGCCCCCGGCCGCCCCGCCCAAGGCCGCGCCGGCCCCTCCGCGGGCCGCGCCACGTCCACCCGCGACCCACACGGCGAAGAAGGGCGTCGCCACGTGGGAGTTCACGGGTGCGACCGCGGCTCTGAAGGACGTGGGCGTCGGCTGGTACTACAACTGGTCGACGTCGAACGCCTCCATGCCGGCCCCGTCGGGCGTCGAGTTCGTGCCGATGATCTGGGGTGCGTCGAACGTGACGCCGGCGGCGCTCGGGGCACCGGGGTCGACGCTGCTCGGCTTCAACGAGCCCGACATGGGCGGCCAGGCGAACATGACGGTCGACCGCGCGCTCGAGCTCTGGCCGCAGCTCCAGGCGACGGGCAAGCGGCTGGGCAGTCCGGCGGTGGCCTGGGGCGGGGATCGCGCGGGTGGCTGGCTGGACCAGTTCATGAGTGGCGCCAAGGCCCGCGGTCTGCGCGTCGACTTCATCACACTGCACTGGTACGGCTCGGACTTCGGACCTGACGCCGTCGACCAGCTCCAGCGGTACGTCGCCGGCGTCCACGCGCGCTACGGGCTGCCGATCTGGGTCACGGAGTACAGCCTGATCAACTTCTCGGGCAGCCCGAAGTTCCCCACCGACGACCAGATGACGGCGTTCATCGCGTCGTCGACGGCGATGTTCGAGTCCACCCCGTACGTCGAGCGGTACGCGTGGTTCGGGCTGCCGGCTCTCGAGCCGGGGACGGGTCTGTACAGGGACGGATCGACGCCGACGCCCGCCGGCGTCGCGTACCGCGCCGCGGGTTAGGCGCACGGCACCCGGAGCTTCCGTGTGTCCCACATGCTGGAACGTGCGGCAGAAAATGGGCGGGAAGTGCGGGCCCGGACCGGGCCGGAGGACTGCAGCCTGACCAGTGCGAACAGGACATCCCGGACGGTCTTGACAACGATGCCGTGATCGGGGACACAGCGTCCCCGCCTGGACAGGTCCCGCCCGGGTCGCCGTACCGTGGATACATCCACCGCAGCCGAAGGTCCTAGAAGAAGGCCCGGCTGGCGGACCCGGCAACCGCGTCGTCGCGACCCCGACACGGCTGCGGCCGAGTCCGGGCGTCGATCGATATCTCACGTCGACGCCGTAGGAGGATCCCCGTGGCTACAACCTTCGATCGGCTTCTGGTCGAGCCGCGCACCACCGAACTACCCAGCACGCCACCGTCTCGCAGCGCCGAGAACGAGTCGGCCCAGAGTCCCTCCCTGATGCTTCTCGTGCTCCTTGCGAGCGCCGGCATCCTGATCTACGCGGCGTTCCTGCTGAACCCCGCCAACCGCGGCGACTGGCTTCCGTACGTCATGGTCATCGCGGCGGAGACGATCCTCGTCGTGCACGCGTTGCTGTCCATGTGGACCGTGCTGTCGAGCGGTCACGACCCGCGCAACTTCGCCTTCCACCACGCCCAGGACCAGATGTACGACCTGGCCGCGATCATCCGCGAGAAGACGGAACGCGAGCCCCACCGCTGGGCCATGTACCTCAACGACCGCCCCGTGAAGGTCGACGTCTTCATCACGACCTACGGCGAGGACCTCGAGACGATCCGCCGGACGGTCACGGCAGCAGTGGCGATGCACGGCGAGCACGACACCTACGTGCTCGACGACGGGCGTTCCGACGACGTCCGCCACCTGGCGGCCACGTTGGGGGCCCGGTACATCCGCCGGCTGTCCACCAACGGCGCCAAGGCGGGCAACATCAACCACGCGCTGTCCCTCACGCACTCCGACCTGTTCGTGGTGTTCGACGCGGACTTCGTGCCGCGGCCCGAGTTCCTGCGCGAGACCGTCCCGTTCTTCGCGTCGAGCGACGTCGCGTTCGTGCAGACGCCCCAGGCGTACGGAAACCTGCACACGCTCGTCTCCAAGGGGGCCGGCTACATGCAGGCCGTGTTCTACCGGTTCATCCAGCCGGGCCGGAACAGGTTCAACGCCGCGTTCTGCGTCGGCACGAACGTCATCTTCCGTCGGGCCGCGATCGACACGGTGGGCGGCATCTACGCGGACTCGAAGTCCGAGGACGTGTGGACGTCTCTGATGCTGCACGAGAAGGGGTGGAAGACGATCTACATCCCGACCGTGCTTGCCGTCGGCGACACGCCCGAGACCGTCGAGGCGTACACGAAGCAGCAGCAGCGCTGGGCGACCGGCGGGTTCGAGATCATGTTCACGCACAACCCGCTCTCGCCGAAGCGCAAGCTGACCATGGACCAGCGGCTGCAGTACACGGTCACCGCGACGCACTACCTGACCGGCATCGCGCCGCTCCTGCTGCTGCTCGTTCCGCCGCTGCAGATCTACTTCGACATGACGCCTGTCGACCTGACGGTCACGCCGCTGACGTGGGCCCTGTACTACGCCGGGTTCTACGTGCTGCAGATCGTCGTGGCGTTCTACACGCTCGGGTCGTTCCGGTGGCAGACCCTTCTGCTCGCCGCCGTCTCGTTCCCGATCTACGTCCGTGCCCTCATCAACGCGATGTTCAAGCGTGAGCAGGTTTGGCACGTCACCGGGCGCAAGGGCGCCTACCGATCCCCCTTCGCGTTCGTGATGCCGCAGGTGCTGTTCTTCGAGTTCTTGCTCATCACGACCCTTGTAGGGATCTGGAAAGACATCAACAACGGGACGCTGAGCCTGGCCGTCGCCTGGAACGCGACGAACACGCTCATCCTCGGAATCTTCCTCGCAGCCGCCTGGCGCGAGGGCCACCACGGTCGGCTCGAAGCGCGGGCCGCCGCTCGACGAACGGAGGTGACCGCATGACCT
This sequence comes from Cellulomonas sp. URHD0024, assembly GCF_000426185.1. Classification (GTDB taxonomy): domain Bacteria; phylum Actinomycetota; class Actinomycetes; order Actinomycetales; family Cellulomonadaceae; genus Cellulomonas. The sequence goes on from NZ_KE384506.1 coordinate 74,493, forward strand.
GGGGAAGCCGAATTCGACTGATGGTCGGCGTGCTGCTCGTGCTCGCCGTGGCCGCCGTCGCTACCTTCAAGCTGAACGAAACACGTGGGCACGTCGCAAGCGACTCTGCCCAGATCATGGCGCGCACCTACACGGTGGGCACGCCGTACGAAGGCCTCGTGGCCGCTCAGAACGTCGAGGTCGGGGACACCGTCCACAAGGGCGACCAGCTGTTCGTCATCGACTCCTCGTCGTTGGACTACGACCGCGCCCACGGGCTGGTGGGTGACTCGATCGAGGGCACCACCTTTGACGCCGACGGTCGGCTGGTCATCCTGGCGACCGACGACGGCACGGTCACCGAGGTGGCCGCCGACGGTGGGACCTTCGTCCGGGCATCGGGCGACCTGGCCACCGTCGAGCGGACCGGGAGCCTGTACGTGCAGGCGCAGTACACGCTGTCGCCCAAGCAGTACGCCCGCATCCCGGAGTCTGCGCCCGTCAAGATCGAGCTGCCCGACCAGCACACCGTCACCGGACACGTGTCGCAGGTGAAGGTGCAGACGGTCGACGGCAAGGCACAGGCCGTGATGACGGTGACGGCCAAGGACCTCACGGAGGGCTCCCGCAACGGGTTGGTGGTGGCCGGCGCACCGGTCCAGGCCGAGCTCACCCTGCACAACCGTGGGGTGGTGACGACGGTCGCCGGCTCGGTCTCGAGCTATCTGAAGGGGGTGTTCGGATGAGGCGCGGACTCCTTGTAGGTGGTGCTGTGGTCGTGTCGGCGGTCGTCGCGGGCGCTGCCGTGATGGTGACCAACCACGAGTCGACGGCGACGGACGCCACCCACGCTGCGGCGGTGCCGTCCGTCAACACCGCCGCCCTCGTCGGAGCGGTCCCGGACAAGTCCGTCGCCAAGATCGACCCGGTGCGGCTGGCCTCCGGGGTCGTCCCGCCGACCAACCGCTGGTACAGCGGCCTGGTCTTCGGTGACGAGCCGCAACCGGTGTTCGCGGAACCGCTCTCGTTCGGGCTCACCGACTCAGGCTTCACGCTCGGACTGCCGGACCCGACCGTCTCCGAGAAGACGATCATCGCCCCGCACGTGCCGGCGCTGACCATCGACGTCGGCGCGGCGAGCGCGCAGGTCACGAAGGCCGACCCGGTGAGCGTCACGATCGCGCTGCTCGACGGATCCGGCAAGACCCTCGGGGACGTCGTCCTCGCAGAAGGCTCGCCGTTCGTCAGCTTCACCGCGTCGACCGACGTGAGCGCCCGGACCACCGGCGGGACGTTCCAGGGGAAGCCCGCCACGGCCCACGTGGGCGACACGGACTGGGGCCTGGTGGGCGGTACGACGAAGAGCGGCACGACGGCTCTGACCAAGGGGCAGTCCGCCACCTGGTACGCGCTGCCCGCCAAGGCGTCGTCCAAGGCGAAGTCGGTCCTGGCCGACGCCGCCAAGGATCCCGTCACGGGTGTGGACGTGGCGTACGCGGTGGACGGTGACACCGCACGAACGAGCCTGACGTACCAGTCCGACGGGAAGGGTGCCTACGTGCTCATGCCGCACCACCGGACCGGTGACCAGCCGAAGCGCACGGACTGCGGCCTCGGGACCTACCCCAGCGTGTACGGAGACCTCGAGCTGTGCGCGGGGTCGACCCTCACCTCGTACGCTCCCAAGGTCACGCCGGCAGGCGCGTTCGATCTCGACGGCATCACCGACGACGAACGCGCGGCGATCACCTCGGCGGTGACCGCGGACGTCGCCGCGACGCCGGCGTTCCCCTCCGACACCTACTTCGGGGGGAAGGCGCTGAACCGCGCCGCCACTCTCGTCGTCCTGGGTGAGCAGCTGGACGTCGACGTGGCAGACCTCCGCACCAAGACCGAGGACGCGTTGCGCGAGTGGGCGCAGCCGAATGGCTGCACCGAGCGCGACGCCCGGTGCGTGGTGTACGACCAGAGCGCACGGTCGGCGATCGGCCTCACTGCCTCGTTCGGGTCCGACGAGCTCAACGACCACCACTTCCACTACGGCTACCTGCTGTCGGCGGCCGGGCTCCTCGCTGACGGCGATCCCCAGCTGGCATCGGATCTTGCACCCGTGATGAACCTGCTCGCGCAGGACATCGCCGCCGCCAAGCCCAGCAAGCAGCTCCCTCAGCTGCGCTCGTTCGACCCGTACGCCGGGCACTCGTGGGCCTCCGGGACGTCACCGTTCGCGGACGGCAACAACCAGGAGTCCTCGTCGGAGGCCGTGAACGCCTGGAACGGTCTCGGGCTGTGGGCGCAGGCCTCCGGGCAGGACGCGCTGGAGACGGAGGCGACCTGGCTCGCGTCCACCGAGTCGTCGACGGCACGAACCTACTGGACGGACCCGAAGCTGCCGGAGGGCTTCGACCACCGGATCGTGTCCCTGAACTGGGGCGGCAAGCGGGACTACGCCACGTGGTTCAGCCCTGACCCCGCCGCGATCCTGGGCATCCAGCTCATCCCGATGGGACCCGTGCAGCGGAACGTCGGAGACGGGGTGGATCCCGAGCAGATCCGGTCCTCGGTGCAGGAGGCGTCACCCGACGGGTTCGGCGTGCAGTTCGGCGGCTACCTGCTGGAGTACCTGGCGCTGGCCGGGGCCGACGACGCCGCGACAGCCTGGACGGAGGCGTCGAAGCTCCCCGACGTCGCGATCGACGACGGGACGTCCCGTGCGGCCACCCTGGCGTTCATCGCGGCCGCCCGGGCCCACCCGATGGGCTAGCGCGGCACCGACCACCCGACGACGCGGGACACCACCAGGTGTCCCGCGTCGTCGTCGTTCCGGGATCGCGCGGCGCCGCGGGCGCTCGGAGGCTGGGGGCTTGTCGACGATTCACGGGTATTTGTCCAACTCTTGCTTCACCCCCTGGGGCTGCGCCAGACTGCCAACGCCCGGGGGGGCCGACGCCAGCGGCGCGGTCCAGGTCACCGTCCAGCCGTGACCTCAGGGGCACACCAGTTCCTCAGCGCTCGTCCGCCGAGCGCTGCATCCATCCCATCGCAAAGGAGCGAGCCAGTGGCTGTCACGCGTCGAACCTTCCTGCGGGTCGCGGCGGCGGGAGCGGCGGTCGCCGCGGTGCCGGTCGCCGGTGCCGAGCTCTCCGCGACCCGTGCGGCGGCCGCGAGCCCGCCGGGTGACGTCGTCGGCAAGGTCACGGTCGGCTATCAGGGCTGGTTCGCCGCGACGGGGGACGGGTCGCCGATCAACGGGTGGTGGCACTGGTCGAACAACTGGGGTCAGGCGCCGAACCCGGCCATCGGGTCGGTGGTGTCCTGGCCCGACATGCGCGAGTACACCCGCGCCTACCAGACCGGCTACGCGGCGTTGGGCAACGGTGAGCCGGCCCGCTTGTACTCCAACTACGACCAGCAGACCATCGACACCCACTTCGCCTGGATGCGGGACTACGGGATCGACACCGCGGCCCTGCAACGGTTCAACCCCACCGGTGGGGAGGGCCCGACCCGGGATGCGGTCACCGCGAAGGTCCGCACCGCCGCGGAGGCCACCGGCCGCAGGTTCTACATCATGTACGACGTGTCGGGGTGGACCGCGATGCAGTCGCAGATCAAGAGCGACTGGACCACCAAGATGTCGCCGTACACGGCGTCCCCGGCCTACGCCCGGCAGAACGGCAAGCCGGTGGTGTGCATCTGGGGGTTCGGGTTCAACGACGACGGGCGCCCGTTCACCCCGGCGCAGTGCCTGGACGTGATCACCTGGTTCAAGGCCCAGGGCTGCTACGTCATCGGCGGCGTGCCGACGTACTGGCGGGAGGGCATCAACGACTCCCGTCCCGGGTTCGCCGAGGTGTACCGGGCGTTCCACATGCTGTCCCCGTGGATGGTCGGGCGCACCGGGGACGTGGCCGGGCTGGACTGGTTCTACGCGAACGTGAACACCCCCGACCAGGCCGAGTGCACCGCCCGGGGCATCGACTACCAGCCGTGCGTGATGCCCGGCGACCTGTCCGCGGGGCACCGCAAGCACGGCGACTTCTACTGGCGGCACCTGTACAACATGGTCCGCGTCGGCGCAGCAGGCCTGTACGTGTCGATGTTCGATGAGTACAACGAGGGCAACCAGATCGCCAAGACCGCCGAGACCAGCGCGTGGCAGCCCACCAACTTCACCGGCCGCGCCCTGGACGAGGACGGCACCGCCTGCTCCTCGGACTACTACCTGCGCCTCACCGGCGACGGCGGCCGCATGCTGCGCGGCACCCTCCCCCTGACCGCCGTCCGCCCCACCCAACCCGTCGTCAGCGGCCCGCCACCGTCGACGACGACCACGGTCAGCCTGCGCGCCCGCGTGAACAGCAGGTACGTCGCGGCGGAGAACGCTGGTGCGTCCGCGCTGATCGCGAACCGGACCGCCATCGGTCCGTGGGAGACCTTCGACCTGATCACCAACCAGGACGCCAGCATCAGCCTTCGGGCACACGCGAACAACGCGTACGTGACGGCCGAGAACGCCGGTGCCGCGGCCCTGATCGCCAACCGCACGGCCATCGGTCCCTGGGAGAAGTTCGACCTGATCCGCAACGCAGACGGCAGCGTGAGCCTCCGGGCACATGCGAACAACGCCTACGTCACGGCCGAGAACGCCGGCGCCGCAGCGCTGATCGCCAACCGCACGGCGATCGGCACGTGGGAGAAGTTCGACCTGGTCTCCGGATGAGGCTGCCGGACCCCGGTCTGACGATTTTTCCCTCGGCGGGTGTCACAGGGCGCGTCTAGGTTTGTTCGCTGTGAGCGCCCCCGTCATCTCCGCGACCGGTCTGACCAAGCGCTTCGGGGACATGGCGGCGGTCGACGGGATCGACTTCGAGGTGCCGCCCGGTGAGGCGTTCGGGCTGCTCGGGCCCAACGGCGCGGGCAAGTCGACGACCATGCGGATGATCGGCGCGGTCTCCGCGCGGACGGCCGGTGACCTGCGGGTGCTGGGCCTGGACCCCGACACGCACGGGCCGGAGATCCGGTCGCGGCTCGGCGTGGTGCCGCAGGAGGACAACCTCGACACCGAGCTGACCGTGCGGGACAACCTCATCGTCTACGGCCGCTACTTCGGTATCTCTCGGGCCGTGGTGCGGACCCGCGCCGACGACCTGCTGGCGTTCGCCCAGCTGGAGGACAGGAGCACCGCCAAGGTCGACGACCTGTCGGGTGGGATGAAGCGCCGGCTGACGATCGCCCGCGCGCTCATCAACGAACCCCGCATCCTCATGCTCGACGAGCCGACCACCGGCCTCGACCCGCAGGCCCGGCACGTGCTGTGGGACCGGCTGTTCCGGCTGAAGGAACGCGGCACGACCCTTGTGCTCACCACGCACTACATGGACGAGGCCGAACAGCTCTGCGACCGACTGGTCGTCGTCGACAAGGGCCGGATCATGGCTGAGGGCAGCCCGGCGCAGCTGATCCGCCAGTACTCCACCCGTGAGGTGGTGGAGCTGCGGTTCGGGTCGGACCACAACGCGTCCGCCGCGGAGAAGCTGGCCGGGGCGACGGAACGGCTGGAGCTGCTCCCCGACAGGGTCCTGCTGTACGCCGACGACGGCGAGGCCGTGCTCGAGCGCGTCAACCACCTCGGCCTGCACCCGACGACGAGCCTGGTGCGACGCTCCAGCCTCGAGGACGTGTTCCTGCGGCTCACGGGCCGGAGCCTGATCGAATGACGACCGCCCCGGAGAACCGGACTCTGCGGCACGGTGCCTGGTACGTGGCAGAGCACCACTTCCGCGCCATGCGCGCGTACGCCTGGACCAACGTCGCGACCGGTGTCGGCAACCCGGTTCTCTACCTGCTGGGCATAGGGCTCGGGCTGGCGACGTTCCTCGACCAGCCGATCGCGCAGGGGACGGACGGACCGGTCAGCTACGTCGTGTTCGTCGCGCCGGCGTTGTTGGTGACCTCGGCGCTCACCGTCGCGACGAGCGAGTTCACCTATGCGGTGATGGCCGGCTTCCGGTGGCGCCGGGTGTTCTGGGGCATGAACGCCTCACCGGTGGAACCAGGTCAGATCGCGACGGGCCTGATCCTCGCCGTGTCCATCCGAATGATCCTGACCACCGCCGTCTACTACGTGGCCATGGTGGCCTTCGGCGCTGTCGGTGACCCGTGGGGCGCGGCCTGGATGCCGCTCGTCGGCGTGCTCGGTGGCATGGCTTTCGGACTGCCGCTCATGACGTACTCGGCCACGCTCACGCAGGACAAGGGGCAGTTCGCGCTCGTCAACCGGTTCGTCGTCACTCCCATGTTCCTGTTCTCGGGCACGTTCTTCCCGCTCACCGCGCTGCCCCACTGGCTGCAGTGGATCGGCTGGGTCTCGCCGCTGTGGCACGCGAGCGAGATCGGGCGCTCGATGTCGTACGGGCTGCCGCCGGGGAGCTGGCCGGTCGGCTGGCACTACGCAGTGCTGGTCGTCTACGCGGTGACGGGCTGGGTGCTCGCCCACCGCGTGTTTCGACGGAGGCTGCGCTGATGGCGGTCGACGTAGACGCAGCCCGTCGTGCCGGCAGCGTCGGGGCGCTCTACGCGCGCAACGCCCGGTCCGTCGTGGCGCGTGGCCTGCTGGCGACCCGGAGCACGAACTGGCCCGTCATGCTCTCGGGCTTCTTCGAGCCGGTGTTCTACCTGTTCGCGATGGGCGTTGGCCTGGGCACGTACATCGGCGACGTCGAGCTGCCGTCGGGGCAGACCGTGACCTACGCCGCCTACATCGCTCCCGCCCTGCTCGCGGTGAGCGCGATGAACGGCGCCGTCTACGACTCGACGAACAACGTCTTCTTCAAGATGCACTACGGCAAGCTCTACGACGCGATGCTCACCACGTCCCTCGGGCCGCTGGACGTCGCACTCGGCGAGATCCTCACCGCCCTGCTTCGCGGTGGCGCGTACGCGGCCGGGTTTCTCACGGTCATGCAGGTCATGGGCCTCAATCTCGCCTTGTCGGCTGTGTTCGCCGTCCCGGCGGTCCTGCTGGTGGCCTTCGGGTTCGCCAGCGTCGGGATGGCCGTGACCAGCTACCTCAAGACGTTCCAGCACCTGGAGTGGGTCACCTTCGTGATGCTCCCGATGTTCCTGTTCTCCGCCACGTTCTACCCGGTGACCGTCTACCCAGGCTGGCTGCAGGGCATCATCAAGGCGCTCCCGCTCTACCAGGCCGTCGAGCTCGTCCGCGGCCTGACGCTCGGCGTGCTGGACTCGCAGCTGCTGGGGCACGTCGCGTACTTCGTCGTCATGATCGCGCTCGGTCTGACCTTCACGACGAGGCGGCTGCGCACCCTGTTCCTCGGGTGATGGACGCCACCCCGGGAGACATGGTGCCCGACGATAGAATCGACCAGTGATCGGGATCATCGACTACCGCACCGGTAACTCCCAGAGCGTCTCCTACGCACTCGGCCATCTCGGTGTCCCGCACAAGCTCGTCACCAAGCCGTCGGAGTGCGACGCCGTCGACAAGTACATCCTCCCGGGCGTCGGGTCAGCCGGCGTGACCATGGAGTCGCTGGCCGCCGAGGGCTGGGTCGGCCACCTGGGCGAGAAGGTGCTGGGTGACAAGCAGGGGTTCCTCGGCGTGTGCGTGGGGCTGCAGGTCCTGTTCGAGCACAGCGCCGAGGACGACCAGGAGTGCCTGGGCTGGATCAAGGGCACCGTCCGGCAGTTCGACAACACCGAGGTCCGCGTGCCGCACATGGGCTGGAACACGGTCGAGGTCCGCGGCGAGCACCCGCTGGCCCAGTCGTTCACGCCGGGCGGGTACTACTACTTCGTCAACTCGTACTACGCGGTGCCGACGGACCCGGACGCGCTCGTCGGCGTCACCACGTACGGCCAGCCGTTCGCCGCGGCCGTCGCGCAGGACAACATCATGGCGACGCAGTTCCACACCGAGAAGAGCGCGCGGGCCGGCCTGCAGGTGCTCAAGGCCTTCTGCGACCTGGAGGTCTCCGTTGCTCGCTAACCGACTGATCGCCTGCTTCGACGTCAAGGACGGGCGCGTCACCAAGGCCCAGCAGTTCCAGGACAACATCGACGTCGGCGATCCCGCCGAGCTGGCCGACCGGCTGTACCGGGACGACATCGACGAGATCGTCACCTACGACATCATGGCGAGCGCGCAGAAGCGGCAGATCGACCTGGACATGGTCCGTCGGATCGCCCACCGCACATTCGTCCCGTTGACCGTCGGCGGTGGCATCCGGTCCCTCGAGGACATGCACCTGGTGCTGCGCGCCGGCGCCGAGAAGATCAGCATCGACTCGATGGCCGTGCGCAAGCCCGAGATCATCACGCAGGGCTCCAAGGAGTTCGGCCGCCAGTGCATCGTGCTGAGCATGCAGGTCAAGCGCGTCGAGAAGACGGCGGCCATCCCCAGCGGCTACGAGATCGCGATCGACGGCGCCCGCACCTTCACCGGGATGGACGCCGTCGAGTGGGCTCGGCGCGGCCAGGACCTGGGAGCCGGCGAGATCGTCGTGAACAGCATCGACCGTGACGGCACGGGCGAGGGCTACGACCTGGAGATCACGGGCCTGATCACCGAGGCGGTGTCCCTGCCGGTCATCGCGTCCGGCGGTGCCGGCCGGATCAGCCACGTGAGCGACGCCTTCTCGATCGGCGCCACGGGGGCCATCGTCAGCTCGATGCTCTACTCGCCGCGGGTCGAGCACAACCTGACCGTCGAGGAGATGAAGGAGCAGCTGGGCGAGCAGGGCGAGCGGGTCCGGCCCGTGCACAGCGCCTGACGGCTCCGCCTCGGCCTCGGCTCGCGACGAGGGCGAGCTGCCGGAGACAGAGAACGACCCCCGGTCCGACGGATCCCGGGGGTCGTTCTGCGCGGACGGACCGTCAGATCTCCGGCGCCTGCTCCGGTGCCTGCTCCGGCGCCGCTTCGGGCGACTCGTCGACGGGCGCGGGTGCGGGCTTCGGCGCGCGGCGCGTGACCTTCTTCGTCGCGTCGACCACCTTCTCGGACAGGTCCTCGGTGGCGTCGACGACCTTCTCGCTCAGCGACGCGGTGGCGTCGCTGACCTTGGTGGCGGCGTCGCTGACCTTGCCGGCCGCCTTGCGGGCACCGGCGACCGCGCTCCCGGCGGCTTCCCCGACCGCGTCCGCGGCGTCGGCCACGCGGCCGTGCACGTCGTGCTCGACGGGCTCCCACGGCTCGGCCCACGGGTCGACGGTCGAGCGCGTCCGGCTCCAGGCCACGACCCCCGCGCCGACGGCGAGGAGCGCGGCGACCAGCCAGAACACCTTCGCGCCGGTGTGCTTCTTCTTCGACTGCTCCGCGGCGGCCGCCGCGACGGCCGCGCTCGCCAGGGCTGCCCTGTCGCCCGCCTTGTCGGCTGCCTTCTCGGCGAGCTCGCCGGCCTTGGACGCGGCTTGGTGCAGCGCCTCGACGACCTTGGGCAGCACCTCCTCGACCAGCTTGTCGTGCGCGTTGTCGATGGCGGGCCCCGCGGCATCCGCAGCGGCCTCCACCTTGGGGGCGGTGGCTTTGACCGACTCCTTGTACGCGTGCTCGAGGCGTGGGAGGAGCCAGTCGATGAACGCCTCCACCTTGGGGGTCGTCCAGTCCTTGGCCTGCAGCGCCGCCTCGCTGGCGGTCCCCTTGGCGCTCTTGGCTGCGTCGGCGATCGCGGCGCCCAGGTCTGCGGCCTGGTCCTTGATCTTCTCCGTATCGACGTCGATGTTCGGGCGGCTCTTGGTGAACGGCATATCGGGCTCCCGGCTCGTCGGCTGCACTGACCTCACACTCTGCCACCGCGACGGCACCTGCGCAGGACCGCTGGCCTGCACATCTGCGGTTCACAGGCGATCCGACCGATGCCGCGTGCCAGACTGGGGACATGTTTGCGACCTTGCACACGACCGCCGGCGACATCCGGATCGAGCTCTACCCCAACCACGCACCGAGGACGGTGGCCAACTTCGTGGGACTCTCCACGGGGAGCCAGCCGTGGACGGACCCGACCACCGGTGAGCAGCGCACGGACCCGCTCTACGCGGGCGTCGTGTTCCACCGCGTGATCGCCGGATTCATGATCCAGGGCGGTGACCCGTTGGGCACCGGCCGTGGCGGCCCGGGCTACAACTTCGACGACGAGATCCACCCCGAGCTGACGTTCAACCAGCCGTACCTGCTCGCCATGGCCAATGCCGGCAAGCGTCGGGACCCCGTCACCGGCAAGGACGGCGGCACCAACGGCTCGCAGTTCTTCATCTCCGTCGGTGCCACCGAGTGGCTCAACGGCAAGCACACGATCTTCGGCAAGGTGGCGGACGACGCCAGCCGCGCGGTCGTCGACACGATTGCCAGCACGAAGGTCCGCCCCGGCGACCGTCCCGTCGAGGACATCGTGATCCAGTCCATCGACATCGAGGACTGAGACCGCCATCAGCGAGACGTCCCCCTACGGCGCGCAGGCCGCGCCGCCGGTCTGCCCACGCCACCCCGACCGGGTGTCGTACGTGCGGTGCCAGCGGTGCGGCCGGCCGACGTGCCCGGACTGCCAACGGGCGGCAGCGGTAGGGATCCAGTGCGTGGACTGCGTCGCGGAGGCCGCACGGGCCCTGCCGACGCAGCGCACCGCGCTCGGCGGCGTGATCCGTCCGGGGCGGCCCGTGGTCACCCTCACGCTCATCGGGCTGTGCGTGGCCAGCTTCATCCTCCAGCTGGTGGTGCCCGGCTGGACCGAGCGCTGGGCCTTCTCCCCCTATGCGGGATTCCACGAGCCCTGGCGCTTCCTGACCGCGGCGTTCCTCCACTCGCAGACTCTCTACCTGCACATCGTCTTCAACATGGTGGCGCTGTGGTTCGTCGGACCGATGCTGGAGCAGGTCCTCGGACGGATCAGGTTCCTGACGCTGTACCTGCTGAGCGCCGTCGGCGGCTCGGTCGGTCTGGTGCTGCTGACCGCCAACCCCCACCTGCTCGTCGCCGACCCGGAGCTCATCCTCCGGTCCAGTCTCGCGCAGGCGAGCCTCGGCGCGTCCGGCGCGGTGTTCGGGCTGTTCGGCGCGGCGCTCGTCGTGACGCACAGGCTGGGCGGCGACTACCGCGGGATCATCGGCCTGATCGTGGTCAACTTCGTGATCGGGTTCATCGCGCCGGGCATCGCGTGGCAGGCGCACCTCGGAGGCCTCGTCACCGGTGGTCTGCTCGCTGCGGCCTACGCGTACGCACCCAAGGAGCGCAGGACGCTCGTGGCCCTCGTCGCGCCGACGGTCCTTGTCATCGCTCTCTTCGTCGTGGCGACGCTGAAGTACCAGTCGTTCGGCATCTTCTTCTGACCGGTCGGCGCAAGTTACACCGCTGTAGTTGTCCACAGACTTGTGCACCGCTGGGGACGACGAAGGCGCCGCCCACACGGGTGTGGACGGCGCCTGTCGATCAGCGGGCTCAGTGCCAGCGGGTCGTCATCCCGAAGCCGCCGAGGATGAGGACGAAGCCGATGGCCAGGTTCCACTGGTCGATGCCCGGGATCGGGTAGTCGGACTGCGTCAGGTACGTGACGACGATCCAGGCCAACCCGACGAGCATCAGGGTGAGCATGACGGGAAGGAACCACGGCGGGTTCGTCTTCGGGCCGGACGACTTCGCGGGCGGCGGGACATACGCGGCCTTCTTGCGTGAGCTCGACTCAGGCACGTCGTGTACTCCTGTCCAACGGGTGCGCGGCGCGTGGGCCGCGAGGAGACCGAGCGGGGGACGACTCGGTCGGCGGGCGGGCGATCATTGGTGCGTCGAACCCGCATCGTCACGGAGCCGGCACATCGTGACCTAGCGTAGTGGGCGCCAGCACGTGCTCCTTCCGCTTGGCGCCGCTCTCTTCTGTCCTCCAGTTCCCGCTCCAGGAGCCGAACGTGACCGACCACCCGCACCGGGCCCGCCGCTTGATCGCGCGCGGGACCCTCTCGGTGGCGCTCGTGCTCGCCCTTTCCGGGGCTCTGTTCGCAGCGAACGCCAAGTTCGCGCACGGCTCCGGCGAGCGGCACCCGCAGGACCTCGTGGAGCTGACGAAGGCGGAGGCCAGCCGGGTCGAACGGCTGTCCACGCAGGTGGATGGGCTGCACGCGGACGTCGTCGGCCTGACGGACGCGGAGAACGCCCAGTCCGGGACCGAGGTCGGCGAGCCGAGCGAGGGCTACCTGGTCGAGGGCGGGCTCGTGCCCGTGGAGGGTCCGGGCCTGACCGTACGGATGAACGACGCGCCGCCCGACTCGCCTCGTCGCGACGACGTCAGCCCGGACACCCTGGTGGTGCACCAGCAGGACATCCAGGCTGTCATGAACGCCCTGTGGGCCGGCGGTGCCGAGGCGATGGAGATCATGGACCAGCGGATCATCTCGACCAGTGCCATCCACTGCGCCGGGAACGTCCTGCGGCTGCACGGTCGCATCTACTCGCCGCCCTACGTGATCCGCGCGATCGGGAACCCCGACAAGCTCCGCCGAGCACTCTCGGCGTCCGACGAGGTGCAGTACTACGTCCAGGACTCGGATCGAGTGGGTCTGGGCTGGTCGGTGTCCGACTCGAACAGGTCGTCGCCGCTGAAGCTGTCGGCGTACTCGGGCCCCACGGACCTCGAGGCGGCCCAGGTCCCGGAGGGCACGGAGATCCTTCCGGGGCTCGCCGACGCCGAGGCGCGCGAGCGCGACCCGTCGAGCCGTGCCCGAGCACGGACCGGGCAGGCGGCTCCGTGAGCCGCACGCGGAACGCGGTGTTCGGCACCATCGGCGTGATCGGCGAGGTGCTCATCACCATCGGGGTGCTGCTGTTCGCGTTCCTCGTCTGGCAGCTCTGGTGGACCGACGTCGTCGGCAACCGTGCGCAGGCCCAGATCGTGGCCGAGCTGCCGTTCGAGCCGGTGCCGTCGCCCACGCCGTCGGGCACCCTGGCGGCAGTGCCCGTGATCGCGCCGCCCCGGCACGACGACCCACCGGTCATGGACGAGCCGCCGCACGCGACCACGTTCGCGACGATGCAGGTGCCGCGCTGGGACGGGGAACCTGCTCGGCCGGTCAGTGAGGGCACCGACCGCGCAGGCGTGCTCGACGTCCTCGGCATCGGGCACTACAAGGGCACCGCGATGCCAGGGGGTGTCGGCAACTTCGCCGTCGCCGGCCACCGCACCACGTACGCGAAGCCGTTCAACCGGATCGCCGAGCTGAAGGCCGGCGACCCGATCGTCGTCCGGACGACGGACAACATCTGGTACGTCTACCGCGTCACGTCGACGCAGATCGTCGAGCCGTCCGACATCGGGGTCATCGCACCGGTGCCCGGGAAGCCCGGTGAGACACCGACCGAGCGGATGATCACGCTGACCACCTGCCACCCGATGTTCTCGGCGCGGCAGCGGTACATCGTGCACGGCGTGCTCGACTACTGGGCCCCCACCGCGGACGGGATTCCCGCAGAGCTTGCCGGTGGCGCATCATGAGCGGAGGGCGTTGATGTACGGATGGCTCTGGCGGCATCTGCCGGGACCCGTGGTCGTTCGTGTGCTGATCCTCGCGGTCGCCGCGGCCGCGGTGCTGGTGGTCTGCTTCGCGTGGGTGTTCCCGGCGGTGGCGCCGCACATGCCGTTCAACGAGACGACAGTAGGTGAGTGACATGACGCGCATCCTGGTGATCGACAACTACGACTCGTTCGTCTACACGATCGTCGGCTACCTCAACCAGCTCGGTGCCGAGACGGTCGTCGTGCGCAACGACGCCGTGCCACCGGTCGCCGAACGCGGCGGCTTCGACGGCGTCCTCGTCTCGCCCGGGCCGGGAACGCCTGCCGAGGCCGGCGCGAGCATGCAGGTCATCCGTGAGTGCGCGGCGTCGGGCACCCCGATGCTCGGCGTGTGCCTCGGTCACCAGGCGCTCGGCGAGGTGTTCGGAGGCGTCGTGACGCACGCGCCCGAGCTCATGCACGGCAAGACCAGCCAGATCGAGCACAAGGGCGTGGGCGTGCTGGCCGGCCTGCCGGACCCGTTCACCGCCACGCGGTACCACTCGCTGGCGGTCGTGAACGACACGGTGTCCGACGAGCTCGACGTCACCGCGACCGCTCACGGCATCATCATGGGCCTGCAGCACCGAGAGCTCCCGCTGTTCGGCGTGCAGTTCCACCCCGAGTCCGTGCTGACCGAGGGCGGCCACCGACTGCTGGCCAACTGGCTCGAGATCTGCGGCGACGACGAGGCCGTCGCCCGCTCGCAGGGCCTGCACCCGCTCGTCCGACTCTGACCCGCACGCGACGAAGGGGCCGCCCATCGCTGGACGGCCCCTTCGTCGCGTCGTGCGTCAGCCGTCAGGGGTTGGGGTTGTCCCCCGTACCGGTCCCGGTCCCGGTGCCGTTGTTCTGGGCCTCCGGGTCCGGCCCCTTCGAGACGTGGACGTTGATCTGCTGGTCGAACGTCACCTCGTCGCCGGCGTTCGGTTCGGTGCGGAGCACCTCGTCCTTGGGCCGATCCGAGGCCTCGTCGATCCGGTTGATGTTCTCCAGGCCCGCGGCGTTGAGGGCGGACACCACCTGGTCGTAGGTCTGGCCGGCGAGGTCCTCGGGGACCGTGGTCGTGGTCTTCGCGATCGCGATCACCAGGGTGATCGTGCGCCCCTGCTTCACCAGGGTGCCGGGTGCCTGGTCCTGCGAGACGACGGTTCCCGGCACCTCCTCGGACGGTTCCTCGGAGGTGTTGCCCAGCAGTCCCACCGCGTTCAGCGCGTCGAGCGCCTCCTGCTTCGGCTTGCCCTCGACGTTCGGGACCTCGACGTTGCCGCTGGACACGGACAGCGTCACGGCGGTGCCGGTCGGAACACTCGTACCCGCGGCGGGGTCCGTGGCGGTGACCTGGCCCTGCGGGTACTTCGGATCGTTCACCGGCGTCCTGGTCGCGTTCACCGTCAGCCCGAGGTCGGTCAGTGCGGTGACGGCGTCCTGCTCGGTCTTCCCGGTGACGTCAGGCACGGCGACGGCGCCCTTGCCCGACGAGATGGTCGCCGTGACGGTGTCGCCTTCGGCAATCTCCTTGTTGGCCTCGGGGTTGGTACTGATCACAGCACCTTGGGCCACCGTCTCGCTGGGCGCCTGGACCGGGGTGCCCCAGACGAACCCCGCCTCCTCGATGGCGCTCTGCGCGGCGGCGGCCTGCTGGTTCGTCACGTCGGGGACCGCCACCAGGGTGGGCTCGTCGCGACGATCACCGAGCAGCAGCCAGAGGATGCCCGCGACCGCCAGGGCGGCGATCGCGATCAGGACCCAGAGCCAGACCCTGCTGCGCGAGTCGTCGAGGTCGTCGTCCGGCATCGTCGCCAGCGTGCCCGTCGCCTGCCACGGCGTGGCGGGCGGAAGGGTCTGGGTCGTCGCGACGGGTGCAGCCATGAGCTGCGTGGAGTCGACGGCCGACGCCGCGACGACGGCCGCGGCCGCCGCAGCTCCGACGGCGGGTGCGGTCACGACCCCGCCTCGGACGGCGGCCTCGAGGTCGGCACGGAACTCGGCTGCCGACGAGTAGCGCGAGTCGCGCTCCTTGGCGAGGGCCTTGAGGGTGATCCGGTCGAGCGTGTCGGGCACGTCCGACGCGAACGAGCTGGGGACCGGCGCAGCCTCACGGACGTGCTGGTAGGCGACGGCCACCGGGGAGTCCCCGGTGAACGGCGGGCGCCCCGTGAGCAGCTCGAACAGCAGGCAGCCGGTGGAGTACAGGTCGGAGCGGGCGTCGACGGTCTCGCCGCGGGCCTGCTCGGGCGACAGGTACTGCGCCGTCCCGATCACGGCCTGCGTCTGCGTCATCGTCGCCGCGGAGTCGGCGACGGCCCGGGCGATGCCGAAGTCCATGACCTTGACTGCGCCCGTGGGCGTGAGCATCACGTTGGCCGGCTTGATGTCGCGGTGCACGATGCCCGCGTGGTGGGAGTACTCGAGCGCGGACAGCACGCCCGCCGCGATGTCGACGGCCTCCTCGATGGGCACGGCGTGGCCGTCGCGAAGGATGTCCCGGACCGTGTGGCCCTCGACGTACTCCATGACGATGAACGGCACGTGCGCGACGACGCCCGTCGGCTCGGTGAACACGTCCTCGCCGGTGTCGTAGACCGACACGATCGCGGGGTGGTTCAGGGAGGCGGCCGACTGCGCCTCGCGGCGGAACCGGTTCTGGAAGCTCGGGTCGCGGGCCAGGTCGGAACGCAGGATCTTGATGGCCACCGTGCGACCGAGCCGGGTGTCGTGGCCGATGTGCACCTCGGCCATGCCGCCACGCCCGATGAGCTCGCCGACCTCGTACCGTCCGGCGAGGATCCGGGATCCGTCGTCCACCACTAGGCGTCCTCTGCTTCCATTGATGCCGTGCCCGTCATGGTCGGCGCGGTAAGGCGGTACTGGGCACGACCGTACGGGCCGATCATCGCATCCCCACCCACGGCAGAAGAGTATCCGGCGGTGATCGTGCGCGGGTCGGCCCGGCCCGGCGGTGGACCTGCCACCAGCACCGCCGTCGGCGTCGCTGTTCCCCCGGGGGGACCGTCCGCGTTGAGGAGCACCTTCGCGGCGAACGCACCGAGCAGGGCGACCAGCACGAGGACCAGGGCGAGGACGGGCCAGAACCACCGGTGGTCGGCCGTGGGAGGCGGTGGTGCCGCGTGCGAGCGGCGCGGCGCCGCCGGTTCCTCGAGCCGCCGGGTGCGGCGCGGGGGGTAGGACGGTGGCCGGTCGGCGGGCAGGGCCGGTGTCGTGGGCGTCGCCGCGGTCGCGAAGGCGTCCGGCGGGCGTGTCGGATTCTGCTCGACCACCATCGGGACCCCGCTGGGCGGTGTGCGCGGGACGAGCCTGTCCAGCAGCTCCGCGAGCTCCTCGCCCGACTGCGGCCGGCGGGCCGGCTCCTTGGACAGCAGCTTCATGACGAGGTCCACCAACGGCTTGTCGACGCTCGCGGGCAGTGCCGGCACCGGGTTGTTGACGTGGGCGACGGCGATGTCGACGGCCGTCGGACCGGTGAACGGTCGGTGCCCGACGAGGGCTTCGTACGCGATGATCCCCAAGGAGTACAGGTCCGACAGCGGGGTCGCCGGGTGCCCGACGGCCTGCTCGGGCGAGAGGTACTGCGCCGTCCCCATGACCATGCCGGTCGCCGTCATGGTCACCTGGTTGCGGGCGAGCGAGACGCCGAAGTCCGTGATCTTCACGCGGCCGCCCCGTCCCAGCAGGATGTTGCCCGGCTTCACGTCACGGTGGACGACGCCAGCGATGTGGGCGGCGTGCAGGCCGCGGGCGGTCTGCGCGAGGATCGGCAGCAGCCTTCTCGTGGCCAGCACCGGCTCCCGTTCGAGCAGGTCGGACAGCGGCTCCCCGACCACGAGCTCCATGACGAGGAACCCCGAACCGTCCTGCTCGCCGTAGTCGAACAGCTGCGCGATGTTGGGGTGCGACAGGGACGCGGAGTTGCGCGCCTCCGTGCGGAACCGCTCGAGGAACCCTCGGTCACCGGCGAACTCCGAGCGCAGCACCTTGACCGCGACCGGCCGCGCGAGGGCGTCGTCGTGCGCCTCCCACACCTCACCCATGCCGCCGACCGCGATCTGCCGGACCAGCCGGTAGCGCTCGCCGAGGGCCACGCCCGCCGCCGTCTTCATGAGCCGAGCACCGCCTCGATGACGGCCTTGGCGATCGGCGCGGCCACATGGCCCCCGGTGGCCTCGTTGCCGAGATTGCCACCGTGCTCGACCAGGACCGCGACCGCGACCCTCGGGTTGTCGGCGGGCGCGAACGCGGTGAACCACGCGTGCGGCGGCTGGTCGGCGGTCGTCTGCGCCGTGCCAGTCTTGCCGGCCACCTGCACGCCGGGGATCTGCGCGGCGGTGCCGGTCCCGGACTGGACGACGCCGATCATCATCTGCGTCAGAGCCGCGGCCGTGGCGGGCGAGACCGCCGTCGAGTAGAGCTGTGGCTTGGTCACCTGGACGGTCGTGAGGTCCGCCGACCGCACCGTGTCCACGAGATACGGCGTCATCAGCCGGCCGTCGTTGGCGATCGCCGCGGACACCATGGCCATCTCGATCGGCGTCGCCTGCACGTCGTGCTGACCGATCGCCGACTGGGCGGTCTGGGGCGCGTTGAGGTCGGCGGGGAAGATGCTCTGGACGACGCCCATGGGGATCGTCTGACCGGGGTCGTTGAACCCGAACTTCTCGGCCTGCGTGCGCAGCGCGTCCGCGCCGACGTTCAGACCCAGCTGCGCGAACGCGGTGTTGCACGAGACGCGCAGCGCGTCGGCGAGCGTGATGGGGTCGGTCCCGCACCCCTCGCCACCGAAGTTGCCGATCGTCGCAGTCGTCTGCGGCAGGTCCAGTGCGAGCGGTGCCGGCAGGGTCGAGGCGGGGGTGTACTCGCCGCTCTCCAGGGCTGCCGCCGCGGTGACCAGCTTGAACGTCGAGCCCGGCGCGTACCGCTCCTTGATCGCGTTGCTGCGCAACGGGTTGCCGGGTGCGGCGTCGAGCGCCTGGTACGCGGCGCTCGCGGCCGCCGTGTCGTGCGTCGCCAGGGCGTTCGCGTCGAAGCCGGGGGTGCTCACGAGGGCGAGGATCTTCCCGGTCGACGGCTCGATCGCCACGACCGCGCCCTGCTGGTCGCCCAGCCCGGCGACCGCGGCCGCCTGCGCGGCGGCGTTGATCGTCGTCTCGACCGCGGCGCCCTCAGGCTTGCGCCCCGTGATGAGGTCCCGGATCCGCGTGAAGAAGAGCTGGTCGCCCTTGCCGGTGAGTGCCGCGTTCGCGGCGTTCTCCAGCTCGGACTTGCCGTTGACGATCGAGTAGAAGCCGGTGACCGCCGAGTACGTGGTGCCGTCGGTGTACTGGCGCTGGTAGCCGTAGGGGTCGTCGACCGGCGTCGAGAAGGCGATCGCCTTGCCACCGACGACGATCGGGCCGCGCGCGTTCCCGTACTCCCGGTACAGGCCGCGCACGTTGCGGGTGTCGTTGTTGAGCTTGTCCGCCTGGGCGTACTGCACCCACGTCGCACTGCCGATGAGGACGACGAACATGGCCATGACCACGGTGGCGAGCCGGCGTAGCGGGGTGTTCACGAGATCCCGCCGATGACCTCGGTGGGCTGGTCGCCGCCCGCCGCGACCTGCGGTACGCCGGCGATCGGGGTCGCCACGCGCACGTTCCGGGCGGGCCGGCGGGCCTCGTCGGAGATCCGGAGCAGGAGCGCGACGATGACCCAGTTGGCGACGAGCGACGAGCCGCCGTACGCGATGAACGGCGTCACCAGGCCGGTCACCGGGATGACCCGCGTCACTCCTCCGACCACGACGAACGTCTGCAGCGCCACGATGAACGCGAGCCCGCCCGCGAGCAGCTTGCCGAACCCGTCGCGCACCCCGATTGCCGTGCGGAAGCCACGCTGGGCCAGGATCAGGTAGCACATCAGGATCGCGATGAGGCCGGTCAGGCCCAGCTCCTCGCCGAGGGACGCGACGATGAAGTCCGACTCCGCGAAGGGCACCAGGTCCGGCCGGCCGTCGCCCCAGCCTGTGCCGAACAGACCGCCGCTGGCCATGCCGAACAGGCCGCGGACCAGCTGCCCGGACCCGCCGTAGGCCTTGTCGAACACGGCCGGGTCGAACGCGTGCAGCCACGCGTCGAACCGGGCGCCGACGTGCGAGAACGCCGTGGCCGCCAGGCCCGCGCCGACGACGAAGAGCAGGAGGCCGATGATCACCCAGGACAGGCGTTCGGTGGCCAGGTAGAGCATGGCGACGAACAGACCGAAGAACAGCAGCGAGGTGCCGAGGTCGCGCTCGAGGACGAGGACGGCGACCGAGGCAGCCCACACGACGAGGATGGGACCGAGGTCCTGCGCACGCGGCAGGTGCAGCCCGAGCACCTTGGGACCCGCGAGCGCGAGCGCGTCCCGGTGCGTCACGAGGTACCCCGCGAAGAAGATGGCGAACGCGATCTTGGCGAACTCGGCGGGCTGGAACCCGACCCCACCGACGCGCACCCAGATCCGTGCACCATTGAGGAGCACCCCGATTCCCGGCACCAGGGGCAGCAGGGTCAGGGCCAGGCCGGCGATGCCTGCGGTGTACGTGTACCGGCGCAGGGTGCGGTGGTCACGCAGCAGGATCAGCACGGCGGCCGCGAGGACCACCGAGATCGCGGTCCACACCAGCTGACGGTCGGCGAACCCGTGCGGCCGCCCCCGGGCCTCGTACGCGAAGTCGATGCGGTAGATCATCGCCAGGCCGATGCCGTTGAGCGCCACGGTGATCGGCAGGATCACCGGGTCGGCGTACGGCGCCCGCCAGCGCAGGACCAGGTGGATGCCGACGGCGAGCACGGCCATGCCGAGGCCGTACTCGAGGACGTCGGGTGGAACCTTGTCGGTGGTGCCGATGCCGACCAGCACGTACGACGCCACGCCGATCGCGAGCGCGAGCACCAGCAACCCGAGCTCGACGCCGCGGCCGGCTCGCACCGCGTGCGGTTGGACGGTTGCCATCAGAGCCTGCTCACGGGCCCGCTCAGACGGGTGCTCACGAGCCCGTGTCGTCCTGGAGCATGACGACCTGGGCGCGTGCGTCGTCGAGCGAGTCTGCCTGGATCGTCTGGAGGAGACGTTGGCGCAGGTATGCCGAGCGCAGGTCGTCGACGACCGTGCCCGAGTGCTCGATCGGCGACGACAGGTCGATCGGGCCGAGGCTCTGCGGGACGCCGCGGAAGATGGTGATCTCGCCGTCGTCGACGCCCACGTAGTACTGCGTGTTCAGCCACGCGACCGCCAGGCCGATGCCACCCAGGACCACGAGGACGCCGGCGACCCAGGCGATCAGCACCGGCCAGCGCCGACGCGGCTCCGGCTCGTCGTCCTCGTCGAGGTCCTCCTCGACCGGCTCGGGCTCGTCAGGCTTGGTCAGGCCGGCTGCGCGGGCGGCGGGTCCGTCGTCGGCGGCCGTCGGGTCGTTGCGGGTCAGGGCCGCGGCGCCGACCACGGTCGCGTGCGTCGTCGGGCCCTGGCCGTCCGCGACGTCGTCGAGCTCGATGACGTCCGCGAGCACGACGGTGATGTTGTCGCCGCCGCCGGCGCGCAGAGCCAGCTGGACCAGCCGGTCGGCGCAGCTGTCGACGTCGTCGATCGTGGCCATGGTCTCTTCGATGGTCTCGGCGCTCACGAACCCCGACAGGCCGTCGGAGCACAGCAACCATCGGTCACCGGGCCGCGCCTCGCGCACCGACAGGTCGGGCGCGACATCCGGGTCGAAGTCGCCGAGCACCCGCATGACGACCGAGCGCTGCGGGTGGACCTCGGCCTCCTCGGGCGTGATCCGGCCGATGTCCACGAGGTGCTGCACGAAGGTGTGGTCGGTGGTGACCTGCGTGAGCTCCTTGTTGCGCATGAGGTAGCCGCGCGAGTCGCCCAGGTGCACCATCGCCAGCTTGTTGCCGGCGCGCAGGATGGCCAGCACCGTCGTGCCCATGCCGGCGAGCTCCGGGTCGGTCTCGCTGCGCTGGATGATCTCCTCGCGCGCGTCGGCGAGCGCCGCCTCCAGCTGGTCCAGGGCGTCGTCGGACCCGTGCGACTCCCCGTCCAACGGCGCGAACGCCGCCACCGCGACAGACGACGCGACGTCACCCCCGGCGTGACCGCCCATCCCGTCAGCGACCATGAGGAGGTGAGGCCCGGCGTACGCCGAGTCCTGGTTGTTGGAGCGCACGAGCCCGACATCGGACCGTGCCGCATATCTCAGTGCGACGGTCACCGGGTTACCTCTGCAGCTCGAGCACGCTCTGTCCCACGCGGACCGGTGTACCGGTCGGCAGCGGAGTTGGGGCCCCGACGCGCTGGTCCGCCACGAATGTCCCGTTCGTCGATCCGAGGTCCTCGACGAACCACTGGCCACCCTGCGGGTAGATCCGTGCGTGCCGCGACGACGAGTAGTCGTCGTCGAGGACGAGCGTGCAGCTGGGGGCGCGACCGAGCAGGACCGCCGACGACCCGAGCGGGATGATCGTGCCACGCAGCGGGCCCTCGGTGACCACGAGCCGGCTGGGACCTGCGGATCTGGCCTGCCGGGGCGGGGCTGGGGTCGGCTGGGCCGTCACGCCGGCGGGTTGGGGGACGCGGGCCTTGCGACGACGGTCGGTGATCCGCGTGCCGTACAGGTCCCGTCTGAGCACGGCGATCGACGTGAGCACGAACACCCACAGCAGCGCCAGGTAACCCAGCCGCAGCAGGGTGATCGTCAGCTCACTCATGCGCCGACGTCACTCGTCCAGGTCCGGCTCGCCGCCTGTCCAGAACAGGATCCGGGTGCGGCCGATGGTCAGCGTGTTGCCGTCCAGCAAGGTCGCAGCCGGGACCTGGTGGCCCTCGACGAAGAGCCCGTTGGTGGAGCCCATGTCGCTCGCGATCACGCCGTCCGGCGTCACCTTGATCTCCAGGTGCCTCCGCGAGACGCCAGGGTCGTCGACGATGATGTCCGCCTCGGACCCCCGGCCGATCACCGTGACCGGCCCGGTGAGGATGTACCGCTGACCGTCGATGTCCACCAAGGGGTGCCGCGCGCTCGGCGTCGCGGTCGCCGCGGCAGGTGCCACAGCACCGCGGACGGTCGCGCTGATCACCCGGAAGCGGGCCGCTTCGAGCTCCGTGTCCTCGCTGAACCGCACCGTGACCGGTCCGACGAACGCGAAGCGCTGACCGGCGGCGTAGTCCGTGACGTTCGCCGCGAACTCGTCCGCCAGTGCCTCTGCGCCCCACGACTCGACCTGGTCGTAGTCCGAGGTGGCCAGCTCGATGGTGAACTCGTTGGGCACCACGGTGCGGTCACGACCGACGACAGCGGCCCGCTCGTCCACCTCACGGCGTAGCGCGCTGGACAGGTCGAGCGGCTTGAGCTCGCTCTTGAAGGCCTTGGCGAACGCGTTGTTGACCACCCGCTCCACGCCGTTCTCGAACCTGTCGAGGATGCCCACGCCCACCTCCTTCACGCGTTCTTCGCCGGCTCGTGCCGCGCCTGACCTGCGCACGGCTGTGCCTGTTGTCACTCGATGGTATCCGGGCAGCGCGCGTCGGGGACCCGGATGTCGGCGCGTCCCCGCGCGGCGATCGGGAGGTACGCCCGATCGGGTGCCTCGTCGCGTCTGGCCCGCCACGGCTGTGTTCGAGTGGCCTGCCGCACCGTGCTAATGTTCTCCGGCGCGCGCGAGTGGCGGAACGGCAGACGCGCTGGCTTCAGGTGCCAGTGTCCGAAAGGGCGTGGGGGTTCAAATCCCCCCTCGCGCACAGGTGAATAGTTCGAAACTCCCGGTCAGGGTTCTCTGGCCGGGAGTTTCGTCGTTGGTGGGGTGCTGCGGCGCGTCGTCCGCTCGGCGGCGGGCCTCGCGGCGTGCCGGCGGCTCACGGGCAGGGTGCGGGGGGCGCTTCGGGGTTGCTGGAGTCAGGCTCCGTGCCACGATTCTGCGGAGTCGCGCGGTGGACTGGTGGGGACCGTCGGGAAGCCAGCCCCAGCAGCTCGGCCTCGACCAGGACGTCGCCGGCCAGCAGAGCGGGCGCTCGCGAAGGACAGGATCGATGAACGACAGCGCAGGTGAACGACGGATGGTCACGTTCGACGACTACGGCCACATCGCCGGGCCGTTCTACCACGGCACGAAATCGGAGGTCGAGGTCGGGACGGAGCTGGTCGCCGGCTTCGGGTCGAACTTCCAGGCGGGCAGGGTGTCGAACAACATCTACTTCACCGCGCTCGTCGACACCGCCGCCTGGGGAGCGGAGCTGGCCAGTGCCCTGGCCGGCAACCCGGATCGCGGGCACATCTACGTGGTCGAGCCGCTCGGCCCGTTCGAGGATGACCCGAACGTGACCGACAAGCGGTTCCCGGGCAACCCGACGCAGTCCTACCGGACCCGGCACCCGCTGCGGGTGGTCGAGGAGCTGGCTGACTGGGACGGCCACGAGCCCGACGCGCTGGCGAGGATGCTCGACCACCTCGCGCAGCTGCGCGAGCAGGGCCTCGACGTCATCGAGGACTAGCAGCTCGTCCCCTCGTCTCGACGGGCGGGCTTGATACGTAGGAACAATCCTACGTACTATGACGCCGTGACCAACGACCGGACGCCGTGACGTGCCCCGCCGCAGCAGGAGCGCACCACTGGACCGCCTCGTCGGCGCGCTGGCCAACCCGACCCGGCGGGACATCCTCGACGCGCTGCTCGAGCGCGAGCAGACGGTCACTGAGCTCGCCGCTCGGTTCGACATGGCCCGCCCGAGCGTGTCCGAGCACCTCGCTTCGCTCCGGGCGGGCGGCCTCGTCGACGAGCGAACGAGCGGACGCCACCGGTACTACTCGGTGACCCCCGGACCGCTGCAGGAGCTCGCCGACTGGCTCACGCCGTACGAACGCTTCTGGCGGGGTCGGATGCGGGACCTCGGCACCGTGCTGGACCAGCTCGAGCAGGACGACCATCCGCACGACGACGAAGGACGACGATGACCAGCACCGACCCGGCCACCCAGAGCAACGACGAGGACCTCACGACGATCGTCGTCGACCAGTTCTACCCGCACCCGCCCGAGCGGGTCTGGCGGGCCCTCACTACACCCGAGCTCCTGGCGCAGTGGCTCATGCCGAACGACTTCCGCGCGGAGGTCGGCCACCGGTTCACCATGCGCGGCCGGCCCGTCGAGGCCACGGGGTTCTCGGGGGTCGTCGCGAGCACGGTGCTCGCCGTCGAGGCGCCACGACTGCTGCGCATCTCCTGGGCCGACGCCGAGGGTGGCAACGCCATGCAGACGACCGTGACGTGGACGCTGCAGGCCGAGGGCGCGGGCACGCGCGTGCTGCTCGAGCAGGCGGGTTTCGACGCGGACGACGCGGTGGACCAGCTGTCCCGGCGCATCATGACCGGTGGCTGGCGCAGCATGATCCTCGCGCGCCTCGGCGAGATCCTGGACGACGCCGCCTAGGTCCTGCACCGCCACGTCCGCGCGGCGCCGTCCTTCCCGACAGGATGGCTCCCGTGACGGACAAGACCGACCTCCGGAAGACCCTGGACGGCTACCGGGCGCCACGGGGCACGTTCCGGATCGTCGACGTCCCGGACTCCCGCTACCTGATGGTCGACGGCCACGGCGACCCGAACACCTCGTCCGCGTTCACGGAGGCGGTCGGTGCGCTCTATCCGGTGGCGTACCCGCTGAAGTTCGCAAGCAAGCGCGAGCTCGGGCGCGACTACGTCGTCCCTCCTCTGGAGGGTCTGTGGTGGGCGACCGACATGGACTCCTTCACGGCGGCGCGCGACAAGTCCCGGTGGGACTGGACCCTGATGCTCCTGGTGCCCGACTGGATCGAGGACACCATGGTCGGCGCCGCGATCGAGCACGCGGCTGCGTCGTCGTCCCGACCCGCCCGGCTCGACGACCTCCGTCTGGAGACCCTGTCCGAGGGCCGGTGCGTCCAGACGTTGCACGTCGGTTCGTTCGACGACGAGGCACCGGTGCTCGCGCGGATGCACGACGAGTTCATCCCCGGCAACGGTCTGCGCATGGTGGGCACGCATCACGAGATCTACCTCAGCGACACGCGCCGGACCGCCCCGGCGAAGCGGCGGACGATCCTGAGGCAGCCCGTCGCCCCGGCGTGAGCACGTGGTGCTCGCCGCGATCTGCCCGTGCACTCGGGGCACCCCGGTCGTCGGGACACGACCGGGTCCAGCCGGTAGCGTCCGGGAGGACGGCCGCGCACACCGACGTGCGCGCCCCCCGAGGAGCTGACCGTGCCGATCGTCAGTCCGTACCCCGACGTCGACATCCCCGACGAGTCGGTCTTCGACTACGTGCTCGCGTCCCTCACGCCCGACGAGCTCCGGACCGTGGCGGTGGTCGACGGGGACCGCACCGTCACGTACGGCGAGCTGGTCGAGCAGGTGCTCCGCGTAGCCGGAGCGCTCGCTGCGCGCGGTGTGCGGACAGGTGACGTGGTGGCGCTGCACGCGCCGAACTCTGCGGCGTTCGCCGCGCTGTTCCACGGGATCCTGCGGGCCGGCGCGACGGTCACCACGGTGAACTCGCTGTACACCGCCGACGACATCCGCCGGCAGCTCGCGGACTCGCACGCGGTGTTCGTCGTGACGGTGTCGGTCCTCAAGGAGCCGATGCTGGCGGCGGCGCACGCCGTCGGGCTGGACGACGACCGGATCGTCGTGGCCGACGGCGTCGAGGGGTTCAGGTCGTTCGCGGACCTGCTCGCCGAGCACCGGGACGCACCGGACGTCTCGTTCGACCCGTCGACCCACCTGGCCGTCCTGCCGTACTCCTCGGGGACCACCGGCCTGGCCAAGGGCGTCATGCTCACGCACCGGAACCTCGTCGCGAACGTCGCGCAGTCACGGGTGCTCATCCGGCTCGGGCCCGAGGACGTCGTCGCCGCGGTCCTGCCCTTCTTCCACATCTACGGGTTGACCGTGCTCCTCAACCTGGCGCTCCGGCAACGGGCGCGCCTGGTCACGCTGCCGCGGTTCGACCTTGCGCAGTACCTCGGCACCGTCGCCACGCAACGCTGCACCTACCTGTTCGTGGCGCCGCCGATCGCCCTCGCCCTCGCGCGGCATCCGCTCGTGGCCGAGCACGACCTGTCGAGCGTGCACACGATCCTGTCGGGTGCGGCGCCGCTGAGCAGCGCGCTCGCGGACGCGGTGGCAGAGCGCCTCGGGTGCCGCGTCGTGCAGGGGTACGGGATGACGGAGATGAGTCCCGTGTCGCACGCGGTCCCCGCCGACCGGGACGACCTGCCGCGGGGGTCGATCGGGGTGCTCCTGCCGAACATGGTGGCGCGGCTGATCGACCCGGGCGACGGGCACGAGATCGCGATCCCGTCGGACGGCATGAGCGCTCCGGGCGAGCTGTGGTGCCAGGGTCCGAACGTGATGGTCGGGTACCTCGGTGACGACGCGGCCACCGCGGAGACGCTCGACGGCGACGGGTTCTTGCACACCGGCGACATCGTGACGGTCGACTCCGGCGGTGCGTTCTACGTGATCGACCGGCTCAAGGAGCTGATCAAGTACCACGGCTACCAGGTACCGCCGGCCGAGCTCGAGGCGCTCCTGCTCACGCATCCCGGGGTGCTCGACGCGGCGGTGATCGGGGTCTCGGACGCCGACGGCGAGGAGACCCCGAAGGCCTTCGTCGTCCGGTCCGGCGACGACCTCGACCCCGACGCCCTGATGGCCTGGGTGGCCGAACGCGTGGCGCCGCACAAGAAGATCCGCCAGGTCGAGCTCGTCGACGCGATCCCGAAGTCCTCGTCGGGAAAGATCCTGCGCAAGGAGCTGCGTTCCTAGGGCTTATTCCTCTGCGAGGAGCTGGGCCATGGGCAGGCGGCGTAGCGAGCGGACGGGCCAGGCGGCGGCGAGCAGGGCGATGAGCAGTCCTGCTCCGGCGCAGACCCCGGCGATCAGGTAGGTCTGGGTCGGCAGAGGGTGGGCGAGGTGCTGGGCGATGAGCAGGGCCCCGCCGGCGCCGACGAGGGAGCCGAGCAGTCCGATGAGGAACGCTTCGTAGCCGGCGAGGCGGGCCAGCGGGCCGTCGCGCCAGCCCGTGGCGCCGAGCAGGGCGAACTCGGCGCCGCGTTCGCGGATGTTCAGGTAGAGCACGTCGGCGACGGTGACGGCACCGAGCAGGACGGTCAGGGCGGCGGCGACGTAGTCGGCGGAGCGGACCTGGACGGTGACGAAGTCACCCAGGACGGTCCCGGAGACGGTGCCGCGGAAGCTGACGCTGATGATGATCAGCACGGTGATCGACAGCACCCCCAGGGCGAGGCTGAGCGCGGCGACCAGCGAGCGTCCCGGGGCGCGGGCGACGTTGCCGGTGGACATGCCGACGATCGTGCGGGGTGTGCGCTTGCGCGCGACCAGCACGACGGGTGGGCGGGTTGCGGCGGCGGGGTTGGCGCGCGTGGCGCGTACCGCGGGCGCGATCGCGGCCAGGACTGCCAGGAGCATCGCGGCGGGCACCGCCAGGGCGAGGTACCCGGGCATCAGGTCGACCCCGAGCACAGGTGCCGCGCCGAGGGCGGCGACGGTCCCGACGACCCCGGCGAGCAGGCCGACGAGGGCGGACTCGCCCATGACGGTCCCGAACAGCCTGCCCGGTCGCCAGCCCAGGCAGGCCAGCACCCCGAGCTCCGTGGACCGGGACCGAACGGCGGCCGAGGTCGCGTTCCCGACGGCCAACGCGCACGCGACCAGCGCGAGGATCGCCAGCAGCAGGCTCTTGGCGTCGATCGCAGACACGACGGCGGCTGCGACCCCCTTCTTCGTCCAGGGCGCGTCGACCGTCAGGGCCGGGCGTCCGTAGGACCCGGCCGGGAGGGTCGTCGCGTGTCCCGCGGTGGACGAGCCCCCGAGGAGGTCGACGTGCAGACCGGTGCGCGAGCTGATCTCGTCCGCGACGGCACGCACACGTTCCAGGGAGGCGTCGTCGAGGCCGATGTGACCGGTGACGCGGACCCGCACGGTGGAGATCGGTGCGGCGGTCGCGGCGGCGACGGGCTCTGATCCTTGGTTGGTGTAGCCGGCCAGGGCACCGAGTGCGTCCAGGCTCGTCAGGAGCACGGGTGCCTGGGCGACAGCACCGTTGAAACCCGTGCTGGGCTCGAGCGGCTTCCCACCGAGTGCCGCCTTCGCCGCGTCGTCGCCAGGCTCCAGCGACGGGGTCGAGTGGATGTCGAACGGCAACCGGGACAGTGGCGGACCGGTCTTCACCTTGTCCGTGTCGAAGATGCCGTCGAGGCTCAGTCGCGCCGGCGGGTTGAAGGTCTCGCCGTCGAACACCTGCTGGTATCCCTGCACCTGCCGTGAGGGGTCGTTCAACGTGATCGGCAGCGGGTGCCCGGCGACGCTGTTGTGCGAGGTCGTACCCCACGGGCCGGTCGGGGGACCCGACTCGGTCGCACGCGGGCCGACGGTCCAGAACGCGTCGAGGTCCTTCCCTGCGCCCAGCTCCTGGTCATCGGAGGGATTCGACGGCGCAATGTAGATGTCACCCACCTGCTGTGGGGGTTCGGGGACGGGGTCCGGCTCGGCCAGGCGGTCGAGGATCTTCGGGTAGACCGACGCGACGTCCAGGCTCCGGGTGCCGACGGTCGTACCCGGGGTGCCGTCCGCCCGCCCGACGGCGGACTCGAGGTACTGGGAAGCGGCGACGTCGTCGACGACCTTCGCGGGCAGCTGCTGGACCTCGAGGTCGACCGTCTGGTCCAACGTCAGGCGGTTCGCCGCGACGACCGGGATCCGGCCCGACTCGGGTGCGTGCAGGTAGTGGCCCTTGACGACCGCCGTGTCGAGACCGGTCAGTGCAGCCTCTTGCGCGGGATCGACGGCGGCCAGGCGCAGCGGCACCGGGAGCACGAGGGAGACCCGAGGGTGTCCACCCTCGCCTCCGGTCGACGTCGGGTCGGAGGACCAGCAGTGCATGTCGAGCCGGTCGGCCGGATCCAGCGGGGCCGCCCCTTCCGTGCCCCGGCTCGCCCACAGACAGAACTTCTGCCGGGTGCCGTCCGGCAAGACCTCGAAGGACGTCGGCCCCACCGGTGCTTCGGGCGAGGGGACCTCCCAGTGGTCCACGACCTTCCACGGCGGGGACGGGGTGTACTCGAGGCGGTTCCGGGTGGCGTAGAGGTAGAGGTCGCCGTCGGTGACGCGGGTGGTGCCGCGGTCGGAGACGAACGTGGGGGTGACCCGGAGGACCTGGTGGTCGAGGGTCGGGTCGATCAGGCCGCTCAGGTCGACGTCGACACGGGTGGCCTGCATGACGTAGCCGACGTCGGCGACGGGTGCGGCGACGGCGACGCCGGGGATGTCCAGGATCTGGTGCCACTTGTCCAGGCTGATGCCGCCCTGGGTCTCGGTGACGGCGTCCGCGTCGAGCAGGGCACCGGCATCACCCTCGCCGGCTCCGGCGCGCACGAGGATGTCGTACAGCGGGCGTGCGTTCTTCGTGACGGTGGCGTGCACGGCCAGGCGGGAGCCCTGGGCGGCGGAGGTCAGCAGGGAGAAGGACGCCACGGCGATCGCGATGGCGGCCAGGGTCGAGGCGACCCGCCCGCGACGGTGGCGCAGCTGGGCCAGGATCACGGTCAGCACGACGCGCCCCCCGGTGTCGTGATGGTGCTCACTCGGCGTTCACGCGGCCGTCGAGGATGTGTACGACCCGTTCGCACACGGCCGCGATACCGGTGTCGTGCGTGGAGAGCACGATCGTCATCGGGTACCGGTCCCGCAGACCCAGGATCAGCTCGAGGACGGACTGGCCTGTGTGGGAGTCCAGGTTGCCGGTGGGCTCGTCGGCGAGCAGCAGCCGCGGTCGGTTGATCAGGGCGCGGGCGATCGCGACGCGTTGCTGCTGCCCCCCGGACAACCGCGACGGCAGGGCGTCCTCACGACCGGCGAGGCCGACGGCGTCGAGCAGCTCGCGGGCGCGTTCGACCCGGTCGAAGTCGAGGTGGCGCAACGGCAGCACCGGGACCATCACGTTGTGCAGGGCGGTCAGGGCGGGCAGCAGGTGGAACCGTTGGAACACGAACCCGACCCCGGAACGGTAGGCGGCCAGCGTGCGCCGGTTCGCGGTGGTCAGGTCCAGGTCGTCGACCAGCAACGACCCCGAGTCCGCGGTCTCGATCGCACCGATCAGGTGCAGCAACGTGGACTTGCCGGACCCGGACGGGCCGGTCAACGCGGTCAGGCTCCCCGGCTCCAGGTCCAGGTCCACCCGGTCCGCGGCCGTCAGGCGCGCACCGGAACCCAGCGCGAACGTCTTGACCACGTCCCGGAGCCGGACCTGAGCACCGACACCACCCACGGCCTGCTCGGGTGCTGCTGTTTCTGGAGTTGCCTGCGACATCGTTGCCCCCTGTCTCGTCCGACGCCCTCGTCGGCGACCCAGGCTCGCGGATGTCCGACCCGCGCGTCAACAGTTTCACTGACAGGCCTGTAAGCGCTATGTGCAGGCCTTCAGGGTGCTTCCGTGGCCGCCCGGAACCGGGACGCCAGGTCGGCCTGGATCCGGACGTGCCGCTCGAGGAACGCCCGCTCGTCGAGGCGTTTGCGCCGCAGCCAGCCGGTGACCTCGTCGTTGCACTTGCTCGCGTTGCACGAGCGGCAGGCCGGCGCGATGTTGTCGAGCGTGTAGCGGCCGCCCCGGGAGATCGGCAGCACGCAGTCACGCTGCATCGGCACACCTGTGGCGCCGCAGTACGCGCAACCGCCCCAGGCGGTGGTCAAGGCGGCCCACTGCTCGGTGCTGAGGTCGTGCTCGACGGCGGCCATCCGGCGCTTGCGACGCTGGGCGTAGCGCGCGGGGCGGCTGCGGGAGGCGGGCATCACGCCAGGGTAGACAGCGCGGAAAGGTTCGCGACGACGACACGGCGTGGCGCCGGCCCGACGGGATCACGCCGTGTCCCGCCCACCACGGCGCACGTCGTGGTCTCTACCCGAACCCGGGTGACGGCTGTGGGATAGCCTGCAGGCGGTCGAGCAGGCCGGTACCGGGACGACGCAAGGGGGCCGCGATGGGTGCGACCGGCGCGGGGACCATCGTGTTCCTGCACCTCGTCGGGCCGGAGAAGGGCAGCCCAGCCGGCACCTTCGACTGCGGCACCGGGGTGCTGACGCCTGTTCGGACGTCGTTGATGGTCAAGCCCGTACGGCTGGAGCGGCGTGCCTACGTGCACCTGCGCGGCCGCAAGACCGGTGTCGACCTGTCGGTCGAACGCTTCAACGGGTGGCGGCAGGCGCGCGTGCCTCTGCTCGAGAGCGTCGGCTCCGACTACGTCTCGCAGCCGCCCGAGGTGGTCCGGCCCCTGATCGCCGAGATCGAGGCACGTCGACCGATCTGGGCGGACAAGCTTCTGCCGGCGCTCGTCGAGAACGCGAACCTCGTCGAGAAGGATCGTTCGCTCCTGTCGTCCCTGCTCGCGCGGCGGGTCGGCGCGGGCGGCAACTGGAGCCTCTGAGTCCGCGTGATCGCCCCGAGGAGCACTGCATGAGCGTCGTCGCCGACATCTCGGCACTGGAGACCGCAGCTGCGGAGCTGCGCAGCGCCGGGGAGGCGGTCCGGGCCGCCGACGTGGCGGGTCCGTTCGCCCCGATCGGGGACGCCCTCGCCGGGTCGGCGACGGCGGAGGCGGCCGTGTGGGTGTCCACCCGTCTCGGCGCCGCCGTCCAGGTCTTCGGCGAGGATGTGGCCGGGATGGCGGCGAGCGCCACCGGCAGCGCGTCGGCGTACCGGTCGACGGACTCGGGCGTGGGCCGTCGCTTCGGCACGCTGGCCGGGCCGCGATGACCGGGCTGACGCTCGACGTCGTCCGCTCCTGGCGACCTCAGGCGCTCGCCGAGGCCTCGACCGGTGTCGAGTCCGCCCGGCGGGAGGTCGAGGGCCAGGTCCAGGCTGCGAAGGACTCCGTCGCGCGCCTCACGAGCGTGTGGGAGGGGCAGGCGGCGGACGCGGCCGCAGAACGCATGGCACGCGAGGCCACGACCGGGTTCGCGCTCGTCGCCGCGCTCGATGCTGCGCGTGCAGCGCTGTCGGCCGGCGCCGTCGACCTGGGTACCGCACGGGACGTGGTTCTCTCGCGCGTGACCGAGGCCCAGGCGGCGGGGTTCACGGTCACCCCCGAGGGCCGGGTGACCGCTCGGACGCTTCCGCCCGTCCTGACGGCCGTCGGTGACCCGACCGGTGCCGGCGCCCGGCGGGAAGCGCAGCAGAAGGCGCTCAACTCCGAGGCTGCGCATCGCGCCGACGCGATCACCGAGGCGGTCACCGCGCTGGTCGCCGTCGACCAGGCAGTCGCCGGACGGCTCGGCGGCGTCGAGGTGCCCCAGACGCTCCGGTCCTCGGTCGACGCGTACCTGCAGCGCGCGCTGGCGAGCCACGACGTCGTCGGGTCGCTCGGACTGGTCGGCGCCGGTGGGTACGCGTTCGCCCAGGTGATCAAGAAGGGCGTCGGGGAGGGCCTCAAGACGGCGGCGTACGCCAAGTTCCTGACCTCGGAGTTCGCGCCCATCACCGACATCGCGACGATGACGAAGAACTTCGACCGGGCGGACGCCATGCTCAGCCAGCTCAAGTTCGGCAATCCCGAGGGGCTGCTGGGCAAGATCATCGGGGCACGCGCGGCGGGTCTCGTCGGCAAGGTGTTCCTCCCGCTGACCATCGTGTCGGCCGGCGTCGACGTGGTCACCGGGGGCGGGTACGACGGTGCGCGCGGCTGGGCGACGCGAGGGTTCGCCGTCGCGGGAGGTGTCGGCGCCGGTCTGCTCCTGTTCGCGACCCTGACGCCGGTGGGTGCGGCCGTCGCCGGTGCTGCGGTCCTCGCGTACGGCGCGTGGACCCTCGGCAACTACGTGTGGGACAACCGCGAGGCCATCGGCTCGTTCTTCTCGTCGGTCGGCGGTCACATCGCCGACGGGGCGAGCGCCGCGTGGAACGCCACCTCGGATGCCGTGTCGTCGGCCACGGACTGGGCGCACGACCGGCTGAGCGACGCCGCGAGCTCGGTCGGTGACACCCTGAGCAACGTCGGCAAGGGCGCCCTCAAGGTCGCGTCCTTCGGGTTCCTGTGAGGCAGGGGTGAGCGTGAGCAGCGAGGCGTCGACCGTGTTCGTCGAGGTGCTGACCGACGAGGAGCTCGCGATCCTCGCCGGTCCCGGAGACACCGTCGTGTCGCCGTTCTGGTCCGCCGACGACCAGGACGCAGAGACGCGCGACGTCGTCCTGCGGACTGCGTACCGCGGCCTGCTCGCGCGCGGGATCGTCGACCCGCCCACCCCGCAGGCGCGCGTCGAGGCGTTGGGTGAACCGGCGGTGGAGCTCCAGGTCCGCGGCGACGTGCAGGCCCTGGTGACGCTGCGGCTCGGCGCCCGGGTCGTGGTCGCGATCGCTCGGACCACCGCCCTGACGCAGGACTTCTGGTACGCGCACGTCGTCGAGGACGTGGTCCTCGTCGAGGAGGTGGGTTCCGACGGCATGCACCGGTTCGCGCTGGCGCCCGTCGACACCCTCACCGACCTCGTCGTCGGTGCGGCCGTCCATCCCGAGACCCGGGACGGTTCCGGGGAGCCCGTCGAGCTCCCGGCCGGCAGCACGGAACCATCGATCGAGGTCGCGGAGGCGCTCGGCGCTGCGCTGGTCCGGGCCGACGTGGTCGTCCGGACGGTCGCCGGCGAGCACCCGCAGCTGATCGGCCTGTTCACGGGACCTGGTGGTGCGTGGGTGCTGTCGGAGGGGACCGAGGGAGCCGTCGTCGTCCGGCCGTCGACCCGGGCGGCTGTCGAGGCGGAGCTCGGCGACGCAGTGCGAGCGGTCGTGGCGCGGGCCTACGGCTGATGCCCGACGACGCGGTCCCCTTCGCGGCGATGACGTCGCGGACGCACCTCGCCTGGAGCATCGGCACGGTGCTCGCCACCGCCGGCGCCGTGTCGTTCGTCGTCGCCACGCAGCCGCAGAACCGCGCGTACGCGTGGCTGTTCGTCCCGGTCGTGCTGGTGCTCGTGGTGACCGTGTGGGTCTCCTACTCGGTCGACCCCGTGGCGGGGGTCGTCGAACGACGGCGGTGCCGGGTCTGGCGTCGTCGGGTCACGCTCGTTCCGACGACGGGTGTGGCCCTCGTCGGCAACCGCGTCGGCGGCCTGCTGCTCGTCCTGCGACCGACCGGTGAGCGGCCTGTCCATGTGCCTCTGCTCGCGCTGACCCCCCACGTCGAACGCGCGCAGCCAGCCGAGGTGCTCGAGGTGCTGGCCGGCGCGCTGGAACGGCACGGGACCGGCGGGTCGCGACCTGTCGTCCTGGCACTGCGAGCCCAGGCGGCGCACCTCGAGGCAGGGGGCAGTGCGCGGTCGTCCCCGCTGGCCGCCAGCGTCTCGTGAGCGTGTGGTGGGACGAACGCGCAGGTGCTGGCCCCTTCCCAGTGGCATCGCCGATCGATACGTTCGGGCGACGCCGCGCCGGGCCTCCCCGCGTCGGCACCTCCGACGACCCGTCGTCGGAAACTGTCGCCGAGAGGAGCGTGGCGTGAGCTCACCGCAGAAGGTTGCCCGCGGGGTGTCGGGTGTGGTCGTGGTGGTGATGGCCACGCTCCTGCTGACGTCGTGCAGCAATCGGCCCGATCGGCCGGAGATCACGGCGACCGGAAGCCTCCCGACGCCGACGTTCACGCTCCCGTCGCGACCGAGCCCGACGCCCACGCCGACCCCCACCCCGACTCCCACGCCGACGTTGCCGGCGCGACCCGAGCGACCGGTGCTCCCGACGCCGACCCCCACTCCCACGCCGACACCCCCACCGGTCGCGCCGGTCGTGCCCACCGAGACGGCCGCCGCACCGGAACCGGCACCGCCTACGCCGACGCCTACCCCCACCCCGACGCCCACGCCGACGCCGACCCCCACCCCCACGCCGACCCCGGAGGTGACGGCGACGGAGCCTGCGCCGTCCCCGTCCGCGACGTCCGACGCGTCCGAGTCCGACTCCGACGCGACACCGGCGTGGGTCTGGTGGCTGCTCGGTCTCCTCGTGGTCGGTGCAGGGGTCGGAACCGGCTTCCTCATCCGAGCGCGGCGCCGCGAGGTCTCCTAGGCTGCCAACCAACGCCCACTGCACCCCCGGGGGAAGCCATGGCCAACACGGCCCTTCGATGCACCGACCCGGCCTGCGCCGCGCAGGGAAAGGTCCAGACGAGCAAGACGTGCGCGGTCTGCGGCAAGCCGACGGTCTGGACGGTTCTGCGCGTGCCGCAGCCGGGCGCCCCGGCGCCGATCGGCCCCATCTACACGTCGCCGATGCCGCTCAAGGGTTCGGCTCAGCCGGTCGCCCGGCCGGTGGGCGTCGAGACGCGGACCTGCATGGACCCGCAGTGCGCCCGCTACCGGCTCGCCCAGGACGACCCTTTCTGCGGTGCCTGCGGGACGGCGACCGTCCCGGCGACGACCCGCTAGAAGGGCATTCAGTCGGGGATCAGGAGGCTGACATCTAGCATGTCGGCCCATGGCCCAACCGCTCCCCGTCGACGACGAGACCCGCATCCGGCGCATCCCCGAACGCCAGCGCACCGAGCGCGCCGAGCTCTACGCGATCCTCGACGCCGGACTGGTGGCGCACGTCGCGTTCGTGCGGGAGGGCCGCCCGGTCGTGATCCCGTTCCTCTACGCCCGCGACGGCGACTCGTTGCTGCTGCACGGGTCGACCGGTGCCGGTCTGTTCCTGGCGCCGGAGGGCGTCGAGGTGTCCGTCGGGGTCACGCACGTGGACGGGCTGGTGTTCGCGCGCTCGGTGTTCGACAGCTCGGCGAACTACCGCAGCGTCGTCGTCCACGGTCGCGCGGTCGCGCTCGTCGGCGATGAGAAGGAGGCGGCGCTGCTCGTCGTCTCGGAGCACCTGATGCCGGGCCGCTGGGACGAGGTGCGTGCGTCGACCCGCAAGGAGCTGGCGGCGACGTCGATCATGCGTGTCGGGCTCGGGCGAGCGTCCGTCAAGGTCCGGGCGTACGGAGCGTCCGAGCAGCCGGACGACGGTGAGGACCGCTCCGTGTGGGCGGGCGTGCTGCCGCTGGCGTTGGTGGCGGGGGCGCCCCAGCCGTCGTCGGACGCCGAGGTCCCTGCCTCGGTGAGGGCTGCGACGGCGAAGTTCACGTCCGCTGCGATCGGCTCGGGTACCGTCCGCCTGTGACCCCGCGCCGTTGGATCGTCCTGATCGTGATCGACCTCGTCCTGCTCGCGGGCGGTCTGGCCCTCACCGTGCCGGACGGGAACTACACCGCGGCCGCGCTGCTGATCGTGGCGTTCGTCGTCGGCCCCGTCGTCCTGATCATGACGAGCAGGGGCATCGAGCGGGCCAACCGCAAGCGGGTCCGAGCGCTGGAGGCGACGCACCCCGGCTGGTCGTTCGTCCCGTGCGTCACCGGACCGACGCAGGAGGCGCTCCTCAAGGCGGCCGGCGAGCGCACGACCACCGGTGTCGCCGCGGTCCTGGCCTACGGCCCCGGCGGGATCGAGATCTGGGCCGGCAAGAAGTCCGAGACGAAGGTGTTCGCGTCCCCGTGGTCCAAGGTCACCGGTGTGAGCGCCGCCTCGGACATCCGCACCTGGCAGAAGCGAACGGTCACCGGCCTCCGGGTCACGCTCGCCAAGGGCGGGTCGCAGGAGGTCGCGGTCCTGCTCAAGGCGCCGCAGGTGCCCGCTCTCGTCGAGCAGATCGAGGCTGCCCGCACGGTGTGACTCGCGGCACGGTCGCGCCATGGGCCAGGATCGCCACCATGGCTGACGACGATCGACCCGTGCTGGTCACCGGCGGGACCGGAACCCTCGGACGCGCCCTGGTGCACACGCTCCTCGACGCGGGTCGCCCGGTCCGGGTGCTGAGCCGAAGGGACCGCACACCCGCGGTTCCCGACGAGGTCCAGTGGCAGGTCGGTGACCTGCTGACGGGCGAGGGGCTGCCCCAGGCGCTCGCGGGCGTGTCGGTCGTGATCCACTGCGCGAGCAACCCCCGCAAGCCTGACGAGGACCTCGACGCCGCGGTCCAGCTCATGCTCGCCTGCCGCGCCGCCAACGTCCCGCACCTGGTCTACATCTCGATCGTCGGCGTCGACGCCGTGCCGTTCGGCTACTACCAGGTGAAGCGTCGGGTGGAGGAGATCGTCGAGGACGGGGGAATCCCCTGGTCGATCCTGCGAGCCACCCAGTTCCACGACTTCGTCGCGACCCTGCTGGGCGCGCTGGCCAAGGGCCCGGTCGCGCTGGTGCCTCGAGGTCTGCGGGACCAGCCCGTCGACGTGCGCGAGGTGGCCGCCCGACTCGCGACGCTGGCAGCGTCGGGACCCGCGGGCCGCGTGGAGGACCTGGGCGGGCCGCAGGTCCTGACCGTCGACGAGCTCATGCGCACCTACCTCGCCGCGAAGGGCCGGCACGCCCGCGTCTGGAGCTTCCCCGCACTGGGACCGCTCAAGCGCTTCCGCGACGGCGGCCACCTGGCACCGGAGCACGCCACCGGCCGACTGACCTTCGCCGAGTGGCTCCAGCACTGAGGCGGCCTGACATGGCGCGGTACTAGTCCTCGAAGAAGCAGAACGGGTGGCCCGCCGGGTCGAGCAGGACGCGGACGTTCTCCTGCGGCTGCCACTGCGCCAGGCGGGCGCCGGTCGCCAGTGCGTGCTCGACGCCGGCGGCCAGGTCGTCCACCCAGATGTCCAGGTGCAGCTGCATCTGGTTCTGGTCCGTCGTCGCCGGCCAGACCGGCTCCCGGTACAGAGGGTCGGAGCTGAACGACAGCCCGCTGCCGCCCTCCGGCGGGCGGAGCATGACCCAACCCGGCTCGTCGGCAATGACGGGCCAGCCGAGGAGCCGGTGGTAGAAGTCCGCGAGTGCGTTGGCGTCCCGCGACTCCAGGACGGTCGCCGAGAGCAGGAAGCGGCGACCCGCATGTTCGTTCGCTGCTGCCGGTGGTGGCGTGCTCATCTCACCAGGGTTCTCGGGGCTCGGCCGGTTCGCCACCGGAGAAAAGGTCTTGGCAGACGCTCCGTACGGACGTACGTTCAAGGCACACGGGAAGGAGGTGGTTCAAGACATGATTTCTTCTTGGACGCGTGAGGTGACTGTCCGCTAGTCGCCCGTCAGTTCTCGGACGGATTGCTCCGCCCGCAGACCACCCGGTCGGCGAGCGAATCCAGGCAGTCACCGCAGCCCGTGGGAGCCGCGACCTCGTCCTTCGCGGCAGGCCCTGTCAAGGGGTCCGGCCCACGGGCTGTTGCCTGCCCGTGGCAGGGTGGTGCTGTGGCTCTCAAGAATCCCGCTCAGATCGACGCGATGCGTCCCGCCGGCCGGTTCGTCGCCGGTGTCCTCTCTTCCCTGCGTGACGTCGCGCGAGAGGGGATGACCCTCAAGCAGCTCGACACGCACGCGCACCAGATGATCGACGCCGCCGGCGCGCACTCGGTCTACCTGGGCTACCACCCCTCGTTCGGCGCGATGCCGTATCCCGGCGTCCTGTGCACATCGGTGAACGACGCAGCGCTGCACGGACTGCCGTCGGACCACGTGCTCGCCGACGGCGACGTCCTGTCGATCGACTTCGCCGCACAGCTGCAGGGGTGGGTCGCCGACTCGGCGCTGACCTTCCAGATCGGCACGACGACCCCTGAGGTGACCGCCCTGATCGAGACGACCGAGCGGGCGCTGGACGCCGGCATCGCCGCCGCGCGCAACGGTGCGCGGATGGGCGACATCTCGGCGGCGATCGGCGCCATCGGCCGCGCCGGCGGGTACGGGATCAACGCCGACTTCGGCGGCCACGGCGTCGGGCGGACCATGCACGAGGACCCGCACGTGCCCAACCTCGGTCGTCCCGGGACGGGGCTGAAGCTCAAGACCGGCCTGGTGATCGCCATCGAGCCGTGGTTCATGGCGGGTGGCGACGACTACACGATCGACCCGGACGGCTGGACGATCCGCACCGCGGACGGCTCCGTGGCCGCCCACGCCGAGCACACGATCGCCATTACCCCGGACGGCCCCCTGGTGCTGACGGCCCGCGACTGACCTCGTCCACCCCCCGCAACGTCCGCACTCGTGTGGCGTACAGCCCCCACGAGTGCGGACGTCGTCGCGGGCCCTCCGGCAGCGTCCGCACTCGTGAGGGTGATAGCGCCAACTTGTGCGGACGTTGGGCTCGGGCTCGGCTGCGTCCGGGCGGGGCATTGGGGCGGGGATAGATTGGATCGGTCCGGCGTACCCGTCACCGCCAGTACGGAAGAGGGCTGTCATGTCCGCGCTCGTCGATACCGCTCCGCTCATCGGTCACGTCGTCGGGGGCCAGGTGAGCACGCCCGAGGGATCACGGACCCAGGACGTGCACAACCCCGCGACCGGCGAGGTGTCCGGGCGCGTTCTCCTCGCGGACCAGGCGGAGGTCGACGCGGTCGTCGCGGGAGCGCTCGCGGCGTCGCACAGCTGGGCGCAGGAGCCCATCGGGAAGCGGGCCGGCGTCTTGTTCGCGTTCCGGGAGCAGCTGGTCGCCCACACCGACGAGCTCGCTGCGACGATCACGGCGGAGCACGGCAAGGTCACCGCGGACTCGCTCGGCGAGGTGGGTCGAGGGCTCGAGGTCGTCGAGTACGCGTGCGGGATCCCCCAGCTGCTGAAAGGGGAGTACACCGACCAGGCCGCCACGGGCGTCGACGTGTTCTCCTTCCGCGAGCCGCTGGGTGTGGTCGCCGGCATCACGCCGTTCAACTTCCCGGCGATGGTGCCGCTGTGGATGGCGCCCATGGCCATCGCCACCGGCAACGCGTTCGTGCTGAAGCCGTCCGAGCGCGACCCCTCGTCGTCGCTCCTGCTCGCGCGCCTGTGGAAGGACGCCGGACTTCCCGACGGGGTGTTCTCGGTGCTCCAGGGCGACCGCGTGGCCGTCGACGGGCTGCTCACGCACCCGGACATCAGCGCGGTGTCGTTCGTCGGGTCGACGACCGTCGCCCGTCATGTGCACGCGACCGCGACCGCGCACGGGAAGCGCGTGCAGGCCCTCGGTGGCGCGAAGAACCATGCCGTCGTGCTGGCCGACGCCGACCTGGACCTCGCCGCGACGCACCTGACCGGTGCGGCGTTCGGCGCGGCCGGCGAGCGGTGCATGGCGATCTCGGTGGCCGTGGTGGTCGACGAGGTGGCCGACGCACTGCTGGAGCGTCTGAAGGCGGCGGCGCTGAAGGTGCGCGTGGCGCCCGGGAACGACCCGGCCTCGGACATGGGGCCCGTCATCACGAGGGCGGCGCAGCTGCGGATCGAGGAGATCGTCTCCGACGCCGTCGACTCCGGGGCGCGCGCACTGGTGGACGGACGCGGGCACACCGTCACCGGATTCGAGGGCGGTTACTACGTGGGCCCCACGGTGCTCGACGGCGTCACGACCGACATGCGTGCGTACGCCGAGGAGATCTTCGGGCCGGTGCTCGTCGTGCTCCGCGTGGCGGACCTGTCCGAGGCGATCGCCCTGGTCAACGCGAACCCGTACGGCAACGGGACCGCTCTGTTCACGTCGAGCGGCGACGCCGCCCGCACGTTCCAGCGCGCGGTGCACGTCGGCATGATCGGCATCAACGTGCCGATCCCGGTGCCCGTCGGCTGGCACTCGTTCGGCGGCTGGAAGGACTCGCTGTTCGGCGAGAGCCACATCTACGGCCCCGAGGCGGTCCGCTTCTACACGCGCAACAAGGTGGTCACCAGCCGCTGGCCCAGCTCCCCGGCGACGGCGCGCTTCCACTTCGGCCGCACCACCGCCCACTGACACCCGCAACGTCCGCACTGGTGGGGCCCAGGACCCCGACCAGTGCGGACGTTGCTGTGTGGAGAGCTGCAACGTCCGCACTCGTGAGGGGTATCGCACCCACGAGTGCGGACGTTGCGGGGCTTTAGAGGGAGCGTTGGTAGGTGCGCATGGCGCGGACCGACCACCAGGCGACCACAGCGGCCAGCAGCAGCAGCCACAGGGAACGGGTGCCGACGAGGGACCAGTCCACGTCGGTCGACATCGACGTCCTGGCGATCTCGACGGCCCAGGTCAGCGGGTTGAACTGGGCGACCGTCTGGACCCACGACGGCAGCAGCGACGTCGGCATCAGGGCCGTCGACAGGAACGTCGCCGGGAGCACGATGATGGTCGAGATGCCGATGAGGGCGGTCTGGTCGCGGGCGAGCAGGGCGACAGCCGCCGACAGGGAGCAGAACGCGGCTGCGAGGAGCATCGACGCCCCCAGCGCGACGAGGAGCCCGAGCGGCCCGCCCTCGTAGGACGCGCCTGCGAGGACGCCGATCCCGAGGACGCACAGCCCCTGCACGAAGCAGATCACGAGCTGCTGCACGAGCTGTCCGGCCACCAGGGACGACCGGTGCACCGGTGAGGTCAGCATGCGGTCCATGACGCCGGAGCGGATGTCGTCGATGAAGCCCGTGCCGGCCCAGGCGCCCGAGTACAGGACCGTCATCATGAGGATGCCGGGCACGAGGAAGGTCATGTAGTCGTCGGACCCGAAGCCGGGGACCGTGGCGACCGACGAGAACACGTTGCCGAACAGCAGCAGCCAGATGACCGGCTGGATGACCGCGACGCCGAGCCCCCACGGCTGACGGATGCCGTCGATGGTCCAGCGGCGGGTGACCTGCGTCGTCTGGGTGACCCAGGTGGCGCTCATCGGACCAGCTCCTTCTCGGGTGCCGACGAGGTCCACGAGCGGCCGGCATGAGCCAGGTAGACGTCGTCGAGCGTGGGCCGGGAGACGCCGACCGCGCCGTGCCTGATGCCGGCGGCCTGCAGCGCGGCGATGACGGCGCCCACCGCGGCGGGTCCGTCGGAGGTGCGCGCGACGAGGCGGCCGGTGGGCCCCTCGACGTGCACCGAGACGTCCCGCAGGAGCGCGACCGACGTCGCGATCTCCAGGACGCGCGACTCGTCCGGCTCGACCAGCTCGACCGAGAGCGTGTCCCCGGAGAGGGTCGCCTTCAGCGACTCCGGCGACCCCTCGGCCACCACGCGGCCACGGTCGACGATGGTCAGCCCGTCGGCCAGCCGATCCGCCTCCTCGAGGTAGTGCGTCGTGAGCACGACGGTCAGCTCGTCCTCGCCGGCGAGGCGCCGGATCTCGGCCCACATCGCGGAGCGGGCCTCGGGGTCCAGGCCGGTGGTCGGCTCGTCGAGGAACAGGACGGACGGGCTGCCGACGAGCCCGAGGGCGACATCGAGCTTGCGGCGTGTGCCGCCGGACAGCTTGCCGGCGCCGCGGTCCGCGAACTCGCCGAGCCCGAACCG
Source organism: Cellulomonas sp. URHD0024 (assembly GCF_000426185.1). Lineage (GTDB taxonomy): Bacteria > Actinomycetota > Actinomycetes > Actinomycetales > Cellulomonadaceae > Cellulomonas. Next base: position 117,371 of record NZ_KE384506.1, read on the forward strand.
GTCGACGAGTGCGGCCGCCCGCTCGGAGGACGCCGACCGCGACAACCCGCGCAGCCGGGCGGCCATCGCGAGGTTCTCCCGGGGGGTCAGCAGCGGGTCGGCGCCGGTGCCCTGGGACACGTAGCCGATCGCGCGGCGGACAGCCGCTGCCTGCGACACCACGTCGTGGCCCGCCACGGTCGCGGTGCCGGACGTGGCCCGCGCGAGCGTGGTGAGCACCTTGGTGGTGGTGGACTTGCCGGCGCCGTTGGGTCCGAGCAGCCCGTGCACGGTGCCGGCGGGGATGGTGAGCGTGAGCCCGTCGAGGGCTCGCACGTCCGGTCGGCCGCGGCCGCCGGGGTAGGTCTTGACCAGGTCGAGCGCGTCGACGGCTGTGGTGTGTGGCATGTGACTGCCTTCGGTCGAGCCGGTCCGAGAGACCGGCGGGTGGGCCGACCGAGGTGCCACCTATGCTGATGCGTGCAGCGGATCGCACAGGTGCCCTTGCGGGTCTCGGTCGGTTCGTGGTGGTCGGCCCGGGTGTTCCAGCACCTGGGCCGACCTTTCTTCACGCGGCTGCGCGAAGGATCTAGGGCGGGGGCGGCGGTACGTAGGCCGCCAGGGCCTCGGCCAGCTCGTCGGGTGCCAGGCGCCCTCCGGCCGCGCGTTCGTGCAGCTCACGCCACAGGTGCACGCCGTCGAACGAGCCGTCCGCGATGCTCGTCGCGAGACCGACGACGAACTCGAGCTCGGCGCTCAGGATCGCGATCTCGTAGGCGCTCTCCAGCGTGAAGATCGCCGGCAGACCCATCAGCTGCGCGTCGGCCACCCCGGCGCGCAGCACAGCGAGGTTCCGTTCGAGCGTCGCCTGGCGCAGCCGGAGCAGCCGGACGACGTCGTCGGGACCCAGCAGGGGCAGGAACGACAGTGCGGCCTCGAACTGCGGGAACTCCTTGGTGGGCGTGCGGACCAGGTCCGTCAGCCAGTCGATGGCCTCGGTCGCCCCCGAGTCGGTGAGCCGGTAGACCGTGCGGGTGGGCCGGTTGCCGTCACGCTCGGTGGACGAGGCCTCGATCAGCCCGTGCTTCACCAGCGAGTCGACGACGGAGTACAGCGAGCCGAAGTTGAGCTTGACCGACTCGTCCTTGCGCCGCTCCCGCAGGGTCATCGACATCTCGTACGGGTGCATCGGCCGCTCCCACAGGAGGGCGAGGACGGCGAGCGCCAAGGGGTTGCTGCGCGACCGTGCGGCCATGTTCGACTCCTTACGCGTATCGCTCGATCCCGAATGCTCGATCCAGAGTATATCGCGTTTGTGTCGCGTTCAACCCCTGCTCCGCAACGTCGGCGTGCCCGTGCGACGATCGAGCGTGCCTCAGCCCTACACCGTGATGATCGTCTGCACCGGGAACATCTGCCGCTCACCCATGGCCGAGGTGGTGCTGCGCGAGCGGTTCGCCGACGCGGGGCTCGACGCCCAGGTGGTCGTCGACTCGACCGGGATCAGCGACGAGGAGCGCGGCAACCCGATCGACCGGCGCGCGCAGGCCGTGCTGGTCGAAGCTGGCTACCCTGCCGCGACCGAGCATCGGGCGCGGCAGACGCGGGCGTCGGAGCTGGGATCGCGCGACCTGGTGCTGGCCATGACGTCGATGCACGCGCAGGCGCTGCGGCGGCTCGGCAGCGAGCAGGTGCGGATGTACCGCTCGTTCGACCCGGACGCGCCCGTCGGGCGCGCCGAGCACGCGCTCGACGTCGACGACCCCTGGTACGGCGGCGCCGCCGACTTCGAGGCGTGCCTGGCGCAGGTCGAGGCGGCGGCGGACGGGATCGTCGCGTACGTGCGCCAGGTTCTCTAGAGGCTCACCCGCACCGTCGCGGTGGTCCCGTCGCGGTAGGTGACCTGCAGGTCGGCTCCGGCGCCGGACAGCTCGGCGCCCGGGAACCACAGCGCGAACGAGCCGGCCGACACGGTCGCCCGCACGGTGCCGACCAGTGCGCTGTCGTACGCCACGCCGACGACTTCGGCGCCGACGCGCCCGGCCGCGAGCGAGACGTCTCCCGCGCCCATGGTGCCCGTGCCGAGGTCCGTCGCGACGACGTCTCGTGGGCCGGTCTCGGCAACCTGCGCGACCCCGACCGACCCGATCATCGCGTCGCTGAACCAGCCCCGCGAGCTGTCGGTGACGCAGAGGGCCGAGTAGCCGTCGGCGCCGGTCAGCAGGACCGTCAGCCAGACCCCCCGCCGCTCGGCGACCGCGACGTCGACGGGTACCTGGACGTCCTGCGCCGACCGGCACGAGTCCGCGACGGCCGCCTGCTCCGTCGGTGTCAGCGCGGAGGGCGCCGCGGTCCACGTGGCATAGGCCTCGTCGCCGCCGCGGAGCTGGGGCAGCACTGCTGCTCCGATCGCCAACCCGGCGGCCGCCCCGGCCAGGACGATGCGTCGAGGGGTGACCACCCGGCGCCGCGCGACCGGGGCGACCGGGCTGGCCAGGATGCAGTGCAGGGTGGCGGTCGCGTGCGGCGAGCGCGGGTCGTTGGACCCGGTCGCGACGTCGAGGTCGGGCAGCAGGGCCAGCGTGTCGGTCGTCATCGTGCGGGCGTCCTCTCGAGGGAGACAGGCGTGGGTGTCAGGTGTGCGCGCAGCGCGCGACGGGCGCGGGTCAGGCGCAGGCGGTAGGCGACCGCAGAGATGCCGAGGACGGCGGCCGCGTGCGGTGCGTCGAGCCCCTCGAACGCGCTCAGAGCGAGCGTCTCCTGGTGCGTCGCGGAGAGCAGGCGCCAGGCGCGGGCGAGGTCGACGCGCCTGGCGACGAGCTCCGAGCTGTCGTCGTCGATCAAGGACGTCTCGCCGGCCACGCGGACCGTCAGGGCACGACGGCGACCGTCGCCCCGATCGTGGTTGAGGATCACGTTGCGGGTGATGCCGAACAGCCACGCGCGGGCGTCGTCCGGGTCGGGGGGAAGATCCGCGAGGCGACGCCAGGCGACGAGGAAGGCGTCGGCCGCGACATCCTGCGCGGTCCACGGACCGGCTCGACGCTGCGCGAACCGCACGACGTCGGAGTAGCTGCTCTCGAACAGCGCGACGAAGGTCGCCTGCGGATCAGGTGGGCTCATACCCGGTCCCTGTCCGGCACGGCGTGCATCGTGTCGCTGAAACCTAGAGCCAGCGGTTGTGGCGGAACGCGGCGTAGAGCGCCCCGCAGACGACGGCGGTCCCACCGAGCACGAAGTAGAACCCGTTCGGGTCGTCCTGCCCGGGGATCACGGTGAAGTTCATGCCGTAGATGCCGGCGATCGCGGTCGGGACGATGGCGATCGCCGCCCACGAGGAGATCTTGCGCATGTCGGAGTTCTGCTGGACGCTCACGCGGTTCTGCTCGACGCTCACCTGCGCGAGGTCGGCCTGCATGACGTTGGTCAGCAGCGCGTCGGCGGCCTCGACAAGCTCGGCGGCGTGCAGGGCGTGGTCCTGCACGTCGCGGAAGTAGGGCCGCGCGTGGGCCGGGATGTTGGGGACGACCTCGTCGGCAAGCCTCGTGAGAGGGCCGACGAGAGGCACGACGGCCCGCCGGAACTGCTGGACCTCCCGCTTGAGCTTGTAGATGCGCTCGGCGTGGTCGTTGCCGGGGTCGTCGCCGAACACCTGGTCCTCGATCTCGTCGATGTCGACGTCGATCGCCTTGGTGACCTCGAGGTACTGGTCCACAGACCGGTCCAGGATGGCGTGCAGGACCGCGACCGGGCCGTGCTGGAGCATCTCCGGGTCGGCCTCTAGCGACTCGCGGACCTGCGCCGGGATGGTCGTGATGCCGTGCCGCACCACGATGACGAACCGTTCGCCGACGAAGATCGCCAGCTCGCTGACCTCGACCACCTCGACGTGGTCGACGTAGAAGACCGGCTTGACCACCGCGAACGTGAGCGAGCCGTAGCGCTCGAGCTTGGGTCGCTGGTGCGACGCGATCGCGTCCTCGATGGCCAGCTGCGGAAGCTCGAAGCCCACCGCGAGAGCGTCGAACTCCTCAGCGGTCGGGTCGTGCAGGCCGATCCAGACGAACCCGTCCTCCTTCTCGGCCTCCCGCATCGCCACCTGCAGGTCGTCGAGCCGGTGCCGGCGTCGACCTCCGGCGTACAGGGCGCAGTCCACGATCACGGGGTTGAGGGTACGGCCCGCCGAGGTGCGACACGATGGACCCATGAAGGTTGCCACCCGTGCGCATGTCCCGCCGTTCGCCGTCATGGAGATCCTGGCCGCCGCGAACGCCCGCAAGGCCGCCGGCGAGAGCATCCTCAACCTCTGTGCGGGCGAGCCCTCGACCGGTGCGTCGGACGTGGTGCGACAACGCGCGATCGACCTGCTGACCGCGGGCGACCTCGGCTACACCGAGGCGTTGGGCGCGCCGGGCATGCGTGCCGCGATCGCCCAGCACTACCGCGACTGGTACGCGGTCGACATCGACCCGGCGCGGATCGCCGTGACGACGGGCTCGTCGGGCGGCTTCATGCTCGCGTTCCTCGCGGCGTTCGACGTGGGCGACCGGGTGGCCCTCGGCGTACCCGGCTACCCGGCCTACGCGAACATCCTCGCTGCGCTCGGGTGCGAGGTCGTGACGCTGCCGTGCGGCCCGGAGACTCGCTACCAGCCGACGGTCGCGCAGCTGGAGGCGCTCGACGGCCCGATCGACGGGCTCGTGGTCGCGTCACCGGCCAACCCGACCGGCACGATGATCGACCCCGCCGAGCTCGCCGCGCTCGCGGCCTGGTGCGGGCAGCACGGCGTGCGGCTGGTCAGCGACGAGATCTACCACGGCATCACCTACGACGACGCGACCCCTCCGACGGCGGCGTCGTACCTCGCGCAGGGCGCGGTCGTGGTGAACTCGTTCTCCAAGTACTGGGCGATGACGGGCTGGCGGCTCGGCTGGCTCGTCCTGCCCGACGACCTGGTGACCGCGGTCGACGCCCTCGCCGGAAACGTCGCCCTCTGCCCGCCGGCACTGGCCCAGCACGCGGGCGTCGCGGCGTTCAGCCCGTCCGGGTACGCGGCTGCGCGGGAGAACGTGTCGCGCTACGCGGCCGCTCGGTCCCTGCTTCTTGAACGCCTCCCAGAGCTCGGGTGGACCCGCATCGCACCCGCTGACGGTGCGTTCTACCTCTACGCCGACATCTCCGCGAGCGGCCTGGACTCGATCACCTGGTGCGCGCGGCTTCTCGACGAGGCCGGCGTCGCGCTGACGCCCGGCACCGACTTCGACCCCGTCGACGGACGGCGCTGGGTGCGACTGTCGTTCGCGTCGTCGGTCGAGGTGGTCGGCGAGGCGGTGGACCGGATCGTCGCGTGGCAGGCGACCCTCGCGCCCGCCCGGACGGGCTGACCGACGTCGCTCGGCCGTCAGGTGCGGGCGTAGCGACGAACGAACGCCGACAGGATGCGCGGCGGCACCGAGACGTCCGCTGCGCGGACCCGCGCGACCACCTCGTCGAGCTCCATCGGCGGGAAGTAGCCGTACTCGGCATACGCGCGGATGCGCACCACGATGCCGTCGACGTCCAGCTCGGGGTGGAACTGGGTGGCGTAGAGGTTGCGGCCGACGCGGAACATCTGCACCGGGCACGCCGGCGACGTGGCGAGCAGGGTCGCGGTAGAGGGGAGCACACGGCACGCCTCCTTGTGCCCGACGAAGGCGTCGAAGAGCGGCGGAAGACCGGCCAGCAGCGGGTCCGCCAGTCCCTCGTCGGTCAGCGAGATCGCCACGGCCCCGATCGGCTCGCCGTACGTCGTGTCGATGACACCGCCCTGGTGCACGCCGAGCGTGCCGACGCCGTAGCAGGCACCCAGGAACGGCACGTCCCGCGCGACCACCTCGTCGAGCAGCGCCGACATCTCCGCCTCGACCCGGACCTGGACGTCGGACTTCGTCTCCGCGCTGGCGTCGAACGGGCTGCCACCCACGAGGATGCCGGACACGCCGTCGAGGTCCAGGTCGGGCATCGGCGCGGCCTCGAGGCGGACGCGTCGTAGCTCGTCCGGCACGAGCCCACCGAACCGCAGGAACGCGGCGTACTCCGCGTCGGCGGCGTCGTCCTGCGCTCGCGTCGCGAGCAGCACGAACGGCTTCATCCCCGCAGGGTCTCAGCGGGCGGCGCCGAGCGCGACCGGACTCCGGCGGCCCCGGCTCGGCGGAGCGCGACGTAGATTTGTCGTCGTGCCGCACCTGCCCCCCGTCGTCTCGCCCGGGCCGCCACTGACCCGAGAGCAGCTGGCGCGCGGATCGCGTCATCTGCTGCTCGCAGAGATCGGGGTCGACGGCCAGCGACGGCTGCGGAACGCGCGGGTGTGCGTGGTCGGGGCCGGCGGGCTCGGTGCGCCGGTGCTGCAGTACCTGGCGGCGGCGGGGGTCGGGACGATCGGGATCGTCGACGACGACGTCGTGGACGTGAGCAACCTGCAACGGCAGGTGATCCACGGGACCGGTGACGTCGGGCGGGCGAAGGTCGACAGTGCGGCCGACGCGATCCACGACCTGGACCCGGACATCGTCGTCATCCAGCACGACGAGCGACTGACCAGCGCGAACGTCGACGCGATCCTGAAGAGTTACGACGTCGTCGTCGACGGCACCGACAACTTCCCCACCCGCTACCTCGTCAACGACGCATGCGTTCGGCTCGGGCTCCCGGAGGTCTGGGGCTCGGTGCTGCGGTTCGACGCGCAGACGACGGTGTTCTGGGGACGGCACGGCGCGCAGCTGCGTGACCTCTTCCCGGAGCCGCCGCGACCCGACGAGGTTCCCTCGTGCGCCGAGGCCGGCGTCCTCGGGGCGCTGTGCGGACAGGTCGGGTCGGTGATGGCGACCGAGGTGGTCAAGCTGGTCACCGGGACGGGAGAATCGCTGCTCGGCCGGGTGCTCGTGATCGACGCGCTGCGCGGCCGCTGGTCCGAGGTCCCCCTGGTCGGCAACGCCCGACGTGAAGCCCCCCGCAAGGAGTCCCGCATGTCCGACGAGGTCCCCGTCACCACCGCCCCCGAGCTCGTCGCCCGACTGGCCGCTCGCGAGGCCGGCACGGACGACTTCCTGCTCATCGACGTGCGCGAGCCGCAGGAGTTCGAGGCCGGCGCGATCCCCGGTGCCGTCCTGATCCCGCTCGGCAGCGTGCTCGACGGGTCCGCGCTGGACGGGCTTCCGCGTGACCGGGAGATCGTCGTGCAGTGCCAGGTGGGCGGCCGGTCGCTGACCGCCGCCCGGGTGCTGCGCGGGCTGGGCTACGACGCCAGCAACCTCGACGGCGGCATCCTCGCCTGGTACGCAGCCAGCTGACCGTGCGACCACTCGACGAGCATCGCGCGGTCGCGCTCGCGCTGGCGGTGCCGCTGGAGCCGGTCGAGCGAGGGCTCGGCGAGCTCGACGGGATGGTCCTGACGCAGGACGTCCGCAGTGCGGACTACCTGCCGCGGTGGGACAACTCGGCGATGGACGGTTATGCGGTGCGGGCCGCGGACGTCACGCCGGGGGCGACGTTGCGGGTGGTCGCAGAGCTCGCCGCGGGATCCGGCGACGAGCCCGTCGTCGATGCCGGCACGGCCGCTCGGATCATGACGGGCGCGCCGGTCCCCGACGGTGCGGACGCCGTCGTGCCGGTCGAGGACACCGACGGCGGTACGGACCAGGTCACCATCGCCGTCGTCCCGGGGTTGGGCGCGCACATCCGCCGGGCCGGCGAGGACGCGGTCCCCGGTGACCTCGTCGTCGCGGCCGGCACCACCCTGGGACCGGCGCACATCGCGGCGATCGCGTCCGTCGGACATGCCTCCGCCCTCGTGCACCGACGCCCGCGGGTCGCGGTCGTGTCGACGGGCGACGAGCTGGTCCCGCCCGGCACCCCGTTGCTGCGCGGCCAGCTCCCCGACTCGAACTCGTGGCTGCTCGCGGCCGCGGTCCGGGAGGCGGGTGGCACTCCCGTCCGGCTAGGACCCGTCGCCGACGACCCCGAGGCGCTGCACGCGCTGCTGGTGGGCCTCGAGGACGTCGACCTGATCGTCACCTCCGGCGGCGTGAGCATGGGCGCGTACGACGTGGTCAAGGCTGCGCTCGCCGACGAGCCTGGCGTGGAGTTCGTGCAGGTCGCGGTCCAGCCGGGGAAGCCGCAGGGACTCGGCCGGCTGCCGAACGGCACCCCGATCGTCACGCTGCCCGGCAACCCGGTGAGCTCGTTCGCCTCCTTCGAGCTGTTCGTCCGACCCGCCCTGCGAAGGATGGCCGGGCACGGCGACGTGGAGCGCCCGACCGTGACCGCGATCTCCGACGACGCGTGGACCACGCCGCCGGGCCGCGCCCAGGTCATGCCGGTCCGGTTCGTGTCGGACGGCGGCCACCCGCACATCGTCCGCGCCACCGGACGCGGCTCCGGATCGCACCTCGTCGCCCGGCTGGCGCTCGCCGAGGGTCTCGCCGTGATCCCCGCCTCGATCGACGGCGTGGCCGTCGGCGACCGTCTCTCAGTGAGGAGACTGCACCCATGACGCAGCCGTTCACCCACCTCGACGGTGCCGGGCACGCCCGCATGGTCGACGTCACCGCCAAGCAGCCGACGGTCCGGTCCGCCACTGCGTCCGGCCGGGTGGTCTGCGGCCCGGTCGTCGTCGAGGCGCTGCGGTCGGGAGGAGTGCCGAAGGGTGACGTGCTGGCCGTCGCGCGGATCGCGGGGATCTCGGCCGCCAAGCGGACAGCCGAGCTGCTGCCGCTCGCGCACGTCATCGGCGTGCACGGCGTGGTGGTGGACCTGACCATCGTCGACGACGGCGTCGACATCACGGCGACCGTCCGCACCGCCGACCGCACCGGCGTCGAGATGGAGGCGCTGACCGCCGTGTCCGTCACGGCGCTGGCCGTGGTCGACATGGTCAAGGGGATCGACAAGTCCGTACGGATCGCGGACGTACGGCTCGAGGCGAAGTCGGGCGGCAAGTCCGGCGACTGGCTGCGTCCGGACGATGCCTGACCTGGGTGCCGCAGCCGACGCACCGGTGTTCGACGCCGTCGTTCTCGCCGGTGGTCGGGGAACACGGCTCGGCGGTGCGACCAAGCCGGAGGTCGTCGTCGGCGGCCGGGCGCTGCTGGACCACGCGCTGGCCGCCGTGCGCGACGCCGCGCACGTCGTGGTCGTCGGACCCCGGACCGTCGCGCGCCCCGGCATCCCGACGGTCCTCGAGGACCCGCCCGACGGCGGTCCGGTCGCGGGCCTCGCCGCGGGCCTCGCGGCGATCCCCGATCCCAGCGCCCTCGTGGTCGTCCTGGCCTGTGACGTCCCGCGCGCCGGGGCGGCCCTGCCCGACCTGCTGAGGGGAGCCGCCGGAGACGGCGTGGACGGCGCGCGCCTGGTCGGCGCCGAGGGCCGTCCCCAGCACCTCGTCGCGGTGTACTGGTCGGCGGCACTCAGGTCCGCGCTGGCCCGGATGCCGAGCGTGCACGGCGCCTCCATGCGCGCGCTCGTCGCGGGGATGGTGCTGGTCGACGTGCCCGACACCGACGGCTCGTCGGCAGACGCCGACACCTGGCCCGACGTCGAGAGGCTGGACGCCGAGCTGAACGCTGAGAGGATCGACCCATGACCGACGACCCGCGCCGCGCCCCAGGCGCCGACCTGCCCGTGTGGATCGACCAGCTCTGCGAGGCGCTCGGGGTGGACCGGGCGATGGTCGACATCGACCGCATCCTCGAGGTGTCCAGCAGCGTCGCGCGCGAGGTGGCCCGGCCCGCGGTCCCGGTCAGCATGTTCGTCGCCGGCCTCGCCGCCGCGGGCACCGACCCGGCCGCCGTCGACCGACTGCTGACCCGGATCGTGGAGCGGACCGACGCGTGGGAGTGATCGGTGTCCGCTATTTCGCGGCCGCGGCGGAGGCGGCCGGTGTGGATGCGGAAACGCTGCAGTCGGGATCGGCCGACGATGTCCGCGCGACGATGATCGACAGACACCCTGCGCTCGCGGCGGTGCTCGGCAGGTGCGCTCTGCTTGCCGACGGCGTGCGCGTCGACGGCACCGACCTCGTGACGCCAGGCGTCACGCTCGACGTCCTGCCGCCATTCGCGGGCGGCTGAAACGCCTCGGCGCCGCCCGCCGGGGGCCGTTCTGGTGAACCAGTCGCCATTCCGCGCCGGTGCGCGCTCGATGCCCACTAGCCTGCGCTCAAGTACTCGCAGGGGCAGTGGAGGACGCGTGCCGGTCGGGGGTGAGCCGGGCCTCCCATCCGGCGTGCCCGACGGGCTTCGGGACCCTCCGGTCGAGCGGCCGCCGCAGGATGCTCCTGCGGCCGCGCCCCCGGACCTGGTCTCGCAACCGTCGTACGGCACCGCGCCGGAGCACGCCGACGCGGTGCACGCCGAGTCGGCCAGGCTGGCCGCGTTGGACGCGATGCACCAGGAAGCGTCCCGACGGCAGCGCCGCATGAACTGGGTGCTCGCCGCGCTAGGCGCAGTGCCGCTCATACGCGGACTGACGACCACCGACACGTACACGAACGGTGTCGCGTTCGGCTTCGTCGCTTTGTTCGTCCTCGGTGGGCTTGCCGTTCTCGCGATGTCGACGCGTGTCCGGCACCGTCGGATCACCGTTCTCCGTCCAGGGTGCGAGGTGGTCGACGTCTGGGGGTCGGTCGGGCTGCGGGCTGCGGTCGCAGAGCGTGGCGTCACGCCGTCCGGCGTCCGTGCGAACCAGCCGACCTCGCTCTGCCTCGTCGCGACACTCCGGACGATCGAGGTGTGGCGCGGCACCGTGGGGGGTGGCCCCGTCCTCCTGGTCGCTCTGCCCTGGACCGATGTCTCGGCTGTCGAGGAGACGGACGTGTGGACAGGCAGGCTCATCTGCCCGGGGTTCGCCGTCCGGCCGCGTGACGGAAAGTCGCTCGAATTCGCCCCGCGAACCGGCGCGGGCGGGGTGCGGGCGCTGACTTTGCCAGAGCTGCACGCTCTCGTCGGACGCCTCGAAGGGCGACGCGAGGGTTCCCTCGACGACGCCAAGCCCTCGGCCTTCACCTGGGACGACGAACTGACGACCTGACCCGGTCAGCCGCCGATCGCGCTCATCGGGCGGTCGGGCTGCAGGAACGACGGGTCGTCGATGTCGTGCCCAGCCTTCTTACCGGCCAGGCAGCGGCGAAACGCCTCGGCGAGCGCCGCGTCGACATCCGCAGGAACGGGTGCTGGACGGGGTGCGGCCTGCGTTCCGATGCGCATGGCCTGTGCGGGTCCGACGCCGATCTCCGCACCGTCAGGTGGCGGCGAGCCGCGCAGCAGCGACCGGACGTCGGTCTCCGTCTGCGAGAACAGGCACGCGCGCAGCTGACCGTCAGCGGTGAGCCGCAGTCGGTCGCACGCGCCGCAGAACGGTGCGGTGACGGACGCGATGACGCCGACGGTCGCGGGGCCGCCGTCGATCGTCCACAGCTCGGCCGGTGCGGCACCCCGACTGGGCACCTCGGTGAGCGTGAAGGCCGACCGCAGAGACGCCAGGATCTCCGCCTGCGTCACCATCTCGGCGCGGTCCCAGGTGTGCCCGGCGTCCAGCGGCATCTGCTCGATGAACCGCATCTGGTACCCCCGTTCGACCGCGAACCGGGTCAGGGTGACCACCTCGTCGTCGTTGACCCCTCGCATGGCGACCGCGTTGATCTTCACGGGATGCAGCCCGGCCGCGTCCGCGGCGGCGATCCCGGCCAGGGTCTCGACGAGCTTGTCGCGGCGCGTCAGCTGCAGGAACTTCTGCCGGTCGAGGGTGTCCAGCGAGATGTTCACGCGGGAGAGGCCGGCATCCTTCAGCGACGACGCCAGTCCTGGCAGGCGCAGCGCGTTCGTGGTGAGCGACACCTCCGGCGACCCTGGCAGGGCGGTGAGCCGACGGACCACGTCGACGATGTCGACGCGCAGCAGCGGCTCGCCGCCGGTGAGCCGGATCTCGGTGATCCCCAGGGAGACGCCGACCCGGGCGACGTGCACGATCTCGTCGGTGCTGAGCATGGTCGAGCGTGCCAGCCACGGGACGCCGTCCGCGGGCATGCAGTAGGTGCAGCGCAGCGAGCAGCGGTCGGTCAGCGAGATCCGCAGGTCGCGGTGCTCGCGCCCGAACCGGTCCACCAGGCTCATGTCATCCCCACCCAGACGTGCGTCCCGTCGTCGAGGACCTCACGCTTCCATATCGGCAGCTCGGCCTTGACTCTTTCGACGAGCGCGCGACACACGTCGAACGCCTCTGCCCGGTGCGACGTGGCGACCGCCGCGACGATCGCCGCCTCCCCGACCGCGAGGTGCCCGATCCGGTGGCTGACCGCGATCCCCAGCACGTCGTCGTCCTCGTCGAACGCTGACACGATCCCCGCCAGGACCGTGGCCACGTCGGGATGCGCCGAGTAGTCGAGCCCGACGACCCGTCCCGACACCGACGGGTCGTGATCTCGCACGAGCCCGACGAACGTCGCGACCGCACCGGCCCGCGGTCCGCTGACGTGTTCCACGTGAAACGCCAGGTCGAGGGGCTCGTCGACCACCTGGGCGATCATCGGTGGTCACCGCCGCGCAGCTGGTCGAGGAGATGCGGCAGCAGCGGCAGCAGCACGTCGAGGCCCTCGGACACCCCGCCGGGAGACCCGGGCAGGTTGACGACGACGGCGCCGTGCGCCGTGACGCCGGCCAGCCCGCGGGACAGCACGGCCGTCGGGACGCTGGCCGAACCGGCACGCCGGAGCAGCTCCGGGATGCCGTGCAGCTCCTGCGCGAGCAGGGGTCGCGTGCCCTCGGGCGTCCGGTCACGAGGCCCGACACCGGTGCCCCCCGAGGTGATCACGAGGCGCGCGCCGTCGTCGACAGCCGCCCGGAGCGCACCCTCGACGGACTCCGCGCCGTCGGGCACCACGACGACGGGATCGACCGCGTAGCCGCCCGCCTGGAGCCGCCCCGCGGCGAGGGGCCCGGACCGGTCGGCTCGCGACCCCGCCGCAGAACGGTCCGAGACCACGACGACGACCGCACGGACACGGTCGGTCGTCGAGGAGCTCACCGCGCCAGCCTATCGAGCGCGCGAGGGACGGGCCTGCGCCGAGCAACCTGATCGAGCGACGAGGCGAGGTGCTGCGGGGGCCGGGAAGCAGGCCGACCGCGTGGCTTCTGTGGCAACCGAGTGACCGTGCGGCCGGGGCCGGGCGGAGCGACCGGGACCGGACATGCGCGCGGTCCGCTGTCGGTACTCTCCCTGCGCGGGCTGTGCTCGCGTCCGTCGGGGTGCTGACGGAACAGGACGCCGCAGAGGCCGAGGAGCCACGATGACCAGCGGGAACCAGGACCAGCCGGCGGCGGGATACCCGACGCAGCCGTACGCGACCCAGCCCTACGCGACGCAGCCGTACGCGACCCAGCCGTACGCGACCCAGCCGTACGCGACCCAGCCGTACGCGACCCCGGTCCCGCCGCAGGGCTATCTGCCGCCCGACCGCGCCTTCCACGAGGCCGCGCTCGACGCGATGCACCGCAAGGCCGACCGGCAGGTGCTCATCCTGCGGTGGGTGCTGATCGGTGCGGCGATCCTCTACATCCTCCTGCGTTCGGGTGGCGAGAGCGGACCGGTGATCCTCGCGGTCGTGGCCGTGCTCGTGCCGCTCCTGATCGGCGTGACCACGCTGGTCAGCCGGAGCGTCACGGGCGGGCGCCACCGTGCCGTGGTCGCCGCGCGGCCGGGCGTCGAGGTGATCGAGGTGTGGGGCGCCCGTGGCCTTCGAGCGGCGCTGAGCGCCGCCGGCGTACCCGCCACGAAGGTGCGCAAGAACGCGGCGACCGGTCTCTCGATGGTGCTCTTGGACCAGGGCGTCGAGCTGTGGACGGGTCGAGCGTCGAACGCGGCGGTGCTCATGCTGCTCCCGTGGTCGGCGGTGGTCGCGGTCGACGAGTCGCGCGGCTCGATCACCAACGACGGCACCCGGGCGGCGGTCATGCTGGTCACGACCTTGGGACAGCGCCTCCTGCTCGTGCCGCGCAGCCGTCCGGAGGGTGGCCGCGTGGTCAAGGTCCCGCAGCTGCGCGCCATCGTGGGTCGGCTCGAGGCGCTGCGGCTCCGTGCGGTGGGACGCTAGTCCGTCCACCAGTTCCGGCAGGTAGGCTGAGCGCACAACTTCACACGCTGCTCGAACCGCGGCGGGAGAGCTCCCGCGCACGACGGCGGGGCGCCGAAGGAGCAATCCTCCCCGGGAATCTCTCAGGCCCCTGTACCGCCACGGCGAGGCAACTCTGGAAAGTGGACCGGACGGTCCCACCGACGGTGCAAGCCGGCATCACGAACGCCGGCAAAACTCTCAGGTCGCACGCAGGTGCGGATGACAGAGCGGGGAGCCCACCCACCGTCCCGGTGTCCACCGGGCGACCCATGCGGAGCAGCCGTGACCGACTTGCAGTCTGCCGTCCAGAAGACTCCCGTCCTGCACTTCGACGCGTCCGGTGACCTCGTCGCCGCGACCCGGGTGGAGCACACGCCCGCGGCGGAGGACTTCGCGGACCGGCACATCGGTCCGCGCGGCCCCGAGACGGCGCACATGCTCTCGGTCGTCGGCTACGACAGTCTCGACGACCTGGTCGATGCGGCCGTCCCCGCGAGCATCCGCACGGACCGCCCTCTCGACCTCCCGGCGGCGCGCTCGGAGGAGGAGGTGCTGGCGGCGCTGCGCACGATCGCGGGCCGCAACCGCGTGATGACGCAGATGATCGGGCAGGGGTACTCGGACACGATCACGCCGGCCGTCATCCGCCGCAACGTGCTCGAGTCGCCCGCCTGGTACACGGCGTACACGCCGTACCAGCCGGAGATCGCGCAGGGCCGGCTCGAGGCGCTGCTGAACTTCCAGACGATGGTCACCGACCTCACCGGCCTGGACATCGCGAACGCGTCGCTCCTCGACGAGGCCACGGCGGTCGCCGAGGCGGTCGCGCTCATGTGGCGCGGCGCCCGCGGCAAGGCCGGGACCGTCGTCCTCGACCAGGAGCTCTTCGGCCAGTCGCTGGCCGTCACGATCGGCCGGGCGGAGGCGATCGGCCTGCCCGTCGTCGTCGCCGACCTCACCGACGGGCTGCCCGAGGTGGAGGGTGACCTGGTCGGCGTCGTCCTGCAGCAGGTGGGCGCCTCAGGACGTGTGCGTGACCTGAGCAGCGTCATCGCGCAGACCAAGGCGCGCGGCGGGCTCGTCACGATCGCGGCCGACCTCCTCGCCCTGACGCTCCTCACGAGCCCCGGCACGCTCGGTGCCGACGTCTCGGTCGGGTCGGCGCAGCGCTTCGGCGTCCCCCTGTTCGGCGGCGGACCGCACGCGGCGTTCATGGCGGTGCGCAGCGGGCTCGAACGAAGCCTGCCGGGCCGCCTCGTCGGGGTGTCGATCGACGCCGACGGCGCCCGCGCCTACCGACTCGCCCTGCAGACCCGTGAGCAGCACATCCGCCGCGAGAAGGCGACCAGCAACATCTGCACCGCGCAGGCGCTGCTGGCCATCACCGCGTCGATGTACGCGGTCTACCACGGTCCCGACGGCCTGCGCGCGATCGCCGAGCGCGTGCACCGGTACGCCGAGCTCACCGCCGAGCTGCTCACCGAGTACGGCGTCACGGTCGAGCACGACTCGTACTTCGACACGATCCGCACGGTCGTCGTGGGCAAGGCCCGTGAGGTCGTCGCGCAGGCGGCCGAGCGGGGCGTGAACCTGTGGGCCGCTGACGACGACCACGTGCAGATCGCGTGCGACGAGCGGACCAGCCCGGAGCACGTCCTGTCGGTCGTGCAGGCGTTCGCCGACGCGGGCACGACGACGATCGAGGCGACGGACGGGCACTACGACATTGCTTTCGTCGGGCCGGGTGCTCCCCGCGGGCGATTCGACGACGAGACCGGCGCGCTCGTCGAGACCGCCGGGCTCCGCGCGAACCTGCGTCGCACCGACGGGTACCTGACGCACCCCGTCTTCCACGTGCACCGCTCCGAGACGGCCATGCTGCGCTACCTGCGCCGCCTCTCGGACAAGGACCTGGCCCTCGACCGGACGATGATCCCGCTGGGCTCCTGCACGATGAAGCTCAACGCGACGGCCGAGATGGAGCCGATCAGCTGGCCGGAGTTCGCGACCATCCACCCCTACGCGCCGCTCGACCAGACCCTCGGGTACGCGGAGCTGGTCACGCAGCTGCAGGACTGGCTGGCGGAGATCACCGGGTACGTGGCGGTGTCGGTGCAGCCGAACGCCGGCTCGCAGGGCGAGCTCGCTGGGCTGCTGGCCATCCACGGCTACCACGCCGCCCGCGGCGACGAGCGGGACGTCTGCCTCATCCCGGCGAGCGCGCACGGCACCAACGCGGCGTCGGCGGCGCTCGCGGGCATGCGCGTGGTCGTCGTCGCGACCGCCTCGGACGGGTCCATCGACCTCGACGACCTGCGCGCCAAGCTGGACCAGCACGGCCCGCAGGTGGCGGCGATCATGATCACGTACCCCTCGACGCACGGCGTCTACGAGGAGGGTGTGCGCACCGTCTGCGATCTCGTGCACGAGGTCGGGGGCCAGGTCTACATCGACGGCGCGAACCTGAATGCGCTCGTCGGCCTGGCGCGGCCGGGCGAGCTCGGCGGCGACGTCTCGCACCTCAACCTGCACAAGACGTTCTGCATCCCGCACGGCGGCGGCGGTCCCGGTGTCGGACCGGTCGCCGTCGCAGCGCACCTGGCGCCCTACCTGCCGGGCGACCCGACCCCGAACGCGACGAACGACGGCACGGCACCCGTGAGCGCGGCGCCGTGGGGCTCCGCGGGCATCCTGCCGATCAGCTGGGCGTACGTGGCACTCATGGGCCCGGACGGGCTCCGCACCGCGACCGAGGTGGCCGTGCTCGCGG
This sequence comes from Cellulomonas sp. URHD0024, assembly GCF_000426185.1. GTDB lineage: Bacteria > Actinomycetota > Actinomycetes > Actinomycetales > Cellulomonadaceae > Cellulomonas. The sequence goes on from NZ_KE384506.1 coordinate 134,263, forward strand.
CGAACTACCTGGCCACGCGCCTGTCGGGGCACTACCCCGTGCTCTACACCGGCCCGAACGGCCTGGTCGCCCACGAGTGCATCCTCGACCTGCGCGAGATCACCAAGGAGACCGGCGTGACCGCCGAGGACGTCGCCAAGCGGCTCATGGACTACGGCTTCCACGCGCCGACGCTCTCGTTCCCGGTCGCCGGCACGCTCATGGTGGAGCCGACCGAGTCCGAGGACCTCGCGGAGATCGACCGGTTCGTCGAGGCGATGATCGCGATCCGTGGGGAGATCGACGCCGTCGGCGCGGGCCGCTGGTCGCTCGCCGACTCCCCGCTGCGCAACGCACCCCACACGGCGGCCAGCCTCACCGCGGACGAGTGGACGCACGAGTACCCGCGCGAGCTCGCCGCCTTCCCCGTGGCCGCGCTGCGCGAGGGCAAGTACTGGCCGCCGGTCCGCCGGATCGACGGTGCCCACGGCGACCGCAACCTGGTCTGCAGCTGCCCGCCGATCGAGGCCTACGTGGACGGAGCGGGAGCATGAGAGACGAGACGATGGAAACGCTCAGCCCCCTGCACGACGAGCACGTCGCCCTCGGCGCCGCCCTGACCAGCTTCGCCGGGTGGCAGATGCCGCTGCGGTACACGTCCGACATCGCCGAGCACGTCGCGGTGCGCACGACCGCCGGGCTGTTCGACCTGTCGCACATGGGCGAGATCCGCATCGGCGGCCCGGACGCCGCGGCGTTCCTCGACTACGCCCTCGTCGGCAACCTGTCCGCCCTCCGGTTCCAGGGTGCGCGCTACACGATGATCTGCGCGGAGGACGGCGGGGTCGTCGACGACCTGATCGTCTACCGCGACGAGCAGGACGCGTTCCTCGTCGTCGCGAACGCCTCGAACCACGAGGTCGTGCTCGACGAGCTGAGGCAGCGCGCGGCCCGGTTCGCCGACGTCACGGTCGAGGACCGCTCGCCGCAGACCGCCCTCATCGCGGTCCAGGGGCCGAAAGCGCTCGAGATCCTGAGGGCGACGGACGGGCTCGACGAGACCGGCGGCGACATCGGCGAGTCCAAGTACTACGCCTGCCTGCCGGCGACGTTCCAGGGCGAGCCCGTCCTGGTCGCTCGCACGGGTTACACCGGTGAGGACGGTTTCGAGTTCTTCCTCGACGCCGCGCGCGCGCCCGCGCTGTGGCGCGCCTTCCTCGCCGCGGGTGCCGACCACGGGCTCGTCCCGGCCGGTCTGTCCGCGCGCGACAGCCTGCGCCTCGAGGCCGGGATGCCGCTGTACGGCAACGAGCTGGACCGGTCGACGACCCCGCAGGACGCCGGTCTGGGCCGCGTGGTCAAGCTCGACAAGGTCACCGCGGACGGCGGACCGCTGCCCTTCGTCGGCCGCGCAGCCCTCGAGGCACGGGACGCCGCGACGCCCACCAAGGTGCTCGTCGGGCTCGAGGGACTCGGCCGCCGGGCCGCGCGGCACGGCTACCCGGTCACGCTTCCGGACGGATCGCCGGTCGGTGTCGTCACGTCCGGGGCGCCGTCCCCGACCCTCGGCCACCCGGTCGCGATGGCCTACGTGACCCCGGAAGTAGGCGCCCCAGGCACCGAACTTGCCGTTGACGTGCGCGGACGTCTCGAACCAGTTCGCGTCGTGCCCCTTCCCTTCTACCGCCGAGCCCGGTAAACCAAGCACTAGGGTTCGACCACCCTGACAGGAGCACCTATGAGCACGGATCTGCCCATCGACCTGCACTACACCGTGGAGCACGAGTGGCTGCAGGACGGTTCGCCGTCGACCATCGGCATCACCGCGGTTGCCGCGGATGCGCTGGGCGACATCGTCTACCTCGAGCTCCCGGCAGTCGGCGCAGAGCTCGTCGCGGGCGCTGTGGTGGGCGAGATCGAGTCGACCAAGTCGGTGTCTGAGCTGTTCTCCCCGGTCTCCGGGACCGTGATCGAGATCAACCAGTCGGCGATCGACGACCCCTCCGTCGTCAACTCAGACCCGTACGGTGCGGGCTGGCTCCTCAAGGTCGACGTCACGTCGACCGGACCGCTTCTCACGTCCGACGAGTACGCAGCGCAGAGCGCCGGCTGATCGTCGGCCGCACGGCCGGGTTACGCAGGTCGTCCCAATTGGCTGGCATTGTCCTAGCCCGTTCGGGTGAAACCTGGGTGCCCGCCACACGTTCGGCGTATCAGGGTGCCGATGCGACGTTCATTGTGAGTGGTTAGCGCGATCGGCATGTCGGGGGGGAACCCAACATGAAGAGTTGGCAGAAGTGGCGTCATGGCTCACGAACTGCCCTCTCTCATCCGGTACGCAGCCAAGAGCGTGACCCGGACGTCCCGGGACACGCAGCACACCGGAGGACATCATGAGCATGGTGGAGACGAGCAGGACCGTCGGAGTCTCGAACGACGCATTGACGCGTCGTGAGCGGGTCGTTCTGGCCGAGCTGGCCGAGGACGTGACTCTGGAGGAGATCGCCACGCGTCTCTTCGTCACGCGCAACACCGTGAAGTCCCAGGTGCGCAGCGTGTACCGCAAGATCGGTGTCTCGACGCGCGCCGAAGCCGTCGCCTGGGCCGTGGCCCACGGGATCCGCTGATTCCGCCCGCGACAGCTTGAGCAACCAGGCTGTCGCGTCCCTGCCCGCCCCGTAGACCGGGGCCTGGCAGACTCACCGCATGAGCTCACCCGTACTCGTCGTCGCCGCCGCGATAGTGGACGATCTGGACGACCCGCGTGAGTTGCTGGCCGCGCGACGTGCTGTCCCGGCCCGCTTGGCAGGCCGATGGGAGTTCCCCGGCGGCAAGGTCGACCCGGGTGAGCAGCCCGAGGACGCGCTGCACCGCGAGATCCGTGAGGAGCTCGGGGCGCGGATCGGGCTCGGGGACGAGCTCGTCGGGCCTGACGCAGGCGTGTGGCGCCTCTCGGACGAGTACGTGATGCGCATCTGGCTGGCCGAGGTGGTCGAGGGGACCCCGGAGCCGCTGCAGGAGCACGACGAGCTCCGATGGCTACCCGTCAGCCAGTGGCACGACGTGCCCTGGTTGGACGCGGACATCCGCATCGTCGACGCGCTGCAGGCACACCTCAGCCAGGCCGGACACCGCTGAGCGCGGTGTGCAGTCGGGCGACCGCCTCCGTGAGGATCGCCGACGACGTCGCGACGTTGAGCCGGACATGGCCCGCGCCCTCGACGCCGAACGTCGCGCCCGGATTCACCGCCAGACCTCCGTCGAGCAGCACGCGGGCCGGGTTGTCGGCGAACTCGGCGAGGTCCAGCCACGCGAAGTAGGTGGCCTCGGGCGGCTCCCAGGTCACCAGCGGCGCCAGCAGGCCACGCAGGAGCCTCCTGTTGTGCGCCAAGCCGGTGAGCACCTCGTCGAGGAAGGCGCCGCCCTCCGCGTACGCAGCCGTCTGCGCGACGGCGCCCAGGTGCATGACGCCGTCCGCGACGGGCTTGGCCAGGTCCGACACCTCCGTCGCTTCCGGGCCCGGGACAGCGACCGCCACCCGGAGGGCCGCCAGGTTGAAGGCCTTCGAGGCGGAGTGCAGGGCGATCGCGTCGGGGATGACCGTCGTGGCGGGGACGAAGCGGCTGCCCGACTCCGGGACGAGCGGTGCGTGGACCTCGTCGGAGACCACCCGGACCCCGTGCCGCGCGCTGACCACGCCGAGCGCAGCGAGCTCGTCGGCGGTGTGCAGGGTTCCCGTCGGGTTCTGGGGGTTGCACAGCAGGTACGCGGCACGGCTACCGTGCGTCTTCGCCCGGCCGAACGCGTGGTCGAGGGCGTCGAGGTCGAGGCGTCCGTCGGCGCCGAGCGGCGCGTGCAGGATGCGTCGGTCGGCGTGCTGCAGGAACTCCGTGAACGGCGGGTACACCGGCGGGCTGATGACGACGGCGTCGCCGGGGCCGGTGAGCAGGCGGACGACCTCGAGCAGTCCCACCATGACGTCGGCGGCCGTGCGCGTCCGCGCGACCGGGACGTCCCATCCCCACCGCTGCGCCGCGAAGCCGGCGAGCGCCTCGGCCACCGAGTGGTCGTCGTCGCTCGGGTACCCGGTGTCGCCCCGGTGCATCGCGTCGTGCACGGCCCGGACGACAGGCTCGGCCTGCGGCACGTCCATCTCGGCGACGAACAACGGCAGCACGTCGGCCGGGTAGTGCCGCCACTTCATGCTGGTCCGCGTGCGGAGCTGGTCCAGGGTCAGGGAGTCGAAGATCGTCACGTGGACGACCGTAGACGCACCGACGGCCCCGTCCACCGGACGGGGCCGTCGTCGTGCGGACGTCAGAGCGTCGCGCGGACCTTCTTCGTCGCCTCGATGATGTGCGTCAGCGACGGGGCGACCTCCTCGTAGCGACGGGTCTTCAGGCCGCAGTCCGGGTTGACCCAGAGCTGGTCCACCGCGATGGCCTTGACGGCCTCGGTGAGCAGCTCCTCGACCTCGGCCTCGCTGGGGACACGCGGCGAGTGGATGTCGTAGACGCCCGGGCCGACCGCACGCGGGTAGCCGGCCGCGGCGATGTCGCCGAGGATCTCCATCTTCGAGCGGGCCGCCTCGATGGACGTGACGTCGGCGTCCAGGCCGTCGATCGCGCCCATGATCTGGCCGAACTCGGAGTAGCAGAGGTGCGTGTGGATCTGCGTGTCCGCACGCACACCCGCCGTCGACAGGCGGAACGAGCGCACCGACCAGTTGAGGTAGGCGGCGTGGTCCTCGATGCGCAGGGGCAGCAGCTCGCGCAGCGCGGGCTCGTCCACCTGGATCACGGCGATGCCGGCTGCCTCGAGGTCCTGGATCTCGTCGCGCAGGGCGAGGCCGACCTGGTTGGCGGTGTCGCCGAGCGGCTGGTCGTCGCGCACGAACGACCACGCCAGGATGGTGACCGGGCCGGTGAGCATGCCCTTGACCGGCTTGGCGGTCAGCGACTGCGTGTACGCCGTCCAGTCGACGGTGATCGGCTTGGGCCGGGAGACGTCGCCCCACAGGATCGACGGACGCGTGCAGCGCGAGCCGTAGGACTGGACCCAGCCGTTCTGCGTCACGGCGAACCCGTCGAGGTTCTCCGCGAAGTACTGGACCATGTCGTTGCGCTCGGGCTCGCCGTGCACCAGCACGTCGAAGCCGATCTCTTCCTGCAGCTCCACGACGCGGCGGATCTCCGCCTTCATCTCGTCGTCGTACTGCGCCTCGGTGAGCTCGCCCTTGCCGAACGCGGCGCGCGCCTTGCGGATCTCGCCGGTCTGGGGGAAGGAGCCGATGGTCGTCGTCGGCAGCGGCGGCAGGTTCAGACGAGCAGCCTGGGCGGCCTTGCGCTCGTCGAACGGACCGCGGTTGAACTCGTCCTCCGTCAGGGCGGCCGCGCGGTCGCGGACCGCGGGGACGACCACGCCGGGCGCGGTGCGACGGCTGTTCACGGCGTCCGTGGCCGTGAGCAGCTGCTCGTGGATGGCCTCGCGACCCTCCGTCAGACCCTCGGCCAGCGTGACGACCTCGGCGACCTTCTCGTCGGCGAACGCGAGCCAGCTCTTCAGCGTGGCGTCGAGCGACGGCTCGTCCGTCGTCGTGTGCGGGACGTGGAACAGCGACGTCGACGTGCCGACGGTGACTGCGGCGGCGCCGAGACCCTCCAGCTGCTCCAGGATCGCCAGCTTGGCGTCCAGGTCCGCGCGCCAGATGTTGTGGCCGTCGATCACGCCGGCGACCAGCGTCTTGGTCTCCAGGCCGGCAACCTTCTCGGTCGGGGCGTGCCCCTTCACCAGGTCGATGCCGATGGCCTCGACGTCGGTCGCCGCGAGCACGGGCAACGCCGCACCGAGGTCGCCGTACGGCGCGGCGACGAGGATGGCGGGGCGGTCTGTCAGGTCCGTCGCCAGGGCGCGGTACGCCTCGATGACAGCCGCGAGCAGCTGCTCGGCCGGCACCTCGATCGAGTCGGAGACGAGCGCCGGCTCCTCGAGCTGGACCCAGGTGGCACCCGCGGCGGCGAGGTCCTTCAGGAGCTCGGCGTAGACGGGCAGCAGGTCCTCCAGGCGGTCGATCGGCGCGAAGTCGTCGGGCGCACCCTCGGTCGCCTTGGCCAGCGCGAGGTAGGTGACCGGGCCGACGATGACCGGCCGAGTCAGCACGCCGTCCGCCAGCGCCTCCTTGAACTCGCGCACCGGGCGGTCGCTCGCGTAGCGGAACGTCGTCTCCGGGCCGATCTCCGGGACCAGGTAGTGGTAGTTGGTGTCGAACCACTTGGTCATCTCGAGCGGCAGGTCGTCGCCGCGGCCACGTGCCACGGTCGAGTAGCCGGCCAGGTCGAGCGAACCGTCGGCGCCCACGACGTCCGCGAAGCGGGCGGGCACGGCACCTACGACGGCCGTCGCGTCGAGCACGTGGTCGTAGAACGAGAACGCGCTCGGGATCGCCGGGACGTCCGTGGCCAGGCCGAGCTCGGCCAGGCGGGTCCGGGTCCGACGACGCAGGTCAGCGGCGACAGCCTCGACCTCGTCGGCGGTCGACTTGCCGGCCCAGAAGGACTCGATCGCCTTCTTGAGCTCGCGACGCGGGCCGATCCGGGGGTAGCCGAGCACGGAGCCGGCGGGGAACGGGGTCTTGGTCATGGTGTCAGTCCCTCGAGGGTCGGGCGGTGTGCCGTGACCTGCGGCCCGCTGGCCAGGTCGGGAGCTGTCCGAGCTCCGCCGTCGAGGTGTGCACCCTCGAGCAGGTCAAGTACGGCATGGTGCTGGTTGAACGTGTACAGGTGGACGCCGGGGGCACCGCCGTCCAGGACGCCGTTGACGAGGTCGACGCTCGCGCGGATTCCCCGGCGGTGGCGGTCGAGCTCGTCGTCGGCGGAGCCGAGCAGGTCGAACAGTCTCTCAGGCACCGGGACCCCGGTGAGCTCCTGCACGCGAAGGAGGCGGGCCGGGTCGGTGGTCGGGATGATGCCCGGGATGATCGGGATGGTCACGCCGGCGTCGCGGGCCTCCGCGACGATGCCGAGGTAGTCGTCGGCGTCGAAGAAGACCTGGGTGATGGCGAAGTCGGCGCCGGCCTCCTGCTTGGACAGCAGCGACGCGACGTCCTGAGCGCGCGTCCCGCCGGTGGCGTGGTTGCCGCGCGGGAAGGCCGCGACCGCGACCGAGAGCGGACGGACGCGCGCGCGTACCGCCTGCGACGGGCTGTCGGCGCACCGCTGGGCCTCGATGTGGCGGAGCAGCTCGACCAGCTCACCGGCCGTCTGCAGGCCGTCGGGGTGCGCCGCCCAGTCCGTCTGGTCCACGGGCGGGTCGCCGCGCAGCGCCAGGAACGAGCGGACACCCTCGTCGAGGAACTCCTCGACGATCGTGGCGATCTCCTCGCGGGAGGTGCCCACGCAGGTGAGGTGTGCGATGGGGTTGAGCGTCGTCTCCCGCAGCAGCCGGCTGACCAGCTGCCGGGTGGTGACGCGCGTCTTGCCCGAGGCCCCGTAGGTGACGGAGACGAAGTCGGGGTGCACCGCCTCGAGCGCCCGGACCGTGGCCCACAGGCGGGGTGCGGCGTCGGGGTTGCGCGGGGGGAACAGCTCGAAGGAGATGGTCGGCCGGTCGTTGGCCGTGTGCTGGCGCGCTGCGGGGGCGACGTGCAGCCCGGGCGCGCGGGGTTCCAACGCTGCGGCGCTCACGGGAGCACTCGCAGCAGGGGTCGTGCGTCACGGCGGTCGGTCGGGGACATCTGGTTCACTCCATCGAACCTGGCGGAAGCACCCACACCCATGTCGATGGGGGGTTGCTGCGGCGTCGTCGAGCCAGGTCTCTCGGCCGCTCTGGATGGTAGCCGCGATGGTAGACCGCCGACCACATGCTGGGCAACCATGCTCGATCGGTGAGACAAGATCGTCCGTGGGTGTGTCAGACCCTGCGACGTCCGCCGAGGGAGTTGTCGTCGCGCCCCTGGCGCTGGCTGGGGACGTCGAACCATCCCGTCGGCGACCCCGCGGGCACGAGCCGCAGGCCGTCCTCGACGGCGGCGAGGATCTCAGGGCCGGGGAGAGCCGTTCCGGTGAACGCCTCGGCCGCGGCGAGCACGTCGTCGTGCCGCCGATCGGGTTCGATTGCGTCTGCCATCCACGGCACGATAGTCGGCCGATTCTCACGGGCCGAGATGGCGCGTGGCGTGTCACCCGGCAGGAGTACGGATCTCACCCGTGGGTCACGGCACGTCCCGGCACGAGTCGTCACGAGGTTCACCGGAGGTATCCGGGCGTCCTGACTGGTCAGACGTCCAGCTGGATTCGTACACGCGCGCGACGAGGAGCCAGACGCGATGACTATGCGCGACGAGCGGTCGGGCAGGTGGCGAGATGGTCGTCCACGACCCCGCAGGCCTGCATCGCCGCGTACGCCGTCGTGGGTCCGACGAACCGGAAGCCCAGCGACTTGAGCTCCTTGGCGAGCGCCTTGGACTCCGGCGTCATCGACGGGACGTCGCTCCAGCTCGCCGGCCGTACCCAACCCGTGCGGTCGGGGCGGTGTGACCACAGGACGTCGTCCAGGGAGCCGCCCCCCGCGTGCAGCGACCGCAGCGCGCGGCCGTTCGCGATGGTGGCCTCGATCTTGGCGAGGTTGCGGACGATCCCGGCGTCGGCCATCAGGCGGGCCACGTCGGCGTCGCCGAACTCGGCCACGACCTCCGGGTCGAAGTCCGCGAAGGCGGTCCGGAACGCGGGGCGCTTGCGCAGCACCGTGATCCACGCGAGCCCGGACTGGAAGCCCTCCAGAGCGATGCGCTCGAAGAGCACGCGCTCGTCGTGCACCGGGCGCCCCCACTCCTCGTCGTGGTACTGCTCGTAGAGGGGGTTGCCGTCGCCGAAGCACCGGCCGTCCGTGCCGGTCGCCACAGGGACAGCCGGCACAGAGGCGGGCGGGGCTGGGTCGGGCGGGGTGTCGATGATCGTCATGCCCCGAGTGTGACCGCTGGATCCGACACGTCGGCAGTCATCCCCGGGGCGCTCGACGTGGTCTGGGGCTGGGGTCGGCTGGCCGCCGTCGCCGCGATCAGCTGCGCGATGCCGTCGAGGATCAACTGGGTTCCGAAGTCGAGGGTGCCCTGGTCGACCGAGTCCCAGCTGAACGCCCCGGCGTCGGCGGCGCGCACCAGCGCGGGGTGCGTCGCCGACGTCGTGAGCAGGCCGATGAGGGTGCCGAGGTCCGGCGCGTCGCCGTCCGAGGAGCCGACCGCAGCCGCGCGCGCCTGCGTCGTGAGCTGTTCGCTGACCCGCAGCTGGTCGAGGGCGTGCGTGGCGAGCACTCCGATGGCCCCCGTCTTCTGGAGCTCGGTCAGCGGGGTGTCCTCCAGCGCGGCGAGCATGCCCTCCATCCACGCCAGCCGTCCGGGTCCGATCGCGTGCAGCATGGTCGTCGTGCGGGCGAGCCACGGGTGCGCGCGCAGGACCGGCTGCTGGACCGAGAGCAGGAACTCGAGGCGCTCCCGCCAACCGCCGAGCTCGGGTCCGGTGGCCGGCGGTCGTCCCGCGGCTCGGTCGGACATGAGGCTCAGGACCTCGTCCTTGGAGGAGACGTACCGGTAGAGCGACATCGTCGTGAACCCCAGCGACTCGGCCAGGCGGGACATCGAGACCCCGTCCAGACCCTCGGCGTCGGCCAGGGCGATGCCGGCGTCGGCGATCTGCTCCAGCGACAGCCCCGGACGGGGACCGGGCCGGCCGACCGCCGGCGCGCGCCAGAGCACGGCGATGCCGGGTGGCAGGTCGGCCGGCGGCGGAGCATCACCTGAGGCGGGGGCCGTCGACGCCGCGACCCGGACCGCCTGTCGACGGGCCTTCTCCGCGTCCCGAGCTGCTCGTTGCTGCGCGAGCGACGCGGTGCGCTCAGCCCGCTCGGCCTCCCGGAGCCTGGTGGCGGCCTCCCGCGCCGCGTCGCGCGCCTCCCGCTCGCGGCGCTCCCGATCCTCGCGCTCCGCCTTCTCCCGGTCCCGGACGCGCCTGTCGGCGTCACGCTGCCTGCGCTCCGCTGCCCTGGCCGCGTCGCGCTCCGCCTTCTCGTGGTCGCGGCGGGCACGCTCCGCCTCCTTGGCCTCGGCGCGCTCGGCCTTCTCCCGGTCGCGACGAAGCGCCTCGGCCTCCCGGCGGGCCTCTTCCGCCTCACGAGCAGCCGCCCCCGCGTCCTGCGTTCCCTCGACGTCGTCCACGACACCTCCTTGACCGCCGATCCTACAAGTGTGTATGAAGTACACACACAGTTTACGGCATACACAAACGAGAGGAACTGTGATGACCGCACCCATCGTCGTCGCACGGGGTCTGCGCAAGTCCTACGGCGACCTCACCGTCCTTGACGACGTCGACCTGGACGTCGGACACGGGGAGGTGCTCGCGCTCCTCGGGTCGAACGGAGCCGGCAAGACCACGATCGTCCGCATCCTGGCCACGCTCCTGAAGCCGGACGCCGGGACAGCGCACGTCGCCGGCAAGGACGTCGTCAGCCAGGCGGCCGACGTCCGTGCCGCGATCAGCCTGACCGGGCAGTTCGCGGCGGTCGACGAGCTGCTGACCGGCGTCGAGAACCTGCGGCTCATGGCCCGCCTGGCACACCTCGGCAGGCGCGAGGTCCGCACCCGGAGCGACGATCTGCTCGAGCTCTTCGACCTCGCCGACGCGGGCCACCGCGTGGTGAAGACCTACTCCGGCGGCATGCGTCGGCGGCTCGACCTGGCCGTCGGTCTGCTGGCCCGCCCGCAGGTCGTGTTCCTCGACGAGCCCACGACAGGGCTCGACCCGCGCAGCCGCAACGGTCTGTGGGACGTCATCCGCGAGGTCGTCGCGACGGGGACGACCGTGCTGCTGACCACGCAGTACCTCGAGGAGGCCGATCAGCTCGCCGACCGGATCGCCGTCCTCGACCACGGCCGGATGATCGCCGACGGCACCGCGACGGAGCTCAAGCGGGCCGTCGGGTCGGCGCACGTGTCGCTGGTGCTCCGCGACGGAGCGCGTGAGCGGATCGCCACCGACGGGTCCGTGCCGGACGTCCGCCGGATCCTCGCCGACGTCGAGCGCCGAGGCGTCGACGTCGACGCCTGGGAGGTCCTCTCCCCCACGCTCGACGACGTCTTCCTGACGCTCACCGGGCGACCGACCGAGCCCGCCGACGAACTCGTCCTCCAGGAGTCCCGATGACCACCACGACGACCCCCGCCCTCGGCTGGGGAGTGCACGACACCGCGTCGCTCATCTGGCGCTCCGTCCGCCGTTCCGTTCGCCAGGTCGACACGATCCTGCTCGCCGTCCTGCTGCCCGTGATGCTGCTGCTGATGTTCGTCTACGTGTTCGGCGGCGCGCTCGACGCCGGCATGGACTACGTCGACTTCGTCGTGCCCGGCATCATCTTGCTGACCGCCGGGTACGGATCGGCGAACACCGCGGTCGATGTCGCCACGGACATGACCGGCGGGATCATCGACCGCTTCCGCTCCCTGCCCATCCGCGCGACGGGGGTGCTCACGGGGCACGTCGTGGCCTCCATGGTGCGCAACGCCGTCTCGACGGCCCTCGTCATCGGGATCGCGTTCGTCGTCGGGTTCAACCCGAGCGCGTCGGCGCTCGACTGGGCGGCCGCGCTCGGACTGATCGCGCTCTTCGTGCTCGCGCTCACCTGGATCGCCGTGACCATCGGCGTCGTCGCCTCCGGGCCCGAGGCGGCCAGCGGCTTCACGTTCCTCATCCTGTTCGTCCCGTACGTGTCCTCGGCGTTCGTGCCGCCGGAGTCCATGCCGTCGGTCCTGCAGAACATCGCGACGTACAACCCGATCACGCCGCTGTCCGACACGCTGCGCGGGTTGCTGCTCGGGCAGCCGGTCGGGGACGCGTGGCAGGCGGCCGTGCTCTGGTGCGTCGGGATCTTCCTGGTCGGTCGCGTCGCGGCCGGGCTGCTGTTCCGCCGGTCCCGCTGAACGGCGCGCGTACCCGACAGCCCGGTCGAGCGGCGCAGGCGGCGACGATTCAGAGGATCCGCCGACGAAGGCCCGGCGGATCCTCTGATTCTTGTGGGGGTGTGGTGGCGGTGGGATCAGGCCCCGGCCGCGAGGGCCTTCTTGATGCGGGTCGTCGAAACGGGTGCCGGAGTGCCCAGCTGCTGGGCGAACAGGCTCACGCGCAGCTCCTCCAGCTGCCAGCGGACGTCGTCCACGGGCAGGCCCTTCTCGACCGCGTCGTCGTAGTCGGCCTCGACGTCCTGCACCTGCCAGGCCAGGTCGGCGTCGCGCTGCGGGTTCTCGGCGGCCTTGAGCAGCCGGTGCCGGGCCGCCCGCAGGTAGCGGGTGAGGTGCGGGAGCCGGTCCGCGCCCACCTCGCTGACGAACCCGTCGTGCACGAGCCGTCGGGCCTGCGCACGGATGTCCTGCGCAGTGGCGAGGAGCGCGAGGCTGGACCGACCGCGGATCTCCGCGTCGAGCTCGCGCTCGGCGGTGAGCACCGAGACGAGGTCGCCGACGATGGCGTGCACCGTGTCCTCGAGGCCGTCGCGGACCTTCGAGCGCAGGGCGCCGTAGCTGCCGGCGTCTCGGACCTCGGGTCGTGGGCCGATCAGTCGGTCGATCGCGGCGAGCTGCACGTCGGTGACCAGAGCGTCCGTCGTGGTGTACGGGCTGGACGCGAGCGTCAGCGCCTGCGTTCCGTTCCAGCGGCTCGTGATGCGCGCGGTGGCCAGGCCGACGTCGAGCAGCAGGAGCCGCCGCAGCCCGCGGTGTGCGGCGGCGGGGCGCTGCGACTCGTCGGCCAGCGACCGGACCGCGACCGTGCCGCCCTTCTCCTCGACCAGCGTCGGGTACGCGCGCACCGTGCCCGCCTCGAGGACGTCGGGCAGCTCCGGCAGGTCGGCGGGCCAGGTGCGCAGGCCGGTGCGGTCGAGGGAGACGAGCGGTTTCGCGACGGAGGCGGGCGCGGCCGCTGCGACGCGAGCCGGCGTTCCCGCGACGGTCGTCGGGGTCGGGACCGGTGCCTTCCCTGAAGCGCGCGCCTCTTCCATGGCGGCCCGGACGGCCGTGCGCACGGCGTCGTCGACGGCGGACTGCGTCTGCTGGGCCAGCCGGCGCTGCAGGACCAGCAGGTCCTTGCCCTCGTCGACCACTCCCCCGCGGTCGCCGACCACGCGGAACGTCATGCGCAGGTGCGCGGGCAGGCGGTCGTCGTCGAACGCGTCGTCGGGGACGTCGACGTCACGCAGCGCCTTCACCGCTCGTCGGAACACCTCCCGGAACGACGGCGCGGCGTCCCCCGCGCGGACGGTGTCCTCCCAGTCGGCGGTGTTCTCGGCCATCCAGGCGACCACGGACCTCGCGACATCAGGCGCCGGGACCAGCTGGACGCGCACCGGCTTGGGCAGCGAGCGGATGGTGGCGGTGACCAGCTCCTCACGCAACCCGGGCACCATCCAGCCGAACCCGTCGGAGGTCAGGCGCGCGAGGGTGGTCAGGGGGATGTGCACGGTGACCCCGTCGGCCTCGGTGCCCGGCTCGAACTGGTAGGTCAACGGCAGCCGCAGGTCGCCCTGCGGCCAGCGCGACGGGAACGCGGACTCGTCGATCGCCCCGGCTTCTCCGACGAGCAGCTCTCGGGTGAAGGACAGGAGGTCGGGGTCGTCGCGACGCGCCGTCTTCCACCACTGGTCGAAGTGCCGGGCGGAGACGACGTCGGACGGGATGCGCTCGTCGTAGAACGCGTAGAGCGTGTCGTCGTCGACCACGAGGTCCCGTCGTCGGGCCCGGGCTTCCAGACCCTCCGCCTCGGCGAGCAGGCGCCGGTTCTCGTGGAAGAACTGGTGGTGGGTGGTCCACTCGCCCTGGACGAGCGCGTGCCGGACGAACAGCTCACGGGCGTGCTCGGGATCCACGCGCGCGTAGAGCACGCGCCGGTTGGTGACGATCGGGACGCCGTACAGCAGGACCCGCTCGAACGCCGTGGCGGCACCCTGCTTGGTCGACCACGCCGGTTCGGAGTATGTGCGCTTCACCAGGTGCGAGCCGACCTCCTCGGCCCACTCCGGCTGGATGCGCGCGACGTCGCGACCCCACAGCCGGCTCGTCTCGACGAGCTCCGCGGCCATGATCCACGCGGGAGGCTTCCGCGCGAGGCCCGAGCCCGGGAAGATCGCGAACCTCGCACCCCGGGCGCCGAGGTACTCGTTGCGCGGGCGGTTCTTCTGGCCCCGGCCCTGGTTCTTCGAGGGAGCCGCGACCTCCGTCGCCTCCTGCATCCCGATCTGGCTGAGCAGGCCGGCCAGGATGGCGACGTGGATGCGGTCGCCGTCCCAGGTCAGCTTGAGGCCGTCCTCCTCCATGGGCTGACCAGCGGCATTGACGACGATCCCCAGCGGCTTGGCCAGCTCACGAAGCTGCGTGACGACGTCCTGCCACTCGCGGATGCGCAGGTAGTTGAGGTACTCCGAACGCACCTGCCGCCGGAACGCGGACCCGGACAGGTCCCGCTGCTGGTCCTTGAGGTACTGCCAGAGGTTCAGATACGTGAGCAGGTCGCTCGTCGGGTCGGCGAACCGGCTGTGCGACAGGTCCGCCTTCTCGCGCTCCTCGGCCGGGCGCTCGCGGGGGTCCTGGATGGACAGCGCGGCGGCGATGATCATCACCTCGCGGGCGACGCCGCGACGACCGCCCTCGACGATCATCCGCGCGAGCCGCGGGTCCATGGGGAGCTGCGCGAGCGCGCGGCCCGTCGGGGTGAGAGTCGCTCCGTCGAGCGCCCCGAGCTCCGTCAGCAGCTGGACGCCGTCCCGCACCGCACGCGTGTCGGGTGGGTCGACGAACGGGAAGTCGCCGATCTCCTCCGGGGTCGCCGCCACGCCGACGGCGATCATCTGCAGGATCACCGACGCGAGGCTGGTCCGCAGGATCTCCGGTTCGGTGTACTCGGGACGCGCGTCGAAGTCGTCCTGGCTGTAGAGGCGGATCGCGATGCCGTCGGCCACGCGACCACAACGGCCCGACCGCTGGTTCGCCGACGCCTGCGAGATCGGCTCGATCGGGAGCCGCTGCACCTTCGTGGCCTTGGAGAACCTGCTGATCCGCGCGGTGCCCGGGTCGACGACGTACCGGATCCCCGGCACGGTCAACGAGGTCTCTGCGACGTTGGTGGACAGGACGACGCGCCGACTCTGGTGCCGCTCGAACACGCGGTGCTGCTCGGCGGCGGACAGCCGGCTGTAGAGCGGGAGGAGCTCGACGGCGTTCGGGCTTCGCGGATCCGTGACCCGGGTGCCCAGGGAGGACCGCAGCGCGTCCTCGGCGTCCCGGATCTCCCGCTCGCCCGACAGGAACACGAGGATGTCGCCGGGCCCCTCCAGCATCAGCTCGTCGACCGCCTCGGCGATGGCCGTCATCGGGTCGCGGTCGTCCGCCTTCTTGCGCTGCCCCTCGACGGCCTCGGCGACCAGCGGCCGGTACCGGATCTCGACGGGGAACGTGCGCCCGGTGACCTCGACGACGGGAGCGGGGACGCCACCCTGCGCGAAGTGCCGCGCGAACCGGTCCGAGTCGATCGTCGCCGAGGTGATGACGACCTTGAGGTCGGGCCGCTGCGGCAGCAGGCGCGTCAGGTACCCGAGGATGAAGTCGATGTTCAGCGAGCGCTCGTGCGCCTCGTCGATGATGAGCGTGTCGTAGGCCCGCAGCATGGGGTCGCGCTGGATCTGCGCCAGCAGGATGCCGTCGGTCATCACCTTGACCAGCGTCTCCTCGGACGACGTGTCCGTGAACCGCACCTGGTACCCGACGATGCCCCCGAGGGGTGCGTCGCCCGCGATCTCCTCGTTGATCCGCTCCGCCACGCTGCGCGCCGCGATCCGCCGCGGCTGCGTGTGGCCGATCTGGCCGTCGCGCCCACGGCCGAGCGACAGTGCGATCTTCGGGATCTGCGTCGTCTTGCCCGACCCGGTCTCGCCCGCGATGACCACCACCTGGTGGTCTCGGATGGCCGCGGCGATCTCGTCGCGACGAGCGCTGACGGGCAGCTGCTCCGGGAACGTGATCGGCGGGACGACGACCGCCCTGCGGACGTCGGCTGCACGCGCTCGGCGAGCGGCGGCGCGGCCGTCGTCGGGCCGCTGCGGTGCGCGCGAGCCGCCCCGCCGTCTCGGGGGTCGCCGACGCCCGGACCCGGACGGGCCAGCAGGGGCGGGGGACGGCGTGCTCACGACGTCCCATCCTCCCAGGTGCACCGGAAGCGGTGCGCGCTGATTGCTCAGGGCGCCGCGGAACCTACCGTGCACAGCGCCGGGGCGCGTGCCGGCTTTCCACACCGGTCATCCGGACGAGCAGCGCCGGTCCTACAGTGGCCCGCATGAGCGAGACGGCCGCGAGCGAGGGCGAACGCCGGGCGCTGGCCGCCCTGGAAGCCTCCGAGATCACGTTCGAGATCACCAGGCACGGTCCGGTGTCGTCGCTGCAGGAGGCGGCGGCGGCGCGTGGCATCGACCCGGCCGGGATCGTCAAGACGATCGTCGTGCGTCGTGGGGACGACGACTTCCTGTTCGTGCTCGTGCCCGGCGATCGCACGATCTCCTGGCCCAAGCTGCGCGCGCTGCTCGGCGTGACCCGGCTGTCGATGCCCGACGCGGACACCGCCCGCGAGGTGACCGGCTACGTGCGCGGCACCATCACGCCGTTCGGGTCGCTCGTCGAGTGGCCGGTCGTCGCGGACTCGCGTGTGCCGCTGCGCACGGTGTCGATCGGCGGTGGAGCGCACGGTGTCGCGGCGAACGTGGACGGCGCCGAGCTCGCGCAGGTGCTCAACGCGACCGTCGCGGACGTGACCGAACCGGAGTGACGCCGACCGATCCGGAGCAGCGCCGACCGGATGACATTGCTTGCCCCGCACGTCAGCCACCGAGGATGATCGCTTTCGACGCCTATGACCGTTCTCCCCCTGCGAGAATCGCTGTGCGTCGGTCGGGGGGACTCGTGAGGCCGTCGTTGCGCATGTCGTCGGTGGGGCGACGGTCGTGACGGCCCGCCACAGGCTCGCAGAGAAACCACGGCAGCCCGAGGAGGCCGTCGTTGCGCCGGCCGCGCGTGCCGTGACCGGCGCAGGAGCCGGCGCGTGGGGACTGTCCGGACTGACCGGCCCGGTTCGGCGGTCGGTCGACGAGGCCGACGTCCTGGGCGGCACCGTGGCGGCGCCGGAGACGGCGTCGGCGTTGTCACGCCTCTCGGGAGCAGGTTCGCCGCTGCCGGACTCCGTCGCGGGACAGTTCGGTGAGGCGATGGGTGCCGACCTCAGCGCGGTGCGGATCCACGACGACCCGGAGGCGGACCGGATCTCGCGCTCGATGCAGGCCACGGCCTTCACGCACGGGAACGACGTCTACTTCACGCAGGGCGCCTACTCCCCTGCCACCGCGGGTGGTCAGCGGCTCCTGGCCCACGAGCTCGCGCACGTCACCCAGCAGCAGTCCGGAGTCCAGCGGTCCGCCTCCGTGTCCGGCCCGGTCATCGGGCTCGCGGCAGACCCAGCCGAGGCGGACGCCGACGCCATCGCCGACTCGGCCTTGGAGCGGCTCAGGCAGCACGCCTCCGGTCTGTCCGCGCGCCCGGCGGTGGCAGAAGCGCGGGTCGGAGGTCTCGAGCCGCTGCGGCGCCAAGCCGCACCCGCTGGCGGGAGCGCCGTGCTGCGACGGAAGATCGTGATGCTCGGGAAGGCTGCCGCGGACAAGGTGGAGGTCGCGACCGACGAGGAGGAGGCCGAGGCACGCGCCCTCGTCGACGAGCTTCTCGACACCTACGGCATCGACCTCTCGTCCGCGACGACGGTCGCCGCGATCGACCGCGAGTACAAGGGCGAGGCGAGCAAGCGGGTTCGCAACAAGGTCAAGGAATCGGTCTGGCAGGTCAAGGAGCTGCGGGCCATCCGTGACGCCGCCGTGCACTACGGCCCGATCCTGGGCGCGGAGCGCGAAAAGTCGTCGCAGGCCGGCCGGGCTCAGGGCCTGACGACGGTCGGCAAGGTGAACACGTCGATCGACGACGGGAAGCTGGACCCGGACACGCAGGCCGAGACCTTCAGGAAGAAGAAGAACGTCGGCCTCTTCGACTCCGCCACCGACGACGTCGTGAACGAGTTCGCGCGGGCGGGCAGCGCCAAGGCCGACAACGCGACGACGCTCGAGGCCATCGCGATCCACGAGATGGCCCACGCGCTGATCCAGCCGAGGCAGCTCAAGCGCTGGGTCTCGAAGATGAGCTACTGGCTCGACGAGGACACGCCGAGCGGGAAGAAGGGCGCCGAGGCGCCGCCGACCGGCTACGGCAAGTCGACGGCGGCGGAGGACCTGTGCGAGTCCGTGGCGGTGTTCTTCGTCAACCGTCCGAAGCTCAAGGCTGACTGCCCCAAGCGCGAGGCGTTCGTCGCGGCCGTCGTGGCAGGGTGGACGCCCAAGGCCAAGGCCGAGGCCATCGAGACCGCAGCGTCCGGCAAGGGCACCGAGCCCGCGCCGAGCGGCGACAAGCAACTGGTCGGAGCCGCCAAGTGAAGTCCCTCGACGAGCTGCTGGACCTGCGCGGCGCAGATCTGACCTCGGTCGCGGCAGCCCTGGACGTCGATCCCGGTCAGCGCGAAGGAATCACCGGCTACCAGGGTCTCGAGGACGTCGACGCGATCGACGCGCCCGACGGCACCCGGATCATCGCCCGCGGCGACGCCCTGGTGCTCGTCTACGTCGGTCGTGCGGCCCTGCCCGCCGGTCTGACCAGCGCGGCGCTCGTCGACGCCGTCGGGTCGGCCGGCAAGGCCCTGCGATCGCGTCAGGGCAAGCAGGCCCAGCTGCACGTCGTCGCGAAGAAGGGCATCGCCTGGTCGGAGAGCGACGGTGAGGTCGGCTTCGTCGAGATCTTCCCGCCGACATCCTTCGACGACTACACCCGCGACATCTACGTCGAGCCGGCCAAGCGCGTGCGCTGACCTCTATTTAGTGACGTACGTCGTCGGGCGGACCGTGAGGATCACGCGCTTGTGGGCGTCCGTGATCTCGTAGCTCTCGCCGTACCGCCGCTGCAGCGACTGGTAGAAGCTCGCCACCTCGTCGTCCGGCTCGGTCTTCTCGACGACCCCGCGGACCTCCAGCGTGCGGTACGGGTTGTCGGGGTCGGCGATCGAGATCGCGACGCGCGGCTCGTGGGCGATGTTCTTGAACTTCTGGCGGGTGGTCGTGTGCGTGAACCGCAGGACCTCGCCGTCCCAGACGAACCACATGACGCTGCTGTGCGGGGACCCGTCCGGGGCAACGGTTGCGAGGTGCGCGAACGTCGGTCGCTCCAGGAGGTCGGCGTGGCTGTCGGGAAGCGTCGTGGTGGCCATCGTGCGAGGCTAACGCCGCGCCGGGGAACCTCGCGCGGCGTACGGCCGTTGCAGAGATAGCGGCACTGGGTCGACGAACAAGGTGGGCAATGGAGCTGATCGAGCACTCCGCGGCGGCGGGCAGGATCCGGGTCGAGGCCGAGGGCTGCAGCTCGGTGATCGTCCTGGTGGGCGAGATCGACGTCGCGCTTCGCGACGAGGCGAGCGCCTCGATGGCGCAGGCCCTGGTCACCGGCTCGCCCATGATCATCGACACGACGCTGGCCACGTTCATCGACTCCAGCGGGCTCGCGTTCGTGCTCCAGCTGTCCAGGGCGGCGTCCGAGGCAGGGATCGCCGTGTCGCTCCGGGACCCGCACCGGGTGCTCACGGATGTCCTCGAGATGATCGGCCTGGGCGGCGAGCTGCCCGTTTGAGCGTCCCCGGCGCGGGGTCGGCGGGAGTGTCGGTGGGCTGGTTTACGTTCGCCGCATGCGGTTGTTGCACACGTCGGACTGGCACCTGGGCCGGACGCTGCACGGGGTCGATCTCCTCGACCACCAGGCGGCGTACCTGGCGCACCTGGTCGACGTCGTGCGCTCGGAGTCGGTGGACGCGGTGGTCGTCGCCGGGGACGTGTACGACCGGGCGATCCCGCCGGTCGAGGCTGTGACGCTCCTGTCGGAGACGCTCGCGCGGCTCGCCGAGCACACCACGGTGATCGTCACCTCCGGCAACCACGACTCGGCCACGCGCCTCGGCTTCGGCGCGGCGCTGATGAAGGACAACGTGCGGCTGCGCACCCGGGTGGCGGGGCTCGCGTCGCCCGTCGCGCTCTCCGGGCCTTCCTCGCAGAGCGTGCTCGTCTACGGGATCCCCTACCTCGACCCCGACTTCGCGCGCGTGGAGCTCGCCGAGTCGCCCGACGCGCTGCTGACGCGGTCGCACGAGGCCGTGACGGCAGCGGCGATGCACAGGATCCGGACGGACGCCGCCTCCCGTGGCCCGGCCCGCGTCGTGGTCGCCGCGCACGCGTTCGTGATGGGCGGGGAGCCCACCGAGTCCGAGCGGGACATCCGCGTCGGCGGCGTGGACCACGTACCCGCGGGAGTGTTCGCCGGCGCGGACTATGTCGCGCTCGGGCACCTGCACGGTCCGCAGCAGGTGAACGGCCCGGAGGGGACCGTCCTGCGGTACAGCGGGTCGCCCCTCGCGTTCTCCTTCTCGGAGCAGCACCATGCCAAGTCGACGGTGCTGGTGGACCTGTCGGGGTCGGCGGTGTCGACGTCCCTGATCGCCGCGCCCGTGCCCCGCCGGCTCGCGGACGTGACGGGGACGCTCGACCAGCTGCTGGCGGACGAGCGCCACGCCGACGACTGGGTCCGGGTCACGGTCACGGACGCGCACCGCCCGCAGGACCTGTTCCACCGCGTCCGCGCACGCTTCCCGCACGCGCTCGTGGTCCAGCACGTCCCTGCGGTCGCGCCCGGCCGTCCGCGCCCGTCCGTGGTCACCGCCGCGCACGACCCGCTCGACGTCGCCGCCGACTTCCTCACGCACGTCACCGGGCGCGGTCCGACTCCTGCCGAACTGGCCGTGCTGCGCCAGGCGTACGAGGACGTGGCCGACGTCGACGTCGAGAAGAGCGCCTGATGCACCTGCGCTCCCTGACGCTGCAGGCGATCGGCCCGTTCGCGGGGCGGCACACCATCGACTTCGGCGCGCTCGCCCAGGGCGGGCTGTTCCTGCTCGAAGGGCCCACGGGCTCCGGCAAGTCGACCGTGATCGACGCGATCGTGTTCGCGCTCTACGGCAAGGTCGCGTCCGCAGAGGCCAGCGACGACCGCCTGCGCTCGGCGTACGCCGCCGACGACGTGGAGAGCGTGGTCGACCTCGTGTTCGAGGTCCCGTCCGGGCTGTACCGCGTGCGGAGGACACCCGCGTACCAGCGTGCCAAGCGCCGCGGGTCGGGGACCACGCCCGCACAGGCGTCGGTCAAGGCGTGGCGGCTCCCTGCGGACGCTGACCTGGCGGCGCTGGACGGTGTCGGGGTGTCCCTCGGGAACCGTCTGGACGAGATCGGCGCGGAGCTCCAGCGGGTCGTCGGCCTGGACCGGACGCAGTTCGTGCAGACGATCGTGCTGCCGCAGGGCGAGTTCGCGCACTTCCTGCGCGCCAAGCCCGAGGACCGCAAGGACCTGTTGCAGAAGATCTTCGGGACCGAGGTGTACGAGCGGCTGCAGAAGCGGCTCGCCGAGATGCGTCGCCAGAGCGACCGCGGGACCGACGAGGCTCGGGTCGCACTGCGTTCCGGGGCCGCGCAGCTGGTCGGCGCGGCGCGGTTGACGCCCGAGGACGGCCTGGCGGTGAGGTCCTCGATCGAGGAGGCGATCGCGTCGGGGACCCTCGTGGACTCGGTGCGCGACGTCGTGTCGTCGACGACGTCCGCCCTCGACGCGCTCGCCGGCTCGGCCCGAACCCTGGCCGGCGAGGCCGAGGCGTCGTGGCTGGAGACGCGGCGGTTGCTCGAGGACGCCCGACGGGTCGCCGAGCTGGTGTCGTCGCGAGAGCGACTTCGCGTGCGTCGCGCCGAGCTCGAGGCGTCGGCGGACCTCAACGCCGAGGCGGTCACGCGCCTGGGCCGAGCGCGGTCCGCCCAGGCCGTCCGGCCGCTGCTCGTCGGGGTCGACCGGGCTCTGACCGCCCTCGACGCCGCCGAGAAGGCGGTCCTCGCGGCACTGGACGGGGCCCCGCCCGGCATTGCCGGCGCCTCTGACGGGTCGCTGCGGGCGCACGTGCGCGCCGCGGGCCGGGCCGCCGCCTCGCAGGCCGCGACGCTGCAGCGGCTCGTCGACGTGGAGGCAGGGCTCGAGAAGCGCCGGCGGGCGGTGCGGGATGCACGCGCGGCGCTCGACGACCTGGCTGCGGCGATCGCCCTCGATGACGCCTGGTTGGCGGCTCGACCCGCCCTTCGGGACGCGATGACCGCAGCCCTGGAGGCCGCCCGGGCTCTGGCCGGATCGCGAGGCGGGCGGTCGGCAGCGGTGACCGGCGCTGCTGCCCTGGTGACGGCACACACGGAGCTGGCGGCGTCGGAGGCCGCGCTCACGGCTGCGCTCGGGGCGCGGTCGGTCGCCGCCAGCGCCGCGACCGCGGCGCACGAGCGTGAGAGCGCCCTGCGCCGGGCGCGGATCGAAGGCCTCGCCGGGGAGATCGCCGCAGGTCTGGACGAGGGCGACCCCTGCCCGGTCTGCGGTTCGGCAGAGCACCCCGCCAAGGCCGTGCTCGGTGCCGGTCACGTGTCTGCGGCGCAGGTCGACCAGGCCGAGGGCGAACGTGCCCGAGCGGAGGCCGTCCTCGTGGCTGCGGGATCCGAGGTCGGCGCACTCACGGAACGTGTCGGCGGGCTGCGGACCCGCGTCGGAGAGGTGGATCCGGCCGGAGCTGCGGCGGCGCTCGTCGAGGCGCGCGCCGCCCTGGACGAGGCGGTCGCCGCCGAGGCCGAGGTCGCGCGGTTGGTACCCGCGCTCGACGGGTTCGACGAGGAGACCCGTGCCCGCGAGTCACGGCGCGCCGCCGCCGTGGCGCAGCAGTCCGGGGAGACCGCGACCCTCGACGTCACCCTGCACGACCTCGACACGGCGGAGGCGGACGTCGTGACCGCCCGCGACGGGCACCCGACGGTCGCCGCTCGGCACTCGGAGCTGCTGGAGCGCGCCGCCGCGGCCGACGCTGTGCTCGAGGCCCTCGGCGAGCGGGCGACCGCTCGCGACGAGGCGCGTCGCCGGCAGGTCGAGCTGGCTGACGGGCTGGCCGAGAACGGCTTCGAGTCCGCGACGGATGCACGGCACGCGCTGGTCGAGGCGGCCGAGCTCTGCGAGCTTGAGGTGCTCGTCAGCGCGTACGCCACCGAGCTCGACCGCGTCAGCGCCGGTCTGGCCGAACCGGCGATCGCCGGACTGCCGCAGGACGTCGTCGTCGACGTCGACGGGGCATCGTCCGCAGAGGCGGCTGCCCAGGGGCTCGCCGCGGAGGCCCGCGGTGCCGCGCGGGTGGCGACCGAGCGGGCGGAGGCTGCCGAGTCGGCAGGAGCGGACGTCGTCGCGGCGGCTCGGGTGCTGGCGGAGCGGATCGAGCAGGCCGGGCCCGTGTCGCGGTTGGCCGACGTCGCCGCAGGCGGCGGCAGCGACAACGCGCGGAGCCTCTCGCTGGCGACGTTCGTGCTGATGCGCCGGTTCGAGGACGTCGTCGCGGCGGCCAACGACAGGCTGCTCCTCGTGTCGGACGGGCGCTTCGAGCTGGAGCGCAGCGACGAGAAGGAGGACGTCCGCGCCCGGAACACCGGGCTCGCGATGCGTGTCCTCGACCATCGCACCGGGCGTCCGCAGGATCCCCGTCAGCTGTCCGGCGGGGAGACCTTCTACGTGTCGCTCTGTCTCGCCCTCGGCATGGCGGACGTGGTCACGGCCGAGGCGGGCGGGATCGATCTCGGCACGTTGTTCGTCGACGAGGGGTTCGGGTCGCTCGACGCCCACACGCTCGACCAGGTGCTCGCGGAGCTCGGGCGTCTCCGCGCCGGCGGGCGGGTGGTCGGCGTGGTGTCCCACGTCGAGGCGCTCAAGCAGTCGATCGCCGACCGCATCGAGATCCGCCCGACAGCCGAAGGGCCGAGCACGCTGACCGTCCGAGCAGGCTGAGCCGCGCACTGCGCACTGCGCACCGCGGACTCCGGGCACAGGCCGCGCCGCGCGCGAGCGGGCGCAGGCCCAGCCTCGCGCTACCGGGCGTCAGCAGCTGCGCCGCCGGGCTACCAGGCCCCTGCAGCTGGCCGCGGCCTACCAGGCCCCGGCAGCTGGGCGGGTGCTACCAGGCCCAGCCGCGGGAGGCGAGCTCGACCTCTTCGCGGAAGCGTTCGGCGCCGTCCCCCTTCGGGTGGGGCTCGACCTCGACTCCGGCGAGCTTGCAGGCTTCGGCCAGGAGCTGGTCGTAGGCGAGCTGAGAAGCGATGAGGCGCTCGGCGCGCGCGAACGTGTGCGGGTCGTCTTCGAGCTCGCAGATGTGGTCGGCGACCTTGCCCAGACGCGCCTGCAGCTGCAGGGTCGTGAACGGGTCGTACACGGGGGGACGCTCGCGTCGGAGGTGCCGTGCCAGGTGCTCCAGGGCACCGGCCAGCGCCCGCCGCCACCGCGGAGTGTCGTCGGCCGTCGCGACCAGGCTCCAAGCGAGCCGGAAGACGAGTGCCGGGACGAAGAAGAGGAAGACAAAGAGGACGAGAGTCATGGAGCGTCCTTCATCGCGCGCTTCACGCCAGGTTATGTCGCCACCTGTGATCTGCGCCACATAATCCGTCGCCCGAGAGCGGCGTCTCACCCGGGGCAGGGCACCGGATCGCTCTCGTCGGCCCGCACCTCGGCCGCCCCTGCGGCGGAGGGGCCGCCGAGCCTCGACGTTCGCGACTCGGAGAGGTGCGAATCGTGCTCGGCGGACCCGTGCGCAGATGCCGTGACGGAGACGGGGACACGGGTGTCGACGATGGTGTCGTCGACCTCCACGGAGGTGGTCGCCGGAACCCGCCGCCAGGAGCGGCGGACCGCGAGCAGCAGGAGCGACGAGACGAGGATCGTGCCCGCCATGACGCCGGCCATCGACTCGGCGGTCGGGGTGCCGCCGATGCTGGTCAGCGGGGCGATGAGGGCGCCCAGCCCGAACTGGAGGGCGCCGAGGAGAGCTGCTGCGGAACCGGCGCGGTGCGGGTTGTTCGCCAGGGCGATGGCCGGCGCGGACGGCAGGACGAAGCCCGCGGTCCCGAGCGTGAGCACGAGCAGGGTGACGACCAGCCAGAGGGGTCCGTCGGCGAGCGTCGTCGCGAAGAGTGACATCGAGAGGACCAGGCCGACCAGCACGGTGCCACTCAGCACCTGCTCCGGTGTGAACCGACCGACCAGGGCGCCGTTGACCTGCGAGCCGGCGGTGATCGCGACGGCACCAGCGGCGAAGACCCAGCCGAACTGCTGTGCGGTCATCCCGTAGCCGTCCTGGAACACGAACGTCGACGACGCGACGTAGGTGAACATGGCGCCGAGGTAGAACGCGGACATGAGTGCGAGACCGAGGAACGGCAGGTCGGTCAGCAGGTCGCGGTAGGTCCGCAGCGCGCCGAGCGTGCCGCCGGTCCGCCGGAGGTCCTGCGGCAGCGTCTCCTTGAGCGCGAACGTCGAGATGACGAGCAGGGTCAGGCCGACGACCGCCAGGAACACGAAGATCAGCCGCCATGAGCCGAACCGCAGGAGCTGGGCGCCGATGGTCGGGGCAAGGATCGGGGCGACGCCGACCACGAGCATCAGGCGAGCCATGACCTTCGAGACGGCGAGCCCCTCGTACCGGTCACGCACGATCGCCATCGACAAGACCATGCCGGCCGCCGCGCTGAACCCCTGGACGAACCGCAGCCCGGTGAACACGGTGATGTTGGTGACCATCGCCAGTGCGACCGACACGACGACGTAGAGGGTGAGGCCGGCCAGGAGTGGACGGCGCCGACCGAAGGCGTCGGAGATCGACCCGATCGTCAGCTGCCCGACCGCCAGACCGGCCAGCGAGGCGGCGATGGTCAGCTGCACGGCCGCGGCGGGCGCGTGCAGGTCCGCGGCGATCTCGGGAAACGCGGCGAGGTACGTGTCGAACGTCAGCGGGCCCACGGCGGTCAGCGCGGACAGCAGGAGGACGAAGCCGACGCTCACGCGCGTCGCGGGAATCCGGGGCATGAGGGCTGCAACGATCGAGGACCGCGCGCATCTTCCCGGGGTGTCCACTCCGCGGACGAAGTGTGACGTCCGTCAGTCGAGGTCACGGGGGAGCACGTGGATGCCGATGGTTTCGTGTGACGCGATTCGATTCTGACGCCCCCGCCCGCGCTGGTTGGGGTCCGTGGCGCGTCGCCGGCGCGGTCGGGTTCGGCATCGTGACCTTGAGCGGCTTCACCACCGGTTGGGGCGGCGCGGTTCTCGGCGCCTCGTTGTACCTCGGCGTCACCGCGTTGTGGACTCTCGTGCGCAAGCGGTCGTGGCTCGGACCGATGCGGCGTCGGGGTGCCGTGATCCTGCTCGCCTGCGGGTTCGTCGGCCTCCTCGTCGGCGGTGCGTCCGCCACGCCCCCTGAGCCCGACGCCGCCACCGCCGGCGCGAGCGGGTCTCCCACCCCGGCGACGAGCGCGATGCCGGAGCCGACGGCGTCAGCTCCCTCGATCGAGGAGCAGGCGGCTGCACTGCCTGCGCCCGAGGCTGCTCCTGACGCCGACATCGCCTCGGTCGAAGCCTCGGCGACCCCGCGCACGGCTCTGGCCGCGGCGCTGCTGCTGGACGTCAAGGGCCGAGCGCCGAAGACGGGCTATGACCGCGACCTCTACGGACCGGCGTGGAAGGACGTGGACCGCAACGGCTGCGACACCCGCAACGACATCCTGCGTCGTGACCTGTCCGCGATCGTCGTCAAGCCGAACACGCAGGACTGCGTCGTCGCGTCGGGCACCCTGCAGGACCCGTACTCCGGTCGGGCGATCAGCTTCGTCCGCGGCCAGGACACCTCGTCCGCCGTGCAGATCGACCACGTCGTGGCCCTGTCGGACTCGTGGCAGAAGGGCGCCCAGGCCTGGGACGGGACCCGTCGGGAGGCGTTCGCCAACGACCCGCTGAACCTGCTCGCCGCCGACGGGCCGCTCAACATGCAGAAGGGCGACGGCGACGCCGCGACCTGGCTGCCGCCCAACAAGTCGTTCCGCTGCAGCTACGTCGCCCGGCAGGTCGGCGTGAAGTACACCTACCAGCTGTGGGTCACCCAGGCCGAGCGCGACGCGATCGTCCGGGTGCTCTCGACGTGCCCGAACGAGCCGTTGCCGACCGGGTCGACGATCCCACCGGCGCCCGTCGTCGCCCCTCCGGCCGTGGTGCCCGCACCGGCGCCGGTCGCGCCGCCTGCCCCCGCGCCCGCTCCCGCACCCGTCCAGCCGGCCCCGGCTCCTCCGGCCGAGGCGCCCGCGCCCGCCGGCGTCTCTTACGCGAACTGCGACGCTGCCCGGGCTGCCGGAGCTGCACCGGTGCACATCGGCGACCCCGGGTACTCGACGAAGCTCGACCGCGACCGCGACGGGATCGGCTGCGAGTAGATCGACGGAGGACGGGGAGTGCCCGCGGCGGGCGCAACCCCTACGGTGAACCCGTGACCACACGCGGGCGGCAGGCATGAGCAAGGGCGGTGTCGTCGCGGGAGTCGTGGTCGGGATCGTCGTGGTGCTGGTCGGCGGGGCGTTCGTCGCCGACCGGGTCGTGGCGTCGACCGTGGAGAAGCGCGCCGGCGACGCGATCGAGCAGAACTTCGACGACGTCGTCGGCACGCCGAACGTGGACATCGGGGGCTTCCCGTTCCTGACGCAGGTGCTCCGAGGCTCCGTCGACGAGGTGTCCGGGCAGGTCGACGGGGTGACGATCGAAGGCATCGCCGCGACGGATGTCCGGGTCGACGCCACGGACGTCACCACCAGTGAGCCGTACACGGCCGGGACTGCGACGATCACCGCGACGCTGCCGACGGCGTCGATCGACAAGATCGTCGCCGACCAGACCACCCTCGACATCACGACGACGGTCGACGGTGACGCGCTCAAGGCCACCGGCACGCTGCTCGGTGTGACGCTCTCGGCGGGACTCGTGCCGCGCGTGCAGGACGGCAAGCTGCTGGTGGACGTGAAGACGCTGTCCATCGGCGGCGCGTCCGTCAGCGTCAACTCGTTGCCGAAGTCGATCGGCGGCAAGCTCGACGACATCGAGATCCCGGTCGAGACCGGGCTTCCCGAAGGGCTGGCACTGTCGGGCGTCGAGGTCGTGGACGACGGCCTGCGCATCACCGCGACCGGCACGGACGTGGTCGTGCCCGCCGAGGCGCCGTGACCGACTGGCTCGGCGACGCGTGGTCGGACATCACCACGCCGCAGCCTCCTGCGTCCACGACGGTCGTCCTCGGCACGGCCCTTGCCGTCCTCGTCCTGCTGCTCGTCCCGGTCGCCTGGCACGTCGCGCGGCACGGCCTGACGATCGTGCACGAGGCGTTCCACGCGTTCGTCGCGGTCCTCGTCGGCCGACGGCTCTCCGGGATCAAGGTCCACTCCGACACCTCGGGCCTCACCGTGTCGTCGGGCAAGCCACGCGGGCCGGGCATGGTCGCGACGGCGGCCGCGGGCTACACCGGCCCCGCGCTCCTCGGTCTCGGTGCGGCCTCCTTGCTGTCTCAGGGCTACGCGGTCGCGCTGCTGTGGCTGCTGCTCGTCGTGCTGGTGCT
Source organism: Cellulomonas sp. URHD0024 (assembly GCF_000426185.1). Classification (GTDB taxonomy): domain Bacteria; phylum Actinomycetota; class Actinomycetes; order Actinomycetales; family Cellulomonadaceae; genus Cellulomonas. Next base: position 162,927 of record NZ_KE384506.1, read on the forward strand.
CGTGCTGGTCCAGATCCGCAACTGGTACGGGCTGTGGTCGGTGCTGGTCACCGGTGCGCTCGTCGTGGCCGTGACGTTCTGGGGCTCGTCCCAGGTGCAGCTCGTGTTCGCCTACCTGGTCACGTGGTTCCTGCTGCTCGGGGCGCCGCGTGCCGTCATCGAGATGCAGTTGCAACGCCGCCGTCGGCGCGGTGCGGCCGACACCTCCGACGCCGGGCTTCTCGGACGCCTCACCCACACGCCCGGAGGCCTGTGGGTGTTCGTTCTCTTCCTGGTCTGCGTGGCTGCGTTGGCCGTGGGTGCGATCTGGCTGGTCAACCTGCCGGTCGGCTGATCACGCGTGGGTGGTCCTGCCACGCCGGCAGCGTCGCCATGTGGTCGAGCGTGTCGGCCTCCAGCTGTTCCCGGCTCGCGGACGGCTCGCGCCGTGCCTGCCAGTCGACCATCCGCTCGAACCGCTCCTCGAACGCCTGCAGGTTGCCGTCGGCGTCGGTGCAGTACGCGCAGTAGCGCCCCGTCTCTACCGGCATCCCGCAGCTTTCACAGTGGTGGTCACTCATGGTTCCCCTCCTTCTCGTTGGCCCTGATCAGGGCTTTCAGTCCGCCGACGAGGGCGGCACGTTGCTCCTGCGTGAGGTCCGCTCCCGCGCGTGCCAGCAGCTCGGTGGACAGAACCTGACGTTCGCGGTCGAGGGCGTCGAACCCGTGCGGGGTGAGCCAGACGAGTGTCCGCCGGCGGTCCTGCGGGTCCACCTCGCGTTCGAGCAGCCCCTTCCCCTCGAGCTGCGTGATGATGTCGCTGACCACCGACTGCGCTCGGTCCAGGTGCTGCGCGGCCTCCCCGACGGTCAGCGGTCCCGTGTGCGCGAGGTGCAGCAGGACCGCTCGCGACGCCCCGGACATCTGCGCGCGCCTGCCGTCTCGTCGGTGGAAGCACAGGTACGCCTGCTGGAAGGCGTCCTCGAACTCCCTCGCGAAATCGTCGGGACCAGGCATGACGCCCACGCTGCCCCCGGCTGGATCCATCGTCAATCCCGATGCGTCGGAGCGCCGCCTCCCCGCGGTGAGGTGCATGCCAGGGCATGATCGTCCCGAGTCGAGGTGAGGACGGCGATGAACGGCAAGACGGCGCGACCGGTGCTGGTCCGCGGAGGCCTGCTGGCCGACGGTGTGCACGACGACCTCGTGCGGGCGGACATCCGTGTCCTCGGCGACCGCATCGTCGAGATCGGTCCGGACCTGGCGGTCGACGACGACGACGTGATCAGCGCGGGCTGGCAGCTCGTCATGCCGGGCTTCATCGACACGCACGTGCACGTCGACTCGCTGGCTCTGGACCCCGACGCGCAGGCCGCGATGACGCACCAGGGGATCACGACCGTGCTGCTCGGCCAGGACGGCGTCTCGTTCGCTCCATCGCCGGCCGGGACGGGCGCCACCGAGTACGCCGAGCGCTACTTCGCGGCGATCAACGGCAGCCATCCGACGTTCCGCGGCGGCACTGTCCGCGAGCTGCTGGCCACGTACGACGGCAGGACCACCGTCAACACGGCCTACCTGGTCCCGCACGGCACCCTGCGGTTCGCGGTCATGGGTGCCGACGACCGACCGGCGTCCCCTACCGAGGTCGCGTCGATGGTGCGGCTGCTCGAGCAGGGTCTCGACGACGGCGGCGTGGGGATGTCGACCGGCCTCGAGTACGCTCCGGCGACCTCCGCGGACCGCGACGAGCTCGTCGCCCTGCTGTCCGTGCTCGCGGCGCGCGGGAAGCCGCACGTCTCGCACATGCGCGGCTACGACGACCACGCCCCGACGGCGCTCACTGAGCTGCTCGACCTCGCACGGGCGACCGGCGTCGGCACGCACGTCTCGCACTTGCACGGGCCCGCCGACGTGCTCCGTCCGATGGTCGACGACGCACTCGCCGCGGGTCTCGACCTCACCTTCGACTCGTACCCGTACCTGAAGGGCTCGTCGATCCTCGCGCTCGTCGCCCTCCCGTCCTGGCTGCCTCTCGCCGACCCCGACCGGACGCTGGCGATGCTGCGGGATCCATCGGTCCGGGCGCAGCTGCCCCCGCGTGACGACGTGTGGCCACGCGTCACCCTGTCGTGGGCCCCCGGTTTCGAGTGGGCCGAAGGTCAGCCGCTGCTGGCGGTCGCCGCGCAGCTCGCAATGAGTCCGACGGACGCCGCACATCACCTGCTCATCGAGACGAAGCTGCAGGTCGGGTGTGTGTTCGGGTTCCCGCCGGGAGCCACCGAGCACTCCATGCGCGCGCTCGCGCAGCACCCCGTGCACTGCGCCGGCTCCGACGGCCTGTACCTCGGTCGCAGCCCGCACCCGCGGGGCTGGGGAACGTTCGCGCGGTACCTCGGCGAGCACACGCGTGAGCTTGCGGACTGGGGCTGGCCCGAGGCGGCGGCGCACCTGTCGACGACTGCCGCCCGACGGTTCGGGTTCACCGACCGCGGGACGCTCACCGTCGGCGGGCGGGCGGACATCGTGCTCTTCGAGCCGTCGACCGTCATCGACACCGCCACGTACGCCGAGCCACGCTCCCTCGCGACGGGCGTCCAGGCTGTGCTGGTCAACGGGGTGCCGGTCCTGCGCGAGGGCGCTCTGACGGGTGCCCTGCCCGGCCGACCCTCCTGAGCCCTGCCGGATCCGCGAGTTGCGGGGGAGCGCGCCGGGTGCGTCCTGCCGGTCGCGCAGGGCGTCGGCGAGGTCGAGCGCACGGACGGTCAGGGGGCCGTCGGTACGCGTGTGACCTGAAGGTTCATGCCCGTCCACCGTCACGGTGGTCCGGTGCCAGAGGCCCTTCGTCGTCGCCGTTGGGGCGTGGCTGCCGTCGTCGGCGCTGCCGTTGCTCCGGCTGCTACCGGTTGCTCGATTCGAGACGATGCATCGGCCGAGCTCCCGGTCGAGGGCGTCGTGCTCGGCTGCGGTGACCCACAGGCCGTACGCCGCCTTCACCCGGATCTGCCGGAGCGCGTAGACGCATCGGTAGCCTCGGTTCGGCGGGAGCCACGTCGCCGCGTCGCCGGCACCCTTGTCCTGGTTGGCGGGTCCGTCGACCGCGAGCAGGTTGGCGGGGTCGTTGGCGAACGCCTCTCGCGTCTCGTCGGTCCAGCCTTGAGCTCCGGTCTCCCAGGCGTCGGCGAGCGCCACGACGTGGTCGATCTGCACTGCGGCGGAGTCGGGCCCTCGGACGAAGGACTCGCGGGCGCCCGTGTAGGGCTCGTCGAGCGACCCGGCGAGGACCGTGCAGTCGTCGTTCTCGGTTCGCTTGGCGACGAGGTCACGGCCGAGGACGTCGTTGCGGGTGTCGCACCCGTTCCGGTCGACGTCCTTCCACGCCTGTCCGAACTTGTCGCGTGAGTATCCGGCGCTCGGCGCGCGTCCCCGGACGGGTAGGAGCGTCAGGGCTGCGCGCCCGGAGGCGAGGTCCGCTTCCGTCACCGGGTACCGCGCCGCGACGCGCGCCTGCGACCACGCCGGGACGCCCGCGCCGACGGCGACGCACAGCGCCAGCACGACGACCCAGGGCCACGCTCGCTTCATGCGGCGACACTCGCAGATGTCCCGCCTGCCCACCCGGCTCGGGGGATGAGCGGTTGCGCTGAGGGGTTGTGGTCGCGTCAGCGTTCGGGCTGTGGATATGTCGGTGCAGGTCAGGTGGTGTTTTGGTCTTGCCAGCCGATCACGGGTCGCGTAAAGTCGAACACATGTTCGAAGCCCGTGGGATGATGAGCGCGGGGGCGGCCGGCCGGCAGTCCTGGCCATCGCCGTGCTCCGACGAGTTCGCGGAGGACGCCGGTGGGCACCTCGCCTCACTGGTCGCGTGCGCCGCCGCGGTCGCCGCCGATGCGCGGTCCGCGACCAGCTGGTCCGCCCCGGTGCGGGTGTCTGCATTGGCCGCACTGGATGCCGCGGTCGCGGCGGTGGCCGAGGCGCGGGCGTACGTGTTGGTCGCGGACCGGGATTCGGGGTTGTCGCTGGCGCCGGGGGACCGTTCGTATGAGGCGGCGCGCGCTCGCCTGACCCGTGCGGGCGTCGGGGACGCGCGCCGGGAGGTACAGCAGGCTGATGTGCTGGTGTCGATGCCGGTGGTCGCAGCCGGGGTGCGTGACGGGTCCGTCCCGCTGGGGCACCTGGATGTCCTGGCCAGGGCGGCGGCGGGCGCGTCCCCGCAGGTGGCCGCGGTGCTGCGGGCGGCCGACGTGCAAGCCGACATGGTGGGCCTGGCGCGCATGCACTCGGCCCCGGAGTTCGCTCGGGCGGTGGCCCGGTTCGTGGCCGGCCGTGACCCTGCGGGGTTGGAGACGGCCCGTCAGGACCAGTACCGGGAGCGGTTCTTCTCGGTGTCGGCGCAACCGCACGGGGTGTTCCTCAAGGGCCGTCTGGACGTCATCGCCGGGCAGACCTTGTTGGTGGCGTTGGACGCGATGGGCCAGCACCCCGACGAGACCCGGTCGCTGGGGCAGGCGTCCGCGGACGCGTTGGTGATGCTCGCCGAACGGGTCTGCGCCGGCATCTCGAGGACGCCGGTCACCCGCACGACTGCGACGGATGCCGCGAGTGGCGGGCGCGTGACGCCTGGCATGGACGGCGGCACGCTTGGTAGGGTCGCCGATGGCGCTGACGTGCGCGCGTCGGGCCGGGATGCCGTGGGGGCGCCGACACATGGTGCTGGTTCCGGCGCGCCGCCTGGTTCCGGCGCCTCCGCTGATCTGCCCGACGGTGCCGGGGGTGGAGCGGTGCTGTCCGGGACCGCGAGCCGCCCGCACATCTCCCTCCTCGTCCCGGCCGCGACCTTCGCCGAGCTGCTCGCCCACGAACAAGCACGGCACCGTGCCGGACTCGGTTCCGGCGCCAGCGGCACCGCCCGCAGGGCAGGTGACGAAGGCGGAGACCGGCGCCCGGTGCGGCGGGTAGCGCCGGACTGGTCCGCCGTGGTGCCAGCAACGTTGGAGGACGGCACACCGGTGGCGATGTCCGAGCTCGCGCAGTGCCTGTGCGATGCGGACATCACCAGGATCGTGCTGTCCGCTGAGGGGCAGCCGCTGGACGTGGGGCGCACCCGACGGCTGCACACCTCCGCGCAACGCAAGGCGGTCATCGCTCGGGACCGCCAGTGCGTGTGGAACGGATGCGAGACGGCCGCGGCCCGCTGCGAGGTCCACCACATCGTCTGGTGGAACCGCGACAACGGCCCGACCGACCTCGAACACGCCGCCCTGGTCTGTCGACACCACCACGGAGAGATCCACCGTCATGACCTGACTGTCGAACGACTGCCGCACCCGCCTGGAACCGAGGTCGGCACACCAATGCGCTACCGATTCCGAGACCCGCACCGGGCCGTGATCAACGCCCCGCCGCAGTCGAGGGCTCTCGGTACGGACGCGCGTGCAGGCGCGCGGCCAGGCATCGCTACGGACGAGCTCCCTGAGGTCCGCGCAGGCACTGGTACCGGCGCGAGTGGCCCAGGCCACGCGAGTGGCCCAGGCCACGGGAGTGGCCCAAGTCAGCTGGACGCGGTCACTTCACGACCCCCACGTTCTGCCGCCATGGACGCTCGTCGCCGAGCGCGAGAGCAGGCCGCATTCGCGCTGTTCGACTCCGATGGGCCACCACCGGAGTGGGCGACCGGATAGGAGGGCGTCGGCATCCGTTGGATCAGGAGCCCGGTGACGAGCCGGCGCATGGACGGGATGACCGGGGCACGTGTACGGGGCGCGTGGCGGTGGCGAGCGGGGCGCGTGGACGGGGGCGAGCGGGGCGTGGACGGGGGCGAGCGGTGCGTGGACGGGATGAGCAGGCACCTCGACGGGCGGAGCAGGGCACCTTGACGGCAGGGGGAGGGATGCTTCGGGCGGTCCTCGGTCCTCGGTCCTCGGTGCTCGGTGCTCGGTGGGCGGTGCTCGGTGCTCGGTGGTCGGTGCGGGTGGATCACTTGACTTAGAGCGCGCTCGAAGGCGGACCGTTGACGGCATGACGATTTCCACACGCACCATCGGCAATGGCTCTGCTGCGCTCACCGTCTCCGGCCTCGGGCTCGGCTGCATGGGTATGTCGGACTTCTACGGCACACGTTCGGAGGCGGGGAGCACGGACGAGCGCGAGTCGGTCGCGACGATCCGTCGGGCGCTGGACCTCGGCGTGAACTTTCTCGACACCGCCGACATGTACGGGCCTCACACCAACGAGCGTCTGGTTGGTCGGGCGATCGCCGGACGACGCGACGAGGTCGTGATTGCGACGAAGTTCGGCATCGTGCGGGATCCTGCGACCGGTGCGCGCGGCGGCATCTCTGGTCGGCCGGAGTACGTGCACGCGGCCGTCGACGGCAGCCTGCAGAGGCTCGGCATCGACCACATCGACCTCTACTACCAGCATCGTGTCGACCCGTCGGTGCCGATCGAGGAGACCGTCGGAGCGATGGCCGAGCTCGTCGCCGCAGGCAAGGTGCGGTTCCTCGGGCTGTCCGAGGCGAGCCCCGAGACGATCCGTCGCGCGCACGGGGTGCATCGCCTCACGGCTGTGGAGACCGAGTACTCGCTGTGGACACGCGACGTCGAGGCGGAGATCCTGCCGACGCTGCGCGAGCTCGGGATCGGCCTGGTCCCGTACTCGCCGCTCGGCCGGGGGTTCCTGACCGGCACGATCACCTCGACGGACGCCCTCGACGAGGGCGACTTCCGGCGGGCGAACCCACGATTCGTCGGCGACGCACTGGATGCCAACCTGACGATCGTCGAGAAGGTCCGGGCGATCGCCGAGGTCAAGCACGTGACAGTTGCGCAGCTCGCGCTCGCATGGGTGCTGGCTCAGGGCGAGGACGTGGTCCCGATCCCTGGCACGCGGCGGGTGGCTCGCATCGAGGAGAACGCGGCGGCCACCGAGATCGTTCTGACGCACGAGGAGCTGGAGGCCCTGGGTGATCTCGGCGCCGCCGCGGGTGACCGGTACGCGGACATGTCGTCGGTCAACGGCTGAGGGATGATCGAGCCATGAGCCTGCTCGCGGAACACTGGAGTATCGCTGAGGCGGCCGAGGCGACAGGTCTGAGCGCCCACACGCTGCGGTACTACGAGCGCGACGGGCTGTTGCTCGGGTCGGTGGACCGGGCGTCGTCGGGCCACCGTCGGTACACGGACCAGGACCTCAGCTGGATCCGGATGGTCACCCGGCTGCGCTCCACGGGCATGTCGATCCGTGACGTCCGGCAGTACGCAGACCTCGTACGGGCCGGCGACGGGAACGAGGCTGAGCGCCTCGAGCTCCTGCGCGCGCACCGGGACCGCGTCCGCGAAGAGCTGCGCCAGGTCGCCGCCCACCTCGATGCGATCGAGTTCAAGATCGACCTGTACGAGGCGAAGGTCGGCGGCGGGACGCATCACGATCGGGCGAAGGCCGACGACCATGCCGTGGGCACTGAGGCGAGCGTCCCCTGAGGCGCGATCGCCGGCTCGTGGGGTGCGCCTCGGTCGTTGTCGTGGTCGCGGGACTGGTGGTGGGGAGCAACCCCGCCGGGGACGCGCTGTATGCGGCGCTCGTCTACGTCCTCGTCCTCGGTCTTGCGCCGGCGGTGCCGTCGAACCGTGCGGGGATGGTCGCCTTCGGAATCTGCGCCGCGATCGAGCTTCTGCAGCTGACCGGACTGCCCGCGGAGATCGTCGGTGCCGCTCCGGCGGCGCGCTACGCGCTGGGGACGACCTTTCAGGCACCGGACCTGCTCGCCTACGCGGTGGGGGTGCTCCTCGCAGCGGGAGTGGATGTGCTGGTGCGGCGGCGTGCGAGTGGACCACGACGCGCGGCCGTCGGACCTTCCGACCCGGCGGAATGAGGCTCCCGGGCTCCGCGGGTCTTCGACGCGGACCGTCGGGGTCCGGGGGCTCGCGTGGTGGGCTCCGGACGGGACTCAGTCCATCGGCGTCAGGACGAAGACCGGGATGAGCCGGGTGGTCTTCGTCTGGTAGGTGGCGTATGCCGGCCAGGCCTCGACGGCGCGCGCCCACCACTCGTCGCGTTCCGCTCCGGACGCCTCGTGCGCGAGGTAGTCCTTCCGCACGGCGCCGTCCTGAAGCTCGACGTGCGGGTGCTCGACGACGTTCCGGTACCAGGCGGGGTGCGAGGGTGCGCCGCCCTTCGAGGCGACGATGGCGTACCGACCCTCGTGCTCGACCCTCATGAGCGCGGTCTTGCGGAGCCCGCCGCTGCTGGCGCCGACGGAGGTCAGGACGATGACGGGCTTGCCCTGCAGCAGGTTCCCCTCACGGCCGCCGGTGGCCTCGAAGAGCTCGGCCTGCTTGCGCGCCCAGGCGGACGTGCTCGGGACGTATTCACCGGTGAGAGGCATGCCCACTCGAACGAACGGGATCGTCGACGGATTCCCGGGGTCGACGAAGGATCGGGCTACGCCGTTCCGTCCTGCTCGACGCCGGCGTCGACCTGCGCATCCGGTACCGCACTCGTCGGGACGTGCTCCGTCGTGGTGCGGGGCATCGCCGCGGCCGCGACGACCATGGCGACTGCGACGCCGAGCACCACGACGAACGCCACGGTGACGGCGGAGCCGAAGAGCTCCGGGTCCTGCACGGCGTCGAGCCCGTTCATCCGGGCGTTGACGACGGCACCGAGGACCGCGACCCCGACCGCGCTGCCCATGGACCGCGAGAACAGGTTGGCGCCGGTGACGACGGCACGGTCTCCCCACCCGACGCTGGACTGCGCGGCGATCATCGTGGGTGTCGACGTCAGACCCAGGCCGGCGCCGACGACGAAACAGGCGGCCGCGACGCCGAGCACCGTCGGGTGAAGGGACACCCACAGGAGCGCGGCCACCCCGAGCACGGCGGTCGACGACCCGACCAGGGCGGTCGTCCGGAAGCCGAACCGCAGGTAGAGCCGGCCGGACTGCGAAGCGGTGATGGGCCAGCCGATCGTCAGGGCGGCGAGCGCGAGACCGGACGTCAGGGGCGACACGTGCAGCAGGGCCTCGAGGAACGAGGGGACGTACGAGGTGAGCCCGATGAGGATCACGCCGACCGCGACGGCGATGAGTGAAGCCGCGAGCAGCAGTCGTCGGGTGAACACCCACAGCGGCAGGACGGGTTCGGGGGCCGTCTGCTCGACACGGACGAAGGCGAGGAAGAGGAGCGTCCCGACGACGAAGGCGCCGATGCTCTGCGGCGAGTCCCACGCCCACGCGTTCCCGCCCTCGAGCAACCCGAGGATCAGCAGGCTCATGGACACCGACAGGAGTGCGCCACCGGCCCAGTCGATGCGGTGCCGGGTCCGTTCGACGGTCTCGTGGAAGAACCGGATCAGGAGCCAGGCTGCCGCGATGCAGAGTGGGACGTTGACGAAGAAGATCCACTGCCAGCCGACGAACTCGGAGAACAGACCGCCGAGCGTCGGGCCGACGACGGACGAGATCGCCCAGACGCTGGCGATGTACCCCTGCGCCTTGGCCCGCTCGGCGACCGTGTAGATGTCCCCGGCGATCGTGATGGCCATCGGCTGCACGGACCCGGCGCCCAGGCCTTGAACGGCACGGAACGCGATGAGTGCGGGCATCGACCACGCGAACCCGCACAGGACCGAGCCGGCGAGGAACAGCGCGATGCCGAGCAGGACCACGGGTTTGCGCCCGACCGTGTCGGCGAGCTTCGAGTAGATGGGAACGCTGACCGCCTGCGTCAGCAGGTAGATGGAGAACAGCCACGGGAAGCTGCTGAACCCGCCGAGCTCAGCCACGATCGTCGGGACGGCCGTCGCCAGGATGGTCGCGTCGATCGCGACGAGGCCGGTGGTGACCATGATCGCGATGAGGATGGGGCCGCGCTCGGAGCGGAATCCGACGCCCGTGGCGGTGGAAGTGCTGGTCAGGGTGCTCTCCTTCGTCGTCGATCACAACGCGCCGGGGGGCGACGCATTCCGACCGACCGACTGGTGGACCGAAGCCCAGTCTGAACCGCGTGGCGACGGAGCACCCGACGACCGGGTCGCTGGCCACCGGCGAGGCGAGCGGTCGACAGCCGGGACCGGCACCCCGCGGCGTTGACCGCGCGACCGTAGCCGCCGGCCGTCGACGCCGCACGTGGTCAAGCGCCACTCGACGGATGCCGATGGTCCGAGAGCAAGCCGACGACGACAAGGGAGGTACCGGTGGCGCAGGGCTGGTCACGACTCCTCGGACACCTGAGCACTCACCGTGACGCCCGCCTCGACCGGGAACGGATCGAGGCCCTCCGCGAGCGGACTCGCGCGAACGTGCGCCTCATGGACCAGAGCGTGACGGTCGAGAGCTCGATCGACGTGCCGCGTCCGGCGGACCAGGTCGGGGCGATCCTGTTCGACACGAGCGGCCCTGGTCCGTGGGCTGATCCCGACGAGGTCGAGTTCACGCTGCCGGGACCTCGGTGCGGCGAGATCGGGCACCGGTTCGGCCACGTGCGGTCGTCGAGCCTCAGCGCTTGCCTGGTCGACGAGATCGTCGGCCTCGTGCCCGGCCGGACACGGCTCGTCCGCTCTCTGTCGACGCGGGACTGCTGGTCCTCGATCCGGGTCGTCCCGCTGACCGATGAGGTCTGCCGCGTCGAGCTGACCGACCACGCGCGAGCGTCGGCCTCGGGCGTGGAGGAGTACCGCGCGTGTGTGAACAACGTTCACCTCGTCAGGCTCGCCCAGGTCTACGTCGCGGCGACGGGATCGACGCCACCCGCGGCATTCGCCGGCGCACTGGCCTCCCACGCCGCTCGGGTGCGGGAGTCTCCGCCGGTCATGGTTCCGGTGAGAGCGTCGGCCGTGATCCAGGTCCCTGCGTCACCCGCGGTGACCTGGAGCATCGTGCGCGACCCCAATCTCGGTGGACTCCCGTCGGTTCACGACGAGTACCGGTACGAGATCATGCGTGGCGACGACCATCCGGGCGCGCGCGAGACGTGGGTGGGAGAGCGGACGAGCTCGATCGACACACTGCTGGCCGACGTCGCCTACGTCGTCGACGAGGTCCCCGGAGAGCTGCTCGTGGTCCAGGGAGCCGGCTCACCGAGCAGGGCGTGCCACACGCTTCGCATCTCGCCCGGACCGAGCGGCAGCATCCTGACGGTCGAGGTCACGGTCGGTGCTCGCTCGGATTCGGAGGTCGTCCGGGGACGTTGGCAGCGAGCGGTCGATCGCTACGCGCGCCGGACTCGGCTCCTCGCGGCGGACAGGGCGTGACCCACGCGAATGCGCCGCACCCGGGCGCGTATCGAGACAGGGGAGCGGCGTGCAACGTCGCCTGCGGGCTCGGCCGCTCAGGCGGGTGACCAGCCGAGCGCAGGCGCGACCGTCGTCGCGACGTTCTCCAGGATGCGTCGGCTCATCACGTGCGTGGCGTTCGCAGGCAGGACGATGTCGAGGCCGGTCGCCTGCTGGAGGGCGACGTCGGACGAGAGGCTCGCGATCACCTGCTTCGGGCTGCCGTGGTGGGTCGGGCTGAAGACGCCGAAGCCGCCCGGCGGGCGTCCGGTGGCGTCGAACCGGCTCGCGTACCAGGCGATGTACTCGGCGAACAGCTCGTCGTCCTGCGGCGTGACGCTCGGCAGGACGATGCGGCCGGCGACCGCGCGCGGGGTGCGCCCGGGCACGTCGAACGCCGCACGATAGGCGAGGATCTGGTCGCGCTGCGTCTCCTCGAACGACCGACCGTCGTCCTCGCTGTTCAGGGTCGAGACGAGCAGGTCCATGCCCTGCTCGCCCGTCCGGGTCGCCGTCGCCGTGGAACCTGGCCCGTACCAGACGCGGTCGGCCAGACCCGGGCTGTGCGGGCGCACGATCAGCTCGGTCCCGGGCGGTGCGATCGGGAAGCCGTCGGCCGGGGCGACGGCCACGGGATCGCCCGCGATCGCAGCGCGCAGACGCTCGATGCGGTGCTGGGACTCGTCGTCGAACGAGCGTTCTGCAGGACCGTAGACCCGGTCCAGGATGGCGGCCGACGGCTTGATCCCGCCCGCCACCCCGAGCTCCAACCGGCCGCCGGAGAGCAGGTCGACGGTCCCGGCGTCCTCGGCGATCGTGATCGGGTCCGCGTACCGCATGGGCAGCACGGCCGTCCCGAACCGGATGCGGTCGGTGGCCTGGGCGATCGCGGCGAACAGCGGGAACGGCGAGGAGAGGAACTGCTCCAGGTGCCGGACGCGGACCCACCCGGTGTCGTAGCCGAGCTCCTCCGCGTACCGGAACAGGTCGATCGCGTCCCGCAGGGACTGCGCGGCGTCGGCCGGGTCGTCGTAGGGGACGAAGGTCAGGAAGCTCAGCTCGAGTCGGGGGCTCACGGGCGCAGGGTACGACGACAGCAGCCCGGACCTGCGGCTCAGCGCCGGTTGTCTCGCGATGGAGAGGTCCGGGGTGTGAACTGAACGGGTCAGCCGACGGGCGTGGGGACCCAGGGGACCTGGACGCGCGAGACACGGGCGAGGATGCCGTCGAGGACGGCGACGCGGTCGAACTGCAGGGCGTGCGCGCGGGCGCGCTGCTCCCACGCCGCGCGTTCGTCGGCGGACATCGACAGGACCCGGTCGAGGGCCTCGGCGATCGCCGACGGGGAGTCGACGGGCACGATCAGCGCACTGTCACCGACCGCCTCGCCGATGCCACCCGTGTCGGTCGTGATGACCGGTCCACCGCCGGCCAGCATCTTCTCGACGAGCGCGATCCCGAACGTCTCGACGAACTCCGGGCGGGGCTTGCTGGGCAGCACGTAGGCGGCCGCACCGGCCATGAGGTGGGCCTTCTCGGCGTCGTCGACGTCGTCGAGGAACACGATCCGGGACGCGGCCGACGACTCCTCGGCGAGCGCGCGCAGGCGTGCTGCGTCCGGCCCGCTGCCGGCGATGACGAGCTGCAGGGACGAGGCCGCGGCGCTCGTCGCGAAGCCCTCGATGAGGTCGTCGACACCCTTGGCGTGCGCCAGGCGGGACAGGAACAGGACGTAGCCGTCGGGGCTGAGGCCACGCGACGACAGCACGTCCGACGGCGGCAGGTTCAGGTAGGAGCCGACGTCGACGGCGGGGTAGGAGACGGTGACGCGCTCGCGGCACTGCGCGGCGAAGGTGGTGCCGTGCAGGGCGTCGACGGCGGCTGCCTCACTGATGATCAGCTCGCGGGTGAAGGCGGACACGGCCAGGCAGATGTCGTGCTCGAGGTAGCTGGACAGGACGTGGGCGGCGGCGCCGAACTGGTCGTTCTCGACGCACGCGCGCACCACGTTGGTGACGTCGGAGCCGACGGCCTCGGCCACCGTCACCACGTTGACCGGCAGGCCGGTGCTGCGCGCGACGCGCACGGCGTCGGCGATCGCGAGCGAGTGCGGCGACAGGTATAACGACATGGCGATCGTGGGGACGCCGTCGGTGAACAGCTCGACGAGGCGGCCCGTGATGCCCGCGAGCCAGCGCCCGTCGGGGACCTTGTAGTCGCCGACGGGCTCCGGGCGCTCGACCGTGATGCCGGGGCTGTAGGGCAGCACCCCGTCGAGCGGCTTGAGCGGGAGCCCGGTGGCCTGGAGGCGCTCGATGGGCCAGGTGACGATACGGACGTCGTCGAAACCCCTGTCCAGGGCGGCCTCGGCGAGGTTGCGCGCCTCGCCCGAGTGACCGCAGATGACCGGGTCGGCGCGCACGACGATGACGAGCCGGCGTCGCGGTGTGCTCATCGGGGTCTCCTCAGCGTCGCAGGGCGATGGGAACGTTGCTGCTGACGGATGGTGGCCGGACGGTGGACCCCCAGTCCGACGGCGTCGGACCGAGCGTGATCAGGAGGCGCCCCCCGCGGTGCAGCTCGGCGCCCGTGAGCCAGGTGCGCTCGAGCGACTGACCGTCCAGGTGCACGGACTGTACGTACTGGGTCGGACCGTCAGGTGTCGGTTCGGTGAACCCTTGGGTCTCGATGCTGAGGCTGCGGTCGCCGACCGTGATGCTCGCCTCGCGCCAGGCGGGCGCGCTGACCAGGAAGAGGTTCTGGCCGGCGACGGGGAAGAGCCCGAGCGACGCCCACACGTACCAGGACGAGAGACCACCGGAGTCGTCGTTGCCCGGCATCCCGCCGCGACCGACCGAGAACTGGTTCTGCACGATCGCCTGGACCACCTCGGCGGTGCGGTCGGGTCGGCCGGCGTAGTGGTACGACCAGGGCGCCTCCATGTCCGGCTCGTTGTTGAGCCCCTCGAACCGGTTGAGCGCGTAGCCGACCGCCATCTCCTCGGCCCCCGGGAACAGGCCGGGTTGGACCACGGCGGGCGCGCCGTACCCGAAGAACTGGTCGAGCTGTTCGACGAAGGCGTCGTCGCCGCCCGAGAGCTTGATGCGTGCCGCCATGTCGTGCAGGAGCCGGAAGGAGTAGTTCCAGCGACCGCCCTCGTAGTAGGTCGAGTCCTGCAGGAGCCCGGTGGACAGGTCGAAGGCGTTCACCCACTGCGCGGCGAGCGCGGAGAACTGCTCGACGAGGTCCTGGTCGCCCACGTGCGCCGCGACCTGCGACGTGCACCAGTACCCGAAGGCGAGGTCCAGCGTGTGGCTGATCGGGTGCGCGACGCCGTTGAGCAGGAACTCCTCGCCGTAGGTCCGACGAAGGTCGTTGTGCATGTGCACGAGCGCCCAGTCCCAGTCCATGCCCGGCAGACCGAGCTGGCACAGGTCGGACAGGAACGTGTGCGCGAGGGCCGACGCCTGCCTGCTGAACCTGTCGGCACCGCGCGCCATCCGGTACCCGATCGGGAAGTTGCCCTCCTCCTCGGCGATCGACAGCAGGGCCTGCGCGAGCTCGACCGCCTTGTCCGGCAGGATCGTCGTCAGCAGGGGCAGCTGCGTCCGGTAGATGTCCCACATGGTCGCGATGTCGAACGCGAACGGTCCGTCGGTCGGCCAGTAGGGGCTCTCGGCCGGTGCCAGGCAGGGCTTGATCAGCGCGTGGTACAGCGCGGTGGAGAACACCGTCTGCTTGTCGGTCGACGGGGTGTCGATGCGGATCTTGCCCAACGTCTCACGCCAGACCTCGGCGGTCTCGGCCCGCCTCGTCGCAAAGCTGCTGGCCGGACCCGGGCCGCAGTCCCTCTCCAGGTTCGCGCGGGCCTGTTCCACACCGCGCAGCGAGAAGCCGAACCGCAGCTCGACCACCTGACCGGGCTCCGACGGCCCGGCCCACATGAGCCCGAAGGGGCGCAGGGTGGTCGGGCGGATGTGGTCGAAGTCCAGGCGGGTACCGCCGGGCATGAGCCGACGGTCGTACCAGAGCATCTGGCGCCAGCGCGGGTCGTCGCACTCGACATGCACCGCGAGCGGTGCACCCTCGACGCTGATCTCGCCCTGCGCGACCCCGGGCGCGATCGAGTGCAGGTGTGCCCGCAGCGGCACCGTTCGGCCGTACGGGATGCTCAGGCCGCCGAGCGAGAAGTCGATGACCAGCCGCGCGTCCCGGTGCGCAGGGAACGTGTAGCGGTGGACCGCCGACTTCGGCCCGACCGTGATCTCCGCCCGGATGCCGCTGTCGAGGGTCGCCGCGTAGTAGCCGGGCTCGGCGTCCTCGTCGACGATGTCCCAGAGCTGGCCGAGGTCGTCGAGGGGCGCCAGCATCGGCGTGACCCGGAAGTAGTTGTAGTACTTGCGGATCGCACCCGTGCCGGACTGCTGGAAGTGCGTGAAGCCGCTGGCCCTGGTGGTGTCGTGGATCGGGTTCGGCAGCCCCTCGGTGCCCAGGTCGTACCGGCCGTAGCCCGTCGGGTAGCCGCCCGAGTACGCGCACGCGCTGACCATCCCGAGCGGGAACGTGGCCCCGGGGTGGGTGTTGCCGACCTGCGGCTTGGGCCACCACCACGTCGTCGCCAGCCCGTGCTGCGGGGGCAGGCTCGTGGCCTCCGTGCCGATGAACGGGTCGACTCGCTCGAACATCCCGGCCGCTCCTGTCGCTCGTCCGGTCGCCGCACGGCGGCCGGTGCGATGGTGCTTCGTCCTCGGACGGTACGTCTGGTGGGTTACGGGCGGGTTTCGCGACGACACGAGCGGCACGACGGCGAGCGCCCCGCCGTCAAGTTCGACGTCGCCCGACCCGACTAGTTGTGCATGGGGGTAGGGCGCCGGTGGGCGCGCAGGCGCACGGCTCTCGTCGACGGATCCGTCTTGCGTCGACGGTTCGAGGCCCGGCAGGCCGAGATCCGCGCACACGCGACCGAGGTCCGAGAACGGGCGCGAGCCGAGTTGCCGGAGAAGCTCCGCACCGACACCCACCGCACCCTCACGAACGTGACGACCGTGGTCCGGCGCGGGTTCGACCGACCCGCGGCCGAGGTGTGGGCGCTGCTTCCCGACGCTCTCCTGGGCGCCGACGAGATGCCGACCTTCGTCGTCCCCGGGACCGCCGTCGACGACATCGGCGAGGTGCGCTGCCTGGTCAGGCGACGCGGCGACGGCGCCCTCGTCGGCAGCCTGCACGAGCTCCTGGCCATCGTGCCGGGCCATACGCGCGTGACCCGCGAGGTGCGCCAGCTGCCTCTCGTCACGACCACGACCGTCGAGCCGACCTCCGACACGTCGTGCGAGGTCGCCGTCTGGCTGACGTTCCCGTCCATCCGCAAGGAGGCCGAGGAGATGCGCGCCCGGATGGCGATCGTGCCGCGGGTCCAGCTCGACGAGCTCACCGACCGCCTCGCCGGCCTCCCACCGGTCGCAACCCGACGCACGCAGCACGACGAGTCCGACCTGCGCTCAGCCGAGGTGCACGTGCGCGACACCCTCCCCGCGACCCCGGCCGACGTCTGGGCCGTGGTCCGACCCGCCGAGAACGCGCGCCTCGACCAGGCCGACCCCGACGCCGTGACCTTCACCGTTCCCGGCACCCCGGCCGGTGAGGTCGGCGAGAAGATCTGCCTGGTCGCCCGGTGGCGCCCCCCGATCCGGGAGGCCGCGATCCTCGAGGTGATCGCGCAGGAGAGCGGGACCTCGTTCGCGGTGCGCAGCCTGTCCGCGCCGCACCTGCTCGCTCAGGCGGTCGTCCTGAAGGCCGTGCCGGGCGGTACCGAGATGACGGTGACCGTTCACCTGCACGAGCACGAGCCGGTGATCGAGCGCGAGGCCGCAACGCGTCGGGCCGCTGCGCTCGCGTACCTGGATCGCGTGCGGGAGGCAGTAGCCCTGAGCAGGGGGACGGCCGGAGCGTGACTCGGCCGCGCGGCACGGCAAGCAGGTACGAGCAGCAGCCCGGGCACTCACGCAGGCGTCGCGGCGAACCGTTCCCAGCGCCACGCCAACAGGGCTCGGTCCGGGTGGTCCTTCGTGAGCCGGGGGAGCGTCAATGACCGCCCATGCATCTCCTGCAGTCCATGGCGCAGCATCGGGCCGTCGACCTCTTCGAGGAGTCCACCGTCGATCGCGACTCGATAGTCAGGCGAGATGCCGAGCATGTTCTGGTCGTACGCGGCGTGATGGATCTTGCAGAGTGCGAGGCCGTTGGGCGTAGTCGGTACGCCCCCGAGCTCGGTGTCCGGAACGATGTGCGCGGCGTCAAGCAACGAGCCGTGCCGCAGGGTACACACGGCGCACGTCGTGGAGTAAGCGACCATGACCCGTGTGCGAAAAGCTGGCTGATGCAAGCGTTGCCGCGCGAGGCGCAGGGCGTATTCCCGCTGTGGGTCGGACAGGTCGCGGGTGGATCCCATGAAGCGAAAGGCCTCGTCAAGGGCAATCACGAACGAGCGCTGTTCGGGAATGTCCTCGACGACGTAAACCGGAAGCACCGGCGTGTAGTAGTTCGCGATCTCCTTCCGGAAGAGGATCAGCGGCAGGCCGGTGGTGATCGCGGCGCGCAACTTGCGGTTGTCCCCACCGGCCGGATCCCCAGAACGGTAGGCGTAGTGCAGCAAGCCGTCCGTGTGGCTCTCTGTGTCGTCGTACGGACCGTCCGCCGAGGCCACGATCGCCAGGGTGGAGGAGAACTCTGTCGGATTCCGGATGCCCCGCGAGAAGTCGATGATCGGGAGATCTCGACCATCGATCTGGAAATCGAGGAGCTCTCGTCGATGGAGGAAACCGCCGTTCGCGGCCGCTCGTTCGCGAACCCAATCAAAGATGCGATTGCGCAGCGCTTCTTCGATAGCGGTGTCCACCGCGTCAGCTCAGCAGACCATCCGGTGATTGACAAGAGCGCCTTGTTCGACGCCTCCTCGAGCGGCATGGTGGGCCGCATGAGCTTCGAGGTCACGCCCGTGGGCCGGGTCGAGTCGTCGCTCGTCGACCTGGCGGAGGCTCCGCGGCAGGGGGACGAGGGCGCGCCGGATGCCTGGGTCGTCATTGCTCCGGACTACGCGCGGGCCGTCGCCGACATCGCGGCCGGTGCGGACGCCTTCGTGCTGACCTGGCTCGACCGGGCGTCGCGCGACACGCTCGTCGTGCATCCGCGGGGAGACGTCGCCCGCACCGCGCTCGGCGTGTTCAGCACTCGGTCACCCGACCGTCCCAACCCGATCGGGCTGCACCGGGTGACGGTCCTCGAGGTGCAGGGGCTGCGGCTGCTGGTGCGGGACCTGGAGGCGGTCGACGGGACGCCCGTGCTCGACATCAAGCCGGTGCTCGGGGCGATCGAGGAGCGGTGACCGAGGGGCCACCGCCGCGTCGTCGGACACCTTCGACCGTCGTCGTGAAGCGTCCAGGCGTGACAAGGGGCGCGCGAACCGACTTCCCGTCATGATCGAGCGAGGGCTCTGCGTGCCCTGACCCCCCGACCGAGTGCGCGTCGCTGCGTCCGCGGGCGAGGGGCCGGGACGTGCGCGTCGCCGACGAGAGGACCCGGGAGCATGACTGAGACCACCGCACAGGCGTGGACGCCGCCGAAGGTCCCCCGGAGTGCGTGGAACGCGCTGACCGTGCTGATGGCCGGCATGTTCATGGCGCTGCTCGACACGACGATCGTCAACGTCGCGCTGCCGACGATCCGCGACGACCTGGACGCGTCCGAGGCGACGTTGAGCTGGATCATCTCGGGGTACGCGCTCGCGTTCGGCATCGCACTGATCCCCGCGGGGAGGGTGGGCGACCGGATCGGCCACAAGTGGGTGTTCTTCACCGGGTTGGCGCTGTTCACGGTCGCGAGCCTGCTGTGCGGGCTGTCGCAGACCAGCTTCCAGCTGATCGCCGCGCGGGTGCTCCAAGGCCTCGCGGGCGGCATGTTCGTGCCGGGAGTCACGGCGTTCATCCAGCTGCTGTTCCCGGGAGCGGTGCGCGGCAAGGCGTTCGCGATCATGGGGTCGGTGATCGGCGTGAGCACCGCGCTGGGCCCGATCCTCGGTGGCCTGATCATCGAGGCGTTCGGGGAGGCGAACGGCTGGCGGATCGTGTTCTTCGTCAACCTGCCGATCGGCGTCCTCGCGCTGATCGCGGCCGCGATCCTCCTGCCCGCGGGCAAGCTCGGCACGCAGGCGAAGCCGGGCGTCGATCTGGTCGGGCTCGTTCTGCTGACCGCGGGGCTCGTCGCGATCCTCGTGCCGCTCATCGAGGGGCAGACCAGGGACTGGCCGGCGTGGACCTTCGTCTCGCTGGGCGCCGGGGTGCTGCTGATCGTGGCGTTCGGGGCCTGGGAGGTCCGCATCAAGGGCGGGAACCCGATGGTGCCGCCGCACCTGTTCAGCCATCCCCAGTTCACGGGCGGCACGGTCCTCGCGATGGTCTACTTCGCTGCGTTCACCAGCATCTTCTTCACCATCTCGCTGCTCTGGCAGTCCGGCCTCGGGCACACCGCGCTCCAGTCCGGCGTGGTCGCCGTGCCGTTCGCGCTGGGGTCGATCGTGGGGGCGTCGCAGAGCAACCGGCTCGCGCAGCGGCTCGGCCGCCGGGTCCTGGTCCTGGGGACCTTGTTCGTCGCGGTCGCTCTCGCGTGGGTGTGGCTCGTCCTGCGGACCGTCGAGGCGCAGGACCTCACCAACTGGGACCTGTTGCTGCCCCTGCTCCTCGGCGGCGTCGGCAGCGGCATGTTCATCGCACCGAACGTGCAGTTCATCGTCGCGACGGTGGACCGCTCCGAGGCCGGCGCCGCGAGCGGCGTGATCAGCGTGATGCAGCGGGTGGGCAGCGCGATCGGCATCGCGGTGATCGGCAGCGTCCTGTTCGGCCAGCTGAAGATCACGGGCCCGGCGTCTGTCCCCCAGGCGTTCACGGACGCCGCCGCCGCGGCCATGCTCGTGAGCGCCGTGCTGGCCGTCGTCGCGTTCCTGCTCGTCTTCGCCCTGCCCAAGCAGGTCCCGTCCGGCCACGGCGGGCCGCCGCCGACGGAGTGACTGTCAGTGGTCGGGTGGATCGTCTGTGCATGACCAGACAAGCCGCCCTCGACCTGGCGACCAAGTGGACCGCGATGTGGAACGGCGACCTCGCCCTTGTCGACGAGATCCTCGCTCCCGACTTCCGGATCGAGTTCGGCGCGGTCGTCGCCGATCCCGACCCCACCCTGATCACGACGCCCGCGGACATGGCCGCGTTCGTGCGCACGTGGCGATCGAGGCGCGGGGATCTGGATTTCGCGCTGCAGGGCACACCGCTTGTCGACGAGGACGGCGGCGTGGCGTTCACGTGGTCCGTGGACCTGCCGGGAATGCAGCGGCGCAGCGGGATCGACCTCTGCCAGCTCTCCGACGGGAAGATCGCGCGCGTCTGGTCGGTGACCGGCGAGCACGCCTTCGACGTGTGAGGCGATCACGCCGCGGTTGCGCCCGTGCCGACCCGCCGGGCCAACCCGCCGGGCCGACCCGCCCGACAGACCGGGCGGCCGGTCTCGGGAAGGTCGACCGGGGTCCGTCAGGCCAGCTCGAGCTCGCGGCTCTTGGTCTCCCCGAAGAACTGCGACACCTGCTGGAGCGTCGAGAAGCCGTCACCGGCAAGGTCGACGAGCAGGTCGTTGCTCCACATCATCAGACGCCCGATCGTCCACTGGACGCGCGCGGCCTCGGGCAGCTCCAGCCCGTAGACCAGCTGGGCGATCTCGCGCTTGCCGCCGGAGGGGGTGCTGTAGGTGAGGATCGGCAGGTAGCGCTCAGGCTCGACCACGCACAGGACGCGCGTGAGCAGCGCCTCCTTGAACCCGGTCATGCCCAGGCCACCCTGCTCGTGCACGAGCCGCGTGAAACGGTCGGCCATCGGCACGCTCGGGGGCCCGTAGAGCAGGTAGCGGATGGTGTTGCGCGTCCGTGCGGTGGCCTCGTAGTCGCCCATCGACTTCCATGCCCGGTTGAACACCGACATGTTGCCGGGGGCCGCGCCGACGGTGCTGTTGGCGAACTCGCGCAGGTCGTCGGGGTCGGCGTCGACGATGTGCTCGGCGCTGAACACCTGCTGGTACTTGGCCCAGTAGGCCAGAACCTCGGGGTCGGGCGTCTGGTGGTCCACGAGGAACTCGGCCTTGAGCTCCTCGACACGGGCCATCCGATCGGGCTCGACCCACGACCGGTCGGGGAACCGGTCCCGCAGACCCGAGTAGGACGCGGGGGTGTCCGTCACGCGCTTCGCCTCGCCGCGTGTCCAGGTGTGGTGGCACGACGAACAACGAATGGTTCGGCGATCGTCCGGCAGTCGCTCGACGAGCTCTAGCTCGTCCGACGTGCAGACCGGGCATTCCAGCATGAGTGCTCCTTCGCCTCTGTGGGGCTCAGTGTGCACGTCGTGGCGCGACGACGGGCTGGGTCCTCGGTGGGTGGTCATACCCAGTGTCCTGCTGTCGTGATCATTTCGATACGGACGAAGGTCCTGATCCGGGACCTAGGTCCGACGAGACGGTCGAACTGGCGACCTAGCGTCGAACGTACGGACGCGCCCACATCCCCGGTCGCCCCGTGACCAGCCGCCCCGGGGCACCCCCCGAGGGTCGACCGTCGCATCCACCAGGACGAGACCATGACCCAGCATCTGCCCCACCAGCGCACCACCGCGCGCCGCCGGGTCGTGATCGGACTGGACATCGGCGCCGTGACGGCGCAGGTGCGGGTCGTCGATCAGGCGTCCGGCTCGATCGTCCTCGACCACATGTCCGCCTCCGCGAGCTGGTCGGCGACGCCCCTGAGCTACGCGACGGCGTGGATCGTCGACACGGTGCGGCGTGCGCTCGACGACTGCGCCGACGTGGAGCTGGTGGCGGTCGGCGTGGGCGCGACGGGGTGCGAGGTCCGGGCGTTGTCCGATGCGCTCGGCACGACCGTGTGCGCGGCGTTGCGGGTGCCGACGGTCGTCGTCAACGATGCCGAGCTCCTGATCCCGGCAGCTGGTCTGGAGCGCGGGGTGGGGGTGCTCGTCGGCTGCTCGGCGATCGCGGTGGCGACCGGGCCGGGCGCCCTCACGGGCGCGTCTAGCTGGGCGTTCTCCGACGTGGGCAGCGCCTCCTCCCTGGTCCGCGAGGCCGTGGCCAACGTCCTCGCCCGTGCGGCACGCGACGAGACCCCGGACCCCTTGCGTATCCGGCTGATGGACTCGATGCAGCTGCGCTCGGTCGACGAGCTCGCGCAGGTGCTGCACTGGAACGCTCGAGCGCTGCCCTGGGGGAGCCACGCGCCGGCGGTGTTCGAGGCTGCCGACGAGGGGTCGCGCGACGCGCACGCGCTCGTGACCGCCAACGCGCAGGCCGTCGCCACGCTCGTCGTCCAGCTGGCCCAGCGCGGGGTGGACGTCCTGCACGCCGTGGTCGGTGGCGACGTCGCACCAGAGGTGCCGCGCCTGTTCGCCGGGATCCGCCGCTCGATCCTGGACGAGCTACCCGACGCCGACGTGCGCATGCTCGACGCGCCTGCGGTCGAGGGTGCTGTCCGGCTCGCCCAGCGCACGGTCGTCGACGGGCGCCCCTGAACGGTGCGGGGGCGAGCACAATGGCGTGCTCGCCCCCGCGCCCCGTTCCTAGACGCGAGCCGGTGCGGCCAAGGTCTCGACGATCGCCTGGTCCCACGGCGTCGCGCTCATGCCGAGAGTGCGCTGCGAGGCGGTGGTGTCCATGACGAACGGCTCGGTGAAGTGGTCCGCGACGGCGGCGACCTCCCGCAGCAGCGGTGAGACCTTGCCCAGGGCGCGCACCATCCCGGCGGCCATCGGCCTGATCCGGGGCTTCGGAGCGCCCGCGGCTGCCGCGAACCGGTCACCCAGCTCGAGGAACGTCAGCGGTTCCGCCGTCGGCACGTGCCACCCGCGACCCCACGCGGCGGGTGTCGTGCCGGCGGCGACGAGCGCCCGGGCGAAGTCCGGCAGGTAGGTCCAGCTGTGCGGCTGGTCGACGGCCACGACGGTCCGGGCGACCTTGCCGGCGAGGATCGGGTTCAGGAACCGCGGTCCGGCCATGGCTTGTGAGTCGGCGCGGGGGCCGAAGTAGTCCGCCGCGCGGACCTCCGTGGTCCGCAGGTCGGTGCGGGCTGCGGCGTCGCGCCACATCTGCGCGCGGACGGCCCCCTTGGCCTCGCTGGCCTGCAGCGGGGTGTCCTCGAACATGACCGCGCGGTGCGTGCCGTACCCGTACAGGTTGCCGGCCGTCACCAGGACGGCGCCGGTACGCGCGGCAGCGTCGAGCAGCGCGGCGGCCAACGGCGGCCAGTCGGAGACCCAGCGCCAGTACGACGGGTTCGCGCAGTTGTAGACGACGTCGGCGCCCTGGAACGCCCGTGTCAGGGCGGACGTGTCGGTGGCGTCGAGCGCGATGTGGCGCACGCGAGCGGAGCCGGTGTCGGTGTCGGTTCCGCCGGAGCGGCTCACGACGAGCACGTCGTTGCCCTGTGCGACGAGCTCCTGCGCGAGCGTGGAGCCGACGGCTCCCTTTCCGACGATCACGTGCGTGGCCATGGTCTGCTCCTGAGGTCGTGGGTCCGACAGTGTTGCGAGAGCGGTGCTCTCGTCTGTGAGCAATGCTCGCATCGAGTTCAGAGAATTGCAAGAGCAGTGCTCACACTGGTGATCGGTGCTCTCGCTTTCGTCGAAAAGCAGGCACTATGGGTCCATGGCCACCAGCAACGCCCGTGAGCGTGCCCGCGCCGAGGTCATGGCGGAGCTGCTCGCCGCAGCCCGAGCCCGGCTCGTCACCGAAGGAGCCGCCGACCTGTCCCTGCGCGCCGTGGCCCGAGATCTCGGCATGGCGTCGTCGGCCGTGTACCGGTACGTCGAGTCACGCGACGCCTTGCTGACGCTGCTGATCATCGAGGCGTACGACGCCGTCGGGACCGTCGCCGAGGAGGCGGTCGCCCGCACCGCGCAGGATCCCGCGCACACGTGGCTCGAGGTGGCCCGGGCAGTCCGCGGCTGGGCGCTCGACAACCGGTACTCGTTCGAGCTGATCTACGGCACCCCGGTGCGCGGCTACCAGGCGCCCGAGGACACCGTGCTGCCCGCCGTGCGGATCTGGGGCGTGATCGTCGGACTCCTCATGCGCGCGGACGCCGAAGGCACGCTCAGACCCTCCGGCCCTGACTTCGACCCGCGCGGCCGCATCGCCCCGGAGGTGTTCGCATTCGTCGGGTTCACCGACCCCGCCGACGTCCCCGACCACATCGCGCGCGTCGCCGCACGCTCGGCAACCCTGTTCACGTCGCTCATCGGTGCGATCTCCGTCGAGCTGTTCGGGCACCTGCACCGCGTCGCCGGCGACTTCGGGAAGCTGTTCGACGTCACGATCGCCACCGCGGCGGCCGGGGTAGGGCTGCACGTCGACCTCAGCTGATCGCCCGAGCGAGGCCCGAACGAGTGACGTTCGCCCACTGTTCGCCTGCGTAGACGGGCAAAACCCTGGTGCATCGCGCGTACGTCCGTCACTCTGAACCCGACCGCGGGACGCCGCGGCCGACACCAACCTGAGCGCGGAGAGGGGACACGGCCATGAAGCACGAACTCGCGGACCTGATGCCCCGACCTCGACCTCGGAAGCCACCGTGCGATGCCTGAGCACTCGTTCAGCGGATCGATGGGCCGTCTCCGACATTCGGGGGCGGCCCATTGCCGTCTCACGCACCCTTTCCATCCACGCCTCGCTAGCTCAACAGGACAGAGCGCCGGTCTACGAAGCCGGAGGTCGCTGGTTCAAATCCAGCGCGGGGCACCACACCGAGAGGAACGGCCATGACCGGAGTCCTGGTCCTGAACGCGGGCTACGAGCCCCTGCAGCGCGTCAGCCTCGCGCACGCGGTCCGCATGCTGCACAGGCAGGTGGCCGTCGTCGAGGAAGCCGTCGACGGCCGCACCTTCGGGCCCTACCCGCTGCCGCGGGTCCTGCGCCTGGTTCGCTATGTGCAGATGCGCTGGCGCAACCGCCGCGGGATCCCGATGTGGTCCCGCAGCGGCATGCTCGAGCGCGACGGTCACGTCTGCGCCTACTGCGGAACGAGGGGCGCGACGACCGTCGACCACGTGCTGCCACGCAGCCGCGGAGGCGCCAGCTCGTGGCTCAACACCGTCGCCGCATGCCTCGACTGCAATCACCGCAAGCGGGACCGGACCCCGCAGGAGGCGGGGATGGGGCTCCGGTTCGAGCCGCACGTCCCGACGCACCGGGACCTGCTCGCACGGTGACATCGGGGTGAGCTCCGGGTGCCGGCCCGGGGACGGTGGGTGGTAATCTCGCGAACCACCCGCCGCCCCCGGGCCTCGCTGCGCTCAAGAATGCCGTGGGAGATGCCGAATGACAGTCGTGGCGGGGGAGTACGCAGACGCAGGGTGGTACGACGACGGTGTGACCGCCGGCGTCCTGCGCTGGTTCGACGGAACCGCCTGGTCTGAGCACACGCGCCCGGCTCTCGCCCGGCCGACCGCCGTCCCAGGTCCCGTCGTCACGACGGCAGCGCCGCCCACCACCTTCGCGCCCGGACACCCCGCGCCCTTCGGGCCCGAGCTGGGCCCAGGACGTCGACCCCCCCGCCCCGTTGCGCCCCGGGCCGCTCGCCAGAGGACAGCGGCTGCCACTCCCGGCTACGCCGCTCCAGCGACGCAGGGTTACGCGGCTCCGGCGACGCAGGGTT
>NZ_KE384506.1:189010-301066 GCF_000426185.1 Cellulomonas sp. URHD0024
GCGACGCAGGGTTACGCGGCTCCGGCGACGCAGGGTTACGCGGCTCCAGCGACGCAGGGTTACGCCGCTCCGGCGACGCAGGGTTACGCGGCTACGGCTGGCCAGGGTTACGCGACCCCGGCTGGGCAGGGGTACGCGACCCCTGCCTCGGCCGCGCCGAGCTACGCCGCCCCGGCGGACACGCCGAGCCATACCCCGCCCGCGTACGCTCCGTCGTCCGCGCACGCGCCGCTGCCGGGCGCGCCCTACGGTGCGCAAGGCGTCCAGCCGTCACGATTCGGCAGCGTTCCCCAGCAGCAGCCGGCGTCAGACCAGGCGAACGGCGGCGCCCGCCGCGCGGCGCCCTACCGCGACGACGACCGGAAGGCGATCGCCACGATGCGCGGGCGGGCCGCGCGGGCGTTCTGGTTCGGTCTCGCCCTCCTGCTGGTGGGTGCCGTGACCGCGACGCTCTCCGTCCCGAGCGAGGCGCACGACGCCTACGTCGGCGGCCACTACGTCTCGGCCGCGTGCGTGATCGGTGGCCTCCTGGCGTTCTACGTGTCGCGTCGGCGCTACTGGGCGATGGTCGAGCTCGGTGGCGAGCAGTGGAGGTCGTCGACCTTGAACCTCGCGGTCCTCGGCGGCTCGATCGCGGTCCTGCTGGCGGTCGTCACGAGCGTCAACGCGGTCTCCGCGTCGGCCTCGCCGACGTTGGGTCCGGCGGGCGTGGGCTCCTGCTGGGACAGCGGCAACGGGACCTTCTGGCAGGTGTCCTGCGACGACCCGCACGCCTACCGGGCGAGCGGGTTGGTCGCGTACGGCACACCGTGCCCGAACGCCGCCGACGCCCCGTTCGCGTTGGCCGACGGGTCGGGCAACAACCTCTGCCTGACGCCGGACAGCGCGGCGACGACGGCGGGCTGACGAGGCGGATCCCGGCCTCGGTCGCAGGGCGATCGAGGCCAACCCGGGACAGTCACGGGCTCGTCGGTTCACCGTGCAGCCACGGGGTGTAGGTGACGCCGACGAGAAGCCCTTCTGGGCTGAGCAGCCGGGCGGTCGTCTGGCCCCACGGCTCCTCGGTGGTGTCCCGCAGCAGCCGATGTCCCTTGGCGACGAGCTCCGCGACACCCGCGACCACCGCGTCCACGGACGCCAGGTCGAACTCGAGCCAGGCCTGCGGCGTCGGAAGGTCTGCGGGCCAGTCCGGGGTGCCGAACGTCGACTCCGCCGCCTGGGCGAGCGGCCACAGCGCGAACGCCTTCACGCCCTCGAGCGAGTCGTTGGTCAGGTAGCCGGGGGCCGGTTCCTCGAGTGCGATGCCGAGCCCGTCCTCCCAGAACGCACGTGCAGCGCCCGCGTCAGGAGTGATCGGACCGAACCCGGCGACGAACGAGATCTCCATGCCGGCGACGTTAGCCGGAGGGACCGACAAGCGCCCGAGCCCGCCGCAGCACCGCGTCGAGCATCTCGGGCGTGAGGCGGCCGGTGAACGTGTTCTGCTGGCTCACGTGGAAGCAGCCGAGCACGGTCAGTGACCCGATCGACGGGTGCGAGAGGACGACCTCCGTCCCGTGTGCGAACGGCGGTCGCGGTCGGGGCACCGCCCAGCCCTGCTCGCCGAGCGTGCTCAGCAGCGCCTGCCAGCCGAACGCACCGAGCACTACGACGACCTGAGGTCTCAGCAACGCCAGCTCGCGCGCCAGGAACGGTCCGCAGGTGCGCCGTTCCTGCGGGGTCGGGTCGTTGGCGGGTGGTGCGCAGCGGACGGGTGCGGTGACACGGACGTCGGTGAGGGTCAGGCCGTCGTCTCGCGACGTCGAGGTGGCCTGGGACGCGAATCCCGTGCGGTGCATCGCCGCGAACAGGAAGTCGCCCGAGCGGTCGCCCGTGAACATCCGGCCCGTCCGGTTGGCGCCGTGCGCGGCGGGAGCGAGTCCGACGACGAGGACCCGGGCCCGGGGGTCCCCGAACCCGGGCACGGGCCGCGCCCAGTAGGTCTCGTCGCGGAACGCAGCACGCTTCTCGATGCCGACGAGCTCCCGCCACTCGACCAGCCGCGGGCACGCCCGGCAGGTGGGCACGACCGCGTCGAGCGCGGCCACGTCAGCCGCACCCGCAGCGGCCCGCACGACGTCATCCGGACCGGCGAGGGACCCGGCCGGATCGGCCCGGGGCTCGGCCCGATCGGCCCGGGGCTCGGCAGGATCGGGTAGTCGCACCGCGGGATTCGCTCGTCGCGACTCAGGCACGCCCGGGTCCGCCCGCTGCGGGCCCGGAGGGCGGCCCCTCTGCGTCGCCGATCTGCGGTCCGTCGGCGCTGCCGGTCTGCGGTCCGCTCGGCGGTCCGTCGGCGCCGCCCGTCGCGAACCCGGTCGCCGGTCCGTCGGCAGTGCTGGTCTTCGGTCCGCTGGCGAGCAAGGCGTCGAGGCGTTCGAGCACCTCGGCCACCGAGGACACCGGCTCCGGACCGGGGGGGAGGTCCCAGCCGCGCAGCGCCAGCACCGGGACGCCGGTCCGCACGGCCAGGGCAACCTCGCTGAGCGTCCCCCACGAGCCGCCGATGCTCACGACCACCTCGCTGCTGCGGACGAGCAGACCGTTGCGCAGCTCGCCGAGGCCGGTCGGGAACGCGACGGTGACGTGCGGGTTCGCGTCGGCAGGGTCGGAGCCCGGCAGGATCCCGAAGACGACACCCCCGGCCTCAGCGGCCCCTCGCGACACGGCCGCCATGACGCCGCCGAGCCCTCCGCACACGACCACGTGCCCACGGGCGCCGAGCGCGCGACCCAGAGAGTACGCAGCCTCGATCTCGTCGGCAGACGCGTCGGACGGCCCGACGACGCCCACGTACGCCACGGCTACCTCCCCCGAGAGCGGCGCTGTGCGGTGAGAGCGGCACACCGCACCGCCGCGCTCACCGCCATCTGCCGCTCTCGTCGCATCCAGGCCCGCCTACGCGAACCGCGACGGGTCGCCGGCGCCGACACGGACGACCTCCGGTGCGCCGGAGGTCCAGTCGACGACGGTGGACGGTTCCGTCCCGCAGTCCCCGGCGTCGACGACCGCGTCGAGCACGAGGTCCAGCTCCTCCTTGATCTGCCAGCCCTCGACCATCGGCCACTCGGCGCCGGGCATCAGCAGGGTGCTGGACAGGAGCGGCTCGCCGAGCTCCCGCAGGATCGCGATCGCGACCGGGTGGCTGGGGATGCGTACGCCGACGGAGCGCTTCTTCGGGTGCGCCAGCCGCTTGGGCACCTCGGCGGTGGCCGGGAGGATGAAGGTGTAGGGCCCCGGTGTCGCGGCCTTGATCGCCCGGAACGCGCTGTTGTCCAGCTGCACCAGCTGGCCGAGCTGCGCGAAGTCGGCGCAGACGAGCGTGAAGTGGTGCTTGTCGTCCAGGCGCCGGATCTGGCGGATGCGGTCCACGCCGTCGTGGTTGTCCATCCGCGAGCCGAGCGCGTAGCAGGAGTCCGTCGGGTACGCGATCAGGGCGTCGTTGCGCAGGAGCTCGACCACCTGGGCGATGGACCGCGGCTGGGGACTCTCGGGGTGCACATCGAAGTAGCGGGCCATGCCGACGAGGATAGTCAGGGCTTCTCGGGGGCGACGCCGCGGACCTCGTCGGCGGCGAACCGACGGTGCGAGTCGGCGAGCTTGGCCCGCGCCGCAGACCCCAGGTCCACGCCCAGCACGTCGGCCAGGCAGACGAGGTAGACGAGGATGTCGGCCATCTCCTCGGCGGCGCGCGCGTGCCGTTCCGGGGACGCGAAGCGAGAGACGGCTTCGGAGGCGGGCACCCACTGGAACAGCTCGGCGAGCTCACCGACCTCGCCGACGAGGGCCAGGATCACCGACTTCGGGTCGTGGAACTGCTGCCAGTCCCGTTCGGTGCTGAACTCGCGGACCAGTCGGGTCAGCTGGGCGATCTCCCGTTCCTCCGTCACGCGGCCAAGCCTCCCAGAAGCGACGAACCCCTCGAGCACAGGCCCGAGGGGTTCGTCGTGAAGGTCGTGCAGAAGGGACGGTCAGGACGCCGCGAGGATGTCCACGACGAAGATCAGCGTGGAGTTGGGCGGGATGCTGTCGCCCTGGCCGCTGGCGCCGTAGCCCTTGTCCGGCGGCACGACGAGCAGCACCTGGCTGCCGACCGTCTGGCCGGCGAGGCCCTCGGTCCAGCCCGGGATGACGGCGTTCAGCGCGAACGTCGCCGGCTGACCGCTCTCCCAGGAGGACTCGACCGGGGTGCCGTCCCAGAGGAAGAGGCTGTACTGGACGACCAGCGTCTGGTCCGCGGTGACGACCGGGCCCGTGCCCTTGATCAGCGGCTGGGCGACCAGCGTGGTGGGCGCAGGGGTGCTGACGGGGGTGACCGACGGCTTGCCGTTGGCGTCGAGGGTGACCGTCGGGAGGCCGGCGACGGGCGGGACGGCCTCACCGGCCGCCTTGGTGACTCCCGGCGCGGGCGTCGGAGCGTCCTTGGCGTCGACGATCTGGCCGGCGATCACGGTGGACTCCGTACCGCCCTGCTGCGGCGGGCCGGCGAGCACGAAGCGGACGCCGACCTTCTCGCCGATGAGGCCGTCGAGCACGGAGCCCTTGCCCAGCGTCCCCGGCTCGGGGCCGGTGGAGGTGGTGTCGTGGGCGACCTTGCCGTCGGCGCCGGACACGGCGACGAAGTCGATCGTGATGGACTGGCCGGCCTTGAGCTCCGCACCCTTGCCGGGCTCCCGGACCTCGATCACGGGAGTTGTCACGGAGAACGGCTTGCTGGGCAGCGTGACGACCGGTGCCTTGTCGTCCGACCACGAGACGTCGACCTTGGCGAGGGCCGCCTTGTCCGCGGCAGCGGCCGCGGACTCGTCGCCGGTCGAGGCGCTCGCGGACGGCGACGGCTTGTCGCCGGAGTCGCCGCCGCAGGCGGCCAGGGACAGGCCCAAGGTCAGGGCGACGGCCACGGCAGCCAGGCCGCGGCGGGCGGTGCGGTTTCGGCGCACGGGAGGTCCTCCGTCGATTCGGGTCCACGCCCGGGACGGCGGAACGGCGGGAACGGTACGCGAGTTGCCTGGGAGCGCGCTGAGTGCGACCGGTCAGTGGACCGTATCTATGCGGGAACCAGGTGGTCCGGACACACCTCGAAGCGGTCCGGTTCCATCGACAGCTCCCCGCGTCCGCCCGTGAGCGAGCGCAGGTCGAGCACGTAGCGTGCCAGCTCGGCCTCCGGCACCGAGGCCTCGATGCGCACGGTCCCGTCGTCGAGCGACGTGGTCGCGCTGATGTGCCCGCGGCGCGACGACAGGTCGCTCATCACGTCACCCTGGACCGCGCTGGGGACGGTCACGAAGACGCGGCTGATCGGCTCGAGGACGGTCGTGCCGCCCGTCGACAACGCCTCGCGGATGCCCGAGGCGGCGGCGGTCCGGAACGCCATCTCGGAGGAGTCGACCGAGTGCGACTTGCCGTCGTAGACCTCGACGCGCAGGTCGACCACGGGGTACCCGTGCGGGCCGCCCGACGCCATGGCCTCGGCCACTCCCTTGTGCACCGCCTGGACGTAGGTCCGCGGGATGGCGCCGCCGACGATGGCGTCGACGAACTCGAACCCCGAGCCGTGCGGCAGCGGCGAGACCCGCAGCTGCACCACGGCGTACTGCCCGTGACCGCCGGACTGCTTCTTCACCTTGCCCTCGGCCTCGACCTGCCGACGGATGGTCTCGCGGTAGCCGACGGGCACCGGTGAGGTGCTGACGTGCACCCCGAACACGCGCGCCAGCCGTTCCAGCGCGACCGCGAGGTGGGTGTCGCCGAGCCCGCGCAGGACGGTCCGATCGCCCTCTCGGGACACCGACAGGGTCGGGTCCTCGGCCGTCAGGCGGGTCAGGGCGGCGGACAGGCGGTCGTCGTCGGACTGGCTGACGGGTTCCAGCGACAGCCCGAACACCGGTTCGCGGTGGTGCTGCGGGATCGTCGCGGAGGCGCCGGGCCCGCTGCGGTCGGCCAGCAGCGAGCCGGACGGTGTGCCGGTCAGCTTCGCGACGGCGCCGATCTGCCCGGCGGGCACCGAGTCGAGCGGCAGGTGCTCCTTGCCGCGCAGGCGGAACAGTCCCGGCACGCGCTCCTCGGTGTGGGTCGTCGTGTTGACCAGCCGGTCGCCCGGGCGGACCGTGCCGCTGAGCACCCGGAACAGGGTGACCTGGCCGACGAACGGGTCCGCGAGCGTCCGGAAGCAGTGCACGAGCGCCGGGCCGGTCGGGTCGGGCTTGACCGACACCGTGCGGGAGCCGATGACGACCGACCGGTCGCTGGTGTCCGGGCCGAGGTCGCACAGCAGGTCCGCGAGCCGGTCCACGCCGACGCCCGTGACGCCCGAGACGACGAGCACGGGGAACGCGGTGAGCAGGGCGACCTCGTGCGCGAGCGTGGTGAGCTGTTCGTCGACGCTCGGCACGTCGCCCGACAGGTACCGCTCGAGCTGCTCGTCGTCATGCGTGACGATCTCCTCGGTGACCTCGTCGTGCAGCCGGTGCTCCTCGTCGGCGATGGCTGCCCCGAGCGGCTCGACGTGGTGCCGCCCGTCGCCGTCGTAGGCCAGGCCCTCGTCGGTGAGCACGTCGGCGACGCCGGTGAACGCCGTCTCCTCGCCCAGCGGCAGCTCCAGCGGCACCAGGCCGTCGCCGAACGCCGTCCGCAGGTCTGCGAGAACGTGCCGGAAGTCGGCGCGCGCCTTGTCCTCCTTGGTCACGACGACGATCCGGGGCAGGCCCGCATCGACGGCGGCTCGCCACGCCGCGTGCGTGCCCGCCTGGACCCCGTCGACCGCGCTGACGACGACGAGCGCGAGGTCTGCTGCCGCGACGGCGGCGTCCAGCGCGCCGGCGAAGTCGGCCGAGCCGGGGGCGTCGAGCAGCGTGACGTCGTACGCACCGTGCGCGGTGGTCCAAGGGAACGGTGCGACGCCCAGCGCCAGCGACTGCCCGCGGGCGATCTCCTCAGGCTCGTGGTCGGTCACGGTGGACCCGTCCTCGACCCGGCCTATGCGCGTCAGCACGCCCGCACGATGGAGGAGGGCCTCGGTGAGGGTGGTTTTCCCAGATCCTGCGGCGCCGAGCAGCGCCACCGTGCGGATCCTCGGCGTCGGTGCCATCGGCGTCTCCCGGTAGGGGCTGTGGGAGCCACCCTAGCCAGGGTCGGCGAAAGCCACGAGTGTTCGACGAAAGCAGACGACACGGCAGACAACACCGCAGACGACACGTCAGACGACACGGCAGACGCAGACGAGCCCGGGACGCCGTTCGGGCGTCCCGGGCTCCTCACGGCGGCGTCACTCGGCCGCGAGGATGTCCACCACGTAGACGAGCGTCGAGTTCGCCGGGATCGTGTCCGACGCCTTGGCGCCGTAACCCTTGGCCGGCGGGACGACGAGGAGCACCTGGCTGCCGACGGGCTTGCCGACGAGGCCTTCCTGCCAGCCCGGGATCACGCTGCTCAGCGGGAACTGCGCGGGCTTGCCGTCCTCCCAGGTGGACGTCACCTTGGTGCCGTCCCAGAGCGCCAGGTCGTAGTTCACCGTCAAGGTCTGCTCGGCGGTGACCGGGTCCCCGGTGCCCGTGATGAGCGGCTGGGCGACGAGGGTGGTGGGCGCCGCACCGGTGGCGGCGGTGATCGTCGGCACACCCTCGGCGTCGAGAGCCACGGTCGGGAGGCCGGCGGGCGGCTTGACCGCGGTACCCGTCGCGCGGGTGGGCAGCGTCTCCGCGCTAACGATCTCGGCGACGCGGACGTAGGTGGGGTCGGTGGCCGACTGCGGCGGCTGCGTGACGACGAACCGGGCGCCGACCTTCTGGCCCACGAGCTTCTTGTGCAGGTCCCCGAGGTCCGAGGTGAGCAGCACCTTGTCGGGCTCGCCGGTGTACGTCGACGTGGCGACCGAGCCGTCGGCACCGGAGATGATGACCGACTTGATGGCCAGCTGCTGGCCGTCCTCGATGGTGTCGCCCGTGCCGGGCTCGACGACCTTGACGATGACGCTCGAGACGTTGAACGGCGTGCTCGGCAGCGTCACCGTGGGCGCGGCGCCGGCGTCGCCCTCCACCGTGATCCCGTCGACCGCAGCCTGGTCGGCGGTGTCTTCGGCCGACGTCGCGCTCGGCGTCGGCGACGCGCTCGGGTCGTCGTCGGAGCTGCCGGAGCAGGCGGCCAGGGTGAGGCCGAGGGCCAGGGCGAGCGCCGTGGCGGCGAGGCCGCGGCGGGCGGGGGTCGGACGTCGCACGAGTGTCTCCGTCGGGGTCAGGTCCGGCCCGGAACGGCGTGGACGCCGGTACGGTACGCGACGTCGCTGGGAGCGCGCTGAGGCGTCCGGGTGACGACTCAGATCAGGCGGCGGTCGTCGGGCCGGACGACCCTCAGCCACCGGTAGCCGTAGCCCTCCAGGTCGACGTCCGTGCGTCCGCGCGCATCGATCGTGCACGTGCCGTCGCGCAGCAGGTCGACGAGCAGGACGGTGTCGTCGCAGTCGTCGAACCGCAGCGGGACCACGACCGGCTCGGGGCCCAGGTTGTGCACCGTGATCGTCGAGCCGTCGCCCCACGTGCTGCGGTGCGCGAGGACCGCGTCGTGCGGCTGGTCCAGGATCTCCGGGCTCGCGGCCCAGCCGAGCTCGGGGCTCTCCCGGTAGCGGCGGATCAGGAGCTGGACGAAGTTGAGCAGCGAATCCTGGTCGCGGCGCTGGTCGGCGACGTTGACGTGCTCGGGGGCGAAGCCGCCGGTGGTCACCGGCCCGGGCAGGCGACCTGGGGTCGCGTGCGAGAAGCCGCCGTTGGCTCCCGACGTCCACTGCATCGGCGTGCGCACCGCCATCCGGCCCTCTGCAGCGAGGTTCTCGCCCATCCCGATCTCCTCGCCGTAGAACAGCACCGGCGTCCCCGGCAGCGAGAACAGCAGGGAGTAGACCATCCTGATGCGGCGCGGGTCGCCGTCCAGCATCGTCGGGAGCCGGCGCCGCAGGCCTCGCCCGTACAGCTGCATGTCCGGGTCCGGCCCGAACGCGTCGAACACCTCCTGGCGCTCGTCGTCCGTCAGCTTGTCGAGCGTGAGCTCGTCGTGGTTGCGCACGAACGTGGCCCACTGGGCGTCGTGGGGGATCTCCGGGCGGGCCGCGAGCGCGCTGGCGATCGGCGCAGCGTCCCGACGCGCCAGCGCCAGGTAGAGGTTCTGCATGCCGATGAAGTCGAACTGCAGGGTGAGCTCGTCGCTGTCGGCGGTCCCGCCGCCGAAGTACGGCCGCTGCTCGGCGTAGGGGAGGTTCACCTCGCCCATCAGGATCGCGTCGCCCACCCGGCGGGTCAGGAACGAGCGCAGCTCCTTGAGGAAGTCGTGCTTGTGCTCGATGTCGTCGCCAGGGGTGTTGGCCGCGTCGGCCAGGAAGAACGGCACGGCGTCCACCCGGAACCCGCTCAGGCCGAGCTCCG
The DNA here is from genome assembly GCF_000426185.1 of Cellulomonas sp. URHD0024. Taxonomy (GTDB): domain Bacteria; phylum Actinomycetota; class Actinomycetes; order Actinomycetales; family Cellulomonadaceae; genus Cellulomonas. The sequence continues at coordinate 198,460 of NZ_KE384506.1, forward strand.
CCCAGTAGCCGACCACCTTGGCGATCGCGTCCCTGACCTGCGGGTTCGCGGTGTTGAGGTCGGGCTGCTGGTGGTAGAAGGTGTGCCGGTACCACTCGCCGGTGGCGTCGTCCTTCGTCCAGATGCCCGTCTCCTTGTCGGGGAAGACCACCTTGTCCTTGGTCGACGGCGGCTTGTCGGAGCGCCAGACGTAGAAGTCGCGATACGGGTTGTCGGTGCTCTTGCGCGCCTCCTGGAACCACCGGTGCTTCCAGGACGTGTGGTTCACGACGAGGTCCGCGATCACCCGGATCCCGCGGTCGCGCGCGGTGCGGATCACCTCGACCAGGTCGCCGACGTCGCCCAGGCGCGGGTCCACCCCCAGGAAGTCGGAGATGTCGTAGCCGTCGTCGTAGTCCTGCGTCGGGTAGAACGGCATCAGCCAGAGGCAGGTCACGCCGAGGTCGGCCAGGTGGTCGATCCGCTGCACGAGGCCCTGCAGATCACCGACGCCGTCGTCGTTCCAGTCCATGTACGTCTCGACGTCGAGGCAGTAGATGACCGCGTTCTTCCACCACAGGTCGCCGGTGTCGGGAATCCTCACGCGCTCGGTTCTACCCGAGGAGCCGCGACGCCGCGCGGCGGGGCGGTGTCAGAGCCCGACGGACCAGGCGGCGATCGTGGCGCCCTCGGCATCGATCCCGAACGTGCGGACCTCCGTCGCGGCGTCGAGCAGGTCCGTCAGATGACCCTGGCCCGGGTCCTCGACCGTGCCGCGGGCGAAGACCAGCAGGACCGTGGAGATCGTGTCGGACGGGTTCGGGTGCAGCACCGGATCGGCCCGCTCGACGAGCTGCCGTCCCGTCCGGGTGCCGGCCAGGAGAACCACCGTCGTCACGGGTGGGAGGTCGTTGCCCGTCGAGATGGGTCGGTGAGCGGTCAGTGCCCGCACCTCTCCCGTGCGCAGCTCTCGGATCGTCGCGAGGCGAGTCTCCGAGGGACGGCCGTGCGGGAACCGCTCGGCGTCCACGCCGTTGTCCTGCAGCACGGTCGCGGCCGTCTCGGCGTCCGAGGCCGAGTGCGTGAAGACGAGGCTGTGCGCGTGGCGTGCCAGCGTCGGCGAGAGCCGGGGGAGCGCGTCGAGCTTGGCGACGGACGCAGCGGCGACCAGCCGGCGGGCGCTCACGGCACGCAGGTAGGCGCTCGCGTCGGTCGCGGCTTCCGGTCGGTCCGCCCAGGCCGCCTGCAGGCGCGCGGCGTCGTCGAGGAAGGTCTCGGGGTGGCACCCGTGGGTCGCGACGAGGCGAGCCGCGAGCTGGTCGATCCGCACGCTCAGCTCGCGGTACTCGGCGTGCTCGTCGGGTGTGAGCTCGACCGGCACCAGGCCCACCCGGAACCGGGCGATCTCGGCGTCGGCGCGTCCGCGGCGCAGGTCGCAGCCGTCGAGGACCGCGTCGAAGTAGGGCAGCAGGGCCTCGTCTGCACCCTCGAGGGACACGGAGAGGCCGAGGCGGGCGTCGTACCGGTCGGCGAGCGTCGGCGCGAGCGCGCTCGAGCCGAACCGGTGGACCTCGTCGGCGATGAGCAGCCCGTGCGCACCCTCGGGCAGCAGGTCGTCGCGCGCCGCCGACGCGATCGACACGAGGACGTCGCAGTCGTCGAACGTGTGGCTGGCCTCGCCACCCCGCCGCCCCAGCGACAGCCCGGGCAGCTGGAGCTCGAGCGTCCGCAGCCAGTGGTCCTGGAGGTCGGTGTTCCGGACGAGCACGAGGACCTTCTCCCCGCGCGTGACGCCGTCCCACGCGGCGAGCACACCGACGCCGACGCGACCGGTCGCCGCGACCGACTGCACGATGCCGCGGCGCTTGTGCGCCAGCCACGCGTCGAGAGCCTCACCCTGCCACGGGCGCGGGTGGGGTCCGACGTACCGGGGGGTGCTCCCGGGGGGGAGCGGCGGCCGCCGGACGACCGTGACGTCGGTCAGGAGGACGGGTTCGGGGGTGGCCGGCGCCGACGCGGTCGCCCCCCGCCCCCAGAACGCGGCGACCGGGGAGACCCGAACGGCGACCGCGAGCTGGTCGACCACCTCGCGGCGGCGGTCGTTGCGCCGCGGCAGCAACGCGGGCGGCGCCGTCCGGGGCGTCGGTGGACCGATGAGCGGTGGGGCCTGCCCGATGGGTAGGGCTCGCCACTGCAGCGGCCGGCCGCCGTCGTTCCGGATCCGAGGGTCCGCGGCCAGGAGGCGTTCCACGTCCGACGAGAGCAGCAGGCGCTGGCCGAGGCGCGCCAGGCCACGCGTGAGCTCGCGTGTCGTCTGGGGCGCACGCGCGCAGAGTGCGGCGTACAGCGCGTCACTCGGCGTCGTCACAGAGGCCCTCGTCCATCGGCTTCGGGGACGCCTTTGCTCGGCGTCTACACATCCTTCGGCACGCGGGCACGCGACCTTCAGTCCGACACCTGTCTGCTCCGTCACGCTCTGCCCCCGGCAACCCCGCGCAATCCTCCGCGGATCCCCCCAGCGGCCCCGCCCGGCAGCGGCGCAGGAATCAGACGATCCGCCGAGGTTTCTGCGGCGGAACCTCTGATTCCTGGGCGCGGTGCGCGGCGGCGGTGCGGAATCGGGTACCCGGGCGGGGGAGGATGGCGCCCATGAGTGCGACGGTGCAGGCGAAGGGCGTGGGCGCCGGGTTCGGGGATCGTGAGCTGTTCCACGGGGTCGATCTCGTCGTCGCGCCGGGAGACGTCCTCGGTCTCGTCGGGCCGAACGGCGCCGGGAAGTCGACCCTGCTGCGGATCCTGGGCGGTCGTCGGGCGCCCGATCAGGGGAGTGTCTCGGTGTCCCCGCCGCACGCGCAGCTCGGCTACCTGGCGCAGGAGATCGACCGGCTGCCGGGGGAGTCCGTCCGGGCACACCTGGAGCGCCGCACCGGCGTGGCCCCCGCGTCGGCGGCGATGGACGCGGCTGCGGACGCTCTGGGCGCAGGGGTGGACGGTGCCGACGACCTCTACTCCGACGCGTTGGAGACCTGGCTCGCGCTCGGCGGCGCCGACCTCGACGCCCGGTTGGGCACGGTGGCCGACGACCTCGGCCTGACCGTCGACCTCGACCAGACGATGGCGTCGCTCTCGGGCGGCCAGGCGGCCCGGGTGGGCCTCGCCGCGCTGCTGCTGTCCCGCTACGACGTCTACCTTCTCGACGAGCCGACCAACGACCTCGACGCCGACGGTCTCGACCTCCTGGAGGAGTTCGTCGACCGGTCGGAGGCGCCGATCGTCGTCGTGAGCCACGACCGCGAGTTCCTCAGCCGGACGGTGACGGCCGTCGTCGAGATCGACCGCAGCCTGCAGAAGGTCAGCCTCTACGGCGGGTCGTACGACTCCTACCTGGAGGAACGCTCGGTCGCCCGGCGGCAGGCGCGGGAGGCGTACGAGGGTTATACGGCTCGCAGGGACGCGTTGAACCAGCGGGCGCGGATGCAGCGGGCGTGGATGGAGAAGGGTGTCCGCAACGCCCGGCGCAAGGCGTCCGACAACGACAAGCACGTCAAGCACTTCCGCGGCGAGTCGTCCGAGAAGCAGGCCGCCAAGGCCCGGCAGACGGACAAGATGATCGCCCGCCTCGAGGTGGTCGAGGAGCCGCGCAAGGAGTGGCAGCTCCAGATGACGATCGCGTCGGCGGGGCGGTCCGGGGCTGTGGTCGCATCGCTGCGACAGGCGACGGTCACCCGCGGCGACTTCACGCTCGGGCCGGTGACGTTGCAGCTGGACTGGCTCGACCGCGTCGCCGTGACCGGGCCGAACGGGTCGGGGAAGTCGACACTGCTCGCGGTCCTCCTGGGCCGGCTGGTTCCGTCTCAGGGGACTGCGGACCTCGGCTCCGGTGTCCTCGTCGGCGAGATCGACCAGGCGCGGGCCGCGTTCGAGGGGTCGGAGTCGCTGCTCACCGCGTTCGCGCGGGAGGTCCCGTCGTGGAACACCGCCGACGTCCGGACCCTCCTGGCCAAGTTCGGGCTGGGATCCCACCACGTCGACCGGCCCGCGGCCTCGCAGTCGCCGGGCGAGCGCACCCGGGCGGCCCTCGCCCTGCTGCAGGCGCGCGGCGTGAACCTCCTGGTCCTCGACGAGCCGACCAACCATCTCGACCTGCCGGCCATCGAGCAGCTGGAGGCCGCCCTCGACTCGTTCGAGGGCACGATCCTGCTGGTGACGCACGACAGGCGCATGTTGGAGACCGTCCGACTCACCCGCCGCTGGCACGTCGAGGACGGCCAGGTCACCGAGGTCACCGCCGACTGAAAGGTGTGAACGTGCACACGATCGTCAGTTCCGTCCCGCAGTGCCCGGTGGCGTCATGACCACCCGGTTCGGGGTCGTCGGCAGCGGGTGGCGGGCCGAGTTCTTCGTGCGGATGGCCCGGCTGATGCCCGACCGGTTCGAGTGCGTGGGCGTGGTGACGCGGTCCGCCTCGCGCGGGGCCGAGGTCGAAGCGGCGTGGGGCGTCCCGACCGTCCGCACGGTCGAGGAGCTGGTCACGGGTGCTGTGGCGGGTGCGGGGAGGTCGCCGGACCGCCCGGAGTTCGTCGTGGTGTCGGTGCCGTGGCCGGTGACGCCGGAGGTCATCCGTGACGTCGTGGCCCTCGGCGTCCCCGTGCTCGCCGAGACCCCGCCCGCGCCGGACGCCGCCGGCTTGCGGGAGCTGTGGGCGGACGTCGGCAGCACGGGTCTGGTGCAGGTGGCCGAGCACAGCCCGTTCCTGCCGGTGCACTCTGCCCGGCTCGCGGCGCTCGGTCTCCTCGGGGTCCCGACGAGCGTGCAGATCTCGTCGACGCACCTGTACCACGCGGTCGCGCTCATCCGCCGGTTCCTCGGCGTGGGCCGCGGACCGGTGACCGTCCGGGCGTCGTCGTTCGTCGCGCCGCTGCTCGACCCGGTGAGCCGGGCCGGGTGGACGGACGCCGTGGAGGCCGCGCCGGCCGCGACCACGCTGGCCACCCTCGACTTCGGTGACGGGCGCAGCGCCCTGTACGACTTCACGGACAACCAGTGGCACAACCCCCTGCGCACCAACCGGCTGACGGTCCGAGGCTCGCTGGGCGAGCTGGTCGACCACACGTTCACCCGCTGGGCCGGCGACCGCACGGTCCTGAGCTCGACCATCGAACGCCGCGTCTCCGGGATCGAGCAGAACCTGGACGGCTTCGACCTCGAGCACCTCAGCCTCGACGGACGGGTGCTGTTCCGGAACCCGTACCACGGTGCCCGGCTGTCGGACGAGGACGTCGCGGCGGCCGGCCTGCTCGACGCCACCGGCGCGTGGCTGCGCGGCGAGCAGGACCCGCCCTACCCGCTCGCCGAGGGCTGCCACGACCACCTGCTCGGGCTCGCGATCGAAGAGGCCGCTCGCACGGGCGTCGAGGTCGAGGTCGGGGCCGAGGCCTGGGCCTGAGAGCGCTCAGTACTCGATGGGCTCGTCGTGGCGGAGCTCGAACCACACGGCCTTCGACTCGCTGCGCTTCACGGTTCCCCAGCGGGTGGCCAACCGGTCGACGAACATCACGCCGCGTCCACCGCCCGCGGTGGGCGGAGGGTTGCGGACGACGGGCAGCTCTCGGGGTGCACGGTCGGTGACCTCCACACGGGTGCGCTCCTCGTCGACGTGCACCCGGAGGATCACGGGCGGGTGCGCGTGCGCGACGGCATTGGTCACCAGCTCGCTGACGAGGAGGACCACCGTGTCGAGCGGCCCGTCGGTCACGCCGGCTTCCATCAGCCGGTCACGCGCCCAGTGCCGCGCAGGAGCGATCGCCGAGAGCGCAGGGTCGACAGCCGTCTCGGCGTACATCGGCAGTCTCCCCTCCGCGCCCCGCCCGGCGGGTGGCCGTCGGCTCGAACCACGGTCATTCACATCCGTTGATTCGGCAACTCGAACTCGGCCCTGAAGCCGGTTCGGGGCAATTGTGGCTGCGACGATTGCCCGGTGACCGAACCATCTCGCAGCCAGGTCCGCCGCTGGCGGCAGTACCTCGCCGACGAACGAGCCGAGGCTGCCGTCTACCGCGACATCGCGTCGCGTCGCACCGGCGAGGAGCGCGAGATCCTGCTGGCGCTCGCGGACGCCGAGGGGCGCCACGAGCAGCACTGGCTCGACCTGCTCGGCAACGAGGTCGGCCACCCGCGCCGCGGCGACTTCCGGACCCGGGTGCTCGGCTTCCTGGCGCGCCAGTTCGGGTCGGTGTTCGTGCTGGCCCTCGCGCAGCGCGCGGAGGCGCGGTCCGCCTACAACGCCGACGACGACGCGACCCCCGCGATGGCGGCCGACGAGGCGATCCACGAGGAGGTCGTCCGCGGCCTGGCCACTCGCGGCCGCGTCAAGATGTCGGGCACGTTCCGGGCTGCCGTGTTCGGCGCCAACGACGGACTCGTCAGCAACCTGGCCCTGATCCTGGGCATCGGCGCCAGCGGCGCGTCCAACCAGACCGTCCTCCTGACCGGCCTGGCCGGCCTGCTCGCCGGAGCCTTGTCCATGGGTGCGGGCGAGTTCGTGTCCGTGCGTTCACAGCGGGAGCTGCTGGAGGCCTCACGGCCCGGCAAGGCCGCCGGCGAGGCGTTGCCCCACCTGGACGTCGACGCCAACGAGCTGGCCCTCGTCTACCGCGCCCGAGGGATGGCGGCCGACGACGCGCAGACCCGCGCCGCCGAGGTGCTCGGGTCCGCCCGCCCGTCGCTCGTGGCTCCCGGCGAGGTCGTCGACGAGCACGAGGCTGTCGGCTCCGCGATCGGTGCCGCGCTCGCGAGCTTCTGCTTCTTCGCGTCCGGTGCGGCGATCCCGGTGCTGCCGTACCTGCTCGGCGCCGACGGCTGGGACGCCGTGGCGTGGTCGGCCGGACTGGTCGGTCTGGCGCTCGTCGGAACCGGTGCCGCGGTCGGCGTCCTCTCGGGTGCGTCCCCGGGCAAGGGCGCCCTCCGACAGCTCGCCATCGGCTACGGGGCCGCCGCGGCGACGTACGTCCTCGGCCTCGCCCTCGGCGCGACGGTCTAAACGACCAGGACTCAGGCCGCCAGGAATCAGATGATCTGCCGAGGTTTTCCCGGCGGATCCTCTGGGTCTTTGGCTGGACCTGCGGATCGACGAGTTCACCGCCCGCCTCGTCGCGACCCACGGGTGCCTTTCTGACACCGTGGTCGGATGGCTGCGTGAGGCCTGCGGCGAACCACGCTCGAACCTCGTGCGGTGCCCAGGTGCACCGACGGCACGTGTCAGGGCAGCCGCACGTGCTGCGGGCCCAGCTCGCCGACGCGCGAGACGCCGAGCAGTGCCATGGTGCGCCGGACCTCACGGGTGAGGATCTCGACAGCCCGGTCGACGCCGCGCTCGCCGCCCGCCATCAGGCCGTAGAGGTAGGCGCGCCCGACGAGGGTCGCGTCGGCGCCCAGCGCGAGTGCGGCGACGATGTCGGCACCCGACATGATGCCGGTGTCGACCCAGAGCTCCGCAGAGTCGCCGATCGCCTGGCGGACGTCGGGGACGAGGCGCAGCGGGACGGGGGCGCGGTCGAGCTGGCGGCCGCCGTGGTTGGACAGCACGATCGCGTCGGCACCGGCGGCGGCAACCCGGCGCGCGTCGTCGACGGTCTGGATGCCCTTGATGATCAGGGGCCCGTCCCAGGACGCGCGCAGCCACTCGAGGTCGTCGATGGTCATCGACGGGTCGAAGAGCTTGTCCAGCAGGTCGCCCACGGTCCCGCTCCACGTGCTCAGCGACGCGAAGGCCAGCGGTTCGGTCGTCAGCAGGTTCATCCACCACGCGGGGTGTGTCGCCGCGTCGAGCACCGTCTTGACCGTCAGCGCCGGTGGGATCGCGAACCCGTTGCGCGTGTCCCGCAGGCGTGCCCCGGCGACCGGGACGTCGACGGTGAGCATGAGCGCCTCGTACCCGGCCGCCTTGGCGCGGGCCATGAGGTCCTCGCCGGCAGAGCGGTCCCGCCAGACGTAGAGCTGGAACCACTTGCGCGCGTCGGGGGCTGCGGCGGCGACGTCCTCGATCGAGGTGGTGCCCATGGTGGACAACGCGTACGGGATGCCGCGACGCTGCGCCACGCGCGCGACGGCCCGTTCGCCCTCGTGGTGCATCATCCGGGTGAAGCCCGTCGGCGCGAACGCGAACGGCGCCGCCGACGGCTTGCCGAGGTAGTCGGTCGTGAGGTCGACCGACGAGACGTCCTGCAGGATCGACGGGCGCAGCTCCAGGTCGTGGAACAGGGACCGGGCCCGACGCAGGGTGATCTCGGCCTCGGCGGCACCGTCGGTGTAGTCGAACACGGACCGCGGGGTGCGTCGCTTCGCCACGGAGCGCAGGTCCGCGATCGTGAGGGCGTCGCGCAGCCGGCGCTCGGTCGGGTCCCACTCGACGGGCTTGACCCGCAGCAGCGGCCGCAGCTCGGACCAGGACGGGAACTGGCGCTTGGTCATGGGGCGTCCCTCACAGTGGGCGCACGCGCAGGTGCGTGATGCCGCCGTCGACGACGAGGGCGGTTCCGGTCGTCGAGCCCGACGTCGGGGAGGCGAGGTAGCAGATCGCACCCGCGACCTCCTCGGGGGTGACCATCCGGCCCGTCGCCTGCCGCGCGTCCAGGGCGGCGCGCTCGGCGACGGGGTCCGGGAAGTTGGCGACCATCCGGTCGACCCACTGGGTCGACACGGTGCCGGGGCTCACGGCGTTCACCCGGATCCCCTCGCGCACGTGGTCGGTCGCCATCGCGTAGGTGAGCGACAGGACGGCACCCTTCGACGACGCGTACAGCGCGCGCTGGGGCAGGCCGTTCAGGGCAGCGACCGAGCACAGGTTGATCACGGAGGCGGCGGACGACCGGCGCAGGTGCGGCAGCGCGGCCGCGGTCACCCGCGCCATCCCGACGACGTTGACGTCGAGCACGCGCGCCCACTGCTCGTCGTCGTTCTCCTCGACCGTCCCGACCGCGCCGATCCCGGCGTTGTTCACCAGGATGTCGAGGCCGCCGAGCCGGTCCGCCGCGGCGTCGACCGCGGCGACGACGCTCGCGCGGTCCGTCACGTCGGCCCGGAACCCGACGAGGGTGTCGGGCAGCCCGTCGACGACGACGTCGAGCACCGCGACCCGCGCGCCGCGGTCGGTCAGCGCGAGCGCCGCAGCGAGCCCGATGCCGGACGCGCCGCCCGTGACGAGGGCCACCAGACCGTCGAGGTCGCTCATGCCTGCACCATCCTCTGCTCCGAGCGGCCGAGGCCGTCGATCTCCAAGGTGACCACATCGCCCGCCCGCAGGTAAGGCTTGTCGGGAAGGCCGAGGGCCACGCCGGCGGGAGTCCCCGTGTTCACGACGTCCCCGGGGTGCAGCACCATGAACTGGCTGAGGTACCAGACGACGTACGCGACGTCGAACACCATGTCAGCCGTGCTGCCGTCCTGCCGGGCGACACCGTTGACCCACAGCCGCAGGCCCAACGCGCCCGGGTCGCCCACCTCGTCGGACGTGACGAGCCACGGGCCCATCGGGTTGAAGGTCTCGCAGCTCTTGCCCTTGTCCCACTGCCCGCCACGCTCCAGCTGGAACTCGCGCTCGGACACGTCGTGCGACAGCACGTAACCGGCGACGCACGCGAGCGCGTCGGCGGGCGAGTCGAGGTAGCGCGCGGTCGAGCCGATGACGACGCCGAGCTCGACCTCCCAGTCCGTCTTCGTCGAGCCACGCGGGACGAGGACCTCGTCGAACGGTCCGACGACGGTCGACGGGTCCTTCATGAACACGACCGGCTCGGTCGGGATCGCGGCGCCCGTCTCGGCCGCGTGGTCGCGGTAGTTCAGGCCGATGCAGACGATCTTGCCCGGGCGTGCCAGAGGTGACCCCACCCGCAGGTCGGCGGCACCGTTGAGCGACTCGAGCGAGCCGTCGGTGAGGGCCCCACGCACGAGGTCGAGGCCGCCCGACGCGAGGAACGCGGCGTCGACGTCCGCGGTGAGCGGGCGCAGGTCGAGGGTGCGGTCACCGTCGACGACGACCGGGATCTCGAACCCGGGCGCTCCGAGACGGGCTAGCTTCATGCGAGGGTCCTCCCCTGTCCGGGCAGCCGGCCGGCTGCCAGTGCGTAGAACGCGGATGCCGTGCCGCCGAGCACGGCGGCACGCTCGTCGGACGAGAGCTCGCCGAGCACGACCGACACGCCCTCCCAGACTCGCGCATAGCCGCCGGCGAGAAGGTTGACGGGCCAGTCTCCGCCGTACATCAGCCGGTCGGCGCCGAAGAGGTCGAGCGCGTCGGCGACGACGGGGCGCAGGTCGTCGGCGGTCCAGGCGTCCGTCGGGTCGCCGTACAGGCCGGACACCTTCGCGTGCACCCGGGGGTTCGCCGCCGCCTGCGCGAGCAGGTCGCGCCAGCGTCGCCGGTCGGCCGCGGAGCCGCCGACGGGTGGCTTGCCGAGGTGGTCGATGACGATCCGCAGGTCCGGGTGCCGTTCGCCGATTCCCGGCAGGTGCGCGAGTGCCTCGGGTCCGCCGGTGACGTAGTCGAACGGCACGCCCGCGGCGGCGAGGACGCCGAGGCCCTCGTCCTGGGCGGGTCCGACGATCCAGTCGGGGTCGGGCTGGGCGTGGATGAGGTTGCGCACCCCGACCACGCGAGGGTCGCGGCGTAGCTCGGCCAGGGTGTCGGCGGCCTCCTCGGGACGGTCCAGCGGCACCCACGCGACGACTCCGGCGACGAGGTCCGGGTACGCGTCCGCGACGTCGAGCATGAGTGCCGTGTCCCGCGCGTCGTCGGCGCTCTGGACGAGCACCACGCGGTCGATGCCGGCGGCGGCGAGCTCCGGCAGGACCTCGTCCTGCGTGAACGTCCGGTCGATCGGGTGCAGGTCGGGGCCGAGCCACGGGTACGCGGCACGCGAGAGGTCCCAGACGTGCTGGTGCGCGTCGATGATCATCCGACAGCCACCGCCGCGGCCGGCCGGCCGGCCCAGTAGGCACCGTCGGGCCATGAGTACGTGGCGACGGACCCCTCGAACATCTGCGCCGAGTAGCCGGCCGCCGTGGGGATCACGTAGCGGCCGTCACGGACCACGCACGGGTCGGTGAAGTGCTCGTGCAGGTGGTCGACGTACTCCGTCACCCGATCGTCGAGGGTCCCCGACACCGCGACGAAGTCGAAGATCGACAGGTGCTGCACCAGCTCGCACAGGCCGACCCCACCGGCGTGCGGGCACACCGGGACGCCGAACTTCGCGGCCATGAGGTAGACGGCGAGAATCTCGTTGACCGACGCGAGCCGTGCCGAGTCGAGCTGGCAGTAGTCGATCGCACCCGCCTGGAACATCTGCTTGAACAGCACGCGGTTCATGCCGTGCTCGCCCGTCGCGACCGCGATCGGTGCGATCGCACGACGGACGGCCGCGTGCCCGAGCACGTCGTCCGGGCTTGTCGGCTCCTCGATCCAGTGCGGGCGGAACGGTGCGAGCCGGCGCACCCAGTCGATCGCCTGCGGCACGTCCCAGACCTGGTTGGCGTCGATCATGACCCGCACGTCCCAGCCGACCACCTCACGGGTGATCGCGAGCCGCCGCAGGTCGTCCTCGAGGTCGGCGCCGACCTTGAGCTTCACGTGCCGGTACCCGGCGTCGACCGCCTCCTGGAGCAGCCGACGCAGTCGGTCGTCGGTGTACCCCAGCCAACCGGCGCTCGTCGTGTAGCAGGGGTAGCCCCCGAGGCTCTCCAGCTCGGCGATCCGTGCGGTGCGGGTGGGCTCCTGGGCGCGCAGCAGCTCGAGCGCCTCGTCGCGGGTGAGCGCGTCGGACAGGTAGCGCAGGTCGGCCGCGTCGACGAGCTCCTCGGGGCTCATCTCCGCCAGCAGGCGCCACAGCGGCTTGCCGGCGCGGCGGGCGGCGAGGTCCCAGACAGCGTTCATGACGGCCGCGAGCGCGAGGTGCACGACACCCTTCTCAGGGCCGAGCCAGCGCAGCTGCGAGTCGGACGCCAGCTCGCGGTAGAGGCCGCCGAGGTCGCCGACGAGTGCCTCCACCTCCCGGCCGACGAGCGGCATCGCCCGCTGGCGGGCCGCCTCCGCGCAGAGGTCGTTGCCGCGGCCGATCGTGAACGTGAAGCCGTGACCCGCCAGCGGCCGTCCGGCCGCGTCGGTGTCGTCGGTCTCGAGCACGACGTAGGCGGCCGAGTAGTCGGCGTCCTTGTTCATCGCGTCGGACCCGTCGAGCGACAAGGACGTGGGGAACCGCACGTCGTGCACGCGGACACCGGTGATGGTCATGCGGAGGCTCCTGCCGTCGTGGTGTCGAGCAGCCCTGCGGCTGCGAGGTCGGTCCAGAGGGAGTCGGGGACAGGGGCCGCCAGCCGGTCGACGGTTGCGCTCACCTGGGCGGCGGTGCGCATCCCCACGACGACGCTGGCCACGGCGGGGTGCCGCAGCGGGAACTGGACGGCGGCGTCGGACAGCGTGACCCCGTGCCGCTCGCAGACCGCCGCGATCGCGCGGGCTCGCTCGATCACGGCGCGGGGTGCCGGTCCGTAGTCGTAGTGGGCGTCGTCGGGCACCTCGGGCCGGGCGAGGAGGCCGGAGTTGTAGACGCCGGCGGCGACGACGCGGACGCCGCGCTCGAGCGCGAGCGGCAGCAGGTCCCGGAGCGCCCCCTGCTCGAAGAGCGTGTACCGACCCGCGAGCATGACGACGTCGAGGTCCGCGCGGCGGATGATCTCGGCGGGCGCCGCGGACTGGTTCATCCCGACGCCGACCGCACCGACGACCCCCTGGTCGCGCAGCTCGACGAGCGCGGCGGCCGCCGTGGTCGAGGCTTCCTCGACGTGGTCGTCGGGATCGTGGAGGTAGACGACGTCGACGCGGTCCAGCCCGAGCCGGTCCAGGCTCGCCTCCAGCGAGCGCAGCACGCCGTCACGCGAGAAGTCCCACGCGCGCCGGGTCCGCGCTGGGACGACGAAGCCCTCGTCGTCCCAGCGGTCGGCCGTGTCCGGGCTCGGGACGAGCAGGCGTCCCACCTTCGTGGACACCACGTACTCGCCACGGGGGCGCGACGCGAGCGCCGCCCCCAGGCGCTGCTCGGACAGACCGAGCCCGTAGTGCGGAGCGGTGTCGAAGTACCGCACACCGGCGGCCCAGGCCGCCTCGACGGCGGCCGCGCACTCCTCGTCGGTGGTGGTCCGGTAGAGGTTGCCGAACTGGGCAGCACCCAGCCCGAGAGCGGTCACCGCGGGCACGCGGCCCAGCTGTTGGCTCTTCATCGAGCGTCTCCTCCCAGCGATCTCCGGGCTCATGATGACACGAGCGCCCAGACAATCAAATAGGCAATAGGTGCGATGTTCTGGAACGATCCACACCGTCCGCCTGCGCCGCGGGTCCTATTTCAGCACACGATTCACCACTAGTACCTCTTCTCGGATCCAATAGATCAGACCTATAGTGTGCGGAGCGGCTCGTGGGCACCTGTCCCGACTCGTCATCGGATCGTGATCCGGCCGGTCTTGACACGACCTCTCGGACACTCAAGGATCCGATATCATAGATCCTATTTGGTTCTTTCTCACTCAGCGTGGAGGTTGAGATGCAGGTTCGTCGCACGGCGACTCGTGGGCTGGTAGCAGCCGCGGCGGTCGCGCTCGCACTCAGTGCGTGCACCACGAAGGGAGAGACCACCGCCGACGACACGGCCAGCGGCGGCACCGGTGGCGCCGGGACCGTCAAGGTCGCGCTCGTCCCGGGCGGGTCGCACCCCTACTTCCAGCCGTGGAAGCCGGCCGGCGAGAAGGCGGTCACCGACTTCAAGCTCGGCGGCACGACCTTCAACGAGACCGCGGAGTGGGACCAGACCAAGCAGAACGAGGTCCTGAACTCGCTCGCTGCCCAGGGCTACAACGCCTTCGGCATCTTCGGCGTCTCGCCCACGGACATCAACACGACCTTCAAGACGCTCAAGGACCAGGGCTTCGCGGTGGGTTCGCTCGCCTCCTGCCCCGCGGGCGACACCAACGAGGCCGACTTCTGCCTCTCGACCGACACCGAGGTGGCCGCGTACAAGGCGGCCAAGGCCGCGATCGAGGCGATGGGTGGCAAGGGCAACCTCGTCCACCTCACCGGCAACAACGTCGACGCCAACACCCAGCGGCGCATCGCCGGCGTGAAGAAGGCCGTCGACGAGACGAACGGCTCGGTCACGCTGCTCACGACGGTCACCGACATCGACAAGGACCTCTCGACCGCACAGAAGGCGGTCGCCGACCTGCTCGCGTCCAAGGGGTCCGACATCAACGGCTTCGTGTCGACGGCGTACAACCCCGCCGTCGCGTCGGCGTCGGCGGTCAAGGCGTCGGGACTGCCGATCAAGGTCGTCGCGATCGACGACGACAAGGTGATCCTCGACGGGATCAAGGACGGCTCGGTCTCGGCGACGGTCGTCCAGAACCCGACCGGGCAGGCGTACGTCGGTTCGTACGTGCTCGCCCAGCTGCAGACCAAGGCCTGCACGATGAAGGACCCCGGGGTGGTCGTCGACTCCGGCTCGTTCGTGGTCACGAAGCCCAACGTCGACACCTACGACGCGGAGCGTCAGAAGGAGTCGGACAAGATTCTCGACCAGTTCAAGAACGAGCTCCTGTCCTGCAAGTAACCCCAGGGTGCCGGCGGGCCGCACGGCCCGCCGGCACGGAGGAGAACGGCACATGACCGCGATCACCGCAGCTCGCGCGTACCTCGTCGACATCGAGGTCGAGACCGTCCGCACCGACGCCGTCCAGGCGTTCCTCAAGCAGGAGACGGTGTTCGTCGAGCTCGACACGGCCGACGGCCTGACCGGGACCGGCTACTCGTACACGATCGGCACCGGTGGCCGCGCCGTGCTCTCGCTGCTGCGCGAGGCCCTCCTGCCCAGGCTCACCGGGCAGGACAGCCGCACCATCGAGGCCGTCTGGTCCGACCTCTTCTGGTCGACCCACGCGACCGCGGTCGGCGCGATCACGTCCCTCGCCCTCGCAGCCGTCGACACGGCGCTGTGGGACCTGCGCGGACGGCGCACCGGCGAGGCGCTGTGGCAGATGGCCGGCGGGTTCCGTCGCGCCGTACCGCTCTACGACACCGAGGGCGGCTGGCTGCACCTGCCGACCTCCGACCTCGTCGCCGGCGCGGTCGCGTCACAGGAACGCGGGCTGCGCGGGGTCAAGCTCAAGATCGGCAAGCCGTCCCTGGCCGAGGACGTGGAGCGGCTGACGGCCGTCCGCGAGAAGGTCGGCCCGGACCTGCACATCATGGTCGACGCGAACCAGTCCATGACCGCAGCCGAAGCCGTGCGGCGCGCTGCCGCGTTCGAGCCGCTCGGTCTGTACTGGCTCGAGGAGCCGCTGCCGGCGGACGACGTGAGCGGGCACGTGCACCTCGCGCGGTCCACGAGCATCCCCGTGGCCGTCGGTGAGTCGCTCTACTCCGTCGGCCAGTTCCGGGACTACCTGCACCGCGGCGCCGCCGGGATCGTGCAGGTCGACGCGGCGCGGATCGGCGGCATCACGCCGTGGCTCAAGGTCGCGCACCTCGCGGAGGCGTACAACGTCTCCGTGTGCCCCCACTTCCTCATGGAGCTCCACGTGAGTCTCGCCGCCGCCGTGCCGAACGGTCTGTACGTCGAACACATCCCGCAGCTGCGCGCGGTGACCAGGACCGAGCTCGAGGTCGCGGACGGGATGGCCGTCGCATCCGACTCGCCGGGCCTGGGCATCGACTGGGACGCCGACGCCGTGGACGACCGGAGGGTCGCATGACCAGCACCGTCCCTCGACCGACCGTCACGCGACGGATCGACGAGAGGATCAACCCGTCCACCAAGGAGCGGTTCGGCTCGGCGCTCAGTGACAACCGGGTCGGCCTCGTCGTCCTCATCGCCCTCCTGGTCGTGGCGATCGGCTCGGCCCGCCCGACGTTCTGGAACCCGCAGTTCGTCATGGGGCCGATGCTCACGAACATCGCGATCTACAGCGTCGTCGGGCTCTCCCAGATGGCCGTCCTCTCCATCGGGCAGATGAACCTCGCGGTCGGCGGGATGGCGGCCACCGGAGGGCTCGGCGCGGCCATCGCGCTCGACCACGGCGCGCCGCTCGTCGTCGGGATGGTCGTCGGCGTGATCGCGGGGGCGGCCTGCGGGGCCGTGTGCGGGCTCCTGGTGACCCGCGCCGACGTGAACTCGTTCGTCGTCACCCTCGCGATGAGCTTCGCCCTGCTCGGGCTCGTCCCGGCGGTGTACGGCTGGGTCAGCACCGGTGCCGCGATCACGGTGGACACCCCCGGGCTCGCCGAGCTCGGCCGCTGGACGACCGCGAACCTGTGCCTCGGCAACACCTGCGGGCCGGCCGGGGTGCCCCTGCTCCTGTTCCTGTCCATCGCGACGATGGTCGTGGTGGCCTTCGGCTACGCGCGGACCCGGGTCGGTCGCGAGACCCTGCTCACCGGCAGCAGCGCCCAGGCGGCCCTGCTGTCCGCGATCCCCGTGGGCCGCCGCGTGACCTCCGTGCACGCGCTGTCCGGTGCGCTCGCCGGGCTCGCCGGTGTGATGCTCGGCGCGAGCACCGGATCGTTCACACCCTCGATCGGGCAGGAGTTCCTGATCCCGTCGTTCCTGGGCCCGATCCTCGGCGGCACGCTCTTGGTCGGCGGCTACGTGTCGGTGCTGGGCACGTCCCTGGGCATCGCGCTCACCGTGCTCATCCGGCAGGGGCTGCTGCTGTTCGGGGTGGGTATCGAGGGCCTGAACATCCTCCTCGGCAGCGTGCTGCTCCTCGCGCTGTGCACCGACCGGATCCGCGACGTGATGAGCCAGCGCTCGCGGCTGCGGGCAAGCCTCCAGGGCGTGCCTGCGAGCGAACCGTCCAGCGAAGGGAAGGTGGCCGCATGAGCGGGGACACCACGGCGGCGGACCGGAGCGCCCGGGCGCGCCGCTGGTCGGCGAAGGACCTGCTGCGCCGGCAGACGACGACGCTCGTCTTCGTCGTGATCGTCGGGGTGGTCGTGCTGACGGTCCAGTCGTCCGGCGGCTTCCTCTCGCGCATCTCGATCGAGACGTTCTTCCAGTTCCTCGCGATCCCCGTCGTCATCGGCCTCGCACAGATGGCGACCCTCGCGGTGGGCCAGATGAACCTGGCGGTGGGCGCGATCGGCGGCTTCGCCGCGTGCCTCGCGGGCATCCTGATGGCGGACGCCGGCCTGCCGGTGTGGCTCGGGGCGGTGGTCGCCGTGCTCGCCGGGCTCGCGTGCGGCCTGATCAACGGCGTGATCGTCGTCCTGACCCAGATCAACGGCTTCATCGTGACGCTCGCGACGATGACCATCCTGTCGGGCGTGCAGTACGCGCTCGTCGGGACCAGGACGGTGACGAGCGACGCCTGGCCCCAGCTGCAGTCCCTGGGCAGCGCGCGCCCGCTCGGCGTGCCGCTCATCTTCTGGCTCTCCCTCGCGATCGCGGGTCTGCTCTCCCTCGCCTACCGGCACGCGCTCGTCGCCCGCAAGATGCTGGCCTCGGGTGGCAACCCGCTGGCCGCCACCCTGTCCGGCATCTCGAACTCACGCTCGCTCATCGCGGCGCACGGCCTGTCGGGTCTGCTCTGCGGCGTCGCGGCCCTGCTCGTGCTGTGCTCGCTGCCCGGCGTGAACAAGAGCATCGGCGGTGACTGGCTGCTGCCCAGCTTCGCGGCTCCCATCATCGGCGGGGTCGCGCTCACGGGCGGCGGTGTCGCGGTCCTCGGAACCGTGCTCGCGGCGACGATCGTGCGGCTCGTCGACACCGCGCGCGCCGCGTTCCAGCTCGACCCGAGCTGGGTCAACCTGGTGATCGGGGCGGTCGTGCTCGGCACCGTCGCCCTCGGCCAGGCCAACCGTCGCCCGAAGGGCCTCGTGCGGGTCAGGCCGACCGGGCCGTCACGCGCGTCGACCTCCGAGGCGACCCCGACCGGAGGTGTCGCGTGACCACCACGACCTCGTCGCCGTGGGCCCTCGAGGTCCGCGCCGTGAGCAAGGCGTTCCCCGGTGTCCGGGCGCTCGACGCCGTCAACCTGCGCCTCGCACCCGGCGAGGTGCACGCGCTCCTCGGGGAGAACGGCGCCGGCAAGTCGACGCTCATCAAGATCCTCACCGGTATCCAGACCGCCGACACGGGGCAGATCCTCGTCGGCGGGACCGAGCGCGTCTTCCACTCGGCGCACGAGGCGACCGCCGCCGGGATCGGTGCCGTCCACCAGGAGCGCAACGTCGTCACCGCGTTCACCGTCGCGGAGAACATCGCGCTCGGCAACACCCCGACCCGCCACGGGCGCGTCGACTGGCGCGCCG
The DNA here is from genome assembly GCF_000426185.1 of Cellulomonas sp. URHD0024. Lineage (GTDB taxonomy): Bacteria > Actinomycetota > Actinomycetes > Actinomycetales > Cellulomonadaceae > Cellulomonas. The sequence continues at coordinate 216,791 of NZ_KE384506.1, forward strand.
TGCGCGACGGCGCCCGGCGGGTGCTCGACATGCTCGACTTCCGGATCGACCCCGACACCCCGATGAACCGGCTCTCGCCCGCGCAGACCCAGCTCGTCGAGATCGCCCGCGGCCTCTACGCCGACAGTGCGGTGCTGCTCCTCGACGAGCCCACCGCCTCCATCAGCGACAACGAGTCCGGCCTGCTCTTCGACGTCGTCCACCGCCTGACCGACCAGGGCCGGGCCGTGCTGTTCGTCAGCCACAAGCTCGAAGAGGTGTTCGCGCACTGCCGGACCGCGACGGTCTTCCGGGACGGGCGCTCCGTGGCGGAGGCCGTCCAGCTCGCGGACGTCGACCGCGACACGGTCGTCGACCTGCTCGTCGGCAGGACCCTGGCCAAGCTCGACGTGCCCGACCGGGCCCCGGACCGGACCAGCACGCCCGCGATCGAGCTCCGCGGTGTGGAGACCGAGCGCGGTCACCGCTCGGTGGACCTCTCGGTCCACCGCGGCGAGATCGTCGGCCTGTACGGCCTCGTCGGCGCCGGCCGCACGGAGCTCGCGCACGCCCTGCTCGGGCTCGACAAGATCACCGGCGGTGAGGTCCGCGTGTCGGGGGAGGTCGTGCGGATCAAGGACGTCGGCGACGCACTGTCGCGGCACCGGATCGGCTACGTCACCGAGGACCGCAAGGCCGAGGGGTTGTTCCTCGACCAGACCGTCGCGCGCAACCTCACCGTCACGGTGCTCGGCCAGCTGTCCAACCGCTGGGGCGTGCTGCGCCGCAAGGCCGCACGCGTGGCCGCCGACGAGTACATCGACAGCCTCGACATCAGGGTCTCGTCCCGCGACCAGATCGTCGGCCAGCTCTCGGGCGGCAACCAGCAGAAGGTCTCGCTCGGCAAGTGGCTCGCCGCCCGCACCGACATCCTGGTGATCGACGAACCCACGGTCGGCATCGACGTCCGGACCAAGGGCGCGTTCTACCGGCTGATCTGGGACCTCGCCGACCAGGGCAAGGCGGTGCTCGTCATCTCGAGCGACCTGGCGGAGATGGTCACGCTCGTCGACACGATCGCCGTGATGCAGGACTTCGAGGTGACCGGGCACGTCGCCAACACGCACGACTACGACGAGATGAGCAAGGCGGTCATCCGCCTCGTCCACCGCACGTCCGAGAACGTCGCATGATCGTCGCTCTCCACTCCGAGCTGCGGTCCGGTGCCGTCGACGGATACCGAGCCGAGCACCGGCGGATCCCCGACGACCTCGCGACGTCCTTCGCCCGGGTGGGCATCCACGACTGGACGATCTGGCGGTCCGGCGAGCGGCTGTTCCACCTCGTGACCTGCGACGACTTCGACGCGGCGATGGCCGAGCTCGCCGACGACCCAGCGAACGAGCGGTGGCAGGCGACCATCGGGGAGTTCGTCGAGGCGTTCCGGGACGCCGACGGCACCGCCGCGCTGGCACCGCTCGAGCAGGTGTGGTCGCTGGCGACGCAGGAGGACGCGTCGTGAGGCTCGACCCCGTGACCTCAGGACCGCGCGCGCGTGCCATATTGGGCCGCACGGGACGGACGGCCGCCCCCGGGAGCGCAGGGGAGTCCATGAGCACGGAACCGGTCGTCGCGCGGATCTCTCGCTCGGTGCTGTCCGACGAGATCTACCTCGTCGTGCGCGAGATGATCCTCAGCCACGACATCGAGCCCGAGCAGCGGATCAACATCGACGGCCTCTCCGCCCGGCTCGGCGTCTCGCCCACGCCCCTGCGGGAGGCCCTCGCCCGGCTCGAGTCCGAGGGGCTCGTCGTCAAGACGCCGCTGCGCGGCTACACCGCGACGCCCCTGCTCAGCGTCCGCGAGTTCGTCGAGCTGTCGCAGTTCCGCACACTGATCGAGCCGTGGACCGCGCGCGCCGCGGCCGCGTCGATCGACGCCGACGGGATCGCCCAGATCACCGCCGAGCTCGAGTCCGCGCGCCGGACGCTCGAGGAAGACCTCGACGACGTCACCGCCTACCGTGCGCTCACCGAGCACGACGCCCGCTTCCACACCCTCCTGGCGAGCCTGGCCGGCAACGGTCTGGTCGTGCAGGCCTTCGAGCGCATCCACTTCCACCTGCACTTCCTGCGGCTGTACCTCGCGTCGCGGGCGGTCTCTCTGCACGACGACGAGCAGGCCGAGTTCGTCCACCAGCGGTTCGGGGAGTACTACCGGGCCCGAGGTCAACGCTCGTGGGTGGTCGAGGAGCACTCGGCGATCGCCGCTGCGGTCATCGCCGGGCAGGGCGACGAGGCCGCGCGGCTGGTGCAGGAGCACATCGAGTCGTCGCGACGGCGGTTCGAACCGGTGGTGGCTGCGCTGGCGGGCGGGCACTGACGCACCCGGGTCAGGTGGTTCTGGGGGGCCGTGCGCCGCCGGTCGGGCTCGGCCGTCGCGTCCTCGAGCGAGGCCGGTGCCGTGTTCATCAGCACGAGACCGTGCTTGCCCTACGCTCTCGACGCGCGCGACATCCCCCTGCCGCGCGAGCTGCGGCCGCCGCTGCACTGGCGTGCGTTCCTGCGGGGGTTCTGGGTCTCGCCGCGGCGGCATCCCGACTACGGCTGGGCCTGGATCACCCGGTTCCTGATGAACCTCGGGAACGCCCTGCTGCTGCTCTACCTGCTGTACTACCTCACCGACGCGGTCGGCCTGTCGGACCACGAGGCCGAGGACGCGGTCTTCGCGCTCACCGCGGTGTACGGCGTGTGCACCGTGGTCACCGCCTACGTCGGCGGCCGCTGGTCCGACCGGCTCCGCCGGCGCAAGGTGTTCGTCATCTGGTCGGGTCTGATCACGGCCGCTGCGCTGCAGCTGTTCGCCCTCGTCCCGACGATGCCGGCCGCCGACGTCGCCGCGGTCGTGCTGGGCATCGGGTTCGGCGCCTACACGGCCGTCGACTTCGCCCTCATCACCCAGGTGCTGCCCGAGGCGGGCGACCGCGGGAAGGACCTCGGCGTCATCAACATCGCCAACACGTTGCCCCAGGTGCTCGCCCCGGCCATCGCCGCAGCGGTCCTCTGGGCCGGTCTGGGATACGTCGGCCTGTACACCCTGGCGGCGGTCGTGAGCGTGCTCGGCTCGATCCTCGTGGTGCGGATCCGCGGCGTCGCCTGAGGAACAGGCGCGGGACCGTGCCACTGTCGGGGGCCGACCGAGGTCACGTCACAGGTCGTCGGCGACCCCGCGTCGACGGCGCCAGACGAGCACGGCGCCGAAGGTCACCGACACGATCGCGATGCCCGCGAGCTCGCGTACCTGGGCCCCGGTTGCGGCCAGCGAGCCGTGGGTGGGCACGTCGTCGTCGTCGGTGGGCAGGAGCACCGACGGCCCGCCGGAGACCGCCTGGGTCAGCATGACCATGTCGACCACGCTGGCCGCGCTGAGCGTGCCGACCGTCGCGGCGGTGTCGAACGCGACCTCGAGCGTGACGCTTGCCTGCTGCCCCGGGGCGAGCACGGGCCCGCTCCAGGTCGAACCCCCGGCGACAGCAGCGCCGTCGACCCGCAGGGTCAGGTGGCCGGCGAGGTCGGCAGAACCCGAGCCGATTCCGTCGGCAGCGTGCAGCGTCAGGCGCGCCGTCACGCTCGACGCGTTGCGCGCCCACAGCGTCGCGACGGAGACGTCGCCCGGGACGACTCGAGACGGGCTCGTGAACAACGCTCCCGTCAGCGCCGGCGACCAGCTCGTGCCATCGAGCGACAGGAGGATCCCATCGGCCGCAGCCGCGGGGCCCGCGGTACCGAGCATCGCCGCCGTCGCGAGCACGAGCGACGCTACGCCCGCCGACACCCGGCGCCGCACGCGGCCCCTTCGCCGTCCGGAGTTGTCCGCGTGCTTCGACGTTCCCTTGCGCGCGTTCACGCCGACACCGGCCCCATCGTCGTCTCGTCGTCCGTCGCCGTCGCTCTGCTCTTCCTGTCGCGTGCCGCGCCGACCAGCATCCAGAGCGCGTAGGCGAAGAGGCCCGCAGCAGCGACCTTCGCCGCCCAGTGCGGTCGGTTGTGTCCGACCCACGTGTTCACGTACCCGAGGTACGGGACGTGGTACGCGACGACACCCCGGATCTGAGCGGCTCGCACGGGCGCGTCGGTGACGGCGTTCGCGTCACCCTTCGTGACGAGCACCAGGTCGCCGTTCGCCGCCCAGCCGGTGCCGACGACGCGGTGCGTGACGACCGCCGGCTCCCCAGACCTGACCTGGTAGGTGACGACGTCACCGATCCGCACGTCTGTTGCGGGGGTCGGTCGAGAGACGACCAGCGTCCCGGGCGGCATCGTCGGGCGCATGCTCCCCGTGAGGACCGTGAACGGCATCGCACGCAGCACCGCCGGGGCCACGACCATCGCCAGCGCGACCAGGACGACGGCGGTGAGCAGCACCGACGACGCGAACGCAGCCAGCAGGCGCCAACCCCCGGGCGTCTGCCGGGCGGTCGTCGCGTGGCGGCCCACTACGGTCCGCATCGCACGATCCTGCTGCCGCCGTTGCCCTGGACGTGCCCGACGACCGGACCGGCCACCGTGGACGACACACCTGGCCCCGAGAACGTGTACACGGTCTGCACGGTCACGCTGAGCGTGGCGCCTCCGTTGTTCGGCAGGTCCGAGGCCGTGACCTGCCGAGAGGTCGCGGGCGCCGTGACAGTGAAGGTCGCCGTCGCACCGTTCGCCACCTTGAGGGTGACGAGGAACGAGAGTGTCGCACCGGACGGCACAGGATTCTGCGCCGCGGGGGCCGGATCCCACGCCAGCAGCAGCCCGGGCACGTTGTCCGTGCACCGCAGGTTCACCGGTGGCGGGACCGTTCCGGAGGCGGTCGTGACGGTGCCGGTGACGGTCGCGGTGGCCGTCCACCATGCCCACGCCGCGCCACTGCCCCCGGCCACGAGGGCGATTGCCACGGCGCTGACCAGCGCCCCACGGCCCAGGGCGCGCCGGAGACGCCCCGGTCGGGTGGTGCCGTTGATCGTGCTGGTCACGTACATCCTCAATTCGTCGACTGGTTGCGTGCGGTGACCGGCACGTTGAACGCCAGCGAGGACACCTGACCGGCCGGGAGCTGCACCGAGACGCACACGTCTGCGGAACCGCCGGCCGGGAGGACCGTGGGGCTCCATCCGGCGGGCAGGGGGGTGGCGCTGCAGGTCGCGCCCGAGACGACCCAGTACGTCACGACCGCACCGGCGGTGACGGCGGGACCGGTTGCCGGGCCGACGTCGTACTGCCATCGACCCTGGCCAGACTGCGTCAGGCGCATGACGGCCGTCTTCGTCTCGGTGGGCCACCCGGTGAACGACGGCGTGCCGACCCAGCCGGCGGTCAGCCCCATCGATCCGGTCGTGATGGTGGCACCGGACCCGAGGTTGACGTTGCGCGCCCATGCGGCGTACGCCGTCGTGCTCCCGGTGAACAGGAGCACGACGGCGACGACGACGATCAGACGTGCGCGGAAGCGCCCGGCCCGGTGGGCACCGGTCAGAGCGCCACCTGCTGCACGGACACGGTGGTGTCGGCGAGGTTCACCGACGTGTTCTGCCCCGTGGTCACGTCCGGGAAGGTGATCGTGTACGTCACCGTGAAGTGGTAGGTGCGCGGGGTGCCGGAGTTGCTGGCGGCGAACGCGAACGCGCTACCGCTGCCGGTGACTCCCGCAGGTGCGACGACGCTCCGGGACGCCGTCAGGACCCCCGCGTCGAGGGCGCCGCCGCTGATCGTGATGTCGGCGGCGAGGTGGTCGCCCGTGGCGCTCACGTCGAACGACCGCGTGAAGGTCACCGCGTCCCCGGGCACCAGGCGGACGGCGTTGATGTCGGCGATCGTGGAACCGTTCGCCCATGCCCAGGTGACCGGGCCGGCCGGCGCGACGGCGAGGTTGCCGGCCGCGATGGCGGCGCCCGAGCCGAGGTTGGCCGAGCCGTTCCATGTCGCGAACGTGCCTGCTCTCCGAGGAGCAGGGCGACGCCGAAACCGAGCGCGAGGGCGCCCTTGGTCGTCTTGCGCATTGTGTTGCCTCTCGTAGCGCGCCGGCAGATAGACCGGCGGAAAGTCTTACGTGAGGGATCCTCCTGCCGATGATGAAGGAGTCACGACCAACCTCCGGACGGCCACCCTTCCGTGCAAAGCGCGCAGGGCGGTAGCACCCAGGACATTTGCTGCGATTCGTGCATCTACCCCAGAACAGACGGCTTTGCTCGTGGGCCGATTGGGTGACGCGCATGTCGGACATGTCCGTCGGACTGCTTGCGCCGCCCGGATCAGGAGCGCGCCTGGCGCGGCAGTGCCAGCGCCGCGACGAGCGCGATCGCTGCGAGCGCCGTCGCCACCCAGAACAGCGCAGAGGATCCCGAAGCCACCGCCGCCCGTGCGGTGGCCTGCACGGTGGCGGGCAGGGCCGCGACGCTCTCGGGCGTCAGCGACGCCGCGTCCACCGCGCCCGGCATGGCGGCAGCGACCGTGCTCGAGAACAGGGCGCCCAGTGCACCCGCACCCACGGCGGCGCCGATCATCCGCGTGAAGCCGGCCGCTCCGGTGGCGGCACCGAGCTCGCCCCCCGGCACGGAGTTCTGCACCAGCACCATGGGCGTCTGGAACAGCAGCCCGACGCCGAGTCCCGCCAGCACCATGTACGACGCCGTGAGCCAGCCGGACGTATCGACGGTCATCGTGGCAAGGAGCCCGCTCGCGACGATCAGCAGCGACGTGCCCAGCACCATGGCCGGGCGGAAGCGTGCCGGGGTCGTGGTCCAGCGGCCGGCGAGCACGGCGACGACGATCGCGGGCAGCAGCAGCGGGAGCAGCAGGAGGCCGCTGCTGCTCGCCGAACGGCCCTGCACCAGCTGGAGGAACACGGGCAGGTAGTTGATGGCGCTGGTCATGACGGCGCCCATGGCCAGGGCGAGCACGACGAACGAGAGCGCGACAGAACGGGTGCGGAACAGGTCGAGCGGGAGGACGGGGTGCGCTGCCCGCCGTTCGACGAGGACGAGCACGCCGATGGCGACCGCGGCGACGAGCAGGGCGGAGGCGACCTGCCACGATCCCCACCCGTACCGGTGGCCGCCCCACGTCGCGGCGAGCACCAGGCCGGAGCTCGCGAACACCACCGCGACCAGCCCGGCGACGTCCACCCGGCCGCCGCGCGGGCGAACCGCCAGGTGGACGAACGCGAGCACCCCGGCGATGGAGCCCAGCACGAGCGGCACGTTCAGCAGGAAGATCCAGCGCCAGCCGAGATGCTCGGTGATGATGCCGCCGACCCATGGCCCGACGATCATCGAGACCGGCGCGATCGCGCCGAGGATCCCCTGGTAGCGGGCCCGACGGTCGGTGGCGCCACGTCGGCGACCACCGCGAGCAGGCTGGTGAACGTCATGCCGGCCCCGAGGCCCTGGAGAGTCCGGGCGCCGACGAGGGCCCCGATGCTCGGGGCCAGGCCCGTGAGCACCGAGCCGATACCGAAGGCGACGAGCGCGACGAGGAGCAGTCGCCGCCGCCCGAACATGTCGCCGAGCCGGCCCGCGACGACCGTGCCGATGGCCATCGCGAGCAGGTACGACGTGGTGATCCAGGCCAGGTCGGCGAACCCGTCGAGGTCGCCCGCGATGGTCGGCAGGGCAGTGGCGGCGACGAGCGCGTCCAGCTGGATCGGGACGAGGGCCAGCACGAGGCTGACCATGATGAGCGCGAGCCGCCGGGCGCTCACGCCGCTCTCGGGCGGGCGCGGTAGCGGCAATGTTGCGGTGACCATGGTCGTGTCCTTACTTGTCGACCGGCTAGTAACGATACCGAGGCTAGACCTCGATACTTGCCGGTCGTCAAGTAGGCTTCCTGAGGAGCGTCACAGGAGGAGGAGCCCATGCCCCGCGACGGGAGCGCGACGAGAGAGCGGATCGTGTCGGTCGCGATGCGTCGGTTCGTCGAGCACGGCTACGACAAGACGTCGCTGCGTGAGATCGCCGACGAGGTCGGCGTGACCAAGGCGGCGTTGTACTACCACTTCCGCACCAAGGAGGACATCGTCGGCCGTGCGATGTCCGGGTACGCCGAGCGCTTCGAGGAGCTGGCGGCGTGGGCGCGCGACGAGCCGCCGGGCTGCGCCCGCGACGAGCGGCTGGTGGACGAGCTGCTCACCCTGGTGCAGTCCGACGGCGGGATAATCCTGCGCTTCGGGCAGACGAACCCCGCGGTCGTCGAGCGCAGCGAGTTCGGCGGGATGCAGCTCGGCGTCCTGCGCACCCTCGTCTCGGCGATCGCGGGGGAGGACCCCACTCCGGAGGCGTCCCTGCGGGCGACGTTGCTGTTCGCGGCGCTCATGCTCGGCGCCGTCGGAGGGGAGTCTCCGTTGCCGATCGGCGGCGACCAGGAGGCCCGGACCGCGGCCGCCCGCGCCGTTGCCCTCGACCTGCTGGCGCCGCTCCGCACGTGAGTCGCCTGACGCTGGCCGGCCGGCCTCAAGCGATGGGCTCCCAGAGCTCGATCCGGTTGCCCTCGGGGTCGGTGACCCACCCGAACCGGCCGACCCCCTCCATGGCCTCGGGCTCACCGAGGACTGAGGCGCCCTTGGCCCGGAGCTGCGCGAGCATCGCGTCCAGGTCGCGGACCCGGAAGTTGAGCATCGTCTGCTGGGTGCGGGACCCGAAGTAGTCGGTGTCCGGGTCGAACGTCGCGAACACCGTCGGCCCCGCCGCCGGGAACCACAGACCGTTCTCGTCGGCGTCCAGGCCGAGGAACTCGCGGTACCAGGCGCCCAGTGCCGCGGGGTCTGCCGCTCGGATGAACACTCCGCCGATCCCGACCACGCGTTCCATGGGCACCATCGTGTCAGGAGCGGGACGGCGACGGGCCGGCGCCCCGCGGGACGCCGGCTCGTCGGAACGATCACGCGCGGCGCAGCCAGTGCCAGGCGAGGGCGCCGAGCCAGAGGTCGAAGCCGAGCGTGCTCAGCGCGAGGACCGGGAACAGTCCGCCCGCGACCAGGGTCGCACTGCCGACGAGGCTGATCGCGATGAGCACGAGTCCCATCCGGCGCAGCCCCGGCGCCACGTTCTCGGCGCGCAGCCCGAGCACGACGGCACCGATGAAGAACACGCGCGGGAGCACCGAGAACGAGAGCGAGAACGGGGCGACGGCGTCCCAGCCGGCGAACGTGGCCAGGTCGCCGCCCGCGGAGGCCGCCTCGACGGTGACGTCGTGCAGGACAGCCGCGAGCGGCCAGATCAGCGCGAGCAGAGTGCCGGCCGCCACCGCGACGGTGGCCAGGACGCCCGTGCCGTCGGCTCTGCGCAGGCGCAGGTGCACCGCCCCGAGGAAGCCGAGCAGCAGCGTCCCGGCGATCATGAAGACGAAGTTGCCGATCTTGTAGGCGCTCGCACCCTCGAGCATCCGAGCGCCCCGTTCCAGCGGTGGGTCGTCGGGTGAGCCGGCGTTCGGGAGCACGAGGAGCGCCATCACGATCATCACGACGACCTGGCTGAGCGGGAACGCCAGGCCGAACCGGGTGCTGAGGCGTTCGACGTCGAGGGTGGAGCGGGTGTCTGTCGGGGCGGTGAGAGCGGTCATGGCGGGGATCCTTGGGTCTGGGTCGATGCCGGCGGTCAGCCGGCACGGACGACGCTAGGAACCGGCGTCGGCACGCCGCATCGACCCGCGGACCGCTTCTGCGCTCAGCCCGCGACCGCCCGTCGGCTCGGCCCGGGATGACCGACGCTCAGCCCTCGGGGTGAGGCGCGACGCCGGGACCTGCTCGTACGCTCGCGTTCGTGGACAGTGCGTTGGACCGGACGCTGACCAGGGCGGGCACGAACCGCCTGGACGCAGCGCTCGCCGTCGTGCTCGTGCTCGCGGGCCTCGCGCAGACGCTCGTCTCGCCGATCACCGACGGCGCGCTCGGCATCGTCTACGTGCTCGGCTCGCTGCTGCCGCTGGCGTGGCGGCGCACGCGCCCGGTCGAGTCGGCGCTCGCGTCCAGCGCGTTCTGGCTCATCCCGCTCGACGGCTACCCGCTGTTCGGGTTCGTCGCCGTGATCCTGCAGTTCTACGCGCTCGGCTGCTACGCCTCGCCGCGCTGGGCGGTCGTCCTCACCGCGGCGTGGGCCTCGGCTGCGTCGGTCGTCGGGACGCTGCTCGGTCCCGAACCGCCCGTCTCGTCGGTCGGCGGTGTCCTGGCCGTCGTCGCGCCGGTCCTCGTCGGGCAGGTGGTCGCGCGGCTCCGGGACCAGAACGCGCGCCTCGCGCGGCTCACCGACGAGCTGCGCGACGAGCGCCGCCGCGCCGAGGAGTCCGCGGTCGGCGCGGAGCGGGCGCGGATCGCCCAGGAGCTCCACGACGTGGTCGGGCACGAGGTCACGCTCATCGCCATCCAGGCGGAGGCCGCGCAGGCGGCGCTGCGGCTCGACCCGTCCCGCGCCGCGGCGCCCGTCGAGACGATCCGCCAGACGGCCCACCGCACCCTCACGGAGATCCGCGGAGTGCTCGGGGTCCTGTCGCCGGACGGCGACGCCGGGCACGAGGACATCCGTGAGCTCTCCCGACGAGCGGCCGCGGCCGGCATCGCCCACACGCTCACCGTCGTCGGGGAGCCGTGGAACGACCAGTCACCGGCGACCGCGGCCGTCGAGCGTGTCGTGCGCGAGTGCCTGACCAACGCGGGCCGGCACGCGGCCGGCAACGAGGCCGCACTGACCGTCACGTGGACCGGCGACGAGGTCACGGTCGAGTCGGCGAACGCGGCGGCCGCACCGACCGACCCGCTTCCCGGTCGCGGCCTGACGGGCATGCGGCACCGCGCGGAGCTGTTGGGCGGCAGCTTCGAGGCGAGGGTGCGCGACGGCAGGTTCGTCGTGCGGGTGGTCGTGCCGGACGGTGCGCGATGACGCGTGTTCTCGTCGTCGACGACCAGGACCTGGTCCGGCAGGGGCTGCGGATGATCCTCGAGCTGGCCGGGGTAGACGTCGTCGGCGAGGCGCGGGACGGCGAGGCCGCGGTGCAGGCGGCGGCGCGACTGCGCCCGGACGTGGTGCTCATGGACCTGCGGATGCCCGGCGTCGACGGCGTCGAGGCGACCCGACGGATCGTCGCGTCGGGGGAGGCGCGCGTCATCGCGCTGACGACGTTCGACGTGGACCAGAACGTGGTCGACGCGCTGCGCGCCGGGGCGGTCGGCTTCCTGCTCAAGGACGTGACGTCCGACGGGCTCGTCGACGCGGTGCGCCGGGCGGAGGCGGGCGAGCCGGTGGTCGCCCCCGCGGTCCTGGCGCGGATGATGGACCACTTCGCGGCCCGGCCACCGGTCCCTACGGTGCGGCCGCCGGGTCTCGACGAGCTCAGTGAGCGCGAGCGTGAGGTGCTGGCCCTCATCGGTGCGGGTCGCTCGAACACCGAGATCGCGCACGCCCTCGTCATCAGCATGGCCACGGTCAAGACGCACGTGCGGCACGTGTTCGCCAAGCTCGGGCTCCGCGACCGCGCCCAGGCCGTCGTCGCCGCCCGGGACGCTGGCCTCAACGCACCCGAGTGAGCCGCCTGGAAGGTTCACCCGGGAATTTCTGACCCACCTCTCAGTCCGGCGCGGGCCCGGTCGATGGACGGAGCGAGGCCACCCGTCTCGCCCGCGCCCTCAGAGGATTCCGATGAGCACCGTCGAATCGCAGTCCGCCCCGCGTCGCCGACGACTGCTCGCAGACCTGTCCGTCCGGACCAAGATCCTTGCGACGGTCGCCGTCCTGGCGGTCGCCTCCGTCGGCAGCGGTGCCTACGTCGTCGTGGCCCTGCGCGCGACCGCCGCCACCGCCAACCAGCTCACCCAGATCCAGACGACGTACGACCAGGCGATGGACGACCTGCACGAGTACTCGCTGGAGGACCGCGTCCTCATCGGCGACATCGCTGCCGTCCCCGCCGGCGACCTGGAGACGGCGTGGCTCGACGACCTGCAGCGGATCAACGCCGACATCGAGGTAAACCGGCAGATCATCCTCAAGTCCGAGGCCGCCGACTGGCCGACGTGGACGACCTTCGACGACGCATTCACCGCCTGGACAGAGTTCCGCGACTCGACCCTGGTTCCTGCCGCGACCAGCGACCAGCCCGGTGCCTTCACCGACGCGGCGCCGATGGACGACGTGCTCGTCTCTACCTACACGAGCGCCTTCACGAACTTCAAGACCCACGTCGACACCAAGATGGACCTGCTGGACGAGCAGACCAAGGAACGCTCCAGCTCCGCGATCAGGGGATTCATCACGCTCCTCGGTGCAGGCGTCGTCGCCGCGGGCCTCCTGAGCCTGCGGGTCGCGTCGCGGATCAGCCGTTCCGTGCGGGAGGTGCAGACGTCCCTCGACGCGATGGCGCACGGCGACCTCACCGTCCGGGCGCCTGTCCGGTCCGCAGACGAGATCGGCCGGATGGCCGTCTCGCTCCACGTTGCCCAGGGGGCCATGTCCGACACGCTCGGTGCCGTCTCGGCCGAGGCCGACCGGGTCGGGGCCGGGGCCGACGAGCTGTCGGTCGCGGTCGCCGACGTCTCCGCGGCATCCGAGGAGACCTCCACGCAGACCGGCGTCGTCGCTGCGGCGGCCGAGGAGGTCTCCCGCAACATCCAGGCGGTCGCGGCGGGAGCGGCGCAGATGGGCGTCAGCATCCGCGAGATCGCCGAGAGCGCGAACGACGCGGCATCCGTGGCGGAGCGGGCGACGAGCACCACCACGGCCGCGACGAAGACGATCGCTGCGCTCGGGGAGTCCAGCAAGGGGATCGGCAACGTCATCAAGACCATCACGGCGATCGCGGAGCAGACCAACCTCCTGGCGCTCAACGCGACGATCGAGGCAGCACGAGCGGGCGAGGCCGGCAAGGGTTTCGCCGTCGTCGCAGGCGAGGTCAAGGAGCTCGCCCGGGAGACGGCCGACGCCACCGAGGACATCGCGCGTCGGATCGCGCTGATCCGGAGCGACAGCTCCGACGCCGTGGGCGCAGTGAAGGAGATCGGCGACATCATCGCCCAGATCAACGACTTCCACCTCACGATCGCCTCGGCGGTGGGGCAGCAGACCACCACGACGAACGAGATGGCGCGCAGTGCGGTCGAGGCCGCGACCGGGGCGACGCAGATCGCGGGGAACATCACCGGTGTGGCCACGGCGGCCGCCTCGAACGCGTACGTCGTGAATGACGCCCGTTCCAGCGTCGCGACCCTCGTCGCCTCCTCCGCCGAGCTCCGTGAGGCCGTCTCCCGGTTCACGCGGTAGCGAACGGTGCGCCCGGACCCGGACCGGGTTCGGGCGTCGACGCACGGTCGTCGCCCGAGTCACCACCCCCACGACGAGTCGGGGTGCATCTGCGGGCACTGCGTGAGGCCGTCGGGGAGCTTCTCGAAGTGCCAGACCTCGTTGGCGTAGGTCCGGCACAGGCCGAACTCGACCCCGTGCTGGCCGAGCCACAGCGCGCCGGCCGTCGGGCCCACGTCCAGCGCCAGGCCCTGCACGTGGGGCGACGACTCCGGCGGGAGCACCCACCGGTGGGCTTCCTGCGCGGAGCCGTGCTTCGTGACCGCCTCGTCGACGAGCCGTTGCTGTTCCGCCACCGACCGCCTGCCGGAGGTGATCGTCAGGACGACCCCGTCCTTCGACGCGGCGTCCTGGGCGGCAGCGAACCGGGCGGCGAGCTCGGCGTCGACCCCGTCCTCGGTGGTCGTGGGCTTCTGGCCCGCATCCGCGCTCGGCGGGCTGGACAGCTGTGTCACGACGAAGAGGGCGACGACGGCGAGCGCCGCGGTCCCCACGACGACGGCGTAGCGTCCGCGGTGGGTCAGCCTCCGGGGCACCACGTAGAGGGTCATGCCCTCAGGTTCGAGGACGTGCGGGGTCCAGCACATCAGCCCTGAGACGCGGTTCCTGTCCGCCCGGAGACCTACGTGCTCGTCGGTGGACCGAGCTCGTCGGCCCCGCGCACGAGGGCGTCGAGGTCCGCGACCGGGCCGACAGCCCTCCGATCAGTGACTCGCAGGAGTGGGACCGTCAGGGCTGGTCCCAGGTGACCGACCCGATCATCGCCTCGACGCTGCTGGAGTATGCGGCGTTGCCGACCGGGTGCAGGTACCCGAACGCGTAGGTGTAGCCGCCGTGGTCCACCACCCAGTCGGTCAGGTGCGGTGGTCCCGACTTCCCTACGGTGCGGTAGACGCGGACCAGCTCGCCGCTCGGTGAGTCGACTCGGGTCGCGCCGAAGCTGAGCAGGTCGTGCTTCGTCCCGAGCGTGCGGGCGACGGCGTGCCGCGCACCGCCGGTCTTGTCGACGGCCCCGAGGCAGGCCCACAGGGTGTAGTGGTGTGGGGCGAGCTCGATCGCGGTGTTCCCGGCCGGGCGCGCGGGGCTGGTGGCGGTAGCGGGGGTCTTGACCGTGAGGCCCGGGCAGCCGTCGACCTGCTCGACGTGGCGCGGCGCTGCCAGCGCGACCGCAGGGTCGACGGCCAGCGTCTCGGTGGGCCAGAGCTCAGGGTCGAGTCCGTGCTTCTCCGGCCACAGCGCGACGAACGCCGCACCGGCGCTGCCGACGAGCGCCGTGGCCAGACAGATCGAGATGGCGATGTTTCTGGTTCTGCGACGCACGCTGCCCCCTGTTCGGCGACGAGCCTAGGGCCGCTGTCGCCGATGTCCTGACGCCCCTCACCCGTTCGGCCGACGTCCGGGCCGTCCTGTCCCCGTCGCGGGTTGGCGTGCTCGTGCCTACGCTCGGAGTCTTCGACCGAACACCTGGAGGTCCGCCATGAAGAGGATCGCGTTCGCCCTCGGCGTCGCAGTCGGCTATCTGTTCGGCACCGCGTCCGGGCGTCGACAGCTGGCGAAGTTCCGTGTCTGGGCGTCGGACGTCTGGGCCGACCCGCGCGTCCAGGGGTACGTGCAGGAGTACGAGGCGCAGGCCGCCGCCTTCGCGAAGCAGCAGGGCACCGCGCTCTGGGAGAAGGCCGTCGACACCGCCAAGAGCGCCATGCCCGGATCGACGACGAGTCCCGAGGACACGATCGTCGCGCCCGTGCTGGACGCGGACGACGCGAACCCCGGTGCCGGCCTCCGTTGACATGTGACTAATGAGTCACCTATTGTCGTCGGTATGGACGAGGGCCGCGACGACCAGGTGTTCAAGGCACTGGCCGACGCCACCCGGCGGCACCTCCTGGACCAGCTCTTCACGCGTGACGGCCGCACGCTGACAGAGCTGCTGGAGGGCCTCGACATGACCCGTTTCGGGGTCATGAAGCACCTGTCGGTGCTCGAGGAGGCGGGCCTCGTCGTCACCCGGAGATCGGGGCGGGAGAAGCTGCACTTCCTCAACGCCGTCCCGATCCAGCTGATCCACGAGCGGTGGATCGACAAGTACGACCTGCTGGGGGCGGAGCGCCTGCACGCCCTCACCGACCTCAAGAGCGCCCTGGAGACCACCATGACTTCTGAAACGGCTACCACCACCGTCCTGGTCAACCGCATCTGGATCAAGGCCGACGCCGCCACCGTCTGGCGGGCCATCACCTCGCCCGAGTGGAACGCGCGCTACGGGTACGGGTCGCCGTCCCACTACGACCTGGTGCCCGGCGGTTCCTTCACCACCCTCCCCTCGGAGCTCATGGGCCTTCCGCTCGACCAGCCGATCATCGACGGGGAGGTGATCGAGGTCGTCGAGAACCAGCGACTCGTCCAGACCTGGCGCACCCTCTGGGACGAGGAGGCTCGCGCCGAGGGCTTCCAGCGGCTGACCTACGAGCTCGAGCCCCGCGGCGAGAACGTCACGCAGCTGACCCTCACGCACGACGTCACCGGTGCACCGCGCAGCGCGGCCCTGCTCTCGGGCGACCTGCCGGAGTTCGGCGGCGGCTGGCCCCAGATGCTCAGCGACCTCAAGACCCTCCTCGAGACGGGCTCGAGCCTCGCAGGCTGAATCCGCCCCCCGTATGTCACGACGTCCGCGCTCGTGGGTGCTCCAGCCCCCAGGAGCGCGGACGTTGCCGGCTCACCTCTCCGCTGCGTCCGCACTCGTTGGGCTCAGGACCCCCACGAGTGCGGACGCTGTGCCTTCTCGGGTGGGTTCGGCGGCGATCGTGACGCCGTCCTCGTCCGGCTGGAGGTGTTCGAGCGCGGCGAGCTGGCTCGCCAGCAGGCTCGCCGGCATGAAGTGGTCCGTGCGGGCGACAAGCCGTGCGGCCAGCTCGTCCGGCGTCACGACGAGGAGCGCGAAGCGGACGCGGCCCTCGGCGGTGCGCAGGATGTCGCGG
Organism: Cellulomonas sp. URHD0024; assembly: GCF_000426185.1. Classification (GTDB taxonomy): domain Bacteria; phylum Actinomycetota; class Actinomycetes; order Actinomycetales; family Cellulomonadaceae; genus Cellulomonas. The sequence continues at coordinate 233,075 of NZ_KE384506.1, forward strand.
TAGGAGTGCCGCAGCGCCGAGCACGCGACGACCGTCGAGCCACCGGCGTTCATCGCGTCGCGCACGGCCCGCAGCCACGGTCCGCGGTCCTCGTCGGTGAGCGGGAGGCCGGCGCGCATCTTGGCGATGTTGGCCGGCGGGTGCAGGTCGTCGCCCTCGACCAGCGGGCGACCGAGCTGTTCGGCCACCAGCCGTCCGACCGTCGACTTGCCTGTCCCGGACACGCCCATGACGACCAGATGCTCTCGCTCCACGCCCGCCAGCGTCCCACGCCGAGTTAGTGCACTTCAGTCGAGGTCGTGTGTTGGAACGTACGAATCGAGCTGCAACGCACGACCTCGGCTCCCGGCACGCAGCCTCGGGCAACTAGAATCCCGCGGTGCCTTCCCTCGCCATGGACCTGACGCCGCTGCGCGTCAGCCCGCCGTTCCGGCGGCTCTGGCTGGGCCTGAGCATCGCGAACCTCGGCGCCCAGCTGACGGTCGTGGCCGTCGGGCTGCAGGTCTACCACCTCACCGGGTCGACGGGATCGGTCGGGTTGCTCGGCCTCTTCGCACTTGTACCGTTGGTCATCTTCGGGTTGTACGGCGGTGCGATCCTCGACCACTACGACCGTCGCCGCGTCGCCCTCGTCTCCGCGTTCGTCACCTGGACCGTCACGCTGCTGCTCGCGGTACAGGCCTGGGCAGGGGTCGAAGAGGTCTGGGTGCTGTTCCTCCTGGTCGCGATCCAGTCCGGCGCGTTCGCCGTGAACGCGCCGGCACGGTCGGCGATCATCCCCCGGCTGCTGGACGCGCGGCTGATGCCCGCCGCGAACGCGCTGCAGACCCTCGGCACTAGCATCTCGTTCACGCTCGGACCCCTGCTGGGCGCGGTGCTCGTCGCAACGTTCAGCTACGCGACGGCGTACGCCGTCGACGCGCTCCTGTTCACCGCGGCTCTGGTCGCGGTCTTCCGGCTGCCCGCGCAGCCGCCCGTCGGGGAGCCCAAGGGTCGGGCCGGCCTGAGTTCGGTGGTCGACGGGTTCCGCTACCTGGGGACGCAGAAGAACGTGCGCATGACGTTCGCCGTGGACCTCGTGGCCATGCTGACCTCGTCGCCACGCGTCCTGTTCCCGGCGGTGGGCCTGGTCTACCTCGGCGGTGGGGCGACGACGACGGGCGTGATGACCGCGGCGGCGGCGGTCGGCGTGATGCTGGCGGCCCTGCTGTCCGGCCGGCTGACCCGGATCCGCTGGCAGGGCCGCATCATCAGCGTCGCGATCGTGATCTGGGGGCTGGCGATCGCCGGCTTCGGGCTCGTCCTCGTCGTCAGCGGCGGGACGCATCCCTCGCACGTCCTCTGGATCGCGCTCATCCTCGCCGCGCTGATGCTCGTGGTCGCGGGCGGGAGCGACGCCGTCAGCGCGGTGTTCCGGCAGACCATCCTGCAGACCGCCACGCCCGACGACATGCGCGGCCGGCTCCAAGGCGTCTTCATCGTCGTCGTCGCGGGCGGCCCGCGGCTGGGCGAGGCGATGCTGGGCGGTGCGGCAGCCCACATCGGCGAGGGATGGGCCGCCGTCATCGGCGGCACCCTGTGCGTGGTGCTCCTGATCCTGCTGGTCCGCTCCCAACGAACCTTCTGGGCCTACGACGCCCGCCACCCGGTCCCCTAACCCGCCCACCCACATCGGCCCGAGTTCGTGCGTTCCAGCCGAGTTCGCACGTTGAAACGCACGAACTCGACTCGAACGCACGAACTCGAGCGGATCGGATCGGAGTCGGAGCGCCCCGGGCTAGGCGGCCGGGGTGCCCGGGTTGGACGGTTCTACCGACTCCGCGATCTCGCAGGCTGCGACCGCTGCGCCGCCGGTCGACGACGGTGAGCCCGGCTCCACGGAGTCGTGCACGTGCTCCGCGGGGTCGCCACGCAGGGTGCGCAGGGAGGCGAGCGTCGCGACGACGGCAAGCCCGGCGGCGACGACGACCACCAGGAACCCGGCGTGCGACCCGGCGTCGTCGATACGGGCCCCGGCGACCGAGGACCCGACGGACACCCCCACGCCGAGCGAGGTCCCCACCCAGGTCAGCCCCTCGGTCAGACGTGCGCGCGGCACCAGCTCCTGCACCAGGCCGTTGCCGTTGATCAGGGTGGGCGCGATGGCGAACCCGGTGACGAACATGACGGCGGCCAGCGCGACGAGCGAGTGCACGAAGAAGAAGAAGCAGACGCCGACGGCGAGGAGCACCATGCCGTTCGCGAAGCGCAGGTAGAGCGGCCGCTTCCACTGCCGCGTGCCGTAGAGCAGCCCGGAGATCAGGGACCCGAGCGCGAAGACCGCGAGGATCACGCCGGCCAGACCTTTGGACCCGAACTCGTCGGCGAAGGCGACCGTGGAGACGTCCGTGGCGCCGAAGATCGAGCCCATCGCCACGAACACGACGGCCAGCACGGCCATGCCCGGCTTGGCCAGCACCGACCCACGGGGACGCGGCGAACCGACGGGTGCCGACGGTGGCTCGGTGCCGCGCAGGGACAGGAACCAGTACCCGCCGCCGACCATGGCGACGAGCGGGACGACGAGCCCGGCGGTCGGCGCGACACCCGTCGCCAGCAGGGTCGCCGCGACGGGTCCGACGACGAACACGAGCTCGTCGAGCGCTGACTCCAGCGAGTAGGCGGTGTGCATCCTGTGGGCGTCGGTGCCGAGCAGCGACGCCCAGCGCGCCCGCACCAACGACCCGAACGACCCGATCGCCGAGCCGGTGATCACGGCGCCGACGAACAGGAAACCGGCGGGCAGCTGCAGCAGGGCGGTGGTGATCAGCCAGACGAGCCCGAACGCCGCGATCGCGACCGCGGGGCTCATGACCCGCGACTGCCCGCGCCGGTCGACCAGCCGGGACAGCTGCGGCGAGCAGATCGCCTGAGAGACGACGTACACGGCCGAGACCGCGCCGGCCAGCCCGTAGGACCCGTACAGCGACGAGACCATCAGCACGATCCCGATGCCGACCATCGACATGGGCAGCCGCGCGAGCACGCCGGATGCGGAGAAGGCCAGCGCCCCAGGACGCGTCAGCACGTCGCGGTAGGGCGAGAGCATGTGGTCAGTGTCGCACCGGGGCTATCGCGCGGCCCGTTCGATGGCCCACCATCGTGGTCATGACGGATGTGCAGGTCAGGGACGCGCCCGACGAGCACCGATTCGAAGCACTCAGCCCGGAGGGCGTCGTCGTCGCGTTCGCGATGTACGACACGATCGGCCCGACGGTCGTGTTCACGCACACCGAGGTGGATCCGCGCTTCGAGGGGCAGGGCATCGCCAGCATCCTGGTGAGGTCAGCCCTTGACGACGTGCGGGCCAGCGGCCGAGACGTCGTCGCCTACTGCCCGTACGTCAAGTCCTGGATCGCTCGGCACCCCGACTACCAGGACCTCGTGCGGCACCCGAAGGGCTAGGCCCCCAGAGCCGCCGAGACCACGTCCTTCGCCTCGGCCTGCACCTGGGCCAGGTGCTCGGCGGACACGAACGACTCGGCGTAGATCTTGTAGACGTCCTCGGTGCCGGACGGCCGGGCGGCGAACCACGCGTTCTTCGTCGTGACCTTCAGGCCGCCGATGGACGCACCGTTGCCGGGTGCCTCGGTCAGCCGCGCCGTGATCTCCTCGCCGGCCAGCGAGGTCGCGGTCACCTGCGACGGCGTCAGCTTCGCCAGGGTCGCCTTCTCCTCGCGGGTCGCGACGGCATCCACGCGGGCATACCAGGACTCGCCGAACTCGGCGACGAGCTCGCGGTGGTGCTCGGAGGGCGACTTGCCGGTCGTGGCCAGGATCTCCGACGCGAGGAGGGCGGGCAGCATGCCGTCCTTGTCCGTGGTCCACACGGTGCCGTCCGTGCGGAGGAACGACGCGCCCGCGGACTCCTCGCCGCCGAACCCCACGGACCCGTCGACGAGGCCCGGCACGAACCACTTGAACCCGACCGGGACCTCGAGCAGGCGTGCGCCCAGCTTGTCGGCGACGCGGTCGATCAGGCTCGACGAGACGAGGGTCTTGCCGATCGCGGTGCCGGGCCGCCAGCCCGGACGCGCGCCGCCGTAGAGGTAGCCGATGGCCACGGCGAGGTAGTGGTTGGGGTTCATGAGGCCGTCGGGTGTGACGATGCCGTGCCGGTCCGAGTCGGCGTCGTTCCCGGTCGCGATGTCGAACGGGGGCGGGTCGCCCGCCATCCTCGCCACCAGCGACGCCATCGCGTACGGCGACGAGCAGTCCATCCGGATCTTGCCGTCCCAGTCGAGCGTCATGAACGCCCAGCGCGGGTCGACCGTCGGGTTCACGACGGTCAGGTCGAGGCCGTAGTGCTCCCCGATCGCACCCCAGTACTCCACGGACGCACCGCCCAGCGGGTCGGCGCCGATCCGCACGCCCGCGGTCCGGATCGCGTCGAGGTCGATGACGTTGGCCAGGTCCGCGACGTACGACGAGAGGAAGTCGTGCCGAAGCGTGGTGTCCGCCGCGAGTGCCTGCTCCGTCGAGACACGCCGCACGTTCCGGAAGCCGGACGCGAGGATCTCGTTCGCGCGGTCCGCGATCCAGCCCGTGGCGTCGGAACCCGCGGGGCCGCCGTCCGGCGGGTTGTACTTGAAACCGCCGTCGCGGGGCGGGTTGTGCGACGGGGTCACGACGATCCCGTCGGCGAGGCCCGGACCCTGGGTCCGCACGCCCTCGGAGGTGCCCGCGCCGTTGTGCCGCAGGATCGCGTGCGAGACGGCGGGCGTGGGCGTGTACGAGTCGCGCGCGTCGATGTGCACCTCGACCCCGGCCGCTGCGAGCACCTCGAGGGCGGACCTCCATGCCGGCTCCGACAGCGCGTGCGTGTCCCGACCGATGAACAGCGGCCCGTCGGTTCCCTGGCTGCGGCGGTACTCGACGATCGCCGCGGTGGTCGCGACGATGTGCGCCTCGTTGAACGCCGTGTCCAGTGCCGAGCCGCGGTGCCCGCTGGTGCCGAACACCACGCGCTGCGCGGGATCGTCCAGGTCGGGCTCGCGGTCGTAGTAGGCGCCGGTGAGGGCGTCCAGGTCGACGAGATCGGACGGCTGGGCGAGAGTTCCGGCGCGCGGGTCCATGCCTCGATCCTCCCCCAAGGACGTGGCGGGCGCACCTCCCGACCTGCGCGTACGTGGTCTCGGGTGTGGCGCCGGTAGCCTGGTCCGCATGGCCAAGAACTCGACCGATTTCGTGCTGCGTCCGTTCGAGGGTCTCCCGGGTGAGCCCGACTGGGTCGCGCTCAAGGAGCTCGTCCCGGCGGCGACCGCCACCGCCCGCACCACCAAGGAGTACGGCGCGGTCGACGTGCTGGTCACCACGGTGCTGCCGACGAGCTGGCCGGCCCTGCACCGCGCGGACGGCACGATCCTCCTGGCGCTGCAGACCACGAGCAGCTCCGGCGACACCAGCCGCGACCTCGCGCACGCACTCCTCGAGGCCATCGACTCCGAGCCCGGCACGGCCGTCGAGACGATCGGCCTGCCCGAGCCTGGCCCGCGCCTGCAGGACGTGCTGGACCTGTCCGTCCCGTTCGTCGTGACGATCGAGGAGTCCTTCGGCTACTGGCTGGACCCGCAGACCGAGCGCACCGCGGACCTCACCGCGGCGATCGAGGAGGCCGACGCCGGCATCATCGACACCCGCAAGCTCGCGACCGCCGACGCGGCGTACTGGTGCCGGATGGGCGCGCGCGAGTTCCTGCGCTGGGCGCAGCCGCTCGAGGAGCAGGTGGTCCTCGACGGCCTCGCGCGCCTGCACGGCGCTCGCGAGTCGGGCTTCGAGGGAGCCAAGTTCGTCGGCTACTTCCGGGCCAGCGGGCTCGTCGTCCCCGTGTGGGAGCTGGCCAAGGGCTCCGAGGCCGAGGACGTCGAGGCACCGCTCGCCGCGTTCAAGGACACGTTCCTCGCCGCGATCGCGGACACCACGCCCCTGGACGCCAACGCTCGTCGCGCCCGCGCAGGCCTCGTGGCGCGCCAGGTCACGTTGCGCTGACACCACCGGGTGAACGGTCGTCCCGTCGCGGCCCTCGGTCCGGTTTCCGCCCGCGTCCGTGGATAGGGTGACTCGTGTGACGCGCAAGGGCGGAAGTGCCGCCTCCTCCAAGGCGGTAGCCGCCGCTCGGGCCGATGAGGCAGCCGTGGCCGTGGACGGCACAGTCGCCTCCTCCAAGGCGGTAGCCGCTGCTCGGGCCGACGAGGCAGCCGTGGCCGTGGACGGCACAGTCGCCTCCTCCGAGGCGGTAGCCGCCGCTCGGGCCGACGCGGCAGCCGTGGCCGTGGACGGCACAGTCGCGACTCCGGGCGCGGATGCCGCTGCGTCGACGGAGGTCGTCGGGCCGACGAGCGGCGCGACGACCGGGACGGCGCACGAGAAGTCCGAGGAGGCCGCGCACCGGCCGCGCGTCAACGACGCCCGCAAGGCGGCGACCGACGCGCGCAAGGCCGCGGCGCACAAGGCGCGGCAGCGGGTGGCCGTGATCATCCCGGCCAAGGACGAGTCCCGGCGCATTGCCGCGACGGTCCGGTCGGCCCGCGCCATCCCGCACGTCGACCTGGTGCTGGTGGTCGACGACGGCTCGGAGGACGACACCCAGCACGTTGCCCGGGACGCCGGCGCGGTCGTCGTCCGGCACTCCCACAACCGCGGCAAGGCGGCGGCCATGGAGACGGGTGCAGCCGTCGTCGCCATGCGGGACGCGCCGGACCGTCAGCCGCGGATCCTGCTCTTCATCGACGGCGACCTCGGTGAGACGGCCGTGAACACGGCCCCGCTGGTGCCGCCGGTGTTCGAGGGTCACGCCGACCTCGCCATCGCGTTGCTGCCGCCGCAGCCGGGCGCCGGTGGGCGGGGCATCGTCGTCGGGGCGTCGCGGCGGGCGATCGCGTCGATGACCGGGTGGACCCCGACGCAGCCGCTGTCGGGCATGCGCTGCCTCACGCGTGCGGCGTTCGAGGCCGCGACGCCGCTGGCTCGTGGGTGGGGTGTCGAGACGGGGATGTCGATCGACCTGCTGCGTGCCGGGTTCCGCGTGATCGAGGTGCCGTGCGAGCTGCGGCACCGACCGTCGGGGACCGACCTCAAGGGGCAGATGCACCGGGCGGCGCAGTACCGGGACGTGCAGCTCGCCGTGAACGCCCGCCGCGTCCGCCGGGCCGCCGGCGCCGTCAAGCGCACCATCACGCCCAAGCCCGGGCCGCCGTCGCATCGCTGACTGCGCCGCCCCCGTAACCTGAGCCCGTGCTCCCGATGACTCGACGGCTTGCTCGCGCCCTGATCACGGCGGCTGTGGGTCTCATGATCGTCGTCGTCGGTGCCGGCCACGCGTCCGCGGAGACGGAGCCGGCGACCCCCGCGGATCTCGTGCTCGTCGGGGTCGGCGGGCTGCACTGGTCGGACGTCGACCGGACGGCCACCCCCACGTTGTGGCGCATGATCGAGCAGGGGTCCGTGGGGTCGATCTCGGTGCACACCGCGAACCCGATCACCTGCCCGGCCGACGGGTGGTTGACCATCTCGGCCGGCGGGCGAGTGGCCGTGCCCGCGGGTGAGAGCGTCGACGTCGGTGAACAGGACCCGGAGTCGGTACCGGCCGACTGTGCGCCGCTGCCCGCCGTCACGCCGGAGACGTCGTCGAAGGAGCCGTCACCGCACGTGGTGAGCGGATGGGATGGCCTGTCTGGTGCCGGCGGCGAGGGCGTGGGGTCACCGGGCACGGTCGGCCAGCGGATCGACGACGCCGGCGCCTGCACGACGGCGGCCGGTCCGGGCGCTGCGATCGCGCTCGCCGACCTCTCCGGCGGTATGTCGCGATACGTGTCGAGCGCCGCGGACCTCGGCCGGTCCGCCCTCGTCGCCTGTCCGGTGACGGTGATCGACCTGGGGGAGCTGCCCGCCGACAGGACCGAGCGCGCCAAGGCCATCGCCGCCCTCGACGCCGAGCTCCGCGTGCTGACCCGGACCGTCGCGCAGGGCACCGATCTCCTGGTCGCCGGTGTCTCGGACAGCCCGACGGGGGAGACGGGGCTGCAGGTCGCGGTCGAGTGGCGTCGCGGGGGTGGCACCGTCGGGTGGCTCTCGTCCGGCTCGACGCGGCGGCCGGGGATCGTGACGCTCGCGGACCTGGGCGCCACGCTGGCGCAGGCCGGCGGCGCGGAGACGAGCGACCTGGACGGCTCGCCGCTCGTCGTGGACTCGGAGCGTCGCCTGGGCACCGGCCGAACGGTGGAGAACCGTCGGTACCTGGCCGAGATGACCGCGATCAGCCCTCAGCTGATGCCTGTGGTCGTGCTCACCGCCGCGGGCGCGGCACTGATCGCCCTGGCCACCGTCGCCATCGCTCGTCGACGACGGCGCACGGTGGCGCCGGCGACGCGCCGCGCCGTGCTCGCCGTCCTCCTGCTCGGCGCGTGCACGCCGGTCGGCACGCACCTGGCGGCGCTGTCCCGCTGGTGGGGATCTCCGGCGCCGCTCTTCGCGGCCACCGGCTGGTACGCGATGGCCGCGACGCTGGCTGCGTTGACGTGCTGGTACGTCTCGCGGGCCATGCCAGCCGGCCGGTGGAGGGTGGCCGCGGCTGTGGCCGGGGTGACGTGGCTGGTTCTGACGCTCGACGGTGTCAGCGGCACGGTGCTGCAGCGCGGCTCGATCCTCGGCAGCGCAGCCGTCGAGGGAGCTCGCTACTACGGTTTCGGCAACACGACCTTCGGCGTCTACGCCGCGTCGGCGCTCCTGCTCGCGGCGGCGCTGGCTTCGTGGCTGTCCGCCGCCGGACGACGGACTGCGGCGATCGGCGTGGTGGTGGCGATCGGTGCCGTGTCGGTCGTGGTGGACGGGTGGCCGACGTTCGGCGCCGACTTCGGCGGTGTGCTGGCGCTGATACCCGCGTTCGCGGTGCTCGCCGTGGGGGTCGCCGGTGCCGTCGTGACGTTCCGTCGCGCCGTGTGGATCGCCGTCGCGGCCGTCGCGGCCGTGGTCGTCGTCTCGGTCGTGGACTGGGCGCGGCCGGGCCGCAGCTCGCACCTCGGGCTGTTCGTTCAGCGGGTCATCGACGGCGACGCCGGCAGCGTCGTCTCAAGCAAGCTGTCCGGCGTCTGGGCGACGGTCGACCAGCCCCTCGGTGCCGCCGCGGCCGTCGTGTGCCTCGCGGTGTGCGCGGCTCTCGTCGGACCCGATCGGTGGCGGCCTCGCGTGCTGCGACGCGCGTACGTGTCCTGGCCGCTCCTGCGGCCCGCGCTGTTCGCCGTCGCGGTCGCTGCTCTGGTGGGATCGCTGGTCAACGACAGCGGGGTCGTCGTCGCCATCGTCGTCCTCGGACTGGCGGGTGTCTGCCTTCTCGTCTCCGGGCTGGCAGACGTGTGGGACGGGCTGCCGGTGACGACGGTCCCGCCTGCCCAGGATGCGCCGCTGCGCCGCGTGGGCGTCGCCGTCGTCGGCGCCGGCGCGGGCCTGCTCACGGCCCTGATCGTCGTGACGGCAGCCGTCCCGCCGCAGGCGGTCGCCGCGGGAGCGGTGACCTCGGGGAACGGGCAGGTCGCCCTGACGCCGGGCAAGCCCGTCGTCGTGCTCGGCACCGGCGGCCTGAGGTGGTCGGACGTGGACCGGGCCGCCACCCCGACGCTGTGGAGACTGCTCCGCGACGGCGCGGCAGCCGGTGGCGTCACTCCCGGCGCGACGGGCGCTGATGCGAGCTGTGCGTCGGCGGGCTGGCTCGCGCTGAGCGCCGGTCGCGCGCCCGTCACCGGGGAGCCTGTCGACGGCACGTGGCAGTGTGCGCCGTGGACGGTCGAGGAGACGGGCGACGGCGCCCGGATCCAGGACTGGGACGCCCTCGAGGGCCTGCAGTCGCGCTCCGAGTTCGACCCGACCATCGGCGAGCTGGGCGACACGCTCGCTGACGGTGGGGTGTGCGCGACCGCCGTGGGAGACGGAGCGGCACTCGCGCTGGCTCGCACGGACGCCACGGTCGGTCGGTATCGCGCCCTCGCGGACGTGACCGCGGACCCCGTCGACGTGTTCGCCTGTCCGCTGACGCTCGTCGCCCTGACTGCGACCCCGCACCAGGGCGGCGATGACCCCGCCGCCCGAGCGCAGGCCCTGAGCGATCTCGACACCGAGGTCCGGCAGGTGCTCAGCGTGGTCCCGGCCGGCTCGACCGTCATGCTCGTCGACACGGGGAACCCCGCGCCCGCGCGCCCGGCGCTCGGGATCGGGCTGCTCGACTCGGACGACGTGTCGGGCATCCGCTACTGGTCGTCACCGTCCACGCGGTGGGTCGGCGTGGTGCGCCTGCTCGACCTGCCTGCCGCGCTCCTCACGGCCGTCGGCGTCACACCGCCCGACGAGTTCACCGGCTCTCCGATCACGGTCGGCCAGGACCGTCCGACCGATGCCGCCACGGCCGTCCGTCAGCTGGCGGACCTCACCGCACGCGACCAGGCCCTCCGCGGGACCGCGGGCACCGTCACGACGACTCCGCTGGTGCTCGCGCTGCTGCTCATCGGCCTGGGCGCAGTGCTGGCGCCGCGGCTGGCGAGGCGGCGTCCGCGCGTCGAGCTGGGCGCCCGCCGCGCGGCTGACGCGGTGCTGCTGGTGCTGGCGAGCCTGCCGGCGGGCGTCTTCCTGATGACGACGACGGCGTGGTGGCGGTTCTCGTCGCCGGTCACGGTCATGTGGCTGGCGGTGGCGGGCTGCACCCTCCTGGTCGCGGCCGCGGCAGCCCTCGTACCGTGGCGCCCGGCCGTCGGCGGCCCGGCCGTGGTCGCGCTGTTCGTCTTCGGCCTTCTGTCGCTCGACGCGCTGCTGGGAACCCCGCTGCACCGCGGCAGCCTGCTCGGGCCGGCGCCCACGCTCGGGGGGCGGTTCTACGGCTTCGGCAACCCCACCTACTCCGTGTACGTCGTGGGTGCGCTGGTCGGAGCAGCCGCCCTCGCCACCTGGTTGCGCCGCTACGGCCGATGGGTGGCCACCGCGGCGGCCGCGGCCGTGTGCGGAACCGCGCTGGTGGTCGACCTCTGGCCGAGCCTCGGCGCCGACGTGGGTGGCGGTCTCGTGCTCCTGCCGGCCGGCGCGATCGTGGTGCTGGCCGCCGCCGGCATCCGCGTCACCTGGCTCAAGCTGCTGGTCGCCGGAGTCGCGGGTGTGCTGTTCGTCGGCGCCATCGCCGTCCTGGACTGGCTGCGTCCGGCGCCGGAGCGGACGCACCTGGGCGTCTTCGTGCAGTCGGTCGCCGACGGCACCGCGTGGGAGACGATCAGCCGCAAGCTCGGCTACGCGGTCGGCACGGTGAACGACGGCTGGGTCACGTGGGTGACCCTCGGGGTCCTCGTGTTCGGTGCGGTGCTGCTGTGGAAGGGCTCGCCGCTGCGGTGGCCCGCGTGGGAGCGGGTCGAGCAGCAGTGGACCCTTGCACGGCCGGTGCTTCTCGCGCTCATGCTGGCCGCCGTGGGCGGCTCGATGGTCAACGACTACGGCATCAAGGTCGCCACGGGGATCCTCGCGGCGCTCCTGCCCCTGCTCGGGATGCTTCTCGCGCGCAGCGCACCCGTGCCGGACGAGCCCGACGACTACCCTGCGGACGAGCAAACCACCTGATGGGAGACCCCATGGCACTGCCCCGCTACGCCTACCTCGGGCCGGCCGGCACGTTCACCGAGGCCGCGCTCCGCCAGGTGGTCGCTGCCGACCAGTGCGTCGACGTGCCGGTGTCGGACGTCGCCACGGCGATCGAGGCGGTGCGCACCGGCCAGGCGGACTTCGCGGTCGTCGCGATCGAGAGCACGGTCGAGGGCGGGGTCACGGCCACGCTCGACAGCCTGGCCGCCGGCAAGCCGCTCGTGATCCTGCGCGAGATGCTCGTGCCGGTGCAGTTCACGTTGGCGGCTGCGCCTGGCGTCGCGCTGGAGAAGGTGCGACGGGTCGCCGCGCACCCGCACGCCTGGGTGCAGTGCCGGCACTGGCTCGCCGCACACCTGCCCGGCGTGGTCCAGGTCCCGGCCACGTCGAACACGGCGCCGGCCGCCCTGATCGCCTCGGGGGAGCAGTCGCTGAGCTTCGACGCCGCCCTCGTGCCGCCCGCAGCGGTGACGTCGTACGGCCTGGCACCGCTCGCCGAGGGCATCGCCGACAACCCGTCGGCCCAGACCCGGTTCGTCGTGGTCGGTCATCCCGGAGCCGTGCCGCCGCCCACCGGGGCGGACAAGACGACGCTCGTGGTGCACCTGCCCGACAACGAGGCCGGCGCGCTGCTCGCCATGCTGGAGCAGTTCGCGGTCCGCGGCGTGAACCTGTCGCGGATCGAGTCCCGGCCCATCGGGGACTCGCTCGGCCGGTACTCGTTCTCGCTCGACGCCGAGGGGCATATCACCGACGAGCGCGTCGGGGAGGCCGTCATGGGCCTTCGTCGCCGGTGCCCCTACGTGCTGTTCGTCGGCTCCTACCCCCGTGCGGACGCCGTCGCGCCGACCGTCCACCTGGGCACCGCCGACGAGGACTTCGTGAGCGCGCGTACGTGGCTGACGGCGCTGCGCAACGGCGAGGCGACCTGACAGAGCACGGACCCGGCGAATGGCCGCAGGTTCCACCTGACGGCCTCCGAAATTCCACGGTAACGACGGTGCTAATAACCGTGTCGCGTCACCCAGTTCGTGCGTGCCGTGCCACTTCGGAATCGCCGGTGGAAAACGCAATCCTTTGAGGTCTGCACCGGCCTACGGATTTGCTGAGCCATAGCACGCGGGGGCGGTCCGCACGCAGGTTTCTGGTGCCATATCCGGCCGGGGACTCGGGCCGCGTGCCAGGAAATTTCCCGGGGATCATGGCGATCGCTCACTCCTTGACGCCAGAAGGGACGGATCGCTACATTTTGGCTGCCGTGGTCGGGGGCGGCTTCTCTCGTTACTAGCGAGTAATAGGTCGACGGCTCTCGCGCACACCAAGGACAGAAGGCAGGGAGCATGAAACTGTTCTCGAAGATTGCGAAGGTCGTCATTGTCTCGAGCGCAATGGCGCTGGTCGGCGCCGGCAGTGCCGCCGCCGCGACGGCCCACTACACCGGGCTATACGTTCAGTCCGGAAGCACGATTCTCGGCGAGATCGACCGTACGACCAGTGCGAACAACCTGGTGTGGGCGGACACCGCCGACGCCAGCGGCGACTTCATGAAGATCCAGGCGCCGACGCGCGACCGTGCGACGTTGAACGGTCACGGCGTGCACGTCTCCGTGGATTACTCGAAGAACGGAACGTTCTGCTACATCTCCGGCGTCATGGCCGACGGCTCGGTCTCCACCGGATGCTCGAGCGGCTGGAACGGCTACGGCACGGTGACGACGAAGGACATCCAGGACTCGGCGTGGATCTTCTGGACCATTCGGAAGCCGTTCGACGCCAACTCCGACTCCATGCGCGGTGGCATCCACATCTGTGAGTCCCGTGTCACGGCCGACCCGTGCTCGGGGAACCGGTACGTCGGAATCAGCTACTAGTCGTGCCAGGACTCGAACTGGAGGGCGTGCACCTGGCCTATGGCCAGGTGCGCGCCCTTGACGACGTCACGCTCGGCGTCGACGACGGTGTCACCGCAGTGCTCGGTGTCAACGGCGCGGGCAAGACGACCCTGATCCGAGTCATGGTGGGCATCCTCCGACCGTCGCAGGGCACGGTCCTGCACGTCGGCGACGGCGGGGCGCGCGGACCGCTCGACGTCCGAGGCCTCGGGAAGCTCGTCGGCTACCTGCCTCAGGACGTCCGCCCCGTGCGTGGGCTCTCGACGACGGACTACCTGCGGTACGCGGGCTACCTCAAGGGACTGGCATCGCGCGACGTCGCGCAGGCTGCTCCCGGACTTCTCGAGCGAGTGGGGCTGGCCGACAAGAGCAAGGTGTCGACCCATCGCCTGTCAGGCGGCATGCTCCGGCGGCTCGGACTGGCTGCCGCGCTCCTCGGGCAACCGCCGGTTCTCGTCCTCGACGAGCCCATGGCCGGTCTCGATCCCCTGCAGCGGACGTCGATGCGGGAGCTCGTCGCCGAGGTCGCCGACGACGCGGCCGTCGTTCTGAGCACGCACCTGGCCGAGGACGTGGCGAGTCTCGCGGATCAGGTCGCGGTTCTCGACGCCGGCGTCCTGCGCTTCTCCGGCTCGCTCGCAGAATTTGCCGGCGAGGCAGCCGACGGCCCTCGCGTGGAGCGCGCATTCATCGAGTGTGTCGCGTCGAGCCAGGCTGCCGGTAGACCGGAGCACCGATGAGGACCTGGATCCTGGCTGTCCGGACCACTCCCGCCCGCTTCCTCTTCCCCATCCTGCTGGGCTTCCAGCTGTGCGTCCTGTTCTACTTCTCCGGCTCCGAGTGGCGGATGGAGTGGCGCTGGGCGATCGACTGGGCCGGCGCCGCGATCCCGTTCGTGGGCCCGGTGCTGGCCGGCTTCGCCGCGTGGCGTTCCCAGTACGTGCGGGCAAGGTTCGGTGAGCTTCTCGGCGCATCCCGCGGGGGAGCGCGGGCCTACGCGTTCGAGTTCGCGGGGGCCATGACCTGGGCCGGCGCGAGTCAGCTCGTGACGGTGTGTGTGGCGTCGGTCGCCGTCGTGCTCGCCGGAGCGGCAGGGTTCCCTCCGCTCGTCGTGCTCGTCTGGCAGCTCGCGACCCTCGCCGGCTACCTCGGCCTCGGCTACGCGGTCGGTCAGCTCTCGTACAGCCGCCTTCTGCCGCCGGTCGTCACGGTCGGCCTGTTCTTCGCGTCGGTGCAGAGCGCCAACGGCTCGCTCCCGACCCTGTGGTTCGAGGTCGGTGGGGCTACGGCGTCTCTCGCCGGGTTGACGTGGAACCCGGAGGTCGTGGTCGCCCAGACGGTCCTGGGGGTCAGCCTCGCGCTCCTGCCCTTCGTCGTCGTCAGACCGGTCTCGCGGGTCGTCGTTCGTGCGTCGATCGGCGTGGTCGCGCTCGTCGCCGTCGTGGGCTCCCTCTCTACGCTCGCGAGCTCAGGCGAGGACCGGTTCGCCTACGCCAGCGACTCCGGCCGGGTGTGTTCGGGCCATGACCCCGAGGTGTGCCTGCTGCCGGAGAACACCCCGTCCCACACCGCGGTCGACGCCGTCTTCCGGTCTCTCAGCGACGCAGCGGGCGGCCCCGGAGGTGGAGCGCCGGCGAAGTTCGTGCAGGCGCTCGGCGGGCGACAGACCTCCGAACCCGGGCAGGAGTTCGTCCTCAACGGCGGAACGGTCACGCCGGACGGTGCCGATCCCGTCGCGCTCGTGCACTATTTCGCGTGGAACCGTGACTGCCTCTGGTCCGACGAGGCGCCTCCGCTGGCGGCCCGGAACGCGCTGGACCAGCTCCAGCAGGTGCTGCTCGTGCGCGCGCACTTCCTGCCCGCAGACGGCGCCTCGAGCGATGTGGCGCCCCTGCTGCGCCAACCAGAGGCGGTCCAGCGCGACTGGATCACGCGAACGCTGGCCCTCTCGGAGTCGTGTGCTTTCGCCCAGCTCGCGCCGTGGGGACCGTGACGGCTCGTGTGGAACTATCTGCGGGCGCGCAGGGGAAAGACCGTCGGCCTGGTCCTGGCCGTCGCTTTTCTGCTCGTCGGCATGAGTTCGGCCGTCGTCGTCAGTGCACCTTTTCAGCACGACCCGATCCCGATCCGGTTGGTTCTCCTGAGCCCGGTGCTGACCGTGGTCGCATTCGCGCCGTCGATGCCCGCGCCCGCGCCTGACCTCGAGGCCATGTATGTGGCCCATGCTCGGCGCGGCAGGACCATTCTCGCGGCGGCGATCGCGTCCGCGTCAATGATCGCCGCGCTCGTGGTGCTGGCGCTGGACACTGATTCTTCCCTTGCGCTGGCGGCCGCCCGAAACGGCTTCATGCTCGACGCCGCCCTCTTGCTCGCGGTGACATTCGTGTCGGTCGATCTGGGGTGGGTCGCTCCCGTCGTGCTCGTCGCGGTCACGTATGTCGTCGGACTCGATCCGCTGACGCTTGCGCCCCGGTCGTGGGCGTTCCTCCTGGCTCCGGCAAACGCCGCGAGCACGGCCATCGGCATCCTGGCGCTGGGCGTCGGGTCGTGGGCCTTCGTCCGTCAACAACGAGGTGAACTGTGATGGCTCTCATGAACGAGGCGACGGGCACAGGGCGGCGTAGGGCGAGCACCGGGACGTGGGTGGTGCTCGGTCTCGGCGTCGTCGTGGCGGCGCTCCTGCTCGGGCGAGCGTGGGGGGAGTCCTCGCAGCGTGCCGACGATGCACCGGTCACCATCCACGGCTCGGTGGTCTCCCTCGACCCGGACGGGAGCGTGGGCTGCATCGAACCACTGGGGAAGGACGGCGTGGATCAGGTGTGCGGGCCGATCCACCCGGCACGCGGTCTCGACGTCCGGGTGGGGGCGACGGTCGACGGCTACGAGCTGGCGGGTATCGCCGCCGACGGGACCGACGTGCGGCTCGTTGCCGTGACAGCTGTCGAGAAGTAGACGGCTGCCGCGCCCGGCCGCGGAACCTAGCCGACCGCCGGGGCGTAGGCCCGGACGTGGGCGATCAGCTGCTTGGCGCTGTCCTTGCTGAGCGTCTCGCCCGTCCACGGCTCCTGGAGCTCCATGGTGCTGCCGTCGCGGAACGCGAGGGTCAGCTTCACCGGGATCTCCTTGTGGACGACGGCGGATGCGAGATCGTCGAACGGCACGAACCGGTGCGTCGTGATGAGCTGCTCGACGCTGGCGGAGCGCAGCACGTTGACCATCCGGTCCTTGCCGGTACCGGCGCCGCTCGCGGGGATCGGCACCAGGATCAGCCCGTTGTCCAGCACGAGGACGTCGAGCTTCGAACCGTCCACCTTCATGCTCCCGATCCCGCCGACGACCTCGGCCCCCGGCGCCGTCGGCGTCTCGGGGATCTGGACGACCGCGCCGAGGTCGACCCCGAGCTCAGCCAACCGGGTGCGCGCCGCCGGGACCGTCGCCGGGTCCGCGGCCAACGCGACGAGCGACGTGACGTCGACGTCTCGGCCCGCGGCGTCGACCAGTCTGGCGGCCCCGCTCCATGAGTGCTCCCAGAGCGCCGCCCCCGAGGTCACGAGGGCGAGGTCGATCACGACCCGCAGCGGCTCGTCCAGCGGTCCGTCGAGGCCGAGCACCGAACTCAGGGCGACCTGCTGGCCGGACTCGATGACGTCGAGCACCGTGCCGAGGTTGCCCTGCGGGGTCACAGCCACTCGCGCTGCGGCGCGGCACACGATGGCGGCCCTGCGCTCCCGGTTCGCGATGATCGACCGCGACGTCACCTCCGACCACTCGAGCTGGGTGCGGTCCTCCACCTTGAGCACGTGCTGCGCCACGTGGGCGGCGTGTCGGGCGAAGTCCTGGACGAGCACCTTCGCGGGCCGCGTGTCTCGCAGGGGTGCAGGGTCGGGCATCCGGTCCATCGCAGCGACGCGGGCCGCGATGGACGGGTGCGAGTCCCAGCGGGACTGCTCCGCGGGCGGCGCGTCCGCGCGCAACGACTCGAGCTCGCCTGCGCGCCCGACGAGCATGTCGCCGAAGCCGCCGAAGAAGGCCTCCGCGGTGGGCGCGTAGCCGTCCTCCCACCCGGCGTTCACGTAGTGGTCCAGGTAGAAGTTCCAGGCGGCGTCGGCCAACGGGATCTCCCGGAGCGCGCCCTGGGCGGTCGCTCGGCCTGCGACCTGCACGGAGAGCTGGTCCGCCTCGAGCTCCTGGCGACGGTTCACGGCCGCACCGACGATCAGGTACAGCTTGGCGTACTGCTTGAGGATGATGCCGACGAGGTTCTTGTCGAGCTGCTCGACCGTGGCGCCGATGGCCTGCCGGCCGCGGTAGGCCAGCGGCCCGAGCCGGGTGTGGCTGCGCGAGTAGTGCCCGAGCTCGTGCGCGAGGACCGAGCGCAGCTGCCCGACGTCGAGCGCCTGCACCAGCGGCACGCCGAGGTAGAGGGTCCGCCGGCCGCCGACGAGGCCCAGGAGGCGGGACTCTTCCGACACCGCGGCGTTGACGACGGGCCCGAGCCGGATCTCGTCGGGAACACGCGTGTCGGCGACGGCCGCGAGCTCGTGGATGGTCGCCCAGAGCGCCGGTGCGTCGGACTCCGTGAGCGTCGGCCCGGTCGGTGCCTTGGGACGCGCGTGGGCCACCTTCCAGAGAGCGACGACGATCGAGATCGAGACGAACAGGGACCCGGCCGCGAGCTTGAACCCGTTGAACCCTTCGCCGTTGTGGAACGCCCACACACTTCCCCAGACCATGAGCCCGAGAAGGCCGAACGCGACGACGTAGAAGCCGGCGAGCATGAGGACGGAGATCGCGGCGCGCAGCGTGGTGGTCATGGCCGAGCTCCCCCTGGATGGCCGCCCGCTGCGGCATATGCGCGGATACTAGCGACCGGCGGTGACAGCGACCATCGCCTGGTCGTGTGAGCGTCAGACCGCGCCGACCCGCACGACCAGCGCACCCGGGTCGATGCGCGCGCTCAGCTCCGCCACTCGGCCCACCAGGTCGCCGTCGACCTGCACGTGCTCACCGCCCTGGACCACGAGTCGGACCTCCTGCGCGCGGGTGTGGTCGATGCGGCCGATCTTGGCGGGCAGGTCGTTGCGGACGCCCACGCCCTGCATCATCACCTCGCCCCACAGCTGCGCCCAGCCCGCGATGCCCGCGCGCGTGTCGATGGCGGCGATGTCCAGCCAGCCGTCGTCGAGGACCGCGTCCGGGAGCAGGGTGATGCCGCCGGGGAGCTTGCCGCAGTTGCCGATGAGCAGGCTGCGCAGGCGGGCCGACCGCATCGGCTGGTCGTCGAGCACCAGGTGGATGCGCGTCCGTCGGCCGTGCAGGTGCTTGAACCCGGCGACGAAGTACGCGATCCAGCCGACGCGGCGCTTGAGCTGCTCGTCGGTGTCCGCCACCATCGCGGCGTCGAACCCCAGGCCCGCGATGACCAGGAACAGGTGGTCGCGCTGCGTCTCCTCCTCCCCGACGGTGCCGCCGTCGACCTCCGACTCCCACGTGATCACCTTGAGCCAGCCGACGTCGATGGTCCGGTCGCGGCCGTCCAGGGCGATCCGCATGGCCTCGAGCGGGTCGCTCAGCGGCAGGTCGAGGTTGCGGGCCAGCAGGTTGCCGGTGCCGAGCGGCATCAGGCCCATCGGGATCCCGGTACCGACCAACCCCTCCGCGACCGCGCGCACGGTCCCGTCGCCGCCGACCGCCACCACCACGTCCGCCCCCTCGGCCACCGCCTTGCGGGTCTGCCCGACACCCGGGTCGGCCACGGTCGTCTCGTACCAGAGCGGCTCGGGAAGGTGGCGTTCGCGCCGGCTGCGTTCGATCGCCGCGCGCAGCAGTGCGACGTCGGGCTTGGAGGGATTGGCGACGAACGCGACGAGCTGGCCCTTGCCCTCGACGTCCCGCGCGAGCTGCAGTGCTCGTCGGCTGGCGCTCCCGCGCGGCGACTCGATCCGGCGGCGGAGCTCCTTCTTGCGCAGCCAGAGCGCGAGGACGAGCAGGACTGCCGAGAGCACGGCGACGCCCAGGCTCGCCATGACCCAGGCCTCCCATGTCATGCGCCGAATCTACGGCCCCGATGCCGGGATGCATCCGTCGATACCCGGCGCGGCACGTCCGGATTGAACCGGCGAGTTCGTGCGTCCGAGCTCAGTTCGTGCGTTGAAACGCACGAACTCGACTGAAACGCACGAATTCGGCGCGCGCTGGGAGACCGGCGGGCGGTGGGTCGCCGGGTCGGTAGGGTCTGGGGGTGATCGATTTGCGGCTCCTGCGGGAGGATCCTGACGTCGTCCGGGCGAGCCAGGTGGCGCGGGGCGACGACCCCCACCTGGTCGACCAGGTCCTCGACGCCGATGCCCGACGGCGCTCCGCGCTGACCGACTTCGAGACGCTGCGCGCCGAGCAGAAGTCCCTCGGCAAGCAGGTGGCGCAGGCCTCCGGCGACGAGAAGCAGGCCCTGCTGAGCCGCGGCAAGCACCTGGCCGAGCAGGTCAAGGCGCTGCAGGCCGACGCCGACGCCGCCGAGGCGCTGGCCACCGAGCTGAGCCGCCGCATCTCCAACGTGGTCGAGGACGGCGTCCCGGCGGGCGGCGAGGACGACTACGTCGTGCTCAAGCACGTCGGCGAGGGCCGCGACTTCCAGGCAGAGTTCGGCGCGGACTTCGTCGTGAAGGACCACCTCGAGATCGGCGAGGGGCTCGCCGCGATCGACACCGTGCGCGGCGCCAAGGTGTCCGGGGCCCGGTTCTACTACTTGACCGGGATCGGTGCGCGGCTCGAGCTGGCGCTGCTGAACGCGGCCGTGGACAAGGCTCTGAGCGCAGGGTTCACACCGGTCATCACCCCGACGCTGGTCAAGCCCGAGGTCATGGCCGGCACCGGGTTCCTCGGCGCCCACGCGGACGAGGTCTACCGCCTCGAGGCCGACGACCTGTACCTCGTCGGCACCAGCGAGGTCGCCCTCGCCGGCTACCACTCGGGGGAGATCCTCGATCTCAGCACCGGCCCCAAGCGCTACGCGGGCTGGTCGGCCTGCTACCGGCGCGAGGCCGGCTCGTACGGCAAGGACACCCGCGGGATCATCCGCGTGCACCAGTTCCACAAGGTCGAGGCCTTCAGCTATACGACGATCGAGGACGCCGCCGACGAGCACCGCCGCATCCTCGCGTGGGAGGAGGAGATGCTCGGGCTGGCCGAGCTCCCCTACCGCGTGATCGACACCGCGGCCGGCGACCTGGGCTCCAGCGCGGCGCGCAAGTTCGACTGCGAGGCGTGGCTGCCCAGCCAGCAGCGCTTCCTCGAGCTGACGTCGACCTCCAACTGCACGACCTTCCAGGCCCGCCGGCTCGGCATCCGTGAGCGCACGGCGGACGGCTCGATGCGGCCCGTCGCCACGCTCAACGGCACCCTGGCGACGACCCGCTGGCTGGTCGCGCTGCTCGAGAACCACCAGCTCGCCGACGGCTCTGTGCGTGTTCCGGAGGGCCTGCGGCCGTACCTCGGAGGCCTCGAGGTGCTGGAGCCCACGCGATGACGCCCCGCCCGACGCCGACGGGGCTCGTCGCGCTGGACGTCGACGGCACGCTCATGACGTACGACGGGGTCATCTCGCCAGGTGTCGTCGCGGAGGTCGAGCGGCTGCGGGACGCCGGGGTGCACGTCGTCCTGGCCACCGGTCGCGGGGTGCACTCGGCGGTCCCGGTGGCGACCGAGCTCGGACTGACCTCCGGCTGGGTGGTCTGCTCCAACGGGGCGGTGACTGCCCGGATCGACCCGGCCGCGGAGCATGGCTACGAGGTGACGAACACCGTCACGTTCGACCCCGGGCCCGCCCTGCGGGCGATCGTCATGGAGCTGCCCGACGCGCTGTACGCCGTCGAGGACCTGGGTGTCGGCTTCCGCGTCTCCGGCGACTTCCCCGACGGCGAGCTGTCCGGCGAGCTGGAGCGGGTCTCGTTCGAGGAGCTCACCACCACCCCCGCGACCCGCGTCATCATCCGCGCGCCCGGCAGCAGCCCCGACGACTTCCACGCCGTCGTCGCCCGGGTGGGGCTGCACGAGGTCGAGTACGCCGTGGGGTGGAGCGCCTGGCTCGACCTCACACCGGGTGGGGTGTCCAAGGCGAGCGCCCTGGAGGAGATCCGGCGCCGGCTCGGCGTCGAACCGCACTCGACCGTGGCGATCGGCGACGGGTCCAACGACATCCAGATGCTGCGCTGGGCGGCGCGCGGTGTGGCCATGGGGCATGCGCCTGAGCCCACCCGCCTGGCCGCCGACGAGGTCACCGGCGGCATCGAGGACGACGGTGCGCTCGCGGTCCTGCGCAGCCTGGTGGCCTGACCGCGCGTCCTTCGTCGGAACCTCGCTCTGTGACCGCCGGACCCGAGCTCTGACCGCCTAGCCTTTCCCCGTGCCCGCCCCGCTGCTCTTCGCGCTGTCCGGGCTGACGCAGTACCTCGGGGCCGCGGTGGCGGTGCGGGTGTTCGGCACGCTGACGCCGGCGACGGTCGCGTGGCTGCGGGTGTCGGTGGCCGCGATCGTGCTCCTCCTGTGGCGCCGGCCGTGGTCGACGCGAGGCGTGTGGACGTGGCCCGCGCTGCGCACCGCGATCGTGTTCGGCGTGGTGCTGGCGGCGATGAACGTGACCTTCTACATCGCGATCGACCACCTGCCGCTGGGCACGGCCGTCGCCATCGAGTTTCTCGGCCCCGTGGCGGTCGCCGCGTTCACGGGGCACGGCTGGCGCGACCGGGTCGGCATCGGCATCGCCGCGCTCGGTGTGGTGCTGCTCGCGGGCGTGTCGCTGAACGGCGGCTCCGGGGCGGCGATCGGGCTCGTCGCGATCCTTCTCGCGGCCGCGTGCTGGGCGGCGTACATCCTGCTCGGCCGACGGGTCGCACGCGGGCGGGCCGGGGGAGTCACCGGCCTGTCGGTCGCGATGGCCGCCGGTGCCGTGGTGTTCGCGCCGTTCCTCGCGTCCGGCGCGGTTCCGGTGCTGCACGACGGCCGTCTGGCGCTGCTGGTCGTCGTGATCGCCGTCTGCTCCTCGGTCATCCCGTACGCCATCGAGCAGCTGGTGCTGCGGCGCGTCCGGGCCGCCACCTTCGCGGTCCTGCTCGCGATGCTGCCCGCCATGGCGGCCGTCGTCGGCGCCGTCGCCCTGCGGCAGGTGCCGCACGGCCTGGACGTCGTCGGCCTGCTCCTGGTGACGGGCGCGATCGTCCTGACGGGTCTGAACACCGAGACCGAGGAGCCCCCGCCTCCGGCCTGACGGGTCCGCTGGGGCGCGAGTTCGTGCGTTCGAGTCGACTTCGTGTGTAGGAACGCACGAACTCGACGCGAACGCACGAACTGGGGCGGCGGCGGAAGCGTGGCACTCAGAGGTACTGGCCGGTTGAGCGCTGGGGCTCCTCGTCGGACGACAATCCCACCCCCGGGCCCCGTGGAAGTGCGCGGCGCGGGCCGGCCACCTGGATCTGGTTGCCCATCTGCTGCACCACCAGGGCGGTCTGGATCCCGTGGAACAGCCCCTCGAGCCAGCCGACCAGCTGGGCCTGGGCGATCCGCAGCTCGGCGTCCGAGGGCGCCTGCTCCTCGACGAACGGGAGGGTGATGCGGTGCAGCTCGTCGACGAGCTCGGGTGAGAGCCCCTCCTCCAGCTCGGCCAGCGAACGCTCGTGGATCTCGGCGAGCCGCAGGCGGGCGGCGTCGTCCAGGGGTGCGCTGCGGACCTCGTCGAGGAGCTGCTTGATCATCGTCCCGATGCGCATGACCTTGGCCGGCTGCTCGACCAGCGAGGAGACGTCCTCGCCCTCGGTCGGCGTCTCGTCGGACGGGTTCACGATGACGACGCGGGGCGTCCGGGGTTCGCTCTCAGTCATCTGGGCATTCTCGTCCGACGACGACGAATCCGCCCGACGCTCGTCGCCTGAGGACATCTCGTTAGGGTGGTTGCATGGCCTGGCTGACTAACCCTGCGCACACTCGTTGGCTCGAAGCCGAAACCGATCGGCTGCTCGACTTCGGCCGGCGCAGCGTCGTCCCGGGCGGCTTCGCACGGCAGGACGAGGCGGGAGAGCCCGTCGAGGGACCGCTCGAGCTCTGGGTCGCCTGCCGGATGACGCACGTCTACGCCATCGGGCATCTGCTCGGGCGCGCCGGGTCCGCCGCGCTCGTCGACCACGGCCTCGACGCGCTACGCGGTGCGTTCCACGACGACGAGCACGGCGGCTGGTTCGCGGAGGTCTCCCGCGACGGCACCCCGGTCGACGACAGCAAGGCCGCCTACCCGCATGCGTTCGCCATCCTGGCGACGTCCAGCGCGACCGCAGCGGGCCGGCCCGGTGCGCGCGAGCTCCTCGACGAGGCGCTCGCGGTGTCCGAGGAACACTTCTGGGACGACGAGGCGGGCCTGTCCGTCGAGCAGTGGGACCGCACGTTCAGCACGCTCGACGGCTACCGCGGGGTCAACGCCAACATGCACACGGTCGAGGCCTACCTGGCCGCCGCCGACGTCACCGGTGACCGCGTCTGGCTGGACCGGGCGTACCGGATCGTCAGCCGCGTGGTGCACGGCTTCGCGGCCGGCAACGAATGGCGCATCCCCGAGCACTTCGACGAGCGGTGGAACCCGGACCTCGACTACAACATCGACGAGCCAGCCCACCCGTTCCGCCCCTACGGCGCCACGATCGGGCACTGGCTCGAGTGGGCCCGGCTCACGCTGCACGCCCGAGCGGCTCTCACCGCCGCCGGCGACGTCGCACCGGCCTGGATGCTCACCGACGCGACCGCGCTCTTCGACGCCGCCGTCGCCGAGGGCTGGGAGGTCGACGGCGCCCCGGGGTTCGTCTACACGGTCGACTGGTCGGGCCGGCCCGTCGTGCGTGAGCGCATGCACTGGGTCGCCGCGGAGGCGACCGCTGCCGCTGCGGCACTGCACGCAGCGACCGGCGAGCAGCGGTTCGACGACTCCTACACCCAGTGGTGGGAGTACATCGGTGAGTACCACCTGGACCGGGTCGGTGGTTCGTGGTGGCACGAGCTGGGTCCGACGAACGAGGTGTCCCGGACGGTCTGGGCCGGCAAGGCCGATCTCTACCACGCACTCCAGGCCACGCTCATCCCGCGCCTGCCGCTGACCCCCGTGATCGTCCCGGCGCTGGCCGCGGGCCTCCTGGACTGACCCGCCCGGCGGGGACCTCACGGGTCAGGGCAGGAGCAGAACCTTGCCGAAGGCTTCGCCGGACTCGAGCAGGCGGTGGGCCTCCGGGGCCTCGTCGAAGGAGAGGCGGGTGTGCACGACAGGGTGCACGGAGCCGTCGTCGAGGAACGGCCACACGTGCCGTCGGACGCCATCGACGATCGCGATCCGCTGATCGAGGGGACGTGACCGCAGCATCGTGCCCAGGACCGCGGCACGTTTGGCCATGAGGGTCGAGAGGTCGATCTCGCCGCGCCTGCCCTGCTGGAGCCCGATGACGACGAGCCGGCCGTCCTGGGCGAGTATCGCGAGGTTCTCCGCGAGGCCGCCCGCGCCGAGCACGTCGAGGATGACGTCGACCCCCCGCTCGCCGGTCGCGGCGAGGACACGGCCCGCCAGGTCGGGCAGACGGTGGTCGAAGGACGAGGCCGCGCCGAGAGCCCCGAGGCGGGCGGTGCGCTGGGGCCCGCCCGCCGTCGCGAGGACCCGGGTACCCAGGGCGTGGGCGATCTGGACCGCCAGCGACCCGATCCCGCCGGAGCCGCCGCGCACCAGGAGAGTCTCACCCGGTGAGAGCCGGGCCGCCCGCAAGTTGGACCAGACCGTGGCGACGCCCTCCGGGAGAGCCGCCGCGTCGATCGTCGAGACGCGATCGGGAATGCGGAGAGCCAGACCCGCCGGGACCACCGCACGCTCGGCGTACCCGCCACCCGGCAGCAGGGCCGCGACCCGGTCACCCACGCGCCAGCCGTCCCCAGCCACACCCGCGCCGACCTCGAGGACCGTGCCGGACACCTCCAGCCCGGGCCACGAGGGTGCCTCCGGCGGTGGTGGGTACTGTCCGAGGCGCTGCAGGATGTCTGCACGGTTGACGCCGGCAGCGGCGACCTGCACCGTCAGGTCACGCGGTCCGGCCTCCGGTTCGGGCACCTCGCGGACGGCGAGGACCTCCGGGCCACCCTTCTCGGAGATCACGACAGCGCGCACCAGCGCACAGTAACTCTCGGCAAGATCCGCGCACTTCTCGGTACCGACCGGTAGGTTCCGAGCGACGTCCCGCAATCAGGACCTCACCCCCGTTAGCACAGGTAGCCCGCACGTCGGGAGTATCTGGTCGTATCCCAGCGGGTGACGTCCGTGGCAAACTCTGGCCGCGGGCTAATGGTCCGACACATAAGAGCCGATGACAGCGAACGGGACTCCTCGTGGGTCGACAGACGCTGGACCGGATCGACCTGGTGGCAACACCCGTTGTCGTAAGACGGAAAGGAACGACATGCTGCGACGGCTCGGCATCCGCGCCAAAGTGATGGCTGTCCTTGCCGTCCCCATGCTCGTGATCTTCGGCGCTGGCGCGTTCATCTCCTTCAACGCCATCGAGCAGCTGCGGTACGCCCAGGCGTCCGCCGGTGTCGTCGACACGATCCGTGCGTTCGCGCCCGTGTCGGCCGCCATGGAGACCGAGCGCGTCCTGTCCCTCACCGGGGCCACCAAGGACCAGCTGGACAAGGCGCGCGCCGCCACGGACGCCGCGCTCACGAAGGCGCGACCCGTCAGCGAGAAGCTGGACTTCTCCCGGTTCCCGGACTCCGCCATCCAGCAGTTCCAGGACCTGCAGCTGACCAACAGCACGATCCTGCCCGCGGCTCGACAGCTCGTCGACAGCAACTCGCAGCGCGCGGTCATCCAGCGCGACTACAACGACATCATCGCCGGCCAGACGTCGCTCATGGAGTCGGCCGCCAACAGCCTCAACAACCGTGACCTCGCCTCGTATGTCACGGCCTACCGCGAGGTCGCCGGCACGTCGGACAACCTCGTCAGCGAGATGATCGACGGAATCGCGGTCCTCGCGTCGAGTGCTGCGAACCCGTCGATGGTCCGTGGCTACACCAACCAGGCCGCCGCAACCGAGCTGGCCCGGTCACGTGCCCGCAACGAGGTCGACGGTCTCGGCGTGGAAAACCTCGTCCTGCCCTCCAAGGACCCCACCTCGAACTTCACGCGTATGCGCGCCATCCTCACCGCAGGCGACGCCACGCAGCTGACCCAGGTCGACCCCGACGTGTGGTCGAAAGAGGTCCAGGACCAGACGACGAACCTGTCGGGGTTGAACGTCCTGCTCCTCGACCACGCCGACGAGATCGCGCAGCGCGCCGTGAACGACGCCCGCAGCCAGACGCTCGTCACCCTCGGCCTGGTCGGTGCGGCCCTCGCCGTCTCGCTGTTCTTCGCCCTCACCGTCTCCCGCGCCATCGTCGTCCCGCTGCGCCGCCTGACCGTGGCCGCCGCCGACGTCCGGGAGCAGCTGCCCCGACTCGTCGAGCAGGTCGCCGTGCCCGGTGAGGGCCCGGAGATCACGCTCGCGCCGATCCCCGTCAACTCCAACGACGAGGTCGGCCAGCTGGCCACCGCCTTCAACGCGGTCAACCAGACGACCGTGCAGGTCGCCCAGGAGCAGGCCGCTCTGCGTGGCTCCATCGCTGAGATGTTCGTCAACGTCGCCCGCCGCGACCAGGTCCTCCTGAACCGGCAGCTGTCGTTCATCGACTCCCTCGAGCGCGCCGAGGAGGACCCCAGCACGCTGGCCAACCTCTTCCGCCTCGACCACCTCGCCACCCGCATGCGTCGTAACGCGGAGTCCCTCCTCGTGCTCGCCGGCATCGACACCGGCCGACGACTGCGCGACTCGATGCCGCTGTCGGACGTCGTGCGTACGGCCTCCTCGGAGATCGAGCAGTACGACCGCATCGAGCTCGACCTGCAGGTCGACCCGCACATGCACGGCTTCAACGCCCTCGGCGCCGCTCACCTGCTCGCCGAGCTCCTCGAGAACGCGACGATCTTCTCCGAGCCGGAGACGCCCGTCACCGTCAGCACCGGTGTGTCCGGCCCCTACGTGATCGTCCGGGTGCTCGACCACGGCCTGGGCATGAGCGAGGTCGAGCTCGCGGCTGCCAACACGAAGATCTCGTCCACCTCCGCCAGCGACTCCCTGGGTAACCAGCGCCTCGGCCTCTTCGTCGTCGGCCGCATCGCCCAGCGCCTCGGTGCCGACGTCAAGCTCGCCAAGGCCCCGCACGGCACCGGCACCGAGACGATCGTGCGCTTCCCGGCGACGCTGTTCGTCTCGACCGAGAACGCGATGTACGGCAGCGGTGCACCCGCAGCCCTCGCGGCACCTCGGGTCGACCCCGGCCTGCCCGAGATCGAGGCTCCCGTCGTCCAGGAGGTCGACCTCTCGGCGCTCACCGACGGTCAGACGTCGCTGGGTCTCCCGAAGCGCCGCAGCCGCGACGACGACGCGACGCACGACGAGGGCCCGATCCCCGTCACCGAGCTCGAGCCGTCCCACAGCCTGCCGTCGCGCTCGAAGAAGACGTTCGACGAGGACAACCTCGTCCTGCCCGAGGCCCCCGACGGCAACATCGCGCCTGAGATCTCTGCGGCCGCGTTGGACTCCAACTGGACCCCGCCGACCGCCGCCCCCGCGGGCGGTGGCCTGCCCAGCCGCAGCCGCGCCTCGACGCCGGCCTGGGCGAAGCCCGAGGAGCCGATGGAGACTCCCAGCGCTGCTGCTCCGGCTCCCGCCGCTCGTGCCGGTCTGTTCTCCGGGTTCCGTGGCCGCACTCCCGAGCAGCTGGCCGAGGCCGAGTCGGCCGAGGGCGAGCGCTCCACCTCGAACGTCCGCGCCCCGTGGATGTCGGCCGGTGTGCACGCCGCGCCCGTCGAGCCGATGGTCATCCCCGCTCTCGCGGCGGACGACGAGGACGAGGCGTGGGACGCGAACGACGGTGACCACCGTGAGGCCGCCTCGATGGAGGCTGCCGCCGAGATCGTGATCGCCGAGCACATCGTGCAGGGCGAGGACGTCGCGGTCTTCGAGCCGGACCCGTCCTGGGCCCCGCCGAGCGCGCAGGAGGCACCCGACTGGGAGCCGACCCCCGCGTGGGACGCGCCTGCTGCCGAGGCCGCCGAGGCCCCGGCCTGGGAGGCGCCCGCCGCCTGGTCCGCTCCCGTCGCCGAGGATGTGCCCGCGTGGGCACCGCCGACCGCCGACGACGCTCCCGTGTGGGAGGCGCCTGTTGCCGAGGTTGCTCCTGTGTGGGAGGCGCCTGTTGCTGAGGTTGCTCCTGTGTGGGAGGCGCCTGTTGCTGAGGTTGCTCCTGTGTGGGAGGCGCCTGTTGCTGAGGTTGCTCCTGTGTGGGAGGCGCCTGTTGCTGAGGTTGCTCCTGTGTGGGAAGCGCCTGTTGCTGAGGTTGCTCCTGTGTGGGAGGCGCCTGTTGCCGACGACGCACCGGTTGCCGACGAGGCCGCTCCGGCCTGGGAGCCGACGCCCGCGTGGTCCGCCCCGGCCGCCGAGGCCGAGGACGCCGTCTGGGCGCCGACGCTCGCCTGGCAGGCCACCGCCGAGCCCCGTACGGACGAGGTCGCCGCCGACGCGGCGCCGGCGCTCGAGGTCCGACCCACCGCGGCACCCTCCGACGCCCCGGCATGGGAGGCGCCCGTCGTCGACACCATGGCCTGGAACCTCGCCGTCGCCGAGTCGCCCGCCTGGGAGCCGATCGTCGCCATCGAGTCTGCCGCTGCGGGCGAGCCCGCAGCCGAGGTCCTGCCGGTCGCCGACGCTGCACCTGTCGCCGAGGCTGCACCCGTCGTCGAGGCGACGCCGGTGGCCGAGGTCGCGCCCGTCCAGACGTTCACCAGCTACAGCGGCTACGCCGGCTGGGCGGCGCCTGCTGCTGAGGCGCCCGCCGCGTACGTGCCGTTCGAGCGCACGCTCGACGAGGCACGGGCCTGGCACACCGGTTCGATGCCCGTCGTGCCGCAGCCCGTCGCCGAGGTCGCCCCCGTTGCCGAGGCCGCGCCCGTCGCCGAGGTAGCCGCTGCCGAGGTCTCGCCGGTCGCCGAGGCTGAGCCCGACTTCCAGGCCGAGCCCGAGCCCGTCGCGGACTCCGCTTGGCCGGCTCCGGCCTGGGAAGCTCCCGTCTGGGAGGCGCCCGCGCCGGTCGCCGCCGTCGAGCCGGAGGCAGTGTTCGTCGAGTCCGAGCCGGTCGCCGCGCACGACGTCGCCGAGGTCGAGGAGCCCGTCTGGGCCCCGGTCCCGGCATTCGTCGAGGCGCCCGTCGCCGAGGCGACGCCGACCTGGGCCGCGCCCGAGCAGGACGCACCGACCTGGGCCGCGCCCGAGCAGGACGCACCGACCTGGGCCGCGCCGGAGCAGGTCGCACCGACCTGGGCCGCGCCGGAGCAGGTCGGACCGACCTGGGCGACGTTCGAGGAGGCGCACCCGGAGGTCGAGTCGCCGACGCAGCTGTTCACGCCGATCGACGCCGAGGCGGCCGTGACGGTCGAGGAGCAGGTCTTCGAGCCGACGTCGTACGCGCCGACGTACGAGCAGCCTTACGCGCCCTCGTTCGACCAGCAGCCGGTGCCCGCGGCTGAGGCCGCCCCCGTCGCCGAGGCTCCGGCCTGGGCTCCCGAGGCGTTCGCCGCTGCGTCCGCCCCGGCTCCGCAGCCCGCGTTCGGCGAGCTGGTCCAGCCCGCGACCGACGACTCGAAGGGTCGCCGACGCTGGGGTCTGTTCGGCCGCAAGAAGGGCGAGCCGGCAGACGTGGCCCCGGCTGGTGCCCCGGCGCCGGTGTCCTACGAGGCTCCGGTGAGCCAGGCCGCCCCGGTCCGCACGTCCGCGTGGACGTCCGAGGCCCCGGCCGCCGCACCCGAGCCGCAGTCGTGGATGGCGTCGACCAACCAGTGGGCTGCGCCGGTGCAGACGGCTCGCCCGGAGGCAGCGCCGGCCCCGGCCGCTGCACCGGCTCCGTCCCCCGCCGCCGCGCACCCGGCCGCCGGTGCCTGGTCGCCGCCGGACTGGAACTCCCGTCCGAACCCCGCGCCGCACTCGACGGTCCCGCAGCCTGCGCTGCCGCCGTCGGTCGCCCCGCGGGTGGGCACGCTGGACGACGAGGTGGCCGCGATGCTCGCGCTCCGCTCGGACATCCAGGAGCAGGCTCTCTCCGAGCTGTCCCAGCTGTCGGCCTACCGGCCGTCCGCGTCGGGTGGTTCGGCGGAGCGGCTGACCAAGCGTGTCGCCCAAGCTGTCCCGGCGTCGACGATCGCCGAGGACGAAGGGAAGCCCGTGCAGCGAGACGCGGACCAGCTCCGCTCCCGCCTGTCCAGCTTCCAGTCCGGGACCAACCGAGGCCGCCAGGCCACGGACGATCCCACCAGCCAGAACGGCGCGAGCTGATGGCAGATCGAAACCCCTCAACCGTCGTCCCAGCCCTGGTGACGTCTTACCCCGCAGTCATCGACTGCACCAGCAAGGAGGAAGTGTGACCGCGCTCAGCACCGAGGCAGCCAACTTCGGCTGGCTCCTGGACAATTTCGTCCGGACCGTGCCCGGCACTCGCCACACACTCGTGGTGTCTGCGGACGGTCTCCTCATGGCGATGTCCGAGCAGCTCGACCGCACCAGCGGCGACCAGCTCGCGGCCATCGTCTCCGGGATGTCAAGCCTGACCCGTGGCGCAGCGCGCCAGCTTCGTGCGGGGGAGGTGCGTCAGGCGATCATCGAGATGGACAACTTGTTCCTCTTCCTCATGAGCGTCTCCAACGGCTCCGTCCTCGCCGTGGTCGCCGAGTCGTCCTGCGACGTGGGACTCATCGGTTACGAGATGGCGATGCTCGTCTCCCGGACCGAGGCAACGCTCACCCCGCAGCTCATCTCCGAGATGCGCGGCCAGCTCCCCGTCGATGGCGCCACGCGCGCTCCCGTGGCCTGAGCCGACGGATCCCACGACGATGAGTGAGCACATCGAGTACGAGGCCAGAACGGTCCGGCCGTACGCCGTGACCGGTGGTCGCGTGCGCTCGTCGCGCTCCGACCTGCCTCTCGAGGCACTGGTCGAGGCCATGCCTGGCGCGGTCGTCAGCCAGGGTCTGCCGCCCGAGAAGCGGGCGATCCTGCAGCACGCAGCGTCGAACTACATCTCGGTCGCCGAGCTGTCAGCCTTGCTCCATCTGCCGTTGGGCGTGATCCGGATCCTCGTGTCCGACCTCGTCGAGCAGCATTTCGTGCGTGTGCACACCTCTCAGCCGGTCGAGGTCAACACCGGTGAGTCCCCTGCCTTGTCCCTCAGCGTGCTGGAGAGTGTTCTCAATGGCATTTCCGCCCTCTGACGCCGCTGTGGCCGCTCCGGCGGGCACGGCAGGAAGCGTCGCACCCACAGTCGTCAAGATCGTCGTCGCCGGCGGTTTCGCCGTCGGCAAGACGACGTTCATCGGTTCCATCTCGGACATCGAGCCCCTCAACACCGAGGCCGCGATGACCGAGCACTCGGTCGGCGTCGACGACGCCGGCGGTGTGTCGGACCGCAAGACCACCACGACGGTGGCGATGGACTTCGGTCGCATCGCCCTGCCGGGCTCGCTCTGGCTCTACCTGTTCGGCACCCCCGGCCAGGACCGGTTCCTGTTCATGTGGGACGACCTGGTCCGCGGTGCCATCGGCGCCGTCGTCCTCGTCGACACCGACCGGCTCGACCAGTGCTTCCCGGCCGTCGACTACTTCGAGAGCCGCGGCATCCCGTTCGTCGTCGGCGTGAACTGCTTCGACGGCGTCGCCAAGCACCAGCTCGACGACGTTCGTGACGCGCTCGCGATCCCGGCGCACGTGCCCGTGCTCTACACGGACGCTCGTTCGCGCGCGGCCACCAAGCAGGCTCTGATCTCCCTGGTGCAGCTCGCGATGGAGCGTCTGCGCAGCCGCTGAACCCCCTGAGGTTCGATCACGACCTCGGCCGACCTCTCCTGCGGGGTCGGCCGTCGTCGTGCCCGGGTGTCCGCGCTGCACGTAGGGAATCATGTGACGATGCCTCCCGACCCCGTCGTCCCACCGCGCTCCGGTGGCGACGACGAGGCCGCCCGGTTGCCGCAGCAACGCGCGTCGGCGGAGGACTCGGACCCTGCGCCCGGCGCCGACGGGGCGTCCGAGCCGGTCCTCGGTGACCCGCGGCCAGCACCCGACGACGCACCTGCGCTTGCCGCCCTCGGCGGCCTCGGACCTGCGCCCTCGCTGGGCCCCGGTCCGCGGGTGTACGCGGACGGGTCGGCGCTCGCGCAGTACGTCGTCGGGTCGTCGAGCCACGACGAGTGGGCGGAGTGGGCGAAGGACCACGAGGACGAGCTGGTCACCACGCCTCTGGGCCTCACGGAGCTGCGCAGGTTGGCCTTGCCGGCCGGCGTGGAGGCGCGGGGAGTCGCGCGGGACGTCGAGGCGCGCGTCACCGTGGTCCGCTTCTCCGACCAGTCGCTACGGGCCGCGACCAAGGTCTCCGGGGTCCTCGCGCCGTTCACCGCGTTGCACATCGGCGCGGTCTTGGCGCACCCGGAGGTCGTCGCAGTGGCCACCTACGAGACGCAGCTGGCCAGGGTCGCCGCTCTGCACGGCCTCCTCGTCGTCTCCCCGGGCATGGCGCCGTTCTGGTGGGAGTCGGCGGACTGAGGTGGAATGCTTCCCCGAGGTGCGGGTTCGCACCTAGGTTGCCTGTGTGAGCGCCATCCAGGAACCGCAGCCCGTCGACGCCGGTGCCGTTCGCCCGGCCGCTCCGTTACAAGCGACGAGGCGCCGGGCTGCCGACCACGTCGAGCACCTCACGCGAGAAGAGCGCAGGGCCCGCGGTGCCGCTGCCCGGGTGCTCACTCCCCGCTCCGCGCTGGCTCTCGCCGGCGGCGGCGACAAGCGGCCCGACCCGATCGACCTGCTCATGGGTCAGGGAAGGGTCCGTGTCCCGGAGCTGGTCCCGCTGCGTTACGGGCGGATGGCGCTCTCGGCGTTCGCGTTCTACCGCGGTGCTGCCCTGATCATGGCCTCCGACCTGGCGTCGACGCCGAACAGCGGGCTCGAGGTGCAGCTGTGCGGCGACGCGCACATGTCGAACTTCGGCCTGTACGGCACCCCCGAGCGCCGGCTGCTGTTCGACCTGAACGACTTCGACGAGACGCTCCCCGGCCCGTTCGAGTGGGACGTCAAACGGCTCGTCGCCTCCATCGAGATCGCCGCTCGGGGCAACGGGGTCGCGCGAAAGGACCGTCGCCAGATCGTCGTCGGCGCAGCCCGCGCGTACCGCGAGGCCATGCGTGACTTCGCGACGAAGACCGAGCTCGACGTCTGGTACGCCCGGGTCGACGTCGACACGTTCATGGGTGAATACGCCTCGCAGTTCACCAAGACGCAGGCCAAGCGCACGCAGTCGATGATCGCCAAGGCGCGCAGTCGCGACCACCTGCAGTCGGTCGGCAAGCTCACTACCGTCGTCGGCGGGCGTCGACGCCTGATCTCGGACCCGCCGTTGGTGACCACCCTCGACGAGCTCCTCGGTCCGCTCGGTGCCAGGGACTTCGCGGAGCGGCTGGCCGAGCTCGTCCGCTCCTACCGCTCGACCCTGCAGCCCGACCGCCGGCACCTGCTCGAGCAGTACCACGTGGTCGACATGGCCCGGAAGGTGGTGGGCGTCGGCAGCGTCGGCACCCGGGCGTGGATCCTGCTGCTGCAGGGGATCGACGAGGACGACCTGCTGATCCTGCAGGCGAAGGAGGCGCAGGCGTCGGTCCTCGAGCAGTTCCTCGGTGCCAGCGAGTACACCCAGGCGGGCCAGCGGGTGGTCGAGGGGCAGCGACTCATGCAGGCGGCGAGCGACGCGATGCTCGGCTGGCAGCGGACGCACGGCATCGACGGCGTGGAACGGGACTTCTACCTGCGGCAGCTGCGTGACTGGAAGGGCTCGGCAGACATCGAGTCGATGCAGCCCCAGGGGATGGCCCGCTACTCCGAGCTCTGTGCCTGGACCCTCGCTCGCGCGCACGCCCGGTCAGGGGACCGCGTCGCGATCGCGGCCTACCTGGGCACCTCGAAGACCGCGGACGAGGCCTTCGCGACCTTCGCCGCCGAGTACGCCGACCGCACCGAGGGCGATCATGCGCTCCTGCTCGATGCCATCGCGAGCGGGCGGGTGCAGGCCACCACCGGAGTCTGACGCTCTCGTGTGGGAGACTCGTGCGCGCTGCGGACGGACCCATTCGGCCCGCTCGCGCTGGAGGGCTGTCTGAGCGGCCGAAAGAGACGGTCTTGAAAACCGTTGGAGCGGGACAACCCCGTTCTCGTGGGTTCGAATCCCACGCCCTCCGCTCCCGAACTCTGGCACACGCACCAGAATCCACTCAACTCGCTAGCTTCAGGCGCCGATGCACCCCTAGATCGCCGACCACGGCGGTAGCGGGGGAGACAGACGTGGTGCAGAGCGGGAGACGAGAGCTCGTCGTCAGGCGACGCGAGCTGGCCGTCCTCGGGGGAGGCGCACGCACGACTGCCACGGTCGGGTTCGGAGCACCGGTCCTGACCTGGGCAGATGTCCCCGCAGCGTCGCGACGGGCAGCCCAGCACCGCGCCCAGGTCATTGCCGAGCAGGTCGGCACGGACGCGGGCTTCGAGCAGTCGGCGCACGAGGTCACGCAGGTGCTGCGTGCCTGGCGAGCGCACAAGGACCGGATCTACGTCGTCGTCGCGGACCGGCCGATGATCGTCGGACCCGACGGTCCGCTCCCCAGCGGGCCGTGGCGTCCCGGACCCGTCCAGCGGTACGACGTCGTCGGCGAACCCAGGCGTCGCGTCGGCTGGGTGCCGCCGGGGCTCGCCGACGTGCGCCGCCCGGCAGCGCAGGCGGCGCCAGTCGGCCGGGAGGCGGTCACCCCGTCGCACCGGCCCGAGCACGCCGGGGCGGCGAACGCTTGGACGCACCTGCCCGCCTCGGTCCGTGAGGGTGCTGAGCGTGCGGTCCCGGTGCCCAAGGACTGGCTCGGACACCTGACGCAGATCACCGGCCCCGACGGCGTCGGGAGGGAGCAGAGCATCGTCGTCCTGCTGCGCGACGAACGATGTGCCGTGGTGGTCAAGGCGACGCGGGAGCGCACGCCCGTCCCAGGTTTCCGGGTGGCCGACCAGAACGACGCGCTCGCGCGCGCCGACTGGCTCGTCGAGCAGGTGACGTTCGACGTTCGGGCACCCAACCTCTTGCCAGCCGCGGGCCCCCGCGTTCGCCTGCCGTGGCAGTGACCCACTACGACGTGCTCGGCGTCGCGTCGGACGCGGACGTCACGACGATCCGCCAGGCCTATCGTCGTCGCGCCCGGAAGTCGCACCCCGATCTCGGAGGCAGCAACGCGGAGTTCGCGGCGATCGCCACCGCGTGGTCCGTCCTCTCGGACGCCCGGGCGCGCACGGTGTATGACGACGAGCTGCAACGGGGTCCTGGCGCCGACGCCTGGGGCGAGGACGTCGGGTTCGGCTTCACCGCGCCTGCCCGTCCCAGCCCGAAGCCGAACGCTGCCCCGCCGGCTGGCGCGACCGGGGAGCATGTCCTCGACCCGTTCCTGTCCGCGCCCCGCACCCTGCCGTCGCTCGACGACGAGCTCGCACCACTGCCGCGACCCAACCGGCCGCCGTCCCGCGCGAAGGACCTCCTCTTCCTCGTGCTCTCGGTGGTCGCAGTCTTCGTCGCGTTCGCGCCACTGGCGATGTCGCCCGACGCCGAGTCATCGGGCGACACGGGGCGCGGGATCATCGTGTACGCGGTGCTGCTCTATCTGTCATCCGCCCGCCGGAAGAACCTGGCGCTCGACCTGGCGGCGCGCCGCCAGGTGGCGGTTGCCTTCTTCTGGGGCACGGTCGGCGCGTTCTCGCTGCTGGCGCTGACGACCGCGGCCGCGACCCCGACCGGACCGGCTCGACGCGCCGCCATGCTGTCTGCGCTCGTGCAGGTCGGTGGAGGCGTCCTCGTCCTTGCGCTCACCGAGCGGCACGTGTATCGCGCTCGACGCTGGAGCGGAGCGTTGGCCGAGATCCGCGCGCGGCGCGAGCTCGCAGACGCGTGGAACGAGTTTCTCAGCGCTCGCGACCTGTTCGGCGGCGCCGCCCGGATGGAGCGGGGAACGGCTGTGTACGACGGCCCCCCGCGTCCGGTCTGGGCGCTCGTCGACCGGGCGACCGGGACCCTCTGGATGAGTGCGCCCGAAGGGGCGCCTGAGGCATGGTCAGAGACTCTCCGCCGGGGCAGTGCCG
Source organism: Cellulomonas sp. URHD0024 (assembly GCF_000426185.1). Classification (GTDB taxonomy): domain Bacteria; phylum Actinomycetota; class Actinomycetes; order Actinomycetales; family Cellulomonadaceae; genus Cellulomonas. The sequence goes on from NZ_KE384506.1 coordinate 269,922, forward strand.
ACACGTCCGCCCGGTCGACCGGCTGACTCGTCGCGACCCTCGGCGCTGGGTTTTGAGAGGACCTCTTGACCAGGGCTTGGCGCCGGCACGAGCCAGGTGCACGACGTCGGGCGCGCGAGCTCAGCATTCGAGCGCGTCTGAGGGCACCGGCGCCTAGGCTCTCGATGTGCCCCGACGCCATGTCCAGCTGCAACCGAGCCAGCACGTCCCTGACGGTCCCGCGGTCGACGTGCTGGTCCGTGAGGGTCTCGCGGCGCTGCGGCACGAGCTCGACATCCCTGAGGCCTTCCCACCCGCCGTGACCGCCGAGGCCCTGGCGGCGCAGCCGACCGCGCAGAGCGGTGACGCGACCGACATCCCGTTCGTCACCATCGACCCTGAGGGTTCGATGGACCTCGACCAGGCGCTGCACATCGAGCGCACGGCAGACGGCTTCCGGGTCCACTACGCGATTGCCGACGTCGCGTCCTGGGTGGTGCCGGGCGGCGCGATCGACGACGAGGCGCGCCTCCGGGTGGAGACGTTGTACGCCCCGGACGGCCGGACCCCGTTGCACCCGCCCGAGCTGAGCGAGGGGCGGGCGAGCCTGCTCCCGGGCCAGACGAGCCCGGCGCTGCTGTGGACGATCGAGCTCGACGAAGAGGGCGAGCCGACGCACGTCACGGTCAGTCGCAAGCGTGTACAAAGCCGTGCACAGCTGACGTACAACGGGGCCCAGAAGGCCCTGGACGACGGCACAGCCGACGCCACCCTGCGGCTGCTGCAGGTCGTCGGGACCCTGCGTCAGGCGGCGGAGATCGCGCGCGGCGGGATCACCCTTCCGACGCCTGAACAGGTGGTGGAGCAGCAGGCGGACGGCACCTGGACCCTGGGCAGCCGCGCGACCCTGCCCGTCGAGGAGTGGAACGCCCAGATCTCGCTGCTCACGGGGATGTGCGCCGCCCGGCTGATGATCGACGGGCGCATCGGCGTCCTGCGCACGCTCCCGAAGGCGGACCCGCGCGACGTCGAGCGGCTGCGACGGTCCGCACATGCCCTCGGCGTCGACTGGCCGGACGGCGCGACGCCCGGTGACGTCATCCGGAACCTGGACGCGTCGAACCCGGCGCACGCCGCTCTCTTGACCGAGGCGACGAGCCTGCTGCGCGGAGCCGCGTACGTGGCGTTCGCCGGCGAGGTCCCCTCCTACACGATGCACGCGGCGATCGCGGCCCCCTACGCGCACGCGACTGCCCCGTTGCGACGCCTCGTCGACCGGTTCGTCGGCGAGGTCTGCGTGGCCCTGAGCGCCGGAACGCCCGTCCCGGCGTGGGCCCGTGACGCCCTCGAGGAGCTGCCCGGGCTGATGGCTGCCGGCGACAAGCACGCGGGCGAGTACGAGCGGGGCTGCATCGACCTCGTCGAGGCGGCTCTGCTGACCGGCCGTGTCGGGGACGTGTTCGACGGTGCGATCGTCGACGTGCGCGCCGACCGCGAGGCCGGTGTGGTCCAGCTGCGTGATCCCGCGGTCCGCGGTCGCATCGAGGGCGTGGACCTCCCGCTGGGCACCGATGTGCGCGTCAGGGTCGCCAGCGCGGACGTGAAGACGCGCACGGTCAGGTTCGAGATGGTGGCGCCCCTCATCGGGCACGAGGTGCCGTGATGTCCGAGCTCGACGACATCGCCGACGAGCTGTACGGCGGCCCGCCGAGCGTCTTCATCGAGCACCGGGACGCGGCCGCCAAGGCCGCACGGTCGGACGGCGACCGGGACCTGGCCAAGGAGATCACCGAGCTGCGCAAGCCGACGGTCTCGGCCTGGCTGATGAACCTGCTCGTCCGCGACGACCCTGGCTTCGCGGACCAGGTGGTCGCGCTCGGAGAGGGCCTGCGCGACGCGGAGCGCTCGCTCGACGGACCGGCTCTGCGGGAGCTGTCGACGCAGCGACGAGCTCTCGTCCGGTCGCTGACGGCGCGCGCCCGCAAGCTCGCGGCACCGAGCGGCCAGCGCATCGGGGACGCGGTCACGCAGGAGCTCGATGCAACGCTCACGGCGGCGCTCGCGGACCCGGAGGTTGCCCGCGAGGTGACCTCGGGCCGGCTCACGGCCTCTCGCGAGTGGTCGGGCTTCGGCAGCGCGGACACCAGCGGCACGACGACGACCGGCTCGAGCGCGCGGTCCTCGAGTCCGCCTGCGGCGAAGAAGGACGCGAAGACAGCGCGGACGGCAGAGCCGAAGGCAGGTCCGGACGCCGGCGACGCGCCCAAGAGCCAGCGCCCCAAGCTGACCCTGGTCCCACCTGCGGTCGACCCGGAGGAGGCCCGTCGTGCTCGCGCCGCAGAGCGTCAGCAGCGCCTGCGCGCCGAGGCCGACCGAGCGCTCGAGCTCGCGGCCCAGGTCGTCGCCGACGCCCAGCGCAAGCACGACGCCGCGCAGGACGTCCGGGACGAGAGCGCGGCCGTTCTGGCGCGTGCCGAACGTGCGGCGCAGGAGGCCCACGACGAGGAGGACGACCTGGTGCGGACGCTCGCGGAGGTTCGTCGCAAGCTCGCGGCGGCGGGCAAGGCGGCGACGATCGCCGACAAGGACGTCAGCCAGGCCCAGTCCAACCTCCGGCACGACGAGAAGGAAGCCGCGACGACCGAACGCGAGCTGCAACGGGCGGAGCGAGCCCGCGACGCGGCCGCTGCCAGAAGGGACGAGCTGTGAAGGACGACGCCGAGCAGGTCCTGATCGAGTCGCCGCAGGAGTGGCGCGACTGGCTGGCCGAGCACCACGCGACCTCGCCGGGAATCTGGCTGGTCATGTGGCGCCCGCCGAGTGGTCGACCGCACGTCACCTACGAGGAGGCCATCGAGGAGGCTCTGTGCTTCGGCTGGATCGACGGCCAGGCCCAGACGCTCGACGCGGACCGCACGATGCTCTGGCTCACCCGCAGGCGCCCAGGAAGTGGCTGGAGCCTGATGTCGAAGCAGCGGGTCGCGCGGGTGGAGGCCGACGGTCGCATGACGCCCGTGGGTCGTGCGGTGATCGATGCGGCCAAGGCGGACGGCTCGTGGTCGCGGTACGACGACGCGGACAGCCTGGTCCTCCCGAAGGACCTGGTTTTCGCGTTCGCGGTCAGACGGGGTTCTCGCGCGCAGTGGGAGTCGTTCAGTGAGGCGGTCCGGCGGGGCATCCTGCGCTGGATCGTCGACGCGAAGCGGGACGCCACGCGCACGGCCCGGGTCGAGGAGACCGCCAACCTGGCCGAGCAGGGAATCCCGGCCCACCAGCAGGTTCGTCGTTGAGTCCCTCTGGTCCGAAACGCCCAGTTGTGGTCAACTTCCGGTGTGAACTCGACCCAGTCTGACCGGCCCGTCCAGAACACCAAGGCCCTGGGCTACATCTCGATCGGCATCCTCGTCATCTTCGTGGTGCTCCTGATCCTCCGGGGCGTCGCCACGTTCGACGGCGAGCCTCACCCCGGGCTGGACTACGTCTTCTTCGTGGGCATCATCTTCGCGTTGATCTTCTTCGCCACCCTCGCGGTGAAGTTCCTGTTCCTCGGCGACGACGAGGACTGACGCCGAACGCACGAGAGCCGCGCGATCCCCCGGGGATCGCGCGGCTCTCGTTCATCGGGAAGGGTCAGACGGCCACGGCAGAGTCCGCCGGCAGGTCGTCCTTCTTGGCAGAGATGAGCGTCGCCGCAGCGGCCAGGCCCACGAACATCAGCACGGCCCCGCCGAGGTAGGCGACGTGATAGCCGGCCACCCGGGCGGTCTCGACCATCGCCTGCGTCGCCTCCGCGCCACCCGCAAGCTCGGTGAGCTTCGACGCGGTCGCGCTGATCGCGAACGTGCTCAGCAGGGCGAGGCCGAGCGAGCCGCCCACCTGCTGGGACGTGTTGAGCAGCGCGCTGGCGACGCCGGCGTCGTGCTTGCCGACCCCGACGAGCGCCGTGCTCGACGCGGGGATGAAGACGGCCGCCATGCCGAGGCTCATGATCGTGATGGCGGGAAGGACCGTCGTGACGTACGACGAGTCCGGCGTGGTCCGCAGGAGCAGCAGCATGCCGGCGATGGCCATCGAGATGCCGATCAGCATCAGCGGCCGTGGGCCGACCCGCGGCAGGAGCTGCGACACGACGCCGGCGCCCACGATGATGCCGATGCTGAACGGCAGGAACGCGAACCCGGCCCTGAGCGGGGTGTAGCCCAGGATGTTCTGGAAGTAGAGCGTCATGAACAAGAACATCGAGAACAGCCCGGCACCGATCATCAGGAACACGATGTAGGAGCCGCCGCGGTTGCGGTCGAGCACGATGCGCATGGGCAGCAGCGGGTTCTTCACGCGCGTCTCGACGATCACGAACGCGACGAGCGCCACGACGGCGATGGTCAGGAGGGTCACGACGGTCGGGTCGGTCCAACCCACCGTTCCGCTGCCGTCGGCCTTCGGCTTGGAGGCCTCCGTGAAGCCGTACACGAGGGTCGCCAGGCCGACGCTGGAGAGGATGGCGCCGGGGATGTCGAGGTGCCGATCGCCGGGCGCCTTGGACTCCTGGACGTACTTGATGCCGAGGAAGAGGGTGATTAGGGCGATCGGAAGGTTGACGTAGAGGCACCAGCGCCAGCCGAGGTACTCCGTGAGGATCCCGCCGAGGATCAGGCCGATGGCCGCTCCACCGCCGGAGATCGCGCCGAAGACGCCGAACGCCTTCGCGCGGTCGCGCCCCTCGGTGAAGGTGACGGTGATGAGGGCGAGCGACGCCGGCGCCAGCAGCGCACCGAACGCGCCCTGCAGAGCGCGAGCAGCGAACAGCAGCGACTCGGACTGTGCGGCACCGCCGAGCCCGGAGGCCACCGCGAAGCCGACCAGACCGATGAGGAAGGCTCGCTTGCGACCGATGTAGTCGGCGATGCGACCCCCGAGCAGCAGCAGCCCGCCGAACGCGAGCGTGTAGGCCGTGATGGCCCAGGAGATGTCCTGCGCCGGGATGCCGAGGTCCTCGGCGGCGGATGGCAGAGCGATGTTCATGATCGCGGAGTCGAGCACGATCATCAGCTGCGCGATGGCGATGACGCCGAGGATCACCCAGCGACGACGGTCGTGCGCGGCGGCGGCAAGGGCAGCGTCGTCGAGTGGTGACTCGACCGCGTCGGCGGTCGTGAGGGCAGGTTCGGACACAGCAAACTCCGATGTGCGAAGGGGGTGGCGGCGTCGCCGAAGGTGGGACCGTCAACGGTCCGGAGGAGCAGGACCCGAAATTCCTCACCCGGGCGGCCTACGGCCAGTGCATCAGCCGATGCATCCGAGGGTCAAGGAATTTGTCTTCGCTCCGAGCGAATTCTCTCAGGCTCCTCTCAGCGCCTGAACCACGACGGTCATGCACCCCGAACGCCGTCGCACGACAGAAAGATTCCTCGTCGACTGGGTGGAAACGCCCAGTGAAGGGGCAGGTCACAGCCCGCTTTGGAGGAGTGGCACCCGCACGGGTAGCCTGTGCAGGTCCTGGAGACGTCGCATAGCCCGGTCTAGTGCGCGACCCTGCTAAGGTCGTGAAGGCGTAAGCCTTCCGTGGGTTCAAATCCCACCGTCTCCGCCAGTTTCGATTCAGGCCCGGTCCCGACGAGGACCGGGCTTTCGTCGTCCTGGCGCGGTTCGGCGGGCGAGCGCCACGTCGCCGGCGATCACCGCGGCCAGCAGCAGGTTCGACACCCAGTTCAGGGTCAGGGGCGTCACGACGGGCCGCAGCAGGAACGCCGCGAGCACCGCCACGACGCCGAGCAGGTGCGTCACGGACCACCGGCCACCGGTCGTCCGTCGGAACAACGCGTTTCCCAGCAGGTAGACGGCCGAGGCGCCGCAGACGAGGCCCGCGGTCCAGGCGTCGGTCGACCCCTCCTCGCCCAGCGGGTGCGCCAGGACGAGCGCGTCAGCCACGGCGGTGAGCACGATGCCGACGATCAGCAGGTAGGGCACGTACGTGTACGCCGTCTGCGCGACCATCCCGGGGTCCTTTTGCGCCGCGAAGAACTCGGTGGCGCGTCGCTCCGACCGGTCGAAGAACAGCAGCCACATGAGCACGGTGCTGACGAAAGCCGCGAGGAACGCGAGGATCGTCGTGACGGAGACCTCCGTCGCCGCGAACGCGCTCCCGGTGACGATGATCGACTCGCCGAGGCTGATGATCAGGAAGAGCGCCACCCGCTCGGCCATGTGCGTGCCGCGCACGGCCCACGTGCTGGGATCCGTCGCGCCCATGAACGGCACCCAGAACAGGGCGCGCGGCCCGGCGACGTCGATCAGCGCCGCAACGACCCACAGCACCAGCCGCTCGTTCCCGTCGACGAACGCACCCGCGATCCAGAACCCGCCCGAGACCGTCAGCCACACGGTGATCCGGCGGAAGTTGTACGCGTTCTCCGGCCAGTGCCGGCCCATCGCGAAGACGGTGAAGAGCGTCCGCCCCAGCTGGATGAGCACGTAGGGGATCGCGAACAGCAGCGCCTTGTCCTCGAAGGCCTCCGGGATCGCCGACGACATCAGCAGGCCCAGCAGCATCAGCACCAGCAGCATCGTGCGGACGGGGACCTTGTCGGGGTCCAGCCAGTTGGTCACCCAGGTGGTGTCGATCCACAGCCACCACACCGCCCAGCCGAGCACGAGCGTCTGGACGAGCGTGCGCCCGTCGGTGTGGTGGATGAGCATGTGGGAGAGCTGGGTCACCGCGAACACGAACACCAGGTCGAAGAACAGCTCGATGTAGCCGACCCTGCTCGAGTCCTCGCCGGCGCCGTGCCGCAGCACGTCGGACCGCATCCCCCGACGGCCGCCGCCCGTGCCCAGGCGTGTGAGGTCCGTCATGCGCGCGATCCTGCCACCCGTGCGGTTTGGGCGTCGGGCTCACGACCTGTATCGTCATCTCCGGTCCTGCGGGACCAGCGCGCCCGTAGCTCAATGGATAGAGCATCTGACTACGGATCAGAAGGTTGGGGGTTCGAGTCCCTTCGGGCGCACGTAGTCCCTGACGAGAGCCTGGCCCATCGGCCGGGCTCTCGTTCGTTTCTCCCTCCGTCCGGCGAACGCCGGTAGCCTCTGGTCTGCGGCGGGATCGCAGGAGCCGCCCGCCGGGGAACAGGGGCGATCCGTGCAGGATCTGTTGAGCAGCGTGACCCGTGCGGTCGTCGCTGCGGCGGCTCGTCGGCCGGACACCGCCGAGCGGCTCGCCGTCGTCGTCATCGCGCTCCAGCAGGACTACCCGTCGGGCGCACAGGACGACGACGAGCGGTTCGCGGGCGTGGTCGAGTGCTTCCAGCTCTCGGACGCGGCCGCGGCTCTGCTCGCGGTGGCGGTCGCGCCGACCCTGGACCCCACGTTCGGCCAGGCCTACGACCTGCTGACCGGCCGGACGCTCGGCGGTCGGGTGACCGTGGCGCTGGCCCTGGAGCTGGCCGGCCTCGGCACTGCGAGCGTCGAGAGCTCGGCGGAGCTCCACGCGTCCGCGCCGTTGCGGAACGTCGGCCTGGTCGAGATGACCGGGGACGGCGGCTGGCTGGACCGGACGCTGGGCGTCGCCGACCGGCTCCGTGGGCACCTGGTCGGCGATGACGACGCCGAGCCCTCGGTCGCCGCCGTCGCCATGGACGTCCTCGCCTACCGCACCCCCACTTCGGACCAGCTCGCTCGGGCGCTCCTGGGCGGGCAGCCGCTGACGTGGGTGCACGGTCCGCTGGGCAGTGCCGGGGTGGCTGTCGCTGCCGCCGCGTTCGCCGCGGCCGGCGCCGAGTGCCTGGTCGTCGACGCCCGGCTCGCTCCCCAGAACGACGTGGTGCACGTCCTGAGGTCCGTGGTCCTCGAGGCTGGGCTGATGGGCGCCGGCGTCGTCGTCGCGGGGGGCGATGCCGTGCTCTCGGCCGGCTCGCCCGCGGTTCAGGTCCTCGCCTCGTCGCCTGTGCCGGTCGTCGCCGTGGGGAGCAGCGCCTGGCCGCCCGACCTCCTCGCCACGACCCCCCTGGCGATCGCCGCGCCATTCCTGAGCGCCGCCGACCGTGCGGCCGTCTGGGGCGCGGCCCTGACGGAGCCGGTCGAGGTCAGCTCGGCGCGATCGGTGGTCGGTCTGCGGCTCAGCCCGGAGGAGATCCTGCAGACCACCCGCTACGCGCGGCTCCTGGCCGAGGCCCGCGACCAGCCGATATCGGAGGAGCTGCTGCGTGACGCGGCCCGGACCGTGGGCTCGGGCAACGCCGCCACCGGACTGACCGTCGGTCAGATCTCGCAGGGCGCGATGGCCTCGTCGTTCGCCGACCTCGTGCTCCCAGAACGCGTCGAGGCGGACCTGGTGCGGCTCGTGCGGTGGGCGGAGCGTCGTCCGGAGGTCATGGCGCGAGGCACGTTGCACAACAAGGCAGGCAAGGGCGGTGGTCTGGCGGCACTGTTCTCCGGCTCGCCCGGTACCGGCAAGACGCTGGCGGCGCACGTGGTCGCCGACGAGCTCGGCGTCGACCTGATGCAGATCGACCTCTCGGCGATCGTCGACAAGTACATCGGCGAGACCGAGAAGAACCTCGAGAAGGTGTTCCGCGCCGCCGAGAGCCGCAACGTGGTGCTGTTCTTCGACGAGGCCGACGCGTTGTTCGGCAGCCGTTCGGCGGTGCAGGACGCCCACGACCGGTACGCCAACCAGGAGGTCTCCTACCTGCTGCAGCGCATGGAGCACTTCGACGGCATCACGGTGCTCGCCACGAACCTGCGCGGAAACCTCGACAAGGCCTTCCTGCGACGCATGCAGTTCATCGTGCACTTTCCCGACCCCGACCAGGAGACCCGGCGGCGACTGTGGGCGCAGCACCTCGCGCAGGCCGGGGAAGACGACGCCGACGACCCGGTCGACCTGGACGGGCTCGCCGCGGACCTCGAGCTGGCTGGGGGCGACATCCGCAACATCGTGGTCGCGGCGTCCTATGACGCTGCGGTCGCCGGGCGACCGGTAGGCCAGCAGCTCGTCGCGGCGGCGGCGGCCCGGGAGTACCAGAAGCTGGGCCGACGAGCTCCGACACTTTCCTGACAACTCGGACATGGCGGCGGTAGCGTTCAGGTGTCGTCCACGGGGGAGCGCCGAGATGAAGACCTTCGAAGAGTCGCGGCTGAGGGCCGCACCCGCGAACGTCGAGCCGGGCAGGACGGAACCCGTCGCCCAGCCGACACAGCGGATCGTCGTCGCCCGGCCCGTCGTCGGCGGGCTCGCCTTCCCCGCACAGCGCTCGTCCGGCGCCCCGCTGCCCGAGGGGCTGCGGACCGGGGTCGAGCAGCTCTCGGGCGTGTCGCTCGACGGCGTGACGGTCCACTACGACTCGGACCGGCCGGCCCAGGTCGGCGCTCTCGCCTACACGCAGGGCAGCGAGATCCACGTCGGTCCCGGCCAGGAGGAGCACCTGCCCCACGAGGCGTGGCACGTGGTGCAGCAGGCCCAGGGCAGAGTCCGGCCGACAATGCAGCTGAAGGGCACGACCCGGGTGAACGACGACCACGGGCTCGAGCACGAGGCGGACGTGATGGGCGCGCGGGCCGTTCGGTGGCAGCGCGGCGGAACGCGCTTGCTCACGGCGTCACAGCTGCAGAAGGGGCCGGCCGCCACCAGCACCGCGGCTGTGCAGATGGTTCGGATCATCAAGAAGGGGATCGGATCGCCCACCGACCGGACACCCAAGTCCTGGCCCGACGAGGGGAAGATCCCCGAGGGGTTTCGGCTCGCCAAACCGGCGGAGATTCTTGCCTACACGGGCAAGGACGAGGGGGTGCTCGCCGAGCAGAAGAAGCTCAAGGCCTCCGCTGACCGCAAGAAGACGCGCAAGGAGCGACGCAGCAAGGTCCCCAGTGCGCGCCTACCGAGTGCGGGGACGAATCGAGAAGTCAATTTCCCGGTCGTGGTGCAGGGTGCCGACGGGATCGCGAACCTGGTGTACCGCGGTATGAGCCCCGACAATGTCAAGAACATGCTCTCCGAGAACGACATAGTGTTCCGGACCCAGACTCTCGGTGGGACGGACACACCGGTCCAGCAGATCGTCGACGACAGCGTGACGTCTCCGTACCTCTCCTTCGAGGCCGAGGGCCTGGGCGTGAGTGCCGGAAAGTATGCGCCCAAGCCGGTCGACGCCAAGAACCGACCTAAGGGCGTCGACATCAAGGATGGCGGCTTCCTCAAGGGGAAGAAGTCGTACACGACGGACGCGCGAGAAGAGTCCGAGCTGAAGAAGGAGAAGCGACTCGGCTACGTCGGCGGCATAGCATCCAGCCCGGACCATGTCGACCTCTCGACCAAAGAGAAGGCTGAGAAGGCGATACCCAAGGGCAGCGTGGAGGAGCAGAAACGAAGAAAGGCGATCAATATCGCGGTTTCTGACAAGGAGGTGCTCGTCAAGCCTGGCCCAGGAATTCCCCAGGCGGGGCTCCTCTTCGTGGCCAAGGTGAAGGAGGTCGACGAAGCCTACTTCCTGAAGAACGTCATCCACCAGAAACCCAAGATGGCGCTCGGCTTCTTCCGCCCGAGGGACAAGAAGCCGATCTACACGAAGATCGAGATCATCAAGGGTGACTACTCGTTCACGATCCCAGCGGAGATGAAGCGCAACGACGAGGACAGCGAGAGCGAGATGTCCGAGATCGAGGACATGAACTTCGACTTCTCCGAGGATGAGACGGAAGACGAGAAGAAGGACGAGAAGAAGACCGACTGACCGTCGTCGAGGTGCGCGGGGCCGCCAAACGACGGAGGCCCGCCCTCTCAGTGGGCGGGCCTCCGTCGTCGTGAGGTCAGATGCGGCGGCGGCCGATCCCACGACCCGGGGTCACGGCGGCGGCGACCACGGCGGTCTTCGCGATCGGCGCCGGCCCGGGAGACGAGACGACGGCGGCGACGGCGGCCGTCTTGGCGACGGGGTGGCCGATGACACCGACCCGTCCGATGCGTGCGGGGCGAAGCGGCATGTCAGGCTCCTTCGAGCTGGTCGGCCTCGATCGAGGCGATGATGGCTTGGATCGGGATGCGTCCGTCGGCGATCAGCTGACCACCGGCTCGGCGTGCGGCCGACGCGAACGGCGCCGCCCAGAGGTTCTCGTAGATCAGGACGCCGGCCACACTCCCCGGGTCCATGGCGTTGGCCAGCTTGTCGACGTCCTCGGCCGCCAGCAGCTCAGCCAGCTCGGCCTCGATCGCCTCGAGCTCGCCGAGCTCGGGGATGTCGGACAGCTCGGCCGCGTCGACGGACCCGTCCTCGTTCTTGGTCAGGATCAGCACGTCGATCACCCGGATGGTGCCGGCCCGCACGAGTGCCAGCAGCTCCTCGACCATCTCCCCGGTGAAGTTCTGCTCACCCGCCGGAAACTCGACGACGACATAGTCCACGGGGCCTAGCTCGTCCAGCGACGTCACGGTCATCGTTCATCCTCTGCCTTGATGGGGCGCCGCCTTCACGGGGCGTCGACCCGGAGAAATCGGGCGGATCGTGCAGGCTCACAGTGGCACGCGGACGCTGCTGCGACCAGGGGGTCGGGCAACTCGGCGTATGGACCGGTCGCGCGCCCGAGGTTAGGGTCCGACGAGGTCAGATGGGCTGGTCAGACGGGTCACCGGCACGAGCCGAGGTCCGCAGCACGAGGGATCGGAACGCACGTGGCGAGTACCGAGGTCGTTCTGTCCGACGCCGAGCCTCGGGTGGCCGGGCAGCGCCCGGAGCCGCACCCGATCGACGACCGGTGGCCGGACCGGATCGCCGCCGCGATGTTCGTGGCGCTCGCTCTCGTCCTGGTCGCAGCGGTCGTCCCCGCACTGCGCGCGTACTTCGGCTCCGGGCACGACGTCGTCTCGGTGCTCACCATCCCGATCATCCCGAACGTCGTCTACGCGGCGCTCCTGGCGAGCATCGGCGTCGCCCTCAACCGCCGGCTTCGCGCCGCGTGGTGGCTGCTCGTCGTCTGGTGGATCGTCCTCCCGCAGCTGGCACGGCTCACCGAGATGCTCGACGGCGGATCGTGGCTCAACGCGGTCGGGTTCGTGCTGATGAGCGCGGTGCTGGTCCAGCTCTGGCGCTGCCGCGGCCAGTTCCGTGCGCGCACGAGGCGCGGCTCGTTCTGGGCCGCGACCGCGTTCTTCCTCGTCGGCGGGGCCGTGATCCTGTTCGTCGGCACCTGGTTGGTGACCCGGTTCGGACACACCAGCGGCGCGGGCTCGTCGGTCTACTTCGTCTGGGACAGCATGCTCGGCGACCTGGGCCTGACGGACCAGGCCAGCAAGGCGACGGCGCCGTTCTGGGTGCGCGCGGTGATCAACCTGATCGGCGCCGTGGTGGTCCTCGGCTCGGCGTACCTGCTGTTCCGGACGCCTCGGTACACCCACACGCTCGACGCGGCCGACGAGGCCCGCGTGCGCACCCTCCTGCGCGACTTCGGCTCGGAGGACTCGCTGGGGTACTTCGCCACCCGTCGCGACAAGTCGGTGCTCTGGGACACCGGCGACGCGAACACCGCGCGGGCAGGGATCTCCTACCGGGTCGTCGGATCAGTGAGCCTCGCCAGCGGCAATCCCGTCGGCGACCCGCTGCGGTGGCCCGCGGCGATCGAGGCCTGGCGGCGGCAGGCCCGCACCAACGGCTGGTCGCTGGCCGTGATGGGTGCGGGCGGTGCTGGGGCGCTGGCCTACACCGAGGCGGGACTGAAGGCGTGGGAGATCGGCGACGAGGCGATCCTCGACCTGCGGACCTTCTCGCTGACCGGCCCGGGCATGAAGGCGGTCCGGCAGTCGGTGGCGCGCCTGCAGCGCCGGGGCTACACCACGCGCGTCGAGCGGCACTCCGCGCTGGACACCGGCCGCTTCACGGCGCTCGACGCGGCGGCGGCGCGGTGGCGTGGGGACGGTGGCGACGAGCGCGGCTTCTCGATGGCGCTGGGCCGGCTCGGCGACGACCTGGACGACGACTGCGTGCTGGTCGAGGCGATCGACGAGGAGGGGCGTCTGCGCGGGTTCCTCAGCTTCGTCCCGTGGGGCCGCAACGGGTTGTCGCTCGACCTGATGCGGCGCGACCCCACGGCCGACAACGGGCTGGTCGAGCTCATGGTCTCCGCGCTGGCGGAGCGGGCCGCGGCGTTCGGCGCCGGCCGGCTCTCGCTGAACTTCGCGATGTTCCGCGAGGCGTTCGAGCGCGGCGCCGAAGTGGGCGCCGGGCCGATCGCGCGCCTGTGGCGGTCGTCGCTGGTGCTGGCCAGCCGGAACTGGCAGCTGGAGTCGCTCTACCGGTCGAACGCGAAGTACCAGCCGGACTGGCAGCCGCGGTTCATCTGCTTCGAGTACGCGTCGGACCTGCCGCGGATCGGGACGGCCGCCGGCAGCGCCGAGGGGTTCCTCACGCGGCCGAGGCTGCGGCTGCTCAACCGTCGCGGGAAGGCCGTGGGTGCCGGGGACGTCGAGCGGGCTGCGCTCGACTACGCAGCCCAGGTGGAGGCGCGGATCCCGCAGGCTCCGGACCCGGTCGAGCTCGCGCTCGCGGCCGACCACCTGCCCGAGCAGCAGCGCGTCCGCCGGGACAAGGCCGACCGGCTGCGCGCCCGCGGCATCGACCCCTACCCGGTGACGTACCCGCGGACGCACACGTTGGCGGAGGTCCGCACCGGGCACCCCGACCTGCCGCCGGGCGCGGCCACGGGTGTCGTCGTGTCGGTCGCGGCGCGCGTGATCCGCAAGCGCGACGGGGGGCGGCTGGGCTTCGGCACGCTCCGCGACGGTTCCGGCGACCTGCAGGTCATGGTCGACGCCCGTGACGTCAGCGCCGAGGATCTCGAGCTCTGGAGGCACGACGTCGACCTCGGCGACCACATCGGGGTGACCGGCGAAGTCGTCGCGACGAAGCGCGGCGAGCTGTCCGTCCGGGCGTCGTCACTGGCCATGACCAGCAAGTCGCTGCGCCCGCTGCCCGACAAGCACCACGGCCTGACCGACCCCGAGGCGCGCGTCCGTTCGCGGTACGTCGACCTGATCGTCCGACCGGCGGCCCGCGACATCGCCTACACGCGGGCGACCGTGGTGCGCAGCGTGCGCGACTCGCTGCACGCCCGTGGGTTCACCGAGGTCGAGACGCCGATCCTGCAGGTGATCCACGGCGGTGCCAACGCCCGGCCGTTCGAGACCCACATGAACGCGTTCGACATGGACCTCTACCTCCGCATCGCGACGGAGCTGCACCTCAAGCGGCTGCTCGTGGGCGGCATGGAGAAGGTGTTCGAGGTCGGGCGGCAGTTCCGCAACGAGGGCGTCGACTTCAAGCACAACCCGGAGTTCACGTCGCTGGAGCTGTACGAGACGTACGGCGACTACACCACGATGCGTGTGCTGACGCAGGAGCTCATCCAGGAAGCCGCGACCGCCGTGCACGGGTCGCCGGTCGCGCGACGTCCTGATGCGGCCGGCAAGATCCAGGAGTTCGACCTGTCTGGCACGTGGCCGGTCAAGACGATCTGCGAGGCGGTCTCGGAGAAGCTGGGGGACGAGATCACGGCGGACACGCCGGTCCAGGTGCTCCAGCGGCACGCCTCGGCCATCGGCCTCGAGCTCGACCAGGACGCCTCGTGGGCGGTGGTGCTCGAGGAGATCTACGGACTGCTGTGCGAGAGCACCACCACGACGCCGGTGTTCTACACGGACTTCCCCAAGGAGAGCTCGCCGCTCACACGACAGCACCGCGTCGACCCCCGCCTGGCCGAGAAGTGGGACCTGGTGATCTTCGCCTCCGAGCAGGGCACCGCCTACTCCGAGCTGGTCGACCCGATGGACCAGCGTCGACGGCTCGTCGAGCAGTCGCTGCTCGCCGCGGCCGGGAACGTCGAGGCCATGCAGGTGGACGAGGACTTCCTCACGGCCCTGGAGTACGGGATGCCGCCGACCGGCGGCATGGGCATGGGGATCGACCGGCTCGTCATGAACCTGACGGGCCTGAGCATCCGGGACACCATCCTGTTTCCGCTGGTCCGTCCCAGTTCCTGAGGCCGTCGTTCACTCGCACGGCACACGCCGTCCGCACCTCGCCGATGCGATCGTGGTGGTTCGCCGCGCGGTCTCGTGCGGGCAGGTCTAGGGGGTCTGGTGCGTCGTCGACTTCTCGTCCTTCTGGTGGGCACCGTGCTTGCCGGAGCCGCCAGCGGATGTGCCGCGCAGGGAGCCCCACCCGAGCCGCCCGGTGGCCGTGCGATGGCGCTCTCCGCCGTGCGGGTGCCGTCCGACTCCGCCACCGGCGCCGCCACGGCGAAGGACCCCGCGACCGCGCAGGACCCCGCGACCGCCACCGACCCCGCGACCGCGACCGACCCCGCGACGGCACCGGCAACTGCGACGCCGCCCCCGGTCGAACCGTTCAACGCCGCCACGATCAGCGCGCGCCTCGCCGCCGCCGAGGCCGCCGTGACGGGCTTCAACTTCACGATGGCGCTGAACGACCCGACCGCGGGGAGCGTGGCGATGCACGGTTCCATGGTGGTCACGGCGACCGGTCATGACATGGCCATGGCCGGTACGACGCCGTCCGGCCCGATGGAGATCCGGTTCGTCGACTCGATGGTCTACGTGAAGCTCAACTCCGCGACCCACGACAAGTTCATGGCCCTCGACCCGAACGACCCGAGCAACTCGATCGAGGACCTCACCGACTTCGACAAGATGCTCGACCAGCCGACCGACGCGGACAGTGCGGCCATCACCGCCGTCGTCGCGGTCGGAGGGCCCGAGCAGATGGACGGGGTGACGGTCCAGCGCTACGACGTCACGTACGACACGACGAAGATCCCTGCGCCGGTCGACGGCCAGTCCGTGCCACCGACCCTGACCTACTCGTACTGGATCGGACCGGACGACCTGCCGCGCAAGATGAGCTTCTCGTTGGACGCCTACTCGGTCCAGATCGGCTACAGCGGCTTCGGCGCACCGACTCCCGTGGTCGCCCCGCCCGCCGACCAGCTCACCGCGATCCCCGGCGCATCGGCGTCGTCCTGACGCGGGCTGGCGATCCTGTTCCCACCGGTTCGCCCCGGTTCCCGAGGCCGTCGTTCACTCGCACGGCACATGCCGTCCGCAGTCGTCGGGTGGGACCGTGGAGCATCACCGCGCGCTCGCGCGGGATACGTCCCGGGGGGCTCGTGGTGCGTCGTCGACTTCTCGCCGTTCCGGTGGCAGCCGCGCTGGTCGCAGGAGCTGCCGGTGGATGCGCCGGGCCGGCCCCGACCCCAGATCCCCCCGGCGCGCAGGCGATGGCCCTGACCGCGGTGCGGGTGCCGCTCGAGGCCTCGGGCGCCCCCGGCTCGCCGGCGGATCCTGCGGTGCCGCAGGGGCCGGAGCCTTCCCACGGTTCGACGACGGCTCCTCAGCCCACACCGAAGCCGCAGTCCACACTGAATCCGCAGACCACACCGCAGCCACAGCCCGAGCCGATCACCGCCGCGACGTTCACCGCCCGCCTCACAGCCGCCGAGGCGGCTGTCTCCGGCTTCACCTTCACGATGACGCTGAACGACCCGAGCGGCGACGCTCTGGTTCTGAAGGGGTCGCTGGTGACGACCGCTGCGGGCCACGACTGGGCGATGGCGGGAGTGACGCCCTCCGGGACGCTCGACTTCCGCGTCATCGGCTCGAAGGTCTACATGGCGCAGGGCGAGTCCGCGGACGGAAAGTTCCTCCTGTTCGACCCGAACGCCCCGGAGTACGCCGAGGCCGGCATGACCGGTATCGACGGGATGGTGGGCCAGCCGACAGGCGCAACCAGCGACGCCATCACGATGCTCAGCCTGGTACCGCCGTCCGTGCAGCTCGACGGAGCGACCGTCCAGCGCTACGACGTCACGTACGACACGTCGAAGGTCGCGTCACCCATCAACGACGACGGGACGCCGGCGCCTCCGACGATCACCTACTCGTTCTGGCTGGGCTCAGACGACCTGCCGCGCAAGATGCGGTACACCCAGGGCGCGTACTCAGCCGAGGTGACCTACAGCGGCTTCGGTGCCCCGGGGCCCGTCGTCACCCCGTCGGCCGACCAGATCCTGGATCTGTCGGCAGTCGCGTCGACGTGGGAGTGACGCGGCAGACAGGCGATGAGGCATATTGAGCATGTGCCCACCACGTCGCAGATCCGGGTCTTTCTTCTCGACGACCATGAGGTCGTCCGTCAGGGCCTGCTGCGGCTGATCGACGCCGACCCGGACATGTCCGTCGTGGGCGAGGCGTCGACGGTCGCCGAGGCCCTGGTGCGGGCACCAGTCGCGAAGGCCGACGTGGCGCTTCTCGACGTGCGGCTTCCCGACGGCAGCGGGGTCGAGGTGTGCCGCGAGCTCTCGTCGTCGGACAGCGGGCTGCGGTGCCTGATGCTCACGTCCTACGAAGACGACGAGGCGCTCCTGGCCGCCATCACCGCGGGTGCCGCAGGCTACGTGCTCAAGGAGATCCGCGGGCCGCAGCTGCTCGACTCGATCCGCGCCGTCGCTGCGGGCCGGTCGTTGATCGACCCCGCCACCAAGGCGCGCGTGCTCGAGCGCGTCCGCGAGTCCCAGGGCCACGACGCACGTCTCGACCTGCTCACGCCCCAGGAGAGCGCGGTGCTGGACCTCATCGGCGAGGGCCTGACCAACCGCGAGATCGCCGGCAAGATGTTCCTGGCGGAGAAGACGGTCAAGAACTACATCTCGAGCCTGCTCGCCAAGCTCGGCGTCCGCGGCCGCACGCAGGCGGCCCTGTTCATCGCCGAACAGCACCGAGCAACAGACCGCTGAGGCTCACGCCCCAGGTGTACGCCCGGTCCAGCTCGCCGTCGCGGAGCGGACCCTTGAGGCCCTCCACCCAGAAGCTCTCCGCCTCTGCTGTCAGCTCGAACCCGCCCTTGTTGAGCAGGCGCCACGCTCCGACCGCCGCCGATCCCGGCACGTGCGGGCTGTGGATGCGGGTGTCGAACGTCGCCGAGTAGACCGGCCGGTTCGGCGGCTCCAGCTGGTGCAGCCACTCGCGGACGCCGGTCGTCGGGCACGTCGTCGGGAGACCTGCCTTCGCCTGCGCATCCTGGCGGGTGGACGGCCGGCTCATGCCGAAGGCCTGCGTCGGGCCGCCGACCACCAGGAGCTGCAGAGACGGGGGCAGGCTCGTCGGCGCCACGTCGACGCGCCGCAACGCCGCGTCCTCGACGTGGTCCGCCAGGCCGCGCCACACGGCCTCGGCGACCATGCCCGTGTTCCCGAACGACGACTCGTACACGACAAGTGCTCGCATCGTCTCCACCTCCCTGTGTCGCTTTTCAGTGTTCGGCGCGGCCCCCCGTGCCCCCAGGGCCGAACGACCCTGATCCGGCGGCTTATGCTCCGAGCATGGATCGCGACGAGCGCCTCGAGGAGCTGATGAGCGCCGTCGTCTCGCTCTCCTCGACGCTGGACATCTCCACGGTGCTCGAGCGCCTGGTCGAGGCCGGATGCCACCTGACGGGCGCGCGCTACGGCGCGCTCGGCGTGCTGGGGGAGCACGGTGGTCTCGTCGAGTTCGTGCACCGCGGCATCGACGACGAGACGGTGGCGCTGATCGGTCCGCTGCCCACGGGTCAGGGCGTCCTCGGCCACCTGAGCACCAGCCCGCACCCGATCCGGTTGCACGAGCTCGCCGAGCATGAGGACTCCGTCGGCTTCCCGGCGCACCACCCGCCCATGCACACGTTCCTCGGCGTGCCGGTCATGGCTCGGGGGGAGATCTTCGGCAACCTCTACCTCACCGAGAAGCACAACGCCGCCGGCGAGCCGCGCGACTTCACGGCACGCGACGAACAGCTCGCGACGGCTCTCGCGGCCGCGGCCGGCGTTGCGGTGGGTCACGCCCGGGCCTACCGGCGCGCTCGCGAGCACGAGCTCTGGCTCGAGGCCGCTGCCGCCTGCAGCGAGGCGCTGACCAGCGGGATCCCGCGCGCTGACGCGCTGGCGACGGTCCGTGCCCGGGTCGCGGCGGTGGCGGAGGCCTCCGCGGTCATGCTCCACGACGACCTCCCGCCCGGTCTGGAGGCGGATCTCGTCGGCCATGCCCCGGTGCTGCGCCGGATGTCGGACGGTCAGGATCTCGGACTCGACGGACCCGTCTGGGTGCTCGCCATGCCGCTGCGGAGCGCCGAGCGCTGGGTCGCCGCGCTCACGGCGTGCTGGCCCGGGCCGGAGGGCGATGCCGGACCGCAGGTGGACCTGTCCAGCGTCGCCGGGTTCGCCGAGCAGCTCGCGCTCGCCTTGGACGTCGCCGAGGCGCAGGCCGACCGCGCACGGCTGGCGGTGCTCGAGGAGCGCGAGCGCATCGCCCGCGACCTGCACGACATGGTGATCCAGCGGCTGTTCGCGATCGGCCTGGCCGTGCAGGGTGCCGCGCAGGACGCCGTCCGTCCGGACGTCACGCAACGGCTCGAGAGCGCCGTGGACGACCTCGACGAGACCATCAAGGACGTCCGGACAACGATCTTCCGGCTCGGCGCGCGAGGCGGGTCGACCACCGGCCTGCGGCACGCGGTCGACGCCGAGGTGGTGCGCTCGCGCCAGACGCTGGGCTTCCTCCCGCGCCTGCGCATCGAGGGCGTCACGGCGACCGTCCCCGACAACATCAGCGCGGACACGGTCGCGGTCGTCCGGGAGGCGCTCGCCAACGTCGCCCGGCACGCGCGCGCCCGTGAGGTCGTCGTCCGACTGTTCATCGGCGCCGACGTGCTGGTCGAGGTTCAGGACGACGGCGTCGGTGTCCCCGAGCACGTCACCCGCCGGAGCGGTCTGGCCAACCTCGAGGAGCGGGCACGTCGTCGCGGCGGCTCGATGAGCGTGAACCCGGTCGACGACGGAGGCACGCTCCTGGCCTGGACGGTCCCGCTGCTTCCTGCCTGAGGCGCCACCTCAGGCACACACCCTCGTGCTCAGCCCTGCCCGTGCACCACCAGCACCGGGCACGTGGCGGAACGCACCACGTCGGTGCTCACGGACCCCAGCAGCATCCCGCGGAAGCTGCCGAGCCCGCGCGTGCCCACCACGAGCAGCGCTGCCTCGCGCGCGATCCCCACCAGCGCGGTCGCCGGGTCGTCGTCGACGAGCTCGAGCCGGACCTCCAGCCCGGGGTTCTCGCGCACCAGCGAGTCCTGGACGCGGCGTGCTGCCCGGTGTGTCGGGTCGTCGACGTCGTGCGTGGACAACGGCGGAACGCTGCCCGTGCTGTACGGGTCGGGGACGGTCGGCCGGGCGTGCACGAGGACGAGCGTGCGGCCTCGCATCCACGCCTCGCGGGCCGCGACACGGGCCGCCTCGATCGACGCCGACGAGCCGTCGACGCCGACCACGATGGGCGCCTCCGGCGGGGTCGGCAGGTCGGGGGCGTGCCGGACGACGGCGACCGGGCAGCGTGCGTGGGCCGCCAGGTGCGCCCCGAGCACACCGGTGCGTCCCCGGGCGCTGGGCTGTCCGGCGCCGACCACGACAAGCTGGGCATCCGTGCTGAGGTCGCGCAGCTCGGGGATGGCCGGCCCGTGCCGCACGTCGACGGAGATCTCCAGGCTCGGGTGTCGCCTGCCCTCGCGCTGCTGCAGCCGGGACAGGTAGCCCTTCGCCTCGATCTCGGCGTCGGCCACGTCGATCACCGGGTAGGTGCCCCACCAGCTGGACATCCAGGGGGTGTCGACGACCTGGGTCAGGACCACCGAGGCGCGCCGGCGCACCGCCTCCGCAACGCCCCACGCGAGGGTTCCCGCACTGTGGGCCGCACCGTCCAGAGCGATGACGACGGATCCGTCGGTACGCATGGGAGCCTCCTCGATCCCCGCGGGGGCGCACGACAAGTCGTCGTGGACTCTTCCCGCTGACCTCGAGACTGCACCCCGGGGTGGTGGCCCGTCCCGGGACCAACGGCCCTGACCAGGGCGCTGGAACCGTTCTCACGAGAGGACGTTCGGCCCTAACTGCCTCCTGTGGCGGCCCCGCACAGTTGACCCATCGGAACACCACCCCGGGGTCAACAGACCCCCCGCAATGAGGAGAAGGTCCCATGGCCACCACCCACCACCCCGAGGTTGTGACATCGCAGCGCGTGGCGACGTCCGGACAGGGCGTCATGTCCTCCGTACGCCAGCCTGACGGTGTGGTGCGCATCCTGGGCATCCTGACGATGATCGCTGGGGCGGTCTTCCTCATCGCCGGTGGTGTCACCTGGGGAGCGGTCTCCTCGAACCTCAAGGCCGAGAAGATCACCGTCTCGCCGGACGCCGCGCACTTCGGCGGCGCCGCCGTCGACACGCCGTGGGAGGCCTTCTCGCAGGCGGACATCATCAAGCACCACTCGCTCAAGGCGACCGGCGGCCAGACCTACGCCGAGGTCAGCTCGCAGGCCAAGGCGCTCGGTGACAAGCTGACCGCCGACGGTGTGTCGGCCGCCGACCAGGCCGCCAACCCCGACCTCGCGAAGCTCAACGGTCTCAAGCAGGTCGTCATGACCGGCTCGTTCCTGCGGGCCTCGCTGTTCACCTCGGTCGTCGCGTTCGGCGTCGCCGCCCTGGTCATGGGCATCGGCGTGGTCTTCGGCCTCGTCGGCTACGCGATCACCCGGAGCCAGAAGAAGGACGCAGCAGCTGTCGCCTGATCTCCACCAGAGAAGCTGACGGCCTGGTCCGTACCGCAGGACCCGAAGGGCGCGACACCATCCCCAGGTGTCGCGCCCTTCGGCGTCGCGTCAGGCTGCCGCGCGATTCTTCTCGACGCGGTCCTTCACGAACAGGACCGGCAGGAGCAGGGTGGCGAGCATCGTGACGATCCAGACCAGGATCGTGCCGAAGAACCACGCCTGTGCGTCGTCGATCGTGATCGCCCCGTTGATCGCGGTGGCGACGAGCAGCGCGACGAACGTCGAGATGAGCCCGACGGCTCCGGTCAGCGCGCTCGCGTTCTTCGCGGTCGTCTTCAGGAAGAAGGGCGACAGGATGCTCTGCAGCACGGCGAACACGAGCACGGCGATGAGGAACCCCTCCGCCTTCACGTGGAAGCCGTCGACGATCAGGGACGTGAGCCACAGCCCGAGCGCGGACGAGCCGATGAAGATCGCCGTACGAATCAAGAACCGGATCATCGGTGGACCCCTCGTGAGATGAGACCGGCGGCGCGGTCTCTGCGCTTCACCCTAGGGACTGGGGCGTCGTCGGGGAATCCCTCGGCAAACGTGCTGTGACCTGATCGATTGTTGCGAGTGATCGCACTCATGTGCCCGGTTCACGCTCTGCCGCTACCGTGACAAGCGTGACGGACACAACGATTCCCATCGCCACCCGTGAGCACACTGTCGAGGGCTTTGTCCGGGAGTTCCTGAGGGAGCTGAACTTCGGGCAGGGCACCGACCTGACCAAGGCGTCGGTCAACGACAAGTACCTGGCCATGGCCCGCACCGTGCGCCACTACCTCATGGTCCGCTGGCTGGCCACGTTGCGGCGGCAGTACCAGCTGCAGGCCAAGTCGGTGGCGTACCTGTCCGCGGAGTTCCTGCTGGGCCGCCAGCTGGACAACGCGCTGCTGGCCGCGGACCTCGACGAGATCGTCGAGGAGGGCCTCGCGTCGCTGGGCATCGACCTGGCCGAGCTGCGCGACGCCGAGGTCGAGCCGGGCCTGGGCAACGGTGGCCTCGGTCGCCTCGCCGCCTGCTTCATCGACTCCCTCGCGACGATGAACGTGCCCTGCATCGGCTACGGGATCCGGTACGAGTACGGCATCTTCCGCCAGACGTTCGTCGACGGCTGGCAGGTGGAGAAGCCCGACGACTGGCTGACCCTCGGGTCGCCCTGGGAGTTCCCGCACCCCGAGTCCGCCGTGACGGTGGACTTCGGTGGTCACACCGAGACGTACGACGACGGCGGCGTGACGCGTTCTCAGTGGGTGCCGGGCTGGAGCGTCCTCGGCATCCCCTACAACTACATGGTCCCCGGCTTCGAGAACGGCCGCGTCAACACGCTGCGCCTCTGGTCCGCACAGGCGACCCGCGCGTTCGACCTCGAGATCTTCAACGCCGGCGACTACGCGCAGGCCGTGCGCGCGCAGACGTTCGCGGAGAACATCACCAAGGTGCTCTACCCCGAGGACTCGACGCCGCAGGGCAAGGAGCTGCGCCTGCAGCAGCAGTACTTCTTCGTCGCGTGCTCGATCCGCAACTTCCTCGACGAGGTGCTGCCCGAGGGCTTCGACCTGCGCAAGCTGCCCGAGCGGATCATCTTCCAGCTCAACGACACGCACCCGGTCATCGCGATCCCGGAGCTCATGCGGATCCTCGTCGACGAGAAGAAGTGGGAATGGGACGAGGCCTGGGCCGTCACCCAGCAGTGCTTCGCCTACACCTGCCACACGCTGCTGCCCGAGGCTCTGGAGGTCTGGTCCACGGACCTGCTGGGCAAGCTCCTGCCGCGGCACCTCGAGATCATCTACAAGATCAACGAGGAGTTCATGGCGGAGCTGCGCGTCGCCTACCCGGACGACGAGCTCCGCGTGCGACGCATGTCGATCATCGCCGAGTACCCCGAGCGGTCGGTGCGGATGGCCTACCTGGCGACGGTGGCCGGGTCCAAGGTGAACGGCGTCGCAGCCCTGCACTCGCAGCTGCTGCGAGACAAGGTCCTGCACGACTTCTCGGACCACTACCCCGACAAGTTCACCAACGTCACCAACGGCGTCACGCCCCGACGGTTCGTCCGGCTGGCCAACCCGGGCCTCTCGAGCCTGATCACGTCGGCGATCGGTGACGGCTGGGTCACCGACCTGCAACGCCTGCGCGAGCTCGAGCCGTTGGCGGAGGACGCCGACTTCCGTGAGGCGTTCCGTCAGGTCAAGCGCGCCAACAAGCTCAGGCTGGTCGACGTCCTGGCCGACCGGGACGGCATCGCCCTGGATCCCGACACCATGCTCGACGTCATGGTCAAGCGCCTGCACGAGTACAAGCGCCAGACGCTCAAGCTCCTGCACATCGTGACGCTCTACGACCAGGTGCGGTCCGGGCAGCTCGCGATCGAGGACGTCACGCCACGCACCTTCGCGTTCGGCGCCAAGGCGGCCCCGGGCTACCGGATGGCCAAGCAGACCATCGGCCTGATCAACGCCGTCGGCCGGACCATCAACGGCGCCCCCGAGCTCCAGGGCCGGCTGAGCATCGCGTTCCCGGCCAACTACAACGTCACGCTGGCCGAGAAGCTCATTCCCGCGGCGGACCTGTCCGAGCAGATCTCGCTGGCCGGCAAGGAGGCGTCCGGCACCGGCAACATGAAGTTCGCGCTCAACGGAGCCCTGACCATCGGCACCGACGACGGCGCGAACGTCGAGATCCGCGAGCTCGTCGGCGACGACAACTTCTTCCTCTTCGGGCTGCTCGAGCCCGAGGTCGCGGAGATCGTCGATCGCGGCTACCACCCGACCTCCTTCTACGAGTCGAACCGGTCGCTGAGGCAGGCCCTGGACCTCATCGCGTCCGGGCACTTCTCGGACGGCGACCGCGCGACCTTCGAGCCGATCGTGTCCAACCTGCTGTCGGAGGACCGGTTCCTGGTTCTCGCCGACTACCAGGCCTACATCGACGCGCAGGCCCGAGTGGACGTCGCCTACGCCGACACCGAGGGCTGGACGCGGTCCGCCGTGCTCAACGTCGCGCGGTCGGGGTACTTCTCGTCCGACCGCAGCATGCGCGACTACATCGACCGCATCTGGCACACGGAGCCGGTGCTGCCCGGGAGCTGAGCCGCGCCCGCAGGGACGGGCCCGGGCGTGCCGGTCCGCCGCCCGGGCCTACCCTTGCCCTTGTGACACCGCCCAAGAAGTCCCAGGAGATGAAGGCGTCGACCGCCGCCGCCAAGCTCGACGTGTACCTGCCGGCGACGCCCGCGGAGTTCCAGGCGTCGTCCGTGAGTCGCGAGGAGCTGACCGAGCTGCAGCGCAACCCGCCGCAGTGGCTGGTCGACCTCCGTCGCGACGGACCGCACCCCCGCTCCGTGATCGCCGGCCGGCTGCGCATCTCGATCGCGGGCCTGGCGCGCGGCGGCGTCACCGACCCACTGAGCACCGCCGAGATCGAGGCCCTGCAGGCCGACCCGCCGTCCTGGTTGGTCCGCGAGCGGGAGATCGCCGCCGAGGTTCGTCGCGAGGAGCGCCGCCAGGAGTCCCGCGAGGCCGACCGCCGAGCCGCAGCGGCAGCAGCCGCAGCCCCGGAGAAGCCCAAGCGCTGATCCTCACGGCCGCGGCCGATGGCCCGCGGCGCCCGCTGTTGCCTCTCAGCGCGGGCGGCGGGGCTTCGGCTTGGGCTTGCCCTTGGCCGTCGGGCGGGGTTTCGACGAGGCTGGTTTTGACGAGGTTCTCGACGACGCGTCGCGGGGCTTGTGCAGCTTCTTCTGGGGCGGTTCCGGGGCCGGCGGGGCGCCGCGGCCGCGGCTGGACGACGCCGTGCGTCCGCGGACGATGCCGATGAACTCCTCGGTCAGGTCGTCGTACCGGTCGGTGACCCAGGCGAGCCCGATCGCGGAGCCCGGCGCGTCCCGGACGGTGCGCACGGTCAGGCCGCGGCGCTGGTGCAGGCGACCGATCGACTGCGGCACGACGAGCACGCCCACGCCGGCCGCGACGAGATCCACGGCGTCGGACGTCGTCTCCACCACGCCACCCACGAACGGTGTGCCCGGGGGAGCGGCCCAGCCGAGGGTGTCGTCGAGCGGGACGACGAGGGTCTCGTCGGAGAGGTCGGCGGCATCGATCTCGTCGTCGGCTGCCGTGACCAGGTGGTCCTTGGGCACGACGACGACCGTGGCCTCCGTGTACAGCGGGATCACGGAGAGCTCGTCGGCGACCGGGAGGCGGACCAGCGCGACGTCGGCGGACCCTGCCCGCAGATGCGCGACCGCCTCGGCCGGCGAGCAGTGCACCAGCTCCACGGGCACGTCGGCCAGCCGCTCCTGCCAGACGCGCAGCCAGCGGTCCGGGTTCACGCCGGGCACCAGCGCGATCCGGAACGACGTGACGCGCAGGGAGGCGGTGTCGTCGGTCATCGGACGCGCCGGAAGATCAGGTCCCGGACCTCGTGGCCGAGGTCGAGGCCGCGCTGTTCGAACTTGGTGACCGGCCGGTGGGAAGGACGGTCCACGAAGCCGGAGGCGGTGTTCTCCAGGAACGGGTCCGCCGAGAGCGCCTCGATCATGGCGTCCGCATAGTCCACCCAGTCCGTCGCGCAGTGCAGTACCCCTCCGACGACCAGCCGCGACCGCAGAAGGGCCACATGGGAGGGCTGCACGAGCCGGCGCTTGTGATGACGCGCCTTGGGCCAGGGGTCCGGGAAGAACACGTGCACAGCGTCCAGCGACTCGGTCGGCAGAGCGCGACGGACCAGGTCGAGCGCGTCACCGTGCCCGACGCGCACGTTGGTCAGGCCCGCACGCGCGACGAGCCCGAGCAGCGACGCGACGCCCGGCAGGTGCGCCTCCAGGGCGAGGTAGTCCCGGGACGGGTCGGCAGCGGCCATCGCGGCGGTCGTCTCGCCCATCCCTGAGCCGATCTCCAGGACCAGCGGGGCGGAGCGACCGAACATCCCCGTGGTGTCCAGCGGACCGTCGGCCACGTCGTCGTGCACCGAGAAGCCGAAGACCGGGAAGTGGACGCGCAGGTCCTCCTCACGCTCGTGGCCCAGCGACGAGCGCCGCGGGTGGTACGTCCGCAGCGGCTCGTGCGGGCGCGCGGCGACGAGGCGGAACGCGTCGGACGGGAGGCTCACGCACCGAGCCTAGGCGGCTGGGGACGGACATCCGACCTCGGCGTGCAGCGCCGGCCGGGAAGGCCCTCATCCGGCGTCGCGTCGAGGTCCCATCACCGCGAACACCTCGCCGAACGGGCCCGACGCGATCGACATGCGCCCGAACGGTGTGTCGGTGGGTGGGCTGACCACGGTCCCGCCGAGGGACGCGACCGAGGCGGCGGCGTCGTCCGTGGAGGTGACCGCGAAGTACAGAGTCCACGCCGGTGGAGCAGAGGCACCTGCGGACGGGCTGTACTGGCCGACGCCGGCGAGCGGGCCCGAGCCCAGAGAGAGGGACGCGTAGGTGAACCCCGGGGCGCTGAGGTCCTCCACCTGGTATCCGAAGACGTCGCGGTAGAAGGCCAGGGCACGGGGCTGGTCGTGCACCATGACCTCCGTCCACGCGACCGAGCCCGGTTCCTCGTCGACGTCCCACCCGGTGTGCGTGCCGGACTGCCACAGACCGAAGACGGCGTCGGTCGGGTCGGAGTACAGGCCCATCGTCCCGAAGCCGAGGATTCCCATGGGCGCGAGAACCACCCGGCCACCCGCGGACACCACCTGGTCCGCGGTGGCGAGCAGGTCGTCGGTCGCGAGGTACACGCACCACGCAGGAGCGGGTGCCGACGAGGACTCCATGGGCTCGGTCAGCCCGACCACCCGACGCCCGTCGAGGAACGCCTGCGTGTAGCCGCCGGTCTCCGGGCCGCCTACCTCGAACGTCCAACCGAACAGCGGCCCGTAGAACTCCCGGGCGGTGATCAGGGACGGGACGGTGATGTCGGCCCAGGCCGGCGAGCCTTGCGGCCAGGCGTCACGGTGGGTCGTCACATGGACCAGCAAACACCAGGGCCAGCATCGGCGCAGATCAGTCGCGCAGGTTCCTGCCCGATGTGCTACCCAGGGCACATGTCCGCGAGCGAGCCGAAGATCCCGGTGGTGCCGGAGGGTGCGGTGCCCGAGGACGCGGGGCGCGGGGACGGAGAGGCGCCGAAGGACGAGAGCGTCCTGACGGTCGTCGTCGCGTTCGGTGCCAACCTCCTCATCGCCGTCGCCAAGTCGATCGCCGCCGCGGTGACGGGGTCGGCGTCGATGCTCGCGGAGGCGGCGCACTCGTGGGCGGACACCGGCAACGAGGTCTTCCTGGTCATCGCGCAGCGGCGAGCGGCCAAGCCGGCGGACCCGACCCATCCGCTGGGCTACGGCCGTGAGGTCTACGTGTGGTCGCTGTTCGCTGCCATCGGGCTGTTCGCGGTCGGCGCCGGTGTCTCGGTCACCCACGGCATCCAGGAGCTGGTCCACCCGGAGCCTGCCGCCGACTTCGGCATCGCCTACATCGTGCTCGCGGTCAGTGCGCTGCTCGAGGGTGCGTCCTTCTTCCAGGCCTCCCGGCAGGCGAAACGTGCGGCCGCCCGGCTCGACCGGGACGTGATCGACCACCTCCTGTCGACCAGCGACCCGACGGTGCGGGCGGTGTTCTTCGAGGACGCTGCGGCCCTCGTCGGCATCGCGATCGCGTTCGCGGGGATCGGGCTGCACCAGCTCACCGGGTCGGCGACGCCGGACGCGATCGGCTCGATCCTCGTCGGCGTACTGCTCGGCGTCGTGGCGATCGTGCTGATCGACCGCAACCGGCGGTTCCTCGTCGGCGAGAGCGCGGATCCTGACCTGCTGGACGCCGTGCTGCGCGAGCTGCTGAAGCAGGAACAGATCGCCCGGGTCACCGAGCTGCGGCTGGAGTACGTCGGCGCGCGGATGCTGTACCTCACCGGAGCGGTGGACCTCGTCGGCAACCCGACCGAGGACGACGCGTCTCACGTGCTCGCGTCGTTGGAACGGCGAATCGCCGCGAACTCCCACATCGTCGGTGCGCTGCTGTCCCTCGCCGAACCGGAGGACGTCTCGATCCTCCCGGTGAACGAGACTCCGACGGACTCTTGACGCACCCAGGACACCCCACGTGGTCTCAGGGCACGCGACGGGCCTGGTCAGGATCCCCGTCGCCGTGCTCGACTACGAGGGGGTCCGGTTCTTCGCGGCCTCGGAGGAAGCCGTCACGCGCGGTCAGCAGCGGGTGACGGACCAGGACGACCGAGGGGCACACCCGTGAGCACTGTCGACGAGGCACCCTTCCACGTCCCGGTCGGGAGCCTGGTCAAGCTGGCTGTACCGGCGGCGCTGATGGGCATCTTCTGCTCGCTGTCGCTGCTGTCGCTCAGCACCCTGGCCGAGCACCTGTCCGACTGGGCGTGGGACGACCTGTCGGCGTCGTTCGGTTTCGAGGCGTACTCCAACGCCTGGACGATCATCATGCTCACCGTCACCGGCCTGCTGATCGGCCTCGTCGTGCGGTACGCGCCCGGTCACGCGGGCCCCGACCCCGCGACGGTCGAGCTCGTCGCAGCGCCACTGCGGCCGGTCGTCCTGCCGGGCCTCGCGGTGGCCCTGATGCTGATGCTGGCCGGTGGCGTGAGCCTGGGTCCCGAGAACCCGATCATCGGCATCAACGTCGGGATCATCGTCTGGGTGGGCCTGAAGCTGTTCCCCCAGGTCAATGCCCCCATCTGGCTCGCCGTCGCCGTCGCCGGCACGATCGGCGCGATGTTCGGTACGCCCGTGGCCGCAGCACTGCTCCTGTCCGAGCTGAACGCCGGTGACAAGCGCATCCCGCTGTGGGACCGGCTCTTCGCACCGCTCGTCGCTGCCACCACCGGTGCCCTCACGACGATGAACCTGGCCGACCTGAACCTCTCCGTCGACGTCGGCACCTATGTGGACGGTGGCCTGAAGGACCTCGGCATCGGCATCGTCATCTCGCTCGCCGCGGCCGCGTTCGGCCTGATCGCCGTGTACCTGTTCGTGCCGTTCCACACCGCGTTCCAGAAGCTCAAGCACCCCGTCGTCATGCTGACCGTCGGCGGTCTGCTGCTCGGCGTCCTCGGGGCGATCGGCGGCGAGGTCACCCTGTTCAAGGGCCTCAAGCAGATGCAGGAGCTCCCGGGCCTGGCTGCGACCACCACCGCCCTAGGCTTCCTGGGGTTCGCCGTGATCAAGCTGTTCGCGCTGCTCGTCGCTGCCACCTCGGGCTTCCGTGGCGGTCGCATCTTCCCGACGCTGTTCGTCGGCGTGGCGCTCGGGTTCGCGATCCACCAGGCGTGGTCGAGCGTCTCACTGCCGCTGGCGGTCGGCTGCGCGTGCGTCGGCATCCTCGTGGCGGCCACCCGCAGCGGCTGGCTCAGCATCTTCATGGCGGTTGCCGTGGTGCCCCAGCTCGTCCTGCTTCCCGCGTTCATCCTCGCGACGCTCGTCGCCTGGCTCCTCGTGACCAACCGTCCACAGCTCATCGCACCGGCTGCGCCGACGCCTCAGCCGTCCGCCGTGGTCGAGGCAGGACCGGCGTGACGGGTTCGTCGCCGAGCCGTCGTCAACGTACGCACCGCTAGCCGGGTCTGTGATCGTCCGCCGGTGGCTGGGCCGGGGGTGATCCGGGTCGTGCGTCGCGGGTCTGGGGTCGGGTGTCGGTGGCTGGGCCGGGGGTGAACCGGGTCGTGGGTCGCGGGTCTGGGGTCGGGTGTCGGTGGCTGGGCCGGGGGTGATCCGGTGGTCGCGCGTCGCGGGTCGCGGGTCGGGGCGGTGGCTGGGCCCCGTGTGATCCAGGGGTCGCGGGTCTGCGGTCGCCGGTCGGTGGCTGGGCTGGGCGTGATCTGCCGGTCGCGGGTCGCCGGTCGGTGAACGGGCCAGGTCTGATCTGGTGGCCGCCGGCAACGAACGCCCGCGGCGGCTTCTCTCTTGAGCCGTGCTTGCTCTCGAGTCGCCCTCGTGTCCCGGGTTGCGCCCGTTTCCCGAGACGTCCAGCCCCGGCGCGGCACACGCTGCGCGGCGCACTCGTGATGGGCCAGCGGCACTCGCCAGAAGCCGGCGGCACTCGCCAGAAGCCAACGGCTCTCGCCAGCAGCCGGCGGCACTCGCCAGAAGCGCGCGGCAGCTGCGTCCGAAGCACGCGGCAGCTGCGTCAGAAGGGTGGTGGTCGGTCCTCGGCTGTGCCGCTGTGTCGTGGTGGTGGTGGTGGGTGGGTGGTGAGGGCGGTGTAGTCGATCTGGGCGGGGGTGGGGTGGCGGGCGAAGGTGAGGCCGTCGGCGCTGGTCCACCAGGTGACTCCGGTGGTGGGGTTGCGGTGCACGTTCCAGTGTTTCTTGGTCTTGGCTTGGTGGTGGTGGCGGCACAGGGCGTGCAGGTTGTCGGCGGTGGTTTGGGTGTGCGCGGGTTGGGATGGGTCGTAGGGGGTGATGTGGTCCAGGTCGCAGCGGGTCGCGGGTTGTCGGCAGCCGGGGAAGGTGCAGGTCACGTCGCGGGCGATGAT
>NZ_AUEW01000007.1 GCF_000426185.1 Cellulomonas sp. URHD0024
CAGGTGCGCGCGGGTCACGCCCGTGGTCCCGCGGGCGCGGCGCAGGGCCCAGACCAGGGCCACGATGAGCAGGGGCCAGATGACGTAGAACTGTTCCTCGACGGCCAGGGACCAGAAGTGCTGCAGGGGGCTGGCTGCGGTGCCCTGGGACAGGTAGTCCACGGAGCGGGCGGCCAGGGTCCAGTTGATGACGTAGAGGCTGGCGGCGCGCAGGTCTTGGGCGATGCTGTCCCAGCGGGTCACGGGCAGCACGGCCACGGTCATGACCGCGACGAACACGAAGACCAGGGCGGTGGCGGGCAGCAGGCGTCGGGCGCGCCGGGCGTAGAACCGGGACAGGCTGAGGCGGCCGGTGGACTCGATCTCGCGCACGATCAGCCCGGTGATCAAGAACCCGGAGATCACGAAGAACACGTCCACACCGATGAACCCGCCGGGCAGGACGCTCACCCCGGCGTGGTAGAGCAGGACCAGCAGCACCGCCACCGCGCGCAGACCCTGCACGTCACCACGGAACCCACCGGACGCGACAGGCTCGACCGGCACACGCACCGTGCGCACCGGAACGACATCAACCGCCGCCATACCCCGCTCCCGAATCGATCCGACTGCCGTAGGGAGGGTACGGGCTGCGCGCCGTCACGCGTAAAGCGGGCCTCGGAGGCGGGGGGTTGGCTCAGACTCCGATATCATCCCAACGCCGTCCTTTCAACAGTGGACGTGCCTTCGGCCTACGCGGCCGGCGATTCACCCGCACCACAAAGGACGGAACGTCATGTCGGTAGACCTCGCCATCGTCGGCCTCGGATACGTCGGACTCCCCCTGGCCCAGCAGGCCGCCCGGTCGGGTCTGTCGGTCCTG
Organism: Cellulomonas sp. URHD0024; assembly: GCF_000426185.1. Classification (GTDB taxonomy): domain Bacteria; phylum Actinomycetota; class Actinomycetes; order Actinomycetales; family Cellulomonadaceae; genus Cellulomonas. The sequence continues at coordinate 863 of NZ_AUEW01000007.1, forward strand.
GGCTTCGACGTCAACCAGAACGTGGTCGACGGCCTCAACTCGGGTGCCTCCCACATCGACGACCTCTCGGGGGCCGACATCGCCGAGATGCTCGCCTCCGGCTTCCGCGCGACGACCGCCGAGGCTGACCTCGCGACCGCGTCGACCGTCGTCATCTGCGTGCCGACGCCGCTGTCCGCGGACGGCGGCCCTGACCTCGGCCCGGTCCGTTCCGCGACGGCGACGATCGCCCGCAACCTCCAGCCCGGGATGCTCGTCGTCCTCGAGTCGACGACCTACCCGGGGACCACGGACGAGATCGTCCGCCCGATGCTCGAGGCCGGCGGCCTGGAGGTCGGCAAGGACATCCACCTCGCGTTCTCGCCTGAGCGCGTCGACCCGGGCAACCCGGTCTACGGGATCAAGAACACCCCGAAGGTCGTCGGCGGCAGCACGCCGGACTGCACCGAGCGCGCCGCGGCGTTCTACGGACGCTTCGTCGACACGGTCGTCACCGCCGTCGGCACCCGCGAGGCAGAGACCGCCAAGCTGCTCGAGAACACCTACCGGCACATCAACATCGCCCTCGTCAACGAGATGGCGCGGTTCTGCCACGAGCTCGGCATCGACCTGTGGGACGTCATCAAGCTCGCCAAGACCAAGCCGTTCGGGTTCCAGGCGTTCTACCCCGGCCCGGGTGTCGGCGGCCACTGCATCCCGATCGACCCGAACTACCTCTCCCACAACGTGCGTGCGCGCCTCGGCTACCCGTTCCGGTTCGTCGAGCTCGCGCAGGAGATCAACGCGACGATGCCGGCGTACGTCGCGCACCGCGCGCAGAACATCCTCAACGCGGACGGCCTCGCGACGAAGGGCGCCTCGGTGCTGCTCCTCGGCGTGACCTACAAGCCGGACATCGCCGACCAGCGCGAGTCGCCGGCGGTCGACCTCGCCAAGTCGCTTCTCGAGCTCGGCGCCGAGGTGTCGTTCCACGACCCGCACGTCGCACGGTGGCACGCGGAGGGCCAGACGATGGACCGCGTCGAGAGCCTCGACGACGCCGTGGCGAACGCCGACCTCGTCATGCTCGTCCAGCACCACAAGGCGTACGACGTCGACGCGCTGGCCACGTCCGCGAAGCGGTTCTTCGACACCCGAGGCGTGACGACGGCGCCGCAGGCACATCGGCTGTGACCTTGTTCGCCGCGCGCAGGGCGCCGCTCCCCGACGCGGGCGGCGCCGGCTCGGCCGCACCCCCGGTCGCTGACGAGGCTGCCACCCCGGTCGCCGACGAGGCCGCCACCCCGGTCGCTGACGGGGCCGCCACCCCGGTCGCTGACGAGGCCGCTGTGTCCGGCGTGCTCTCGCGGGCCGACGCCGCGGGGCTCGCCGCGCAGTACGGGCTCGTGCGCGCCGACCAGGCGCCCGGGCTCGTGCGGTACGTGCGGCAGCTGTGGCAGCGCAGGGCGTTCGTCATCGAGCTCGCCAAGGCGCGCGCGTACGACAAGAACCAGAACAACTACCTCGGGCAGGCCTGGTCGGCGCTCAACCCGTTGCTGCTCGTCGCGTCGTACTTCCTCGTGTTCGGGCTCATGCTGCGGACGTCCAAGGGTGTCGACAACTTTCTCGGCTTCCTGACCATCGGGATCTTCATCTTCTCGTTCATCGCCGCATCGGTGACGTCCGGGGCCAAGTCGATCTCGGGGAACCAGAACCTCGTGCGGGCCATCCGGTTCCCGCGTGCGGCCCTGCCCCTGTCGATGTCGCTGTCCGAGATCCTCACGCTGATGCCGGCGCTGGTCGTGCTCCTCGTGGTGATGCCGGTCAGCGGCGAGCAGCTCCAGCTCAAGTGGCTGCTGCTTCCCGGTGCGATCGCCGAGCTCTTCGTCTTCTGCGCCGGAGTGGGCATGATCGCGGCGCGCCTCGTCGTGTGGTCGCGCGACATGCTCAACCTCATCCCCGTGAGCGTGCGTCTCGCGCGGTACGCGTCAGGCGTGTTCTTCAGCATCGCGATCTACGCGGGTCACGGTCTGATCAGCACCTTCCTGCAGTACCAGCCCATCGCGGTGTACCTCGACCTCGTCCGGTCGTGCCTCCTCGCGCAGTACCCGCCGGACCCGGCACTCTGGATCGCCGGTGCCGTCTGGGCGCTGGTCGTCCTGGTGGTCGGGCTCGTGACCTTCTGGCGTGCCGAGGAGCGTTATGGCCGAGACTGAGCTCCCCGCACCCGTCGCGCACCCCTCCGTCGTCGCGCGCGACGTGCACATCACGTACAAGACGTACGGCGGACGCCGGAACGCCCTCGGTGGGCCGGACCACAAACCCTTCGCCAAGCTGCTCGGCAAGGCGACGCAGCACGTCGCTGCCGTCAGCGAGGTGCACGCCGTACGTGGCGTGTCCTTCGTCGCGCACGAGGGTGAGTCGATCGGCATCATCGGCCGCAACGGCTCGGGCAAGAGCACTCTCCTGCGGGCGATCGCCGGGCTCATGCCGGCGTCGGCCGGGGAGATGTACACGCGTGGCGACGTCGCGCTGCTGGGCGTGAACGCCGCGCTCATGAGCTCGCTGAGCGGGCGGCGCAACATCATGCTCGGCTGTCTCGCGCAGGGCCTGACGCGCCGCCAGGTGCACGAGCGGTATGACGAGATCGTGGAGTTCGCGGGCATCGGCGACTTCGTCGACCTGCCGATGAAGGCCTACTCGTCGGGCATGGCGGCCCGGCTCCGGTTCGCGATCTCCTCCGCGGTGACGCCGGACGTGCTCATCATCGACGAGGCACTGGCGACGGGTGACGCCGAGTTCCGCGAGAAGAGCACCGAACGGGTCAGCCGCATCCGTGAAGAGGCGGGCACGGTCTTCCTCGTCAGCCACTCGATCTCGTCCGTGCGCAACATGTGCGACCGCGCGATCTGGCTGGAGGCGGGACAGGTCATGGCCGACGGCCCCAGCGGGGCCATCTGCGACCAGTACACGGCCTTCATCGAGAAACGTCGGGCCGCCCGCAAGGCGAAGGACTGACCCGTGCGGGTGCTCGTCGTGACGACCGTGCACCACCCCGAGGACTCCCGGATCCGTGCCCGCCAGGTCCGCGCGATGCTCGAGGCCGGGTGGGACGTGACCTACGCGGCGTCGTTCGCGGCCCACGACGTGACGCCGCGCGCTGTGCGCGGGTTGACCGTCGTCGACCTGCCGCGTGCGCGCGGCCGACGACGGCTGAGCGCCTTCCTGGCGGCACGGCACCTCATCCGGAGCGCCGCGGCACAGCACGACGTCGTCGTGCTGCACGACCCGGAGCTGCTGCTCGCCGCCGCGGGTGCGGGGCGCCGCGTCCCGGTCGTGTGGGACGTCCACGAGGACACTGCGGCCGCCGTCGTGCTCAAGCCGTGGCTGCCTCGGCCGTTGCGTGCGCCGGCGGCAGGAGCGTTCCGTGGCGTCGAGCGGATCGCCGAGCGTCGGACGGCAGGCCTCCTGCTCGCCGAAGCCGCCTACCAGGACCGGTTCCGTCACCCGCACCCCGTCATCCTGAACACGGTGCTCGTCCCGGAGAGCGTGAGCGAGCCCGGCGATGCGCGCGTCGTCTACGTCGGGGCGCTCTCAGCGGCGCGAGGCGCCGCCGAGCTGGTCGCGGTCGGGCGGCTCCTGCGTGAACGGACCGCGGGCGCGGCGACCCTGCACCTCGTGGGCGGGGCCGACGCCGCGACGCGTGAGCTGCTGACGACCGCGCACGCGGCCGGGGACCTCGAGTGGCACGGCTACCTGCCGTCGACGGACGCGCTCACCCTCCTCGACGGGGCGCTGGCCGGGCTCAGCCTCCTGCACGACAGCCCGAACTACGCGGTCAGCATCCCGACGAAGGTCGTCGAGTACATGGCGTTCGGCGTTCCCGTCGTCACGACACCGCTCCCGCTGGCACGTGCGCTCGTCGAGGAGGCGGGGAGCGGGGTCGTCGTCCCGTTCGAGGACGCCGAGCGGACGGTCGAGGCGGTGCTGGCGCTGCGAGACGACCCTGAGCTGCGGCGCCGGCTAGGCGCAGCCGGTCATGCTCACGCGGCACACCGCTACGACTGGGCGGCGCACAGCGACCAGTTCCTCGAGGCCCTGACGACGGCGTCGAGAAGGCGCGGCCGCGGCTGACGCCGCTCGCGACTTCGCTGTGTCAGTCCGCCCGCGCCTCGGGGGTGGGGACCGGGCTCTTCTGCTGCGGCGCCGCTTCGTCAGGCACCGCGTGCGGCCGCTGCGCCTGTGCGAGCGCCTCCGCGCGCGCTCGCCGCCGCGTGAAACGTGCTCGGCTCGGGCCGAGCAGGAATCCGGCGCCCCAGAGCATCTGCATGACGATCAGCACGCCCGGGAACCGCACGAGCGCGTTGAGCGCGAGGTGCGGGATCTGCGCGATCGACGCCAGCACGGTGAACAGCAGGTACCCGATCGGGAAGACGGCGGCCCATCGCAGCCACTCGAGCCCGAACGCGACGCCGACGAGCGCCGCGGTAGTGCCGAGGACCACGGCGATGACGGCGAGCGGAGGTGCCAGGTACCGCGCCGACACGCTGCTCGGGTAGTGGGCGATGATCTCGCGGCGCCACCGACCGCTGCCGAAGAACTGCTTCGCGAGCGCCCGGTACCTGCTGCGGGGGCGGTAGATGACGCGCAGGTCGGGGGAGAACCACACGGTGTGCCCGGCGGCGCGGATGCGGTAGTTGAGCTCCCAGTCCTGCGCGCGGATGAAGTGCTCGTCGAACCCGCCGACCTCCTCGAGCGCCTCGCGGCGGAACACGCCGAGGTAGACGCTCTCCGTCGGTCCGGCTTCGCCGCCGACGTGGAAGGGCGCACTGCCGATGCCGAGCCGCGAGCTCATCGCCCGTGCGATCGCCCGGCCGAGCGGGGTGACGCCCTTGGGGACCATCTGCCCGCCCACGTTCGCCGCGCCCGTCTCCCGGAGCAGCTCGACGGAACGAGCCACGTAGCCGTCGGGGAGGAACCCGTGCGCGTCGACCCGCACGACGATCGGGTGCGTCGTCGCCGCGATGCCGAGATTCATGGCCTGCGGCGTGCGGCCCGAGGGGTTCTTGATGACGCGGACCTGCGGGTACTCCCGCGCGAGCTCCTCGGCCAGGGCCTGGGTGCGGTCCCGCGACGGACCGACGACGACCACCATCTCGAGCTCGCCGTCGTACGTGTCGGCCAGCACACGCTCGACCGCGTGACGGAGGTGTGCCTCCTCGTCACGAGCGGGCATGACCACGCTGACGGACGGCCACCCGGGCTCCGTCGCGGACGTGGACGTGATCTCCCCCATGAGGCCCTCAGCCTACCGGCGCCGGGCCGTCGCCCCGGCCAACCGATGCGCGGTCCCCGGCGAACGTCGATGCGTCAGCGGCGCGACCAGCGCGTGCGGCCGGCACGTGCGGCGACACGCCGGGGGTTTTCACCCCCGCCGGAGCCGGGCGGGCCGTGGGCGCGACGTGGCGGGTGCGCCGCTCCTACGCGCACCCGCCACGTGCTGTTCTCAGGGGTGCCCGACCGTCGGCCCGTAGACGGTCACCTGGATGCTGCCGCCGACCTCCATGTCCACGCGGGCGCAGGGCACGGTCTCGTCGACGACCGTCGTCGTGGGCCACGGCGCGTACGGGAGTCCCGCCAGGGCCGCGTCGGCGACGGCGCGCGCATCGGTGGCACTGACGCAGGCGTCGGTGATCCCGGTGCGCAGGGCATCCCGGACGGACGACTCCGCTCCCGTAGCGCCCTCGTGGTCTTGGGCGCGGTTCGGAAGGATGATGACCGCCTTCTTCGGGATGTCGACCATGGAAAGTGTGCACGGCGTCTCCGGCAGAGCGACCGGCAGCGGCACGATGGTGGCTCCGGGCATCGGCTGGGGACCCGCGTTCGGTGTGCCCGTCGGATCGGGCAGGCTCGGCGGCGCGACCTCGGTCGGGTGGGCGGACTCGGCTTGGATGCTCCAGCCCGTGAGTCCGAGCCGGTTCACCTCGGAGTGAGCGAACGCCGTGGCAGCCGCCGGGTCGAGGCAGTGCGCTTGGGAGCCGTCGACCATGTCGCCCATGCTCGCCTGGAGCTCCCGGGTCGCCGCGTGGTCGGGTGACGGTTTCAGGAGGTGCGCGCTCTCGGGAACCTGGTCGCGTGGCGTCACGAACACGAACCCGTGGTAGGTGAAGGCGACCGGGTCGGTGATCGGCGCGAGCCCCGCCTTCGCGACGAAGACCCCGCAGTCGGCGATCGGGTCGCCGGTCAGGTTCGCGCCGGTCACGCCCGTCGCGGTGTCGTTCCATACGTGCTGGCAGTTCAGCCCGTCCCCATCGCCCCCGAGAAACTCGAGGTGAGCGGCATACGCGGCGCCGCCGCCGACCAGCGCGACGCTGATGCCGGCCGCGAACAGGCCGCGCCTGCCCAGTCGTCGCGCGCGCTTTGCGGCGGTCGGCGCCTTCTCGGGTGTGCTCATGGTTATCCCCTCTCGCAGGGCGCTCAGCGCGCCCGGGTCGATGCGGGAGAGGTCGCTCTGCGCGACCGGGTCGGTCGCGCAGAGCCGGGCAAAGATGTCGTCGTTCCTCATCGGACCTCCTCCACACCGGGACGGGCTGCTGCCCATCCGTTCACCACGTGTCCAGTCGTCGTCGGGCGTTTCACCTCGGCGGGGGCGGGTTCGGCCAGCGCAGCCATCTGCTGCAGCAGCCGCTGTCGGGCGCGGTGCAGGCGGACGCGCACGGCCGCACGCGAGACGCCGAGGGCGATCGCGATCTCGTCGCGCGCGAGGTCCTCCCACGCGACGAGGCGCAGGAGCTCGCGGTCGTCGTCGTCCAGCTTGCCGAGCGCGATCTCGACGTCGCTCAGCTCGGTGCGGTCAGGGGGTGCGATCTCGGTGAGCGACTCGCGCAGCCGGTCGGCGAGGGCGTGCCGTCGACGCTCGCCGCGGTAGAGGTTGGCCAGGACACGGCGCGCGACGCCGAACAGCCACGGGCGCGCGTGGTCGCCCGGCGGGACCTCGTCGAGGCGTCGCCAGGCGACGAGGAACGTCTCCGCGACGACGTCCGCGGCATCCGCTGGATCGGCAACCCGGCGGATGGCGTAGGCGAGGAGCGGTCGGTGGGTCGCGTCGAACAGCGCGGTGAACCGCTCTTCCGGCGTGGGCATGGGGGCCTTTCGACGACGAGTCCGGACAACCCCTACGTGTCCGGCCGGTCGGGATGCGTTACCGCCCCCGGAAGGTTAGCTGCGGGTGGCATCGCCCATGACCTCCGTCGTTGTACTGTCCCGGGATGCTGACCGACCCCGCAGATGCGGCGCTCGCCGTCCACCTGGCGACGCGGGGCATGGACGTCGTCCTGAGCCACCTCGCGGACTCGGCGCCGAAGTACGCGAAAGCCGGCCACGACTTCGCCACGGCGGCAGACCTTGCGGCCGAGACCGCGATCAGGGAGGCGCTGCTCCTCGCGCGGCCGGACGACGCCATGATCGGTGAGGAGCTCGGCGCCTTCGGCGGCAGCACGGACCGGACGTGGCTGGTGGACCCGCTGTGCGGGACGCGCAACTTCGCCTCGGGCACCCACGTGTTCTGCGTCAACGTCGCCTTGCGCGAGCGCGGATCCGTGCGGGTCGCAGCGGTGGCGGAGCCCGCTGCGCGGCGAGTGGTCTGGACCGACGGGTTCGGCGGTCACGAGCGCCCGGCGGACGGCGCAGACCGGCGCGTCGCGCCCGCGAGCGACAGCAGGATCGTCGAGCTCAACGCCGACGGACCGGGGGACCGCACGGGTCCCCTGCTCGTCGCCGACGCCGACTTTCGGGCGTGGATGACGCCTCGGGTGAGTGCGTCGACCGTGGCGCTCGCCTGGGTGGCGACCGGGCAGCGCGCCGCCTACGTGTCGGACGGGAACCTGCTCGACAGCGTGCACTTCGCGGCCGGCATCGCGCTCTGCGTCGGCGCCGGATGCGTCGTGACGGACCTCGACGGGCAGTCGTTCACCACCGGTGCCGGGCTGGCCATCTCTGCCGACGCGCGAACCCATGAGTCCCTCGTCGCGCACATCGCGAGAGTGCGGTCGGGTCTCAGCCCGTCGTGACCTCGACCCGGACGACGGACCCCGCCGGTGCGTACGGGACCAGGTGCCCCTCGAGCGGTTCGCCGTCGACCGTGATCGACGCCGTCGCGCCCGTCGTCACGTGGATCTCGTAGGTCGCGCCCCGGGCCACCCGCGTGACGGTGAAGGACGGGACCGCCGAGCCGATCTGCGGGTCGACGATCAGTCCGTCGTAGGACGGCCGGACCCCGAGCAGGTGCTGCGAGACCGCGACGAAGTTCCAGGCGGCCGTGCCGGTCAGCCACGAGTTCTTGGCCTCACCGTGCCGGACCGCCTCCTTGCCGGCGATCATCTGCGCGTAGACGTACGGCTCGACGCGGTGCACGTCGGAGATGTCCTCGCGGTAGGCGGGGGTGATCCGGCGGTAGTAGTCGAACGCGCGGTCTCCGCGGCCGACCATCGTCTCGGCGATGATCACCCACGGGTTGTTGTGGCAGAAGATGCCGCCGTTCTCCTTGTAGCCGGGCGGGTAGGTGGACACCTCGCCGAGCTCCACGCGGTACGTCGTGTAGGCGGGGCTCTGGAGCACCATCCCGTGCGGGGTGGCCAGGTGCTCCTCGACCGAGTCGAGGGCGGTCGTCGCGCGGCCGTCGTCGATACCGATGCCGGCCATGACCGCGAAGCCCTGCGGTTCGATCCAGATGCGGCCCTCGGTGTCCGCCGCCGTGCCGACGGGGTTGCCGTAGTAGTCGTACGCGCGCAGGAACCAGTCGCCGTCCCAGGCGTGGTCGAGGACCGCCTGCCGGACCTCGTCGACGACCTTGCGCGCCTGCGACGCGACCTCGGACAGCCCTCGTCGCGAAGCGAGCTCGGCGTACTCCGCGCCGTAGAGCACGAACTGCGCCGCGATGAACACCGACTCCGCGGCGCCACCCGGCTGGTTCTCGGTCGTCTGGAACGACTCGCCCGGGGTCGTCGAGAAGCAGTTGAGGTTCAGGCAGTCGTTCCAGTCCGCGCGGCCGATGAGCGGCAGGCCGTGCGGGCCGCGGTGCGTCACGGTGAACTCGAACGAACGGGTCAGGTGCTCGAACAGGGTCTGTTCGCTGCCAGGCTCGTTGTCGAACGGGACGAGCTCGTCGAGCACACCCGCGTCGCCGGTCTCCTTGATGTACGCGGCCACGCCGGCGATCAGCCACAGCGGGTCGTCGTTGAAGCCCGAACCGATGTCGTCGTTCCCGCGCTTCGTGAGCGGCTGGTACTGGTGGTACGCGGAGCCGTCCGGGAACTGCGTCGCGGCGATGTCGAGGATGCGCTCGCGCGCGCGCTCCGGGACCAGGTGCACGAAGCCGAGCAGGTCCTGGTTGGAGTCGCGGAAACCCATCCCGCGGCCGATGCCCGTCTCGAAGAACGACGCCGACCGGGACATGTTGAACGTGACCATGCACTGGTACTGGTTCCAGACGTTGACCATCCGGTCGAGCTTCTCGTCGGTGCTGCTGACCGAGTAGGTGGAGAGCAGCCGGCGCCAGTGGGCCTTGAGACGGTCGAACGCGTCGTCGGTCTGCTCCGTCGTCGCGAAGCGTCCGAGGAGGGCGTGCGCCTTCTCCTTGTTGACGACCTGGTGCTCGTCGTCGGCCCACTTGTCCTCGTTCTCGACGTAGCCGAGGACGAAGGTCAGGGTCTGCGACTCCCCGGGCGCGAGGGTCACGTCGACCTGGTGCGAGCCGATCGGGTACCAGCCGGACGCGACGGAGTTGCTGGAGGCCCCGGCGCGCGGGACTGCCGCCTCGCCCAGCCCGTTGTAGGCGCCCACGAACGCGTCGCGGTCCGTGTCGAAGCCGCTGGCCTTCGTGTTCACACCGAACACCGCGTAGTGGTCCCGGCGCTCGCGGTACTCGGTCGTATGGAAGATGGCGGACCCGAACGGTCCGTCCTGCTCGACCTCGACCTCGCCGATCGACAGGTTCCGCTGGTAGTTGGTCTGGTCGTCCTGGGCGTTCCAGAGGCAGAACTCGACGAACGAGAAGAGCGCGACGGTCTTGGTCTGCGAGGACGTGTTGGTGACCGTGACCCGCTGGACCTCCGCGGTCTCGCCGAGCGGCACGAACAGCAGCGTCTCGACGGACAGGCCGCCGCGTTCGCCGGTGATCCGCGTGTAGCCCAGCCCGTGCGCCGCCTCGAAGTGGTCCAGGTCGGCCTTCACGGGGAGCCAGGACGGGGTCCACACGTCGCCGCCGTCGTTGACGTACAGGTACCGGCCGCCCGCGTCGGTGGGGATGTTGTTGTACCGGTAGCGGGTCAGTCGCCGCATCTTGGCGTCGCGGTAGAACGAGTAGCCGCCCGCCTGGTGGGAGACCAGCGAGAAGAACTGCTCGGATCCGAGGTAGTTGATCCACGGGTATGGCGTGTGGGGCGTCGTGATGACGTACTCGCGTGCGTCGTCGTCGAAGTGGCCGTACCGCATGGCGAATCCTTCGTTCCTGGCTGCGCGCCCTACCGGCCGCGTCGTCGCGTGAGGTCCAGCAGGGCGCTTGCAGCGTCCGTGCGGGAGCGCTCCCATGCAACTCCCGGCCGCGAGCATAACCGCTGGCGCGCCCGCTTGGCACGTGCAGGAGCATCACGACTTTTCCGACGAGGCCGCGACCTGCACCCGCTCCGCGGGACCGAGCCGCGCGCGACCGACTCGCGCCGACCCACCGGGCAGCCCGCCCGGCCCAGCCACGAGCCCGGCTGCCCGCTCCGCGTGCTCGCGGTAGCGCGATCCGCCGCGACCCGGCCGCCCGCTGCGCGTGCTCGCGGGCCGCGACCCGGCCGCCCGCTGCGCGTGCTCGCGGTCGTGCGCTCCGCCGAGCTTGCCGTTGTGCACGCCAACCGGCAGCTTGACGTGCGTAACAGCAAGCTCGACGGCGGACGGCTGGGTCGTTCTGGTCAGCGAGGGGTCGTGACCGCCGGGTCGGGCGCGACCGGAGCCGGGCGCGGGGGTCGGACCGCTGCCACGGCCAGTGTCAACGACAGGATCAGCAGGACGGTGTTCTGGGCGAAGCCGCCGGGTGGTCGTGGGTCCGTCGTGGCGACCGTGACGAATCCGCCCAGCGCCCGCGCGACGACCGCAGCGCCGGCGACCGCGGCGGCATGGCGCGGACCCCAACCGGCGGACCGGGACCACCGCGTCACCGCGACCGCGCCGGCCACGAGGATGGCGGTCCCGAGCCCGACGCCCAGCCACGTCCCCGGGATGAACTGGTAGCCGAGCGCGGCGACGAGGACCAGGCCGAAGACTCGCGCCGGTACGGGGACGCGACGGGACAGGGGCGTCGGGAGGCGTCGCCGGCCGAACGTGCACGCGACGAGCACCAGGAGGGCGGCCACCGCCACCGCGCCGAGGAGCTGACCCGTCGACGCCTGGTCGCTGCCGGAGTCGCGGATGTCCTGACTGACCACCACCGACGCGAGCACCCACAGGACGACGAGCGCGGTTGTCCCCGACAGGCCGAGCCACGGCTGTCGGGGTCCCGGGCGCCGGTCGAACGTCTCGACCAGCGCGATCGGTGCCCCGATGCTCCAGACCACGTGCCCGACCAGGAAGTTCAACGCGAACGCCCCGGCGACCCCGAGAGGCGGGATCAGCGTCAGCGCCCTGCCCGTCGCCCAGTCGTCGTAGCTCATGTAGGACGTCGCGAACAGCGACTGGTCGACGACCCCCGCCTGCAGCACGCCGAACGCGCCGGCCAGCGCGAGGATCCCCGTCCAGTGCATGCGCGTGCGGGCGGCGAGCTCGCGGATCAGGATCGCGGGCGCACCGTACAGCGGCCCGAGAATGACCAGGCCACCGACGAGCGCGGCGGCCTGGCCGGTGACCTCGGGGTCGTAGGCCGTCAGGTACTCGGCGCAGACCGGCGCGACGACGAACAGCAGCAACGCGAGCAGCCGTCGTCGCTCAGAACGTCCGGAGACAGTGACCACGGACCCATCGTCGTGAAGTGCTCCACACCCCCAGAACCCCCGCAGGGTGGACCCGGCCCACCCACAGGGAGGACACGCGACGCGAGAACAACCTGAACGACGTCATGGAGGTTCTTCACGTCGTTCAGGTTGTTCTCGACGGCCAGAAGCCGGGCGGATCAGCGGGGTCGGGAGGGGGCTAGGCCGAGGGTGAGCACCGTTCCCACCGTCACGTGCATCAGGGCCAGCCAGAGGGTTGCCGCCGGGGTCGCGGCGCCGAGCGGGCCGAGCAGCGAGATCAGCAGGATCGCGCCGCACGTGACGAACCAGCCCGTACGACGTCGGCGGAACAGCAGCGCCCGGACACCCCACGCGGCCAGGGTCGCGACGACCGCGACGAGGACGACGCTGACGGGTCCGACGGTGTACGGCGGGTCACCGACGACCAGCGGGACGTCGAGGAGCGGGACGGCGATCGCCCAGACGACGAGGGCGGCGAGCGGGCTGGCGATGACGACGGCCCAGGCGGGGATGCGGCGGACGGTGGTGGCAGGGACGGTGGTGGCGCTCATGGTGGGCTCCAGGGAAGGGTTGATCAGGACTCCCGAACAGTCCCGCCGACGAACCGGCCCGCGCGTCCGGCCGACGGCCATCACGGACCGGACGATCGGCTGGCCGACCCCCGACTTCGGTAGGTACCGCGGCTCCGGACGCGTTCCTAGGCTCGGCTCCATGACCACCGACGACTGCATCCCACGGGCCTGGTACCACCGCCTGGGCAACGCCCTGACCGGGTTCCTGGGCGTCCTCATCCTCATCACCGTCTGGGCCGGCTGGCACGATCCCGACCAGCCGCTGCCCGGGTGGCTGCTGCCCGTGATCGGGGCTGCCTCGCTCGGCGGCTTCCTGCTGGTCGGCCGCTGGCCGGTGCTGGCCGGTGCGGTGACAGCGGTCCTGTCGGCGCTGAGCCCGGTCGCGGGTCCCGCGTCGTACACGACCACCCTCGTCGCCGCCCGGTGGAACCGGCTCAGCACGGCACTGTGGGCGGCCGGCATGGGTGCCCTCGGCACGGCCGTGCGGGCGCTGTGGTGGCCGGGCGGGGTCGGCGTCCCGCTGCAGTGGTGGCTCATCGGCGACGTCGCGGTGCATGCCGCCCTGTTCGCCTGGGGGGCGCTCTGGCGGACACGCGCCGAGCTGATGGCGTCCCTGCGCGAGCGCGCCCGGCGGGCGGAGGCCGAGCAGGAGCAGCGGGTCGAGCAGGCGCGGACGGCGGAGCGGACGCGGATAGCGCGCGAGATGCACGACACCCTGGCGCACCGCCTCACGCTCGTCGCGACGACGGCGGGTGCGCTCGAGTTCCGCACGGACCTGACCAAGGAGCAGGTCGCGAGCGCCGCTGGCGTGGTCCGCGCCAACGCCAGCGAGGCGCTCGAGGAGCTGCGCACCGTGATCGGCGTCCTGCGGACCAGCCCTGACGAGCTGCGCCCCACTCCGGGACTTGCGGACGTCCCCCGGCTCGTCGACGAGACGCGTGGGGCCGGTGTCGACGTCCGGCTGGACGTCGCCGACCTGGAGCTGCCGACCGCGCTCGACCTCGCCGTCTACCGCGCCTGCCAGGAAGGGTTGACCAACGCGCGCCGGCACGCGCCGGGATCCAGGGTCACCGTGAACGTCGCGGTCGACGACGGCCTGCGCGTCGTCGTCGCCAACGACCAGGGCGGCAAGGGCGAGACCAACGGGACCGGCACCGGGCTCATCGGGCTGACCGAACGCGTCGAGCTGCTGGGCGGTCAGGTGCACGCCGGGCCGGCCGGTGAGGGGTTCCGGCTCGAGGCATGGATACCGTGGGAGCCGTGACCACCCGGGTGCTCGTCGTCGACGACGACGCGCTCGTGCGTGCCGGCCTGACGCTCATGCTCGACGGTGCCGACGGGATCGTCGTCGTCGGGCAGGCGTCCGACGGCTCGCAGGTGCCGGCGCTCCTGGACGCGCACCCGGTGGACGTGGTGCTCATGGACCTGCGGATGCCGGGCACGGACGGGATCGCGGCGACGAGAACCACGCGCGGGCGGACCGACCCCCCGGCCGTCGTCGTCCTCACCACCTTCGACACCGCCGACGAGGTGGAGGCCGCGATGCGGGCCGGCGCGAGCGGCTACCTGCTCAAGGACACGCCGCCGGCCCGGATCGTCGAGGCCGTCCTCGCAGCGGCCGCGGGGGAGCCGGTGCTCTCGCCCCGGGTGGCCCGTCGGCTGATGGACACGAGCGCACGCTCGGGCGACAGCCGGCTGGCCGCGCGCGAGCGGCTGAACACGCTCACGGAGCGCGAACGCGACGTCGTCCTGGCCATCGGGCGCGGTGCCAGCAACGCGGACATCGGCCGGGAGCTGTACCTGTCGGTGGCCACCGTGAAGAGCCACGTGTCCAGCGTGCTGCTCAAGCTGGGCCTGGAGAACCGGACGCAGATCGCGTTGCTCGTGCACGACGCCCAACGGGGATAGCCACACCGACTACCGTGGCCCCGTGCTGCTCTCCGACCGTGACATCCACGCCGAGCTCGAGTCGGGCCGCGTGGCCCTCGAACCCTACGACGCGTCCATGCTCCAGCCCTCGAGCATCGACGTCCGCCTGGACAAGTTCTTCCGGCTGTTCGACAACCACAAGTACCCGGTGATCGATCCGTCGCTCGACCAGCCCGAGCTGACGCGCCTGGTCGAGGTCGAGCGCGGCGAGTCGTTCGTGCTGCACCCCGGCGAGTTCGTGCTGGGGTCCACCTACGAGGCGGTCACGCTTCCCGACGACGTCGCCGCCCGCCTCGAGGGCAAGTCGTCGCTCGGACGTCTGGGACTCCTCACGCACTCGACAGCGGGGTTCATCGACCCGGGGTTCTCGGGGCACGTGACGCTCGAGCTGTCCAACGTGGCGACGTTGCCGATCCTGCTCTGGCCCGGCATGAAGATCGGCCAGATGTGCTTCTTCCGGCTCTCGTCTGCCTCCGAGCACCCCTACGGCTCGTCCCAGTACGGCTCGCGCTACCAGGGCCAGCGCGGCCCGACGGCGTCGCGCTCCTGGCAGAACTTCCACCGCTCGGACGTCTGATGGCTGCTCCCCGGCTGCCCAAGGGCTCGGCCACGCAGCACCTGCTCGTGCTCCCCGAGGACGTGGGGGACGACGAGGTGGAGGTGCTCGCCGTCAGCCGGTTCCCGCAGGCGCGCTGGGAGGAGGGCGAGGTCCCGCAGCCGCGCGGGATCATGGGCCCGATGACCGCCGCGCTGGGCATCCGCGCGGTCAGCGCGAACATGACGCCGGCACGCACGCTGCGCGTCGCGCGCCTGTCCACGGTCACCGGCCCCTACGCGGTCGAGGCGGAGGACGCGGTCAGCCTGGGCCTGCCGCCGTGGTCGACGTACGCGTACGTCGTCGCCGCTCCCCGCGAGCGTGGCGCCAAGCCGTACCCGGGCGGAGACCGCGACGGTCTGAAGCGCGCGTTCGCGGACGCCATGCCGGTGCGCGAGGAGGAGCGGATCCTGCAGTGGCTGGTGGCCGTGGCGCGTCGCCTGGGGGGCGCGGTGCGGATCGGCGACAACGGCATCGTGCTGGTGCCCGACGTCGACGGCGCCATCGACCTGACCGTCTACTCCGACCGCTGGCTGGAGCCGGACCAGGCGCTGGCGGTGGCCCAGAAGGTGCACCCGCAGGCCCGGATCAGCCAGGGCACCGCCACGTGGGACGGTCCGCTGCCCGGTGCGGGCCGGGCCGCCGACACGCGCCCCGCCTGGGTCACCGAGGTGGGCGGCTCCGGTCTGCGCGACGCCTTGGAGAAGTACGGCGTCGACGACCCGGTCGAGCGCCAGCGGCTCATGGACGAGTCCTCCGCCTACGACGAGCTCATGATGGCCGCGCCGCCGCCAGCCGAGGCGTTCGGGGTGCTGGTCGACCTGGAGCACGACGGGATCCTGTCGGTCGAGGCCGCCGCCGAGACCGAGCTGCCGCCGCTGCTGCGCGGCCTGCCGTGGACGTCGCGCGGGGTCGTCGCGTACCGCGTGCACTGGGAGCCCCGGTTCATCGAGGAGCTCGAGGCGGAGAAGCCGTCGTTCGAGCACCGCGTCGCGCGGTCCCGGGCGGCGCCGCAGGTGCAGGCGCTGGCCCGCGCGATCCACGCGGCGACCGGCGGGGAGATCGCCGACGAGGCCGACTTCCTGGTCGACCCGGAAGACGTGTGAGGCGGCCGGGTGGCCGTGCTCCTGCTCGGCGGGTCGCTCGGCGTGTCCTCCCTGATCGTCCCGACCAGGCTGCTCGGCAGCGACGACGGCGTCCCGATCGGGGTCGCGGCCTTCGTCGGTGCCATGGTGCTGGCCGTCGCCTTCTGGGTCGTGTTCCTCGGCGTGCTGATCCGCCGCAGCAGGCGAACCCAGGCCCAGCAGGCCGCCGCGCTCACGACGACGCGTCCAGGGTGGGCGCTGATGCCCGCGTTCCCGAGCACGGAGATCTCCGCGTCGCTCCGCGCGCAGGGCAACCCCGAGCCCGGACAGTCCAGCCTGCTCTACGGCGCGGACGGGATCGAGCTGAGGTTCGGTGACGAGCCCTTCGTCGCGCTGCGATGGACCACCGTGGCCGAGATCGTCGAGTGCGACCTGACCTTGCTCGGCACGCGCAGGGCCAAGGGCGTGCGGTTCGTGCTCGTGGACGGCCGGACCCTCGAGCTGCGGCTCTTCCCGTCGCGCGAGCTGCGTCGCCGGCACCCGGGCCGTTCGCTGCAGGGCGCAGCAGCCGCGGAGCTGCTGGCCGTCCGCGGCGGGGACCGCCCGGCGGCGGTGGGCTGAGCACCCTGACGGACTCGCGAGGCCGTTCGCCGCGTGATCTCGGCTCGCCGCTGGGCTACATTCCGTCGCGAGCCTCGTCGCGACGAAGGGACACGCACATGGTGGTGACCGCCGAGCAGTTCGTCAGCGCCGTCGACCGGTGGTGGGACATGACGTTCCCGCCGGGCAGCGACAAGCGGGCGTACGATGAGTTCAAGTCCGACCTGGTGCTGGCGGACCTCTGGGTGGCGGACATGGTGCTGCCGTTCGTGCGGCACGGTGTCGTGCGTCCCGACCCGATCGGCATCCCGGACAAGCTCGCCAGGCTCCACGAGCGGGCCGTCGACCTCCGTCTGGAAGCCGCGAGGGAGTCCGACCGGCACCTGACCGAGTGGTACGTCGAGTACGCGACGACGCTCCGCGACCTCTACGCGTTGTACCTGGAACGCGTCACGCTCGTCTGAGCGCTACTCGCCGCGCGCCATCGCCGAGATCCACGCCGGCGCCCCGCCGGGCAGCAGCTCGACGGAGCTCCAGTACGCCTGCGCCTCGGCCAGCTCGCCCTGAGCAGGGCGGATCAGGAGATCGTAGGGGGCAGTGGGGGCCGGAACAGCCGGTTCGAGACGACGGATGCGCGACGACACCGATCACGGTCGAGCGGCGGACTCGCTCACCGGTCCTGTGCTCCCGCGCACGACGAGCTCCGTCGCGAGCTCGATGTGCAGGGCCTCGGCCCGGTGCCCGTCCAGCACCCTGACCAGCGAGCCCGCTGCCATGCGCCCGAGCTCCTGCAGCGGCTGACGCACGGTGGTCAGGCGCGGGGTCGTCGACCGGCTCACGTCGATGTCGTCGAAACCGACGACCGACAGGTCACCGGGGACGGACAGGCCGCGGTCGGCGGCAGCCTGCAGGACGCCCACGGCGACCTTGTCGTTGAAGCAGACGATCGCCGTCGGGCGCTCCGGCAGGTCGAGCAGCTCGCCGCCGTACTTCTCACCGGTCTCCTGCACGGGCTCGCCGCGCCGCACGAGCTCCGGGTCGCCGATCTCGCCCACCTCGGCGAGGGCCGTGGCGTGGCCGGCGAGGCGCGCGTCCCCGGCGGCCAGGGCGGGGGCGACCGAGATGACGCCGATGCGGCGGTGGCCGTGCGCGATCAGGTGCGCCGTCGCGTCGCGGGAGCCGGCGAAGTTCGCCGCCGAGACGGACATGACCGACTTGGGGACGCGCACGCGGGGGTCCACGACGACGAACGGCTTGCCCGACCGGCGCAGCCACTCGAGGTCCTCGACGCTCTCCGGCGGCAGCAGGAGCACCGCGCCGACGACGTCGGCCCGGGGAGGCAGCCTGCGCAGGACGGGCTCGTGGTACGACGAGCCTCCGGCGTCGAGCAGCACCTCCCGGCCGTGCAGGTGCAACGTCTCGGCGACCGCCGACACGATGGGTCCGAAGTAGTCGGTGAGCTCGTAGGGGCAGCGCACGAGCACGGCGCCCAGGCGGGGGGCACGGCGGGACCGCGGCGCCTCGGACCCGAGCTGCTCGACCGCGTCGAGGACGCGGCGGCGCGTCTCGTCCGAGACGTACGCGTGCCCGTTGAGCGCCCGGGAGATCGTCGCGGGCGACAGGCCGAGCACGGCGGCGAGGTCGCGGACGCTCGCCCGGCCTGCTGTCGGCTCAGGGGGACCACCGGCGACGTCCACACGTCGAGGATAGGGCAGTCCGTGAACGCGCTATTGACGCCGAGACGCGCCGCTGGTTTCCTAACTGAATCACCCTGTTTCAGACATTGTTCCCGATCGCCGTGCCGCAAAGCAGCGGCGCATCCCGCGCGGGAGCGCGTCATCTCGACAGCGGCACACCCGCGGCTGTTTCAGAAACAAGACCCTCGCATCCCCGTCCAACGGAGGCCCCTCCCGTGTCTCGTCGTCACGCCCATTCCTCACCCGTTCGCACCGCCCACACCCTCACCGCCGGGGGTGCCCGATGAGGCGCCCCCGTGCCCGCATCGCCGGAGTCCTCGCCGCGGTGGTCGTGGCCGGTGGTCTCACGCTCGCGACGGGGATCTCGGCCGACGCCGCCGCGAACTCCGGTCCCGGCCTGCCCGCGCACTTCGCGGCTCCGTACGTCGAGATGTGGAACTCCCCGTCGGCGATCGCGAACGCCCGCGCCGCCACGGGCGCCAAGTACTTCACGCTCGCGTTCATCATCAACGGCAACGGGTCGTGCAACGCCACGATCAACGGCGGCACCGCGGTCGACGACGCCGGGTGGATCGGTGCGATCAACACCTTGCGCTCGGCGGGCGGTGACGTCATCGCCTCGTTCGGCGGCGCGAGCGGCATCGAGATCGGCGTCGCGTGCACCTCCGTGGACACCCTCAAGGCGCAGTACCGCAAGGTCATCGACGCCATGAACCTCACCGCCATCGACCTCGACATCGAGGGTGGTGCCCTCGGCAACACCACCGCCAACGACCGGCGCAACCAGGCGCTCGCTCAGCTGCAGACCGAGTACCGCGCGGCCGGCAAGACGCTCGGCGTCCACTACACGCTCCCCATCGACCCGGGCGGCCTGCCGTCGGAGGCGGTCGCGCTCCTGCAGAACGCGAAGAGCCGCGGCGTCGACGTCACGGTCGTCAACCCCATGACGATGGACTACGGCCCGGCGATGGACATGGGCCAGGCCGCGATCAGCGCCGCGAACGCCCTCTACGGGCAGCTCGCCGGGATCTGGCCGGCCAAGACGTCCGCGCAGCTGTGGAACATGCAGGGCAGCACCCCGATGATCGGCGTCAACGACACGACCGCCGAGGTCTTCACCACCCAGGACGCCACGGAGCTCACCGACTTCGCGATCTCCAAGGGCATGCGGCTGCTCGCGTTCTGGGCCCTCGGCCGTGACGCGCAGTGCTCCGGCTCGGTGGCGCAGCCCGCCGACAACTGCTCGGGCACGTCCCAGTCCCGTTACCAGTTCACGTCGACCTTCAACCGCCTGACCGGATCGACCAGCACACCGCCGCCCACCACCACGCCGCCGCCGACCGGCCGCACCGGTCTGGTCCGTGGCGTCGCCAGCAACCGCTGCCTCGACGTGGTCGACGGCGGCACGGCGGACGGCACCGCGATCCAGCTGTGGGACTGTGCCTCCGGCAACGCCAACCAGGCGTGGACCGTCGGCACCGACGGGACGCTGCGTGCGCGTGGCAAGTGCCTCGACGTGGCTGCGGCCAGCACGGTCAACGGCGCGAAGGTGCAGCTGTACACCTGCAACGGCACACCGGCCCAGAAGTGGACCGCGAACGCCGACGGCACCATGCGTGCCCTCGGCAAGTGCCTCGACGCGACCGGGCAGGCCACTGCCAACGGCACCCGCCTGCAGACCTGGGACTGCTTCGCGAGCGGCAACCAGCGCTGGACCCTGCCGTGAGGGGTGGGACGCCGACGGCTCGCCGCGATCGACGCCACATCAACGACAACGGCGCGTGGGTGGGCTCCGGATCGACGGTCGCCTACCTCACGTCGGGGCCGTGACGGCCTGACAGCCGGGCTACCCCGGTCCTGCGGTACGCGGGACCGGGGCGCCGGTGCGGCTAGGTGAGGTCGTCGTGGTCGCCGCGGACCCAGGCGATGTGCCGGTCGGCGGAGGCGCGCAGGACGGCTCGCGCGTCGGACGCGATCACGTGGGCGAAGTTGCCGTAGAGGCGGTCGAACGCGAACCGTTCCAGGTGGGCGGTGACGCGTTCGACGACGGCCGCAGACAGCGGCAGGTGGTTGGGGTAGCTGCGCATGAAGGCGACGGACAGGCGGTCGGGGTTCGCGAACACCGTGTCGCCCGAGAGCAGGACGCCCTTGGACTGCGCGCCCTCGGCCCAGTGCAGGACCGCGCTGCCCGGGAAGTGCCCGCCCGGCTGGCTGAGGGTCAGGCCAGGGAGGAGCTCGCGTTCGCCGGTCCACGTGCGGACGACGGGGTCAGGTCGGGCCAGCCAGTGCACGTCCGACTCGGCGACCAGGACGGGCACGTTCCCGAGCCGACGGCTCCACTCGACCTGGACGCCGTACATGTGCGGGTGGCTGGCGACGATCGCGACCACCGGTCCGAGACGCCGGACCTCGTCGACCACGGGGTCGTCGACGTAGCCGATCGGGTCCCAGAGCACGTTGCCGTCCGCGGTGCAGACGAGCTTGGACTGTTGCCCGATGCCCGCGCCCGGTGTGCTCGTGATGCCGTAGAGATCGGCCTCCAGCGGTGTCATCGATGCCGTGTACCCCTCGGCCGCCAGCTCCTCCAGCGTGGTCCACGCCTGGCCCGTCTCGGGGACCCACTGCCGTTCGTCGGCGCAGATGGCGCAGACGTCCGGGCGGGCCGCGTGCTCCACGCCGCACGTGCGGCAGATCAGGAAGGTCACGGGTCGACCCTGGTCCAGCTGCCGCAGGACGGCAACTCGCGCGTTCGCTAGTGCAGGTCCAGCGCGGCCAGGGTGTCCGACGAGAGCGGGATCGTGTTCGTCCCCGTCGGGACGGCTGTGCCGTCCTGGACGGGATAGAAGCCCTGGGCGCTGTTCACCAGGGCACCGTCGGCGAGCAGGACGACGTACTCGTGGCCGGTCACGAGTGCCCCGGTGGGTGAGTCGGGGCGGGCGTCGTAGGTGAAGGTGCTGGTGGGCGAGCCCTTGGCGGTGGCCGTGACGTCGATCGTGCCGACTCCGCCGGACAGGCCGGTGAGCGTGCCGAGCACGATCGTGTCGGAGGCGTCCTCGAGGTCGGCGGTCGACGTGTAGTAGGGGAAGTCGAGGACGCTGTCGAGCCTCGGTGGCGCCATCCGAGGAGCCACCGCGATCATCACCACGATCCCGACGGCGACGGCGACCAGGCCCCACCGCACGGGCGTGCTCAGCCGCTTGCGCCGCGGGGGGGACTTCTCGAGCGTGGCGGCGGCCCGCGGGACCAGGGCGCGCAGCTCGTCCCACGCGCGTTGCCGCATGGGCACCTCGACCTCCGGAACCGGATTCGGTTCGCCGGGCACCCGGCGGGCCGCGTTCAGGTGGCGCAGCACCGTGGTCCGCGACTCGCCCGTCACCGTGGCGATCTCCGTGATGCTGAGCTTGTCCCAGTACCGCATCCGGAGCACGCGACGTTCGATGCCGAGATCGATGGCCGGCAGGAGGCTGTCGGCCGCGCCGACCAGCCAGCCGAGCGTCACGGGGACGCCCTGCTGCGCAGCGGTCCACGCGAGCCGGAAGACGCCCTCGGCGACGTCCTCGGGGTCGCTCGCGCCGCGGCGGGCGGCGTAGCGGACGATGCGCCCGTGGGTCTCGGAGTACAGGAGAGCGAAGGCGTCCTCGACGCGGGGGTCGGCGCTCATGAGGGCTTGACCACGCACCACTCGTTGCCCTCGACGTCGAGCAGGACCTGGAACGAGCCCGCGGTGTCGACGTGCAGGTCTCCTACCCGGGTGGCACCGAGCGCCTCGGCCTGTGCCGTCGCCTCCACCAGGTCGGCGACCTCCACGTCGAGGTGCACGCGGTTCTTGGCGGCCTTGCCCTCCGGTACCCGCTGGAACGCGACGCGCGTCCAGCCGGGCGGGTCGACGTACCACCAGTCGTCGTCGCGAGCCGTGGCCTCGCCGCCGAGCACCTGGGCCCAGAACGCCGCGAGCGCCGGTGGGTTCGCGCAGTCGAAGACCACCTCGTCGATGCGTCCGATCATGCGGCGACGGTACCGGCCACCACACCTGGCGCGAACTGCGTCCGGTACAGCTCGGCGTAGACGCCACCGCGTTCGAGCAGCTCGGCGTGGGTGCCCTGGTCGATGACGCGACCTTGTTCGAGGACGACGATCGAGTCGGCCTGCCGGACCGTCGACAACCGGTGCGCGATGACGATGCTGGTCCTGCCCGACAAGGCCTCGTCGAGCGCCGCCTGGACCGCGGCCTCCGACTCCGAGTCGAGGTGGGCGGTCGCCTCGTCGAGGATCACGACGTCCGGGGCCTTCAGCAGCATGCGCGCGATCGCCAGGCGCTGGCGCTCGCCTCCCGACAGCCGGTAGCCGCGGTCGCCGACGACCGTCCGAATCCCGTCGGGGAGGCTGTCCACGAGGTCCCAGATGTGGGCCTGCCGCAGGGCGCGCTCGATGTCCGCGTCCGTGGCCTCGGGCCGGGCGTAGCGCAGGTTCTCCGCGATCGTGTCGTGGAAGAGGTGGGCCTCCTGGCTGACGACGCCGACCGTGGCCCGCAGCGACGCCTGCGTGACGTCGCGCAGATCGGTGCCGGCGATGCGGACCGAGCCGGCTGTCGGGTCGTACATGCGGGTCACCAGCTGGGACAGCGTCGTCTTGCCCGCGCCCGAGTGGCCGACGAGCGCGACCATGTGGCCGGCGGGTACCTCGAAGCTGACGTCGGTGAGCGTGTCGCCGTGGACCTCGCGGCTCAGGGTCGCGACGGACTCGAGCGATGCCAGCGAGACCTCGTCGGCACTCGGGTAGCGGAAGGTGACGTGGTCCAGGGTGACGCTGGCGCCCTGCTGCTTCACCGGCAGCCCCAGGTCTGCTGCGTCGTCCTTCTCCCCGACCGTCGGCTCCAGGTCGAGCACCTCGAGCACACGCTCGAAGCTGACGAGCGCGGTCATCACGTCGACCTGCACGTTGGACATCGAGGTCAGGGGCCCGTAGAGCCGGCCGAGGTACGAGGCGAGGGCGACGACCACACCGACCGTCAGCGTGCCGTTGATCGCCATGACGCCTCCGAGGCCGTACACGATCGCGACGGCCACCGAGGCGAGCGTGGTCAGGCCGACCCGGAACCAGGTGGAGTACAGGGCCCGCGTGACGCCGATGTCGCGGACGCGACCGACCTGCTGCGCGTAGGCGGCGGACTCGCGGGCGGGGTCGCCGAAGATCTTGACCAGGTGCGCGCCGGCCACGTTGAACCGCTCGTTCATGATCTGCGCGGCGTCGGCGTTGATCTCGTAGCTCTCGCGCGTGACCTTGGCGATCTTCTTGCCGAACCAGCGTGCGGGCAGCACGAACGCCGGCAGCAGCACGAGGCTCAGCAGGGTCAGCTCCCACGACATGCTGAACATCGCCGCGAGGACGAACACGATGGTCAGCGCGTTGCTCACGACGTTCTGCAGCGTGCTCGTGAACGCCTGCTGGGCGCCCAGGACGTCACCGTTGAGCCGCTGGACCAACGCCCCGGTCTTGGCGCGGCTGAAGAACGCGAGCGGCATGCGCTGGACGTGGTCGAAGACGGCGGTCCGCAGGTCGAGGATCAGGCCCTCGCCCACCTGCGCCGACACCCAGCGGTCCGCCACGGACAGTCCCGCGCCGAGGATCGCGAGTCCTGCGACAACCGCCGCGATCGACAGGACGACCTCGGCGTTGCCGGGGGTGATGCCGTTGTCGATGAGGTTCTTGAACAGCAGCGGAGTGACGGCACCGGCGGCGGCCTCGAGCGCGATGAGCACGACGAACACCGCGAGCTTGCCGCGGTACGGACGCGCGAACTGCAGGATCCGTCGGCGGGTCTCTTTGGTGAGCTTGTGCTCACGGACCGACTGGTCCTTGAAGAAGCCACGCATCGTGGGGGCTGACTGCGACATCGGGTTCGCTCCTCCGGGGCTCGGCGCGATGCTGAGGTTAACTCACTATGTTGCAGACTCACAACGACGGGTAGCCTCTGCTGTTGTGAACACCGAGCCCGTGCCCGATGCTTCCGGCACCGACGCCTCCGGTGAGCTGCTCGAGCTGCTGTACTCGATCCTGCGCGGGGTCCGACGCGAGTCCGGTCCCTATGCACCCGGACAGCTCCGCTTCCTGCGCACGCTCGCCGGGTGCGGCTGCGCGCAACGGCCTGGTTCGCTGGCCGACGCACTCGGCGTGGCACCACGGTCGGTCACCTCCAAGGTCGACGTGGCCGAGGCGGAGGGCCTGGTCCAGCGGCTGCCCGACCCGACCGACCGGCGCGCGACCCTCGTCGAGCTGACCTCCGCAGGACACGCCCTGCTCGCCGACGCGGCCCACCAGCGGCACGAGCACATCGCCGCCCGCCTGGCCCGCCTTCCGGAGCCGGAGCAGACGGAGCTCCTCCGGCTGCTCCGCGTGGTCGGCGCCGACTGACGCGGCGCGGCGCTGCCGCAGCTGAGGCCGGAAACGACCAGCCGACCTGCCGTTCGGCTGAAGTGGACGGCCCGCCGTGCCGATGTGAGGGACGGGCGCCGAGTCGCGGAGCGAGCTGCACAGGTGTACCGCCGACACCGCGCGACGCGCGATCACGAGAGACGAGGACGACCGAATGAGCACGTCGTACGGCCAGCCCCAACCCTCAGTGGCCGCCGGGTGGTACGCGGACCCGCAGGGTGGCGGTCACCGCTGGTGGGACGGGGCCCAGTGGACCGCGCACACGCAGCCGGAAGCGGTCCACGCTCCGGCGGCCGTTGTCGCGCCCGGCTACACGCAACCCGGGCAGGTCTACCCCGGTCTCACGGGCGGCGGATACCCGCAGGCAGGTGGCTATCAGGGGTTCGCCCCGGCTTCGGCCTACCCGGGGGCCGTGACCGGGTACGGGTTCGATCAGGCCGCCAAGCCGAAGAACGGTCTCGCGACGTGGGCCCTGATCGCCGGGATCATGGTGGTCGTCGTCCTGCTCTTCCTCGACTACGCCATCGCCTCGGGCATCGCGATCATCGTCGGTGTTCGTGCGCTGCGGAAGGCTCGTGCCATCAAGGCTGAGGGTTACCCGACAGCCGTCGGCATGGGCCGCGCAATCGCGGGTCTGGTCCTCTCGGGCATCGGCGCGCTCCTGTTCCTGCTCTCGATGTTCGCCGGCTGACCGGTCCGGCCTGGTGAGCGTCCCCGGTCACCGGGTGCGCGGCGCCTGCTCACCGGGGCGCGACGGTAGGACCATGATGGGCTCGTGGCCACCGACCCGGACGACGACGAGCTCGAGCTGATCCGGCGGTCGGGCGTCGTGCTGCGCGTCGGCCGGCTGAGCCTCTCGTCGGGAACCGGTTCGTACCGCGTCAAGGCGTCGATGGCGCGGGTGGCGCGGGCGCTGGGTATCGACCGGCACGAGGCGCTGGTGACGCTCACCGAGATCACGACGACCTCGCACCGCGGCGCGAGCTTCCGCACCGAGGTGACCGAGGTGCGTGCGGTCGGCATCAACGTGGACCGGCTGGCGGCGCTGGAGCGCCTTGCGGGACGGCTGGACGCCACGGGCCCCGCGACGGTCGAGGACGTCAACGCCGTGCTCGACCGCATCTCCGACAAGCCGCCCCTGTACCCGGTGGCGCTCAACGCCCTGTGGGCGGCGATCGCCTGCGCCGCGTTCTCGTTCCTGAACCACGGCGGCGTGGTCGAGATCCTGGGTGTCTTCCTCGGCGCGCTGCTCGGTCAGGCGCTGCGCCGCACGATGGTCCACCGCGGCTTCAACGTCTTCGCCGTCACCATGATCTGCGCACTCGTCGCCTGTCTGGGCTACCTGGCGTTCGTGTCGCTGGTCGAGGCATTCGGGGCGACCGGCGTGCCGCACGAGGCGGGGTACATCTCAGCCGTGCTGTTCCTGATCCCGGGCTTCCCGCTGGTCACCGGCTTCCTCGACCTCGCCAAGATGGACTTCTCGGCCGGCGTAGCCCGCCTGACGTACGCCGTGATGGTGCTGACGTCGGCGGCGCTGGCCGTCTGGGCGCTCTCCCTCGTCGTCGGGCTGACTCCCGAGCCGGGTTCCGCGCCCGACCTCGGCGCCGGTGTGCTGCTCGCCCTGCGGTTCGTCGCGAGCTTCGTCGGCGTCCTGGGCTTCGCCCTGATGTTCAACAGCCCGTGGCGGATCGCGCTCGCCGCGGCGGTGATCGGCATGGTGGCGAACGTGCCGCGCATCTACCTCAACGGGGCCGACGTGCCCCCGCAGGTCTCGGCCGCGCTCGCGGCACTGCTGGTCGGGCTGATCACCGCCGTCGTGGCGCCTCGGCTCGACGTCCCCCGGATCACCGTCTACGTGCCGGCCGTGACGATCATGGTTCCGGGCGTGCTGGCCTACCAGGCCGTGTTCCACATCTCGAACGGGGACACCGTCGAAGCGCTCGCCTCGGGCGTGGAGGCGGCCCTCGTCGTCGCGTCCCTGGCGATCGGCCTCGCGATCGCCCGGATGCTCACCGACCGCACCTGGGCCTACGAGCGCTGAGGCGTCACCCGGGATCGGCGGCAGGTCCCCGGGGTGCTCGGGCAGCGTGACCGCGTCGGCCCAGCCCCGGGCGGCCAGTGCGTCGGGCAGCGAACGACCCCACGGATCCCACAGGGCTGGTCCCCCGTGAACAGGAACGCATACGCGACGAGCGCCGGCCCCCGGTCGCGGACCAGCCCGGCCAGACGTTCGTCCCCCAGGCGTGATTCCTGCTCCCTCGCCGACCGTCCGGACATCCTGGTACCCCCAGACGACCGGAGCGCGGTTCGGTTGTGCTCGAACCGCAATTCGCTCGCGTGGACTCAGGCCCAGGTGCCGCCGCGCATCAACCAGCGACCGGCCAGCTCGTCCTCCTCGCGCCACGCCTGGATGCTCCGCGGCGTGACCCGGAAGTAGGCGTAGGCCTCGGCGTGCCGACGAGGATCGAAGCCGGCCTTGGCGGCGAACCCGTCGCCGAGACTCCGGTCGATCGCGTCGACGGCGACCATCCCGACGGTGCCCAGGACCAGCACGACGTCCCGCGTCAGGCCGATGCCGGCCTGGACGACCTCGTTGGCGGCGAGGTTGCGACCGGTCGGGCTGCTCGTCGTCGTCGCGAACAGCAGGGCGTCGTCGTGCCACAGGAACGACAGCGGGGTCAGGCGGGGGTCGCCGGTGTCGGTGTCCGTCGTCGCGACCCAGGCGTCCACCTCATGGCCGAGCCGGTAGAGCGCGTCCTGCCGACGGGTCTCCGTGCTGCGCGGGCCGAGGTGCTCGGTCACGGGCTGGGCCTCCTGGGTGACAGCGAATCTCCATCCGACACTGCTGGGGTCCAGGATCACCCCCAACGTTTCGCGGGTCGAGTGCGTTGTGGCATCAACGAACAGGGGGTGAGCCGGTGACGCGCTGGCGAAGTGTGCTCGACGAGATGGTGCGGGAGCGACGATCGGCCCTGGTGGCCTACGCGTGCCTCTTCGTCGTCGACCGGCGGGATGCCGAGGACCTCGTCCACGAGGCGATCGTCAAGACGTTCTCCCGACCACGTGCAGTCACCGAGGTGCACGCCGCCGAGGGATACGTCCGCCAAGCGATCCGCACGGTCTTCCTCGACCAGACCCGCCGTCGCCGCACCTGGCACGGCAGGGCGCACCTGTTCGACGGCCCACCGGCGGCTGCGGCCTCGGAGGCGGCGACAGCCTCGGCCGACGTGAGCGCTGCGTTGCGGTTGCTCGCGCCACGTGAGCGGGCCTGCATCGTCCTGCGCCACTTCGACGACCTTCCGGTCGCGGAGATCGCCGCCGCACTGAACCTGTCCGAGGGAGCCGTGAAGCGCTACCTCTCCGACGCCACCGCGAAGCTACGCGTCACGTTGGCGGTCGTCGACCCCCCGCACGAGTTCGAGTCCGTCCGCATCATCGACCGGGAAGGGAGCGCGTCATGAACGAGGACTTCACCTCCGCACTGCACGGCTTCGCCGACGCTCTGCAGCTCGAGGCTGAGGCGTCGGCCCCCGACGCGACCATCGAGACGAGCGCTCTGACGCGACGGGTGCGTCGTCGCCGGGGCGTCAGGACGGGCTCGACCGTCCTGTCCGCTGTCGCCGTGATCGGTGCGGCCACGGTCGTCGTCCAGCTGTCCGGGCTGCGGATGCCACCGCCTCCGGCCGTCCCGGTCCCGACGGTCACGAGTACGCCGACGCCCACCCCTAGCGCGACTCCGACTCCCACCGTGTCAGCCACGGCCGCGCCGCGGCCGGCCGCCGCCATGTTCCGAGATGCGCAGCCGATGGCGCCCGGTATGCTCGCGGCCGCCGGCGACGGCTGGAACGTCGTGCTCTACGGGGCCTGGGACGAGCAGAACGAGGTGGTCGTTCCTGAGGCGCCGTACCTGGTGAGCCCGGACGGTCAGCCGTTCGCCATCACCACAGGCTTCGACTTCACGGACTGGAGCCTCGTCGACTGGCTCCCCGGCAGTTCGCTCGCGCTGGTGTCCAACCGCAAGGATCAGTCAGTACGCGCGATCGACCTGCTCACCGGCGACACTCACTCCGTGCTGGTGACCGGGGGCGAGCCCCACCGTTTCGTCGGCGACGAGACCTCGGACGTCTTGGTCCTGATCGGGGACGGCGTCACCCAGCACCTGAGCCGCCTCACCATCGACGGGGACACGGTTGCGCGGTCGCCCGATTTCGCCGTCCAGTACGGCAGCTTCCCGTGGTTCCAGTCGCCCGGGGGAGCAGACATCGTCCTGAACGGACTCGCCGGACCGGTCGTGGTCACCGCTGACGCGCTGACGCCGGAGACCCTTCCGATGCCGTACCCGGACAGGCCCGACGCGTGCCGAGCCTGGATGTGGGTCGACGACACGAATCTGCTCCTGGAGTGCACCCCCGGCGGCGCCTCGGAGCTCGTGTTCTGGGACCCGACCGAGTTCTGGCTCGTCCCGACCGATTCCGGTGCGGCCCGACGCTTGGACGGCATGCCCGAGTCGACCAGGCTCGCCGGGGTCTGGCGCGTCGATGGTCGTCTTGTCGCGGGGATGTCCGGGCCAAGTGAAGCGGAGAGCTCCTGGTACGAGATCGCCGACGACGGCCTGCACCGGCTGAGCAGCGGCGGCTCACGGCGCCTGGGAGTGGTCGACGTTCGCGGCTCTGAGCTCATCGGAACGCAGTGGCCCGAACCGGGCACGACCGATGCCGTCTCCCTGGTGGCCATCGACCCGGTCACGGGCGAGTCACGGACGCTCGTGGTCGGAGAGCCGGCTTCGACCGCCTCGTTCGGAGTGCGGCCGGGTCACTACACGGGGCCGCCTCAGACTCAGACCGGGGACTGATCCTCAGGTGCCTCGCGCACCCGGTCCAGCAGCAGGACGGCGATGTCCGCGACCTCGGCCGTGCCACCGGCGGCGGCGACACCGTCGGTGAGCATGACCGTGCAGAACGGGCAAGCGGTCGCGATCGTCGACGCGCCCGTGTCGAGGGCCTCCTCGGCACGGGCCGTGCCGATCCGGGTGCCGATCGTCTCCTCCATCCAGACACGCGCACCGCCACCGCCGCAGCAGAATGCCTGCTCCTTGTTCCGCGGCATCTCGGTGACGGTGAGGCCGGGGATCGCGCCGAGGAGGTCGCGCGGCGGCGCGTAGACCTGGTTGTGCCGGCCCAGGTAGCAGGGGTCGTGATAGGTGACGGCCCTGGAGTCGTTGCTGGGCAGCGGCGTGAGCCGGCCGTCCGCGACGAGCGTGTTCAGCAGCTCGGTGTGGTGGACCACCTCGTAGCGACCACCCAGCTGCGGGTACTCCCGGGAGATCGTGTTGAAGCAGTGCGCGCAGGTCACGACGATGCGCTGAGCGCCGACCTCGTTGAGCATCTCGACGTTCGCGCTGGCGAGCATCTGGAACAGGATCTCGTTGCCGGCTCGCCGCGCCGGGTCGCCGGTGCAGGACTCCCCGTCGCCCAGCACCGCGAAGCTCACGCCGGCGGTGTGCAGCAGCTCGGCGACGGCCTTCGTCGTGCGGATGGCCCGGTCCTCGTACGCGCCCGCGCAGCCGACCCAGAACAGGTACTCGATGTCCTCTGCGGACTCGACGTCCACCCCGACCACCTGGACGGTGAAGTCCAGCCCCTTGGCCCACGCGAGCCTGTTGCGGGCGGGCAGTCCCCACGGGTTGCCCTGCCGCTCGAGCTTGGTGAACGTGCCGCCCAGCTCCTTGGGGAACGCCGACTCCATGAGCACCTGGTAGCGGCGCATGTCGACGATCGCGTCCACGTGCTCGATGTCGACCGGGCACTGCTGGACGCACGCGCCGCAGCTGGTGCAGGCCCACAGGGCGTCCGGGTCGATGACGCCGGCCGTTCCCAGGAGGTCGATGCCCGCGTGGGACTCGTCGGGAGCGGGCAGCAGGTAGGGCGCCGTGGCCGCGGCGTGGTCACGCAGCGCGAGCGTGACCAGCTTCGGGCTCAAGGGCTTGCCGGTCGCCCAGGCGGGGCACTGGTCCTGGCAGCGGCCGCACTCGGTGCAGGTGGAGAAGTCGAGCAGGCCCTTCCAGGTGAAGTCCTCGATCGCGCCCACGCCGAGGCGGGCGTCGTCGGGCAGGTCCTCCAGCGCCGCGAGGTCGATGGTGTCGCCGGACGGGGTGCGCAGCGGCTGCAGCGGTCCGAGGGTCACGCCACCGGACGCGTCCCGGCGCGCGTACACGTTCACCACGGCGAGGAACCGGTGCCACGCGACGCCCATGGTCGGCTGCAGCCCGATCACCACGAACCACGACATCGACACGACGATCTTGACGGTCGCGACGACGACGACAGCGGCCTCGAGCGCCGTCGTCGGAACCCCTGCCCACAGCGACCCCAACCACGCGGTGAGCGGGTAGTGCCAGGCGCTGCCCGACCCCAGCGCGTACTCCAGCGCCCGGATCACGATCACCGCCAGGACCACGACGAGCACGGTCCCCTCGACGTAGAACGCGCGCACCTGGTGCGACCCGAAGAACCGGGACCGCCGCGGGTTCTCCCCACGCGGCAGAAGGCGGAGCCGCAGCACGATCAGCGCGGTGATGCCGAACAGCGCCGCCCACGCGAACGCCTCGATCGCCCACTCCAGCGGGGCGAACGCTCCGATGAGCGGCAGGGTGAACGACGGGTCGACCACCTGCCCGTACCCGCTCACCAGAGCGATGAACAGCAGCGGGAACGAGATCATCACGACCCAGTGCGCCGCCTTGACCACGGGCCGCTGCTGGAACCGGCCGTGCCCGAAGATCTCCGCCAGCAGGGTCCGCGTCCGCGGCCCGACCGGCGTCCACCGCCCGGGCAGCGCCCGCCCGACCCGCACGGTCCGCACGATCGCGGCCACCCCGCGGGCGAACAGCCCGACACCGACCACCGTCGCGACGACGACGATCCCCAGACAGGTCACCTGCAGCGCATCCACGGCGCCACGGTACTTGCCGCGGACGCCCGGAGCGCTGACCCGGACCTGCCGACCGCCGCCCCTCCCGCCGCCCTGGCCGCCGAGTTCGTGCGTCTGAGCCGAGTTCGAGCGTTCAAACACACGAACTGAGCTCAAACGCACGACCTCGGCCGGCGCGGGCGGACGGGGACGGTCGGCCGGGACCGGCCGGGATGCGTTGGTAGGGTTGGCAGCAATCCGCTGTGCATCACGGGGGGCGCTGATCGCGTTCGCCGTGCGTGCCTGTACCTCCGATCGACCCAACAGACCGACCCCAGACCCCGCCCCCCACAGGACGGAGCCGGACGTTGCTGCTGCTCCTCACCGTCCAGGTGATCGCAGCCCTCGTCGCGCCCGTTCTCGTGCGGCTCATGGGTCGCAAGGCGTTCTGGGTCCTCGCGCTGGCCCCGGCGAGCGCGGCGGTGTGGGCGCTGAGCTGGACGTCGGCGGTCCAGCGCGGCGACGGCCCCACCGAGTCGGTCGAGTGGATCCCGTCTCTGGGCATCGAGCTGACGTTCCGGCTGGACACGTTGTCGTGGTTCATGACGCTGATCGTGGGCGGCGTCGGCGCGCTGGTCCTCGTCTACTGCTCCGCGTACTTCACGACGACGGCGAGCGGGCTCGCGCGGTTCGCGGCCGTGTTCGTCGCGTTCGAGGGGGCGATGCTCGGCCTGGTCACGGCCGACGACATGCTGATGCTCTTCGTGTTCTGGGAGCTCACGACCGTCACGTCCTACCTGCTGATCGGGCACTACGCGGAACGCAAGGCGAGCCGCCGGGCGGCCATGCAGGCGATCGTCATCACGACCGCGGGCGGCCTGGCGATGCTCGTCGGGATCCTGCTGCTGGGCGAGGCGGCGGGCACCTACCGCCTGTCCGAGGTGATCGCGCGCCCGCCGCCCGGGATGACCGTCGCGATCGTGTGTCTGCTCGCCGGGGCGATCACGAAGTCCGCGCTGATCCCGTTCCACTTCTGGCTGCCCGCGGCGATGGCCGCCCCGACGCCCGTGAGCGCGTACCTGCACGCGGCCGCGATGGTGAAGGCCGGCGTCTACCTCGTCGCCCGGTTCGCCCCGGCCTACTCGTCGGACCCGACGTGGCACGGGATCGTCGTCGTCCTGGGCTGCGGCACGATGCTGCTCGGCGGCTACCGGGCGCTGCGCCAGCACGACCTGAAGCTGGTCCTCGCGTTCGGCACGGTCAGCCAGCTCGGGCTGATCATCCTGCTGGTGGGCCTCGGGACGCGGGCAGCGGCGCTCGCGGGCCTGGCCCTGCTGGGCGCGCACGCGATGTTCAAGGCCGCCCTGTTCCTCGTCGTCGGGGTCGTGGACGCCGCGACCGGGACGCGTGATCTGCGGCGGCTGTCCGGGGTGGGCAGGACCCTCCCGCTGACCGCGCTGGCGGGTGCGCTCGCCACCGCGAGCATGATCGGCCTGATCCCGTTCGCGGGGTACGTCGCCAAGGAGTCTGCGCTCGAGTCGCTGCACGACGACCCGGTGACCCTGACCGCGGTGGCGGTCGGGTCGGTGCTGACCGTGGCGTACGGGCTGCGGCTGTGGTGGGGGGCCTTCGCGACGAAACGAGCGGTGGCGCCCGCGGGGGTCGACACCGACACCTCCCTGGGCGACGCCGCCCACGCGGACGCCGACCCCGCGCCGATCACGCACCCGTCGCTCCTGCTGGTCTGGCCGGCGATGATCCTCGGGGTGCTCGGGCTCGCCGTCGCGCTGCTGCCCCAGCTCGGCGAGCACCTGCTGCTGCCCTACGCGGACACCTACCCGTCGGGGGAGGCCGGGCACCTGGTCCTGTGGGCCGGCATCACCCCGACGTTCCTGCTCACGCTCGCGATCCTGTTCAGCGGTGCGCTCCTGTTCGTCGTACGCGACCGGGTCGAGCGGTGGCAGTCGGACCTCTACCACGGGCCCGACGCCGACCGTCTGTACCGCCGGTTCATGCGCCGCCTCGACGACGTCGCCGCCGACGTCACCGCGGTGACCCAACGAGGTTCGCTCCCGATCTACCTCGGTCTGATCCTCGTGGTCTTCGTCCTCGCGGTCGGTGGGCCGCTGCTCACCCAGACGACCCTGGCCCGTCACTACATCCCCTGGGACGACCCTGCGCAGGTGGTCTTCGCGGCGGCCGCCATCGCGTCGGCACTGCTGGTCACCCGCGCGAGGCGGCGGCTCAAGGCCGTGATCCTGCTGGGGGTCGGCGGCTATGCGATGGCCGGGCTGTACCTGCTGCACGGCGCGCCTGACCTGGCGCTCACGCAGGTGCTCGTCGAGACGGTGACGCTCGTCGTGTTCGTGCTGGTCCTGCGCCGGCTTCCCCCGTACTTCTCTGACCGTCCCCTGGTGGCCAGCCGCTGGCTGCGGCTCGCGCTCGGGCTCGCTGTCGGTCTGGTGGTGGCCGGGGTCGCGCTGGTCGCGCCGGGGGCCCGGACGCACCTGCCGGTGTCCGCGGACTTCGCGGACGAGGCGGTGACGTGGGGCGGCGGCAAGAACATCGTCAACGTGACCCTCGTCGACATCCGCGCGTGGGACACGATGGGCGAGATCTCGGTGCTGCTGGTGGCCGCCACGGGTGTCGCGTCGCTCGTCTTCCTGTCCCGACGAACCGGCGCGATCTTCCGCGCGCAGGACGCGCAGCGTGACCGGGCGGTGTGGGGTGGGTCGAGCGACCCCATGGCGGCGCTGCGCCTACCGGCCGCAGGGTCCACCCAAGGTGATGCCAGCGGCATCTCGGGCAGCGTCCCCTCGAGCCAGGCCCGCGGACGCGAGTGGCTGCAGGCGGGTCGCACGCTGGCACCGCAGCGACGCTCGGTGATCTTCGAGGTCGTCGTGCGCCTGCTGTTCCACACGATGATCGTGTACTCGGTCTTCCTGCTGTTCAGCGGGCACAACGCACCGGGCGGTGGCTTCGCGGCGGGCCTCGTCACGGGCATCGCGCTCATCGTCCGCTACCTCGCGGGCGGACGGTACGAGCTGGGCGAGGCGGCTCCGGTCCAGGCGGGTCTGCTGCTGGGGGTCGGCCTCTTCCTGTCGGCCGGGGTCGGCGTCGTCGCGCTCGTGGCCGGTGGCTCCGTGCTCGAGTCGTGGATCTGGGACCTTCACCTGCCGGTCGTCGGCGACCTGCACCTGGTCACGAGCCTGTTCTTCGACCTCGGCGTCTACCTCGTCGTCGTCGGACTGGTCCTCGACATCCTGCGCAGCCTCGGGGCGGAGATCGACCGTCGCGCGGAGACGGGCGAGGACCCGGTCGGCGCGGGCGCGTCCGAGCGGATCGCGGCGTCCAAGGCCGACGCATGATCGACATGAGCCCCAACCTCGTCCTGGTCGTGACCATCGGCGTGCTGTTCGCGGCCGGCGTCTACCTGCTGCTGGAACGGTCGCTGAGCCGCGTCCTGATCGGTGTGATCCTCGTCGGCAACGGCGCCAACCTGCTGTTCCTCGTCGCCGGAGGCGCCGCGGGACGGCCGCCGATCGTCGGTTCCGGGCAGGGCCCGATGTCCGACCCGCTCCCGCAGGCGATGGTCCTGACGGCCATCGTCATCACGCTCGGCATGACCGCGTTCCTGCTTGCCCTGGCCTATCGCTCGTGGCAGCTCAACCGGCACGACGAGGTCCAGGACGACGTCGAGGACCGCCGCATCGCGCGGCTGGCAGGCCGTGACGAGAGGGCGACGACCGACTCCGACACCGAGGGGTTCGGCGAGTCTCTCGACGACGAGGCCGCCGAGGCTCGCGACGAGGCCGACCGGGGTTCCGCGTGAACTGGGTCGTCCCGCTCCCGGTGGTGATCCCGCTGTTCGCCGCGGGCCTCGCGCTCGCGCTCTACCGCCGCCCGAACGTCCAGCGGCTGGTCAGCGTCTCCGCGCTCAGCCTGGTGCTGGCCGCGTCGATCACCCTGCTCGTGCTTGCCGACGAGGGCCCGTTGGTGGTCGAGGTCGGCGACTGGGCGGCGCCCGTGGGGATCAACCTGGTCGCCGACCGGCTGTCCTCGCTCATGCTCACCATCTCCGCGGCCGTGACGCTCTGCGTCCTGCTCTACTCGCTGGCCCAGGGTCAGCAGGACGACGAGGAGTCGGCCCCCGTCTCGATCTACCACCCGACCTATCTCGTGCTGACCGCGGGGGTGGCCAACGCCTTCCTGTCGGGGGACCTGTTCAACATCTACGTCGGCTTCGAGATCCTGCTCGCGGCGTCCTACGTGCTCATCACGCTGGGCGGCAGCGGCGACCGCATCCGCGCGGGGACCGTCTACATCGTCGTCGCGCTGCTGAGCTCGGTGCTGTTCCTGGTGGCGATCGCGATGATCTACGCCGCCTGCGGCACGGTGAACCTGGCGCAGCTGGCCCTGCGGCTGCCTGAGATCGACCCGGGTGTGCGGCTCGTCCTGCAGGTCATGCTGCTGCTCGCGTTCGCGATCAAGGCGGCCGTCTTCCCGCTGTCCGCCTGGCTGCCGGACTCCTACCCGACCGCGCCCGCACCGGTCACTGCCGTGTTCGCGGGCCTGCTGACCAAGGTCGGCGTCTACGCGATCATCCGCACGCAGACGCTGCTCTTCCCCGGCGGACAGCTCGACGACGTCCTCATGTGGGCCGCGCTGGCGACGATGGTGATCGGCATCCTGGGTGCGGTCGCGCAGGACGACATCAAGCGACTGCTCTCGTTCACGCTGGTCAGCCACATCGGCTACATGGTGTTCGGCATCGCGCTGTCCACACAGGCCGGCTACTCGGCGTCGATCTACTACGTGGTCCACCACATCACCGTGCAGACGGCGCTGTTCCTCGTGGTGGGTCTGGTGGAGCGCGCGGGCGGCTCCACATCCCTGACCCGGCTGGGCGGGCTGGCCAAGGCCGCGCCCGTGCTGGCGATCCTCTTCTTCGTGCCCGCGATGAACCTCGCCGGCATCCCGCCGCTGTCGGGATTCCTGGGCAAGGTCGGGCTCCTCGAGGCCGGCGTACAACAAGGGACGCCTCTGACGTACATCTTGGTCGCTGGGGGCGTGGTCACGTCGCTGCTCACGCTCTACGCCCTGGTGAAGGCCTGGAACAAGGCGTTCTGGCAGACCCCGTCAGAGGTGCGGCCGCCGGTGCGCCTGCCCTTCGGCATGGTTGCCCCGACCGCGGCCCTCGTCGGAGTGGGGCTGCTGCTCACCTTCGCCGCCGGGCCGCTGTACGGGTACACCGACCGGGCGGCAGCGTCGTTGCAGGCACGCACGCCGTACGTCGACGCGGTGCTGCCGGACGGGCACCGTGGTGAGGGAAAGTCCGCCGACGCGTCGCCCGACGAGGGGAGCCACGGATGAGTCCGCACCGGGCGCGCTGGCACACCCAGTGGCCGACGATCCTCTGGCTGACCGTCGTCTGGGTCTTCCTGTGGGGCGACGTGTCCGTCGGCAACGTGCTGGCCGGCCTGATCGTCGGCTTCCTGGTCACGACCGGTCTGCGGATGGCGACCATCGACTTCCACGGCCGCCTGCGCCCGCTCGGCATCGTCCGGCTGTTCGCGCGGTTCGCGACGGACCTCGTGCGCGCGTCGTTCGAGGTCAGCCTGATCGCCCTGAGACCGGGCTACCAGACGCGTGGTGCCGTGATCGGCGTCCAGCTGCGCAGCCACTCCGACCTCTACCTGACGATGACCGCCGAGCTGGCGTCGCTGGTGCCCGGGTCGCTCGTGGTCGAGGCGCACCGGCTCACCGGCAAGCTGTACCTGCACGTGCTCGACGTGCGGCAGTCCGGCGGCATCGAGGCGGCGCGGCAGTCGGTGCTGGACCAGGAGGAGCGGGTGCTGCGGGCGTTCGCGTCGGACGACGAGCTGGTGGCGGCGGGGTTGCGCCCATGACCGTCGTCGTCGTCCTCTGCGGCGTCCTGCTCACGGTGGGCGCGAGCCTCGCGATCATCCGCGTGGAGAAGGGCCCCTCGATGCTCGACCGGACGGTCGGCCTCGACATCGTGGTCACGACGATGATCGCGGCGATCGCCCTGTACGCCGCCATGCAGCGCCGCACCGACGTGGTACCGATCCTCGTCGTCCTGTCGATGGTCGGTTTCGTGGGGTCGGTGACGATCGCCCGGTTCGCGTCCGTGGAGCCCGAGGGTGAGGGCCGGGTCCGTACCCGCGAGGAGATCGCGGCGCAGGAGGCCGAGCGGATCGCCGCCGAGGACGAGGCCGAGGAGGCTCGACGGACCGACCGTCGCGCCGACGCCGACGAGCGGCACGACGGGGAGGTCCGATGACCTGGACCACGGTTGCCGACGTGGCGTCGGGCATCTGCATGCTTGGCGGCGCGTTCCTCGCGTTCGCGGCGGGCGTGGGCGTGCTGCGCTTCGGCGACCTGCTCTCGCGCATGCACGCGGGCACCAAGCCGCAGGTGCTCGGACTGGTGCTCGTGCTCCTCGGGCTGGCGCTCCGCCTGCGGTCCGGCGGTGCGGTGTGGGCGCTCGTGCTGGTCGCGGTCTTCCAGATGCTCACCGCACCGGTCGCCGCGCAGATGGTCGGCCGGGCCGGCTACCGCACGGGCAAGATCCGCGACGACCTGCTGGAGGTCGACGAGCTGACGTCGGACATGGAGCAGGCGACCGCGCGGTCCGCCGAGGGCGAGGGCTAGGAGCAGAGGGTCGCGTCGGCGGTGCGACCGTCGAGCTCCGAGGCGAGCGCGTCGTCGCCCGGGGCCTCGATGGCGCCCTGGTCGTCGATCCGATAGCCCGACTGCGTGGGGTTCAGGAGGCCGGCGGGGGCTCCGTCGAACTCCACCAGGAACAGCACGAAGGACTGACCTTCCGTCAGCCCGAGCTGGTTCGCCTGGTACTCCACCCCGTCGAGGACGCCGCCCGGCTGCCCGACCTCCACGAGCTCGCCCGGATCGACCGACCGGCCCGAGACGGCTCGGTCGGCCTTGACCGTCGTGACGGTCTGGACCATGTCGTCTGGCCCCAGACGGTCTCCGTCCGGTTCCACCTGCTCGTTGGTCAGCAGGTTCACGGCGCGGACGGTGCTGGAGACCGGTGTGGCCGTGACGACGACCGACGCGGAGCTGCACAGGTCGGCCAGCGACGGGTAGGCCGGGTAGTCCCCACCGCCGTACTGCACCGGCTCCGGCTGACCCGGCGACGACGAGCAGGAGGTCAGCAGCGCTGTCGCCGCGATCGCGGCGCAGATCAGGGGCTGCATGCGGCGATTGTGGCAGTGACCGTCCGTGGCGCGGGGCCGCCGGTGCAGATCGTGATCTGCACCGGCGGCATCGTTGTCGTCCCGTGGCCGGTCCGAGACGGTCCCGACGCCTCAGGCGAGCCCCGCGAGCCGGCTGAGCAGGTCCCTCGCGTCCACGCCGGCGAAGAACGCGGCGTCGGCGTCCTCGACGACGGTGATCGCTCGAGCCGCGAGCTCCGCACCGGCGGGCGTCACGAGCACGAACTTGGCGCGTGCGTCGGTCGGGTCCTGCGTACGGCGCAGCAGACCCTTGGCCTCGAGGCGGGCGACGACGTCCGAGGTCATCTTCGGATCGGTGCCCGCCTGCGCCGCCACCTGCGACTGTCGGGGCGGTTCGCCGTGCCCGCCCAGCCACCACGCGCAGGCCAGCAGGACGAACTGCACGTGCGTCAGGTCGAGCGGGGCGAGCGCGGCGGTCATCGCCCGCTGCCAGCGCATCGTCGCGTGCCAGAGCAGGAACCCCGGGCTTTCCGACGGACCGCCGGCGAACCGTGTCATGCGTGGACCCGGGCGGCGTCGAACAGCGAACGCATCGAGGGGCCGAAGTCGTCGCTGATCTGCGGGCCGAGCTCGGGGCCGACCTGGTCGGCCGACGGCCCGTCGATCTCGAGCCGGTGCGTCACGCGCGTGCCCCCGCCGTCGAGCGCGACCAGCGTGTGGCGGAACAGGAGCGTGATGTCACCGAACGAGGTCAGGTCGGCGTAGGTCTCCGGCTCGACCAGGTCGACGATCGTCGAGTCGAACGTCCCCTGGCCGACGGGTGTGACGGCGACCGTGCTGCCGACGGCGAACGGTCCGTGCAGCTCGAAGTGGTCGGCGCCGTCGTACGTCAGCGCGCCGCGGTGGAGGTCCGCGAGCGCGGTCCACACGGTCTCGGGGGAGAGGTCGGTCTCGGCGGTGTGCTCGGCGATCCACATGATGTGCCTCCTGGGTATTTAGTCCGTGCTACGACTATAGGCGCACAGACTAAATGCCCGCAAGAGAGAGACCGCTCCAGGACGACCTGGTCAGTCGAAGTACTCGTCGTCGTCGTCCTCCATCGCCGCGACGACGTGGGCCGCGCCGTGGGTGGCGAGCACGCGAGAGATCGCGACGAGTGCGCCGGTGACTGCAGCAGCCGTGACCATCTCGGTCAGGTTGGCGTTGCCCTTGTCGTCGGGCGTCGGCGGCTTGTGGCCCGTCCTGGCCTTCCACACGCTCGAGATCAGCTTCTGCGCGAGCCATGCCGCGATGAGCGTGGCGGCAGCGCCGATGATCTTCGCGAGAAAGGACGACTGCGGCTTGTCGGACATGCAGGCCACGCTACTGGGGCACGGCCCCGGGCGCTGCCCCTACGGGCGTAGGATCGCGGACGAACGACAGGGGAGCGTCGGGCCGAACAGGTCAGGACGCTGAGAGTGCGGGCCTCCGCAGACCCTCGAACCTGATCCGGTTGATACCGGCGTAGGGAGTCGGGCTTCTCAGTCTCCGTGGTCGCGCCACTCGTGGGCGCGCTGCGGTGACCCCCTCCTTTTCGACCAAGGAGGAGCACCACCCATGGCGAGAACCGTCTCGCTCACCGCACTCGCCGTCGTCGCGGCCGCCTCGCTCGCCGCCTGCTCGGCCGTCGGTGGCACTGGACCGACGACAGTCTCGACCCACGACGCCGTCACGCTCGTCACGCACGACTCGTTCCAGCTCTCCGACGGGCTGCTCGACGCGTTCACCAAGAAGACCGGCCTGACGGTCAAGGTGGTCCAGCCCGGTGACGCCGGCACGCTGGTCAACCAGCTCGTGCTCACCAAGGGTGCTCCGCTCGGCGACCTCGCGTACGGGATCGACAACTCGTTCGCGTCCCGCGCGATCGACGAGGGCGTCGTGCAGTCGTACGTGTCGCAGGTGCCGGCCGCCCAGGACGCGGAGCAGTACAAGGTCGACGGGTCCGACACGCTGACCGCGATCGACAAGGGCGACGTCTGCATCAACGTGGACCACGCCTGGTTCACGGCCCACGGCCAGGCCGAGCCGGTCACCCTCGAGGACCTGACCAAGCCGGCGTACAAGGACCTGACCGTGGTGCCCAACGCGGTCACCTCGTCGCCGGGACTCGCGTTCCTGCTCGCGACGATCGGCGCGTTCGGCGAGGACGGCTACGTGCAGTACTGGAGCGACCTCAAGGCCAACGGGCTCAAGGTCGCCGACGGCTGGACGGACGCCTACGAGACCGACTTCTCCGGCGGTCAGGGCCACGGGCCACGCCCGATCGTCCTGTCGTACTCGTCGTCGCCGCCGGACTCCGTCCCCGAGGGTGGCACTGAGCCGACCACCGGTGCCCTGCTCGACACGTGCTTCCGGCAGGTGGAGTACGCGGGTGTCCTGAAGGGTGCGTCCAACCCCAAGGGTGCCGAGGAGCTGCTCGACTACCTGCTGTCCACCAAGGTCCAGGCCGACATCCCCGGGTCCATGTACATGTACCCGGTGAGCACGGCCGTCGACCTGCCCGCCGAGTGGGCGTCGTGGGCGCCGCTGGCGACGAAGCCGTTCGAGGTACCGCCGGCGGACATCGCGAAGAACCGCGCCGAGTGGCTGAAGCAGTGGTCGGAGACGGTGATCGGCTGATGACGCAGACGCTCGTCCGCCTCGACGCCCCGGCCTCGCCGCCGCGGTCGTCGGGACGGGCGCGCGTCGTCGCGTTCTGGAGCCTCGCGGTCCTCGTGCCGCTCCTCTTCCTCGGCCTCTTCTTCGCGTGGCCGGTCGCCGTGATGATCGGCAAGGGGTTCGTCGTCGACGGTCGTGTGGACCTGTCGGGCTTCGCGGAGGTGTTCTCAGACCCGCGCACGTGGCGGATCATCGGGCTGACTGTGGCGCAGGCGTCGTTGGGCACGACCATCTCGGTACTGCTCGGCGTGCCCGGCGCCTACCTGCTCTACCGGCACTCGTTCCGCGGGCGGTCCGTGCTCCGCGCACTGGTCACCGTGCCGTTCGTCCTGCCGACGGTCGTGGTCGGCGTCGCGTTCCGGTCCCTGCTCGTCGACGGCGGACCGCTCGGCTTCCTGCACCTCGACGGCACGTTCGCGGCGATCGTCGCTGCGCTCGTGTTCTTCAACTACGCGGTCGTGGTCCGCGCGGTCGGGGGCCTGTGGGAGCGCCTCGACCCCCGCGCCGAACAGGCCGCACGAGCGCTCGGCGCCTCCCCGTGGAAGGCGTTCCGCACGGTCACGCTCCCGTCGCTGGCGCCCGCGATCGCGTCCGCCGCCTCGCTCACCTTCCTGTTCTGCGCCACCGCGTTCGGCACCGTCCTCGTCCTCGGCGGCCTGCAGTTCGGCACGATCGAGACGGAGATCTGGATCCAGACCACGCAGTTCCTCGACCTGCGGGCCGCGGCCGTTCTGTCGGTCGTGCAGCTCGTCGTCGTCGCGGCGGTGCTCGTGGTGGCGGGACGGGCGAGGTCGCGACGAGAGCGCGCGCTGGCTCTGTCGTCGCAGACCTCGCGCCCGCTCAGCCTGAGGCGCCCGCCGGGCCTGCCGCCCGGCGACGGGCACGCGATGTCGCTGGCCGCGGCCGCTGTCACGGCGGTCGTGGTCGTGCTCATCGCGACGCCTCTGGTCAACCTCGTCGTCCGCTCCCTGCACACGCCGCGGGGCTGGTCGTTCGACAACTACACCGCGCTCGGCACCACCGGCGGGTCGCTGACCGTGACTGTCTGGCAGGCAGCGCTGAACTCGCTGCGGATCGCGGTCGACGCCACGACGATCGCGCTGCTGGTCGGTGGGCTCGTGGCCCTCGTCGTGTCGCGACGACCTCGGCGGCCGGCCGCGCGAAGGGCGGTCGGAGGGTTGGACGCGTTGTTCATGCTGCCGCTCGGCGTGTCCGCGGTGACCGTCGGGTTCGGCTTCCTGCTCTCCATGCACCACCCGTTCGGCCTGCCCGTGGACCTGCGGACGAGCCCGCTGCTCGTGCCGATCGCGCAGGCCGTTGTCGCCGTGCCGCTCGTGGTCCGCACGGTGCTGCCCGTGCTGCGCGCGATCGACCCGCGGCTGCGCGAGGCAGCGGCGACGCTCGGCGCGTCCCCGTTCCGCGTCCTGCGCACGGTCGACCTCTCGCTGGGTCTGCGGGCGTTCGGCCTCGCCGTCGGGTTCGCGTTCGCAGCGTCGCTGGGAGAGTTCGGTGCCACCTCGTTCCTGGCGCGGCCCGACCGACCGACCCTGCCCGTGGTGATCTTCCGGCTGATCGGGCGGCCCGGTCCCCAGAACTACGGCATGGCGCTCGCGGCGTCGGTGGTCCTGGCCGTCCTGACCACGATCGTCGTCGCGACCTGCGAGAAGCTGCGGACCGCCGGACCCGGCGGTGACTGGTGACTCTCACCATCGACGACGTGGTGGTGCGGTACGGCTCCGCGACCGCCGTCGACCGGGTGTCGCTGTCCGTGCACAGCGGTGAGGTGGTCGCGCTCCTCGGGCCGTCGGGGTGCGGGAAGTCGTCCTTGCTGCGCGCGGTCGCGGGACTGGAGCCGCTGGCCGCCGGGTCGGTGCGGTGGGACGGTTCCTCCCTCGCCGGCGTGCCGGTGCACCGGCGCGGGTTCGGGCTGATGTTCCAGGACGGCCAGCTCTTCGCGCACCGCTCGGTGAGCGGCAACGTCGGCTACGGGCTGCCCCGGGGCGCGTCGGTCGACGCGCTGCTCGACCTGGTCGGCCTGGCCGGCTTCGGGGGCAGGTCCGTCGAGACCCTCTCCGGAGGGGAACGTCAGCGCGTCGCGCTCGCCCGTGCGCTGGCCCCGCAGCCGCGGCTCCTGCTCCTGGACGAGCCCCTGTCCGCCCTCGACCGGACCCTGCGCGAGCGGCTCGCGGTCGACCTGCGCGCGGCCCTCGTCGCGACCGGAACCACCGCGCTGTTCGTCACGCACGACCACGACGAGGCCTTCGCGGTCGCGGACCGCGTCGGGGTGATGTCGGGCGGACGCCTGCTGCAGGTCGCCACCCCGACGGACTTGTGGCGCTCCCCCGCGTCCCGGGAGGTCGCGTCGTTCCTCGGCTACGAGGCCTTCGTGCACGCCTCCGCACAGGCGGCCGCACCGCTGCGCGAGGCACTCGGGTCCCGTCTCGAGGACGACGCGACGATCGCGTTGGCCGAGGGTGCGTTCGTCGTCGGGCGTGCCGGGGTGGCCAAAGGCACCGTCACGGGTGTCGCGTCCCGCCGCGGCCGCTCCGAGGTCCGCGTCGAGGTCGACGGCATCGGCGCGGTGACGGCTCTCGGCCCGGTCGGCGGTCGCTGGGCCACCGGCGACGTCGTCGAGCTGGGCGTCGAGCCCG
Source organism: Cellulomonas sp. URHD0024 (assembly GCF_000426185.1). Taxonomy (GTDB): domain Bacteria; phylum Actinomycetota; class Actinomycetes; order Actinomycetales; family Cellulomonadaceae; genus Cellulomonas. Next base: position 45,216 of record NZ_AUEW01000007.1, read on the forward strand.
ATGCCCTGGCGGTCCTGCCGCTGTAGGTCAGTCCGAGTCGGTCGTGCAGATGACCGTCACTGCGGCGTGGCGCTGGTCCACCAGCAGCCACGTCTGGTCCAACCCGGCGTCGGCGAACCACGGCGACCACGCCTCGTCGCTGGAGTAGACGGAGAAGTCCTCGAAGTGGTCGTGGACGAGGTCGTGCACGGCCGCGACCGCCTTCGCCTTCGCCGTGCGCTGCGGGCCCGGGAATCGTCTGTAGGCGCCGCCCAGCACGAGCAGGGCCGCGAGGTCGCCGTCCAGACGCAACGCTCCACCGGGGACCGCCGCGAACTTCGGGGGCGTTCCGATGGGGAACGGGAACGGGTCGAGCACGTCCGGCATGGCCGTGCGGGCCGCCGCCGAGCCGAAGAGCTCCCGGAAGGCCTCGAACGTCTCGAGGCTCGTCCCGGTGCGGAACCAGTCCTGGCGGTCGCCTGTCCAACGGAAGCGGCGGACATGGGTGTTCGCGCGCGGGCGCGTCGTCGCCAGCAGGCGGAGAAACTCTGCGAGGTCCGGACCGTTCAGCTCGACCTCTCGGTAGTGATCAGCCACGGCACGGAGCATCCCACGCTTCGGCGCGCGCGCGTCGGACCGGAGCCTAGGTGGTGCCGGCCTCCTGGGCTGCTGCGGCCGACTTCCGTCGCCTCGTCCACACCTCGTCGACGACGAAGGCCAGCGCGACCAACGCGACCATGAACCAGAACGAACGCCGCTGGTGGTGGAACAGGTCGACGACGAACCACGCCAGCACGACACCGGCGATCGTGACTGCCGCCGCCGTCAAGAGCGTCGAGGCGCGCAGCTCGGAGCGCAGCCGGAAGGCGGCGATGGCGACGAGCAGGAACACGGCGAGGGACACCGCGCTGCCGACCGACGCGAGCGCGCCGAGGCTGAGGACGGTGACGAAGAGGATCATCAGGAGCGCGGTGATGAGCAGCCCTCCGTGGCTGCCCAGCCGCGTCCGGGACCCGAACGCCGGCGGGAACGTCCCCGAGTCCGCCAGCGTCGCGGTCAGTGCGCGGGAGCTGTAGAGGACCGCGGTCACGCTGGACGAGGTCGCCAGCAGTGCGGCGACCGTCATCATCGCGTAGCCCGCCTGTCCCAGCGTCGGTTCGGCGGCCACGGCGAGCGCCCGCGGTCCGGCCGCCACGACCTCGTCGACCGGGAGCGTGCCGAACACGCAGACCGCCACCAGCACGTACAGCACGGTCGTGATCGCCAGGGCGGCGTACAGGGCGACGGGCATCTGACGTCGCGGGTGTGGGAGGTCGTCGCCCACGAAGGAGATGACCGCGAAGCCGAGGAACGCGAAGAACGTCAAGGCGATGCTGGCGATGATGTCGTCGACGCCCGGGTACGTGCTCGGCGCGAGCAGCGAGAGGTCGACCTGGGTGAACGTGCCGATGATGAAGACGGCGAACACGACGAGCAGCAGGCCGACGATCACCGACTGCACGCGGTCGACGAGACGCGGCCCGGCGATGGTCAACCACGTCCCGAACGCGACGAGCACCACCGCGCACAGCTTCGAGAGCCAGCCGCCGGCGGGTCCGTCTGCGATGAGCTCCGCGGCGTAGTCGCCGAAGGACGCGGCGACCATGGCGCCCACGACGACGATCGCGGTGAGGTATCCCAGCCACGCGGCGACCGCGACGAGCCGACGGCTGCGGAAGCCGTGCGACAGGTACACGATGATGCCGCCGGACGACGGCCAGCGGATCGCGAACTTCACCAGCGTGTAGCCGAGCGCCGTCGACATCACCCCGGCGAGCAGGAACGAGATCCACACCGCTGAACCGGCCACCGCGCCCGCCTGGCCGAGCAGCGCGAAGATCCCCGCGCCGACCATCGCCCCCACGCCGAGCACGATGGCGCCGCGCACCGTCAGGTGAGCCGTCGCGGCCGTGGCCGGTTCGGACATGTAGTGCTCCCTCGGTCGGCCAAAGGTGTGCCGCAATCGGCATGCTCGACCCTAGCGGCGTCGTCGACGAGCGTGCCCGGTGGTGCGTGACTAACGTCGGTAGGAGAGGGCGAGGTGAGCAGCGATGACGCTGGAGCTGCGTGAGGTCGTGTCGGTCGATATCCCCGTTCCGCTCGCGACCCTGTGGCCGTACGTGCGCGAGCCGCGGCTGGTGCACCGCTGGTTCGGCTGGGACTACGACGGTCTGGACGACCAGATCCGCTCGGTGTTCGACGTCGAGCCGGTCGAGTCGCATGACGTCGTCGGCGACTCGACGATCCACACGCTGACCTGGCCGCACCTCGACGTCCTGACCGCGCGATCCCGCGTGTCGCTGCCCGGTCACACGCGCCTGACGGTGACGCGCCGCAGCCACCAGGGCGTCTCGACGTTCGACGGCATCCGCGACGAGGTCGACGAGGGCTGGATCGCGTTCGTGCACCAGCTGGCGTTCGCGGTCACGGTGCACCCCGGCGAGGAGCGGCGGACGCTCTCGACGTTCGGCCTGGACGCGGGCACCCCCGGCGACCGGCTCCTCGACAACGCGGGGATCGCGGGCATCCGCAGCATCCCGGTCGGCGGCCACGTGCAGGCTCGTCGCCCTGACGGGACGCTGCTCGGCGGCACGATCGACTACATGACCCCCCTGCAGTTCGGCCTGCGGCTGCACGGGATCAGCGCGATCTACTTCGTCATCATGGAGATCCCGGCCGCCGCCGCCCCGCCGAACGGCAGGGTGAACGCGATCCTGTCCACCTACGGTCTCGACGAGGGCACGTTCGCCGAGGTCGAGGACCGGTGGGGCAAGTGGTGGACCGCCGCCATGCCCCGGTCCGTCAGGACCTGACCGCCGCTGCTCCGACGAGTGCGGCGGCCGCGATCCCGGACAGCGCCCGGACGTGGTTGGCGACCATCCAGCGCTGGTAGAAGTCCGCCCAGGTCGTGGTGCCCGCGGCAAGTGCGTCGTTGAGCGGCACGTTGACGCCGATCGTCGTGCCGATCGCGCCCACCAGGAACGCGGCCGAGCCGGCGATCAGCAGCGGGTCCCGCTGGCGGACACCGATGACGCCCGTCGCGACCGTGAGTGCCGCGGTCCCGAAGAGGACCGTCATGAACGCGGGCCGGACGGCAGCGACGTTCATCGCGTTCATGGCGGCGGTGGCCTTCTCCGGGCCGAGCGTGTTGATCGCGGGCATGACGAACGACGAGAACGCGAAGAAGATGCCGCCGTTGACCGCGCACCCCAGGGCGGTGGCGAGCCTCATCGCCACGCCTCCTCGTTGGCCTGTGCGAACGTCCGGAAGTCGCGTGGCTCGCGGCCGAGCAGCTGCTGGACGCCCGTGTCGAGATGCGCGTTGCGACCGTCGAACAGCTCGCGGAAGAGCATGAGGACCAGGTCGATCTCGTCCGGCGGGCCGCCGTCGAGCATCGCGGCCTCGGACACGCTCTCGAAGCGGACCTCGCGTCCGACCGCTTCGGCGATCTCCTGCACGGCGTCGGCGAAGCTCAGCAGACGGGGGCCGGTCAGCTGGTAGGACGCGCCTTCGTGGTTCGGCTCGGTGAGGGTCGCCACGGCCGCGTCGGCCAGGTCGTCGGCGTCCAGGAACGGCTCGGGGGTGTCGCCCACGGGCAGCGCGAGGCGTCCCTGCCGGACCGCGTCGAGGAACAGCCCTTCGGAGAAGTTCTGCGCGAACCAGCTCGCGCGCAGGACCGTGGCGTGGGGGGCGGTGTCCCGGAGGGCGTCCTCGGCTTGCTTGGCCTGCGGCTCGCCACGGCCGGAGAGCAGGGTGATGGCGTGGAGGTGCCGGGCCGCCTTGCCGAAGCCGGACAGCTGGTCCGGGGCGTTCGGTACGGCGACGTCAGGGGCGTAGGCGACGTAGGCGCGGTCGGCCTCGCCCAGGGCGGCCTCCCACGTCTCGGGTCGGTCCCAGTCGAACGGCGGTGTGCCGGTTCTGGAACCGATTCTCGTGGTGATCCCACGGGCGTGGAGACGGACTGCGACGCGGCGACCGGTCTTGCCGGTGCCACCGGCGATGAAGGTTGTCATGGGTCCATCTGAACGTTCCTTGCCGAGCGCTTCAATAGTTGATGCGCTCTCTCGCATACGTCAGCGTCTACGGTGGTGGGATGGATCCCCTCGCCTCCGTGCTCGCCGGGCCCAGCGCACGCGGTGCGTTCGTCCTGCGCTGCTCGCTCGAACCGCCCTGGGCCATGCGGATAGCGGACGAAGCGCCGCTGTCGGTCGTCGCCCTGGTCCGGGGGCAGGCGTACATCGTCCCGTCCGGCGGTGCGCCGGTGCTGCTGCGCGCCGGTGACGTGGCGGTCGTGCGCGGTCCTGAGCACTACACCGTTGCCGACGAGATCGGCACGACCCCCCAGGTCCGCATCGAGCCGGGTCAGGTCTGCATCCCGCTGGCCGGCCCGGACACCCCGGCGATGACCGACGTGGGCGTGCGCACCTGGGGCAACGCGCGCGACGGAAGCACTCTGCTGCTCGACGGGACCTACGAGTCGCAGAGCATGGTCGGTCGGCGCGTGCTCGCCGGGTTGCCGCAGATCGTGGTCGCCCCTCGGGAGCACGTGCCGAGCGCCCTGATCGACTACCTGTCCGCCCAGATCTCGCGCGACGAACCCGGGCAGGCCGCCGTGCTCGACCGCATCCTGGACCTCGTCCTGATCGCGGTGCTGCGGTGGTGGTTCGCCTCCTCGGGGTCCGCCTCCTCCGACGGCGCCGGCTGGTACCGAGCCTCAGCCGACCCCGTCGTCGGTCAGGCCCTCGTGCTCATGCAGGAGCAGCCCGCCGCCGCGTGGACGGTCGAGGGCCTTGGTGCGACGACCGGCCTGTCCAGGGCCGCGTTCGCGCGGCGGTTCACGGCCCTGGTCGGCGAACCGCCCATGTCCTACCTGACGGGCTGGCGGATGTCGCTGGCCGCCGACCTTCTTGCGGAGCCCGGAGCCACCGTCGCGTCCGTCGCCCGGCGGGTGGGGTACGGCACACCGTTCGCGTTCAGCACCGCGTTCAAGCGCGAGCACCAGGTCAGCCCGCAGCAGTACCGCGCGAGCCTCGTCGCGACGACGGCATGAGCTGCCGCGGCCTCGTTCTGAATCCTGCGGCAGCTGCGTGCTCGTCGTGGAGCCTGCGTGACCTGCCGCGTGCTGTCTGGGCTGGGTGGGCCGCCGGTGCGCTCGTCGTGGAGCCTGCGAGGTGCCGCGCGGTTCGGCGTGGCTACAGCTTGAGCTGCCACTCGCCCGACCCGCCCGCCGGGCGGAAGCCCAGGGTGACGTTGATGGCGAGCATGTAGGCGTTCTCCTCGGCGTTCCACGTGCCGACGCGCCGGACGGCCGGCCGCTCGGCCGCGAGCCGTTGGAGGTTGGCGGCCTTCACGAGCATCCCGAGCCGGTGCCCGCGGTGCTCCTTGACGACGAGCGTGTCGTTCTGGTGCACGTACTCCCGCACGTGCGGCACCGTGATGAGCTCGGTGAACGCGACGAGCGTGTGCGTCGAGACCTGCTCGGCAGCCATCACCAGGATGCCCAGCCCTCGCTCCTGGAGCTGCCTCTCGGTGGAGCGGATCCGGTCGCCGTCCCACACCTCCTCGTCGAGCTCGAGGTCACCCAGTGGACTGTCCGTGCTCATGCGTGAGGCCAGGTAGGCGTAGCCGTCGAGCCACTCGTCGGGGCAGTGGTCCGCCCAGGAGACCAGGCGGTAGTCCGGCCCCGCGTGCTCCGCAGCGTCTCGTCGGAGGTCCTCCACGCGGTCCCGGTCGACGGGGAGGTCGACGACCGAGTACCGGGCCACCTGGCCGAGCTCGTACCCATGCTTCGTCGCGAAGCGGGTGGCGTCGTCCGTGGCGAGGACGCGCCCCTCGCCCGTCGACGGCGCGAGCGTGTCCGGGCCCGCCGGAGGTTCTGCCCGCTGGTCGGTCGACGCCTGGATCGTGGTGCGACCAGCGCCGGCCGCGATCCTGATCGCGGCCTCGTGCAGCGCCGACCCGATGCCCTGGCGTCGACTGTCGGGGTGGACGCCGATCTCGACGCGCGCCGTGTGCGTGTTGTCCTCGAGCGGCAGGTTCACGGCCGCGTACCCGACGACCTGCGCCGGATCGCCGTCGGCGCTGCCGCCGCTGGCGCCCCTGTGGCCGCTGTCGGCGCTGGCGCCGCCGTCGGCTCTGTCGCCGCCCTGGGCACCGTGCACACCGTGCGCACTGCCAGCACCGTGCCCGCCGTCCTGCACCGCGACCAGCCTCACCTTGCGGACGTAGCGCTGATCGTGCAGCGAGCCGAGGATCTCTTGCGCCGTGCGGTCGAGGTCGTGGTTGCCCCAGCTGTCCAGGAGCGTCGCGTTGGACACGTGGACGAACCCCTGCAGGAGCCACGCCCCCGGGTCGTCGATGCTGGCGAAGAGCGGGAGCTCGCGGATCGACCACGTCGTCATGCCGTCCACCCTCCCGCCGCCGACGCCCGCGGTCGACCCATTTCACCTGCGCAACGTCCGCGCTCGTGTGTCCTATGACCCCGACGACCGCGGACGTCCCGACGCCCCCGGCGGTCAGCTGTCCTGCCGCACCGCGTGCACCTGCGGAACCGTGAGTTGGTCGGCGGCGACGGGAATGGAATCCGCGTCTCCGGTAGAATAAGTTCGGAGAGCCGAACTTGCGGGAGTCCAGATGCGAAGCAGTACCGCGGTCGACGTCGACGTGGCACCCGCCCGGGCGCCGCGCCGACGGCTCGCCTTCCTGCTCGGACCCGCGTTCGTCGCCGCGATCGCCTACGTCGACCCAGGTAACGTCGCCGCCAACCTGACCGCGGGCGCGCGCTACGGCTACCTGCTGCTGTGGGTGCTCGTCGTCGCCAACGCCATGGCTGTGCTGGTCCAGTACCAGTCCGCCAAGCTCGGCCTGGTCACGGGGCAGTCACTCCCCGGGCTCCTGGGGCAGCGTCTACGACGAGGCCCGCGGCTCGCCTTCTGGGCGCAGGCCGAGCTCGTCGCCGCGGCCACCGACATCGCCGAGGTCGTCGGCGGCGCCATCGCCCTGAACCTGCTGTTCGGGCTCCCGCTACCGCTCGGGGGGTTGATCGTCGGCATCGTCTCGCTGGCGCTGCTGCTGGTGCAGAACCGGTACGGGCAGTCACGGTTCGAGCTGGTGATCGTCGGGCTGCTGGCGATCATCTCCGTCGGGTTCCTGGCTGGCCTGTTCGTCGTACCGCCGGACGCGCGCGGTGTCCTGTCGGGTCTGGTCCCCCGTTTCGACGGTCCCGGGTCCGTGCTGCTCGCCGCGTCGATGCTCGGCGCGACCGTCATGCCGCACGCGATCTACGTGCACTCCGCCCTCGCCCGCGACCGCCACGGCTCCGCGCCCACCGACTCCGCACTCTCGTCGTCGGTCTCAGCTGGGTCGTCCTCATCGCTTTCAACCGGGTCGTCGTCGTCGGTCGCAACCGCGCTCTCTCCGTCGCCCTCGTCGACGCGCTCGCCCTTGGGGGCGCTGCTGCCCTTGCTCTCGCGCTCGTCCGTGCCCTCGGGCTCGCCGGAGGTCGAGCTGCCGGCTCGTGGTGCGCCGTCGGTCGGCGCCGAGGTCCGGTACGACATTCCGCGACTGCTGCGGGCCACCCGCTGGGACGTCGGCTTCGCGCTGGCGATCGCGGGCGTCGTCAACATCGGGCTCCTGCTCCTGGCCGCGTCGGGCCTCCGCGGTGCAGCCGGCACGGACTCGATCCCCGGCGCCTACGACGCCATCGTCGCGGCCCTCGGCGTCGGCATCGGCATCGCGTTCGCGATCGGTCTTCTCGCGTCGGGCCTCGCCTCGACCTCGGTGGGTGCCTACGCGGGTGCGACGATCATGGAGGGCCTCCTGCGCCGGCGCGTGCCCCTGGTCCTGCGCCGCTCGGTCACCCTCATCCCTGCGTTGGCCTTGCTGGCCTTCGGCGCCGACCCGACCTGGACGCTGGTGATCTCGCAGGTCATCCTCTCGTTCGGCATCCCGTTCGCGGTCATCCCCCTGGTCCGACTGACCCGTTCCCGTGCGGTCATGGGCGTGTACCGCAACGGCCTGCGCCTGCACGCGACCCTCCTCCTGGTGGTCGCTCTGGTCGTCACCCTGAACCTGACCCTGATCGTCCTGCTGGCCCTGGGCTGAGCTGCGACGGCGTCGACCGGGTCGGCCGGTCGGCCGGGTCGGCCGGCGCCGAGTTCGTGCGTTCGAGCCGACTTCGTGCGGTCCAGCGGTCGCACTCGACTCGAACGCACGAACTCGGTGGTCAGCCGAGCAGGTCAGCGCGTGGTCGGAGCGAGGCGGCGACGGTCGGAGGGAGGAACGGGCGCAGCCGGGACGTCAATGCAGTTCCGCGGAGGTCTTCCTTCGTCACGCGCACGGACCGCCAGCCGGCCTCCTGTATGGCGTCGTGCCGGCGCTTCTCCTTGATGAACTCGTCGGTCGCTCGCTCGGCATACTTCCCCCGGCCGTCGTACTCCAGGAGCAGCCGCCACTCGGCCCAGCCCATGTCCGCCCAGAACATGCCCAGGTGCGTGGAGATCGGCACCTGCGTCTGCGGCGGGGGTAGACCATCCCGCGTCACGACGAACCGCGTGGCAGTTTCGCCGGGGGACTCGGCCCCCTCGTCGGCCAGCTCGACGACCGCTCTGGCGCTCGCGATCCCGCGTCGTCCCGCGCGCTCGGACAGAAGGCGTCGCAGGACGGCCGGATCGGCGCCGCGCCGAACCGCGCCATCGGCGACCACCAGCCCCGGCAAGGGACCGAGCAGGCAGGCGCAGTCGACGACGGTTCGCTCGAGCGTCGTGACCGGGACGCCGTTGACGACGGTCCGCTCGTCGTCTGCCGGTACCCCGAAGTGGGGCGTCACCTGTGCGTTCCTGCGTCCACTCCTTCGGTGCTCGCGAAGCACGTGCGTCGTCGTCGGCAGGGACCACAGTGGCAGTCCCCAGACGAGCGCCGCCGACTGATGGCTGAACCAGTGCGGTGCCGTGAGCCGTTCGTCCAGACCCTTGATCCGCGCGAGCGCCAGCTCCCGACGACGGTCTGGCGAGCTCGCCGGCGCCGCAGGCACGTACACCCCACGGCCCACGCGTTCCCACAGACCTGAAGCCTGGCGGGACCTGACCGTCGCAGACCGATGGTCACGCGCGAGCCAGACAGGCGGAAGGGTCGGCGGTTCTGGTCGTGCGCCGTCGGTCGATCGTCTCCCCATGAACGCACGATGCAGCCCAGCCGCCACCAAAAGGGCGCGCTGCAACGAGGAGTCGGAGACGGCCGGCCAGGCCGGGGCCCTGGTCGGCTCGCCGAGTTCGTGCGTTCGACGTGACTTCGTGCGTTGGAACAGTCGAACTCGGCTCATGCGCACGAACTCGGCGGGAACGGGCGTCGCCGTCAGACGGCGTCCTGGGTCAGTGCTGACAGGCGCGACTCAAGGTGGGCGCGTTCTGTGGGGTTGGTGACCAAGGTCAGGGCTTCCTTGTAGGCGGTCGCCGCGGCGGTCCGGTCGCCGGCGCGGGACAGGAGCTCGGCGCGGACCGCGGGGACCCGGTGGTGTCGAGGGAGCTGGTCCTCCAGGCCGTCGAGCAGCAGCAAGCCCGCCGACGGGCCCGCGACCTCGGCCACCGCGACCGCTCGCGCCAGCCGGACCACCGGCGAGCCCGTCAGGCGCTCGAGCTCGAGGTAGCGGGTGGCGATGACGTCCCAGCGGGTGTCGGCGGCGGTCGGGGCGGTGGCGTGCTCGGCGGCGATGAGGGCCTGGAGGCGGTACTCCTCCGCGAGGCGGGTGACGACGGAGGCGGTCGACGGGTCGGCGGGTCCTGGGCGGCCGGCCGGCAGGGATCCGTGGGGCGCTTGGGGGATGGCTCGTCCGTGGCCGGTGACGGGCGCCGTAAGGGGGCGAGCAGGCGCGAGGGACCCGAGCAGGGCGACGCCCTCGGCGATCTCGGTGCGGTGCCAGCGGGAGCGGTCCTGGTCGGGGAGGAGGACCAGCGTGCCGTCGGGGGCCAGGCGGGTGTCCCTGCGGGAGTGCTGGAGCAGAAGGAGGGCCAGCAGCGCGCGGATCACGGGCCGGGCGGGGAGGAGCGAGTCGAGGACGCGCAGGAGCCGGATCGCCTCGTCGCCGAGGTCGACGCGCAGCACGACGGAGCCCTCGCCCGGGTGGTAGCCCGAGGTGAAGGCCAGGTAGACGACCGTTGCGACGACGTCGAGGCGCTCGGCGAGGTGCGCCGCGGGTGGGGTCGCGAAGGGGATGCCGGACGAGGCGAGCCGCTTCTTGGCGCGGGTCAGGCGGGCGGCCATGGTGGTCTCCTGGACCAGCAGCAGCCGGGCGATCTCGGTCGTCGTCAGGCCGACGACGAACCGGAGCGTCAGGGCGACGCGGTCGTCGGGGGCGATCGCGGGGTGGCAGCAAGCGAAGATCAGCCGGAGCTGTTCGTCGGCGACGTGTGCTCCAGGGTCGACGACGGCCGCGGCGGCTGCGCGCATCTCGTCGTCGACGACCATCAACGGTTCCTTCCGGCGGTGGACCGCCTCGGAACGGAGGCGGTCGAGGACGCGGCGGCGGGCTGCGGTGAGCAGCCACGCGCCGGTGTTCGTCGGCACACCGTCGACAGGCCAGTGCCGCGCGGCGGCCTCGAACGCGTCCGAGAGCGCATCCTCGGCGAGGTCCGGCCGCGCGTACTGCCCGATCAGGAGCCCGATGAGCCGCGACCACGACGTGTGCCAGGCGTCGGCGAGCGCGCGGTCGGCCTCCGTCGAGCCACCGGCCGCATCGCGGTGGTCCGACGAAGAACCGGGGCCAGCCGACGATCGGAGGCCGGCCGGCGGGCCGCCGGACCGATCGGCACCGGAGGAGCTGGAGACCGCGGACGTGCCCGGCCCGTCGCCCGGCAGGGAGGGGCGATCCGTCACGTGACCTCCGCCGGCCGCACCTCGAAGGTCCCCTCGGACGGCAGCCGGTCGAGCACCTCGTCGAGCGACGCGGCGTCGACCAGGGCGAACCCCGACAGTGCCGACGCGTCCCCGTCGAAACCCGAGGAGTGCACGGCGCTGTCCACGACCAGCGTGCCGGTCTCAGGGGGCGCGAGCGACACCCCCGACGGCAGCGACGACCCGAACGCCAGCACGACGAACCTCACTGGAACGACTCGCGGTCCGAAGCGCGGATCTCCACGTGCTCACCGTTCAGGACGAGACGACCGACGGCCTCGGTGAGGGCGTCCAGCGACGGCGCGGTCACCATGTAGTAGCCGCCCACCTGCTCGGCGATCTCGCTGTAGGGCCCGTCGGTGACGGCGAGCCCGCCCCGACCGTCCGGGCGCAGGGAACGCGCGCGGGCGGCCGAGGCGAGCGGCGCGCTGCTGCTGATGGGCCAGCCGTTGGCTGCGCAGAACGTCTGGAACGCGTCGTGTGCAGCCCGCGCCTGCGCGAACTCGGCGGCCGAGAGCGTCGCGTCGCGCGCTTCGGACCTGTGCAGCAGCACCATGTACTCGGTCATGACGATTCCTTCCGGGAGACGACGATGACCACATGACGGCCGAGAGCACCGGGACTCGACACGACGACCATGTCAGAGAGCTGCTGCGGGTCGCTGGCCGTCGACCTGGATGACCGGTCGGAGCTCGGCGCCGCCACCGGTGTCCGTGATGAGCATCTCCCCGGTGAGCTCGGCGAGGCCCTTGGGGTCGTCGGTCTGGAACACGTAGTACCCGCCCAGGTACTCGGCTGTCTCGCTGAACGGGCCGTCGGTGACCTCGACCGGCCCGCCTTCGGACCGTCGTGCGGTGATCGCCGTGGACGAGAACCCGAGCTGCTCGCCGCCGATCATCGTGTAGCCCTGCTCGGCACAGGCGGCGGCGTAGGCGCGGTGCTCGCGCATGACCCGGTCGACGACCTCCGCCGACGCCGACGTCCAGAACTTCTCGTCCCCGTACAGCAGCACCATCCACGTTGCGGTCATCGCGGTCTCCTCCGGTCGTGTGGGGCCTCTCTACTGTGCCCCGTCGGCGGGATGACGGGCGAGACCCCGGAAATTCGACAGAATGGCACGGTCGAAGGAGGAACCCATGCTCCGCATCACCGTGACCAGCGTGTACGTGGACGACCAGCAGAAGGCGCAGGACTTCTACACGGGCGTCCTGGGATTCACGACGAAGCACGACATCCCGCTCGGCGAGGCCCGCTGGTTGACGGTCGTGTCGCCGGCCGCGCCCGACGGCGTCGAGCTGTTGCTGGAACCGGCCGGGCATCCGGCCTCGCAGGCGTTCAAGGCCGCGCTGTTCGAGGACGGCATCCCGTTCACGATGTTCGGGGTCGACGACGTGCAGGCCGAGTTCGAGCGGTTGTCGGCCGCCGGGGTGCGGTTCGTCACCGATCCCACGCCGGCCGGCCCGGTCACGATCGCGGTCTTCGACGACACCTGCGGGAACCTCATTCAGATCGCGAGCTGACGCATCGCGGGTGAGGCTCGTCGTATGAGACGTGCGGTGGTGACGGGCGGCGGCACCGGGATCGGGCTCGCCGTGGCGCGACGGTTGGTGGCAGACGGCGACGAGGTGACGATCGTCGGGCGGCGCAGGGACGTCCTCGAGCGGGCGTCGGCGGGGTCGATGGGCATCGAGGTCGCGGATCTGCAGGAACCGGCCGAGGTCGAGGGGCTCGCGGACCGGCTCGCGGACCGGCTCGGTGCGGTTGACGTTCTCGTGCTCAACGCGGGCGGCTCGCTGACGCGTGAGGGGGACGGCCTGGCGGCGACCGCGCGGATCTGGACCGACGAGTTCCGGCTCAACGTGCTGACGACGGTGCTCCTCGGCGAGGCGCTCCTGCCGGTGATGTCCCGGCCGGGTGGTCGGATCGTCGCGATGAGCTCGGTGGCCGCCCTGCGAGGTGCGGGCTCGTACGGCGCTGCGAAGGCGGCGATCAACTCCTGGGTGACCGGGACGGCCGGCGCCGTCGCCGCCGACGGGATCACCGTGAACGCGGTCGCACCGGGTTTCGTGCCGGACACCGAGTTCTGGGAAGGGCGTCTCGACGACGACGAACGACGTCGTCGCGTCTCCCGCATCCCGGCGGGGCGGCCGGGGACGGTGGACGAGGTCGCTGCGGCCGTCGCGTACCTGGCGTCGCCGGACGCGGGTTGGACCACCGGTCAGGTGCTCGCGGTGCACGGCGGTGCGGTCCTCGCGCGGCTCTGACCACGGCAGGTACGGAGGGTCCGGCTGGTATATCGGTAGCGCTTGTCAACGTCCTATCAACGATATATCGTTACGATCATCCGGTGGAGAGCATCACCTCCCGGACGCCGCAGAGCCCGACGCGATCCCGCGCCAGCCGGCGACGCCCCCGGGCCGCCAGGCCCGGGCACCGACCTTCCAAGGAGAACCACTCATGCGACACCCCTACACAGACGACACCCGCGGCCGACAGCGTCGCGGAGACTTCCCCAGCGCGCCCTACGGCGAGGGTTTCGACCCGCGCCGCGGCGCCTTCCGACCGCACGGTGACCACGAGCACGGGCCCGGCCCGCGCGGTGAGCACGAGCACGGGCCCGGCCCGCGCGGCTTCGGTGGTCCACGGGGCTTCGGCGGCCCGGGCCTCGGCGGACGCGGACCCGGCCGGCGTGCCGGTCGCGGCGACATCCGCGCGGCCGTCCTCCTGCTGCTCAAGGAGCAGCCGATGCACGGCTACCAGCTGATCCAGGAGATCGGCGAGCGGTCCGGCGGCCAGTGGCGGCCGAGCCCGGGCGCCATCTACCCGGCGCTCAACCTGCTCGAGGACGAGGGCCTGGTCACCATCACCGCCGAGTCCGGCCGCAAGATGGCCCGTCTCACGGACGCCGGCACCGCCTACGTCACCGAGAACGCCGAGCAGCTGGGCAGCCCCTTCGAGGACGCGGCCAGCCGGCCGACGTCACCCGGACGCAACCTGCGCGGTGCGCTCGAGGCGCTCGCGGCCGCGGCCCACCAGGTCGCCCGCTCCGGCACGGACGAGCAGGCCACCCAGGCGCTCGCGGTGCTCGAGCGATCGCGCCGGGATCTCTACCTGATCCTGGCGGGCGACCCGGTCGCTCCCCCGGTCGAGGACGCCTGACCTCTGCCAGTGCCGAGTGCGTGAGCTTGAACCCAGTTCGTAGGTTCAAGCTCACGCACTCGGTTCATACGCACGAACTCGCGGGTCGGACGGGTGACTCCTCACGCCGACGGCTCGCCATACGCCCGGGCGTAGACCCGCACCTCCGTGACCGCGAACACGTAGGCCACGACGACGATCACGACCAGTCCTGCCAGTGACGGCAGAGCCGCGAGCAGCGGCACGAGTGCGGTGGCGGTCGCCGCGCCGAGGAGCCGGACCCACGACCACGCCCGTCCGGCCGAGCGCAGGAGCACGGCGGTCCCGACGAGATAGGTGGCGACTCCACCGCAGAGCACAGCCGCGCCGAAGACCCCGAACGGTTCCGCGGACCCGACGTCGGCCATCGCCTCCTCCACGCCGAGGGAGGCCACGACGACCCCCGCGATGAGCACGTAGTGCAGGTAGGTGTACGCGAGCGTCGCGTACTCCGCGCGGGCGACGCCGTCCTTCTGAGCGAGGGCGCGCTCGGCCGAGTTGGCGCAGCCCGGGAAGTAGACCCACCACAGGACCAGCGCCAGGGCGACGCACAGGACGGCGCCGGTGATCACGGGGACGCTGACCGGCAGGGCCGAGGCCCCCACCCCGATCGCGACGACGGACTCACCGAGCGCCAGGATGACGACGAGTCCGTACCGCTCGGCCCAGTGCGACGGCGACTGCAGCCGCCAGTCGCCGCGGCGACCCGTCAGGAGTGTGAGCGCCAGGTCCCAGGCGACGGCGAAGAGCCAGATCCAGGTCTGCGCCGGCTCCCCGACGAACGCGCCGACCAGCAGCAGCACGAAGGCCGGCAGGAACGCGACGACCTGGGTCCGCAGGACCTGCCGCTGCAGGGCGGGGTCGTCGCGACCGGCGACCAGGTAGAGCGACATGTGGACGAGCCGCACGATCCCGTACGCGACGACGAACACCACCGGCCCGTCCAGCCCACCCAGCAGGTCGTGGAAGGCCTCCGGGATGGCCAGCGTCGCGACGAAGATCGTCGCCATCGCGACCGACATCCCGGCGCGCAGCACGCCCTGGTCGGCGGGCGACTGGTTGGCGAGCCAGCTGAACGAGGTCCACGTCCACCAGAGCAGCCCGATGACGATCAGCGCCTGGAGCACCCCGAGGGCGCTGTGTCCCTCGGCCATGAGGTGGCTGACCTGGGTGAACGCATAGACGTACACGAGGTCGAAGAACAGCTCGAACGTCGTGACGCGGTGCCCCTCGTCAGAGGCCGCAGGCCGAGGCGCCGGATCACGGGACTCACCTTGCCCTGCGCAGGGGCAGGAGAGCGAGGAGTTCCGCCGACGACGGCCGCGACCGGGTGTCCGCCGGGCGTGGTCGCGACCAGCGGGTACGCGCGTCAGTCGAGCCTGGAGGCGACCGGTGGGTGCGGGACGGCGAAGCGGGCGTGGACGCCGGGGGAGTAGAGCACCGAGGGCGGCGGACCGTCCACGTAGATCCCCGCGGCGGCGACGAGCTCGTCGTCCAGCGACACCAGCTCCGCGCGCCGCAGCGGCCAGGGCTCGTGGTCGTTGGGGACGAACCGCGTGCGTCCGCGGATCAGCGTGTGCATGCCCCACCGGGCGGTGAGGAAGTCGGCGAGAGGGTCGTCGACCACGACCGAGGACGACGGCCGGACCACGATCCGCGACGACGGCCGCGTGCCGGTCAACCTCGTCGACCGGTAGTCGAGGACGTCGTCGTCCCGGTGCAGCGACATCCGCGCCCACTGGTACGGCACGTTCATGACCGTCCGCGCGCCGAGCACGGTCAGCACCCGCGACGCCTCGAGCGACCGGAACAGGATGCCTCGTCTGCCGTCGTCGTCGACCGTGTACAGCCGCACATTGATCTCGGGGAAGTCGCCGATGTAGGGCAGCGCCGGTCCCGGGACGATGCGGAACCGTGCCATCCGGAACGCGAGCAGCCCGACCCACGACGAGCCGTCGAACTCGTCGGGACGCGTGCCGGGCGGGTAGAAGTGTGCGATCTCGTCGGAGGGGACGCGCCAGTGCAGGATGCTCACCCGCTGCCACTCCTGCGTGAGGATCACGCGCCCGGTCAGCGGCGGCGCGACAGGCTGGATGGGGTCCATGCGGGCCACGGTACGGCTCAGGCGTCGACGAGGACGTACTCGTTGTCTCGCGACGACGATCGCAGGAGCGCGACGCCGAGCACGAGCAGTCCGAGGTACCAGACCGAGTAGATCGACGAGCCGAGTGCGGAGAGGGCGTCGCTGTCGAACCAGCCGGCCGGGATCAGCGTGACGGTCCACGCGGCAGCCACGACGGCGAGCGAACGACGCAGCCAAGCGGGAGCCACGTCGGCGGCGCGCCACGCGAGGATTGCGATCCCGACGGCCCAGACGCCCTGCAGCAGCCAGCCGAGGTGCTCGCCGAGCGCGCTGCCGGCGTAGGCGTTGAGCAGGTCGTAGCTCGCGGCCGTCGCCTCCTGGGTGCCGGCCGAGGTGGCCGGGTCGAGGTACCGCTCGGCGAGCGCAGGCACGACGAGCGGCCAGCGGACCCAACCGAGGCTCTGGACGACCGGCGCGACGACGCCGAACGCCGTGACGGTGAGGAGCGCGGTGTCGGTGCCCCGGCTGCGGGCGAGCAGGCGGTGCAGCGCGATCACGCCGGGGACGAGGATCAGGCTGGCGGCCATCTCGAGGACGAAGAGCGTCTGCACCGTGCCCGCGACCTTCGCGAACGCGGGCAGCGCCTCGGTGGCCGGGGCGTCGAGGATGTCGGGCCAGCCGAACGTCACGCTCAGGCCGACGCTGGCAAGGGCTGCCAGCGCGCCGGAGACGATGAGCGAGAGAGCGGCAGTGCGGCGGTCGGTGGTCATGTCGGCTCCTCCTGAAACGAGAACACTGTTCTCTGTTGTGCGAACAGTGTTCTCGCTCGGCCGGTGCGTGTCAAGAACAGTGTTCTCGGTTATGGTCTCGGGGTGGCCGGCACCCTCCGCGAGCAGCGGCGACAGGAGATGACCGAGGCGATCCTGCGCTCGGCGCGAAGGCAGCTGGAGACGGCGGGTGTCGAGGGCGTGACCCTGCGGGAGGTCGCGCGCGACATCGGGATCGCCGTCTCGGCGCTCTACCGGTACGTCGACGACCGCGACGACCTCATCACCGAGCTGCTGGTGGAGGCGTTCACGGACCATGCCGATGCGGTCGACGCGGCCGTCGACGCTGCCTCGCCGGGCGATGTGCGCGGCGCGATCGTGGCTGCCTTCCGCGCCTACCGGTCCTGGTCGGTGGAGAATCCTGCGCAGTTCGGGCTGGCCTTCGGCGCCCCGGTGCCCGGCTACCACGCGCCGGCCGGCCGCACGATCGCGGTCGCAGTGCGTCCGGGCGGGCGGGTCATGGCCCTGTTCGCGCAGGCGTACGCGGCCGGACTCGTCGACCCCGACGTGCTGGCTCGTCGTGAGTCGCTTCTCGACGAGGGCACGTCAGCCGGCTTCGAGGCACTCGCGCAGCGCCAGTCCTACCCTCTGCCTGCCCCGGCGGTCGCGCTGGCCGTCGACGCCTTCGTCCGCGTCCACGGCTTCACCGTGATGGAGGTCTTCGGCCAGCTCCGTCCCCTGGTCAGCCCGGCCGACGCCTACTTCGACACCCTGCTCTCGGAGATCGTCGCGAACCTGGGCCTGTGAGTTCGTGCGCTCCAACCGAGTTCGTGCGTTTGAACGCTCGAACTCGGTTCGAGCGCACGAACTCGGGGCTCAGCCGGCGGGGATCGTCGACGTGTCGATGACGAAGCGGTAGCGGACGTCGCTGGCGACGACACGGTCGTAGGCCTTGTCGACGTCGTCGGCCGTGATGGTCTCGATCAGCGAGGCGATCCCGTGCGCCGCGCAGAAGTCGAGCATCTCCTGGGTCTGGCGGATGCCACCGATGTTGGACCCGGAGATGGACCGCCGGCCCGCGGTGAGCGAGAAGACGCGGAACGACTGGGCGTTCTCGGGGAGGCCGACGAACACGAGCGACCCCTCGAACGCGAGCAGCCGCAGGTACGCGTCCAGGTCGAGGTCCGCCGAGACCGTGCTGATGATCAGGTCGAAGGTGCCCTTCAACGACCTGAAGGTCGACGGGTCGCTCGTCGCGTAGTAGTGGTCGGCGCCGAGCGCGCGGCCGTCGGCCTCCTTGGACAGCGACTGGCTGAGCACCGTGACCTCGGCGCCGAGCGCGTGCGCGAGCTGGACGCCCATGTGCCCGAGCCCGCCCATGCCGACGATGGCCACGCGGCGGCCCGGTCCTGCGCCCCAGTTCTTCAGCGGCGAGTAGAGCGTGATCCCGGCGCACAGCAGCGGCGCGGCGACGTCGAGAGCGAGCTCGTCGGGGAGGTGCAGGACGTAGTTCTCGTCGACGACGATCTGGGTGGCGTAGCCCCCGTAGGTCGGCTCGCCGCTGTACTGGCGGCCGTTGTAGGTGGCGACCATCCCGCGCTCGCAGAACTGTTCCTCGCCGGCCACGCAGCGTGCGCACTCGCGGCAGGAGTCGACGAAGCAGCCGACGCCGACGCGCTCGCCGACGGACCGCTTGGTGACGCCGGAGCCGACGGCGGAGACGACTCCCGCGATCTCGTGCCCGGGAACCATCGGGAAGATGCCCGCGCCCCATTCCGCGCGCGCCTGGTGGATGTCCGAGTGGCAGATGCCGGCGTAGGCGATGTCGATGAGGACGTCGTGCTCGCCCAGCTCGCGGCGGTCGATGGTGCCGCGCTCGAACGTCGCACCGGCAGAGGGGGCGAGCAGGGCGGGAACGGTCAGGGACACAGAGGTCTCCTCGAGACGACGGCGGGGAGAGCCATCATGCCCCGGCGCCGATCCAGCCGCGCGTCAGCCCCTGCACCCCGGACCGTCGATCATCCGCTCAGGCGTCCTGCACCAGCCCGATGACGTTGCCGTCCGAGTCGGCGACGGTCGCGACGGTCCGGCCCGGACCGACCTCGCTCGGCTCCTGGAGCACGCTGCCGCCGGCCGCGACGAGCGCGTCGCTCGCGGTCGCCAGGTCGGCGACCTTCCAGTAGTACGTCGGGCCGGTCATGCCCTGCTCGTGACCGTGCGGGTTGAGGCCGAGGTGGAGGCCCGCGGTCTCGTAGCCGACGTAGTACGGCGCGTCGTGCAGCGGCTCCACGCCCAGCAGCGCGGTGTAGAAGGCCTTGCCCGCATCGAGGTCCTTGACCGGCACCACGACGATCTTCAGTCCGTCAGTCATGTTCATCCTCATTCCATGTATCAGGGGCTCGTGCCCGCTCTCCTCCACCTGACGGATCATCCCTGTGACGTGTGACGACCGCCTCCGAGATCCGTCTCGGGACGGTGTCCGCGGGGCTCGGTGATCCATCACGATGACTGCATGACGACAGTCGAGATCGACGCCGTGGCCCCAGCAGTGGTCCGGCCCGCGCAGGGGGCGGGCCGGCGCAGCTGGGGCCCTTCGGTGTTCCTGGCGACAGCTGTCGGCGCGGTCCTGCTCGCGACGCCCACCGTCACCCAGTACGAGCACGGGAAGAGCGGGACGTCCTACACGTCGATCGGTGGCTTCGCGCAGGCCGACTACACCTCGATGACGTGGACCTGGTTCCAGCCGGGGCTGCTCCTGGGGGTGCTCGTGGTGGGCGCGGTCGTGCTGGCTCGCCGACGGCCGGTCCTCGCCACCGGAATCGCCCTGCTCCCGTTCCTCACCGTGCCCCTGAACGACGACCGTCTGTTCCCGCAGGGCTGGTGGCTGGGCCTCGTGGCGATCGCGATGCTCGCGGCCCTCGACGGGAGACGGAATGCGCTGGTGCCGTTCCTCGCCGCGACGACGGTCCTCGCGATGTGGTGCTTCGGCGGGTGGGTCGCCGTTCTTCCGGCCGGACCGTCTCCGGTGGCCTACACGGTGGTCAACGCGTGGCTGCTCTTCGGGGCGTGGTTCACGATCCAGGTCGTGGCCGTCGGGGCGTTCGCCGGCGCCGGTGTCGTCTGGCGCGCGCGCATCCGGTCGCGGGACGCGGCCGTCATCGAGCAGCACGCCCTCGAGGTCGAGTCGCTGGCCGGCGAACGGGCGCGGCTCGCCCGTGACCTGCACGACGTCGTCGCGCACCACGTGTCGCTCGTCGCCGTGCGTGCCGAGTCGGCGCCCTACGTGCACCCCGGCCTGGACGACACCGCGCGCGGGGTGCTGGCGGCGATCGCGACCGACGCCCGCGAGGCGCTGACGGAGCTGCGCCAGGTGCTCGTCGTGCTGCAACGCACCGACCACTCCGACGACCGGACGCCTCAGCCGACCGCGTGCGACGTCGACCAGCTCGTGGTGTCGGCGGTGGCGGCGGGCCAGCCGATCGAGGTCGTCGGGACGTGGAGGGACATCAGCGCGGCGAACGGGTACGTGCTCTATCGGGCGGTCCAGGAGGGGCTCACCAACGCCCGCCGGCACGCGCCGGGAACCACGACGCGGCTGGTTCGCCGGCAGGACGACGGCGGTGTCGGGTTCAGCCTCTCGAACCCGGCGGAGCGTGCCGACGAGCCTGGTCGCGGGCTGATCGGCATGCGGGAACGCGTCGAGGCGCTCGGTGGGACGTTCGGCACGCAGGTCGTCGACGGCACGTTCGTGCTCGACATCTGGTTGACCGCGTGACGACCGTCGTCGTCGCCGACGACCAGCCCGTGGTGCTGCAGGGGTTCGCGGCGATCATCGGCGCGGCGGCGGACCTGTCGGTGGTCGGTTCGGCCGTCGACGGGCAGGCGCTCCTGGACCTCGTCGCGACGACGAGGCCGGACGTGGCCGTGGTCGACATCCGGATGCCCGTGCTGGACGGGATCGCGGCGACGCAGCGGATCACCGCCGACCACCCAGGCACGCGCGTGCTGATCCTGACGACGTTCGACCTCGACGAGTACGTGTACGACGCCCTGCGCGCGGGCGCGTCAGGCTTCCTGCTCAAGGACGTGACGGCGGACCGCCTGGTCGAGGCCGTGCGGTTGGTCGCCGACGGCTCGATGCTCCTGGGCCCGACGGTGACCCGGCGGCTGGTCGAGGACTTCGCCGCCCGAACGCCCGTGCGCACGCCCGTGCCCGGCATCGACGACCTGACGCCGCGCGAGCGCGAGGTGCTGCTGGCCGTGGCGCGTGGCCTGTCGAACGGGGAGATCGCCGCGGAGCTGTGGATCGCCGAGCCGACGGTCAAGTCGCACGTGTCGGAGGCGCTGCGCAAGCTCGGTTGCCGCGACCGCGTCCAGCTGGTGATCGCCGCGTACGAGTCGGGGCTGGTGTCCTAAAGCACGATCGTGCTAAAACTGCACGGTGAGCAAGGGTGACGAGACGCGGCAGGCGGTGCTCGACCAGGCGGTCGAGATCGCCGGCCGGCTCGGCGTCGCCGGTCTGACCATCGGCTCGCTCGCCACGGCGACCGGGCTCTCCAAGAGCGGCCTCTACGCGCACTTCCGGTCCAAGGAGGCGCTGCAGCTGGCCGTCCTCGGTCAGGCGCGCGAGCGGTTCGTCGAGCAGGTCCTCCGACCCGCCCTCGCCGCGCCGAGGGGTGTCCCGCGCATCCGCACACTGTTCGACTACTGGGTGCGCCTGTCCGACGAGGGCTCGGCCGGCTGCCTGTTCGTGTCGGCGTCCACCGAGTTCGACGACCAGCCCGGCGTCGTGCGGGAGCAGCTGGTCCGCGACCACTGGGACCTGGCCGACTCGCTCGCGCAGATGTACCGGTCGGGCGCCAAGGACGGGCAGCTGCGCGACGCGGAGTCCCCCGAGCAGTTCGCCCACGACCTGCACGGGATCATGCTGGCGCACTTCCACGCGCACCGGCTCCTGCACGACCCGACCGCCGACGACCGGGCGCGCTTCGCGTTCGAGCGTCTGCTGGCCTCGCTCGTCGTCTCCTAGGAAGCGAACGTCGATGACCCAGACGACTGCACAGAAAAGCACGATCGTTCGTGCGACGGTTCCACGGACGCTGCGGCTGACCGTGCAGACGCTCGACCGCGTCTCGCCGAGGCTCGTCGCTCGCGGTGCGCTACGGATGTGGTGCACGCCGACCCATGCCAAGCCGGGTGAGCACGTGCCGGGTGGCACCCCCTGGCGCCTGGCACAAGGGATCGTCGGTGAGACCTGGGGCGCCGGACCGCGCGTGTACCTCGTGCACGGCTGGGGCGGCCACCGGGCGCAGCTCGCGGCCTTCGTCGAACCGCTGGTGACCGCCGGATTCCAGGTGATCGCCTACGACGCCCCGAGTCACGGCGACTCAGGCCCGGGCGGTCTCGGGCGCCGCCGCAGCAGCCTCGTCGAGCTGATGGACGCGATCGAGACCGTCATCGCAGCCCACGGCACGGCCCACGCGGTGGTCGGTCACTCGCTCGGGGCGGCCGCCGTCGCGCTCGCGGTGCTGGACGGCACGCCCGCCGACCGCCTGGTGCTGATCGCGCCGCCCGCCGAGCCCGTCGAGTACACCCGGGCGTTCGCGCGGGCCCTGGGGTTCAAGGAGAAGACGAGGCAGCTCCTGCTGCAGCGCATGGAGGTCCTGGCGAACCGGCCGCTGAGCGACCTGGTGATCCCCACCCGGTCCGCCGGGCGGACCGACCTGCCGCCGCTGCTCGTGCTCGCCGACCGGACCGACAAGGAGTCGGACCCCGCGGACGGCGAACGCATCGCCGAGTCCTGGCCGGACGCCGAGCTGCGGATGACCGACGGCCTGGGGCACCGGCGGATCCTGCGGGACCCCGCCACGATCGCGGCGGTGGTCGACTACCTGTAGCGGCGCCGGCCGACGTACACGAGATGGACGGCGGCCGCGACGACTCCCGGGTCGGCCGCCGTGGCGACGAGCCGGTCCACCTGCTCGCGGTAGGCGTCCGGGTCGGCCAGCCGGAGGGCCTCCAGGCTGTCCTCGTCGCCTTCCAGGAACCCGTGCGTGGCGGCCACGGTCACGGTGTCGAACCCCGGCGGTACGAACGGCCCTCGTGCGATGGCCAGCGCGAGCAGACCGCCCGGACGCAGCACGTCAGGGGCTGGAACGCGGTGGACCGGGTCGAGCCCGAGCACCGCGTCGAAGACGGTGTCCGCGGCACCATGAACCTCCCAGCCCAGCTCGGTCAGCCAGACGGCGTAGGGCCCCGATCCGCCGTCGAGATCCAGCGCGACGCCGGGCGGTCCGAGGTGCGGCTCGACCAGCCGCGTGGTGAGCACGCGCTCGAGACACGTCTCCGGACCGGGCTCGGCCACGACGTCCGTCACGGTTGCTTCCGCAGCGCGGACACGCCCCGGCCGAGGTAGCGCCGCTGCTTCTCGTCAGTGAACGGGTCGAGGATCCGGTGGTTCGCCTCGCGGATCGCGTGCTGTCGAGGGATGTCCATGAGCCGGACGGTACGTCCGGGCCCGCGAGACAACGAGCGAATACCGCAGACCGTCAGTCGAACTGATCAGTTGGGCTGTATGCTGCCTGACGTGACGACCACCGACACCGCCGGGCTCGCGTTCGACCTGCGCGACGCGCTCGGCCCCATCTACCGGCGACTCATCGCCGAGAAGTCGCTGTCCATCGGGCAGAGCCGCGCGTTGAACCGGCTCGCGAACGTCGGCCCGGCGACGTCGGCGGCGCTGGCGGCCAGCGAGCACATCACCCCGCAGTCGATGGCCGTGATCGTCGCGGACCTCGAGCGTGCGGGCCGCATCACCCGCAGCGCCGACCCCACCGACGGGCGCCGCATGATCATCGAGATCACCGAAGCGGGCCGTGCGGCGGTCGAGGCGGACCGGCGCGCGACGAACACCTGGCTGGCCGCTGCGGTCGCCTCGCTCGACGACGACGACCGGGTCGCCCTCGCCGGAGCCGTCGACGTCCTGCGCAAGCTGGCCACCCGATGACCGGCAAGCGCTTCGTCCCGGCCCTCGTCTACGCGGCTCTGGCCGCCGCGATCATCAGCTCGCTCGGCCTCCTGCTGGTACCCACGCTGTCCGCCGAGTTCGGTGTCTCGGTCAGCACTGCGCAGTGGACGCTGACCGTGAACCTGCTGGTCGGGGCGGTCGCGACACCGGTCCTCGGGCGGCTGTCCGACGGGCCGCACAAGAAGCGGATCCTGCTCCTCACGCTCGCCGTCATCTTCGTCGGCTCCGTGCTGGCCGCGACCGCGCAGACGTTCTCCGTGATCCTCGTCGGCCGCGCGCTGCAGGGGCTGTCGTACTCCATCACGCCGATGGCCATCGCGCTGGCCCGCCGCTACGCACCGCCGGACAAGATCGGACCCGGCATCGCCGCGCTGTCCGTCACGGTGGCCACCGGTATCGGCATCGGGTACCCCCTGACCGGGATCATCGCCGCGTCGTTCGACTTCCGCTGGGCGTTCTGGTTCGCGGCCGCGTTCGTCGTCTCGGCGTTCGTCGTGATCCTCGTGGCCGTGCCGAAGGGTCCCGACGACCAGGGCCTGCGCCGCCGCTTCGACACCCTGGGCGCCGCCCTGCTCGGCGTCGGCCTGGCCATGCTGCTGCTCGGCATCAGCGAGGGCCCACGGTTCGGCTGGGCCTCGGCCACGACGATCGGGCTGCTCGTCGGCGCCGCGGTCGTGCTCGCCCTGTGGGCCTGGCGCGAGCTCAGCACCGACCACCCGCTCATCCGGCTCGACCTCATGCGCAAGCCCGACGTGCTGCTGGCGAACGCGACCGGCCTGTCGATGGGCGCGTCCATGTACATCGGCGTCTCGGTGATCAGCCTGGTCGCGCAGGCGCCGACGAGCACCGGCTACGGCGTCGGCATGCCGCTGTTCTGGGCGGGCTTCGTCATGCTGCCCCTCTCGATCGGCAGCCAGCTGGCCAGCCGCCTGTGCCGCGCGTTCGCGCACCGGCTCAGCTTCACGGTGATGCTGCCGCTCGGCGCGCTGTTCGTCACCCTGGCCAACCTGCTGCTCGTCGTCCGGCACGACGCCCTGCCCGAGCTGCTCGCGGGCATGTTCCTCGTCGGCATCGGCATCGGCACCACCTTCGCCGCGATGCCCGGCCTGATCGCCCGCGGGGTCGCCGCGCAGGAGCTGGGGTCGGCGGTGTCGTTCAACCAGGTGCTGCGGACGATCGGCGGCTCGATCGGCGCGGCCGTCGCCGGCGCCGTCATCGCGGCCCACCTGGCGCCGACCGGCCGGCCCGCGAGTCAGGGCATCGAGCTGACGTTCCTCATCGCGGCCGTTGCCTGCGGCCTCGTCTTCGTCGGGCTGGCCACGCACGCGGTCCTCTCGCTCCGGCGGGCTCGTCGGATCGCTCCGCACGACCTCCTCCACGAGCTCCAGCAGCTCGAGCCCCACGACGCGGTGCCGGTGGGCGCCGCAGAACGTGCCGAGGTGTTCGGTGCGCCCTGAGAATGGGCCGATGGACATCGACGAGCTCCTCGATCACGTCCGCCGTCTCGACGGAGTCCTCGAGCTGGCGCCGGGAGAAGGCAGCGAGTTCCCGCCCATCGCCTGGGGTGACCACTTCTTCTACTACGCGCCTGACGGACAGGTCCCGACGAGCACCCAGCCGTTCGCGACGATCGTCACCAAGAACTACCCGGACGACGAGCTGTCGCGGCTGGACGACGAGGGTCGCTGGCGGGTCAACGTCCACGTCGGCCGCGGCGCCGTGCCTGGTGCGCCGTCAGACCCCGGCGAGGCGGACGTCGTCCACCGGCATCCGGTCTACGGCGACGTGGGCTGGGTCGCGGTGGTCAACCCGGGCGAGCGCACCAGCGCCACCGTGCTCGACCTGATCGACCGCGCCCACGTCGCCGCGCGTGCCCGCTGGGACCGCCGAGCCGGCTAGGCCTGCGCGAGTGCGTTCGTCATGCCGGCCAGGTCCGCCTTCAGCCCGTAGGCCGGGTGGTCCTTCTCGAACCGCCAGCTCTCCGCGAGCGGGCCGACGTCGACGGCGTCGAAGCCGAGCTCGTCGATGAGGCCGATGACGGCCTGCCGGGCGTCGGGGTCGTCGCCCGCGACCGAGAGGGCGAGGCGGTCGGGCGAGCCGGCGGGGACACCGAGCGAGCCGAGGTCGCCGTAGTAGATGTTGTTGAACGCCTTGACCACCGACGACGTCGGCAGGTGCTGCTGGAGGTATCCGGAGACGGTCGTCGCGCCCTCGTCGAGGACCGCGATCTGGCCGTCGCGCTGCGGGTAGTAGTTGTTCGTGTCGATGACGAGCTTGCCGGCCAGCTCGGCGACGGGCACGGACGGGACGGCCTTGACGGGGATGGTCACGACCACGAGGTCGGCGCCGGCGGCCGCCTCCGCAGGCGTGGCGGCGCGGGCCCGGTCGCCGAGCTCGGACACGAGGTCCGTGAGCGTCGCAGGCCCGCGGGAGTTGCTGACGATGACGTCGTAGCCGTGCGCGACGGCGAGCCTGGCGAGCGTGCCGCCGATCTGGCCCGCCCCGATGAATCCGATGGTGGTCATGCCGAGGCCAACCACGAGGGCCCCCAGGCTGTTCCACGGACTCGGCGGTACCGTGACGAACGGAGGCAGCCCGCATGGCCCGTTCGGCACCGCACCCCTGGCACGGCAGCCCGGTCGAGGGCGCGCGGGCGGTGGTCGTCGGCGTCGTGCCCGGGCAGTCGGCGCGGGTGGTGCACGCCGCCGCGGAGCTGGCCCAGGCGTTGGGCGCGAACCTCGTGTGCGTGTGGTCGGACTCGGCGCGGATCCTCGTCGGGACCCATGACGACGGCTCCCTGGAGTCGACGACGCTCGATCCCGACCACCTCGACGCCGACGAGGCCTCGGTCGCGGCCGACGACGAGTGTGCCGCCGAGGTGACCGAGCACCTGAGCGGCTACAAGGGCGCGTGGCGGTTCGTCTACACGGTCGGTGAGCCGACACACGCCCTCGCACACGTCGCGCACGAGCACGATGCCTGGATGATCGCCGTGGGGAGTCGTCGCGCCGGCCTCGGTGGGTGGATGAACCACCTGGTCGGAGGGTCGACCGCTGGACGCCTCGCGCACACGCAGCCGATTCCCGTCACCATCGTCCCGCAGCACCCGAAGGAGAGCCCGTGACCCGTCCGCCGCACCGCGACCCGCGCCTGATCGCGGTCGTGGCCCTGGGCGGGATGGTCGGCACGACGGCTCGGTGGGCGCTCACCCACGCGGTCGGCGCGTCGGCGAACGGGTTCCCGACGGCCACCCTGATCGAGAACGTGCTCGGGTCGTTCCTGCTGGGCGCACTCCTGGAAGGGCTGTTGCGACGAGGTGCCGAGAGCCCGCGCGGTCGCGTGCTGCGGCTCGGCCTGGGCACCGGGCTGCTCGGCGGGTTCACCACGTTCAGCGCGCTCGCCTACGAGCTCGAACGGCTGATCGCGGGCGGCCAGGTGACCATGGCGCTGGTCTACGCAACGCTCAGCCTGGTCCTCGGGATCCTCGCGTGCGTCGGCGGCATCGCGCTGGGCGCGGCCCGCGGGCGTCCCCGGACGGACCCCACCTGATGGTCGTGCTGATCGCCGTGCTCGGCGGGGTCGGGGCGGCGAGCCGGTTCGTCGTCGACGGCTCGATCCGGGCCCGCTGGACCCGCGTGTTCCCGCTGGCGACGCTGCTGATCAACGTCTCGGGCTCGCTGCTCATCGGGCTGCTCAACGGTGCCCACCTGTACCACGACCTCGGCTCGACAACCCTGGCCGTCGCGGCGACCGGGTTCTGCGGCGGGTACACCACGTTCTCGACGGCGATGGTCGAGACCGTCCGCCTGATCCAGGCCGGGGAGGTGCGCCGCGCGACCTTCAACGCCGTCGGCTCGGTCGTGCTCTGCCTGGGCGCCGCGGCCCTCGGCGTCGCGGTGATGGCGGCCTGGTGACCGTCGTCCCGGCCTGGCGGCTCGCGCTGGCGCTGGCGGTGCTGCTCGCGGTGGTCATGCTGGTGCTCACCGTGGCGCAGGTCCGGGTCCGCCGGGACGCCCTGGTGGCGGTCGCCCGTGCGGCGGTCCAGCTCACGCTCGTCGCCCTGGTGATCGCCTGGGTGTTCCAGCACCCTGGCGGGGTCGCGATCTACCTCGTCGTCATGCTCGCCGCGGCGTCGTGGACGTCGGTGCGGCGGATCGGGCTCGGCACCTCGACGTGGCCGCCCGTCGCGCTCGCGATCGTCGTCGGCGCGCTCGCCGCCGTCGTACCGGTCCTGGCCAGCGGCGCCCTGCCCGTCCAGGCCCAGACGGTCGTGCCGTTCAGCGCGCAGATCATCGGCGGCGCGATGACCGCGGTCTCCCTGGCGGGCGGCCGGCTTCGCGACGACGTGCGCGGCGAGTGGGACCAGGTCGAGGCGTGGCTCTCCCTCGGTGCGACCCCACGTCAGGCGGTCGTCTGGCACGCGCGTCGCGCCGTCGCACGGTCGCTGGTGCCCGCCCTGGACCAGACTCGGAGCGCCGGCCTGGTCACGCTGCCCGGCGCGTTCGTCGGCCTCCTGCTGGGCGGTGCCTCCCCGGCGGCGGCCGCCCAGGTGCAGCTGCTCGTGCTCGTCGGCCTGCTCGCCGCCGAGTCGGTGGCCGCCGTGGTGGCGGCCCGGCTGCTCGCGCACCGACTGGGCCTCCGGACTCCCACCGGATAGTTCCCGGCCGCGAGCCCTCAGGGGCCGTCTACTGTGCCACCGTGACCTCGCGCCGCTCCCGCAGGATCGTCATGATCGTCACCTTCTCGTGGCTCACCGTCGTGATGGCCACGATGGTCGCGTTCGGCGGGTGGGATGGCGTCGTCCTCGCTCTCGGTGCGGTCGGCTTCTTCGCGTTGCTCGTCGGGACGGTCCTCACCCTTTCCCGGCGAACGAACGAACGCCGACCCGTGAGGTGGCAGCCGTCCGGCCCGAGTGGGAGTACCTCGACGTCGTCAGCACTCCAGACCAGACCACAGAGATGCGCGTCACCGGCCAGCGCCGCGTCGGTGGCATCGTGGCAACCCTCGTGTACGGCGCCGGGGGTCTCGAACTGTGGGCCCGTCACAGGAACGGCACCGTCGTCCCCGTCCTCGCTCTCGCCTGGGCGCAGGTCGTCGACATCGTCGGCACCGACGTGTCGGACTGGCGGGGCTACCAACGACGCGGCCTGCGGATCACATTGACCGACGGACGTCGCGAGGACCTCGTCGTCCCTCCGGTACTCGCCGAGGTCCGGGCCGCGCGTGGGTCCGGTACCCCCTGGAACGTCGTGGTCGCGTCGCGGATCCTCGCCGCGCACACCGCCGTCACCCCTCAGGGTCCAACGACGCTTCCGTGAGCCAAACTTTCTCGTCGCGACGAAATCCGTGCTGACCTGGCCAGACGGCGACGGTTTCCACCGGTAGCGGGTGATGTCCGGAACGTCCGGTATCACGCACCGGTGGACCCTCTCTTCCTCCCCGTGCAGCCGACGCGGGCGGCACGGACAGCAGGGGGGAGGTGACAGCAATGACGATCGAGATCGTGGTCGTCGAGGAGATTACGGCTACCCGGATCCACCTCGACCCTGACGCCGGCGGCGCCTGAGTTCCCGCCGCTGAGGGCTGGCCCGGCCGTGTGGCCGGGCCGGCCCTCCTACGTTTTCCAGCCCATCGCAGACGACGAAGGACGACGACATGCTCCCGCGACTCAAGTCGCTCAACGTGCTGGCCTCGGGCACGGACCTGCTGGTCAGCCTGGACCCGAAGGTCCGCGTCCGGCTCGCCGACCCGGACGGTTCCGTGCTCGCACTCTTGCGGCTGTTGCAGGACGGGTCACGGACGCCTGACGAGCTCGCGGCGCAGGTCGGTTCCGACGTCCGGCCCGTGCTCGACCACCTCGACCGGCTCGGCTGGCTGGAGGACGCGTCGGCGCGGTCGCCGTTCGACGCGCACGACACCGAGCGCTACTTCAGCAACCTCGCGTTCTTCGACGCGTTCACCACCCTGTCGCTGCCGCGCGACGAACCGCAGGAGCGACTGCGGGCCTCGCACGTGCTCGTGCTCGGCGCGGGCGGGCTCGGGTCTGCCGTGCTGATGAACCTGGCCGGGCTGGGTGTCGGCGCGCTGACCGTCGTCGACCAGGACCTCGTCGAGCTGCGCAACTTCGCGCGACAGTTCACGTACACGGAGGCCTCGCTCGGGCAGCCGAAGGCCGACCGGGTCGCCGACTGGCTGCGCGCGTTCGACCCCTCGCTGCGCGTCGCCTCCGAGAGGCGGCGCGTCGAGTCCACCGAGGACGTCGCCGAGCTCATCCGCGCGACGAAGCCCGACCTGGTGGTGTCCGCGATCGACGAGCCCGACGAGGTCGACCGGTGGGTCAACGCGGCGTGCGTCGCCGCGGGTGTGCCCTTCGTCCGCGGGGGTCTGGCCTACACGCAGGGGCTCTACTGGTCGGTCGACCCCGGCCGCAGCGCGTGCCGGGAGTGCCTGGAACGGCACCGCGAGAGACTGGCCGGCGGCGTCGACGCCGAGATCGTCGACGTCCCCCGGGTCCTGCGCCAGGACCGCGTCAACCGCGCGATCGGCCCGGTCGCGGGCGTGCTCGGCGGCCTGGTCGCGATGGAGGCGCTGCGCTACCTGACCGGTCTCGGCGAACCCGTGGCCGCCGGGCGTTACCAGCTGCTCGACTTCGCCGGTGACTGCTCGACGTCGTCCGACGCCTGGCCCGCGGACCCCGACTGCCCGGTGTGCGCGACGGCTCTGGTCCCGGCATGACCACCCTCACCGCCGACTCGGTGCTCCGGTTGCGCCCGCTGACGATGACGCCGCAGGCGGGCAGCGTCATCGTCGGGCGTGCGGACATCGGGCGGTTCGTGGCGCTCCCGCCGATCGGCGCCCAGGCTGTCGAGCTGCTTCACCAGGGGCTGAGCATCGCGGCCGTCGAGGCCGCCGTCACGCCGCCGGACGCCACCGAGCCGGTCGACGTCCTCGGCTTCGCCACCTCGCTCGTCGGCCTCGACTTCGTGGAGTCCGTGGACCTCGTCGCGACGCGGAGCGAAGAGGCACGACGTGGGCCGGGGCTCGTCGTCGCGCCTGGGCCGCACGCCCGCTGGCTCTTCTCCCGAACGGGCGCGGCGCTCGCGGCCCTCGCCGGGCTGGCCGCCGTCGTGCTGATGATCGCCGTGCCGTCGTCGCGACCGCACCCGCTCGACGCGTTCTTCCTCAGCACCCCCGCGGAGAGCCTCGCGGCACTGACCGTGCTCACCTACGCGCTGGCCGGGCTGCACGAGCTCGCGCACGTCATGGCGGCCGCGGCCCTCGGCGTGCCGGCCCGGCTGCGGATCACGCGACGGCTCTACTTCCTGACCTTCGAGACGAACCTGACCGGTCTGTGGGCGCTGCCTCCGCGGCGTCGGCTCGGGCCGCTGCTGGCCGGGATGGCGTTCGACGCGGTGGTGCTGTTCGCGCTCCTGGTCCTGCGCGTCACCGGGACCGGCCCGGACAGGCTCGTCGCGGCGCTCGTCCTGGTCGAGGTGTCGGCGCTCGTCGTGCAGCTCTTCGTCTTCCTGCGCTCCGACGTCTACGCCGTGATGACGGCGCTGCTCGGCTGCACCAACCTCGCCCAGACCACCCGGCTGCTGCTGCGGCGCTCGCTGCGTCGACTCTCTCCGGCCCAGGCGGCCGACCTGGCTGCGATGCCGGAGCGGGATGTCGCGGTCGCCCGCTGGTACCGGTTCGTGCACGTCGCCGGGCTCGCGGTCGCCGCCTGGTTCTTCGTGGCGTTCTTCGTCCCGACGACGCTGCACCTGCTGGTCTGGATGCGCGATGCCCTCGTCGAGGCCGGGCCGACGCACGTCGCGTTCTACCAGGCGCTCGTCCTGGGCGTCCTGCTGCTCTCGCCGCGCGCGATCACCGGGCTGGTCGCACTGCGCGACCTCGTGCAGAGCCGCCGCCTCAAGGTGGAGCCGTCCTAACGCAAGAGCGCCTCCACACCCAGTGCGGCGACGCGGACCGGCGCGGCGATCTCGTCGATCTCGGCCACCTGGCCACCGACGACCGTGAACGCCAGGACCGCGGCGACCTGACCCTGGGCCGTGACGACCGAGCCGGCCGCGTTGTTGATCAGCACGTGGTGCGACGTCGACCGCACCCGGCCCAGCATGACCGCGCGCCGCGCCATCTGCTCGGCGCCCTCGACGACCGCCGACATCGCGTGCCCACCGGCGTCGGCCCGCAGGACCGCGTCCGGTCGGATCATCGACCGGACCGCGTCCTCGTCGCCCGCCCGGACGGCCTTGAAGAACGCGTCGAGTACTGCTCGCTGCCCACGGAGGTCGCCGTCGGGGGCCAGGGGCTCGCCGACCGCTGCGCGGGCTCGGTCGGTCAGTGCGGTCACGGCCGTCGCGGGCAGCCCGAGCACGTCGGCGATCCTGTCCACCTCCAGGCCGTACCCGTCGTGCAGCACGAACGCGACGCGCTCGTGGGCCGAGAGGGCGTCGAGCGTGACGTACAGCACCGAGCCGACCGACCCGGCCAGCAGCTCGAGCTGCTCGGGAGTGTGCTGGTCCGCCGTCGTCACGACGAGGTCCGGTACGTGCCAGTCGTCGCGCGGTGCCTTCGCGCGCCGGCTCAGCGTGTCGAGGCACAGCCGGGCCACGGCGAGATCCGTCTCGTCGGAGGAGCCTTCGCGCTCGGAGGCCTGTCGAACGGCCGTGTCGGTCTCGTCGAGAGAACCGAGCAACCGGAACGCCAGCCCGCGGAGCCGCGGACCTCTCGGCGCGGACCGGACGATCTCTGAGGCCTGCTGGGCCATCGCGCACCATCCGTCGTGAGAGCTCGTCGAGACGTGGTCGCGGCGGCCCGAACCGTCGCGACTGCCGGCTCGTGGTGCGCCTCGTTGGGCTGTCCTCGACCATATGCCGCCGGCCTCGTGGCATTCCCGACTGACCTGCGAAATCACCCGCGCGACTCCTGGACCCCGAAGCCAACGCCCCGAGTCGCACGCCTGCGCTCGCAGGCGCCGAACTTGTGGTCGTGCACGTCAAAAGGCTCGTTGACGCGCACAGGCACAAGCTCGTGCCTACTCCGGCGCGGGCGCGTCCTGGGCGTCCGTGTGGGCGACGTGACGGAGCTGGTGCCAGATCAGCGCGACGAAGATCGCCGACCCGCCGAACGCGAACCAGAACGGCGCCGTGATCCCGTACCTCTGCGCGAGCACGCCGCCGATGCCCGCGCCGATCACCAGGCCGCCGTACACCCCGACGAGGTTGACGCTGCCGACCCGCCCCTGCAGCGCCGTCGGGACCGCCCGCTGCCGGATCGTGACCGACGTGGTGCCCCAGACGAACGCGTGCGCGCCGAAGACGAAGAAGATGCCGAGGGCGACCGCCGGCGTCGTGGTCAGCGCGAGGCCGAGGTGGGTGAGCGTCTCGATGATCAGGCCGACGCGCATGAGGTTGGCCAGCGAGATGCGCCGGGTGATCCAGCCGTAGGACAGCGTGCCGGCGAGGCCACCGAGCGCGCCGACCGTCGTGATGAGCCCGAACCCGACGGCCCCCAGCCCGAGTCGTTCGCGGGCGTAGAGGACCAGCACGGACCAGGCCGCCCCGAACGTGACGTTGAAGATCAGGATCGTCAGCACCAGGGTCCGCACGGCGGCGTGGTGGAGCACCCAGCGCACGCCCTCGGCGATGTCGTGGCGGATGTGGGTGTGGTGGTGCTCCCGGACCACGACAGGCAACGAGATCCGCGAGATGAGCCATGCGCCGGCGCCGACGAGCACGGCGTCGGCGGCGAACGGGAGAGCCTGCCCGGCCGCGAACAACAGGGCGCCCAGCGGCGGCCCGACCAGCTGGTTCACCGTGACGAACCCGGCCTGGATGCGGGAGTTCGCCAGCGCCAGGTCGTCCCGGTCGACGAGCATCGGCACGAGCGTGCTCGACGCCGTGTCGGCGAACGTCTCGGCCGTGGCCAGCACGAAGATCGCGACCAGGACCACCCCGATCGTCGCGACGTCGGCGACGACGGCCACCGCGAGCAGCCCGACGATCGTGGCGCGGACGCAGTCGACCGTGATGACCAGCCGGCGCCGGTCCACGCGGTCCGTGATCGCGCCGGCCCACAGCCCGAACAGGAGCGCCGGCAGCCAGTTGAGGAGCGCGGCCAGCGCGACGAGGAAGGCGTCGTCCGTGCGGGAGGCCACCAGCAGCGGGCCGGCCGCGAGGATGATTCCGTCGCCGAGGTTCGACGTCCACGACGACGCGAGCAGCCACCGGAACCGTCGATCCAGCCGTGGCGGGACCACGACGTCGAGGATTCGGCTCACAACGACCAGACGGTAGCCCGCGCTCCGTCGATAGGCTCGACGGAATTCTGCGTCTCGACGAGAGGGCACTCCCATGGACTGGACCCTGGAGGTCGTGGTCGTCCCGGTCAGCGACCTGGCGGCGTCGATCGCGTTCTACCGCGACCAGGTCGGCTTCGACCTCGACCACGAGACGGTCAACGACTACATGCACGTGGCGCAGCTGACCCCGCGCGGCTCGGGCTGCTCGATCGTCCTCGGCAACCTGCCGTCCCAGAACGAGATGGCCCCCGGCTCGTTGCGCGGTCTGCAGCTCGTGGTGGCCGACGCTTCCGCGGCCCGGGACGAGCTCCTGTCGCGCGGGGTCAAGGCCTCCGAGATCACCGTGTTCGACGAGCGCGACGGCGGCACGTTCTTCGGCTTCGCCGACCCGGACGGGAACACGTGGGCCGTCCAACAGCTGCGCGTCCGCGCTGACAAGCCCCTGATCCCGGTCGAGCACCGAACCCGCTTCGGCGGCGCGTAGTCGCCTGCGTCTCACGAACCGGTCTGGAACTCGCCGATGACGGTCTTCCCGTCCGACTCCGGTTCCGTCCCGGAGGTTTCAGAGGATCTGCCGCGTTTTCGTCGGGGGATTCTCTGAATCCCGAGGCGGGGGAGCGCGAGAGGGGGCGGGTCGTCTGTCCCGAGGATTCGCGGGCGGGGTGTCGGGTCGCCGTAGCCGAGCAGGCGGGCGCGCAGGGCCTTGGCGACGAGGCTCGGGTGCAGCAGGACAAGAGGCGAGGCCATGAGGTGGTAGACGCTGCCGATCGACACCTGGGCCTCGACGGAGCCGTGCGCGCTCAGGCGGCCGAGCACGCGCGTCCATGCCGAGAACATCGCGGTGGCTCGCGGCACCGAGCCCTGCGCGGCGGGGTAGCGCAGGTCCTCACCGGTCGCGATCCGCCACGGCAGGTCGACGGCCTTGGCCAGGCGTCGCATGATCAGTCCCGCGTCCCTGCGCAGCAATGGCCCGGCGTCGCGGAGCACGAGCGCCTCGAGCGCCGCGACCGTGATGCCCTGGCCGTAGACCGGGTTGAACGCGCACAGGGCGTCGCCGACGACGAGCAGGCCGTCCGGCCAGTCACGCACCTGTTCGTAGTGGTGCCGCAGGTTGCCGGTCTGGCGGTGGATCGCGACCTCGCCCAGGTCGGTGTCGGCGACGAGGTCGGCCAGCGCGTCGTCGGGGAGGCCGACCAGAGCGTCGACGAACGCCTGCCGGTCCCGACCGGGCCGCAGGACCCCCGACCCGACCGTGGTGACGAGCCACCGGTCGCCCTCGACCGGGAGCGCGAGCCCACCCGCCCGCGCCGGCGTCTGCAGGAAGGCGATGCCCGGAACAGCCGTCCGGCCGCGGGCCACGCGGACCTCAGCGGTCGCGTACCCGACATGGGCGTTGACCTGCGACACCGGCGCCTCGGGCAGGCCGAGCCGTTCCAGCCACACGGGCAGACGCGACGACCGCCCGGACGCGTCCACGACCAGGTCGGCGCTCAGGGGCTCGTCGCCCTCGACCCGCACCACCCACCGGCCGTCGGACGCCCGCTCGAGACCGGTGACCGCCGTCCCGTCGCGCACCTCGACGCCCTGCAGCGCCCGCACGTGCCGGAGCACGACGTGCTCGAACAGCGGGCGGGTGGCTGAGACGATCCCGTACTGCGGCGCTATCGGTGCCCAGCCGAACTCGCCCAGCCACGCCATGTCGCCGGTGTCGAGCGGGACGCCGCCCGCCGCGCGCAGGTCCGCGTCGACGCCGGGCAGCAGCTCCTCGACGGCCATGAGCCCGCGGTGCAGGAACACGTGCGGCTGCCGACCCTGCGGGACGCCACGCCGGGGCGCGGGCTCGGCCGGCAGGGTGTCCCGCTCGAGCACCGTGACCCGGCGACCGTGCCCGGCGAGTGCCGCGGCAGCGAACGCGCCGGCCACACTGCCTCCGAGGATCACGATCCGTCGGGCCTCGTCGCGTCGTGTCACCTGACCAGCATGGCGGCGACTGTCCGAGACGTCACGGGTTCAGTCCCACCACACCGTCCACGCCTCGGGGTCGCCGTCCGGCTCCTGCGTGCTCGGGGCGCGCAGCTCGTCGGGCCGTGCGAGGGCGTCGTCGATCCCCAGCTCGACCACCCGGCGCCACGCGGCGGCGAGGTCCGTCGGGTCGGTGCGGTCGAGCACCGGGTCGTGCCTGATCCGCAGCCCGTCGACGACGATGCGCTCGTCATCGCTGCTCGGTCCCGTGGCGTGGCCGGTCAGGAGGACCACGCCGGGGTGCGCGACTGCGGCCCGCAGGGCGTTCCCGAGCGTCGGTCCGGACCCGTCGGGAGCGTCGAGCACCTCCGGCCCGAGCAGGTGAAGCAGTCTGGCCGCGATCTCGTCGCCCAGGTCCCGGAACCGGAAAGAGGCCAGCCCCGGCTCGTCGGCAGTCGCGAGCAGCTCGGTCACGCCGGCGGCGACCGTGAAGCCGACCGGGCCGAACGTGCCCTGCGTGCTGCGCCCGGAGGTCAGTGCCTCGTACGCGTCGAGGCGCCAGCGCGCGACGGCCTCGTCGGCGGTCGGCGGGCGCTGCCCCCACCACGACATGTCGGTGAAGATCGAGCCACCGGGAGCCGGCGTCGGGATGTGATAGTTCCCGTCCGCCGGTGGCAGGGCGGGTTCGAGGGCGGCCTGCAGTCGCCTCATGGTCTCCACGGCGATCGCGGACGGGTCGTCGCCGAGCGTGACCCAGACCCGTCCGCCCGGCAGCGGCCGGACGCGTGCGCCGGGGATCGCCTCGACCGGCGCGGTGCCTCCGACCCGGTCCAGGTGCTTCGACGACAGGAGCGTGCCCCAACCGACACCCCACAGCCGGTCGGTCGGGTCGCGGAAGACCTGGGACATCCCGATCCGCGTCTCCCAGGCGCTCTGGACGTCTTCGCTCCGGGCGATGTCGAGCACCGCGTAGCCGGTGTCCGCGCCGAGCGCGACGGCACTCTGCGTCATCCACCGGTCGAGCGCGCCGGAGAACCACGGCAGGTTCTCGCCCGAGCCGTACATCGCCCAGCGCTGCATCGACAGGCGTACCGATGTCTGGCCGATGAGCCGTCCCGCTTCGTCGTTGTCGTACGGGACGTCCGCGCCGACCATCGCGATCGTGTGGTGCGGGTTGCTCCACTGGGCGGCCAGCTGGGTGCAGGTGGCGCGGAGCCCGAACAGGTCGTCGATCTCGGTGAGGCCGGCCCAGAACTCGTCGGTGAGCTGGACCTCGTCGCCGTAGCGCGTCGACCAGGAGACCTCGACCCCGATCCAGCCGACCACCAGCTCGACCGCCGAGCGCAGGACCGCGACCACGTCCGTGACGTCCCGGACGGCCGACGTCATCACGCCGCCGAACAGCGTCGGCAGGAAGAGGTCGCTCGGTGGTAGCTCCCAGGCCTCGCCGGGTTCGTGCCAACTGCTGCGCATGCCCGGATCATCGGCACACCCCCAGCCGGACATGACCGACAGAGCGCCGGCCGATCCACACCCGCCGCCAGGGGCCCGGGCACCGTTGCTCGTCCGGGGCTCGGCGAGCGTGGCGTCAGACCCTCACAGCCCGACGGCCGCCATTCCGGTGTCGTTGTACCGGTTTCCGTGCACGCCGATCCGCGCGGCCGCGCCGTTCAACGTGGCGACCTCGTCCGCGGACAGCGCGACCTGCGTGGCGCCGAGGTTCTCCTCGACGCGGGCGGTGCGGCGCGTGCCGGGGATCGGCACGATCCAGGGCTGCTGGGCGAGAAGCCAGGCCAGCGCGACCTGACCGGGCGTCGCGTCCTTGGCCTGCGCGAGGGAGCGCACCTGATCGACGAGCGCCTCGTTGGCCGTGCGGTTCTCGGCGGTGAACCGGGGGATCGTGGCGCGGATGTCGCCCGCGCTGAACGAGGTCGACGCGTCGACGGTCCCCGTGAGGAAGCCCTTGCCCAGCGGGCTGAACGGCACGAACCCGATCCCGAGCTCGGCGCACGTGGGCAGCACCTCCGGCTCCGGGTCCCGCGTCCACAGCGAGTACTCGCTCTGCAGCGCGGTCACCGGGTGGACGGCGTGCGCACGTCGGATCGTCGAGGCCCCCGCCTCGGAGAGCCCGAAGTGCCGGACCTTGCCCGCGGCGACGAGCTCGCCGACCGCACCCGCGACCTCCTCGATCGGCACGGCCGGGTCGACGCGGTGCTGGTAGTAGAGGTCGATGACGTCGATCCCGAGCCGTCGCAACGAGCCGTCGGCGGCCCGCCGGATGCTCTCGGGCCGGCTGTCGACCCCCGCTGACCGCCCGTCCTCGAACCGGAAGCCGAACTTCGTCGCGACGACGACCTGGTCGCGCACGGGTGCGAGCGCCTCGCCGACGAGCTCCTCGTTGACGAACGGCCCGTAGACCTCCGCGGTGTCGAAGAACGTGACGCCGCGGTCGACAGCCGCGCGCAGGACGCCGACCATGTCGTCGCGGTCCCCGGGGTTGGGTCCGTAGCTCTGGCTCATCCCCATGCAGCCGAGCCCGACCGCGGAGACCTGCAGTCCCTGTCCGAGTGTTCGTGTGTGCATGACATCAACGCTACGACGGCTGGTCCCGCCGAAGGAGGCCCTGCCAGACACCCCCTCCACGGGATTCAGGAGAGGTCGGCGAGCTCCTCGTCCTGTGCCCCGACGAACCGCAGGAGGTCGCCGGGCTGGCAGTCGAGCACGGCGCACAACGCCTCGAGGGTGCTGAACCTGACGGCCTTCGCGCGCCCGTTCTTGAGCACGGCGAGGTTGGCGGGGGTGATGCCGACGCGGTCCGCCAGGTCACCGACCGACATCTTGCGGCGGGCGAGCATCACGTCGATGTCGACGACGATCGGCATCAGATGACCTCGTCGAGCTCGGCGCGCAGGGTGCTCGCCGTCGAGTCCAGGTCGACGGCTCTGGCCAGCAGCGCCCGCATGACGAAGATGAGCAGCGCGATGCCGGCGGTCCCGACCCCGCCCAGCACGACGAGCAGAACCGCTCCGGGGGGCACCTGCTCGCCGGGGGCCAGCGCGAACGACATCGCGACGGCGAGCAGGGTGGCGACGACCGCCGAGCCGATCATGATGTCGACGTACCGGAAGGCCGCCCGGCTGAACACCGTGTCCCGCGACACCATCGTCAGCAGCCGCCAGATGCACACGAGTGCGACCTCGGCCGTGACGAGCCCGAGGATCGCCAGGATCACGAACGACCAGCGCAGGAACACCTCCTGCGGCAGCTCGTGGGCGATGTCGACTCCCAGCAGCGGCACGAGGACCGCCTGCACGAACAGGGTCCCGAGGAACAGCATCGCGATGACGGCCCGCAGACCCCAGATCGCCAGACGGCCCATCGTTCCTCCTCCGTCGCGGCAGATCTATCGACTAACGACCGAAAACTATCGTTCCTCGACGACAGGCGCAAGGCAGCTCGAGC
Organism: Cellulomonas sp. URHD0024; assembly: GCF_000426185.1. Taxonomy (GTDB): domain Bacteria; phylum Actinomycetota; class Actinomycetes; order Actinomycetales; family Cellulomonadaceae; genus Cellulomonas. The sequence continues at coordinate 84,905 of NZ_AUEW01000007.1, forward strand.
CGGACCGCGATCTCGCCGGCGAACGCCGCACCGGGGCGCCGACGTGCCTCCGCAGTCATCTGGCACAGGCGGTCACGGCTGCGATGCTGGGCCTGATGACGGTCCTCGACACCCGCGCGCTGAACCGGGCGACGCTCGCCCGCCAGCACCTGCTCGACCGTGCCGACCTACCGGTCCTCGACGCGGTCTCGCACCTGGGCGGCCTGCAGGCGCAGGAGCCGCAGGAGCCGTTCGTCGGCCTCTGGTCGCGGCTGCGCGCGTTCGACCCGACGGCGCTGGACGGCCTGCTGACAGAACGACAGGTGGTCCGCAGCCACCTCATGCGCTGCACGGTCCACCTCGTGACGTCCGACGACATGGTCGCCTGGCGGGCCCGGCACGACGCCATGCTGCGCAGCCGGATGCTCGCGATCTACCGCGCCGAGGTCGTCGGCGTCGACCTGGACGAGTTCGCGGGCGTGGCCCGGGAGTTCCTGTCCGACGGCACGCCGCGCGCCATGTCCGAGCTCGCGCAGGTGCTCGTCGCGCGCTGGCCCGCTCCCCGCCCGCGCGCCCACGCCGAGCTCGCGATCGCCTGCCTGGTTCCCGTCGCGCAGACGCCGCCGCGCGGCCTGTGGCGCGCCAAGGCCGGAGTCCAGATCGCCCTGCTGTCGACGTGGCTCGGCCGGGACATCGACCCTCTTTCTGCCGACGACGACGAGGTCGGCCGGGCGATGGTCCGTCGCTACCTCGCCGCGTACGGCCCCGCGGCGACCGCCGACATCCGCTCCTGGTCCGGGATCGCCGGCCTGCCCGCCGCGGTGAAGGCGATGCGCGACGAGCTCGTGTCGTACACCGACGAACGCGGCCGCGTCCTGTGGGATCTGCCCGGCGCACCGCTTCCCGACCCGGACGCCCCCGCGCCCGTCCGCTTCCTGCCCGCGTTCGACAACGCGTTGCTCGGCTACGACGACCGCACACGCATCGTCGACGACGCCCACCGCGGCCTGTCCGTCGCCGGCACCCGCGTGGTGCTCGTGGACGGCCGGGTCTCGGCGAGGTGGAAGGTCGAGGCCGGCACCGTGAGCGTCACCCCGCTGCGCACCCTGACCCCTGCCGAGCGCTCCGCGGTCGCCGACGAGGGTGCTGCGACGGCGTCGTTCCTGTCCGATGGCGCCAGCGACCGGGTCGTGGTCGGCTCGACCCCGTGAACCGCACCGACCTCAGCCGAGCGACGGCATCACCGTCGTGACCTGGGCGGCCGGGGGTGCGACGACCGGTGTGCCCAAGCCGACGTTCGAGATGTCGGTGGTCGTGGTCGAGGCGCCGACGTCCAGCACCGTGCGGACGGGAAGGTTGCGGTCGTCGAGCCAGAACGTGCACCGGACCCTCGCGGGCAGCGGCGCGGCGGGGTCCGTGGGCAGGCTCGCGGCGGCGTCGGGGGTGAGCAGGGACGTGTCGAGGACGACCGTGTACGCCGTCGCCACGACGCCGTTGACGTCCTCGTGCGCGCCGTTGCTGGCGATGCTGGTGATGGCCCCTTCCATGCCGACGTAGCCCGACCGGAGCACGTCGTCGCGGAACCCCGAGAACTCCGCAGCGAGGGGGTTGGACGTGTCGTCGGGCGTGATCTTCACGAACTTCCCGCGGGTGCGCTCTCCCAGCCGGACGTACAGAATCCCGTTGACGAGCCGGATCTCCGCGCCGTTCGTCGACGCCGCGAAGTTCTTCCTGCCGTCCGCGAGGTCTGCGGAGCCGGCCAGCTGCACGGGTGCCGGGCCGGTCGTCGCCATCGTCAGGTCGTAGCTCTGGACCGCGGCGAGCGCGGCGTCGAGGCGCGGGAAGAGGGTCTTGGCGGTCACCTCGTCGGCGGTCGCAGTGGGAGTGGGAGTGGGAGTCTGCGAGGGCGCCGCCGAGGCCGCCGCGGGCGCCGCACTGGGCGGTGCGGACGGCTCGTCGGCGGCGGCGCCACCACAGGCGGACAGGGCGACCACCAGGACCGCGGCGAAGGGCAGGGCGAGGAGATTCGGACGCTTCATGTGAGGACCCCCCGGTCGTCGCCTGTCTCGGGCGGGCGTCCCGGACATCGGCGCGCGGTCAGTTTGGCAGCCGGAGTGTCGGCCGCGCAGGTGACATTTCGCACCCGGGGGATGTCGTGACGGCGACGATCCGGTGGAGTAGTTTCCGCGCATGGAGCTCTCCGAGAGCCGGCTGCCCGGTCGCCTCGTGCCCACCGGCGGCGGCCACGTGCCCGTGCGGGTGCACGGGTTCCTCGGGTCGGCGGCCCCGCGCCGGGCCGGTCGGTCGGAGCGGGGATTCGCGGTCGAGCTGGCCCGCACGTCGCACGGCGTCGTGAAGGTCCTGGACGGCGCGACGGTGCTCGGGTTCCTGACCGAGGCGTGGTCGCAGACCATGGACTTCGATCTCTGGTCCTGCGAGCAGGCCGGTGAGCCGGCGCTCGCGCGTGCGGTGCTGGAGGAGGACGACCTCTTCGTCATGCTGGCATGGAAGCGGCGTCGCGCCTAGGTCACGACTGGCGTCCGAGAGCGCGCTCGAGGTCGACGCCCCGCGGCGACACAGCCGGATCGACGGCAGCGCTACCGCAGGTCGGGCGCGCGTGAGACCGTGCCAGCGTGTCGCTCGCTCGACACCACGCACGGTCCCGCCGGGAGGCACTCATGAAGGTCTACGCGTCCTACAACATCAAGGGCGGGGTGGGGAAGACCTCCACGGCGGTGAACCTCGCCCACCTGGCGTCGGCGGAGGGCCGGCGGACGCTCCTGTGGGACCTCGACCCACAGGCCGCGGCGACGTACATGTTCAAGGTCAAGCCGCGGGTCAAGGGCGGCGGCCACGGCCTGGTGACCGGCAAGAGGCCGCTCGAGGACGCGATCAGGGCGACCGACTTCGGCGACCTGGACCTGCTTCCGGCCGACTTCTCCTACCGCAACCTGGACCTCGAGCTCGACGACGCCAAGAAGCGCACACGGCGCCTCGACCAGCTGATCGGCAGCCTCCCCGGCGTCTACGACGTCGTGTTCCTCGACTGCCCCCCGAGCATCTCGCTGATGTCCGAGAACGTCCTGCACGCCGCCGACACGCTCGTGGTGCCCCTGGTCCCCGCGACGCTGTCCGTGCGCACGTTCGAGCAGCTGAAGTCGTTCGTCGCCGACTCGGACAAGCCGCGACCCGACCTGGTGGCGTTCTTCTCCATGGTCGACCGGCGCAAACGGCTGCACGGCCAGGTCGTCGACTCGATCGCCCGGGACGGCGGTGCGCGGGTCGCGCGGACGGAGATCCCGGCCCTGTCGATCATCGAGCAGATGGCCGAACGGCAGGCGCCCGTGACCGCGTTCGCCCCGAGGAGCCGTGCCGCACTGCTCTACCAGCGCCTGTGGGCCGAGGTCCGGGCCGCGTAGCGCCGTCAGTGGTCGTGCCGGTGGTGCGCGTCCGGGTAGTGGTCGTGCGCGTGGGTCGTCGCCGTGTGCGTGTGCACGTGACGGTGCCGGACCCCCGGCGCGACCGGTTCGGGGTGCTCGTGAGCGTGGTGTCCGTCGCCGTGGGTGTGCCAGTGCTCGTGCGTCACGGCGGCGTGCGTGTGCTCGTGCCCGTGCCGTTCGGTCAGGTGCAGCCAGACGCCGGACGCCATCAACGTCCCGGCGACGGCGAGCTGCCAGGTGAGTGGGTCGCCGAGCGCGAGGGCCAGGACCGCGCCGAAGAACGGTGCGACCGAGAAGTACGCGCCCGCCCGGGCCGTGCCCACGTGCCGCAGCCCGACGATGAACAGCGCGAGGCTCAACCCGTACGCGACGAAGCCCAGCGCGAGCGCCCCGGCGGTCGTGGCCGCGGACGGCAGGTGAGCGCCGAGCGCCAGGGCGAGCACGAGGTTCGTCGGCCCGGCGACGGCACCCTTGACCGCGGCGAGCCAGGTCGCGTCGCTCAGCGCGACCTTGCGGGTCAGGTTGTTGTCCAGCGCCCAGCAGGCACACGCGCCGACGACCGCGACCGCCGGCCACACGCTGTCGACCTGTGCCTGGCCCGTCGGAACGGCGATCACGACCGCGCCGGCGAGGATGGCCAGCATGCCCGCGACGACGCGACGCCCGGCGGGCTCGTGGAACACCACCCAGGCGATCACGGCGGTCAGCACACCCTCGGCGTTGAGGAGCAGAGACGCACCCGACGCGGGCATCGCGGCGAGCCCGAACATCAGGAGCACCGGTCCCGCGACGCCTCCCGCGACCACAGCGCCGAGCAGCCACGGGACCTCGGGCCGCGCGAGCCGGACGCGGGGGGTGCGACGCACCAGCCGCCACAGCCCGAGCCCGAGACCCGATCCGACGTACAGCAGCCCGGCGAGCAGCCACGGACTCACGTCGCCGAGCAGGAGCTTGGCCAGCGGCGCGCTCGCACCGAACAGCACCGCGGCCGCCAGCGCGGCGCGCACCCCGGTGTTGCCCAGCCCGCGGCCCGACTCGCTCACGGGTCCATCCTCGTCCGCCGCGGTACTCCCCGTCGCCCATGCACGCGGCGTATACGGTTGTGGGTGCGGATTCCACCTGCACCTGCGTCCTCCCACGCCTCAGTGACCGGTATCTGCGGCTAGGCTCGCACGGTGCCCACCTACCGGATCAAAGACGCCGCCGACCTGCTCGGTGTGAGCGCCGACACCGTTCGCCGCTGGGCCGAGAGCGGTCGCGTCGCGACGACCACGGACCCGTCGGGTCGCCAGGCGATCGACGGCGCGGTGCTGGCGAGGTTCGCCGAGGACCTCGCAAAGGACGCCGCCCAGCTCCCGCCCGGTGACATCGCCGCCGCCTCCGTCCGCAACCGGTTCACTGGCCTCGTCACCCGCGTCGTGCGGGACACTGTCATGGCCCAGGTCGAGATCCAGTCGGGGCCGCACCGCGTCGTCTCCCTGATGAGCCGGGAGGCCGCCGACGAGCTCGGTCTGGAGCCCGGCGTTCTCGCCGTCGCGGCCGTCAAGGCCACCAATGTGTCCGTCGAGATCCCCCGAAGCCACTGAGGAGCGACCCGGTGCCTCGTCGTCTCGCCGTCGCCCTCGTCGCCGCGGCGGTCGGTCTGGGCTCCGCCAGTTGCGCCTCGGGCTCGTCGGACACCCCGAGCGCGACCTCGAGCTCGTCGCTGACCGGCGACATCACGGTGCTCGCTGCGGCCTCGCTCACGGAGTCGTTCACCACGCTCGGCCGGCACTTCGAGGCGGCGCACCCCGGGGTCACGGTGCGGTTCAGCTTCGCCGCGAGCTCGGCGCTCGCCCAGCAGATCACCGACGGTGCCCCGGCGGACGTGTTCGCGTCGGCGAGCGCCACGACGATGCGCGACGTCGTGACCGCGGGCGAGGCGAGCGACCCCGTCGTCTTCGCGACGAACAGCATGGAGATCGCCGTCCCGCCGACGAACCCGGCCAAGGTCACGGGCGTGCACGACCTGACGAGCACGGCGGTGACGACCGCGCTCTGCCAGCCGCAGGTGCCGTGCGGCGCGACGGCCGCCGCGGTGTTCACCAACGCCGGGATCACGGTCACCCCCGTGACGCTCGAGCCCGACGTCAGGTCGGTGCTGAGCAAGGTGGAGCTCGGCGAGGTCGACGCGGGAGTCGTGTACGTCACCGACGTGCTGGCAGCGGGCGAGAAGGTGCGGGGCGTCGAGATCCCGGACGACGTGAACGCCTCGACCGACTACCCCATCGCGCCGCTGGCACACTCCACCCACGCCGAGGCTGCCTCCGCGTTCGTCGACTACGTCCTGTCCGCGGACGGCGCGCGGGTGCTGTCCGCGGCCGGCTTCCGCCAACCGGGCGCCTGACACCGTGCAGACGCTGAGCTCCCGGGAGCGCGAACGCCGGGCGACGAGCGGGGGCGGGTCGCGGTCGGCGCCGGTCCCGCTGCTCGTGCCCGCGATCGTGGGGATGCTGTTCCTCGTCGTCCCCCTGCTCGGCCTGGTCTTCCGCGCGCCCTGGGGTCAGGCGTGGACGATCCTGCACGGCTCGGCGGCGGGCGAGGCGCTGCGGCTGTCGCTGTGGACCTCGACGACGGCCACCGCGATCTCGCTGGTGGTCGGGGTACCGCTGGCCTGGGTGCTGGCCCGCACGCACTTCCCGGGCCTGCGGCTGGTGCGCGCCCTCGTCACGCTTCCGCTGGTGCTGCCTCCGGTGGTCGGCGGCGTCGCGCTGCTCCTGGCCTTCGGGCGCAGCGGGTTCGTCGGGCAGTACCTGGACCAGTGGTTCGGGATCACGCTGCCGTTCACGCCGGCCGCGGTCGTCATCGCCGAGACGTTCGTGGCCATGCCGTTCCTCATCGTGACGGTCGAAGGGGCGCTGCGGTCCGCGGACCAGGGCTTCGAGGAGGCCGCTGCCACCCTCGGCGCAGGGCGGATGACGGTGTTCCGACGAGTCACCGTTCCGCTGGTCGCGCCGTCGCTGGTCGCCGGTGCGGTGCTGTGCTGGGCCCGGGCGCTCGGTGAGTTCGGCGCGACGATCACGTTCGCGGGCAGCTACCCGGGGCGCACGCAAACCATGCCGATCGCCGTCTACTACGCCCTGGAGACCGACCCGGACGCCGCGATCCTGCTCAGCCTGGTGCTGCTGCTCGTGTCGGTCGTCGTGCTGGTCGCCCTGCGTGACCGCTGGCTCAGGGGAGCGGTGTGACCGCCGGACTCGTCGCGCGGGCCGAGGTGACCCGGGGCGCGTTCACCCTGCACGCCGACCTCCGCGTCGCGCCGGGAGAGGTCGTCGCGGTCCTCGGTCCGAACGGCGCAGGCAAGTCGACGCTGCTCAGCGCGGTCGCGGGGCTGACGCCCGTCTCCGCCGGACAGATCCTGCTGGACGGCGACGTCCTCGACGACGCGAGCACAGGTGCGTTCCTCGACGCCGCGCACCGACCGGTCGGCTTCGTGTTCCAGAGCTACCGCCTCTTCCCGCACCTCAGCGTCCGGGAGAACGTCGCGTTCTCGCCGAGGGCGCGCGGGTCGAGCCGGGCCGACGCCCGGTCGGCAGCGGACGACTGGCTCGCCCGGCTGGGCCTCACCGAGCTGGCCGCGCGTCGTCCCGGCGACCTGTCCGGCGGACAGGCGCAACGCGTGGCCCTGGCCCGCGCCCTCGCGGGCGGCCCGAGCCTCCTGCTCCTCGACGAGCCTCTGTCCGCGCTCGACGCCGGCAGCCGGCTCGACGTGCAGACGGAGCTCAAGAAGCACCTGTCGGGCTTTGCGGGCGCCTGCCTCGTCGTCACGCACGACCCGCTCGAGGCGCTGCTGCTCGCGGACCGGCTGGTCGTCCTGGAGCATGGCCGCGTCGTCCAGGAGGGCACCCCGGCGCAGGTCGCCCGCCGGCCGGCCACCGAGTACGTCGCCAAGCTCGTCGGCCTGAACCTCTACACCGGAACGGTCGACGGCTCCCAGGTGGCTCTCGACGGTGGGGGCACGTTCGTCGTGCCGAACCACGGTGAGCACGGCGACGTCCTGGTCGCGCTGCGCCCCTCGGCGGTCGTCGTCAGCCCGCACCGGCCCGACGTCTCCAGCGCCCGCAACACGTGGTCGGCCACGATCGTCGGCCTGACGATGCTGACCGACCGGGTACGGCTCGACCTCGTCGGGAAGCCGTCGGCGCTTGTCGACGTCACGCCCGCCGCGGTCGCGGAGCTCGGGCTCGCTCCGGGGGGCGAGGTGTGGCTGTCCGCCAAGGCGACCGAGCTCGAGGTGTACGGCCAGGTCCCCGGATCGCGCTCGTGATCGTGGTCGCGCACAGGTATCGGGCCGTTGCGCCGCCCGATACGTTCGTCGCATGAAGGCGATGGTCGTCAAGGAGTTCCGGGAGCTGGCACGCGATCGGCGCACGTTGGCCATGCTGATCGTCCTGCCGCTGCTGCTGCTCGTGATCTTCGGGTACGCGGCCAACTTCTACGTCTCGTCGGTCAAGGCGGCGGTCGTCGGGCCGCAGGCGGCTCAGGTGACGGCGCAGCTGCCCGCGTTCTTCGAGGTGACGGTCGACGCGCCGACCGACACTCGGGCCGATGCCGAGAAGCTGCTGCAGGACAACACGGTCGACGTCGCGTTCGTGGCAGACCAGACGCCGGTCCTCGCCCTCGTCGACGGCTCGAACCTGTTCGCGGCGCAGTCGATCGTCGGGACGCTCAACTCGTTCGGCTCCAGCGTGCAGACCGAGGTCCTGTACAACCCGGACCTGACCACCGCGTGGGTGATGATCCCCGCGATCATCGGCCTGATCCTGACGTTCATCGGCACGATCGTGACCAGCATCGGGCTGGTCCGCGAGCGTGAGGCCGGCACGCTGGAGCAGCTGGCCGTGATGCCGATCAAGCCGAGCTCGGTGATCCTCGGCAAGATCGCGCCGTACTTCCTGCTGGCTTCCCTCGACATGATCATCGTGACCGTGCTCGGCATGACGCTGTTCGACGTCCCGTTCAACGGCAGCGTGGCGGTCTTCGCGCTGGGCGCGGCGCTGTTCCTGTTCGTCGTGCTCGGGATCGGCGTGTTCATCTCCACGATCTCGCGGACCACCGGGCAGGCGATCCAGACCGCGTTCCTCGTGATGCTGCCGTCGATCCTGCTGTCCGGGATGATCTTCCCGCTCGACGCCATGGCCCCGGGCGTGCGGTGGATCGGGTACCTGCTGCCGCTGACCTACTTCGTGATGATCTCCCAGGGTGTGATGCTGCGCGGGGCCTCGCTGGTCTCGCTGTGGCCGGCGTTCGCGGTGCTGGCGGTGATGGCGACGGTCGTCTTCACGGCTGCGACCCTGCGGTTCCGTCGCGACCTCGCACCGGGCGAGCGGAGGCGGGCACCCGCTGCCGCGCGGGTCGACGCATGACCTTCGGGCTGCGGTCCGCGACCGTGCGGTTCGGTGAGACCGTCGCGCTCGACGACGTCACCGTCGAGGTCCCGGCGGGCTCGGTCGTGGCGGTGGTGGGAGGCGACGGCGCCGGCAAGACGACGCTCCTGCGCGCGTTGGTCCGCGAGCAGCGCCTGGACGGCGGTGAGGTCGAGGCTCCCGGCAAGCAGGACCTCGGCTTCCTGCCGGCGTCGTCGGGAAGCTGGGCGTCGCTGTCGGTGAGGCAGAACATCGACTTCGTCGGGGGGATCTACGGCCTGTCGGGCGCCGTCCTGGACGCCCGCCGCGCGGAGGTGCTCGAGGGCGCGGACCTGACCGCGGCGTCCGAGCGTCTGGCGTCCCAGCTGTCGGGCGGGATGCGGCGCAAGCTCGGCTTCTGCCTGGCCAGCGTCCACCGCCCCGCCCTGCTGGTTCTCGACGAGCCCAGCACGGGCATCGACCCCGTGAGCCGCATCGACCTGTGGCGGATGGTGTCGCAGGCAGCCGCCGCCGGCGCCGCGGTGATCATGTCGACGACGTACCTCGACGAGGCCGAGCGTGCCGGGCACCTCGTCGTCATGGACGCCGGACGGGTGCTGGTGCAGGGCTCGTACGAGCAGGTGCGCGCCCAGTTCACGGGCACCGTGTCGAGCGGTCGCACAGCGGTCAGGCCACAGTGGTCGTGGCGGCGCGGCCCCGAACGGCACGAGTTCTGGCCCGTCGGCCAGACGCCGACCGACGGGCGCGTGATCGAGCCCGACCTCGAGGACATCGTCATCGCGCTCTCGCTGCAGCGGACGACGGCATGAGCGACGTGCTCCTGCGGGCCGCGTCGGTCACCCGTCGCTTCGGGGACCTGACGGCCGTCAGTGACGTGTCGATGCAGGTCGGACCCGGTGAGGTCGTCGGCCTGCTCGGTGCGAACGGCGCCGGCAAGACCACGCTCATGCGGATGCTGCTCGGCCTCCTGGGGACGACCTCGGGGACGGTCGAGGTGCTCGGCGGCCCGCCCACCCGCGAGCGGCGGCGACGGCTCGGGTACGTCCCGCAGAACCTCGGCCTCTACCCCGACCTGACGGCGACCGAGAACATGCGGTTCGCCGCCGACTCCTACAGGACGCCCGTGCCGAACCTGCCCGCCGACCTCGCCCGGTACGCCGGTTCGCTGGTCGGGGAGCTGCCGCTGGGTGCGCAGCGCAAGCTCGCGTTCGTCATCGCCCTCTCGCACGACCCCGAGGTCCTGCTGCTCGACGAGCCGACGTCCGGCGTCGACGCCCTGTCCCGGTCGGCGCTCTGGGACACCATCCGCGAGCAGTCCGCCGATGGCACCGGCGTCCTCGTGACCACCCACTACATGCAGGAGGCGCAGCAGTGCGACCGGCTCCTGCTGATGTCCGACGGGCAGCTGGTCGGGCAGGGCAGCGAGGCGGACCTCATCGGGGCGACGGCTGCGGCGGCGGTGCGCACCGACGACTGGGCGGCGGTGTTCGGCGTGCTGAACGGCGCCGGCGTGCCGGTCATCCTGGACGGCCGGGACGTGCGCGTGGCCGACGCCGACCTGGACGAGGTTCGCCGCATCCTCGCCGGCGCGGGGCTGGCGGCAACCGTCGAGCCCGTGCCCGCGACCCTCGAGGAACGGATGCTGACCCTGGCCCGCGCAAAGGCGCGGTGAGTTCGGGCGCCTCACCACGCAGGGTCGGACTCCGGCGCGGAGAGCCCGGTCACGGGTGAGGGCCGGAGGTCGAACGAGACGTGCGGGAGCGTCGGCGCCCGGTACGTGCCCGGGACCGGGGCCAACGTGTCCGCGAGGTCGGTCGCCTGCTCCGGCAACAGGCCGACCACCCAGCAGTTCGGCTGCTCGCGGTGCGGCCCTGCTCCGGCCTCCGGGACGAGCAGCAGCTCGGCATCGGGACCCCGGACCATCAGCGGCTCGCCGCGGGCGAGCCGGCCGAGCAGCGCCCGTCGCAGGGAGTCGATCGGATGGGTCGTCATCGTCACGGTGATGCGTCGACGCCCGGCCAGCCGATCGGCGAGGTTCCGCGACGGGGTCACCTGGAGTGTCGACACCACGCAGACGGCCCTGATCGAGCCCTCGGTCTCGGCACCCGCCGCGACCGCTTCCATGACACCGGGAAGCGCCAGCGTCGAGGTGCGCGACGGTCGGGTCACGAACCCCGGCACGTTCTGCGCGAGAACGGCCGCGAAGCCGGACCACTGTTCCAGGGCCGCGAGCTCGTCCGACGTGATCCCGACCGCCTGCACGAACAGGGCGCCGAGGTCCGGGTCCGGCGCGAAGAAGAGGTGGCGCAGCGCAGAGCGCGAGTCCGGGACGACCGGCGCGTTGAGGTCGAACGTGTGGCCGGGGCCGACGTCGTGCCCGGTCTCGAGCACGTAGTCCGCGACGTGCTGGATGAGGTCCGCGGGCCACTGCGGCGGAAGGTCCTCGTCGCCGCGCTCCAGCCGGAAGGTCAGCTCGCACCGGAGGGCGCCGTCGTGGCCCAGATCCGGGGAGCTGAGGCCGAGACCCACGTAGTGCCAGTGGGCGTCCGGCTCCTCCCGCTCGTAGGCACGGACCGTGTCGACGGGGGCGGTCGCGCTCGCCTCCTGCGTCCTGGGGAAGGCCCAGATCCGGACGGGCTCGGTCTCGCCGTAGACCTGCTCGATGGCCAGCTCGACACCGAACCGCCAGAACGGATCACTCATGGCACCAGCATCGCTGACCAACCACGTGGTGCGCTCGGGACCGTCGACCGGGACGCAACGTGCCCCCCGCCCGCCCGACCCGCTCGGCCAGGGGTGCCAACCAACCAGGCCGGCAGGTGAAGCTGTACCGCCAGACGGCTCGGGTCCCGGCGTCGTCGAGAAGGGGTGTGAACCGCCACGCGCCGGCCATGACCGCGAAGAACCACGGGCCGTCGACCATCTTCATCCCGACGTTCGTCGGCGGCGTGTAGGAGACGTACTCGCTGACCATCCGCATCCCCGACCTGTGCCGGGTCAGGGTGCGGACGCCCCTGGCGGGGGCGGTCGCGCCGTCGAGGAACGCCTGGCGACGGATGAACGGGTCCCAGCGCAGCCGGGCGGCGCCGGTGGTCTGTGACACGGCGAAGGCGATACCGGGTGCCAGTGGGACATCGACGGAGGACTCGACGATCATCCGTCGACCCTAGTGAGGGTCCCGGGTGCACCGGCTTCCGATGCACCCGGGGTTCCACTACTGGAACGTGAACCAGTTGACGTTGACGTAGTCCGCCGGCTGCCCGGAGTCGAACGTCAGGTACACGGTGTGCGTGCCGGTGGTGGGCACGATGTTCGCCGGCACGGTCTGCCAGGTCTGCCACCCGCCGGTAGTCGCGATCGCGAAGCTGCCGATCGACGGGCCGGTCAGACTGTCGAGCCGCACGTTGACCAGCCCGCTGACCCCGCCTGCCGCGCCGGAGGCAACCCGGGCGACGAACGTCCGGCGCTCCGTGGTGCCGAAGCTGACGTTGTCGAACCGGACATGGTCGCCGTTGGCGATCCAGCCGATGTTCTGGCCGCCGTCCACGTCCTGGGTCGCCTGCTTCTGGACGCCCGCCATGCCGTTGTACGACTCAGCCTGGATCCGCGACGTCGCGTCGGTGCCGGTCGACGTGCCGGTCGTCGTGACCGTGACCGGGTAGCTGCTCCCGGACCTGTTGCCCGCAGCGTCGTACGCCCGCACGGTGAACGTGTAGGCGGTCGAGGCCGCGAGGCCGCTCGCGGTGAAGGTCCGGGCGCTCGTGGCCCCGATCACCGAGCCGTTGCGGAGCACGTCGTACCCGGTGACACCCACGTTGTCGGTCGAGGCCGACCACGCGAGGTTCGTCGCCGACGACGTGGTGCCCGAGGCGGTGACCCCGCCCGGTGTCGACGGAGCCGCCGTGTCTCCGCCCGAGCCCGAGGTGGTGACCGTCAACGAGGTGCCGCTCGCGGAGCGGTTGCCGGCCGCGTCGAGGGCGCGGACGGCGAACGTGTACGAGGTGGACGGGGACAGGCCCGTCGCCGCGTACGAGGTGCCCGACGCGGTGCCGACCACCGAGCCGTTGCGCAGCACCTCGTACCCCGTGACGCCGACGTTGTCGGTCGACGCGGACCACGAGAGCGAGGTCGACGTCGAGGTCGTCCCCGAGGAGCCAAGGCCCGACGGGGTCGAGGGTGGGCTCGTGTCCGTGGGCGGCGCGGTGGTGTTCGAGCTCGCCACCGACCGGGCAGGGACCGCCAGAGTGACGCCGTTGGAGAACGTCACGGTGATCGGCGACGCGCTCATGTTCGCCGCCTCGTAGGTTCGGACGCCGTTCTTGACGAACACGGCGTGCAGCGGCGTGTTCGCGGTGACCGACCGGTCCACCGTGCCCAGCCCCGACAGGTTCTTCAGCCAGTAGAACGTGTGCGCCTTCGACTCGCCCTCCTCGACCGGGTACGAGCCGGCCTGGGCTCGGAACTGGGACAGCGCGGTCGGGGCGTCGGCCAGCGCCTGGTACTCCCAGATGATGTCCTGCCAGACCGTCGGCGGCCCGCCGTTGTTGCGCGTCAGCTCCGTGAGGTTGCGCGTGATGTCGGCCGGGTCGTAGCCGAGGTAGAGGTGCCCGCCCGTGCTCGGCAGCCAGTTGATGCCCTGGATCATCTCGGGCTCGCCCGAGAACCAGGTGGCGTACGCGCCGCCGTCGCCCCACACCATGCCGACCGACGAGTGCCCGAACGCGGCCGGGAACGCCTCGTCGTCGGTGTCGAACCAGTAGTTCGAGATGGCCGAGGCCTGGGTCGTGTACAGGTAGATGCCCAGGTCGCGGACGGCCTTGTCCCCCGTGGCCTGGCCCCACTGGATGACGCCGCTGGCGAAGTTCATGCCTTCCGACGAGGACTCCTGGTTGTTCCCGGCGGCGAAGGCGCCGTGACCGGACGCCCAGTCGTGGCCCGCGTAGATGTCGAAGTCCCGCAGGAACGGGAACCGGGTGTCGGCGCGGTCCGAGTTCGCGGCGTCCTTGATCAGCAGGTTCAGCATGCCGCCGTACGCGGAGTCGGCCGCCCATGCCGGGTCGAACTCCGCCACGGTCGCCGCGCCCACCACGAAGTAGCCGTAGTGGAAGTGGTGGTCGTTCAGGTCGGTGTCGGACCCGTACGACGCGGGGTAGCCGATCAGCGTGCCCCAGGCCGAGTTGTACCAGAACGACCGCGTCGCCTCCCCGGGCGTGGCCGTCAGCCAGTCCGTGAGCCGGGTCCGCATGGCGCCGACGAGCTGGTCACGGGCGGCCGGCTTCCCGGTGAGGTTGGCGATCTGGGCAGCCTGGGCGATCCGCCCGAACGCCTTGCCGGTCCAGTACGTGTCGTCGCCGAACCCGGCGAACGGGTCGCCGGTGGCCACCTGGTCGACGTAGCCGCTCAGCTGGGCGGCGTCGGCGGAACCCGCCGGGAAGCCGGTGTTGGCGAGCTGCGGAAGCACCCCGTTGAACGGCGTGACGGTCCGGAACTGCGAGCTGCCGACGACCACGCGCATCGGGCCGCGCGGGGACACGTAGGAGTAGCCGCTCATGGTGGCGCCCGTGAGGTTGTCCCGCTGGTGCGGGTACAGCGCGTACACGGTTCCGGTTCCGGATCCCTGCCGTGCCGTCGTCGTGAAGCCGTACGTGGCAGTCATCGTGGCGGTGGTCTCGTCGTACGACCACGACACCTTGGTGCCGGTCACGTGGTTGTGGGCGTAGGGCGCGAACGCGTTCAGCGCGGCGGTCTTGTCGGCGACGCTCGCTCCCGGCGTGGTCGGCAGCACCGCGACCGAGAAGAACGACCCGCCGTTCAACGACGAGCTGATCGTGCTTCCCGAGACGCTCCAGACCGACCCCGTCGGCCCGAACGCGGCGTAGTCGTGCCCGTTGATCGTGTAGCCGACCGTCGCGTTCCCGTTGCTCCACACCGTCGGGGCCCCGGCGCCGGTCAGCGTGGCGTTCCCGCCGGTCTTCGTCGCGTAGACGAACGGCAGACCGTGCCCGAACGTGGTCCGCAGGCTGCTGGTCCCGTTGGTCCACAGCTCGCTGACGGTCCAGTCCGAGTAGCCGTCGACCTTGCCGTCCGAGGACAGTCCCGCGATGCCGAGCCGGAAGTCCTCCGCGTACGAGTAGTGGTACTCGCCGACCCCGGTCGCCGTGCCGGAGATCGTCGCGGTGGTCGGGTAGCTCACTCCGAGACCGTCCGTGAACGCGTGCAGCGCCAGCGGGTGGGCCATGAGGTTCTCGGAGATCGACGCACAGTCGAACTTGTGCCACAGCAGAGACGTCCACCAGTCGTTGGTGGGGATCGCCCCTGCCGGGAAGTTCGCGGTGACGTGGGCCCGGGGGTTCGTGATCGGTGCGTTGTTGCACTCCGTCGGGACTGCCCCCCCGGGCGGCGTCCCGTCCGCATAGCTCCCCGAACCGACTGCGACGGCGGCTGCCCGGGGAAGTGGCAGGACCGTGACCTGCGCAACGAATGCCAGCAGAGCGCCGGCGAGGATCAGGGCCACCCAACGGCGACCGTTCGAGGAGATGCGTGGTCCCAGCTTCTTGAGACCTGTCTGACCAGACATATGGAGTTGTCCCTGTTGCTCGACAGTTCGCTTCGCGCGACGGGCGACCCTGTTGTCGACCCGTTGCGGGAACCGCTGGTGAGGTGGCGAAACCGTGCTGGACGGTCACTCAGGACGGCGTCGGCTACCTGTCGCGGCGGCCGAGGTCGAGCAGGGTGCTCCGGATGGGAGCGCTCCCTCAACGCAGAGATGCCCCGCCTGTCGAACACGCGTCGGCACTGGCTCGCGCCGACAGGCTGCGTCCTCAGAGTCACCCCGCGCTCCCCGCAGGTCAAGTCGGGGACACGCGACGAGAGCCTCGTTCCTCCTGGGACGCGCCAGTGGCTCACCGGCAGGCGATGACCTTCGCTGCGGTCGTGGGCAGGTCTCGCAGTCGCGCTCGCGGTAGCCGGTAGTGCAGTCGCCGTCCGCGGTTCGAGGCGCGTTCGGGCAGTTCAGGCGCCATGATCGGCACATGGACGACGAGTCGCCACCGCGGCACCCGGTGGACTGGCGGGAGGTCGTCGTCGTCGTCCTGCTGTCCGTGACGACGATCCTGACGGCGTGGGTCGGATTCCAGTCGAGCAAGTGGGGCGGGGCGATGTCGATCTCGTTCAGCCAGGCGTCGACCGCCCGGATCGAGGCGACCCGCTTCGAGGGCGTCGCCAACCGCAGGATCAGCGTGCAGTCGACGCTGTTCTCCCAGTGGGCGACCGCCTACGCGGGTGGCGACACCGCGCTCGCGGACTTCTTCGCCGCGCGGTTCCCCGAGCCGCTCGCCACCGCGTTCCCGGTCTGGCTGGCCTCCGACCCGCTGCAGAGTCCCGACGCCGCGGCGTCCCCCTTCGAGCTGCCGGAGTACCGGATCCCCGAGCTCGACCGGGCCAAGGCCGCCGACGCCCGGGCCGACGCCAAGTACCAGCAGGCGCTGAGGAACAACCAACGAGGCGACAACTACACGCTGCTGACGGTCGCGTTCGCTGCGGTGCTGTTCTTCGCCGCGATGTCCGGCCGGATGAGGTCCACCCGCGGCGGGGACGTGCTGCTCGGGTTCGCGGTCGTCCTGTTCCTCGTCGCCTCGTCCTTCCTGATCACCTTCCCGAAGCTGGTCTAGCCAGATCGGGGCGATGGCCGACGCCGTCCGTTCCTGGGCGGTCCATGGGCTGAGCAGCGGCATTCTGCCGTTGTGGGAGCCTGGAGGGACGCGGGCGCTCGACGAGGAGGTCGCAGATGTGTCGCTGGATCGCGTACGCGGGTTCGCCGGTGCTGCTCGACGAGCTCCTCTACAAACCCGCCAACTCGCTGGTCATGCAGAGCCTGCACAGTCGGCTCGGTGCGGAGCCGACCAACGGCGACGGGTTCGGCGTCGGGTGGTACGACGAGCACTCGCCCACCCCGGGGCTGTTCCGCAGCGTCGAGCCGGCGTGGAGCGACGAGAACCTGCGTGAGCTGTCGCAGCACGTGCGCGCGGGGGTCGTACTCGCACACGTGCGGGCGACCAGCGGCACGGCCGTGCAGCAGAGCAACTGCCACCCGTTCCGGCACGACCGGTGGCTGTTCATGCACAACGGCTTCCTCGCCCGGTTCGGTGAGCTGAAGCGCGACCTTCAGCTGGCCGTCGATCCCGAGCTCTTCCCGACGATCGCCGGCACCACCGACTCCGAGACGTTGTTCCATCTCGCGCTGACGTTCGGGCTGACGGACGACCCGCCCCGGGCGGTCGCCGCGGCGATCGGGCTCGTCGAGGACGTCGCGCGTCGGCGCGGGGTCGACTACCCGGTGCAGGGCACGATCGCCGTGTCGGACGGGGAGCGCCTGTGGGCCTTCCGGTACTCCTCCGAGGGCCGGTCGCGCTCGCTGTTCCACAACCAGGACGTCGCCGTGCTGCGCCAGCAGTACCCGGACAACCCGGTGCTGCACGACCTGTCCGAGGACACGCGCATCGTGGTGTCCGAGCCGCTCGGTGACCTGCGAGGAGCGTGGCTCGAGGTGCCGGAGGCGACGTGTCTCGTCATCGGCGGAGGGACGCTCGAGACTGTGCCGTTCGGGCCGGCCGCGGCTGGGTAGGCTGCGGCCTCGCACCGCCCGCCGAGACCAGGAGAATCGTGCTCGTCACCGTCAACCGGGGATCGGTCGCCATGGGCGACGACGCCGTCAGCCACAAGTACCAGGTGGAGGTCGACCCCGACCTCAGCGTCGGTGCGTTCTTGAGCCAGCTGATCCACCCGGCCGGGCCGCCCCTCGCGAGCGTCCACGGCGAGGTGTCGTGGCTCGTCCAGCTGAGACTGGCCAAGGCCGACGATCCCTGGCACCTCGGTGAACGGATGACGCTCGCGGTCATCCACGTGCCGGTCGGCGAGCCGCCGTTCATCCTCCCGCTGACGTCGAGCTGGGCGTTCAAGGAGACCCTCGGCGCTGTGGCGGATCGCAGTGCGGACGGTTCGGTGACCGTGTACTTCGACTATGTCAGTGCGGGTCAGCGCAGGTCCTATGCGTGGTTCGCCAAGGACTTCGGCGGGTGACCCTGGCACGCGGCGCGCTCACGGTCCGCTGAGACGTGACCCGGCCCGTCAGCTCGACGAGAGTCCTGGGCCGAGCGTCGAGGGGTCGCCCTCGAACGGCCGCAGGACGTCCGGCGCCGGGAACGGCAGCACGTAGCTCGCGGTCACCACGTCCACCGCGCCGAAGTCGTCGACCTTCACGACGACCCGCTCGGGCGTCACCTCGACGATCCGCACGCGCTCACGGCTGCCGTCGGGCAGGTCGAGCTGCCACAGGTCCGCGAGCCAGTACAGGCCACGCTCCTCGAGCGCCTCCTCGGCGGCCAGCCAGTCGACCGTTCCCGTGGCCGCGCGCCCGAGCGCGTCGAGGGCGACGAACCCGTCACCGTCCGGGCGGATCCAGCCGAGGCGTTCGCGGTCGTCCGGGCGCCGGTGCTCGATCCAGTCCTGCGGTGGCATCGGGCGATCGTATCGAGCGGGTGCCCGCAGGTGCCGCCAGACAAGAGCGTTGGCCGCCCCCGCAGTGGGGACGGCCAACGACTCGCTGCTTCCCGCGAACCTCGAGGGCTCCGGGTCCGCGGCTCACCCAGAGGGACCAGGTGAGCCGCGGGGCGACGACGCTGGTGTCAGCCGCCGTAGTTGGTCACCGTGGCGGGCACGGTCGACGTGCCCTCCGCGGCGGGACCGACGCCGTTGATGACGTGGGCGTAGGAGCCCATGCCACCGAGCGACACCGTGGACAGGCTGTGCATCTTCACGCCGGGGACCGAGGGGACCTCGAACCCGTTGTCGACCCGGATCGTCGGGTCGCTCGTGAAGTTGCTGTAGGAGCCCAGGCCCCAGGCCTCGTGCTGCGTGACGCCTGCCGCGACCTTGTAGGCGGCGTAGCCCTTGATGCCGCCGTCGTGGGTGATGGCCGCGACGTTCGGCGCGTCGTACGGGAGCTCGTTCTGGAAGAAGATCGTGCGCCCGTTGTTGCCGTTCCACAGCAGGTTGTACTTCTCGTAGTGCTCGACGAACAGGCCGTATGCGTTGACGTCGTTGCCGTTCACGATCAGGCCGTAGTCGGCGACGTTGTCGTTCCAGCCGGCGCCGGCTCCGTGGTCGGCACGCCAGGACCAGATGTGGTCGATGATCGTGTCGTCGGAGTTGATGACGATGGCGTTGGTGGTCTTGCCGGCGACGACGCCGCCGACGCGGATGAACACGTCCTGGATGGACTGCGGGTTGCCCGCGCGGTCCGTGTGGTTGCCGGCGGAGCCGACGGTCAGGATCGTGTTCGACTTCGTCGTGCCCTGGTCGAACAGCAGGCCGGCGATCTTGATGCCGTCCACGTCGGCGGTCTGCAGAGCGTTGACGCCGCCGTCCGGGATGATCGTCGCCATACCCATGCCGAGGACGATCTGGTTGGCCTTCGTCACGTTGATCGTCTGGTTGGTGTGGTAGACGCCGGGCGTGAAGATGACGTTCAGGCCCTGCGAGAGCGCCTGGTTGATCGTCGCCGTGGCGTCACCCGGGTGTGCCAGGTAGAACGTGTTCAGCGAGAGCGAGGTACCGGCCGTGTTGGGCCAGGTCGTGCCCGTCGTGCCCGAGCGCAGGCTCGGGACGAACACGGACCAGGAGCCGTTGGCGTAGTACAGGTACGGCTTCTCGCGGATCGCCCCGGTGGTGTTCACCGTGGTCGTCGTCGGGCTCGGGAAGGTGTTCGCGGGGGCGCCCTGGGTGCCGGAGAACACGACGTTCCACAGCGAGCCGTCCCAGCTGCCGACGCTCGAGTCACGCGTGTACCACTGCTGCTGCGTGTACGAGGTCACCTTGCCGTCGATCTTCGAGTCGGAGATGTATCCGCCCGAGGCCCAGCCGTAGGCCGACGAGTCGAGCGACAGGTCGCCCTTGACGTGCACGCGGCGGAACGGCGCGGCCTGGGCGACGGCCCAGCGAGCCTGGCCGGTGCTCGGCGTCACGGCGAAGTTCTCGGCGGAGCGCCAGAAGTTCTGCGTCGCGTTGCCGTTGAACCACTGTGCGTCGACCCACACGCCGCCGTTGATCTGGACGTCGTCCGGGTTCTTCCCGGCTCCGGCGATGCCGGTGTAGAAGCCGATGTTGGCCTGCACGGCGTAGGTGCCGGGCAGGAACAGGAACTGGTCACGCTCCTCGCCGAACTGGTTCGCCTCCTGACGCTTGAACACCGCGTCGAGCGTCGACTGGATCGACGCCTGGGTGTCCGTCGGCTTGAAGATGAACGTGCTCGAACCGAAGTTCGGGTTGACCGGGTCGGCCGCGGCGACCGGGGGAACCGTCGGCGTGGGGGTCGGGGTCGGGGTCGGTGTGGGGGTCGGCGTCGGCGTCGGCGAGGTGGTCGACGACGAGCCGGCGTAGGCCCGCAGTGCCCACAGCGAGTAGCCGTAGCCGGTGCCGCGGGTGACGCCCTGCACGCGCAGGTAGCGACCCGAGCCGTTGACGGCCACCGTCTGGTTGCCGCCGGTGCCGTTGGTCACGGAACCGATCGTCGTGAAGCCGGAGGTCGCGCTGTTCGAGGCCTGGATGTTGAAGGCCTTGCCGTACGCGGCCTCCCAGTCGAGCTGGACGGAGCAGAGGGTCTGCGTCGAGCCGAGGTCGACCTGGATCCACTCGGCGTCCGTCGAGGCGCTCGCCCAGCGGGTGCCGCCGTTGCCGTCGACCGCGTTCGCCGCGACGTAGTCCGAGCCGGTCTGGACGGACGAGGCGCTGGCCGCCTTGCCCTGCGCGACGTCAGCGGTGCCGCAGCCGGCGGCCGGCGTGGTCGGCGGCGGGGTCGTGGCGGTCGTCGTGGTGGTCGAGCTCGTGCCGGCCGTGCCGAACACCTGGAGCTCCCACAGCGAGTAGCCGTAGCCGGTTCCGCGCGTGACGCCCTGGAGGCGGACGTAGCGGCCCGAGCCGGCGGCGGGGACGCTCTGGTTGCCGCCGGTGCCGTTGGTCACGGTGGCGATCGTCGTGAAGCCGGAGGTCGCGGAGCCAGAGACCTGGATCTGGAAGGACTTGCCGTAGGCGCCCTCCCACTGCAGGTCGACGCGCTCGATCGTGGACGTCTGGCCCAGGTCGACCTGGATCCACTCCGCGTCCGTCGAGAGGCTCGCCCACCGGGTGGTAGCGCTCCCGTCGACGGCCGCCGAGGCGGGGTAGTAGGTGGCGTTCTCGGACGACGACGCGGTGGCCGTCTTGCCCTGCGAGAGATTGACCGCTGCCGCGCTCGCCCCAGTGGCGGCGACGAGGAGGCCACTAGCGACAAGTGTCGCGGCGACCGAAACGGTCAGCAGGGTCTGCACTCGTCGTGAGCGCAAGCTGCGTGGGATGGACATCGAGTTCCTTCGAACTGCCGACGACGTCGTCGGGAGAGGGGGAGGGGTAAGGCGATGGCCGCAGCCTCGTGAAGAAGCCGGCGGTCGTGTCCCGTCCGCTGCACAGCCAGACGGCCGAAGGGCCCCGCACAGGCGCTGTACAGTCCTCCGGCTCGACGATCTTGGGCCGCTGACCTGCGAATACTGTCTGTGACAGGAGTGATTACGCCGTTCGGCTCCCTAATTCCGGCGCGGTTGCCGGAAACGTCCGTATCCACCGTCCCGGCAGGTGGACGTCCGAGTGGGGGAATGCCTGGTCAGTTGCCGAAAAACACGTCAGTTCGCCGGCTGCGCCGGTCTGGGTCCGCACCTCGTCGGACGGACCCAGACGAACTGGTCCGACCGAGTGTCGTCGCGCGGGATGCTTGCGTTCGCCTTGCCGGACCGCCACCATCGTGGCGCGGCTGGCACGGTGCCGGACGCCCCACCAACGGAGCGCCCCATGTCGCAGCAGAGCTTCCCCGCCCGTCCGACCGCGGCCTTCGTCGGCGCGTCCTGGGTCGCCCTCGTCATCTCCGTGAGCGCTTTCGCCGTCGGGCTGTGGAACGCGGAGATGGAGCTCTCGGAGAAGGGCTTCTACGGCACGACTCTGCTGCTCGGCCTGTTCTCGGCGATCGCCTTGCAGAAGTCCGTGCGGGACCGGGCGGAGGGCATCCCGGTGACGACGATCTTCCTCGGCCTCTCGTGGGCCATGGTCATCACCTCCGTCGTGCTCGTGACCGCGGGCCTCAGCAACGCGGAGCTGGCACTGTCGGAGAAGGGCTTCTACGGTCTGGGCTTCGCGATGGCGCTCTTCTCCGTGGTCGCGGTCCAGAAGAACGTCCGGGACCTCGCGGCCGCCGCGCCGCCGGCACCGCGGGTGGCCGCCGAGCCGGAGATCAAGCCCAACGTCTGGCAGTGAGCGCGCGGGTCACGTACGCGGCCGCCACTCGACCGAGCGGTGCTGCGCGGGCGCGTGACCATCGTCGTCGGACCTCGTGCTCCATGGCACTGACGTCAGGCGCTGGCCGAGCCGTTGTCACGGATCCAGTCGCGTAGCTGTGCGAACTGCGGCGACACGCTGCCGTCCGTCGCGGACAGGACGACGGGTGGCTCGTCGTCGGCCTCGATCGAGATCTGGTACGACTGGGCGTCGCGCAGCTGACCCGGCTCGTCTGCTCCCGTGCGCGCGTCGTCAGCCGCTGCGACCAGCCGGTGCAGGTGGTGGCGTGCGTCGTCGTCCAGGTCGTTCTCGTGGACGACCGTGGGGGGCGCAGCGAAGGCCGCTGCCATGCCCCCCACGGTCACCAGCGTGAGCTTCTTCGTCATGCGGAGCCTCGTCTCGGAGGTCGTCGAACAGGTCAGGCCGGGACCTTCAGCGAGCGGACCAGCTTCGACAGCTCGTCGATCTCGGCAGAGAGGCGGTCCAGCTGGCCCGCGACACCCGAGGCCGGATCGGCCGCGACGAGCGCCGCCGCGGCTGCATGCGTCTTCGGGGCCGTGACCTTGATGCCGACCTGCCCCCAAGCATCCGTCACCGCGTGCACCTCGGTCGACGACGCACCGTACCGCTGGCTCGCCTTCGTGGCGGTCAGCGTGGCGAACGCTTCGAAGTCGGTGTCCGGACGGGACGCGTTGAGCGCCTCGAACCAGATGTGCCCCGCCGTCTCCCACGCGTAGCCGCCGAGAGCCGTCGCGACGAGGTAGAAGGCGTGGTTCGGGATGCCGGAGTTGACGTGCACGCCGCCCCAGTCGCCGGCCTGCGTGTCGGGCAGGTGCAGGAAGTCCTTCATGTGGGCGGGCTGCTGGTCGTGGCCGAACGTCGGGTTGTCGTAGGCCTGCCCGGGCGCCTTGAGCGACCGGAGCGCGTCACCCGCGAACTCCGGCGTGAAGACGTCGTTGCCGATCAGCCAGTCGGCCTCGTCCGACTTCTGGTTCGCCGCGTACTGCTTGACCAGCGAGCCGAAGACGTCCGAGATCGACTCGTTCAACGCCCCGGACTGGAGGTGGTACTCCAGGCCGGCGACGGCTTCCGTGACGCCGTGCGTCAGCTCGTGACCGACGACGTCGAGCGAGCCGGCGAGGTCCGAGAAGATCCTTCCGTCGCCGTCGCCGAAGACCATCTCGCGACCGTCCCAGAAGGCGTTGTTGAACTTCGAGCCGAAGTGCACGTAGCCGTCGATCTGGCCGCCCCTGCCGTCGATGGAGTCGCGGCCGAGGACGTCGGCGTAGAACGCGCGCGTGTGTCCCAGCCCGTCGAAGGCGTGGTTCACCGACGGGTCGGCGACGTCGGGCTGGCTCTCCGAGCGGACCTGGGCTGCTCCGTGCGTGGTCTCGCGGTGCTGTGCGTCGTAGATGGACCGCGCAGCGCCCGCCGCAGGAGCCGCGAACACCGCCAGAGAGCTGAGTCCGGAGGTGATCTGGCGCTCGCCGCGCAGCTGGGCGCTGGTCAGGAGCGTCGACTTGGCTGCCTCGCGAATCTCCGGGTCTTCGGACTCCAAGAGCTTCTCGAGCAGGAACGGCGGTGTGATGCAGTTGTAGTGCACGTCGGTGCTCATGACGACCCCCGTCGGTTGTGGATGGGCTTCGTCTGAAAAGGGGACGAATCGCCCTCGCAGATACCACGACGCCCAGCCGGACGCCGCGCTGCGCACTGGCGACGTCAGACCGGCCACTACCCGAGGGACAGATCCTGTCGAGTCAGGACAGAAGGCGAGTGCGCCGCTGCGCGGCCTGTGTCTGCATGACGAAGCGGAACAGCGCGTCCGCCTCCCTCTCGCGCAGCCCGACGAAGCGGCAGCCGTAGTGCGTCGACCTGGTGCGCGTGCGCTGCGACCGCAGCACCTCGGCGTCGAGCGGGACGGCGCGGTCGGGGGTGGGGAACTGGAACGTGATCCGGTCCTGCTCCGTCAGCCGCGCGGTCGTGGAGATGCGCATGCCGTGCGCGCCGAGGTCCAGGACGACGAACGTGATCGACCGGTCGGCGTCCTGCGACGACTGCAGGACGCCCGTGCACAGCTGCGCGATCTTGACCCGCGCCACCTGGCGCTTCTGCAGCATCGAGCGGAGCTCGAGGTCGGCGACGTACACCGTCGTCACGCTCACCCGGGCGACCCGACCGCTGTACCTGACCTCGCCGCGCACGTCGTCGAGCACGAGGACCTGGACGTCGTCGCCGACCCGGAGCTCCCCCCGGACCCCGTGGTCGGCGCGCAGCATCAGTGTCCCGTCCCCGCACGCGGCGACGTAGCCGTCGAGCACGCGGTCGCCGGCCGCGAGGGCGCATCGAGCGAGGGAGTGCATGGTGACGTCCGTCCGGTCTGGGCCGCACCGTCGCGGCGGGGTGGTGCTGGTCCTCGACCGTCAGATCGGCCGCTCGCGACAGGTCTTGAGCCACGACTGAGCCGTTGGAGTGACCCCTCTTCTTCGGTCGCCCGGCCGGGCGACCGTCCGGGTGATCTGTGCCACGAACCGGTCGATCCGGTGCGTCCAGGTCTCACCATGAGACGCACGCGGCCCGACCCCGCAGGCCGCCACCCTCGTGGGAGGTGCGCCATGGCCCAGGACGACACGACGCTGCACTGCCGTCAGTGCCGGACCCGCTTCCGGGTCGGCCGGCTCGCCCGCGAGTGCGAGCTGACGCACGGCGTCCGGCTGGTCTACGACAACTCGAGCTTCTGGATGGGCGCCGGCGACACCGGCCCCCGCTACTCGCAGGAACGCGGCTGAGCCACGCCGCGTAGACCTCCGGCTCGGACACCTGACCTGAGACGGAACGCGTTGCCGTCCGGATCGGCCAGCTCGACCGCGTCGCCCTCGACGCTGCGAATTCTTGTCGCACCGAGTGCGACGAGCCGGTCGACCTCGCCGTCCAGGTCGCCGCCGCCGACGGTGAGGTCGAAGCGCTGGCGGTTCCGGTGCTTGGGGGTCCCGCCCGGGTCGTCCCACGAGACCTTGGTGCCGCCGCGCGGGGACTGGATCGCGGTCTGCGCGCCCTGGTCCCAGACCATGGGCCAGCCCAGCGCGTCGGCCCAGAACAGGCCGACGTCCCGGCTGCCCTCGCAGGTGAGCTCACCGAGGAAGCCGCAGCCGGCCAGGTAGGCGTTGCCCGGTTCGATCACGCACAGCTCGTTGCCCTCGGGATCCGCGAGGACCACGTGCTCCTCCTCGGGAAGCTGCCCGACGTCGAGGTGGCTGGCGCCGAGCCGGAGGGCGGTCTCGACGATGCTGTGCTGGTCCTCGGCGCTGGTGCTGGTGAGGTGCAGGTGCATCGGGTTCTGGCCGACCTTCGGCTCAGCGCTCACGACGAACCGCAGGCCGAGCTGGGTGGCTGACCCGGGGAGGACGACACCGTCGACCTCCTCGACCGCTCCTCGTCCCAGGAGGCGCGCCCAGAACTCGGCCAGCCGAACGGGGTCGTGAGCATCGAAGGTCAGGGCCGTCAGTCGACTGGGCACCCTCGAACGCTAGCGAACGACGCCCCTCGGAGCCTGTCCGGCTGGTTCATGCGGGCGCCCACGACCGCGGCCCGCGTGCCGACGACGGCCGCCCGGGGCCGAGGACCCGCGCTACCCTCGCCCGCATGCCCGATCTGCCGGAACCGTCCCGTACGTACCGTGACACCGAACCTCTCGCGGTCTGGGGCTTCGTGCTCACCTTCCTGTTCTGGCCCGCGGGGCTCGTGCTCTCGTACGTGGCACTGCGCAGGGTACGTCGCACCGGTGACGGTGGCTGGGGACTGGCGGTGGCAGGCGCTGCGCTGTCGACGATCGCCGCCGCCGTGACGGTCGTCGCGGGGCTGACCCTCTTCGCCCGCTCGGACCTGCCTGACCAGTGGTCGGCGCAGGCGGCGGCCCGGGCCGACGCCTCCACCACCCGCCGCGTGATCAAGGACGTGGAGTCCGACCTGCTCGCACAGAAGAAGTCCGACGACGCGTGGCCGACCGATGTGGGAGACGGCTCGGACGACGGCGTACGCGTCGCCGTGTACCGCACGGGCGACACGCTCTGCGTCGAAGGTTCGCGCGGGGTGTATCACGCGTCCGTCCTGGGCGGAGACGTCGACGCCGGCGTCGACTGTGCGACGCGTGGTGTCGAGGTGCCGTTCCTCTCGGCCGCGATCTCCGACGCGCACGACGCCGAGGCCGCCCGCCAGGCCACGCTCGTGGACGACCTCCGGGGACGGGCCCAGGTGATCGCCGAGAAGTCGTCGGTGGACGGCACCCCGGACCTCGGGATCTCGCGGTCGAGACCCGCCGACCTCGAGCTCTGCTCTGCCATGACCGACATGTGGCACCACCTGGACGATCCCGCCGCGCGCGAGGCGTTCTGGATCCTGACGCGCGACAGCGACGCCGAGATGCAGATCGACCCGGTCTACTTCGAGGACTTCGCCGACATCGACCGCCCGGCGGACAGCTCGTTCGCGTACGGCCTGCTGTACGCGGAGGCCGACTGCTGGCGGGGCGGGTTCGTCGGTCCCAGTGGGGAGATGCCGCCGCTGCCGTCGATGTGGACGCAGCCGACGACCCAGGAGTCTTTCGACGCCGACCACGCCCGCTCGGACGCCGCCAAGGCCGGTGATCCCGCCGCCGTCGCGCTCTCGGACCAGCTCGGCCGTCAGGAGGAGGCGCAGATCGCCGCCGCGATCGCCGCACACCTGTAGGCCGCGCATCGCCGGGAGGTCCATCACCTGCCGCGAGCGCGAAGCCCGACAACCGACCCCGGTCCGGTCCGGTGCCCCGCGCGTCGACGCACCGACCGGTGTGACTTCCGCTCAGGCGCTGGAGTGGTCGTGTCGGGGGAGACTGAGGCCAGCAAACCTTTGCTTTCGACGAGGAGTCACCGTGCCCGAGGGAACAGTCCGCTGGTTCGACGCCGAGCGGGGGTTCGGCTTCCTCTCCCTCGGGGACGAGGGCGAGGACCTGTTCGTGCACGCTTCCGAGATCGTCGTCGACGACGACCGGCCGAAGCTGCTCCGCGAGGGCCAGGTCGTCGAGTTCGAGGTGGGCGAGGGGGACCGCGGCCCGCAGGCTCGCCGCGTCCGGGTCACGGGCGACCACGCCTCCGACGCACCCCTGGGCGTGCTCGGCACCGTCTCCTGGTACGAGCCGGGCAAGGGATACGGCTTCGTGACGCCCGACGGAGGCGGTGCGGAGATCTTCGTGCACAGCTCGGCCATCGTGGGCGGCGGGGTGATCTCGGACGGGCAGCGGGTGGCGTTCCTGGTCGTCGACGGGGAGAAAGGGCCGCAGGCGGACCACCTGCTGCCGCTCGGGGCCCAGGCGTCGAGGCCTGTGGCACCCGATGGCGCGGACGGCACCGTGTCCTGGTACGACGTCGACAAGGGCTTCGGGTTCGTCACTCCTGACGCGGGCGGCGAGGACGCCTTCGCCCACGTCCGGGACCTGGCCGGAGGGCTGGCTGAGCTGTCGGACGGGGATCGCGTGACCTTCGACCTCGCCCAGGGCGACAAGGGGCCACAGGCCCGCAACGTCCGGCTGGTCGGCGGCTCGGCACGCCACGGTGCGCCGGTCGTGTCGGGCCGCGGTCGATCGGGCCCCCGGAGCGTGCCGGCCGACCCGGTGCGTGGTGGCGAGGGCTTGGTGGCCCGGTACGACGCGGATCGCGGTTTCGGCTTCATCACGCCGGATGCGGGGGGTGCGGACCTGTTCGTGCACGTGTCGGTCGTGAGGGGCGCCGAAGCCCTGCAGGAGGGCGATCGGGTCCGGTACAAGGTGCGCCAGAGCGATCGCGGACCGCAGGCGGACAGCGTCGAACGGGCGTGAGCCAGAGCCGCGCGCACGGAACCGCCCATCCTGATCGTCACAGCCGGACGACGAGCGCGAAACCGCGACTGCCTCAGGTCGCCCTTCCTCGTGCGTGGCGCAGGTAGATCAGGCCTTGGCGCCTTCCGGCTCTCACGACCCGGTGGTGCCGTCCAGAAGCTCCCAGCGTGCGACGGCCTCGTTGCGGGAGGACACGCCGAGCTTGCGGTAGGTGGACACCGCCTGCGTCTTGACCGTGTTCCGTGAGATGCCGAGGCGTTCGGCGATCAGGGGAAAGGTGAGGTGGGTCGCGAGGAGCGGCAGGAGTCGGACCTCGGCGGGGGTCAGGGTGTCGGGCCGACCCTGGTCCACCCCTTCCTGAAGGGCCGCGAGCAGGGCCGCGACCTTGTCCGGCAGGTCGCCGAGACCCGGCCGCCGGCGCATGATCTCCTCGGCCTGCCGCGCTGCCGCGCCTGCCGCGTGGCGGTCGCCCAGGCCGAGCGACGCCTGCGCCGTGGCGAGGAGGGCCTGTGTGGAGACGACCGGGAGCGCGTAGGTGAGCAGCGGCCGAAGTGCCAGCGCTCGCCGCAGGTGCGCGATGGCCTCCGTGCGCAGGCCGAGGTGGACCGCGACGCGGGCGGCCCAGGCGAAGACGAGCGCGCTCGACCAGTAGGAGCCGTAGCCACCGTCCGTGACGATGGCGGTTGCGCGGCGGACGAGGTCGACGGCGGTCGGCCACTCGCCGCGCTCGACCGCGATCGACGCCCGCTCGCACAGGTCCATCGCGACGAGCGGGCCGACGCCGGCCAGCTCCGCAGCCTCCTCGGCCTCGACGAACAGGTCGTCGGCACGGTCGAGGTCACCGTCGAGCAGGTCGGCGAGTGCCTCGGTGTGGCGCATCGTCGCGCGAAGCGGGCTCGCGGGCGACAACCCGGTCCAGCCGGCCCGCGCGTCCCGGCGCATCGTCGCGGTCCCGGCCCGGCCCTCGATCGCGTCCAGGTACGCGAGCGTCCCCTCGACCGTGCTGCCGTCCGCCAACCGGCCGGTTCCGGGCCCTGCCTTCGCGATCGCCGACCACCTGTCGGCGCGGGCGGGCTCGCCGACCAGCCCGAAGGTCAACGCGGCGTGCGCGGCGATCGCGGGAAAGCCCACGCCGTCGTTCGCCTCCTCCAGCCACGTCATCCACCGGTGCACGGAGTCGATGCCGCCGTTGGCCCAGGTCTGCTGCGACCACTCGAGGACGAGCCGGGCGAACTCGGCGACGTCACCGGCAAGGCGCGCATGCTCGATGGCCTCGTCCGGGGCACCGGCGTCGGCGAACCACCGGGTCGCGCGCCGGTGGAGCTCGGGGACCAGCGCGGGCTCCTTGCGGTGCAGCTCGGCGCTGAGCAGATCGCGCAGGAGGGGGTGGCAACGGAAGCGATCGCCGCCCCGGTCCGCCGGCTGGATCACCCCGTCCGCAGCGAGATGCTCCAGCGCCGCCCCGGAGGACCGGGTCCGCAGCACGGCGTCGCAGACGGGACCGGAGAGCTCGTCGAGGATCGAGCAGCGCACCAGGAGCTTGGTGTCGCGCGCCCGCAGGCCGGCGAGCACCTCGGCGCGCAGGTACTCGCGCATGAAGACGTCGTCGCCCGTGAACGTCCGGCTGACGTCCGCGCGCAACGCCATCCCGGCGAGCGACACTGCGACCGGCCAGCCCTCGGTGCGGTCCAGCAGCTCCGCCGTCCGGCTCGGCGAGAGGACGACGCCCGACCGATCCAGCACCTGCGCGGTCTCGTCCGGACCGAGGGAGAGCTCGGGGACGCCGACCTCCAGCAGGTCGCCGACGGCTCGCAGCCGCGCAATCCGCAGGCGTGGCCGGGCACGTGAGGTGAGACCGGCCCGCCACGTGTCGGGTAGGCGGTCGATGACGTCGGTCAGCACGTTGAGGCTCCCCGCCGAGGTGATCGCGTGCACGTCCTCGACCAACAGGGTCCGTGGCAGGTACGGGGCGACTGCCTGCACGAGACCCGCGACGGTGACGATCCCCGGGCCTGCCCCGGCGGCCCGCCCGAGCGCCGTCAACAACGTGGCCGGGTCGTTGTCGGCGTCGGTGCACGTGTGCCAGAGCGCCGCACCGGCCAGCCGGTCCGCCCACTGGCCGAGGACCGCCGACTTCCCGTACCCGGGCCCGGCGACGATGGCCACGACCCGTGCCGGCGACTCCATCAGCGCGTCGACCAGGTCGTTGCGAGCGGCTGCCGGTTGTTGGGCGTGTACGTGAGCACGATGTCGCCGTGGCTGCCGAGCGTCACGCGGTTGTCCGGGTCGGGCAGGTCCTCGGCCGAGAGCCAGAAGTCGACCGCGTGCTCGGCGACCTCCTCGAGGGCGAACATCGGCGCGAAGCGGGCCTCGACGGGCTTCTCCCCGCGATACATCGGTGCCGACGACTTGCCGACCATCTGCACGTTGCCCATCGGGAAGCCAAAGCTCTCGTCACCGAAGTAGTAGTCGTTGACGCCGAGCGTCTTCTGGAACCGGGTGTCGTTTCGTTCGACCGAGATCGCCAGGAAGGCCCGGCTGTTGTGGAACATGTAATGGCGTCCGACCTGGTCGGAGCCGTTGGCCAGCCCGTTCGGGTGCCGGTCGTTGGCGCTCTGGAGCAGCAGCTTCGCGGAGTTGGCCGCGCCCGCCGCCACGACGACCACGTCTCCGGAGAACCGCTGCTCGACCCCGTCGACGTCCGCGACGACCGACGTCACGCTCCGGCCGGAGTCGTCGGTCTCGAGGCGCCGGACCTCGGCGTTGCGCACGAGCGTCACGTTGACGTGCCGGATGGCGGGCCGCACGGCGACCATCTCCGCGTCCGACTTCGCCTGCACGAGGCACGCGAAGCCGTCGCACGTCCCGCACCGGATGCACGTGCTGAACGCCATGTCCGTCTCGTCGAGGTTGATGCCTGACGGCGAGTGGAACGGGTGCAGGCCGATCGCACCGAGATCGTCGAAGAGCTGCTGGATGCGCGGCTCGTGCGCGACCGGAGGGTAGGGGTACGGGCCGCTCGACGGGGGCTCGGTGGGGTCCTCGCCCCGGGCGCCGTGCACCCGGTAGAGCTCCTCGGCCTCCGCGTAGTACGGCTCGAACTCGTCGTACCCGACGGGCCAGGCGGGCGACACCCCGCCGTGGTGCTGCAGCTCGCCGAAGTCCTTCTCCCGCAGCCGGTACAGCGCCGCGCCGTAGAACTTCGTCGCGCCGCCCACGTTGTAGTGCACCTGCGGCTGGAACGCTCTGCCCTCGTGGTCGTACCAGGTGTCCTTGGAGACGTATCGGTTCTTGACGAACACCTCGGTCGCGTCCCAGTTCGCGGGTTCGCGCGGGAGCCAGTCGCCCCGCTCGAGGATGAGCACCTTCTTGCCCAAGGGTGCCAGGCGGTGGGCGAGCGTCCCGCCCCCTGCGCCCGAGCCGATGATGACGACGTCGTAGTGCTCGGTCATCTCGTCCACCTCACAAGCCCGGGCTGCTGTGCATGATGCCGCCGTCGGCGAAGACCGTCGTCGCGGTGAGGTAGGTCGCGCCGTCGCCGGCGAGGAAGGCGACCAGGCTGGCGATCTCCTCCGGCTCGGCCATCCGGCCGAGCGGGATCGCCGCATCGAGGGTCTTCATCTTCTCGGGGTCGTTCATGGTCGACGTGTTGATCGGCGTCGCGACGGCGCCCGGTCCGACGCCCACCACCTGCACCCCCTGCGGCCCGAGCTCGACGCCCGCCGTCCGGGTGAGCATCCGCATGCCGCCCTTGGACAGGCAGTACGCGGTGTTCCCAGGCATGGGCCAGTCCTCGTGCACCGACGTCATGTTGATGATCCGGCCGCCGGTGCCCTGCTTGATCATCTGCTTGGCCGCGATCTGGGTGCCGAAGAACGCGCTCTTCAGGTTGATGTCCATGACGCGCTCGTACTGCTCCTCGGTGGTGTCGAGCACCGACGTGCGCGTCTCGATCCCGGCGTTGTTCACCATGATGTCGAGGTGACCGAACGCCTCCACGGTCCGCGCGACGAGCATCTCCAGGTCTGCCACCTTGCTGACGTCCGCCTCGACCCCGATGGCCTGGTCGCCGAGGGCGTGCACCTGCTTCTCGAGCTCCTCGGTGGCCTCCGGGTGGGCGACGAAGTCGATGACGATGTTCGCCCCAGCCTCGGCGAGCGCGAGGACGACGGCCTTGCCGATGCCGCTGTTGCCGCCGGTGACGACCGCCACCTTTCCGTGCAGGCTCATGTGCGTGCTCCTTCGTCGAGGGGTGCGGACGGACCCGTGGTCGGGTCCGGTGGTTCTGGTAGTACAGCCGCCGGCGGGGCTATGACCCGGCGGCGGAAGACGAAGAAGGACCAGCCCTGGTAGAGCAGGATCAACGGCACGAGCACGAGGGCGACGACCGTCATGACCTTGAGCGCGTACGGCCCGGATGCCGTGCTCGTCACGGTGAGGGTGTCTGCGGCGGAGGTGCTCGAGACCAGCACGTTCGGGTAGAGGTTGGCGAACAGGGTCACCACCGTGAGCGCGATCGCGACGGCCGTGGCGGTGAAGGCCCAGCCATCCCGGTGCGCCCGCACGAGCAGGGCGGCCGCCAGGACCGCGACGACGGCGACGACGGGCGGCACGGTTCCGCGCAGCACGGGAGCACCGGACACGGCGGGGGTCGCCACGGCGAACGCCAGGAGCAGCAGGACGGCCGGCACCAGCGCGACGCTCGCGGCGCGCTGCGCCCGCGTCCGCACCTGTCCGGTGGTGCGCATGGCGAGGAACGTCGCGCCGTGCAGGACGCACAGGGCGGTGAGCGTGAGCCCGACGAGCAGGCCGTAGCCGGTGACGGTGTCCGCGACCGAGCCCGTGAACTCCTCGGTGGAGTCGACCGGCAGGCCGGCCAGCAGGTTGCCGAGCGCGACGCCGAGGAGCAGCGGGCACAGCAGGCTGCCCAGAGTCAGGCTCCACGACCACGTCTGTCGCCACCGCGTCGCGTCCATGCGCCCGCGGAACTCGAACGAGACCCCGCGGGCGATCAACGCCACGAGCAGGAGCACGAGCGGCAGGTACATGGCGGAGAACCACGTGGCGTACCAGCCGGGGAACGCGGCGAAGATGCCGGCCGCCCCGACGATGAGCCACACCTCGTTGCCGTCCCAGAAGGGCCCGATCGAGTTGATCGCGACGCGTTGCTCCGTGTCCGTGCGCCCCACGACCTTGTGGAGCATGCCGACCCCGAAGTCGAAGCCCTCGAGGACGAAGAACCCGGTCCAGAAGAACGCGATGATCAGGAACCACAGGTCAGGCAAGGTCATCGGAACACCTCCTCAGAACGTCAGGGCGGGGACGCGGGGCTGGTCGTCGTCCACGTGCTCCTCGGGTTCCTCGAGCTCGAGGCCCCGGCGCGCGAAGCGCATCATCAGGAACACGTTGACGGCGCCGAGGAGCAGGAAGATGCCGTAGAAGACGGCAAGGCTGATGATCACGTCGGTCCTGCCGACGGACGTCGAGACGCCGTCCGTGGTGAGCATGAGGCCCTGCACGATCCAGGGCTGGCGACCGTTCTCGGTCAGCATCCAACCGGCCGTGTTCATCAGGAACGGGAAGACCACGGCCCACGTCGCGACGAACAGGAACACGCGCGCGGTGGGTAGTCGTCGTCGCCAGATGAGCCACAGCCCCCAGAGGGCCACGAGCGCGGCCAGGGAACCCAGGTAGGCCATCACGCGCATCGACCAGTACTGCACGAACACGTTCGGCACGTAGTCGCCGGGCCCGAACTCCTCCTGGTACTGGGCGTTCAGCTCGTTCATGCCCTGCACCTCACCGTTCCACGTCCCCGTCGCGAGGATGGACAGCAGGTGGGGGATCTCGATGATCTTGGTGGGGTTCTGGTCGTTGTTGCCGCCGCCGATCTGGAAGGCCGAGAACGAGCAGGGCTGGCACGTCTCCCACTGCCCCTCGGCGGCGGAGATCTTCATCGGCTGGTACGTGGCCTCGATGACACCGAGGTGGCTGCCGATGCCGAGCGCCAGGAAGATCGAGGGAAGCAGCACGGCGACTGACAGCTTGGCCGAGCGCGTGAACACCTCCGCGTGCTCCCCGCGTCGCAGGTACCACGCCGAGACGGCCAGCATGAGGACCGAACCCGTGACGAGCGACGCGGTCAGGACGTGGGCGTACCCCCACAGGAACACGGGGTTGGTCATCACCGCGCCGATGTCCGACAGCTGCGGCCGACCCGTGGCCTGGTCGACGGTGTACCCCACCGGGTGCTGCATCCACGAGTTGGCGGCCATGATGAACGCCGCCGAGCCCGCGGCGCCGACCGCGACGAGCCACACCGTGAGCAGGTGCACCCGGCGAGGGAGAACGTTCCAGCCGAACACCCACAGCCCGATGAACGTGGACTCGAGGAAGAAGGCAGCGAGCCCCTCCATCGCCAGCGGGGCGCCGAAGACGTCGCCGACGTACCGGGAGTAGGCCGACCAGTTCATCCCGAACTGGAACTCCTGGATCAGTCCCGTCACCACGCCCACGGCCACGTTGATCAGCAGCAGCGTGCCGAAGAACTTGGTCAGCCGCTTGTGGTCCGGGTTGCCGGACCGGAACCACGTCGTGTGCAGAACGGCCACGAGGAAGCCGAGGCCGATGGTGACCGGCACGAAGAGGAAGTGGTAGATGCTCGTCGACGCGAACTGCAAGCGGGCCAGGTCGAGGTCGGACACCGGACCTCCCGATCGATGGTGGTGCTGCGGCGGACGCACGCGCGACGGCATGTCGACCCGGTCCGAGGGTCGCACCGGTCTCGACGAGCGAACATCACCCCGTCGGGATGAAAGGGGTTCCTGGGCGCGGCGACAGCCGCTCTTGTCTCAGGCAGCGCTCCGGACCGCATGGCGCACGTAGAGCACGCTCAGCCCAGTCGTCGTCCTGCCAGACGCGCATCGTCGGTACATGCGACGGCCGTAGAGCGACGTGCCGATCTGTCGCTCGTGCTCGTTCCAGAACGCATGAACCTCGTCGTCGGGTACCGACCAGTCGAACGAGCCGGTCTCGTCCTCCAGGTAGCCGTCTGCTCAGGTCGACGTCGGTCACGGCCGGCGCAGGGCGGCACCAGAAGCGTGCCTGAGCGGGTCCCGAAAGGCGACGCGAGCCGGGCCGGGAGGCCACACGCTCGGCGGAGCCGTGCGCTCATGTCCGGCGTGTTCCAGCCGATGGTGTGTGGTGACGACGTCCGAGCGAGGATCACGATGCAGCGCACCCTCCCGCGTCCGGGCCCCGGGTCCGACGCGCCGCGAACCGACAGCGCCCTGCGCAGCCGGCTGCTCGTCACGATGTTCGTGCTCGCGGGGACGAACGTCCTGCTGTTCGGCGCCGAGCTCGCCGGGACGGCGTCGTGGGGACAGCGGATCGGTCAGACGCTCAACCCCGTCATCGCCGTCCTCGCGGTCCTGCTGTGCCGCCGTGCGGCGACCGACACCGGCAGCGAGCCTGCGGCCCGCCGGATCTGGGTGCTGACCTCCTGGGGCATGACGCTCATGGCCGCGGCGATCGGGGCCCGGCTCGCCGCGAGCATGGGCCCGGCCTCCCTCGGCCATGCCGCGAACGTCCTGCAGGCTGTCGGTGCGATCCTCCTGAGCATCTCCGTCTTCCGGATCCCGCTGGGGCCGCGGACGCGCGCGGAGCGTACGGCTCTCATCCTCGATGTCGCGACCCTTCTCGTGGGGGCCGCCGTGATCCTCTGGCACGGCCTCGGCGGCTCACGGATCCTGCTCGCCGGAGAGGACGTCCGCGCTGTGGCCCCCGTGTTCGTCGCCGCACTGGTGGCCGTGTTCCTCGCGTCGCGCGCCGCGGTCGGCGGGTCCGAGGTCGTGCCACCGCGCACTGTCTATCTGCGCGCCGTCTCGGCCCTCGTCGGCGGCCTGGGGTCCGCTGTCTCGGTCGTGCTCCTCGCCCTGCGCCCGGAGCTCGACGCTCAGGTGCTGCTCAACCCGCTCGCGTCGTGCACGATCGCCCTCAGTGCCTGCTTCCAGATGGCCGACGGCGCCGATGCTCGCATGCGCGGCCGACGCAGGCGTCGCTACAGCCTCCTGCCCTATCTCGCCGTCGTCGCCGTGGGCGTCCTCCTCGTGCGCACCGCGGTGACGCACTCTCCCGACCTCGTCGTGGTGGCGCTCGGCGCGGTGCTGCTCACTGCGCTCGTCGTCGTGCGTCAGCTCATCGCGTTCCGCGAGAACGACGCGCTGCTCTCGCGCCTGGGCGACCAGGAGGAACAGCTGCGCCACGAGGCCACGCACGACGCGCTCACCGGGCTGGCGAACCGGGCCCTGTTCGCCGAGCGGCTGGCCACGGCCGTCGGCGGGATCACCGCGGGCCGCCGGCTGAGCCTCGTCCTCATGGACCTCGACGGCTTCAAGACGGTCAACGACACGCTCGGCCATGTCGTGGGCGACGGCTTGCTCGTCGCGGTGGCGGCGCGCCTGCACGCGGGCGTGCGAGCGACCGACACCGTGGCGCGGCTGGGTGGCGACGAGTTCGCGATCCTGGTCGACGGCCTCGGCGCCGACGCGCTCGAGCCCTTGCTCACCCGCATCGCGGCATCGCTCGCCGACCCGGTGCGGGTCCACGAGCACGTCCTCGCCGCCCGCGCGAGCTTCGGCGTCGTCGACGTCCGTCCGGGGGACGACGCCGACGCGCTCCTGCGCCACGCGGACGTCGCCATGTACGACGCGAAGGAGCGGGGTGAGGGCGGCTACAGGCAGTACAGCCCGGGGATGGAGACGCGCGGCGCCGAGCGCAGCCGCCTCGCCGAGGAGCTGCGAGCCGCGATCGACGGGTGCGAGCTCGTGCTGCACTACCAGCCGGTCGTCACCCTCCCGGAAGGCCGGATCACGGCCGTCGAGGCACTCGTGCGCTGGCAGCACCCGAGCCGCGGGCTGCTCGCCCCGGGCGAGTTCGTGCCGCTCGCCGAGCAGACCGGGCTGGTCGTGCCCCTCGGTCGCTGGGTGCTTCGCGAGGCCACCCGCCAGACTGCCGCCTGGGCTCGGGAGCACGGGCCCGACCTGCTGCGTGGTGTCGCAGTCAACGTCTCGGCGCTCCAGCTCCAGGACCCGGGCTTCGTCGACGAGGTTGCTGCGGCACTGCGCGACAGCGGCCTGCCGGGCGGGTGCCTGACCGTCGAGATCACCGAGTCGACTGCGGTCGGCGGCGGCGTGATGCAGGACTCCCTGCGCGGGCTCCGAGCGATGGGAGTGCGCGTCTCGCTCGACGACTTCGGCACCGGGAACTCGACGCTGAGCCTGCTCGTGGACTGCGTCGTCGACGAGATCAAGCTCGACCGGCGGTTCGCGCCCGCACCCGGCGAGGGCGCCATCGCCGGCGCCGTGCTGCAGCTCGCGCGCGCTCTCGGCATCGAGGCGGTCGCCGAGGGGGTGGAGACCCTCGCACAGGCCGACGACCTCGGTCGCCTCGGGTACGGGCTCGCGCAGGGCTTCCACTTCGCGCGGCCCATGACGGCGCAGGCGCTCGGCGAGTCCATGCGCGCGACGCCGGCGCGCCCCGTCCCCGCCTGATCGCTGGTCGACGCCATGCGTGCTGCAGGACTCCTCGCAGATTCCCGGTACGCCGGCGACGCCCGCACTCACCGACCCGTCGCGAGTGCAACCGTGCGCACGTGACGCGTTCACTGCCGTACTGGTAGGTATGTGCTGCGTGGTCTCGTCGAGACCGGGACGCGAGACGGTGCCTCGTCTGGTCCGTCGAGGGGGGTGCGGGAGATGGCCGGTGCCTTCGGATGGGGGCTGCTCGCAGCCAGCTCTCTGGTGCTCGGCGCGCTGGTCGCACTGGCGTTCCCGACCAGCCGGCGGGTGATCGGCCTCGTCATGGGGTTCGGCTCCGGCGTGCTGATCAGCGCCGTGTCGTTCGACCTCGTGCAGGAGGCGGCCGCCAAGTCCACGGGACATGGCGCGCTCGTCGGCGGGCTCTTCGCCGGCTGTCTCGTCTTCTTCGGAGGCGACGTGCTGATCGAACGGTTCGGCGGCGGTGACCGCAAGGACACCGGCGGCGACCAGCAGAGCGGCTCGCCCCTGGCGATCGTGCTCGGCACCGTGCTGGACGGCATCCCTGAGTCGATGGTGATCGGCCTGACGATCTTCCAGGGCGGGGAGGTCGGCGCTGCCTACCTCGTGGCCGTGTTCGTCTCCAACCTGCCCGAGGCGATCGGCTCGACGACCGGTCTGGTGTCCGCCGGCTGGCGCCGGTCGCGGATCGTGTGGATGTGGGTGGCGATCATGGTCGTGTCGGGTCTGGCCTCCGCCGCGGGCTATGGCCTGTTCCAGAGCTCGTCGCCCGAGGTCGTCGCCTTCGTGCTCACCTTCGCGGCCGGGGCCATCCTCACGATGCTCGCCAACACGATGATGCCTGAGGCCTACGACGAGGGCGGCCGGTGGGTCGGCGTCGCCACCACCCTCGGCTTCGCGGTGGCGTACGCGATCCACCTGCTCGACTGAGCCCGCCCGGCCCTACCGCGTGAACGTGACGTGGGTCGTGCCGCTCTCGGACACCTCCGTCGTCACCGTGTGGGTGAGCTCGAGCCCTTGCAGGTGGTCCCAGAGCCGGTTGCCTCGTCCGAGGACGACCGGAGCGACCATGAGGTGCACCTCGTCGACCAGGCCGGCACGCAGGAAGTCGCGGGCGGTGCCGTACCCACCGCCGACGCGCACGTCTCGGTCGCCGGCAGCCGCGCTCGCCTCGGTGAGCACGTCCTCGATGGAGCCGTTGCGGAAGTGGAAGGTCGTTCCACCCTGCATGGGGATGGGCGGGCGCGGTGCGGTGTGGGTCAGCACGTAGACCGGGGTGCCGAACGGCGGCTGATCACCCCACCAGCCCTTCCACTGCGGATCGTCGGGGAACGAGTGCAGGCCGAACATGCTCGCGCCCATGATCTCGGCCCCGATGCCCTCGAAGAAGGCGGCGGCGTAGGAGTCGTCGACTCCGGTCGTGCCGGCGCCGCTGGTGTCCCCGAAGACGCGCTCGCGGAAGGTCCGGGTCGCGGCATAGTCGGCCGTGAGGCGCCCCCAGTCCTCGCCCATCGGATTCTCGGCGTCCTCGCCCAGGATGGGGGTGTAGCCGTCCAACGAGACGAACAGGTCCATGCGCACGCGGGTCATGTCAGCTCCTTCGGGGTGGTGCGGGCCAGCTGGCTGTCGAGCCGGTCGAATCGACGTTCTGCGGACATCCGTTGCTCGCCCACCCACAGGCGCAGGGTGTCGAGGGCACCCGGGCGCAGGCTCACCGTGCGGACGCGGCCGTGCTTCTGCGAGGTGACCACACCCGCGTCCTCGAGGACGCGCAGGTGCTGCAGCACCGACGGCAACGCCATCGAGAACGGCGCCGCGAGCTCGGACACGACGGCCGGGGACTTCGCGAGACGCTCCACCATCGCTCGGCGCGTCGGATCCGCGAGAGCCCGCAGCACGGCGTCGAGCTCGTCGTGATACCTAGGCATCTGCCTAACTATTGTCGCGAGTCCGTTGTTCGTCAACCCGTGTCCGACGAGGGATGCTGCGGTACGAGAGCACCGGGACGTACCCGCGGCGGCGGGTGTGGTCGGCGCGCCGACGACCCGATGTTCTTCTAACCTGCGGGGATGCTCCCGCCCGATCCGCGCCAGCGCGCGCTCCTGCGAGCCACCGCCTTCGGCGCCGGGTTGTCCCTGCCGGTCCTCGTCCTCGCGTACCTCGTGCGCGTGGAGGCGCCAGGAATGGCGCGGCTCGACGACGAGGCGGTCGCTGCCGCCACCTCCTTCACTCGCGAGCACAGCGGCCTCCTCCACGGGCTGCTGGCGTGGCAGGAGCTGCTCAGGCCCGTCTGGGTGAACCTGGCCGTCGCACTGCTCTGCCTGCAGATCTGGCGGCGGCACGGACTGGGGACCCGCGCGCTGTGGGGCATCG
Source organism: Cellulomonas sp. URHD0024 (assembly GCF_000426185.1). Classification (GTDB taxonomy): domain Bacteria; phylum Actinomycetota; class Actinomycetes; order Actinomycetales; family Cellulomonadaceae; genus Cellulomonas. The sequence goes on from NZ_AUEW01000007.1 coordinate 124,860, forward strand.
TCACGCTCCTCGTCGCGTGGGTGCTGCAGGTCGGAGCGAAGGGGCTCGTCCACCGGGCGCGACCCGCGGTGGAGGACGCCCTCGAGCACGCACCGGGGTCCAGCTTCCCCTCCGGGCATGCGACCAACGCCGCCGCCGCGGCGCTGACCACGACGATCGTCCTGTGGCCGCTGCTCGGAACGCGTGGCAGGTTCGCCGTGGTGGTCGTCGGCGGCACCGTCACCCTGCTCACCGCCGCGGACCGGGTCTTTCTCGGCGTTCACCACCCGTCCGACGTGGTTGCCGGCATCCTGCTCGGCACCGCGATGGTCGGCGCTTCGTCCCTCGGTTACCTCGGCTGGAGAACACAGCCACGCACGGAAGGGCTCACATGACCCTCCTCGTCGGCGAGACACGACAACGCAGCACGGTCCACTCGTTCGTCCATCGCTACGAGCTCGACACGTCTCGCCCGACGTTCGGGTCGGCGTGCCGCGACCTGGCGAGGCGGGCGCTCCTCCCGGCCGTGCTGTGGTGGCTGGTCATGGTGGGGACCGGCCTCCTGATCGTCGGGCCGTTGCACGACCTGCCTGCCGAGACCGGCGTGGACCGGTGGTTCGAGGCGCGCCGCACCGCGGGCCTCGGCTCGCTCACGCTCGTGCTGTCGGACTTCGGGCAGACCCAGTTCGTCATCGCCGCGTGCCTGCTCGTGGTCGCGGTGTTCTGGTGGCGCACCCGACAGTGGTGGCTGGCCGTCGTCCCCGCGATCGCGATCGGGCTGCAGGCCGTCCTGTTCTTCACGTCGTCGCTGCTCGTCGGCCGCGGACGTCCTGACGTCGCCCTGCTCGACGACTCCCCGCCCACAACCGCGTTCCCGAGCGGTCACACCAGCGCGTCCGCTGCGCTCTACGTCTCCCTCGCCCTCCTGTGCCAGCGGATCACCCGGCCGTGGTTGCGGTGGGGACTCACGGCCGTGTGCCTCCTCGTCCCCTTCGCCGTCGCGACGGCGCGCCTCTACCGCGGCATGCACCACCCCACGGACGTGCTCGTCGGCCTGGTCAACGGCGTCCTGTGCGCGTTGCTCGCGTGGTGGTACCTGCGCCGGGACGTCTGAGCGCCGAGCCTCCGAACTGCCGAGCCCGCACGGGCCGCGGTCGGGAGTTGTGCGGACGGGCACCGTCCAAGGTCGCGACTTCACCACGGCGGCGTGAGACTGGGCGCATGAACGACTGCGCGGCCGTCGTGTCCGGCCAGGCGCGCTCGACGCACGCCGTGCCCTCGGGCGGTGAAACGTGACGCAGTACCGCTGGGCGAGCCTCATCGACCCAGGGCAGACCGACACCGCCGACGTCGAGCTGCTGGACGACGGCGTGCGTGCCACGGGGAGTCAGGTGACGGGCTCCTACGTCGCACACTGGCGTCTCGACGCGTCTGTGGGGTGGGTGACGCGGAGCCTCGTCGTCGCGGTCGACGGTGACGGGTGGCAACGTTCGCTCGACCTGTCGCGCGACGAGGCGGGGCTGTGGACGTGCACGGTCGCCGGCGGTGGGTCGCCGCCGCAGGACATCGCGGCGGCCGGACCGGATCTCGGAACCGATCTGGCGACCGCACTCGACTGCGACATCGATCGATGCCCGATGACGAACCTCATGCCGATCCGCCGTCTCGGCCTCCAGCGCAGCAGAGTTCCCGGGCACTCGTTGGTCATGGCTTGGGTGGAGCTTCCCTCGCTCCGCGTCATCGCGAGCGATCAGCGCTATGCGAGCGCCTCGAGCGACCGGGTCCGCTACTCGAACGGGACGCGTGGCGTCGACGTCGAGCTCGAGGTCGACGCCGACGGCATGGTCACCTCCTATCCCGGGCTTGCGGTGCTCGCCTACCGCGAACACTGAGCCGTCCCGTCCGCAGCAGCGGCCCGATTGGCGACCGGACCGACCCCCGCCGTGCGGGACGACGCACACGGATCGGATGCACGTCTGCGCGAGCGAGGCGTCGTCGCCGGCGCCCCGACCCAGGTGCGCAACCACGACGGCTCGGGAGTGGCGACCACCGACGGACCGTTCCTGCGGTCCGAGCTTCCGCTCGCGGGCGTGACGTGACTCTTTCGGTCGGGGAGCAAGAGGCTGGAGGCTCCCCGACCGCTCCACGTCGAACCAGCAGGTGACGACGACCGGACCGGCCTGGCGAAGGCTGCGAACTGACCGGTGAGTTCCGCCCGTCAGCCCGCGAACCACCGGCACGGGTCGGAGAGGACATCGCCTGGGAACGGCTACAGCTCCAAGCGCATGACGGGCCGGCTGACGTAGGTGCGGCCGATCTCGCCGAAGCCAGCAGCCTGGAACATCGCGAGCGTGCCGGTGAACACGGCCGAGCCGGAGACCGTGGCGACGCGGAGCCTGCCGACATCGACCGGGTGGCCCTCGACGGCGGACGCGCCATGTCGACGGGCGTGCTCGACGGCGGCCACCAGCAACGCCGTCCCGACCCCGGCACCGCGGTGCTCGGTTCGGACCGTGAAGCAGGTCACCCACCAGACCGACGGATCCTCGTCGAGGACGCGTCGCAGCGCCCGGTTCTGCATGACCCCCGGCAGGCTCGCGCGCGGCACGACCCGGGACCATCCCGCGGGACTTCCGTCGACGTAGGCGACGAGACCCACGGGGACGTCGACCTCCTCGATCTCTCGATGCAGCTCGTCCCGGTTGCTGGGCTGGTCGTGCGTGCGAAATCGTTGGCACCAGCAGGAGTCCGGCCTGGACGCGCGTCGGCCGAATGCCGCGACGACGTCGGACCAGCGATCCGGCGTCGCAGCCTCGACGCGAATCCCCGTGTCGGTCATCGCGGACGGACCGCTTCTGCGACCGGCGTCCCCGACCCGGTGAACTCGCTCATGCGGTTGCGGGGATCTCGGGCGCCGGTGCCACGGTGGTGATGCAGAACGGGTGGCCAGCGGGATCCAGGAGCACCCGCCACCGCGAGTCGGGCTGAGGTTCGGCCAGCCTGGCCCCCAGTGCCACCGCGCGCTCGACCGGCTCGTCCAGGCCGTCTCCAGCGGTGAGGTCGAGATGAACGATAGAAGCGCCCGGCCACTGTGGAGGCCGGTAGTTCTCCACCCGCTGCGGAATGAGCAGTAGTCCTGGGACCTGCACCCCCACGCTGGTCGGTCGGCGCCACAGCAGACGTCCCCCGAGCAGCAGGAGGTAGAACTCCGCCAGCTCGGCCGGGTCGGCGCAATCCAGGGAGACTCCCACGAACCGCACGTCGCCGGGATCCGCTGACGCTGTCATCGCGCCATGGTGCCACCTACCCCATGTACGGCTCACGTGATGTGGACAGGCGCCGATGACATCCCACACCTCTGCCTTCGTGGGTGTGGGAACTCTTCACCATCGCCCCGATCCTCGCCGACCGGCGCTCGACATCATCGAGCAGGCCGGGGTCGCAATAGTGAAGCACCTGCTTGACGGTGCTGGCCTGCACCGGCGACCCACGCTAGCGGGCGCGGGTTCTCACCGGCGTGTCGATGTCTTCGGGCGGTGCGTCCGCGGGTCCACGGAGTCGATGGTCGTGCGGCCTCGCTATGGTGCGCGGATGCCTTCCGGACGCCTCCTGCCGCGCTCGACCCCGATCGCCTCGGGGGTGCCGTCCCGCGCCGTGTCCGCGCTGCTGGACCAGCTCGAAGCACGGTCCGTCCCGTGCCACTCATTGATGATCGTTCGCCACGGCCACGTCATCGCTGAAGGGTGGTGGGCGCCGTACTCCGCCGAGCGCCCGCACCTGCTCTACTCGCTGACCAAGTCGTTCACCTCGGTCGCCGTCGGCCTCGCGATCACCGACGGGCTGCTGTCGCTCGACGACCGGGTCGTGGACGTGCTGGCGGAACACGTCCCGGCCGACATCCCGGAGCAGGGACTCCGCCTGACGGTGCACCATCTGCTGTCCATGACGACCGGGCACGCCACCGACACCCTCGAGGAGGCCTGGCGGCTGCAGCCGGACGACCTGGTGAGGGGGTTTCTCCGCCTCCCGTTCGCGCACGCGGAGGGAACGAGGCACACCTACGACAACTCGACCGGATTCGTTCTCGCCCGGATGGTCGAACGCGTAACTGGCCGCGACCTGCGGGACCTGCTCGACGAGCGTCTCTTCGCGCCGATGGGTATCGACCTCGTCGAGTGGGACCAGGTGGCGAGCGGCGCCTCGTTCGGGTTCCACGGTCTGCACCTCACCACCGAGGCTGTCGCCGCCTTCGGGGAGCTCCTTCTCCGCGAAGGGCGCTGGGGCGACCGGCAGATCGTCCCGCAGGAATGGGTCAAGCTCGCGACGAGCCAGCACATCGAGACCTTCGAGGTCGAAGGGTCGCCCGAGAACGAGGACTCGCTGTGCGGGTACGGGTACCAGTTCTGGATGTCACGCCACGGGTACCGAGGTCACGGCGCCTACGGCCAGCGGTGCATCGTCGTCCCCTCCCACGACCTCGTGGTCGCGGTCACGGGCGAGACGGAGCCCGGCGCGGTCCTCGACCTCCTCTGGGACTACCTTCTGCCCGCCCTGGACGAGGTCGAGAGTGCACGGGACGACGAGGCCCTCGCCGAGCGGCTGCGCTCGTTGTCCCTCGAACCGGTGCGGGGGACCGCCGACCCGGGGCGGTCAGCCGTCGCGATTCACGAGGCCACGGCCCGGAACGCTCCCCTGCCCGACGGGATCACCGTGGCCGTCCGCCCGGTCGACGGTGGGTGGCGCGTCCGGCTCGGCTCGTTCGACGTCGAGGTCGGCCACCGCACCTGGCGGGAGAGCTCCCCTCTCGGCCGCCCCGTCGTGGCGACCGGCGCCTGGCAGGGCGACACCTTCGTCGCCGACCTGTACGTGATCACCACCCCTCACCACGTCCGGCTGGTGGTCGACGCCGGCGGGGGCGCAGCCGCCGCGACGTGGAGCACGGTGCCACTGACGGGCCCACGGCTGGACCTGCACCTGCGGTCGCCGCTGAGGACCCGACCGGACGTCGCCTAGGCGGTCCACCGGCCGAGTTGATCCGACGACGACCGCCCTGCGCCCCACGGTCCAGGAGCTCGCGTGCCAGCCGGCCGCGGTGAGCTCCGTCAGGCCACGCAGAACACGTTGCCCTCGGGGTCGAGCATCACGACGTGCCCGAGCACCGATCCCCGTTCATCCCGGTAGTGCTCCTCGCGGACGACGCTCGCGCCGCGGGCGACCAGGTCGGCGACCTTCGCGCGGATGAGGTCCGCCCGGGCAGCCCAGTCCCACGGCGGCTCACCCGCGACGCGCAGGTCGATGTGCAGCCGGTTCTTCGCCGTCACCGGTTCCGGCACGCGCAGGAAGCCCACCGCGGGTCCGACGCCGTCGGGGTCGACGATCGAGGCGCCGTCGGGGTCGTCGTAGCCCGGCTCGGGCACGTAGCCGAGGGCGTCGGCCCAGAAGGCCGCGAGAGCGTGCGGGTCAGCGGCGTCACCGCCGAGCGTCCAGTGCATCGCCATCCCTCGACCGTAGCCGGGGCGCTCGTGGCCGGTGGCACGCTGCACGCCGGGGCTTGCCCGGCCCCGTCGTCGCCCTTTCCCGCACGTTCGAGCGCGACGCAACCGTGCCCAGGACACTCATGACGTCCTCCGAATCGTCGGGCGGACCGCCATGATGTCCGGGTGCGCGGAGCGGATCTCAGCCTGGCCTACTACGAGCAGGTCGTCCGAACCGCGCTCGAGCGTCACTGGACCGGGCTGCCGCACGCCGCAGGTCGGCTCGGAGCCGGGTCCGACGTCCTCGGGCTCGACGACCACCTGTCCCGCGATCACGACTGGGGACTGCGGCTGACGGTTCTGCTGGATGCGTCCGACGCCGGCTCCGCAGGGTGGCTGACCCCTGAGCTGATCTCGCGAATCCTGGACGAGAGCCTGCCCGACGAGTTCGACGGGCATCCGACGCGGTTCAGCACGTCGTGGGATCGTCGGGAGAGGCACCGCGTCGAGGTCACGACCGTCGAGGCCTTCGTCGGAACCCGGATCGGGGTCGGGACGCCGGACGAGCTCGACCCGCTCGGTTGGCTGGCGCTCACCGGTCAATCCGCGCTGGAGGTCACCGCGGGACCGCTGTTCCACGACGGCTCGGGGACCTTCACGCGGGCGCGACGGCTCCTGGCCACCTACCCACGCGACGTCCGGCTGCAGGTGCTCGCCGCCGGGTGGTAGCGAATCGCGCAGGAGCTCCACCTGCTCGGTCGAGCCGGTCAGGTCGACGACGACGCAGGCGCACGTGCCCTCACGGGGCGGCTCGTCGGAGCGATGCTGCACCTCGCATGCGTCATCGGGGACGTGTGGGCGCCGTACCCGAAGTGGCTGGGCACCGTGGTCGGTCGGATGCCGGTCGGGACCCGCCTGGCGCCGCCCGTCCGAGCGGCGCTGGCGGCGGACGGCTGGAGGGAACGCCAGGACTCGCTCGCTCACGCGCTGACCGTGCTGTACGAGGCGCAGCGGAGCGCCGGTCTGCCGGTGATCGACGGCGCGCCGGTCCGACCGTTCTACGACCGCCCGTTCCTCGGCGTGGACGACGACGTCCTCGACGCACTCCGGTCCGAGGTCCGCGATCCGTTCGTCCGCGCCCTGCCGCCGGGCATCGGTGCCATCGAGCAGTGGTGCGACGGTCCGGCTGTGCTCATGGACGCCCAGCGCCGGCGCGCCGTCGTCTGGGCAGCTGCGGGCGCTGACGCCGGGGTGCGCGGAGGCGAGTCCTCAGGAAGCTGACCCGCTCGAGGCACGTGGACGAGCGCGTTCGCCACGGCAGCTGCACGTCGTATCACTTCCGCCGCCGCCGGATCGCCTCGACGATGACGACCGCGACGATGGCGCCGACGATCCCGATCACGCCGAGCCACAGCTGCCCGTTGGCTCCGGTAGACACCATGAGGACAGCCCCTCTTTTCGACTCGTCGGCCGGCGAAGCACCGGCTGCAAACGCATGACCCAGGGTGGCATCTCGGCCTCGCCGCAGGTCCCGTACGAGCACCTAGAGCCCTCGGGGTCAGCACTCAGAGTCCCCGGCGCCGCTGTGTTCGGTGGTATCGGATCGCGAACGCGATGGCGACGACCACGAGCATGGCGAAGTCGCCCGCGACGAGCACCGCGATCGCCCAAGCCGAGATGACCGCCGGCTTGGGCGATCGCGGGTGGTCTGCGAGGGCTGTGATGCCGTCGCTGGGGACGGCGCTGTTGTGGCGGACGGCAGACATGGGCGCTCCTCTTTCTCGCGTCGATGGCGCGAGGTCTCGTGGGGAAAGGGGGGCTCGGGCCGAGCCACGGTCGTGACCCGGCCCGAGCAGTGGTTCAGCGGGTGCCGTGCGGGCGGTGGACCGCGGAGCCGGCGTCCGTCATGCCGTCAGTCCCACAGGCTGAGCGCGACGAGGAACAGGACGAGCGGCACGAGCAGCCACGGCTCGGCCAGCACGAACAGGGCCGTCAGACCCAGCGACGTCCACGCCAGTCCCTTCGCGACCCGGCGCCGGCGCACCTTGCGAGCACGGTTGGCGGCCTTGGCTTCGGCCTTGGTGCGCAGCAGCTGCAGCCACGACGCGAGGGAGCCGTCGAGCGCGGTGCGCAGATGCTCCGCCTCGGCGTGGACCGGCTCGACCTCCCACGACTCGGCGGTGCGGACGATGGTCGCGTCGTCGTCGGGCGTGAACGTCCATTCGTGGATCCCGGTGATCCCCTGGGCGCCGCCGCCCCAGAGGATGCGACGGGGGGCGTCAACCGCGTAGACGGTGGAGGTGACGTCGAGTCCGTGAGTGCTCCACCGGAAGGACGCCCCCGGCACCAGTGGGCCGTCGACCTCGGCGGAGTCGACGTCGGTCTGCCAAGCCGGCCAGCCGGCGGCGTCGGTGCGCAGGCGCCAGACGAGGTCGATCGGGGCCTGGATGCGGATTTCGCGGCGGACCACCACGGTGGCGGACTCGTCGATCGCGGTGGGGATGCTGTCGGTCGTGTTCATTGCGGTCTCCTACTGTTGAGTGAACGGTCATTCACTTGCGGGGACAGTGTCTGTGCTGAACCAGGCGACGACGGCGCCGGCGAGGGCGATGCAAGCGGCGCCGAGGAAGAGCCAGGAGAAACCGCCGCTCAGGGCCGCCGGGGTCGCGACGCCGGCGTGGACCAGGGCATCGGTGCGGACGGCCGCGACGGTGGACAGCACGGCCAGGCCGAGCGCGCCGCCGATCTGCTGGCTGGTGTTGATCAGACCGCCGGCCAGACCGGACTCCCCACCCTCGACACCATCGACCGAGAGCTGCGTCGTGGTGACGAACGCGCCGCCCATCCCGGTCCCGATGAGCAGGGTGGGGCCGAGCAGCTGTCCGACGAACGTGGCGTCGGCCGGGGCGAACGAGAGCCAGACCAAGCCGCCGGCGAGCAGGACGAGCGAGCCGATCAGCGTCGACCGTGCGCCGATCCGTTCGATCACGGAGGGGGCGACACCGGCCACGACCACCAGGGCGCCGGCGAGCGGGAGCTGCGTCAGACCGGTGGTCAGCGCGTCGTAGCCGAGCACGGCCTGCATGTAGACGGACAGGGCGAAGAACAGGGCGACCATCGCCGCGCCCACCAAGAGCATCACGATGTTCCCGACGCTGAGGTTGCGGTTCCGGAACACTCTCAGCGGCACGAGCGGCTCAGCGGTCCGGCGCTCGACGACGACGAAGGCGACGCCGAGCACGACCGCGGCGACCGCAAGGCCGAAGGTCAGCGGGCTGACCAGGCCGACCTGCTCGACGGCGCTCAGAGCACCTACGGCCGCGACGAGAGCACCGGTGATGGTGGCCGCGCCCGGCATGTCGAGCTTGCCGCGCGCACTGGCGACGTCACGGGTGATGAGGAACGGGATGGCCGCGAGCACCAGCAGCCCGATCGGGACGTTGACGAAGAAGACCGCCTGCCAGCCCAGTGCAGCGGTCAGCACCCCGCCGAGCAGCACGCCCGCGGCCGAGCCGATGCCCGCGACTGCGCCCCAGACGCCCAGCGCCTTCGTGCGGTCGCGGCTGTCGGGAAACAGGTGCGTCAGCAGCGCGAGCGCGGCCGGGGCGAGCAGCGCCGCGGAGGCGCCCTGCACGGTGCGCGCAGCGAGCAGCATGCCGCTGCTGGTCGACAGCCCTGCGAGTGCCGACGCCCCGATGAAACCGGCGACGCCGATCAGGAACACGCGACGATGCCCGTACCGGTCAGCCAGGCGACCTCCGAGCAGGAGCAGACCGCCGAAGGCGAGGACGTAGGCCGTGATCACCCACGACAGTGCCGCCGTGGTCATCTGCAGCTGCTCACCCAGGACCGGCAGCGCGATGTTGACGATCGAGGCGTCCAGGACGACGAGGAACTGGGCGAGTGCCAGAACGCTGAGGGCGAGCCAGCGCCGAGAGCTGCGCGGCGGCGTGGTGAAAGGGGCAGGGGCGGGGAGGGTTGTCGCGCTCATGATGTGCTCCAATCGAGAGAGTGAACAGTCATTCACCTGGTGAGACAGAAGTGTGCCCGGGCCAAAGGTTGCCGGGAGGGATCAGTCGGGGTGGCGGATGCCCGCGGTCAGAAGTCGAGCCCAGCTTTCGGGGACCTCGTCGATCTGGGCGGTCACGATCAGGTGGCACAGCTGGCCGTAGGCGATGAACCGCTGCACGTCGTCGTCGGAGGCGCGTGACCGGCTCTTGGCGAAGTCCACAACCTCTCGCAGGCCCGCACGCATCGCCTGGCCGACTTCGGTCAGCTCGCCGACCGACTGGGCGTGTACCTGCAGCATGAGCAACGTGCGATCGGCGATGAGTTGGGCGTACGCGCCCCCCATCGCGAACAGGACCCCCTCTGGGGACTGGTCCTCGGCGCTGTCCGCGCCGGCGGCCAGCACCTGGACGACGCGGTCGAAGCACGTCTCCACGGCGGTGACGAACAGGCGCTCCTTCGTCGGGAACAGCTTGACGACGTAGGCCGGCGAGATCTTCGCTGCGCGGGCCACATCGGCGATCGTCGTCCCGTGGTACCCGCCGCGAGCGAACTCCTGGACGGCTGCAGCGGCGACGACCGGCTTACGGAGGTCTGCGGTGGAGAGCGAGGCCGGAGTCATGTGAGTGACTGTACATTCACTACGCTTGGTCGGCAAGCGCAGGCGAGCTGGGCCTCGTCCGGTAGGACGAGCGGGGCCTGCAGGCTGGCGGCCGGCGAAACACTGTGGCCGTCGGTGTTCCGAGGCCGGCGAGCACGGAGTTCAGGTCGTCTCGACGGGCCGGCTGCAAGCGCCCGGAATGCCTGTTCTCGACTTCCGCACACTTGCAACCGGCCTCTCGATGATCATTGCACTGACTAGCCGAACTGACTACTAGACAGGCTAGGGAATTTCATTTCGCCTCACTGAGGCGCACCACCATCCGGCCACCGCACGTCCGGATCCACGCTTGGCGGTACATGCAAGCGGTGGATCCGCGCCGGTCACGCCGGCGACCGCGATGACCGGACCCCTCGTCGATACGGCAGGGAGGTCCTTTCGCTGCGGGGACCGCGTCGGGGCGGTGGCCTACGCCTTCTGCAACGGCATCGCGTCGTGACGGACCCCTGATCGGGATCAGAGGGCTGATCGGCCCCCAACCGCGCCCTGGTCTCGACACGCGCTTCACATGTCGCGGTAACGGACGGCGGCGTCGAGCTTCTCCTTCAGTGCTTGAGCGGTGAGCTGCTGGCCGGGCCACGGGTAGTCGGTCCCGGGAACGGCGTACGGCCTGGTGTAGGCCGCGGTGTCCCGCTGGAAACGCCAACCTTCGGACAGCGGGCCCACGTCGTAGGCGTCGTACCCGATCGCGTCGATGAACTCGGTCACGGCCTGCTTGGCCGAGTCGTCGTCACCGGCAATGGCCAGAACCGAACGCTCCGGGTCGCCCGCCGGGCGCTGCAAGATGCCGAGATGGCTGGCGATGATGTTGTTGAACGCCTTCACGACCCGCGACTCGGGCAGGTGTGCCTGGAGCAGCTCGCTCGTGGTCGTCGACTCGTCGTCGAGCTCGGCGATGCGGTCGTCCCGGTCGGGGTAGTAGTTGTTGGTGTCGATCACGACCTTGCCGCGCAGCGGCGCGGCGGGGACCTGGCGGTAGGCCTTGAGCGGGATCGTCACCACGACGATGTCGCCGGCCACGGCCGCGTCGGCCGGAGTTGCCGCTCGGGCCCGGGGACCGAGCTGCTCGACGAGGTCGGCAAGGGTCTCTGGTCCACGACGGTTGCTCAGCACGACGTCGTAGCCCGCGTCGACCGCGAGTCGCGCGACCGTGCTGCCGATGTGTCCGCTGCCGATGAGTCCGATGGTCGTCACCTGCGCACCAGCGCGCACACCGACACAGCTATTCCCGGCCGGTGAGCACCTGCCAGGATCGCGGCGTCATACCGGCGGGTCCGGGAGTCTTGCCGGATGCCCGAACTGGGTGGGTGCTCGAAGGTAGTAGCTCCCGCGTAGGAGTGCGGCGTGAGCCGTCAGCGGTGGTGCGCCGGTCGGAGTCTGAGGGAGCCTGGATCCGTGGTGTCAACGCGCGAGGGCTCGCGGGACGAGGACGCCCTCAACCTGCTTGCCAGCTGGGCCGCGACGCAGGCGACCAGCGACATGGCTCCCTGGCTGCTCTGCTGAAGGCTCTTCGCGGCCGCCGGATGTCGTCGGCCGAAAGGATCGGACTCTCAGGTGCGCTTCCCGCACCGGGGAACCTACGCGGGGCGGTGAGCCTCGATCACGAACTGCATCGGGAGCCGCTCGGGGCGGTCCCGGAGCCGGTAGCGCCCCGCCTCGTCCGCGACCATCAGCTCCGGCCACGGGCACCACGCGGAGTAGCTCGACTCCTCGAGCGCGGTGATGACCAACCCGGCGCGCAGCAGCGCCGTCACGATCTCGCCCAGGGAGTGGTTCCACTGGTGGTTGCGGGTGTTGCCGATGGCAGGCGCGCCGGGGGAGGCAACGACGTAGCTGCCTGCGTCGTCCCATGTCAGGGGCTCGTCCTGCTGGAAGTAGGGCTGCTCGACCAGCAGACCACGGCTCACGTCCTCGCCGATCGTCATGAACATCGGGTGGTCGTCGCGGATGACGAACCGGCCGCCCGGGGCCAACAGCGAAGCGACCACGCGCGCCCACCCGTCGACGTCGGGGAGCCAGCACAAGACACCCAGCGACGTGAACACCAACTGAAAGTCACCGACGACGGCTTCACGGGCGTCGTAGACGTTGGCCTCGACGTACTCGACGTCGGCACGGCACTCCGTCGCGATCGCGCGTGCCCTGCGCACCGACTCGCCGGACAGGTCCACCCCCACCACGCGGCGCGGCCCCAGCCGGGAGAGGCTGACGGTGTCGGTGCCGAGATGGCACTGCAGGTGGATGACGTCCTTGCCGGTCAGGTCCCCGAGTCGCGCGACGTCGGGGACGAGGGTGGCGCTGATCGCGCGCGGATCGTCGATCAGCTCCTGGATCCCGTAGCCAGAGGCGTGGTGCAGAGCCGCCCGGTCGTTCCAGTTCTTCCGGTTGTCCTCGAACCAGGACGATCGAGTGCGAGGCATGCTGTCAGGGGTGGGCGAGGTCACGGAGCACCCTAAGTCGCCGTCCCGCGAGCCGGGTCTCGCGAGCACACCGACTCTGGGGACGGGCCAGGGTGATCCACCCCCGAGGTGGACATCACGGCGAGGACGCTCCGCCACCACCAGGGCCGCTGAGGGCGTCGAAGGGCGCGAGCGCCACCATGCCGGCGACGGCTGCCGCCAGCTCGTCGTCGGCCGTGACGAAGAAGTCCGCCTGCAGCGCCGCGACGGCGACGTACTCAGCGCGGGTCGTGTCCTCCCAGCCCAGCTGCTCGGCTATCCGCCACGCGGTCGCGCGCGACACTCGGTCGCCGAGCAGGCGCATGCGGGTCGTCGTCACCCGGTCCAGGAGAGCTTTCCCCTCCCGGGGGTCGAGCTCGCCACGGTGGACCTCGCGGTAGAGCATCGAGAGGACGTCGGAGCGCAGCAGGGTGGGTGCGACGAGCTGGTGCTGGACGGGGACCGTGACGTTCTCCCGCGCGAGCATCACGGCCGTGGCCGCGTCGATGGCGAATCGGGTCATGGGCCCAGTGTGGGGTGCCCAGCACGCAGAGGCATCGGGCCCGGCCAGCGCAGGCGACGATCTGCTCGCCTGGAGATCGACTGTTGCGCGTTCCTGCGGAGAACCCGGTCGGGCTGGCCGACCGGGTTGCTGCGAGCGATCTGGGCTCGGCTCGTCTACCTGTCCGAATCCTCAGATAATCGGCATGCCGCCGGGACCGGTCGTAGCGGCCGGGCGGAATTGGCATCACCGCAGGCGCCGGGCGTGGGCGGGCTGCTGGTGCTGCTGAGGACACGACCCGTGGCGTGGGACAGGCCGGTTACCAGGCCCGTTGGGGGACGCGGAAGGACGTGTGCCTCAGCCGGCACGGGCCGCCTCGACCAGAACGCGCGCGGCCCGCGCCATCCGTCTCTCCGGCGACCGGGGTCCCTGTCGTCCTGATCGGCGGGGTTCGCCTGCTGTTCGTATCCTGCGAGGCATGGCACTGCGCGCACTCTTCATCGGCGGGACCGGCATCATCAGCACGGAGGCGGCCCGGCGGGCGATCGCGGAGGGCGTCGAGCTGACCCTGCTCAACCGCGGACGGTCGTCGACGCGGGAGGTGCCCGACGGCGCCCGCGTGCTTCACGCCGACGTCCGCGACCCGGGGTCCGTCCGCTCCGCGCTGGGTGACCTCGAGTTCGACGCCGTCGTGGAGTTCATGGCGTTCACCCCCGAGCATGTCCAGGCCGACCTCGACCTCTTCACCGGCCGCACCGGTCAGTACGTGTTCATCAGCTCCGCCTCGGCCTACCAGACGCCGCCGACCCACCTGCCCGTCGTCGAGTCGACGCCGCTGCGCAACCCGTTCTGGGAGTACTCCCGGAACAAGATCGCGTGCGAGGACCTGCTCGTCCGTACGTACCGTGACACCGGCCTGCCGATGACGATCGTGCGCCCTTCACACACCTACGACGCCACGCTCATCCCGATGGACGGAGGCTGGACGGTGATCGACCGGATGCGCCGCGGCCTGGAGGTCGTCGTCCCCGGGGACGGGACATCTCGGTGGACCATCACCCACAGCGCCGACGTCGCGGTCGGCCTGGTCGGGCTGCTGGGGCGCGACGAGGCGATCGGCGAGGCGTTCCACATCACCGGCGATGAGGCGCCGTCGTGGGACCAGATCTACCTCGCGATGGCCGGGGCTGCCGGCGTCCACGAGCCGCGCCTCGTTCATGTCGCATCCGAGGCGATCGCCGCCGCCGACCCCGAGCTCGGCGCAGGGCTCCTCGGCGACAAGGCGCACACGATGCTCTTCGACAACACGAAGATCCGACGACTGGTCCCTCAGTTCTCGCCCCGCATCCCCTTCGCGCAGGGCGCCCGCGAGATCGTCGCCTGGCACGATGCCGACGCCACGCGCCGGGCGATCGACCCACAGTACGAGGCACTCACGGAGCGCCTTCTCGACGCCTTCCGTCCGCGTCCGCTATGACGGCTCGGCTGCTGTCTCGACGGGTCTACTTCTGGTGGAGCTGGTTCCTGGTGAGGCTCCGCGTTGCGGCCGAGACCGTGCTCCGAACTCGGTGAGGGGCGTCGAGAACGTTGCCGTCCGGGTTCTCGAACCACGCGATGCGGTCCCCACCCGGGGTGGTCCAGACGCCCTGTGCGTCCTGCTCCATCCCGCCGTCGCGCGCCATCACGACGCCACCGGACACGAGATCCGCGATCGTCGCCACGATGTCGGTCACCCGCCAGCCGAGCACCGTGTACCCGGGCTGCGCCCGGGTGGCACAGAGCGCCGCTCGGCGACGCCTCATGCACGCGGCACGACCCGCAGCCGCATCACGCAGTGCCTCTTGCCGGCCGGCCGCACGTACGTGAACCCGGCCTGCTCGAACAGTCGACGCGTGCCGTTGAAGAGGAACGACGCGTTGACCTTCTCGCCCGGGGCGGTCTCCTGCGGGTACGACTCCACGAGCCCGCCGCCGGCCTCGGCGATCAGGTCTAGCGCCCCGCGCAGCGCGAGGGCCGACACGCCCCGGCGTCGGTGGTCGCGGTCCACGAAGAAGCAGGTGATGCGGTGGTCGGGGAGCGCGTCCGACGGGGTCTCGACCTGCTTGCGGTAGTAGATCCGGGGGAGCTGTGCGGGCGTGCCGTACTCGCACCACCCGACGCAGGTCTCGCCGTCGTACACGAGCGCGGCGTGGGCGACGCCCACCTCGACGAGGTGCTGCTTGAGGTCGCGGTTGCCGTCGAACGTCCCCGGCTTGTCCTCCGGATGGAACGTGAGGCACCAGCAGCCGCCCCAGACCCCGTTGTGCTTCCCGGCCAGCGCGGCGAACCCCTCCCACGTCTCGGGGGTCAGGTCCTTGACGGTGTACTCGCTCATCCGAAGCGTCTCCCTGGTGCCGGCTCGCTCGACGGTCCTCGGCGCACAGGTGCTCGCCGAGTTCTGGGACGACCTCCACCTTGCACGCGACCGTAGCGCTCCGTCGACCCCGTCGGCCGTCACGTACGCGGCGCGACCGCACGTGTGCCCACGACCTCAGCGTGCCCTGCGGACAGCTGGGTGGACGTTCGGACAAGCCACGGACAGGTCTAGGGGCTCGTGATGTCGGGGAGCTCCGGCGGGGTGCCGAACTGACACCAAACGACACATCTGCCCGACGCGCTCCGACCGCGGATCCGTCTCGTCGAGCTCCAACGCCTCCCGCACACGCTCCACGGGATGCGGGCGCGTGACGAACCCCGGGAGGACGGCTTGCTCGGCCGCCTCGACAAGGTCGCTCTCGGTAACCTCGGCGTCCGCGGGCACCGCCTCATCGGGACGGGGCCCTTCGTGCGTCGGTGTAGGCGGTCGAGAAGATCCACGACCTCGGTACCGGATCGGCCTGCCGCGCCGAAAGGACGTCGCCTGCGCTCGACCGGATCGGCCCTGGCCCACCGCCGGCGGCGGCCTCGACGAGCATGCGATCCGCGGGCCGACGAAGCAGGCGATCGTTCAGCTCACCACCAAGCGGGCGGTTCCCTGACTACGTCATCGTGCTTCTGCCGCGGCTGCGGCGGCCCTCGCCAACCACGCGGGAACGTCGCCGTAGCGTTGGTTCGGTACGAGCTCGCCCTCGGCGCTGCACTGGATCAGCTGTGCCATCCGGCGGGCGCGGGTGACGTCCTGCTTGGCTGAGGTGACCCAGACCGCGCAGACCTTGCGGTAGGTCGCAGTCGATGCCTCCCAGAAGGCGCTGGCTGCCGGCGACGCAGCCAGCTCCTCGGCGTAGGAGTCCGGCAGGCCGGCCCAAGGTCGCTCGTGACTGTAGGGCGCCTCTTCGCGGGTGCGCTGCTCCCAGATCGCCAGTCCGCTCGGCTGCATCCGCCCCTCGGCGCGCAGCTTCTCGACGAGATCGAGATTGACCCGGCTCCAGTGGGAAGTCTTCTTGCGAGGGGTCCAGCGCTGCCGCCGGGACTCGCCGTCGATGCGTTGCGCAACGGAGTCGATCCATCCCCAGCACAGCGCCTCGACGACCGCTTGCTCCCAGGTCAGGCCGCGACCGGCCGAGCCCTTGTTCTTCAAGCCCATCCACAGCATCGTCTCGGTGTCGTGGTGCAGTGCCAGCCAGGCACCGAACTCCTCGGGACTGTCGAAGAAGCGCGCAGGTCGTTCGGGTGAGCCGCCCATCCGACCCGGAGTCCGGGACTGTGCCTCGTCGCGTGTCATGCACCGAGTCTGCAGCCGAAGGCGAGCGTCGACATCGCCCGCCACGCGCCACCCCATCTGAGCTGGCCAGAGCCCGAGGCGCTGACCTGCGCCTGGATAAGTAGGCACCACGAAGTGCGTCTCACGTAGGTCCGAGAAGTGGCTCCCCCGTCGAGACGGAGCGGTGCGGCCGCGCCGGACGCGGCTGCCCCTCAGAGCGGCAGGAGGTCCGCACGCAGGGAGGCGATCACGTCACCCGCTCTGTCCTCGTCCGAACAACCGGGGAACCCACCTCGGTCGAAGACCACGCGGGTGTGTTCGACCATCCCCGTCTCGTCGTCGGTGACGATGCGCCCCTCGGCAGAGGCATACGGCAGCAGGACGCCGGATGGGGGTCCGCCGCTCACGTTCTCCTTGTGAAGAGCATCGGGCCAGCGTGGGTGAGTTCCGATCAGCCACACGTCCCCGACCGGGCGCCGAGCGCGTGATCGAGCACATCCGCGCTGCCGGCGGCCGAGCGATCGCCGTAGCCGGCGACGTCTCGGTAGCCGCAGACGTCGACTCGCTGTTCCCGAGTCAGGCCAACGTCACTAGATGCCCGGACGGGGTGTAGTCGATCTTCCAGTCGGCGTAGACGCCCAGCAGACCGTCGGTCTGGCACCGCAGGGCAACGCTGACCCAGCGGACGTCGCCGTCGTCGAGCAAGGAGTACCCGACGGCGACGTCGAACTGCTCCCCACCGCAGGGGCAGGCTGCGGCGCCCAGCGTGGCGTCCGCCAGGTACGACGCGCAGTCGAGCATCGCGTGCTGCGCCGAGCAGGCCGAGCACACCCGCACGGATGCGCCCTCCTCGTCATCCAGCAGCACCCGGAAGGTACGGCCAGCGCAGCTGCCGCACGCCGCATGGCTCACGGTGTCGACGGAGTACCCGCCGGCCGCGAACGCTGACAGGTACTCGTCGAGGTCGCCACCCTCGGTACCGAACCACGCCCCTCGGCGCTTGGTGATGGTCACCGGCGCAGGGTAGCGCTCGGCTCGACGCGGCGAACCTCGTACGCGGGCGCGATGTTCCGGGCTTTGCCTCGACCGAGTCGAGGGTCAAGGCGACGGAGCTCCGCTGGCCAGTCTCGTGGGAATCGGCCACGCCGCGGCCAACTGAGCGCAGGGCTGGGACTGAGCGGACGTGCACTCCGAACGGGCGCTCAACTGCTGGACGAGAACGCCCGATGCCCTCAGGGGGTCGGCCGTTCGGTCGTCGGTCCGTGACACGACGAGGGGGCACGGATGGGTGGCGCACCAACGCCGGCAGGCTGGTTCACCAGCACCGACAGCGACGGCATGCAGCGCTGGTGGGACGGTGCGGGCTGGACGTCGCTCACGCGGCCGGTTCCGGCTCCCGTCGACCACCCGGGGCAGCACGCTGACTCGCCGCCGCCCGCACGATCCACGCCGACCGATCCGGGTGTCCAGCCGTATGGCAGCCCTGCGTTCGGCACCCCCGTACCGGCGTCGCCCTACGTCTACGAGGTCACCGACGGGCGAGGGCCGTCGGTCACCTGGCGCGCCGAGCCGATCCCCGGCGGCACGGAACCCAGCGATCGGCTCGTCATCCACCGACGTCGCCGGACGCGCATGGGGCCAGTCGGCCAGCTGCTCCTAGGACTCACGCTCCTGGCCTTCGGCCTCCTCGTCGCGGGCATGATCACGGATGAGAACACCACCCACGGCGACGAGTCCACGGTGACCGCGACCGTCGTCGACCACGAGGTCCGGGTGGACAGCCACGGCGACCAGATCTGCTCGCCGGTCGTGTCGTTCTTCGTCGGTGGCACGACGTACACCGCCGAAGCGCACAGCGCGACGAGCGACTGCCCGGTCATCGGGTCGTCCGTGACGGTCATCTACACGACCGCCGCACCGGGCGACGGTGACGCACGCGTCAAGAGCACCAGCCTGCTCAACTGGCTCCTCTGGCTCATGCCGTTCTCGGGGGTCGTCATCGTGATCGCCGCGACCCGCAGGTTCGGCGTCGTCAGACGCGCGGTCGGCGCGCTGTTTCCGTCGCGAGCCCCGTGATCGAGCACCGTGGCGCGCGAAGGTGCAGGTGAGACGCACCCTGTCCCGAGGTCGGACACGTTCGTGAGATCGCTCGTGCGATCGGGCTGGGCACCTCGAGCTCGACATGGACGGGGACACCCACGACCGGATCTCCGTCACCGCGCCAGAGACCCTCGACCGCCGCGGCCATCAGCGACGCCTTGTCGGCGAAGTGGTAGGACATCATCCGGCCGGGTGGTGCTCCGGTGCGCCCGAGTAAACCTGTCAACGCCGTACAACCCGTCCGAAAGCCGGTGGAGGAACGGGCCGAACGTGTCCAACGCCCGGCGCTCTGGCGTGCAGTGGGACAACTGGGTGAGATGCCCGCCGTCTCACGCCGGCTCGTACTCGAGGAGCAGCACGCCGGTCGTCGTCGGGGTGCAGTCGACGAGGCGCAGCGCTCTCGGGGCGTCGAGCTCACGGAACAGGCGCTTTCCGGTGCCGAGCAGGAGCGGGTGCAGGAAGAGGCTGAACCCGTCGACCAGGTCGAGAGCCAGGAGGTCCTGCGCGAGGACGCCGCTGCCGAGCACGGCGATCGTGCCGTCGCCCTGCTCCTTCAGCGCCTGGACGGCCGGCCCGAGCGAACCGTCGAGCACCTGGGCTCCGGCCCACTCGAGGTCTCTCGCGGTCCGGGTCGCGACGAACTTCGGCGTCGCATTCAGGTGAGCCGCCATCGGGTTCTCGTCGGACTGGAAGGGCCAGAACGCGGCCATCTTCTCGTAGGTCCGACGCCCGAACAGGTACGCGGTGGTCGAGGAGAGACCCTCGACGGCGGCCTGCATCAGGACCTGGTCACCGTAGGGTCCGGCCCACCCGCCGTGCTCGAACCCGCCGTCGCGGTCCTCGTCGAGGGATCCCAGACCCTGCATGACCCCGTCGAGGGTCAAGAACTCGATGAGCTTCAGCGTGCGCATGGTGTTCGCCTTTCGGTGTGATGGCTTCGCTCACCCTCTGTACGAACGGCTGGCGGCCCGATCGACGGCGGCCTGCACAGACTCGGGCGGACAGGTGCGGTAGCGACGCCACCGCGTCGTTGCCACCAGCAGCAGCTCGATCGCGCCGCGGCTGGAGGACGTCATCGAACTTGTCCGGACCCCGGCGCTCCGACCTGCCGTGGGACAACTGGCTGGGACGGCCTGAGGCCGATCTAACCGTGTAGGAACTCCTCGAGATATGGACCATCAGCGGTGCTCCCGTCGAGGTCTGAGAGGGCTCGTCCCCGATCACGGGGAGGATCGTCACCTGCAGGCGGTCGACCAGCCCGGCGGCCATCAGGGCCCGGTTCAGCGGCAGGCTGCCGGCGGGAGACCGCAGTGGCACACCGGACTTCGCCTTCATCCGCGCCACGACCTCGACGGCGTCGCCCCTCTCGATGGAGGCCCGGGGCCAGCCGAGGGTGTCCTGCAAGGTCGACGAGACGACCGTAGCCGGCATGCGCCGCAGCCGTATGTTCCACTCGTCGAGCAGGTTCCGGTCGGTCCCTCCCCGGCGGGAATGCGAATTGGCATCCCAGCGGCGACATGCGTGATGTCCGCGCCTGCAGGAACGCATCCCGCCTGTACGCGAGGCGCGGCGATGACCTGCAGGCGGGCATCTGCTTGAGACGACTCGCGTCCCGCACTTCCATCCGGTTCCTCAGAGACCAGCGCCACTGCGAGGACGGCTGTGCGCCAACGGCCGGCGACGGAGTCGCATGCGCCTAGTTGACCGATTGGTCAACTCGCTCCTATCGTCGACGCATGCCAACGGATACCCGGGAGCGGCTGGTGACCACCGCACGCGATCTCGTGCACGGGTCTACCTATGCGGACGTCAGCGTCGAGGACGTGTGCAAGGCGGCGGGAGTCAACAAGGGCAGCCTGTACCACTTCTTCCCCTCGAAGCACGCTCTCGGGCTAGCGGTCTTGGAGCGCAACTGGACGCTCATGCGCAGCCTCCTCGACGAGGCCTTCGACGCCGAGGCGCCACCGCTCGATCGTCTCGACCGGTTCCTGTCGGCCTACTCGTCGATGATGCGCACCATGCAGCAGCGCCTCGGTGTCGTGCCCGGCTGCCCGCTGGGCAACCTCGCGGCAGAGCTCTCCGCACACGACCCGGAGATGCGGACCCGGGTCGCCGAGGTGCTGACGGCCTGGACCGCACGCGTCGCCTCTGTCGTCACGGACGGTCAAGCCCGCGGGGACGTCGACCCGATGCTGGACCCGACGGTGGCCGCGCGCAGCGTGGTGGCCTGCATCCAGGGCTTCAGCGTCCTGGCCAAGTCCGACGGCGATCCGCGCGTTCTCGAGGCGCTGCGGCCCCTCGTGCGACTGCTCCTCCCCGCACCTCGCTGACTCTGCTCCCACCGCACCTCCAACCGCGCGCCCCATCACTTGACCATTCGGTCAAGTCAACGAAGTGAGAGGAACCCCATGACCGCCCAGACGGAGCACGGGTCGTCCGAGTACCGGTTCGACGACCTGCGGACGAGGGACATCGTCGCCGACATGTACTACCGCTCGACAGATCCCGCACCAGGTGACCGGATCCCCGCCTTCGACTTGCCGACGCTCGCAGGCACCCGGTTCGCCAGCGAAGACCTCGGCGACAGGCCGGTCCTCCTCGTCTTCGGGTCGCAGACCTGCCCGGTCACGCGCAGCGCGCTCCCGCCGCTCAACGAGCTGCACACGCACTACGGCGACCGGGTGCGCTTCGTCCTGGTCCAGACCCGCGAGGCGCACCCCGGTGAGCTCCTTCCGCAACCCCGAACGGATGAGGAGAAGGCGGCTCACGCGGCGTCGATGCGGGACGACCTGCACGTGACGTACGAGGTCGCCGTCGACGACATCGACGGCACGCTGCACCGCGCGGTCGGCCCGAAGCCGAACTCGGCCTACCTCCTGCGTCCCGACGGGATCATCGACGCACGCGTGCACTGGGCCAACGACACCGCCGCGGTGCGCGCGAGCGTGGAGGGCGCCCTCAGCACGCACTCCGTGCGCACCCGTCGAGGCAGGATGGTCGTCCCGCTGCTGACGGCTGTCGGGCACCTGCCCGACGTCGTGCGGCGCGCCGGCGGCAAGGCGGAGCGCGACGTCTGGAAGGCCGCGCCACCCCTGGCCCTCCTGGGCCGTGCCTCCACTCTCCTGCGCGGGCTGGCGACGGACCGGCGAGGACCGACGGCCGCGTTGGGCCTCACGATCCTCGCGCTCGCCGCTCTCGCGACCGTCCTCGCCCTAGCCGGGGGCGTGCCGACAACTTAGGTGCGCGCACGAGTCCGGAGTGGACCGCGGGCACGCAGCGCCGGCGACAGCTGGAACTGTCCGATGATGCCGATCCGATCGCCTCGACCGAGCGCCTTGCGCCCGCGTGTGGTCGCACCCACAACGCCCACACGCGCAGCGGCGGCGGCGGCTGCGCGTGCGCCACATCGACCAGAAGAAGCTGTAGGAGCTCAGCGGTCTTGTCCGACGGGCGACGCCGTGGCCTGCAGTTGGACAACCAGCCGAGGTGGCCGGCATCTCACCTTCTTGTCCGAATCCTCAGGCCGTCGCGCGTCCGAGGCGTTCAGTCGTTGACTCTGATCAGGGCGCGTCTATGTGGGTTGGCGTAACCCCGGGTCACGCCGTCGACCGCCACGACGAAGCCGTGGCCAGGTATCCCGGGCGCGAGGTGGGCAGTGGCTGCGAGAACATGTGCGCCCTCATTGCTGATCCAGTGCCCAGGCAACGTCATGACGGAGTCGACGAACGCCGACCGAGCGTCCGCGTCCAACGATGCGAGGACCGCGCAGTGAAAGACCACGAGCGTTGCGTCGGCGGCGAGAAGGCCGGTCAGCTGAGTGCGGCGGTGATCGCTTCGGCCGGGGTCACGGTCGGGCGTCCGATCAGGCGCCGCAGGTCACCGGAGTCGGTGAACAGCTCACCGCGGCCCATGGCGAGGTCGGCGTCGACGAGGACGTGGGCCAGTTCGGCGGGCAGGCCGGCTTCAGTCAGCACCTGGGTGAACCCTTCGGCCGGCAGGTCCATGTTGGCGATCTGCCGGCCGGAGACGGCGGAGATCGTGCTCTGCGTAGCCGACGAAGCACAGCCGATCGGCGGTGAGCAGCGGACGGTGCGGACCCAAGGCGGCCAGTGTGTCGTGGGCGCCCGGCAGGTCGAGCATGTGCGCCACGCCCATGGAGTCCGCGATCGGCTCCTCCGGGTGATCCCCGGGCAGCTGCAGGTCCTGCCCGCCGTCGATGTACACCAGGCCGAGGTCCGTCCCGAGGTCCGCGGCTGCCGCCAGGACCGCGATCGTCACGGTGCACTCGCCGCCGAGCACCACCGGGACGTGGCCGGCCGACAGGACGGGCGCGACCGCGGCTCGCGCTTCCTGCAAGACCGTCGCGACCTGGGCGACGTCGTGGGGGTTGGTGCGCTCGGGCGGGTCGGCCCGCCACCGAGCGACCGACGTGTCGCCATGGTCGACGACGCGACGGCCCGAGCGCTCGAGCGCGGGCACCAGGCCGGCGGCCCGCATGGCGGCGGGGGAGCGTTCGAGGCCTGGGGCATGAGCGGCCGCGCTTGACGGCACCCCGAGGACGCCCAAGATTCGGTTCGACATCCCAGCCAGGCTAGACGCTGACGCCGACGCACCGGCGTCGATCCACGAGGATCATGCAGCACACCCTTGCGCCGTCCGCAGGAGCCGGACAGTCCCCGGGATGTCGCGCGGATCGCGACGGTAGAGGCTATGACCATGCGGGGAACGACCGGGCGACTCGGGCTCGCCGTCCTCATGCTCGGCCTGGCCGACGCCATGGCCAAGTCCTACTTCGTCCTGTTCACCGTCGGCACCGTCGGTGCGACCCCGGCGCAGGCGGGCCTGCTCGCGACGCTGACCGGCGCGGCGGGCATCGTGGTGAGCAGCTGGTGGGCGCGTCGGTACGACCGCCACCCGGCACGCCGATACGCGGTGGCGGCGTGCGTCCTGGGGGCGGCGGGGTACGCCCTGCTGGCAACCACGCCGTCGTTCGCGGGACTGGTCGCACTGAGCGTCACCCTGCTCGCAGCAGTCCAGGCGGCCTTTCCCCAGCTGTTCGCCGCTGCTCACAGCGACGCGTCGACGGCCGGCCGCCCGATCGCCGTCCTCCGGTCCGTGTGGTCACTGGCCTGGGCCGTCGGGCCTCTCGTCGGCGCCGTGATCGTGACGTGGCGCGGGTACGGCGCCCTGTTCACGGCGGCTGCCGTCGCCCTGTTGGCCGCAGCCGCATTCGCAGCTACGACGCGTCGGCCCACCACCCCGGTGGAGAGCCGAACCAATGCTGCGTCCTCGCTCGTGGCACTGCGCGGGAGGTCCTTCTGGTTTCGGGTGGTCGGGTGCGTGGTGCTCTTCCACCTCGCGATGTTCTCCGGTTCGTTCGTGCTCCCACTGTTCATCACGGACGAGCTCGCCCAACCGCCGTCGGCTGTCGGTGTCATGTTCTCGGTCTGCGCGGCCGTCGAGATCGCGGCAGCGCTCGCGCTGGCGCGCGTGCCGGACCGGATCTCGGCACGGTCCCTGCTGTGCGGTGGGCTCGCGACTTTCGTCGTCTTCTTCGTCATGGCCGCGGCCGCATCGCGGTTGGCATGGTTGCTCGTCGCTCAGGTGCCCCGCGGCGTGGCCATCGCCGTGGTCGGTGCCGTAGGAATCCGGTTCTTCCAGGAAGCGTTTGCACCGTTCACCGCCCGGGCCACGACTCTGTTTGCCAACGCCGTCACGGTCGGACTGCTCCTTTCCGGAGTTCTTGCCGGCGTCGTCGTCGAGAATCTCGGATATCGAGCCGCCCTGCTCGCCTGTGCGGGAATCGCGCTGCTCGCGACGCTGCTCTTCGCGTCCGTGCCGACGAGCCGTACCGACAGTGAGCCTGCTCGCGGCATGGTCGCGGACGACCCGCACGCCCGCACCGCGCCACCGGAGTCGTAGCCGGCAGGTGCATGCCGCATCGACGTCGACGGCGGCTCGTCCAGCAGCTCCACGCTGAGCGGTCGGGCCATCGTGCACGGACCTCTCGTTCGGCTTGGCGCCGGGTGCACGGCGGAGCATCACGCGCGCAACCGCGGTCGGGGCCAGGTCAGCCGAAGATGTTCGTGCCGCGCCGTGGTCGCTCGGCATGAGCCGAGCGTCCGAACGTCGACGTCGCGTTGTGCGTCACGTGCCGCGCTACGGTGCTCGGCCCGGTGAGGACGCCACGGGCCAGGATCATCAAGTTGTTGCGCAAGGTGAGGGCAAAGATGCTGCGATGGAAGCTGTAGGAACTCATCGAACTTGTCCGACGCTCAACGGCTTGACCTGCTGTAGCTCACATAGGTGAGCCTGCGCGCGTCTCACCTAGGTGTCCGAATCCTCAGCCCGCACCTCGTGATGCCCGAGCCCGTCTCGCTGATCTGCCCAGCCACCACGTGGCGTCGAGCGCCAGGTCCAGCTGTTCTCCTGACGGCGACTGCGAGTTGAAGCACGTGGTCGACCGATCACGCCGGTGAGTTCCCACGGGGACGAGCCGGCGGTTCATCCACCTGCCTTCAGCCGGAACGCGAGGCGGCGGGGCGCCTGCACGCGATAGCTGTCCGTCACGAGCTCGGCAACCTCGACCCAGTCCGTCTCGTCGTCCAGCACCATTCCCACGACATTCTCACCCCAGTCGGCCCGGAAGAACGGAGGGCCGGCATGCGCCAGCGCGGCCAACTCCCCGGGCGGCGCCCGGAAGGTCATCAGGATGGCCGGATGGTCCAGATCGACATACGCCGACCGCCTCTCGTCGGTGGTGTAGACGTGCAGGAACGTCCGCCGGCGAATCCGCCACCGCAGGCCGATCCACGCCGGCTCCTCGTACGCCTCGGGCAGTTCCCCGCAGATCACCCGGAGCCGGCCCACAACGTCGGGTGGAACGTCCGCGATGTCGCTCATCTGTACCTTCCTCCGCCCATCCTCCCCGCCGGGTAGGACATCAGCACATCAGAGTCTCCGGGGTTGGCAGGGCCGCGCCGACGTCATCGGACTATCAGGCCCAGCTCGGAGGACCTGTGTGCCCGCAGGTCCAACAACCCCAGGGCTGCGCAACGCGTCTTCCCGAGCGATCGGCGGGTCCTTCCGAGCGACCAGCGCGTCTTCCCGCGGATCGTGCGGACTGTAAGGACTCAGCGAATGTGTCCGGAGAGCACCGCTCTGACCGGGCATCGGACCAGTCGCTGAGGAGGCCCGCGTCTCACGAACTTGTCCGAATCCTCAGGGCCGGCAGGTCAGGGCGACCGTTGTGCATCCGCGAGCCTCGCCGCTGGACCTCACTCCAGTGGCTGGCGGGTGGTGAGGTGCGTCTCGCGATCGTCCGGTGACGGCGGGTCCGCCAGGCTTGCGTTGCCGACGTCCATCGCTGAGGTGATCCCGGTCGCCCCTTCGTGTAGTCGCTTGAGCAACCACCATCCGTAGCCGATGAAGCCCAAGAGATACACGACACGGACAGCGAACGGCAGGTTGCCGGGGCTGACAAGCTGGAAGAAGTCCCCCAGAGCGTGCACTGCGGCCAGTGGCCAGATCGTCCGTAGATGCCAACGCAGCGCGGCGCAGGCGAAGCCGAAGGCCGCTGCATTGATGGTGATGAATATGGTGTCGCCCATGGGTCGCGAGAACCAGATACCGCTGAGCGTGTGGCCCGCCCCGAACAGCACGCCCACCCACACTGCCGCCCGAACCGGGCCGAGCACAGCCAGGACCCGTTGTACCAGACCGCGGCTGAGCGATTCCTCCGAGATCCCGATCGCGATGCAGAGGATGGCGGTGCTGAGCAGCTCGCGGGCAGTGCCCACCACTCCGTCGAGCGAGTAGCTGACCGCCTCCAGCGCCAGCGGCGTCAAAAGCCACCAGGACCGGTCTGGACGCCGCCAGATCAGTGCTGCTGAACGGGTCCAGCCGAGCCAGAGAATCAGCCCGACCGGAACCGCTGCAGCACCAAGATTGATCAGCGTGTACCCGAGGTCTGGAAACCAGTGCGGTTGCAACGGAGCTAGCGCTTCGGCCAGCGCGAACAGCACGACATGCCAGACCATGGTCAGCACAACCGCAGTGAGGATGGGCCACCGGGTGATCAGGGCGCGCACACGATCGGCTGCCTTGGGCGCCCCCACTACGTCCATCGACGTGACCTCCACCGACTCGTCTATCAACGGCGGCAACCTACCGCTGTGACGGGGGCCTGGAGCGGCCGCGCCGCGATCCGGACGACGTTCGGATCGAAGTGGGCGCGCCAGAGGCACTCGAGCTCGAGCCGGCTCGCGTAGACGAGGTGCCCGCTGTTCGTCGTGGACCAAGAGGGTCCCGGATGGTGACCAAACAAGCTGTAGGAACTCATCCAATCTGTCCTGAGCGCGTCGCGCTGACCAGGCATGGGACAAGTCGGTGAGACGGCTCGCGTCTCACGAACCTGTCCGAATCCTCAGCGTCTGCGAGCCGGGGACCTGCAACCTGGTCTCGTGTACCGCCAGCCCCCGAGCGGAAGGTCAGCCGGACGTGGGTGCACCCACCCGGTAGTGCAGGTGCGTGACGCCGGGCGTAGCGAGGACGCGCGTCAGCTCGAGCTCTGCGGGGTCCGTGCCGAACAGGCGACGGCAGCTCCCGAGGACCAAGGGGTTTAGATGGATCTCCACCTCGTCGAGCAGCCCCTCGCGCAGCAGCGTCTGCGCGAGGCGGGCGCCGTGCAACATCACGTTCCTCTCGCCCGCGGCGGCCTTGGCCTCGCGCATGGCGGTCTCGGCGTCGGGCACGAAATGTGCCCAGCCGCTCTGCGGTGGCAACGGGGTGGCACGTGTGGGGATGAAGATGGGCACGCCGTGGTGGTCGCCGTTCCACTGCCCGTACTCGAACGTCTTGCGGCCGACGACGACGGCACCAGTCGCCATCAGCTCGGCGAACACCTGACCGCTCAGCCCAGGAGGGTCGAAGTGGGGCAACGCCGCAGTGGGCTTGCCGAGCCACTCGTGCAGACGCTCACCGCCGGTCCCGAGCCCGTTCTCCGGCCCGTCGTCTGGGCCGGTGATGAACCCGTCGAGGGACATCGACATGTAGAGCACCGACCTTCCCATCAGGGACCCTCCTCGTTCCCCCGTTGAGCGCGACCGGAATGCTCAACCGAGCCGGACGCCTCGACCCTCGTCATACCGGGGGAGGGCGGCCGCGAGGTCGCCCCAGTGCGTGTGGCCGGCGCACCCGACGAACAATGGCTCGCGCGACCGCGGCACGGAGATCAACACCATGGCGCGGCCGCTCGCGATGCTGGGCCACCCAGTTCCCCGACGGCTCGGCGGTGGACGTTCCCGTACCGGCGCATCTGTGACGGAGCGTCCTCGAAGGAGACCACGTCATCAGGCCCTTCATCTCAGATATCCATCCGAACGGGCCAGCCCCACTGGTACCGTCTCGCGGTCCGATGAACGAACGCGGACGAAACCGACAACAGAGGAGCAAGCTGATGAGGGGCGACACGCGCCTACCGTCGGGCCGGGCACGCGCTTTGGTCGCCGCCATCGGGGCACTGGCACTGACACTGTCCTTGAGCGTTGTGCCGGTCGTACTGGCGGAACCTGCACGCGCGGCGTCCAACACAGCCGTTCTGGGGCCGGTGTGGAACGACCCGGCGCAGGATCCCTGGGCCATCACCGACCGGCTCGAGACGCTGATCGAGGGCGCCCCGAGCGGCTCGATGATCAGGGTGGCCGTGCACCTGTTGACCGAGAACCAGAAAGAGCACCCCAGGGTGGTCACCGCACTGCACGAAGCCTTCAATCGTGGCGTCAAGGTGAGGGTGGTGCTCGACAGGTCGGATAAGAACGACTTCAACCCGCTCCAAGATGACGGCGTGAAGCGCCTGCGCGCCGCATTGGGTAAGGACGTCAGCAAGAGCTCCTATTTCGTCATCTGCGGGGAGGGTCTGCCGCAAGGCGAATTCCGTGGGTGCAGTGCCAAGGCCTACATGCACAACAAGTTCTTCCTGTTCTCGGAGACACTGGGCAACACTCGCGTCGTCATGCAGTCCACAGGTAACGTGAACACGTCTAACGGCAAAGAATTGTGGAATGTGGCCTACGCGGTCGCCGAGCACGAAGACCTCTATGTCGCCTACCGTGACTACTTCGACAAAGAGTTGGCCACGCAGAAGCCTCACAGCTATTCGACCGTGACCGACGGCAATTTCAAGGCCTATTTCTTCCCGCTGGAGGCACCGGCTGGTAAGCCTGAGAGCGACCCGGGATCGGACACCATCGTCGGAATCCTCGACAACGTGATTTGTGACAAGAACACGACCGGCGGCACGTCCGATCACAAGACATTCATCCGGATCGCGCAGTTCGCGTTCAAGCGTGTCGAGGTGGCCAAGAAGCTTGACGAGTTGGCGAAAGATGGCTGTTGGATCGAGGTTGTCGTCAACGTCACCCAGATCGCACCCGAAGTCCGAACCATCCTCGACAACCCCCGTATCAATCTGGACAATGGGATTTGCTGGGTCCCGGAGCAAAAGCGTACGATCAGCATGCACGCCAAGTACATGCTCATCGACGGAAACTACGACGGTGTGCCCAACAGCCAGGTGGTGTGGCTGGGTTCCGCGAACTTCACGATCGGGGCCCTGCGGTACAACGACGAGACCTGGATGAAGATCATATCCAACCCCAACAAGGGCAGCGCCTTCTTCGAGTTCCGCGAGCAGTTCAGGAAGGTCATGACAATGTGTGAAGACATGCGCGATTTGTGACGACATGCCCTGAGATGCCGACCCGCCACACTCGTCCCTCCGCGCCACGTGGAGGGGGCGAGTGTGGTGATCCGGCGCCGAGCGCAGGTCTTCGGATCTGAGCGTGGGTGAGGGTGGGCTCGGTGTCGCGGAGCTCGTCGACGAACTGCGCGACTCGACGAGATTCCGGCCGTCGAGTCGACCCTCCAACCGGTCCTGGATTTCACTTCCACCCTGGCGGTCACCTGACGCGCAACGCACCAGCGTCCACGCGTCAACCGTGCGCCTGCGACAACTACCTGCGAACCGCGACAACCCGACGACTACTTAATGCGAATACGACAAGTCGGATGCGACTGGCCTGCCGAGCGATCTGAGCGTCTTACTGTAGGAACTCAGCGAACTTGTCCGCAGCCCGACCCTCTGACGTGCGGTCGGACACATTGGTGAGATACGGCTCGTCTCATCTACTTGTCCAAATCCTCCGATTGGGGACGCCGCCGACGGAGTGGCGCTACAGAGCCGGCTGCTGGTATCCGGGAAGCGGTCAGACCGGCCGGGTGTGCCGCGCGTACGAGCCCTCCGATGGGTGCCACGGCTTCCGCGGTCCGTCCCAGTGCAGGCGGTCCGCGGCGGCCGGACTGGGCAGCGCGACAACGGACTCGTCGTGCAGGTGCCACTCCTCGCGGCTGTACGCCTCGGCGGCGATGAGCAGGGTGATGCCGGTCTCGCTGTGAAGGAGGACCTCGGTCAGCAGACCGGGATCCCTCAGGCCGTCGATCGTGGTGTCGTAGACGACCTCGACCGCGGTGATCCGGCCCCGCGCGAGATCGATCCGCGTGCACGGGCGGAGCCCGCCGACCTGCGACGCCGGCAGTGGGCGATCGAGGGGATCGGCGAAGGACAGCCCGAAGTAGGCGTCCTCTTGGTAGATGCTCACCAGCGCGTCGGAGTCGCTGGACCTTGCTCGCAACCAGGCGTACGGGGTGCGGAGGTCACCCGGCTCGGCCCACGCGGTTCCCTCGCCGGCCTGGTCGAGTTCCACTGCCCATTCCACGCCCTCCCAGGACACGACATCCCGCGACGCGAAGAGCAGGGCGGCCGCGATGTTCCTGACCATCCAGTCGTGGCGCCCCGCGAGCTGGGGGGACAGCAGGTCGGACACGGCCTCAATCGTCATTGCTTCGAGCTGGACCTGCGATGGCAGGGGACCGTCACCGCGCGCCGACGAGAGCACGGGGAAGGGGCCGCCGTCTTCCCGGAAGACCGTCCACACGAGACCGTCAGCACCGGTGAACTCCCAGCCGATGCCGTCCCGCTGCCCGACGTCGCTCGCGACGATGGCGTGAAACTCAGAAGCCCAGTCGGTCATGCGCACCGCCCTTCACAGTCCATGAGGGTTACGCCGACGCGGGGTGACCAAGCCGGGCCGCGGTCTCCGCCGCGAGCTCCAACGTCAGGAACAGCGGGAGGGCGAAGACCTCGCCCGGCTCGAGCAGGACGAGCGGGGGGCGTGCCATCAGGGCGCCTCCGTCCACCGGGTCGGTACTCACTGGCCGAGGCACGAGTGTGCACCACGGGCGAGTGACCGTGGAACCCGGGGCGCCTACACACCATGGACCGTGCCGGCCGAGGCGAGCCTCCGCTGGCCAACTACGTGAGATCTGGCCACGGCGTGGCCAACTACGTGAGATTTGGCCAACTCACACGGGATCCCACACCAAGCGCCGTGAACGTGCGCGGTCCTCCGGGGAATGCACCGGTCTCGCCCAAGGTTGAGCCCAACAGACTCAAGTTTGGCCCCGCGGGTTTGCGCACGCGGTCGTCGCGACGCAGACTTGAGCCAGCCGGACTCAAGAGCGACCAACCGCACACGAAGCAGCACACGAAAGAAGGCACACACATGGCACGAGCAGTCGGCATCGACCTCGGAACCACCAACTCGGTGGTGGCGGTCCTCGAGGGCGGCGAGCCCACGGTCATCGCCAACGCTGAGGGGTCGCGCACGACGCCGTCCGTCGTCGCGTTCTCCAAGACGGGTGAGGTGCTGGTCGGCGAGATCGCCAAGCGCCAGGCCGTCACCAACGTCGACCGCACCATCACGTCCGTCAAGCGCCACATGGGCACGGACTGGTCCGCGGCGATCGACGACAAGAAGTACACCGCGCAGGAGATCAGCGCGCGGGTGCTCTCCAAGCTCAAGCGTGACGCGGAGGCCTACCTGGGCGAGCCGGTCACGGAGGCCGTCATCACCGTCCCGGCGTACTTCAACGACGCCGAACGCCAGGCCACCAAGGACGCCGGCGCCATCGCCGGCCTCAACGTCCTGCGCATCATCAACGAGCCCACCGCGGCCGCCCTGGCCTACGGCCTGGAGCGCGGCAAGGAGGACGAGCTCATCCTCGTCTTCGACCTCGGTGGCGGCACGTTCGACGTCTCCCTGCTCGAGGTGGGCAAGGACGACGACGGCTTCTCGACGATCGAGGTCCGCGCGACCTCCGGCGACAACCGCCTGGGTGGCGACGACTGGGACCAGCGCATCGTCGACTTCCTGGTCACCGAGGTGAAGAACTCCACAGGCGTCGACCTGGCGAAGGACAAGATCGCCGTGCAGCGTCTGCGTGAGGCTGCGGAGCAGGCGAAGAAGGAGCTCAGCTCGGCGACGACCACGAACATCTCGCTGCAGTACCTGTCGATGAGCGAGAACGGCCCGGTCCACCTGGACACCAAGCTCGGTCGCGCGCAGTTCCAGCAGATGACGCAGGACCTGCTCGACCGGACCAAGAAGCCGTTCAACGACGTGATCCGTGAGGCCGGCATCAAGCTCTCCGAGATCGACCACGTGGTCCTCGTCGGCGGCTCGACCCGTATGCCCGCCGTGACGGACGTGGTCACCGAGCTCACGGGTGGCAAGGAGCCCAACAAGGGCGTCAACCCGGACGAGGTCGTCGCCGTCGGTGCCGCGCTGCAGGCCGGCGTCATGAAGGGCGACCGCAAGGACGTCCTGCTCATCGACGTCACCCCGCTGAGCCTCGGCATCGAGACCAAGGGCGGCGTGATGACCAAGCTCATCGAGCGCAACACGGCCATCCCGACCAAGCGGAGCGAGATCTTCTCGACGGCCGAGGACAACCAGCCGTCCGTGCTGATCCAGGTGTTCCAGGGCGAGCGCCAGTTCGCACGGGACAACAAGCCGCTCGGCACGTTCGAGCTGACCGGCATCGCGCCGGCTCCGCGTGGCGTCCCGCAGATCGAGGTCACGTTCGACATCGACGCGAACGGCATCGTGCACGTGTCCGCCAAGGACCGGGGCACCAACAAGGAGCAGTCGATGACGATCACCGGCGGCTCGGCCCTCCCCAAGGAGGACATCGAGCGCATGGTGCGCGAGGCCGAGGAGCACGCCGCCGAGGACAAGGCGCGTCGCGAGGAGGCCGAGGTGCGCAACAGTGCCGAGGGTCTCGTCTACTCGACCGAGAAGCTGCTCGTGGACAACGCGGACAAGCTGTCCGACGACGTCAAGACCGAGGTCCAGGCCGCCGCCGGCGAGCTGAAGACCGCGCTCGCCGGCACGGATGTCGAGGAGGTCAAGGCCAAGCACTCCGCCCTGCTGACCACGAGCCAGAAGATCGGCGAGGCGCTGTACTCGGCGAACAGCAGCGCGGGAGAGGCGCCCGCAGCGGACGCTTCCGCCAGCTCTGCTTCCCAGGATGAGGACGTCGTCGACGCCGAGATCGTCGACGACGAGGACGAGGCGGCTGCCAAGTGACGTCGGAAACCCCCGGTGACGGCGAGGACCTGACTCCCGAGGAGCAGGTTCTGGCCGAGGCCGAGTCCATCGCGGAGAACGCGGAGGAGACGGTCGTGCTGGAGGGCCTGGTCGAGGCCGAGCGGATCGCGGCGGAGCGTCTGGACGAGCTCCAGCGGTCCAAGGCGGCCTACTACAACCTCGAGCAGCAGTACTCCTCGTTCGTGAAGCGGTCCAAGGCCGACGGCCTGGCCGCCCACGACCGGGGGGTGCACGCGGTCGTCGAGGCCCTCATCCCGGTTCTCGACGACATCGAGCTGGCCCGCCAGCACGGCGACCTCACCGGTCCCTTCGTCTCCATCGCGGAGAAGCTCGAGTCGACCTTGGGCAGGTTCGGTGTCACGCGCTACGGCGCGGCCGGCGAGCCGTTCGACCCGGCCGTGCACGAGGCGCTGATGCACTCGCACTCTGCCGAGGTCAACGAACCGACCGTCCAGCTGGTGCTCCAGCCCGGCTACCGCACGCCCGACCGGGTGCTCCGCGCGGCCCGTGTGGCCGTCGTGGACCCCGAGGCGTAGTCAAACCCAGGTAACGTCCGCACAAGTGGGTGCAATTACACCCACTTGTGCGGACGTTGCGGAGAGTTGGAAGGAGGCGTCGTGACCGGTCAGGACTGGCTCGAGAAGGACTTCTACGCGGTTCTCGGCGTCCCGAAGGACGCGGACGCGGCGACCATCAAGAAGGCCTACCGCAAGCTCGCGCGTGAGATGCACCCGGACCACAATCCCGGCGATGCCAAGGCAGAGGCGCGTTTCAAGGACGTGGGCGAGGCGTATGCGGTGCTCTCGGACAGCGAGCAGCGCGGCCAGTACGACCAGCTGCGCGCGATGGCCGGCGGCGCGCGCTTCACCTCGGGCGGCCGCGGCGCGACCGGCTTCGAGGACGTCTTCGGTGGCATGTTCGGCGGCGGAGGTGCGCCCGGCGGCGGCCGCGTCCGCTACTCCACGAGCGGCGGCGGCGGAGGCGGCGGGTTCGAGGACCTGCTCGGTGGACTGTTCGGGAACGGCGGCGGTGGCGGTGGCGCATTCCAGCGCCCGCAGGCCGGTGCCGACCTGGCCGCCAGCGTGACCATGCCCTTCCGGCAGGCCGTCGAGGGCTCGCAGGTCTCGCTGAACGTCGAGGGCCGCACCGTCAACGCGCGCATCCCCGCGGGCGTCCGCGACGGCCAGAAGATCCGACTGCGCGGCAAGGGTCGACCCGGGGAGCTGGGCGCCGGCGACCTCGTCGTCACGGTCAACGTCACGCCGCACCCCGTCTTCTCGCTCGACGGCGACAACCTGCGCCTGACGGTCCCGGTCGCGTTCGACGAGGCCGCGCTCGGCGCGACGATCGAGGTGCCGACGCTCGACGGCTCGACGGTCCGCGTGAAGGTGCCGGAGGGCACACCGTCCGGCCGGGTCCTGCGCGTCAAGGGCAAGGGGGTCGTCACGCCGAAGGGCGCGGGCGACCTGCTGGTGACCGTGCAGGTCGTCGTGCCCCAGCGGCTGTCCGGCGCCGCCCGCGAGGCGGTCCAGGCGTTCGGCATCGCGACGTCGGGTGAGGACGTGCGCGCCGGCTTGCTGGACTCGGCGAGGACGTAGCCGTGCCCGGCGAGGACGCCAAGGTCTACGTCATCTCGGTCGCCGCCGAGCTCGCCGGGATGCACCCGCAGACCTTGCGCCAGTACGACCGCCTCGGCCTGGTCACCCCGAGTCGCGCCAGCGGCCGGGGGAGGCGGTACTCGCTGCGCGACATCGCGACCCTGCGTGAGGTCCAGCGACTCTCCCAGGACGAGGGCGTGAACCTGGCCGGGATCAAGCGCATCCTCGAGCTCGAGCAGGAGGTCGACGGGTTGCGACGACAGATCGAGTACCTGCGCGCGTTCGTCGACCCCGGCCGCCGTGTGTTCACGGCCGACCCCACCGGCGCGGTCGCCGTCGACCGCGCCCGCAGCCGCCGCCCGGTCGGCCCCACGGACCGCGCCGCCGTCGTCCTCTGGCGCCCGTCGAGCCGGTGACCGGAACCCACCGGGGTGAGTGCCTGTGCCTATCGGGCCTGCGTTGCCCTGGGTACGGTTCGCCCGACGAACCGTCCGGCCGACCGCAGGGGCTGTAGTGCGCTTGATCCCGAACGACGACTCGCCGATCCTCCGGATCGGGGAGCGCACGACGTGACTGCCGCTGCCACCCGGTCGATCGGTGAGTGCTGCTGATGGAGGACGTGCGGCGCGCGAGCCCGTTCGGTCTGCCCCCGACCCTCGGGGTGCGTGCCTTCCTGTGGTTCGTCGCGATCGGGAACGTCGTGCTGGGCGCGGTCCCGCTCGTGCTCGGCGTCGCCATGCTGGTCGCGCCGGACGAGGACACGTGGAACGTCGGAGGATGCCTGCTGAGCTGTGCGCTCGGCGTGGGGTGGATCGCAGGGGCCGTCGGATTTCAGAGGCTGTACGTGCACCGATTCCCGGAGGACGAGCGCAGTGTCGCGGTCGAGACGGTCTACGGCAGACCAGCGATCGTCGTGCAGTGGCGGCGAACACTTCTCCTGGTGCCGATGCTCACGGTCGGGTTCCTCGCAGCGGTCTTCGGCGCCATGACCATCGCCCTAGCCCTCCAGCGGAGCGGCGGGACGTGGTTCGTCGGTGTGCTGACGCTCCTCTTCACGCTGTACCTGCCCGACTCGGCCATCAAGGCGACGCGGCACTGTCGGCTGGTGCTGACGCCCGAGGGGATCGGTGCCGACGGCTGGGACGGGGACTCGTGGCTGGGCTGGGACGACGTCGCGTCGACCGAGTTCTTCAACACCGGCTCGTACAAGGTGCTCCGCGTCCACGGTCCGCAGGGCGCGCGATCGTGGCGGTGGAGTCGTCGGCGGCGGGTGCTGTTCGTCCCGCAACCGCGCACGCCCCGGGTCGACGTCCCCGGTCCGGTGCTCGACATCGACCCCGGGTGGCTGGCGGAAGTCATCGGGTTCTACGTGCGCACGCCGCCGGCGCGTTCGGAGCTCGCGAACGAGCTCGGCCGGCGGCGCCTCGTGGAACGGCCGGGCCCGGTCATCACCGCTGCTCAAGGCACGTTTCCACCCGTCTAGACCCCCACCCGTGACGCTCGATGTGGACCGTGCCCGCCGCGACACGGGGGTCCAGCACGTCGCCCACCTGGGTCCGGGTGCGGCGGTCGACTACGCGCTGTCCGTCGGGCTCGGGGCGCTCGAGGAGCGTCACCCGTGTCTCGTCGCCTCAGCTCGACGTCGCCCCGCGTGGCCTGACCGAGGTGGTCCGCGCGTCGCCGCACTACGTCACGAGCGACGACGACCTCGACCGGCTGCTCACCGCGGTGCGGCTGACGGCCTGAAACGCCCGTTCTCGGCCTCAGTAGCGGCTCAGGACCGCCGTCAGGTCGAGGTGCTGGTCCTGGCCGACTCCTGAGAGGGTGCGCTCCTCGACGGCGGCGACGTGCGCGACGATCAGCGCCTCGGCGCCGTCGGCGTCGCCGGCGGCCATGACCTCGACCAGTCGCTGGTGCTCCGCGACCGACCCGCGCTGGTCGTGGTCGCGGCCGTGCACGGCGAGGATCAGCGCGCAGCGCCAGATGACCTCGCTGAGGTAGCGCTCGAGGAGCGTGTTGCCGCTGAGCTCGGCCAGCAGGATGTGGAACTCGGCGCCGAGCCGCCCGGACACCTGCGCGTTCGGCGTGGACGTCGCGGCGAGCTCTCGGTCGATGTGCGCGCCCAGCGTCGTGCCCATCGACGCGTCCCAGCGGAGGGCGATCGCCCGGACGGCCTCACGCTCGAGGCAGCGACGCACCTCGAACGTCTCCTTGGAGTCGGTCAGCGACGGGTTGGCCACGAGAGCGGACTTGGCCTTGCCCGTCTCGACGAGCCCCGCGGCCGTCAGTCGCGCGAGCGTGCCGCGGATCAGCGTCCGGCTGACTCCGTACTGCTGCGCGAGCAGGTCCTCGGGAAGCCGGGTTCCCGGGGGGAGGGCGGCCTCGACGATCGCGGAACGCAGGCTGAGGAACGCGGCGTTCGCCCGGTCGGCTGGTCTGTCCATGGGCGCCACGGTATACGCCCACCGTCCGACGAAATGTGATGGCAACGAACAATTGACGGATACGAAACCGCTTCATTCGGTATACCAACTAGTGTCCTTCTGTATACGAAAGGACGCCATGTCGCACATCACCGTCCGTCTCACGGACCAGCAGCTCGAGCTCGTCACCGCCTCGATCGGCGCCGACGAGGCACCCGACGCAGCCTCGCTCGTCCGGCTCGCCCTGACCGAGACCGCCGAGGGCGTCGTCCGTCGGGTGCACCCGCGCCGGACCGGCACCCCCTGGCGGTGGTGGGTGGATCTCGACGCACCGGACGAGCGGACCCTGGTCGAGGAGACGGTGCTCGAGGCCGGCACCGGGAAGGCGTTCGAGGTCAGCGCAGGTCAGGTGCTGCGGGTGGAGCAGATCACCGGTGACCAGTGCGTCGACCTCAACGTGTTCAACCTGCACGACTACCGCGAGTTCATGCACGTGGGCCGGACCCGCACTCTGCACGGCACCAACCCGAGCACCGGGTCCTTCCTGTGGTCCGCACCTCCGCGCGAGCGGGCGCTGATGTACCTGCAGACCGACACGGCGGGCATCAACGACACCCTGTTCCCGCGGTGCAGCGCGAACATGTACGAGTCGATGCACGGCTTCCCGGAGCACACGAACTGCGCGGACATCCAGGCGGAGGCGCAGCGGGAGTACGGCCTGACCCCGGACGACGTGCACGACTCGTTCAACCTGTTCATGGCGACGCGTGTGGTGGACGGGATGCCGGAGATCCTGCGCCAGTCCACGGCCCCTGGTGACCACGTCGAGCTGCTCGCCCTCGTGGACGTGCTCGCGGTGCCCAACGTCTGTGGCAACGACATCATGGGCACCAGCAACTTCTCGCTGAACCCGGTGCGAGTCGTGATCGAGACGGCCACCGCACAGGAGATCGCGGCCGTCCCGCCGCTGCGCGCGTACGCCACCCAGCGCACGCCCGCCGACTTCCGCCAGCCGACGATCCGCACCGAGCGGCGCCTCGCGAAGAACCCGGACTACGCGCCCGCCTTCGCGCGGACCCCCGTGAACCTCGTCGACGTTCCGGTCGAGCTCGACGAGACCGACGTGCTTCGTCTCAAAGCCCTGCACGACCGTGACCGCTACGCCGACGAGGGGGATGCGCTGCGAGACGTGCTGCTCAGCTGGTGGGTGGCGTCGCATGGCTGAGATCGACTTCGACGAGCTGGGCGTGTACCAGCGCTACAAGCTGATGGCGTCTCTCATCGTGCCCCGACCGATCGCCCTGGTGACCACGACGAGCGAGGACGGCATCGTCAACGCCGCACCGTTCAGCATGTTCGGGATGATCGGCGAGGACCCACCGCTGCTGATGATCAGCGTCAACCGGCTGGAGGACGGCGCCCAGAAGGACACCGCCGCGAACCTCGACGCCACGGGCGAGTTCGTGGTGCACATCCCCGACCTGCCGATGGCCGCCCGGATGCACGAGTGCGGCCAGGCCTACCCATCGCACGTCGACGAGCTCGCCATGGTCGGGCTGACCCCGACGCCGTCGTACCGGGTGCGCCCGCCACGGATCGCCGAGGCACCGGTGGCGTTCGAGTGCACGGTGCACGAGCGGATTCTCACCACGAGCCGGCAGGTCTACCTCGGCCGGATCCGTCACCTGCACGCCGCCGACGGGCTCATCGACACCGACCTCTGGCGCGTCGCGCTCGCGGACTTCCACCCCGTCGGCCGGTTCGGCGCCAGCTTCTACGTCTCCACCGAGAACCGCTTCTCCCTCGCGTCGGACGCCACCGGGATCCCCGTCCAGGCGACCGACATCGACCGGCTGTAACTCCCTCACAATAAGGAGCATCACCATGACAACCTCCCGCCAGCGCCTTGCGGCGGCCGTGTTCGCCGGCCTCGTGACGCTCCCGCTCGCCGCCTGCGGCGGCTCGTCGGCCGCCGAGCCGGAGTCCTCCGCGTCGTCGGGCGGTGCCGCCATCGGTGCCGTCGACCTCAGCGGCGTCTGCCCCGCCACCGTCGTCATCCAGACCGACTGGAACCCGCAGGCCGAGCAGGGCGGCCTCTACCAGCTGCTCGGGCCGGACCCGACGATCGACGCCAACGCCAAGGTGGTCAGCGGCCCGCTCTACTCGAAGGGCGAGTACACCGGCGTCGACGTCGAGATCCGTGCCGGCGGTCCGGCCATCGGCTTCACACCCGTGCCGTCGCAGATGTACACGGACAAGGACGTGCTCCTCGGCTGGGTCAACACCGACGAGTCCATCCAGAACTCCGCGGCTCTGCCCACGACGGCGGTCTTCGCGACCTTCGAGAAGGCACCGTGGATGATCATGTGGGACCCGGCGACCTACCCCGACGTCCACAAGATCAGCGACCTGGCCGACACCGACGCGTTCGTCCGCTACTTCGCGGGCGCCACCTGGATGGAGTACCTCACCGGGTCGGGACAGCTGCGCCCGGAGCAGATCGACGGCACGTACGACGGGACCCCCGCCAACTTCGTCGCCGCGCAGGGCAAGGACGCGCAGCAGGGCTTCGCCACGGACGAGCCCTTCGTCTACCAGAACCAGCTGCCGTCCTGGAACAAGCCGGTGGACTACCAGCTCATCGCCGACACCGGCTACCCGCTGTACGCGGTGGCGTTGTCGGTGCGCACGCCGGACGTCACCGCGCAGGCCGACTGCCTGAAGAAGCTCGTCCCCGTGATCCAGCAGTCGACCGTCGACTACTTCGCCGACCCGGAGCCCACCAACGCGGTGATCGTCGACGCCGTCGTGAAGTTCGACACCGGATGGGTCTACGACGCGGCCCAGGCCACGGACGGCACGAAGCAGCAGCTCGACCTCGGCATCGTGGCGAACGCCCCCGACGGGACGCTCGGCAGCTTCGAGGAGTCGCGGGTGCAGAAGATCCTCGACATCGCCGGCCCGATCCTCACCAAGGACGGCTCCGCCCCGGTCGACGGCCTGAAGGCGAGCGACCTGTACACCAACGACTTCCTCGACACGTCGATCGCCCTCCCATAACCCACCGCAACGTCCGCACTCGATGGTGCTATTGGCCCCACGAGGGCGGACGTTGCGCTGACAGCGGTGCCGACACCGGGGCGACGGAACCGTGTCAGCCCCGTGTCGGCACGCTGTCAGCGACGTCGGCCAGGCTCGAGCCATGACAACAGACCTGGTGATCGAGGCCCACGGCCTCGTCAAGCACTTCGGCGAGACGAAGGCCCTCCAGGGCGTCGACCTCGCCGTCGCCCGCGGCACCGTCCTCGGCGTGCTCGGCCCCAACGGCGCCGGCAAGACGACCGCGGTCCGCATCCTGTCCACCCTCCTCACCCCCGACGCGGGCACAGCGAGCATCAACGGTTTCGACGTGGTCAAGGACGCGGTGCGCGTCCGCCAGTCCATCGGACTCACGGGCCAGTACGCGTCCGTCGACGAGGACCTCTCCGGCCGCCAGAACCTCGTGCTGTTCGGCATCCTGCTGGACCTGGGCAAGGCCAACGCCCGCGCCCGGGCCGCCGAGCTGCTCGAGTGGTTCGACCTCACCGACGCGGCCGACCGGCCCGCCAAGACCTACTCCGGTGGCATGCGCCGCCGCCTCGACCTGGCCGCCAGCCTGGTGGGAAGGCCCGACGTGATCTTCCTCGACGAGCCGACGACCGGCCTCGACCCGTCGAAGCGCGAGGACATGTGGGGCGTGGTCCGAAGCCTGGTCAACGACGGCTCGACCGTCCTGCTGACCACGCAGTACCTGGAGGAGGCCGACGCGCTGGCCGACGAGATCACGGTCATCGACCACGGCCGCGTGATCGCGCACGACACCCCCGACGGGCTCAAGCGGATCGTCGGCGGCCAGACGCTCGAGGTCCGCCCGGCGGATCTCACCAGGCTGGAGGAGACCGCGACGATCCTGGCGCAGGTGTCCTCCGACGGCCGCGCCGAGGAGATCCGCAAGGGAGTCCTCGCAGTCCCGGTGGCCGACGACTCGGCGATGACCGCCACGGTCGCGCGCCTCGCGAGCGTCGGCATCGGCGTCACCGAGCTCTCCCTGCACCTGCCCAGCCTCGACGAGGTGTTCTTCACGCTCACGGGTCGCACCGCGTCCGAGGACGACACCACCGTCACAGAAGAGAAGGAGGTGGCGTGATGACCACGACGACCACACCCCGCAGCGCGATCGCGCCCCGCACGTCCTCGGTCCCGGTCAAGAAGCGACCGTTCCCGCTGGTCCGGCACTCGCTCGCCCTCGCCAAGCGAAGCCTGATCAAGACGATGCGCACCCCCGAGGCGCTCATCGACGTCACGCTCCAGCCGGCGATCTTCCTGGTGATCTTCACCTACATCTTCGGCGGCGCGGTCGCCGGCGGCACCGAGAAGTACCTGCAGTTCCTGCTCCCCGGCATCCTGGCGCAGACGATCGCGACGGGCGCCATCGCCATCGGCGTCAACCTCAACACCGACATGGAGAAGGGCATCTTCGACCGCTTCAAGTCGCTGCCCATCCCACGATCGGCGCCGCTGGTCGGTTCGGTGTTCGGGGACGTGGTCCGCTACGTCGTCGTGATCATCTCGACGTTCCTCGTCGGCTACCTGATGGGCTTCCGGATCCTCACCAACCCGCTCAGCGCCCTCGCCGGCTGCCTGCTCGCCATCGTCTTCGCGCTGTCCCTGAGCTGGGTGTCCGTGTTCGTCGGGATGAAGGTCCGGACGTCCGGTGCGGTGCAGGGGATCATGTTCCTGATCATCATGCCGCTGAGCTTCGCGTCGAACGTCTTCGTCCCGGCGGCCTCGCTGCCCAGCTGGATGCAGACCTTCGTCCAGTGGAACCCGCTGACGCACCTGGTCGCCGCGATGCGCGGCTTCTTCCTCGGGGTGCCGATGGGCAACAGCGTCTACTACACGCTGCTGTGGTGCCTGGGCCTGGTCGTCGTGTTCATGCCGCTGGCGTTGCGGGCTTACCGCAAGAAGGTCTGACCAGCACGGCGTGAACCAGGGCGGTCACCGGACATCGGTGGCCGCCCTGTTCGTCACGCCTGCACGATCACCACGGCCGTGCCGTAGGCGACGACCTCCTGGTAGCCGTTGGCGACCTCGTTGGCGTCGAACCGCATGGCGAGCACCGCGTTGGCGCCACGGGCCATCGCAGCCTCGACCATCCGCTGCATCGCCTCGTCGCGGGTCTGCTGGAGCTGCGTGGTCAGACCCTTCAGCTCGCCGCCACCGAACGCCTTGAACGCGGCACCGATCTGCACGCCGACGTTGCGGGCGCGCACGGTCAGGCCGGTCACCTCGCCCAGAACGGCCTGGACGCGGTAGCCGGGGGCGTCGTTCATCGTCGAAACCAGGAAGTTCATGGGGGACCTCGTCGTCGTCGGGCCGGTGCGTGACGGGAGATTGAACCACGCGTCAGGCGAGATCCGTGGTCAGGTCGCGGATCCGGTCGGCGGCCTCCGGCGCGGGCCGGCCGCGCCACCGTTCGAGTGCCGCGTCCCGGCGGTCGGGGTCTTCGAGGACGGCTGCGAGGGGTACGCCGAGACCGAGCTGGAAGAGCAGGGTCACATTGGCGCCGAGCCGCATGCCGATGGCCCAGAGCTCGCGGGCCGACTCGGGGTCGCCGCGGTAG
The DNA here is from genome assembly GCF_000426185.1 of Cellulomonas sp. URHD0024. GTDB lineage: Bacteria > Actinomycetota > Actinomycetes > Actinomycetales > Cellulomonadaceae > Cellulomonas. The sequence goes on from NZ_AUEW01000007.1 coordinate 167,891, forward strand.
GCGGCGAGCTCCGCGGCACCGAGGGCGAACGAGCCGAGCACGGGCATGTCCGCCATGGCGGCGGCCTCGGGGCGCGCCATGACGAGCAGCTCGACGGCCCGCGCGACGGCGCCGGCGTCGTCGACCCCGGGCATGCCCGCGTTCCGCAGGTGCACGACGGCGGCGACCACCCGGAACAGCACGCGCGCCTGCGGGAAGATGACCTGACCACCGTCGATCAGCGCGGCCGCCGCCTCGGCGTCCGCGATCGCCTCGCGCGCGTCACCGGCCGCCCAGGCGACGTGAGCCATCGCGAGGTACGCCTGGGCGACGTCGACGTCGTCGACCTGCGGTGACCGGGTCACCTCGCGGAGACGGTCGAGCGCGCCCTCCTCACCGGCGAGCGCCCGTTGCATGTCCAGGAGCACGCGGATGCTGCGGACGTCCTGCTGCGCGCCGACCAGCTCGAGGTGCTCGACGCCGCGCATCAACCACTCCTCGCCGTCGGGCCCTCCGCGCGCACCCTCCCACTGCCCGACGCCCTGCGCCGCCATGCCCATGCCCCAGTGGTCGCCGGCGAGCTCGAAGGCGCGGTACGCCTCCCGGGCGTCGGTGCTGGACATCTCGGGGTCGCCGGCGTTCTCGCGCGTCGCGCCCCGCATGAACAAGCCCATCCCGTGCAGGTACGGGTCGCTCTCGGCGATGAGGCGGTCGGCTGCCGCCAGGGTGGCGGCGACGTCGTTGGACCCGAGGGCCGGCATCACCGCGGTCAGCGCGGTCATCCGGGGGCTGATCTGGGCCGGGCGCTCCGTGGTGACGACCTTGATCGCTCGCCACCCGAGGGCGGCGAGTCGCATCTGCCGAGCGACGCCGGCGTTGATCACCGCGTAGAGCCCGGCCGCAGCGACCCGGTCGGCGTCGGGCAACGGCCGTCCCGACGAGGTGCCGTAGAACAGCGCGGACGAGATCCGGGCCGCGGGCTCGTCGATCCTGAAGATCCGCCGCGCCCACTCGACGACCTCGACGTGCGCGCCGCGCACGCTCCACAGGTGGAACAGGGCCGCGGCGATGCGCACGGGTGCGATCTCGTCGTCGTGCTCGATCGCCCAGCGCAGGGCCGCGACGAGCGTCTCCTGCTCCTGCGCCGTCCGCTCGAAGGCGGCGATCTGCCCCGGGCCGACGAAGTCGTCGGACAGCCTGCCGGCCTCGACGCCCGCCCAGCGCACGAGCCCGGTCATCGCGTCCCCGCGCTCGCCGGCATCGTCCAGCCGCGCCTCGCCGTACTCGCGCACGGTCTCGAGCATGCGGTACCGGGCGGAGCCGTCGTCGTGCTCGTCGAGGGCCAGCAGGGACTGCTCCACGAGGGTGGACAGCGCCCGTCGAACGACGTGCGGCTGGGCTCCGGCGACGGCGATCGCGGCCTCCGCGGTGAACGGCGCCGGAATCACCGAGACGCGCTGCAGCAGGTCCTTCTCGGCCGCGTCGAGCAGCTCGCGGCTCCAGTCGACCATCGCCCACAGGCTCGCGTGGCGCTCGGGCAGCCCGCGCAGCGCGTCGTCGAGCAGCGAGAACCGGTCGGTCAGCCCGCCGAGCACGTCCTCCACCGTCATCGAGCGCAGGCGGGCCGCCGCGAGCTCGAGCGCGAGCGGGAGGTTGTCCAGCCGGCGGCAGAGCTCCAGGGCCCGGTCGGGGTCCCACCCGACGCCCGCGCGACCGGCCCGGGCGCGCGCCTCGAGCAGGGCCACCGCGTCCGCGTCGGGCAGGGTTCCCAGGCGGTGCACGGCCTCGCCGACGAGGCCCAGGGGAGCCCGGCTCGTGGCGAGTACCACGACGTCGTCGGGGGCGACCGCCAGCAGGTCACCGACGACCGCCGCCGCTGCCTCGAGCACGTGCTCGCAGTTGTCGAGCACCAGCAGCCCGTCCAGGTCCTGGGCCGCGATCCGCAGCCGGTCCTCGGGGGCGAGCAGCCGTCGTTCGGGGGTGAGGTCGACGCGTGTGACGGTGGCGTCTCCGCCGCCGATGGCGGCCAGGACGGTCGGCAGGACCTCGCCCGGGCCACGCAGGCCCGCCAGCTCGATGACGCGGACGGTGGTGCCGGAGGCGACGGCGCGCCGCGCGACCTCGGTGGCCAACCGGGTCTTGCCAGCACCGCCCGTCGCGACGATGGTGACCAGCGGGCTCGTCCCCAGCAGGGTCTCCAGCTCCGTGACGTCCTCGTCGCGCCCGACGAGCGCCGTCGCGGGCCGGCGCCACGCGCCGGGGAGGACGGATCGTGCTGGCCGCGCGGGGACGGCCGCAGGGGCCGCGGACAGCTCGCCCCGCAGCAGCGCCAGGTGTGCCTGTGCGACGACGGGCGACGGGTCGGTGCCGTAGCGGTCGGCCAGCTCGTCGCGCAGGCGTTCGACCACCTGGAGCGCCTCCGCATCGCGGCCCTGTGCGGCGAGGACGCGGACCAGCAGCGCGACCAGCGGCTCGTCGGGCGGCGTACGCAGCGCGCAGCGACGCAGGTCGTCGACGACGTCGGCCGTGTCGCCGATCGCGAGCCCGCTCTCTGCGCGCACCGCGACGAGCTCTCCGAGCAGGTGGGCCGTCGCGGGGTCGGCGAGGTCGGGGACGACGGGGACGAGCGCCCGGGCGCGACCCGTCAGGGCGTGCGCGGTCGCCGCATCGCCGGCGCGCAGTGCGGAGCGGGCGCGCTCCAGCAGGTCGCCTGCCTGCGCGGCATCGATCTCGAGGTCCTCGACCGGCAACCGGTAGCCGCCCGGAGCCCCCGTGATCGGCAGGCCGAGCCGGCGCGCGCGGGAGACGAGCGCCTGGACGGCACCGCCGGTGTCGTCGGGCGGGAGGCCCTCCCACACGTCCTCGACGAGCGCCGTCGACGACACCACACGCCCGCGCGCGTCGAGCAGCGCCCCGATGAGTGCGACCAGCTTGTCCCCACGGACGGGCTGGCCGTCGACGGCCAACGCCCCGAGGGTGGTGATCTGCACGTGCACAGCATCGCGCACGACACCGACGGAGGTCGCGCGTGCTCGCCGAGGCCCTCTCAGGATGTGGCGTGGACGACGAGGACGTCACCGCCCTGCTCGTGGCGCGACGTCGTGTTTACACCCGAAGGGGCGAAGGGAGCGCTCTCTGCCAGCATGCGGCTCTTGACTGGAACGTCCGGGTCGCTACTCTCGGGGAGCGCTCTCTGACATGGCCCGGTCCTGCTGCCCCGGACCGGCCTGCGGAGGGCCGACCGCGCGGGCAACGAGGCCCGCGCCTCCCGAGAGGTGTTCCAGATGCGCACCATCGCCGGCAGCCGCCGCGCGCCCTCCAGCCACAAGCTCGCCACCACCGTCGTCACCGCTCTGGTCGGCACCGCCGTCGTCGCCGGCGGCTGGCAAGCCGTCGCCGCGCCCGTGCAGAACCCGGCCGTGGTGCCCGTCGGCTCCGGGTCCTACGCCTCGGCGCCGCCGGCGGCGCTCGACGCGGCCGGACATGACGTGTCCGCGACCGTCGACCGGCCGCTGTACATCGACGGCTCCCAGTCCGGGAAGCCCGTCCCCACCAACTCGTGGTGGACGGACCTGGTCGTCAGCAAGTACTCCGGATCGCTGTGGGCCGACCCGCTCGTGCTGTCCAACTCGTCGGCGGGGACCAAGGTCTTCCTGCCGACCTCGTGGAACGCCGACGGCAGCGCCCGCGTGCTCGACCAGGAGATCGAGGTGCAGGGTGCGGTGACACCCACGCCGGGCCCGAGCGACGTCGTGATGGCCGACTTCGACACCGCGCTGCCCACCGGCTGGACGGCCACCGGGACCGCGTTCACCGGCACCACCGCGGGATCCGCCACGGGGCAGAGCCCGGTCGCCGGCTACCTCGGCAAGGGGCTGCTGAACTCGTTCACGTCCTCGAGCGGCGACGGCGCGACCGGCACGCTCACGTCGCCGACCTTCACCGTCGACCACAACACCATCGCGTTCCTCGTCGGAGGCGGCAAGCACCCCGACCAGACCGGCGTCCAGCTCGTCGTCGACGGCCAGGTGGTGCGCACCGCCACGGGCGCCGACTCCGAGCAGCTCGCCTGGGTGACGTGGAACGTCGCCGACCTGCGCGGTCGCGCGGCCACGATCAAGGTCGTCGACTCCCTGGCCGCCGGCTGGGGCCACGTGCTCGTCGACCAGGTGGTCCGCACCGACGACACGGCGAACCTGTCGGAGCGCTTCTCCACGCAGTTCATCGCCGCCGACGCCAAGGCTCTGCGCTGGGGTGAGTGGAACGTCAGCTGGCGGATGGCCTCGGCGGCCGGCGCGGCCAAGATGGACGTGACCGCCGCGCGCGGCATCCCCTACGCGTGGTTCGAGTTCACGCAGATGAACCCGCGCATCGTCCTGCAGCCCGGTGCCACGCTCACCGGCCTGAGCGGTCAGCCACTGACGCTGCCCGCGACCGTCTCCGCGGTCCAGGTCACGCAGGGCGGCCGGTCGTTCGGCATCCACCTGCCGGACGGCTCGGTGGTCGACCGGACCGGGAACGTGCTCGCACTCACGCTCAGCAAGCCGTACCTCGTCGTCAGCGCGGTCCCGGCGTCCGGCGCGACGCTCGCCGACCTGCAGGCGCACGCCTTCGCGATCCCGCGCGACACCAAGATGACGTACGCCTACGACCCGACCGCGGGCGAGGTCCGTCAGACGTGGGACGTCACCACCGACCTGCTGCAGGGCACCGACCACTCCACGATCCAGGGCTGGCTGCCGCACCACTACGTGGACGCCAAGCAGGCGCTCGCGTTCACCGGGTACGGCTACGACGCCCCCCGCGGCCGCATGAAGATGACCGTCGGGACCGGCGGCTGGGTGCTGCGCTACCCGTTCACGGGCATCACCCCGCTCGCCCCCGCGCCGACCGACGCGGCGGCCGTCGCCCAGGTCAAGAAGTACGTCGCCGACTACTCCAAGAAGACGACGTACGGCGGCGACACCTACTGGGGCGGCAAGGACGTCCTGCAGCTCGCGCAGTACATGGCGATGGCCAAGCAGGTCGGCGCGACCGACTCCTACAACGCGCTCAAGGCCACGTTGAAGACGGCCCTGGACGACTGGTTCACCTACACGCCCGGCGAGAAGGAGCACTTCTTCGCCCGGTACCCCACGTGGAAGGCCCTGATCGGCTTCGGCGACTCCTACGGCTCGTTCGAGTTCACCGACAACCACTTCCACTACGGCTACTTCACGCTGGCGGCCGCGCTGCTCGCGATGGACGACCCGACCTGGGGCCAGCAGTACGGCCCGATGGCGACCCTCGTCGCGAAGCAGTACGCCAACTCGGACCGGTCCTCCACCGACTTCCCGTACCTGCGCACGTTCGACACCTGGGAGGGCCACTCCTACGCCGGCGGGTTCAGCTCGCCGGGCGGCAACAACCAGGAGTCGAGCTCCGAGGCGATCCAGTCCTGGGTCGGCATCTTCATGCTCGGCGCGGCGCTCGGTGACGACCAGATGCAGGCGACCGGCGCGATGGGCTACGTGACCGAGCGGGCGTCCGTCCAGGAGTACTGGCTCGACACCCCGGGCGACTCCCCGACCACGGGCAACGCCGGCGTCACCAACCACCCGGCGGCCTACCAGCACGGCACGACGGGCATCCTGTTCGACTCGGGCCAGGCCTTCGCGACGTACTTCAGCGGCGACCCGGCCTGGATCTACGGCATCCAGTGGATGCCCACGGGCCCGTACTTCGGCTACCTCGGCTGGGACCGCGCCTTCGGGCGTGAGCTGCTGGCCAAGATGTTCGACGAACGGCCGACCGTGCTCGGGGCCTACACCGCGGGCGACAACGGTGCCAACCTGGCCCGCGCCGCCAAGCGCTGGTACGGCGTCGGCACCGACTGGGGTGCCAACGTGACCGTCGACAAGGCGGGCGCCGTGACGGCCATGCAGGACGCCGTGCGCAACGCCTACCTGCACAACCCCACGTACGTCTCGGCGCGCACGGCGGCCAACCCGCTGTACGACACCGCCAAGGCGACGCTGCGGTTCACGGTCGCGGCCGACGGCTCGCTCGTCTTCCCGACCGACGTGTGGAACCCCGCCGCGCTGCCTGCCGGCTGGACCCCGCCAACACCGCCGGCTGCCACCCCCGACGCCGACCCCAAGACGTGGGCCACCGGCTGGGGCGTCTTCCAGTACCTGTCCACCGCCTTCACGCCGGACCCGGCCGCGCTCAAGCGGCTCTACGCGTACGAGGTCCGCACGTACACGCCCGGCCGCGACACGACCCAGGCGGCCGACGTGTACTCGCGGATGGGCGACGCCCTGGGCAACGTGGTGCTCGGCTACGTGGCACAGGCCGACCCCGCGATGTACGCGGACGTCATCGCCGAGCTCGCCCGCCGTGGCGACCCGGTCGCGACCGGCGTCTCGATGGCCGGCTCCGTGTTCTACAACGCGCAGTCCAACCTCTCGCTGGGCCAGGAGGTGGTGAACCGCCACGTCGCGGCCCCGACCAGCCAGGTCTACCGGAACGGCACGACGTACACGTACGTCGTGTTCAACCCGACCGACCAGCAGAAGTCGTACGCGGTGTACGACGGCACGACGCAGATCGGCTCGATCGCCGTCCCGGCGCGCACCTTGGTGCGCAGCGGGCTCGACGGGACGCTGGCCCGGATCGTCGTGTCGGCGTCGCCGGCCGCCAAGACGGTGCCCGTGGGCCAGAGCGTCCAGCTCACCGCGACCGGGTACGACCAGTACGGCGCGGTCGTGCCGCTGACCGGGACCACGTGGTCGGTCAGCGGCGGCGGCACGATCACGTCGGCCGGGAAGTTCACGGCCACGACGAACGCCGACCCGGTGGTCGTCACCGCTGCGGTCGGTTCCGTCCAGGCGACGCTGCAGCTGCGGGTCGGAGCGGCACCGGCCCTCGCCGGCATCACGGTGAGCCCGGCGTTCGCCCGGGTGACCCAGGGCGCCACCGCGGCGTTCACGGCGGCCGGTGTCGACCAGTACGGCGACCCGTTCGCGCTGACCGGCGCGCAGTGGGCCGCGGGCGGTCGCGGCACGGTGTCGGCCTCGGGCGTGCTGACCGCGACGACCCTCGGCGCAGGGACGCTCACGGTGACGGTCGGCGGCGTGCGCGGGACGGCGGTCGTCGACGTGACGGCGGCCCCGGCGGACGTGGCGCACGGCAAGACGGCGACGGCCAGCAGCGGTACCGCCTCGGCGGCGCTGGCCGTGGACGGCTCGGCCACCACCCGGTGGGAGAGCAGCTTCGCGGACGAGCAGTGGTTGCAGGTCGACCTCGGCGCCCGCTACGAGCTGAGCTCCGTCACCATCGACTGGGAGACGGCCGCGGCCGCGTCCTACGACGTCCAGGTCGCCGACTCGGCGACAGGACCGTTCCGGACCATCCGGTCGGTGACGAAGGTCGACGCCTCCGACGACACCCTCGCGGTCGCCGGCTCCGGCCGGTACCTGCGGATCGCGGGCCACACCCGGCTCACCGGGTACGGGTTCTCGATCTTCGAGCTGAACGCCCGAGGGGTCCTGGCGGGTGACGCGGTCACGCCGACCACGGTGCTCGTCTCCCCGGGTACGGCCGCGGTGCGCCTCGGTGGGTCGGTGGCCTTGCAGGCCTACGCCTTCGACGCAGCGGGCAACGGCGGTCCGGTCGCAGCCACCTGGGCGGTCAGCGGCGGCGGTCAGGTCGACTCGGCCGGTCGCTACACAGCGGGGTCGACGGCGACCACGGCCACCGTCACCGCGACCGTCGCGGGCGTGAAGGGCACGTCGACGATCAGCGTCGGCGGCTCCACCACGCCAACCGACCCGACGGGTCCGACTGACCCCGGCACGGTCGTCGACCTCGCCAAGGGCAAGCCCGCCACGGCGAGCAGCACCCTGGGCCAGGCGTCACCCGCGCTCGCGGTCGACGGTGACGCCGGGACCCGCTGGGAGAGCACCTTCGCCGACAACCAGTGGATCCAGGTCGACCTCGGCGTCACGGCCACCCTGTCCGAGGTGCAGATCGACTGGGAGGCGGCCGCGGCCGGCAAGTTCTCGGTGCAGGTCTCGTCGTCTCCCACCGGCCCGTGGCAGACGCTCGCGACGGTGACGAACTCCGACGCCACGCCGGACAAGGTCCCGGTTGCGGGTTCGGGTCGCTACGTGCGGATCGACGCACCGACGCGGCTCACCCAGTACGGGGTGTCGATCTTCTCGCTGCGGGTGCTCGGCTCCACGTCGACGACCACCACGCCCCAGGCCACGGACGTCGCACGCGGCAAGACGGCCACGGCGAGCTCGGTGCTCGGCGCCAACACGGCGGCTGCGGCCGTCGACGGGGACGCCGGCACACGCTGGGAGAGCGCGCACGCCGACGGGCAGTGGGTCCAGGTCGACCTCGGCGCCCGGTACGCGCTGTCGAGCGTGGAGCTGGACTGGGAGGCGGCCGCGGCCGGCAGGTTCACGGTCCAGGTGTCCGACTCGGCGACCGGGCCCTGGCAGTCCCTGGCCACGGTCACCAAGACCGCCGCGACGCCTGACAAGGTCACCGTGTCGGGCACGGGACGGTACGTCCGGATCGACGCGCCGACCCGGTTGACCCAGTGGGGTGTCTCGCTGTGGTCGCTGCGGGTGCTCGGCACGCCGGCCTGACGCAGGCCCGCCTCGGCGGCCCCGCCAGGTCGCCGAGGTGAGGACGCAGGGCCGTGGTGGGGTCGCCCCCCGCCACGGCCCTCCGTCATTTCCGGGCGAATCGGACACGCGGCGTGTGCACAACGTGTGCACGGTCCTGTGGGTGTCCGATGGGGGTCTGTGGACGCCTGTGGAGGCCCGTAGACGCGCGTTGCGAACGCGCTGGTCGCGGGCCCGTAGAAGGCCGTGTCAGTGGTCGGCGGTAGCCTGGACCTTGTCCACAGGGTGAAGAATCACACCGATGTCACTACAACCCCTAGTGGTCCATTGCGTCGCCGACCACTAGGTGTAGTGTCTTGCCAAGCCAATCGGACGGGCTGCGCACGGACCTCGTCAGAGGTCCAGGAAGCAGCCAGAACAGCCAGAACAGCCAGGACACAGGAGCCACGATGTCGATCACGGTGTACAGCAAGCCGGCGTGCGTTCAGTGCAACGCGACGTACCGCGCGCTCGACAAGCTCGAGGCCGAGTACGACGTCGTGGACATCAGCCAGGACGCCGATGCGCGTGACTACGTCATGTCGCTCGGCCACCTGCAGGCGCCCGTCGTGATCGTGGACGGCGAGCACTGGTCGGGCTACCGGCCCGACCGCATCAAGGCTCTCGCCGAGCGACTGGCCGCCGCCGTCGCCTGACAGGACTCCCCGGGCCGGTGCTGGTCTCGACGCCGCACCTGCCCGGGTGGGCAAGCCGCACGACCCGAACCGAGGGGATGGACCGATGAGCTCCCTCATCTACTTCTCCTCTGCCTCGGACAACACCCACCGTTTCGTCCAGAAGCTCGGTCTCGATGCCCAGCGGATCCCGCTGAAGCCGACAGACCCGTTCCTGCACGCCTCGGAGCCGTACGTGCTCGTCCTGCCGACGTACGGCGGGGGCAACGAGGGTGGAGCAGTGCCCAAGCAGGTCATCAAGTTCCTCAACGACGAGGACAACCGTGCACTGATCCGTGGCGTGATCGCGGCCGGTAACACGAACTTCGGCGAGGCCTACTGCATAGCGGGGGAGATCATCGCGGCCAAGTGCCACGTCCCCTACCTGTACGGGTTCGAGCTCATGGGAACGGCAGAGGACGTCAGAAGCGTCCGTGAGGGATTGGGAAGATTTTGGCAACGACAGTCGCAGATACCCGCGTAGAGACGTCGGGACTGGATTACCACGCCCTGAACGCCATGCTGAACCTGTACGGCGCGAACGGCGAGATCCAGTTCGACAAGGACCGTGAGGCTGCGCGGGCGTACTTCCTGCAGCACGTCAACCAGAACACCGTCTTCTTCCACGACCTCAACGAGAAGCTGGACTACCTCGTCGAGAACAAGTACTACGACCCCGCGGTCCTCGAGCAGTACGACCGTGCCTTCATCAAGACCCTCTTCGAGTACGCGTACTCCAAGAAGTTCCGCTTCCAGACGTTCCTCGGCGCGTTCAAGTACTACACCTCGTACACGCTCAAGACGTTCGACGGGAAGCGGTACCTGGAGCGCTTCGAGGACCGCGTCTGCATGGTCGCTCTCGCGCTCGCCGAGGGGAACCAGGACTTCGCCATCTCGCTCGTCGACGAGATCGTGTCCGGGCGGTTCCAGCCGGCCACCCCGACGTTCCTCAACCTCGGCAAGGCGCAGCGCGGTGAGCCCGTCTCCTGCTTCCTGCTGCGCATCGAGGACAACATGGAGTCCATCGCGCGCGGCATCAACTCCGCCCTGCAGCTGTCCAAGCGCGGCGGCGGTGTGGCCCTCCTGCTCAGCAACATCCGCGAGCACGGCGCGCCCATCAAGCACATCGAGAACCAGAGCTCCGGCGTCATCCCCGTCATGAAGCTGCTCGAGGACTCGTTCTCCTACGCCAACCAGCTGGGGGCCCGCCAGGGCGCCGGCGCGGTCTACCTGCACGCGCACCACCCGGACATCTACCGGTTCCTCGACACCAAGCGTGAGAACGCCGACGAGAAGATCCGCATCAAGACCCTCTCGCTGGGCGTCGTCATCCCGGACATCACGTTCGAGCTGGCCAAGAAGAACGAGCCCATGTACCTGTTCTCGCCGTACGACGTCGAGCGCGTGTACGGGGTGCCGTTCGCGGACATCAACGTGACCGAGAAGTACTACGAGATGGTCGACAACGCGTCCATCAAGAAGTCCAAGATCAGCGCCCGTGAGTTCTTCCAGACGCTCGCCGAGCTCCAGTTCGAGTCCGGCTACCCGTACGTCATGTTCGAGGACACGGTGAACCGGGCCAACCCGATCGCCGGGAAGATCACGCACTCGAACCTGTGCTCGGAGATCCTGCAGGTCTCGACGCCGTCGACGTACAACGAGGACCTCTCCTACAAGGAGGTCGGCCGCGACATCTCGTGCAACCTCGGCTCGATGAACATCGCCCTGTCCATGGACTCGCCCGACTTCGGCACGTCCGTCGAGGTGGCCATCCGCGCGCTGACCGGCGTCGCCGACCAGACGAACATCGAGTCGGTGCCGTCGATCAAGAAGGCGAACGCCGGCGGCCACGCCATCGGCCTCGGGCAGATGAACCTGCACGGCTACCTCGCCCGCGAGCGCATCTTCTACGGGTCCGACGAGGGCCTCGACTTCACCAACATCTACTTCTACACGGTGGCGTACCACGCGATCCGGGCCTCGAACCTGCTCGCCCAGGAGCGCGGCAGCGCGTTCGAGGGCTTCGCGGACTCGAAGTACGCGACCGGCGAGTACTTCGAGAAGTACATCGACAAGGAGTGGAAGCCGAAGACGGCCCGTATCGAGGCGCTGTTCGCCGAGGCCGGCGTGCACATCCCGACGCAGGACGACTGGCGTGCGCTGTCGGCGCTCGTGCAGGAGCACGGCATCTACAACCAGAACCTGCAGGCCGTGCCGCCGACGGGGTCGATCTCCTACATCAACCACTCGACCAGCTCGATCCACCCGATCGCGTCGAAGATCGAGATCCGCAAGGAAGGCAAGATCGGGCGCGTCTACTACCCGGCGCCGTTCATGACGAACGACAACCTGGAGTACTACCAGGACGCGTACGAGATCGGCTACGAGAAGGTCATCGACACCTACGCCGAGGCCACGCAGCACGTCGACCAGGGCCTCTCGCTGACCCTGTTCTTCAAGGACACGGCCACGACGCGGGACCTGAACAAGGCCCAGATCTACGCCTGGCGCAAGGGCATCAAGACGATCTACTACATCCGCCTCCGCCAGCTCGCGCTGGAGGGTACGGAAGTGGAGGGTTGCGTCTCGTGCATGCTCTGACCTCCCAGAACGAACAGAAGGAAGCACTCCGATGAGCGAGAAGCTCAAGCTCGTCAGCCGCGTCTCGGCGATCAACTGGAACCGCCTGGACGACGACAAGGACGCAGACGTCTGGGACCGCCTCGTCGGCAACTTCTGGCTGCCGGAGAAGGTGCCGGTGTCCAACGACGTGCAGTCCTGGGCGACGCTGACGGAGCAGGAGAAGACGCTCACGATGCGCGTCTTCACCGGGCTCACGCTGCTCGACACGATCCAGGGCACGGTCGGCGCGGTGTCGCTGATCCCCGATGCGATCACGCCGCACGAGGAGGCCGTCTACACGAACATCGCGTTCATGGAGTCGGTGCACGCCAAGTCCTACAGCTCCATCTTCTCGACGCTGTGCTCCACGAAGGAGATCGACGAGGCGTTCCGCTGGTCGGAGGAGAACGTCAACCTCCAGCGCAAGGCCGAGATCGTCATGGAGTACTACCGCGGCGACTCGCCCCTCAAGCGCAAGGTGGCCAGCACGCTGCTGGAGTCGTTCCTGTTCTACTCGGGCTTCTACCTGCCGATGTACTGGTCCAGCCGCGCCAAGCTCACCAACACGGCCGACCTGATCCGGCTGATCATCCGTGACGAGGCGGTGCACGGGTACTACATCGGCTACAAGTACCAGAAGGGCCTCGAGAAGCTGTCGCCCGAGGAGCGCGCCGAGCTCAAGGACTACACGTTCGAGCTGCTCTTCGAGCTGTACGACAACGAGGTCGAGTACACGCAGGACCTCTACGACGGTGTCGGCCTGACCGAGGACGTCAAGAAGTTCCTGCGCTACAACGCGAACAAGGCGCTGATGAACCTGGGCTACGAGGCGCTCTTCCCGCGCGACGAGACCGACGTCAACCCGGCGATCCTGTCCGCGCTGTCCCCGAACGCCGACGAGAACCATGACTTCTTCTCCGGGTCCGGCTCGTCGTACGTCATCGGGAAGGCAGTCAACACCGAAGACGACGACTGGGACTTCTGACCGCCTCAGACGTGGGAGGGCCCGCATCCATCCAAGGATGCGGGCCCTCCTCGTTCTTCGGACGCGACGGACTGCGTTTGCCCAGGTGACGGCGATGCAGCAACGAGCGAAGCGTCGCAGCAGCGCTCTGCCTGCGCGTCCTGAACCGGGCATATCCATGTTGCGTTCATGTGTTGACGCCGCCGCTCGCTCAGCGTAGACATTGCCGCATGTCCTTGGTCTTCGACGGCAACGCAGCCGCCTCTACGTCCGCCGGATCGCAGAAGGCCTTGCGTGCGCGGAACATCGACCTTGTCGTCGGCACTCTCGGGATCGACGGCCCGCAGACGCAGGCGATGCTCGCGCGTCGCACGCGCCTGTCCGCAGGAACGATCTCCAGCATCGTGCGAGAGCTCACCGAGCAACGGCGGGTCTCCGCCCGCCCGACCATCAGCGGTGGGCGCAGGGCGGTCGAGGTGGCCCTCGTGCCGGACGGTCGGGTGGTCGTCGGCGTCGATGTCGGCCGCGCGCACCTGCAGGTGATGGCCATGGACACCGGGCGCCGAACGTTCGGGATGCGGGGCACGACCCTGCACTCGTCTCACCTCCCGTCCGACACCCTGCGGATCGCTCGGCAGATGGTCGACGAGATGCTCGCCGAGAGCGGCGTCGACCGGTCCGACGTCGTCCTGTGCGGCGTCGCGGTCCCAGCGTCGCTCAACCCCGTGACGGGGAGGGTCGTGCAGGCCAGCGTTCTCCAGAGCTGGGCCGGGATCGACCTGGTCGAAGCGACCACCCGTGCCCTCGACCTCCCCGTCGTCCTGGAGAACGACGCCAACCTGGGCGCCATCGCGCACGCGGGCACCGGCCCGTTCAGCGGGGTGCGGTGTCTCGTCTTCGTCAAGGTCGGCACCGGCATCGGTGCGGGCCTGGCATTCGACGGCAAGATCTACGAGAGCGCGTCCGGCATCGCGGGCGAGATCGGTCATGGACAGCTGATCGACGGCGGAGAGGTCTGCACGTGCGGCAATCGCGGCTGCCTCGAGACGGTCGCGTCCACGCGCCGCATCGTCGCGGACTTCGCGCGGATCCGTCCGGACAGCGAGGTCGAGTTGGACGACGTGATCGCCGCCGTGGCCGCTGGTGACCCGGCTGCGATCCGCCTGCTGCACGACGCCGGGGCGCAGATCGGCCGGGCCATCGCCCCCATCTGCAACCTGCTCAGTCCCGATGTGGTGGTGGTTGGTGGACCGCTCGCCCGCGTCGGGGCGTCGTTGTTCGACGGGATCGTCCAGTCCACGCGCCAGCGCTCGCTGTCCACGGCGACCGCCCACACGCGGTTCGTCCTGTCGGACCTGGGTGACCACGCCGAGGTCCACGGCGCCTGCCTCCTCGCCCTACGCAGGGTGATCACGGAAGGTCACGCTCGTGTATCGAACTGATGACGACATGCAACGCGCCAGCGTTCAAGAGTTGACGGCAACCAGGGGGGTTGCCTACGGTCTGAACAGGCCCAACGATGGGTAGGCCGATCGCAGCGCTGCGTCAGGAGTAGGTAGATGGCATCCGGGCCGGTCATCCTCGAGATGAAGTCGATCACCAAGCTGTTCCCTGGGGTGCGCGCGCTGGACGAGGTCTCGATGACCGTCCGGGCCGGCGAGATCCACGCGATCTGCGGCGAGAACGGCGCCGGCAAGTCGACCCTGATGAAGGTGCTCTCCGGGGTCTACCCGCACGGCACGTACACGGGCGACATCGTCTACCAGGGCAAGGTCGTCGAGTTCAAGGACATCAATGCCAGCGAGGCCGCGGGCATCGTGATCATCCACCAGGAGCTCGCGCTCATCCCTGAGCTGTCGATCACCGAGAACATCTTCCTCGGCAACGAGGTCCGCGGTCGGTTTGGCATCGACTGGGGAGAGGCACGTAAGCGCGCCACGGAGCTGCTGGCCCGGGTGGGTCTGCGCGAGTCCCCGGACGAGATCGTCAAGAACATCGGTGTCGGCAAGCAGCAGCTCGTCGAGATCGCCAAGGCGCTGTCCAAGGACGTGCGCCTGCTGATCCTCGACGAGCCCACGGCCGCCCTCAACGAGGGAGACTCCGAGCACCTGCTCGACCTGTTGCGCGGCCTGCGGGCCAAGGGCATGACATCGATCATGATCTCCCACAAGCTGAAGGAGATCGAGGAGATCGCAGACTCGATCACGATCATTCGTGACGGCAAGTCGGTCGAGACTCTCGACGTCGCCCTGGGCGGTGTCGACGAGGACCGGATCATCCGGGGAATGGTCGGCCGCTCGCTCGAGTCTCGGTTCCCCGACCACACCCCGAAGATCGGCGAGCCGTTCTTCCACGTCAAGGACTGGACCGTCGAGCACCCGCTCATCCCCGGTCGCCTGGTGTGCAAGAAGTCCGAGTTCTTCGTGCGGCGCGGCGAGATCGTCGGCTTCGCCGGCATCATGGGCGCCGGCCGGACCGAGCTCGCCCGATCCCTCTTCGGCCGGTCCTACGGCCGCTACCTGGCCGGCACCATCGAGATCAACGGCAAAGAGGTGCATCTCGGCACGGTGCAGCACGCGATCGACAAGGGGATCGCCTACGTCCCCGAGGACCGCAAGGCCCTCGGGCTGAACCTCCTGGACACGATCGAGGACACGGTCGTCGCCGCGGGCCTGCACAAGATCTCGAAGCTCTCGGTGATCGACCCCACGGCCGCGCACGTCGCGGCGGAGGGCTATCGCAAGGCGCTGAACATCCGGACGCCGAGCGTCACGCAGGGCGTCGCGAAGCTCTCCGGCGGCAACCAGCAGAAGGTGCTGCTCGGCAAGTGGATGTTCCCCGAACCGGACCTGCTCATCCTCGACGAACCGACGCGCGGCATCGACGTCGGGGCGAAGTACGAGATCTACGGACTGATCCAGCGGCTGGCCGACGAGGGCAAGGGCGTCATCGTGATCTCGTCCGAGCTCCCTGAGCTCCTCGGCCTGGCCGATCGGATCTACACGATCTTCGAGGGCTCGATCACCGGCGTCATCGACCGGGGCGACGCTACGCAGGAGACCCTCATGCGACTCATGACCGGCACCACGTCGGCCACAGCCGGCTGACCAGCGCACCGACGGGAAGACACACGATGAAAGCGGCATTCAAGCAGTTGCTCGGCGGCGGGATCCGTCAGTTCGGCATGGTCATCGCCCTTCTGGCGCTGCTGGGGTACTTCCAGTGGTCGACGGGCGGCAAGGTCCTGACGCCGACGAACGCGCAGAACATCATCAACGGGAACTCCTACATCCTGATCCTCGCGATCGGCATGGTGCTCGTGATCATCGCGGGTCACATCGACCTGTCGGTCGGATCGGTGGCTGCGGTCGTCGGCATCAGTGTCGCGCTGTCGATCAAGGACTGGGGCATCCCCTGGTGGCTCGGCGTGCTGCTCGGCCTCGGTGTCGGGATGGCGATCGGCGTCTGGCAGGGCACATGGGTGGCCTACGTCGGGATCCCAGGCTTCATCGCCACGTTGGCAGGCATGCTGATCTTCCGCGGGATGAACCAGGAGATCGGCAACAACCTGTCCGTCCCCGTGCCCAAGGAGATCCAGAAGCTCGGCGCCGGCTACCTGCCCGAGTGGGGTCCGACCAGCACCAACATGAACAACTCCACGCTGCTGCTGGGGATCCTCGCGATCGTCCTCGTGGTCTGGTCGGCGTTCCGCAAGGTGGCCAAGTCGCGCAGGCTCGGCCTCGAGGACATGCTGCCCGCCGCCGTCTACATGCGCGCGGCCGTCCTGTCCGTCGTGATCGCGTACCTGACCTGGCTGTTCGGCTCGGGCAAGCCCGGCACGTCCTTCCCGATCTCGGGCTGCATCCTGCTCGTCCTCATGATCATCTACACCTTCGTCGCCAACCGCACGATCATCGGCCGGCACGTGTACGCAGTCGGCGGCAACCGTTCGGCGGCTGCGCTGTCCGGCGTGAACATCAAGCACGTGAACTTCCTCGTCATGGCGAACATGTCGGTTCTTGCGGCCGTCGCCGGCATCGTGTTCGTCGGACGGTCCACCTCCTCGGGCCCTGGCGACGGCACGGGCTGGGAGCTCGACGCGATCGCCGCCGTGTTCATCGGTGGCGCGGCGGTCTCCGGCGGCGTCGGCACCGTCGTCGGGTCGGTCATCGGTGGTCTCGTGATGGCCGTCCTGAACAACGGCCTCGCCCTCAACGGCGTCGGCTCCGGCAAGACCCAGATGATCAAGGGTCTGGTCCTGCTGCTCGCCGTCGCGTTCGACGTCTACAACAAGGTCCAGGGGCGCCCGTCCATCTTCGGACTGTTGTTCAAGGGCAAGAGCAGACGCGCCGCGGAGCTGGTCTCCGAAGCGGGCCAGGAAGAAGTCGCCGAGGTCCCGGTGGCAGCCGGCGAGACAGCCGGGCGCGGTTAGCACCGACCACGAACGAGAACCCGGCCGCAACCCACCACCACCTGCACGCTGAGTCGCCGACCTCATATGCGTCGGCGAGTCGGTCAGGCGCGGCCAAAACGGCATCACACACGCACCCAGCGACGGGTGCCCAAGAGAAAGTGACACCCATGAAGAAGTTCGCCACAGCATTGATCACACTGGGGGCCGTCGGGGCGCTGGCGCTCGCTGGGTGCTCCTCGTCGGACCGCAGCGAGACGCCGGAGAGCTCCGGGTCAGGGTCCGCCGCCGCCGGCTTCCCGGCCGACGCCACGATCGGTGTCGCGCTCCCGCAGAAGACGTCGGAGAACTGGGTGCTCGCCGAGCAGCTGTTCAACGACGGACTCAAGGAAGCGGGCTTCAAGCCGATCGTGCAGTTCGCCAACAGCGGCGTTCCCGAGCAGCAGAACCAGATCTCGGCGATGGTCGAGCAGGGCGCCAAGGTCATCGTCGTCGGAGCCATCGACGGCTCGCAGCTGGGCACCCAGCTCGAGGCGGCCAAGGGCACGGGCGCGACCGTCATCGCCTATGACCGTCTCGTCAAGAACACCGAGGCGGTCGACCAATACATCGCGTTCGACAACTACCAGGTCGGCGTCCTGCAGGGCAAGGCGCTCCTCGAGGGCCTCGCGAAGCGCCAGGGTGCCGGTCCGTGGAACATCGAGCTCGTCGCCGGCTCGCCGGACGACGCGAACGCCACCCCGTTCTTCGAGGGCGCCATGAGCGTCCTGCAGCCGAAGATCGACGACAAGACGCTCACGGTCGTCTCGGGCCAGACCACGTTCGACGCCGTGGCGACCCAGGGCTGGAAGGCGGAGAACGTCCAGAAGCGGTTCGACACCATCCTGTCGGCGAACTACAGCGCAGGCACCCCGCTGCACGGCGTCCTGTCCCCGAACGACACCCTGGCGCGCGGCGTCCTGACGTCGGTCAAGCAGGCCGGCCTGCCCACCCCTGTCATCACGGGTCAGGACTCCGAGGTCGAGTCGGTCAAGTCGATCATGGCCGGCGAGCAGTACTCGACGATCTACAAGGACACCCGCGAGCTGGTGGCCGCCACGATCAAGGCGGTCCAGGCGTACCAGAAGGGCGAGAAGCCGGAGATCAACGACACCAAGTCCTACGACAACGGCGTCAAGATCGTCCCGTCGTACCTGCTGACTCCCGTGGTCGTCACCCAGGAGAACGCCGCGGAGATCTACGCGAACGACCCGACGCTGAGCGCGCTCACCAAGTGATCCCAGCGTAGGACCGCACGATGGAACGGCCCTCCGGCGAACCCGCCGGAGGGCCGTTCCGCATTTCCCCTGTGGCCTCGCTCAACCCGAGACGAATGACGGCCGATCCCTGGAGGGAGCGGCCCTTCCGGTCGTCGTGCGCGAGCTGAGGGCTGGATGAGCGAGACGACGGGACCCGTGCCCGGGTGGTACCGGGACTCGAACGCGGACGGGATGCTGCGCTGGTGGGACGGCGCGCGCTGGACCGGGTACGTCGAGAAGGTGCCCGAGCCCGGCGACCTCGTGATCGGTCCGGGCATCCAACTGCACGGGATCACGTACACACCGCCGGACAAGTCGATCATCAGTCTGTACCCGCCGATCTCCGACCCGCGGTACGCGGACTCACCGCTGGCGGCCGCGATGGTCGACGCCGTGCACATCGGAGTTCCGCCGGGCGCCGACGTCCGGATGCCGTCGGCCTACGTCGCGGGTCTGGAAGCAGCGCACGTGTACAAGGAGCGCGGCGGGGTGGTCGGCGCCCTGGCGGAGGTCGCGGAACAGGCCGAGGCGAACAAGCTGGCGTGGCTGTCGGGGGTTCCGACCCCGGCACCTGCCCAGACCGAGCTGGGCAGCACGATGTCGTTGGCGCGGCTCTGGGTCGTCTCGTTGTCCGCGATCGTGGCCGGGGCGTTCGGCTGCTTCGTCGTGGCGATCATGATGGGCGGCGAACCGGCCGCCATGGTCCTTCTCGGCGAAGCCTTCCCGGGCGTCGTCGTCGTCGCCGGGGTGGCGGCACTGGTCAGTGGACTCCGGCAGCGTTCACGGGTGCCGGAACTCCAGCCCGTGATCCCGGCACCGCGGCCGGCGCCCACTCCCGTCGACTGGTCGACGGGGATCCCCGTCCAACCCGCGACGGCGCCCGCGCGCCCGCTGCTCTTCCGTCCCGCGAGGGTCACAGGCTTCGGCCGCAACCAGCAGATCAGGTGGCGCAACGAGGGGTCGACCAAGCACGCGGGTCTCGTGGTGATCCTCATCGGTGCGGTGATCTTCGTCGCCAGCCTCGTCGGGGTCGCCTCCGGCCTCCGCGGTGCGCCGCCGGCCTCGGACGAGGGGACCGTGCGAGGTGTCGTCGTCGGATCCGCCACCTGCGGAACGAGCGTCACGTTCCAGGTGCGCGGCCGGCACTACGAGACCCCCGTGCCTCCCGACAGCTCGTGCCAGTTCGTCGGCGACCGTGTCACGGTGGTCTACACCGTCGCGGACCCCGGCGACGGCTTCGCGCACCTGGCGTCGGTTCCGACCATCGACGTCGACGCGCTGCTTTCCGCGCTGGTCGGCGCCGCGATCGTCGTCGCAGGCGCCCGCCTCGCGATCTACCTGCGCCGAAGTGCGCGCGGCCCTGATCCTCACGTGCCGGGAGTCTCGACCTAGGAGGTGCTCACCGTCGCGTCGGACTCACCCATTCGTGTTTCCTCCTCATCCCGGTCACGACGAGTGCCGATCCCGGTGCTGGGGCGTGCGCTGGTCGCGCCGACGGTACGAGAGGCATGGGGGCACACGATGGGCACACCGCCGCCCGCGGGCTGGTTCACGAGTCCGGACGGCGCCACCGTGCAGCGCTGGTGGGACGGTGCCGCGTGGACGACGTTCACGCAGCCGAACCCAGCGGTGCCGGCTCAGCGCGTTGCCGCACCGCAGCCCGTCGCGGCACCCCAGGGCGTGGACCCCGCGATGGACGAGCGCGTACGCGCCGCCTCCCACGGCTCCTACCAGGACACCGCCCAGGCCCTCGACGCGCTCCAGCACCAGGGCGGCATCCTCGGGGCCTTCGCCGCCGTCGCGAACCAGGCGCTCGCGACGCAGCAGGCTCCGCCGCCCTCGCCGACGAACGGGGTGCAGCCGTACGGCCAGCCCGCGTTGCAGAACCCGTTCGGTCCGAGCATGAGCGAGCGCTCCGACACCGGGTCGAGCGTCTCGTGGCAGGTCGGGCCCTTCACGGGCGGCGATCGGTACGACCGGTTCGACAGGCGACGCGGAAACGCCGGACCCGTGGGCACGCTGATGCTCGGCGTCCTCTTCCTGGTGGTCGGGTTCATCGCGGCGTTCTCGATCAGCGGCCAGAACAAGGTCCACGCCGACGAGTCCACCACCACCGGGACCGTCGTCGCACACAGCACGAGGACCGACAGCCACGGGAACACCCAGTGCTCACCGATCGCCTCGTTCACGGTCGGCGGGTCGACCTACAAGGCGGACTCGAGCAGCTCGTCGACGAACTGCGCCAGCGTGGGGTCCTCGGTACCGGTCATCTACACGACGACCGACCCGGGCGACGGTTCAGCCCACATCAAGGAGACCGGCTTCACCGCCTGGCTGGTCTGGCTGTTCCCCCTCATCGGCCTGGTCGTGACCGTGTTCGCGGTGCGCCGTCTCGTCACGATGGGTCGCTCGATCCGGTCCCTGCTGCCGTTCGGTCGGGGATGAGCCCGACCGCCTGACCAGGCACTTTGCGGAAAATGGCGTGCAGAACGGCTCAACCGGTGCGCGTGCTGTGCCGATTCACCCGACAAGTCACGACACGTGCGCCGACACTCCCGCGAGCAGCAAAGGGCCCCCATGAGCACACCTTCGGCAGCCTGGTACCCGAGCCCGGGTGAGGACCACCTCGAGCGGTGGTGGGACGGCACGAGCTGGACCGCTCTCACGCGACCCGCCGGTTCGACCGCGGAGCTGGCGACGCAGCGCACGAGCTCGGCGTCGGCGAAGAAGCTCGTCGGCGCGACGTCGCAGATGCCCGCGCCGAAGCCGCAGAACGCGATCGTCGTCCGCGCGGCACAGCCGCACCCGGCCGCGCGTCCGGCGGTCCGGTCGTCGGTCCCCCGGACGTTCCCGGCGCAGCGGAGCACGCCCGACACCGGCCCGGCGCAGCCCCTGTCAGGATCGGTCGGCACGGACGTCCCGGACGGCGCCTCGGGCTCGCGGCGACGCAGCCGTGCGATCGCCTCCCTGGTCGTCGGGCTCGTGCTGCTGGTCGCGGGAACCGTCGCGTCGATGGCGGCCGGCGGCGGCGCGAACCGCGTCAAGGCCGGCGAGGCGACCGTCGCCGGGACCGTCTTCCGGCACGACGCCCAGGCGACGGCCGATGGCGGCACCAGGTGCTCGCCGGCCGCGGCGTTCACCATCGGGAGCAGGACGTACCGCGCCGAGGCCGGGCCGTCGAGCCCCTGTCTGAAGATCGGGACGTCTGTGACGGTCATCTACACGGTCGCCGACCCGGGCGACGCCCACGCCCGCATCCGGCAGCCGGCGCCGTACCGCCGCCTGATCTGGCTCGTTCCCGCCACCGGGCTCGCCCTCACGACCGCCGGGGTCGTCACCCTGCGCGCGGGCCGCCGAAGGGCCGAGCCGACTGCCTAGGCAGGCCGCCCGGAACGGGTCTACGGTCGAGCGAACGCACCGCTGAGTCCCCACGGAGGTCCTCATGAGCACGCTGATGGACATGCCCGCCGTCGACGAGTGCTCGGTCGCCGGGTGTTCGTACAACGACCACTCGCACTGCCACGCCGCGGCGGTGACCATCGGTGGAGGCTCGGGTGACGCGCAGTGCACCACGTTCATCCCGCTCGGCGTCAAGGGCGGGCTGGACAAGGTCGTCACCCACGTCGGCGCCTGCCAGCGCGCCGAGTGCACCCACAACTCGCACCTCGAGTGCACGGCGGCGTCCGTGCGCATCGGCGCAGGTCACGACGAGGCCGACTGCCTCACCTTCGCGACCACCTGACCGTCAGGCCGGTGGCGTCGCCACCTCGATGAGATCCCGGACCAGCCGGGCGGCGGCGGGCACCAGCTCCTGCTCGCCCGGGACCAGCGCCGGGTCGGCGGAGCGCAGCGCCGCGGCCGCGTCGAGCGCACCGAGCGGGTCGACGTGGATGGCGTGCAGGAAGGCCACGAGCAGTGAACGGGCCGCCTGGGAGTAGATGCCGCCGGCGTCGACCGCGACCTCGGCGACGATCAGGGCGGTGAGCGCCACGTCGAGCTCGGGCGTGCCAGTCCGCGAGTTCGACCAGTCGACGAGCACCGGGCCGTGCTCGGACAGGATGACGTTGGCCGGGTGGATGTCGAGGTGCACGATCACCGGACCAGCGGGGAAGAGCGGCCAGGCTTCCGGCTCGCTCGACGTCCACCCCGGAGGCGCGGGGATCGCGTGGAGCCGTGCGTGCAGATCGGCCAGGATCCCCGCCGCGTCGGACAGGGAGATCTCCTCGGCGCCGAGTGCCTGCAGGAGCGTCGGGCCGTGCACGCGCTCCATCACGAGGTCGGGACCGCTGGCAGCCAGGACCGCCGGGGCTGGGAAGCCGTGGGCGACGGCGTGTCGCAGGAGGTCGACCTCGTGCGTCGCGTCGCGCCCGGAGCGGTACCGCCGCAGCACGGTGTGCTCGTCGAGAGCGAAGACGTCGACGGTCTCGCCCGAGGCGAGCAGCGGGCCGGGATCGGCCGCCAGCGCGGGGTCGACCGGCGGCAGCGGTTGGCTCGCACGCCGGGCCGTCGGAACTCCCGGGGTGCTGTCTGAGGGCCCGGGCGACTCGTGAACGGGGTCGTTCGGGGCC
Organism: Cellulomonas sp. URHD0024; assembly: GCF_000426185.1. GTDB lineage: Bacteria > Actinomycetota > Actinomycetes > Actinomycetales > Cellulomonadaceae > Cellulomonas. The sequence continues at coordinate 191,064 of NZ_AUEW01000007.1, forward strand.
AGTCCGGCGGAGTTCATGCACCGACGGTAGTACGGCATGTCGGGGTTGTCCCATCCGGGATACCGACTCGTCGCCGACCTGCGGAGGGACCCCGACGGAGCGTGCGACGTCAGGTGCGTGCGACCCGCTCGAGCGTGCGCACCGCCTGCTCGTGCGTGTCCGGCAGCGGCTCGATCCAGACCCGCACGGGCATGCGGGTCACGGCACGGAGGTCGAGCAGCTCGCACCGGCGGTCGATCTCGGCGTGCAGTGCCTCGAGCGGAGGGTGTGCGTGTGCGTCTGTGCGGGCGAGCACCGCGAACACGCCCCCGCCGAGCGTCGCCATCGGGTGGCCCTCGCCGTACGTGCTCGTCATCGCCGCACCGACGGCCGCCGACCGAGCGGCGCGCGTGAACGGGTCGATGTCGCCCGCGGCGACGTCGACGAGCACGAGGTGGTGGCCGACGCCGCGGGACGTGAGGTCCCGCTGCGTCGGGATCGCCGCATCGCGGTACGTCTCCGCGAGCCGGATGGCCAGGTACTGGCGGGTGGGCAGGCCGGACTCCGGGTCGAGGGCGGTGCCGAACGCGAGCGCGCCGGCCTGGGCGTCGGCCCAGCCCTCGCAGAGCGCACGGATCACGGCCGCCGGCGGGTCGAGGGCGCCGAGCGCGCGGTACAGAGCGCCGAGGTCGTCGATCGTCTCGCCGATGCCGACCCCGTCGTAGCCGCGGGCTCGGCCGAGCTCCTGCGCCGCGAGCGACGTGTCGCTGGTCGACAGGATGGCGGACGCGATCTCGTCGACCGCGGGGTGGTACCAGTCGGAGGGGCGCAGCCAGACCGACCCGATGCTCTCGTCGCGCCACCGCTCGCGCAGGGCAGCAGGCAGTACGCCGTAGGGGAGCCCGTCGAGCGACTCTCCCGACAGCGCTGGAAGGGCAGCGTTGTTCGGTCCCGAGTTCATCGTCACGGCGGATGAGAGGGGGCCGTGCGGCACCTGTGACGCCGGTACGACGCTTTTCACCCGGTGAATTTCGTCCTTCTTCTGTGGGATTCGGCGCATATGGCAGGCTGAGCCCTCGGACGCAGCACGGACGGGAGCATGTCGTGGCACTCAGCGCGCAGCTCGGCGACGGCGTCACGGGCGACGCGGAGCTCATCGCCGCCGCGCGCACGGGTGACGCCGCTGCGGTCGGCGCGCTCTACGAGCGGCACGCCGGGGCCGCCTGGGTGGTCGCGCGGCAGTACACGAACTCGGAGGCCGACGCCGACGACGTCGTCGCCGACTCGTTCGCCGCGGTGTTCGGCGCACTGCAGCGAGGCAAGGGTCCCGAGTCGGCGTTCCGGGCCTACCTCTTCACCGTCGTGCGTCGCGTCGCGGCGGTCCGTCGGGACAAGGCGCGCCGGGTCGAGCCGACCGACGACATCGCCGTCCTCGAACGCGGCACCGCGATGGCCGCGACCGCCGAGGACCCTGCGCTCGCCGGGTTCGAGCGCGGCGTCGTGGCACGGGCGTTCCACTCGCTGCCCGAACGCTGGCAGGCGGTGCTGTGGCACACCGAGGTCGAGGGACTGAACCCGGCCGAGATCGCCCCGATCCTGGGCCTGACCGCCAACGGCGTCGCCGCCCTGTCCTACCGGGCGCGTGAAGGCCTGCGGCAGGCCTACCTCCAGGAGCACCTGCAGGACCCGCTCGACGACGGCTGTCGCGCGGTCGCGGGCAAGCTCGGGTCCTACGTCCGCAACGGACTGGGCACGCGCGAGACCGCGCAGGTCGAGGCGCACCTCGAGGACTGCGGTACGTGTCGCGGCCTGGTGCTGGAGCTCGGCGACGTCAACCACGGCATGCGCGCCGTCATCGCGCCGCTCGTGCTCGGCATCGCGGCCCTCGGGGCGCTCGGTGTGGCGCTCCCCGTCGGCGGCGGCCTCGCAGCCGGAGCGTCCGCCACCGGTGCAGCCGGCACGGGCGCCGCAGCGGTGGGCACGGGTGCGGCAGCCGGTGGGGTCGGTGCCGCGGCGGCCGCGAGCGGCGCCGGTGGTGGCGCGATCGGTGTCGGTGTCGGCGGCGGCGCGCTCGGGGTCGGTGGCGGCGCGCTCGGTGCGGGCGGCGTCATCGGCGGCGGCGCGGTCGCGGCCGGTGCGGTGGGTAGCGCGGCCGCGGCGGGCGGGGTCGCGGCCCTGATCGCCTCGATCCCGGTGGGTGCGGCGGCGGTGGTCGTCGGCGGCGTCGTGCTCGCGGCTGTCGCGACGGTCGGCATCGTGACCCTCTTCACGGGGCCCGACGACACCGGCGCCCCGCTGACCGCCCCCTCGTCCTCGGTCTCGCCGTCGCCGTCGTCGTCGAGCGACGCGTCGGCCGAGCACAACGCGGTCGCGCCGACCCCTCAGCCGACCGACCTGCCGACGCAGTTCCCGGAGGACCTGTCGACCGAGGGACCGCCGGTGGTCGACGAGGGCCAGCCGGCCGACGTGACCCAGCCCGGGTCCGACTCGCCGGCGCTGCCCGACGAGCCGGCGACCGACCCGAACCCGTCGCCCCCGCCCGTTCCGCCGGTCGAACCCCCGCCCGTTCCGCCGGTCGACCCCCCGCCCGTTCCGCCGGTCGACCCCCCGGACGTCGTGGTCGACCTTCCCGAGGACGGCCTGGCGCTCGAGGCCGGCCTCGGCGGCCAGGAGCTCGTGGTCGGCGTGCGCAACGCCGGCGGGACGCCCGCCACCGACCTCGTCGCCGAGGTGACGTTGCCTGACGGTGTCTCCCTGGACGGCATCTCCGCCCAGACATCGGGACCCACCGGGCGGTTCGCAGCGATGGCGCTGGGCGACGGCTGGATCTGCACGCAGGGTCCGCCGGGCGCACAGTGCACCCTTGCCACGCTGCCCCCCATGACGACGTCGACGCTCGTGCTGCGGGTGGCCGTCGACGACACGTACGACAAGGCGGACGGTGCGGTCGACCTCGTGGTGTCCGGCACGGGCATCAGCTACCACGCTCCGCCGATCAGGCTGAGGGTGGCGGCCTCGCCCGCCCGCCTCGCGCTGCGCGCTCCTGTGCCGGCGCTGCAGCTGGTCAGTGGTCGGACGCGCACCCTCACGTTGGACGTCGGCAACGTCGGCGGGAGCCCGGTGCCCGCCGGGGCGGGCTCGGTCACCGTCGTCCTGCCCAGGGGTGTCACCGGCGAGGCAGCCGGTGACGGCCCGTGGACGTGCACCGCCGAGGCGCCCGACGTCTCCGCGATCGCCCAGGCGGCCGCGGACCAGGGCACCATCCTGACGTGCCGGATCCCGAGCCTCGGCGCCCGGACCGCCGCCCCGCTGACGCTGGCCCTGACCGCGGGCGCGCCGGAGACGGTCGGCTCACGTCAGCTGTCCCTGCTGCTCGCGCCCGGCGGGCGGCAGGCGCCCGACCAGAGCGTCTCGACGTTCACGCTCGTCCGACCCGCGACCCTCGTCGTCGTCGGCGACCCCGGGGCGACACTCGCGTTCGGACAGACCACGCCCACGAGCTTCACGGTGACCAACACGGGTGATCTGCCGTCGACCCCGGTGAGCGTGACGCTCGCCGCCCCGGCCGGTGTCTCGGTCGACGTCACCGGCGACGCGTGGGCGTGCGCGGAACCGGACGGGATGTCGCAGACGTGCACGGCCGGATCGATCGAGCCGGGCGGTTCCCTGGCCCTTCCCGTGTCGCTCTCGCCGCTGGCGGGCTTCGTCGGGCCGCTCGGCACGCTCACCGCCACGGCTGCCGCGTTCGACGCGGACTCCGGCCCTCCTGCGGCGGTGGCGATCACGTCGACCCCGCCGGTGCTCGGTCTCGACGAGGGCGACCCGAACGTGCTGCTGTCCTACGGCGAGGGAACGGCGCGGTTCACCATCACGGTCGCCCCCGGCGTGGACGCCGACTCGGTCACCGCCACACTCAGCCTTCCGCCGAACCTGCGGTACGTGGCCGACGGCGGCGGCGGGCAGTCCAGCGAGTGCGTGGCGTCCTCCGCGCGCCGGATCGTCTGCGACTTCGGCAGCGTCCCGGCTGGCTCCGCCGTGCAGGGTCTGGTGAACGTGCGCGTCGTGGGGAGCGCGCACGGCACCGCCGTCGTGGAGGCGAGCGCGACGGGTGCGAGGACAATCCGATCCAGCTCCACGGTGAGCACGTCGTCGGGCGGGCTGTCCCCGCGCGTGCGCGTCGACGGTGGCTGGAACGTCACCGAGGTCGGTGCACCGCTGCTGTCCTGCAACGTCTCGCTGCCTGTGTGCAGGTCGGCCCTGGAGACCGGCAGCATGGACAACAACGGGCTCGACATGCTGGCGCTCGACGACGCCCCACCACCCCCCGGCGGGAAGAAGCGCCCGAGCACGCCGGTGTCCTCCTCGACGATGCTGAACATCCCCGCCGGCCGTGAGATCGCCTTCGCCGGTCTCTACTGGTCCGCTGATTCTGGCGCGCGCGACTCGTGGAGCGGGAAGCTCGACACCGCGAAGCTGCGAGGGCCGTCCGGTGCGTACGTCGACGTCGACAAGGCCGAGACGATCGCGACGCCGACCGACAGCCTCGGCCGGCACTACTACCAGTCGTTCGCGGACGTCACGACGCAGGTCGCGGAAGGCGGTGGCGGCCGGTGGTCCCTGGCCGACATCGCGGTGAGCAGCACCCGGAAGGACACGGACAGGACCTACTACGCCGGGTGGTCGCTCGTCGTCGTCTACTCGGAGCCCGACAGCGACGCCTCCGTGACGGTGTACGACGGCGGGTCCTGGGTCGCCCCGCCCACCGCCCCGCGGCCGTTCGAGTTCGCCGCCGAGGCGGGCACCACGGCGCGGATCGGTGTCGTGGCGTGGGAGGGCGACCGCACTGTCGGCGGCGACCGCCTGATCCTCGGAGACACCTGCACAGAACCCGCCGCGCAGCACCCGCTGGTGCCGCAACGATGGAGCGGGACCGGGCTCGTGGCGGGCGGGGTCTCCAGCAACGCGTTCGACTCGACGGCCACGGGCTGGCGGGCCACCAACTCGCTGGGCACCGACGCCAAGGGGTTCGCGCTGCAGCCCCTGGCCTGTGACGTCAGCTCGTTGACGGCGACCACCACGGGCGACCAGTACCTCATCGGCGCCGTCACTGTCCGGACGACGCCGACCATCCCGTAGCCGGCGGCTACTCGGTCACTGCCGCGATCGCGTCCCCGATGGGGACGGGCCCCCCGACCAGCTCGAGTACTCGCCCGGCCGTCCGCGGTTCGTGGAGCAGCTCGGCCAGCACCGCGGCGACGTCCGCACGCGGGACCGCACCGCGGGGGACGCGCGCGTCCAGGGTCACCGTGCCGGTCGGCACGCCGTCGGTGAGGCTGCCGGGCCGCAGGATCGTCCAGTCCAGGTCCCGGGACCGCAGATCGATCTCGGCCGCGCGCTTGGCGACGAGGTAGGCGGCGAACACGTCGTCGGTGCCGGGCGGCGGCGGCGCGCCCGCGCCCATCGAGGACACCAGCACGTAGCGACGCACACCGGCCTGCTCGGCTCCGTCGGCGAGGAGACCGGCTGCCGCACGGTCCACCGTGTCCTTGCGCGCGATCCCGCTGCCCGGGCCGGCGCCGGCCGCGAAGACGACTGCGTCCGCGCCGGAGACGGCCTCCGCGACGTCTCGCGCATTGGCGCGTTCCAGGTCCAGGACCACTGCCTCAGCGCCGTCGGCGCTGACGTCGTCGACGTGCCCGAGCTGCCGTACCAAGGCCAGGGCCACGTCGCCACGAGCCGTGAGCGCGCGCGACAGGTGGCGAGCAACCTGCCCATGACCGCCCGCGATCGCGATGCGCATGCGGACCACGGTAAGCACGGGGGCTCGGACCGGCGACCCGGGGGCCGACCGAGCAGTCAGCCGAGCAGCCGCAGACGCGTCAGCCGGTCGCCGAGCTGGTGGACGTCGTCGGAACCCGCGGGTGCCAACGAGAGGGCGGCGAACGTGTCCGCGCCCGGCAGCAGCTCGCGCGCGAACTCCTGCAGCAGCTCGGCGACCTCCGCGAGGGCGTCGGCGCCGTGGGGGCTCTGGGCGGGCAGGCTCACGTACAGGACGAGCCCCGCGTCGGGTGCGATGGTGCGGGGGATCGATCGGGGCAGTGCCATGGGGGTCTCCGGTGTGCGGGCAGGGTTGTCGGTCGCTGACGGGTCAGGAGCGATAACAGGCGCGCGTGCGGATCACGAGGCGGACTGTGCCACGGCGTTCCGGTGCAGGGAAGGCTTTTCCAGGGCGTCTCAAGGACCGGTCAGACGATGCCGTACAGCCGGTCGCCCGCGTCGCCGAGGCCCGGCACGATGTACGCCTTCTCGTTCAGGCGCTCGTCGACGGCTGCGACGACGATCTTGACGTCGGCCCGGTCGCCGACGAACTCCTCGACCACGGCAAGACCCTCCGGCGCGGCCAGGAGGCACACCGCTGTGACGTCGCGCGCGCCGCGCTGGAGGAGGTAGTCGATCGCGGCGACCAGCGTGCCGCCGGTGGCGAGCATGGGATCGAGCAGGAAGCACTGGCGGCCGGACAGGTCGTCGGGGAGGCGGTTGGCGTAGGTGATCGCCTCGAGCGTCTGCTCGTCGCGCTGCATGCCGAGGAACCCGACCTCGGCGGTCGGCAGCACGCGGGTCATCCCGTCGAGCATGCCGAGCCCGGCGCGCAGGATCGGCACGACGATCGGGTGCGGGTTGGCGAGCTTGATGCCGGTCGTCGGCGCCACCGGCGTGACGATCTCGATCGGCTCGGTACGGATGTGGCGCGTGGCCTCGTACGCGAGCAGGGTGACCAGCTCGTCGACGAGGAGCCGGAACGTGGGCGACGGCGTGCCGATGTCGCGCAGGACGGTGAGCTTGTGGGCGACGAGCGGGTGGTCCGCAACGTGCAGGCGCATGGCCTCAACCTACCGGCGTCCGGGGCCTGGGAGCATAGGACGCATGCCGCTGCCCGCCGACGTCGACGCGATGGGACTCGCGATCGACGAGGCCCGCCTGGCGCTGCTCTCGCAGGACGTCCCGGTGGGCGCCGTCGTCCTCGGGCCGGCCGGCGACGTGGTCGGCCGAGGCCACAACACCCGCGAGGCGTCCCACGACCCGACCGGTCACGCCGAGGTCCACGCGCTCCGAGAGGCCGCGGCATCGTTGGGACGCTGGCGGCTCGACGACTGCACCCTCGTCGTGACCCTGGAGCCGTGCCTGATGTGCGCCGGCGCGACCGTCCTCGCGCGGGTCCCGAGGCTCGTCCTGGGCGCGTGGGACCCGAAGGCGGGGGCCTGCGGGTCGCAGTGGGACGTGGTGCGCGACCGGCGGCTGAACCACCGGGTCGAGGTGATCGGCGGGGTGCGCGCGGACGAGTGCTCGTCGCTGCTGAGGGACTTCTTCGAGACGCATCGGTCCTAGCATCGGGTGGTGCAGAGAATCGCGGTGCGGCGACGGGTGACGCGGATCGACGTCGACCGTGGCGTCCGGCAGGCGGAGGACACCCTCGCCGCCGAGGAACCGCTCGAGATCAGGGTCGGCGGACGCCCGTTGGCCGTGACCATGCGGACGCCCGGCCACGACGTCGAGCTCGCCGCCGGGTTCCTCGTGTCGGAAGGCGTCGTGGGCGATGCGGACGAGTTCGCCGCCGCGCGGTACTGCGCCGGCGAGACCGACGAGGGCCTGAACACCTACAACGTCCTCGACGTGACGCTCGGCCGCGGGGTCCCGGCGCCGGACCCCAGCCTCGAACGAAGCTTCTGGACGACCTCGTCGTGCGGGCTGTGCGGGAAGGCGAGCATCGACGCGGTGCGCACGCGGTCCCGCTACTCGGTCGCCGAGGACGCCGTGGTCCTGCCCGCGGACGTCCTGGCGACGTTCCCCGACCGGCTCCGCGAGCACCAGGACGTGTTCGAGAAGACCGGTGGGCTGCACGCGGCGGCCCTGTTCTCCGAGGCTGGGGAGCTGCTGGTCCTGCGTGAGGACGTCGGACGGCACAACGCGGTGGACAAGGTGGTCGGCTGGGCGCTGACCGCCGGGCTGCTGCCGTTGCGCGGCGTCGTGCTCATGGTGTCGGGTCGGGCGTCGTTCGAGCTGGTGCAGAAGGCCGTCATGGCGGGGATCCCGCTGCTCGCGGCGGTGTCGGCTCCGTCGTCGCTCGCCGCCGAGCTCGCCCACGAGTCCGGGCTGACGCTCGTCGGGTTCCTGCGGGGGACGACGATGGTCGTCTACTCACGGCCGGACCGGGTCGCGTAGTGCCGCGCAAGCCGCCGGTCGCAGACCCGGCGTACGACCAGCTGCGGGTGGACCCGCCCGAGTCGTGGGCGGCCGGGCTGCCGGGCGTCACCAGCGCGATGTCGTACGCGCTCGGGGAGCTCGGGCCCCGCCGAGCCCTGACCCTGCTGAGCCGGATGAACCAGAAGGACGGGTTCGACTGCATGAGCTGCGCGTGGCCGGACCCGGACCACCGCACGCGAGCGGAGTTCTGCGAGAACGGCGCCCGAGCGGTCACGTGGGAGGCCACGACGCTGACGGTCCCGACCTCGTTCTGGGCCTCGCACTCGCTGACGGATCTCGCGTCGAGGTCCGAGTACTGGCTCGGCCAGCAGGGTCGGCTCGTCGAACCCGTCCACAAGGCCGCCGGCAGCGACCACTACGAGCCGATCTCCTGGGTGGAGCCGTTCCGGCTCGTCGCGTCCCGGTTGCGGGCGCTCGAGTCGCCCGACCAGGCCGCCTTCTACACGAGCGGCCGCGCGGCCAACGAGACGGCCTTCGTCTACCAGCTGTTCGTGCGCGCGTTCGGCACCAACAACCTCCCCGACTGCTCCAACATGTGCCACGAGTCCACGGGTACCGCGATGCTCGAGACGCTCGGCGTCGGGAAGTCGACGATCGCGTACGACGACTTCGCGACGTCGGACCTGATCATCGTGATGGGCCAGAACCCGGGCACCAACCATCCGCGCATGCTGGGTGCGCTCGAGGACGCGAAGCGCAACGGAGCCGCCATCGTCGCGGTGAACCCGCTTCCCGAGGCGGGCCTGCGGCGGTTCAAGAACCCGAAGACGGTTCGCGGGCTCGTCGGCCGCGGCACCGACCTGGCCGACCAGTTCCTGCAGATCCGCAGCGGCGGTGACATGGCGCTCCTGCAGTGGATCTCCCGCCGGGTCCTGCAAGCCGAGGACGCGCACCCCGGAACCGTCCTGGACCACGAGTTCCTCGCGGAGCACACGGACGGCCTGGCGCAGTTCCGCGCGCACCTCGCGCTCTTCGACGAGGACGCCGCCCTGACCGCGACGGGCCTGGCGCGGGAGGAGATGGACGAGCTCGCCGACCGCTACCTCTCGGCCGACCGTGTGATCGTCACCTGGGCGATGGGGATCACGCAGCACCGCAAGGGCGTCGACACGATCAAGGAGATCGTCAACCTGCTGCTGCTGCGCGGAAACATCGGCCGCCCGGGCGCCGGTGCCTCCCCGATCCGCGGGCACAGCAACGTGCAGGGCGACCGCACGATGGGCATCTGGGAGCGGCCGCCCGCGGCGTTCCTGGACGCGCTGGCCGACGAGTTCTCCTTCGAGCCACCACGCCGGCACGGGTTCGACTCCGTACAGGCGATCGAGGCCATGCAGCGAGGGGAGATCAAGGTCTGGTTCGCGCTCGGAGGCAACCTCGTCGCGGCGATCTCCGACACGGCCGCCGCCGAGGAGGCGATGCGGGGGACCGACCTGACCGTGCAGGTGTCCACCAAGCTCAACCGCTCGCACGTGGTCACCGGCGCCGAGGCGCTCATCCTGCCGACGCTCGGGCGCACGGACGTCGACCTGCAGGCCTCCGGAGCCCAGTTCGTGTCCGTCGAGGACTCCGTCTGCGCGGTGCACGCGACGCACGGCGCGGTCCCGCCGGTCTCCGACAACCTGCTCTCGGAGGTCTCGATCGTCACGCGGCTGGCCCGGGCGGTCCTCGGCGACGACGGCCCGATCGACTGGGCCGGGTTCGAGCACGACTACGACACCATCCGCGAGTCGATCTCTCGGGTCGTGCCCGGATTCGAGGACTTCAACCGGCTCATTCGTCGCAAGGGCGGCTTCGTTCTGCCCAACGGCCCGCGGGACTCCCGGACCTTCGCGACGAGCACCGGCCGGGCCAGGATCACCGTCAACGAGCTGGTCCCCGTGGAGTGCCCGGACGGTCGCCTGATCCTGCAGACGATCCGCTCCCATGACCAGTTCAACACGACGACGTACAGCCTGAACGACCGCTACCGCGGCATTCACGGCGGTCGCGACGTCGTCTTCGTGAACCCCTCCGACCTCGTCGACCTCGGTCTTTCGGACGGTTCGCGCGTCGATGTGGTCAGCGAGTGGCCGGGCGAACCTGACCGCGTGCTGCGCAACCAGCGCGTCGTCGCCTACCCGACCTCCCGCGGCTGCGCGGCCGCCTACTTCCCTGAGGCGAACGTGCTCGTGTCGCTGTCCAGCACTGCGCTCGGCAGCAACACGCCCGTCTCGAAGGCCGTCATCGTGCGACTGGAGCCGGCAGCGCCTCCGACAGCTCCGTGAGCGTCTCGGACGTGCCCGCGGCCAGTGTCACGGCCGCGTACTTGTCGCCGCGGGTCGCGCCCCGGTTCACGACGACGATCGGCTTGCTCGCCTGCGCCGCGTGCCGGACGAACCGCAGCCCCGACTGGACGGTCAGCGACGACCCGGCGACCAGCAGCGCGTCCGCCGCGTCCACCATCGCGTAGGCCCGTTCCACCCGCTCGCGCGGCACGTTCTCGCCGAAGTACACGATGTCGGGCTTGAGCATCCCGCCGCACACCGCGCAGTCCGCGACGACGAAGTGGCTCGTCCTCTCGACGACGGCGTCGGCGTCGGGAGCGATCTCGATGTCGTCGACCGCGTCGACGAAGCCCGGGTTCAGCAGGTCGAGCCGCGCCGCGAGGTCCGCCCGCGAGATCACGGTCCCGCACGACAGGCAGCGCACCCGGTCGTACCGCCCGTGCAGGTCGATCACGTGCCGACTTCCCGCGGCCTCGTGCAGCAGGTCGACGTTCTGCGTGATCACCCCCGTGACCACCCCCCGGTGCTCCATCGCCGCGAGCGCCCGGTGTCCTGCGTTGGGGATCGTCCGGTGCACGTGCCGCCAGCCGACGTGGTTGCGCGCCCAGTAGTGCCGTCGGAAGCTCTCGTCCCCGGTGAACTGCTGGATCGTCATCGGGGTCCGCGGCGGAGAGTCCGGCCCGCGGTAGTCCGGGATCCCGGAGTCCGTCGACACCCCCGCGCCGGTCAGCACCGCCAACCGGTGGCCCGCCAGCACGTCGAGCACGTCCGCCAGCGACCCGGCGGTCATCGGGAGGGCGTCGCTGCTGCTCACCTGTCCACCGTACGACTCAGACGGCCACGATCCGAGCCGAGTGCCCGACCGTCCGAGCGAGCCGCTCGTCACGGGTCAGGAGGACGGAGTCGAGCGCCTCGGCGAGGGCGACGTAGGGCGCGTCGTACGCGCTGACCGTCTCGCGCAACGCCCACGACCGTCCGAGCAGCGGTGTCACCTCGTATCGGGTCACGGGAAAGTCGGCTAGGTCCGCGACCGCTCCGCGCCCCCGGCCCTCCGTGAGCGTTCCTCGCAGCGTGAGCCGTCGGATCGCGCTGAGCACCTCGACGTCCAGGTGCGCCGGCGCGTGCAGGTCGTCGCCGCCGTCCCGGAACCGCCCGCGCAGCCGGTCGGGTTCGAGCAGGAAGTCGACCACGACCGACGCATCAACGACCAGCACCGTCAGTCACGCCGCGTGCGCTCGGCGATGGCTGCGTCGTGCTCGTCGCGACCCTCGCCGATCATCTCCGCGATCGGCTGGTCGCTCCGGGGAGGTGCTACGTCGCGCGCCCGGATGCGTTCCGCCAGCGTGTCGAGCGTCGGCCGCGAGCCTATTCGCACGAGCTCGGCGAGCAGGAACTCCGACAGCGAGTGCCCTGCCAGAGCAGCGCGGGCGCGCAGTTCTCGGTGCAGCTCCTCGGGCACATGCCTGATCTGGACCATGACCATGCAGAGACGCTACGTTGCATGTGGCGCACATGCAACGCCCCGATTCGGAGCCTGGGCCCTTCACCGGGTACCGTTCTCCCCGAGGTAGCGTGTCCGAGCGGCCTAAGGAGCACGCCTCGAAAGCGTGTGTGGGTGAAAGTCCACCGTGGGTTCAAATCCCACCGCTACCGCCAAGGGGTACTGACGAAACTCAGGCCCTTGTAGTGACAGAACCCCTCGTGAGGGGCCCGGAAGGGTCCCGAGCGGGGGGTTCAGTCGTTTCCTGCGACCGGCAAGGGCAGGGGGAACCGTTGTACCCCCCTGCGTGGGGCACCGATGCGCGTTGGCGAAGCTTGGGAGCGAACACCGATGGCCCGCCGGCCGGAAGGCCGCGGGCTATCTGTGTGCGTCTGCAGTTCGGGGTGGCCTGAGAGTCAGGCTGCTTGGGGCGGTTCGACCGCCGCCTCGTTCGCGAAGAGCTCGACTGGCTCGTATCCGAGGATCTCGGGCGTGGGGGCCAGGACGACGTCGTCGCCGGCATAGCCGGTATCGAGAGCCCACTTCTGGAGCATGCGCAGGTTGTAGTGGACGATCGCGAATGCTGCCATCAGACCGGTCGCGGCGATTCCGACGACGCGGATCCAGCCTCGCCGAACACCTTCGCCGTCGAGGCTCTTGAGGTTGCCGTAGCCGCTCTCGACAGCGTTTCGCCGGTTCCATTCGGCGATCCACTTCGGTGAGCCCCAGCGGTTGTGCTGGCGCAGGTGGGGCAGTGTCGTCGCGGCAATCGTGATGGTCGCCTGGCGGAATACCTGCGTCCGGCGCTGGGCTGCTGTCGCCGTGGCACGGCCATGCGTCGGGGTGAAGAAGTACCGCTTGCCACTCGCCTTACGTCGCCCGTTGGATACGAGTGCGTACTGAGCGAGCTCGGCCTGGGCTGCTTGGAACTCAAGCAACGCTGCCCGGTTCGTCGAGTACTCGGCCTTCCGCCTGGAGCTCGCCCCCGGCCCGGGTGTCTTGAGAGCAAATCTCGGTGGGCGGGCGATCTTGTGCAGGTGACGCGGTGTCCACGGGGCGCATGGCCAGCCGTCGATCATCAAGACGCCGGTGGACGGGTCCAAGACTGGGCCTCGCTGGTTGTCGGCAAGGTCGAAGACCTGGTCCAGACCACGCTCGAGGATCGGGCCCGCCCAGTGCTCGTTCGTCGCCATAGAAAAGCCGCGATCTGCCATGACCGCTTTCAGGGGCTGATGGGACATGAGCTCGTCGAGCATGCGCAGGGTGGGGCCGGTGACCGGCGCGTTGGCAGGAATCAGGGTCATTCCGGTAATGAGCTTCAGCGGCTGCTCGAGCGAGCCAGTTTCGAACGTCGTGCTGGCCGTGAGCATCTGGAACCCGAAGAAGCGGTCCGCGTCGTACTTGTCGTGGGTGGCGGTCTGGTACCCCCAGCGCCCGTCGGCGTCCCACGCACAAGTGGGTTTGGTGACGAAGCTGCTGGAGTCCAAGCGGTAGTCCTCGCCTGGGGCCGACCGGGCCTGGCGAGCGCCGCGGGACCACGAGGGCAGCGACGATGCGTCGACCGCCATCGCGAACGTCGTGCCGGCGGCCCGGCTCGATTCCTCGAGCAGCCTTGCGACGATCGCGTAGAAGGCGGCTTCGCGCTCGATGCGCCTGTCCTGGGTCAACTTCTCGCCGTTCTCACGGGCACTGTGCGGTGAGAAGTCGACAGCCAGTATGGCAGCCTTGAAGAGGTAGCGGACTTGGTGGATCTCGAGCTTTCGGATGCTCGCACCCGTGTGCCATGCGATGCCGTGCCGAAGCTGCGTGCTCACGGCCAGGTGCTTGGTGAGCAGGTCGTGGATGCGCACGAGAGTGGCGTTGCGGAAAGACGTGCCATGAACGAGGACACAGGCTGCGAAGAGCATCTCGACGGAGAGTTGCCGTGGTGCGCCGCCGGGCTTGGCGCGCAGGACGGCCTCGAGCTGAGCGGCCACGCCGGATCGACGGATGACGGTCAGTACGCGCTCGAGGTCGCGATCGCCGATCATCGCTCGTCCGTCCGCGGCTCGCCGAGGTGCATCCGGCCGTCGGTGAGCGCCACCATGGCACGGGCGACTTCTGCTGGGTCCGGTGACGGGCACAGCGCAAGCAGGTCGGTGATGGTGCGTGCCGATGTCAGCCCGGCCTGCTCGAGCACCACGGCGAGCGGCACGGGAGCGTTGAGGGCGGCGAATAGCCACGTCGTGCGCAGACGCCGGGGATCAATGTCCAGGCGTCGCCCGGCGCCCGCGGTGACGATCGAGCGCAGGGCCGCCTGGGTCACGTTGCGACGAGTCGTGCTGGTCCCGAGCACCGGCTGCGTGCTGTCGGCGTTCCCCTGCAGGCTCAGAGCTCGTCGGACGAGTGCCTCATGGGTCCGACGGATGACGACAGTCCGTCTGATTCCCTCTGGAACGTGGACCGTGAGGTAGTGCCCGAGTGCCGGGTGGTGCACTTCGCGGATGTCGCAGTAACGCACGTATCGCAAGTCACTCGGGGAGAGTCCTGCGCCAAGACACAGTCCGATCAGGAAGCACGCGTTGCGCGTCTTGGTCGAATTCGGCTGGGACTGCGCGATCTCAACGAACAGGTCGCACTGTGCCGGGTCGTACGGCGGGGCCATCGTCGCGGCAGGGATCGAGCTCGGGGCGTAGTCGGCGTCCAGGGAGTTGACGGCGCGCCGCAGAACGGAGCGCACGGTCGATATCGTCGCGTCGGGGGCTCCTGCGGCACGTAGCCCACTGCGAGCTCCGGTGACGTACCGGTCGACGAGTGTCGAACCGAGCAGCTCGGCGGCGGTCGGTGCCGCCTCGGGGTCCGGGCGGCCGGGCTGGGCCCACACCCACACGAGGAACTGCGACACGATCGTGAGCCCATTCCGAGCGGCCACATCTGAGACCGGGGCGGCTCCGGCGACAAGCCGTACCGCGAGGCTGCGCAGGTGGACCCAGACCCCGGGGTCGATGGTCTGCGGGCGGTACGCCGTCAAGGCCCGGGCAACTCCCGGGCGCAGCGTGGACAGGTCGGGGCTCTCGGCCAGGCGGGGCCCCGACAATGCCCGTGCCGCTGCCGCACGATCGGCGCGGGCCATAGCGAGCTGCTGACGTGCCGACGGTGACGTTGTCGGTCGGGGGGGCGTAGCGGTGGTCACCACCTCCTGGGCAAAGTAGCGGTGCTCGGCGGCCAGCAGGGCGCCGGCCGACGAATGATCAGGGCCGACCGTGCCGGCCCGATCGTGCGTGACAGTGGCCGCGCGGACACGGCTCAGCGTGGATCTGGTCACCGGCCCCCGGGAGACGCGCTCGCACGCCAGGACCAGCGCCACGGTGCTTACTCCCGCCGTCGCGGCCGCGACTTGCATCGCAGGCGTCGTCTCCGGTACCGCACTGTCGACCGCCCGTGCCGTACGAGTCTGGCCTCCCCGAGCCCGCACCAGGGCTCGCAGGCTGGATGCGTAGACGGCGAGGCTTCGCGAGTTCTTGGCGTCCGACCGAGCGAAGATCTCTGCCGCCGCCTCCGTCAGCAGGTTGGCCAGCGAAGGCGGGTCGACGCGGTCCCAGCCACACGGCGAGTTCAAGAAAGCCACGGCGGCGCACAGGAGCGCCTTCGCGTCCTGGCTGGTCCGCGGTGCCGCGAGTGCGACTGCCTCGATCACCGACGGCCTCGCCGTGCGCCACTCGATTGCGCTCATTGCTCTGGGTGTGAACCGCTCGATGTAGAGCGTCGTGTCCTGATCCATGCCCAGATAGGTCCGGCGCGCGCCGCTTCTGTCACTCGTCGCACGCACTAGGCCGGCCTGGACGCTTGTGGACCACAACGTCGCGCCTACCGGTGTGTGCGAGCGCTCCGGCGCTCCGCACCACCGGCGGCAGATGCCAGCCCGGGGTGTCCAAACGATGGAGGACGAGCGATGTCAGCATCACGTCGCGACGGGGCCTACGGCCGCACCCACAAGCAGCACCGCCTCGCCGCCCTGTTGGCTCGCCGAGACCGACTCGGCACCGATTGGGCCGAGCGCATCTCGCATGGGCTGCCTGGCGTCGGGCAGCTGCTCGAGGAGCTCATGGTGACCGAATGGGCTCTCACAGAGGGCTGGCCACACCTCGGCGAGACCTGGGTCATCCAGTGGGCACAGGCCGACGCCCGCAAGCTCCACAACCCGGAGGTCGGGCGTCGAGGTGGGTGTCAGTACTGCGCCACAGCGTGGCGTCGCGCGAGCGCCTGAGAAGAACCCCTGCGGGGCGAGGTAAGACGCCTCGCCCCGCAGGCGCGTCTGGTGCTGCGTATTCGTTGGTCGCCGCCCCACCATGCTGGGCGCAAGTGGAGGAGGCGGCAGTTGGCCCGAAAGGTCGCGACATGCCGTGATGGCACTGCCACCACCAGTCATCTCGAGCGTGTCCGCCCTGAGTGGCGAGTCCGTAGGTTGAGCAACGGCGTACGCCATACGATGTGACCGGCTCGACGGTACTCGTCGAGGGTTCGGAGAGGGAGGAAATGGCCGGGCTGGGGGAACACATCACTGCGATGGTCCGCAGCCATGCCTCCGGCGACGACGCCGCCTTCTACTCGGTCGCGTTGCAGGTCGCCGCGCGCGAGGCCCGCAGCGGGCACCATTTGCTCGCGGAAGACATCAAGAAGGCGGTTGACGCCTCTCGCAAGACGACGCCGCGCTCCAACGTCACGAAGCTCGCGCAGCCCCGTGGTGACCTCGCCGAACTCGTGGAGGTCATCCACCCTGAGGTACCGCTCCACGACCTCGTGGCTCCCGCCGAACTGGTCAGCCAGATCAAGCAGGTCATCGCCGAGCAACGTCAGCGCCGAACGCTCCTGGACCACGGCTTTGCGCCTGCTCATCGTCTACTGCTTGAGGGCCCCCCTGGTACAGGCAAGACGATGACCGCGTCAGTACTTGCAACCGAGCTAGCACTTCCGATGTTCACCGTCCGGCTCGACAGCCTGCTGAGCAAGTACATGGGCGAGACAGCGAGCAAGTTGCGCATCGTGTTTGACGCGGTCGGCGAGCGCCGCGGGGTTTACCTATTCGACGAGTTTGACGCCTTGGGGGCTGATCGCGGGGGGAGCGACGTCGGTGAGGCTCGACGCATCCTCAACTCGTTCCTCGTGTTCCTTGAGCAGGCCAGCCCCGAGTCGATCGTTGTGGCCGCGACGAACCACCGCTCGATCCTGGACCGGGCCCTCTTCCGACGGTTCGACGCGGTCTTGAGCTACAACCTGCCCGATGTCCGTCAGGCGACAGCTGTAATCCGCGCACGGCTCGGCTCTATGGCGATGAGGCTGAGCCTGGCCAAACTGGGGGACTCCACGCAGGGTCTCAGCCACGCGGACCTGGTCAAGGCAGCCGAGGCGGCCGCAAAGAGTGCTCTCATGCGGGGCGATACCGCAGTCACTCGGCCGGATCTAATTGAAGCGCTGACGGCTCGCCGGCAGGCGAGCGTTGGCTGACGAGCTGCAGCATCTCGACCACCTGTACATCATCGAACGAGCCGCCGACGAAGGCTTCGAACGCGGAGGTCAGGGCAACGCGAAAGTCCGGGACGTTGAGCATCGCGCCCACGGCCTGGCGATGCGGGGCCAACTCGAGCGCGCGCTGTCCGACAGCGACGATGATCGCCGCGCGCTGAGCGTCGAGCTGGGCGAGCTCCAAGCGCTTGGCACGATCGTCGTACTCGAAGGCGCCGATGCGGCCTATCCCTTGAAGGTCGAGTCTCTCGACCGCCTCAGCGCCCACCGCAAGACGCCCAAGCGCCCGATGTGGTTGTTGTTGTCCGTTCAGCCGGCGACCGAGACGCAGGTGGAACGGGCGACGGTCTGGGTCGCGGACGACTACCGTGCCCGATTCCTCAAGTTGTTCGAGGACTATCTCACCAAGCTCTCCACGCGGGCCGCGCCAGACAAGTGGTCCACCCCCGACGGAAATCCAGCCCAGCAGGCGTTGATCGCCAACATCGGACGCATCCGCCTAGCCGTGCTTAGCGACCTGTGGACGTCAGAGGGCGACCCACCAGGCCGCGGTGTGCACTGGTGGGAGTTGTGGCTCGACACCGGTAAGCCCGACGTTGAGGTCTTCGACGCATTCAGCACCGCGCATCAGTTGCGCACGGTGCACCGCTCGGTCGCCTTCCGAGACCGCCGAGTCGTCTGGGTGGAAGCCACCTGGGATCAGCTCCAGATTCTTCCATTCACGCGTGTGCCCGTTGCCGAGATTCGCCGTCCGGCGTTCGTTGACACGGTCGAAGACCTTCCCGTGAACGAGCAGGATGAGTACGTGCAGGACCTGGCCGACCGCGTCACGCCAGCTTCGCCCGACACCGCCCCAGTGGTGTGTCACCTCGACACAGGCGTCTTCCAAGCTCACGTGCTCCTGCGAGGATCACTCGACCCAGCCGATGTGCACACCGTCGTCGGGATGCACGGAGACGACGTGAACGGGCACGGGACGTCGATGGCGGGCCTGGCACTCTACGGCGACCTCGACTTCGTCCTAGTCGGCTCAGGGCCGATCCGGCTGGACCATCGCCTCGAGTCCGTGCGCATGACGCCTGGACGTGGCGAACCCGTGCTCGACCCACTCGACTTCGGCACCGCGACTGCCGACGCTGTCGCGCTCCCTGAGATCACGGCGAAGCGGTCACGTGTGTTTTGCCTCCCGCTGAGCACCGCCGCGGACAACCCCGGTGAGCCGACCCTTTGGTCCGCAACGGTCGACGCACTCGCGGCCGGGAGCGACATCGTTCGCGACGGAGATCAGCTGCAACTTCTCTCAGCGCCAGACCCGGATGCCGCGCGCCTGATCGTCGTAGCTGCCGGCAACATTGATAGCTATCAACTCGACCACCGCGCCGAGTCGGACACGTCTGCGATCGAGGATCCGGGCCAAGCGTGGAACGCCCTCACAGTCTCGGCTTACACCGACCTGGCCGAGGCGCCGGAGGACCCGGCCTATAACGGATGGACGCCGCTAGCCCAAGCCGGTGAACTGTCTCCACATAGCAGGACGTCGGTCATCTTCTCTGGCCGAATGTGGCCCATCAAACCCGACATCTGCATGGAGGGCGGCAACGTCCTCACCGACGGCGTCACCGGGTTTGAGGACAAGCACCCACTTCTCTCGCTTCGCACCACCGGCACTGCAAATGATCTTGCCGTCACTTCGGCCAATGCCACTAGCGCCGCAGCCGCTCAAGCCTCGCGCCTCGCGGCGATGGCGATGGCTCGGTACCCGAGTTACTGGCCCGAGACGATCCGCGGTCTGCTCACCCACTCGGCCGAGTGGACTCCAGCTATGCGCGCCGAAATCGACGACGAACGGAGCAGGGGGGGACGATTGACCTTGCTGCGGCGATACGGGTGGGGCGTCCCGACTGAGGAAGCAGTTCTCCACTCCTCCCACCGGGCCGTCACACTGGTCAGCCAAGACGTGTTCGTCCCGTTCGATGGCCCCGAGTATCGGATGCGGAACTTCCGCTTGCACACGCTGCCGTGGCCGCGTGAAGCCCTCGACGCTGTGGGCGATGGCGACGTCCGGCTCCGGGTGAGCCTGTCCTACTTCGTTGAGCCTTCCCCTTCGCGCCGAGGGTGGCGCCGGCGTTACGCCTACCCGTCCCACGCCCTGCGATTCGACCTGCAAGGCCCGCTTGAGACGCAGCAGGACTTCGTTCGCCGCGTCAACCGGGATGCGCAACTGGACGAGGAGGGTTCGAGCCGGAGCTCGTCCGCGTCGAGCCGATGGCTCGTCGGGCCCAACCAGCGTCACCTCGGCTCGCTGCATCAAGACGAGTGCACCGGGAGCGGTCACGAGCTTGCTGCCGCCAACTCCATCGCGGTCTACCCCGTTGGCGGTTGGTGGAAGAACAACGGCCGCGCCGACCGCACCTCGCTCCCGGTCCGGTACGCGCTAGTGGTGTCGCTTCGGACCAAGCGTCAAGACATCGACTTGTACACGCCGATCGCCAACGAGATCCGAGTGCCGACCGCGATCGCCGCCCGTTGAGGTCCGAGCCCGAAAAGCGCGCATCCGAAGGGGACCTACTGTGTCCGGGCGCTTCCGGCGTTCCGCGGCGCCGAGCGTTCTCGCCGTACGGGACGCATTTTCGGACTCCCGCGACCTCATCGTTCGGTGTTCTACATCAACCCACCGTTCGGGTCTGGGAAGCGATTCGGCCACTTCGTCGACCTGCTCGCGGAGTCGGGCTGGTTGTCGAGAATGCAGACCGGCTGGCCGCGATCGTGCCCACAATGAGCCGCGACGGTTCGATCCGGTACGTCTGGGCGAGACGATGAGCCACAAGGCCCAGCTCATCCTCGACGACGTCCGGCGCGAGGGCTACGTCGCTACGGTGCTCTGGAAGCAGCGGCTCACCGTTGAGTCGAGGACGGCCATGCTGTCGAGGTGACAACGATCGCTTCGCCTCGTCGACCGAACGGCCGGGAACGCGGACTCCGGGCGATCTGACGAGGGACGGGCGCCTGAATGCGCTGGCGACCTCGATCAACCGGTCGGCCAGCGCCGCGCCTCCATGAGGGCCGGTAGAGCGATCCGGTTCCACTCACCCTCGTCCCAGCCGAGGTAGCGACACATCCGCGTGACTGTCCGCTGGACGGCGGCGACGGTGGTTGTGTGCAACATGGTTACCCAGACAGGGTCCAGGCCGATGAAGACCAGCTCACCACCGTTGGGCCCGACCTCGTCGGTCTCGTGCATGAAGAACTTCATGCCATGGGGTTGGGCGTGCGCCACGGAAGACAGCAGCCGGAAGAGCGTCGCGCCGACGTGGGGCGACCCGCCCGGGGACTCGACGAGGCCGGTGATGAGCGCCTGGTCTCCGGGCGCGGCCGTGTCGAGCTGGCCGACGGGCGCCCCAAACCGAGACGTTCTCAGTTCCCATGCGAAACCTGCCCGCCGACCACTTTCATGGATGGTGTCAACGGTCGCGGCGAGCTGGCTGACCACTTCCTCGCCACCGCTCAAGCCGGGGGGTGCAACGAGGTTCTGCTCCTCGGCGAGTGACTTGAGCCGGAGTGCGTAGTACCGGCGGACCCGCTCCTTGGTGTCAACAGTCAGTTCGTACTGCCAGTAGGTCGAGCCGAGGCCGACGAGCAGGGCGCGCAGAGTGGTCGCCCCCGAGAACGTCGCGTGTTGGTCAGCGGCGATCGCCGCATAGGCGTGCAGGTGGTCGGCGACGTGCGCGAGCCGAGGAATCGCATCCATCACGAGCTCGACAGTGGCCTCGCCCCAGGTGTCGTCCCAATCATGATGGGTCATGTCCACGGCCGCCTGACACTCCGGCCGCGCGTCGAAGTCTTGATCGCTCAGCCAGGCACCGATCGTCGTGGCCAGCAGACGAAAGTGCGGGGCCATCGAGCTCGACATCGTCGCAAGCGCGTCACCGGGCGTCATTGCAGCAACGCTAGCTGCGGTGTCCTGGCACGTTGATCGGCGCCGTGCCCCTCCTGGCTGACTTCACACCGCAACGTTCAACGGATGAACGGCTGCGACGTTGTGCTTCTCCGAGTTGCTCTCGCATGTGCGTCTGCAGTCGGTTCGTCGATGGCCCGCCGGCCTGCGGGTCCGACGGGCGGAGCGGCTTTGGAGTCAGTCAGGCAGTGCGGGCCGGGTCTGATCCCCGAGGGGGATCGCGGCAGCGTGCGCATGAACGCTCCTCCCCGTGCTTCGCACGCGTGCGCTAGGACGACCGCCGCCCAAGGGCGGCGCGGATCACCGTGGCGATCGCGTTCGATGCCTTGCCTGCGTCGCAGTGAAGCGCCCGAGCTACGACCACGATCACCAGTCCGGTGACGAGCACAAGCGCACACAGGCCGAGGCTGCACCAAAGCAGCCACATTCCGGCCGGTTGGACAAATGCTCCGGGACTCATAATCAGCAAAGTAGCCGATGGATTCAGACTATCGTCTAGGGAGGCCCAGGTTCGGTACAGTGTCTGCATGTACTACACGGCGGGTGGGCGAGGTCGCGTGAGGATCCGCGAGACGCACGTGCGCGACCACATCGCGCCGTTGCTGACGCGTGGAGCGGTGGGAGTCGTCAAGGTCGACCTCGTCATGCGCGGACTCGCGGGCGCGGCACCGGATTGCGGACGGCCGGGCGAGCTGCCAGCGGAACTCTCGTGGGACGAGTTGCATGACCTCGTCCGTCCCCGGTCGTTCTACGGCTCGGACAGCGTTCTCAAGCGCAAGTGGATCAGCGACAAGGTGCTGCAGCTTGAGGCGATGAACTTGCTCCGTCGGGAGGATCGCCCAGGTCGGCGGCCGCAGATCGTGATTCTCTGCGATGACGGATCCGGTCGGGACTTTGACGACCCTGGAGCGGGGGCCGAGTCCTCATACGTAACGGTTCTGGGTGGCGTGTTTGAAACGGGGCGGATCACGGCGTGGTCTACCCCCGAGATCGCGGCTTACCTCGCGTCGATGGTTGCGGAACGGTTCGCCCGAGCGGATCCAGCGATGTTTGCCCTGGAGGCGGGCCGCCCCTTCGGCGGGGGTGTGTGGTTCCGTCCGTTGAGCTGGTTCGCAGATCAGGACGAACGACGCCCGGCGACTCACGTAAGGATCCCGTTCTCGACAAGGACCCTTCGCCGCGGCTTGGAAATGCTGCGAGATGAGGGTCTCCTGGCCTCCACTCGGATCCACGAAGATCCGAGGACTCAGCGGCCCTTTACGGCCCGCGAAGGTCGCCTCATCTACCTGAACGGCTTCGACGACCTGCGGCCCGAGCGACCTCCGCTGCGGGCATGGGCCTTGCACTCGCAGCTGGAGCGGGGCCCGGATAGCGCGCAGGACTACGCCGGGTAGGTCGAGATCTCGCTGCGTCGGGAGCGGTTCACCCGGTCAACACAGCCCGCCGCGCGGCGTGATCCGGGAGCATCGGGGGATGCGGCCTGCGCCTCGCGACCTCGAGCCACTCCTTGCGGGCGAGTTCCGTGTGCAACGTGGATTTTCGTACCCGCGCGAGACATGGCGGGGGTGGACCGGGCACCTTGATCGGAACGGGTCGATGCTCGCCGGGTTGCCGCCCGAGCTCGACAGGGCGACTGCGGCGCATCTCGTGGAGGATCTTCTGCCCCGTGACGTTACCGCTGCCTTCACTGTCGCGATGATCTGGGGGCACGGGTCGACGGGCTATGGTCCCTACCGCACGGCCACGATCTTGACCGCGTCCCGGTCGCCCAAGAATGTCCCGGTAGATGCCACCGTCCGCGGACGGCTCGGGGAGTCCGTCGAGGTCGCCCGCGAGGCGGGCTCGGTCGAGGGATACCGATTCCTGAACAACCGACCCGGCAAGGTTTCGGGGCTCGGACCTGCGTTCTTCACGAAGTGGCTGTACTTCGTCACCGCTCGAGGTGAGGCCCGATCCGCCAGTGCGGCGCCCGTACTTGACGGGCTCGTCCTTGCGTGGCTTACCGCTCGCGGTGTTCCGCTCCGGGCCGGGTACACCGACGACTATGCGCGGTACGTCGAGACGCTGACTCATTGGGGCGCTCCGCACGGGCTGGCGCCGGTGGCCGTGGAAGAGCGGATCTTCAGGCTCATCCGCGATGACGGGGTATGACCACCGTGTCGCCCATGCGACGGGCCACGACGTGTTCGGTCCGTGCCGACATCAACGCACTGGGCGCGTCACGGTGGCGCCAACGTGGTGGTGATGAAGGACTGGACGGTTCCAGAGTTGCGTGCGATGGGCTTCACCGGCTTCGTGCGCTTCACTGAGCTCCCCACCGCGGACGTGCCGACGGATCCAGGCATCTACGTCGTGGTCCGGGATCCGTCTGCGGCTGTGACGTTCGCGGAGTCGAGCGTTGCGGGCTCGTTCAAGCACAAGGATCCATCGGTCGCTCTGACGCGTCTCGCGGACGCGTGGGTTCCTGACGGGGTCGTGCTCTACATCGGTAAGGCGGGGGCCGGCGTGGCCGGGAGCCGCGGGCTCCGAAGAAGGCTCGACGAGTACCGACGCCACGGCGCCGGAGAGCCGGTCGGCCACTGGGGTGGCCGGTACATCTGGCAACTCGCTGACGCTGACGACTTGCTCGTCGCTTGGCTGCCAACGCCGGACAGAGATCCGGAGGATGTCGAAGGCGCACTGCTGACCCAGTTCGCTGAGCGCTACGGGCGGCGGCCCTTCGCGAACCGGAAGATGGGCCGTGTCGTCGCCCTCCGCGTGGAGCGCGATGGATGACGCTGTTGCCGGTCTACGCGCGACCACGTACTCGGGGACCCTGTCGGGCGCGGTATGTGGAGCATTGGACGTGGGCGGCGGCGCTCAACGGCAAGCCCGGGATTGTCGCTGGTCATCGGGATGGATGCGGCGGATTTGGTGTGCCCTGCTAGTCAGGATGTTTGTGCAGGTCAGGCGGCTCAGCGTGTGAGCATCTGGCCGGATTTCGTGTGACGACCTCCTCCGAGGGTGGGTGAATTCGCAGGCCAGGTAGTTGTGTCAACACCCCGCCAACCGCAGTGAACGCAGGGCCCCGACCAGCAGCAACGCCGGTCGGGGCCCTCCGTTTTACCTTGAACTCACCGAATTCCTTGGAGCGACTTGCGACGCCTCACCGACTGCGGAGGACGAAGTCCTGGATGGCGACGACGGCTGCGCCTCGAGCCCACTGCGAGAAGTCGCCGGGGCGGACCACGATGTCCAATGTCGATGCGCGTGGATCACGGTCTGCCGCGATAGCGGTGTGCAGCGCTTCGGCGCCGACGGTGGCCAACGCGACGCCTTCGCCTGAAAGCACGATCCGTTCGGGCATCGTGAGGTTGGCGACGGCCGCGACGAGGTGGCCCAGACCAGTGGCGGCGTCGTCGACGAGCCGGCGAGCAGCGGGGTCGCCCGAAACGGCCAGCCCCATCAGTTCGTCGTAGTTGATCGATCGGCCGTGCGCGAGGCTTGCCTGGCGGGTGAGCGACTCGATCGTGAGCATCGACCGGGCGCAGCCGCGGTGGCCTTCCGGGCACAGCGGTCCGTTCGGGTCGAGCGGAAAATGGCCCACCAGGCCCAGTCCCATGTCCTCGTGCGTGACAACGCGGTTGTCCACGACCAGGCCGTATCCGACCCCCGCCCCGACGGTCAGCAAAGCGAACCGTTGCACATCTCGGCCCCCGCCGAACCAGTGCTCTGCGGCCGTGAGGGCGGCGACGTCGTTCTCCACGACGCACGGTAGGCCGGTCGCCTGCGCGAGCATCGAGCCGAATGGCACGTCCTGCCAGCCGAGGAACGGCGCGACCCGCACGGTCGAGCGATCGGGCGCATGACCGCCGAGGCCGACCCCGATCCCGGCCAGCCTCGACGCGTCGCTGTGGTCGCGGACGATCGCGTCGAGCGTGTCTGCCACCTGTTCGACGACGGCGGCGGAGTGGT
The DNA here is from genome assembly GCF_000426185.1 of Cellulomonas sp. URHD0024. Classification (GTDB taxonomy): domain Bacteria; phylum Actinomycetota; class Actinomycetes; order Actinomycetales; family Cellulomonadaceae; genus Cellulomonas. The sequence goes on from NZ_AUEW01000007.1 coordinate 216,460, forward strand.
GTGACGGCAGGGGAACGTGCTGAGTGGCGAGCACCGTGCCGCGCAGGTCGACGAGGACGATGTGCGCGGCCTCGCCCGTGAGTGTGACGCCCCCGAACGTGTGCGATGACGCGTCGACGTCGAGCGGCTGTCCCGGTCGACCAGCGGCGGAGTCCTGCCGAGCGGCACCCTCGATCAGCAGACCTTGCTCGACGAGCGGTTTGGTGAGCCGCGACAGCGTTGCCTGGGAGAGGTCCAGTCGGCGTGCGAGCTCCGCGCGTGAGAGGGGGCCGCGCAGGAGCACCTCGAGCGCGACGTCCAGGGCGGTTCCGCTCTCGATCGTCCAGGCGCGCGTCGTCACGCTCGAGTCCTCCGTTCCGGGTCGGCCAAGTCCGCCGACATCGAACCACACACGCGATCATAACTTGCATCCTGATCGAAAGTAGGGCCCAAGATGCAGACAGATGTGACTTGTGCCACTCTGAGCGCATGTATTATCTTCCATCACACAAGTAAGTCGTTGACGCCTGGAGGAGGAGCCTTGTCGCTCACGTCGGTGACGACCGCCCCCCTGCACCTGCGTGCCGGTGGGACCAGCGTCGTCCTGGATCTGCGAGGCGGCGGCTTGCCGCGGATCGTGCACTGGGGGCATGACCTCGGCTCGATCGCGCCGGAGTCGCTCGTCGAGCTCGCGGACGCCCAGGTGCCTCCGCGAGTGACCGGATCCTTGGACTCTCCGGTCGCGTTCGCCGTGCTGCCCGAGCAGTCGGCCGGTTGGCTCGGGACGCCAGGGGTCTCGGGTCACCGGGCAGGGTCGGCTTTCAGTACCCGCTTCGAAGTCGACGGCGTGGACGCCCGGGGCACGGGATTGGTGGTGCACGCGGCGGACCCGGCTGCGGAAGTGGCCGTGGACGTGGAGCTCGAGATCACCCCCTCCGGGCTGCTGCGCGTCAGGGCTGGTCTGACCAACACGGGGACGAGCGTGTTCGACCTCGAGGGTCTTGTGCTCGCGCTGCCCGTCCCGGACCTCGCGACGGAGCTCCTGACGACGACGGGCCGGCACCTGCGCGAACGCGTACCGCAACGCCAGCCGTTCACGTTCGGGACGTTCATGCGGGAGAGCCGGCGCGGCCGGCCCGGGGCAGACGCGACCCTCGTGCTCGCGGCGGGGGAGCGGGGCTTCACCTCGAGGTCCGGGCGGGTCTGGGGCGTGCACGTCGCCTGGAGCGGCAACCACCGGGTACTCGCGGAGCGAGCGATCTCGGGGGAGTCGTTCCTGGCCGGTGGCGAGCTGTTGCTGCCCGGCGAGGTCAGGCTCGAGCCCGGCGCCCGATACGAGTCCCCGTGGCTCTACGGGAGCCACGGGAACGGGCTCGACGAGCTCGCCTCCCGCTTCCACGAACACCTCCGTGCACGCCCGCACCACCCGAGCACCCCGCGGCCGGTGACCCTGAACACCTGGGAAGCCGTCTACTTCGACCACGACCTCGACAGGCTGACCCACCTGGCCGACGTCGCGGCCGAGCTCGGCGTGGAGCGGTTCGTGCTGGACGACGGGTGGTTCGGGTCACGTCGTGACGACACCCAAGGGTTGGGCGACTGGCACGTCTCGCCCGACGTGTGGCCTGCCGGCCTGCACCCGCTGGCGGATCACGTGGTGGACCGGGGGATGCAGTTCGGGCTCTGGGTGGAGCCCGAGATGGTGAACCCTGACTCGGACCTGGCCCGAGCCCACCCTGACTGGATCCTCGGTGCTCCCGGCCGGGCGCCGGTGGCCGCCCGGCACCAGCAGGTGCTGGACCTCGGCAACCCCGACGCGTTCGCACACATCCTCGGGCGGCTGGACGCGCTCCTGGACGAGTACCCGATCGCCTATCTGAAGTGGGACCACAACCGGGACCTGGTCGAACCGGGCCACGGCGCCGGCGGCGTCCCGGGCGTGCACCGACACACGCTGGCGGTGTACCGGCTGCTCGATGAGCTGCGGGCCCGGCACCACGGCCTCGAGATCGAGTCGTGCGCATCGGGCGGTGCCCGGGTCGACCTGGGGATCATGGAGCGCACCGACCGCATCTGGGCCAGCGACTGCATCGACCCGCTGGAGCGCGAGGAGATCCAACGGTGGACCGAGCTGCTCCTGCCTCCCGAGCTGATCGGCGAGCACGTCGGCTCACCTGTTGCCCACACGACCGGTCGCACCCACACCCTGGACTTCCGCGCGGCGTCGGCGTTCTTCGGCCACCTCGGCATCGAGTGGGACATCGCCCAGGCCGACGCTGGTGAGCGTGCGCGGATGGCCGAGTGGATCACCGCCCACAAGGCGCTTCGGGGACTCCTGCACACCGGCACCCGCGTGCACGCCGACCACCCTGACCCGGCGTTGCGTGTCCACGGCGTCGTCGCCGTCGACCGTGACGATGCCGTCTTCGCCGTCACCCAGCTCACCACGAGCCTGCAGTACCCGACCGGGACGCTCCGGCTGCCCGGCCTCGACCCGGACGCCGTGTACGACGTGCGCCCGCTCCCGCCCGGCGACCGCATCGAGGGAATGGCGCTGGAGCCGTTGCCTTGGTGGCGAAACGGCGTCAGGCTCACCGGCCGCGCCCTGGCGGAGGTCGGCGTCCGTGCCCCGGTCCAGTTCCCGGAGCGCACCGTCCTGGTCCGCGCGCGTCGCATCGACGCCCCGTCGCCCTGACCCCGCAGGAGGCATCACATGGCTCCACACCGAGCACGGATCCTGACGACACTCGTCGCCGCGATCGCCCTGGTCGTCCCGCTCGCCGCCTGCTCCGGTCAGGCAGGTGAGGGCAAGACGACGATCACGTTCTTCCAGTTCAAGCCTGAGGCCATCCAGTACTTCGAGGACCTGGCAACACAGTTCGAAGCGCAGAATCCCGACATCCACGTCGTCGTCCAGAACGTGCCCGACCCGGAGACCGCCCTACGCACCCGGCTCGTGAAGAACGACGTGCCCGACGTGATGACGCTCAACGGAAACGGCACGTTCGGCGAGTTCGCCTCCGCGGGGATCTTCACCGACTTCCGCAAGGACCCGGTCCTCGACAAGGTCAACCCTGGCTTCGTCAAGGTGCTCCAGGCGCTCGGCGAGAGCTCACCCGGAGCGGTCAACGGCGTCCCCTTCGCCGCAAACGCGAGCGGCATCCTCTACAACGAGGACCTGTTTGCCCAGCAGGGCATCAAGGTCCCCACCACCTGGGACGAGCTGATCGCCGACGCCAAGGCGTTCAAGGCAGCGGGCATCACACCGTTCTACGGCATGCTCGGCGACGCCTGGACCGCGCAGTCACCCCTGGCCCCACTGACCGCCCAGACGCAGCCCACGGACTTCTTCCAGCAGCGGTTCGCCGACAAGACCACCTTCCAGGCCGGCTGGCGCACCGCCATCGACGAGCTCGGCCAGCTGTACGACTACACCCAACCGGACCCGGTCTCCTCCAACTACCAGGACGGCACGCGGGCATTCGCCGAGGGCAAGTCAGCGATGCTGCTGCTCGGCAGCTACGCCGTCCCGCAGATCCGCTCGTTCAAGCCGAAGTTCACCGTCGGCAGCTTCGCGTTCCCGGCGACGAACGACCCGGCCAAGACCACCCTCGTCTCGGGCGTCGACGTGCTCGTGACGACCTCGGCGCACGGGAAGCACCCGCAGGAGTCGGAGAAGTTCGTCAAGTTCCTCATGCAACCCGACGTCGTCCAGAAGTACTCCGAAGCACAGGTGGCCATACCCGCGATCGAAGGTGCCACCAACAACGACCCGGCCCTCGTCGGTATCCAGCCCTACATCGACGACAAGAAGCTGGTCGGCTTCACCGACCACCAGTTCATCGCCGCGATCCCGCTCGCCCCGCTCCTGCAGGAGTACCTGCTGAACCGCGACGCGTCCAAGATGCTCCGCAAGCTCGACAACAACTGGGACAAGGTCGCGGCCCGCCGCACCTGGGGCCTGGGAAAGGTGCAGTCATGACGACGACGACACGACCGCCCCGCACGACCGGCCCCGCTCCACAGCAGGTCCGCAAGAAGGGCATCGCTTCGCGCACGCCGCGCGCGTTCTACTGGATGGTTCTGCCGGCGTTCGCACTGTTCTTCCTTCTGCACACCGTCCCGGTCCTGCAGGGTGTGTTCTACAGCTTCACCGACTCCCCGGGCTACGGGCCGTGGAACTTCGTCGGACTGTCAAACTACAAGGCGCTGTTCACCGACAGCCGCGTCCTGCACGCCTACCTGTTCACCTTCCAGTTCGCCATCGTCGCGACGATCCTCGTCAATATCATCGCGCTCGGCGTAGCGATGGCGCTCAATTCTCGGATCAAGTTCAAGACGACCCTGCGGGGCGTCTACTTCATCCCCTACGTGCTGTCGATCCTCGTGATCGGGTACGTGTTCCAGTACCTGTTCACCTTCTCTATCCCGGCTATCGCACAAGCGGTCGGCAACGCCAAGTTCTCCACGTCGATCCTGTCCGACGAGGGCCTGGCATGGGTGGCCATCGTCATCCTCGCCGTCTGGCAGTCGGCCGCCTTCAACATCGTGCTCTACCTCGCCGGACTCCAGACGGTCCCTGCCGAGCTCTACGAAGCCGGCTCGCTCGACGGCGCCGGCTCGTGGAAGAAGTTCACCAACATCACCTTCCCGATGATCTGGGGCTTCTTCGTCATCAACATGGTGCTGTCCCTCAAAGGGTTCCTGCAGGTCTTCGACCACGTCGTGGCCATGACGAACGGCGGGCCCGGCACCGCGACCGAGTCCGTCGGGCTCGTCATCTACAAGGGCGGCTTCCAAGGCGGGGAGTTCGGCTACCAGCTGGCCAACGCCGTGGTCTTCATGATCGTGATCATCGTGTTCGCCCTCGTCCAGTTCCGTGTCCTGCAGCGTGAGGATGTGACGGCATGAGCACCGCACCCAGCATTCCCGCACCGGTCGCCGACCGGTCCGAGCACGCCTTCGGCGCCGGCGACCCGGTCAACCCAAAACCCCGCCGCCGTCGCTCCCGCACCCCGGACGCGGACGACACCGGTCACCCCAACTGGTGGCTCACCGGGCTGATGGTCTTCCTGTCGCTGAGCATCCTTGTCCCGATGTACCTGGTGGTCGTCACGGCGCTCAAGACCCCGGACCAGCTCACCGGCGCCGGATTCGCCCTGCCGAACCCGATCAGATGGGCGAACTTCTCGGACGCCTGGACGCTCACGAAGTTCCCCCGTGCGGCGCTGAACAGCGCCATCATCACGGTCGGTGCCGTGGTCCTGACCTTGCTCACCAACTCCATGGTCGCCTACGCCATCGCCCGGAACATGCACAAGAGGCTCTTCAAGGGGCTGTTCTTCTACTTCATCGCCGCACTCTTCGTGCCCTTCCCGATCCTCATGCTCACGGTCGCCAAGCTCACCGCGCAGCTGCACATCGACAACCAGGTCGGGCTGATCCTGCTGTACACAGTCTTCGGCCTGTCCTTCAACATCTTCATCTTCGTCGCTTACATCCACTCGATCCCGCGGGAGCTCGAAGAGGCGGCCATCATCGACGGGGCCAACACCTGGACCGTCTTCTGGAAGGTCATCTTCCCGCTCCTGCGACCGATGAACGCCACCGTCGGCATCATCACCTGCGTGTGGGCATGGAACGACTTCATGCTGCCCCTGGTCATCCTGTCCAACCCGAACAGCGCGACACTCCCACTGCAGCAATACGTCTTCCAGAGCACGTTCAACACCAACTACACACTGGCCTTCGCGTCCTACCTGCTCGCGATGATCCCGCTGCTCGTGGTCTACATCGTCGCTCAGCGGTGGGTCATCTCCGGCGTGACGCGAGGCGCCATCAAGTGAGTGGAGAGGGTCGCTCCGACCTGCCCCGGACCGGAGCGCACTCAGCGCTGGTCGAGTCGCCCGCCCGGCAGGACACCGTCGCGGGTCGACCCGCACAGCCTTGACGTAGACGCGTCCCCGTCTCGGCCTGGTGGCACGACGGCTCGTCGACCGCGCAACACGTGGTCTCTGGTGTCTCGTCGCCGCGGTCGCCAACGCGTCACCGACCACTCGACAGAGGGGGTTTGTATGTCATGGCTCATCACCGGCGGCGCCGGGTACATCGGGGCGCACGTGGTCCGCGCCATGGTGCAGGCCGGCCTCCAGCCCGTCGTCCTTGACGACCTGTCCACCGGTCACGCGCAGTTCGTGCCCGACGGCGTGCCGTTCGTGCGCGGCAGCGTCCTCGACCACGACTTGGTTGAGCACACCCTGGACGCGCACGCTGTGCAGGGCGTCGTGCACCTGGCCGGGTTCAAGTACGCCGGGGTGTCGGTTCGGCGGCCCCTGCACACATACGCGCAGAACGTCGAGGGCACGCGCGCGCTGCTCGATGCGATGGCTGCGGTCGGCGTGGCGAACCTGGTCTTCTCCTCCAGCGCTGCGGTGTACGGCACGCCCGAGGTTCCCCTCGTCACCGAAGACGTGCCCAAGCGCCCCACCTCGCCGTACGGGGAGTCGAAGCTGATCGGGGAGTGGCTGATCCGGGACCAGGCCATCGCTGCGGCCGCGGACGGCGCCTCGCTTCGGCACACCTCCCTCCGCTACTTCAACGTGGTCGGATCCGGGGACCCCGTCGTGCACGACACCAGCCCGCACAACCTGTTGCCTCGGGCCTTCGAGGCGCTCCTGTCGGGGGACGTGCCGAAGATCTTTGGCGACGACTACGACACCCCCGACGGCACGAACATCCGTGACTACGTCCACGTCGCCGATGTCGCCGCCGCACACGTCGCGGCCGCGGAGCTTCTCGCTGCCGGCCGGCCGACCGAGCAGGCCTACAACCTCGGTTCCCAGAACGGGCTGTCCGTGCGGCAGATCATGGAGGCCGTCGCGAGAGTCACGGGCATCGACTTCACCGCGAAGATCGCTCCGCGCCGCCCCGGCGACCCCGACCGGATCGTGGCCACCGGGGAGCTCGCCGCCCGTGACCTCGACTGGAAGATGCGGTACCCCCTCGATGAGATGGTCCGGTCCGCCTGGGAGGCGCGCGTCGCGGTCTCGGACGCCGATGTCGCACCTGAGCGCAGACACGCGAGTGCACGACATGACCGGAGCCCGTACCGTGCCTAGCGCCGTCAGCCGCGCGTGGCCGGACGAGGAAGGCGCGGAGCGGGCCGCGAGCTTGTTCGTGGCAACGTTCGGCGACGATCGCGTCGGGGTGTGGGCCTCGCCCGGTCGGATCAACATCATCGGTGAGCACGTCGACTACAACGGCGGCCTGTGCCTGCCGTGCGCCTTGCCGCACCGAACCTTCGTCGCGTTGGCGCGCCGGGACGACGATCAGGTTCGACTGGTGTCCGACCTCGCCCCGCAGGAGGTGTGGTCGGAGTCCCGCGCGACCATCGGACCCGGCCGCGTCCGCGGCTGGGTCGCCTACGCCGCCGGCCCGGCATGGGCGCTGGCGCATGCGGGGCACTCGCTCGGCGGCTTCGACGCTGCCGTCGTTTCCTGCGTCCCTGTCGGCGCCGGCCTGTCGTCCTCGGCAGCCATCGAGTGCGCCGTCGCGCTCGCCCTCGACGATGTTTACGCCATGGGCCTGGGTGGGACCGAGTCCGGCCGGTGCGCCTTGGTCGACGCCTGCGTCCGGACGGAGGTCGAGGTGGCCGGCGCCAACACCGGCGGCATGGACCAGTCGGTGTCCGTGCGGGCGCGCGCGGACCGCGCGCTGCTGCTCGACTGCAGGGACGGCAGCACCGAGCACGTCCCCCTCGACCTCGAGGCGGCCGGTCTCGAGCTCCTGGTCATCGACACCAGAGCTCCGCACTCGCTCAACGACGGGCAGTACGCCGAGCGCAGGGCAACGTGCGAGCACGCAGCAGCGACGCTCGGGCTCCCGAGCCTGCGCGAGGTCACCGACCTCGATGCGGCCCTGGAAGCTCTCTCCGATGACGTCGCCCGCCGGCGCGTCCGCCACGTGGTGACCGAGATCGCCCGCGTGAGGGAGTTCGCCGCACTGCTGCGCGACGGTCGCCTCGAAGAGGTCGGCCCGCTGCTGGACGCCTCACACGAGTCGTTGCGACGCGACTACGAGGTCTCCTGCCCCGAGCTGGACGTCGCGGTCCAGGCCGCGCGGTCCGCCGGCGCGCTAGGCGCCCGGATGACCGGCGGCGGTTTCGGGGGCTCGGCGATCGCCCTCGTCGAGGCTGGAACGGCGCCATCGGTGTCGCTGGCCGTGCGGCAGTCGTTCGGCCGCCGCGGCTTCGCTGAGCCGTCCTTCCTGCTCGCGCGTCCCGGCCCGGCCGGGACGCGGGTGCGCTGAGGCGGCGCCCCGGCGTGCGCCGGCAAACAACCACACGTCATCGAAGGAGCGACGACTTATGAGCGACTCCGCTCTCCGCCAGGCGCAGGCCAAGATGCGTGCGGCGGGTGTCGCCGACGCGGCGATCGAGGTGTTCACCCACTACGTGGGCCAGCTCCGCGAGGGCATCACCGGCGAGATCGGCGAGGACACGATCGACCCGCTCGTCGACCCGCTGCAACTGGCTGATATGGCGGTCAGCGACGACGCCGCAGATACCGCCTTGGCACGCACGGCGATCCTCAAGCTCAACGGTGGGCTTGGGACGTCCATGGGCATGGACATGCCGAAGTCGCTCCTGAAGGTCCGGAACGGGCGCAGCTTCCTCGACCTCATCGTCGAGCAGGTGCAGTACGTCCGACGGGTCCACGACGTTCGGCTTCCGGTGGTGTTCATGAACTCGTTCCGCACGGACGCCGACACACGCCTCGCGCTCGCCAGGCACGAGGATCTCGCCGTGGACGGTGTCCCGCTGACCTTCCTGCAGAACCAGGAGCCGAAGCTGCTCGCTGCCGACCTGACCCCCGTCACCTGGCGGGCCGACCCCTCGCTCGAGTGGTGCCCGCCTGGTCACGGCGATCTCTACACCGCGCTTGTCAGCTCGGGAACTCTCGCGCGGCTGCTCCAAGCGGGCTTCCGGTACGCCAGCATCTCGAACTCCGACAACCTCGGGGCGGCGCCCGACGCGACGATCGCCGGCTGGTTCGCCGCCTCCGGCGCGCCGTACGCGGCCGAGCTGTGCAGGCGGACCGCGGCCGACCGTAAGGGCGGCCATCTCGCGGTCCGGAGGTCGGATGGGCGGCTCGTCCTGCGCGATACGGCGCAGACCGCCGCCGCGGAGATGCACTACTTCACCGACGAGCATCGACATCCCTACTTCCACACCAACAACCTGTGGATCGACCTGGAGCAGCTGGCAGCCTTCCTGGCCGACCGTGGCCCGATCCTGGGCCTCCCGCTGATCCGGAACACCAAGACAGTCGACCCGAGCGACCCTTCCTCGCCGGAGGTGGTCCAGATCGAGACCGCGATGGGCGCCGCGATCGAGCTGTTCGAGGGCGCGAAGGCCATCGTCGTCGAGCGTGAGCGTTTCCTGCCGGTCAAGACGACGAACGATCTGCTCCTCGTCCGCTCCGACGTCTACCGGCTCGGGCTGGACCGCACACTGCAGCCGGTCGTGCAACCAGTCCCACTCATCGATCTCGACCGGGACCACTACACCACCGTCTCGAAGTTCGAAGCCCGATTCCCCTCGGGCCCCCCGTCGCTTCGTCAGGCGTCGTCGCTCACGGTGCGGGGGGACTGGACATTCCAGGAAGCCGTCGTCGCCACGGGCGCAGCGTCGCTCGGTCCCGCGGACGCGCCAGGAACCGTCCCCACAGGCGCCAAGTTGGGTCCCGGAGGCGTACGGACGTGAACCTTCTGTCGTCGAGCACCACATAGCTCAGTTATGTGACGTCGCCCGGCGGACGAAACCCCTCGTCGCCCGGGGGTGCCGTCCGCAGGTGCGCGGCCACGTCGCCGCCCAACATGTGGGTCGGCAACGACCGGCAGATGCTGATCGAAGTGGTGACCATCTTCTGCCGTTCGTCGGGTACCCGCGCACCCTCAACGCCGATGCCGCGATCGACGCCGTCGCTCCGCGGTCCTGTCCGACCAGTGCCTTGTGATCCCACTTCGATCCATCGAGACGCCCCTTGTCGCGGAGGTCGCCGATTGCTCCCCCTTTGAGGTCCAATCGAGTCCTAGATGGTGCAACCCGATGCATGCCCAGCACCCGCATCGCACGAGGTCAGGACCAACATCGTCCAACCGGACCAAGCGCATCCAAGACAAGCAACCGAAGCCCACCGCTACCGCAATCGCAGTGAACGCAGGGCCCCGACCAGCAGCAACGCCGGTCTGGGCCCTTCGTTCTGCCCCGAACTCCCCCGAATTCGACTCCACTTTGGGGACCGAAGAAGCGCGGCAAGGGGCAACCCGGTGCATAGCCGTATGAGCGTCTGCCCAGGTCAGGCACCAGATCGCCCAACCCGACGAACCTTCTCGCCACCGACTGTCAGAAGCCGTGTGCTACCGCACCTCCGTGGCCGGACCCGCGCAACCGCGCTGACCGTCTCGGGCTCGTGCACGCCAAGATGTCGGCGTGACTCTCGACGCGCAGACCCCCTGGCGCCGTGCTCGTCAGATCGCCAGCGACGTGCTCGTCGCCGTCTGGCTCATCCTCTGGTTCCGTGCCGGGCTGTGGGTGCACGAGGTCGTCGGACGGATCGCCGCTCCCGGACGTACGCTCGAGGACGCCGGGGCCTCGCTGTCGGACAGCTTGGAGTCCGCCGGGGACACGGTCGCGCGCGTCCCGGTCTCGGCGACGACGTGCGTGCGCCCTTCACCGCGGCCGGGGACGCCGCGGACTCGATCGCGGAGGCCGGCGTCCAGGTCCAGCACGGAGCCAACCAGCTCGCGCTGGTGCTCGGGCTCACGGTCGCCGTGGTCCCGATCCTGCTCGTCGTCGCGGTCTGGCTGAGCGTGCGCCTGCGTTTCGTCCGCCGCGCGCGGGCGGCACGGCGCACGCTCGACTCGACGGCCGACCTCGACCTGTTCGCCCTGCGGGCGCTCGCGACGCAGCCGGTCGAGGTGCTCGCGGGCGTGAGCGACGACCCGGCGGACGGGTGGCGCCGCCGGGACCCCGGCGTCGTGCGCGCGCTGGCGTCGCTCGAGCTGCGCTCGCTCGGCCTTCGGGTGCCCATCCGACACACCCCGTCCTGGCCGCAGGACGGCTCCAGACCTCGTCTGGAGCCGTCCCTCTCGCGGCTGGGTGCTTCGGTCAGACCGTGCCTCCATGCGCTGCCGCCGTCGACGTGATCCAGGCCAGCGCCTCGGGGGTGTCGACCCGGTAGGAGTAGGTGTTGCCGCTGCAGATCGAGTTGGCGACGAACGAGTTGACGGCGAGAACGACGTTCGTGCCGCCGAGCAAGTTCGGGCCACCCGAGTCGCCGAAGCAGGTGCCCCCCTTGTTCGAGTGCAGCTTGATGAACTCGTCGGAGAGCGTGTCATTGCTGGCGACGAGCGTCGTCGGGGCGAAGAACCGCGTGGCGGAGTCACCGGCGCTCTTCTTGCAGTTCGGGTCGCAGGGGCCGCCGCCGTTGACGAAGCCCTGGACGCCGTACCCGACCGAGTCGACCGGAGTGTTGATCGCGAGGGTGTCGACGAGGTTCGCGGTCGGCAGGTCCCCGTACTGCCCGAGCGTCGCCGAGGACGGGATCGCACCGCAGAGGTAGGTGCTCGCGCTGGTCGGGGTGTGGCAGCCGGGCTCACCGAACACGATGATCGCGACGTCGTGGGTGTCGAAGTGAGGCAGCCCGCCCTTCGCGCCGATCACCCATTGCGGGTCGGAGTAGTAGGCACCGACATACCAGGCGCGCTGAGCCGCCGGGGTGTTGATGAGGTTCGGGTCGAAGCTCACCCGGACCTGCGGCGCACCGGTCGTGGTGTTCGTGCCGAGGCCGGACGTGCTGTCGGTGAAGCAGTGCGCGGCGGTGAGCATGACCGTGGGTGACAGCAGCGTGCCGGTACAAGCGGAGACGAGGTTGTCCTCGTAGGCGACGTAGGGGTGGTTGTTCCCGTCGTAGGTGCCGTTGGTGACGGCGTTGGCGGGGGCGCTGAGGCCGAGGCCCAGGCCGACACTGGCCAGCAGCGCAAGAAGGGGCGTGAGCAGACGACGCATCTCGAGCTCCCATCCGGAAGGGGCGCGGCGGTTGCCGCGGATCGGACGCTACGCCGCTCGTCCAAGGGGCGCCCGACGACGCGTCATCCGCGGAACGGCAACCGGAACGGGATCGGGATGCCGCCGCAGCAGCACACCCCGCTCACCTCCTGCTGGGCCAGGATGGCGGCCGCCTGGTAGCAGGCGGTGAACCGGGCCACGCTGGGAAGGACGGCTCCGAGGACCCCTCGGCGTCGGACGAGATCCCGCACGGCCGCCGAGCATGAGGGGCCGCCGTACGCGACCCGATGCGCGCAGCTCCAGCCCTTCCGGGGCGAGAGCGTTCGCTGGTAGCTCGCGATCAGGCGGTCGACGGCGGAGGCGACGAGGCTCATCGCCTCACGGTACGTGCGGCCGGAGCGCTTCGCCGCGGCCAGGAGGAGTGCGCGCCGACGCGGGGTACGGTGCCGGCCGACACGGCGAGCAGCCCCGCAACTTGCGACCGTGGTTGAGCAGTAGACGGCGGCGAACAGGGTCGTGCCGCTGGTCAGGGAGACCGAGGACGCCCTCGCGCAGCTCGGGCAAGAGCACGGACACACCAAGCCGTTGTCGCGCGAGCACATCTTGACTCCGATCCGTCGACACAATCTGAAAGCGCACTGAGACGCATGTGGTGCCGACGCGACGCATCGGCCCGTGGCGCCGCCCGGACCGCGACCTAGACTCCGCGTGTGACGGGCGAGCGGCGGTCCAGCGGTGCGCCCGGGCCGCTGCTCGAGACCAAGCTGTACGTCCCGCGCCGCGCACGCGACCTCGTGGTTCGGACCCGGTTGACCGACCGCCTCGACCGGGGCAGCGCCGGCGCCCTGCTGCTGGTCTCTGCGCCGGCCGGCTTCGGCAAGACCACGATGCTGGCGCAGTGGCTGTCGGGGCGGCCGGAAGGGCGCCCCGTGGCCTGGTTGTCGCTGGACCGCGGCGACAATGACCCGATCATCTTCTGGACCTACGTCGTCGCCGCGCTGCGCAGCGTCTCGCCCGAGGTCGGCGCGACGGCGTCGGCCCTGCTGCAGCAGGGCGCACCGGTCCAGAGCGTGCTGACCACGCTGCTCAACGACCTGGTCGCACAGCCCGACGACCTCCTGCTGGTCCTCGACGACTACCACCTGGTCGAGTCGCGCGAGGTGCACGACGCCCTGGGGTTCCTGCTCGACCACCTCCCGGACCGCCTGCACCTGGTGATCGCCGGCCGGGCCGACCCTCCGCTCCCGCTCGCCCGGCTGCGCGCCCGCGGGCTGCTGACGGAGGTCCGGGCGAGCGACCTGCGGTTCACCGCCGAGGAGGCCGTCGCCTACCTCGGCGGCACCATGGGGCTGCACCTGAGCGCCGAGGACGCCGCCGCGCTCGAGTCCCGCACCGAGGGCTGGATCGCGGCCCTCCAGCTGGCAGCCCTGTCCCTGCAGGGTCGCGACGACGTGAGCGCCTTCGTCGCCGGGTTCGCCGGCGACGACCGCTATGTCGTCGACTACCTCGTCGAGGAGGTGCTGCAGCGCCAGCCCGAGACCGTGCGGTCCTTCCTCGTGCAGACGTCCCTGCTGGAACGGCTCAGTGGCGCGCTGTGCGACGCGATTACCGAGGGGTCGGACGGAGCGGCGGTCCTGGAATCGCTCGACCGCGCGAACCTGTTCCTCTTCCCGCTCGACGACCGCCGTGAGTGGTACCGGTACCACCGCCTGTTCGCCGACGTGCTGCAGGCCCGGCTGCTGGCGGAGCAGCCGGCCCTCGTGCCCGAGCTGCACGGGCGCGCGAGCACCTGGTTCGAGCAGCACGGCTATCTCGCGGAGGCCGTCGCGCACGCGCAGTCCGGCGACGACCCCGCGCGGGCGGCCGCCCTCGTCGAGCTCGCCGTACCCGCCATGCGCCGGCAACGCCAGGAGGCGACCGCGCTCGCCTGGATGACCGCACTGCCCGACGCGATCCTGCGCGACAGGCCTGTGCTCAGCGTCCATCTAGCTGGCGCACGCCTGACCACCGGGCGTCTCGACGGGGTCGAGGAGCGTCTGCGCGACGCCGAGCGCTGGCTCCAGGCCGGCGCCGACACCCGCGGCATGGTCGTCGTGGACCAGGACGAGCTTGCCGCACTCCCGTCCATCATCGCCCTCTACCGCGCAGCGGGAGCGCTCGCGGTCGGCGACGTCGAGGCCGCCCTCGTCCACGCCGGACGGGTGCTCGAGGTCGCCGCCGACGATCTCCACCTCGTCCGTGGCGCCGCCGCCGGCCTCCTCGCGCTCGCCTTCTGGGGACGAGGCGATCTCGTGGCGAGCCACCGGATGTGGGTGCAGTCCTCCGCGAGCCTGCTCCGCGCGGGCCACGTCTCCGACACCTTCGGCTGCGCGGTCGCCCTCGCCGACATCCGGCTCGCCCAGGGCCGGCTGCGCGACGCCCGGAGCACGTATGAGCGCGCCTTGGAGGTCATCGCCGGTCCGGTACTTCGCGGCACCGTCGACATGTACATCGGCCTGGGCGAGGTGCTCCGCGAGCAGGGTGACCTGGAAGCGGCGGAGCAGCACCTGACCCGGAGCCGGGAGCTCGGCGACCACCTCGGCCTGCCCCAGGCACCCTACCGTCGTCAGGTTGCGGCGGCGCGACTCCGCGAGAGCCGCGGCGACCTGGCCGGCGCGCTCAACCTTCTCGACGAGGCGCAGCGGCTGTACGTCCCGGACTTCTTCCCCGACGTCCGACCGATCGCGTCCGCCCGGGCCCGCGTGCAGGTCCGGCAGGGCGACCTCGGTGCCGCGCTCGCCTGGGCGCGCGACCGGGGGCTCTCGTCAGAAGACGACCTGTCGTACCTGCGCGAGCACGAGCACCTCACGCTGGCGCGCGCACTCCTGGCCGACCCCGCGACGACCGAGCAGGGACTCCACCTGCTCGACCGGCTGCTGGCGGCGGCCGAGGCGGGCGAGCGCGGCGGATCCGTCCTCGAGATCCTCGTCCAGCAGGCGCTCGCGCTGGACCTGGACGCCGCCCTGGCTCACCTGGCCCGCGCGCTCGCCCTGGCCGAGCCGGAGGAGCAGGTGCGGACGTTCGTCGATGAGGGGCGCCCGATGGCCGCGCTGCTGGCGCGGGCGGCCGAGCAGGGGATCGCGCCGACCTACGCGCGCCGACTCCTGGCCGCGTTCGAGCCGACACAGCCGGCCGCGGCCGTCGCGCCCGTCGCGTCCGGCGCCTCCGTCGCGTCCGGCGCCTCCGTCGCGTCCGGGGCGTCCGATCTCGTCGAACCGCTCAGCCAGCGCGAGCTGGACGTCCTGCGCCTCCTGCGCAGCGACCTGACCGGCCCGCAGATCGCCCGCGAGCTCGTCGTCTCGCTGCACACCGTGCGCAGCCACACCAAGAGCATCTACGCCAAGCTCGGCGTCAACAGCCGGCGCGCAGCGGTCCGCCGCGCGGAGGAGCTCGGCCTGCCGGGCGCTCCGCGTACCCGGCGCTGACCGCCGCCCCGCACGGGTCTGTTCACCACCCAACTTCCCCACATGTGGTGATCCGCGGTCACCACATCGGCTCCTAACGTCCCGCTCAGACCGAGAAACGGTTCGCGTCCTTCACCGGCGCTGACGACGACTCCGGGCAGGTGCGCATGAGCCAGGCAGCAGGTCCGTGGTCCGACGCCGGCGAGTACGAGATCCGGCTCCTGGGCCACCTCGAAACCCGGTGGGCGGCCTGGTTCGACGATCTCGACCTCGTCCGACACAGCGACGGCACGACCGTCGTGCACGGTCCCGTGCTCGACCAGGCCGCGCTGCACGGCCTCCTCCAGAAGATCCGCGACACCGGCCTCCCGCTCATCTCGGTCACCCGCATCGATCGCCAACACCGTCACGACAGGAGAACGACATGACCCTCACCGC
This sequence comes from Cellulomonas sp. URHD0024, assembly GCF_000426185.1. Taxonomy (GTDB): domain Bacteria; phylum Actinomycetota; class Actinomycetes; order Actinomycetales; family Cellulomonadaceae; genus Cellulomonas. The sequence goes on from NZ_AUEW01000007.1 coordinate 232,390, forward strand.
AGGAACCCGCCCCACGGCCAGCACGGCCCGCTCCTCGAGGTCGACCGCGCGCATCGCCGGCCGGCTCTACCTCGTCACGTTCCTCACCTCGATCCCGGCCCGCATCCTGTACGACCCGGCGCTCCAGTCCGACTACATCCTGGGCTCGAGCAGCACGACCGGCGTGCAGCTGGGCACGCTGCTCGACGTCCTGTGCGCGCTCGCCGGCATCGGCACGGCCGTGGTGCTCTACCCGCTGGTCAAGCGGCAGAGCGAGGGCCTCGCGCTCGGGTTCGTCACCAGCCGGGTGCTCGAGGCGTCGGCCCTCTTCGTCGGTGCTGCGAGCCTGCTGGCCGTTGTGACCCTGCGGACCGCCGACGCGAGCGCGGATCCCGCGGTCCTGGCGCCCATCGGCGACGCACTCGTCGGGCTGCACAACTGGGCCTACCTGGTGGGCCCGGGCCTGTTGGCCGGCGTCAACGCGCTCCTACTCGGCACCCTCATGTACCGCTCACGTCTGGTCCCGCGGCCCATCCCGATGCTCGGCCTGATCGGTGCCCCGCTGATCCTGGTCTCCGGCGTCGCGACGATGTTCGGCGCCTTCGACCAGTTCTCGGCGGCCGCGGCGATCCTGGGCCTGCCGGTCGCGCTCTGGGAGCTGTCCGTCGGCGCGTGGATGGCGTTCAAGGGCTTCCGCCCGTCGCCGCTGCTGGGCGACGACGCGCCGATCCGCTGAGCGCGGCCGCAGTGAACGCAGGGCCCTGACCAGCAGCAACGCCGGTCTGGGCCCTTCGCTTTGCCTCGAACTCGCCCAATTCGATTCCACTTTGGGGACCGAAGAAGCGCGGCAACCTGCAACCCGGCGCGGAGCCGTATGAGCGTCCGACCAGGTCAGGCACCCGATCGTCCAACCGGACCGACCTTCTCGCCACTGTCCGTCGGAAGTCGTGCGCTACCGCACCCGCAATGAACGCAGAGTCCCCCGCCGGGCAGGGTCCGGGAAGAACGGCAACTTCGCTGGAGCCGACCCGGAGCAGCTCTCTTCCGCCGGGCAGCGACTGCATCACCGGCGAGGGAATTCGGGCGTCCGAACGAACTGTGGCGAGGTCTCAGTCGTCGAACTGGCCGAGCCAGCGCCGGCCCGCGCGCTCCGCAAACCCGTCCAGGGCGCCAAGCACCTCGCGGGACTGCCACAGGATGGACCGGCGGCGACCGCCGACCTCCGCGAGGGCACCGATCTCGACGAGCCGGCTGATGGCCTTCATCGCGTTCGTGTGTGAGATGCCGAGCTGCGCTTGGACGACGGCCGTGTTGATGACCGGCTGCCGCAAGATCAGGTTCAACAGCGGCCAGATTGCCGAGTCGGATCGGGCCTTCACCTTCGAAGCCCAGCCGCCTTTCGTCTCCTGAAGCTCGGCGACGAGAATCCGGCCGTTGCTGATGGACGCGAACGCTGCAGCGGCCATGGCGTCAACGATGGGTGCTGGGTCGCCTTCGCGGTACGCGCCGAGCGCCCCGAAGTAGCCGCGGGTGTCGATCAGGAGCCCAGCAGAGACGGGGACGGTCACCGACCTCGTCAAGGCCCGCTTGCGGAGCAGGGAGTGGACCAGGGCCCGGCCGGTGCGCCCGTTGCCGTCGGGGAACGGGTGGATCGTCTCGAACTGGGCATGGGTGATTGCAGCGTGAGAGAGAGCCGGGACGTCCTCCCGGGCGGCGAACGCGGTCAGGTCCGCGATGGCCGCCCCGATGTGGCGCGCCGCTGGTGGGACGAAGAGCGCGTGATGGGGGGAGTAGGAGCTCCCGCCGATCCAGACGGGTTCGTCGCGCCACTTCCCGGCGATCGTGGGCTCGGCGTGCTCGAGCAGCGCGCGGTGCATCGCGAGGATCGTGTCCCCGTCGACGACGTCAGACATCTCGATGGCGGCCTGCATGGCGTGGACGTTCCCCACGATCAGAGTGGCGTTCCGTTTGGCATTTTCGCCGAGCTCGGCAATGGCGATCTCCTTCGCGCCGGAGCTGAGGTTCTCGATCTGGGAGGACGACGCGGACTCCGAACGCAGCAGGATGGCCGCGAACGGGGCGACGTCACCGCCGACGTCACGGTCGAAGTCGCGGATCAGGACGGAGGCTTCTTCGGCGGCCGCGGCGGTGGCCCTGGGGAGGCGCACCTCGAGGTCGGCGATCTCGGGAACGAGCGCCGCCAGGTACGGGTCGGCCATGGTGGCGCGACTGGACCGGGACAGGACTTCCGGCGGTAGCTTCGACTCCCACACGAGCTCTTCCCAGCCAAGGGCGGGCCAGGTCAGGTCGGGGGACAGGGCGGTACCAGTCTCGGACTTCACGATGCCCGCGGGTTGCCCGCCGGCGGGAACCTCAGTGGGCTGACGGCGTTGCGGATCTTCCGTAACCGAGGACATGCACCGACGATATCACTCCCTACACGACTAAAGATGGATAGTGGCCTGGGCTATCCATCCTTGCTTGCACACATCGTCCAGAACGAGCCAATCGACATGTCCGGCAACCTGGTCGCCTCCACAGACCGCGGTCTGGCGACGACGAGTGCGACCTACGGCGACGCGGGCAACATCCTGTCCTCGACGGACGCGCTCGGCGGCGTCTCGACATGGGAGTACGACGCGGCCGAGCGGGTGGTGGCGACCATGGACCAGGCGGGCCGCCACACCACCTACACGTACTCCGGCGACGAGCGCACCGCGAGCACGACCACCTCCTCGTCCGGCGCAACGACTCGAAGCGAGGTCGTCGACGGGTTGGTGCGTTCCACGACGGACCCCGACGGGGTGGTCGAACGGTTCGAGTACGACGCGCAGGGCAACCTCGCCGCGATGGTCGACGGCGTGGGCGGTCGCACCACCTACGCGCGTGACGGAGCAGGGCGGCTGACGCGCATGACGAGCCCGGCCGGCCGCAACACTACGTTCGAGTACGACACCCTGGGCCGCACCCAGCACAAACGCCGGTTTGGGCCCTTCGTTTTGCCTCGAACTCGCCTGATTCACTTTGGGGACCGAAGCAACGCGGCAACCTGCAACCCACGTGCCGGATGGTGGTGGAGTCGATGCTCTCCGACGACGCGCGCGTTGGCGCGCTCCGAGGCGGTTTTGCGCCGCGGCGCGTTTCCGCAGATCAGCGTGTCATCGTGAACACTCGCAGGTAAGCCGTGTGAATGCCCCCGGGGCGGCCCCTTCACGCGCGTCGGACAGTTTCGTCAACAGCCCGCCAGCCAGCCAGCCGAAGGGCCCCACCCGCGTGACCGTGCGAAGTGGGGCCCTTCGCCGTTGCTCCTCCACCGACGACGGCAGCGATCTCAAGCTGCGGCAGATGCGCGGCGGAAGCCGGAGGACGTCGCCGGGTTCGGTGAGAACTCGTTCATCGAGGGAGCGCTCCCTGCCGACGTCTGGTAGACCAGTACTGCTCGAGCGCCTGGACCGCTCACCACCCCCGGACGCCTCCAGGGCTTCGAGCGGTTGTTCGAGAGGGAGCGCTCTCCGAGCGTCGACTCCGTAAGTGATCAGTTCAAGGAAGAGCTGGTAGCCCGTGAGGGCGTGGCACGACGCTCGTCGCCACGTGCACCACGCGGGCTCGCACTACCGGTGTCTCGCGCACGGACCCGCTCCCGAGTGGCCTGACACGCGTCCGCCGACCGCACGCGGCGCACAGTCGGGCGACCGACGACGCAGACGGCAACACCGTTGAAACCCGAGGTGCGGCGCAGGGAACGGCAGCAATTCCGGTGGACACCCACGGCTGCCGGAAAGCGCCTGCGTTCCCGCACCTCACCGCCGCCCAGGCACCGGACCCCCGAGGTGGCTACAGCTCTCTCCCCTGCGCGGTCGAACGGCCGCTCAGGTTCCGTCGAGGTTCAGCAGGATCGGAGATCGAAGTGATTCCCTCCCAGATGCAGGTGCACGTGCCAGTGAGGCGCCGAAAGAGACTGCTCGCCTTCGGGGCGGTGCTGACGGTGATCGGTGGTGCGGGCCTGACGGCGGCCGTCACCGCCGGTCCCGCAAGCGCCGCGGTGCCCGCTGCGCCCGCGGGGTTCACCCTCACGTGGAGCGACGACTTCAACGGCGCCGCCGGCACGGGTCTCGACACCGGGACATGGAAGTACGACACCGGACCCGGCAGCTCCTTCGGTACCGGTGAGATCGAGACGATGACCAACAGCACCGCGAACGTCTACCAGGACGGTGCGGGTCACCTGGTCCTCAAGGCGATCCACGCGGGCACCAACCCCGGCACCGGCTGGACCTCCGGACGCGTGGAGACGCAAGCCGCCACGTTCGGCGCGCCGGCGGGTGGGGTCGTGCGCATGGAGAGCGTCATCCAGCAGCCGAACGTCACGACGGCGAACGGCGCCGGCTACTGGCCCGCGTTCTGGATGCTCGGCGAGCCCCTGCGCCGCGGTGTCGGCTGGCCCGGATCCGGTGAGATCGACATCCTCGAGGACATCAACGGGCGCAGCTCCGTGTTCGGCACGCTGCACTGCGGTGTCAACCCCGGCGGACCGTGCAACGAGTCGTCGGGCATCGGCAGCGGCGAGCACGCGTGCCCCGGCTGCCAGACGGGCTTCCACGACTACGCGGTCGAGATCGATCGTTCGACGTCGCCGGAACAGATCCGCTGGTACCTTGACGGCAACAACTACTTCACGCTCCCCGCAACGCGTGTCGACGCCACCACCTGGGCCAACGCTGTGGACCACCCGTTCTTCATCATCTACGACCTTGCGATGGGCGGCGGCTTCCCCGCGGCCTTCGGCGGCGGTCCCAACGCGTCGACCGTCTCGGGCGGCACGATGGTCATCGACTCGGTCGCGGTCTACAACAAGGGCCCGGGTAGCGGCAGCGGCGGAACCGGCGGAACCAACATCGCGCGGGGAAAGACCGCGACCTCCTCGAGCGTGACCGGGAACAACACGGCCGCGTTGGCGGTCGACGGCAACGCCGGCACCCGCTGGGAGAGCGCACAGGGCGTCGACAACCAGTGGATCACCGTCGACCTGGGCCAGTCGTACAACATCACGTCGGTGAACCTGAACTGGGAGACTGCGGCTGCCAAGGCCTTCCAGCTCCAGACGTCGCAGGACAACATCAACTGGACGACGATCTACAGCACGACCACGGGTACCGGTGGCAACCAGACTCTCGCCGTGTCCGGCACCGGCCGTTACCTGCGCATGTACGGGACGCAGCGCACTACGCCCTACGGGTACTCCCTGTGGGAGCTCGGGGCCCAGGGGACCCCGGGCGGAGGCGGTGGCTCGTCCACCCTGCTCTCGCAGGGCAAGACCGCGACGTCGTCCAGCGTCACCGGGACCAACAGGCCCGCGTTGGCCGTCGACGGCAACACCGGGACCCGGTGGGAGAGCGCACAGGGCAGCGACCCGCAGTGGCTGCAGGTCGACCTCGGCGCGACGCACGCCATCAACAAGCTCGTCCTGAACTGGGAGACGGCGGCGGCGAAGAACTACACGATCGAGACGTCCAACGACGGCTCGACGTGGACGACGATCTACACGACGACCTCCAGCGTCGGCGGCGTCCAGACGCTGAACGTCACAGGGGCGGGTCGGTACGTGCGGATGAACGGCACAGCGCGGACGACGCAGTGGGGCTACTCCCTCTGGGAGTTCCAGGTCTTCGGCAGCTGACACAGGCGGCTGGCGAGCCGCCGCACCCAGGGCGGCCGGCTCGCCGGCCGCCCTGGCGGTGCCGCGTGTCTCCACGGGAGCCTGGCCCGGTTCTGCCGGGACGTTGCGACGTGGTGACCGTGCCGCCGCGTTCACCCGGGTCAGAGACGTGCCGTGCGAGCACCTGGACCTGTTCCGGGCGAGCGTCCGGCTCGTGCGGAACCCGTTCAGACAGTCCGTCGGCACCCCGACGAACAGTCGACCCCGCGCGGGTGCCGTCGGCGCCGTTCCCTGCCATGGCGCCGCCCACCAGCCCCGCGCAGGAGGCCCCCGTGTTCCGGACGCCAGACCGACGACGGGGGCGCGGCGCACAAGCGCCTGGGTCGCCGACCCGGACGGCACCCGGGTTCACGGATCCGGGAGCTCACGGCAACCGCGGGGCTGACGCCGGACCAGCGGCGGCGGCTGGCGTTCCACGCCGGGCTCTCGCGCTGACCGGCACCGCCATGTGCGGCGGGCACGATGCCGGGCCCTCCGATCACCCTTCCCGGCTGCTGCACACGCTGGTTCGGCAGCGCCCACTGACTGCGCAGCGCACGAGGACGTTCCGCAGGTCCGCTGCCTGCCGTGTGAGCACTTCGGCCTTTGGCCTGTGAGGGCCTCGCTTGGCGGGGTGAGAACGCGCAGGCCAGGAAGTTGTGTCAACACCCCGCCAGCCGCAGTGAACGCAGGGTCCTGACCAGCAGAAACACCGGTGTGGGCCCTTCGTTTTGCCTCGAACTCGCGCAATTCGACTCCACTTTGGGGTCCGAAGCAGCGGGAACCTGCAACTCGGTGCAGAGCCGTATGAGCGTCCGACCAGGTCAGGCACCAGATCGTCCAACCGGACCAACCTTGTCGCACCGTCCGTCGGAAGTCGTGCGCTATTCCTGGACGAAAGACGCCTGCTCAATCGTCTGGACGAGCGGATACCGGACGGGCGTCGGCGGGCGCGGGGCCGACTTCGGCGACTGGCCGCGGGTCATACGACTCTGTCGTCACGTCGGCCCGCAGGACCCGGCTGAGGCGGAACCAACGCAGGTCGAGGCGCGTCCGGCACCACGCGATGAGGTACCAGGTGGCCCCCGTGCGGGCGAGGAGCACCGGCTCTACGCGCCGCCGCGTGACGTCTCCGGACCCCGAGCGGTACTCGATCGCGAGCACCCGGGCCCGCGCGACGGCGTCCTCGACGGCGCGGAGGACCGCGGGCGCGGCGACGTCGGGCGCTTCTTCGTCGGGCCGCGACCACACCCTCGCGGCGAGAGCGTCCGCCCGGATCCGGTCCGCGGGGGGCAGTGCGTCGAGGGCCTTGGCCCGCGCGGCCTCGGCGTCGGTGCCGAACGGGCTGCCCGGTGGCAGCGAGCGGACGGCCAGGGCGAGGGCCACCACCTGCGCGGGCGTGAAGCTGATCAGTGGCAGGTCGACGGACGACGCGAGCACGTATCCACCGCCGAGCCCGGCCTGCGCGACGACCGGCAGGCCGGCCTGCTGCAGCGCCGACACGTCCCGCTTGACCGTCCGCGGCGAGACCTCGAAGAGCCGCGCCAGCCGCGTGCTCGTCGTGCCGGCACGCCCGACGCGGCGCAGCTCCTCCGTGAGCGCGTACAGGCGGTCGGTTCGGTTCACCGCACCAGTATGGGGACACGAAGGTGACAGGCTGCTGTCACCGACGTAGCCCGAGAGTCGTTCCATGACTACGAACAGCACGCCCCACGTCGTCCTCGTCGCAGGATTCTGGCTCGGCGCCTGGGCCTGGGACGCCCTTCTGGAGCCCTTGCGAGCCGCGGGGCTCGACCCCGTGCCCTTGACGCTGCCCGGCCTGCTTCCCGACGACGAGCGGGCGTCGGTGACCCGCGCCGACCATGTGGGGGCAGTCACCGACCTGCTCGACGGGCTCCACGGCGAGGAGGTGGTGCTCGTGGGGCACAGCGGTGGCGGCGCTGTCGTCGGCGAGGCGCTCGACCGCCGGCCCGGCCGGGTGCGCCGTGTCGTGTTCGTCGACACCGGCCCTCTCGAGGACGGTGCCGTGCTGAACGCGACGCTGCCCCCGGACATGACCGAGGTGCCGCTGCCGAGCTGGGCCGAGCTCGCGGCGCAGGGTTCGAGCATCGACGGCATGGACGAGGCCGCGCTCGGGCGGTTCCGTTCGCGCGCTGTCCCGCATCCCGCGCGGGTCGCCCGCGAGCCCGTGCGCGTCAGCGACCCGCGGCGGTTCGACGTCCCGGCGACTGCGATCTGCACGAGCCTGCCCTCGCAGGTGCTGCGCACGATGGTCGACGGGGGACCGCCGTTCCACACCGAGCTGGGCCGGTTCGACGTTACGTACGTCGACCTGCCGACCGGGCACTGGCCGATGTTCTCGCGACCGGCCGACCTCGCCGCCGAGCTCATCCGCGCGACCCGCGCCTGACGCCCAGCCCTGCCCCGCCGTGCCCCGACGGTCCGTACACAGCACGTCCCTGACAGCGCCCGGGACGCGGGCTAGCGGCCCCTTCGCTTTGGCGTGGGAGGTCGCCGACTGCTCTCCTCTGTGGTGTCCAACCAGGTTCGGATACGTACAACGCGATACAGGCGGCAGGCTGGTGTTCGGCCAGGTCACGTACGTAAACGTCGAACCGAGGCAACCCGGTGCACGGCGGGCGACCGAAGCCCACCGCTACCGCAACGGCAGTGAACGCAGGGCCCTGACCAGCAGAAACGCGGGTCCGGGCCCTTCGTTTTGCCTCGAACTCACCTAATTCGACTCCCCCTTGGGGACCGAAGAAGCGCGGCAACCTGCAACCCGGGCTACGCGGTGGCAGAGCTCGCTTCCCCCGAAGCGGCGTGCTCCGCGGCTGCAAGTCGCCCCAGTGTGCGCAGTTGCTTGCGCATCATGACGAGGTTGCCCCAGCCCAATAACCAGGACTTCAGTCGCTGCAAGCTTGTCGTGGGCGTCGGGTAGCAGACGACGGCAAGAAGGCGAGAGTGCTGGCGACCCCGAGCGGCGACCTGATAGGTCGTCGCGACGTCCCCGAACAGCTCCGCGCCGCGGGGCGATGTCTTGATGGTCAGATGTTCGTTGAACTGGAACGACTCGAGGGTGAACACATTGCAGACCGACTGACCGATCTCGAGGTCCCAGCACCAGGGGAGTGGGACACGAGGACTGCGGTGTCCCTTGTTGTCGACGAGGTCGTAGCTGTAGGGCGCTGCGCGCAGCTGGCACAGCCATCGGTAGACCACGTCGGTCGGCGCGTCGATGTCCACCCCGCGGAGCCGTCGGCGAGAGTGCGTCGGTGCGATCACATCGCACGGGTACGGGCTCAGCTGCTCGGCCGGACGAACGCCCCAGACATCTGCCCTGCTCATCATGTTCCCCCTCGGTCGCCTGGGTCGACGCTAGGGCCTGCGGCGCGTCCGCACGTGGTGGCCTCAGGCGTCTCTCAGGTCCGAGGCGAGCGGGTCGGTCTTTCAGGCCGCGAGGGCGGCCAGCTCACGATTCAGCAGTCCGAAGGTGCGGCCGACGAGAGCACCTGACTCTTGGACCTTTCCAAGCAGTACAGCTGCCTCGCGGGTCGCGGTCGCCACGTCGGTGATTGTTGTGGCGATCTCATCGGAAGCGTGGGCTGCCTCGGCGACGCCGTCGGCGATCGCCCGCGTCGTCGTGCTCTGCTCCTCGACGGCGGCGGCGATGGTGGCCTGGTAGTGACTGATCTCCGCGATGACGCCGTCGACCTCTGTGATCGACTTCACGGTCGCCGCGACGTCGGCCATGATGCCGTCGACCTGACGCGCAATGTCGCCGGTCGCCTGGGCCGTGCTGCGGGCGAGCTCCTTCACCTCGGCGGCCACGACCGCGAACCCCTTGCCGGACTCGCCGGCACGGGCGGCCTCGATCGTCGCATTCAGCGCGAGGAGGTTCGTCTGCTCCGCGATCGAGGTGATGAGCCGGACGACCTTGCCGATCTCCTCCGAGGACGTAGCCAGTCTGGACACGTGGGCGATGCCCAGCGTGGCGACGTCGGACGCGGTTCGGGCTACGGCAGTGGCCTTGCTCGCGCTCTCGGCGATCTCGGTGATCGCGGTGCTCAGCTGGACGGTTGCCGACGCCACCGACTGGACGGTGGACGAGACCCTGTCCGCGGCGACCGCCACGTCTTCCGCCCGTCCACTGACTCCGTCCGAGCGGATCGCCACGTTCATGCCCGCCTGAGCCAGGCTGTCCAGACCTGCGCCGAGGGCAACGGCCGCTTCGGAGACGGTTGCGGCGCGTCGGTTCGACTCGGTGCGGAGTCGGTCAGCCCGAGCGATGCAGTCCCGTGTCTCCCGGAACACGGCACGCGTCGAGTTCCTCGCTGAGGGATCGGTCGTGCCGGCACTGACGAGTGCGAGATCACGCCGGAGCCTGACGGCCATCAGCGCGAGGGACGACGCGGAAGCCACGGCGCCGAGCAGCAGGATGACGTCACGAGCGCCCTCGGGAGACCCCAGCACCACCACCGTCACCGACACGAGGGACCAGCTCAGGCAGCCCAGCAGTCCCCACGTCACGGGGACACCCGCAGCTCGGTCACGTCGTGGGCTCGCCGAGGCGTCGCGTGCGACGGCGGCCGTGGTCGACAGACCCGCGACGGCTGTTGCTTGGTGAGAAACGTTCATCGAAGTGTCCATCCCATCCTCGATCTCGAGCACTGTGGGTGCCGAGCATCCTGTCCAGACCTATCGGTCCGACCGGTCGTGCTCTGAGCGGCCTGCGAGGAGAAGGACCGTAGTTCTGTGGATGCCCGGTATCCGAGTCACGGATGGGAACGCCGCGGGTGTGCACCCTCGGTGGTGAGTCAGAGGGCGCGCATAGCGTCACTGACCGATTTCACGCCACCGTGCGCCGTCATTCCCCCGTCCACGGGAATCTCGGCGCCGGTGATGAACGAGGCCTCGTCACTGAGAAGGAAGGCGACGAGACCGGCGATCTCCTCGGCCTTGCCAGTGCGCCCCAGAGGCGTCTCGGCGATGTTGGCGTCACGGAAAGCGGCTGGGGCAGAGGCCGTCATCGCAGTCTCGATGAAGCCGGGATGGATGGTGTTCACCCTGATTCCCGACGGGCCGAGCTCCAGGCATGCCGCCTTCGCGAGGCCCCGCAGAGCCCACTTGCTCGCGGTGTAGGCGACGGGAAAGTGCCCGGTCAGCGCCGCCGCCGACCCGATGACGACGACTGAGCCGCCGGACGTCATGTGCGGCGTGAGCGCCTGGATCCCTAGAAGCGTGCCTGTCACATTCACCTGGAACACCCGAGCGAGGTCGGCCACGTCAAGGTCCGCGAGCCGGGCCCGCCACGTGACGCCTGCATTGGCGACGAGACCATCCACCTGACCGTGCCGACCACGCAGGTCGTCCGCCATCGTGAACCAGCCCATGGCATCGGTGACATCGAGTCGGTGATATGCGATCCCGGGGAGGTCCCCGACCGGTTCGGGGGCGCGGTCACAGGCGATCACGGTCGCGCCCAGCGCTGCCAGGAGTCGTGCCTCGACCGCTCCCTGCCCCTGGGCGGCCCCGGTGACGACGACGACCTTGCCGGCGAGCCGTCCGGTCTCGGCGATCGCCGATCGTCGCGGCGCGTCGGCTACGTCCGCGCCGGATCCAGGTCGCCTCGGTGCGATTTCCATCGGGGTCACGATGGACGAACCGGACTGCACGGGGAAGCGCGATGTGGTGATGTCGCGGATCACCCAGGCGGATCGTCGTAGTCGACCCGCCCCGGTGCCCGATCAGGACGACTGGAGAGCGGTCGACCGTCGGATCACGAGTTCAGGCGCAAGGACGACCGAGCGGTGCTGATGGTCGCTGGTGAGTTCCTTGGCCTCGGCCTGCACCAGCTCGGCGCCCGTGCGCCCCACCCCCTCGCCCGGCTGGCTCACGGTCGTGATCGGGATCGGGCTGTCCCATGCCGCCTGGTTGTTGTCGAACCCGACGATGGCGACGTCCTCGGGAATGGAAATGCCCGGCACGCCTGCGAGCGCCTGGACGATTCCGGCAGCGAGCAGGTCCGAGGAGGCGAAGATGCCGTCGACCTCTCCGCTCGAGATCGAGGCAGCGAGGGCCAGGCCGATCTCCCACCCGTCGGCACGGTTGATCCGCTTGGGCATCAGCTCACGCGCGCCCGTCAGCCCGCGCTCGCGCAGGGCGCGTCGGAAGCCACGTCCGCGATCGTCGACGGGCTTGAGCTCGTGCGGTCCGCCGACGAAGACCAGCCGGCGCCGCCCGAGCTCGAGCAGGTGCTGCGCCGCAAGGTAACCGCCGAGCTCGTTGTCGACCGAGGCGCTGCAGAACCGTGACACGGGCGCGTCGAAGTTGAGCAGGACGAGCGGGGTGCGACCGGTCGCCGTCGCGGTGATGGCGGCGAAGTGGTGCTCGTCGTTGAGGGTCATGAGGATCCCCGCGAACCGGGACTCGGCGAACAGCGACAGATATCGCTCTTCGCGGTCGAGCCGGCCGTCGCTGTTGGCGAGCATCACGCTGACGCCGGTGAGGTCCGCCGCTCCTTCGGCTCCTCGAGCGATGTCGATGAAGAGCGAGTTGCTGAGATCGGTCACGACGAGCCCGAGAGTCGTGCTCGTACCAGCTGCGAGCGACCGTGCGAGCCCGTTGGGCACGTAGCTGAGCATCTGCATCGCACGGACGACTCGACCCCGCGTCTCCTCCGTCACACGGTCCGGATGGTTCAGGACGTTCGAGACCGTGCCCTGTGAGACGCCCGCCAGTGACGCAACGTCTGAGATGCCCGCGCGGGACTCCGTTGGGCCCGGACGAATGTTGCGTTGCACCAGATCTCCCTTGATTGGTCTCGGTCGCGTAACGATATCGCATCTTTGAAGCGCTCCAACCGCTTATCCATAGGTGCGCCCTATGTCCACTATTTGAAGTACTTCTACCGCGGATTCGCCGCTTGATCCATGCCGTCCGCGACGTTACTGTCACGCCCTGAAGCGCTTCAATGCGCCGACCAAAACATTTCAAGGAGGAAGTGTGATGTTGACGCGTACGCGAAAGCGGACCCAGGTCACGTCAGTTCTGGGGCTCGTCACGGCCGGAGCGTTCCTGCTCTCGGCGTGCTCCGGGTCGGGCGGTGACTCGCCGTCGGAGACGGGCGGTCCGAGCAAGGACTTCAGCTACCTGTCGTTCTCGGAGAACACGTCCATCAAGGACACGCTGACCGCACTGTCGACGGGTGAATGCAGCGATGCGAACGCCGTCGCGAAGCTCAAGGTGGACAACCAGCCACAGGCAAGCTTCGACCAGGCCCTCCAGCTCAGGGCGGGTCAGACCGACCTGACGTCACTGTTCGCGAGCGGCAACTCGCCGCAGGTCGCGAAGGACATCGAGTCGTCGGGCGTTCTCGTCGATGTCGGCGCGGAGCTGAAGGCGGCGGGACTGGACGACGCGATCATCCCGGCCGCGAAGTCGACGGTCGAGTCCCTCTACGACGGCAAGGTCTACGTCCTTCCGACCGAGTTCAACGTCGAGGGCATCTGGTACAACAAGAAGCTCTTCGCCGACAACGGCATCGAGGTCCCGGGCACCTGGGACGACCTCGTCGCAGCAGCAGACAAGCTCTACAGCGCCGGCGTCCAGCCGTTCTCCGCGGACGGCACGGACGGATGGCCGATCACGCGTCTCGTCGGCAACTACATCTACCGCAGCCTGGGCGCGGATGCTCTGTCCGATGTCGCCGACGGCAAGGCGAAGCTGACGGACACCGCCTACGTCGAGGCAGCGAGCAAGGTCGCCGCACTCGGCGCGAAGGGCTACTTCGGCGAGGCGGTCGGCTCGATCGACTACACGACCGCGGTCAACCAGTTCCTCTCCGGCAAGGCGGGCATGTTCTACATGGGCAGCTGGGTCCTCGGCAACTTCAACGACCCGACCGCGAACCAGATCGGGAACGAGAACATCGGCTTCATGCCGTTCCCCGCTGTCACCGGCGGCAAGGGATCGGCCGACGAGCTTGCGGCCAACGTCGGTGTGCCGCTCGCGATGTCGAAGTTCCGCTACGACGACGGCGCCAAGCAGTGGCTCCAGTGCATCGCGAAGAACTTCGGGACGCAGTCGCTCAAGGACCAGGGCGTCATCACGGGCTTCAAGGTCGACGGTGACGTCGGCGACGTGCCCCCGCTGACCCAGACGGTCCAGGACAAGATCAACGAGACGACCAAGACCGTCCTGTGGTTCGAGGCGCTCTTCCCGCCGAAGGCCTCCACGACGAGCCAGACGAATGCCGCGTCGCTGGTGACGGGCGGAATCAGCCCCGAGGACTTCATGAGCAAGATCCAGGCAGACCTGGACCAAGAGTGAGCTAGCGCCGGGCGCGCTCCAGTGCTGGGGCGCGCCCGGCGGCAACCACCGCAACAAGAAGTGTGAGATCCCCCGATGAAGCAAGTCCTTGGCGACCGCCGCACGATCACGCTGCTCCTGGCACCGGCGCTGACGATCTACACGCTGGTCATTCTCGTCCCAGTGATCTGGTCGTTCGGCTACACGTTCTTCGAAGGCAACGCCATCACAGGCTTCGAATTCGTGGGTCTGCACAACCTGCAGATGCTCTTCACGGACGGCAGCGTACGAGAGGCCCTCTCTTTCACCGTCCGGTTCGCGATCGTTCTCACGATCGTCCAGGTGACGCTGGGCTATGCGCTGGCACTGCTCTATGTATTCGTCCTGCGGAGGGCCTCCAACCTCGTACGGACATTGGCATTCTTTCCCATCGTCTTGCCGACTGTTGCGGTCGGGCTTCTCTTCAGGCAGCTGTTCGAGTCGGCCCCCAGAGTCGGTCCGGTCAACTCGCTGCTGAACCTGCTGGGAATACAGAGCGTGGACTGGTTCGGCTCGAGCACCTCAGCGTTCTGGGTGCTGATCCTCATGGAGTCGTGGAGGTCGATGGGGTTCTACGCGATCCTGCTCTACGCCGGACTGGTCGATGTCCCCGAGGAGACGCTCGAGGCGGCGCGGCTCGACGGCGCAACCGGCATCAGGCTCGTACGGCACATCGTGATCCCGCTGTCCTGGCCGGTGCTGCTCTCAGCGATCATCTTCAGCATCAACGGCACGCTGAAGATCTTCGACTCCGTGCTCGCCCTGACCAACGGTGGTCCGGGCAGCAGCACGACGCCGCTGACCATGTACATGTTCCAGACGTCCTTTTCCTACGGGAAGTACGGCTATGGCAGCTCGATCGCGTTCCTGCTGACGGTCGTGTGCCTGTCCGTCACCCTGTTCATCTTCCGCTCGGCACGCCGAGATCTGACGAAGGCCTGAGCCATGACCCTCGCTCCTGCACCAGTGACGTCCCAGCCCTTCGTCCCGGCGGGCACCGAACCCCGACTTCGCGTCCCGAGGAAGCGACGGATCCGATCTGTCGGAGTCGGGATCATCTCGGCCATCCTGATCGTCGTCGTCGTCTTCCCGCTCGTCTGGCTTGTCCTGGGCTCCCTGAAGACGCAGTCCGAGTTCCTGAACAACCCGGCGTTCGCTCTCCCGGAGAACTGGCTCAACTTCGACAACTACACGCGTGCCATCACCGAAGGAAACCTTGGCACGTACGCCAAGAACAGCATCCTCGCGGTGGTCCCGGCGCTGTTCCTGACGATCGCGCTCGGGGTCGCGGCCGGTTTCGCGCTGGAGGTGATGGTCTGGAAGGGCCGCGGGACAGTGCTGCTGATCTTCCTCGCCGGAATCATGGTTCCGGGCCAGATGATCCTGCTCCCCCTCTTCACCATCTACTTCAAGCTCGGCCTGACCGGCTCGTTGTGGCCGCTGGTCATCACCTACACGGCGATCGGCCTGCCGCTCACAGTCTTCATGATGGCGACCTACTTCCGTGCCGTGCCTCGCGAGGTGTTCGAAGCCGCGACTCTCGACGGTGCAAGCATGCTCCGCTCGTTCTTCACCGTGGGCGTGCCGCTCGTCCGCAACGCCGTGTTCACAGTCGCGCTCGTCCAGTTCTTCTTCATCTGGAACGACCTGCTGATCGCACTGACCTTCACCAACCGCGAAGACCTGCGCACCATCCAGGTCGGGCTGCTGAGCTTCCAGGGCCAGTTCGGCCAGGTCGAGTACGGCCCGACGATGGCCGCGATCTGCTTGAACGTCTTCGGCACCCTGCTGATCTACCTGTTCCTCAACCAGCGCATGATGACGGGCCTGAGCGCCGGCTCGGTGAAGGGGTGACCGCCACGGTCGCCGCCGTGCGCGTCGAGCACCTCGAGCGAGCGATCGGCATCTCCGAGGCGGAGCCCCGCCTGAGCTGGATCCTGCGGGGTGCGCGACGGGGCCCCGGTGCGATCGCCTACGAGCTCGAGATCGCCCGCGACTCCGACGCGACCAGGGTCATGCGGATCGAGGGCCCGGACTCAGTGCTCGTCCGCTGGCCCGCGGCCCCTCTGCAGTCGCGGGAGCGCGCAACGGTTCGTGTGCGCGCCCTGTTCGGGGACGACGCGCACAGCTCGTGGTCGGAGCCGACGCACGTCGAACGCGGACTTGATGCCGCCGACTGGGCGGTCGACTTCGTCTCCCCGTCCCCTTCGGCACCTCGGTCCGGACCGCGGCCGGCGCACCTGCTGCGCGCTCAGTTCGACGTCCCCGCGACGGTCCGCCGCGCGCGGCTGTATGTCGCGGCGCACGGCGTGTACGACCTCGAGGTGAATGGTGCGCCCGCTGAGGACGCCGTGCTTCAGCCTGGCTGGACCAGCTTCCGCCACCGACTCCGAGCGCAGACGTTCGAGCTGGACGACCTGCTCGACGCTGGAAGCAACGTCCTGGGCATCTGGCTGGCAGACGGCTGGTATCGCGGCCGGCTCGGTTTCAACGGCGGGCTCTGGGACGTGTACGGCGACGATGTCGCCGTGATGGTCCAGCTCGAGCTCCTGCACGGGGACGGAAGCCTCGAGCGCGTTCCGCTGGACTGGCGGACGAGCGAGTCGGCGATCACGGCGACCGGCTTGTACGAGGGGGAGAGCTACGACGCGCGGCGTCATCCACTGGGCTGGAACCAGGTCGGCTTCGATGACAGCTCCTGGGTTCCGACGACCAACCTCGCACGGGACGCGTTCTCGGCCACCATCGAGGGACCGGCAGGCCCCCCGGTGCGAGTGGTGGAGGATCTCGCTCCGGTGGCAGTCGAGAGACGCCTCCACCGCCGTGTCCGCCTGGACTTCGGTCAGAACATCTCCGGTCGTGTCTCGCTGCGGGCTACTGCAACGCGCGGGCACCAGCTGACGGTGCGCCACGCAGAGGTGATCGAGAACGACGAGCTGTGCGTGCGTCCGCTTCGCACCGCGAGCTCGATCGACCGTTACACGTTCTCCGGCGACGGGCCCGAGACGTGGGAACCGCGCTTCACCCTGCACGGCTTTCGATACGTGGAGATCGACGGGTGGCCCGACGGGCAGGAGGTCGATGTGGTGGCGCGGGTCATCCACTCGGACATGCGCCGGGCCGGTTGGTTCAGCAGCTCGAGTGCGCTCCTCGACCAGTTCCACGAGAACGTCGTGTGGAGCATGAGGGACAACTTCGTCGACCTCCCGACCGACTGCCCTCAGCGCGACGAGCGCCTGGGCTGGACCGGCGACATACAAGCGTTCGCACCTGCGGCGACGTTTCTCTACGAGAGCACCGGCGTGCTTCGCAGCTGGCTGCGCGATCTCGCGGCCGAGCAGCAGGAGTTCGGCTCGGTTCGCAACTTCCACCCGTGGCTCGAGTGCGGGTTCCCGGCCGACCCGGCTGCCGGATGGGGTGATGCCGCCGTGCTGGTGCCGTGGACGATCTACGAGCGCACCGGCGACCTCGCCGTGCTCGACGAGCAGCTGCCGAGCATGACCGCGTGGGTCGACCAGGTCGACGAGCTCACGGGCCGCACAGGTCTGTGGGCTGACGGGTTCCAGCTGGGGGACTGGCTCGACCCACAGGCTCCGCCCGAGCGGCCAGGTGACTCGGCCACTGATCCCTACCTCGTCGCTACTGCCTACCACGCCCACACCGCGAGCATCACGGCACGTGCGTGTGAAGCCCTCGGCCGGCCGGCTCTGGCACAGAAGTACGGCGCCGTGGCCGACCGGGCGCGCCACGCCTTCCAGGCTGAGTACGTGACGTCGTCAGGTCGGGTCGTCAGCGACACCGTCACAGCCCTCTCGCTCGCGATCTGCTTCGATCTCCTGCCGACGGACGCCCACCGCGGCGTGGCCGGCAGACGACTCGCTGAGCTGGTCCGCGACGGTGATCACCTCATCCGGACAGGATTCATCGGCACTCCGCTCGTCTGCGACGCACTCGTCGCGACGGGCTCCGTCGACACGGCGTACCACCTGCTCCTGCAGACGAGGTGCCCGTCGTGGTTGTTCCCCGTGACCATGGGGGCGACGACGGTATGGGAGCGGTGGGACAGCATGCTTCCGGACGGCAGCGTCAATCCGGGTGAGATGACGTCGTTCAACCACTATGCGCTAGGCGCCGTCGTCGACTTCCTCCATCGCATCGTCGCGGGACTTGCGCCGGCTGCTCCTGGGTACGAGCGCGTCAGGATCGCGCCCCGTCCAGGCGGAGGTCTGACGCACGCGTCTGCCGCGCACCTCTCGCCCTACGGGATGATCCGGACCGGCTGGCGCAGGGACGGCGCCACGGTCGTGGTCGAGGTCGACGTGCCTTTCGGGGTCGAGGCCGAGGTCGAGCTGCCCGGTGATGACAGGACAGTCCGTGTGGGGGGCGGCTCACACACGTTCCAGGTGCCGTACCGCGCCGCTGCCGACGATCCCACGATGCCTCGACTGTGGAACATCCACAGCCCCGAGGACCGCCTTGAGATGTCCGAGGAAGGGGTCACCGCATGACCGGGCTGACGTCGCCGGATGGCGAGCTGATGCGGCACGCCGCGCTGCTCAGCGGTGCTGACATGTCGCACACACGGACGGACGAGAGCGGTGTGCCGGCGCTGACTCTGAGCGACGGGCCGAACGGGCTCGCGATGAACCTGCCCGACTGGTCCGGCAAGGTGCCGGCGACGTGTTTCCCGGCTCCCGTCGCGCTCGCCGCCTCGTGGGACGTCGACCTCGTGCACCGGGTCGCGGCTGCCATCGGTCGAGAGGCGCGGGTCGCCGGTGCCGACATCCTGCTGGGACCCAGCATCAACATCAAGCGGTCGCCCCTCGGTGGGCGAGGGTTCGAGTACTACTCGGAGGACCCTTTCCTCGCTGGTCGCATCGGCGCAGGATTCGTCGCCGGTGTCCAGTCCGCGGGGGTTGGTGCGTGTGTGAAGCACTTTGCGGTCAACAGCCAGGAGACCGACCGCATGCGCGTCAGCGCCGAGCTGAGCGAGCGGGCGCTGCGCGAGATCTATCTTGCGGCGTTCGAGCACGTCGTCACGAGCGCGCGTCCGGCGATGGTGATGGCCTCGTACAACCGGGTCAACGGCACGTACGTCACGCAGGATCGGCGTCTGCTGACTGAGATCCTGCGCGACGAGTGGGGCTTCGGCGGGGCCGTCGTCTCCGACTGGGGAGCGGTGGACGACCGGCTGGAGGCACTCCGCGCGGGCCTCGACCTCGAGATGCCCGGGCCCGCTGACGCCTCGCGCCGACGGATCGTCGCCGCGGTGGAGAACGGCGACCTGGACGCGTCCGTGGTCGTCGACTCGGCTGACCGCCTCCGCCGCCTGGCGGTCAAGTGGGGCGGTGGAGCCGCCGCGACAGCGAACCTCGAGGAGCACCATCTACTCGCCGTAGCCGCCGCGGCTGCGTCGATCGTCCTGCTGAAGAACGACGGCGTGCTCCCCCTGAGCACCACGGGGGGCCGGGTCGCCGTGATCGGAGAGCTGGCTCGCACCCCGCAGATCCAGGGCGGTGGAAGCGCGAACGCCTCTGCCACGCGGATCGACAGCCCACTCGCTGCCCTGCGCGCAACGCTCGATCGCACGGTGGACTTCGCGCCTGGGTACTCGTCGGATCCGGACCAGGTGCAGGCGCTCGCCGACGAAGCCGTGCGCATCGCTCGGGACGCGGAGGTCACGATCGTCTTCCTCGGCCCCGACGAGGGGTCGGAGTCCGAGGGCTACGACC
Organism: Cellulomonas sp. URHD0024; assembly: GCF_000426185.1. Classification (GTDB taxonomy): domain Bacteria; phylum Actinomycetota; class Actinomycetes; order Actinomycetales; family Cellulomonadaceae; genus Cellulomonas. Next base: position 252,145 of record NZ_AUEW01000007.1, read on the forward strand.
GCGACACGCTCGAGCTTCCCGCAGAGCAGGTCGGCTTGCTCACGCGGATCGCGGCGACCGGCACGCGGACCGTCGCCGTCCTGGACAACGGCGGCATCGTCCTGACGTCTCCATGGTCGCGCGACGTCGGCGCGCTCGTGGAGGCGTGGCTGCCAGGTCAGGGCGGTGGTACGGCGATCGCGCAGGTGCTCACCGGCGCGGTGAATCCGTCCGGCCGCCTCACCGAGACGATCCCCCTTCGGCTCGCGGACACGCCGGCGTTCGCCTCATTCCCGGGCCACGGCGGACGGGTGTTCCACGGAGAGGGGATCTTCGTCGGGTATCGCGGCTACGACCATGCTGGGCGCGAGGTCGCCTTTCCGTTCGGTCACGGTCTCAGCTACACCAGCTTCGCCTACGAGGACATCGCCGTGGTCGCAGACGACAAAGGGCTGGGCGACGTGCTCGTCGAGCTCACGGTGCGGAACGTCGGCAACCTCGCCGGCGCCGACGTATGGCAGGTCTACCTCCGGCCGGATGGAGGCGATGACGACCGACCGGTACGGACCCTCGCGGCGTTCGGGAAGGTCGAGCTCGAGCCGGGCGCGACGGCGCGCGTCCGGACGACGATCGGAGCCCGTTCCTTCGCGCGTTGGGACGAGCGACGAGACGGCTGGGTGGTCGATCCCGGTACCTACGCGATCGAGGTGGGCGCGTCGTCGAGGGACATCCGGGTCGAGGTCCGCATCGACCGGACGTCGACGGGTCCGGCCCTAGTCCTGACGCGTCGTTCGACCCTCCGGGAATGGCTGACCGACCTGAGCTTCGGCCCGGCACTCATCGACGCCGCCCAGGACGCCGACCCGTCCGGCGGGACCTCGGGCTTCCTCTGCAACCCCGTGATCCTCACGATGATCGGCGACCTGCCGATCGAACGCCTCTTCGACGATCCGTCGACAGCGCTGAGCCCGGAGCTGCTGGCTCAGGCGGTACGGGAAGCGCAGCGCCAGGGTCACTGACCTGATCGACCACGTCAGTCGGCGACCACGAGACGGCCTTCGCGTCCTCGTGCGATGTCCGTCTCGATGTCGTGCCTCGTGGCTCGCGCCAGGAGGGCGAGCTCGTCGCGGCGCCGCGTGCTGAAGCGGCTCTGCGGCATGGAGATGCTGAACGCGGCGACTCCGGAACCGTAGCCGTCGTGCAGCGCGAGCCCGATGGCGGTGACCTGAGGCTCGGTGTACGCGAGGTTCAATGCGTAGCCGTGCCTCTGCGCGCGGGTGATCTCCCGCTCCACGGTGGGCCACCACGCTCGTGGCGCGGTCTCCCGGAGTGCGTCGAGCTCAGGAGCGGGCAGCTCGGCGACGAGGGCCAGCCCCCCCGACGCCTCCAGGCTCGACATCACGGAACCCTGCCGGTCGGCGGTACGCAGGGTGGCACTGCCTTCGACCGTCTGGACGAACCGAACGACCGGCCCGGTCCGGACCATCAGGTTCACTGACTCGCCGCACCGCCGCGCGAGGAGCTCCAGGTGTGGCCGACATGTCGATCGCAACTGCGTCACGAGCTCGGCCTGCCCGGACCCCGACAAGATCCCCGGCCCCGGTGCGTACGACTTGTCGGGCTGCTGAACAGCGAATCCCCGGTAGACGAGCATGGCCAGGAGCCGATGCGCCGTCGAGCGCGAGACGTCGATGCGCTCCGCCGCATCGGTGAGCCGGACCGGACCCTCGTCGCGCAGCGTCTGCAGGAGGCGCAGCGCCTTGTCGACGGACTCGATCACGTACGCAGGCGTCTCTTGTAGCCGGGTGTTCTGCACAGCAGAAACCTATTGCATGGGACGGGCACCGGCTCGAATGCTTGGCCACCGGTTCAACGACGAACGGACAACTCAGATGCACATCACACGACGCGTTCTCGTCGTCGGGGGCGGGATCGCCGGCCTGGCTTCCAGCCTCGCGCTCGCCCGAGCGGGCGCCGACGTGACGGTCGTCGAGCAGGCGCCGGAGTTCGCCGAGGTCGGCGCCGGCCTGCAGCTCGGGCCGAACGCGACGCGACTGCTCGACGCCTGGGGGCTTCTCGGTCGGGTCCGGCTCAACGCCGTGGCCCCCAAGGCGCTCGTGATGCGTGACGTCGCCACCGATTCGGTGCTCGGCCGACAAGACCTGGGGGGAAGGTTTCTCCGGCGGTACGGCGCGCCGTACCTCGTCACGCACCGCACCGACCTGCACACCGTCCTGCTGGACGCCGCGCGCTCCGCGGGTGTCGAGCTGCTGTCCGGAACGCGTGTCGACAAGGTGATCCACTCCGAGAGCAGCGTGCTCGGCGTCGCCGACGACGGGCGACGGTTCCCGTCCGCCGCAGTCATCGCCGCGGACGGGCTGAACTCAGGTCATCGCGCACGCCTCGTCGGCGACCAGACGCAGCCGTCAGGATTCGTCGCCTACCGGGGGACGGTGCCCATCGACCAGGTTCCCGGCGCACACGGTCTGGAGGATGTCGTGTGCTGGGTCGGACCTGGCTGCCACATCGTGCGCTACCCGCTGCGCGGTGGGGAGCTGCTCAACCAGGTCGCCGTCTTCCAGACGCGCCGACCGACGTCCGATCGCATCCTGCGAGGTGACCCGCGGGAACTGGCAGAGGCCTTCGACATGGCCCACCCGGACGTGCTGGCCGGTCTCGAGTTCGTCGGCACCGATCGATGCTGGACGCTGGCGGACCGCGTCCCGACGACCCAGTGGGTGGACGGCCGCGTCCTCCTGCTCGGAGACGCGGCACATCCCATGTTCCAGTACCTCGCGCAGGGCGCGTGCCAGGCCCTCGAGGACGCAGCCGTCCTCGGTGACCTCGTCGCTGCGTCGCAGCCGTGGCACGACGACTCCTGGCGCAGCGTGCTGCGCGATGTCGCCGAACTGCGCGCGCCACGGACGTCGCAGGTGCAGACCTCGGCCCGAGCGTTCGGTGAGATCTGCCACGTCGACGGGATCGGGGCCACCCTGCGCGACGCGTACCTGAAAGGCCGCAACGACGAGTTCTTCGACGAGCTCGACTGGCTCTATCTCGCCCCGGACAAGCGGAGCGACACCACGACCGACCAAGAGCTCGCGCGTCTCGACGCGGCAACCAGCGAGAGGTGAGACATGCGCATCGCACGATTGACCGGAGACCGGATCGCCGTCCGTGGTGAGGGCGGCTGGTGGGACGTGACGGACCAGCTACAGCTCGAAGGACACGGTGACCCCGTGCGCGCAGTGATCGAACGTGGCACGGACCTCGAGCGGTTGGACGTCGTGGGCGCTCCCTTCGTCCGTGACGCGGACGCGGTACTCCTGGCACCGGTGGCGCGGCCGTCGAAGATCGTCGGGGCGCCGGTGAACTATCGCGACCACCAGATCGAGATGCAGGAGCAGAAGTCGATCGCCGACTACGGGGTGTTTCTCAAGGCACCGTCGTCCATCATCGGACCCGGCCAGGACATCTGCCTGCCGTACTCCGACCAGCGCACGGACCAGGAGGGCGAGCTAGGTGTCGTCATCGGACGCCGCGCGCGTCACGTCTCTCGAACCGACGCGCTGGAGCACGTCTTCGGCTACGTCCCGATCCTCGACATCACCGTCCGCTCCGGCGAGGACCGTTCGACGCGCAAGTCCTTCGACACGTTCTCGCCGGTCGGGCCGTACATCACGACCCGTGACGAGGTGCCCGACCCCGCAGGACTCACGCTGCGTTGCTGGGTCGACGGCGAGCTCAGGCAGTCCGTCGGCACAGACGAGCTGATCTTCGACGTCCCGACGCTCATCAGCTACGCCAGCCACGTCATGACGCTCGAGCCCGGTGACATCATCGCCACGGGCACGCCGGCGGGCGTGGGCTCGTTGACGGACGGTGGCTCGGTCGTGCTGGAGATCTCTGGGCTCGGCCGGCTCGAGGTGGGCGTGACAGGACGCGACAGCATCGCCTACGCCGACCGGCCCGGCCCTGCCGGTGAACGGCGCGGCGACGTGGACGCGACCGCCCCGGGCCCGGCGCCGGGGCGCGCCCACTGGGCCATGCACATGGCGGGGCTGTGGTACTTCGGCGACCTGACGTGATGGACAAGGTCGTCGCAGATCCGATGCACGCCATCGGCACCGTCGCGCACGGAGCAAGCGTCGCGGTCGGCGGGTTCGGTCTGTGCGGGATCCCCAGCGTGCTCATCGACGCGTTGCTCGAGCACGGTGCGTCCGACCTGCGCATCGTCTCGAACAACTGCGGCGTCGACGGTGCCGGTCTGGGCCTGCTGCTCGAAGCGGGCCGCATCGCCCGCATCACGGCGTCGTACGTCGGCGAGAACAAGGAGTTCGCCCGCCAGTACCTCGCTGGCGAGCTGGAGGTCGAGCTGACCCCACAAGGCACCTTGGCCGAGCGACTGCGCGCCGGCGGGGCGGGCATCGGCGCCTTCTACACGCCCACCGGCGTCGGCACCCAGATCGCCGAGGGTGGACTCCCGTGGCGGTACGGCGCGGACGGTTCGGTCACCACGGCGTCACCCGTGAAGGAGGTCCGCGTGTTCGCCGGCCGAGAGATGGTTCTCGAGGAGGCGATCACGACGGACGTGGCGCTGGTCCGAGCCGCACGTGCAGATCGTCACGGGAACGCCGTCTTCCATGCAGCCGCGCGGAACTTCAACCCGCTCGCGGCGCAGGCGGGCCGCGTCACGATCCTGGAGGCGGAGGAGATCGTGGACGTCGGTGAGCTCGACCCCGACGAGATCCACCTCCCAGGCATCTACGTGCAGCAGGTCGTGGCCCTGGACGCGCACCAGGTGAGGGCCAAGGGCATCGAGCGGATCACCATCCGGCGGGGGGTGGACCATGGCGCTCACGCGTGAGGAGCTCGCGGCGCGCGCCGCCGCCGAGCTGCAGGACGGCCAGTACGTCAACCTGGGCATCGGACTGCCCACGCTGATCCCCGACCATCTGCCACCGGGCGCCGACGTGGTCCTGCAGTCGGAGAACGGCATCCTCGGCGTCGGCCCGTACCCGGAGCGGTCGGCGATCGACCCTGACCTCATCAACGCGGGGAAGGAGACGGTCACGGTCCGCGCTGGCGCGGCATTCTTCGACTCTGCTACAAGCTTCGGGATGATCCGTGGCGGCCACGTCGACGTCGCGGTGCTCGGCGCCATGCAGGTCAGCCCTGCGGGAGACCTCGCCAACTGGATGGTCCCGGGAAAGCTGGTCAAAGGCATGGGCGGCGCGATGGACCTCGTTCACGGGGCACGTCGCGTCATCGTCGTGATGGAGCACCTGACGCGCGACGGCAGACCGAAGCTGCTTCGCGCGTGCACCCTCCCGCTGACCGGGCGATCCGTCGTCCACCGGGTCATCACCGACCTCGCCGTCCTGGACGTCGCCGGAGATCACTTCGCCGTCGCCGAGGTCGCCGCCGGGACGTCGTGGGCCGATGTCGTCGACGCCACCGACGCGCCGGTGCGGGACGCCCGGCATTAGCAGCGGCGATGCCGGGCATCGCTGATCTCGTCTTCACGACCCACCACTTCGGAGGGCATCGTCATCTCGTCGCACACTGCGGTGCGACCACAGCACTGGGACCAGCCCCTTGGAAGACCAGGGCGGTCCAAGAAAGGGATCTGCCGTGTTCCAGCTCCTCTCGCACCTCGCCCACCTCGAGGTCACCTCCCCGGACGTCGATGCGTCGGTGGCGTTCTACGTCAACGGGTTCGGCCTGCGCATCGTCGACCGGGACGCCGACGGGTCGGTCTACCTGCGGTGCTGGGGGGACCACTACGCCTACAGCCTGGTCGTCTCGCCCGGGGACCAGCCGTCGGTGAAGAACATGGCGTGGCGGACGTCGAGCCCTGAGGCGTTGGACGAGGCGGCGCGCCGCATCGAGGCGGCCGGTGTGACGGGGCGGTGGAGCGACGGTCGCCAGGGGCATGGTCGGTCGTACCAGTTCACCGGGCCCTACGGGCACACGATGGAGCTGTTCTGGGAGATCGAGAAGTATCACGCGACCGAGGAGAACGCGTCGATCTTCCCCGATCGGCCCGAGAGGCGGTCCAGCCACGCGGCCGCGCCACGCTTCCTCGACCACGTGACGGTCGCGGCATCGGACGTGCGGGGCTTCTGCGCCTGGTACAACGAGGTCCTGGACTTCCGGATCATGGCGTACACGGTCCTCGACCACATTCCGGTCACGGTCTTCGGGGTCCTCACGACGAACGAGAAGTCGCACGACCTCGGCGTCGTCCTGGACTCGTCGAGCATCCCGGGCCGCGTCAACCACATCGCCTTCTGGACCGACTCCGACACCGAGCTGGTCCGTACGGCCGACGTGCTGATGGAGAACGGCGTCGAGATCGAGTACGGCCCGTCTATCCACGGCATCGGTGAGCAGACGTTCCTCTACTTCCGGGAGCCGTCTCGGTTGCGGGTCGAGCTGAACTCCGGCGGATACCGCAACTACGTGCCGGACTGGACCCCGAACGACTGGACGCCGGCCGCAGGCTCGAACAGCATCTACCGCAACTCCGCCATGCCGATGTCGATGACCGAGTCCTTCCCGCACGACCCCGGGCACCCGACGGCGACCGAGGAAGGCGTCCTGCCGGGCACCGAGGACGCACTGCTCAATCCCTACGCGGTGCAGGGCCGAGGCTGATGCGACTCGCCACGTACCGTCACGCAGGTGTGCAGCGTGCGGGAGTGGTGCTCGGCGACGCCGGTGACGAGGTCGTCCGGGCCCTGGCTCCCGGCGCCAGCGTCCTCGGCGTTGCCAGCCTCGACCGCGAGGGCGCTGCTGCGGCCGCGTCGTGGGCGCTGTCGAGCTCGCCGGCGGTGCCGCTCTCGGACGTCAGGCTCCTTCCGCCCGTGCGCCCCACGTCGATCCGCGACTTCGTCGCTTTCGAGGAGCACGTGGAAGGAGTCGTTCGCAGCGTCTCCGGCGGTACGGGCGTCCCGGCCGAGTGGTACACAGCCCCGGCCTTCTACTTCGGGAACCCGCACAGCGTGGTCGGAGCTCGCGACGACGTGGAGATCCCACCGGGATGCGAGGTGTTCGACTTCGAGCTGGAGATAGCCGCAGTAGTCGGTGAGCACGGCCGCGACCTCGACCCCGAGCGGGCACGCGACCACATCGTCGGATACACGATCTTGAACGACTGGTCCGCGCGAGACCTGCAGGCCGTCGAGATGAAGGTGGGTCTGGGTCCCGCAAAGGGCAAGGACTCGGCGAGCACCCTGGGTCCTTGGCTGGTCACGCCTGACGAGCTCGAGCCGTACCGGGACGGGGACGGCTATCTCGCTCTGGAGATGAGGTCGTGGCTCAACGGGACGGCCGTCGGTAGGGACCTCTCCTCGAACGCCTCATGGACCTTCGAGGAGATGCTCGCGCACGCCTCCCGCGGTTCGTGGGTCGCCGCGGGTGACGTCCTGGGCTCGGGCACGTGCGGCAACGGCGGATGCCTCGCGGAGCTGTGGGGTCTGGCCGGTTCACGCGACCCGCGGCCGCTCGCAGCCGGCGACGTCGTCCGACTCGAGGTCGAGGGCCTCGGGGCGGTCGAGAACCGCGTCGTGCGCCGTCCGATCGGGGCACCCGGCCGTCCCGTGAGACCCGCTCGGACGCGCGACAGGCTCAGGAGCCGCTCGGGCTCGGACTCGGTCTGGGTGTGAGCCCCGACGACTCCGCGCCGGTGATCCTTGCCGGTGCCCGGACCCCGTTCGGCAAGTTTCGCGGCGCGCTCGCGTCGATGTCGGCGACTGACCTGGGAGCGGTGGCCATCCGTGCGGCGCTGGTCAGGTCCCGGGTTCCCGCAGATCATGTCGACGCGCTGATCGTCGGGCAGGCGCTCCAGGCCACGGCTGGTCAGGGTCCCGCTCGGCAGGCGGGAATCGCCGCCGGGCTGCCGTGGAGCACCCCGGCGACGACGATCAACAAGATCTGCCTGTCGGGTCTGACAGCCGTCATCGATGCAGCACGTCTCGTCCGCTCGGGGGAGGCGCAGGTCGTCGTCGCAGGTGGCCAAGAGTCCATGTCGAACGCCCCCCACGCGCTGCGCGCATCACGGAGCGGTCTGCCGTACGGCGACGCCACCTTGGCCGACACCCTCGAAGACGGCCTGACCGATCCGTTCTCCGGACTGTCGATGGGTGCCCTGACCGAGCAGGGCAACGCCGCACTCGCTATCGACCGGCAGTCTCAGGACAAGGTCGCCGCGCGGTCGCACGTCCGTGCCGCCGGCGCGCGCGACGAGCTCGCCGCCGAGATCGTCACAGTGACCGTTCCCGGGCCGGGCACGTCAGTGACGCGGATCGATGCCGACGAAGGCATCCGTCCGGCGAGCACCGTGGAGTCGCTCGGCCGGCTCCGGCCCGCGTTCGCGCCCGACGGCACGATCACTGCCGGATCTGCGAGTCCGCTGTCCGACGGTGCGGCCGCACTCGTCGTGGCCAGTGCCGGCTACGCCCGCCGCCACGGTCTTGCGTGGCTCGCCGAGATCGGTGCGCACGGACAGGTCTCCGGGCCGGACGCGTCGCTTCACCTGCAACCGGCGCGAGCGATCCGCGCGGCGATGGAACGCGACGGTACGGGCATCGAGGACTTCGACGTGATCGAGATCAACGAGGCCTTCGCCGCCGTCGTGCTGGCCTCCGCGATCGAGCTCGGCATCGACCCCTCTCGCGTCAACATCCAGGGCGGTGCGATCGCGGTCGGTCATCCGCTCGGGGCCTCTGGCGCGCGCCTGGCGCTGCACGCCGCCTATGAGCTGTCCCGGCGCGGCAGTGGCACCGCAGCGGTGGCTCTCTGCGGTGGGGGCGGCCAGGGCGAAGCTCTCCTGCTGTACCGGCGCTAGATGTCGTCGTCAGTGTTCTCGACGCCCTGCGCCGCCTCGAGAATGATCGACCGCAGCCACGCATGGCCGGGCTCGAGCTGTTGCGACGGATGCCACCACAGAGCTTCGACCAGAGGGATCACCTCGAACGGGCAGGGGACGATTCGAAGCCGGTGACCGCGCATCAGGTGCGGCACCAGGCGCTCCTGCACCAGAGCGATGCGATCAGTCCCCACGAGGAACTGGGGGAGGGCCAAGAAGCTCTCGACGACGACCTGGACGTGCACGTCGACGCCGAGGTTCTCGAGCTGACGCATCGGGGGAGTGAATGCCGACGATGAACGAAAGCTCACCACCCACGGGATCCGGGAGAGGTCGGCCAGCGTGACCTCGTCTCCGATCGTCGGGTGGTCAGCGTCGACGACGCAGACCCACGTGTCGGTGAAGAGGTCGAGATGAGGCAGGCTGGACAGGAAGCCGCGGGGCAGGATCATGGCGTCCGCCTCCCGGAGGACCTCCTCGGCGCGTTCGATCAGCTGCGGTGTGTGCGGATGGAACTCGACCCGGACTCCGGGTGCGCGTTCAGCAATGATCTGGCTCACGCCGGTCCCGAGCACGCTGAGCGAGTAGTCGGCAACGAGCACGCTGAACGCCCGGTCGGACCGTGCGGGGTCGAACGTCGGGGCGACGGAGAAGACGCGTTGCACGGACGCCATGGCAGCGCCCGCGCGCTCACCGAGCTGTTCGGCGAACGGCGTCAGCTCGTACGCGTTCCCGACCCGGACGAGCAAGGGGTCGTTGAAGTGCCGGCGCAACCGCGCCAACGACGCGCTGAGTGCCGGCTGGCTCAGGCCGAGCTTCGCGGCGGCGTTGGTGACACTGCGCTCACGCAGCAAGGCGTCCAGCGCGGTGAGGAGATTCAGGTTCAGGTTGGCGATGTTCACGGTCGGCCTTCCGGCGAACGGCTGCCACACGACGTCGTCGTTGGGGGAACGCCATGGCTCATCCTAGGCAACGGGACGGGGGGGAACCCGTTGCTCATGGAGTCGAGCGGCCCCGGCTGCCTGAGGGGTGTGCAACCGGGACGCTCACGACCGCAGACCGGCTGCGAGACCTAGCCGGCTGGCGTTGCCCCTCTGGATGACATGTGTCTCGTAGGCGGTCAACCCCGCGGCGTGGAGCTCGGCGACGGGGTCGTCCGAGCCCATGTCGAACGGGTGGTCGGTCCCCATGCAGACCCGGTCTACCCCGACCGAGTCCACGAGGGCCCGCAGCGTCCGCCCGTCATGGACGACGGAGTCGAACCACATCCTGCGGAGGTAGGAGCTCGGTGCGTCGGCGCACGTCCGCGCTTCTGCTCTCACGCGCCACGCCCGGTCGTTCCGGCCGAGGTAGGTCGGCAGGTAGCCGCCCCCGTGCGCACCGAGGATCTGGAGGTTGGGATGCCGGTCGAGGACTCCCGCGAAGATGAGGTGGGAGAGCGCCACGGTCGTCTCGACTGGCTGTCCGACCGAGTTCGACAGATACCAGCGGTCGAGTCGCTCGTCGAGCGTGCAGCCGAACGGATGCACGAAGACGACGACACCCAGTGCCGCCGCCTCCGCCCACAGCTCCTCGAGCCGTGGGTCCGAGAGCTCGACGGTCCCGCCCAGGGGATCGGGTGCGTGGGAGGAGATCTCGACGCCCCGCAGCCCCTTCTCGACGGCATCGCGGAGCACCCTGGCCGCCAGGTGCGGGTGCTGGAGTGGCACCACGCCGACACCCGTCAGCCGTGCGGGTGCGGCGAGGACCGCCTGTGCCACGCCGTCGTTCACCCGCCTCGCCAGTTCGAATGCCAGCGGTTCGTCAGCCCAGTAGTGGTACTGCGCCGGCGAAGGTGACAAGACCTGGATGTCGACGCCCTGACGATCCATGAGCTCGAGCCGCTGGTCGGTCCGCACGAGGAGCGACCCGCGTTCACGGATCATCGCGGCAGAGACCGCCGTCGACTCGGCTCCGTTGCGCCGCAGGTCGAGCTCCCGCTGAGCAGCGAGTCCGGGATGGTCGGCGACCAGCTGCTCGACCGCGGGGACGAGGACGTGCGCATGGACATCGACGGACGGCAGGTGCCCCAGCTCGTCGGTGCTCATGCGGGCTCGGACACGAGGGCAGAGATGCGTCCCATCAGTCCGGGCACATCGCCTCGCTCGCCGTCGATGAGCCACTGGCCGAGCTGGACCGAAGCCTCGACGACGGCGCGCGCTCGGTCGTAGCGGCGCTCCATGAAGGACTGCCACAGCGTGGCGTCGACCGCGTCGCTCGTGAGCAGCAGCTCGGCGAGAACCGCGGCATCCTCCAGCGCCTGTGCGGCCCCCTGCGCGAGCGTGGGGGGACAGGCGTGCGCTGCGTCACCGATCAGGACGACGCGTCCGCGGTTCCACGGCTCCTCGAGTACGTGGGACTCAAACCAGGTGTAGCTGACGCGCGTCGGGTCGGTCAGGGTCGGGCGGATCTCGTCCCAGGGGCCGCCATAACCTTCCGAGAGCCGAACCATCTCACTGAGCTGCTCGTCGGGCGTGAGTGCGCTGCGGTCCTGCGCCTCCTCCACGATGTAGGCGTACAGCGAGTCCTGCCCCGTGGGGCAGTACCCGGCGATGTACTGCGGCCCACCGTAGAAGAGGTCGGTCCTGGTCACGGTGTCCGGGCGCGTGGTGAACGCCCGCCAGATGCCCATCCCTGTCGACCTTGTCTCGAGTGGCACGCCGATCATCCGCCGGGTCCACGACCGGATCCCGTCCGCACCCACGACCAGGTCGTATCGTCCGCGCGACCCGTCCGAGAGCTCGACGTCGACGCCTGTGGCGTCCTGCTCGATCCCGGTGCAGGTCGTGGCGAGCCTGATCTTCACCCCGACGTCCTCGGCGCGCGCGTGGAGCACCCGGGCGAGCTCTTGGCGAGGCATCCCGAGGGCGGCCGGCAGGTCGGGCCCGCCGGTGCGCGCGTCGGGCAACACGGCGATCACCGTCCCTGCAGGGTCGGGAGCGCGAAGGCCCAGGGTGTCGAACCCGTACCCTGCCTTCTGGACGTCGTCCCACACGCCGAGGTCGCGCAGGACGCGCAGAGCGTTGCCCTGAAGGGTGATTCCGGACCCCAACGTCACGATGTCGGGCTTGATCTCGAGGAGGTCGACCTCGACACCGGCTTCGGCGAGAAGGATCGCCGTCGCCACGCCTGCGGCGCCGCCGCCGACGACGAGGACCTTGCTGACTGCTGGCATGCTCGCTCCTTCGAGAACTGTGCGAGTCACTTGACCGCGAGGGGGTTGACCGGGGCGCCGACAGCGCCGGTGAAAGGGATGGGCACCGCTGTGAGCCAGAAGTCGTAGCTGCCGTCCTGGGCGCAGTCGGCTGCGAGCTCGTCGAGGTTCCACATCTCACCGACGAACAGGCCGATGTTGGGGATCACGACCTGGTGCAGGGGTTGGAATGCTTCGTCGAACTCGTTCGGGCGGACCTCGAAGCCCCAGGTGTCCGTGGCGATCGCCGCGATGTCGGTCCGGCGCAGCCACCCGGCAGTCGTGATCGAGAGCCCGGGCGCCGGACCCCCCGCGTACTGGCCCCAGCCCTCTCGCTTGGCTCGCGTGAGGCGACCCGTGCGCACCAGGACGATGTCCCCAGGCCCTACCGTCGACGTCGCGCCCTGGGCGCTGATGCACGCTCGAAGGTGCTCCGTCGTGATGGCGAACCCGTCCGCGAGTTCTCCGCCGTCGCCTTCCACGTCGTCGCCGAGCAGTCGCCCGACGTCGAGGAGCACGCCCCTGCCAGCGATCGCTGCCGCCGCGGTCTCGATGCCGGTGACCTGGTCGCCCGCGCTGGTGACGACGTCGCCCGCCCGGCGGCCGTTGTAGGCCCAGCCGTGGTCGAAGATGTGCCCGAGTCCGTCCCACTGCGTCGAGCACTGCAGCGGCATCGCCACGACGTCGTCGGCCCCGCCGAGACCGTGCGGGAAGCCCTGGATCCCTCGCTCGGCGTCGACGCCGGTGTCGAGCATCGTGTGCACGGGGTTCGTGCGACGGCGCCAACCGTTCTGGGGACCGTTCGTGTCGAACGGCAGTGACAGGGAGAACGTCCGTCCCCGGCGGACGAGCCCGGCCGCAGCAGCACGCGACTCGTCGTCGATGAGGTTGAGGGTGCCGAGCACGTCGGCCTCGCCCCAGCGCCCGGCGTTCGAGCACGCGTCGGCGAGCAGTCCGATGACGCCCTCGGGGTCGGACCTGTCCAGCGTCGTCGGATCCATCTCGACGATGTCGTCCAGCGCGGTCACGCCGCATCCCGGTCCGTCGGATCGACGAACCGCGTTCGCTGGGCACCCAGACCCGAGATCGAAGCGTCGACGACGTCGCCAGCACGGAGGAACCGGCGCCAGTGCATCCCGTTTCCTGCGGGGCTGCCGGTGAGGACGAGGTCGCCGGGCGACAGGGCGACGAAGTGCGAGGCGTGGGAGACGAGGGTGGCGACGTCGAACAGCATGTCCTTCGCCGACTCGTCCTGCTTGGTCTCACCGTTGAGGCTCAGGGTCAGTCGAAGGTCGGCGGGGTCCCCGACCACGGCGGCCGGAACGAGGTACGGACCGAGCGGCAGGAAGCCGGGTGCGTTCTTCGCTCGGAGCCAATCGGTCCCGATCTCTGGCATGTCCCGGCGGAAGACCAGGTCGCGGGTGGTCAGATCGTTGGCGATCGTGTACCCGGCGACGTGGCTGAGGGCGTCCTCGCGGCTGACCTGGTAAGCGGGACGACCGATCACCGCGACCAGCTCGAGCTCCCAGTCGTGCTGGTCGCTGTACGTCGGGAGCGCCACGTCGTCGTACGGACCGGTGATGGCCGAAGAGCTGCCACCGAACAGGTACGGGATCCCGGTGCGGGCCCGCTCGTCCATCATCGCCGCCGTCTCGGCCCGGACCTGCTCCTCGGTGCGACCAGGGGAGAGCTCGGTGTGCTTCACGGCGAGGTCGATGACGTGGGTGCGGTAGTTGGCACCCGCCTGCACGATCTGCCGCGGCGCGACGGGTGGCATGACGCACAGCTCCGCGACAGAGCGCCAGCGCCCCGGCCGCAGTTCAGCGAGGCCCGCGAGGACCGGCTGGATGGTCTCCCACTGCTGGAGAAGCTCGTCGGTCGACCCGACCGCCGGAAGGTGCTCGGGGATCGAGGCGAGGTCCAGGACCTCGGACCCCACGACCAGCCCGGCGAAGGGGCCTGTTCCGGTGTCGAACATCCCGACGGCGTACGGCGTCGTCGCAGGGAGGGGGGTAGCGGTGCTCAAGAGTCGTCCGTCCTTCATTGCACGGTGTGCCGGTGTCGGCGGCTAAAAGGATCGGTCGCGGCGACCTCACCGTGAAGCCGCTGATCAGTGATCCCGCGCATCATGAGTTCTGATGCGACGACGCGCCCGATCACCTTGTCGGCGCCGGACGGGGTGGGATACCAACGACTCGTCTACGACGAGAGGGCTGCGATGAAGCAGATGGACGGCACCGCCGATACACCCGAGCTGGCGCGCCTGTACGAGGACTTCGAGGCCATCAGCACGAGCCCGCTGTGGACCCAGCGCGACGACCTGATGCCGACGACGCCGACGCCCAGGGCCGTTCCGCACGTCTGGCGCTGGAAGCAGCTTTTCGACATCGCCGAGCGCAGCGGAGACCTGGTCCCGGTGGGACGCGGTGGAGAGCGTCGTGCGATCGGGCTCGCGAATCCGGGTCTGCCCGGGACCGCGTATGCGACGCCGACACTCTGGTGCGCGATCCAGTACCTGGGCGGCCACGAGACGGCGCCGGAGCATCGCCATGCTCAGAACGCGTTCCGGTTCGTCATCGAGGGCGAGGGCGTCTGGACTGTCGTGAACGGCGACCCGGTCGCCATGCGGCGAGGCGATCTCCTCCTGACCCCTGGGTGGAACTTCCACGGGCACCACAACGACACCGATCAGCCCATGGCCTGGATCGATGGCCTCGACGTGCCCCTGTCGCACTATGCGGACGTCGGATTCTTCGAGTTCGGCTCCGAGCGCGTGACAGACGAGGCGTCGCCCGCGATCTCTCGCAACGAGCGGCTCTGGGCACATCCCGGTCTGCGGCCGCTCAGCGAGCTGGGGTCGAGCGTCAGCTCTCCGCTGATGGCCTACCGGTGGGAGCACACGGACCGTGCCCTGACCGAGCAGCTCGCGCTCGAGGACGAGGGTCAGCCGGCGACCGTCGAGCAGGGGCACGCGGCGGTCCGCTATACGAACCCGACGACCGGCGGCGACGTGATGCCGACGCTCCGCGCCGAGTTCCACCGGCTTCGCCAAGGCACCGTCACGCCCGTGCGGCACGAGGTCGGCTCGTCGGTATGGCAGGTGTTCGAAGGGCGGGGGACCGCCGTCCTCGGCGACGTCGAGCATGCGCTGGAGAAGGGAGATCTCTTCGTCGTCCCCAGCTGGACGCCGTGGTCGCTCGTCGCGGAAACCCAGCTCGACCTCTTCCGTTTCAACGACGGCCCGGTGATCGACGCGCTGGGGTTCACGCGCACGTACGTACCCGGCCGGGGCTGACGGGGTGCCGGCGCGCGTCGACCGGACCGACGACGTATCGATCCGAGCCGACCTGCTCGTTGCCCGTCGTGCGCAGGCTTACTACGCGAGGCAGCTTCGTGGTCTGTCAGACGAGCAGCTCGGTGAACCGTCCGAGATCGACGATTGGTCGCGACGACGACTCGTGGCGCACGTCGCACTTGACGCACGGGCGCTCACCCGACGGACCGAGTGGGCAGCGACCGGTGTGTTCGAACCGATGTGGACCTCCGCCGCCGAGCGCGACGAGATCGAGGAGTACACGGCGACGCTCCCGCCGCAGGCGCTGCGCAATCTCGCGCTGCACACAGCGATCCATCTGGACGTGGAGTGGCGAGACCTTGCCCCGTGGGCCTGGGAGGAGGTCTTCACTGGCCTCGACGGTCGGCCGATCGCGTTCCGGGCTACCGTCCCGGCGCGGGCAGGGCTGCTCTGGAAGGCGGCGTTAGGGCTCGGGAACGGCGGTCGCCTCGCCGACGCTCCAGACGCCATCCGGCGTGCGATACGGCCGGCGTCAGGCGCTTGCGGGACGCTCGCCGACGGTCGGCATCGGCTCCGATGATGGTCTCGATCACCAGATGACCCGTTGCCGGAACAGTCGTCGGCCATGTCGAATGGGTCCGTGACGCAGCCTGGCTCACGTCCATGATGCTGCGAGCACGGCCCCCACTGCAGCGTGGGCGGCCGACAAGCGCGACGACCGGAGGCCGGTCGGGTGGTGACTCAGCAGTTCCGACGACCTTCGGTCAATGGAGTCGCTACCGCGGCACGGGTGTCCTTCGGCACGGTGTCGAACGTCCTCAACCCCGCACATGATGGCTCCGACGACGCGGGCGCGTGTCGAAGGTGTGGTCTCTGAGCTGTCGTTCGTGCGCAACGGCTCGGCACGGAAGCTGCGTCAGGGGCGATGACCACGGTCGGTGCGATCGTGCTGGACATCCGGAACCCGTTCTTCACGGACGTCGCTCGAGGCGTCGAGGACAGGGTGGCGCTCGACGACCTGACTCTGATGCTCGCCAGCTCGGACGATGACCCGGAACGAGAGGCGAAGTACGTCCTCGCTTCGAGGAGCACGGTGTCCTCGGGTCCTCGTCGGCCCGTCGCGCCGGTCGATCGTCCACCTGGCGGAGATCCGGCGCCGCGGTGTCCCGGTCGACTTCCTCGATCCGGCGCCTGCTGCCTCGGATGTGTCGTCGGTGTCGGTGGACGACGTCGGCGGGCCCTGCAGTGGGACGTCCTGTCGCTGTGGTCGGGTGTCCGCGGCGGGCTGGAGGCCGCCCACCCGCTCGGCGGGTTCGCGTCCGCAACCTGCTCGTGCAGGCGTGGGCGCTCGGCGACCTGCAGGGCGGGTTGCCGGCGATCCGCGAGGTCGTCGCCGTTCCACCGAGCTCGTCCGATGGGAACCCGAGGGGGACCTGCGGGTCTGGGACCGCGCCGAGAACCGCCTGCGGACCTGATCACGACGACCGGGCCGCTGGCCGCTGGCAAGTCCGGGGGCCCCGCTCCGGTGGCACTACGCAGAACCGAGGCCGCGGCTCCGGCCGAGGTAGTGGGACAGCGCGACGGCGATCAGCAGAGCGGCTCCGTTGAACACCGGGCTGGCCCACGAGCTGGCGCCGGCGAGCGTCAGCCCACTGACGGCGACCGAGACGAAGAGGACTCCCACGAGAGCCCCCACGATGTTGAAGAAGCCGGGGCGCACGGACGTCGCACCGAGGAACGCGGCTGCCAGTGCGGGGAAGAGCAGCGTCGTTCCGGAGTCCGCAGTCGCGGAGCCGGCACGGGACAGCGCCAACACCCCGACCACTCCAGCGACTGCGCCGGCGAGCATGAAGGTCAGCGTCGATGATCGACGCACCGGAATGCCGACGAGCGTGGCCGCTCGGCGGTTCGCGCCGATGGCGTAGAGCCCCCGACCGAACGGCGTCTGTGCGAGCAGGTACCAGAGCGCCAAGGCGATGACGGCTACGACATACACCACCTGCGGGACGCCGAGCAGGGTGGTCGAACCGAAGTGGGCGAGCCGAGGATCGAGTCCGGTCAGGATGGTCTGCCCCGACGTGTACCACTGGATCAGGCCACCGAGCAGGGTTGCCATCCCCAACGTCGTGACGAACGAGTTCAGACCCACAACCGTCACGAGAAGGCCGTTGACGAGCCCGACGAGGATGCCCACGCCTATCCCGGCGGTCATGGCAATGCCGAGAGGCAGGTCGTGGAAGCTCATCAGACCGGCTGTCAGGACCGCCGACGCCGCCGCCACGGCGCCGAGGGAGAAGTCGAAGTACCCGCACACCAGCGGGAGGACGACCGCCAGGGCGAGCAGTGCCACCGTGGCCTGGTTCCCGAGCAGGACAGCCAGGTTCTGAGAGGTGGCAAAGGTCTCTCGGGTCGACGGGTTAAGGGCGAAGAACACAGCGACGACGGCGACGAGGCCGAGGAGCGCGTGGCGCTCTGCAAGACCGCGGATGCGATGGCCGGACCCCGAGCGGGTCCTCGCCTTGGTCTCGTGTCCCTCTGCCGGGCCCGCGTCGGTGGGGACGGTGGCGACTGTGCCCGTCTCGTCGATGGTCATAGAGGGCTCCGTGGGCTGGGGGTGGGCGGGGCGTCGGACATCTGGGTCAGGGTGAGCAAGGCGTCGGCGGTGAGCTCCCCGTCCGCGAGCTCGGCAGCGATGCGCCCGTCGCGGATCACCAGGACGCGGTCGCAGAGGACGGCCAGCTCGTCCAAGTCGGACGACGCGACCAGGACGCCGCACCCTCGGGCGGCCGCTTCCCGCACGGCGTCGTAGATGTCGACCCGGCTCATGACGTCGACTCCCTGGGTCGGCTCGTCGAGCAGGAGGAGGCTGGGTCGACGACGGAGCCAGCGCGCGAGGATCACCTTCTGCTGGTTCCCGCCCGAGAGCACCGAGAACGGCGCCTCGGGAGCGCCACTGCGAACTCGGTAGCGGTGGACCAGCTCGCGGGCGTCCGCGTTCTCCTTCGTGGCGTTCATGCCCGTCAGGCGCCAGTAGATCGAGCGCACGGTGACGGACAGGTTGTCCCGGATCGAGAGCTGCGCAAAGGCGGCGTCGCCGGGGCGGTCCTCCGGGACGAACGAGACGCCCGCCCGCATCCGAGCGCCTGTACCGGCCGAGGACCGCGCTCCGGCGGCGCCGTGCACGATGATCTCGCCGGCGACCGGGCGGTGCTGCCCGAAGACGGTACGCAGCAGGGAGCTCCGGCCGGAGCCGACAAGGCCCGTGACCCCGACGACCTCACCACGTCGCACCTCCAGATCCACGCCACGCAGAGGTCCTCCGTGCAGACCTCGGACCGCCAGGACGGCGTGCTCCTGGTACGGAGCCCGGTCGGTCGAGCTGCGCGTCGGAGGGCGCGCAATCAGCCGCGGCCTCGTGGAGCCGGTCATGTGCGAGACGAGCTCCTCCTCTTCCGGACGGCGGTCGACGATCTGCGCGACCGTGCGCCCGTCGCGGAAGACGGTGAAGTCGTCGCTGACCGTCAGGACCTCGGGCATCCGGTGCGATACCAGCAGGACGGTCTGCCCACGCTCTGCTCGACGCCGGACCGCGTCGAGCAGAGCGATGGACTCCTGGTGAGGCAGGGCCGCCGTCGGCTCGTCCAACACGAGGATCAGGCGGCCCTGCGGATCGGGGTCCTGCAGCGCGCGACAGATGGCGACGAGCGTGCGCTGCGCGGGTGCGAGTGCACCCACGGGCGTCGTCGGGTCGGCGTCTATCTCGTACGCGTCGAGGAGCTGTCGGACGTGTCGGTTCAGGGTGCTCCACCGGATCCGGCCGAAGCCACGGGTCGGGTAGCCGCCCTGCAGTGCGACGTTCTCCGCGACCGACAGCTCGGGGAAGAGCCCCAGGTCCTGATGGACGAAGCGGAACCCGGCCTCCCATGCGGAACGGGCCCCGTATTCGGAGGCATCCCAGGTCTTTCGCCTCGTCTCGATCCGGCCGGAGTCGGCCCGGTGCACGCCCGCCAGCACCTTGATGATGGTGCTCTTGCCGCTCCCGTTGCCTCCGACCAAAGCATGCACGGTCCCTGCCCGGAGGGTCAGGACCGCGCGGTCGAGTGCGGCGGTGCCGCCGAACCGCTTGGTGAGACCGGACACGTGCAGGACGGACCGGCTCTGGTTGCCGTCCTGCAACGCGCCGTTCGCACCGTCATCCGTCTGGAGCGCAGAGCTGTCGGTACTCACGGGCTTCTCCCCTGGTGGCGTGGGCGGTCGGGACCAGTGGACGCACGATGGGTCTGGTCAGAGGCCCCAGAGATTTCGGTAGGCAGCCCTGAAGTCGACGCCTGGGTCGTAGTCCCCGGTCGGCGGAAGACCGTGCTCGGCGTCGATGACCTGCTGGCCTTCACCGGTCGCCTGCACCTCCTCGCCGTTGAGCACGCGGATCGCCGTGTCGACCGATCCCCAGCCGCCCCACTCGGTGGAGTAGCCCACGATCGCGTCCAGGCCCGCTCCGGCGCGGATCGCCTCGACCGTCGACGCATCTCCGAAGCCACTGATCACGGCGAGCTGGTCGGAGCGACCGGAGGCGACGATGCCCTGGCCGAGGCCGGCCGTGACCCAGGCGCCCATCGGGATGTAGACGGCGTTCGCGTCATCTGCTTGCAGCAGGGCGGTCTGGAACTTCTGGCCGATCGCACCGCTCACGAGGTCGTTGTTCGAGATCTCGAGGTTGCCGACGACGTCGCAGCCTTCGCACGTCGCAATCTCGGAAGCGAAGGCCGACCTCTGCCAGGGGCCCCACAAGGGGTCGCTGAAGGAGAGCTGGAGGACCTTGGCCTTTCCATCGGTCTTGCCGATGATCCAGTCGGCGGCGAGCTTGCCGGAAAGGTTCCAGAAGTCGTGCACGTTCACGCCTTCCAGCGGGATGCGCTCCGTCGCCCACAGCGCTTCGCTGCCGGCTGAGTTGCAGTCGGCGCCCCCGCCGCCGACGACGGTGACGCCTGCAGCCTTCGCCTCGACGAAGGGTTGCTGGATCGAGATGCAGTCGATACCGATAGGAATGATGACGTTGGCACCCGCACCGATGGCCTGGCGGACGCAGCTGCCCCAGCCCTCGGGGTTGAGCTGACCGTCGCAGACGTTCACGGTCCAACCGGCAGCCTCCGCGGCCTCCTGCGAGGCCGCGACCGGCGTGGCGCAGGAGGGGGCCTGCTGGCCGCAGGAGATAACCCAGAGGTCGATGTCCTTGGGAGGGACGGTCGGTACGGTGGGCGGCGCACCGGTCTTGCCCGCGTAGGCGTTCTCGAGGGCGACCGCAGCGTTGCTTGCCGTGCTCTCCGGGGTGGCTGCTGGTGAGGCCGTCGGCTGGTCGCTGACGACTTGGGACGGGGAGCTGCAGGCTGCACCGCACAGGACGGCGGTAGCTGCCAGGATGGCGGCGATTGCCCGCGCGCACACACGATTCGACATGGGACCTCTTCCAGAGCTACCGGCTCCGGCGTCATTGCACGGAGGTAGTTCCATTCGAAGCCGGCTTTTTGACGACGCTTCTTCACGTCTCAGGACCGGGCTCCTTGGGTGCTTCATATGGAAGCATTGCTGTGCTGCGCCGGGAAATCACAACTCGCAATGGTCGCCATCCGTTTGCTGAATGCGAGCCGGAGAATACCGCGGCGGGAGGAGCTGCCGCCGAGGGCTGCGCCCGATCGCGCGAGGGCGACCGGACGCAGCTCTGCGGCGACAGCCGGCGTGGCTCAGCCCGGGTACTCGGAGAGCCGTGCGGACGACGCGAAGCCCGGCACGACCTGGTTGGGCAGGCTCGCGTCCACGGGGGTGCCGTGTTCGTTGACCATGTGCCGGATGCCGCCCCCGAGGGCGATCGTGGCGTTCGTCATCGACCTGAGTCGGACAGAGGTGGCCGCCGGCGCCTCGACGGAGGTCCACGCGTGCACCGGCGCACCGGCGAACGTCGAGCTCGTGAACAGCGAGTAGATCGCGGTGCCCGTCGCCGAATGCACCCTGACGCTCGGCGAGACCTTGTAGGACGCGTAGCCCTCGCGCGTCCCGTCCATCCAGGCGGTCTGACTCGGCGGGTCGTACGGGAACTCGCTCTGGTAGAACACCGTCGCGCCGCGCTCGCCGTTCCACACCGTCTGGTTCTTCTGGTTGTGCTCGACGAAGAGGCCGAGCGCGGTGACGTCGGTACCGTTGACGACGAGCCCGTGGTCGCTCGTGTTGCTCGTCCAGCCCACGCCGGCGCCATGGTCGGCACGCCACAGCCAGGTGTTGTCGAGGATGACCTTGCTCTGGTTGACCTCGAGCATGGTCGACGTCGACCCGGCCTGTGCGCCACCGACGCGCACGAAGATGTCGGTGAGCGAGGTGGGTCGCAGGGCGTCGCCGATGCCGTTCGCGGCGCCGGTGCCGACCTTCACCACGACTCGGGAGCCCGGTCCGGCGTCGACGATCAGGCTGGACAGGACGACGTTCTGGACGTCGGCGACCTCGATCGCCGCCTGAGCGCCGGTGGGTGCCAGGGTGGCGTAGCCCATGCCCATCACGACCGTGCCTGCACGCGTGACCTTCAGGGGAGCGGTGAGCCGGTAGACACCGGGCGTGAGGAGAAGGTTCTTGCCGGCCGACAGTGCGGCGTTCATCGTCGCGGCGGAGTCGCTGGGTCGGGCGATGTAGAACTGTCCGAGGCCGATCCGGGTGCCGGCACCGGCGTCCGTCGCCCAGCGCACACCGGAGGTGTTGGTGCCTGCGTCGGGAACGAACACCGAGTAGGAGCTGCCGTTCAGGGTCAGGAACGGAGCCGGACGTGAGACCGGTGTCGACGGGATCGCCGTGATGCCACGGCCCGTCAGGTCGGTGGCGGGAGCACCCTTGACGCCGGAGAAGACGAGGTTCGCCGAGCCTCCGCTCCAGCTGCCGATCTGGCTGTCGCGCGTGTAGTACTGCGCCTGGCCCGGTCCGCGGTCGCCGCCGCTGTTGACGTCGCCGGTGATGCGGCTGTCCGCGATCTCGGCACCGAAGAGGGTGGCGCCGTAGGCGCCGTTCAGGTCGAGGTTGCCCTCGATCTGGACCCGACGGAGGGAGGACGCCTGGGAGGTCGCCCAGCGCATCGTGCGTGGCCCTGCGACGCCCTCCGGCCTCGACCGCTCGGCGTCGGTGCCGACCGGTCGCTGGATCGGGTTGATCGAGACGTTCGACAGTGCGCGGTAGAAGTTCGTCAGGCCGTCCGACGAGCCGTCGGCACCCTGGCGGGGCTCGGAGTGGAGCGCACCGTTGATCTTGACGTCGGTGGGTGCGTTGCCGAGTCCGGCGATCGACGTGTAGTAGCCAACCTCGGAGTTGACGATGCCCTCGGCCGTCGCCGGGTCGTTCTGACCCTTGGCGCTTCCGTAGGCGCCGGCCTGGAAGTAGACGGCGTGTCGGCCGGCGCTGAATTCCGACTCGGTCGAGATGCTGCGCAGGTACGCGTTGATCTCGGCCACGGGTGTCTTCGGGTCGAAGATCTTGACGTTCGGTCCGAAGTCGGGCGTGCCCTCAGCCGCCACAGCGGGCAGGACCGCGAGACCACTCACGAGAAGCGATCCGGTCAGTCCTGCGAGGGCAAAAGTGACCCATCGCGACCTCGTAGTCTGTCGCGTCGGTGTGGGCTGCATGGTGATCCTCTCGTCTGTGAAGCGTGTGCGGGGCCCAGGTGAAGCGGGCCCGGGCTCGTCGCCGCGATTGCCGTGGCGAGCCATGTCGCAGCACGTCGCACCCGCTGTTGCGGCCTCGCGGACCGGCGGTAGGGGTCGGATGCTTCGAGCTGCTGCGCACCCGACGACCGCTGACATTCGGAGCTGCGCGTTCGTCATCGAAGGTGCAGTCGTCGCTCAGGTCGCCGGGATGAACTGAGCCGTCTCGGCGACGTCACGCACTTCCGAGGGCTCTCCGGTGGCGATCAGCTCGTCATTGACTGGTTCGCCGTCACGCAGCCTGGGGCAACTACGCGTCTCTTCGGAAGACAGTTTTGGCAATTCGCGACATCACATGAATTGATGTGGGACACCGACTCGACAAGATCGCCCCATTGTGCCGTTCCACGGTTGATTCATCGAGGAGCCCGTCCGGACCGCTTCCGCCGGGAGTGCCGAATCAACCGCTTTACCGCGTCGATCTGGCCAGACGGGTGGTGAATGGCTGGACCATGGCCGTAACCGCGTTCCGGGCCACCGCTGAGCTCACCAGCGGGTAGCGCGACCGCGGCGTTCGACTATTCAGCGTCGGTGACCTCGAGCGCGATGACCTTGCTCCCGTACGTCAGAGCACCGGCGAACACCTGCGCGGCGACCTCGTCGGGAAACCGCACCTGCATCTCGGTGCCGCGGATGGGCGCCAAGACCTGCGCCGCGGAGAGCTCCAGACCGTCCGCCGTGATCGCCATCTGGTTGGCGGGGGGCACCGCACTCGCCAGCTGGGTCGTCAGGTTGGTCAGTGCGGCCTCCCCTTCGCGGGT
Source organism: Cellulomonas sp. URHD0024 (assembly GCF_000426185.1). Lineage (GTDB taxonomy): Bacteria > Actinomycetota > Actinomycetes > Actinomycetales > Cellulomonadaceae > Cellulomonas. Next base: position 276,014 of record NZ_AUEW01000007.1, read on the forward strand.
GAGGACGTACGTCACGGTGTTCCGGTCGATGCTCACCGCGGAGATGTCTGCCGCCGTCAGGGGCGCTCCGCCGAGCAGGTACTTGCGTGACCCGTCGGCAGCACATGCCACGGCGCCGGAGTCCGGGGCAGGTTGCTGTGCCGGTGCCGGCCTGGTGCAGTCCGTCGACGTGTACGCCTGCGCGAGATCCGCCGTCACGTAGAAGGTCGCGTCGCCCGGCCAGGACGGGGTCGATGCGGATCCGGGAGTCGCCACGGTGCCCGACCCGGCCATCGGGTCCGCGTCATCGATCACCGGGCGGAACTGGGCGCCGCTGCCCGCCACCAGTGAGGCCGCCTGCTCGGCCGTCGCTGGTGCCGGGAACACCACCAGGACCGATCGCCCATCGGTCCCGACCTTCGCGTCGTCGTCGATCCGCGAGGACAGGTAGACCGCCGCGGCATGCACGAGGGCCTTGTCCGAGCCCGGCGTCGGCGTCAGCACGTAGCGCGTCGCACCCGCGGCCGGCGTAGGTGCCGGGGCAGCGACCGCATTGCCGCGACCCGGCGTGGACGTCGCCAAGGCGACGGCGCCGGCCCACGCGGCCACACCCACGGCGCCCAGGACGAGGCCGGCGATCGACAAGCCGCGGTTCGTCGCGTGACCCTGTCGCACTGCTCTCAAGCCCAGGACCCCGAACGGGACGGCGATGATGCTGAGTCCGACGATGCCGGATGCCAGCGAGGCGACCGCGAACCAGTTCTGGCTCGTGTCCCTGTCTTCGCTCGCCAGACTGGTGGGGGTTTGCTGAGGCGCCGTCATTGCCGTTGCTTCCTCTCCTCGGTCAGGACTGCGACCGGTCGTGCCCGAGCGACTTCCCGGACCCAGCGCGGCGCTCACGTTCGGCCGCGAGGATCCGCTTGGCCTCGACGGTGGTGAGGCCAAGCTCCTTGAGGAGCCGACGCTGCGGGCTCACCGCCAGCAGAGCAGCTACCACACCAAGGACGAGGCCGATCATCGGCGGACCGCCCGCCGCCACGAGCCCGATGTAGACCCCCAGCGCAACGATCGACGTCACCCAGAGGGAGACCTTGCTGTTGCGATGGGAACGGATCAACCTGTCGAGCTCGTCCTGCCGCAAGATCCGTACCATGGTGTGTCGCCTCCCACTCGGGCGTCGGCGCCCGCCGTCGCTTGCGCCGACCGTAGGTGGAACCGCGTCGCGGCGTCGGACGGGTCTTCGACGCGGCACGGGTTCGCGCAGGTCAGCGCCCCGTAGCAGCCGGCAAGCCGGCCCCGGAGCGGCCCGGTGCGGGGCATCCGGGGACGCCACGCCACTTCCCCTACACTCGCCGCAAGCCTGCGTGAGGAGGCACGGATGGCATCCGGTGCGGAGCAACCTGCTGATGACTGTGAAGATCCGCGCGCGGCCTTCGCCTCCGCTCTGCTGCGGCTGCGCCGTCGGCTCCCGGACGTGTCCGACGAGGAGCTGGCGCGCCGCGCCTCCGCGACTCCTCTGCCGTCGGGACGTCGGGTCTCCGTCAACGCCCGCCGCCTCGGCGAATGGCTGCACGGCCGCTCGGTGCCACGAGACTTCGACCAGGTCGCGGCCCTGCTGCGCGTCGTGGAGACGGCAGCGCGCGGCGGCGGTCCGGGACAGGTGCCGAGCCGGTCGGTCGAAGCCTTGCGCCTGCTGTGGCGGGCGGCTCGCGCGCACCACGTCACCGGTGCGGATCCCGCACGGCTGACGGCAATCGCGTCGTTGGTGGTGGGCCGACCGCCGAGTGATGCGGCGTCGGTGCGCGCGCGGCCGGTGCTGAGCGCCATGATCGACGAGGCCCTGCTGGATCGGGCGGTGAGCCAGGTGCTCCTGGCCGGACCGGGCGGCGCGGGCAAGACCCAGCTCGCAGCGGCGGCGTTCCACCGGGCCCGCGCGCGTGGTGGGCTGCTCGTCTGGGTGCCGGCCTCGTCCCGGCAAGCCGTCCTGTCCGCGTATGCCCGGGTATGGCGAGCCATCGTCAACGAGTCGCTGGACGGACGCGTCTCCCCGTCCGCCGGAAGCTCTCATGCCCACGACGAGGAGACCCAGGCCGATCTGTTGATGGCGTGGCTGCGCGCGGCAGACCGCCCTTGGCTGATCGTCCTCGACGACCTCGAGGACCCGTCCGAGCTGGACGGGCTGTGGCCGGTTGGCCACCGCGGGCACAGCATCGTCACCACGCGCCGGCGGGACGCCATGGTGATCCGGTCCGCGGCCCGGGTCGTGCCGGTAGGCATGTTCAGCCCGGCAGAATCCGTGGAGTATCTGCGCAGCCGGCTGACCGTGGACCCGGTGGTCGGCGCGCTGGAACCGACCGCCGCCGAGCTCGCCGCGCTGGCAGAGGCACTCGGGCACTTCCCGCTGGCACTGTCGCAGGCCGCCGCGTTCCTCATCGACTCCGGCATGGAGGTGTCTGCCTACCGGGGTCTCGTCGAGGATGATCGCGAACGGCTCTCGGACCTGTTCCCACGGTCGTCACCGGCCGACGGCCACGACGGTACGGTCGCGACCACGTGGCGGCTGGCTGCCGACCGCGCGGCGGCACTCGCGCCGCCCGGAAGCGTGCGGCGGACGCTCGAGCTCGTGGCGGTCCTCGCCCCCACCGGCACGCCCGAGCAGGTGCTGACGAGCGCGGCGGCGTGCGACTGGGTCGGGGGACGGCCGCGGGACGTGCTGCTCGCGCTCCGCGCGCTGCACAGGCTCAGCCTGCTCGATCACGAGGGAGGCGTCGTGGCGATGCACGCTCTGGTGCAGCGGGCGGTCCGCGAAGCCCTCGATCCGGCGGCCGCGCCGATGCTCGCCCGCGCCGCGGCGGATGCCCTCGAGGAGGCCTGGGCTGCCACCGACGCCGATCCGGCGCTCGAAGCCTCCATGTACGACGGAGTGACGACCCTTCGGCGGACGGCCGGCGACCACCTGTTCGACGAGGGCATGCACCCCGTGCTGCGCAGGTCTGCGGAGTACCTGGCAACCGTCGGTCGCTCCACCGTCGCCAGGGACGCGGCCGAGGATCTTCTGCTCCAGGCGCGTTCCCGCCAGGGCGACCAGGGTCGCGATGTGGTGTTCCTGGAGAGCCAGGTGGCACGGGCGATTGGTGACCTCGGCGACCCGGCCGGCGCGTACGAGCTCCTGGTGCCGCTGCGCCGACGGGCCGAGCAGCTGCTCGGCCTGGACGACCCGGACACGCTCGAGGTGCGCCTGCACGAAGCTCGGCAGCAGCTCGAGGTCGGCGTGGTGCACGACGCCCTGCGCAACCTGCTGTCCGTCGTGGAGGCCGCTACCGCGGCTCTCGGCGAGCGCCATCGACTTGCTCGGCATGCACGTCGCTACGTCGCACTGTGCCGCGGCCTGTCCGGTGACCCGGCCGGAGCGTGCAACGGCTTGACCGAGCTGGCCGACGACTTGCGAGAGCAGCTCGGGCCGCACCACCCGGCGACCATCCAGGCGTTGGCCGAGTCCGCCCGCTGGATCGGCGAGAGCGGTGACGCGGGAGGTGCGGTCGCGAGGTACGAGACGGCCGTCCAAGGGTTCACCGACATCCTCGGCGCTCTGCACCATGAGACCCTCGCCACGCGCCACAACCTGGCGTACTGGCGCGGCCTGGCCGGGCGGCCCGACCGAGCCATCGACGAGCTTGCGGTCGCCGCTCAGGACGCCGAGCGAGCACTCGGGCGACGACACCCGACGACGATCACCTTCTGCCTCAATCTCGGCTACTGGCGCGGGATGGCCGGCGATCCGGTGCAGGGACGAGCAGATCTCGTCGGTCTCCAGGAGCTGGTCCATGACGTCTTCGGTCCCATGCACCCGCGTGCGCTGCGGGTTCGCCAGCATCTCGCCGAGCTTCGTCACCGCCACGGGGACGTGACTGGAGCCGTCGAGGACCTGACAGCCACCGTGGCCACGATGTGCGAGATCCAGGGCCCTGATCACTCCCGCACCCGCGAAGCGGCAGAGCTTCTCGCCCGTTGGACCACGATCGACGCGGGAGCACCGCACGCGACCATCGGCAGGACTCGGACAGGCACCTAGGGTGGATGTCATCGAGGTCTCGTCGTCTGTCGGGGGTGACACGCCCGGGCGGGGCTGATTCCGCCCGGGCGCCGGGCGGTCAGGCGGCGCGCTGGAGCCCGACCCGGGGGAAGTCGACCGGAACGGCCAGGGCGACGTTGACGTAGTTGGTGAACAGGTTGAGCGCGACCTGCGCGAT
>NZ_AUEW01000008.1 GCF_000426185.1 Cellulomonas sp. URHD0024
TCGGTGTGGACGTGTTCTTCGTGATCTCCGGGTTCTTGATCACCGGGCTGATCGTGCGCGAGATCGAGTCCACCGGCCGCCTCAGCCTGTCCCGGTTCTACGCCCGGCGCGCCCGACGCCTGCTGCCCGCCACCGCCCTGGTCTTCGTGTTCGTCGCGGTCATGACCGTGGCCGTGCTGCCCGTGACCCGCTGGGACACCATCGCCCAAGACCTGCGCGCCGCCAGCCTCTACGTCATCAACTGGACCCTGGCCGCCCGCTCCGTGGACTACCTGTCCCAGGGCACCGCAGCCAGCCCCCTGCAGCACTTCTGGTCCCTGGCCGTCGAGGAACAGTTCTACGTCATCTGGCCCCTGCTCATCGTGGCCCTGGTCTGGGCCCTGCGCCGCGCCCGCGGGACCACGGGCGTGACCCGCGCGCACCTGGCCACCGGGCTGCTCGCGATCACCGTCCCGTCCCTGCTGTGGTCCTGGCACCTGACCGGCACCGACCCCGGCCGCGCCTACTTCGTCACGACCACCCGCCTGTGGGAGCTCGGCATCGGCGCCCTGCTCGCCGTCGGCGCCACCCAGATCGCCCGCATCCCCGCCCTGGCCCGCACCCTGGCCGGCTGGCTCGGGCTGGCCGCGATCGCCCTGGCCGCCTGGAAGTTCACCGCCGCGACGCCGTTCCCGGGCACCGCCGCCCTGGTGCCCACCCTGGGCGCCGCCGCGGTCCTGGCCGCGGGCCTGGGCACCAGCAAGGGCCTGCTCGTCCTGCGCATCCCGGCCATGCGCGACATCGGGACCCTGTCCTACTCCCTGTACCTGTGGCACTGGCCCCTGCTCGTGGGGGCCACCGCGATCTGGGGCGACGAGACCGGCCACCTGTGGGTCCCCACCGCCCTGCTCGTCGTCGGCTTCTCCGCCGTACCCGCCTGGCTGGCCTACTCCCTCGTCGAAAAACCCCTCCACCACAACCGCTTCCTCGCCGCCACACCCTGGCGCGCCGCCCTCGTCGCCCTCCTGTGCATCGGCCTCGGACTCGGCTCCGCCACCGCCGTCCAGCGGAGCGTCGAGCAGCCGACCTCCGCGGCGAGCGGAGCGGCGCGCGGCGCAGAGGCGCTCGGCGAGGACCCCACGAGCTCCCCCGCAGGAATCCCCGTCGACTCCGTACCGGCGTTCCTCCCGGCACCGCAAGACGCCAGCGGTGACAACGCCGACGTCTACGGCGACGGCTGCCACCAGGACCAGAAGGACGACAAGGCGCTGAGCTGCACCTATGGCGATCCGCAGTCGGACCGTGTGATCGCACTCGTGGGGGACTCGCACGCCGCACAGTGGCAGCCCGCGCTGCGCCTGCTGGCCGAGGAGAACGGGTGGCGGCTCGACACGTACACCAAGTCCGCGTGCCTCTTCGCTGATGTCGACGTGTGGCTGAGCTCCCAGAACGGCACGTACACGTCGTGCCGCTCCTGGGGAACGAACGTCGACAAGGCCCTGGCTGCGAACCCACCCGACGTCGTGCTCGTCTCGGAGAGCGGCGGATATGCCGTGTCGCGCGACGGCATCAAGGTCCCGCGGCCCGAGGCGGACCCGATCCTCGCCGCCGGGCTCGGCCGTACGTGGTCGCAGCTGCGGTCCCAGGGCAGCAAGGTTGTCGTCCTGATGGACACTCCGTGGGTCGGGATCGAGATCCCCGACTGCGTCGCCCTGAACCCGGACGCGTTGACGACGTGCGCTGCATCCCGGTCGGAGGCTGTCGACAAGTCCGCGCGCAGCTTCCAGGAGCTCGCGCTCGACAAGTCGCCCGACGCCGGGACCATCGACCTGCTCGACTACGTCTGCCCGCAGTCGCGATGCGCACCGGTGATCGGTGACGTGCTGGTCTACCGAGACTCGCACCACCTCACCGCGACGTACTCCAAGTCGTTGGCTTCGGCAGTCGGTGAGCGCCTGGCGGCCGCAGGCATCAAGTAGCCTCCGCAGGTGGCCTTTGGCAGAGCGGCGCGAGCGAACATGCGCGCCCGGCTTCTGTAGCGTTTCCATGCCGCCACCCGGCGGCTCCCTAGGAGGTTGTTTCATGCGACAGAGCCGCTCGTGGCGTATCGGGATCGCGGGAGCCGGAGTGCTGACCGTCGCGGCAGCGATCGCTTCCGCCGCCGGGGCAGCGCGGGTCGCAGGGGTCCTCGGGGCCCTCCTCCTGGGCTTGGGAGTGACCGTCGCTGTCGACATCCGCTCCCGCGCGGCGGATCTCGCACACATGTCGCGGCTGGCCGCCAAGCGGCGGACCGAGGACGGCGAGGCGGCGATAGCGCGGGACGCGGATGCCAGCCTGAAGCACGTCGAGCAGATGCAGCAGATGGAGCGACGTCTGCTCGTCGCGGTCGAGACCGAGCGGCTCCGGGCCGCGGATCGCCACCGTGAGGCGCTCGAGGGTCAGGCCGAGACGGCCGGCCACAACCGCGCGAGCTTCGACGCGCTCATCAGCGCCTCGAAGCACCTCCGCGCCGACATCGAGCTGCGAACGAAGAGCCTCCGAGGGGACGTCCTGGACGACGTCACGAAGATGACGCGCGACGAGGTCCGGCAGGTCGAGGCGCTGTTCCAGGTCCTCACACGCATCTCTCCACGGGCGCTCATGCCCCCGACTGGACGGTGGGCGATCGACGCCCGCAGCCTGACGCACCTGCTCGACATCGTCGCCGAGGAGAAGCCACGGAACGTGGTCGAGCTCGGAAGCGGCACGTCGACCGTGTGGCTGGGCTACGCCACAGAGGGCTTGGGCACCCGGATCACGAGCTTCGACCACGACGAGGAGTTCGCGTCGCTGACGCGAGCCGAGGTAGCACGTCACGGGCTTGCCGACACCATCGACGTGCGCACCGCGCCCCTGCAGCCCTGCGACCAGGCCGACGGCGCCCCGTGGTACGACACGGCCGTGATGGGCGACCTCGAGGCGATCGACCTGCTGATCGTCGACGGCCCTCCCGGCGGGACCAACCACCCCTTCGCACGCCGACCCGCCGTCCCGGTGCTCGCATCGAGGCTCTCGCCGAACGCCGTCGTGCTCCTCGACGACTCCGACCGTTCCGGCGAGGCCGAGGCAGTTCGGCAGTGGTGCGACGAGTACGGCTTCGAACGCCACGACGTCGGTGTCAGCCGGCTCGCGGTGCTTCGACGACCCACGACGGCACACTGAGTCGAGGGCGGCGTCGACATGACCCGTGCTCGATCCGTTCAACCCGACAGGCGCTGACTGTGTCCCACTCCCTGCCCTTCGAGTCGCTGCTCGCGGACTACGCCGCGCTCGCCCGTCGCCGCGGCGCGCCGACCCTGGAGGCAACGGCGCTCCGTACGCGGTCCCTCGCGCTGCGCGACATCGCCGCGTACCTGGGATCCGACGGTGGCGCGCTGTACGCGGACGTCCTCGCGTCCGCGCAGGTCCGCGAGGCCCTGTCGCCGAAGTGGGCCGCGAGCCTCGGCCGTATCGTCGGCCTGCAGCGGATCCTCGACGACGACGTGGCAGTCGCGATCGACCTGCTGAGCGACGCGGTGCCAGGCGTCCGCGAGGCGGAACGCCAGGTCTACGCGAAGCTGCAGGCCGAGCTTCTCTTCAGCGTGGGCCGTTACGCCGAGTGCAGCGCCGTGCTGGAAAGCCATCGGAAGCTCGCGACGGCTGAGCCTCACCTCACCACGGATCTCCTGAACCCGAACACCGGAAGCCCGTTCGCGGACGCCGACAGCTGGCTGGCGTCGTTCAACGCGCGATTCGTCACGCTGGGGCTCGCTCCCCTGGCCTTCGACCTCTCGGCCGAGATCCCGTTCGACGGCGTGACGAGCCAAGCACCCTCGCACGCCGGTGGGCCGCTGGTCAGCGTGGTGATGACGACGTACCAGCCGACCGAGCCCGCGCTGCGCGCCGCCATCCGCTCGATCCTCGACCAGACGTGGCAGGACATCGAGCTCGTCGTCGTGGACGACTGCTCGCCCGAGGACCCGGAACGGATGGTCCTCGACATCGCGGACGGCGACCCACGCGTGCGATTCCACCGCATGCCTCGCAACGGCGGCACCTACCTGGCTCGCAACGCCGGCATCGGGCTCGCCCAGGGCGACTACATCACGGGCCAGGACGACGACGACTGGTCGCACCCGGAACGCGTCGCACGCCAGGTCGAGGTGCTCCACGCGGACAGCTCGCTCGCCGGCACGCGGAGCAGGAGCGTCACCGTTCTCGACAACCTGGTCAACCAGCGGCCTGGCTACCCCGCGCATCGTCCGAACGCGTCCTCGTTGATGTTCCGCCGCGATCTGGCCGTCACGCTGGGCGGGTTCCTGCCCGTTCGCAAGGGCGCCGACTCGGAGTTCCACTTCCGGCTGGAGGCGTACACCGGGGGCCCGGTCGTCACCCTCAACGAGCCGCTCGCGCTGGTTCGCATCACCGTGGACTCGCTGTCCCGTGGCGACTTCCGCGCAGGTTGGCACCACCCGGGTCGTCGGGCATTCCGGGGCAGCTTCGAGCACTGGCACCGGACGTCGCCCCAGGCCGGGCTGCGCCTACGGCCTGGGACGCCGCTACCGTTCCCGGTGCCCAGCTCGTTCGCCGTCGACCGCCCCATCGAGCCACCCCGCTACGACGTCGTCTTCGCCGGTGAGTGGACCCGGTACGGCGGACCCCAGCGCTCGATGATCGAGGAGATCCGTTCGCTCGAGCCGCTCGGCCTGCGGATCGGCGTTCTCCACCTGCACGCCGCGCGGTTCATGGGTCGCGCCGAGCCGAGCCTGTGCGCCGCGGTGCAGCAGCTCGTCAACGAGGGTGTCGTGGAACGCGTCATCGACGACGAGCCCTCGACCAGCCGGTTGGTCTTCCTGCGCTACCCGCCGGTCCTCCAGTTCCCCCCGAGCGCGCCACTGGGTCTGGCGACCGAGCGCCTGGTGATCGTGGCGAACCAAGCCCCGTCCGAGCGGGACGGGTCGGACATCCGCTACGACGTGCGCTCGTGCTCCGACAACGCGGAGGCGCTCTTCGGCGTCCGCGCGCTGTGGTGTCCCCAGGGCCCCACGGTCCGCGGTGCCATCGCGGACCAGGTGCCGGCCGGTGAGCTCGCGGACTTCGACATCCCCGGCATCCTCGACGCGTCCGAGTGGAAGACCGAGCGGGTCTCGTTCCGCGGCGCGGAGCCGATCATCGGCCGACACTCGCGCGACGACCGGATGAAGTGGCCCGAGGACCCAGCGAGGCTGACGGCTGCGTACCCGACGGACGGGTCGGTCGATGTCCGCATCATGGGCGGCGCCGCGTCGGCGCTCACGCTCCTTGGCACGAAGACCGCCCCACCGGCGTGGCTCGTGCTCGCCCCGGACGAGATGGACGTCCGAGCCTTCCTCAACTCCATCGACTTCTTCGTGTACTTCCAGCACAGCCAGGCCTACGACGCGTTCGGACGCGCTGTCCTGGAGGCGATCGCCACCGGGTGTGTCGCCATCCTGCCCCACCACTTCGAGCCGGCGTTCGGGGATGCCGCCCTGTACGCGCAGGAGCACCAGGTGAAGGCCGTCGTCACGCGCCTGCACGCGGATCCGCAGGCCTACAGGCGTCAGGCGGAGCTGGCGATGCGCCGGACCCGGGAACGCTTCAGTCATGCGTCGTATCGCACCCTCGTCCAGGGTCTTCTGCCCGAGGGGCCTCCCTCTCCGGCCGAGGGCTCCGAGGCTGTGGCCGTCCGGAGCGCATGAGCCACCGGGTGGCGATCCGTTCGTCCTTCTCCGCGTACCATCGACGCGGCCGCGACTCCAACCAGATGTGTGGATGCGGCTGCGTTGGTGAACGGCCGCCCGGTTCAGCGTCGTGGGATACCCGAACCACGATCGTCGTCAGATCATCGAGGTGCATGTGAGCAGCGGTTCCCGGCCGTACGACGTCGTTCTCGCATCCGACCTCCGGCTGCCCGGCGGGACGACGGCGAGCATGGCCGAAGAGATCCGCGCGCAGGCCGCCGCGGGTTACCGGACCGGCCTCCTGCACGTCCCCAGCACGCTCGCCAACACGGGCCTCGGCATCGAGCCGCGCCTGCGCCGCTGCCTCGACGAGGGCCTGGCCGAGCTGGTCGTCGCCGGCCAGCAGGTCCATGCCCGCCTCGCCGTGCTCCGCAACGCGACGGTGTTCGCGACCGTCCCCGAGGGCCTGCCGGTGACGGCCGACCAGGCGCTGCTCGTCGCCAACCACGTGCGGGTCGACGCGGCGGGCGTCCAGCACTACGACGTCGAGGAGACGGACGCGGCGGTCGAGCGCTGGCTCGGCGTGCGTCCAACGTGGTGCTCGATCGGCCCCGCGGTGCGCGAGACGCTCGAGCCCGTGGCGGACCTCGTTGACGTGGCCCCGGGCGACTGGTTCAACCTGCTCGACGTCGACGAGTGGTCGCGGGAGCGGTCAGGTGTCGGGGCCGTGCCCGTCCTCGGCCGGCACAGCCGCTCGTCCGCGGCGAAGTGGCCGGAGCGCTCGGCGGACATCCGCGCGGCCTACCCGGTGGACGACTCGGTGCAGGTCCGGGTGCTCGGCGGGGCGGACGCCGTGGCGGACGTGCTCGGCAGCGTGCCCGAGCGCTGGATCGTCGAGGAGTTTGGGGCACGCGACCCGCGCGACTTCGTCGCGTCGCTCGACTTCTTCGTCTACTTCCACCGCAGCGACCTCGTCGAGGCGTACGGGCGCACGGTCATGGAGGCGATGGCGAGCGGCGCCGTCGCGATCCTGCCGGAGCACTTCCGCGACAGCTTCGGCGACGCCGCGGTGTACACGACCCCGGCCGGCGTCCAGGACGTCGTGCGGCGGCTCTCCGCCGACCCGGCCGCCTACCTCGAGCAGTCGACGCGTGGGCAGGTGTTCGTCCGCGGTCGGCACGGGCACGAGGCCCACGTCGCGCGGCTCGCTGCGATCCTCGGGCCGCCGACGGGGGATCCCGTGGTCGTGCCGACCCGCCGTCGTCGCCAGGACCGCGAGCGGGTGCTGTTCGTGTCCTCCAACGGCGCGGGCATGGGACACCTCACGCGGCTGCTCGCGATGGCGAACCGCGCGTCCGACGCCGTCGAGCCCATGTTCTTCTCGCTCTCGCAGGCGGTCGCGGTCGTCGAGACGTCTGGCCACCCGTGGGAGTACTGCCCGTCGCGGGGTGACCTCGGCTGCACGGTCGAGCAGTGGAACCCGCTGTTCGCCCAGCGGTTTGCGGACGTTCTCCGTCGGTACCAGCCGGCGGCCGTCGTCTTCGACGGGACGATGCCGTACGTCGGCATGGTGCAGGTCCGGCCGCAGTTCCCCGAGATCGCGTTCGTCTGGTCCCGACGCGGCATGTGGCGCGAGGAGACGACGACGAAGTTCCTCGAGCGCGGCTCGATCTTCGACCTCGTCGTCCAGCCCGGTGAGGTCGCGGCCGCCTACGACCGCGGTCCGGTCGCGTCGCTCGACGACGCCTACCGGGTCGGGCCCGTGACGCTGCTCGACCAGGACGACCTGCTCAGCCGCGACGAGGCACGCGCCGCGCTCGGCATCGAGGGCGACGCCCCCGCGCTGCTGCTCAGCCTCGGCGCCGGGAACATCAACGACATCGGCTCCGACCTCGACACCTTCGTGGACGCAGCCGACGACGTGCTGCCGGGCTGGACGCTGCACGCCACGCGCCCACCGATCCAGCGCCGCGGCGACCGGCTGCGCGACCACGTCGCGTCCCTGTCGGTGTACCCGCTGTCGCGCTACCTGCGGGCGTTCGACGCCGCGGTCGTCGCCTGCGGGTACAACAGCTATCACGAGTCCGTCCTCGCCGGGTTGCCCACGGTGTTCGTCCCGAACCTGCAGACGACGACGGACGACCAGCTCGGACGCGCCCGCTACGCCGACGACCGCGGGTTCGGTGCCTGCGTCGTCGAGGTCGACGCGGAGTCGGCCCGTGCGGCGCTGCGCACCGTCTCCGATCCGGCATGGGTCGAGAGGGCGCAACAGCGGATGGCCGACGAGTACCCGGGCAACGGTGCGGGCGACGCCATGCGGCGGGTCGAGCGCCTCCTGGTCGAGACGAAGGTGACGGCATGAGCGCCCGCTCCGCACTGCGCGGCGTCGCGCGACGTGCCCTCACACTCCCGGGAGTGCGGCGCGCCGCGAAGGCGGTCGCGCGTCGCTCCCCGTCGGCGAAGACGTTCGGTGTTCGTGTGCTCGGGCTCAGCGCCGGCCAGCCGAAGCGGCGGCGCACAGGGAAGGTCCGGATCGACATCCGGTCGGGCCACATGATGCTGCCCGGCCAGGGCTCCCGCTGGCCGATCACCGTCGTCGTCGCCGTCGGGTGCACCGCGGGTGACACCGAGCGGCTCGCTGCCGCCGTCGAACGCGCCCAGCTCACGAGCGGGCGGTTCCGGCCGCTGTTCGTCGTCGACAGCGGCGAGCTCGCGCCGTTCCGGTCTCGCAACTACGCGGTCGAGGTCGTCATGCCGCGCGGCACGTACGCGCGCGTCAACGCACAGGACTCGTACGGGGAGTACCTGTACGAGCGCGTCAGCCAGATCGTCTCGACGTACGGTGCGCGGTCGGTCGTCCCGGTCGTCCCGTCCGCGATCGAGGACATGTCGGGCGACGTGCTGCGCCTCGTCGGGACGCTCGACCTGTAGTCCGGCGAGGCGACGCGGGCGGACGCGTCACCCCGCTTTCGCTCCACCCGATCGGTCCGGGTATGCTGTCCGGGCTGCCGAGGGGACACCCTCTCGGACGGGCACATGCGGGTGTAGTTCAGTGGCAGAACTTCAGCTTCCCAAGCTGATAGCGCGAGTTCGATTCTCGTCACCCGCTCCGAGAAGGACCCGCACGCCTGCGGGGCACCAGCCGGTCAGACCGCCGGGTCCTTGGTCAGCGGCGCGGGCGTGGCCTCCGTGTCGAGCAGCTCCGCCATCGAGCGCAGGAAGTCGCGCAGATGAGGGCGCGACCCCGTCGGAACGTCCCGGACGATCGCCGCCATCGCGGCGTGCATCCGCTCGAGTCGCTCCCGGATCTCCCGATGGGCGTGCGGCGTGCTGGAGACGACGACCGACCTTCGGTCGGTGGGGTGCTCGGTCCGGACCAGGTGCCCGGAGGCCGTGAGCCGGTCGAGCAGCTTGGTGGTGGACGCGGTCGAGATGCGCAGGTACGCGGCGATCTCGCGCGGGTGCGCCTGGCCGCCGCGCGACTCGGCGGCGATCACGAACTGGAGGGCCTGGAGGTCCGTCTCGTTCATGTCCATGCCGGCGCTGAGGCGTCGCCGCATCTCCTGGTCGGCCCGACGGAAGTGGCGCACGGCCTCGAGCACCTCTCGCACTGAACTGTCGTCGGCGTACCAGTAATGTGTCGGGATCTCCGGAGCGGTCTCTTCGTTCACGGTGCAATGCTAGCCTGCCATATAACTAGCCAGGCTAGTAAAGAAGTTCTACGGTGGTCCGTGCGACCGACCCGAGGAGCGTGCACATGACCGCGACCATCCCTTCCGACGACCTCGTCGTTCTCCTCGGCGAGGACGGCGAACCCTGCGGCACCGCACCTCGCCGGACGGTCCACGGAGCCACCACCCCGCTCCACCTCGCCTTCTCCTGCTACCTGTTCTCGCCCGCAGGTCTGCTCCTGGTCACCCGTCGCGCCCTCGGCAAGACCGCGTGGCCCGGCGTGTGGACCAACTCGTTCTGCGGCCACCCGCGCCCGGGAGAGCCGATGGCGGACGCGATCGCCCGGCACGCGTGGACAGAGCTCGGGGTCGAGGTGGAGGACGTCGAGCAGCTGCTCCCGGACTTCCGGTACCGCGCGACGGACGCCGGCGGTGTCGTCGAGAACGAGATGTGCCCGGTGTGGTTCGCCGTCACCGACCAGGAGCCGCGGCCCAACCCGGCCGAGGTCGCAGAGCTGCGCTGGGTCGAGACGGTCGACCTCGGCCGAGCCGTGGCCAGCGCCGGCTGGGCCTTCAGTCCGTGGATGGTCGAACAGGTGCAGCAGCTCGCCGAGCTCGTCCCCGGCGGCCCTGCGCGTCTGGCGCGGGCGTCATGACGGCGCAGGGGCTGGACGTCCAGGCGTTCGCAGAGTTCTTCGCCCGCGGCACCGAACGGGCCGACGGAGCCGAGTCCCGGGCGCTGTGGGAGGCGATGACCGACGCGGCCGACGGGGGCAAGCGGGTGCGGCCGGACCTCCTGCGAGCCACCTACGAGGCGTTCGGGGGAAGCCGGCCGGAGGTCGCGCAGCAGGTCGGCGACGCGATCGAGCTCCTGCACACGGCGTTCGTCATGCACGACGACGTCATCGACCACGACCTGAGCCGGCGCGGGCGGCCCAACGTCTCCGGCGCGTTCGAGGCACGCGGACGCGCCGCGGGGGCCGGGGCCGCCCGCGCCCACCGGTACGGGCAGGCCGCCGGCATCCTCGCGGGCGACCTCGCGCTCGTCGGCGCCACGCGCCTCGTCGCCACGGCGGACACCGACCGGTGGACGGTCGCGCGCCTGCTCGACCTGCTCGACGAGACGATCCGTCTCACGGCGGGCGGTGAGCTGGGCGACGTGCGGCTCGGGCTGCACACGGACCGACCGACGCTCGCGGAGGTGCTGACGGTCGAGGAGCACAAGACGGCCGTCTACTCGTTCTCCCTGCCCCTGCAGGCGGGTGCGCTCCTGGCCGGGGCGCCGGACGGTGTGCTGCCGTCGCTCGACCGGCTCGGTCGCCTCCTGGGGATCGCGTTCCAGCTGCAGGACGACCTGCTCGGCACGTTCGGCGACGAGGCCGTCACCGGCAAGAGCACGGTGTCGGACCTGCGCGAGGGCACCGTCACGGCCCTCGTCGCACACGCCCGGACCACGGCCGTGTGGTCGACGATCGCCCACCACCTCGGCGATCCCGACCTCAGCGACGCAGCCGCCGACGCCGTCCGGGACGCCCTCGTCCGCTGCGGGTCCCGCGCCTTCGTCGAGGATCTGGTCGACCAGCACGTCCACCAGGCCCTCGTCCTCGCCCGCGAGATCGGCCCCGTCGCGGGTGTCGTCGAACGGCTCACCCAGGCGCTGCTCGTCGTCGGGCGGCGAGCAGCATGAGCCTGACGACCCGCAACCACACGCCGGCGCAGTCCTCGTCGGCGATCTACGACGAGGTGGCGACGGCCAGCGCCGCGTGCGTGATCGGCCGGTACTCGACGTCGTTCGCACGGGCCGCCCGGATGCTCGCCGAGCCGGTCCGCGGCCACGTCCGCAACGTGTACGGACTGGTGCGGCTGGCAGACGAGGTGGTCGACGCACCGTCGCTCCCGCTGTCGCACGCCGACCGGGCCGAGATCCTGGACGAGCTGCGGGCGGAGACCCTGCGCGCGACCGAACGCGGCTTCTCCACCAACCTCGTCGTCCACGCGTTCGCGCGGACAGCGCGCGAGTGCGGGATCGGTGCGGACCTCGTCGACCCGTTCTTCGCCTCCATGCGCACCGACCTGGACCGCACGACGCACGACGACGCGTCGTTCGCGACCTACGTCCACGGGTCCGCGGAGGTCGTCGGGCTCATGTGCCTGCGCATCTTCGTCGCGTGCGAGCCGGGCACCGCCGCCGAGCGTGAGGCCCGGTACGACGCGTCGGCCGAGGGTGCGCGCCGGCTCGGGGCAGCCTTCCAGAAGGTCAACTTCCTGCGGGACCTCGCCGCCGACCGGGACGACCTCGGGCGCAGCTACTTCCCGGCCGTCGGGACCGGGCACCTCACCGACGCGCGCCGGGACGCCCTGCTCGACGACGTCGACGCGGACCTCGCAGCGGCTGCGCTCGCGATCGAGGACCTGCCCGCCTCCTGCCGCCGCGGGGTGCGTGCCGCGCACGACCTGTTCGCAGCGCTCTCCCGACGGCTCCGGGCGACCCCCGCAGCGACGATCGAGGTCCGCCGGGTGCGGGTGCCGGGCCCGGTGAAGGCGCTCGTCCTGGCGCGCAGCCTTCTCGGTCGCACGCCGGTTCGAGTGGGCCGGTCATGAAGACGGCCGTCGTCATCGGTGCCGGCGTCGCGGGCCTCGGCACTGCGGCGCTGCTCGCCCGCGACGGGTACGACGTGGTCGTGCTCGAGCAGCAGGACCAGGTGGGCGGTCGGGCGGGTACGTGGGAGAGCGAGGGTTTCCGGTTCGACACGGGGCCGTCGTGGTACCTCATGCCGGAGGTCATCGACCACTTCTTCGCCCTGCTCGGCACGAGCGCCGACGCCGAGCTCGACCTGGTCCGCCTCGACCCGGCGTACCGCGCGTGGTTCGAGAGCGGCGCGGACCCGCTCGAGCTCCGGTCCGGGCTCGAGGACGCCGTGGCACGGTTCGACGCTGTCGAACCGGGTGCCGGATCACGGCTGCGCCGCTACCTCGCATCCGCCCGACGGACCACCGAGACCGCTCGCGAGCACCTCCTGTACTCGACGTTCGAGTCGCTGCCGCGACTGCTCTCGCCGAGGGTCCTGCTCCGGGCCGGCCGGCTGCTGCCGCTCGTCCTGCAGACGCTCGACACGTACGTCGGTCGGAGGTTCCACGACGAGCGGCTGCGACGCGTGCTGGGCTACCCCGCGGTGTTCCTGGGCACCTCACCCGACCAGGCACCGGCGCTCTACCACCTCATGAGCCACGCCGACCTCGTCGAGGGGGTGCTGTACCCGCGCGGCGGGTTCGGCACGCTCGTCGACGCGCTCGCGCGGCTCGCCGAGCGCGAGGGCGCGACCATCCGCACCGGCGCTCGCGTCATCGAGGTGCTGACCACGCCGCTGCCGGGTGCTCGGGTCACGGGGGTGCGGTACCTCGACGACGCCGGTCGTGAGCAGGTCCTGGCGGCGGACGTCGTGGTGGGCGCCGGGGACCTGCACCACCTGGAGACGGCCCTGCTCAGGCCGGACCTGCGCACCTACCCCGAACAGTGGTGGTCCCGTCGCGACCCCGGTCCGGGCGCCGTCCTCGTCTACCTCGGCATCAGAGGCCGGGTGCCCGAGCTCACCCATCACAGCCTGGTCTTCGCGGCGGACTGGCAGGCCAACGTCGACGCGGTCTTCGGCCGGGACCGGCACGTCCCGGACGCCGGTTCCCTGTACGTGTGCGCACCGTCGCGGACGGACGAGACCGTCGCGCCGCCCGACACCGAGAACCTGTTCCTGCTGATCCCGGTGCCTGCGGACGTCACGATCGGCGGCGGCGGCGACCCCGTCGTCGAGCGGGTGGCGGACGACGCGATCCGACGGCTCGCCACGGTCGCGGGGATCCCGGACCTCGCCGACCGTGTCCTCGTCCGGCGCACCGTCGGTCCCGCCGACTTCGCCCGCGACCTGTCCGCGTGGTCGGGCGGCGCGCTCGGCCCCGCGCACGTCCTGCGGCAGAGCGCCTGGTGGCGTGGTCGCAACGCATCCGCGAAGGTCGACGGCCTGCTGTACGCGGGCGGGTCGACCATCCCCGGCATCGGGCTGCCGATGTGCCTCATCAGCGCGGAGCTGGTGGTCAAGCGACTCCGCGGCGACCGGTCGTCCGGGCCGCTGGCGGTTCCGCTGACCTCCGCGCCCGTCCGCACCGGGGGTGCGGGATGAGGGGGTCGTACCTCGTCGCTCTGCTCCTGAGCCTGGCCGGCATGATGCTCCTCGACGCCAGGCACCGGCTGTTCGTCTGGGCAGTTCCGCGGCGCGCGGCGGTCGTGCTCGCCTGCGGTGTGACGCTCTTCCTCGCCTGGGACGCCGCCGCCATCGCGCGCGGCATCTTCGAGCGGGGGTGGGGAGGCGCACTGCTGGGTCTGGAGGTCGCACCGCACCTGCCGATCGAGGAGCTCCTCTTCGTGACGTTCTTCAGCTACCTCACGATGGTCGTCTTCACGGCGACCCACCGGGTCGTGGCCCGGCGGGCGGTGGACGCGTGACGTACGTCCAGCTCGACCTCCTCGTCGTCGCAGGCGCTGCCGTGCTGGCCGTGGTCGGGGCGCGGGCAGCGCGGCGGCGGCAGACACCGTTCGTGCTGCCGGTCGTCGTGACCCTCGCTCTCCTCGTGGCGCTGACGGTGGTGTTCGACAGCCTGATGATCAGCGCCGACCTGTTCCGGTACGACGCTGCCGCCCTCCTCGGCGTCACCCTGTGGCACGCCCCCGTCGAGGACCTCGCCTGGCCCGTCGCCGCGGCCCTCGCCCTGCCGTCGGTCTGGGTGCTGCTGGCTCCCGTGCCGGCCCGGGAACGGATCGACGCATGAGCACCCGCACGGAGCCGACGAGCCGAGCGGGCCTGCTCACCGGCGTCGGGCAGGTGCTGCTCGCCTCGCGGCCGCTGAGCTGGATCAACACGGCCTACCCCTTCGCGGTCGCGTACCTGCTCGCGGGCGGTGAACCCGGTTGGGCGCTCGTCGTCGGCACGGTGTACTTCCTCGTCCCGTACAACCTGCTGATGTACGGGCTGAACGACGTCTTCGACTACGCGTCGGACCTCGCCAACCCGCGCAAGGGCGGCGTCGAGGGCGCGATCCTGTCGCAGCGGTGGCACCGGGCCACCCTGTGGTCGGCGGTGGTCACCAACGTCCCGTTCCTCGTCGCGCTCCTCGTCGCCGGCGGACTCGCGTCCGGCGTCGTGCTCGCCGTGAGCGTCTTCGCCGTCGTGGCCTACTCCGCACCCGGGCTGCGTCTCAAGGAGCGGCCGTACGTCGACTCACTGACGTCGAGCACCCACTTCGTCAGCCCCGCCGTGTTCGCCATCGCCCTCGCGGGGGGCCGGTTCACGATGCCGGTCGTCGCGACGCTCGGCGCGTTCTTCCTCTGGGGCGCGGCCTCCCACGCCTTCGGTGCGGTGCAGGACATCACGGCAGACCGTGGTGCCGGCATCGCCTCGGTGGCGACGTCCCTCGGCGCCCGTCGCACCGTCCGGCTCTCGATGGCGGGCTACGCGTCGTCGGCCGCGCTCCTGCTGGTGGCCGGCGCGCCCGCGGCTCTCGCCGCCGTCGTCCCGCTCGTCTACCTCGGGTCGGTCGCGCCCTTCCGCGATCTCGACGACGACGACTGCGAGGACGCGAACCGGGGCTGGCGCCGCTTCCTGGTCCTCAATCTCGTGACCGGGTTCGTGCTCACGCAGGCCCTGCTGGTGGCGGCACTGCGCACCTGACGCGGCCCGGACGCGGGTCGCCGGTTGACCCGTGCACGCCGCCGTACAGGTGAAAGCACCTCAGTCACTTCACCCCATGACCGGCCGTGTCGATGGCATGACCATGAAGACGACCTGGACTCTTGCCGTGTCGGCCGTCACCGCACTCTCCGTCGGCACCGCCATCGCGGCGGCCACCGCATCGGCAGCGGCACCCGAGGCACCCGCGAGACCCGCCGACGTCGTGACGCCGGCGGCGCAGCGCATCTCGCTCGCGGACGTCCCTCTGCCCCCCGCCGTCGGCGACACGGTCCCGGCGTTCGCGGTCGAGGCGACCCGAGAGGCCGGCGCGTCCGTGTTCGTCAGCCCCAGCGGCGACGGCTCCGGCCTGGTGATCGACCCGGCCGCACCGCTGCCGGACGCGGTCGTCGCGGAGATCGACGCGGTGAACCGACCCACCTCGGACCTGGGGGCCGCGACCGCGCAGCTGGCGGCCCGGACGGCCGTGCGCGACGCGCTCGACGAGGCCGACACCAGCGTGCTGGTCCTCTCTGCGACTCCGACCTTCGACGCCGACGGCGCCGTCACGGGCGCGCTGTACGGGATCGTCGGCAACCACGACGCACCGCTGGAGTTCGCGACGAGCCACGGGCTGCGGGCCACCCCGTTCCACGACCGTACGGTCGCGAGCTGGCGCCGGTTCATGACGGAGAACCCGCAGTACAGGCTGGTGGACACCACGACGCTGTGGTGACCGCGCAGGGCCACGCTCCACCCTCCTGAAGCGCGGCCCTGCGTCGTCGGGGAAAGGATGCACCCGCGATCCGGCCGACGTCAATGACATCATGACTCTCGTCAAGGTGAAAGATCTACGCCAGGTCGAGGGTCAGCACCCGGGCACCTCCGTCGGGGCCTGCGTCCGTGAAGCCGATGCGGTCGTAGAAGGCGACGCCGCCGGTGTTCCGCGCATCGACGCCGAGGTGCAGGCCCGGGACGCCCCGCTCACGCAGGGCGTCGGAGAGCGCCTCGATGAGGCGCCGGCCGAGACCTCGACGTTGGGCACGCGGCAGCAGGTCGATGTGCAGATGGGCGGGGTAGCGCTTGTACAACGGCTCGTCGACGACCTCGGGCTCGTGGATGGTGCGCAGGAGCATGTGGTCCCGCGTGCCGTCGCCGGGGTCCTGCGTCAACGGGTGCTGCGCACGCAGGACCGGGTACCAGGACGACTCGAGCCAGCGCTGGAACCGGTAGGTGTCCGCGGTCGCGACGACGTAGCCCGCGACGCCCTGCGCGTCGACGGCGACGAACGTCAGCCCCGGGTCCGCGACCGGGTAGGGACCGGCGTAGACGTGCCCCAGCAGGTCAGGGTTGCTGTACAGGCCCGTCGCGTCGGCGCCTGCGTCCCCGGTGAGCAGGCAGATGCGGTACAGCGCGGGCAGGTCGGTCGCGTGGAACGGCCGGATCGTTTCGGGCATGTGACGACTTTGCCATCGGTGCTGACAAGTGCGCTCGACAGGACGACGCTGAGCAGATGGCGCCGGTCACCGCACATCAGCCCGAGACGCATCGCTCACCCTTCCCGCCCATCGCGAGCTACGCGTTCCTGTCCGACTGCGAGTCCAGCTGCCTGATCGCACCCTCCGGTGCGGTCGAGTGGATGTGCGTCCCGCGCCCGGACTCGCCGAGCATCTTCGCCTCGATCCTCGACCGTGGAGCCGGGTCGTTCCGCGTCGGTCCGCACGGCACGCGGGTCCCGTCGGCACGCCGCTACCTGCCCGGCACCCTGGTGCTGGAGACGACGTGGCAGACGCCGACCGGCTGGCTCATCGTGCGCGACGCCATGGTCATGGGTCCGTGGCACAACCAGGAGGAGCGCTCGGTCACGCACCGCAGGACGCCGACCGACGACGACGCCGAGCACATCCTGCTCCGCACCGTCACGTGCGTGAGCGGGACCGTGGACCTGCAGGTCGAGTGCGACCCGTCGCCGGACTACGGTCGCGACGAGGCCCGATGGGAGTACGACGGCACCGGCTACAACGCGATCCACGCCGACTCCGACAGCGGCCCCACGCTGCGACTCACCAGCAGCCTGCGCCTCGGCATCGACGGCCGGACCGCGTCGGCACGCACCCGCATGGTCAACGGGGACAAGGCGTTCATCGCGCTGTCCTGGTCGCCACTGCCCGCACCGACCACGTGGGACGAGGCCGCCGACCAGCTCTGGCGGACGCAGGAGTTCTGGCGGGAGTGGATCACCCAGGGCGTCTTCCCCGACCATCCCTGGCGCACCTACCTGCAGCGGAGCGCCCTCACGCTCAAGGGCCTGACCTACGCACCGACCGGTGCACTGCTGGCCGCTGCCACGACGTCGCTGCCGGAGACGCCCGGCGGCGAGCGCAACTGGGACTACCGGTACGCGTGGATCCGCGACAGCACCTTCGCCCTCTGGGGTCTGTACACCCTCGGTCTGGACCGCGAGGCCAACGACTTCTTCGCGTTCATCCACGACGTCTGCCGCGACAACAAGGACCTGCAGATCATGTACGGCGTCGGCGGGGAGGAGAAGCTCGACGAGTTCGAGCTCGGCCACCTGTCCGGGTACGAGGGGGCCCGGCCGGTGCGGGTCGGGAACGCCGCCTACGACCAGGAGCAGCACGACGTCTGGGGTGCGGTGCTCGACTCCGTCTACCTGCACACCCGCTCCCGCGAGCAGCTGCCCGAGGCGCTGTGGCCCGTCCTCAAACGGCAGGTGGAGGCGGCGATCAAGCACTGGCACGAACCCGACCGCGGCATCTGGGAGGTCCGCGGCGAACCGCAGCACTTCGTCTCCAGCAAGCTCATGTGCTGGGTCGCCCTCGACCGCGGCGCCCGGTTGGCTCGCATGCACGACGAGCCCGACTTCGCCGACCAGTGGAGCAAGCTCGCCGCCGAGATCCACCGGGACATCTGCAAGAACGGGGTCGACGAGCGCGGCGTGTTCGTCCAGCGCTACGGGTCCGACGCCCTCGACGCCTCCCTCCTGCTCATCCCGCTCCTGCGGTTCCTGCCCCCGAACGACCATCGCGTCCGCGCCACCGTCCTGGCCATCGCCGACGAGCTGACCACCGACGGTCTGGTCCTGCGCTACCGCGTCGACGAGACCGACGACGGCCTCTCCGGCGAGGAGGGCGCGTTCACGATCTGCTCGTTCTGGCTGGTGTCCGCGCTCGTGGAGATCGGCGAGCTCGAACGCGGCCGCGCCCTGTGCGAGCGGCTCCTGTCCTACGCCAGCACCCTGAACCTGTACGCCGAGGAGATCGACCCGCGCACCGGCCGCCACCTCGGCAACTTCCCGCAGGCGTTCACGCACCTGGCGCAGATCAACGCGGTCGTCCACGTCATCCGCGCCGAGGAGACCGCGGGCCACGACGCCATGCACTTCGAACCCCCCAACCGCGGCGGCTGATCCCGCCCGACCCTCCCTGGCCCCCACCCGGCCGCTCCGCCGGCCACCCCCCGGCCGCCCGCAGGGCCCGCTACACCGCTCGAGAACAACGTCGTGCACGCCAAGACGCCCCAGAACGTCGTTCAGGTTGTTCTCGACGGCCGCGAGGCGCTGCTCGACGGCAGTCAGCCGACACCGGTCACGGCGGATCGGCGGCCCGGGTCGCCGAGGCAGGTGGTCGGGTCGACGTGGATCAGGAGGTTGTGGGACGAATCCACCCCGTTTCAGGGTTCCGGTGCGCCGGCAGCGGGTGTCTGATGGGTCGCAAACGGTTGGTGCCGGCGTGGTTGCCAGCCCGGAAGAACGCGACCACGGGGGCGCGCACGTGAGGATCGTGTGGCGGCGGGGCGAGGGCACCGAGGGCCGGTCCCGGTTCGGCGCGCGCGTCCGGACGTCAGGTGCCTCCGCCGGTGGAGCAGGCGCACGGCGATGGGCCGGAGCCGGGACTGCGGCCGTCGTCGCGCTCCCGCTGATCCTCGCGTCGGCGTTGGGTGACGGCAACGCGCAGCAGCTCGTCTCGACACTGTCCGGCTCGGCGTGGGTGGCCTCCCCGGCGATCGGCGTCGTGTCGCTCATCGACGGACCTTCGCGGGCGATCGTCGCCTCGGTCAATGTCCGGGCGACCACGTCCCTCCTCACCGTCGAGCAGGCCAAGTCGTCCGCGTACGTCATCGACAAGGCCGCCGGCACGGTCGCGCGGATCGACGGCGCGATCTGGGCCGCGTCGCAACCGATCCGACTCGGCGTGCCGGGCGGCGAGCTCTCTGTGCTCCAGGGCGGCGGTGATGTGTACGTCCTCGACTCCACCCGGCGCACCGTGAGCCTCGTCGACCCGTTGACGCTCCAGCGGCGTCGCCAGGCTCCCCTCGGAGCGGCGCCCGGTCCCGGCGAGGCCGTCGTCGACGACCGCGGACGTCTGTGGATCATCGATGCCGAGGCGGGTGGGCTGAGCCGCTTCGACGGGTCGCTCCACGTGGAGCGCGACGCGGTCGGGCACGGCGACAGGCTCGTGCTCGTCGACGGCCGTCCCGTGCTGGTGGATGCGGCTGAGGGGTCGATCGCCCCGGTGACCGACGCCGGAGGTGTCGGGCGGCCTTCATGCGTGCGCATCCGCGCCGAGGACAAGGTGCAGCTCGTCGGTTCATCGACCGGCGGACTCGTCCTTGCCGCGATCTCGGCGACGGGCACGCTCGTGTGGGGCTCGGTCGGTCGCGACGACTGCGCGCACGTGGTCAGCCTGGTCGAGCCCGGCACGCCGATCGACTTCGGGCCCCCGGTCCAGAGCGGCGACTTCGCGATGGTCCCGAACCGCGCGACGGGCGAGACGATCGTCGTGAACCTGCGCAACGAGACCGTCGCACGCCTCGCTCTGACGCCGCCGGGCAACAAGGTCGAGCTCATCGGCAGGGACCCGCTCGTCTACTACAACGATCCCGACGGCGACACCGCCGGTGTGCTCAGCTTCGAGAACGGGGTCTGGGTCGCCGGTGACCCCCTCCAGAAGTTCGACCCCGTGACCGAGGAGCCGACGGCCGTGGTGCCGCCGGACACCGGCGTCGAACCCAGCCCGTCCGCCACGCCGGGCGGCGACACCACAGCGCCCCCGAAGGCCGAACCGCACCCCTCGAGGACCAACGCGCCACCGGCCAAGCCGGTGCCGGGCAGGCCCACCACGGCCGGCACCCCTCCGCCCGCCACCCCGCGGGGGCCCGCGGCTCCGGTCGTGGTGGGCCTCACTCCCGACGTCGAGCCCGTGCCGGCCGGCAGCACCTTGACGGTCAAGGCGGAGGTGCAGAACGCGCAGGGCGCGACGTGGACCTGGAGCGTGTCCGGCGCCACCGACTGGACCGAGACAGACGGGCAGGTGCAGATCCAGGTGCCCTCCGACGCCACCGGCACCATCGACGTCGGCCTGGTCGTCCGGGGGCCGGGCGGCGCGGGCTCGGGGAACCGGACGGTCGCCGTGCAAGGACCGGCCACCGTCGGGGCGACGTGCCTCCCGGTCGATGCGGGACTGGGCCAGACCGTGACCTGCACCGGCTCGGTCGACGGTTCGACCGCCGCGACGTGGACGTGGACGACCAACGGCCCAGACGGGCAGCAGACCCAGGACCTGCCCGCCGGTCAGGCGCTGTCGTGGGTGCCCGGTGTGACGGCCGGACCGTACGACGTGACCCTGACCGTGGCCTCGGGGGCGGCGACGCCGGTCGAGGGCCAGGCCGTGGGCACGGTGGCAGACCTGTGCCGGATCGCCCCGGACAACCAGCCGATCGACGTGCGATCCAAGATCACGCGCGGGACCGTGTATCCGACGCTCACGGGGTGCTGGATCACGGCAGACGCGACGCCGGCCTACACGCTGCCTGCCT
This sequence comes from Cellulomonas sp. URHD0024, assembly GCF_000426185.1. Classification (GTDB taxonomy): domain Bacteria; phylum Actinomycetota; class Actinomycetes; order Actinomycetales; family Cellulomonadaceae; genus Cellulomonas. The sequence continues at coordinate 20,923 of NZ_AUEW01000008.1, forward strand.
GGGTCACCGAGGAGTTCGCGAACGTCAACCTCTCCGGGGACGGTACTGGCTACGTGCTCGTCGACTTCCTCCGGGCTGGCGTGTCGCCGACCGACGGGCTCAACGCGAACGCCGTCACGCTGACACTGCCCAACGGAGATACCGCGGTCTACGACGCGCTGGGCAACCGACCGCCGCAGCTGCTCGACGCCTATCAGTGCGAGGTGCAGGGAACGAACGCGCGGTTCGTGCTCAAGGCCTGGGACGGGGACTTCCCGAGTCTGACCGTGACCCTGACCGTCGGGTCGTACACCGCGCCCATGCAGCCCTTCACCACCCCGGGCGGCACCCCCGGCTTCTACCAGGCGATCGTGCCGCTCACGGACGTACCCGCCTCTGCGACGGTCTGGGTGGGCAACGTGAGCGACCCGTACGACCCAGGGGGAGGGATCGGCGAGAGCGTGGGTCCGTGCTGACGCGTGGGCGGCCGAGGACGTGCCATCGCCAGCACCTCGTCGTCGAGGTACCGCTCGAGAACAACCTGATGAACGCCCAGACCGTCCGCAGCGTCGCTCAGGTTGTTCTCGGCGGCTCAGCCGTCGACGTCGATGAGCACCTTGCCGACGGATCCCGCCTCGACGGCGTCGTGCGCCCCGGCCGTGTCGGTCAGCGGGAACCGCGTGATCGGCAACCCGTGCTCGGCGCCGACCCGCAGCGCTCCGTCGGCCAGCGCGTGCGAGACGCCGCCGACGGCCGCCCGCTTCCGTTCGTCGGAGACGGTGTAGGTCAGGACGAACTGCACGGCGACGTTCCTCGCCATCAACGGCATGACCGGCAGAGTCACCTCGGCCAGGTCGGCGGTGGCGTACGCGGCGATCGTCCCGTTGGCGGCGACCGAGGCGACGACGGACGTGGCGTTGCGCGCGATGTCGACGTCGACGACGACGTCGACCCCGGTCGGCACGAGCGCGTGCACCGCGGACGCGACGTCCTCGGTGCGGTAGTCGACGACGTGGTGCGCGCCCGCTGCACGCGCCAGCTCGGCCTTCTCCGGGGAGCTGATCGTCGTGATCACCTGGGCACCCGCCCACACGGCGAGCTGGATCGCCGCGTGCCCGACGGCACCAGCACCCCCGGTGACCAGGACCCATCGACCGTCGAGCGCGCCCGGTGCGAGACGGGCCGGACCGGCAGCGGCAGCCGTGAGCGCCAGGTGGGCGGTGAGCGCGGGGATGCCGAGCGAGGCCCCCGCGTCGAAGCTCTCGTCGTCGGGCAGCGCGACCGCGTGCGTCGCCGGCAGTGTGACCAGCTCCTGGGCAGTGCCCTCGCTGGTCTGCCAGGCGACGTCCCAGAGCCAGACCCGGTCCCCCGGCCGCAGCCCGCTGACGCCCGCGCCGACCGCGTCCACGACTCCGGCACCGTCCTGGTTGGGCACCTTGGCGACGTCGAGCGGGGCACCGTCCCCGCGACCCCGACGAGCCTTCCAGTCGGTCGGGTTCACGCCCGAGACGACCACCCGCACGCGGACCTCGTCGGCGTCGGGCTCCCTCGGTGCACGCTCGACCACGGTCAGGACGGAGGACGGACCGGTGCGGTCGTAGACGACAGCCTTCATGAGTCCGAGCCTACGGACTCGTCACCGGCGCACGTCCCGGCCGGTCAGTCCTCGTCCGACACCGTGTAGGTCTTCTCGGGCCAGTAGGCCCACTCCTCGAACAGCTCCGCGCGGCCGTCCGGGGCGAACTTCAGCACCCACAGGTCGCGGTACTCCTGCGGCTTGTCGCCGGTGTACTGCACGAGCACCCGCACGACGGCGTTCGGACCGTCGGCGGCGATCACGGTGGCGGTCATCTCGAACGGCGTGGGGTCGGCCCAGAAGCCGGCGATGGCGTCGAGGCCCTCCAGCGGTTCTGGGTCGTACGGCGAGCGCAGGTACCGGGCATGCTCGGTGAACAGCCGGTCCAGCCCTGCGACGTCCTGGTTCCGCCACGCGCGCTCATACCGCTCGACCCAGCCGGTGACGGCGTCCCTACCCATGTGGATGCTCCCAACGTTCGTCGGTCTGGGCGTCAGGGGGCTGAGGTCCCGGAGCGGCCGTAGCGGTCGTCGAGCCGGACGATGTCCGTGCGCCAGCCGACATGCGCCGTCGACACCTCGGCGAACACCAGCTCCTCGACGGCGGTGATGCGATGCACGGCGCCGGCGGGCAGGTGCAGGGTGTCGCCCGAGCGCAGCCGAGCGGTCTCCAGGCACGACGTGTCGCCGCCGTAGTCGACGTCGGCCTCGCCGGAGATGACGCACACGGTCTCCGTCTTCTCGGTGTGGAGCTGCAGGCTGAGCGACTCTCCCGCCCGGACGCGCAGGACCTTGCCGACGTAGACGCCGTCGACCTCGGCGAACACCAGCTCGCTGCCCCAGGGCTTGGGCACCTCGCGCGCCGGGTAGACCCTCGGCTCGCCACCGGTCATCGACGGATTCGTCCCGTCATCTCCCACCGTCGGATGGTAGCGCGCGCCACCCCGGGCCTCGAGGTACGGATTCACCGCACCCGGGCACGCTCCGGCGCCTGCCGACGCACCGACAGCTCGACGCGGGAGGTGAGCTGCTCCGCGGGGAGCACCCGGGCGAGGTCTGCCAGCACGGCGTCGCACGACTGGATCACCGAGCCCAGGTCCGCGTCCGGGTAGACGGTGACTCGGAGCCGCACGACGAGCTGCTTGCGGTCGGTCAGCACCGAACCGCGGGCGGACAGCACGCGCGGATCGTCTTCCAGCACCTCGGCGGCCGTCTCGACCGCCGGGCCGGGCAGGACCGTGAGCACGCCGGGCACGTCACCCGGGGGCAGGCGCAAGGGTCCGACGCCGCGACGCGGCAGGTGGGACAGGAGCCACCACAGCCCGAGCCCCACGAGGAGGGCGCCGAGCAGGACGGCGACGGCGACGAAGCTCCCGTCGTCGGTCACCTCGCCGGAGTCGACGTGCACCGACGACGGCGCGGACGGCCAGACGTCCTTCAGGAACCCGGCCTGCCAGCCGACCACGGCGAGGCCGAGCGCGACGAGCACCAGGCCGAGCAGCAGGACCACCACCCGGTCGACCGCGAGCACCCCTCGCCTCATCGCAGCCCCTCGACGTGGCGCGTCGTGACGTGCACGGTGACGGGCGTCGCGAGCCGTGAGAGCCGCTCCTGCAGTGCGGCACGCACGTCGGCGTCGACGTCGTCGCCCTCCAGCGCAGTGACGCTCACCGACACGGACTTCCGCCGCGCCGTCGAGTGCGCCGACAGCACGTACGGGACGTCCGACGCCGCGCTGCTGGCCATGCGCGCGAGGTCAGCGATGCCGATGGTCACGCCCGGCACGTCGAGCGGCACCCGGGTCCGGACGCGGCGGGCGAGGGCCACGAACACCAGCCACAGGCCCAGCAGAGCGACGACGACGCCGACCGCGGTGGACGCCACGGAGGGCTCGAGGCCGTCGGCATCGTCGATGACCGGCAGGAGCCAGGTCTCCCCCTCGACCTGCCCACCGATGACGAGCGCGTCCCGGATCACGACGACCCCGAGGGCGACGACGAGGAGCGAGAGCACGACGCCGACCCAGCCGACCCTGCCGGCACGCGTGGCAGCCGGGGCGGGCGCGAAGCTCATCGGACCCTCGGGGCGACAGCCTCGCGCGGCGGTCGCGCGACGTCACGGACGGTGACCGTCACCGCGTCGAGGTCCTGCGCGGCCTGCCGGACGAGCTCGCGGCCGACGGCCGTCTGCACCTCGCGAGCCACGGAGGCGGCCGACGACGGCCAGACGAGCGTGATCTCGAGCGAGACCCGCGCCCGCCGGCCGAGGCGGTGCCACTCGACCTTCGGGGAGGACGGTGCGACGCCCGGCACGCCGCGCGCGACCTGGCCGGCGATCCGCTCGAGGGCGTGGTCGGTGATGGTCAGGGAGCCGGGCAGCGCCTCGGCAGGCAGCTCGACGACCTGCGTGTCCGCCAGGCCCGACGAGGCGACCTCAGCCACGGCGCCGCCCGACGACGACCCCGCTCAGGTCCAGGCGACCGTCGAGCACGAGCCCGACGACGACGCCGATCCCGCCCAGGACGATGGCGAGCAGGAACATGGAGAACCCCCCGACGGCGGCGACGAGCGCGAGCAGGATGCCCGCGAACAGCCCGATGGCGACATTCGACATGGTCAGCTCCTCTTCTGGTTCATGGGACGTCGATGTCCTCGACGTGGACGTGCACGGGCATGGGGGCGATCGCGGACACGGCCCGCTGCACACGACCCGCCGTGGTCGGCACGGGCTCGATCCCGGAGACGACGATGTGCACCTCCGTGCCGTCGTCGTCGATCCGCACCCCCGTCACGCGGTGCCCGGGAAGGTAGGTGCCGAAGCCGCCGAACCGGCCGCCGTCGAGCCGCGACACCCCGGGCACGGCGAGGACGACCGCCTCGACGACCTCGGCGAGGTTGGTCGGCTCGGGGCCGACCGAGAGGACCTCGTGCGCGCGGTCGGCCCCGAACGTCGTCGGCACCGGCTCGGTCACTGGACCCGGGCCTCCACCACCACGGGCGCCACGTCCTCGTCGGGAAGGTGGACGTCGTTGACGACCACGTTGACCTCGACGACCTTGAGGCCGGTCATCCGCTCGACGGCACTGATCACGTTGCGCCGGATGCCGGTCGCCAGGTCCGCGATCGACACCCCGTACTCCGCGACGAGGTCCAGGTCGACCGCTGCCTCCGTCTCACCGACCTCCACGGACACCCCCTGCGCGTGGTTGGTCCGGGCGCCCGGGATGCGCTCGCGGATGGCGCCGAGCGCGCGACCGCCCCCGCCGCCGAGCGCGTGCACGCCGGTGACCTCCTTGGCGGCGATGCCGGCGATCTTGCTCACCACGGTGTCGGCGATCGTCGTGGTGCCCTCGGCGCTCACGAGCGCGCTCGGGCGGCGCGCTGCCGCGGCCTTGGTCGGGGCTGGGGTGGTCTCGCTCATCATGGCCTCACTCGGAGAAGCTCGGTACGACGGGGTCAGCACGACACGTCGAGCGGGGTGTTCCCGCCAAACTCACACTGGACCCCGAACGCCCGATGCGCACCCCGTGCGCAAAGCCCAACTCACCCCGCCGCCCACCGTGCGACCACGCCCGCGTGAGGGAGACTCTGCCTGTGACCGACCTGCTCTCCTCGCCGCGTCCCGCGGGCGACGTCCTGGAGCACGCGGCCGACTGGTCCTGGCTGCCGGACCCCGCGGACGTGCCCAGCGCCCCGACGCTGGCACACGCGCGCGACGAGGCCGAGAGGCTGCTCGCCGACCACGGAGTCACCTATGGTGCGGACCGCCCTGACGGCGACCACCCGTGGCACCTCGACCCGCTGCCCGTCACCATCGACGAGCCGGAGTGGGCGCGCCTCGACGCGGCCCTGGTCCAGCGCGCCGAGCTGCTCGACGCCATCCTCAAGGACGCGTACGGCCCACGCCGGCTGCTCACCGACCGCCTGCTGCCGCCGACCGTCGTCCTCGGGCACCGCGGGTTCGAGCGGGCGGTCGACGGTCTCCGGCTGCCGGGCGGTCGCGAGCTCGTGCTCACCGCGACGGACATCGTGCGCGACGGGTCGGGCGCGTGGTGCGCCGTCGCGGACCGGACCCAAGCGCCCAGCGGCATCGGCTACGCCATGGAGGACCGCCGCGTCGTCGCGCAGGTCCTCTCCGGGATCTACCGGCAGGCGTCGATCCAGCGGCTCGGGCCGTTCTTCCGCTCGTTGCGGCTGGCGCTGCGTGCCGTGGCACCCGAGGGTTCCGAGGAGCACCCACGGATCGTCCTGCTGACCTCCGGTCCGAGCAGCGAGACCGCGTTCGACCAGGCGTACCTGGCGAGCATGCTCGGCCTGCCCCTGGTCGAGGGCACCGACCTCCTGGTCCGCGAGGGTCGCGTGTGGATGCGCGGCGTCGAAGGTCTCGAGCCGGTCGACGTCATCCTGCGCCGTGTCGACGCGGAGTGGTGCGACCCGCTGGACCTGCGTCAGGGCTCACGCATCGGCGTCCCGGGCCTGGTCCGGGCGGTGCGTGCCGGGACGGTCAGCGTGGTCAACCCGCTGGGCAGCTCGGTGCTGGAGAACCCCGCCCTGCTCACCTACCTGCCGCGTCTGGCGCGGGTGGTGCTCGACCAGGACCTCGCGCTCGCGTCCGCACCGACGTGGTGGTGCGGCGAGGAGCGCTCGCTCAAGCACGTGGTGTCGCGCCTCGAGGAGCTCGTGATCCTGCCGACCGTGCACGGCACCGAGGTCGGCTCGATCCTGGGCTGGACCCTGAGCCGGCGCGAGCGCGAGCGGCTGGCTGCGCGCATCAGCGCCGAGCCGTGGCTCTGGGTGGGTCAGGAGCCGGTCGGTCCCGCCGGCCCCACCGTCGACGGCACGCCCGTGGGCGTCGGCAGCGACCTGCCGAGCTCCGAGGGGATCGGCCCCGCGGACCTCGGGCCGCGTGCGGCGGTCCTGCGGACGTACGCGGTCGCCCACGACGGCAGCTACACGGTCATGGCCGGTGGGCTCGCGCGCGTCGCCGAGGGGCACGTCGTCTCGTCGGCGCTCGGCGCGGCAGCCAAGGACGTGTGGGTGCTCTCCTCCCAGGCCGAGACCACGCTCGAACCGTGGGTGCCGTCCGACGAGTCGGCGGCGGGCGAGGCGGGGCAGCCCCGTCGCCCCGCGACCGGCATCTCGCCGCGCACCGCCGAGAACCTGTACTGGATGGGTCGGTACGCCGAGCGGGCCGAGGACACGTCCCGCTCGCTGCGCGTCGTCATCGACCGCTGGGACGACTTCCACCGGCTGCCCGCCTCCGCCGGCGGCCACGCCCTGCAGGTCCTGCTCGAGCCGCTCGGCGACTCGCCGTCCCTGCGCGACCTCGTCCTCGACCGCCACTCGGTCGGGACGGTCGCGCGCTCGATCCGGATGCTGGGCTCGTCGGCCGCAGCCGTCCGCGACCAGCTCTCGACCGACACCTTCGGGCCGCTCGCACGGATCGAGCGCGCACTTCGCGACGAGCGGAGCAAGACTCGCGGCCGCACGCAGGCCGACTCCCTGGACCTTGACACATCGCACTCCAACGCGGCGACCGCGGGTCTGCGGCCGGCTCTCGACAGAGTGCTCGAGGGGCTCCTGGCCATCGCGGGCATCGCCTCCGAGGGTCTCGTGCGCGACGTCGGCTGGCACTTCCTCGACGCCGGCCGACGCATCGAGCGCGCGCAGAACCTCATCGTGAGCCTCTCGGCGCTCGTGCAGCGGCGTGCGGCGGACGTCGACGCGCTCGTGCTGGAGTCGGTGCTGCTCAGTCACGAGTCCGCCATCACGTACCGCCGACGTCACCAGGCGGCGCCGACCGTCGCCGACGTGCTCGAGCTGCTCCTGCACGACCGCACCAACCCGCGGTCCCTCGCCTTCCAGCTGGATCGGCTGCGGGAGGCGCTGACCGTGATCCCCCTGGCCGGTGGCTCCCCGGACCAGCGCGACCACCTGCTCGCCGACGTCGTCGACCTGCTCGACGAGCTCGATGCCGCCACGTTCGCTGCCGCGGTCACGGACGACGGCCGACGTACGCGCCTCGCGGAGGCCCTCGAGTCGATGCTCTGGCGCCTGCGGTCGACCGCCGACGAGATCGAGCGTGTGCACTTCGTCAAGGTCGCGCCGAGCCGGTCGCTCGAGGACCCCTGGGACGCCCGGGCCGGTGCCGCATGACCGGCCGCCGGTACGACCTGGTGCACCGGACCACGTACGTCTACGCGGACGTCGTCACGGACTCGTACGGCCGCACGACGATGACGCCCCGCGACGTGCCGGGGCAGACCTGCATCGACACGGTCGTCGAGATCTCCCCCGCCCCGGCCGACACCGCCGCGCACGTCGACTACTTCGGCAACCGGACCACGTACTTCGGCGTCACGACGCCGCACACGACGCTCGTCGTGACCGCGCGCTCGACCATCGAGGTCACCCGCCCGACGCCGTCTGCGGAGTCCCTGCCGCGGGTCGGCTGGCAGGAGGTCGCCCGGCGCGTGGCCGCCGGCGACGTCGACCGGCTCGACCCCGACCTCGCCGACCTGCGCGAAGCCGTCCTGCCGTCCGCGCACGTCACGCTCGTCGACGAGGTGCGCGAGTGGGCCGCACCGACGTTCGCCGAGGACAAGCCGCTGGCCGACGTCCTCGTCGAGCTCGCCCACCGCATCCGCACCGAGCTGGCGTACCGGTCCGGGTCGACCACCGTGCACACGACCCAGGCGCAGCTGCTCGCGCAGAAGGCCGGCGTCTGCCAGGACTTCGCGCACCTGATGATCGCGGCGCTGCGGCTGCACGGCCTGCCCACCCGGTACTCCAGCGGGTACATCGAGACGCGGCCCGCGCCCGGCCGGGAGAAGCTGCGTGGCGCGGACGCCTCCCACGCCTGGGTGTCCGCGTGGATCCCCGGTGCCGGGTGGATCGAGGTCGACCCGACCAACGACCAGCTGGTGAACGACCAGTACGTCCTGCTCGGCTGGGGTCGCGACTACGACGACGTGCCGCCGCTGCGGGGCGTCATCTTCACCGAGGGCTCCGGTTCCCAGCTGAAGGTCGCCGTGGACCTGGCGCCCGCCGGGAGCCCACGCTTCGCCTGACGAGCGGCGGTGGCCTTGTCGCTCCACGGTGCTACCGAGCGGCGGTGGCCTTGTCGCTCAGCTCACCAGGCGTGACGACGAACCCGCCGCTGTCCACCACCGTGCCCCCCGCACCCCGCCACAGCGCCGCCGCGATCCGCGCGACGGACGACTGCACCCGCGAGCGCGCGATCAGGTGCAGCTGCGAGGGCGTCTCGGAGTGGAGCTGGTCGGGGTCGGGCGGCTCCCACGTCACGCGATAGGCCCAGGGTCCGTACGCGCTGGCCTCGAGGGTCGGGAGCACGACCGGGATCTGGTTCGACCGAGCCAACCGCACGGTGATCTCGCCGTCGTACTCGAACGTCGCCGTCACGGCGAGCACTCCGCTCTCAGACTGGGTGGGGGCGCCGACGCGGGCGCCGCTCATGGCGGGCCGCACGAGGGGCAGCGCGTCCTGCGCGGTCAGGGCGAGCGGCGACCAGAGCGTCAGGTCGATCGCGGCCCCGGGATCCGGCGTGACGAGGCGCGAGCGGTCCACCGGGACGATGGACCCCCCGACCCGCCGCGCGGCCGCGGACATCCAGCCGTAGACGACGTGGACGCCGGACCCGTCCGTGGAGTCGAGTGCGTACAGGTCCACGTCGCGTGCGCCCAGACCGGCCTCACGGGCGTCCGCGACGTCGAGGGCGGTCGGCCCCTCGAGGGTCGTGCCGGGCGCGAGCTCCAGCACTCCCGGAGCGGTGGACGGCGGAGCCTCCGCGACCATGCCGCGGAACCGCGCCCCGGTCATCGGCCGTGGGGCCGCGCTGTCGGCCGCGACGGGACTGCGTGCCCATGACGTCGAGGGGAACCACGCGGACGCCAGTGCGGCCACGTCGGTGTCCCGGGGGACGACGAGGACGTTGCGGCCGTCGACGTGCTCGGGGAGCCTCAGCTGCACCTGGTCCATGGCGGCGGACCGTACACCGCGCGTGATGCGAGCGTGTTACGGCTGGGCGCGTCCTGCGGGCGTGGACGCACACCGTCGTTCGACCGTCGCCGCAGGTCAGGCGCGAGAGCACTAGTCCGTTCGGGTGGTCGTCCACCGATCACGCCGCCTGTGCACAGGGTTGTGGAAAACTCCTGTGGACAACGAGCGGTTCCGGTGGATGCCGAGCGCCCTGGACGCCCAGACCCCCGCGCGGGCTGCGCGTGTCGCGCTGCACATGGTGTGGACAACTGCTGTGGACAACTACCGGAACGTCCCAGGTCGGTCGATCCGCCAGGGACCAAGGTCCCCCGTTCGGGAACACGCCGGGCGACGCGCCGACGTCAGGCGTCGACGTCGTGCAAGTGGTGGACCACGTCGTGCAGGAAGTACTGCCCCAGTGTCAGCACGGTGAACTGCGACCCGTTCGAACGCGTCCCGGCGCGGTCCCACTGGTCGGCCGCCACGCCGTCGAAGCGGGCGGCGATGACGTCGGCGGCGGCCGCGAGACTCGTCGCGACGACCGCAGGGTCCTGCAGGTCGTACCGGTCCGCGAGCGCGGTCGCGTCCTGGTCCCAGTTCTCGAACTGCGGGTCGTCCTGCGTGAGCAGCAGCTCGAGGCGCCCGTCGAAGATCAGCAGCACGTCGCGCACGTGGGCGCCGTACTCGAGGGTCGACCACGTGGTCGGAGCGGGCCTCTCGCGAGCTCCCGGCCGTGCCAGCGCGGAGACCCACCGCGGCGTCAGGTCGCGGACGACCCCGCCGATGGCCGGGCCCTCGATGTCCGCAGCCGTGAACCCGCACTCGGGGCACCGTTCCGCGAGCACCCAGGTCCAGTCCTTGGTGTCGGGCTCGGGGATGGGGTTCGTCGTCATGCCGTGCAGGGTAGCCCGCGTCGGCGGTCCCGTGACGCGTCGCGGTCGGGCGACGGATCCCCTCCATCCGTCGCCCGACCGACTCGCCGCTCCCGGGCCGGCACGCTCTCGCCCCTCGCGATCGCCCGCCGGCCGGCCGGAAGTAGCCGAACGGTGCTGCACATCCCCTCGGCGGCCTCCCTCATGTCAACCGCCTCAAGGCGCAGCCCGGAAGCTCCGCCCGATCGAAACGTTACGGCCCGGTCGTTGCAGGAGAGTTGCAACGGTTGCGCAAACGTTGTCCGGGGCTACCGACGGTCCGGCGGCGCTCCGAGTCGGCGGCCGAGCATGTCCAGCCGACCCACGGCCTGCACGTGCACCGGGGAGCCGCGCGGGGCCAGCCACGCCAGCCGCTCCCACGCCTGCCAGTCGTCGGCGCCCTCGTCGGAGGCGACCCATCGACCCAGGACGCCGGGCAGCGAGCTTGCGAGGACCGCTGCTCGCATGTCCGCGGAGAGCTCCTCGCGGGCCCGTTCCACCCCGGGTGCGACCGAGCGGAGCAGCAGGGGTCCGGGGTAGCTGGACAGCGCGGCGTCGACGTCGTCGGCGGCGATCAGCTCGCGCACCATGTCGACGTCGGTCCGCAGCCGCGCCGTCAGCCGGTACGGACGGGACTCGCTGAGCAGTGGCCCGACGATGCGTCGCAGCCGCGAGACCTCGGCGCGCACGGTGACGTCGGAGAGCATCTGCTCGCTGAGCAGCACGGCCAGCTCGTCGGCGCTCAGCCCGGCGGGGTGCCGGGCCAGCAGCAGCAGGATCTCGGCGTGCCGCAGGCTCAGGCGCACGTCGACGCCCCCCACGCGGACGGTCGGCGTGGCGGACAGCACCCGCAGGCGAGGCATGAGCTCGAGGTCACCACCGCTGCGCACGATCAGCCGGCTGCTCCGGGTGGTGCGCTCGGCCACCGCCCGGGCCAGCTCGGCCTCGACGGCGGCGACCGTCGCCCGGACCAACGACATGACGACCGCCGACGCCACGACGGGGCCCCCGGTCACGTCGAGCACACCGAGCACCTCGCCCGTCGGCGCGTGCACGGGCGCGGCTGCGCAGCTGAACGGGTGGACCTTGCGCGCGTAGTGCTCGTAGCCGACGACCTGGAGCGGCTGGTCGATCGCGAGCGCCGTACCGAGCGCGTTGGTGCCGGCGCAGTCCTCCCGCCAGAGCGCCCCCTCGACGAACCCGACGCCCTCCATCTGGCGACGCACGCCCGCCTCACCCTCGACCCAGAGCAGCCGGCCGGCGTCGTCCGTCAGCGCGGTCACCCAGCCGGCGTCGGACCCCGGCGCGACGAGAAGCTCGCGCACGACCGGCATCGCGGCGGCCACCGCCAGCGAGCGGCGGTAGCTGGTCAGGGACCGTCCCGCCATGTCGACCGGCGCGTTCTGCACCTCGGGGTCCACCCCGCTGCGCTGGCTCCGACGCCACGAGTCCGCGACGACCGGACGCACGTGCCGGCCCGGCGCCCGGCCCGTCGTGACGAAGCGCTCGTGCGCGGCACTGACGTGCGCGGCGTCCGCGAGCTCCGTCATCCGACTCCCGTCGACCGCTTCGTCGAGCGTTGACGTCGTCGCAGACAGGGGTGGCTCACGACGATCTGTTGGTCGAAGTGTACGAAGGATCCCCGCACTTGCGCTTCACCCACAGCCGTACGGGTTTTGTGATGGTCCGGCGCTCAGTCGACGACGGCGTGGGACCGACGCGGCGGTGTGAGCGCGAGGACCACGCCGACGAACGTCACGACGACGTCCACCGCCACGAGAAGGACGACGGCCGCCGGGACACCCGCGAAGAAGGCGGGGACCGCCGTCAGGACGGACACGATCCGGGCGCCCGCGACGATCCGGATCGCCCCGCGGCTGCGGGTACGCAGGGCGACGACGACGAACACGATCGTCACCAGACCGAGCAGCGAGTCGAGCACGAGGATGCCGAACGGTGGCCCGACCTCACCGTCCGGCGTGGGCCCGAGGACGGAGAAGACGTCGAGCAACCCGATGAGGCCGAGCAGCGCGAGCCCGACCTTGTTCCGGGTGAGCAGCGGGGCGGGCGGGGTCTGCGTCGTGGCGGTGGTGGTCATCATTCCTCCTGAGATCGATGCGCTCGGCGAGCGCGACAACCACACGTTCCCGTCCGCACACACCCAGTGGGATCCGTCGATGCCTTCATCTTGGCCGGGAGATCACCCAGGTGTCGTGGGGGCCCAGCCCTACTCCTGAGCACGGTCGACGCAGGATCATGACGACATGCTCGATCCTGCCGCCGGCCCGATCCGGGTCGTCATCGCCGACGACCACCCGGTGGTCCGGCGCGGGCTCGCCGCGCTCATCACGTCGATCGAGGGCTTCGACGTGGTGGGCGAGGCCGCGGACGGCGCCTCCGCGGTGCGTGAGACGCAGCTGCTCCACCCCGACGCGGTGATCATGGACATCGCGATGCCCGGGGTCGACGGCCTGGAGGCGACCCGTCGCATCGTCGCCGCCGCCCCGGACGTCGCCGTGCTGGTGCTGACCATGCACGACGACGACGACACGGTCTTCGCGGCCATGCAGGCGGGCGCCCGCGGCTACCTGCTCAAGGGCGCGGACCAGGACGACATCACGCACGCCCTGCGGGCCGTGGTCGGCGGCCAGGCCATCTTCGGTCCGGGCGTCGCGCGACGCGTCCTCGGATACCTCTCGTCGACGCCGCAGGCGCCGGGGGTGGTCTTTCCCGAGCTCACCGCCCGCGAGCGCGAGGTGCTCGACCTGATCGCGCGGGGCTCGTCGAACGGGACCATCGCCGGGCAGCTGTTCCTGTCGCCGAAGACGGTCGGCAACCACATCTCGTCGATCTTCGCCAAGCTCGCCGTGGCCAGCCGTGCCGAGGCGATCGTGCGGGCACGCCAGGGCGGCCTGGGCGGAGGCGCATGAGGCAGCGCGGGACGGTCGTCCTCGGAGCGGGGGCGCTCGGTCTGCTCACGCTCGCCGCCTGTGCCAGCCTCACCGCGCCACCCGGGACCTGGGGGACCGACCAGCGGTTCGCCTCGGCAGTGACCGCGGTCGGCTGGAGCGCGGCCGGTGTGCTGTGCGTCCGGCGTGCGCGGCTCTTCGGGGTGCTCAGCCTTGCCGTCGCGGTCGCCGGGGCTCTCTGCGCGCTGATCGGCGCGGGTTGGATCCTCCAGGTCGAGACGGCAGACCGGCTCGGACTCGTCACGCTCGTCGCGCTGCTGCCGGCGGCCGCCGTGTGCTTCCCGTCCGGCACGGCTCGCGCGCCCTACGTCGCGGCTGCACTGGTGGTGCTCGGAGCGTTCGGGGTCATCGCGGCCGTCTGGGGCGTCAACCCGTGGTTCGTCCAGACGGCCACGCTGACCGCCCCGCTGATCGTCGTCGCGGTCGTGTGGTGGCGCATCGAGCGCGGTCCCGTCGACGAGCGCGACGCGGTGCTGTGGTTCGCGCTCGGCATGGGCGGCTCAGTCCTGGTCGTCATCCCTCTCGCGTTCCTCGCGCACACGATCTTGGCGAGCGCCGTCGCGGCGTTCGCCCTGCTGGTCGGCCCGGCGTCGGCGGTCGTCGGCGTGCGCTGGCCCGAGGTGCGCCCGGTCCGCGTCGTCCTGGTGCGGTCGGTCTCGGTCGTCATGGCGGCCGTCGTCACGATCTCCCTCTTCCTCGGCGTGGCCGCTCTGATGGAGCTCACCTCCGGACGCGTGCCGACCCTCGGCGAGCTGAGCTTCGTCGCCGTGCTGTGCGCGGTCGTCTTCGCGCCGATCCGCCGCACCCTCGACGACGTCTCGGACCGGCTCATGCTGGGCGATCGGGTTGACCCGGTCGCGGCCGCAGCCCGGTTCGCCGACGAGCTCTCGCACTCCGACGACCCCGTGGTCGCGCTCCGCGGGCTGCGCGAGGTGCTCTGGCTGCCTTACGCGGCACTCGCGGACGCGGGCGGCCCGATCGCCCGGTCCGGGACCGAGCCCTCCGAGGGCACGTACCGGCTGCCGCTGCAGGTGGGCGACCACGCCGTCGCGACGCTCGACATCGGCCTGCGGCCTGGCGAGACGGGCCCGGCCCCCCAGGACCGGGCCGTACTGCGGATGGTGGTGCCGGCACTGGCTCAGGCCGTGCACGCGCGGGCGCTGGCGGCCGCCCTGCGCGAGTCGCGCGAGCACGTGGTGAGCGCCGTCGAGGACGACCGCCGGCGCCTCCAGCACGACCTGCACGACGGGCTCGGGCCGACGCTGACCGGTGTCGCGTACGCGTCGGACGCCGCTCGTAACCTGGTGCACTCCGACCCGCACGAGGCCGAGGCGCTGCTCGTCGCCCTCCGGTCCGACATCGCCGCCGCGATCGACGACGTCCGGCGCCTCGTCGACGGCCTGCGCCCGCCGGTGCTCGACCAGGTCGGTCTGGTCCCGGCGCTGCGCCAGCACAGCACGCACCTGTTCACCGCGGAGGGCACCCGGCTCGAGGTGCGCCTCGACGTCACGCCGCTGCCCACGCTGAGCGCCGCCACGGAGGTCGCGGTCTACCGGATCGTCACGGAAGCGCTCACCAACGTCGCGCGGCACGCACGCTCCCCCGTCGCGGACGTCTCGATCGGGACGTCCGACGGACGGCTGCAGGTCTTCGTGGACGACCACGGTCCGAACCTCGAGCCGTGGGTTCCCGGCGTGGGCCTGTCGTCGATGCGCGAGAGGGCCGAGCTGCTCGGCGGAACGTTCGACGTCACCGCCGGGAGCGTCCGGGTGGAGATCCCGCTCACGTAGCGCGATCTTCGTGACAGAACGTGGGATCATGTCACCATGCCCAAGATCATCGGCGGCTCGTTGCACGAGCACCGCGAGCAGACGCGCCAGAAGCTCTTCGCCGCGCTCTCCGCGCTCATGGCCGAGCAGGGGTTCGATGCCATCACGCTGGCCGAGATCGCGGCCGCGGCCGGAGTGGGGCGTACCGCCGTCTACAACCACTTCCCCGACAAGGAGTCGCTCCTGCTCGGGTTCATCACGCACGAGACCGAGCAGTACGCCGCATCGCTGCAGCGCTCGCTCGACGACATCGACGACCCGACCGAGCAGCTCCAGACGTACGTCCGCCAGCAGGCGGCGCTGACCCGGGTCTACCACCTGGCCCCCGGCCCGGAGCTGCGGTCGGTCCTCTCGCGCGGCACCCAGCAGCGCGTCCGCGAGCACGTCGTCGTCGTCGAGCAGATCCTGCGCCGCATCCTGGCAGCAGGGATCTCCTCGGGCGCCTTCCCGGACCAGGATCTCGACGTGACCGTGCCCCTCATCAACGCCTGCCTGTCCGGTCGCGGCGTGCCCGCAGAAGGCCCGGAGCGGGAGCGCGCCATCCAGCAGACCGAGCAGTTCGTGCTCCGCGCCGTCGGCGCCGCCCTCGTGCCCGTGCCGGCCTGACGGGTGCCCAGGAACCGCAAGAACCGCAGCGCAGCACCGCCGGCCCACCACGGCAGCCACCCGACGTCCCGTCGGCCAGGCGTGCGGCCGTCCGCCCGTCGCTCGGAGGCGGTCGAGCTCACCTTCCTGCCCGGCCTGGCGGACGTGCTTTCCGACGAGGCGTCCGAGCTGTTGCTGACCAGCGGTCCACCGACGCCCGTGCGAGGTCGTGACGACGCCCTGGAGATCGCCCTGCTCGGACCGCTGGCCTCCGTGGCTCAGCTGCGCACCGCCGTCGCCGCATTCGTCGTCCTGCGCTTCGACGTCCCCCGCCCGAAGTCACTGACCAGCGGCGACCACCTCCAGCGGATCGTCGACGCGATCGGCTCGTCGATGCGGGTCGGCCGCTCGGCGTCGTTCCGCTTCGAGGCGGCCGGGTCGGACTCCGCGGTGTTCCAGCGGCTCGCGGCTCTGCTCGCCGAGGCCACCGGGCTGGCCTACGACGAGACGGGCGGCGAGCTCGTGCTGCGCGTCCGCCGCGGCGTCGAGCCCAGACCTTCCGGCGACCCCGGGTGGGACGTGCTCGTGCGTGTGGGGAACCGGCCTCTGTCCGCTCGGCCGTGGCGGGTCGCCGACTACCCCGGCGCGGCGAACGCGACGATCGCTGCGGCGATGGTCCGCCTGGGCGGCGTCGTGCCCACCGACCGGGTGCTCAACCTCATGTGCGGGTCCGGCACGCTGCTGGTCGAGCGACTGGTCGCCGGCCCGGCGGCCGAGGCCGTCGGGGTCGACCTCGCGCCCGACGCCGTCGTCGCCTCGTCGGACAACCTGGCCGCGGCCGGGGTGAGGGCGCAGATCCTCCACGGTGATGCGCTCGCCGCCGTCCCCGGATCCTTCGACCTGGTGCTCGCCGACCCGCCCTGGGGGACGCTGCACGGTTCCCACGAGTCGAACGCCGCACTGCACGCCGGCCTGCTCAGGGCCGCCTACGAGGCTGCGGCACCGGGCGCCCGGCTCGTCGTGCTCACGCACGAGATCAAGGTGATGGAACAGGCCGTCCGGGACGCCGACGCACTCTGGCGCCTGCGCGACCAGGTCCGGGTGTTTGCCAAGGGACACCATCCGCGCATCTGGGTGCTCGACCGCACGTAGCTCTCGACCACCGGCGCGACGCTGTGGGAGGGTTGTCGATCAGGATCAATGCCACGAACGTGGCATGACCGCGCGCGGGGGCGACAGTCATGGGCACGGAAGCCACACAGGTTCAGGCCGTTCC
Organism: Cellulomonas sp. URHD0024; assembly: GCF_000426185.1. GTDB lineage: Bacteria > Actinomycetota > Actinomycetes > Actinomycetales > Cellulomonadaceae > Cellulomonas. The sequence continues at coordinate 38,044 of NZ_AUEW01000008.1, forward strand.
AGCCGCCCGGGCCGAGGTCCTTCCGGCCTCGTCGCACGGCGCAGCCCCGGCCGCCCTGGTCCCCCTCAGCGGGCTGACCGTCGGACACGCGGAGGATGCCGCGGAACGGGACGCGGACGAGCGGGCCGACTCCGCCCTGGAACGGCTGCGTCGGGCATCACCGGCCCCCGTCGCGTTCGGGGGCGACGACGTCCGGCGGTCCGCTGCTCCGTCCTCGGGCGCCATCGGCCTCGCCGGCGGCCCGGTGGACGCCCCGACGACGACCAGCATCGAGCGCCTGCGCGGGCGTGGGAACCCCCTGCCGACGCCGGTCCGCGGTCGCATGGAGCAGGCGTTCGGCACCTCGTTCGGGGGGGTTCGGATCCACACCGGCGGAGAGGCAGCAGGGCTCAGCGCCTCGATGTCCGCGGCGGCGTTCACGACCGGGCGGGACGTGTTCTTCGGACGCGGGCAGTTCGCCCCGGACACCCCCGGCGGCGAGCGAGTCCTCGCTCACGAGCTGGCCCACACCCTCCAGCCGGACAGCGGCTCGCTCGGCCGGATCGCGATCCGACGGCAGCTGACCGACAAGCGCGTCAAGGAGGCCCCGGTCGTCGTCGACATCGCCGCGATCCCCCACCTGGACACAGCCGTCCTGTTCCTCACGGGGTTGGTCAAGCACGACGGGACCGTGGCGTCCACCGAGGCGACCGCCGACGCCAAGGCGTTGAAGGCGCGGATCAACACGCTCGTGCTGACCACGGACCAGTGGGACACGCAGGACGTGAAGACGGCCGAGAGCAAGCTCGACGAGGCCATGAAGCAGGCCGCCGGCTGGAAGGCGTTGGCCGTGCTGCCCGCGGACGCCCCGACGCGACCCCTCGCCGTCGTCCAGAAGGCCCTCAAGGACATCGCCACCGCGCACACGAACGCCGAGAGCGAGGCCGAGAAGGTCGCCGCCGAGTGCCGCGACGGCCTGACGGCGAAGGCCGCCGACATCAACTACACGCTCCCCGCCACGCGCAACTACCTGCTCAAGGCCAAGGCGACCTGGAAGAACAAGTCCACCAACCACTACAAGAGCGCGCTGGCCTCGATGCGAGCCGCCGGCGAGACCATCGGTCTGCTGAGCTTCGACCGCGAGACGGTGGCCGAGTGGAAGAAGGTCGAAGCGCTCAAGGGCCGGACGACCACCGCCCGCTCCCCGATCGACGAGGTGCTGAAGAAGCACGTCGCGGCGCTCAAGGAGGCCCTCCCGACCGCGACCTTGAACTACCGCGGGAGCCTCGCTAGCGGCATGAAGTCCCCGAAGAAGGTGGTGCCCGGCAACGGCCCGCCCGCGCTCGTCGAGTTCGACAAGCCGTTCGCCGAGGTCGACTCGGAGAGGGGAACCCGCACCACCAACGAGGCGGCCGCCTTCGACGTCGACGTCAACGTCGTGGCGCCGGACCTGTCCGAGTACGGCCTCTGGTCGGGGCCCTTGTCCAAGGGGCGCCCCCGCGACAGCGAGGAGGACGCCCTCTGGTACTACGACTCCCTGATGGCTCTGCAGAAGGCGATCAAGACGGACCTCCTCGCCCTCGGGATGCCCGGCCTGGACCTCGCCGGTTTCGAGATCTACCTGCGGAGCACCGCAGAGAGCGAGGCGAACCTGAGCAAGGGAACGCCGTACCCGTCGTACATGCTGGAGAGCGCCGGCCTGTCCGGGATGGCGGCATCGCTTCCGCAGGCTCCCGCCTACGAGCTGACGCGCAGGCTGGAGGAGTACGCCCTCAGCCGCTCCGCCACCGTCAACAACGTCAGCTACATGGCGCCGCTGTCCACGTGGGACCCGTACTTCGTCGCGCTCAAGACCCACATCGAGACCAAGGGTCCGCTGGCGGTCTACATGCCCGAGGTGCAGGTGCAGGTGCAGGAGACCGGGGCGAGGGTCACGACTGCCCGTCCCGACCGGGCGTCGAAGAAGGCGGAACCGAGCAAGCTGACGGAGAACGGCTTCGTCCAGCTCAAGGAGTCCATCACCGGCCCCTCCCAGGCTCTCGTGGGCGCCGTCCTCTACGGGACCGTCGGGGAGCCCGTCGACTCGGGGACCGACGTGAAGGTGGGCAGCAACAAGTCGGGCGACCTCTTCGTCCTCTGCTCCCGACGAGGGCTCGCGGCGGGCAGCAAGGTGATCGTGCAGGTGAGAAGCATCCTGCGCAGCGGCCAGCCTTCCTGCGCCCTGCTCAAGACCCTCAAGGAAGGCTGACCATGCCCCAGATCGTCGGTGGCCGGCTCACCGTCAGCGGCGACGGCGGCAGCCTCGTCGACGCCATCGGCTCCGCCCTCGGTGTCGAGCTCCGGTCCACCTTCTCGGAGCCGGACGACGACACCGAGTACTACGGCGGTTCGCTCCTGGGCCTCCGGTTCACGGTGACGATCGTCGGCCACCGCTCTGATGCCGCCTACGAGCTGTCGTACCTGGCCGAGGACGACGCCTACGTCTCCGGCGCGACCCTGGTCTCCCTCGACTTCCACCTCGAGCGGCTGCTCGCGGCCGCGGGGTTGACGGCGAAGACCAAGCCCTGAGACGTCTCAGCTCGGGCCGACGCCGACCGGCTCGACGAAGGTCAGGCCGTCGGGCACCGCGTCCGCCGGTCCCTGCTCGAGGTAGACGACATGGGTGTCGGGATCCTTCAGCTCCAGCAGGTGCCCGTCGCTCGGGTCGACGATGGTGAAGCTGTCGGCGTCCCACCCGTACCGGGTCCCCGACCGTCCGTGCGAGTCGGTGACCTCCGGCGTCACGACGACGCCGTCGAGGCCGGAGAAGACGCTCCACAGCGCCCGGCGCAGCGCGGGTGAGGCGGGAGACTGCACGAGGTTGAAGACCTTGCTCGCCACCACCTGGTCGCGGGTGACGGAAGGGGCCGGCGTGTAGCACGCCGCCAGGCGTTCCCCGAGCGCGTCCGGGGTCGTCGGCAGGGCGTAGAGCGCGTCCCAGTCGATGTCGACCGGCTTGCCCCCGCAGTTCGCAGGGTCGGGGAGCGTGGCGAACGCGTTCCGGGTGATGAGCTCGGCCTTCGACAGGTCGCCGTCTCGCACCGTCGCACCGTCGCCCCGGTGCGGTGCAGCGAGGTCTAGGCCCAGGGACCGCAAGGCACCGTCCCCGTGGTGGGGAAGCCACGTCTCGGCTCGGTGCGTGGCGCCGTCCACCCCGTACTCGTAGGCCTGGTGCCAGAAGTTCGCGTCCGGCCAGCCGGCCTCGTCCGGCGACGTCGCCTGCGCCGAGGCCGCCGGTGCGACGCTCGCTGCGCGCACCGGCCAGCTCTGCACCGCCACCGCACCCCCGACCACCAGTACTGCCGTGAGAGCGCCGGCCGACGCACTGCGACGGAGCAGCCGACGCCGGCGTGCACCGCTGATGACCTGCGACGTGTCGACGTCGACCCGCGGCGCCACGATGTCGACCCGTGCCCGCAGAGTGCGCGTGAACTCCTCGTCGATGCTCATGATCCGTTTCCCCCTGGCGTGTGGTTGTTGCTCATTGCGGTCCGCAGCAGCACGAGGCTGCGCGACGCCGTCGACTTCACGGTGCCCACCGAGACGCCCAGGTCCTCGGCGACCTCCCGCTCGGACAGCCCTTCGAGGTGGCGCAGCACGACGATCCGTCTCTGCCGCGGCGTCAGCGTGGCCAGGGCGCGGACCAGCTGGTCGCGCTCCGCGTGCTGTTCCGCGCCGGCCTCGAGACGACCCTCGGGCAGCTCTGTCGGGGCGGTCAGCACCTCCCGCCGGTGCTTGCGCCAGCTGTCGATGCGCAGGTTCGCCAGCGTCCGGCGCGCATACGCGAGCGGGTCGCGCTGACGCGCCTTGGGCCAGGCCAGATAGGTGCGCATGAGCGCCACCTGGACCAGCTCCTCGGCCCGGTGGGCGTCGCCGCAGAGGAGCCAGGCCGTGCGCGACAGTCCGGGCGTCGCGAACGCCATGAAGGCCGCGAACTCGGTGTCCCGGTCGACGTGGGCCGCCGAGGCCGGGACGACGGCGACGTGCTCGGTGACGGCGGCTTCGGGAACCGGCGGGTCCGCCGGGATCGTGGAGGTCGTCATGCCTAGTACACGATCCGCAGTCTCCAGAGGTTGAGTGGGCAGCTGCCGTATCCCTGTGACGGGCTGCTCCCTAGAGTTGTGGCCACGCCCACCCATCATCGGAGCCGCGCCGCCATGACCGAGACCGTACCCACACCCGAGCCGGCACTCGTTCAGATCGGCGACATCGTCGTCTCCGAGCACTGGGTGGTGACTCCCAACGGAACCGCGCCGCTCGCCGGGTCGCAGTGGAGCGTGCGGGATGCCACCGTCCGCACCCAGGTCATCCCGACCTACGCGATCGTGCTGGCGATCGTCTTCGCGCTGGCGTGCCTGCTCGGGCTGCTGTTCCTGCTCATCAAGGAGGACAAGGTCACCGGCTTCGTCGAGGTGACCGTGCGGTCCGGCTCGCTCGCGCACCTGACGCAGATCCCCGTGCCCGGGCCGGCCGCTGACGTCGTCGCGGACCAGGTCCGGTACGCGCAGCAGCTCGCCGCGAGGTAGCTCGGCCGCCGTTCGCCGGCCCGGGGTCAAGCAGGACGGCTCCCGTGCCGATGGTGCACACGTGACACACCGATCCGCCGCACGGCTCGTCGCGACGGCGGCACTGCTCCTGGCCCTCGCCGGCTGCGCCGCGCCCGCCGCGCACACCCTTCCGACAGACACCGTCGGAGCCGACCGCGCCGTCCCGATCCCCGTGTCGGACGGCCACGCGCCGGTATCTCCACCAGCTCGGTCAGCGCCACCAGCGGCGGAGCAGCCGTCCGCTGCGGAGATCCGGGCGTGCTGGACCGAGGTTCCGGCCGGTGCCACTCGGGCGGCCCGCGCCTACGCTGCGGCCCTCAACGCCGCCACCTCCGCCGGGCTGGCGATCGACCACAAGATCCACGCCGCGGGCGACAAGGTCCACCTCGACGACCTGTCCAGCCAGCTCGCGGTGGACGCGACGCTCGTCGTCGACGTCCAGGCCATCGAGTTCCCGGACAACGCCGCCCCCGCCGCTGCCGACTTCCTCGCTGCGGTGCGCGCCTACGACGAGTTCCTGAGCGCGACGCTCCAGGCGGGCGACTTCGGCGAGGACTACGGCGACGTGGACAGCCACCTCATAGAGCAGCGCGGCCGCCGCTCCTCGCATCTGCGCGACGTGCTCGACCTGCCACGGGCGGGCTGCAACCTGCGTCGCCCGTAGCGGTCCCGGCCGACGTCGGCCGCGGGCCGACTCAGGGGCACCGGACAACCCATGACCCTCGTCGCAACGGACGTTGGACAATGGACGGGTGCGTGAGAGTCGGCTGCCCAGGGTCCGTGCCTCCGAGCTTGTCGGGCGGGGGTGGCTGAACACCGGCGGCCGGTCGCTGACGCTCGCCGATCTGCGCGGCAAGATCGTGATCCTCGACTTCTGGACGTTCTGCTGCATCAACTGCCTGCACGTCCTCGACGAGCTGCGGGAGCTCGAGGACCGGTATCGCGACGTCCTGGTGATCGTCGGGGTCCACTCGCCGAAGTTCGCGCACGAGGCCGACCCCGCCGCGCTGGCGGCGGCCGTGCAGCGCTACGAGGTCCACCACCCCGTGCTCGACGATCCCGCGTTGACCACCTGGTCCGCCTACACAGCGCGCGCGTGGCCGACGCTCGTCGTCATCGACCCCGAGGGGTACGTCGTCGCGCAGATGGCCGGCGAGGGGCACCGGCGCAACGTCGAGATCCTCGTCGACGAGCTCGTCGCGCTGCATGCGTCGAAGGGCACGCTGCACCGCGGCGACGGTCCGTACGTGCCACCCGCGCCCGAGCAGGGCACGCTCCGGTTCCCCGCCAAGGTGATCGCCCTGCCCGACGGCCACCTGCTGGTCGCGGACGCCGGCCACCACAGCCTCGCCGAGCTCGACGGCGAGACGTTGGTCCGCCGGATCGGGACGGGCGAACGCGGCTTCGTCGACGGGCTTGCCGACGAGGCCAGGTTCAGCGAACCCAACGGCCTGTGCCTGGTGCCGGAGGAGCTGCGTCAGTGGCTCGACTACGACGTGCTCGTCGCGGACACCGTCAACCACGCGCTGCGCGGCGTCCGGCTGGCCGACGGGCGGGTGACCACCGTGGCCGGGACGGGCGCGCAGTACATGGTGGGCGCGGCCGACAACTTCCTGCCGTTCGACGACGACGAGGCCGACGAAGAACCCGCATCGCTTCCCGTGATCGGCGAGCCCGGCGATGCGTCGGCCGCGTTCGCCTCGTCCCTCTCCCTGTCGACCGGCGGGTCGCCGACCGTCGACTTCATCCCCGGTCCCCGACGACAGAAGCTCTCCTCGCCCTGGGACGTCGTGTGGTCCCGGGCGCTCGGCGGGTTCGTCGTGGCCATGGCCGGCAACCACACGCTGTGGGAGTTCGACGACAAGCAGGGCTCGATCAACCAGCTCGCCGGCACGCTGAACGAGGGTCTGCTCGACGGTCCCCTCGACGACGCCTGGTTCGCGCAGCCGTCCGGTCTCGCCGTGGGTGCCGACGACAAGATCTGGGTGGCCGACTCCGAGACCTCGGCGCTGCGCTGGGTCGACCCCGTCGCGCGGACGGTGCACACCGCGGTCGGTGAGGGACTGTTCGACTTCGGGCACCGCGACGGCCCGGCCGCCGAAGCGCGCCTGCAGCACCCCCTCGGCGTCGCCGTCCTGCCGGACGGGTCCGTGCTGATCGCGGACACCTACAACGGGGCGGTCCGCCGGTTCTCCGGCGGTTCCGTCTCGACGATCGCTACCGACCTCGCCGAGCCCAGCGGGCTGCTCGTCCTCGACGACTCGGTGATCGTCGTCGAGTCCGCCGCCCACCGGCTGACGCGGCTGCCCCTGTCCCTCGGCCGCCTCGAGGACCGCGGCGCGCACCGCACCCGGCGACCCGTCACCGAGCTCGCGCCCGGGTCCGTGCGCCTCGACGTCGTCTTCACGCCCGCGACCGGGCAGAAGTACGACGACCGCTACGGCCCCTCGACCCGCCTGCAGGTGTCGTCGACGCCGCCTGGCCTGCTGCTCGAGGGCGCCGGGGACGACGTTCCGCTCGACCGCATGCTCCGTCTCGATCCGTCGGTCCGCGAAGGCGTCCTGCACGTCACTGCGCATGCCGCCTCGTGCGACGCCGACCCCGCGGTCGAGCACCCTGCGTGCCACCTGAACGCTCAGGACTGGGGAGTGCCCGTCCGGCTGGTCGAGGGCGGCGCGACGACGCTCACGCTTCCGCTGCACGGCTGAACGCCCGCCGGCCCGGCTCACGCGCGCTGCACCCACCAACGAGGCGCAAGCTAGCGCGCGCTGCACCCACCAACGCGGCGCAAGCTAGCGCGCGCTGCACCCACCAACGCGGCGCAAGCTAGCGCGCGCTGCACCCACCAACGCGGCGCAAGCTAGCGCGCGCTGCACCCACCAACGCGGCGCAAGCTAGCGCGCGCTGCACCCACCAACGAGGCGCAAGCTAGCGCGCGCCACGAACAGCCACGCCTGTCAGCGCGTCGAGCGACGTCAGCACGACGTCGCCGGTCGCGGCGGTGGCCGACATCCCGATCTCGACGAGCCACGGACCGTAGCCGACGACGACGGTCGCGAACTGCGCTCCTACCTCGGCCGGGCTGCCACCGCGGGCCACCGCAGCGGCGGGTTCGTCAGGCGAGGCACCCTCCCGACGGGTCAGCACCGTCCAGGTGGAACCGCCGAGCGTCTCGGTGGCGGCGGCCGCGAACGCGCACAGCCGCGGCACGACGCCGGACTGGGCGGCCGCGATGGCCGACGACCCGGCGACGATCACGCGCTCGGCGGTGACGTTCGGGTCGGCCGTCGCGGGGACCGTCGCACGCAGGGCGCGGGCGCGGGCGCGCTTGGCCTTGTACTGCGCGGCGTCGGCCTGCCGGAACAGGTGCCGCGCGGAGACGGACCCGGTGACGGCGGTCGAGGCGATCCCGTAGGAGATCGCGGCGCCGTGCGGCAACGGGAACGCGGCCACCGTCGCCGCCATCGTCTCGGCGACCTCGGAGCGACGTCGACCGACCGTGACCAGGCAGAACTCGTCGCCACCGATGCGCGCGGCCGTCGAGCCCGGCAGGGCGTCCGCCGCACGGCTCAGCACGTCGGCCACGGACCGCAGCAGGTCGTCACCAGCGTCGTGGCCCATGTCGTCGTTGACGCGCTTGAGCCCGTCGACGTCGCACATGACGATGCAGGTCTCGTGGCCCGACTCGAGCGCGGACTCGGCCTCCGAGTCCGCGACCCGGCGATTGGCCAGGCCCGTCAGCGGGTCGTCGGCGACCAGGTGCCGCACCTGCGCCTCGAGGTCGACGCGGGCGACCGCGCCCGCGACGAGTGCCGCGAGCACCTCCGCACGGGCGATGTCGTCGACCCGGAACGGGGTGCCCGGACGCGCACGGGTCGCGACGATCTGCCCCCACACGGTGCCGTTGACGATCAGCGGTGAACCGAGACCGCTCGCGGCGTCGACCTCACGCAAGGAGGCGACCTCGATCGGGTCGCCGGCGTCCGGGTCGTCGTCGGCCGTCGGCTCGTCGTGGATCGTGCGCGCGTGCGCGACCCAGCTGGCCCGGTCGCGGATCATGTTGCGGAGGGCAGGCCGGTCGTTGGCGCGGTAGGACGCTCGCGAGAGCCACACCATGCGCGGATCCGTCGGCCGGGGCTCGACCGCGACGGTCCGGCACGTGTCCTGGTCGATCCGACAGAAGGCGACACCCTGAGCATCGAGCACCTCGAGGGCCGTCGAGGTCGCGACGTGAGCAACCTCGTCGATCGAGCGGCAGCGGTCCAGACGGTGCGCGGCGAGGGCGAGGGCGCGCACGCCGACCATGCTCGCCGCAGACCTGCTGTCCGAGCGCGCACCCTGAGCCGACATGCCGCGACGCGTCACTGGGTCATCATCGTCCCTCGCCGGCCCTCGGTGCGATCTCGACGCATGAGAGGTCGATGAGATCACCCGTCCTGGCGCAACAAATCGCCCGAAGCGCACGCGAATCAAACAGTTGCCGAGAGGGAACAACACAAACACGCGCGAGCCCGTCGTGACATTGCCTCGAATGGCGCAACGACATCGCCGTCACGGACCACGTGACCACGAACGTGGCTCCGGTCACGCGCTTGCGCGCACCGTGCCGACCACCCGGACCTGGACGTCCACACCGTCGACCATTCCCGGGAGGTCGTGGCGCCCGTCGCGTGAGACGTTCACTCGGATCTCGTACCCACCGTTGGCCCGAGCGATCCCGATCCCCCGCACGTCCGAGCGGCCCTGCAGGGTCGTGCGCAGCCGCTCCTTCGCCGCCCGTGCCTGCTGGATGTCCGCCACCCGTGCACCGCCTCCCACCACGCACTCCGACCGTGGCCGGGACGCGGGACGGCCCTCAGACCAGGGTCGCTCCGAACGCGGCGAGCACGGCGTCGATGGGGTTGACGTAGGTCAACCCGGACCCATTGTCACCCCCGGACTCCGACCCCGCATAGAGCAGACCGATCGCGACACCGTCCTGGCGGTACACGAGCGCACCCGAATCACCCCCGCGGGAGAACGGCCCGGGCCCGGTCGACTCGACCTCGATCTGGTTGTCGAAGCTGAGCTCGCCCAGCTCGTCGCCGTAGCCGACCACCACGTCGTCCAGCTCGATCGCGGTCACCCGGCCGTGCGTCACGGCGGTCGTCCGACCGATCTTTCCCACGGACTCGCCGCCGAGGACCTCAGCCGTCGTCGTCACCCTGCCGACCGGGTACTGCAGATCCGGCTGCGTGAACTCCTGGTCCAGTCGGGCGACGGCGGCATCGACGAGCGCTCGCCCGTTCGGCAACAGATCCACCCTGGCCGCGAGCGTGCCGACGCGGTCCTTCGGGTCGGTCCCACCGTCCGCCGCGCCGGGCTGCACGATGTCGTCGCCCACCTGAGCGGCAGGCGTGCCCGAGAGCACGTGGTAGTTGGACAGCACGTGGACGGCGCCGTCGACGTGCACGAACGCGCCGAGCGTTCCCGCGCTGACGCGGACGTGCCCGATCGAGACGCCCGGACGCAAGGGCCGGACACGCCCCGTCTCGCCGAGCGACTGGGCACGGACCACCGGCGGTCGCAGGCGGACCGCCCTTCCGTCCGCGCCCGAGTCCGCGCCGAGCGTCCTGATCCGGCCCGTTCGACGAACGTCCACGTCCTCGGGACCGACCTTGTCCACGACCCTGCGTGCCACGCTGCGCACCGAGGACAGGCCGAGCCGGTACCGGACGGCGAGCTGGAAGGACCCGTCCGGCTGCCGTGCCAGCCCGAGCGCCAGCGCCGGCGCCTCCACCGACGCCGTCCTGGCGACGTCGGACGGTCGAACCACCCGCTCCGACAGATGCCGCGCGTAGTCCACCATCTGCGCCTTGACCTCGCGCGCCTCGACCTCGTCCATCTGTCCCCCTGCTCCGCCGGCGTCGGACGCCGGGATGAATGCCCGGTCTGTCCGGGCAGGGCCCAGTCTGCCCGGAACCACCCACACGCGTCGCTCCCCGGGGGTACAGCGCCTCCTCACCCGCACGCGTGTCGGTGGTCGGGGACAGGCTGTCCCCATGGCTGCTTCCGTGATTCTGGTACCTGGTGCATGGCTCGGCGCGTGGGCGTGGGACCGCGTGGTCGGGAGGCTTCGAGACGAGGGCTTCGACGCCTACCCGATGACTCTTCCGGGGCTCGATCCCGACGCCACCGATCGCGGCTCTATCACGCTGGAGGATCACGTGCGCGCCGTCGTCGACCTCGTCGACACCCTGGACGGTGAGGTCGTGCTGGTCGGGCACAGCGCGGGCGGCACGGTGCTCAGCGAGGTGGTGGACCAGCGGCCGGCGCGCGTCCGGCGGGCGGTCTACGTGGACAGCGGGCCCCAGCAGGACGGCGCCGTGCCCAACCCTGCGATCGCCCCGGACCAGGCCGAGGAGGCGCTTCCGCCGTGGGAGGTCCTCGGTGAGCAGAGCCTGCAAGGCCTCTCGGACGAGGACCTCGCCGACTTCGCCCGGCGCGCCGTGCCGCATCCGGCGGCGGCGCGCCGCGGGCCGGTGCACCTGCGTGATCCGGCGCGCTTCTCGGTCCCGGTGACCGCGATCTGCACGAGCCTGTCGTCCGAGCAGCTCAAACCCATGGCGCACGGGGGGCCGCCGTTCTTCACCGAGCTGTCCGAGTTCGACGTGACCTACGTCGACCTCCCGACGGGGCACTGGCCGATGTGGTCGCGACCGGACGACCTCGCCGACGCGATCGTGGAGGCGGCGCGAGCCTGAGACGTCTCGCGGGAGCTGCGGTTGGCGGTGGCCATGCTCGGGCGGCTCGCCGAGGTCGGCGATGGTTCCTTCGACGACGAACGCCGCCGACCTCGCAGGCGAGGTCGGCGGCGTTCGGGAGGGTCAGACAGCCGGCGGCGCGGCGGGGGCCTGAGGAGCGGGCGGCGCCTGGGGGGCGGGCTGCGCCTGCACCACGGGGGTGGCCGGAGCCACGGGCACCGCCGGGACCACAGGCGCGGCCTGGGGCGCGGGCTGGGGTGTGGTCCGCTGCTCGATGACCTCACGGTGGGACGTGTTGTTGCGCTGCGCGTTCATCGCGATGGCAAGGATCAACGCCAGCGCTCCTGCGCCCATGCAGATGTAGCCGATCAGGGTCAGGTTCACGCCGTCGATACGGTCACTGACTCCGAACGACATGATCGCGCCGATCACGATCAGCGCGATTCCGCCTCCGATACCCATGTCGGTCCTCCGTCCTGGCGGGCTAGGGATGCCCGTCCATGAGCGGCGAGTCTGGTCCGGGTCGACGACGCCCGCACCTCGAGCGGCAGGAATCACCCCAACGTGTCGGGGTAGAGAACGTCCTCGCCGAGCACGTGCTGCGCCAGGAACGCCTCGACCACCTGGTACCAGACGACCGCATGCTGGGGGCTGAGCACCCAGTGGTTCTCGTCCGGGAAGTACAGGAACCGGTGCGGGCTGTGACCGTCCTCGTCGGCGGGCAGACCGCTCTTGGACAGCAGCTCGTACCAGAGCCGCAGCCCCTCTCCGACGGGCACGCGGTAGTCCTTGTCGCCGTGCACCACCAGCATCGGGGTGGTGATCGCCCCGACGTGCAGGTGGGGTGAGTTGTCGAGCGCCATCTGCTCGGTCATCTCGCGGCCCCAGTAGTAGGCCACGTCGGTCGTCGGCCCGAACTGGTCCAGCGCCCACAGGCTCGCGTGCGTGACGATCGCCGCGAACCGGTCGGTGTGGCCGGCCACCCAGTTGGCCATGTAGCCGCCGAACGAGCCGCCCATCGCCGCCGTGCGGGTCTCGTCCACGTCCTCGCGCTCCACGGCGGCATCGGTGATCGCCAACAGGTCCGTGTACGGCGCCGCACCCCACGCGCCCCAGCCGTCCTGGATGAACTGCTGGCCGTATCCGGTGGACAGCGCCGGGTCCGGCAGGAGGACCGCGTACCCGCGGGCGACGAGGATCCACGGGTTCCACCGCCAGGACCAGGCGTTCCACGAGCTGAGGGGGCCGCCGTGGATCCACAGGACGAGCGGAGCCTTCTCGATCACGCCCTCCTGCGCCTGTCTCGGTCGGGCCAGCCACGCCCGGACTCGTCGGCCGTCGGTCGTCGACTCCACCTCGTCCAGGACACCGGGCAGCTCCACGGGGCTCACCGGGCTGGGCAGGGGTGTGCTCGCGACCGGCGCGTCCTGGGTCAGGTCGATCCGGACCGGGTGCGACGGTGCCAGGTACGACGTCCGCAGCGCGTACGCGGTCCGACCGTCGGGGCTGACGTTGACGTCCGTGAACACGGCGTCGTCGCTGGTGACCCGCTCGACCGCGCCCGTCGCCAGCTCGATGCGGAAGATCGGCCCCCGGCCGTCGTCGTCGGCCGTGACGAGCAGTGCGTCCGAGTCGGGCAGCCACACCGGACCGTGCGGCCAGCGGTCCCACTCGTCGGCCAGGGCGCGCGGTTCGCCGCCGTGCAGCGGCACCACCGCGAGCCGCACCACCGGGGCCTCGTACGGCGTCGACAACGTGTCGCGGCTGTACGCGACCCACCGGCCGTCCGGCGAGATCGCCGGGCTCCAGAGGTCCGCCGCGGGATCGTCGACGAGGACCCGGCGCTCACCGGTCGCGACGTCGATCGCCACCAGCTGGCTACGGCTCGCTCCGCCGCCCATGGGCACGTGCCACCCGCTGACCACCGTCGCGCCGTCCGGGCTGATCGCCGAGGCCTGGTCCATGAGGTGCCGCCGGCCGTCCGGGGTGACGTCCGTGAGCGTCAGCCGCGGATCGGTCACGCCTGCGACCGGGTGCGTCACGCGCTCGCTCAGGGTCGCCGTGAACAGGTGCGGGCTGTGCGGACCGAGGTCGGCGTCCCAGTACCGAACCGGGAACCCGTCGTGCAGGATCGCCGAGACCTTCTTCTCCTTGCGCGCCTTGCGGAGCCTCTCGTCGGCAGCATCGTCGACGGCCGACGGCAGCACGTCCGACCCCAGGAGCACCACCGCCGCATCCCGGGCCACCCGGACGCCGGACACTCCCGCCAGCCGGTCGGCGATCAGCCGCGCCTCGGCGCCGTCGTGCGGCAGCAACCACAGCGCCGGCCTCGGGTCGTCGTCGCCCTCGTTCTTGTCCGGGTCCGGACGGGCACTGGTGAACAGCAGGTCACCGTCGCGCGTGAAGGCCGCGCTCGCCTCGCCCTTCGCGCTCCGTGTCAGTCGCCGGGCAGGGGTCTCGCCCGTCGGGTCCACCTCCCACAGTGCCGTCACGAACTTGGTCCGCTTGGCGTCCAGCGTCGCGACGCTGGTCACCAAGCGCGTCCCGTCCCGGCTGAGCACCAGCCCGCTGAGCCGCGGAATCGCCACGTAGTCGTCAAGGTCATGAAAAGCGGTCTCACCCATGCCCCCCGTCCTACCACCCGCCACCGCGTCCGCGCCCGGGGGCGCTGCGGTTCACCTGCCGCTCGAACTTGCTGTTGCGCGCCGTATTCGGCCGGATGGCGCGCACAACGACAAGTTCGCCCTCTCATCGCACGTGGGCGAGTGCTGTTCGGACCAGGGCAGCCACCGTGCCCCGGCGGCCGATGTCGTCGGCCGTGACGCGTAGGAGCTCCACGTGGGCGGTCGCGAGCATCGCGTTCTGACGCCGCCGATCGCGCAACAGCGCCACCGGGGCTTCGTGAACCTCTCGCCCGTCGACCTCGACGATGAGCCAACGGCCACCGGGAAGTCGCCATCCCAGGTCCCCGCGGGCGACGAACGCTCCGTGACGGTCTCTGATCTCCACCTGGAGCTCGTCCGGCGGAACGCCTCCGTCCACGCAGTCCAGTCGCGCGAACGTCTCCAGCGGCGACTCCGCGCGTCGGTCGACCAATCGGATCCGGTTCCTCACCTCGACCGCACCGCGTCTGCCGACCAGGAGTCCCTCGATCACGGCAAGTCCCTGGTCGGTGAGCAGGCCGCGGTGCAGCACGTCGTCGAGCACAGCCACCGCGTGTCGTCGCGGCAGGTCGGGAAGCGCCTGGACCAGCGCGGGGACCAGGGCCGCAATCTGCCGGGGGCCGTACCGCATCACCTGGGTCCCCTCGAAGTACCGGACGCGGATGCCGTCGCGCGGGCGGATCGACCGCCCTCGGGGCAAGGCAACTTCGGGCGCGACGTGGGCCGGCACTCCGGCGACACCGTGCAGCACCAGGGCGCACTGGCCGACCGCGACCGCCTCGGGGCCGTAAGCGAGCAGCCCCAACCAGGCGGCTCGCCGTCGACGACGTTCCGGGTCACGTATGCCGTCGCCGGGAGCGACGTCGAGGACGCCCCTGGTGGGGCGCTGCCAGATGCCCGACGCGACGAGCCGGGTCCGCTGCCCGCGAGTCACTCCGGCCGCATCGCACTGTGCCGACGAGAGCAGCGCCCCCTGCATCAGCGCGAGGGCGATCAGCGACGGTGGAATGTCTCGAGGCGGGCGCACCCAGGGAACTGTGCCGACTCGCCGCCGGCCGGCCACGGTGCACCGGGACTCGGTCGTGACCGCGGGGCTGTGGTCGGCTCGGCCCGCGCCCGACGGCACCACGGTCGGCCTCACGCTCGACGAACTTGTCGATGTGCACGGCATCCGGCCGAATGACGCGCACAAGGTCAAGTTCGCCGGCGGTGGAGCGCGGGCGAGGGGTGCGGGTGCGGGTGCGGGGGCGCCGGAGTCGGAGTCGGGGCGCCAGCGCGGGTTGGCGGCGGGCGCGCTGCGGCGTCAGGGGGCTGGTGGGTTGGCTGCGTCTCGGGCGGCCAGGTTCGCGAGCATCGCGTTGTACTCGTCCATCTCGATGTCGCCGTCGCGATCGACCCGTCGGTCGCGGCGGCGGGCGGCGCGTTCGTCGTCGCGCGACCACTGCACCGCCACGACGACCGCGAGGACGAGGGTCGGCAGCTCACCGATGCCCCACGCGAACGCGCCACCGGCCTGCTGGTCCGCGATGGCCGACACGCCCCACGGCCGACCCATCAGCCCGAACCAGTCGGCGACGAACAGGGCCTCGGACGTGACCAGGGTGACCCCGAAGAACGCGTGGAACACCATGGTGCCGAACAGCAGGAGGATCCGCTGCGGGTAGCCCCAGCGGCGCGGTCCGGGGTCGACACCGATCAGCGCGTTGACGAACAGGTACCCGGCGAGCGTGAAGTGCACGACCATCGCGAGGTGCCCGACGCCGCTGCGCAGGGTCCACTCGAACAGTCCGGAGTAGTAGAAGAGGACCATCGAGCCGATGAAGTTCACGGCTGCGACCAGCGGGTTCGCCAAGAACGTCCCGACGCGGCTGTGCACCAGGGTGAGGATCCACTCGCGCGGTCCGCGGGACGCGTCCGAGCGCAGGAGCGACGACCGGACCGGCAGGGCGCGCAGCGCGAGGGTGACCGGCGCGGACAGGACGACGAACAGCGGCACCAGCATGGCCAGCGTCATGTGCTGGATCATGTGGCCGCTGAACAGCACGTGGCCGTACAGGTTCGGGGCGCCGTTCGTCGCCCAGCCGAACAGCAGGAGCCCGACGGTCCAGGACGCTGCGCGCAGCAGCGACCACTGGTCTCCACGCCGGCGGAGCCGCACCACCCACCGCCAGTACACGACGAGCCCGGCGACGGTCGCGAACGCGAGCAGCAGGTCCCAGCGCCACTCGGTGATCCAGCGCATCGGGGTCGGCTCGGGCGGCAGCGGGTGCCCGGTGATCTGGTAGGCCGGCGACGGGTCGACGGGCGGGTCCTGCGAGACGGGCGGGGCTGTGGCGCCGAGCGCGACCGCGACCCCGGACACGGCGCCCATGACGAACAGCTCGACGAGCACGAGCCGCCAGAACAGCACCCCCCCGACGCGTCGCACCGAGCCCGACGCCCCACCCGCGAGGCGCGGGAGGACGCGCTGCCGGTGCGCCAGCCCGAGCAGTCCGAGGACGCCGAACAGCGCCGCCTTGCTCAGCAGCAGGACGCCGTAGGTCGTGGTGAGGTCGGACCAGCCGCCGGTGCGGAGGAGGCCGTTGACCAGCCCGGACACGCCGACGGCGACGAAGCACCACCCGGCGACGACCGAGTACCGGGCGACCGCCGCGGACAGGTCCGTGCCGATGCGCGTGACCAGGAGGGCGAGGGCCGCGAGGGCCCCGATCCACAGCGCGGCGCCGACGAGATGGACCACCATGGCCGACGTCGCGATGCTGTGCCCGGACGCGCCCGCCGCGTGCCCGAGCTGCGCCTGCTGGTACAGGGCGACGAGCACCGCCACGGCGGTCCAGGCGGCGCCGGTCGGGGTCGCGACGACCAGGGACAACGCCGTGACGACGGCCGCGACGGTCGTGATCAGCAGGAGCGTGCGGCCGAGGTCGATGTCGGTGACGAACACCCCGAGCTGCTGCCCGAACGCGTCCGAGCCGAGCGCCACCCCCGCGACGTCCGCGTAGGTCAGGACGAGGTGCACGATCGACGCCACCGTCCACGCCCCCGCGGCGACCCCGGCGACGACCAGGCTGTGCGGATAGGCGGAGCCGTCGGCGGTCCCGACGCCCACGCGTGCGTTGCGCACGGGACCGTCCTCGGACGCGACCCGCGGCAGGATGCCGACCGCCAGGAACAGCGCCCCGAGGGTGACGGCCCCGGCGAGCTCGGAGAGCGTCGACGAAGCGGGCAGCCCCCACCGGACGAGCGGACCAGGGTCGCGCAGGATCGTCGGGAGCGCGGCGCCGGAGAACCAGATGCCGAGCAGCGCGAACGCGACGGCGGCCAGGGGGAGGACGACGACGCGCCACGGGCCGAGAGGTCTGGGAGCGCCGGTTCCCCGGGCGCTCGTCGCCGGCGCACTCACCCGCTCAGCCTAGGTTGCCGTCGTCGTCGAGCGGACGCCGCCGCATGAGCAGCACCGCCGTCAGGCCACCGGCAGCGACGAGCACCGCGGCGATGCCGAGGAGGACGCCCACGGGGACGTGCCTCGCTTCCGGGAGCTCGGAGATGACCGGGGCAGCCGCGGCCGGACTCGATGCGGTGGCAGGGTCGGGATCGGCGACGGGCTCGGCCGACGGCGTCACCGGGACCATCGTCCCGTGGTCCATGACCATGGGCTGCTCGGCGGCGGCACCACCGGCCGGGTCGACGGGAGCGCCGGCGCCCTGGATCGTCGTCGGACCCTGCGTGGTGAAGGTGTACTCGCCCTCGACCGCGTGCCCGTCGTCGGAGGTGACCCGGTACATGACCTTGTAGAGGCCCGCCGGCAGGTCACCGGCGATCGCCTGCGAGACCACCGGCCCGTTCGTCGTCGGAACGCCGACGTTGACCACCGCCTGGTCGGGTCGGTGGACCATCAGCGCCACGCCCAGGGGCGAGACGTCCTCGGCGAACGTCAGCGTGATGTGGTCGGGCATGACCGGCAGCACCGCGTCGGCGGGCGGGTCGGTGCTGACCAGCTGGTTGTGTGCCTGGGCCGCCGTGGCGCCCAGCAGGACAAGTGCGCAGAGTCCGACGACGACCGCGACTACGCGCCGGACGGCCCTGCGCAGGGCCGTCGTTGGCTCGGACATGCGGGAAGGGTAGTCGCTGAAGGCCGAACCGGTCGCCCGTGACCGGGAACACATGCGCGCCCGGTCGTTGTTGTCACCTGGGTGCGGGATGGTTGTCCTGCGCAACCAGTCATGCGTCCCCCACCCCCGTTCGAGAAGGCTCCATGACTCAGCAGAGCACCGACGCACCCCCGAACGCCTCGGCCTTCAAGGCCCCGACGCACCGCGAGATCCTCACGATCCTCGGCGGTCTGATGCTCGGCATGTTCATGGCCGCGCTGGACCAGACCATCGTCGCCACCTCGATCCGGACGATCGGCGACGACCTCAACGGGCTCTCGCTGCAGGCATGGGTGACCACTGCGTACCTGCTCACGGCGACGATCTCGACGCCGCTGTACGGCAAGCTGTCCGACATCTACGGGCGCAAGCCGCTGTACATGATCGCGATCTCGCTCTTCGTGCTCGGGTCGTTGCTGTCCGGCACGTCGAACTCGATGTACGAGCTGGCCGGGTACCGCGCGCTGCAGGGCCTCGGTGCGGGCGGTCTCATGGCGCTCGCCATCACGATCCTCGGCGACCTGGTCGCACCCCGGGAGCGCGCGCGCTACCAGGGCTACTTCCTCGCCGTGTTCGGCGTCTCGAGCGTGCTCGGGCCGGTGGTCGGCGGGTTCTTCGCCGGCACGGAGACGATCCTGGGCATCTCCGGGTGGCGCTGGGTCTTCCTGATCAACGTGCCGATCGGCATCATCGCGCTCATCGTGATCTCGCGAGTGCTGCACCTGCCGCCGCTGAAGCGGATCCAGCACCGGATCGACTGGCCCGGCGCCCTGCTCCTGGTCGTCACGCTGGTGCCGATCCTGCTCGTCGCCGAACAGGGTCGGGAGTGGCACTGGGACTCTCCCAAGGCGATCGCCTGCTACGTCATCGGGGTCCTGGGCCTGATCGGGTTCGTCGTCGCAGAGCGTTTCGCCAAGGGCGACGCGATCCTGCCGCTCTACCTCTTCCGCAACCGCACGTTCTCGGTCGGCGCGGGGGCCAACGTCGTCATCGGCCTCGGCATGTTCGGCGGCCTGGCCACCCTGCCGCTCTACCTGCAGATCGTGAAGGGCCAGACGCCCACGCACGCCGGCCTGACGCTCATCCCGTTCACGCTCGGCATCATGGCGGGCTCGATCATCGCCGGTCAGACGACCGCCCGGACGGGCCGCTACAAGGCCCTGCCGGTGTTCGGCACGGTGCTGATGGCCGGCGCCTCGCTGATGTTCTCGCGGCTGCAGACCGACACGTCGCTGAACTTCCTCTTCGCGTGCTCCATCGTCTTCGGGCTCGGGCTCGGCTTCACGATGCAGCCGCTCGTGCTCGCGGTGCAGAACGCCGTGCCCGTGCGCGACATGGGTGTCGCGACCTCGTCGTCGCTGTTCTTCCGGCAGATGGGCGGCACGCTCGGCACCGCGATCTTCCTGTCGATCCTCTTCTCGACGGTCGGCGACAACATCAGGGCCGCCTTCGCGTCGGCGGTCAAGACGCCTGCGTTCCAGCAGGCCGTCGCCGACCCGGCCGTGCAGGGCAACCCGGCGAACGCGCCCGTGCTCGGCCTGCTGCGGCCCGGATCGGATGGCGGGAGCCTGCCCTCGCTGAACGACTCGTCGTTCATCAACAACCTGGACCCGCGGCTGGCCAAGCCGTTCCTCGACGGGTTCTCCCAGTCGATCGACACCGTGCTGCTCGTGGCCGCGTGCATCATCTCCGTCGGGATCATCCTGACCGCCCTCCTGCCCGAGCTGCCGCTGCGCAACGTCTCCGGCATCCAGGGCCGCATGGACGCCGACGCGGCCGACGCCGCTGCGGCCGAGGTGCCAGGTGCGACCGCCGGTGCGACGGCCGTCAGCGGGGTGTCCGCGATCGTGGCCGACCAGGCCGCCGTCGACCGGGTCGACGCGGAAGCGGCACAGGGGCCGTCCAGCTGACCGCCTCGTCGTTCGACCCTCCGCCGGCTCCCTGACGGAGGTCGAACTGACGGAGGTCGAACGGTGAGGCGGACCGGCGGCGTCGAGCCTGGCGGGCTAGCGTCAACGCAAACAGGTGCCCCGTGCGGTGAACTTCCGCGACCTCCGCCTCGTGACAACTGGTGACCGCTCGTCCCGGCTCGCACGGAGGTGGCAATGTCCTCGCTGCTGGATTCCCCGAACACGCTGGACCCGACCGACGTCACGCACGCCGACTGCACCGGTTGTCTCGACCGGCGCACGGTCCTGGCGCGCGCCGGCCTGGTGACCATGGGCGTCGCCGCGGCCGGTGTGCTGGCGGCCTGCGGGGGCAGCTCGTCGAACACCGACCCGGGTTCCACCTCCGGCGGCGGCGGGTCGGGCGGCGACGGCTCGCTCGCCAAGGTCTCCGACATCCCCGAGGGTGGCGCGATCTCCGCGACGGGTTCGGACGGCAAGCCGATCCTGCTGACCCAGCCGTCGGCGGGCACGATCGTGGCGCTGACCGCGATCTGCACCCACCAGGGCTGCACGGTCGCACCCGACGGCAAGCAGCTGAAGTGCCCCTGCCACGGGTCCGTCTACGACCTGTCCGGCAAGAACGTGTCCGGCCCGGCGCCGGCGCCGCTGACCGCGATCGACGTCCACGTCAGCAACGGCGAAGTGCTCGCGGGGAAGGCCTGAGCCATGGAGCGGCAGCCGACGTCCTACGTCCTGCGGGCCCTGCTCAGCGTGTGCCTGCTGGTCTCGGCGATCGTCCACCTCTACCTGTGGAACGACTGGGCGAAGGACGTCGCGGTGGTCGGCCCGGCGTTCCTGCTGAACGGCTTCGGCGGGATCGTGCTGGCCGTGCTCGTCCTGGTCTGGCGGCACTGGCTGCCACTGCTGGGTGCCATCGGGTTCGGCATCGCGACGCTGACGGCATTCGTCATCTCGACGACGCCCAGCGGGTTCTTCGAGGTGCACGAGCGGTGGGTCGGCACCTCGGTGTGGCTGGCCGCGATCTCCGAGCTCGGGGCGATCGCCCTCGGCATCGTCGCGATCGTCGTCGAGTCGAACGCCGCCCGTCGAACCGCGTAGCCCCGGTCAGTCGTCGCCGAGCAGCCGCCGCTCGTAGGCCGCGACCACCTGCGCCGGGGTCCAGTCCTCGGTTCCGACGGCCTGCGACCGACCCACGTACGTTCCCCGACCGCGATCGGCGCCGAGCCAGCACGCCTCGTCGAGGAACACGGCCCGGGCCTGCGCCAGCGACCGGGAGGTGAACAGGACGCTCGCGACACCCCGGTCCCGATAGGCGACGACGAAACCGTCCGCCGTGGCCTCGAGCACGATGCACTCGTCGCCGACCGACCCGCTCGCCCCGATGACGGCGAAGTCGACTCCGTCGAGCAGGTCGTTGTCGAGAGCGTCGAGGCGCAGGTCGACGAGATCCGGCGACCCGACTGATGCGGTCGGCTGCGCGGGCACGGGCGCGACCGGACCCTCCGCGTGCCTGTCGGCGATCTTGACGAGGATCCGGAACCGCCGCAGGTCACGGACGGTGATCGGGAGCCCGTTGGTGTCGAGCAGGCGGATCCCGTCGTCGGCCAGCTCCAGCAGGACGAGCCCGTCGGCGACGAGACTGCTGCGTGGGTCGATGCGGTAGCGGTGCGCGTCGTCGGCACCGCTGTCCGGACGGAGCAGCTCACCGCGCTCGTACCCGACGCGGCACAGCGCGAGGTCGTCGTCGACCGTCAGGGTCCGCACCGCACTCATGCGGGGAGCCTGCCACACGGCCCGGGCATCAGGCCGCAGGAGCCTCGAGCGCCCGGCACGAGCTCAACGACTCACCCACAGAACGGTCTCGCGCCCCGACTCGTGCGCGCGCCAGACCTCCTCGGGGCCGAGGCCGGCGCTGAGCCACTCGACCTCGGCAGGGTTGAGCGTCCAGGCCAAGGTCTCCACCCGGTGACCTGGCGCAGGCGGGCGCCACGGCGCACCGGAGCGCAGACGCACGACGAGGTCCGTCGGATCCCCCGACGGACCCGAACGGAGTCCGAGCCACGCCAGCTGCCGAGGGCCGCCCGGCCCGTCCAGAACCCCGCGAAGCTCCGCCGTCCGCGGAGTCGCCCACTCGATGAAGTCGGCGTTGGCGACCTTCATCCGCGCGGCGCTACCCGACGCTCACGGCTGCGGGGCCGGCAGGAGTCTCAGCTCGGTCCAGGTCCGCTCGGCCAGATCCGTGGTCGCCTCGTCCAGGACCGTCAGCTCCAGGTCATGAGGGAGGTCCGCGCCACGCAGGATCTGTGCCAACGCGTCGGCGGATCCGACGGCGTCGGAGGCGAGTGCCACCAGCGGGACCAGCTCGTCGCCGCGCGTCCGTCTCATCGCCCAGACGCGGCCTGCCAGCTCGGCCTCGCCTGCCTGTGCCACCGCCGCGAGCACGCGCGAGCGCAGCTCGTCGTCCGGGACGGCTTCGGAGGGCCGGACGATGCTGGCCGAACCGTCTGCACGAGGGAGCTCACCGCGGAGCAGGGCCCGAACGTCCTCGACGGGAAGCGTGATCGCCGAGGCGAGCGCGGGATCGAACAGGACGCGGTCCGGAGCAACGGCGTCGAGCACCTCGAGCAGCTCGCTCGGCGAGACGAGGACCCGGTCACCGGGAAAGTCGAACGCCTCCCACGACGCGTGCGTGAGGAACAGCGGCAGCGTCCTGCCACCGGCGTCCCGCGTCGTCGCGACCTGTCCGCCCAGGACGGGTACGGCGACCGGCAGGTCGGCGAGTCGGCGGCTGGCCTCCTCGACGTCACGGACGGCCAGTGCGTGCCTCAGCGCCTCGACCGGGTCATCCACGCGCACGATTCTCCCTCAGTCGGACGGGCATCGACGATCGAGCAGTGCGCATCAGTCCGGGACCCAGTCGCCGGGCTGCCGGGTCCACGCCTCGTTCACGCCGCCGACGAATCTGGGCTCGACAGCGTGTTCGGCGTCGCGGATGAGGTACTCGGGCCAGCCGCCCGGGTTGCCGTCGAGCGGGAGCGCTGGACGGACGTCGTCGACGTGGCTCGGTCGCCGAAGAATGCCTTCGATGAGGAACCGGCCGGGGTTCTCGTCAGGCAGTCCCGCCTCCCACCGGAAGTCGGTCGACGTCCGTGGATCCGTCGGCGTCCAGGACTCGCCGAACGGCCGGGATCCACGCTCGAGACCACCGACCCCGTCTTGCGCCTCGCCGTAGACCCGCCAGACCGTCATCCCCTGCTGCGGGTTCGGGATGTCGAAGAGTTCGGACTTCTGCTTGTTGGTGAGGTCGTCCACGTCGACCGGGTCGTGGACCGAGGGATCCCCGACGCGCTCGGTCGGGGCGTCGGCGACCCGCGGGGTCGGTGCCCCAGGCGCTTCGGCGTGGCCCGGAAGCTTGCTGCGGACGCCGTGGCTGAGGCGGGTGAGGGCTCCCTTGAGGGCGTCGAGCAGCCCTCTGAGGGACTTGGCCGACGTGATGACGTCGGTGACGGAGCGTCCGATGCGGGTGGCCAACGACGAGACCCGGGTGGAGACCTGCCCGACGATCACGGGGGTGGCCAGGCCGAGGGTGAACACGGCCTCGGCGGCCCAGGAGATGATCGACCCCACCAGCTGGGACAGGGTGTCCCGGACCAGGTCGTGCACGGCCTGGACGATCATCGCGCAGACCTTCAACGCAGATCCGATCGAGGCCGCCGACGAACCCGTGACCCGGATCCGGTCCGCCAGGGCGTCGGCATACGCCGAGTACGCGGAGATCGACTCCCCCGACATCGCCTCCAGATCCGCGCGGACCACCCGGGTCAGCTCGTTCCCCGCGGCGCCCATCGCGTCGGCGACGTTGCCCCAGGTGCCCGCGAAGCCCAGCACCGCGCCGGCATCCCCGGTCAGGTCGTTGAGCCAGCCCTTCAACGGCTGGAGGTGCTCGATCAGCCAGCCCAGCCCGGCACTGATCAGCGACCCGAGCGGGTCCACCACCGCCGCGACGGTATCCAGCGCGACCCCGACCCCGGCCAGGCCCGCCGACACCCAGGACGTGGACTGCAACGCGTCGCACAGGCCGCTCACCGAGTCGAGCAGCCCCGCCCCACCGAACGTCGTGGACGTGTCCACCGGGGCGGCGACCAGCGGGTTGACGCTCACCGGTCCAGCGCCCGGGCGATACCGCGCATCAGGTCCTCGACCCGCTCGTCGACCCGGTCGAACGCACCGGCCATCGACCCGAGCTCACGCACCACGCCCTGGGACGCCTCGTGCACCGCGTGCACCGCGTCCCGGGCCGCAGCGTCGACACCGGAGATGACCGGCGGCAAGAACGAGCACAGCACCCCGAACGCCCCGCCGTGCAGATCGGTCGTCCCGGCGGCCGCCCGCGCGGTGGCCAGGTCACCCTCCACCTGCGCGACCCGGGCACCATGGCGGCGCAGCACCTCCGAGTCGACCTCGAACCCCGCGCTCACACCCGCCACCGTGCGTCGAGCTCGCCGCGCAGGTGCGCGCTGATCGTCGACCCCTCGCCGTACGCGTCGTCGGTCACCGCGACCGCCCGGATCCCCGCGTCACGGCCGGCCGCTGCGATCGTCTCGCGGATCAGGCGCGCCAGATCTGCGGCGCGCAGGTTCAGCGCGGCATCGTCCAGGACCAGGTCGGTGATCAACCCGGTCGCGTCCGTCTCGACGACCACCTCACCGCGCGCGCTACGCGCACGACCCCGCACCCGGTCGATCGACGCCTTCACCTCGACCGCCCGCTCCGCCCGCCGCTGCGCCGCCTCGATATCGGCCGCGACCCGCGCCAACGCCTCATCCGGATCGTCAGAGAACCCCGTCACGCCCGGCAGCCTAACCGCAATGCCGCGGCCCGTGCCCGAAATCCACCGATCGGCGACCGCGTCCCCGAACGGCACGCCGCCGCCCCGGAGATCAGCCCCAGACCAGTCCCTGCGCCGGGTCGTGCAGGACTCGGGCGACGTCGGCGAGCACCCGCGAGCCCAGCTCACCGTCGACCAGACGGTGGTCGAAGCTCAGCGCGAGCTGCGTGACGTGGCGGATCTTGATCTTGTTCTTGTGCACCCACGGCTGCTCGCGGATCGCCCCGAACGCGAGGATCGCGGCCTCGCCGGGGTTGAGGATCGGGGTGCCGGTGTCGATGCCGAACACGCCCACGTTGGTGATCGTGATGGTGCCGTCGGACATGTCCGCGGGCGTGGTGCGACCGGCCCGCGCGGTGGCGGTGAGCTCGGCGAGCGCGACGGCCAGCTCCTTGAGGCTCAGCCGGTGCGCGTCCTTCATGTTCGGCACGACGAGCCCGCGGGGGGTCGCGGCCGCGATCCCGAGGTTGATGTAGTGCTTGTAGACGATCTCCTGCGACTGCTCGTCCCAGGAGCCGTTGATCTCCGGGTGCCGACGGACCGCCAGCATGAGCGCCTTGGCGGCGATGAGCAGCGGGGTGACCCGGACGTCGGCGAACTCGCGGTCGGCCCGCAGGCGCTCGACCAGCTTCATGGTCGCGGTGACGTCGATCGTCTGGAAGACCGTGACGTGCGGGGCGCTGAACGCGCTGGCGACCATGGCCTCGGCGGTCCGCTTGCGCACCGACTTCACCGGGACGCGGGTCTGCCGGCCGTCCGGTGACACGGTCCCGCTGGCCAGCCAGGGCGCGTCGTCGCCGGGGTAGGTGGCCAGCGTCCGGGCCTCCGCCTGGGCCGCGCGTCCGAGCACGTCCTCACGGGTGACGATGCCGCCGGGACCCGTCGGGGAGACCGAGTCGAGGTCGACGCCGAGCTCGCGCGCGAGCTTGCGGACCGGCGGCTTGGCCAGTGCGTGGGGCCGGTTCGCCGACCCGTTCGCCGCACGCTCGCGCCGGACGGTGCCCGCCTCCGCCACGCCATAGCCGACGAGGACGGACTTCCGCTCGGTGTGAGCGGCCGGCTCGTCCGCGGCCTGGCCGGTCTCGGGTTCCGACGACGCACCGACCGAGGCAGTGTCCGACGCACCGGCCGACACGTTGGCCGACACGTTGGCCGACGCTGCGGGGGCGGCTGCCGCCTCCACCGCTCGACCCGACCGGGCCGCCGCGATCTCGTCGGAACCCCCGGGCTCGACGCCCTGGTGACGGTTGGGGCGCCCACGGTGGCCGTGCTCGATGGCGCTGCCGCTGCCCTCGTCGGCGATCCGGGCCTGCGACTCGGGGTACTCCGCACCGTCGTCGGCCAGGGTGCCGGCGGGGTCCGTGTCGACCTCGATGATCGGCGTACCCACGTCGACGGTCTGCCCGGGCTCGACGAGCAGACGCGTGACGACTCCCGACCACGGGCTCGGCAGGTCGACGAGCGACTTCGCGGTCTCGATCTCGACGATGGTCTGGTTGACGGTGACCTCGTCACCGACGGCCACGTGCCAGGCGACGATCTCGGCCTCGGTCAGACCCTCGCCTGCGTCGGGGAGCGGGAACTGCTGGTAGGTCGGCACTTTCACGAACTCCTCAGGGGGACTAGAAGGCGAGCGAGCGGTCCACGGCGTCGAGGACTCGGTCCAGCCCGGGCAGGTAGTCGTGCTCGATCTTGGCGACGGGGTAGGGCGCGTGGAACCCGCCGACCCGGAGCACCGGTGCGTGCAGGTGGTAGAAGCAGTCCTCTGCGATCCGCGCGGCCACCTCGGCGCCGGTGCCGTACAGCACGGGGGCCTCGTGCACGACGACGCAGCGCCCCGTCCGCTTCACGGAGGCGGCGACGGTCGCGGTGTCCAGCGGCGACAGCGCGCGCAGGTCGACGACCTCGATCGACGTGCCCTCGGCACCCGCGACCTCCGCGGCCTTCAGCGCGGTCTGGACGGTCGGGCCGTACGCGACGAGCGTGACGTCCGTGCCCTGACGCAGCACCTTCGCGGTGTCCAGGCCGGGGTGCGGGGCGCCCATCGCGGCATCGAGATCGACGGGGCCCTTCTCCCAGTAGCGCCCCTTGGGCTCGAAGAAGAGCACTGGGTCCGGCGACGCGATCGCCTGCTGGATCATCGTGAACGCCTCGGCCGGGCTTGACGGGCTGACCACCCGCAGGCCGGCGGTGTGCGCGAACAGCGCCTCGGGCGACTCGCTGTGGTGCTCGATCGCGCCGATGCCGCCGCCGTACGGGATGCGGATGACGACGGGCAGGTTCAGCCGCCCACGCGAGCGGTAGTGCATCTTCGCCAGCTGGGTGGTGATCTGGTCGAACGCCGGGAAGACGAACCCGTCGAACTGGATCTCGCAGACCGGGCGGTAGCCCGCGAGGGCCAGCCCGATCGCGGTGCCGACGATGCCCGACTCGGCCAGCGGCGTGTCGACCACCCGGTCTCCGCCGAAGTCCTTCTGCAGCCCGTCGGTCACCCGGAAGACGCCGCCCAGCGCGCCGATGTCCTCGCCCATGAGGAGCACCTTGGGGCTCGACTCCAGCGACCGTCTCAGACCTAGGTTGATCGCCTTGGCCATCGTGAGCGTCTGCACGCCGGTGGTCGAGGTCGTGTGGACGGGCGCATTCATCGGTGGCTCCCCTCTCCGGAGTGGCTGGCGTCCAGGAACGACGCCTCGTACTGCTCGAACCAGGCGCGCTCGGCCTCGACGACCGAGTGCGGAGTGGCGTAGACGTGCTCGAACATCGACGCCGCCGACGGGCGCCCCATCCCGCGCACCGTCGCGCGCAGGCGCTCGCTCAGCTCGTCACCGTCGCGCTCGAGGCTCGCGACGAAGGCCGCGGACAGCTCGCCGCGCTCCTCGAGGTGGGTGCGCAGGCGGTCGATGGGGTCGCGCTGACGCCAGTGGTCCTCCTCCGCGGCCGAGCGGTACCGGCTCGGGTCGTCGGAGGTGGTGTGCGCGCCCATCCGGTACGTGAAGGCCTCGATGAACGTCGGGCCACCACCGCTGCGGGCCCGCTCGAGCGCCTCCGCGGTCACCGCGTAGCTGGCCAGGACGTCGTTGCCGTCGACCCGCACGCTCGGGATCCCGAAGCCGCGACCGCGGTCGGCCAGCGGCACGCGCGACTGCCTCGTGGTCGGCTCGGAGATCGCCCACTGGTTGTTCTGGCAGAAGAACACGACCGGCGCGTTGTTCACGGCCGCGAAGACGAGGGCCTCGTTGACGTCGCCCTGCGAGGTGGACCCGTCGCCGAAGTACACGACGACCGCCGAGTCCCTTTCCGGGTCCCCCGTGCCGACCGCGCCGTCGCGCTGCAGCCCCATCGCGTACCCGGTCGCGTGCAGCGTGTGCGAGCCGATGACCAGCGTGTACAGGTGGAACCGGAACTTCTCGGAGTCCCAGCCACCGTGGTCGATGCCACGGAACAGCCGCAGCAGGTCCGCGAGGTCGACGCCGCGCGTGTAGGCGACGCCGTGCTCGCGATAGCTGGGGAACACGTGGTCGTGCTCGGCGAGCGCGCGGCCCGAGCCGATCTGCGCCGCCTCCTGGCCGAGGCTCTGGGCGAAGAGGGCGAGCTCACCCTGCCGCTGCAGCGAGGTGGCCTCGTTGTCGAACCGGCGGACCAGCACCATGTCCCGGTAGAGGCCGCGCAGGGCCTCGGCGTCGAGGTGCGCCACCCGGGCGTCGTAGTCGGGATGAGCCGTGCGCCGGCCAGCGGGCGTCAGCAGCTGGACGAGTCCGTCCTCGGTCACGGGGCCGTTGGGGACCACGCGGTTCTCCTTCGCGTGCAGCGGTCGGGGGCCGCTCCGGTGGGTCGGTCACGGGCCTCCTGCCGCGTAACCTACGACACCGTAGCCTACGGAACCGTAGGTTATGCCGACAGTTCGTCACCAAGGCTTGTGGCGACGGGTTGTCGGGTCTCCACATCCGTGGGTTTGCGATGAGGCCGACGACGTCCGACGCCCTCAGGACCGGTGAGTCGAGAACGCCACGGGCGCCGTCGTGGCCCGACAGATCGGACGACGGAATGCGGACAGCGCCCCCGCGTGAGGGTTCTCGAGGGGGCCGCCTCGCGTCAGCGGGCCAGCCAGTCCGCGGTGACCTCGAGGAGCAGGTCGGTGGCTTCGGGCTCCCCGACGCTGACCCGGACGCCGTCGCCGGCGAACGGCCGGACGAGCACGCCCGAGCGACCCGCGCGCTCCGCGAAGGCCGACGCATGGTCGCCCAGTGCGAGCCACACGAAGTTGGCCTCGCTGTCCGGCACCGTCCACCCCTGCTTGCGCAGACCCGCCAGCAGGCGAGTGCGTTCGACGACGATCTGGTCGACCCGTGCCATCAGCTCACGCGTGGCGCGCAAAGAGGCCAGCGCGGCGAGCTGCCCGACGTGGGAGACGCCGAACGGTGTGGACGCCGCCCGGATGCCGGCCGCCAGACGAGGTCTCGCCACCGCGTACCCGACCCGCAGGCCGGCCAGACCGTACGCCTTGGAGAAGGTCCGCAGCAGGACGACGTTCGGGCTGCCGGCGAACGCGGCCAGTCCGTCGGCGGCCTGCGGGTCGCGGACGAACTCGACGTACGCCTCGTCGAGGACGACGAGGACGTGGCTCGGCACGGTCGCCAGGAAGCTGGCGAGGTCGTCGGCGCGCACGGCCGGGCCGGTCGGGTTGTTCGGCGTGCAGACGAGGACGGCCTTGGTCCGTGGCGTGACCGCGGCAGCCATCGCGTCGAGGTCGAGCCGCCCGTCGTCGTCGACGGGCACCGGAACGCCGACCGCACCCGCGAGCGTGATCGCGATGGGGTAGGCCTCGAACGACCGCCACGGCAGGACGACCTCGTCACCCGGTTCGCAGACGGCGTTGAGGACGTGGCCGAGCACGGCGACCGACCCGCACCCGGTGACGACGCCCTCGGGCGCGACGCCCAGAGAGTCGGCGATCGCGCCGACGAGCTCGGTCGCGTACATGTCGGGATAGCGGTTCACGTCCGCGGCGGCGTCCGAGATCGCCATGAGCACCGACGGCAGCGGCGGGAACGGGTTCTCGTTGGAGGACAGCTTGTAGGCCGCGGCACCGACCGGGACGCGAGCCCCCGGCACGTACGGCGGGAGGTCGGCGAGTGCCTGGCGGAGGGGTACGCGGCTCACGCGCACAGCATGCCAGTTCCCCGCCGACCGTCCCCGAGGACGTCCCGCGACACTGCCCGGCGCGCGCCCATGCCGGATGGCAGGATCGGCGCATGGCCTTCGTGCTTCGGGTGCTCATCAACGGCGTCGCCATCTGGTTCGCGGCCCTCGTACTGCCCGGTCTGTCGATCAAGGGCGGCGACACGGGTTGGCAGCAGGCGGCGATCATCCTGGCGATCGCTCTGGTGTTCGGCATCATCAACGCGATCGTGAAGCCGATCGTGGCGTTCCTGTCGATCCCGCTCTACATCCTCACGCTCGGCCTGTTCCACATCGTCGTGAACGCGCTGATGCTCTGGATCACCGCCTGGATCACGTCGGCGACGCACTGGGGCCTGGACATCGCCAACTTCGGAACGGCGTGCTGGGCCGGGATCATCGTCTCGGTCGTCAGCCTGGCCCTGTCGGTGCTCCTTCCCGGACCGCGTGGGACGGGCACCCAGGTGCAGACCAGCACGTACTACTACCGCAGCGACAGCTAGGGAACCGGCCGGATCGTCGGCGGGACGGACCGCGCGATCTCCGGGTCGCGGGTCGCCTGGAACTGCAGCGTGGCCGCCGTCGTGCCGGGCGGCCCCAGCACCGACGTGACGGCCCGGCTGTAGTCGTCCTCCGGCACGGGCAGTGCGGCGGTCGTGATGTACCGCCTGATGTCGTGCGCCTGGACGGGGTCGGGCGACCCGGGCAGGTCCTCTCGCAGGACGGTGACGTCCCTGGTCGTGATGTCGGGGGAGCCGTCGGTCTGCGGTACCACGTCCTCGTCGTGCCGGTAGTTGCGGACCTCGACCCCGGGCCGTGGTCGGTGCGGGATGTCGGGCGACCCGGCTGTCGCGACGACGCGGACGCTGTAGCCGGTACCGACCGCGGCCGCGACCGACATGGCGACCATCCCGCCCTGGCTGTGGCCGGCGAGCATGACCGGCTCGTCGGCACCGATGCCCGCCTGCTGCATGGCCTCCAGGACGGCGTCGGTCATGTCGTCGGGCAGGCCGGCCATGAGGCGGAGGTTGGTGGTCGAGTCCATCGGGTTCGTGTCGTTGACCGTCCAGACCTCGGTGCCGGGGATCTCGACCACCCACGCCCGGGTGCCGTCAGGGTGCGTGAGCTGCTGGAGGGAGACCATGCCCGCGGGTGTGCCGGGCGCCGCCGTGTCGTAGGACCTCGCCACGTTGCCGAAGACGTCGGAGGTGTTCCGGGGCGCGGGGAGCTGCGGCGGGTTCACCCGGGGCACCACGACCGTCGACCCGGCGGCTCCTGGAGCGTAGGCGCCCATCGCCGCGGTCTCGCGTACCGCGTCGAGGGTCGGCACCTGGTGGCCCGACCGCAGCGCCCGGGCGAACGAGGCGGCTGCCAGCACCGCCAGCTCGGCCCGACCGTCCGCGCCCGCGGCCCCCAGTCCGTCGAGTGGGCCGCGCCGGTGCAGGACGTGGCTGAGCAGCTGGAGCCCGACGAGCGCCGGGCCGACGGCGACGACGGTGGACGCGATGCCCGCCGCCGCGGTACCGACCACCGCGGCTCCCAGGAGCGGCCGCTCGCCCAGCTCGTTGCCGCCCACCGCGGCCGCATGTCGCAGGACCGCGTGGGCCGAGGACTCCGCACCGTCGTACAGCGCGACGACCTGCCGGAGCCGCCGCGCGATCCCCCGCACCTCGTCGGCCGCGTGGGCGTGCAGCCTGCGGGCGGCGCTCAGCGCGTGCAGCGCCCTCCCCACCGCCGGATCGTCCAGCGGTCGCCGCACGCACGCGCGGACGGCGCGGTCCAGGGCGGAATCGGCCGAGTCGAGGCGGTCGGCCGCACGTGCCAGCACCCGTTCGACGTGCGCGAGCTCCTCGAGGTCCGCCGCTGTCGGCCCGGTCCCGCCGACGAGCCGGTAGTCGTCTGCGGTGGTCACGAGCCGTCCACCGCAGCGACCGGCGCGACCGCCGCCTCGGACGCCGAGCGCGCCCGGTGGACCGCCTGGACCGCGTCGGCGAGTGCCGCACGGTAGAGGGTCGCGGCCCCCGAGGACCACGACACCTGCTGCGCGACGACGAGCGCGCTGAGCGCCTGGTCGGCGTCCAGGATCGCCGACCGGACCGAGGGACCTGCTGCTGCGTGGTGCATGGGCTCGACGCTAGGCGCGTCGACCGGGCGCCCGGCGGGCCGGATCCGCCGGTCCCCGCTGCGGTGGGTTGGGGGCGGCTCGAGCCGACAGCCACCCGCGAGGAGTGGCGGTCAGGACTCTCCGCGCGGCAGCACCAGAAGCGTCAGGGCGACGGCGCAGACCGCCGCGATCGCGCGCCAGACGTCGTCACCGGAGACCGGGCTGACCAGCGACACCGCCACGACCGCGAGGACGAGCGCGAACACCTGCACGACGGCCACGTCCCGCAGCCCGCGCCCGATCACCACCCACTCGATCGACGCCCGCCACGAGGTCCGGGCCGCGAGCGCCGCGGTCCACAGGGTCAGGTGCACGAGGACGACGAGGGCCAGCACCTCGGGCAGCGCGGGCGGGTCGAAGAGCAGCACCCGCACGCCCGCGAGCGCGACGACGAGACCGGCCAGCCCGACCGCGGGCCGCAGCACGACGGCGACGGCGACCGCGAAGAGCGCCGAGGCTACGAGTCCGCCCGCACCCGGGCCGGGCCCCCCGAACGCGACGACGAAGGTCGCCACGCACAGCGCACCCAGCACGATCCGCACGAACGGGGCGGGGACGCTCGGCCCGATGGGCACGACGACCTCACGGTCCGCCCGCCGCGTCACGAACGGGAGCCTCATCGCGCCGCCCCCGCCCGCCGCTGCGTCCGTCGCGCGAGGCCGGCCAGCGCGACCGACGGCGCGTCCCGCCACGTGACCAGCTCGACGTCCTGGTCGGCGAGGACGGCGAGCCGGTCTTCGCGCGCGATCCGCAGGAGCCGGAGCGCGAGGTGTTCCCGGTCGGTCAGGTGCCCCTCCCGGACGACCGGCAGGACGTCGACGGCGACCACGCGGTGCCCGGCGCGTCGCCACGTCGACGCCACCAGCGCGGCCCCGTCGTCGAGGAACGTGGAGAAGAGAAGGACCAGCGCGCCCGACGGGAGCTGCGGCGGCCGCACCCGGAGCGGCGGCTCACCCTCGGGATGGGTGACGGCGAGCGCGTGCCGGATGCGCGAGAGCTGTCGGCGCCCACCTCCCGGGGGCAGGGGCCGGCGCACGATGCCGAGGTCCTCGAGGCCCACGCGGTCGCCCTGGTCGAGGAACCCCTCCGCAACGGATGCGGCGGCCTGCCGGGCGAGGTCCAGCGAGGTCGGGTCCTGCGGCCGCGGCGCCTTCGAGCCGCGCCACGTCGTCGGGTCGGGCCCGACCTCGTCCCGGGAGTCGACGACGAGCATCACGACGGCCTCGGCGAGCGCGTGCTCCCGCCGCACGTAGAGCTCGTGCAGGTCGGGAGCCCGACGTGCGGTCACCCGCCAGTCGATGCGGCGCAGCCGGTCACCCGGCGCGTAGGGGTGGACGTCGCGCAGACCGCCGCCCTCGCCGGGTCGTCGCGACTCGTGCGCGCCGGTCAGCCCGCGCAGGCGGGGCGGCAGCGGGAGCTCGCTCAGCGGTCGGGTCGACGGCAGCACGAGTGCGTTTCGCGACGCGGGTTCGGTCGCCTCCGAGACGCTCGCCGCGCCCGGCCCGACGCCCTGCACCTCGACCTCCGCGACCTGCTGCGGCCCGGTGCGGACGGTGTGCACGACGACCGGGACCGTCCTCGAGCCGTCGACGGC
Organism: Cellulomonas sp. URHD0024; assembly: GCF_000426185.1. Taxonomy (GTDB): domain Bacteria; phylum Actinomycetota; class Actinomycetes; order Actinomycetales; family Cellulomonadaceae; genus Cellulomonas. The sequence goes on from NZ_AUEW01000008.1 coordinate 71,900, forward strand.
GACGAGGACCTCGACGAGCGCTCGCGGGCCTCGTCGGGCGTCGAAGAGTGCTCGCGGTCCTCGTCGGACCCCTACGAGCGCAGCGACGCCCTCCGTCCGGATCGCGATGTCGGCCCGGAGCGTGCCGGCCGTCTGCGGCAGGTCCGACGCGCGCAGGTGCACCGCGGGGCCCTGTGTCGGTCGTCGCCGCCAGTCCCGGAAGCCGGCGACCACCGGTGCCGCGCCGAGGACGGCCACGTCCGGGCGACCCGCGAACGCACCGGCGACGACGAGCGCGGCGCCGACGCAGACCCCGACGAACGCCGTGTTCGAGCGGACCCAGTCCATGGTCAGGCCGCGCGCCTCGTGGTGGTCGGGCCCGCAACCCGCTGGAGCACCTGGGCGACGACACCCTCCGGCGCCGCACCCGTCGCCCACGCCTGCGGCGTCAGCGACAGCCGGTGCGCGAGGGCCGGCACCGCGACGGCCTTGACGTCCTCCGGCGTCACGAAGTCGCGTCCGTTGAGGACCGCGAGCGCCCGCGCGACCAGCACGAGCGCCTGCGACCCGCGCGGCGACGCACCGACCTCGACGGCGTCGTGCGCACGGGTGGCCGCGGCCAGGTCGACGCAGTACCGCAGGATGTCGCCCTCGACGCTGACGGCCTCGACGCCGGCCTGCATGGCCAGCAGGGTCTGCGCGTCCACGATCGTGCGGACGGCGCCCACCTCCTGGCGGCGCGCCAACCGCCGCTCCAGCACGTCGACCTCGCCGTCCCGGTCCGGGTACCCGACCGCCAGCCGCACCATGAACCGGTCCAGCTGGGCCTCGGGCAGCGGGTACGTGCCCTCGTACTCGACGGGGTTGGACGTCGCGACCACGTGGAACGGCGCCGGGAGCGGGTACGTCGTCCCGTCGACCGTCACCTGCCGCTCGGCCATCGCCTCCAGCAGCGCCGACTGCGTCTTGGGGGCGGTCCGGTTGATCTCGTCGGCCAGGAGGAGTCCTGCGAAGACGGGACCCGGCCGGAACGTGAAGCTCGCGGTGGCGGGGTCGAACACGCTGGAGCCCGTGATGTCGGACGGCAGCAGGTCGGGCGTGCACTGCACCCGTCGGAACGTCAGCCCGAGCGCCGTCGCCAGGCTGCGCGCCGCCAGCGTCTTGCCGAGACCCGGCACGTCCTCGAAGAGCACGTGGCCGCCGGCGAGCACGGCCGCGAGCGCGGCCTTGAGCGGGTCCCGCATCCCGACGACGAGCGTCGAGACCTCGTCGAGGATCGCCGCGCCCTTCTCGGCAACCTGGGCGACGGTCAGTGTCTCGGTCATGTGTCCCTGTTCTTCCTCGTGGTGCCGATCCGGTCGAGCGCGTCGACGGCGCGCTTGATGTCCGCCATCTTGGGGTGCGGCGACGTGGTGCGGGTGAGCGTCCGGAAGACCTGGCTGCCGACGAGCTCCTCGATCGCGCGCCCGTCCGCCGGGTCGGACAGGTCCAGCCCGTGGCGGGCGAGCCGACCCGCGCCGATCACACGGATCCGCCGCATCATCCGCTCGCTCACCCGACCGTCGCGCGCGACCATCCCCCACGCGAGCTCCTGCAGCTCACCGCGCGCACCGTGCCGCCTGTCGTGCCGAGCCTGGGTGGACGGGGGGTCGGGCCGCACGTCGAACCGGGTCAGGACGAGGACGCCGGCGAACGCCGCGGCACCGACGAGCGCGAGCGTGACGTAGGAGAGCCCGGTGAGGAGCGCGAGCCCAGCGGCCACGGCGAACGCGACCCAGGGCCGCCAGTCCCTCACGACCGCAGCCCTTCGGCGATCGTCGCGAGGCTCTCCCGGGCGTGCTGGACGTCCCTCTGCGTGATCCGGTGCTCGCTGAACCGGGCGGCCAGGTACAGGTCGAGCAGCTCCTGCGCCGCCTGCGGGTCCGCCGGCGTGCTCCCGAGGACCTCGAGCGTGAACTCGGTCGCCGTCTGGGCGCGGTCCCGGTGGATTCCGGACTTGTCCGCCGACGCCTCCAATGCCACCCATGCCGCGATCACGGCGTCGCCAGGTGGCCCCTCGTCCTCGAGCGCCCGGGCCGCGCTCTGCGCTCCGGCACGCATCGCGCGGGTCGCGACGTCAGCCGCGTCACCCTCGAGGGCCCCGCCCGGGTCGGCCGCATCGAACTCCCGCAGGGCCCGCTGCTCGCGCCTCTTCTGCAGCAGCCAGCGCAGCAGGAAGGCCAGGGCAAGGACGACCACGAACCCGACCACAGCGAAGGCCACCAGGAGCAGCCATGGCTCCTCGGTGATCGGGGTCCCTTTGTGCGTCGCGACGGGCGAGGGGTCCGCCCTCGCCGTGTGCGGCGGTGGCCGGAAGTTCCTGTCCAGCTGCAGCACGAACCGGTGCCGGATCTGCCACGGCCCGGCGAGCGCCGCCATCAGCACGACCACCGACACGAGCGCACCGACCAGCAGCACGGGTGCTGGCCTGGGCGCGGGCGTCACGACGCTCCCCCTGTCGCGTTGCTCCATCGGTCCGCCGGCTGCCGGCATCCGGACAGGTTACTGAGCGAAGCGTGCTCGTCTGAGCCTTTCGGGAATCTGGGTGCCGGCCGGTTCGTGAGCGGAACGCCGCGGGCGGGTGGGCACGTCTGCGACCATGGCTGCCCTCTGGCGCCGAGGATGGGAGATCGCGTGACCACGGACCTGCGGGCACGCCCGGGTCGGAGTGTCGCGGTAGGCCTGGCCGTCGCGATGTTTGTGGTGGCCCTCGTCGGCGGCACCCTGGCCGTCGGAGCGTGGAGCACCACCACGGCGACCCGCGACGGCGGCGCCTGCGGGAGCGCGTTCCACTACCACCCGGGCAGCGCGTTCGAGGTCCACGGCGGCGAGATGTCGGATGCCGAACGCACCAGGCTCAGCGACGAGTGCGACGCGGACGGCGCAGTGCCGTGGCGCGTCGGCATCACCACGCTCGCGGTGACCGGCGCTCTGCTGGTCGCACTGGCCGGCCGGCTGCTCGTGCCCGTCTCCCGCCGAGGCCGGCCCGTCAGCCGCTGACGGACAGTCACTCACCCTCGCGCGACCCGATGGGATGATGGACGCATGGCCACCCCGAACGAGCACGTCGTCCCTGCGCGCGTGCGGCTCGCCGACGTCACTCCGCCGATCGCCCTCGGTCCGCTGGACGGCCGGTACCGTTCCGCCGTCGCGCCGCTCGTCGACCACCTGAGCGAGGCCGCACTGAACCGCGAGCGGGTGCACGTCGAGGTCGAGTGGCTGATCCACCTCACGAGCCACGGCGTCGTCCCGGGCGCACCGACGCTGACCGACGACGACAGGGCCTACCTCCGCAACGTCGTCGCGACGTTCGGGCCCGACGAGGTCGCTGAGCTGGCCGAGATCGAGCGGGTCACGGTCCACGACGTCAAGGCGGTCGAGTACTTCGTGAAGAAGCGGCTCGCGGACGCGCCTGCCGACTCGACCCTCCGGACCGTCGGCGAGCTGGTCCACTTCGCCTGCACCAGCGAGGACATCAACAACCTGTCGTACGCGCTGATGGTGCGCGGCGCCGTGACGCAGGAGTGGCTGCCCAGGGCCCAGGCCCTGGCCGACCAGGTCGCCGCGCTCGCGCACGAGGAGAAGGACCAGCCCCTCCTCGCCCTCACCCACGGGCAGCCGGCGACGCCGACGACGCTCGGCAAGGAGCTCGCCGTCCTCGCGCACCGGCTCCAGCGGCAGCTCAAGCGCATCGCGGCCGACGAGTACCTCGGCAAGCTCAACGGCGCGACGGGCACGTTCGGCGCGCATGTCGTCGCGGTGCCCGGGGCCGACTGGCCGGCCGTGTCCCAGAGCTTCGTCGAGCACCTCGGCCTCACCTGGAACCCGCTGACCACCCAGATCGAGTCGCACGACTGGCAGGCCGAGCTGTACGCGGACGTCGCCCGGTTCAACCGCGTGCTGCACAACCTGGCCACCGACGTGTGGACGTACATCTCGCGCGGCGTCTTCATCCAGATCCCGGTGGCCGGCGCCACCGGCTCCTCGACCATGCCGCACAAGGTCAACCCGATCCGGTTCGAGAACGCCGAGGCCAACCTCGAGCTCTCGTCGGCACTCCTGGACACCCTCGCCTCCACGCTGGTGACCAGCCGGCTCCAGCGCGACCTCACCGACTCCACCACGCAGCGCAACATCGGGCCCGCGTTCGGGCACTCGCTGCTGGCCATCGACAACGTGGCGCGCGGGCTGCGGGCGCTGTCCGTGGATCGGGCGCTCCTCGCGCGCGAGCTGGACGAGAACTGGGAGGTCCTCGGCGAGCCCGTCCAGTCGGCCATGCGCGCGGCCTCCGTCGCGGGCGTCACCGGGATGGAGAACCCGTACGAGCGGCTCAAGGAGCTGACACGCGGGCGACGCCTCACGGCCGACGACATGCGCGAGTTCATCGGTGGCCTCGGGCTTCCCGACGACGTCGCGGCGCGCCTCGCCGAGCTGACGCCGGCGTCGTACACGGGCGTCGCCGCGGCGCTGGTGGAGACCTACCTCGACGCCTGAGCCGCGCATCGTGTGATCGGATCCGGCCCTCTCCGGGGGTCGTGAGGCGGGCCCTGTCGAGACCCGCCCCTCCGCATGACCCCTTTTGTCCGACTTTCAGCAGAAGTTTCACTCGTTCGAGCGCGCGTTCATGAGACGCCGACAGCGCTCTGACCTGCTACGTCACCCGGATGCGTGTCGCCATCTGGACAGGCGCCCGGTAGGGCCTGCACAATCGTGCACCGAACCGTCCTTTTCATCCGGTTCATCCCCTCGATTCATCCTGTTATCCCCTCATGGCAAGGATGCCCATCGTGACGCTCATGCAGAAGGCGATCACGCCAGCGCTGACCCGCGCGCATCTCACCGCAGGTCACGACCGCTTGGCGGGGTATGTGGTGCGCGCCGAGGACGTCGCCTTCGCGACCACCCCGGCCCAGCTGTTCGAGGTCCACGGCCTCGGCTACGAGGGCTCTCCGTTCAGCCCTTACGACCGCTCCATCGACGTCCTGCGCTTCGAGAGCTCCCCCCAGCTCCAGTACCGCGACGTCCCCGGCTACATCCTCCCGCTGTGGTGGCTGCGCCACTCGCGGATCCCCCCGGGGGCCGAGCTGGTCCGCATCTACGACAACGGCACGTCCACGCTCCTGGCGCGCTACGGCGACGTCGGCGCCGGCTGGACCGTGACGCAGCTCGGGGCACCTCGCCCCTCGCTCGCCTCGCTGTCCCGCTGCGTCGGACCGGTCGCCAAGTGGCACGGCGCCTACCTCGAGGCCGACGTCGTCGACAACGGCCACACGGTCGTCCTCGCGCTGGCCAACCCGCCGCTCGCCGAGACCGGGTTCCACCAGTCGGCGTCCGGCCGCTGGTTCCGTCGCGTCGCCCGTGACGAGGTCAGCGAGCTGTTCGAGCTCGACCTCACCGCACGGTGGAACGGCCTGCACGTGCGGGTGGTGGACCAGTGGCAGGACGCGCAGCGCTACGTCGTCGCACGGATCTCGCACCTGGGCGACGACATCGAGCGTGCCGAGCGCCTGCAGCTCAACCGCGTCGAGGCCGGCGTCTACGAGGGAATCGTCTACGCTGCCGAACTGACGGACATCCAGACCAACCAGGTGGTGCCCCACACGTGGGCACCCGGGCCGGCTGCCCAGCAGCAGGTGGTCCGAACCAACTGAATGCGCAGCAGCTAGCTGCGAACATCCCCGGACTGGGGTCACGACGACGACGTCGCGGCTCCGACGGGCGCGTGCCGGGCCAGACCCTCCCCCCCGTTCTGGCCCGGCACGCTCCATGTCACGGCCGCTGCACCGGTCGTCGTCAGTCCAGATCCTGCTCGCGGCGTCGCAGCCAGGCCCCACCGGCAGCCATGGCGAGCCCGACGGTCGCCAGCGCGGCCGAGACGCCGAGCAGCGGCACCACGTCGGCCCCGGTCGCCGAGAGCGTGCTCTCGACCTCGGGCGGCGACGTCAGGCAGCTCGGGCTCGAGGGCGGGTAGGCGACCGTGACCGTGGCCTCGGGGTTCACCTGGAACAGCACCTGCACGCTCGGACGCACCCAGTCGAACTCGTCACCCTGGACCCAGGTGCCGTCCGACAGCTGCCGCCAGCCCGGCCAGTCCACGCCCCGGCCGTTGGCCGACACGGCGCCCGGCCAGTTGACCGTCCCCGACAGGGGCTGGTCCGCGTAGACCACGTCGGCACCGTCCGGGTTGATCCACGTGATGGTGACCGTCGTGTTCGGCGTACCGGTCACCGTGATGTCGTACCGAAGCTTCGGGACGTCGTTGTCGCAGATGGGTGAGAGCACGCCGACGTTCAGTGCGGGCGTCGGCGTGGGTGTGGGTGTGGGTGTGTCCGTGGGTGTCGGCGACGGGGCCAGGAAGCACGGGGCCGCGGGGTTGGTGGACTGGAAGCCCAGCGCAGCCTCGACCGTGATCGTGCGGGTCTTGGTGGTGGTGCCGTCCGGGAACGTCGCGCCGTTCTCCGCGGTGACGGTCAGCACGTAGAGGCCCGGGCCGTCGTAGGCCGGCGAGACGGTGACGCTGACGTTCGGGAACGTGTCCTCGAAGTCGAAGGACCCCGGCGTCGCACACGTCGGAGGCGTCGGCTCGGCGCCGAACAGCGCCGGGATCGGGACGACGGGCACGGTCGGTGTCGGTGTCGGTGTCGGCGTCGGCGTCGGAGTCGGCGTCGGAGTCGGAGTCGGAGTCGGAGTCGGAGTCGGAGTCGGCGTCGGTGTCGGTGTCGGTGTCGTCGTCGGTGTCGGTGTCGGTGTCGTCGTCGGTGTCGGTGTCGTCGTAGGCGTCGGCGTCGTGGGGTCGGTCGCGGTCGGAACCCACGTCGGATCCGGGTCGGACGGCGACTCGGTCGGCAGCAGCGGGTCCTGGACGTCAGCCAGGGCCCACGATGCTCCGCCGATCCCGAGCACGACGGTGATGAACGCAGCGATGCAGAACTTGTAGATCGATCTCACGACGGGCCCCCCAGCTCATCGGGCGGGCGCGACCCCGCCTTCGCCCCCGAGCCTGGATCGGTGATGCCGCCATTGAGCACCGTCGACTAGATCGCGAGCGATCGTGTTTGTCACCCAAAGTGTGACACGGGTCACTAATTGCCGCGCGCCGGACAATACGGGCGTCCTGTCGCCGCTCGTCCGATCCGCAGGCGCCGCGGGCGGGCTGCACGGTGATGTCCTCACGGCAGAAGAGCGGAAGGTGGCCGGGAGACGGCCCGTGCTGGGTCAGCGCTCGAGCCGCTCCACCAGGTCAGCGAGCCCCGCGACGGACTCCCCGATCTCAGCGACCGGCGCGCCGGCGAGCTCGTCGGCGCTGGCGCGTGTCAGCGCGGCCGTGGTGCCCTCGCCTCCAGGGAGGGTCCACCGGACCTCGTCGGCGTTGCCGATGGTGGCCAGCAGGAGAGCCGCGCGGTCCGTCATGAGCTGGTCCACGAGGGCGGGCGTCGCGCCGTCGGCGAGCGAGGTGAACTCGATCGTCAGGGCATAGGGGCGCGCGTCGGTCGAGAGCGCGAGCGTCTGGTCCCCCAGCGATCCGACGTCGACCGCTGCTGTGAGTGCTGCCACCTTGCTGGCATCGCCTATGTAGGCACTCCGGTGCGCATCCAGGGCGACAAGGTCCACCGACTCGCTCAGGGGCGCCGTGGGCTCGCTCACGGCTGGGTGCGTCACCGAGCAGCCGCCGAGCAGAGCGATCGAGGCAACGGCAACGGCGAGCCCGACACGCGGGACGGTGAACAGCAGCACAGAAGCATCCTCTCGCCCCTGCGGCCTTGGCGGGGGTCGGTGTAGCGCGATCTCACTCACGGCCTTCCAGGCTAGGGCACCTGCACACCCGGTCGTCGGTCGTTGTTCCTGCGAGGGGCAACATCACCCTCCGACCTGGTGCTAACCCACAGCCCTTGGGGTGTCTTGCTCCGGCTCAGTCCTCCTACTGGTGGTCGGACCGAGCCTGCGCTCCGTTCCAGGCGGGTGCGCTGGCGCGCCCCCACCTTCCACTGCGCTCCGGCTCAGTCCCCCTACTGGTGGTCGGACTGAGCCTGCGCTCCGTTCCAGGCGGGTGCGCTGGCGCGCCCCCACCTTCCACTGCGCTCCGGCTCAGTCCTCCGAGTCGTGGACGATGCGGGCCACCTGGACCCGATTCGTCACGCGCAGCTTGGTGAACAGGCTGCCGACGTGCGTCTTGACCGTCGCGACGCCCATGTAGAGGTCGCGTGCGATCTCGGAGTTCGTCTTGCCCTCGCTGACCGCGATCGCGACCTCACGCTCGCGGTCGGTCAGCCGGGCCATCGCGGTGCGTCCTGCTCGTCGGCGCTCGTCGTCCTGAGGCTTCGTGACGGCGGCGATCAGCTGGGACGTGACGCTCGGCGAGAGCATCGGGTCGCCGGCTGCCACGCGCCGGACGGCATCGATCAGCTCGACCGGTGGCGTGTCCTTGAGCAAGAACCCCGAAGCACCGTTCTGCAGCGCCGTCAGCACCATCTCGTCGGTGTCGAACGTGGTCAGGACGATGACCCGGGTGCTCGACCCGCGCAGCGCACGCGTCGCCTGCAGACCGTCCATCCGCGGCATCCGGATGTCCATGAGCGTCACGTCGGGGGACTCCCGCTCGACGAGGTCGATCCCGGCCTGCCCGTCCCCCGCCTCGCCGACGATCTCCAGGTCCGGGGCGCCACCGAGGATCATCCGCAGGCCGGCGAGGACCAGCTGGTCGTCGTCGACCAGCACGATGCGGATCGGCTTCAGGAGTTCCACGGCAGCCTCGCTCTCACCAGGAACGACCCATCCGGTTGTCCTCCGTACGTCAGTGCCCCACCGGCCAGCTCGGCCCGTTCGGTCATGCCGGTCAACCCGACGCCCGGCGGCGCGCCCGACGTGCCGGTGGCTCCCACTGCGACACCCACCCGGTTGCGCACCTCGACCTCGAGGATGCCTGCCGGCTCACCCGACAGCCGCACGGACACCGGCTCGCCCGGCGCGTGCTTACGGGCGTTCGTCAGCGCCTCCTGGACGATCCGGAACGACGTCCGCGACACCGTCACCGGCAGCTTGGACAGGTCGCACTCGCCGAGCCCGAGAACGTCGAGCTGCACCTGCGACCCGGCCTCGCGGACGTCGGCCAGCAGGGCGGGCAGCTCGGCGAGGGTCGGTTGAGGTGCCTCGACCCCGTCGCTCACCCGTCCGGCCCGCAGCACGCCGAGCACCTGGCGCAGCTCGGCCAGGGCGAGCTGGGCGTTCGCCTGGATGGTCGCGGCCGTCTCGGCGGTCTGCTCACGGGTGAGGTCCTCGCGGTAGGCCAGCGCGCCGGCGTGCATCGCGACCAACGAGATGCGGTGGGCGAGCACGTCGTGCATCTCGCGCGCGATGCGGGTGCGCTCGGCGTCCCGCGCGGCCTCCGTCGTCAGAGCCTGCTCCCGCTCCGCCGTCAGGAGCCGCTCGTGCAGGGACGCGACGAGCTCGCGCCGGGCCCGGACATAGAAGCCGGTGACGATCGCGAGGCCGAAGAAGACGAGACTCAGCAGCTGGTTGGCCGCCTGGGCGTACAGGTTGTCGTCTGTCGGTGCCAGGCCGCGGGCCCGGTAGACGAAGGCGGACACGAGCCCGGAGACGAACCAGGCGAGAGCCGTGACGACGACCCACCGGCGCCGGCGCCAGGTGGCCATCGAGACGACGGCCAGCGTCGCGGCGCCGAACGTCGCGGTCGAGAACGAGCTGATGGCGATGGTGACGCAGGCGACGAGGAACGGGTGCTTGCGCCGCTGCGGGAGCAGGGCCACGGCGAAGGCGCCCAGCAGGAGGTCGGCCACGAGCCACATCCCGATGAGGTCCTGGCGCGGCCCGCTCGGCATAGCGCTCAGCTGCTCCACCGACGTCGCCGACCACGCGACCAAGCCGCCGAGCACCGCCAGCAGGTACCGCCACGTGCGCGACCACGGCTGCAGCGCCGGGTGCAGCAGCTCCTCCGGCACGGGGGTGACCCGTGCCTGGGCAGCGCTGACCGGTGTGGACATGCCAGCAGCCTAGGCAGCCCGGGGGTGCGCGCGGATCAGCCGCTCGGGCTGCGCCGGGTCCACCCGGCGGTGGAGCCCGGATCGCCCGCGGCCGACGGGACCGCCACGATGGACGGGCGGACCGCCACGATGGACCAGTCCGGACGAAGGAGGACGATGAGCGAGCCGACCGCGGTCCGCGTCCCGGTCCGTGACCTGCTGCGCATGGCTGTGCCCGCCGTGGTGATCGGCGCCGTCTGCGCCGTGACGCTGGTCGCGTTGAGCGAACTCGCGGCTGTGCTCGAACGCTGGCTCTGGGGCGGTCTCGCCGACCGCGTCGGCGTCGACCCCGACTCAGCCCCGTGGATCGTCGGCGTCCTCACGCTGACCGGCCTGGCCGTAGGTCTCGTCGTCCGGTTCGCGCCCGGGCACGCCGGCCCGGACCCGGCGACCCACGGCCTGGTGTCGGTCCCGCTGGCGCCGCGGGTGCTGCCCGGGCTGGCCGTCGCGATGGTGCTCACGCTCGCGGGCGGTGTCAGCCTCGGCCCGGAGAACCCGATCATGGCAATCAACGCCGCGCTCGTCGTCACCGTCGGCGCGCGGGTCATGCCGCGGGTCCACGTGCCCGCGTGGGTCGTGATGTCGACAGCGGGGACGCTCGGGGCGATGTTCGGCACGCCGGTCGCGGCGGCGCTCATGCTCTCCGAGATCAGCCCGGGCGACCGGCGGGCGCCGCTCTGGGACCGACTGTTCGCGCCGCTCGTCGCCGCCATCGCCGGCGCCCTCACCTCCGCCCGGCTCGCGGACCACACCTTCGACGTCGAGCTGCCCCCCTATGTGTGGGGCGGTGTGCGCGACGTCGCCCTCGCCGTCGCCATCGCCCTGGCTGCCGGCGGGCTCGGGCTCGGCGCCTCCTACGCGTTCTCCCCGCTGCACCGGCTGTTCCACCGGGTCCAGAACCCCGTGCTCCTGCTCACGCTCGGCGGCCTGGCGCTCGGGGTGCTCGGCGTCGTGGGCGGCCCGATCACCCTGTTCAGGGGCCTGGACCAGATGAAGGTGCTGCCCGAGCGGGTCGGCACGACGACGGCCCTCGGGTTCCTCGGCCTGGCGGTGGTCAAGCTGGCCGCCATGCTCGTGGCCAGCACGACGGCGTTCCGGGGGGGTCGCATCTTCCCCGTCGTGTTCGTCGGCGTGGCACTCGGCTTCGCCGTCGGGACCGCGTTCCCCGGGGTGCCGATGGCGCTCGCGGTCGGGGCGTCGACCACCGGGATCCTGGTCGCGGCGACGCGCAGCGGCTGGCTGAGCGTCTTCATCGCCGTCGCGGTCGTCTCGGACGTCACGCTGCTGCCGGCCCTCATCGCCGCGATGCTCGCGGCCTGGGTGCTCGTCGCGAACCGTCCCGAGCTCGTCGCGACGCCGTCGGGCCCGCCACCTGCGCAGGACCCGACGACGACCTGAGGTCAGACCGCGTCGGTCAGGGACGGGACGGGGATGGACGCCAGCTCGGCGAGCGCCTGCGCGTACGTGGTCGCGTCACCGGCGCGGGCGGCCTCTCGCGCACGCACGGTGGGCCCGTGCAGGGTTGCGCGAGTGCGCCGACGCAGGGCCCGGACCGCACGTTCGTCGGACAGGTCGACGAGCTCGTTCTCGAGACCGCCCAGCACACGAGTGCGTTCGGCGACGACCGCGGGGTTCCAGTCCCGCACGCGGCGGTCCGCCTCGTAGGCCTCGGCGGCGGCGGTGACCACCTCGTGCGCGGCCTCGACGGCGGCGTGCTCGGCCGGGGCGTACTCGCTGACGGTGTGCAGGCTGACCAGGCGCACGCCGGGGAGCGACCGGACGCCGGGGTCCACGTCGTGCCGCAGTGCGAGGTCGACGACGGTCAGCGGGCGAGCGGCAGCGGTGCGGGCGACGGCCAGGGCGTCGACACCGAGGACCGCGCCGGCGGCGCCGCTGCACGCGACGACGAGGTCGACGTCCGAGACCTCGGCAGCCAGGTCCGCGCTCGTCGGCAGGGCTCGGACCCCGCGAGCGGCGGCGAACGCCCGCGCGCGGCCCGAGGTCGAGTAGACGCGGACGTCGGTGCACCCGCGAGCCTTCAGCTGGGCCAGCGACGCGCCGGCGTACGAACCGGTTCCGACGAGCACGCAGCGGACCTGCGACCAGTCCGGCAGCTCGGACTCGGCGATGTCCAGGGCGACGCCGACGACCGACCGTCCGGTGGCACCCAGCCCGGTGCGCGCCTCGACGTCGCGCGAGACGCGCGACGCCGCCTGGAACAGGGACTCCAGACCGCTCGTCGTGGTGTGGTCGCGGCGCGCGGTCGTCAGCGCCCGACGCACCTGGCCGGCGATCTCGCGCTCGCCGACGACCATCGAGTCGAGCCCGCTGGCGACGGCGAACAAGTGCTCGGCGGCGTCGGTGCCGGCGCGCAGCCGCAGGTGAGAGGCGACCTCGTCCGCCGTGTACCCCGAACGCTGGGCGACGGTCGCGGCGGCCGCGGCACGGGCCTGCGGGGCGTCCTGCGCGTCGCCGACCTCCAGGTACAGCTCGAACCGGTTGCACGTCGCGAGGACGATCGCACCGGACACGGACGCGGCGGAGTGCACGAGCTCGGACGCGACGGCCTGCACGTCCGAGGAGAGACGTTCCAGCACATCGAGGTCGAGGTCGTGGTGACTAGCGGCGAGGGACAGCAGCACCACGTGGCCGATTCAATCATCTGTTCATTTGTCCGGCACAATCGCACCTGTGAACCTTCCTTCCGCGCACCCGCTGGTCGACGGCCGCACGACGCATTCTTCGCTGGTTCGCGCCTATTCCGGCGAGCGCCCGTCGACGCTGCCCGTGTGGTTCATGCGACAGGCGGGGCGGTCCCTGCCCGAGTACCGCGCCGCCCGCCAGGGCACCGCGATGCTCGACGCGTGCCTCACGCCCTCGCTGGCCAGCGAGATCACCCTGCAGCCGGTCCGCCGGCACGGTGTCGACGCCGCGATCTTCTTCTCGGACATCGTCGTGCCGCTCAAGCTCGCGGGCGTCGACGTCGAGATCAAGCCCGGTGTCGGGCCCGTCATGGGGTCGCCGGTGCGCACGGCCGACGACGTGGCGCGGCTGCGAGCGCTGGGACCGCTCACGCCCGAAGCCCTCGCGCCCGTCTCCGAGGGCGTCGCGCTGACGGTGGACGCGCTCGGCAGCACCCCGCTCATCGGGTTCGCGGGGGCCCCGTTCACGCTGGCCGCCTACCTGGTCGAGGGCGGACCGTCGCGCGACCACCTGGCGGCCCGCACCCTGATGCACTCCGACCCGGTCACGTGGGCCGAGCTGACCGACTGGGCCGCCGACGTCACGGGTGCGTTCCTGCGGGCGCAGGTGCTCGCCGGGGCCAGCGCTGCGCAGCTGTTCGACTCGTGGGCCGGGTCGCTGGGGGTGTCGGACTACACCGCGCACGTCGCCCCCGCCTCGGCGCGCGCCCTGCACCACATCGGGGACCTCGGTGTGAAGAAGGTCCACTTCGGCACCGGGACCGGCGAGCTGCTGGTCGCGATGCGTGACGTGGGCGCGGACGTCATCGGCGTCGACTACCGCCTGCACCTCGACGAGGCGAACCGCCGGCTCGGTGGCACGACTCCGCTGCAGGGCAACATCGACCCGGCCCTGCTCGCGGCGTCCTGGCCCGTGCTGGAGGCCCACGTCCGGGACGTCGTGGCCCGGGGCGCGAGCGCACCGGCGCACGTGGTGAACCTCGGCCACGGAGTGCCTCCGGGCACGGACCCTGCCGTCCTGACGCGCGTGGTCGAGCTGGTCCACGGGCTCTGACCCGCCGATGGACTGGGACGCGATCGTCGTCGGCGGGGGTGTCGCCGGACTGGTCGCCGCCCGTTCGCTGGCGTCCGACGGTCTGCGCACCCTGGTCCTCGAGGCCCGGGACGAGCCCGGCGGAGCGGTCCGGGGGCACACCGTCGCCGGTCTGCGGCTGGATGCCGGCGCGGAGTCGTTCGCCACGCGTGGCGGCGCGGTCAAGGCCCTCGCCGACGAGCTGAGCCTGCCGGTGGTCGCTCCCGAACCCGTCGGGTCGTGGGTGCACCTGGCGTCCGGCGACGGGCCGCTGCCGCGCACCGGACTCCTCGGCATCCCGTCGCAGCCCTGGTCGGCACGGCGGACGATCGGCGTCCTGGGAGCACTGCGGGCCTCCCTCGACCTCGTCCTGCCGCGGTCCGCCGACCCGGCGACCCTCGGTGCGCTCGTGCGGCAGCGCATGGGTTCCCGCGTGCTCGACCGGCTCGTCCGGCCCGTCGTCGGCGGCGTGCACGCGGCCGACCCCGACGACCTGTCCGTCGATGCGGTCGCGCCCGGGCTGGCCGCCGCCCGGAGCCGCGGGTCGCTCGCGCGGGCGGTCCGGTCGATGCGCGCGTCGGCGCCGGCCGGGGCCGCCGCACTCGGGATCGACGGCGGCATGCACCTGCTGGTCGACGCTCTCCTCGCGGACCTGCGGGCGCGGGGCTGCGAGGTGCGCACGGGAAGCACGGTGAGCACGGTGAGCCCGATGAGCCCGGCGACCGGGGCGCAGCCGTCCGACGCCGGCTGGAGAGTGCTCGTCACGACGGGGTCAGACGGGCCGGCGCCGGAGTCGGCGCCCCGCTTGGTCCTCGCCACCCCCGGGGCGCCGGAGCTCCTCGGCCTCCCGACCGGCGACCCGGACCCGGGCGCCGAGGTCACGCTCGTCACGCTGGTGCTACGGGCGCCTGCGTTGGACCACGCGCCCCGCGGGACCGGCGTCCTCGTCGCGCCGGAGGCCGCGGACGTCGTCGCGAAGGCCCTCACGCACGGCACCGCCAAGTGGGCGTGGTTGGCGCGTGAGGCCGGTCGTGGCACGCACGTCGTCCGCCTCTCCTACGGCCGGGCGGGTGCTGCGGTCACGGAGCTGCCAGACGTCGCCCTGGCCCTGCGCGACGCCTCCCGGCTGCTCGGCGTGCCCCTCCACGACGACCAGCTCCTGGGCTCTGCGACGGTGCGCTGGACGCAGGCGCTCCCGCGCCCGAGCGAGGCGCACCGCGCGGTCGTCGCGGCGGTCCGGTCAGCGGTCGCGGAGCTGCCCGGCGTGGCGGTCTGCGGGGCATGGGTGGCCGGCAACGGGCTCGCGTCGGTGGTGCCGGACGCGCGAGCGGCGGCGCGTTCGCTCGTCTGACGACGTGTTATTCGTCACGTATTCCCGGCGCATTTTCTGACAACTCGTCGGCAACGGGCGCACAATGTCGTCCGCAACATTCTTGGCGCGTGTTCTGACAGATTGTCAGGACAGGTTCGCGACCAATAATCACGCAGGCACAGGCGGTCGCGCGCTGGGCATCGTGACGCCGGGCCCGGCTCGTCCGCTCCCGACGGCGGTCGCCACCACCGGACGCGGTCGGCGCACTCGCCCTCGCCACACCGGCTCCGGTCGCGCGACCACCTCTCGGGTTTTCGACATCGCCCCCGAGACCGGAGGACACTGGACCACATGCCCCAGCACGTCGTCGTCGGCACCCGCGGCAGCGCCCTCGCGCTCACCCAGACCGGGCACGTGGTCGACGCGCTCGCGGCGGCCGGGGACCTGACGCTGGAGACCGTCCGGGTCCGCACCGACGGCGACCGTCTGACCGGCTCGCTCGCGAGCCTCGGCGGCACCGGCGTGTTCGTGACCGCCCTGCGGGAGGCGCTCCTCGACGGCCGGTGCGACCTGGCCGTCCACTCGCTGAAGGACCTGCCCACCGGCGACCCGCCGGGTCTGGTCCTCGGCGCTGTCCCGGTTCGCGAGGACCCCGCCGACGCCCTCTGCGCACGTGACGGCCTCAAGCTCGCCGACCTCCCCGTCGGCGCGCGGGTCGGGACGGGCTCGCCCCGTCGCAAGGCGCAGCTGCTCGCCGCCCGGCCCGATCTGGAGGTCGTCGACATCAGGGGCAACGTCGACACGCGGCTCGGTCGCATCGCGTCCGACCTCGACGCCGTGGTCCTGGCGCGCGCCGGGCTCGCCCGGCTGGGCCGCCTCGACGCGGTGACCGAGGCGTTCGGGCCGGACGTGATGACCCCGGCGCCCGGCCAGGGCGCGTTGGCGATCGAGGTCCGTGCCGGGGTCGACGGTCCACTCGCCCGCGCACTCGAAGCCCTCGACGACCGGCCCACCCGTCTCGCGGTCGCCGCCGAGCGGGCGCTCCTCGAGCGGCTCGAGGCCGGCTGTGCGGCACCGATCGGCGCCCGGGGGGTGCTCAGCGGCTCCACCCTGCGGCTCGACGCCGTGGTGGCACGCCCGGACGGCACGGCCACGCTCAGGCGCGGCCTGAGTCTCGAAGCCCACGCCGAGGTCGACGCCCGCGACCTGGGCACCCGACTCGCCGACGACCTGCTGGCGAACGGCGCCGCGGAGCTGGCGGACCTGCGATGACGGCCCTCCCGCTCACCGGCTGGCGCGTGCTGGTCCCACGCCCTACCGCGGGGCGGAGCCCGGCCGTCGTCGCGCTGGCAGCCGCGGGCGCCGAGGCCGTCGTCGTCCCTCTCATCGAGACCGTGGCCCCCGAGGACCCCACGCCGCTCGCCGACGCCCTGCTCGCCCTCGAGGTGGGCTGGTACGAGTGGCTGGTGGTGTCCAGCGCCGCCGCGGTGCCGATCCTCGTCGAGCACGGGCTCCCGGTGGAGCGGACCAAGGTCGCCGCCGTCGGACCCGGGACGGCCCGCGCCCTGCGCGACGTCGGCGTGCACGTCGACCTCGTCCCGCTCAGTGAGTCCACCGCCCGCGCTCTCGTCGCGCAGTTCCCCGCACCCGCCACCACCGGGCGGATCCTCTTTCCGCGCGGCGACCTCGCCGCCCCGACGCTCGCGGACGGCCTACGCGCCCGCGGCTGGCAGGTCGACGACGTCGTCGCCTACCGGACCGTCTCGGCGGAGGCGCCCAGCGCGGAGGTCCGCGAGGCGTGGGTCGACGGGACGATCCGCGGCGCCCTGCTCACGTCGGCCAGCACGGTCCGCGAGCTCAACACCCAGCTCGGTCCCCCGCCGACGAGCACGCTGCTGGTCGGCATCGGCCCGACGACCGCCGCGGAGGCCGCCCGACTGGGCCTTCCGCTCGCGGGCGTGGCCACCGAGCAGACGATGACCGGGCTGGTCGACGCACTGGCCAAGGCGGCGAACACGGCGATGCCCGAACAGATCCCCAGCCCCGAGGAGCTTCCGTGAACCGCCGTATCCGCCCTCGCCGGTTGCGCCAGACGCCGGCGATGCGGCGACTCACCGCCGAGACACGCCTGCACGCCTCCCAGCTGGTGCTGCCCCTCTTCGTCAAGGAGGGGCTCACCGAGCCGCGCCCGATCGCGTCCATGCCGGGCGTGGTCCAGCACTCGCGTGACTCGCTGCGCAAGGCGGTCGCCGAGGCCGCGGGCGTGGGACTCGGTGGCGTGATGCTCTTCGCGATCCCTCTCGAACGGGACGCGATCGGCTCGCAGGCCACGTCGGAGACCGGGATCCTCAACGTCGCCATCGCCGACACCGTCGCCGAGGTGGGCGGCGCGCTCGTCGTGCAGGCCGACCTGTGCCTCGACGAGTTCACCGACCACGGCCACTGCGGCGTGCTCACCCCTTCGGGTGTCGTGGACAACGACGCGACGCTGGTCCGGTACGCGGAGATGGCCCTGGCCCAGGCATCGGCGGGCGCTCACCTGGTGGGCCTCAGCGGGATGATGGACGGCCAGGTGGGCTACGTCCGGGACGCGCTCGACGACGCGGGTCGCGACGACGTCGCCGTGCTGGCCTACGCGGCGAAGTACGCCTCCGCGTTCTACGGCCCGTTCCGCGACGCCGTGGAGTCCCAGCTCGAGGGCGATCGGCGGACGTACCAGATGGACCCGGCGAACCGTCGTGAAGCCGTCCGCGAGGTCGCCCTGGACATCGCCGAGGGCGCCGACATCGTCATGGTCAAGCCCGCCCTCGCCTACCTCGACATCCTCGCCGACGTGGCCGCGACGAGCACGGTTCCGGTCGCCGCCTACCAGGTCTCGGGGGAGTACGCGATGATCGAGGCTGCCGCCGAACGGGGGTGGATCGAGCGCAGACGGGCGATCCTTGAGTCTGTGCTCAGCATCCGCCGCGCGGGTGCCGATCACGTGCTTACGTACGCCG
Source organism: Cellulomonas sp. URHD0024 (assembly GCF_000426185.1). Lineage (GTDB taxonomy): Bacteria > Actinomycetota > Actinomycetes > Actinomycetales > Cellulomonadaceae > Cellulomonas. The sequence continues at coordinate 90,040 of NZ_AUEW01000008.1, forward strand.
CGACTGAGCTGGCCGGATGGCTGGCAGAGGAGATCTGATGAGTGTCCACGCCACGACCTCGGACCTGACGACGAGTGTCGCTGCCTTCGAGCGTGCGCAGGCGGTCATCCCCGGAGGGGTGAACTCGCCGGTGCGGGCGTACGGCAACGTCGGTGGGACACCGCTCTTCCTCGCTTCCGCCCGTGGCGCGTACGTCACGGACGTCGACGGCAACGAGTACGTCGACCTCGTCGGCTCGTGGGGCCCCGCGCTGCTGGGGCACACGCACCCGGACGTGGTCCAAGCCGTGCGCGACGCCGCCGGTCTCGGCCTCAGCTTCGGCGCTCCGACGATCACCGAGGTCGAGCTCGTCGACGAGATCCGGTTCCGTGTTCCCCCGGCCGAGAAGGTCCGGCTGGTGTCCACCGGTACCGAGGCGACGATGACCGCCCTGCGCCTCGCCCGCGCGTTCACCGGTCGCGATCTGGTCGTCAAGTTCGCCGGCAACTACCACGGGCACGTCGACGCGCTCCTGGCTGCTGCCGGTTCCGGCGTCGCGACGCTCGGCCTGCCCGACTCGGCGGGGGTCTCCGCCGCGGTCGCCGCCGAGACGATCGTCCTGCCGTACAACGACGTCGCGGCGATCGAGGCGGCGTTCGCCTCGCACGGCGACCGGATCGCCGCCGTCATCACCGAGGCGTCGCCCGCCAACATGGGGGTCGTCCCGCCGCTGCCCGGGTACAACGCCGCGCTGCGTCGCCTGACCCTGGCGCACGGCGCCCTGCTCATCCAGGACGAGGTGCTGACCGGGTTCCGGGTGGGCTACTCCGGCTGGTGGGGGCTCGAGGGCCTCCGCGAGGGCTGGTCCGCAGACCTGTACACGTTCGGCAAGGTCATCGGGGGTGGCCTCCCGGTCGCCGCGGTCGGCGGTCGGCGCGACGTCATGGCCCAGCTGGCCCCCGTCGGCCCCGTCTACCAGGCGGGCACGCTCTCCGGGAACCCGGTCGCCACCGCGGCGGGCCTCGCGACACTTCGCCTTGCCGGCCAGGACGTCTACGCCCGGATCGACGCCGTGGCGTCGCAGCTGCGCACCGAGCTCAGCAGCGCGCTCGTCCGCGAGGGTCTGCCGCACACGATCCAGTGGGCGAGCAACCTGTTCAGCACGTTCTTCGGCGAGGAGGCCGCCCGCCACGGCGCCCGCGACTACGCCTCGGTGCTGGCCACCGAGTCGTGGCGGTACGCGCCGTTCTTCCACTCGTTGCTGGAGTCGGGCGTCTACGCGCCGCCGTCGCCGTTCGAGGCCTGGTTCGTCTCGGCCGCGCACGACGACTCCGCCGTCGACCAGGTCGTCAGCGCCCTCCCCGCCGCCGTCCACGCCGCCGCGAGCGCGACGAAGCCGTAGCTCGTCGGGCGGCGGGCGAATCGCTGCCCGTCCACGTTCACGTGCGGCGCCAGCTGTCCGCACCCGTTCGCGCCTAGCTCCACCTGTGACGCGTGACGACTCCTGAGGCGTCGCGACCACCTCACCTGGTCACTCGTGCCGCACGTGCCGCTAGGTCGGCACGTCCGGGCGGCGCGGGCGCGGGCGCGGGTGTGCGTGCGCGAGCGCGGGCGCGCGTGCGGGCGCACCGTGGGGTCGCCGACGAGAGGGTGCTCTGCGCGACGGCTACGGGTTGACCCAGGCGTCGTGCCGGGCGGCGAGGTCGCGGACGCTCGGCGGGAGGTCCCCGGCGACCAGACCTGCGAGGGTCACGCGGTCCAGGACGTCGCGGACGCTGACGCGCAGCGCGACCCAGACGTCGAGCAGCGCCTCGGCCGACCCTGCGTACTCGAGCGCGGTCGGGCGCTCGTCGCGGACGGTGACCAGGGGACCGTCGACCGCGCGGATGATGTCCGCGAGCGTGATCTCCTCTGCGGGCCGCGCCAGCCGGTAGCCGCCCGAGCGGCCGCGCACCGAGACCACCACGTCGCCGCGGCGCAGGTCGCCGAGGATCCGCTCCAGGAACGCCACCGGAAGCTGCTGCCCGACCGCCAGGTCGTCCGCCCGGACCGGGTCCCCGTGCGGGGACGCCGCCAGCTCGGCGCACGCGCGCACTGCATAGTCCGCCTTCGCCGATACCCGCATGCCGTCGATTGTGCCGCTTCCCGGCGTCTGGAATACCCCCTAGGGGTATGGTCGTTGCAGACGACGAGCAACCTTCACCCTCTGGAGACCCCGATGCACGGTTACACCGACGCCAAGGACGACTACCTCAAGCGGCTGCGACGGGTCGAGGGGCAGGTCCGCGGCATCGCCCGGATGGTGGACGAGGACGTGTACTGCATCGACGTCCTCACCCAGATCGCGGCGGTGACCAAGGCCCTGCAGGCCGTCTCGATCGGCCTCGTCGAGGACCACCTCTCGCACTGCGTCGTCGACGCCGCCCGGAAGTCCCCCGAGGAGGGAGCGGCCAAGGTCCGCGAAGCCTCGGACGCCATCGCACGTCTCGTCCGTTCATAAGGAGCAGCACGATGTCCATCACCACGTTCGGCGTCGACGGCATGACCTGCGCGCACTGCGTCTCCGCGGTCACCTCCGAGCTGTCCGCGCTGCCCGGCGTCCACGACGTCGTCATCCAGCTGGCGGTCGGCGGCTCGTCGACCGTCTCGGTCACCTCCGAGACGCCCCTGTCCGAGACGGACGTGAACGACGCCGTCGTCGAGGCGGGCTACGCGGTGACGCCCCGGCGGTCCTTGCTGTGACGACGGAGCGCACCGTCGACCTCGCGATCGAGGGCATGACCTGCGCGTCCTGCGTCGCGCGCGTCGAGAAGAAGCTCAACCGCCTGCCCGGGGTCGCGGCCACCGTCAACCTCCCGCTGGAGTCGGCGCACGTCCGCATCGACCTTTCCGACGAGGACGCCGGCACTCCTGACGCCGACGCGCTCGTCGCCGCCGTGCGGTCCGCGGGCTACGACGCGACCGTCACCCGGACGACAGCACCGGCGGGCCCGCGCACCTCCGGCGGCCTCGACGCGCACCCCGCTCCCGGGCCCCACGACCACCACATGGACGCGTACGAGCACGCACTGTCGGGGCACTCGATGGCCGCCGGTCAGGAGATGACCGCCGACGAGGACACCTCCGCGCCGACGGATGCGCGCGGCACCGACCTGCGCCGACGCCTCCGGGTGGCCACCGTCCTGACCGTCCCTGTGCTCCTGCTCTCGATGATCCCGGCGTGGCAGTTCACCGGCTGGCAGTGGGTGGTCGCGGCGCTCGCCCTGCCCGTCGCCACCTGGGCGGCGTGGCCGTTCCACCGGGCTGCCGCACGCGCGGCACGGCACGCGGCCTCGACGATGGACACGCTCGTGTCGATCGGCATCGTCGCGGCGACCGGGTGGTCGCTCTGGGCGCTGGTCTTCGGCGGTGCCGGCGAGCTCGGCATGACGATGACGCCCACGCTCTGGCCGGGCGACGCCCACGCCACCACCGAGCTCTACTTCGAGGTCGCGGCCGTCGTCACCACCTTCCTGCTGGCCGGCCGGTACGCGGAGCACCGCTCACGGCGGCGGGCCGGCGACGCGCTGCGTGCGCTGCTCGACCTCGGCGCCCAGGACGTCGCGCTGCTGGTCGACGGCGTCGAGCGCCGCGTCCCGATCGCGCAGCTCACGCAGGGCAGCGAGTTCAGGGTGCGCCCCGGCGAGAAGGTCGCCACCGACGGCGTGGTCGTCAGCGGCACGTCCGCGGTCGACACCAGCCTGCTCACCGGCGAACCCGTGCCCGTCGACGTGGGCCCCGGCGACGAGGTGACCGGCGCGACGCTCAACACGTCGGGCGCGCTCGTGGTCCGGGCGACCCGCGTGGGTGAGGAGACCCGGCTCGCGCAGATCGGCCGGCTGGTCGCCGCGGCGCAGACCGGCAAGGCACCCGTCCAGCGGCTGGCCGACCGCATCTCCGCCGTGTTCGTGCCGGTCGTCCTCGTCCTCGCGGTCGCCACGGCGGGACTCTGGCTGGTGAGCGGGGCGGGGGCGCAGACCGCGTTCACCGCGGCGGTCGCCGTGCTGATCATCGCCTGCCCGTGCGCGCTCGGGCTCGCCACCCCGACAGCGATCCTGGTCGGGACCGGCCGCGGCGCGCAGCTCGGCATCCTCATCAAGGGCCCGGAGGTCCTCGAGCAGACCCGCAGCGTCGACGCCGTGGTCCTCGACAAGACGGGCACCGTCACCCAGGGGCGGATGGCGCTGGTCGAGGTGCTCGGCGACCGCGACGTGCTCCGCTACGCATCCGCCGTCGAGCAGCTGGCCGAGCACCCGATCGGGCGCGCGATCGCCGGGGCGGTGGAGAGCCGGACGGGCGACGTCGGCGGGGACGGCGTCGTCATCGGCTCCGACCAGGTGCACGACTTCCATGCCGAGGCGGGGCACGGGGTGTCGGGGGTGGTCCGCGTCGCGCACTCCGGCGTCGGGCTGGGTCGGCGCGTCCTCGTCGGCAAGCCGGCGTGGCTCTCCCGGCACGGGGTTCAGACGAAGGACTGGCTGCAGCCGTTCGAGGCCGCGCAGGCCGGCGGAGCGACCGCGGTCATGGTCGCCTGGGACGGCAGCGCGCGCGGCGTGCTCGTGCTGCGCGACCCGGTCAAGCCGACGTCCGCACAGGCGATCGACGAACTCCGCGCGCTCGGGCTGCGGCCCGTCCTGCTCACGGGAGACAGCCGCGGCGCCGCGCTCGAGGCCGCCCGTGTGGTCGGCATCCCGGAGGACGACGTCTTTGCCGAGGTCCTCCCCGCGGACAAGGTCGAGGTCGTCACGCGTCTCCAGCGCGACGGCACTCGCGTCGCGATGGTCGGCGACGGCGTCAACGACGCCGCCGCCCTGGCCACCGCCGACCTCGGACTGGCGATGGGCACCGGCACGGACGTGGCGATCGAGGCCGCGGACGTGACGCTGGTGCGCGGAGACCTGCGCGCGGCCGGTGACGCTATCCGGCTGTCCCGACGGACCCTGCGCGTGATCAAGCAGAACCTGTTCTGGGCGTTCGGCTACAACGTCGCGGCGATCCCGCTGGCGGCGGCGGGACTGCTGAACCCGATGATCGCCGGCGCGGCCATGGCGTTCTCGTCGGTGCTCGTGGTCGGCAACTCCCTGCGGCTGCGCTCGTTCCGTTGAGCGCCACCGTTCAGCGGGCGTCCAGCGCACGCCCAGGGATCGGCCCTACCCTTCCACCATGACAGCGCCGTCGACGCCGCCCGTGGGGCTGCCGCCCGAGGACGACCGGGCCGCATTTCGCGACGCCCCCGGCACGCTCGTCGCCCCGCCGCCGGTCAGCGACAAGGCCTACCGCCGGCGCCTCACCACCGAGATCTGGATCGTCCTCGGGCTGTCGCTGGGCCGGTCCGGGCTGTACGCGGTGGTCAACATCATCGACCGGCTCACCGCCGGGCCACCGCTCGGCTCGCAGTCGACGACGCTCAACCCCAGCCGCTCGGCGCGCCCGTGGCTCGACCTGACCTACCAGCTGCTGCAGATCGGCTTCGCGCTCATCCCGGTCTTCCTCGCGCTGTACCTGCTGTCGGCCAACGGTCGCTCCGCGGTCCGTCGCATCGGGCTGACCTTCACGCGGCCGCTGCGCGACCTGGGCGTCGGCGTCGCGCTCGCCGCCTGCATCGGCATCCCGGGCCTCGGCCTGTACGTCGGCGCGCGGGCGTTGGGGCTCGCGGTCGACGTCCAGGCCTCCGGTCTGAGCGACCACTGGTGGACCGTCCCGGTCCTGCTCTTCGCGGCGCTCCAGAACGCGCTGCTGGAGGAGGTCATCGTGGTGGGCTACCTCATGGAGCGGCTGCGCGAGCTGCGCTGGAAGGTCCCGATGATCATCGCCGCGAGCGCCCTGCTGCGCGGCTCGTACCACCTCTACCAGGGCTGGGGCGGCTTCGTCGGCAACGCGATCATGGGTGTGCTGTTCGCGTTCTACTACACCCGCAGCCGACGGGTCATGCCGCTGGTCGTGGCGCACACGATCATGGACATGGTCGTGTTCGTCGGCTACTCGTTGATCCCCGCCGCCTGGCTGGCGGCCCTGCACTTCAGCTAGCCCGTGTCTCCCGTCGTTGCGAGGCCTCGTGGGGAGGGTTGTCCGGTGACCAGCGGGTACTTCCAGCGTGTGCGGTGGTTGCACGACGTCGACGAGGATCCCGTCGTGCTGTGGGCGCAGGTCGTCGATGGTTGCGAGGTGCGGAAGGTCGACGAGTTCGCCGATGGGCGCCTGGTGTGGGCCGATGGTGAGCGCGAGTCAGGTAGTACACGGTTGAGCCAGGTGCCGTTGCCGACGCTCGAGGAGATCGCCAGCGATCGGCAGTTCGTGGTCGAGGTCGTCGAAGCGTCCGTGTTCGAGCAGGTCTGGGCGCGCGCCCACGCCGGTTCGTGATCTCGTGACGCGCGGGCCGGCCCGAGCTACGCCTCGATGATCTTCGCGGACGCCGCGAGATCCTTGGCGGCGCTCTTCGCAGCGAAACCGCCGACCACCAGCAGCACACCCGCGACGAACGCGAACAGACCGAGGATCACCACGACGACCTTGACCGACGTCTGCGGGTGCGTGATGAGCAGCAGACCGATGAGGAACGAGACCAGACCCGACGTCAGCAGCCACATCCACACGGCGTCCTTGGCCCGGTAGCGGACCACCGCACCGATGATCTGCAGGATGCCGACCAGCAGGACCCAGATGGCGATCAGCCAGAAGATGAAGGTCGCCGTCCCGCTGGTCCGGAACACGGCCACGAGTCCGAACGCCAGACTGATGAACCCGGTCAGGAACCACCAGCCCGCGCCTGCCTCCTTGCGGTTCGTGAACGCCTCGAACAGCGCGATGAGGCCGTCGAGGATGGCGAAGATCCCGAAGATCCAGATGACGGCGGTGACGGACCACAACGGGTTGGCGAGCATGATCCCGCCGAGGATGAGCAGGAACACGCCGCGGGTCACGGGTACCCACCAGATCCGCTGGACGACGGCGGCAGTTTCGGCGGCGGACATGTCGGACATCGTGGCCTCCAGTCGGAGCGACGACGCCCTCGCGCCGGCTCGTCCGCCACGCTAGTGGAACGTTCCCGACAAATCTCGCATCCGGGCCCGGCGCGATCGCAGGTCCGAGCGCCCGCCGCCGTGTGTGCCGCACCACGCCCGGACTCGGGCCGCAACGGCCGGGCGATCGAGGCCCGGCTGCCTAGACTCGCCCCTATGTCCGCGACGCCGTCCGCACGTCGCGCGGCGGCCAAGGACCCCGCCGTCGCGGAGTCCGTCGCGGGCGCCGCGGGCTCCGTCGCGGGTGCCGACGACGCGCCGGCGGTCCTCGCCGACGAGACGGTCGACGGTCTGGTGGCGGACGAACGCCCGGCCAGCCGGATCGAGATCGTCGACATCCCGAGCGCGCGCGTGCACCACCCGAGCGACCTGCTCGGCATGATCCTGTCCGCGCTGGCCGTCGTGCTGGTCATGGCGATGGCCACCTACGCGCACAACACCACGACCGGTGTGGCCGAGGACGTCCAGGGGTTCGCGACCCTGCTGTCCCAGATCCTGTTCGTGCCGGTGCAGGTGCTCGAGGGCTTCGTGACCCTGGTCGTGCCGCTGGCCGTGATCACGGAGCTCGCGTTCCGACGGCTCGGGCGGCAGCTGCTCGAAGGTCTGCTCGCAGCGCTCGTCGCCGTGCTGCTCAACGAGATCGTGCGCTACGGCGTGGAGCACCTGGCCACCGACGCGCTCGCGGTCGGTCTGTCGATCCGCGAGGCCGGCGAGTGGGTCGTGACGCTCCCCGGCTACGTCGCGATGCTCGTCGGGCTGCTGACCGTCGTCGGTCCCCGCTCTCGTCGGCGGACCGTGAAGTGGTCGTGGAACCTGCTGTGGGTCGCGACGGGCGTGCTGCTGATCACCGCGGGCGTCTCGCTGCCCGGCCTCCTGGTCTCGTTCTTCCTCGGGCGCGTGGCCGGTCTGGGTGTGCGGTACCTGTCGGGGGTCCAGTCCGAGCGGGCCTACGGCGAGAGCCTGGTCTCGGGCGTCCGGCGTGCGGGGTTCGAACCGGCCCGCATCGTGCGCGTCGCCGATCCGACCACCGACGCCGAGGCTGCCGACTCCAAGGTGCCGGTCCCGGACCTCGGCACCGATCCCGCTGCACGCGCCCTGACCCGCTCCACCCGCGACCGCGTGTACGCCCTCACCACGGACTCGGGCGACGACCTCGACCTCGTGGTCATCGACGGCGACCGCCAGGTGGTCGGCATGCTCACCCGACTGTGGCGGACGCTGCGGATGCGGGGCATCGAGGGCCGCTCGGTGGTCTCGCTGCGACAGGCGGCGGAGCGTGCGGCGCTCCTCGCCTACGCCGCTCGTGCCGCCGGGGTGCGCACCCCCAAGCTGTTGAGCCTGGCCGAGGCTGAGGACTCGATGCTGCTGGTCCAGGAGCAGCCCGGGCGTGCCGTGCCGCTGGGGTCGTTGGAGCCGGAAAGGTTCACCGACGACCTGCTGGCGGAGATCTGGGCCCAGCTGCGCCTCGCGCACGAGGCAGGGATCGCGCACCGCGCGCTGACCAGCGACGTCATCCTCGTCGAGGACGTCGTCGGCCGACCGGTCGTGTGGATCACCAGCTGGGAGCTGGGGGACGTCGCGTCCTCGGAGCTGGCACGGCGCATGGACGTCACCCAGCTCGTCGCGCTCCTGGCGCTGCGGGTCGGGGCGGCGCGGGCGGTCGGCTCAGCGGCGGACGTGCTCCCTGACCAGGACATCGGCGCCATCGGACCACTCCTGCAGACGATCTCGCTGCCGCGCCTGACCCGCGACGAGATGCGCGCCCACAAGGAGGTGCTGACCGAGCTGCGGTCGGCGCTCGTCGCGCGGCTGCCCGAGGCTGACGTCGAGCCCCAGCAGCTGATCCGGTTCGGCGCCCGCTCGGTGCTGACCGTCGTCGTGCCCATCGTCGCGCTGCTGTTCGTCATCACGACCATCAACATCGACGAGATCTCGCACGCCCTGTCCAAGAGCGACTGGCGCTGGACCGCGCTGGCCTTCGCCCTGGGCATGCTCACGCTCGTGGGTGCCGCGCTGGCGTTCGTGGCGTTCTCGCCGGTCAAGCTCCAGCTCTGGCGGACCATCCTGGTGCAGACCGCCGCCGCCTTCGTCGCGCTCGCGGCGCCGGCAGGCCTCGGTCCCGCTGCGCTCAACCTGCGGATGCTCACCAAGCGCGGCGTCTCGGCCACCCTGTCCGCCGCGACGGTCGCACTCGTGCAGGTCAGCCAGCTGATCGTGACCCTCGGGCTGGTGGTCGTCCTCACGCTCGCGTCGGGCAACAACGAGTCGCCGCTCCCGATCTCGCCGGCCGTGCTCATCGTCGTCGGCATCGTCGCCGCACTCGTCGCGGCGTCCCTGCTGATCCCGCGCGTCCGCCAGTGGGTGCTCGCCAAGACCCTGCCCACGCTGCGCCAGACCTGGCCCCGGCTCATCGAGGTGGTGGGCCAGCCGTGGCGCCTGATCCTTGCCCTCGCCGGCAACCTGCTCATGACGCTCGGGTTCATCTTCGCGTTCTACGCCTCGATGGAGGCCTTCGGGCAGCACGCGACGCTCATCCAGGTCGCGCTGGTCTACCTCCTGGGGAACACGACCGGAGCACTCGTCCCGACGCCCGGCGGGGTGGGCACCATCGAGTTCGCTCTTGCCGCGTACCTTGCCAGCGTGACGGGCATCAACGCCGGTGTCGCCACCTCGATCGCGATCGTCTTCCGCGTCGTGACGTACTGGCTGCGCATCCCGATCGGCTGGGTGGCCATGCAGTACCTGCAGAAGCGCGGCGAGCTCTGAGCCCACCGGCCGGGCGTCGTCACCGCTACCGCGACCGGAATCGTCCGTGGCTCCCGGACCAGACCGCTTCCGGACAGACCGCTTCCGGACAGACCGCCTCCGGACAGACTGCCTCCGGACAGACGTCCGGGCCGGTACGCGATGTGCGTACCGGCCCGGAGGTCACTGCTCTACTGCTGAGGGTCAGGCGAGGGCCTTGGCCTTCAGCGCCTCGAACTCGGCCTGCGAGATCGTGCCCGAGTCGAGAAGCGCCTTGGCTTCGGTGATGTGGTCTGCCGGAGACTTCCCGGACCCTGCGACTGTCCTGATGTACGAGTCCGTGTTGGCCTGCGCCGCCTGGACCGCCTTCAGCTGGCGCTCCGCCATCCCATTGCCCCGGGCGATGATGTAGATCAGCGCGACGAGGAACGGGATGAAGATCAGGCCGATGATCCAGACCGCCTTCCACCACCCGCTGAGGGCGTGGTCGCGGAAGAGGTCACCGATGATCTGGAACAGGATCATCAGGTAGACGACGAACAGGAACCACCAGATCAGCAGCCAGAACCACTGTGAAAAGTTGCTCATGCGACCCTCTCTTCACCTGGGCCTGCTCTGAACGGCCGACCCACTGCGCTGAGGCTAAACCACAAAGCACTCAATCTGTACAGGTCCCCCCCAAAGGGTCATCCGATGTTTGCTCCGGACGCGACAAGACCCCCGGTCAACGGTGACCGGGGGTCTTGACGACTGCGAGCGGGAAGGCGCTCAGGCAGCGGCGTGATCGCGCTGCGCTGGGATCAGCTCGATCGCCTTGCCACGCGCCGCGAGTCCTGCCCACGCCTGGAGGCGGGTGACGGGGAAGACGTTGGTGACGGGGATCGATGCCTCGGACGGGTCAACTGAGTACCCACGCTGGTCCATGTTGCAGTCCTGACTGTTCGGTAGCCCGGCTGACCGTGTAGGTCCCGTGGCTTTGCGTCCCCTCCTTGCAGAGGGTTTGCCGTTTCGCTGACAAGTCCGACATTAGACGACAGGTGTCCGGGACGGAAGTGATCGGACCCGCTCAACTTCGGACACGACCCCTTTTCACCCGGATGGCGGTATCAGACGGCACCTGGAGGGCGCGTTTCGGTCTCACCCGGTGCAATCCGGACGGTCGACCATCTCAAGTGGCGGATCCATGCCCTGTGAGAGTGAACACCTCGGCACCCTCGTTCCCACGCAGCTCGAGCCGCCCGGCTGGCGTAGCCATGCGGGCTGACCAGCCAAAACGCGCCCGCGCTTGGCAAGACCTCGCCAGCCGGCCGTCCAGCGCCCTCCCCTAACGTGTGAAGCCGTCCGACTGTGACGTGCCCCACAGCGAGTGGTCGCCGGGGGCATGGATTCCGCGTGATAGCGCAACCGGAACGCGGAGCGGGGCGGGTGTTTGCGCGCAAAGTAGGCGGATGTCCATGTTTCGCGGAGTTCGATCGTGTTCGTTTGCGCCCAGGCTCGCGGGCCGGTGTCCGCCGAGCCCTCAACCGCCCTCGCGAGGGCGCCTTTCCGCTTACTGACCGCTCAGTAAGTGTTTTCGTGGCGATTTCAGCCGGGTTGGTGTCCGGCGCAACGGGGCGGCGCCGACGCTGATCCGGACAGATCGACCACCTTCGCCGGACCCGGGATGAGCGTTTCTGTGTGGTTGCCGTGCCGGACCCGTCAGGCGAGCTCGGAGCGTCGTGGAGTCACCACCAGCCGGGCTCGCCGAGCGCCAAAGACCGCACAAGCAAGGCCCCCGCCTCTCGGTCATCGAGAGACGGGGGCCGGGGTGCGTGGACAGGCGCGCTACTTGAACGCGTCCTTGACCTTCTCGCCCGCCTGCTTGAGGTCGGCACCGGCCTGGTCGGCCTTGCCCTCCGCCTCGAGCCGTTCGTCGTCGGTCACCTTGCCGGTGGCCTCCTTGACCTTGCCCTTGGCGTCCTGTGCGGTGTTCGAGATCTTGTCGTCGAGACCCATGAGAAACACTCCTTTCGGGTTGGCAACGTCTTCGACGCTACGTCCGTCCTCACGGATGCGCATCCGGAGCAACCGAGGCGGCCAGCGCGTCGAGCACCTGCCGCCAGAGCCCCTCGGCGTGCTCGACCTCGTCGGTCGAACCGTTGCCGTCCTGCTCCAGGGTGACCGTGGTCGACCCGTCGGACTCCTCGAGCATGAACGTCAGGTGGTGGTAGCTCTCCGGCACGTCGGGCTGTCCGGACAGCGGCGAGTAGTGGGTGTAGCGCAGGAGTCGCGGGCGGTCGACCTCGACGATCTCGCCGTGGTCCTGGAACGGTGTGCCCTCCCACTCGCCGTCGAACGTGATCGGGTCGCCGACGACGTACGTGCTGCTCACACGCGATCCGACCATCCACCGCGCGGACGGGTCCACCAGCACCGACCACACCTCGTCGGCCGAGGCCGGCACCTCGACGACGGCACGTGCCACCAGGTTCCCAGCCATGCGACGAACCTCCGATCCTCAGCCGGTCAGCACGATGTCGGAGTCAGCCACGGAAACCCGCTCGGTGCAGGTCCGTGAGCGTGAAGATCTCCGAGCCGTGGTGGATGATCTCGCGGTTGACGTGCAGGACGAGCTGCGCGAAGGGTGCGGCCGCGTCGATGCTCGTGGCCTGGCTCAGCCCGACGGTGAAGATCTCGGCGTCCGGCAGCTCCGCGATCCCCGACCGCCACGCGTCCGCGACACGCGTCAACGCCGTGACCGCCGGGCCGACCTCGCCGGAGTAGCTGAGGTCCGGTCGCCTCAGACGGTGCCCGCCGAAGGTCCAGTCGTACCGTTCGGTCAGGACCTCGGTCAGGTGCGCCACGAGCCACGCGACCGTGCGCGGTCCCGGCGAGTCCGGCCCCTCGGGCCACTCGACCACCCAGTCGCCGACCCCGAACGTGCGGGCCGCGACGGACTCGGAACGCCGGCGCACGGAGAGTGCGCCCGGTACGGGCTCCCAGACGAACTCGTCCTGCGTCACGGAGACCAACCGCCGCCTGAGCTCCATCCAGGAGAACTCCAGCTGGCTGCGCAGGGCCGCACGCGGGGTGGGGATCTCGGTCAGGGACCAGTCGAACTCGTCGGTGGATGCCACCCGAGCGACGCTAGCGAAGGGCACCGACAGGCACGAGGCAGCCAGTGGTCACACCGACTCCTCCCGCAGCCGCGGCTCGGTCCGGCGGGAGGGCTTGAGACCGGACTTGTCGGCGTAGAACGCGCGGATGACGTCCATGTCGGCCGGGATGTCGCCGGTCAGCTCGATCGTCGGGCCGAGTCCGGTGGTCATCGTCGTGCGGTCGACGTAGCCGAGCGTCACCGGCAGGCCGGTGGCGCGCGCGATCCGGTAGAACCCCGACTTCCAGCCGTCACCGCTGCGGGTTCCCTCGGGCGTCACGACGAGGTAGAACCGGTCGCCGTCCTTGATCCGCGCGATGAGCTCGTCGACGAGACCGGCGGGGTTGGCTCGGTCGACGGGGATGCCGCCCAGGCCTCGCATGACCGGCCCGGCGACGCCGCGGAAGAGGCTGTTCTTGCCGAGCCAGCGGAAGCGCATCCCGCCCTCACCGGCGATCGCGAGCATCAGGACGAAGTCCCAGTTGGACGTGTGCGGCGCACCGATGAGCAGGCCCGCGCCGTCCGTCGGAACCCGTTCGGTCTTCAGGGTCCACCGGCTCACGCGCCAGAATCCCCGGGCCAGGGCGTGTCGAACCGTCATCGTCTGCTCACCCAGGAACGGTAGCCGACACCTTCTGCGGGGCACGGAGCCGGGCGCTCGACACGAGCGCACCCGGGACGCGCACGGCCCGGGACCTCGACGGCATGAACCGGACGAAGAACCCGATCCGCATCAGCCACGCCGCCCACCCGGTGATCGGCAGCCCGTAGAGGTCGGCGATCCCGTGGCCGACGCCGAACGACGCCGCCTGCCCGAGCCCGAGGTAGCGGAAACGACCGCCCGACCGTCCACGCAGGGCGCGGACCACGTTCCTCCCGATCTGGTCGCCCGCCTTGATCGCCCACAGCGCGTTCGCGGTGACGGGCTCTCCCGACCGTGGGTGCAGCACCCGCGCCGCGTCGCCGGCCGACCACACGTCCGGTGAGACCTGCAGGTCCGGCGCGGTGATCAGCCGCCCGACCTCGTCGCGCGGCAGGTCGTCGAGACCCGGCAACGGGACCGCTCGCTGACCGGTGGTGGCGAGGACGACGCGGGCGTCGAGCCGTGCTCCGTCCGAGAGGAGGACGCCGTCCGCGGAGACGTCGACCGCTCGGACACCGGTGCGGACCACCACGCCGAGCCGGTCGAGCTCACGCTCGCAGCGGTCCGCGAGCCTCGGCTGGCCCGCGCGCAGCGCCGGAACCACCCGGTCGCCGGAGTGCACGAGCGTCACAGGTGCCCCGCGCCGCACGAACGCAGCCGCGAGCTCGACGCCCGCGAGGCCACCGCCGATGACGACGACCGGACCCTCGGAACCACTCCCGACGAGGGCCCGGAGGTCGCCGGGCGAGCGCAGGGTCGACGCATCCCCGAGGCCGTCGACGGGTTCCCGGGCTCCCGTGCCGACGACGAGCGCGTCGTAGGTGAGGACCGACCCGTCCCCGTAGGTCACGCGACGGTCGTCGAGCGACACGTCGGTCACCCGCGCGTGGACGACCCGCGCCCTCGGCATCGCCTCGGCGAGCGGCGTCTGGGCCAGGTCGATGGGCAGCAGACCGGCGACGACCTCGCCCGTGAACCCGTGGAAGTTGTGCACGGTGTCGGCACTGATCACCACGATCTCGACCTCGCCCCGACGCAGCTCACCGCGTAGCCGCCGCGCGATCGCCCCGTACGCGTGCAGGGAGACGTAGCCTCCGCCGAGCAGCACGACGCGCCTCATGAGACGACCACCGACAGCTCCGCGAGCGGGCGTCCGAAGCTCGTCGGAGGGGCTGCTGCGAAGCCGAGGTGCGCGAACCGTCGTGCGAGCTCGCGCACGTGGTCCACCTGGTCGAGCGTCGGGACGCCGATCGAGAAGTGGCCACGGTGGCCGGCAAGCCCGAGCAGGAAGGTCTCGGCGAAGCACGCGTAGCCGCGACGAGGAGGCAGCCCGATCGCGGAGCCGCGCAGCCGCATCGTCGGGATCTCGACGACGCCGCCGTCGACCACCGTGACGTCCGGGCGTCGCGTCACGAGGTCCGGGTCGGTGTTGCGCGGCTGGGTGGCGTCGAGCACGAGCGCCCCGGGAGCGAGATGCTCCGGGCCGAGCAGGGCGTCGCTCGACGCGGTCAGGAGCACCACGGCGTCGGCCTCGCGGACGTCGCCGATGTCCGTCGAGATCGTCGTCGGCACCCGGCCCCCGACCTCCCGCTGCAACGCGGCGAGCTTCGGTGCACCGCGCGCGACGAGCGTCAGCGAGTCCACCGACGCTTCACGGGCGAGCAGCCGGACCAGGGTGGTGCCGACGCTGCCGGTGGCGCCGACGACCGCGACCCGGCGCCGATCGCCCAGCATCGCCATGAGCTGGTCCTCGACGATCGCCGCGGTGTACGCGTTGCCGTTCGTGACGCCGACGTCGGTCCGACCGCGCAACGACACGCCTCCGGCGGTCACGGTCGCGGTCAGTGCGCCGAGGCCCACCACACCGGCGCCGATCGACGCCGCGTAGTCGACGCACCGCGTGACGCGGGCCTTGCCCTCGCCCGGTTCGCTCAGCAGGTGGCGCGCGCCGTACGGCACGAAGACCACGTCGCCGGCCACCCGATCGCCCAGCACGACCCGGGACATCGAGAACGGCTTCAAGGGGAGCTTGCGCACCGCGGCGTCCGCGAGCGGTTCGGGAAGGTGGCGGAGCGGACCCCAGACCAGCCCGAGATCCTCGGCGATCCTGACGCGCGGGTGGATGAGGAACGCGAACGGTGTGGCGCTCATGGGCTGGCTCCCGTCGGACCACGCGCGGGAGCAGGCCCGCGTCGTTGGTGGAGGGTGCACGACCCGTGCGGCCGCACGAGAACTATGGGTCCGGACGAGCGTGTCCGAATACGCCGCCGTGGGTGAATTGGGCGCCTGACCAGCCGGAGCGCGACCCGGGACGCGACGCGGCGGACCGGCAGGGAGGCCACTGCGACCCGGTTCGCCTACGGATCCGCGATGGTCGTCGCGTACCCGGTGCACCGCTCTCGGTGCACCGGGTACGGGGGCGGGCCGTCCCCACGGGCTCGTGGGCGGACGACACACCGCGACGTCTCGCCGGGATCGCGTCTGTCAGATCAGGGACGACGAACCCGTCGCGAGGTAGAACAGCCGTTTAGGCGATGCATTTGTCCAGCGCGGACGACACTTTGCCGCCCGAGGCAGCGATGCTCAAGAGCTTCCACTCCCAGGTGAAGACCACAGCCATCCCCTTGACAAGGCCGTAATAGCACTGGAGGGAGCTGTACTTCGGCACCTTCGCGACCGTGCCGTAGCCGGTGAGCTGGGTGACGTGGATCAGCGTGCCATTGATGTACGTGCGCAGGGCGGAGCCCTTGCACGTGCTCAGCGCGTCGCCCGGCTTCAGGAAGTAGTGCGCGCCGGCAGACGAGATGCACTCGTACTGGTAGTTCCCCGCGGCCTCCGCCTGGGCAGCGGTCGGAGCTCCGACCGAGAACAGAGCGGCTGCCATGATTGCCGCAATGAGGACGGTGAGCCGTTTAATGCGTCGCATGAAACATTCCCTTTCATTTTGGGCTCGCGTATCGCGAAGAGAAATGCACGTCGCGGCAGACGTTACCCGCTTGCGGCGGCCCAGATGCGACATAGGGGTCGTGCGCCACTTTCGGGTGACATATCGCGCTAAATGGGACATGCCTGCGTCGCATGTGCTAAGCGTCCGGACCTCCATCCGCGGAAGCCCGAACGGGGCGTTCACGGCCCGACGTCGACAACGTCCTGGCCGAGCGCCCCTAGCCGGCGTGGTTGCGCCAGGTGTGGCTCGGGTCGAAGCCCAGCAGGCTGCGCGCCTTGTCGATCGACAGGAGCGTCTCCGTGCCGCTGACCGGCCGTGTGAGCGGGACGTCGGGGAAGTAGCGCGCCAGCAGGTCCGCCGACGGCGTCGTCATGACGGTGTCCGGGGACGCGACGATGAACGCCTCGGCACCGGTGAGGTCGCTCTCCAGCGCCCTCTGGACCGCGAGGGCGCCGTCGCGCGCGTCGATGTAGCCCCAGAGGTTCCAGATCCGCCGCCGCGGGTCCTGCTCGAACGACGGGAACTCGGCGTAGTCCTCGACCTCCATCACGTTGGAGAAGCGGAGGCCGATCAGCTTGGCGGTCGGGTCCCAGCGCGCGAAGTGCCGGGCCATCTCCTCCTCGACCGCCTTGCCCAGCGAGTAGGTGCTCTCCGGGCGGACCGTGTACTCCTCGTCGACGGGCGCGTACGGCGGGGGCGTCTCGAAGGG
The DNA here is from genome assembly GCF_000426185.1 of Cellulomonas sp. URHD0024. Taxonomy (GTDB): domain Bacteria; phylum Actinomycetota; class Actinomycetes; order Actinomycetales; family Cellulomonadaceae; genus Cellulomonas. The sequence goes on from NZ_AUEW01000008.1 coordinate 107,257, forward strand.
CAGGCCGAGGACCGTCTCGCTCGACGCCCAGACCACGTTGCGGATGCCCGCCCTTCTCGCTGCGCTGAACACGTGGTGCGTGCTCAGCACGTTGTTCGCGAACGTCGCGCCGCTCGGCCGCAGGCCCGGCGCGGGGATCGCCGCGAGGTGCACGACCGCGTCGACCCCGTCGTACCGGTCGTCGATCCCGGTCAGCGCCTCGGTCACCTGACCGAGGTCAGTCAGGTCGACGCGCGTGAACCGTGCGGGCTGACCGGGGGGCGGCGGTGCGGTGTCGACGTTGACCACGTCGTACCCGTGTTCGGCGAGGTGCGTGACCACCGCTCGCCCGAGCTTGCCGCTGCCGCCCGTGACCACCACTCGACTCATGGGGACGACGCTAGACGTCCTTGACCACCCGTGCGGGGTTGCCCACGGCGACGACGTCCGCCGGCAGGTCCTTGGTCACCACGGAGCCCGCACCGACGACCGTGTTGTCACCGATGGTCACTCCGGGGCAGACGATCACGCCGCCGCCGAGCCAGACGTTGTTGCCGATCGTGATCGGCTTGGCACTCTCGAGCTTGGCGCTGCGCGCCTCGGGATCGATCGGGTGCACCGGCGTGAGCAGCTGGACGTTCGGGCCCAGCAGCACGTCGTCGCCGATGCGAATCGGGGCCACGTCGAGCGCCACCAGACCGAAGTTCACGAACGTGCGCGCTCCGATGTGGAGGTGCACGCCGTAGTCGACGTACAGCGGCGGGCGGATGGTCGTGTCGTGGCCGAGGGTTCCCAGCAGCGACCGGAGCTCCACCTGGGCGGCGTCGGGGTCGACGCGGAACGCGTCCGCGTACCGGTGGGCGCGTTCCTGGGCCTCGTTCGTCATGGTGACCAGGTCAGGGGTCGCCTCGTACCAGTCGCCGGCGACCATGCGCTCGTACTGGGACCTCGTGTCGTCGTCGCTCACGGGTACGACGCTCTCACAGTCGCGGGTCCACAGGTTCGCTCTCCAGCGCGAGCACCGCGAAGACCGGTTCGTGCACGCGCCACAGCGGCTCCCCCGTGGCGAGGCGGTCGAGCGCCTCCAGGCCCAGCGCGTACTCGCGCAGCGCCAGCCCTCGCTTTCGGCCGAGCGAGCGCACCTTGAGCCGGTCGAGGTGACGCGTGTAGTCGGGGCCGTAGATGATCCGCAGGTACTCCCGACCGCGCACCTTCAGGCCGGGCTGCACCAGCCCGCGGCGCCCGTGCACCAGGTTGGCGAACGGCTTCACGACCATCCCCTCGCCGCCCGCAGCCGTCAGCTCCTCCCACCAGGCGACGCCCTCCGCTGGATCCGCGGCGTCCACCTCCAGCCGTCGGGTCGTGCGCAGGAGGCTCGGTTCTGCGGCCACGAGCCGGTCTGCCACGGAGAGGTGCCACCCGTGATCGCGTTCGTTCCACGTGGAACCTTCGCTCGCCAGGACCTGGAAAGGGGCGAGCTGGACGCCGTCGAGCCCGTCCGTCGGCCAGACGTAGCGACGGTAGGCCGCTCGGTACAGGTCGGCGTCGTCGCGACGAGCCCGCGTCCGCTCGTCGAGAGGGCCGACGTCCAGACCGCGCGCGGCCGCCCGCGCGAGCGCGTCGACGGCCACCGGAAGCATCGCGCCCGCGGCCGCGCCCGTCGCCGCGTACTGCTCGCGCAGCAGCGGACCCGCCTTCAGCGACCAGGGCAGCAGCTCGCCGTCCAGGACCAACCAGTCGGTGCCCAGCTCGTCCCAGAGGCCCGCGGCGGTCACGGCGTGGCGCAGGCGCTCGAGAAAGACCTCGGTGAGCGGACGGTCGAAGAACGCGCGCCCCGTCCGCGTCCACAAGGACCCCGTCTCCCCGGGCGGCGCCCCGAACCGTCGGGCAGCCGTGTCGTCGTCGCGACACACGAGCACCGACGCCCGGGAGCCCATGTGCTTCTCCTCGCAGATCACGTGCGAGGCCCCGGACGCGAGGAACGCCGAGAACGCTTCCGCCGGGTGCTCGAGGATCCCGGGCAGCGGCGAGGTCGCCACCGGCGCCATGGTCGGCGGGAGGTAGGGCACCCAGCGCGGGTGCTGCGCGAACCGGCTCATCACCTCGAGCGCGGCGGCGGCGTTCTGCTCGTCGATCGTGATGCGCCCGTGGTGCTTCGTCTCGACGGAACGCCTCCCCTGGACGTCCTGGATGTCGAGGACGTCGTCCGGACGGGTCGGGGCGGCCTGGAACGGCTTGGCCGGCTCGTACCAGACCTGCTCGGCCGGGACCTGAACGAGCTCCTTGGACGGGTAGCGCAGCGCCGTGAGGTGCCCCCCGAACACGCAACCCGTGTCCAGACACATCGTCTTGTTCGTCCACTGCGGCACCGGGGTCGGCGTGTGCCCGTAGAGGACCATCGCCGAGCCGCGGTAGTCGTCGGCCCACGGCAGCCGGACCGGCAGCCCGTACTCGTCGGTCTCGCCCGTGGTGTCGCCGTACAGCGCGAAGCTGCGCACGCGTCCCGACGTGCGCCCGTGGTACGCCTCCTTCAGGCCGGCGTGCGCGACGACGAGGCGGCCCTCGTCGAGCACGAGATGGCTGACGAGGCCGTCGAGCCACTCACGGACCGCGATGCTGAACGACGGGTCCTGGGCGGAGAGCTGCGCCAGCGTCGTCTCGAGCCCGTGGCTGACCGTCACCGCGCGACCGTCGAGGGCGCGCACGAGCTTGTTCTCGTGGTTGCCCGGGACGACGAGCGCGTGCCCGGCGGCGTGCATCCCCATCGCCAGGCGCAGCACGCCCGGCGAGTCAGGTCCGCGGTCCACGAGGTCGCCGAGGAACACGACGGTCCGCCCGTCCGGGTGCACGGCGTCGACCGGCCTCCCCTCGGGATCGCGGAGCACCGCGTAGCCCAGCAGGCCCAGCAGCGACTCCAGCTCCGACCGGCAGCCGTGCACGTCGCCGACCACGTCGAACGGACCCGTCATCGAGCGCAGGTCGCTGCGCAGCGGGACGCGGCTGATCACCGCCGCCTCGACCTCCTCCGGCGTGCGCAGCACGTGCACGTGGCGGAAGCCCTCGCGCTGCAGACCGCGCACGGCCCGGTGCACCAGGTCGGCCTGCCGCTTGACCACCCGCGCCGGAACCCCCCGCTCTCCGCGGCCGGTGTTGCGCTCCAGGCACACGGCCTCGGGCAGGTCGAGCACGATCGCGACCGGTAGGACGTCGCTCGCGCGGGCAAGGTCGATCACGTGCTTGCGGGAGTCGCGCTGGGCGTTCGTCGCGTCCACCACCGTCAGCCGCCCGCGGGCCAGCCGCTTCCCGACGATGGCACCGAGCACGTCGAACGCGTCGGCCGTGGCGTCCTGGTCGGTCTCGTCGTCGGAGACCATGCCGCGGCAGACGTCGCTCGACACGACCTCGTACGCGCCGAACCGTTCGCGCGCGAACGTCGACTTTCCCGACCCGGACGCCCCGACGAGGGCGACCAGTGACAGCTCGGGGATCTCCAGGGTGCTCATGCGGCATCACGCGCCGTGAACACGACCAGCTGCGTCGGCGGTCCGACCTCGTCGTCGACCGGACCGATCGCGGCCACCCGGAACGTGTAGCCGTACGCCGCCTGCACACGAGCCGCCCAGTCGGCCAGCTCCGCACGGGTCCACTCGAACCGGTGGTCGGTGTGCCGCAGGCCCCCGGCGTGCAGGTGCGGATAGCGCACGTTGTGCTCCGCGTTCGGCGTGGTCACGACGACGGTCCGCGGCCTGGCCTCACCGAACACCGACCGCTCGAGCGCGGGCAGCCTGTCCAGGTCGACGTGCTCGATCACCTCCATCAGCACCACCGCGTCGGCCCCGGCGAGGCGCTCGTCACGGTAGGTGGCCGACGACTGGAAGAGGCTCAGCCGGGCGCGCACCGAGTCAGGCATCCGGTCGAGCCCCGCGGCGGCCTTCTTGAGCTCCCGCACCGAGACGTCCACACCGACCACGCGCGTGAACGTCGGGTCGGCGAGCAGCGCCCGCACGAGCGCACCCTCTCCGCAGCCGAGATCGACGACCGAGCGCGCTCCGCTGGTCCGTAGGGCATCGAGCACCGCGTCGCGACGATCCACCGCGAGCGGCCGCGCGACTGCCTCGTCCTTCGCAGCCTCCGGGTCCGGGTCGGCGGTCTCCTCGACCGTCAGCCCGTCGAGCACGGTGAGCCGTTCGACCGCGTCGGCGACGTACTCCCGCCGGTGCGCCAGCGTCCGACGCAGGATCCAGTCCCGCTCGGGATGCCCACCGAGCCAGTCCCCGGCCGCCCGGACCAGCTTGTCGACCTCGTCGGGACCCACGAAGTAGTGCTTGCCGCCGTCGAGCGCGGGCAGCAGGACGTACAGGTGCCGCAACGCCTCCGCGACCGTGAGGGACCCGGTCAGCCGGACGTCGCCGTAGGGTGCCGGCCCCCACGACGGCACCTCCGGGTCGAGGGCCGGGACGTCGACGTCGACCGACCACCCGAGCGGCCCGAACAGCCGCGCCACCATGGACGGTTCCGGCATCGCCGGGACGCGGACCTCGAGCGGCATCGTGACGCCCTCCAGGTCCGGCCGGTTGACGCAGGTCCCCGTCATCGCCGTGCGGAACACCCGCCCGAGCGCCACCGCGAGCAGCGAGCTGGCCGCGTAGGGGCGGTCGTTCACGTAGTCGGTCAGCGCCTCGCCCGACCGACGTCCGCGCACGAGGTCGATCGGGTCGACCTCCACCAGCAGCGCGACCGTGCACCGCTGCGGCGACGCCTCCGGGTAGAAGACGTGCGCCTGCCCGACGGACAGGTCGAACGTCTGCGCGCGGTCGGGATGCTTGTGCAGCAGGAACCCCAGGTCGGTCGCATCCGGAGCCGTCGAGGTCAGGGTGAGGAGCACCCCGTCATTGTGTCGGGCGGCGCCAGCAATTACCCCTGCGGTTGCGCCGCCTCCAGGAACGCCTTCAGCAGCGGACCCGCAGTCGTCGAGCCGTACTCGCCCTCGTCGACGAACACCGCGACGGCCAGGTCACCCTGGGTCGCGATCATCCACACGTGGTTCTTGAGGTTGCCGGCATCGCCGAACTGCGCCGTGCCGGTCTTCGCAGCGACGTCGCCGCCGGGCACATCCTGCAGGAACGGCGCGCCGCCCTCGGTCACCACGCTGCGCATGAGCGACTGGAGGGTCGCCGCCTCGTCGGCGGTCAGCGGCACGGCGGGTCGCCCCGTCGGGGTCGCTGTCGCCGTCTCCGTCTCGCTGGGTTCGGGCGCCGCCGCACCGTCGGCGGGCACGACGAGGTGCGGCACCACGGTCGACCCCTTGGCCACCGACGCGGCGACCGTCGCCATCCCGAGCGGGGAGGCGAGCACCCGGCCCTGACCGATCATCGAGGCCGCGTGGTCGGTCCCGTCCGAGTCACCGGGCACGGCACCGAGGAAGGCGGGGAACCCGAGCGACGCGTCGGGGTCGAGCCCGAGCGAGCCGGCCGCGTCGATGAGGGCGTCCTGCGTCGCCGAGTCCCGGGCCGAGATGAACGCCGTGTTGCACGAGTTGGCGAACGCGGTCCGCAGCGGCACGGTGCCGAGCTTGTCGGCGGGATATCCCGGGAAGTTCTGGAACGCTCGACCGTCCACCGTCACCGTCTCGGGACAGGTGACGGGCGAGTCGGGTGTCAACCCGGACCGCAGCAGCGCGAGCGCGCTCGCCACCTTGAACGTCGATCCCGGAGCGAACTGGCCGAGCGTGGCGGTCGACAGGTTCTTGCCGCCGGCGCCGCTGGCCGCCGCGAGCACCTCGCCGGTCGAGGGTCGGATGGCGACGATGGCACTGGCGGGCTGGACGCCCTCGATGGGCACCACGCCGGTCAGCACGTTCTCCGCGGCCTGCTGGAGGTTGAGGTCGAGCGTCGTCTGCAGCGGTGTACCAGGCACCGGCTCCTGCTTGTACAGCTCGCGCACCGCGGCACCGTCCGGCGACGACGCGTCGATGGTCAGGCCGGGGAACCCGCGCAGCTGCGCGTCGTACTGCCGCTCGAGACCGGACAGGCCCGTGAGGTCACCGGCCGCGATGGCGCCGTCGGACCGGTCGATGATCTCCGCGGTCGCGTCGCCGACCGTCCCCAGGATCGGGCGCGCGAACGAGCGGGTCGGTGCGAGCGGGATGGTGTCGGGGACGATGTTGACGCCGGCGATCTCGCCCAGCTCGCCGAGGTCGTACCCCGGGTCCCCGTCGCGCACCACGATCGCCTCGACGAAGGCCTTCGCCCCGGCGGCGGCGACCTTCGCCGCATAGGCGGCTGGATCCATCTCGAGCCGGGTCGCGAGCGCCTGCGCCGAGGCGGCCTGCGCCGCAGGATCGGTCAGGTGGGTCTTGTCGATGCCGATGCGGTTCACGGGCCGCGGCTGCACGATCGGCGTGCCTCCTGCGCCGAGCACCTCGGCCCGTGGGGCCGTCGTCCGCTTGACGTGGAGCTCCTCGGCTGGACTGAGGTCGGGGGCGAGAAGCGTCGGAGACCAGGAGGCCCGCCAGAGGTCGTCGTCGCCCCGGGTCAGCCTCGCGTGCGTCTCGTAGGTCCAGTCCTGGTCGCTGGCGTCCACGTCCCACGTGAACCGCAGGACCGCCGTGGCGGCGTCCTTGTCCTTCGCGTCGACCGTGCTGGACGCGACCGCGACGGTCGGCTTCCACGGGTCGAGACCCTTGTACGCGGCGGCCCACTGGGATGCGGCCGTGCTCGCGTCCGCGGGCGCCAAGGGCGCCGAGGTGAACTTCCCCGACGACAGCGCGGCCGCCAGCGCCTTGCTCGCCGCCTCCGGGCCCGGCGGATCCGCCGAGCACGCCGCCAGCCCGAGCGTCAGCCCGACGGCCGCAGCCAACGCCCCCGCGGCGCCTCGCAACGCCCTGCTTCGTTCCCCTGCGAACGTCATCCGACCCTCATGTTCGTCGTGCGCGCGCGTTTCCGGCGCAGCGCGGGCACAGCCTCGCAGACCAGGCGCCTGCGAGTGAGGCAATTCCGCCGATCGGACGATCAGGACGGGAGCGTGGTCTCCGTCAGCTCCTGCGCCACGCCCCAGAGGCGGGCGGCGGTCTCGTCGTCGCGCATCCGGCGGTTCAGCCGCGCAGGTCCCGCCGGGCCGACGAGCGCGAGGGGGCCCGTCGGCCCGTAGTACCCGCCCTGGGCGGCCTGCAGGCTGGTCGCTCCGACCAGCATCGGCTCGGCTCCCTGCGGGGGCAGCTGGGACGGAACCAGCGGCAGCGTCGCGATCCACGCCGTGTGCACCCCTTCGCGCCCGAGGGAGGCTCCCGCGGTCTGCAGGTTGGTCCGCGTGTAGCCCGGGTGTGCGGCGTTGCTCATCAGGGGCCAGCCACGGCGGTCGGACACGTGCGCCAGGTGCCGAGCGAGCAGCAGGTCGGCCAGCTTGGACTGCGCGTACGACCGCGACGGGCTGTACCGGCGCCGGGTCCACTGCAGGTCGTCGAACCGGATGCGCCCGACGTTCGCCATGCCGCTGCTCATCGTCGTGACGCGCGGGGCCGGCGCCGCCAGCAGGAGCGGCAGCAGGCGGTTGGTGAGCGCGAGGGGGCCCAGGAAATTGGTGCCCAGCTGCAGCTCGAAGCCGTCGTCGGTCTCCAGGCGGACCGGAGGCGTCATGACGCCGGCGTTGTTGAGCAGGACATCAAGGTGGGGCAGGTCACGCGCGAGCCCGTCGGCGAACGTGGCGACCGACGCCAGCGACGCGAGGTCGAGCAGCCGGACCTCGGCGCGGGCGTCGGGGTGGGCGCCCCGGATCTCCGCGAGCGCATGCTCCCCCTTCGCCGCGTCGCGCACGGCGAGCACCACGTGGGCGCCCGCGGCGGCCAGGCGTTCGGCGGCCTCCCGGCCGGTTCCGCTGTTCGCTCCGGTGACGACGACGGCGCGGCCTGTCAGGTCCGGAACGGTGTACATGGGGGCACGGTATGCCCCGCGGCTCGGGTGGTCACCCAGAGGCACGCGACGCCCATCGGCGGTGTGATGGATGCATGAGCACCGTTCCGCACCTCACCCTGAACAACGGCGTCGAGATCCCGCAGCTCGGCTTCGGCGTCTTCCAGATCCCGCCCGAGGACACCAAGGACGCGGTGCTCCAGGCGTTCGACGTGGGCTACCGGCACATCGACACGGCGCAGAGCTACCGCAACGAGGACGGCGTCGGCGAGGCGCTGCGGGAGTCCGGTCTGGCCCGCGAAGACGTGTTCGTCACGACCAAGCTGAACAACGGTGCCCACGCTCCGGAGGCGGCCGTGGAGGCGTTCGAGCGGTCGCTGGAACGGCTCGACACCGACTACGTCGACCTGTTCCTCATCCACTGGCCGCTGGCGATGCTGAGCGACTTCGTCGACACCTGGAAGGCCCTCGAGGACATCTACGGCTCGGGACGGGCCAAGGCGATCGGCGTCTCGAACTTCCAGCTCCCCCACCTGCGGCGGCTGCTGGTGGAGACGACGATCCTTCCGGCCGTCAACCAGATCGAGGTGCACCCGTACCTGACGCAGCGCGAGCTGGCGGCCTTCGGGCGCGAGCACGGCATCGTCATCGAGGCCTGGTCGCCGATCGGCCAGGGCACGGTGCTCGACGACCCCACGCTCCAGCGGATCGCCCGCGACCACGACCGGTCGGTCGCCCAGGTCACGCTGCGCTGGCACGTGCAGCGCGGCCACGTCGTCTTCCCGAAGTCGGTGACACGCTCGCGGGTCGAGGAGAACTTCGCCCTCTTCGACTTCGAGCTGTCCGACGAGGACCTGGCGGACATCGACGCGCTGAACCGGGACGAGCGCACCGGCCCGGACCCCGACACGTTCGACAGGGTTCCGCCGGCGTGATCCCGTCTGCCTGAGGACGCTGTCGATCCGGACGGCCTCCGTCCGTACAGAGGGTGAGACGCTGGCCGACGGTCGGCGACACACATCGAGGAGGACGCCATGACCCGCTACCTGCTGAGCGTGATCGAGCCCGACGGCCCGATGCCCGCTCCCGAGTTCCTGGAACCGATCATGAAGGCGGTCGGTGTCGTCGACGACGCCATGCACGACGCCGGCGTCTGGGTCTTCTCGGGTGGCCTGCACAACCCGAGCACCGCGACCGTCCTGCGCGCGAACGACGGGCAGGTGCTCACCACCGACGGCCCGTACGTCGAGGGCAAGGAGCACCTCGGGGGCTTCACCGTCATCGACGTGCCCGACCTCGACGAGGCGATGTCCTGGGGCGGCCAGCTGGCTCAGGCCACGACGCTCCCGATCGAGGTCCGGCCGTTCCGGGAATGACGATCTCCGACGACGACATCGCGGCCGTGTTCCGCACGGAGCACGGCCGCGCCGTCGCGGTGCTGACCCGGGCGTTCGGGTCGCTGGACGTGGCCGAGGAGGCCGTCCAGGACGCGTTCGTCGCGGCGGTCCGGCACTGGCCGAGCGAAGGGCTGCCCCCGAGCCCCGCCGGCTGGATCCTCACGACCGCCCGGCGCAAGGCGCTCGACCGGCTGCGGCGGGAGGCATCGCGCCACGACCGGCACGCCCAGGCCGCGTTGCTGTTCGCCCAGGAGCACGTGGAGGTGGGACCGGTGCGCGACGACCAGCTCCGGCTCGTGTTCACGTGCTGCCACCCCGCGCTCTCGCCCGAGGCGCAGGTGGCGCTGACGCTGCGGATGGTGGGCGGGCTGACGACCGAACAGATCGCGCACGCCTTCCTGGTGCCGGTCTCGACGATGCAGCAGCGGCTGGTGCGGGCCAAGGGCAAGATCCGCGACGCGCACATCCCCTACCGCGTGCCGTCGGACGCGGACCTGCCTGACCGGCTGCGCGCCGTGCTCGTGGTGGTCTACCTGGTGTTCACGGAGGGCCACCAGGCGTCCAGCGGGCCGTCGGTGGTGCGTGACGACCTCTGCACGGACGCCATCCGGCTCGGTCGGCTCCTCGTCGAGCTCATGCCCGACGAGCCCGAGGCGGCCGGCCTGCTGGCCCTGATGCTCCTGGTCGACGCGCGCCGGGCTGCCCGCCCCACGCTCGTCCTGCTCGCCGACCAGGACCGGTCGTTGTGGGACCGCGCGATGATCGACGAGGGGCTCGCCCTGCTCCGAGAGTCCCTGCGCCGCAACCAGCCCGGGCCGTACCAGCTGCAGGCGGCGATCCAGGCCGTGCACACGTCGGCTGAGTCCACCTCGGACACCCCGTGGTGGCAGGTCGTCGCGCTCTACGACCAGCTGCTGACGATCGCGCCGAGCCCAGTCGTCGAGCTGAACCGGGCGGTCGCGGTCGCGGAGGTCGAGGGACCGGCCGCGGGGCTCCGCCTCGTCGACGACCTGCCGCTGCAGTCGTTCGCGCTCTTCCACGCGGTACGCGCCGACTTCCTGCGCCGGCTGTCCCGCCGGGCCGAGGCCGCCGACGCCTACGCCCGGGCGGCCGCGCTCACCGGGAACGCCGCCGAACGCACGTTCCTCGACTCCCGTCGCGCCGCCGTCCTCACCTGAGCTCTGAACCCGTCACCCCAACCGGCCCACCAGACCTGAGCGAACCTGCGGCCACTCGGAGGCGACGATCGAGTAGTACGCCGAGTCGCGCACCGTGCCGTCGGTCGCGACCGTGTGCGCGCGCCGGACGCCCTCGAACCGGCCGCCTATCCGCTCGATCGCCGTGCGGGACGCGCTGTTGCGCGCATCGGTCTTGAGCGTCACGCGCAGCACCTTCCAGACCTCGAACGCGTGCGTGAGGAGCAGCAGCTTGGTCTCGGTGTTGACCGCCGTCCGCTGCGCCGACGCGGCGTACCAGGTGCTGCCGATCTCGGCGACCGACGGCGGACGCTCGTCGCTCGGCTCGATGCCTCCGACCACCCCGGGAGGCCAGGGCGCGGGCGTCTGGAACACCTCGAGGTCCAGGAAGCGCGTGCTGCCGACGACCGCATCGTCGGCCATCCGCCGAACGGCGAACGGCACCGACCGTGGCAGCTCGAGCGCGCCGCGCACGTAGCGCTCGGCGTCGTCGCGCCCCGCGGGAACCCAGGTGTACCCGAAGCTCCCGCGCTCCCCGGACGCAGCCTCCGCGAGCGCGTCCGCGTGGTCAGGGGTGAGCGGCTCGAGCCGCACGTGGCGGCCCTGGAGGACGAATGGCGCGATCACGGGCTCATCCTGCCCCGGCTCTCGCGCCGAGCCCCACCAGATTGAGCCGCCCCCGTCGGCGGCGCCCTCGAGTTCGTGCGTTCGAACCGAGTTCGTCTGTTGGAACGAACGAACTCGGTTCAGACGCACGCACTCACCGACCGACGCTGCCACCGCCGTAGGTGCGTCGGGAACCTCCACCGGGCTCGTGACCGGTTCACGGCCCTAGTCCGCGACCGCCGCAGCGGCCCGCTCGAGCAGCAGGTTCCGTTCGCGCTGCGTCGGCGCCAGGTCGGCGGCGCGCTCCAGCTCGGCGGCGGCTTCGTCCGGTCGGCCGAGCTGCGAAAGGACCTCGGCACGGACGGCGCCGAACAGGTGGTACCGCGCCATCCGGGGGTCCCCGGCGATCGCGTCGAGGGCGTCCAGGGCCGCCCGCGGGCCGTCGGCGTGCAGGACCGCGACGGCGCGGTTGAGCCCGACGACGGGGCTCGGCGCCAGCTGGGCGAGCGCGTCGTAGAGCGCGACGACCGCCTCCCAGTCGGTGCTCTCGAACGACGGCGCACGGCTGTGGCACGCCGCGATCGCGGCCTGCACCGTGTACGGACCGAGCGGCCGACGCAAGGCGATCGCGGCCTCCAGTGCCCGTAGACCGTGCTCGATCAGGGCGCGGTCCCAGAAGCGGCGGTCCTGGTCCTGCAGCAGCGTGCCGGCACCGCGAGCGTCGAACCGCGAGGCCTGCAGCTCCATGAGCGCGACCAGCCCGTGCACCTCGGGCTCACGCGGCAGCAGCCCGGCGAGCACGCGGCCCAGGCGCATCGCCTCGTCGGCGAGGTCGCGGCGCACCCAGTCGTCGCCCGAGGTTGCCGCGTACCCCTCCGTGAAGATCAGGTAGACCACCTCGAGCACCGAGCCGATGCGCGAGGGCATCTCGTCCGCCTGCGGGATCTCGAACGGGACGTGCGCCTCGGCCAGCGTGCGCTTGGCGCGGGAGATCCGCTGCCCGATCGTCGGCGACGGGGTCAGGTAGGCCCGGGCGATCTCGTCGGTGGTCAGCCCGCCGAAGAGGCGCAGCGTCAACGCGATCCGGGACTCCTTGGGCAGCACCGGGTGGCAGGTCAGGAAGACGAGGCTGAGCAGGTCGTCGCCGACGGGGTCCTCGACGATCCCGTCGGCCGGCACCTCGTCCGTGAGCTCCCGCACCAGGACCGCGTACTTCGCGTCACGGTTCCGCTCCCGCCGGACCACGTCGATGGCCCGGCGCCGGGCGGTGGTCATCAGCCAGGCGCCGGGCTTGTCCGGGACGCCGTGCGTGGGCCACTGCTCGAGCGCCGCGACGAAGGCGTCCTGGGCGAGCTCCTCGGCCAGGCCGACGTCCCTGACCAGACGGGTGAGCGAGGCGATCACCCGCGGCGACTCGATGCGCCACACGACCTCGACGGTGCGCCGCGCGTCGGCCATCGCCCCACTCCTCGCCCGGTCGCTCAGGCGTTGGACCTGGACCGCTCGATGATGTCCTGCTCCTTGGCCAGGATCTCCGGCGAGACGACCTGCGCGAAGTCCTCCATCTCGAAGAACGGCCGCACCTCGAGCACGGATCGCATCCCGGGCGTCGAGGGGCAGCGCTTCGCCCACTCGAGCGCCTCGTCCATCGAGCCGACCTGCCAGATCCAGTAGCCGGCGACGATCTCCTTGGCCTCGGTGAACGGCCCGTCCACCACCGACGTCTCGCCGTGCTCGAACACCACCTTCGCGCCCTGTGAGCTCGGCTTGAGGCCCTCGCCGCCGAGCATGATCCCGGCACTCACCAGCTGCTCGTTGTAGGCGTTCATGGTCTCGAACATCTCCTGCGTGGGCGCGACCTTGGCCTCGTCCGCGCCGTCACCCTTGATCATGACCAGGACCTTCATGGCTAGCTCCTTCGCTGTGGATGCCGTCTCGACGCTAGTGCCGGGACCAGGCCTTCACCACTACGTCGAACGGGCGGCCAAGTTCTTCGACACGGCCGCCCCGCGGGTTCCTCAGGCGTGCGACGCGCCGGCGACCTCGAGGATCCACGGCGGGGTCGCGGCACCCAGGGCCACGTCGGTCGCCACACGCAGTCGAGCCGCCGCGACCTCGTCCCGCCCGACCGCAACGTGCTGGGTCTGGCTCGTGACGCGCGACGGCCCGTCGGGTGAGTCGTCCAGCGCGAACGGACCCGCGCCCCGCGACCGCACACCCGTGAGCGGCTCGAGCGTCAGCCCGCGCAGGAACTCCACGTCTCCCGGGCCGGCCAGCCGCGACCGCGCCAGGAGCACGAGCGCCTCGAACCCGACGGTCCGCCGGTGCCGTTCCTCGTCGAACGACAGGTCCACGGCCCACTGCACCCGCGACCACCACTGCGCCTGCGCGTCCGAGCTGGCCCGTTGCCGGATCGTGAAGATCCCGACGACGATCGCGCCGATCGCCCCGAGCGCCGCGACGAGGGTCGCGATCGTGGCCGCGACCTCGTACCAGGGTTGCGACGACGCCGGCAGGAGCCGGGCGACCACGTGGCTCTCGGCGCTCGCGATCCGTGCGCCGGTGCGCAGAGCGAGGCTCGCCACGGACTCGATCCCGGTGCTGGATGCGGCGTCCGCGAGCACGCGTGTCACCGTGCCCACCGTCGCCTCCGCCATCGAACCGAAGTCCATCGCCGCTGCCCCCGACATCGTTGCCCACCCTGGCCCCTACGCCTCGCGTAGCGTAGCGGTGAGCCGCTGACCTCGACGTCTGTTCCGCGCCCGCGCGAGGCACCGGGGCGGAGGTCGACAGTGGTCCCGTGCCCGGTGCGGGCACCGGCGAGACGGAGCGCACACCATGACCGGCACCGGGAGCGAGGGTCCGCGGCAGCGCACGACCGCGCCCGGCTCGTCGGCGTACCCGATGGACCCCGACGAGGCCGCGTACCCACGCGCCCGCGGCTCAGTCCGCGACCAGGGTCCCGACGATCGCCGTCGCCTCCCGGTCGACATCCACGGCCACCCGCGCGGTGAGGCCCACGGCCTCGAAGATCGCGCGTGCCTCCTCGGCCTGCGCGTCGCTCGTCTCGACGAGCACGTGGGCGCCAGGCGCGAGCCATCGGGGCGCGAGCGCGGCGACGCGGCGCAGCACGTCGAGCCCGTCGGGACCGCCGTCGAGCGTCACCCACGGCTCGTGCAGCCGGGCCTCGGCAGGCATGCTCCCGATCACGCCGCTGGGCACGTACGGCACGTTGGCCAGCAGCACCTCGACGCGCCCGCGCAGGTGCTCCGGCAGCGGCGCGTCGAGGTCACCTTGGAGCACCAGCCCACCGACCGGCTCCGTGTTGCGGCGCGCGCACTCGACCGCCGCCGGATCGATGTCGACGGAGTACAGCTCGACGTCCGTGTCGAGGGTCTCGGCCAAGGCGACACCGAGGGCGCCGGAACCGCAGCACAGGTCGAGGACCACGACCGGCTCGTCGGAGGGCAGGACGAGCCGCACGAGCTCGACGAGCCGGGCAGACTCGTCCACCAGGAACTCGGTGCGCATGCGGGGGACGAACACCCCGGGGTCGATCTCGATCCGCAGCCCGCAGAACTCCGCCCACCCGACGACCACCTCGAGCGGCTCTCCGGACACCCGCCGCTCGACCATCCTGGTCAGCTCGCCCGCGGACTGCGCGGAGGCGAGCAGGAGGGTCGCCTCGTCCTCGGCGAACACGCAGCCGGCTGTGCGCAGCATCCGCACGACCACCTCGTACGACAGCTCTGTCACGACTTCCTCTCACGCCTGGGCCGGCCCACATTGTCCACGAGTTCGACGCGGACCGTGCCCGATCCTTCGACGACCCTGGAGGCCAGGTGACCGACGACTGGGGCGCCAGCCGGCTCGACCTCGACGCGTACCTCGACCGCATCGGTCTGCCCCGCGGCGGTTCTCTCGACGAGATCCATCGGGCCCACCTCGCCACGATCCCGTTCGAGAACCTCGACGTCCTCCTCGGTGCGGGCGTGAGCGTCGACCTGCTCGACATCGAGCGCAAGCTCGTCCACGGTCGACGCGGTGGCTACTGCTACGAGCACGCGCTGCTGCTCGGGGCGGCCCTGGAACGCCTCGGCTACCGGGTGCGACGGCGGCTGGCTCGGATCGGCGACCCGGCCGTGACTCCTCGCCCGCGTTCGCACCTGACCGTCTGGGCGCTCGTCGACGACGAGTGGTGGCTGGCCGACACCGGCTACGGCAGCGGTCTGCTCTCCCCGGTGCCGCTGCGCGACGGCGCAGAGGCGACCCAGGGCAGCGGCTGGACGTTCCGCACGGTCCTGCTCGCCGACGGTGGATGGCAGCTGCACGAGCGGCGGTCGGGCCACTGGTTCACGCACTACACCCTGCCGCCCGAGGAGACGTTCCTGGTCGACGTCGTCGCCGCCAACTGGGTCACGTCCACCGCGCCGAACTCCCGGTTCACGGCGCAGATCGTCGTGCAGCGCAAGGACGAGCACGTCGCGCACCTGCTCACGGGTCGCGAGCTGGTGGTCGAGGACCCCGCCGGCCGGCAGTCCACCACCACGGTCGCCGACGACGAGCTGGGTGCCGTCCTGCGCGAGATGGGCCTGGACCTGACCCCGGAGCAGCTGGCGGTGCTGGTCGCCAGGTTCTAGGGCGAGCCCGTCGCCAGGTCCTGCGACTCCTCCGGCTGGTAGACGCACACCAGCAGAGCACCGGGGCGGACCGTGACCTCCAGGGAGTCGGAGGAGTCGATCACGTCACCGTCGAGCTGACGCGGCTGGCGGCGGTCGGTGGTCACCACGATCCGCGAGCCGCGCAGCTTCTCCATGTTCGGCACGCGACGCCGGCGTCGCAGCACGCCGGCGACGAGCTGGAACCAGTGCCCGATGTTCTGCGGGGCGAGCACGGCCACCTCCATCTGCCCGCTCTCCGGATCCGCCTCCGGCAGCAGGTTCACACCACCTTGCAGACGACCGACATTGGCGACGAGGACGCTGCGTGCACGCCGCCGCAGCACCGGGAGGTCGTCCACCTGGACCTCGACCCGCATCTCGTCGTCGGCGAGGTGGCGCAGCGCCGAGTACACGTACGCCAGCGCTCCGACCTTGGCCTTGAGCGCGGTCGGGGCGTCGTCGACCATCGCGGCGTCCAGCCCCATGCCCGCCATCACCGCGAACACCTGCCCGTCCACCTCGCCCACGTCGACCGTGCGCCGGCCACCCTCGAGGGCGACCCGCACGCCGTCGGTCGTCTCGGTCGGGATGCCGAGATTGGCGGCGAGCAGGTTCCCCGTGCCGCCCGGGAGCACCACGAGGGCGACCCCGGTGTCGACCAGGCCTTCGATGCAGGCGCGCACCGTGCCGTCACCGCCGGCGACGAAGACCACCTCGGCGCCTTCCTCGACCGCCTGCCGGGCCTGGCCCGTGCCGGGGTCCTCGGCGGTCGTCTCGTGCCAGACCGGCGCGGGCCACCCGGCGGCCGTCAGCTGCTCGTCGACCGTCGCGCGGAGCTCGTCGAGACCCTCGACGCGGTTGGGGTTCACGATCACTGCGGACCGCTGCGGCTCGGAAGGTCGGGGGGAGGGTTCGGAGGTCACCGGGCGAGTCTGACGGCGGAAGCACGCCTCGGCCACCGGACGTCCGAGCCCGAGCGCCGGCGCGTGCCGCCGCTCTTGTTGCACCGAATGGTTCAGTGTCGTATGGTGAACCACATGGTTCAGCAACTTGACCGGCTCTACTCCGCGCTCGCCGACGCGACTCGTCGCGACATCCTCGTCCGGCTGGGCGCGGGTCCCGCGACGATCGGCGAGCTGGCGGAGCCGCACCAGATGAGCCTGACCGGCATGAAGAAGCACGTACAGGTGCTCGAGGACGCCGGTCTGGTGGCCACGGAGAAGGTCGGCCGGTCGCGGCAGTGCCGCCTCGGCACCGAGCGACTGGACGACGCCATGGCCTGGATCACGTTCTACCAGCGGCTCTGGGAGCGTCGTCTCGACGGCCTGGACGCCTACTTCACCCTCGAGAACGGCACCTCCCAGGAAGGCACGGACCCATGACGACCATGCGTACCACGACAGACGACGACACCCTCGAGCTGCGCCTGACGCGCGTCCTGCCCGCGACGCCCGACAGGGTCTTCGACGCCTACACCGACGCCGAGAAGCAGCGGATCTGGTTCTCGATCCTCGACGCGACGCCGGGCATCGTCGAGATCGAGGTCGATCTGCGCGTCGGCGGGCAGCAGACGGCCGTCTGGGGTCCTGACCGCGACACCCTCTTCCGCGAGACGCAGACGTTCCTCGTGATCGAGCGGCCCACCGCGGACGGCGTCGGGCGGTTGGTCACCGAGTCGGCCGGCAGCAGCCCCGACGGGCTGACGATGACGACGCACATCGACGTCACGTTCGAGCCGGTCGACGGCGGCACCCTGATGACCGTCGTGCAGAGCGGCTTCCCGTCCGTCGACGTGCGCGACTTCTTCGCCTCGACCGCCTGGGTCGGGGCCCTCGACCGGATCGAGGCGTTCCTCACGCGCTAAGCGGTCGCCTCGGCGGCGGCAGAGGGCCGGTCCTCGGGGCCGGCGATCTCGGGGACCGGGTCCGGGACCGCGTCGTCCGGACTGGCCAGCTCCTTGGGCCCGGTCTCGCCGGAGATCCAGAAGTAGAAGGCGTTCGAACCGGTCTTCTGCAGGAGCATCGCGCGAGTCAGCAGAGTCATCGGGACGGCCAGGATCGCGCCCAGCGGGCCGATGATGAACGTCCAGAAGACGACCGAGACGAAGCTGAGCGTCAGCGTGATGTTCACGGCGTCGGAGACGAACCGCGGCTGCACCATCACCTGGAGCGTGACGTTGACCAGGCAGTAGACGACCAGCACCGCGAGCGCCAGCTGCCAGCCGCCCACGACGAACGCGAGCAGCATCGGCGGGATGAGCCCGATGACGAAGCCGATGTTCGGGATGAAGTTGGTGACGAACGCGAGGATCGCCCAGACGACCGCGGCCGGGACGCCGAGAAGGTAGAGCGCAACGCCGTCGATGACGGCGACGATGGCACCGAAGGTCGCGCTGACGACGAAGTAGCTGCGCACGCCGCGGTTGAAGATCGTGGCCCGCTCGAGGATGTCGGACTTGGTCGGGGTGAACGCCGGGCGTCCGCGGTCGTACCGGGCGGCGTCGACGCCCATGAAGATCACGTACGCGAGGACGAAGAAGAACGACCCGGCGATGCTCAGCGCGGTGCTCGCGACCGAGGCCGCCGCGTTGACGACCTGCGTCGGGTTGATCTCCTTCGTGATCGAGCTCGCCGTGTCCTCGTCGACACCGATCGAGGCGAGCCACGTGGTGACGTCGGCCAACGACTTCTGCAGGTCGTCCTTGTAGTCGCCGATCAGGTCCGCGAACCGGATGCCGGCGAACACGAGCATCGCGACGAGGACCGCGAGGATCAGGTAGACGAGGACGATCACGGCGGTCGTGGCCATCCACGGCTTCCAACCGCGCCGCTCCAGGGGGATGCGGATCGGGTGGCAGATGATGACCAGCACCGCGGCGAGGATGATCGGCGCCAGGAAGCCGCCGGCCGCGTGCAGTCCGGCGAGGGTCACGACGAACGCGGCGAGGGTGATCAGCGTGCGTGTGGCGGGCGCGAGGCCCAGAGGCGAAGCCATCGGGCGCGCTCCTTCGCGGGATGCGGACAGGTCGCTCGCAAGATACAAGATGTCCGGACCGCGACGGGGGATCTTCCTCGCTCTGTCCGACGCTCGTGCGAGCATGCGACGGTGACGAGCGACCACCTCTGGCAGCCCGGCACGGTCCGCGACGCGGCCGGCGGCATCGTCGCCCTCGCGCTCGCCACCTTCGTCGCCATCACCACGGAGCTCGTCCCCGTCGGGCTCCTGCCGCAGATGAGCGACGACCTCGCCGTCACCGAGTCGATCGCCGGTCTGCTGCTGACCGTCTACGCGTTCATGGTCGCCACGCTCGCCGTCCCCCTCGTGCTGGTCACGCGGAGGCTGCCGCGCAAGGGCCTGCTGCTCGGCACCCTCGTGGCCTACACGCTGAGCAACGCGCTCGTCGCGGTCGCGCCGTCGTTCGGTGTCGTCGCCGGTGCGCGTGCCCTCGGCGGGGTCGCCCATGCGATCTTCTTCTCCGTCGCGATCGGGTACGCGTCGCGGCTGGTCACCCCGCAGGTCACGGGTCGCGCGCTGGCCCTGGTCACCGCCGGGGCGTCCGCGGGGTTCGTCCTCGGCGTGCCGCTGACCACCGCGCTCGGTGCAGCCGTCGGCTGGCGGGCCGCGTTCGCGGTCCTCGGTGGGGCCTGTGCGGTGGCGGTCGTGCTGGTCTCCCTGTTCCTGCCTGCGGTCGCCGGTGGCGGAGCGCCGGTCGCCGACGAGGCTCGCACCGTGAACCGCACCCGGCTCGCCGTCGTGTCCGCGACCAACTCGCTGACCTACCTCGGGCAGTACACCGTCTACACCTACGTCGCCGTCCTGCTGCTCGCCGCCGGTCTGCAGGAGGTGGCCGTCGGACCGGTGCTGCTCGGCCTCGGCGCCCTCGGGCTGATCGGCACCGCGTACGCCGTCGCCGCGCTGGACAAGCGGCCGCGCCGGTCGACGATCCTCGTCCTGCTCTCGGTCGCGCTCGGCCTGCTCGCGCTCGGCGCCGTGTTCCCGTCGCTCGCCGGGGTCCTCGCTGCCGCAGCGGTCTGGTCGGCAGGGTTCGGCGCGGTCGCGTCCGTGTTCCAGACGGCAGCGATCCGGACGCGTGGCGCGTCGCCGGACGTCATCGGCGCGCTGGTGAACAGCACCGCGAACATCGGGATCGGCGGCGGCGCAGCACTGGGTGCGCTGGTGCTCGCCGGCCCCGGTCTGGCGTGGCTGCCGTACCTGGGCGCGGCGATCATCGCCGTCGGCCTGGTCGTCGTCCTCGTGTCCCGACGAGCCTTCCCGGCGACCCCGTGACGCGGGCCGTCCCCGCTCCCCGATCCGGCGGGCAGCTGTGACAGACGCCCTCGCTGCGCGGTTCGGCGGCTCGACGCTGACCGACGCCCTCGCCCTCGTCACGAAGCACAGCGTGCTGGCCGGCGACGCGAGCACCGTGCTCCGAGTCGTCGACGACGCCGTCGCCGCGGTCACCGCCCTCGTCGAGCAGCGTCGCGACGAGCGCGTGCGCGACGAGCTCTCCCTGGTCGGCGTGGATCGGCTCGGCGAGCTCACGGACAAGAACCTGCGGCTGCGTGCGCTCGCGGCCGCCGGCTACGCGACCGCGGCCGACCTCCTGGGCCGGACGCCCGAAGACCTCGACGCGGTGCCCGGGGTCGGGCTGCAGACGGCACGCAGCGTCGTGGCCGCGATCGCGCAGCTGTCGGACACCGTCCGGACCAGCACCTCCGTCCGGATCTCGCCTGATCCGGCTCGCCGCGCCGACGGCCCGGACGTCGAGCTCCTTCGCCTCCTGCACCGCCTCCGCCGCCTGCGACCGCTCGTCGAGCCACAGCGGCCACGACTGGTCGAGTACGCGTCGTCGATCCACGACCAGCTCCCGGACGCGCGGCGCAACACCCACCCGTTCCGCCTGGCCCTCTCGCGGCACCGCACCAAGGTCCGCGCCCGGGCCGCGCTCGCCGCCCTCTTGGGCTGGGAGAACCGGTTGGCCGACCTGCCGGCCGTCGTCGCGAGCCTGCTCGACGCGTCGCGCCAGCCCGACCCGACGACCGACGCGCTCTGGGACGACTTCGAGCAGTACAGCCCGACGTACTACGCCACGCTCGAGGTCATCGTCCCGAGCGGCGACCGCGGGCTCGCCGCGCGCGGCCTGCTCACCACCGAGCTCGCCGACCTCGTCGCCGCGCAGCCGCTCGACCTGACCTGCTTGCGCGTCGAGCTGCGCGGGTACCAGGCCTTCGGGGCGCGCTTCCTGCTCCGTCAGGGGCGTGCCCTGCTGGGTGACGAGATGGGCCTCGGCAAGACCATGCAGGCGTTGGCAGCGATGTCGACGTTGGCCGCCGACGGGCAGCGCCGGTTCCTGGTCGTCTGCCCGGCGAGCGTGCTGGTCAACTGGCTCCGGGAGATCGCCTCCCACAGCGCGCTCGTGCCCCACCGGTTGCACGGTCCCGACCGTGAGGCGGCGATCGAGGCGTGGCTCGAGTCCGGCGGCGTCGGCGTCACCACGTACGAAGGGCTGGCGCACGTGCCGGCGTCTCCCGTCGGGCTGCTGGTGGTCGACGAGGCGCACTACGTGAAGAACCCGACGGCCCATCGCTCCCGCCTGGTCGAGCGGTGGACCTCGGAGGTCTCGCGCGTGGCCTTCCTGACGGGCACCCCGATGGACAACGAGCTCGAGGACTTCCTGGCCCTCGTGCGGCTGCTGCAGCCCGAGCTCGCCGGGATGCTGCCGCCCCACCTCGGACTCGTGGGCGCCGACGTGTTCCGGCAGTCCGTCTCACCGGTGTACCTCCGACGCAACGCGCAGGACGTGCTGGTCGAGCTGCCGGAGCTCGTGGTGGTCGACGAGTGGGAGGAGCTCTCACCGGCGGGTGAGGCGGTCTACCGCTCCGCCGTCGCGAACGGCAGCCTCATGGCCATGCGGCGGGCGGCTTTCGTCGGACCCGGCTCCACCAAGCTGGAGCGGCTCCTGGAGATCGTCGACGACGCCGCGCTCAACGGGCGCCGCACGGTCGTGTTCTCCTACTTCCGCGACGTCATCGACACCGTGGTCCACGCCCTGGCGACCCGTCCGGTGTACGGCCCGCTCACCGGCGACGTGACGCCCGACGACCGGCAGGCGATCATCGACGACTTCTCGGCGGCCGACACCAACGCCGTCCTGGTCGCCCAGGTGAGCGTCGGTGGGGTCGGGCTGAACCTGCAGGCCGCGAGCGTGGCGGTGCTCTGCGAGCCGCAGCTGACGCCGTCCGCCGAGGCGCAGGCGTTCGCGCGGCTGCACCGCATGGGCCAGGTGCGCAGCGTGCGCGCCCACCGGTTGCTGGCTGAGGGCGGGGTCGACGAGCGGATCACCGAGATCTTGACCGGCAAACGCGAGCTCTTCGACCAGTTCGTGCGCGAGTCGAGCCTCGCTGCCGGAAGCGTCCGCGCGGTCGACGTCACCGAGGCGCAGCTGGTCCGGGCCGTCATGGCCTCCGAACGCGCACGCCTCGGGTTCGGCCCCATCACGGACGGCGGCAGCGCCAACTGGGGAGCATCCGACCCGACCACAACCGACCCGACCACAACCGACTCGACGGCAACCGACTCGACCACAACCGACCCGACGGCAACCGACCCGGGCACAACCGACCCGACGGCAACCGACCCGACCGCAGCCGACCGGTCCACGATCGAATCAGCCACAACCGATGAAGGGCCGCGGGCGCAGTCGACGAGCTAGTGCCCGGCCGTCGCCCGGAGCGCTACCCCGACCCAGGTGCGCCACGGCCGCCACGCCTCTGCGACCTGGGCCAAACGATCCGGTTCGAGCGGCTGCGCCTCGCCGAGCGCGAGCGCTGCCGCGCCGCGGACCATCGGCTCGTTCACCGGCAGCACGTCGGTATGGCCGAGCGCCCTGACCAGGACCAGCTCCGCGTAGAACGGCCCGATCCCCTCGAACGTCTGCAGCTGCTCGCGGGTCTGGTCGGGGTCCTGGTCGCGGAGCGTCGCGGTGTCGAGCAGACCGTCGAGCGCCGCTCGCGCGATGGCGTGCATCCGGTGCAGCTTGATCTCCGGGACGGCGCCGAACTCGTGCACAGCGAGCAGCTGCGCGGGGAGCGGGACAGCGGCCATGGCCTCGTCGGCCACGGTGAAGGTCCGGCCGTGCGCTCGCGCGAGCTGGTCCCGCACCGCCGCCATCTGCCGCTGCGGCCGGCGCGCGGACAGGACCGACCAGAGCAGTGCCTCGTAGGCCGAGTAGAACAGCGGCGGGCGCAGACCGGGCCGTGCGCGCTGGGCCGCGCCGACGACCGGGTCGCGTTCGCCGAGGTCGTCGTACCCCGTCGCGTCGACGTCCACCGAGAGCACGCGGGCGACGTGGTCGGCCACGCGCTGCGGGTCGGCCTCGCCCTGCACCTCGACGCCGAGCACCTGCGGGGACGGTTGGGTGACGGCTGCCGCGACCTGTTCGGTGTACCCGTCCAGGCAGAAGGCGAGCCGCATCACCGACCCGTCGCCGGCGTCGCGCCCCCCGAACCCGAAGGTGATGCTCTGAGCCAGGTCGAACCGACCACGCACGGGAACCTCGACGACGGCCATGCTCGAACGCTAGGCGGAACCACCGACAACCCGTACTGCCCAGGCCGCGCGCGCGGCCGGGCCCCAGCCTCCCGTCTCCTGCCCGGTGACCACGGCGACGAGGAGCCGGACGACGTACACGAC
Source organism: Cellulomonas sp. URHD0024 (assembly GCF_000426185.1). Lineage (GTDB taxonomy): Bacteria > Actinomycetota > Actinomycetes > Actinomycetales > Cellulomonadaceae > Cellulomonas. The sequence goes on from NZ_AUEW01000008.1 coordinate 130,695, forward strand.
GACCGCCACGCAGCGGATAGACGGCCCACGCGACGAAAGGCCGCGAGGCCGTACCGTCCGAGTGCCGCGGCGAGGATGCGGCAGGCATGACACAGCCGTCCCGGCGCGTCCGCGAACGGCGGCGGTTCAGCCATCCGGCACGAGTCCTCGGCGCACGGACGCGCACACGGACTCCCCGCACGGACGCCCCCCACCGACGCCCCTGACCGCCGTTCCACGCCGTCGTTCACCGGATGGACTCCTCGCACGCGCCCCTGTGGCACGCTGACCTGTGCTGATATAGGCACATGACCAGCGAGGACGTGCACCCGGACGTTGTCTCCACCGGCACGCTGCCGCGCCGCGAGCTGGTCGAGCAGCTCATGCAGGAGGCGTACGACCGGTATGCCGGGGTCGACGACGGCGAGGTCGCCGACTACATCCCGGTGCTCGCGCAGGCCGACCCGGAACTCTTCGGTCTGAGCATCGTCTCGGTCGCCGGCGCCTCCCACAGCGTCGGTGACGCGCTGCACGAGTTCTCGATCCAGTCCGTCTCCAAGGCGTTCGTCTTCGCGCTCGTCTGCGACGCCCTCGGACCCGAGAGCGTGCTCGACGCCGTCGGTGTGAACAACACCGGCCTGCCGTTCAACTCCGTGATGGCGCTCGAGCTCAACGGTGGCAGCCCGATGAACCCGCTGGTCAACGCGGGTGCCCTGACGACGACGAGCTTGGCGCTGGGGGAGACCGCCGACGAGAAGTGGGCGTTCGTGCACGCCGGGTTGTCCGCGTTCGCGGGCCACCCCCTCGTGCTCGACGACAAGGTGTACGCCTCCGAGGCGGCGCACAACCGTCGCAACCAGGCGATCGCGCGCCTGCTGGAGAGCTACGGTCGCATCGTGCACGACCCGCTCGAGGTGACCGACGTCTACACGCGGCAGTGCTCGCTGCGGGTCTCCGCCAAGGACCTCGCCGTCATGGGCGCCACACTGGCGGACGGCGGCGTCAACCCGATCACCGGCGAACGTGTGGTGGACCCGGCGGTGTGCCGGTACGTGCTCGCTGCGCTGGCCACGAGCGGGCTGTACGAACGCTCGGGCGAGTGGCTGTTCAGCATCGGGCTGCCGGGCAAGAGCGGCGTGTCCGGGGGCATCGTCACCGTGGTGCCCGGGAAGGGCTCCCTCGCCACGTTCTCGCCTCGTCTCGACGCCGCCGGGAACAGCGTCAGAGGCGGGTTGGCCACCCGATTCCTGTCCGGCGCGCTCGGTCTGAACCTGTTCGCTTCGCGTCCAGAACCCAGGACGGACTCCCGCTAGACCCCGTGGAGCCGATAGGTTCCCGAGATGTCCCTTTCGTCCCCTCCAGACGAACCGCAGACACCAGGAGCGGTTGCGCCCTCGCGGGTGCGCTCTGCGCACGACCCGACCGCATCGCTGCCCGGTCCCCAGCACAGCCGGGCCGTCGCCTCGAGGTTCTGGGACGTCACACGCATCGTCGCGCTGTGCACGTTGGCCCTCGCCCTGGTCACGGTGCCGGTCGCCTGGGTGCAGCGTGGCGGCGCGCCGACCCAGGCCGACTCGTCGAACGCCGCGAAGTCACACGAGAAGGTCCCGCCCGACGAGCTCGGCTTCTCGACGGACACGCCGTCCCCCGACGACCAGGCGTCCCCCGGTCCGGGCGCGGCCACGGCACTCGCGACCGCGCCCGCCGCGGGCTCGACCGCCGCGCCGACCGCCAAGCCGCGCCCGAGACCGAGGCCGAGCAACAGCTCGACGCCGAGGTCGAGCGCCGCTGCCCCGCCGGTTGCGGCGGCCGCACCCGCAGCCCCGGCGCGAGCTGCTCCGACGCCGACCACGCCTCCGCCGGCTGCACCCTCACCGGCCGCCAAGCCACCCCTCGTGGTCCCTCCGCCGCAGACGGCCCTGACCGACGAGATCGTCCGGCTGACGAACATCGAGCGCACCAACGCCGGCCTCGACCCGCTGACCAAGAGCCAGTGCCTCACCGGCCAGTCGAACTACCGCACGGCGGTCCTGGTAGCCGAGGACCGGTTCGAGCACGACCCGCTCGACCCGGTGATCGCCGCCTGCGGGATGCCGCACACGATGGGCGAGAACATCATCCTGGGTTACAGCGACGCTGCGGCGGCCGTCCAGGGCTGGATGGACTCGCCCGGTCACCGCGACAACATCCTCAACCCGGCCTACACCGAGATCGGCGTCGGGTGCACGCTCGGTCCGAAGGGTCAGCTCTGCGGGCAGCTCTTCCTCGGCTGACCCGGCTGACCCGGCTGGCCTGCCTCACTCGTCCGCCGGCACGTCCCGCGGTCGACGTCGGCGCCAGAGCAACCAGGACGTCGCGACGGCCGCGATGACGACCAGCACGACCACCGGACCACTCGACCCGGTACCCGAGCCCGAGGCAGCCGGGCTCGGGGACGACACCGGGCTCGGGGACGACACCGGGCTCGGGGACGACACCGGGCTCGGGGACGACGCCGGCGAGCCGCCGATCGTCGTCGCACCCGTCGCCGTGAACGAGAGCTCACCGACGATCGGGTGGCCATCGGCCGACGTGACCCGGTACGTGACCGAGTAGGCGCCCGCGGGCAGCTCGCCCGTGAGGTTCTCGGTCACCGTGCTGTCGACCAGCCGGGGTGGTCCGTCGCTCACGACGGTGCCGTCAGGAGAGCGCACCTCGATCTCTGTGCCCATCGCCAGGGCCGGCTCGTCGAACGTCAGGGTCACGTGGTTCGGCGCGACAGCGACCGTCGAACCGTCGGCCGGGTCGGTGCTGCGCAGCACGTCGTGGGCCTGGGCCGCCGGTGCACCGATCACGCCCGCGACCACCAGCCCGACGAGGAACAGCCCGCAGATCCCGGCAGCGCGCGGACCGGGACGCTCCCGCATCCCCATCAGGCGCCCGCCCGCCGGCCGCGAGCGGCCAGCGCGACGACGAGCGCCGCACCGCCGAGAGCCAGGGCGACGACCGCGAGCGTGCGGGCGATCGTGTCGGGCTGGTCCTCCTGCTCGGAGGCGGTCGGGGTCGCTGTCGCAGCCGCCGAGACCGTCGGGGTCGCCTCGGCGCCGGCCGGCGCCGCGTGGTCGTGGCCCTCGCCGTCGGCGGCCGTCGTCGTGAAGGTCGGGAGTGGGTGCTCGGGCTCCTCGCCGCTGTCCGGCGTCGGCTCCGTCCAGTCGACCACCGTTCCGTCGGTGTACACCTGGTGCGTCGGGAACGCCAGCTCGGTGCCATCGTCGGGAAGTGGGCCCACCGAGATCTCGAACTCCTGGAACTGCCCGTCGGCGATCTCACTGCCGGCCGTCGCCGTCCAGGTCACCGTCGCGGGGGCCTCGGTCAGCGTGGTGCCGAAGAAGTCGACGGGCTCGGGCAGCGGCGCCTTGACGACCGCCGCCGTCCAGCCCGGGATCGGCTTGGTCGACACGGAGAGCAGCGGGTGGTCGGTCGGCAGGTCGACGACGACCTGACGGGTCTCGGCCGTGGCCGACTCGTTGGGGACGCGGACCGTCAGAACGGTGAACTCACCTGCCGCGGTCTCGTCGGGGTCGACGTGGACGTGCGCGGACGCGGCTGCCGCAGTGAGCACGACGAGTGCGAGGGCAGCGACGGCGACGGTCGCGATGCGGGTACGACGGCGGATCGATGGCATGAGGAGCTCCTGGCTGGGGTGGTCGACGGGGTGCGCATGCGCACGCCCCGCCGCCGCCTGAGGAGCTCAGGCCGCCAGCGTGACGTGCGCAGGGCAGACCGGTGGCCCGCGCAGCGGGACGACGCCGGCATCGCGTCGCCCCACCGCATGCGGCATCTCGACCATGACCGGAAGACATGCCAGCGTCGGCAGTGGGACAGGCGCCAGCAGGGCGATCAACGGTCGGAGCCACGTACCGACCCACGCGAGCGCGCGCTCCGTACCCGCGATCAGCAGTGCGGTGACAAGCGTCGCGACGACGTGCACCCAGAGCATCGCGGACCCGCCGGCGCCGGGCAGCTGCGGTGGGACCGCAGCGCACGCAACCTGGACGGTGTGCACGTGGCCGGTCATCTCCTGTGCCGGTACGCAGCCCATGCCGCTCAGCGCCCCGAACGCGTGGTGGAGACCCAGCTGCCCGACGCCCAGCAGCGCGACCGCGGCCGGCGCACCGATCCGACGACCGCCGAACGGCACCCCGGCCGCCAGCACGACGGCGACGAGGGGCACCACGACGACCGCCGGTGGGACGGCCCCGCCGCCGAGCACGTGAGCGCCGAGCGCGAGAGCGACGCTGCTCAGAGCGACGACGAACGCACGCACCAGGCGCGCGGGTCCGGTCGCGTGTTCGGGCACGGCCGCAACCGTACCGGTGAACGAGCGGCGTGGGCAGGGCCCGTCAGGCAGGTGCGACCGACCGTCGTCGTCGACGGGCCCGAGCCGCGACGACGATGCCGATCCACAGCACGGCCACGCACGCGTAGAAGGTCGTCACGACCACGAACGTGCCTGGGGCCTGCTCCCTGAGGAGCGTCCCGCAGTACGCGTCCGGACCGGCGCTCAGGTCCGCTCCGGGCGTCAGGACGTCCCGTTCATAGCAGTGCTTGACCGTCGCATAGGCGCCAGCGGCGAGAGTCAGCACCCACGCTGGCACGAGAGCGAAGACCCAGCGCACCTCGTGGCTAGTGCCGCGCGGGGTTCGTCGCGGCGCCGTCGAGCCACAGCTGCTCCGACTCGTCGCGATGCACCCCGTCCGTGCCGACGTGCTTGGTACTGATCGTCGGTCCGTTCTTGATCACGTGCACCAACGCCATCGCGTGACCCCTGCCCAGGCCGTAGTCGTCCTTGAGCCACTCCACGATGACGGTCGCTTTCACCGCAGGGTCGTCGTACCCCCGCTCCTTGCCGATGTCGACGAGCTGCCGCGGGGTGAGTCCCGTCTTCGCCTCGATGGTGTCGAGGTACGCCTGGAACGACATCTCTCCTCCTTGGGCGCAGGGGCGCGCTCCTGATGGGCACCGGGGGCGAGCCTATCGACGCCTCTGCGAGCTCGTCGCTTCAATGCGCGCGCAGCGTCGACCCGATCCGACCCGGCCTAGCCTTGTCGCGACCGAGACCCACACCCGGTCCCAGCCCGATCGGGACCCAGACCCACACCCGGTCCCAGCCCAGCCGAGGCCAAGGCCCAGGCCCAGGCCCAGGCCCAGGCCCAGGCCACGCGGCTCGCCTCGCGCGATCAGAACGGTGGTGGCTCGTCGAACTGCCCCCACGCTTCGACAGAGGGTGGGAGCGCGTCGAACGCCGAGCCTTCGGACGTCGCGCCGTCGGACATCGCACCTCCGGACGTCGCACCGTCGGACATCGCACCTCCGGACGTCGCACCTCCGGACGTCGCGCCGTCGGACGTCGCGCCGTCGGACATCGCACCTCCGGACGTCGCGCCGTCGGACATCGCACCTCCGGACGTCGCACCTCCGGACGTCGCGCCGTCGGACATCGCACCTCCGGACGTCGCGCCGCCGGACGTCGCGCCGTCGGACGTCGCACCTCCGGACGTCGCGCCGTCGGACGTCGCACCTCCGGACAGCCGGCCTCGGGACAGCGGACCAGCCGGCGGCGGATCGCTGGGTGGCGGCCGTTCCGGCGTCGTCGATGAAGGATGTTCCGGCGTCGGCGATGAAGCATCGGGCCGTCCGGGTGGTGGGATCTCGGCGGCCCTCGGGCTGTCGAGTGCGTGGTCGGTGACTTCGGGAATCCCCACCATTCGGTACGGATCTCGCCGGTAGGTGAAACCGAGCCAGGACGTCCAGGTGGAGATCCCGCTCGTGCTGTCGTAGGTGACGTTCCAGCGTCTGGCGGTCTTGGCCCGGTGGTGATGTCGACACAGCGCGTGCAGATTCGCTTCGCAGGTCTGGTCGTGCGACGAGCGACCAGGGTCGAACGGGACCCGGTGGTCGAGGTCGCACCGGGCAGCCGGTTGGCGGCACCCGGGGAACGTGCAGGTGACGTCCCGCGCCAGGACCGTGCGTGTCACGTCGATGCCCGGCCGGTACGTCACGGTCCCCCCCTCGCAGACCAGTCCGGTCGCCGGGTCCGTCAACAGCCGGCGCCAGGTTCCGTCCTGCGCGAGCTCGCGAGCCAGCGGTGCGGTGATCGGCCCGTACGAGTCCAACCAGCCCGGGCGCTCGTCGAGCCCGAGCAGAGTCGATGCCGCGACCGTGACGTTGACCGTCACCGCTTGTCCATGGCGTCGGGGTAGCGGGGAACCGTCCGGTGTCGCCTGCCGCTGCAGCATCCCGACGAAGACCTCAGTGAACGCGTCCGCACGCCGCTGGTCCGCGGTCCGCTGGTCACCGCGCACCCGGGCCGTGCGCGCCAGCGCGTCCACCGCGGTGAACACCGCCACGGCGTCCTGGGCAGGGAGCAGGGCATTGATCCACGCGACCCCGTCCACCGACGGCGTCAGCGTCACGCACCGGTCCTGAACCGTGGTGACCCGCCGTCGTTCCGCGGCACCTGCGTCCGCGAGCAGGACCTGCTTGCGCACGTGCTGCGCCAACTGCGGTGCCGTCAATCTGGGCGCGTGCGCGACCGCGTCCGCGAGAACCACGGGCTCGACCAGCGGCGCGTCGGCGTTGAGGTAGGCGATCTCCTTCAGGATCACGTCCACCTTGCGCGCATCGACGGCTCCGGCGGCCCAGGCATCCCGGAGCGCAGGACGCGCAGCCGCCAGGCAGGCACGCAGGAACAGGTCCTGCGCGGACCGACGTGTGACCGCCAGCTCCGAGGCGATCTGATCCGGCACCCACTCGTCGGGCATCGAGGCCCGCGCGCCCAGCTCGGCCAGCCAGATCGCCTGAGCCGCCTGGACCGCACACAGCACCTGCTGCCATCCAGCGACCCCGTTGACCAGATCCCCGTCCGACACATCTGCCGGATCCACGGCCTCCAGCAACGCGGACAGCTCCGCCACACTGCCGCACGCAGCCGGGAACGAGGGGAACGCCGAGTCGCGCCAGGGCTCGGACCAGTCAGCCACAGCGCCCACCCCTCCCCCACACGCAGTCCCCGACCATCGGGCCGTTCGAACAACTGTACGATCGACCACTGACACACTGGCCCCTGCGCTCTCGGCCGATGGTGAACGGGCGCGGGCGCGGGCGTGCGGCGTGCGGCGCGGGGCGCGGGGCGGGCGGCACGCGGGCGCGGGCGTGCGGCGTGCGGCGCGGGGCGCGGGGCGGGCGGCACGCGGGCGCGGGCGCGCGGCGCCCATGGCGATCAGGCGGTCGTCGTGAGACGCTCCGTTCTCGACCGAGCCACGCTGGAGACCGCATGATCGACGACGACACGGGCACCACGACGGACGCCGAGCACGACGACGCCGGCGATCCCCAGGCCGGCCGGTTCTCGGCGATCAACCGCACGCTCGACCGGCTCCCGCACCCGGTCCGGGTCGTCGGTGTCGCGCTGTTCGGCGGGGTGCTGGTCCTCGCCGGGCTCGCGATGCTCGTCCTGCCGGGTCCTGGCGTCGTGGTGATCCTCGCCGGGTTGGCGGTGCTGGCCACCGAGTTCGTGTGGGCTCGTCGGATCCTCGAGCGCACCAAGGCGGCCGCCAAGGCAGGTCTCGACAAGGGCAAGGCGGTCGTGAAGCGCAAGGGCTGACCGGCCGCCATCCATCGGCGACCGGGTCGCGACGACGAACTACGGGACGGCGTGCCCGGCAGCGCGGAAGAGCTCGTACCACTCGGCACGGGTCAGCGGGATGTCGGAGCCGAGCGCGGCACCCTGCACCCGCGAGGGGCTCGTCGTGCCCAGGACCACCTGCATCTGCGCGGGGTGCCGGGTGATCCAAGCCGTCGCGATGGCGATCGGCGGAACGTCGTACGCAGCGGCGAGCCTGTCGATGACCGCGTTGAGCTCGGGGTAGTCGGGGTTGCCCAGGAACACCCCCGTGAAGAACCCCGCCTGGAACGGCGACCACGCCTGGATGGTGATGTCGTTCAGTCGGCAGTAGTCGACGATGCCGTTGTCGCGGGAGATGGACTGGTCCAGGTCGGCCATGTTCGACGCGACGCCCTGCGCGACGAGCGAAGCGTGCGTGATCGACAGCTGGAGCTGGTTGGCCACCAGCGGCTGCGTCACGTGCCGCTTCAGGAGCTCGATCTGCCCGGGCGTCTGGTTGGAGACGCCGAACGCCCGGACCTTTCCGGCTGCCGACAGCTCGTCGAACGCGCGAGCGACCTCCTCGGGCTCCACCAGGGCGTCGGGCCGGTGCAGAAGGAGGATGTCGATGTAGTCGGTCTCCAGGGCGGCCAGCGACGCGTCCACGGACGAGAGGATGTGCTCGTACGAGAAGTCGAAGTACGGCCCGCTCGGCACGATCCCGCACTTGGTCTGGATGATCAGCTCGGCGCGATCGGCCGGCGTGAGCCTCAGCGCCTCGGCGAACCGCCGCTCGCACCCGTGCAGTGCGGAGCCGTACACGTCTGCGTGGTCCAGGAAGTTGATGCCCGAGTCGCGGGCCACGGAGACCAGCTCACGGACCTCGTCGTCGGTCTTCTCCTGGATGCGCATGAGGCCGAGCACGACGTTGGGCACGACGAGGTCGGTTCCGGGCAGGGTGAAGGTCTTCACAGCGGTGCGGTCCTCTCGGGGTGGATCAGTCCGATGTCGAGACTAATCGCCGTCTACGGCACCGGCGGCCCGAGGATCTGAAGGTCGCGGATCGAGACCCCGTACTGGGTGCCCCGAGCGGTCGCGTACACGCGAAGGAACTGCACCTCGCGGCCCGGCAGCGTGACGTGATCGGGGGCCGACGACGTCTTCGACATCGTCGACACCGTGGTCCAGGTGACCCCGTCCAGCGAGGTGTCGATCCGGTAGCTGCGGGCGTAGGCCGTCTCCCAGACGATGTCGACCTCGACGATGGGCTTCGGCCGCCGGATGTCCACGACGATCCACTGGGGGTCGGAGAACTGGCTCGACCACCGGCTGCTCAGCAACCCGTCCGTCGCCGCCGTCGCCGGGAAGTGCGGTCCCTCGACGGAGGACGCGGTCGTCGGCTTGCCGCGGGCGAAGTCCACGAGCGGCGTGCCGTAGACACTCAGGTCCGACACGGACGCGTGACCGACGGTGTAGAGGCTCACGTACCGGGCCCTGAAACCCTGGAGGTTGCCGACGACGACGTGGCTGGGCCCCTGCGGGAAGTCGTACTCGAGCGTCGTCCAGGTGGTGCCGTCGTCGGAGATCCGGAACTCCACCTGCGTGCTGACGTTCGGGTCCGGCACCGCCCAGTCGTAGGAGACCGAGTCCAGCTGCGTATTCCACTGCAGGTCGACCTGCAACCACTCACGGCTGCCGTTCGCGGACGACCAGCGGGTGCTCGCCTGCCCGTCCGTCGCGGCGGACGCCGGGTACGCCGGGCTCTCGACCGACGACGCCGTCGTCGGCTTGCCCAGCGAGACGAGGGTGGAATACGGCAGAGCAGCCTGCGACGGAGGCGCGACGAGCACCGTTCCGACGAGCGCGATCACGAGAAGCAGAGCCCAGCGAGAGATGCGTGCGGTCATGGTGTGCCCCTGGTCGTCGTTGACTGGTGCGGATAGAGCGCTCTATCAACGATGACGGCACGCATCGACGGCTGTCAACAGCAGAGATCAGGACTGTTCCCGACGACGAACGGCGGATCAGGGCTCGGAGAAGCGCGTCACCGCCTGGTCGAGGAGACCGCGTGCCCAGTCGTACTGCGACGGGTCCGTGTGGCCGCGGTAGACCGTCTCGATGGTCATGACGAGGAACAGGTACACGTCGTACAGGCACCGTCGCTCACGCTCCGACGGAGTCAGCGCACCCCGGCCGTAGCCACGCTGGAACGCACCCGGCTCGCCGCCGTCCCACGACGTGAACCCGGACTCGATGAGTGGATCTCCGAACAGCGCTCTCTCGTGGTCGACGACGCCGGTGATCGCACCGTCGCGGACCAGCACGTTGCCCACCCACAGGTCCCACTCGACGAACCGCGGCTCGGTGACCTCGTCGAGGCAGCCGGCATGCGCGGCGACGAGGGTGCGGAGGTCGTCGTACGCCTGGCCGATGTCCACCCCCCGCCGCTCGCCGTCGGAAAGGACGTTCTCGAGCATGCCGAGGAACACCAGCCGCCAGCTGTCGCCGCCCGGTCCACCGAGCGGGCCGAAGTGGTCGCCGACGATCTCGTTCATCGCCCGGTTCGCCGCGCCGAGCTGTTCGTCGTACGCGTCGCGCTCGGCCGGCGGCAGGGTGTCGCGGAGCAGCGACAGGTTCTCCCCGTCGACGAACGACATCACGAACCAGTCGGCGTCGCACAGCTCGCGGGTCTCGTCGACGAACAGGACCTCCGGCACCGGGACGTCCGTGCGCTCGCGGACCAGCCGCAGGGCGTGCACCTCGGTGGCCAGCATGTCCCGCTCGTAGGTGAGCACGTCGACGGCGCCCGGCGGAGCGATCTTGAGGACGACCGTCCGGCCGGTTCGAAGCCGCACGAGGTACACGACGTTGAACCAGCCGTGGGTGATCTCCGTCGCGTCGTCGACCACCGCGTCCGGGCCGAGCGCGCGGGTCAGCATGGCCTGCAGCACCGTGACGGGCTGCCTGTTCTTGGTGACGCTCTCGGTCACGGCGGGCACGCGGCGTCCTCCTCTTCTGTACCGCGCAAGGGTAGCGACGATGTCAGAGGTCTCGTGCACGCTCTGTGCATGGACGAGGTACGGGCGGCAGTCGAGAGGCATATCGGTGCCGAGGTGCACGGAGCGGCGTGGCTGGTCGACCGGGCGGGGTTCGTGTCGGCAGGCGCCGCCGGGGTCAGCGCACCCGACGCGATCTTCCGGATCTCGTCGGCGACCAAGCCCGTGGTGGCCACGCTGGCGATGCTGCTCGTCGACGACGGCACCCTGGTTCTCGACGACCCGGTCGAAGCCCTGCTGCCCGAGCTCGCCGACCGACAGGTCCTGCGCACCCCCGAGAGCCCGCTCGAGGACACCGTCCCCGCCGACCGGCCGATCACCGTGCGCGACGTCCTCGAGTTCCGGCTCGGGCTCGGCATGGACTTCGCGGGACCGTTCCCGGGGAGCGTCCTGGGTGCGCTCGCGGAACGCGGCCTCCCGGTCGGCCCGCCTGCCCCTCAGCTGGCACCGCCGCCGGACGAGTGGATGCGGATCGTCGGCGGCGTGCCGCTGTCCGCGCAGCCCGGCACCCGATGGCTCTACAACGTGGGCGCCCAGGTCCTCGGGGTGCTCCTGGCACGGGCCTCGGGGACGACGCTTCCGGCGCTCCTCGCGTCGCGGATCACCGAGCCGCTCGGCATGCGCGACACCGCCTTCCACGTGCCGGCGGACCGGCTCGCCCGGCTCGGCCGGTTGTGGATGGGCGACGAGGTGTACGACGAGGCCGACGGTCAGTGGTCCCGCCCGCCCGCCTTCGCTGACGGCGGCAGTGGCCTGGTCTCGACGGTGGACGACCTGCACGCCTTCGCGACCGCGCTGCGCAACGGCACCCTTCTGCCGCCGTCCCGGCTCGCCGAGATGGTCGGTGCGGCGGTCGGCCCGCACGACCCGGACGGCGTGGAGGGATGGGGCCTGGGGCTGGGAGTCACGGTCGCGGACCGCACGGACGGGCGGCATGCCGGCAGCTACGGGTGGGACGGGGGAATGGGCTCGACCTGGTGGACCGACCCCGTCACCGACACGATCGCGATCCTGCTGACGACGGATACCTGGACCTCTCCGCAGCCGACGCCGATCTTCCGGGAGTTCTGGGCGGCGGCTTTCGGCGGCGCATGACCGCGTCGTCGGTCGTCGTCCGCGCCCGGGTCGGGTCTGGTGGACGCAGCGGCGCTCAGCGTGGCGGGAGGACGGCGAGGCGCATCGTGACCGTGTCGCCGAGCTCGAGGTCCTCGGCTTTGCGCCCGCCCGCGGCCCGCGACGTGTTCCGGGACGAGCTGGCGGTCGACGACGTGTCCTGGAAGCGCGGCCGGGCGTGCGCGCTCGCGCAGGCCCCGGTCCAGCTGCCGTACTACCGGGACACCAACCCGGTCCTCGCGGCGAACGCCCGGCACGTCATCGCGGAGGTCACCGCCGACGCGTGAACCTGGGACGGCGCCGATCGGAGGACCCGGACCACACGGCCGGGGTACGGCCGCACCCGCACACCGGCACACGAAGCCGCCCAGCAACCGGCGCCGATGGCCCACCGGGTGGCGCCCACCGGTCGGCGGCCAGCCGCCGGCGGTCGGCGGCGGTCGGCGGCGGTCGGCGGCGGGCGGTCGGCGGTCGGTGGTCAGCCGCCGGCGGTCGGCGGCCAGCCGCCGGCGCCCACCGGTCGGCGGTCGAGAACAACGTTGGTTGCGCTAAACCGTTCTATAACGGTGTTGAGGTTGTTCTCGACGGTGTTGAGGTTGTTCTCGACGGTGTTGAGGTTGTTCTCGACGGTGTTCAGGTTGTTCTCGACGGTGATCCGTCCTCCGAGAAGGGGGCTCTGGATCCCCCGGCAGGCGGCGGCCCGTCCTCCGAGAAGGTGGCGGTCAGTCGTCCGGGAGGGACTCGGCGATGCTCGCGATCGTGGACAGGCGGCGGTCCCACTCCGCGCCGATCCGCTCGAGCGCGCGGGCTGTCTGGTTCAAGCGCGAGCCGAGGGCGCGGTAGCGGACCTCGCGGCCGACGCGGACCGGTTCCACCAGGCCGGCCTCGGCGAGCACGGTGAGGTGCTTGGCGATCGCCTGACGCGTGACCGGGACGACCGTGGCCAGGGCGGACGCGGACAGGTCGGCACGTCCGAGCTCGGCCAGGATCGCCCAGCGGGTGTCGTCGGCGAGCGCGGCGAAGACCGGGGCGAGGGTCGCGGTCATGCGGAGCCCTCGAGGTAGGCGATGAGCTCGTCGAGCTCGGACGTCCACCCTTCTCGGTTCGAGTTCATGGCCTCGATCGGGTCGCGGTCGAGCAGTCCGAAGCCGGACTCGACGACGGACAGGATCGTCGCGTCGCCGTCGGGAACCAGCGAGAAGCGGACCTGCGTGGAGTTCTCGGGCGTCAGGTGCGCACCCTCGCCGTCGACCGGCGTCGCCGGCGTGCCCCAGGTGAACGCGAAGACGGCGGGCTCGTCGTACTCGTCGATCCGGATCGGGAACTCGCCGTAGCCCTCGAACCCGAACGTCCCGAGTCCGCCCACCCGCAGGTCGGGCAGCTCGGCCTTGTTGCCGAGCCACTGCGTGATGAGCTCTGGGCGGGTGATCGCGGCCCAGACGCGGTTCGGGGTCGCCTTGATGTGCACGGTGCGGGTGATCGTGAAGTTCTCGCGGTCGATGACGGCGGCAGGCTGCTGGCTCATGGGTGTCGATCCTCCGGGTGCGGTGGCTAGTGCAATCCGATGGTTGCACATCACCTACGGCGACTGCAACCCACGAATTGCCTCTCTACTGTGAGGGGATGCTCGAGCAGATCCTTGCTGCGGGTCATCGACCGACGTCCGCCTCCCTGACGGTGCACGGAGTCGGCGACGTGGCCTCGGCATTCCCCGTCACCGCGTTCGCGGCGGCGACGATCGGTGCGGCGGGCCTCGCCGTTGCCGACCTGGTCGGTGCCCCCGAGGCACGAGTCGACCGGCGGCTGGCCTCGATGTGGTTCGGGATGTCGCTCCGACCCGAGGGCTGGAGCCCGCCACCACCGTGGGACCCGATCAGCGGCGACTATCAAACGTCGGACGGCTGGATCCGCCTGCACACCAACGCGCCGGCGCACCGGGCCGCCGCGCTCGGGGTCCTCGGGGTGCAGGGGAGCAGGTATGCCGTCGCCGAGGTGGTCGCAGCAGCGCCCGGCGACGAGCTCGAGGATGCGGTCGTCGCTGCCGGCGGCTGCGCGGCCGTGATGCGCACCGCTGAGGAGTGGTCCGTCAGCGAGCCCGGCCGGAGCGTGCACGCCGAACCGCTCATCGACTGGGCCACGACCACGCAGGCTGCGCTGAACCCGATCGGCGAGGCCGGGCGGCCGCTCGCGGGCCTCCGGGTGCTCGACCTCACGCGCGTTCTGGCCGGGCCCGTCGCGACGAGGTTCCTCGCTCTGCTCGGCGCCGACGTGCTGCGGATCGACCCCCCGTGGTGGGACGAGCCCGGCGTGGTCCCGGAGGTGACGCTCGGCAAGCGGACGGCCCGTCTCGACCTCACGAAGAGCTCCCTCGACGACCTGCTGTCGCGCGCCGACGTGCTGGTGCACGGCTACCGCCCCGGAGCCCTCGAGCACCTCGGGCTCGACGCCGCGACCCGCGGCCGGACCAGCCCGGGGCTGGTCGACGTGGGTCTCGACGCGTACGGCTGGACCGGCCCGTGGCGGGACCGCCGCGGCTTCGACAGCATCGTGCAGATGAGCACCGGGATCGCGGAGGCCGGCATGCGCCACTTCCACCGGGACGCGCCCACGCCGCTCCCGGTCCAGGCCCTCGACCACGGCACCGGCTACCTCATGGCGTTCGCCGTCCTCCAAGGACTCATGCACAGACGCGCCACCGGCGTCGGTTCGACGGCCCGCCTCTCCCTCGCACGCACGGCCGAGCTGCTCGTCGGCCCGCCCGGGGACGGGTCGTTGACGCCCGAAGGTCCCGAAGACACGGCACCGGCCGTGGAGCACACCTACTGGGGGCCGGGTCGGCGCCTCGTGGTCCCGCTGTCCGTCGACGGTGTGCGGCTGGAGACGAGCCGACCAGCCCGAGCACTCGGGTCCGACGAGCCGACGTGGTGACCGCGTTGGACTCCGGCGCCCCACGGACGGATGATCGACGCCGGACTGCACCGCGCACCTCAGCGCGGAGCAACGACGACGGAGCGAACGACGATGCAGCGGGGAAGCGAGGCGGCCGTCCTGGCCTGCTCGGGCCACGGCCCGACGCCCGCAGCCTGAGACGGCCGGCGGGCCACGTTCCCGTGCCCTCCCACCGAAAGACACCACCATGCTTCCCCTGACCGAACCCCAGATCCGGGCGTCGTTCGTCAACTGCTCCCGCGGCGAGGCCTCCAAGCTGACCCTGCCCGCGGACGTGGACGACACCCCCTGGGACCGCCTCGACTACTACGGCTGGATCGACCGCAAGGCACCCCTGCGCGCCTACGTCGTCGTGACCGTCGACGACGCGCCCGTCGGCATCGCGCTGCGCGCGCCCGAGGATGCCGCCAAGCGCCGACGAGCCGTCTGCGCGTGGTGCGAGGACGTCTACGCGACCGACGAGGTCTCGCTCTACGTGGCCCGTCGGGCCGGCGCCTCCGGTCGCAACGGCGACACCATCGGCACGCTGATCTGCACGACGTTCGGGTGCTCGCGCAACGTGCGTCGGATCCCGCGGATCGTCGAGGCCGGCGACGACCCCGAGGGTGTCGTGCTGCGGCGCATCGAGGGACTGCGGGAGCGGTCCGCCCGGTTCGCCGAGGAGGTCCTCCGGGGCATCTGAGTGGCGGCTGCGGCTCGACGCTGCTGGCCGAGCCGCAGCCGCACTCAGACACGACGGCGCCATGTGCAGCGCGCGCCGGGCGCCGTCGCGAAGGGTCGACGACGGCGCGGCGCGACCGTGGCTGCGACACCCACCCTGCTCCACGGCTAGCGTCGTCGGATGGCAGTGATCCTCGACATCACGATCTCCCTCGACGGCTTCGTCACCGCCCCGAACGCGGGACCGGAGAACGGGCTCGGCGACGACGGGCTGGGCCTGCACGCGTGGGCGATCGGCGACCGGACGCCCGAGGACCTGCAGATCCTCGCCGGCGCCGCCGACGTGACCGGCGCCGTCGTGATGGGGCGCAACACGTTCGACGTCGTGGACGGGCCGCGCGGGTGGAACGACGAGCGCCACTACGGCGCCGACCAAGGTGACCCGGCCGCACCACCGCCGTGCTTCGTCGTGACGCACGAGGCGCCTGAGCACGTGCGCCTGACCGACCGGATGACGATCGTCACCACGGGACTCCGCGACGCGCTCGACCAGGCGGCCGAGGCTGCGGGCGGCAAGCACGTGGTCATCATGGGCGGCGGGTCGGTGGGCGGGCAGGCCCTGCGCGAGCGGCTCGTCGACCGGCTGAACCTGCATGTCGCGCCGCTGGTGCTCGGCGCCGGCACACCCCTGTTCGACGGCGGCCCACGGGTCGAGCTGCGTCTCGACGAGGACGCCACGGTCGTCACCCGCAACGCCGCGCACCTCTTCTACGAGGTGATCCGCTGATGCCCGCGACCGTCCGACGGATCCGCGCCGACGAATGGTCCCTGGTCAGGACCCTGCGGCTCGATGCGCTCCGCGACCCGGCCGCCCCCCTCGCCTTCCTGGAGTCCTACGACGACGCCGCCACGCTCCCGGACGAGTTCTGGCAGGCGCGCGCCGCGGGTTCCGCGGATGGTGACCACGCCGCTCAGCTCGTCGCGATCGACGACGACCGCTGGGTGGGCTCGACGACCGCCCTCGTCCAGCGCTCGGGCACGCAGGACCACCACGGTCGACTGATCGCGCGGAGCCGGCCGGTGCTCGTCGGCGTGTACGTGCGTCCCTCGCACCGCGGCACCGGCGTCGTCGGGGACCTGATCGAGGCCGCTGCGGACTGGTGCCGGGAGCGCGGGTTCACCGAGCTCGTGCTCAACGTCCACCGCGACAACCACCGGGCGGTCGCCGCCTACCGGCGAGCCGGCTTCGTACCGTCGGGCCTCGAGTTCACGGGCGTGATCGGCCCCGAGATCGAGATGGTCCGTCCCCTCTGATGCCCGTCTACCTGCCCGGAGCCCTCGGCACCGCGGCCTTCTGGGCGCCCGTCGCCGAGCGGCTCCCCGAGCTCGGCCCGGCCGTCCGGCTGGGCTGGCCCGGCTTCGGCGACGAACCTCACGACCCGGCGGTGCGGTCCGTCGCGGACCTCGTCGGGTGGACGCTCGCGCGGCTGCCGGCGGGCGCGAGCGACGTCGTCGCGCAGTCGATGGGCGGGGTCGTCGCGACCCTGCTCGCTCTCGACCACCCCGAACGCGTGCGACGGCTGGTGCTGTGTGCGACGTCGGGCGGCATCGACGTCGCCGCCCTCGGTGCGGCCGACTGGCGGGTCGGCTACTCCCGCGAGCTCCCCGACTGGTTCGTCGTGGACCGGACCGACGTCACCGACCGGCTGAGCACGCTGCGGGCACCGACGCTCGTGGTCTACGGCGACGCCGACCCGCTGTGCCCAGAGGCGGTGGCACGAGCCCTCGTCGACGCGATTCCCGGCGCGACCCTCGCGCGCGTCCCGGGTGGCGGGCACACGATGGCGCACGACCGGGCCGGCGACGTGGCGCCGCTCGTGCGCCGCCACCTCGCCGGACCGCCTACCTGACCGTGATGCGGTACGGGCCTCCCACGGCGGTGAGCGTCGTCGAGCCGGACGCGGCCGGGAACGTGTCGTAGACGTAGAGGTCGTACGAGCCGCGCGCCGCCCAGCCGGTGTTCGGGTCCAGGTGGTCGCACATGTCGAACCACGAGAACAGCGACGTCCCGAACGACTCGCCGGCGCCGACGTCGAACGTGGCAGCGGAGGGGAAGTCGCCCATCATCTGGTTCTCGCTCACGACCACGCCCGCGTCGTCGACGAGCACCGCGCTCAGCTCCTGGGGCACCTGCCCGCGCAGACGCCCGGGGCCGTTGGCCGTGACGGTGACGGGCACGTGGATCCCGGCGCTGCGGGCCTCGTCCGGCGCGAAGCCAGGATCGAGCGTGACCGTGAAGTCGGCCCCCGCTCCACCGGCAAGCAGTGCCGCGGGCGCCGGCTCGCCGCACGTCGGCAGGGTCCCCCGGTTCCATGAGAGCGGCCGGGTGCCGTCCGGGCCGAAGGTCAACGGGGCGAGCTCGATGGTCTCGGCGGCGCTCGGGTCGCTCGCGAACGCACGATAGGTGCCGGCGAGCGGGCGGCCCGTCCGGCAGTCGACGGCGGGGTAGTAGCCGTACGTCGAGAGGACGCCGCTCCCGTCCGTCGCACGGAGCTGCGGAAGCTGGCGAGCGGGGTCGGACCAGAACGCGATCGTCCCGCTCTCGTCGACGAGCACGGTCATCAGGTGGCTCGCACCGTCCCCGTCCGCCCCGGCCGGGGTTCCCGGCGTCTCGGGGCCGGCCTCGACGAGGTCCAGCAGGTCCGCGCCCGCCGGGTCGGCGTCGAGCATGGCGGTCGCCGGGTCGAGGTCACCGATGATCAGTCCGCCGCGCAACGACAGGTACGGGGAGTCCTGGGGCGTCGGCACGTCGGTGGTGCCGCAGGGCGCGGCGCCGACGACCCAGCCGTCGACCGCGGTCGTCGGCGCAGGATCCGGCGACGGTGTCGGCGTCGGCGTCGGGATCTCGGTCACCTGAACGGCTGCGGGCGGCGGCGGGGTCGCGTGCTCGGCCACCAGTCCCGCACCCGCCACCAGCCCGCCGACGACCGCCAGGCCACCGACCGACCGGAGCACGACCCCTTGCGCGCGGCGCCGCCGCACACGCGCCGTGACGGCGCCGATCTCCACCGACCGGACGACGCGCTCGGCGTCCGCGGCGATGTCCTGCAGTGCGCGTCCGAAGTCCATGCTCATCTCACCTCGTGGCGGCTCATGACGACGGACGCTTCCGTGACGTCGAGGGGACCCAGCAGGGTCTCGAGGCGGCCGACGGCCACGCTCAGGTAACGCTTGACGGTCCCGGCGGCCAGCTCCAGCCGGACCGCGATCTCGGGAACGGTGAGGTCGTCGTAGTAGCGCAGCACGACGCACGCCCGCTGCTGCGGGGACAGCTGCTGCAGCGCGAGCTGGACGTCGGTGCGCGTCCCGACCGCCTCGGCCGCGCTCTCCACCCGCTCCTCGCGCACGACGAGGTGCCGCACCCGCTCCCAGTGCCGGCGGCGACGGTACTGGTCGATCCAGGTCGAGAGGATCGCCCGGCGCACGTACCCCTCGGCGGACTCGATCTCGATCCGCCGACCGCGCACGAACGTCTTGACCAGCGCGTCCTGCACCAGGTCCTCGGCGTCGCGCAGGTTCCCGGTCAGCAGGTACGCATACGCACCCAGCGCGGCGCCGCGCTCACGCGCGACCGTCGCCATGACGTCGTCGCTACGTCGCCGTGCCTCGTGCATCTCGCCCCCTCTGGAGGTGGTGGGTGACCACCTTCCACCCCAGAGGACGTGCGGGACGTTCGATTCGTTGTGGTCCGACCCGATCGGGTGCGGACTCAGCTGCTCGCGGTGGGTTCCGGCTCCGGCGACGGGAAGGCCGACGGTTCCAGGACGGAGGCCAGCTTGGCCTGGAAGGCGGCGAGCGTCACCGCGTCGACGGTGCCCGTGGCAGGGACGCCGAGGTCGGTCTGGGCCGCCGCGACCGCTGCGGTCAGCTCGTCGGACCACTGACCGTCGACGGGCTTGTCCCAGTACCCCGCGAGCTTGAGGGTCTGCTGCAGCGCTGCGGTGGCCAGCGACTGCTCTGCCGCGGCGGCGGCACCCTTCGCCTCCAGCTCCTTGCGCAGGGCAGCGTCGGTCGCCTTGTCCACGGTCCCCGTCTGGGGGAGCTCGTTCGCAGCCTGCAGCGCGACCACCGCCTCGACGGTCAGGGGACCGTAGATCCCGTCGACCTTGCCGGTGTAGTAGCCGGCGTCGGCGAGGGACTGCTGGATCGCGAGGGTGTAGTCGCGGATCGCGTTGGACGCCTCGGCCTGCCGGGAGTCGGTGAGGCAGCCCGACTGCGCGAACAGCTGGATCCAGGCCATCTCGAGCGCGACGGCGGCCGAGTTGAACTGCTCGGTCGCCTTCGCCAGCGGCGTGTCGTCGGTGATGCCGGACTGGGCCGACTGGAAGTCGGTCTCGGCCTGCTTGACCCGGTCCACGGTGGCCGCCGGGATCGTCGGCGTCGGGCTCGGCGACGCCTTCACCACCTCAGGCGCCGGGGTCCCCGACTCCGCGGCCTGCGCAGCCGCCACTGCGGCCTCCGCATCGGCGACGTCCTGCTCGGCAGTCGCCACGTCCTCGCGCGCGCTGACCACGGCCTTCGCGGCGTCCTGCGTCTCGCTGCTGGGCTCCTTGAGATCCGCCCCGCCCGTCTTGACGTCGCCGACCGTCACCGTCGACTGGTCGAGCACGTCGCCGTACCGGTCGATCGCCGTGATGTACGACGAGGCGGAGCTGCAGAACGTCTCGGAGGCTGCTCCCTCGGCCTTCTTCGCCGCGTCGAGCGCTTCCTGCTTCTTGGCGAGGTCGGCCTGTGCGACGGCCAGGTCCGAGTCCTTCGTGGGCTCGTCGGTGGAACCGCCACTCGTGCACCCCGCCAGCAGGAGCAGGCTCGCGGCGATCGCGATCGCTCCGAGTCGGGCGGATGACGGCTTCTTCTGGGCGGCCACGGGAGCCCTTCCTGTTGCACGGCGTCTAGGTGCACGGCTCGGGACGAGTCCCGAATCGACACTATCTAGGCATATGTCCTGCTTGGCAACAACCTGCGGACTATTGGCGCGCGTCGCTCTCCGTGGCCGTTCCAGCAGGTCAGGGAGCCCCGTCCGCCTCACGCTCCTCGAGGATGCTCAGGTCGCGCTCCGCGTACCAGCGGTGGGCCCACTCCTCGTTCAGGACGATCCGCAGACACGCACGGGCGGAGAACGCGTCGCCCTCGTCGGGCCAGCCCGGACCCTGCAGCGGTTCGCCGGGGCGGTCGAGCTGCTCGTCGGTCAGTCCGTCGATCACGCCGCGCACCAATGCCATCGCCTCCAGGCGCAGCGCCAGGGCGTCGTCGAGCGACGGACGCGCCCCCCGGTCGTGGGGGACACCCTGGCGCGGCCGCATCTGGTCCCAGGGCAGCGAGAGCGGATGCCACGGGCTCGGGTCGCCCAGGACGCCCCGGCCCACCCAGGACTCCGACGCGAACGCGAGGTGCCGCAGGGTCTGGATGAACGACCACTCCTCGTCGACAGACTCGTGCAGCCTCTGCTCGGGCAGCCGGCGCGCCCGCTCGACCGTCTGCGCCCACAACCGCTCGTCGAGCGCCCACGCCTCCCGGAACCCGTCGGCGGTGGTCGGACGGAACAGCGGCCGTTCGGGGAATCGCCGGTCGAGCTCCTCCTCCACGTACTGCGCGACCTCGACCCCGTTGACGACGAGGCTCTCGACCTCGCCGTCGACCCTCATGGCGGAGATCTCGACGTCGCGCATCACGACGCCGTGGAGCCCCACCGAACGGAAAGTCGCGTCGGTGAGGTTGACCATCGAGAACCGCGCGCCGCTGAGGTCGACGTCGTCGAAGATCGCCGGGACGCCGCCTGGCTCGAGCTCGCTCATGGAAGTTCAGGCTAGGCGCGCCAACCGACATCGGCCCGGGTTAGTCTCGGGTGATCCGCCGCAGCCCGCGGCGAGCGACCCACGGGAGTTCCCGTGACCGACCTGATCGACCGCCCCGCGGACCTCGACGACGACTGGTTCGAGCGCCCGGTGGTCACTCGCCTGCCACCGCAGTCCCCCGTCGACGTCGTCGCGCCGTTGTCCGCGACGGTGCGCTACCCCCTCGGCCGGGTGCCCGACCTCCAGGACGCGCCGCCCGCTGTGGCGCCTCGGATGCCTGCAGCCAGGCCGGCGCGCGTCTGGATCCGGTCGCGCGTCGCGGCGGGTCTGCTCGGGGTGTTCCTCGGCGGCCTCGGCCTGCACCGGATGTACCTCGGCTACTGGCGACGAGGGTTCACGATGCTGGCGGTGTTCTTCATCGGCGGGCTCTTCACGCTCGGGCTCGCGACGCTGGTCGTGTGCATGGTCGGGTTCTTCGAGGGCCTGCTGTACCTGTCGATGCACCGAGGTCGGTTCTCCCGCGACGCACGTGGCCGGCCTCTGCGCGGCTGACGTCAGCCGCCGTAGATGCCCTTGAACAGCTCGTACACCAGCACGCCGGGCCAGATCAGCGCCTTCGGCACCGCCAGCACGAACTCCCAGAACGTGTCGCCGGCCTGGAAGTAGTACACGGCCGCCCCGATGAACCCGAAGCCGTAGACCACTCCACCGCCGGCGCCCCTCGCCGAGTCCTTCGCCATGCTGGGCTCCCTCAGTCGTCCGCGCTGACACCGTCCCGTGCGAGGGGCGCCGCGGTCAAGACACGAGCGCCGTCGCCATCCCCCGTGCCTTGACCAGCGTCTCGACGTACTCCTCGTCGGGGTCGGACAGCGCCGTGACCGCGCCGCCCACGCCGAAGGTGGTTCCGCCGGGGCCGGTGACGATCGTGCGGATCACGATGCTCAGGTCGGCCGCACCCGTCAGCGAGTACCAGCCGAGCGCACCCGAGTAGACGCCGCGCGGGCCGCCCTCGAGCTTCTCGAGGATCTGCACCGAGCGGAGCTTGGGCGCGCCGGTCATCGACCCGCCCGGGAACGCCGCGACGGTGCACGCCACCGCCGACCGGCCCGGCGTCAGCTGGCCGCGCACCGTGCTCACCATCTGGTGGACCAGCGGGAACGTCTCGATGTGGAACAGGCGCGGGACGTGCACCGAGCCGATCTCGCAGACCGTCGACAGGTCGTTGCGCAGCAGGTCGACGATCATCAGGTTCTCGGCGCGGTCCTTGACGCTCGTCCGCAGGTCCGTGCAGAGCTCGGCGTCCTCGTGCGGTGACCGCCCGCGCGGCCGGGTGCCCTTGATCGGCTTGGTCTCGACCGCTCCGCCGGCGCTGACGGTGAGGAACCGTTCGGGCGAGGCGCTCAGCACGGACACCGGGCCGCACGCGAGGTAGGCGCCGTACGGGACCGGGCTGAGAGCGCGCAGCCGCAGGTACGTCTGCCACGGGTCGACCACGGCGTCGGTGCGGAACTCGTTGGTCAGGCAGAGCTCGTACGACTCGCCGCGGCGGATGTAGTCCTGGCACTCGGCGACGAGGCTGACGTACTCCCGCCGACCGTGGCGGGGCTCGAAGAGCTTCTCGATGTCGTCGAGGTCGAGGCTCGACGGGGCGACGTCGGGAACGGCAGACGGCGTGATCGCCGCGATCCACCCCGGCAGGTCGTCGAGCCAGCGTTGCGACGACCGCGAGAGCTCGTCGTCCGCGGGGTGGTGCAGGGCGAGCGCGTGGACGTCGCCGGTCTCGTGGTCGACGAGCAGCGCACGCTCGGCGAACACCAGGTGCGCGTCGTCGTGCTCGGCCGCGACGCCGACGTCCGTCGCCATCGTCTCGTCGCGCAGCTCGTAGCCGAGGTACCCGACGTAGCCGAGGGCGAACGGGTGGGGCAGGTCCGACGACACGGGGACGGCGTAGCGCGCCAGGGACTCCTCCAGGTAGGAGAACAGGTCGCCGGCGTGCTCGGTGACGGTGCCGTCGGACCCCGTGACCCGGACGTGGCCCGCGCCCCGGCGGTAGGAGACGGTGTGCGCCCGGACGCCCCGGCCGGAGCCGAGGATCGAGAACTGCCCGACGCCGCCGCTGTCGAGCCAGAACGCGGTGCGGTCGTCCCGGTAGAACGCGTCGAACAGGTCGACGGCCGACACACCGTGGGCGACGCGACGGGACCGGACCTCGTAGCGGGCGGCGGCGTCCGACGAACCACCGGCCAGCCGCAGGAAGTTCCGGATCAGCGTGTGGCCGTGCTCGCTCAGCACCGACTCCGGGTGGAACTGCACCCCCCAGACGGGTCTCTCGCGGTGACGCACCGCCATGACCGTGCCGTCGTCGGCGCGGGCGACGACCTCGAGCGGGTGGGTGACGTGGTCGATCATCAGCGAGTGGTACCGGACGGCGTCGAACTCCTCCGGAACGTCCGCGAACAGCTCGTCGCCGTCGTGGCGCACCCGGGAGACCTGGCCGTGCATCGGCGGGTTCGCCGGGACGACAGCGGCGCCGGCGAGGTGCCCGACCAGCTGGTGGCCCAGGCAGATCCCGAGGACCGGCAGGTCCGTGTCGGTCAGGAGCCGGGCGCAGATGCCGACGTCCGAGGGCAGCTCCGGCGTACCCGGCCCAGGCGAGAGGATCACGGCGTCGAACGCGTCGAGGTCGAGCGTTTCCCACGGCACGTCGTTGTGCACGACGACGGGAGCCTCCCCGCACACCTCCGCGACGAGCTGGAACAGGTTGTAGGTGAACGAGTCGTAGTTGTCGACGATCAGGACGCGTGTCACGCCGAGGTCCTCTCCGTCGGGCGGGCGCCGATGTTCGTCAGCACCTGGCGCCAGTGGTCGATGGGTCGTGCGGTCGCGACGAGCCGGCGCTGCCAGTGGTCGCGCCGGCCGTCGTCGGCCATGGGCGAACCGTCGACCGCGACCACGGTCCGGATGCCGTGCAGGGCGCTGAGCAGCCAGACCTCGTCGGCGTCGCGCAGCTGGTCGGGCCGGAGGTCGGCGCGTCGGACCGGGGCGTTCTCGAGGTCGAGCACCGCGGCGCGCGTCACGCTCGGCAGCAGCGCGGAGGTCCGCGGCACGACGAGCGAGCCGTCCTGCCACCAGAGGACGGACCCGAAGACCGACTCGACCACGTGACCGTCCGGGTCGGTCAGGAGCGCGTCGTCGGCGCCGGCGGCGCGAGCGGCGGTGCGCAGCCTCTCCTGCAGCGGGAAGTCCGGACCCTTGACGGTCGGCCGGCGGCGCGGGTCCGGGCCGTGCGTCACCAGGGTCGCCGTGTGCGCGACGGGCGGCGCCGGACGCGTGCGGGTGTGCACGTGCCCGCCGCACAGCTCGATCCGCGGGAACCACCGCCCGCTCTGGGGCAGCTCCTCGAGGAGCAGGAGCACGTGCTCGACGACGAGACCCCGTGCCAGCCCGGTGGAGCGCGTGAAGCGGTCGACGTGGGCGGTGAGGTCGCGGATCCGCCCGTCGTCGACCAGCCAGGAGTCGACGACCTCGGGTGCGCCGGGGCAGTACATCAGTACCGTCCCCCGGTCCGCACGGTCGGTCCGTAGGGCGCGCGTTCGAGCCACGTGCGGGCGCGTCGGGAGACCGGTGCAGCGGCGGCGACGGCCGTCTGGCGGCGGCGACGGGCGGGCGTCGGGTGCAGGTGGTCGAAGGCCGCGTGGGCCGCCTGTGCGTTGAGCTGCGCGGCGCCGCGCCGGAGACGGTCGAACTCGCGCACCGCTCCCGGAGAGCCCAGGGCGATCGCGTGCGCGGCGGCGTGCGCGTCCGGGATGGCCGAGTTCATCCCGCGGGCCCCGAACGGCGGGAACAGGTGCGCGGCCTCGCCGACGAGCAGCACCCGGTTCGTGTCGTCGACGAACGACGTCGCCACCGCGCGGGCGAACCGGTACGTCGAGATCCAGGCGACCTCGCCGGACGCGTCGCCGACGCGGGCCAGCAGGGGCTCCACCCACGACGGATCCGCCGCGAGCGCTGCCGCGTCGTCGGCGTCGCGGCACTGGACGTCGAGCTGGAAGCCGCCCGCGAACGGGACCACCAGCACGGTACGACGGTCGAGGGCCGGGCACTGGTACCAGAGCCGCCGTGCCGCCGGGACGGCACCCAGCACGTCGACGACCACGTGGTAGCCGTCGAGCCGCGGACCTTCGAGCGCCAGCCCGACGGACGACCGGACGACCGAGCGCCCACCGTCCGCGCCGACGACGAACGCTGCGGTGAGGACCTCGTCCGCGAGGTGCACCCGCACGGCCGTGTCCTCGGCCTCCACCCGCTCGACGCCCGTGCCCCAGCGGATGTCGATGCCCACGCGTCCGCACGCGTCCCGCAGGTGCCCGACCGTGTCGACCTGCCGCAGGCTCGTGTACGGCGGCAGACCGTCGCCTCGCCACACCGGCTCGTCGCACCCGAACACCCGGCGACGCCCGTACCAGGTCTCCCGCCGCGACCACCGGATCCCGGCGGCGCCGATCCGCTGCCCGAGGCCGGGCTGAGCCGCCTCGAGCAGCCGCAGGCTGTCGCCGTGCAGGAACAGTGCACGGCTGCCGGCGACCGGTTCGTCGACGGGTGCCCGCTCGAGCACGAGCGGACGGCGACCGAGGGTGTGCAGTGCGAGGGCGGCGGTCAGGCCGGCGGGTCCGGCGCCGACGACGACCACGTCGGGTGCGGTCGTCATACCGGGACCGCCGGTGCGTTCAGGCCGGCGTCGATCGCGGCACGGACACGGTGCCGCTGCAGCTTGCCGCTCGGCGTGCGTGGGATCGCGTCCGTCGCGACGACCTGGCGCGGGAGCTCGAACCGTTCGAGCGAGTCTGCGACCCGGCCGGCAAGCAGCCTCAGGACGTCGTCGGCGGAGAAGCCGTCGGCCGGGACGACCAGCGCGGCGAGGCTGGACACTCCACGTTCGTCGACGACGCTCGCCACCGCCGCGTCGGCGACGAGCCCGGTGCGACGGATCACCGCCTCGATGCGGACGGCGGAGACCGAGATGCCGCGGACGAGCAGGATGTCGTCGTGCCGACCCAGCACCACGAGCGCGCCGTCGGCGTTCCAGTGCCCGAGGTCGCCTGTGCGCAGCCAGCCGTCGCGCAGCAGCGGAACGGGCCCGTCCGCGGTCTCGGCGGTCGCCGGGATGCTCTCCCCGCGGACCCAGACCTCACCGGTCGGGGTGCCGTCCGGGGCGCTGAGCTCCACGGTGCTCGGGCGGAGCTCCACCTCGTAGCCCGGGCTGACGAAGCCGGTGCTGTACCGCGACGAACGGGCGGACCCGTTCGCGCAGAACGCGTTGCCGACCTCCGTGCAGCCGATCTGCTCGAGGACGGGAGTCCCCCACGTGCGTTCCAGGCGATCCTGCAGCGTCGCAGCCAGCGGCTCCCCCGCCGAGACGATCCCTCGCACGTGGTGCCGCTCGGGGGCCTGACCGTCGAACGCCCCGAGCGCCGAAGGCACCGAGAAGAGGAGAGTGGTGCGGCGCGGACCGACGACGGCGAGGACGTCGTCCGCGGTCCGCCGACGGCGACGGAGCGTGACGTGGCAGCCGTAGGTCATCGGGTAGACGAACTGGTTGTTGAACCCGTAGGCGAAGTAGAGCTGCGACACGGACAGGATCCGGTCGTCCGGGGTGATCTCCAGCGCCGCCACCGCTCGGGAGTACGCGACGAGGTCGCGAGCGCGGTGCAGGACGACCTTCTGGGCACCCGTCGCGCCCGAGGACAGCTGGCCGTAGAGCACCTCGTCGCCGAGGACACCCTCGGCCGCGTCCTCCGGGAAGCTCAGCCCGGTGAGCAGGTCGTCCAGGTGCCAGCGGGCCTCCAGACCGGTCGGACGCGCCGCGAGTCGCAGCACGTCACCCTCGTCGTCGAGCAGCCAGGTGGCGCGGCACTGCTCGAGCACGCTCTGCCGCATGGTCGGGGTGACGTCCGGGTTGACGAGGAACGGGACCGCACCGACGCGGGCGGACGCGAGGAACGCGACGAACCAGCCGGCGCCGTCTCCGACGCAGAAGCCGACCCGGTCGCCGGCCCCCAGGCCGCGGTCCCGCAGGCGGCGGGCGAGCACCCTGGAGCCGGCGTGGACCTGCCTGTGGGTGAGGTCGCGACCGGTCCGCTCGTCGGTCAGCACCGGCCGGTCGAGCCAGCCGGAGCGGTCGGCGAGCCCGTACAGGTACCCCGGCAGCGTGCCGGCCATCAGACCTCCGCCGGGTCGGCCTGCCGGGCGCGCGTGGCCGCCGGCCAGGCTTCGACGTCGGGACCCAGGACGTCGATCGCGTACAGGGCGAAGCGTTCGAGGCCCACCCCGAAGCAGGCCGAGAACGCCGCCTCGCCGCCCCGGACGATGCCGAAGCCGTTGCCGAAGGCCTGACCGTGGAAGTTCACGGACGCGATCGACACCCAGCCGTGCCCCTCGACCTCGGCCTGCAGCTCGTACTTGACCTTGACGCGCTCCTGGTAGGACTGCTGGACGCGGGCCGTCGGACCGAAGAACGCGTCGTGGGCGATCTCGACCCGGGTCTGCGGGAAGACCTGCGACAGCTCCTCGATCAGGTCGCGCGCCGCCTGGAAGAACGCGACCGCCTCGGCACGGGTGCCCAGCCGGACCGACTCGTACCCGTGGTACGCCGCGAGCCGGAACGGGTCTGCGTGGCTGCCGGCCTCGTAGCGGCCGAGCGCCGCGACCAGGTCGAGGGTGGTCGCCTCCGTCAGCTCGCGGCCGCGGTACGCCTCGTAGAGGCACAGGCACGCGGCGGGGGAGGTCGTGTAGTCGGCGGGCGGCTGCTCGATCTCCTGCAGGAACGGCGCCTTCGTGAACACGTGCTGCGGGAAGTTGGTGAAGTAGCCGGCGTCGCGCAGCGTCTGGGCGGTGAGCGTGCCGGTCGCGTGCACCCGGCTCGCGCCGAGCCGCCGACCCCAGACGTCGCAGGCCCGCTGCACCTCGGCCAGCACCGCCGTGAACTGCGGGCCGCCGAGCACGAGGCCGGGGCCGACGAAGGTGAGCGTGTCGGGTCCGCCGGGCATGCGCTTCTGCGTCGTCATCGGGGCGTCCTTTCGAGGGTCAGGAGGGCTTGGCGGTCGACCTTGCCGACGGACGTCACGGGGATCGTGTCGACCGCGACCAGCCGGTCGGGGACCTGCTGGACGTCGCCGTGCTCGCGCAGGAGGTCGAGGAGCACCGTGTCGGGGCCGACGTCCTCGGCGAGCACCGCGAACGCCGTGGCGATCTGGCCGAACGTCCTGTGCGGTTCCCCGGCGGCGGCGACGTCCAGCACACCGGGGTGCGCCCGCACGAGCTGCTCGACCGCGGTCGGGTCGATGAGCTCTCCGCCGCGGTTGATGACGTCGTCGGCCCGACCGATCACGCGGAACCTGCGGGGGGTGACGGCGATCGCGTGGTCGCCCGTGCGGAACCAGCCGTCCGGCGTGAACTTCGCGGCGTTGACCTCGTCGGACGCCACGTACCGCTCGATCGTGTACGGACCGCGGACCTCCAGCAGCCCGGCGCCGTCCGTGGCGTCAGCGTCGACGATCCGATACTCGTCGCGCTCGGAGAGCGTGCGCCCGATCGAGGCCTCGCGCAGGTCGTCGGAGTCGCCGGGCGCGGACTGGCAGAGCAGCCCCTCGGCCATTCCGAACGAGGCCTGCACCTGACCGCCCCACTGCGCGCGCAGCCGCCGGACGTCGTCCGCGGTGACCGGCGACCCGCCCACCTGCACGAGGCGAACGGGGTGCTTCGGGCGGGCGACGGCGTTGTCGAACCTGGCCTGGGTCGGGACCAGCGGGAGCACCGAGACACCGTGCCGGTCGACGATGGGGACCAGGTCGGGCGTGCGACGCGCACGGGTCACGACGAACGACGCACCGTGCAGGATCGCGCCGAGCACCCCGGGGCAGGCGAGCGCGTAGTTGTGGGCCACGGGGATCGGCAGCAGGACCACGTCGCTCTCGCCGAGCTCCAGGTTGCGGGCCGAGAGCCACACGTTGACCAGGTACTCCGCGTGCCCGCGCGCGATGAGCTTCGGCGTCCCGGTGGTGCCGCCGGACGTGAGCAGCAGCGCCGTCCCGTTCGGCAGGTCCGTGGGCAGGCTGTTCCCGTCCAGCGCCCCGGGCTGGGCGAGGACCGGCACGCGACCGGCGCGCAGGGTGGCGAGGATCCGGACGACGAACGCGAGCGAGCTCTCGGACTCCAGCAGGGGGACCGGGCTGTCGTCGCGGGGGTCGAGCTCGGTGGACAGGTCGAGCAGGTCGGCGAACCGGAGCCCGCCCTCGTCGTCGAACGCCCGCTGGTCCCCGAACCGGGTCAGGGCGGCCTCGAGCTGGTCACCCAGCGACGTCCGCGCTGCGAGGTCCCAGGCCGCCGGTTCGCTCGTGGCGTCGGCGAGCGAGAGGGACGTCATCGCGGTGCCGCCGCGAGCCACGACTCGAAGGTCGGCCCGACGATCTCGGCCGTGGTCGAGGGGAGCAGCGTCCCGTCGCGCAGCGCCCGGCCGCCCGCGCCGGGCACCAGCAGCGGGACCGCGAGGCCGTGGCTGGGGAGCGCCTTCGTCATCTCCCACAGCGTCGTGACGCCGGGGCCCGACACGTCCAGCTCGTCGAACGTGCGCAGCCCGGTGCACCGCTGCGCGACCACCTCGGCGACGGCGTCGAGCGCGACCGGCTTGACCCGCATGCTCGGGACCAGGGCGACCGGGCCGACGCGGAGCCGCTCGGTGTTCTGACGCGCGAACTCGAACCAGAGCGTGGTGCGCAGCAGGGTGGTCTTGCTCGGGCCGGTGAGGAACGCCCGCTCCTGCGCGGCCTTGCCGGCGTAGTACCCGTTGCTCGCGAGCGCCGGTGCCGTGCAGCCGACGATCGAGACGAGCAGGTGCCCGATGCCCGCCGCGGCGGCCGCCGCACCGATGTGCCGGGTGGAGGCCTCGAAGAACGCGGTGGCCTTGCGCGCGTCGTTGGTGAACACGTCGGTCGCCTCGACCACCAGGTCCAGCGGTCCGTGCGCCTCGAACGATATCGGCCGGGTCACGTCGAACCCGTCGGCGCGGCTGAGCTGGACCACCTCGACGTCCCGGTCGACGAGAGCGTCACGCACGGCAGAACCCAACCGCCCGCGGCCGACGATCGCGACGCGGGTCACCGGGCCACCAGCCCGGCGTCGACCAGCGCCTCGAGCTCGCCGACGGTGCCGACCTGGGCCAGCTCGTCGAACGACAGCTGCTCCGCGAGCTCGTCCTCCACGCGGGCGAGCAGGATGACCAGCCGCTTGCTGCTCACCCCCAGGTCGACGAGGGTCGACGCGCGGTCCACCCCGTCCAGCTCCAGGCCGATCGTGCGGCGTGCGATGTCGGCGAACGTCATCGTGACTCCTTCCGAGCCGTGAACGTGTGAAGAACGTCGTGCCCCCCGACCCGGACCGCGGTCCCCGTGCCCGCCCAGCCCGGCATGGCGTTGACGACGTGGCCGCGGAACGCGTCCGCCCGGTCTGTGTCCCGGCCCCAGAGGCGGCGGCTGTGCACGGCGAGCATCGGGTCGAACCGCTTCCACTCGCCGTCCTCGTCCAGGACGCTGAGCCAGACGTGCTGGGCGTCGAGCAGCCCGAGCACCCGGCCGCGCTGCAGACGGGTGGCGAACCCGAGCCGGGCCAGCCGGTCGGCGGCGACGAGCGCGAGGCAGACGCAGTCGACGCGCCCCTCGGCGAGCCGCGCCACCGGGTCCTCGCGACCGACGTCCGAGACCCACTGGAACTGCAGCGGCCCGTCCGGCGCGACGTCCGCCACCCACCGGTCGAAGCTGCGGTCGAGCTCCGCAGCGACGAACGGCGACCAGCGTCCGAACGTCCGCAGCCGGCCGGTGACCGTGCGGCGCCCGGGAGCGACGGACAGCAGCACTCCGCCCTCGGACGGCTCGCGGACCTCGACGGCACCGTCGGACGCGGACGGGTCCAGGGTGACCGTGAACGCCCAGTCGACCGGACCGAGCAGCGGCTCGACGCCGCCGCGTGCGAACCGCATCATCATGGCGATCCCACGCTCGGAGACCGACGTGCCGAGGCCGCTGTTCAGGCCGAGCGCCGCGACGTCGTGGTACGCGATGCCGCGCGGCCCGGTCGGAACGAGCCCGCTGCGCAGGAGCGCCTCGACCGAGGCGTCGTCGACCCCGAGGAACTCGGCCGCCGAGCGGGCGTCGAGAGCCTCGTCGGCCACCCGCTCCGCCGCGGTGGCGAAACGGGTGCGCTCGGCCGAGCGGGCGAGCGCCTCAGCCGGTGCGAGCGCCGTGTCAGCCGACACCGTCGCCGACCTTCTCGGCGGTGAGGTCGGCGAGCAGGACGGAGCGACGCACCTTCCACGTCGAGGTCATCGGGATGGTGTCCCACTCCCGAGGGACAATGTGCACGTCCTGCGTGAGCCCGCTCGCCCGCAGCAGTCGATCGTGGTTCACGACCGCACCCTCGTAGGGCACGTAGACGAGGAACTGCTCGCCCGCGCCACCGACGAGGATCGTCTCGCGGACCTCGCTCATCGCGTTGATGATGCGGTCCTCGACGCGCAGGGCGCTCGGCACCCCGGGGATGCGGTCCTGGCCGCGGTCCTCGATGAGCACCTGACCGGTGCGGTCGACCGAGCCGTAGTCGCCCATGAGCCACCAGCCGTCGGCGAAGTTCGACGCATACCGGTCGTGCTCGCCCAGGTAGTCGAGCCCGAGCCCCTTCGACGTGATCGCGATACGTCCGACGGTGCCCGTGGGGACCTTGCGGCCGTCCTCGTCGATGATCTTCACCTTGGTCAGCGTGGGGAACGGGCGGCCGACGCAGCGGTCGTCGATGCGCAGCATGCTGCGCAGCGTGTACGTCTTCATGCTGATCGGGCCGGTCTCCGTCTGGCCGTAGCTCTGGAAGAACATCGGCGAGCGCCGCTCGGAGGACATCATCAGGGTGCGGACCGTGCGGGGGTGGATCGCGTCGAAGGTGCTGATGATGACGCGCGCCTTGGCGAACGGCGTGGGGTCCAGGCGCAGCTCGGCCTCCCACGCCATCGCCATGTTCGGGTGCGTCTCGATGGCGCCCGGCTGGAACTCCTTGAGCAGCGGGAGCGCGTTGCCCGGCGTGGGGTCGCTGATCAGCAGGGTGGTGAGGCCGAGCTTGAGCGCGGTCGCGAAGGCGGCGACGGTCCTGCCGTGCACGAACGACATCGCCATCGCGACGGGCTCGTCGTACCGCAGGGCGGCGGCGAACGCGGCCTGCACGGTGATCGGCATCTGGGTGCCGCGGCGAGCCTGCGGGACGAGCTTCGGAACGCTCGTCGTGCCGGACGTGTGGGTGATCAGGTAGATGTCCTCGGGACCGGGCGCGGGCGCCGCCGGCACCGAGGGCACCCCCGAGGCCCAGGCGGCCGAGACGTCCGCACCGACCTCGTCGGCCACGATCGTGTCGGGCGACTCCGGGTACCAGTCGGCGGACGTCACGAGGAAGCGGGCCCCCAGCCGCTCGATGAGGACGTCGGACTCGTGGCGACCGAGCTTGGGCGCGAGCATCGCCGGCACCGCGCCGAGCCGCCCGATCGCGCAGGCGATCGGCAGGATGTCGGGGTTGGCACGCTTGTGCACGACGACCACGTCACCGGCGCGCACGCCCCGCGCGTGCAGCACGGCCGCGACGTGCTCGACCACCCGCGCCATCGTGGCGTACGTCAGGCGCGTGCCGAGGTGCGGTGCGACGTCGAGGGCTGCGTCGAGGGCGAACTGTGCGTCGGGGTGGCGCTTCGCTGCGCCGGACATGAGGGTCGACAGGTCAAACATTGACGTAGTCCTTGCTCGAGGCAGGCTGGGCGCGGGGGCGGCGGGTGCGCGCGTGGTACTCGTCGACGAGGTGGCTCAGGGCGGCCGGGTCGAGCTCGTGTGCGGTCAGGTCTCCCACGACGGCGTCCTGCTGGTGGAACGACTTGTCCTGCCGGACGTACGGCGCGTAGAAGTCGATGCGCTCGTCGAGCGTCCGGTCGATCACCGAGAGCATCCCGGGCTCGTCGACCATGACCGGCGGGAGCAGGTCCGACGCCGTGAACACGGCGGCCAGGACGCTCGCCATCCGGGGCGCCGACCGGTTCGCGAGGTGCGTGATGGTGCCGGGGTCGCGCTCGAGCCCGGCGTGGACCATCGCGCGCACGCACAGGTCGATCGGGACGAAGTCCGCGCCCGCGTCCGGCTTGCTCATCAGGTGCAGCGGGACGTTGGAGTAGAGGTCCCCGAAGGTCTCCGCCACCTTGTCGCGGAAGGCCTCGAGCTTCCCGCAGAACCCGTACAGGCCCGAGGTGGACAGCGCTCGACGGGTCACGCTGTGGCCGACGACGATCGACGGCCGCATGATCCGCCACTCGAGCCCCGAGTCGCGCACCACGCGCTCGCCGGCCCGCTTGCTCTCCTCGTAGACGTTGTTCACCGGCGAGTCGTCGTGGAACTCTTCCCGCACGACACCGTCGAACTGCCCGACCGTGTAGGCGGTCGACACGTGGTTCAGCGCGCGCACCCCGTGCGCCGTGACCCAGGCGGTCAGCCGCTCGACGGCGGCCACGTTGATCGCCTCGATCTCGGCCCGGTCGCGGTCCTCGAACTTGAGCGAGGCCGCGGTGTGCCAGACGCGCTCGACGTCCGACGGCAGGTCCGGCAGCACGTCGAGGTCACCCTCGACGACGCGGATCCGGGATCGCAGGTCGTCGGTGCTCAGCGGGCTGGCGTACGCGTCGACCGCGGCGTGCAGCTGGGCGTGCACGCGGTCCGCGGCCGAGCGACCGCGGCGCGGACGCGCGACGCAGACCACCTCGCGGTTCGGGTCGGCGGCGAGGAGCTCGAGGATCAGGGCAGAACCCACGAACCCCGTCGCGCCGGTGACGAGGTCGCTCATGACGCCACCTGGTCGAGGTGGTGGGCGATGGTGCGGACGGAGTCGAACGTCTCGGCGGCCACGTCGAAGTCCCACTCGATCCCGAACTGCTCCTCGAGCCGCGCGAGGAAGGCCGTGAACGCCCACGACTCGACCCCGATCTCGGCGAGCGAGTGCTCGAGCAGCTCGTCCAGCCCGACGTCGTGCCGCAGCACCGACATCAGGCACTGGGCCACTGCGAGGTCCGTGTCACTCATCGCTGCTCCTCCTGCGCGAGGAAGGCCAGGACGGCGTCCTGGAACTCCTCGGGCTTCTCCATGTACGGCAGGTGACCCGCGCCGGTGAGCTCGTAGATCTGCAGGCCGGGCACGTCCGCGAGGACCTCGCGCGCCTCGTCGACCTGGTCCTGCGGCCAGAGCGTGTCCAGCGACCCGAGCACGAGGGCGACCGGGATGCCGAGCTCGGCGAGGACGGCGAAGTCGTCCTTCTCCCGTGCGGCCGCGACCATGTTGGCGAGCATCGGGTCGCGTCGGTGGATCGCGGTGAACGCGGCACGCAGGCCGAGGTAGCCGGGTGCGCCCATCTCGCGCATCGCCGCCGCCGAGAACGCCATCGAGTACAGGTGGTCCCAGAGCGCCTCGGTCCCGCCGTTGGTCAGCGAGTTGACCAGCGCCCGCTCCGTCGCCCGGCGCACCGGGTGGTTGCTGGGCGTCGTGGAGGGGCCGACGAGCACGACCGCACGGACGTCGTCGGTGAACCGTCGGGCGTACTCGCGGACGATCAGGCTCGACGACGACGTGCCGACGAGGATGATCTCGCCCAGCCCGAGGTCGGTGACGAGCGCCTTCAGCGTCTGCGCGTGCGCGGCGATGGTCGGCCCGGGGTTGGCGCTGGAGCCGCCCTGGTTCTCGAGGTCGTAGAACACGCAGCCGTACGCCTCGCGGATGCGCTCGGTGTACGTGCGCCACATCGGGCCGACGACGTAGAAGTTGTTGACGAAGACGAGGGTGGGGCCCGACGTCTCGACCGGCCAGTGCTCGTGGTAGACCGTCGCGCCGGTGTCCAGGACAGCGGCGGAGTCCCGGCGGTAGCGCAGGTCGGGGGCGGTGAGCGTCATGCGTCGACCGACTTCCGCTCGTCGAGCGCGTCATCCAGGAGCGCGTCCAGCTCGGCGTCGTGGGCGCTGACGTGCACGCCCGTCGGGCCGATCATCGCGAAGGCCACCGCGGACCCGACGAGGCACAGCGCCGCGGCGACGATCATCGTGTCGCCGAGGGAGTCCACGAACGCGATGCGGAACGCGGCCGGGTCGGCCGCCGTCACGCCGTGCAGGCGGGTCTCGAAGAACGAGCCGAGCGCGGCGACACCGAGCAGGACACCGAGCTGCTGCGCCGTCTCGTTGATGGCCGAGGTCATCCCGGCCTTGCTGGGCTCGGCCACCGAGACCGACAGGTAGGCGCGCGGAGGGTTGAACATGCCCATGCCCGCACCCACGAGCACGCAGGCGGGGATGACGGCGGTCCAGTCGGAGCCGGGCTCGACGACGAGCGGGACGAGCAGCAGCCCCAGTCCGACGAGACCGACCGCGATGCCCACGGTCAGGTGCTTGGGGATCGACTCGATCGAGCCGGTGACCGCGGCAGCGACGAAGACGGCGAGCGTGAGGGGCAGGAACCGCAGGCCGGTCTCCCAGGGCGTGTACTGCAGCACCTGCTGCACGTAGGCGACCATCAGGAACACCCCGGCCATGGTGCCCAGGCCGAAGAGGAACGTCGCGATGTTCAGGCCGTTGAAGGTGCGGTTCCGGAAGTGCTCGACCTCGAACAGCGGATGTGCGGCGCCGCGCTGCTGCAGCACGAGCGCGACGCTGAGCAGGACCGACGCGTTGAGCAGCGTCACCGTGAGGTTGCTGGTCCAGCTGGCCTGGCCGGCCTCCAGGAACCCGAGCACCGAGGTGAAGCAGGCCGCGGTGAAGAGCGCGAGGCCGACGAGGTCGATGGGCTTGCCGGGCTGCGCGCGGCGGCGCCAGTCGCGTTGCACGACGATCGAGCCGATCGCGACGACGCCGATGGGGACGTTCAGGAAGAAGATCCACCGCCAGTCGTAGAAGTCCGTGGCGGCGCCGCCGATCAGCGGGCCGACGGCGATCGCGAGGCCGGCGGTCGCACCGAGCAGGCCGATCGCACGGTTGCGGGCTGTGCCCGTGAAGCGCTCCGACAACAGCGCCGGGCCGACGGCGAACAGCACCGCTCCGCCGAGTCCCTGCAGGAACCGGCTGGCGTTCAGCTGCGTCATCGAGGTGGCGATGCCGCACGCTCCGGACGCGACCGTGAAGACCACCAGGCCGACGAGGAAGACGCGGAGCTTGCCCCAGCGGTCCGCGGCTGTCCCGGCGGCGACGAGCGCGACCACGAGACCGAGCGCGTACGCGTCGAGCGCCCACTGCAGCGACCGGAAGTCGGCCTGGAACTCGCGCTGGATGCTCGGCAGCGCGACGTTGATGACGGTCAGGTCCAGCAGCAGCATGAAGGTCGCGAGGCAGACCGTCACGACCAGCAGGACGTCCTGCAGCTTGCCGTTCGGACGCGCAGAATCCACTTTTATTTTTCTCCTGAATCAACACCCCGAAGGCGAGGAGTTTGCGTGGTCCGGCGCCGCGACTCGCCGAATCGAAAGGATCTCTGGTCGGGGGTCCGAGCATTTCCGATGACCCGCGCCGGACAAGTTAGGGGTGATTTGTCCGGTGGGGAACAGGATCTCAGGATGTGGGCGCACAGCGTCGGGCGACCCGGTGTGAGTTCCGCGGTTCTGAGCGGAAAAGGCGGCACCGGCGGCCGTCCGGCCGGCCGCGCGGGCGCGCTCCGACGGTTCGTCTCGTCCCGTCGGTCCCGCCCGCGATCCGTTGACCTGCCGGTTCTCCAGCGCGGGCGGTCCGGTCTGTCGAACCGGCACCGGCGCGAGCCCGTCGACGACCGAGGGAGCGTCCGCCGTCGGCGTGCGGGCGCGGAAGAGGACTCAGGGCGCGGCGGTCCGACGCGAAATTCGCCGTCGCCGCAACCAATCCGTCGCCGCATTCTGGTCAGTTGTTCAACAGCCGAGCTGGAACGACTGACGCAACATCTATGTCCGTTCCTGCCGCGGAATCGTCGCATTCTCTTGCCCTTCGCTGCGCGGACCCGGGGCGAGTCCCGGCGGTCGCGGAAGAGCGGCGAACAGGCCCAGGCTCGCGAGCCAGGCGCTCATGCACACGATGTGCACACGCTGGCTGACCCCCACGGCCCAGGCGGGGTCGCCCGTGCGCGTGAACCAGCCGAACACGAGGCTGGCGACGATCCCGCCGACCACCACGACCAGTGCGGCGGCCCGGCGGAACCACACGGGGCCCGTGCGACGGGTCGCGAGCCACACCGCCCCCGCACCGACGAACAGCGCCGTGTCAGAGACGATGCTGCTGGTGTCGTGCACGAGAGTCGCCCGGGCGCCGCCTTCGCACACCGCGCCCGGCCCGCAGGGCGAGGCCACCACCGCAGCCAGCGCGGCGCCCAGGGCGAAGACGACGGTGGCCACGACGAACACCTCGCGCCAGCCGCCGGACGGCAGCCGTCGCCGCACACGCGGCAGCAGGCACACGACCAGGACGGCGCACACCACGTCGGTCACGCGCAGCAGGGTGGCGTTCCGCTCGCCGGGGGCCTCGAGCGCGCTCACCAGGTCGCCCATCCCGGCGAAGCCGCGCAGCACCCAGTCGAGCAGGAAGTTGCTGTAGAGCAGCGCCGCTGCGGCCCCGATCAGCAGGGGCACCACGTGCAGGCGCCCGCCGGCGGTGGCGTCCTGGTCGTCGGTCACGTGGCCCTTGTCGTCGTGCGAGGCAGGTGCCCCATGGTCACAGATCGTGCGTCAGTGCGCCGCAGTCGGGTCCATCTGGTCCTGCAACGCGTTCAGGTCGGCGACCGAGGCGTCGATCCGCGTGCGCTCGGCAGCGGCGGCCGCCGCTGCCGCGGTGATCGGAGCGTCCCGAGCCGCCAGCGCCGCGTCGTCGCGCGCGATGAGTGCGGCCGCCGACGCGAGGGTCTGCTCGGCCGGTGCCATCGGCAGCTTCGTCCCGTCCCACCACACCCACGACAGCCGCAACCGCGAGCGCGCACCGCTGGACATCGCCGCGACCTCGTCGGCCTTGGACTGGTACGCCTGGCGGTAGTACTCGAGCGAGGACCTGTCTGCCGTGAGCTGCGCGCGCGCCTGTCCGTTCGCGTTCTCTGCGTCGACGAGGGCGTGCGACGCCGTCGTGATCGTGGCGGCCATGCCGTCGAGGAGGTCACGCAGACCCGTGTCGACCGCGACCAGCGCCGGTCGGTCGGTGATGTACCGCGCGTACACCGCCTCGAGCCGCGGGTCGAGACCGTCGACCTGGGTGCCGAGGTACGCGAACTCCTCGGTCGGACGGTTCTCCGCGTGGGCGCCGACCGAACCCGCGATCTGCTCGTGGACGTCGTCGTCCGCGGGAACCGCGGCGGTCGCCGCGTCGAGGATCGGTGTCAGCTCCGCCCGCTCGGCCGGCGTGAGTCGCCCCCACACCGCGTGCAGGGTCTCGTGGGCCGCCGTCGTGACGGCCTGTCCGGCCACGCGTGGGTCGGCGGGGCGGTAGACGACGATCGAGTCGGAACCCGGTTCGTAGCAGCCGACGCGCCCGCCGGCACCGAGCCGCGGCGACACCCCGACATCGCCGCACCGCCCCGCGAACGCGGCCGCGTCGAGGATCTGGGGCCGGGTGGTGTAGAAGATCTGCCGACCCTTCTCGGACAGGTGCGCGGCGTCCGCGAGCGCGACGACGTCGGCCGTCGGGGGCGGGAGCGCCGGCGTCCCCCGCACGTGGTCCACCGCGGCCGTCAGCTCGTCGGCGGGCGCGCCACCAGTCACCCACCACCCACCGGCCAGGGTCGCGACGAGAAGGAGCACGACCCACACGCCGCGGCCCCGTCGGCGCCGGGGTGGGGGAAGGACGGGCGCGAGGAACCGATCCTCGACGATCCACTGCGGCACGCGTCCCGTGGGGGACCGGGGCAGATCGTCGGGAACCAGGTGCACCTACGGACTATCGGTCACCGCAGCCGCTCACTGGAGGAGGTGGGTGGCGCGACATTCGACGTGCCGGGGTCACGGTGGTGCCGCCCCGGAGCTCTCCTCAGCGGGTGATCCGGGACCGGATCACGTCGCGCAGCCCCGTCGCGGAACGCCGCCACGCCTCTGCCCGCCGTACGACCTCGCCGACCTCGGTCTCGTCGACCGGCACGTCGACGACCGGGACCCCGTGCGCGCGGGCCGCCGCCACGATCGCCTCGGACGTGCCGGGGAGCGCCACCTGCAGCAGCGCCGACGTGGAGCTCGCAAGCGCCTCGCCGTGGCCGACCAGCCGTCGGTAGACGATCGTCGAGACGACGGGCGCGAAGATCGTGACCCGGTCGTCGTGCGGCTCGCCGTCCTCGTCGACCGGGAGGGCCGTGAGGTACAGCGTGAACAGGAGCTCACTGACCTGGCGCACCAGCCAGCGGCGGCCGGGCAGGGGCGGGATCACGTTGGTCATCCTCAGCAGGTCGAGCTCGAGCATGCCTGCCGACAGCCGGGTCCACGCCGGCTCGGTGCGGATCTCCAGGACGCGACCCCAGTCGATGTCCTTGCCGTCGAGGCCGACGCGCTCCGGGCCGACCGTGACCGCGCCGAACCGGTCGAGGAGCGCGAGCGGCGCCGTGGCGATCCGTGGGACGTAGGGGACCATCCGCACGAGGCCCTGCACCGACACGTCCCACTCGCGCTCGAGCGGATCGCTCGGCCGCGGGTAGAGGCTGACCGCCTTCGAGACCCACGTCGAGAACAGGTCGGGCGCGTCGGCTGCCTCGTCGGCATCGGGCGCCAGGGCGTCGACGACGGCCGCCGTCGGCGCGACCGGGTCCGTCTCGTCGCGTGTGTCCGCCACGTGGTCGGCTGTGGAGCGGTCCTGACCTGGCACCCGGTCACGATGCCAGATCGAGTCCCGTCACGCGGCCGGTTCATCCGAACGCCGCCGAACAGTCCCGCCGCGCCGCGGGGAGGTCTCGGACGAGCGGAGGGCCGACGTGCGACGACGTCCGCGAGGGGCCACCATGCGGGAATGGTGGTCGAGCGGGCCGTCCCGGTCCTCGTCGCCGTCGCAGCCCTCGCCGGGTGCGCGGTGGGTTCGTCGTCCACACGCGCCGACGACGCCCAGGCGCTGACCGACCCGCTGACCCAGGCCTCGTCTGCGGTCGCGACAGCCTCGATCGCCGTCGACCTGCTCGGTGACGACCGCACGACGCCCACCGTGACCGACACGGCACTCCTGGACCAGGTCGCCGTCCTGGACGAGGCGGCGTTCGCGGTGACGACGCTCGTCCCGACCGACCCGACGACCGCCGGCTGGCAGGAGGCGGCGCTCACCGCGGTCCGGCAGGCGCAGGGGTCGGTCGTCGCAGCCCGGTCGTGGGCGAACGGTGCGGGCACCGGCGAGACGGCCGTCCAGGACGCGCTCGACGCGAGTGCGGACCGCCTCGACCGGCTGACGACCCAGCTCGAGGGCTCCTCGTGAAGAAGATCCTCGGCGTCGCGCTGGGGATCCTCACCGCTATCGGTGGGTTCCTCGACATCGGGGACCTCGTCACCAACGCTGTCGTCGGATCGAGGTTCGGCCTCTCGCTCGCGTGGGTCGTCGTGGTCGGCGTCGTCGGGATCTGCCTGTTCGCGCAGATGTCCGGCAAGGTCGCCGCCGTGAGCGGCCGCGCGACGTTCGAGATCATCCGCGAACGCCTCGGTGCCCGGGCAGCCGGTGCGAACCTCGGGGCCTCGT
This sequence comes from Cellulomonas sp. URHD0024, assembly GCF_000426185.1. Lineage (GTDB taxonomy): Bacteria > Actinomycetota > Actinomycetes > Actinomycetales > Cellulomonadaceae > Cellulomonas. The sequence goes on from NZ_AUEW01000008.1 coordinate 171,699, forward strand.
TCCTGATCAACCTGCTCACGCTGACCGCCGAGGTCGGCGGCATCGCACTGGCCCTGCAGCTGGCCAGCAGCGTCGAGCCTCGGCTGTGGATCCCCGTGGCCGGCCTGGCCGTCTGGCTCGTGATCTGGCGGACCAGGTTCTCGATCATGGAGAACGTCACCGGCCTGGTCGGGCTGACCCTGATCGTCTTCGCGGTGGCCCTGTTCCTGCTCGGACCGGACTGGAGCACGCTGGCCGACCAGGCGCTCCACCCGCGGGTCAGCGCCCAGGAGGGCCTGGCCTCGTACTGGTACTACGCGATCGCCCTGTTCGGTGCCGCCATGACCCCGTACGAGGTGTTCTTCTTCTCGTCGGGCGCGGTCGAGGAGAGGTGGACCATCAAGGACCTGTCCCAGTCGCGCCTCAACGTGCTCGTCGGCTTCCCGTTCGGCGGGGTGCTCTCCGTGGCCATCGCGGCCTGCGCAGCGGTCGTGTTCTTGCCGAAGGGCGTCGAGGTGTCCTCGCTCTCGCAGATCGTGCTCCCCGTTGCGCTCGCCGGCGGCAAGCTCGCGCTCGCCGTCGTCATCGTCGGCATCGTCGCCGCGACCTTCGGTGCCGCCCTGGAGACGTCCCTCTCCAGCGGGTACACGCTCGCGCAGTTCATGGGATGGTCGTGGGGCAAGTTCCGTCGACCGGCGCGCGCGGCCCGGTTCCACCTGACCATGATCATCTGCCTCGTCGTCGCCGTCGGGGTGCTGATGACCAGCGTGAACCCGATCGCCGTCACCGAGTACTCCGTCGTGTTCTCGGCGGTCGCGCTGCCGCTGACCTATCTGCCGATCCTCGTCGTCGCCAACGACCCCGAGTACATGGGCGAGCACGTGAACGGGCGCCTGACCAACGCGTTCGCGCTGGTCTACCTCGTGATCATCGTCGTGGCCTCCGTCGCGGCGATCCCCCTCATGATCGTGACGGGAGCAGGCTCATGAGCGACCTCCCCCAGGACCGCCGACCGCCGGGCCTCATGCTGGACGCGCGCCTGCACCTCCTGGACCGGCAGATCCTCGACGTCGACGGCACACCGGTGTGCACCGTCGACGACCTGGAGCTGCACGGCCTGGACGGTTCCGACCGGCCGGACGGGACGCAGCCCACCGTGGTCACGTCGCTCCTCAGCGGCGCCGTCCTGACCACCCGCATCTTCGGCGGCCGACCGCCGCCGTCACGCTGGCACCGCATCCGCTGGACGCACGTCAGCGACGTCGGCACGACGCTCAGGCTCGGCGTCCGCAGTGCGGAGCTCGACGTCACCTGGCCTGAGCGCTGGATCCGCGACCAGATCATCCGACGCATCCCCGGAGGCAGCCATGATCCTGGGTGACCTGCTCGACGCGCCCGTGAACGACGCTTCCGGGAACCGCCTGGGGTACGTGGTCGACGTGCGCCTCGTCCTGGACGGGCCGCTCGACGGTCTGCTCGCGGCACCGCGCCTGCACGGCCTGCTGGTCAGCCCGCGCACCGGCACCTCGTTCCTCGGCTACGAACGCTCCGGCGTCGAGGCGCCCGCCCTGCTCGCGCGCTACTTCGCCTGGCGGCACCGCGGCACGTTCCTCGTGCACTGGCAGGACGTCGCCGAGGTCGCCCCGGGAGCCGTGCGTCTCGTCGACCAGTTCCGTCGCTTCTCCCCGGCACTGCCCGCCACGGGTCGGCAGGCCGGACGCTAGAGTCCACGCCCGACGCTCCTCATCCCGCAGCCGCTCGCCGGCGCCGCTCGCCGGCGCTGCTCGCCGGCGCCGCTCGCCGGCGCCGCTCGCCGCGGTGTGAGGCGGACCGGGCCCCGGTGGGACGCGACGTTGTGGAGCAGCGTCTCGGCCTGCACGCGGTGGAGGCATCGTCGATGGCGATCGGTCGGGTCACGGACATCCCAGCACTCGCGTCCGGCAGTACCGGAGCACCAGCGACGAAAGACGAGCGGGCTCCGTCACGGGGTGGGCGGCGGCGGCGGGAACCGCAGTCCGTACACCTCGAAGTCGAACAGGGAGACGCCGTACGAGGTGGCCCGCGCCGTCGTCGTGAGGCGGACGTAGCGTCCAGACCACCCGCCGACGAGCGTCTGGGTTCCCCCGGAGCTCGGCTCGACGTGCGTCGCCTGATGCCACGCCACGCCGTCGTCGGACACGTCGAGGGTGTAGGCCGAAGCCCAGGCGGCCTCCCACCGCAGCACGACCGAGTCGATCGTCTCGATCCGCCCGAGGTCGACCTGGATCCACTGCGGGTCGCTCCACAGGCTGGCCCAGCGACTGGTGGGGTCGGCGTCCGTCGCGTTCGACGCACGGAAGTTGGGCCCCTCCTCCGAGGAGGCAGTCGTCACCGCCCCACGGGACAGCAGCACCCGCACCGGCTGCGGCGGGAAGCCGAACACCTCGAACTCCCACAGCGAGACGCCCCACTGGGTTGCCTTCCCGAGCGTCGCCAGCCGCACGTACCGGCCGGCGATCCCGGCGAACGAGAAGCTCTGCTTGGCCGACGACGACGCGCCGGGGTAGGCGATGGTGCGGAAGTTCACGCCGTCGTCGGAGACGTCGATGGAGTACACCGTCGCGTAGGCCGCCTCCCAGGTGAGGTCGACCCGGCTGATCTCCCTCTTGTGGAGGAGGTCGACGGTGAGCCACTGCTTGTCCGTGTCGAAGGCGCTGGACCACCGGGTCGAGAGGTTGCCGTCGGTCGCGTTCTTCGCCGCGTAGGCCGGACCTTCGACGGACGAGGCGGTCGTCGGCATACCGCGGGAGAGCAACGGCGCGGGCGGCGGGCTGAGTGCCGGGGCGGCGGCGGCGGGGACGACGACCAGGGCCGCACCGAGCGCGACGACAGCCAGCAGGGCGCGGGCTCGGCGGACGGGGCCCCGCGTGTCGGGGGCGGTCGGGCCGGCGGTCGGCGCGGACGGCGGCACGAGCGTGAAAACGGTCATGGTGTCCCCTGGGTCGTCGTCGTTGACGGGCATCGGTACGGCAGAGCTACGCCTCGGCGGCGACCCGCAGGTCCAGCGGCGAAGGCTGATAGAGCGCTCTATGGCCAGGACAGCGTCCCACCCGACCTCCCGTCAACAGCCGTCGGACGAAGACCGCCCTTTGGGGCAGCTCCGTCGGTCGTGAGCGCGTCGTCAGGCTCCGGCGGCTGCCGCCCGCACCCGACGGACCACCTCGGCCGTTCCGCCGTCCCACGGCGACCCGTGCCCGGGCAGGACCCAGCGAACGCCCAGACCGGCGAGACGATCGAGCGACGCGAGAGCTGTTGCCGGGTCGTCGGTGAACGGCGCCGGCGCCGGGCCCGTGGCGCCCGTGAGGACGTGCCGGGTGGTCAGTCCGTCGCCGACGAAGACGGCGTCGACGGCGGGCACGTGCACGGCGATGCTGCCCGGGGAGTGACCCGGCAGGGCGATCACCCGCGGGGACCCCGGCAGGTCGAGGACGTCGCCGTCGTCCACGTCGACGACCTCACCGAGGTAGTGCGTCCTGAGGCCACCCTTGCGCATCACGTACGCGAGGAAGCGGCCGGTCGCACCCAGCCGGATCCGGCCCCAGGACGGCGAGGTCTTCTTCTCACCTCGGGCACGGGCGGCGTCCGCCCGGCCGACGAACACCGGGACTTGGCGCGCCCTCCGCAGCCGTTCGGCGAACCCGACGTGGTCGCTGTCGCCGTGCGTCAGGACGATCCCGCGCACGTCGCCGAGCGACCTCCCGAGCGAGGAGAGCTCGGCCTCGAGATCCTTCGCGTGCCCCGGCAGCCCTGCGTCGACGAGGGTGATGCCCTGATCCGTGACGACGAGATAGCAGGCGACGATGTCGTTGCCGAGGCGGTGCAGTCCTGGCGCCAGCTGCATGGGGTTCTCCCGACTCAGGGTGACGCCGGTGGACCGCGCGCCATGTGTGGCATTCTCGCGAAGCCGGTGGCGAAGACGCGACCGCAGCGATCGTCGGCACAGTGGACCTCCGGTCGCGCGTCTGTACGTCGCCGAGCACGGTTAGGCGGCGGTCAGGGGGATCCGGCGGATGCTGTGGAACCGCCGGGGAGTGCCGTCGACCGGGTCGTCGAAGGCGAGCTTCCCGGCCAGCAGCTGCAGCGGCCTGCTGAAGTCGTCGACCGCGACGTCCTGCACCTGCGGGTAGAGCGGATCGTCGACGATCGGGATGCCGAGACCGCACAGGTGCACGCGCAGCTGATGGGTGCGCCCGGTGCGGGGCGTCAGGCGGTAGACCCCGAGATCACCCACCGTGGACTCGAGCTCGACGAGCGTCTCTGCGTTGACGGGGGCGTCCGGCACGACCTCGGCCTGCCAGGATCCGCGCTCCTTGCGCAGGTGGTTGCGGACCACGACCGGGAACGTCAGGTCCTCGCGCAGCGGCGCCAGGGCCCAGTACGTCTTGTGCACCGCGCGGTGCTCGAACAGGGTCTGGTACGGCCCGCGCCAGCGGGACTCGGTGGCGAGCATCAGCAGCCCGGATGTGACCCGGTCCAGCCGGTGCAGCGGCGACAGCTCCGGCAGCTCCAGCTCGGCGCGCAGGCGGACGACGACGCTCTGCATCACGTGCCGCCCGCGCGGGATGGAGGACAGGAAGGCCGGCTTGTCGACGACCACCAGGCGCTCGTCGCGGTGCACGACGTGGATCGGCTCGGTGACCTCCGGCTCGTCGCGCAGGTCACGGTGGAACCACACGAACCGGTGCGGGGCGAAGGGGTCCTCGGCGCGCACGGCCCGGCCGTCCTCGTCGACGAAGCACTGCCGCTCCAGCATGTCGGCGACGTCGACGTAGTCGGGCAGCCGGTGCGTGAGCCAGTCGCCCATCGTCGGCGAGACCAGGGCGTGGGACCGGTCGGGGGTGCGCAACCACGCGGCGCTCAGGCCGTTCCGTGCCGGCAACGGCGATCTCGGGGGCACCACCCCGATGCTACGGGGCCCGCCAGGCGCCACGACCCTCGGTCGGTCGCCACGGTTGCCGCGCCGGGATCCATGGCACCCGCTCTGCCGCGGCGGTGCCCGGCAGGGCGACGACCGACTCGTCGTACAGGTGCCACTCCTCGCGGGAGTACGCCTCGGCGGCGATCAGGAGGGTCGTTCCGACGGCTCCGTGGAGCAGGGTCTCGGTGACGAGCCCTGGGAACGGCCCCCCTCGACGGTGGTGTCGTAGACGACCTCGACGGCCTGCACCGGCCCCCGGGCCAGGCCGATCCCGTGGCGCGGCGCAAGCGAACCGACCGCGAGGGCCGGCAGCTGGTGGTCGACGCCGTCGACGAACGACGGTCCGACGTCGGCCGGCGCCTCGAGCTGGTCGCGAGGCGCCGGCTGTCCCACGAGGAGAAGACCGGAAACGGACCGCCGTCCTCCCGGAACACCGCCCACACCGCCGTTTCCGTGACAGCGTCGGTGAACTCCCCGCCCAGCCCGTCGCGTGCGCCGACGTCGCTCGCGGTGGTCACCTGGAACGTGGAACGCCAGTCGCCCGCCGTCGTCACGGTTCTGTGCGATCCAGAGCGCGCCGATAGGACTCGAAGGCGATCGGGTCCCGCTCCGGATCCGGGCGGTTGGCTGGATCTCGCGTTGCTGCGCGAGCCACGCCCCCCAGCACGCGGTCGACAGCGAGGGTGGCGTCCTCGATCGAGAGGGAGAACTCGCGCGCGACGGCCGACTGCAGCTCGGTGCCGGAGACGCCCTGATCGATCAGGGCGCTCGTGAGAGCGACGAGCTCGGGCACGTTGCGACCGACGGGCAGCGAGACGGTCATGTCGTCTGTCCACACCACTGCCTGCTCGGATGCCGCGGCCTGGTCCGCCGCCGGTCGTACACGGGACAGCCAGGAGCTGGCGTCCTCGGCAGCGAGCGGGACGACGTCGACGGTCGCGCGCAGGAGCGGGTAGGCGCGGCCGGCACTCCACCCACGCACGTAGGGCGGCGGGTCGAGCACGATGATGCGTACGCCATCGGTCAGCGGGATCTCGTCGGGCCTACCTTCGTTCCAGATCCACGCCCCCGTCGCGTCGACCAGGTTGAACTGACCGGTGATGCCGCCGGGCGGGGAATGGGCCCCGGAACCGTCGGCCGCCGCCGTCATCGCCGGGGTCGGCGGGTCGGGCAGGACGACATCGCCGCGATCACGTCGCCCGGCGGACAGCAGCGGGATGACGTGTCCCGCGAGCAGCGTGTGAAGCTGGAAGTTGTCAGCGATGCCGCCGATCGTGACCTGGAAGCCGGCGCCAGAGGGACGGTGCAAGACGACCAGACGCTCTCCGTCCAGGACGCGCAGCAGGCCGACCAGCCACGGCGCGACGGCTGGCATCGCGTCCTGCGCCGCAATCGCGGCCGCCAGCAGACGTTCCCTTTGCGGCAGTGCGCGACGGACGTCTGCGCGCTGCGACAGGAACAGGATCGGCTGCACCGACGACTCGGCGTACATCCAGGACAAGGCAACAGCTCGCGGGTCGTCGACTCGGGCGCCTGCGGCTGAGAGGAAGAGCTCCAGCTCGTCGGCACCGCAGGCTGCTCGCTCAGGGACCGGGCCGACCAGCTCTTCGTACGGCGACGCGAACAGCCATGTGCCTTCCAACGCCCGACAGGCCTGCTCGACCAGGGCGTCGAGCACAGGTGTCGGGTCGCCGGCCATGCCGATCAGCGAGCCGATGTACTGCGCGAGCGCCCCGCCCAGCCAGGGCGGCGCCGCGGCGAGCACCGGCGCGAGCAACGCCACGGCGGCGTCGAGCTCGTGCTGCGTCGCTTGGCGGGACTCGTCAGCCAGCCGCTGCCCGGCAGCGAAGAACGCGTCATCCTCGCCGTCACGTACCGCGGCCGCCAGGTCGTCGACAAACGGCTTGAGAAACCCGGGAGACGCCACGGCGGGATCGTACAGCTCGGCTCTGCACGACAGTCTTCGCGCCGGCGCTGCCGTGGCCTCGAGCCCTCAGACGCGTGCCGACCCGAGCGCCAGGTACTGGTGGACGAACGCGATCGCCATGCCGCCCTCACCGACCCCGGCCGCGACGCGCTTGACCGAGCCGGACCGCACGTCGCCCGCCGCGAAGATCCCGGGCGCGGTCGTCTCGAGCGCGAACGGGGCCCTGGGCGGAGTCCATCCCCCGCCACGCAACGCGTCGGCCCCCGTGAGCACGTAGCCGTTCTCGTCGCGCGCGACCTCGTCGGGAAGCCACGACGTGACCGCGTCCGCGCCGATCATCACGAACAGGACCTCGATCTCCCGCGCGTCCACAGCTCCGGTCCGGCGGTCGACCACGTCGATCTGCTCAAGCCCGTCGACACCGCGCAGTGCGACGACCTCGGACCGGGTCTCGACCGTGATGCGTCGATGGGACGCGATCTGGTCGATCAGGTAGGTCGACATGCTCGCCTCGAGCGACTCGCCCCGCACCACGAGCGTCACCGACCGCGCGTACCTGGCGAAGAACAGCGCCGCCTGGCCCGCCGAGTTGCCGGCCCCGATGATGACGACGTCCTTGCCGTGCGCCAGCCCGGAGTCGCTGCGCGCCGCCCCGTAGTACACGCCCTTGCCGACGAAGCGGTCGATCCCGTCGATCGCGACGTGCCGCCACTCGACGCCGGACGCGAGCACGACGACGTGCGCGACGACCGCCGTGCCGTCGTCGAGCACGAGCGTTCCGGCTGCGGGCTCGATCGCGTGGATCGACCTCGTGACGACGATCTCCGCGCCCAGCCGCTGCGCCTGCCGCAACGCCTTGCTCGCCAGCTCGTCGCCCGACACTCCGAACGGGAAGCCCGTGTAGTTCTCGATGCGGGTCGAGGTGCCGGCCTGACCGCCCGGCGCGAACTTCTCGACGACGAGCGTGTGCAGCCCTTCGGCCGCACCGTTGACGGCGGCCGTCAGCCCGGTCGGGCCGCCACCGACGATCACCACGTCGTACTCGTCGCGAGACGGGACCACCGACAGTCCGCCCGCGAGCGCGATCTCGCGCATCGTCGGGTTGTCGAGGACGCGCCCGTCCGGAAGCTCGACGACGGGCGCGTCCTCGGCGCCCTCGACCGTCTCGGACGAGATGCGGTTGCGGTGCAGGAAGGTCCGGATGTCGTGCACACGCGGGTCGGCGAGCCGGCCCCGCACGACCATGTCAGGCGTCGGCTTCTCGGCGGCGATCTCCTTGAGCCCCTCCATGCGGCCCTGCGCCAGCGTGCCCACCGTCGCGACGACCTGTGGCGCCGTCGCCGCCAGCGTGAAGAACGTCCCGACGTCCACCCGCAGGACCCGCGAGGGCTCGATCGCCGCACAGCTCGCCGGCATGTTCATGCTCAGCATCACCGGCACCTCGCCGTACAGCTCGCCCGGCCCCCGCGGACCGATCACCCGCTCGACGCCGTTGATGTTCTTGGTGAGCTCGACCAGGCCTTCGACGACGACGAACAGTGCCCGCTCGTCGCCCTCGTGCACCGCGAACTCGCCCGGGGCCAGTGCGATGTCCTCGACCGACCGGGCCAGCAGGTCGAGCTGCTCAGGCGTGAGGTCCGCGAACAGCGGGATCGCGGTGAGCTCGTCCGGACGGATCACGTGACCTCTTCGTCGTGCAGCGGGTCGTCGATTGTCGCCATCGTCGCAGACCACCCGGCCGTGCGCGGCGGTGTCGCCCGGCACTCCCTACGCTTCCTCCCGTGAGTCACCGATCAGCCGAGGAGCCTCAGGACGCTCCGTTCCTGGCCGCACGCGACCGCGCGGCAGCCCGCAACCACGGGATCCTGGCGGGCCGGTACGTCCTGGCGGACGGCGAGCTGTTGCCGCGCGCGTGGGGCTCGCACAACCCCGCGGGGATGGAAGTCGTGGTCCCTGCGGACTACCCCGGCGCCGCGCGCGACGGCAGCGGGCGCTGGTGCGTCCTGCTCCCTCACGACCGCGTCCTCGCCCAGGTCCTGTACGAGACGCACGCGCGGCACATCGGTGGCGCCACCCTGGAGCTCCGGGACGCGAACGACGTGGGCGACGTCCGCGTGATCTGGTGGCGCGGCCTGAACGCCGACGCCGCCCGGACGATCCCGTCCCGGTTCGTCTGGGAGAAGAACGACGACTACTACTACGGGACGGTCCAATGGGACGACCTGAGCGACGTCCGACTCGTCTTCCGACGCTGATCCCCGTTCGGCACGGTCCTGCCCGACGGGAGCACGATGGTGTCGTGACGACGGCGAGACGACTCACCCCGGGTGACGAACAGCTGGCCCTCGACATGTTCGCGGTCATGGTCGCCGCGTTCGGCGAAACACCCGAGCCCCTGAGCGACGAGTACGTCCAGCAGCTGCTGGCCTCCCGCTCCTTCTGGGCGGTCGCGGCCTTCGAGGGCGACCGCGTGGTCGGCGGGATCACCGCGCACACGATCCCCATGACCCGGTCCCACTCAGCGGAGCTCTTCGTCTACGACCTCGCCGTCCACGAGGACTCCCGCCGGCACGGCATCGGCGCCTTGCTCGTCGACACGCTCCGCGCTCTGGCTGCGGACGCGGGCATCACGGTCGTCTTCGTCCCGGCCGACGCGGACGACGACGACGCGCTCGCGTTCTACCGGTCGCAGCGGTGCGAGGAGTCCCCCGTCAGCATCTTCACGTGGGACGCCGCGAGCGACTGAGCGCGGTGGGCGACGGGACCGCGATAGGACGCCGGCGTCTCATCGGACCATCCCGGCAAGCTCGTCCATCTGGGCGATGAACGAGTCCCGGTACGCCTCGTCGGCCGCGATCGCACGCGCGACCGCCGGCAGCTGCCCGATCAGGGCGAGCAGCTCCGCCCGCTGGCTCTCCGGGAGGTCGTCGACTCCGAGGAACCCCACGTTGGCGTCGAACCGCTCGCGCAGGTACGCCGCGAGGCCGGGATCCGTCGCGCGGCTCGCCAGGGCGTCAAGGACCCAGAAGTAGGCGGACGAGTTCGAGTGCCACTCGCGACCGTCCGGAAGAAACATGCTGCCCGACACGACTACTCACCCTCCCCGGAAGACCCGGCCGGCACCGGCGGTCCGGCGCGGGACGGCCGGGTCCGGACCTCTTCGGCGGGCAGCGGGACGACGTCGGCCGTGGTCACGAGAACACCGAGGCATTCTCGGGCCGTTCGCCGGTGCGTTCATGGTGCAGCGCAGCTCGGCCAGCGACACGCGCCGCTCCACCAGGGCGGTCATCGCGACCTTCCATGAACCAAGCACTGGGATCCATGATCGGGATCACGAGCACTCCTCGGGCAGGGTCCGCCTCGTTCAACCCGTAGTCATAGCGGACATGGGTCGAGTCAAGCGAGAGCCGGCGGCCGAACGCCATGAACGCCATCAGAAGTGTTCCTCCCAGTTCGCGAGACTGTTCGCGCAAGTGCGCGCCTAGCGCTAAGTGGCATGGGGATGGGCCTGCATGGAGACCGACGACGAAGCGCTCCATTGAGGTTGGTCGAACAGGAACACCTTGCCAGCCATCACTCACCTGCGATCGCTCGGCCACCCATGTCGAGCACGTAGCGCTGGCTACCTCCGGTACGACTCGTCATGTCGACTCGACGAGCTGAACTAGCTCGGTTAGGCGCGTCGCGATGGGTTCGCGGGCTGGGGTATCCGGGAGCTGAGCGAGCGCGGTCTGCGGCAGCGCCGCGATCAGCGCGACAAGTTCGCGCCGCTGATCAGGCGTGAACTCGTCGAACATCAGCATGCCGACGTTGAACTCCGAGATCTCCCGGAGCTGCTTCGCCACATCGTCGTCCGTGACCTGTTCCGCGAGCCTGTCTACGACCCAGTAGAAGACGGACGACTTGTCGCTCCAACGCGCCTGGTCAGACACGAACACCGTGCCACCCATTAGTCACCCACAATCAGTATTCGATCGCCGAACTGTTCGACGAACTGCTTCACCATCGCCCGCTGCTCAGCGGAGAACTGTGCCACGTCGACCGGGACGACATCGGCCTTCTCGAGGTGATCTTGGATTCGTCCCTCAAAACGAGGCCACCTGCGTTCCACGAACTCCCCGGGAAAGTTCCCAATGGCGTCGTACGTCTTCCCTGTCGTCAGGTCGATCCAGTCATACGAGGCTGGAGGCTTCCCTCGAACGAGGTCAAGACCATACTGATCGATGAGGCGGGTCGCCGTCTGATACTCGCCCGGGCGGAATTGGGCGACCGCGTGGTCGTAGCCGAGGTCGTACTCGGGCGTGCCTTCCGCCGGCTTCTCAGGCCACTTCCTCAAGACTCGTTCTACAAGGGCTCGCTCGTCCCAGGTGGTCGCTCCCAGCGACTCGGCCGTTGCAAGCCCGTCAGCGACGCGCAGACCGCGCCCGACCTTCGTCGCGACGCCGGCGCCACCCACTGCGGCCAGGGCGATGTCGGGGCTCAAGGCACCCCACCACTGCGCGGGTCGGTCCTTCAGGGTCTGCCAGTCGGACAGCTGGATGGCCGCGCTGAACGGGTCGGAGGTCACGCTGTCCCAGGCGTTCGCGGATCCGGTGATCCTGTTCGAGACGTCGCCGCGGTAGCCGACCGGGTCGGTCGCCGCGCGCAGGAAGTGGAAGCGCCACAGCACGTCGAGCATCCCGGTGACCCACGAGCCGACCCCGCTGAGGAAGTCTCCCGAATGCCAGCGGCCGTCGGGCAGGCGGTCGTCGAGCTCAGCGAGGACCGCTGCTGCTGCCCGTGCCGATTCGCCGGCGTGGTGCTGGGCGGAGGCGAGCACCTCCTCGCCCGCCCACCGGTAGGTCGCGCCGGGATCCGTGTCGAACGTCGCGCCGAGACCGACGGGAGGCAGTCCCGCCGCGGTCCGCAGGTGGCAGCCGTGGGTCCAGAGCGCGACCGCCGTCTGCGCGCGACCTTGAGCCCACTCGACCGCGTCCGCGTGGTGGCGCAGCACGCCAGCCGCGATCGCGTGGGCCGTTCCGGCCGTGTCCAGGAGCGATCCGAGGTCGGAGCGTCGCTGCGCCCACCCCGCCGCCGCGTCGCCGGTCCACGCGGGCGCGGACGCGCGGCGGACGTCCTCGGCCTGTGACGCCAGGGCACCCGAGCGTTCGGTGAGGACCGCGGCGTCGTCCCGCAGCGCGAGGACCGACCCCGGGACCAGGACCGTCGCGTCGGAGCAGGTCGCCAGGGATGCGCCGAACCCGGTCGACACAGCTCGGAGCATCACGGGACCTGCCACAGGGGTTCGCCACGCAGCCGGGCCTGGACGTCGAGATCGACCTCGTAGTAGGCGTCGGCGGTGCCGCGGAGCTGGTAGCCGGCGTGCTCGACCTCGTCGGCCAGCCCGCGCAGCAGGTACTGGAAGCGGTCGCCCCACGTGTGCGCTGCACCCGCAAGAAACGTCCCGAACCCCGACGCCCCGCCCATCGTCCGACGACGCGCCAGGGCGTCGGTCCGGTCGGCGACGCCGAGCACCTTGTTGGCGGTCACCCGCAGCTCGTCGATGTCGACGACGTATTCGCCCGTCCGCAGCACCGCGATGGGCTCCTGCCGCGCCCGCCGACCGTTTGCCTCCGGCAGCATCAATCCGCTCATCTCAACCCCCCGTCGCAGGCGAGGGTAGTGATCGACGGACACCCGGCGTCCCTGCCCTGTGGATAACCCCCTGCGGGCCAGGGCTACACGCTGCTGTCCGGGAGCACGTTGGGGATGCTCGAGGCGAGGTGGGGTACCGGTCCCGTCAGGACGTTTCTGCGCTCTCGCGGCGCTGGGTGACCTGGTTGGACTGCCAGTCGTGGACGCCGGCCACCCACTCATAGCCGCGCTTCGCGGACGGGCCGATGCGGGGGTCGTCGGGGGCACGGCCGTCGCGCAGAGCCTCGAGGTAGGCGCGGTCCTGGTCGATCCGCACGCGGAGGTCGCCTCCGACCGATCCGTGACCCGGCACGACGACCTCGGCGTCGCCCGCCGCGTCCTCGATCAGCTGCAGTGCGGCGAAGTAGTCCTCGATCGGGTCGGCGGCGGAGAACGCGAGCATCGGGACGAGGACGTCGGAGAGCATGTCGCCGGCGACGAGCACGCCACCCTCCTCGATCAGCAGCGCGGCATGCCCGGCGGCGTGCCCTTGGTGCTCGATGATCCGCACGGCGGGGCCGTTCCACGGGATCCGCACCGTCTCGGCGGGGAGACCGGTGAGGCGGCCGAAGACCTCGTCGACAGGCACCTGCCCGGCGATGTCCTCCGGGATCATCCCGACGACGCCGGCCTGCCAGTCCGGCTCCGACAGCTTCGCCTGGATGAGGGCCGCACAGCGGGCCGTGCCGTAGCGAGGCGGCTCACCGAGACCTACGTGCCAGAGCAGGTGGTCCCAGTGCGGATGCGTCGAGAAGCCTGCGACGACCGGCTCGCGAAGGTCCGTCGCGAGGCAGACCAGCTCGTCGCTGAGCACACCCGGGTCGATCAGCAGGACGCCGGACCCGCCGTGCACGACGACGGTGTTGCTCTTCAGGAACTCGCTCTCGTGGACGAGTACTCCGTCCGCAACCTGCCTCAGCATCAGCCGGCCTCCCTCTCATCGCGGATCGCGTAGTGGCGCATCGTGACGCCCGAGTCGAACGATCGGTGCTCGAGCAGATCGAGCTCGATCGGCAGGTCGTAGTCGTCGAACAGCGACCGACCGAAGCCGAGGATTGCGGGATGGGTGGTCAGCAGCAGCTCGTCGAGCAGCCCCGCGCGGAGCAGCTGGGTGGCGAGCGCCGCCCCGCCGACCCCGATGACGCCATCGGTCTGGGCTTTGAGACGAGCGAGCTGGTCGATCGCGTCGTCCCCGCCGATGATGCGGGTGTCGTGATCGGCACTGGTCCGGGTGCGGGAGACGAGCACCTTGGGCATGGCGGTCCAGATCTCGCCGTACTCACGCAGGAAGTCCGGCAGCGAGGCGTCCTCGCGCGCCCCCGGCCAGAAGTCCTCCATCGTCTCGTAGAAGACCCGGCCGTGGACGATCATCGCGGCCGCCCGGGCCTGAGCGTTGAGCGCCCGGTGCAGCTCCTCGTCGATGCGCAGCCACTCGCCTGCGCCGTCGTCCCCGGGGACCTGCTCGATCCGCAGGTCGAGGGACACGTTCATCGCGTACACGAACCGGCCCATCGTCGCCTCCCTAGTGCTTGCGTTCTGCAAGCACTATATTGACGACGAAGCGGGTGATGTCAAGGAGGAGTCGTGGAACAACGGTCCGGGGGTCCGATCAACGCCGCCGTCGAGGTGCTCGGAGATCGCTGGTCGCTGCTCATCCTGAGCGACGTCATCTTCAACGACCGCCGCCACTTCCGGGCGCTGCTCACCGGATCGGTCGAGGGCATCGCGTCGAACATCCTCGCCGACCGACTCGTCCGCCTCGTCGAGGCGGGAATCCTGACCCGCGGTACCGCCGCGCGGGGACAGCGCGCCCGCTACAGCATCACCGAGGCCGGCGTCCAGACCCTCCCGATCCTCTGTGCGCTCGGCAACTGGGGTCTCGACTGGCGCTCGGGCAGCGACGAGCTCCGGAACCGGCAGCAGGTCATACGCGACGGAGGTCCAGCGTTGGTCGAGGACCTCATGGACGAGCTAAGAGTCCGCCACCTCGACGCACTGCCGAAGTCCGCCGACGGTCCGAGCCTGCTCGAGCGTCTCGGCGCCGCCTCGACAGCCGCCGCGAGCGACAGACCTACAGACCCGTGAGCGCCATTCGCATCCCAGCTCGAGCACGGGTCCTCGCCGCTCTCGGGGTGCGGCTATCGTCGGCTTCTCGACCTGCGACGACGCTTGGGGGTGGGTGATGACGGACCCGTCCGCCCGCCACGTCGTCGTCGTCGGCTCCGGGTTCGGCGGGTCTGTCGCGGCGCTGCGGCTCTCGGAGAAGGGCTACCGCGTCACGGTCGTCGAGGCGGGCCGTCGGTTCACACCCGAGACGCTCCCGCGCACCTCGTGGGACGTGCGCCGGTTCCTGTGGGCGCCGCGTCTGGGGTGCCACGGCATCCAGCGCATCCACGTCCTGCCGGACGTCGTCCTGCTCGCCGGTGCCGGAGTGGGCGGCGGCTCGCTGGTGTACGCGAACACCCTCTACGAGCCGCGCTCGGACGAGTTCTACCGTGACCCGCAGTGGGCGTCCGTCACCGACTGGCGCAGCGAGCTCGCGCCGCACTACGACCAGGCCCGCCGCATGCTCGGCGTCGTCGAGAACCCCACCGTGACACCCGCCGACGAGGTCGTCCGGGCCGCCGCCCGGGATCTCGGCGTCGAGGGCACGTACCGCCAGGCCCCCGTCGCCGTCGTGTTCGGCGCACCGGGCGAGCCGGTACCCGACCCGTTCTTCGGCGGGGTCGGCCCAGAGCGCCGCGGCTGCCTGGAGTGCGGGGAGTGCATGACCGGCTGCCGGCACGGGGCGAAGAACACGTTGGAGACGAACTACCTGTGGCTCGCCGAGCGCGCCGGCGCGTCGGTCGTCCCGGACACGACCGTCGCCTCACTCGTCCCCCGGCTCGACGGGCGCTGGGACGTCGTCACCGTCCCGGCCGGCCGTCGCCGACCGCGCACGACCCTGCTGGCCGACGAGGTGGTCGTCGCGGCCGGGGCCTGGGGCGCATGATCGCCTTGTCGGAAGACGAGGTGCTCGCGGGCACCACGCACCCGGTCCGAAGGGGTCGTCCGTGAGCATGTCGCGGACCCGCTCTAGCTTCGTCGGACCACGATCAGCGCGCGGGTCGCGTTGGGCAGGACGCGCCCAGGGTGGCGGAACGCCCGAGCACCGGTCGGTGTCTACTACGTACGGACCCCAGTGGCGCTGGAAATCCTCCCCTGTCGGCAGGGTCCGGGCCCGCTAGGAGTAGAGCCGGAACTCGGGGCGTGTGGGCTCTTCCATGTCCCAGGCCTGGCGCGCGGCGTCCCACCAGACGTAGCGCTGTTCGAGTGCCCGCAGCCAGGTCGTCACGACCTCGGCGAGGGAGCGTTCCGCGGTGTTCATCGTGTCGTCGTCGAACATGTCGATGATTCCCACCTGAGCGCGCTCTGTTGTCGAGTCGTCGAGCAGGACTGCGAGGCGGGTGTGAGCTCCGAGTCCTGCGATCGGGAGCCATGTCGGGTCCCAGGGCATTTCACTGCCGGAGGGCCACAGCTCCATCCATCGGGCGCGATCGGCGAGGGCTTCGTCGAGCGACAGGAGAGTCCAGCCGCCAGGACCGATGGTTGCTCCGAGGTAGCGCCCCTGCACGAGCCGGGAGCCGTTGTGCCAACGCCACCACTCGAGCAGCTCGGTGGGCGGTGTGGACAGGCCGGCGTCGGCCAGTGCGGCGGTGACCTCGTCCTCGTCGATTCCGGGGTTGGCCATCTCCAGGAACGGGGCCCCAGTTGCGACCAGAGCGGCGTCGAGCTCGGCCAGCAGGGCAGTGAGCGGGGTGGTGTGCATCCTCAAACCTTCGGGCAGACGAAGAACGACGGCACGTTAACCTCGACGAGCGGGATGGTCAGGTATTTCTTGCCGCCCGTGCCCGGGTTGCCGACCGCCGACTGCGCCTTCAGACCACAAGCTGTTGTGTTGACCATGCTGCGGAGGGCGTTTCCTTCAGCCTGGTTGTCGTTGTAGGAGATCGGCTTGAGGACGGCCGGGCCATAGGTGTTGAACGCTGATGGGCCGCCTTCGACACTCGTGAAGAACGGGTACTCGTCGCACTCCTGGAGGCCCGACGTCTTCTCCTCGCAGGGTTTGTTGTACGCCGCGAGGTTGTACCAGTAACGCTGTGCGCCGGTGGCGCGCTTGTTGGCGGTGGACATGTACTCGAGCTGGACGAGTTGCGGGTGTGCGGCGATGACTTCCAGGTCATGCTCTGCTGCTTCTTTGCCGAAGTCGGTGCGGCCGCCGACGAACAGGATGGGCTGGTCGGCGCATTGGGCTTGTGCTTGGGCGCGGGTCGTGGCTGCGGAGGCGACTTGGAGTAGGGCTGTGCACTGGTTGGCTGCGGTCTTGAGTGGTTCGGGTTCGGGATCCTCTTGAGGGCCGGGCCCGAATAGATGGTCTTCGAAGATGTTGTCGTCCAGGCACACGCCGCTGCTGCTGATCTGGTCGCAGTCGGGTGTGAAGGTCGGGGGCTTGGGTGCTTGGCCGGCTGCCTCGGCCAACGTGGCGACAGCGATCGCCGGGCCCTGGGCGCCACCGGTGTCGGAGATGAACTGCAGCGCGCGCGGCAGGTCGAAGTCGGCGCAGATGTACACGACGTCCGGGACCGCCAGAGGAGCGGGCCCGCGATCGAGGCGCACCTGCTCGCCCAGTGCTTTGCAGGCGGCGTCGGTGTCGTTGTCGTAGCGCTGCTCGAGCCGTGAGCGCAGGGTTGCCACGACGTCGCTGTCGAGTTCGAGAACTGGCCACGGGATGTAGTGGGTCAGCCCGTCGTCGCCGCGGGTCGCGTTGGGCAGGACGCGCCCAGGGTCACGGAACGCCGAGCACCGGTCCGTGTCCACCACGTACGGACCCCAGTGGCACTCGAAGTCGTTGCCGCGATCGGGGTCGAGGTACCAGTCCGGGCACGCGACTGCGAGCGATCCGCAGGTGGCGGCCGGGGACGGGTTGGCCTTGAAGAGCTGTAGCCGGCAGTCGGCGTTCAGGCAGTCTGGGTACTCCGTCGGAATCGACGTGACCCACGCCGGTGTCGGCGTCGGCGGGAAGATCGCCTGAGCCGAACCGCCCGAAGGGGTCCAGTCGACACCGCCGCTGCCGGCCACCGTACGCGGCGGGCACAGCAGCGACGGGACCTCGAACTGCCCACCGTGCGAGATATCGGCATCGAACGTGTCCGTGACGTCGATCGAATAGCCGGCCGCGCCCACGCAGTGCACCTTGCGCGTTACGACACCGAGCCCCGGCGGCGGGGGATCGACGTACGTCGGCGCACCATCCGGCACCCACACGGTGTAGATCCCTGTGTCGCGGATCTGCTCGACCATGTGCGCGGCGTTGGCGCGGTCCCAGGGGATGGATTCGGAGTCGGGGAAACTGGCGCCGTAGATCAGCGCACTGGCGATCGTTCCCTCAGGGCAGGAGCCAGCGGGGAAGGTCTGCGGCACGACCCCGCTGAGCACTGGCGGGTGTCCGGGGTGGGTGTTCCAGTTCGCGCCGCCGTTAGCGCCTGTACGGACCCATCCGCCAAAATGGCCAGCGGGGTCTTGGCACAGGACGGACCCGTACATGCCCACCGAACCGAAGCTCGCCGCAGGGACTGGACCAACCTCCCAGGCCCACTGGGTGCTGAACGAGACCCAGGAGCGGTCACCCCACGCGAACGGGTCGACGCTCGGCTCGTCCACGATGATGCGGTCAGTCGAGCCGGGGAAGTACGACGTGGGCCACGTCGGGTGCTGCAGGAGCAGGGGCGACCAGCCGGTGAACTCCGACCCCTGGTCGAGTCCCGTGGCGCCCCCGTCCTGGACCGTGAACCACCCGGCCGTCCACCCGTAGATGCCGATTGTCGCCACAGCCGTGCTGGCCGCGAGCGTGCCCAAGCTGATGCCGGCGACACCAGGCGCCGCCACCGACGTCGTCGCCACCGCGCCGGCGGTTTCGTCGCCCAGGGCGTCGAGCTGGGCCTCGACCACCAGGCCATTCGGCGAGGACAGTGAGCCTGGACCGGCCTGCGCTGGCCCCGCGACAGCGGATAGAGCGAAAAGAGCTGCGACGAGGACGAGCCCAATCGCGCGACCGGTGTTTGACAAGCGCATCGCGCGGCCCCCTTTTGTACTCCAAGTGGGGCGGGGCAGAACCTAGCGCTGCGGTGAGCGGCGCGTCGGCATTCCTTCGCACATTCACTCTCTTGAGCGCGAACCATCCGCACTCGGGCAAGGCGGAGCAAGGCATGAGTCCTGCCGGCGTCTGCACGTGGGGCGTGGGACGTTCGCCGGCTGCGTTCCAGCGGCCAACCTGCCTTCGCCGAAAAGTGGGGAGGGGACCCAGGTACGGTCGCCCACTGGATGCTACGGTTCAAGCGCGCCGGTTGCTGACAAATGAGGCCATTTTGTCATAATCGCCATTATCGGTAGTCAAACCAGTGCGAGCGGTTACGCAGGTCAAGGCGACTTTCGCCGCAGGGGGCACGCAGGAGCTGCTGCACCGGCTGAAGGCCGACGGCACGCTGCCGCACCTGTCCGACCGGCTCGGGCACCTCACGCGCACGAACTCCGAGGCGCTCGGCGGCGCGGTGCGGCGGCCGCGAGCGCCCGGGCCGCGCGTGAACAGCGGCGTGGCGATCACCTCGTCCGTCTGGCTCGACGAGCGCACCCACCTCGAGCCGGTCCGGTACGGGCACGGGTCCAACCTCATGGGCCTGCTGGGCACGGTCCTCACCGACGGGGGTGGGCGGGTGCCCCGCTGGGTCCGGTGGCTCGCGCAGGTGGCCCGGCACCCCCGGCACGCACTGTCGGTGGTCACGGCGCTGCGGTCCTTCTCCGACCGTGCCGTCATCGGCCTCGTCATGCAGACCGGCGGAGCGTCGCTCACCGTGCGTCCCCGTCGGACCTGGACGCGGCGGTGGCGGCTGACGTCGACGCGCGGCGACGAGCCGAACCCCACGTGGATCCCGGCGGCGAACGCCGCGTACCGGCGGATGGCCCACCACCTGGACGGCTTCCCGATGAGCAGCCTCGGGGAGGTCGTCGACGTGCCCATGACGGCCCACTTCCTCGGCGGCTGCACGATCGGCACGGACGCCTCGACCGGCGTGATCGACCCGTACCACCGGGTCTTCGGCTATCGCGGCCTGCACATCATGGACGGGTCGACGATCTCTGCGAACCTCGGGGTCAACCCCTCGCTGACCATCACCGCCCAGGCCGAGCGCGCGTGCTCGATGTGGCCGAACGTGGGTGAGGCCGACCCCCGTCCAGCGGCCGGCGAGCCCTACCGGCGCCTCGCCCCGGTCCGGCCGCACGAGCCCGCGGTCCCGGCCCACGCCCGGGCGGCGCTTCCACTGACGGTGCTGCGCCGGACGACCTGAGCCGCCCAGGTCGAACAGCCGGTCACCAGTCCGCTCGGCTCGGCTCGATAGCATCGATCGCGTGCCCATCAGGCTGGAGAACGTCGGCATCGCCGTCCGCGACCTCGAGGCGACGATCGCCTTCTTCACCGACCTCGGTCTGACGGTCGTCGGACGTGACACCGTCAGCGGTGAGTGGACCGACACTGCCGTCGGACTTGACGGAAACAACGCCAACATCGCGATGCTCCAGACGCCCGACGGTCACGGTCGCCTGGAGCTCTTCGAGTACCTCCACCCCGAAGCGATCGAGACCGAGCCCACGCGTCCGAACGAGATCGGCATGCACCGCGTCGCGTTCTCCGTCGACGACATGGACGAGGCCCTGGAGATCGCCGCGCGGCATGGATGCCGTCCGCTCCGCGGGGTCGCGACGTATGAGGACGTCTACAGGCTCACGTACCTGCGCGGCCCCAGCGGCATCCTCGTGATGCTCGCCGAGGACCTCCGGAAGGGCTGACTGCTCACACCTTCTGACAGTGCGCCCGACGACCTGAGGGCGCAATCGGCCGGAATTATGACGTTTTGACCCATCCGCGACAGGCGGATAGAGTCCGTCCGCTCGGTGAACCCGTTCAGTGAACATGTTCGCAGTGCTGGCGCGTGACCCACGCTGCGTAAGGACCTCGGACGGAGAACGGAGACCCGATGCGATCTCCGTCGACCATGCTCGAGGCCATGATGGCTGCCGCGGAGCTGCCGGAGAACATCGGGATTCGGTTCCACCGGACCCTCACCCAGACCGAGTTCCTCTCGTTCGCCGACCTGGACCGGCGAGCGCGCAACGATGCGCTTCGACTGCACGCCGAGGGCATGCGACCGGGAGAGCGAGCGCTGCTGGTCTTCGATGCCGGGATGGAGTTCGTCCGGGCGCTGTATGCCGCCTTCTACGCCGGACTGATCGTCGTGCCGGTGCCCGTCACGGCATCCGAGAGCGCAGATACCGCCCGCGCACGGATCCAGGCCTTCGCCGCCGACTGCGGTAGCCGGACGGCACTCACCACGTCGGCGAACGAGGGCAGGCTTCACGGCTGCGACCCGCAGATCGTTGCGTACAGCCTCGACGAGGCCCCCGTCCATGCGGTGCCGGCGGGTCTGGAGTGGACGCCGACGGGCACCACGGCCGAGAACGTCGCACTGATCCTGTACACCTCGGGCTCGACGGGTGCCCCCAAGGGTGTGCAGGTGAGCCATGGGAACCTCACGGCGAACCAGCGCAGCATCGCCGCAGGCGCCCTGCTCGACGAGGGGTCCGTGCTGGTGGGCTGGCTGCCGCACTACCACGACATGGGTCTCGGCATGTTCATGCAGGCCATCTACTGCGGCTTCCAGCTCGTCTTCACCGCTCCGGCTCAGTTCCTCCGACGGCCCGTGACGTGGCTGCGCCTGATCACCACGTACGGGGCCACGGTGTCCGTCGCTCCCGACTTCGCCTACAACCTCTGCACGAAGCTCGTCAGCGACGAGCAGCTCGCCGAGCTCGACCTGTCGACCCTGCGGACACTGATCACCGGAGCCGAGCCGGTCCGCGCTGCCACGATCGACCGGTTCGTCGAGCGCTTCGCGCCCGCAGGCCTGGCCCCTGAGGCGTTCACTCCGGCATACGGCATGGCGGAGACGACGCTCCTGGTCACGGCCAAGAGCGCGGGCTCCCCGATCCGCCGCGTGACGGTCGACGCCGACTCCCTGGAGCGCGGTCTCGTCGTACCCGGTCAGGGTGCAGGTGCACGCGAGCTGGTCTCGTGCGGCGTCCCTGACGCCGTTCACGAGGTAGCGATCGTGGACCCGGCGACAGCCCGGCGGCGGCCCCCGGGACGCGTCGGTGAGATCTGGGTCAGCGGCCCGAGCGTCAGTCAGGGGTACTGGGGACAGGCCGAGATCACCAGCCTGTCCTTCGGTGCCCGCCTCGACGGCGACGCGCGCCCCTACCTGCGCACCGGCGACCTCGGGTTCCTGGACGACGGTGAGCTCGTCGTGACCGGCCGGCTGAAGGACCTCATCATCGTGCGAGGGAGAAACATCGAGCCGACCGACATCGAGCGGGTCTGCTCGCGCGAGC
Organism: Cellulomonas sp. URHD0024; assembly: GCF_000426185.1. Classification (GTDB taxonomy): domain Bacteria; phylum Actinomycetota; class Actinomycetes; order Actinomycetales; family Cellulomonadaceae; genus Cellulomonas. The sequence goes on from NZ_AUEW01000008.1 coordinate 193,715, forward strand.
TCGGCACGCCCGACGACTGCGCGCAGACGGCGTTCGAGTGGGGCGACCACGGTGTCGCCGTCGTGGCCGAGACGGATGCGGGGAGTCTCGCGCGAGCCGTCGAGCGGATCGACGCCACGCGGGAGCACCTCTCGCGCCAGTTCTCCGTGCAACCCCTGAGCCTCGTCCTGGTGCGACGCGGCGCCGTCCCCCGCACCACGAGCGGAAAGGTCCAGCGCCGAGCGACCCGGGCGTTGCTCTCGGCCGGCGCGCTGCCGATGCTGCGCGTCGCCGGCCCTCACGCCGTGGACCCGGTCGGACCGGCCCCGCTGCACCAGGTCGCGCGATGACTTCTGCGCTCGCGCAGGCCGCCCGGCTCGACCGGTTCCTCGGCGACTCCGCATCCACCGGCGGAGTGATCCGCGACGCCGACACGCTTGCCCTCGACCAGGCCAGCGGCTTCCCGGGCCAGGCCGTCGATGCGCTCGACGGCTGGGGACTCCACCGCGCGTACGTCCCCGTGCGGTATGGCGGAGAGCTCGCCGACCTGCTGACGCCCATGCTCTCCATCCGTCACCTCGCGCGGCGTGACCTCACGGTCGCCGTCGCGCACGGAAAGACCTTCCTCGGTGCGGTGTGTGCCTGGGTCGACGGTGGCGACATGGCCCAGCACATGGCGTCGATCGTGCTCGACGGGGCACCTGTCTCCTGGGGCCTCACCGAGTCAGGTCGCGGCTCCGACCTGATGAGGAGCTCAACCCGGTTCGACCCGGAGCGACGGCGGCTCGACGGCGGCAAGTGGCCGGTGAACAACGCCACCCGGGGTCGAGCCATGTGCGTCCTCGCGCGTACGGGCGAGGAGTACGGCCCTCGGTCGATGTCGCTCGTCCTCGCCGACAAGAGCGAGATGGGTCCGACCGGGTACACCTATGAGCCCAAAGTTCGGACTCACGGCGTCCGCGGTGCCGACATCAGCGGCATCCGATGGGACGACGCGCGCGTGCCCGAGGGGCGATTGGTCGGGCAGCCCGGCTACGGCCTCGAGATCGTGCTGCGCTCCCTCCAGCTGACCCGTCCCTCGTGCACCGCGCTCTCGCTCGGCGCGGCGGACCGCGCCGTCGCCGAGGTTCGCGGCTTCATGGCGAGTCGGAGCGCGAACGGGGGCAGGCTGCGCGATGTCCCGGTCGCGCGCGTGGAAGCCGGATCCATCTACGCCGACGCCCTGCTCGCCGAGGCCACGTCGTTGGTCGGTGCCCGCCACGTCGGTGCTCTCCCGGGCGAGATGGCGCTGGTCAGCGGACTGGTCAAGTTCGTCGTTCCGGCCACGGTCGACGACCTGTTCCGCGACGCGACGAGATTCCTCGGCGCGCGGTCCCAGATCGTCGGTCCGCGCGGCGCCGCCCTGTTCGAGAAGGCGGCGCGGGACAACCGGGTGGTCGGCATATTCGACGGCAACTCGGTCGTGAACCTGCACGCGATCATCAACCAGTTCCCGGTCGTCGCGAAGAGTCCGCTCGCAGCCGAGCCTGATGCGCGCTCGATCGCCGGGCAGCTGGATCCGGGCGTAGACGTTCTGCCCCTCGACCTGGACGGCCTCAGGCTCGTCGCCCGTCGGGGCTCGACCCTGATCCACGCCGTGCAGGCCCTGGTCGAGGCCGTGCGGCCAGGGGTGAACGCACCGTTCGCCCGTGCTCTCGAGGTCTACGCGATCGCGACGGCTGCTCTGCTTCGGGACGTCGCGGCGCTCCCTCGGACCGCATCGCCCGGGCTGGTGCACTTCGACGCGGCACGGCGCCTCGCCTACGTCTTCGCGGGTGCGTGCTGCCTTTCCCTGCTCGTGCAGAGCGGGGCACCGTCCGGTCTTGCTCGCGGCACCGAGTGGGCTCATGCGGCACTCGCCCGAGTGAGTCAGCGGCTCGGCCACGCCCTCGATGACGCGGACGCCGCGTACGCGGACCTGTGCGTCGCTGCGGACGAGATGGTGGCGCCGGGCGTCGTCGTGTCGTTGCTCGGCGGGTGGCTCGATGGCTAGCCCCCCGTCGCTCGAACGTGCCCTCGGCGACCCGCGGGAGCACGGCGCGCCGGCCGGTCACCGGGCGACCCTCACGTCGGACGAGCGGCGCGAGCTGCCCTCCGACGTCGAGCAGGCGCTCGTGGACTGGGGCTTCGGCGCCGAGCTCGTCCCGGTCAGCCTCGGCGGTCGGTGGAGGTCGACGGAGGACTTGGTCCGCCGCTTGCTCCCGATCTTCCGACGGGACCCGGCGATCGGCCTCGGACATGGAGTGACGTCCCTGATGGCGGCCGTCAACGTCTGGACCGGCGGGAGCGAGGCGCAGCAGCAGGAGCTCGCCGCGCGTCTGCTGTCGGGCGCACGCGTCGCCGTGGCCTTTCACGAGCTCGACCACGGCAACGACCTGCTGCGAAACGAGTGCGTGGCCGTCCGCGAGAACGACGCGCCCGCGTGGCGGATCAGCGGGCGCAAGGAAGTCATCAACAACATCAATCGCGCCGAGTCCGTCCTGCTCTTCGTCCGTACTGCCCCTGCCGCCGGGCCGAAGTCGTTCTCGCTCCTGCTGTGGCACAAGGACCAGGCGCTCGGTGGACGTGCGCGGACCGACGAACGTGTCCTCACGGCCGGTGTCCGCGCCTGTCAGATCGGCGTCGCCGAGCTCGATCAGCTGAGGATCCCCGCCGATGCACTGGTGGCCGGTGTGGGTGACGGCGCCGCGGTCGCCCTGCGGGCGTTCCAGGTGACGCGCGCCGTCGTCCCGGCGCTCGCGACCGGGACGGTCGATGCTGCCCTCCGACTGGCGGTGCAGTACCTGCGCGGACGTCACCTCTACGGGTCGCCGGCCTGGGAGCTGCCCCACGCGCAGGGGACGCTCGCTCGGGCGTGGGGCACCTTCCTCGTCGCCGATGCGCTCGCGCGGGCCACCGTCAGGGCTCTGCACCTTCACCCCGACGAGTGCTTCGTGGTGACCGCGGCGTCCAAGTACCTCGTCCCGACGCTGATCAACGACGTGATGCACGAGCTGTCGGTGCTGTTCGGCTCGACGTTCTACGCGGTGAGCGACGACTACGGCGTGTTCGAGAAGTGGCTGCGCGACCTGATCGTGCTGCCGATCGGGCATGCGGGCTCGACGGCGTGCCTGGTGAGCATCGTCCCGCACCTGCCGTCGTGGGCACGCCGCTCCCGGAAGGGCACACCCTACGACTCACGACTCTTCAGCCCGCACACCGAGCTCGACGAGGTCGACTTCTCCCACTTCGGCCTCGGCGCTGGGCACGGCGACTCCTTCAGCGCGCCGTTGGAGTCCGACGTCGTGGCCGCTGCGCTCGCCGAGGCGTGGCCCGACCTGGTGCCGGTGCTCGGTCGGTGGCGCGTCGAGCTGGAGCTCGTGCGTGACGAGGTGTCCTGCCTCTCGCCCCAGGAGCTGGCGCCTGGCGCCTCCCCTCGGGCGTTCGCGTTGGCCCGGCGCCTGACCCAGCTCATGGCAGCAGGAGCCGTCATCGGCTCGTGGCACGAAGGTCGCGGCGTTCACAGCAGCCCGTTCCATCGCCATCCTTCGGCGTTCCCCCTGGCGCTCCACCTGCTGAGCGAGAGTCTGCCCGGGGGTCCGTCGGGACGGACCGGCCTCGACCCCGACGTGTGGGCCGGGTTCGACGTCGGAGCGATGGCGGCAGCCGTCGCCGCGGCCGTCGACTCGGGGTTCTCGTTGGGCATCGAAGAACTGCCGCTGCACTGGACCACCACCATCCACGCACCGACACAGGGGAGCAGAGAAGCATGACGAGCGCCACCACCACCACCGACGACATCGTCGCCTGGATCAGCAGCCGAGTCTCCGAGTACGGCGCCGTCGACGCGGGGCCGCTCGACGCGGGGAGCGTCCTGGCAGAGCTGGGCTTCGACTCGGTCTACGCGCTGACCCTGTGCGGGGACATCGAAGACCACTACGGCCTCGAGGTGGAGCCGACGATCGTCTGGGACCACCCCACCATCGGCGCGCTGGCGCAGGCCATCCGCGACCGCGTCGAGTCGAGCTAGGCGTGCAGGTCGCGTGGGCGCTGCGTCGCATCGGGAGCGTCCCGGTGCCGAAGGACGCGCTCGTCGGGGAGGACTGGCACCGGTGGATGCGTTCGGGGCCAGTGGTGCGTCGCCAGCTCGGCGCGGGTCGGTCCGTGGTCCGGCAGCTCGTGCAGTCGACCGGTTGGGCCACGTGGCAGGGAATTCAGAGGGCCGACGGTGGCCGGCCACTCCTCGCTGGAGCGCCGGGCACCGATGTCACCATCTCGCACTCCAGGGACTGGGTTCTCGTCGCGATCGCACGCGGCGGACGCGTCGGGGCCGACGTCGAGGAGGTGACGTCCGTGTTCGGCCGGCCCGCACTCCGGCAGCGCGCGTGCACACCCGCTGAAGCACAGGCGCTCGACCGCCTGCCGGGCCCGCAGCAGGCCGCTGCACTGGCGGACGTCTGGACCGCGAAGGAGGCGCTCGTCAAAGCCTCCGGTCTCGGGCTGAGCGTCGATCTCCGGCTGCTGGGCGCGTCATCGGGCACGGTGACGCGCATCCGCGACGGAACATCGGGGGTATCGGCCTGCATGGCCTTCGTCCCTGACGAGATTAGGGAGGAGTGAATCGGCACAGCCGCACAGCGAGGTGCGTACCGAACACGTGCCCCGACAGGCTCGGTCTTGGAATTCCGGGAGGAACGATGACAGCTCGAGACGACCACCGGCGCGAAACGCAGGAAAAGGTGCTCCTCGCCGCCGAGGAGCTGTTTGCGGCTCGCGGCTTCAAGGGCACGACGATCCGCGACATCTCGCACCAGACCGGCATGAGCGTCGGGGCAGTCATGTCCGTCGGCGACAAGAGCGCCCTGCTCGTCACGATCTTCGACCGGAAGATCGGCAAGATCCACGCGCACCGGCGCGAGGACGTGACAGCGACGCACGAGACGGAGGATCCAGTCGACAGGATCATGAATCTCATCCTGCCGTTCGTCGAGGTGTTCACCGAGCACCCGGACCTCTCCCGCGAGTACGGCGCAGTGCTCATGGGCGGCTCCCACGCGTCGGCGGTGTTCGACGACCTCGGGGGGCACCTGCTCGCCGAGATCGAGACGGCGGTCGTCGCGGCCGGCGTCACAGGTCCGGAGGCGGCCGTCTCCGCACGCACCATCTATCTCAGCTATCTCGGGCTCATCTTCGTGTGGGCCGGGCGTGGGGCTGTCGACGACGACAACTTTGCGGCGAATCTCCACGCCATCGTCAGTTTCATCATCGAACGCAAGGGAAACTAACCGTGTCTCACGTGTACCTGCCTGATCCTTCCTGGACCGTCGTGGCCCTCGCCGCGCTCCTCCTGCTGGACGCAGTCCTGTCGGTCAAGCCCGCGAAGTTCATCGACGTCTGCCTCACGGGTGTCAATTTCCCCCGGAACTGGTGGTGGGCGCTGATCGTGATCAAGCTCGTCGCCGTCGCGGGCCTGATCATCGGCATCTGGGTCCCTGGCGTGGCCCTGGCCGCGACCGTGGGCGTCATCGCGTACTTCCTCTGCGCCGGCGTGGCTCATGTGCGCGCGAAGTTCTTGCAGCAGGAATTCTGGGTCAACTGCCTGGGCTTCCTCGGTTCTGCTGTCCTGGTCCTCATCTTCGCGTTCATCGTCTGAGGCCCGGACATGACCTGGACGGGGCTTCCGCCGAAACACCTCGGCATGCTCTTCGACTGGCACGCCGGCAAGCGGCGCCAGACGGAGATGCACCTGGACCGCCCCTTTGACATCGCTCCGGACGGCGGGCTCGTGTACGACGGAGCGGCCCTCGCCGGCCTCGTCCAGCAGGCTTCGGCCTGGTTCTCCGCGGCGGGGGTCCGTCGCGGAGACCGGGTCGCGGTCATCAAGCGCAACCACTTCGACATGGTGCTGCTCGCAGCGGGGGCGGCCCGTATCGGGGCGGTCGCGGCCACGATCTCGTCCGCGAACCGCTCCGTGCACCTCCAGGAGATGCTCGAGAAGCTGCAGCCGCGCCTGACTCTCACGTCGTCCGACGTGCTGGACCGGGCGCGGAGCGCCGGGGTGGACCTGGCGCACGCCGGGAGGCTCCTGCTGCTGGACGAGCCGCAGGACGGGCTGCCGCAAGGCGCCACGCTCCTTCGCGAGCTCCAGGGGTCGGTCGTCCCGGAGGTGTCCCTGGGAGGCGACGACGAACCGATGATGATCACGCACACGTCGGGCACCACCAGCACGCCGAAGCTGGTCGTGCACACGCCGAGCTCGGCGCGTGCGGGCACCCGCCTCGAGCTCCTGCCGCTGCCGTTCGCGGTGAACGGGTCCCGCGACGTCGCGCTCAGCTCCATCTCGTTCGCACACTCTCGCGCCTATGCGTGGGCGGCTGCGCAGCTGCGCTGGGCGCCGAAGCGGCTGGTCATCGCGAGCAGCCACGACGCTGCGGACGTCGAGCGTGTCCTCGAGACACACCGCCCGAGCACCGTCGAGGCGACGCCGAACGTCTTCCAGAGCTGGGTCCCGCTTCTTCGGCGCCGACCGGAGCTGTTCGGTCACGTCCGCTACTACATGAACACGTTCGACATGATGCATCCGTCGATCGCTCGTCAGTTCCTGCAGGCGTCGCGACGGACGATGCCGATGTGGGCGCACAGCTGGGGACAGAGCGAGGTCGGTCCGATCGCGGGCAGCGCCTGGGGCCGACGGCAGATGCTGTCGCACGCTGGGACCGCCGAGGACAACATGAACACCCTGGGCTGGCCCTGGCCGGGTCTGATCCGTCTGCGAGTCGTCGACGCCGACACCGGCCGCAGGGTCCGCCGCGGCGAGCGTGGAGTCTTCATGGTGAAGACGCCAGCGCTCTGCACGGACTACTGGGGGGACACCGAGCGCTATCGCTCGAAGCGTGCCGGGGAGTGGTGGAACACGGGCGACGTCGGCTACCAGGACCGACTCGGACGAGTGCACTTCGTCGACCGCGCCGTCGACGCGATCGACGGGACGAGCGCGACCGAGCTCGAGAGCGTTCTGCTCGAGAGGCTCGCCGGAGCGCTCGAGATCATCCTTCTCGCCCGCGACGACGGGGACCCCGTGCCCGTCGTGTGCGTAGACGGTGAGTTCTCGATGGCGGCATGGCGGGACGCCACACGAGACCTGCCCGCTCTTGCGGAACCGGTCGTGATGCCCTGGTCCGACCTGCCGCGGACGTCGACGTGGAAGGTCCGGCGCAAGGAGCTGCGGCAGACCATCTTCGTCGGAGGCGACGACACCGTGCTGGACGAGCGGTTCATCTGATGCCCCCCACAACTGCTCCCGAGGTCCAGTCCGCTCCCACCACCGGCTCCCTCGATCCCTACGAGTCGGCGCTCACGCAGGTACTGCGGGATATGCCGTACAACAGTGCGACCGAGTTCCTCTCGCGCTTCGGCGACCGCCGACCCGACCCGAGGATGGGTGCGGCGTGCATCCACCAGACCCTCGAGGTCGCACGTCGGGCCGAGTCGTTCGGCGCACCCGCCGCTGTCCTGCTCCAGGACGAGAGGCATCTCGCCGCCGTCTGGGACACGGGCACCGAGATCGTCGTGCTCGATCCCTACCTCCTGCACCGGGAACCGATCCGCTTCCCGTACACGGCGCTGGCGTCCGGCCCCGCGACGGTGACCGTAGCTGCCGCACCGACCCGTGCAAGCGCCGAGGGAGAGCGTCGAGAAGGGCGGCTCGTCGCCCGCTGCAAGTGGACTGAGTCCGGCTATCGCATCCGGCTCTCCTACTCGCGGTTCAGTCGGACGCAGGGACGCTACGTCCTCGCTCGACACTTCACGCTCAAACGCGACCAGGTCTTCGACCTCGCTGCGTTCACGGCAGACATGACTGCTCTCCTGACCCATCCGGAGCAGAACAGCCTGTCCATCCGCGCGCTGACCCCCGACCTGACGGGGACGATCGAAGCCATCCTCCCGCTGCGCGGCTTCGCTCGACACGACTTCAGCGAGGACGACCTGTGGCTCCGGTCCGGCGACGGTCTGCCGGTGCGGAACCTCTCGCCGGAGAGCGGGTCGCTCTGGCGCGTGCTCGAGGAGTCGGTCGGGGCGACTGGCGCCGAGATCGCCGACCACATCCTGTCCGCCGCCAGGATCTACCAAGATCTCGCTGACCCGGACGCCGAGCTCGAGCCATACCGACTGGAAGACTCATGACCAATTTCACCAGGGTGTTCATTGCCGGCACGATCCAAGGGGCGAACCGCGGCGTCGATGTGGAGGACCAGTCCTATCGACGCGTCATCCCCGACATCGTGCGTGAGGTCTTCCCCGAAAGTGAGTGCTTCGACCCGAGCGCGCCGGTACGCGACGCGATCGCCGACCCGGAGCTCGCCACGACGATCCGGCAGATCGCCCAGGAACCGCCCTCGGTGATCCGCACGAGCCAGCTGCCGGGGAGCATCGCCACGCTCCGCGAGACCTTCCAGGCGATGACAGCTGAGGCCGGGCGGTGCGATCTGTGCATCGCCTACCTGCCCGACCGGATCCCGTCCATGGGCACCGCGATGGAGATGTACGCCGCCCACCTGGCCGGCGTGCCCGTCGTCGCAGTGACCGCGCTCGTCGAGAACCTGGCCGTCGTCTCGACCTCCACGTGGATCGTTCGCGATCTTGCCGCGTTGCGTGAGCTCTTGGTGCGGGAGCGAGCGGGTGGATCGAGCGGCGCGGGCTCCGCGTCGACAGGCTCCGCGGTCGCAGCGGCATCCTCGTGATGCTCGCCGAGGAGCTGAGGAAGACCTGACGGCTCACACGGGCTGCGTCGGCGGGGCGCTCTCCCGAAGGGCGCGCCTGACGTCCGCGCGCGAGGGCGGTCGCGGCTGGTCCCACAGTCGCTCGAACGCCTCCCGGAGAAGCGGCCAGACGAGCCCCTGCGCCTCCTCGAAGGAGAGGGCGCCGTCCGACAGCGGCGGCATCAGGACGACGTCGTGCGGGATGGGGCGGCCGGCTTCGTCGCGACGGCCTTCGGGATCGGGGAACCGCAGCGCCACGAGCGTGCCGACGCGCCGGCACACGGTCCCCTCGTCCTCGACTCCTGCGAACGCGCGCTCGTAGGTCGGGAGTGGGTCCCGGTACCCGCCGTCGAGGAGGAACCGGAAGCCCCAGGACCGTCCGCGGGTGGCCCAGACCAGTGTCACTTGACGCTCTTGACCAGCACGGCGTCCTTCACGCCCTGGGCGAGGTCGAGCTGGAACTGGGTCAGGACGGCCGTGAGGTAGTCGTGGTTCGCCCGCGCCCGGGTGTTCCGCTCCTCGATCTTCGGACCGTTCGCCTTGATCGCCCGCGCAAGGAACGGGAGCGCCAAGGCCAGGTACCGGCCGACCCTGGGGACCTTCACCATCAACGGCGCCGCACCGACGAGGATGCGGGCGATGACGTCGGCGTTGTCGACGAGGCGGTCCAGCCACTTGCGCGGGATCTCGAGCCGCTCGGCCCAGTGGACGAGCCGCTCGAGGGGCAGGATGCACGCCACGGGCAGGAGGAGGTCGAGGCCCTTCCGTTCGGCCACCTCGATCTTGCCGGGCTCGAACCTGGCGGAGGACAGCAGCATGAAGTCCTCGCCCATGGACAGCGCCTCGGGGAGCTTCACGAGTCCCTTGAGCACGTCGTGCAACGAACTGATGTCGCCGGCCGCCTTCTCGACGACGAGGTCCTCGAACCCGTGGACGTCGAGGTCCGGGTGCAGGTCGGCCTTGGACAGCGCGAGGATCCAGATGCGCGGGAACTCGGCCAGCGGCTCGCCGTCGTCGAGAAGGTCGTCCTTGAACCGCAGCAGGCCTTCGCGAAGACCCCAGAGCAACGACTTCAGGTACTTCTCCTCCTCGCCCGCGTAGTCGAGGAGCTTCTGGCCGTCGACGAGGATGACCGCGACGTCCGACCGCAGCAGCTTCCTGAACACGTCGAGCCGACGCCTCGCCTCCTGCGCGCTGCTGGGTTCCTCCTCGAACCACTCGCCGGGGTAGTCGTGCCAGACGAGCCGAAGAGCGTCGAACGGCCTCGCCTTGGCCGCCTTGGCGTCGCCGCCCTGGTCCTTCAGCTTCACGACGAACGAGTAGGGCGTCGCCGCGAACCGGGTGGGCTCCGGCGCCAGCGCGCGGTTCTTCATGCCCAGATAGTTCTGGCGCAGGCGGTTGCCCTGCCCGGTGTCGTCGGCGATCAGGTCGAAGAGGCTGTCCTTCTGGAAGCTCTGCTCCTGAGCCGCGCCGTAGAACGAGGAGACCAGGACCGTCTTGCCGCTGCCGCTGCCGCCGAACACGGCGATGTTCTGTTCCCGCACCCGAAGAGTCCCCGCCACAGCCGTCACGATACGGCCACCCGATCGGCCCGGCACCGACCCGTTCCGGGACCGGCGGCGAGGCATGATTCAGTCCGTGACCGTCCCGGTGACTCCCGCGTGAGCCTGTCCCTCTGGCTCACGCTGGTCGGCGCCTGCCTCGTCATCTCGTGCACGCCCGGCGCGGGCGCGATCAACACGATGTCCAACTCGCTGGGCTCCGGCTGGACGCGGTCGATCTGGGGCATTCTCGGGCAACAGCTCGCGCTCCTGGTGCACATCGCGATCGTCGCTGCGGGCGTGGGTGTCCTGGTCAGCCGGTCGCAGGTGACGTTCGACGCGATCCGCTACGTCGGGGCCGCCTACCTCGTCTACCTGGGCGTGCGTCAGTTCCGGGCGCAGACGGCCATGGGCGGCGTCGCTCTCCTGGACCGTGAGCCGGCGTGGTCGATGTTCCGGCGCGGGCTGCTCGTGAACCTGACCAACCCCAAGGCGATCGTCTTCTTCCTCGCCTTCATGCCGCAGTTCGTCCGGCTCGACCGGGCGCTCGTCCCTCAGTACGCGATCGTCGCCGCGACCGTCGTGGCTGTCGACGTCCTCGTGATGTGGTTCCTGTTCGCCAGCGCAGCGCGCGGGCTCGTCCGGCTCACGGCGCGGGAGTCAGGGCGCCGGATCGTGAACCGGGTGTTCGGCGGCCTGTTCGTCGCCGTCGGCGTCGTCCTTGCGGTCGTGCACTGACGAGCGGGGCGACTCCGTCGTCTGCAGGGAACCGGCGGCTACGTGCTCACGCCGACTCGCGGCGGATGAGGTGGACGATGTCCGACCCCGGCCGGCGAGGGGCGGGCTTCCCGGAGATCGCCCGGGTGACGATAGCGGCGATGTACTCGGCGATGACCCCCTGCTCGGTGTCCACCGTGGTCAACGGGGGTGAGGCGAACGGAGCGGCGGGGATGTCGTCGACGCCGACCAGCGCAAGGTCGCCGGGTACGGCCACCCCGGCGATCCGGGTGCCGGCGAGGACCGCGAGCGCGACGTCGTCGTTGTAGGCGCACACGCCGGTGACGCCCTCGGCGACCCACGCCCGCACGGCGTCGGCCGCGGCCTCCGCATCCATCGGCACCGTGCGGACCACCGGGGCGTCGAGGCCGAGCTCGGCGCACGCGGTCCGGACGCCCTCGAGCCGTGGCTCGGCGAAGCCCTTCACGCGGGGGTCGTCCGGGTAGGCGTAGCCGATCAGACGGTGCCCGGTGGCCGCGAGGTGCTCGGCCTGGACACGTCCGATGCGCTGCTGCGGGACGAGGAGCTCGCTGTGCCGGCGACCCGTCGGGCTGAGCAGGGCGACCGTGACGGCGATCCCGGCCGAGCGCATGGCTGCTATCTCGCTGTCGTCGAGCTCGTCCCACAGCACGACGGCGGCGGGTCCAAGCGAGCGCCACACCGCGGAGACCGGCCGGCCGGCCGCCCGGGGGTGGGCGTACAGCGTGAGGCCCTCGGCGGCGAGGCTCGTCGAGAGGGTCTCCAGGAGGCTTCCCATCGCGGGGCCGATGGGCCAGTCGGGCAGGAGGCACAGGACCACGTCGGACCGGCCGCTGCGCAGTGCCCGAGCGGCGGCCGACGGGGCGTAGCCGAGCCGCTCGGCGACGTCCAGGATCCGCTGCTGGGTGGCCTCCGGGATCTTCTGGTGGGGGGTCCCGTTCAGCACGTAGCTCACGGTGGTCCGCGAGACGCCGGCCTCGCGTGCGACATCCGCACTGGTCACCCGCTTGGGGCGATCGTCGACCGACATCGTCACCAACCTCTCTGATCGGACATCTTGCGCTCGGCCCCACCCTGTGCCACATTACTGACACGCGCAAGTGACACGTGTCAGTGACACGAATGAGTGATCGGTCCGAGCAAGGAGGCCGTGCTCCCGCAGAAGTTGCTCCCCTCGCACACGACGGAGAACGGCTATGAGCCCGGAAGTGCAGCACCACCTCAACCCGCTCACGGACGAGACGCCCAGCAGCACCGAGCTGCCGGCGTCCATCGTCACGTCGGGCATCCCGGGCCACGAGCGCCCCGTCCCCCCGTACGCCATCGACCCGCCCACGAAGTCGGTCACCCCGAAGTTCGTGGCGGCGTTCGCCTTCGCCCAGCTCGCGTTGTTCATCGCGCTGCTCGGGCCGGTCACGATCAGCATGGCCATCAAGGTCACCGCGGTGGTCGGCGACGCCCAGGCCACCACGGCCCAGGGCCTCATCCTCGGCGTCGGCGCCCTCGCGGCCCTCCTCGCCAACCCGTTCTTCGGCCGTCTCTCCGACCGCACGATGTCGCGCTGGGGCCGTCGCCGCCCCTGGCTCGTCGGCGGGTCGCTCGGCCTCGCAGCGTTCCTGTTCGTCATCGCGGTCGGCACGAACGTCCCGACCCTGCTGATCGGCTGGTTCCTCGCCCAGCTCGCCGCCAACGCGTGCTTCGCGGCCTACCTCGCGACGATCGCCGACCAGGTCCCGCCCCGGCAGACGGCGAAGATCAGCGCCCTCGGTGGCGTCATGCAGAACGTCGGCGTCCTGGCCGCCATCTGGATCGCCACCATGTTCACGTCGCAGATGATCGCGCTGTTCATGGTCCCCGCCGCGATCGGCGTGGTCGGCATGGTCGTCTACGCGCTGGTGCTCCCCGACAAGCAGCTGCCGCAGCGGCCGCCGTCGATGACGGTGCGCGCGTGGCTCGACACGTTCTGGCTGAGCCCGCGCCGCTACCCCGACTTCGCCTGGGCCTGGATCTCTCGGTTCCTGCTCATCCTCGGCAGCTTCCTGTTCTCGACGTTCCGGTTCTTCTGGATGAAGGACCACCTCGGACTCTCCGACGCGGAGGCGGCCGGTGTCGTCTTCAAGGGTGTCCTCATCTACACCGTCGTCCTGGTGGTCGTCGGCCAGCTGGCCGGGATCGTGTCCGACCGGCTCGCCCGTCGCAAGGTGTTCGTGTTCGCCTCCACCGCCCTGTTCGCCCTCGGCCTCATCCTGCTGACCCAGGTGAACGGCGTGAGCGGCTTCTACGTGGTCGAGGCGATCCTCGGCGCGGCGTACGGCATCTACATGGGCGTCGACCTCGCCCTCGTCATCGGCGTCCTGCCCAACCCGGACGACTCCGCCAAGGACCTCGGTGTCTTCAACATCGCCAACGCCGCGCCGCAGTCGCTGGCACCGTTCCTCGGTGCGCTGCTGATCGGTGGGGCCGCGAAGAACTACGACCTGCTCTACATCTCGGCGGCGGCCCTGACCTTCCTCGGAGCCCTCGCGATCATCCCCGTCAAGAAGGTGAAGTGATGACGAACCCGTCCTCGATCGACCCGTCCGTTCTCGTCGCGAAGGTCGACCTGGAGACCAAGGTCCGGCTGCTCACGGGAGCCAGCGCGTTCACGCTGGCCCCGGAGGAGTCGATCGGCCTCGGCGAGGTCAACCTCTCCGACGGTCCGACCGGAGTCCGCGGCCTGAAGTTCAGCGGCGGCCGTCAGGTGGCCCTGTTCCCGAACGCCACGCTGCTCGCCTCGGCCTGGGACGAGGAGACGACCGCCGAGGTCGGTCGGATGCTCGCCGAGGAGGCGATGGCGCAGGACATCCACGTGGTGCTCGGCCCGACGATCAACCTGCACCGCTCGACGCTCGGCGGCCGGCTGTTCGAGGCGTACTCCGAGGACCCGCTGCTCACCGGCAAGCTCGCCGCCGCGTACGTCCGGGGGCTGCAGTCGCTCGCCGTCGGCGCGTGCCTCAAGCACCTCGTCGCCAACGAGTCCGAGACGGCGCGCAACACCATGAACTCGGTGGTGGACGCCAAGACGCTGCGCGAGCTGTACCTGCTGCCGTTCGAGATCGCGACGGCCGAGTCGGACCCGTGGTCGATGATGGCGGCCTACAACGACGTCAACGGCGTCGCGGCCACCGAGCAGGACCACGTCATCAACGACGTGGTCAAGGGTGAGTGGGGCTACACCGGCCTGATCATGTCGGACTGGTTCGCGACGAAGACCGCTGCGCCCGCGGCAGCCGGCGGCCTCGACCTCGTGATGCCCGGGCCGGAGGGGCCGTGGGGGGCCACCTTGGTCGCCGCCGTGCGCAACGGTGACCTCGACGAGTCCGTGGTCGACGACCACCTGCGCCGGCTCCTCGTCCTCGCGGACCGGGTGGGCGCGCTCGGCGAGCTCCGGTCGCTCCCGACGGATCTGCCCGCCCCCGACTCCCCGGTACGCCGGGAGCAGCTCACCCGCCTCGCGGCTGCCGGGATGACCGTGCTGACCAACGACGACGTCCTGCCGCTGACCCGCGGCACGTCTGTCGCGCTCATCGGCCGGCACGCCCTGGAGACCATCGACATGGGTGGCGGCTCCGCGCAGGTCAACCCGCCGTACCAGGTGAGCGTGGCCGAGGGCCTCACTGCTCTGCTCGACTCCGTGGAGGTCGTCGACGGGGTCGAGGTCCGCACCCGGCCCGTCCCCGCCCGTCCGGGCTTCGTGCTCGACCCCTCGACAGGGAACCCCGGCGTCCACATCACGCTGCTCGCGGCCGACGGGTCGGTGCTCGAGGAGCGCCACGACGCCCCGTCCACCGTGATGGTCGGGTTCGACGACGACTTCAGCGAGCCGGTCGCCACCGTGCGGTTCCGCGCTCGAGTCGCTGCCGACGGTCCCGTCGAGGTCGGCGTGATCGGCGTCGGCGCGTGGGAGCTCACCGTCGGCGAGACGTCGCGCTCGTTCGAGCTGCGCTCGTCGGGCGGGTTCGCCGAGGAGATGCTCGCGCCGCCCGTCGAGACCGGGACGGTCGAGATGGGCCCCGACGACATCATCGACGGGGAGGCCATGCTGCGGCCGCCGGCCCGGACGGACGTCCTCGACGGCGTCTCGACCGTCGAGGCGACCGCCAACCCGCTCGCCGGCGTCGGCCTCTTCGGGCTCGTCGCCCGCCCGGCACCCCAGCCGGTCGAGTCGGTGATCGCCGCGGCTGCCGCGGCCGCCGCGCAGGCCGACGTGGCCGTGGTCGTCGTCGGGCTCACCGAGGAGCAGGAGACTGAGTCCGTCGACAAGTCGACGCTCGCCCTCCCCGGCGCGCAGGACGCGCTGGTCAGCGCCGTCGCCGCGGCCGCCCGACGGACCGTCGTCGTCGTGAACGCCGCCACCCCGGTGCTCATGCCGTGGCTCGACGAGGTCGACGCCGTGCTGTGGGCCGGACTGCCCGGCCAGGAGGGCGGCCACGCGGTCGCCGCCGCGCTGCTCGGTGACATCGAGCCCGCCGGCCGGCTCGTCACCACGTTCCCCGCCGCCGACGGTGCCGCGCCCGCGTGGTCCGTCACGCCGGTGGATGGCGACCTCGAGTACACCGAGGGAACCTTCATCGGCTACCGCGGGCACTGGGCAGGGAACGCTCCGGCACCGGCCTTCTGGCTCGGCCACGGCCTCGGGTACTCGACCTGGTCGTACAGCGACGCGGCCGTCTCGCTCGACGGCCCCTCGCCGCAGGTGTCTGTGACGGTGACCAACACAGGCCCCCGCGACTCGCGCGAGGTCGTGCAGGTCTACCTCGAGCCGTCGTCGTCCGACGAGCCCGTCCGGCTGGTCGGCTGGACCGCCGTCTCGGTCCCGGCCGGTGCGTCAGCCTCCGTCCAGGTCCGCACGGACGACCGGCTCTGGCGTTCGTGGGACACCGACTCCGGTGCCTGGTCGCGGATCGCGGACGGCGGTCGGCTGCTCGTCGCCCGCGGCCTCGGCGACGTGCGGGCCAGCCTGTCGCTGGACTGACCGCCGAGCACGAGGGGGGCGTCCGCGACGCCCCCCGCGTGCCCTGCCGGCGCAAGGTGACCGCCCAGGCGGCAGCCACCTGTAGCTGCAGAATCCCGCCGGCGGCCCGTCTGGGACCATGGCGCGTGCTCACGTTTCCGCCGCCGCTCAGGCCAGGCGACCGCATCGGTGTCACGTCTCCGTCGTCCGGCGTCCACGGGCCAGCGGCTGCCCGCATCGAGTTCTGCGAAGACTGGCTGCGGAAGGCCGGTTTCGAGGTCGTCGTCGGGCGCGTGATGGACGGCACCGGCCTCACCGCGGGGCCGGCCGCCGCCCGCGCGGCCGAGCTCACCGCGATGCTGTGCGACCCCACGATCCGGTGCGTCATCCCACCGTGGGGCGGCGAGACGGCGATCGACCTGCTGGACCTGCTCGACTGGGACGCGCTCGCCGCCGCGGAACCGACGTGGCTCGTCGGCTTCTCCGACCTGTCCACGGTGCTGCTTCCGTTCACGACCCGGTTGGGGTGGGCGACGGTGCACGGGGACAACCTCGCCGACACCCCGTACGAAGCGCCGGAGGGGCTGTTGAGCTGGCTCGATGTCGTCGCCGGGCCAGGCCCGCACGTGCAGCGGGACTCGGGCGTGGTCGCCGGCTGGTGGGGGTTCGAGGAGGACGTCCGCGCCACGCAGTGGAGGCGCGTCGGCGAGGGCCGGTGGACCCTGCACGGCGCCGAGTCCCTGCACGTGACGGGGCGACTCGTCGGCGGGTGCGTCGAGACGCTGTGCAACATTGCCGGAACGCCGTACGGCGACGTCGCGGCGTTCGGTCGCGAGCATGCGCAGGACGGGCTGATCGTCTACGTCGAGGCGGCCGAGGACGAGGCCGCGACGATCTGCCGCAACCTGCACGGCCTGCGCCTGGCCGGGTGGTTCGACCATGCCCGCGCGGTGCTCGTCGGCCGGACGGCAGCACCCGACCACCCGAGGATGACCCAGCGGGAAGCCGTCCTGGACGCCCTGGGCCGGCTGGGCATCCCGATCGTCTTCGACGTGGAGATCGGGCACGTCCCGCCACATCTGCCGCTGGTCAACGGGGCGCTGGCGACCCTGACCGTCGACGGGGACACCCGCGAGATCCGGCAGCTGCTCCGCTGAGCGTCGGCACGAACTAGCCTCGGAAGGGTGGGTTGGACCGACCGGGCGCCGGGCCCGACGAAGCACGCACACGCGCTGCGTGGTCTGTCGGTCGCCCTCGCCCTGCTGCTGACGACGGCGTGCCAGGCAGGACCGACCACCCCACCCAGTACGCCACCGTCCACGCCGGCCGGGCAGACCGTCGCCGCCGCACCGCCGACCAGTGCCACGCCTGACCCGTCGGCGTCGACCGTGGTCGTGAGCGACCCGGACGGAGCGCCGTGCCTCGGCGCGCCGCCCCCGCAGCGCTGGGAGCACGTGCTGTGGATCTGGTTCGAGAACAAGGCCGACGTCGCTGTGCTGGGCTCCCCCCAGGCGCCGTACCTCAACCGTGTCGCGACGATGTGCGGCAGGGCCGACGACTACCACGGCATCACCCATCCGTCCCTGCCGAACTACCTCGCCGCGACGTCGGGTTCGACGCACGACGTCCGCAACGACGCCGGTCCGGCCGTCCACCCGATCGCCGGACCGTCGCTGTTCAGCCAGGTGGCCGAGGCCGGGCTCGAGTGGCGTTCGTACCAGGAGGCGATCCCCGCGCCGTGCGCGCAGGACTCCGCGGGCCCGTACGCGGTGAAGCACAACCCCGCCGCGTACTACACGGAGCTCCGGTCGGACTGCGCGCGGTGGGACGTGGGGCTCGATGCGCTGACCGCCGACCTGGCCGCCGGATCGCTCCCGGCATTCGCCTTCGTCACGCCGGACATGTGCAACGACACCCACGACTGCTCGGTCGCCACGGGCGACACGTGGCTGAGCGACGTCCTGCCGACGATCCTGCGCAGCCGGTCGTACACCGACGGCACGACGGCCGTCTTCGTGACCTACGACGAGGACGACTCCGCGCACGACAACGTGGTGCCGTTCGTCGCGATCGCGCCGAGCGTCCCGGCCGGCTCGGTCTTCCCGGGCCGGACCGACCACTACACGCTGCTCCGCACGACGGAGACCATGCTCGGCCTCCCGCCTCTGGGGCTCGCAGGCTCCGCCTCGACGCTGCCCCACTTCTGACGACGACGAGCCGGACGGCATCACACGACCTCCGGCCGGTGACGTGGCCCGTCACGGACGACCGTCGTTGATCCGCGCGGTCGTCAGGTCGAAGCGAGGTCCGCCTGGATCTCGCGGATGACCGTCGCGAGGACGCCGGACGCGAGCAGCCCGGAACCGAGCGGTCCCGCCGAGTCCTCACCGAGCGGGGGCAGCCTCCGCAGCGCCGCCCGGGTGGCTGGGGTCATGTGCTGAAGCTGCCAGCGGACCTCGTCGCCGACGGCGTCCGCGCGATCGGGGCGCCCGAGGCCGGCCGCCTTCGCTGCGTAGGCGGCTGCGCCGAGAGCGTGCGCGCCCATGTGCGCGACGCCCCAAGCCTGCGCCGCCGCCCTGGCTGCGGCGACAGCCGCGGGCGAGCGGACGACATGCGCTGCACGGCCGCCGACGAAACGTCGGCGGATCTCGTCGGCGGCACGCAGCTCGCCGCGACTGAACGCCCGCGCGCGTGCGATGGCGTCGCGCGGACGATCGTCGTCCGGCGCCTCGGCCTCGAACAGCGGCAGGACACGCTCTGCGCAATCCGCCGCCCACCCCGCGACGGTGCGCCGATCAGCCTCGCTGAGCGCCTGGGGAGAAACCACACGGACCTCCAACGGGCGGCCTACGCGGAGACGGACTCCTGGGCGGCACGCTCCAGGAAGTCCGTCAGCGCGTCCCGCATCTTCTCGGGGCGACGCACCTGTTCCGGCTCGGGCCGGCGTCAGATGCGCACGACGACCTTGCCCCGGACATGACCGGTCGCGCTGGCCTCGTGCGCCGCAGCGGTGTCCGCGAGCTCGAAGACCTGGGCGATCTCGACCTTCAGCCGACCGTCGTCGGCCAGCGCGGCGAGAGCCTCGAGGTCCTGGGTCGACGGCCGGACCCAGACGTAGTGCCCGCCGAGCT
The DNA here is from genome assembly GCF_000426185.1 of Cellulomonas sp. URHD0024. Lineage (GTDB taxonomy): Bacteria > Actinomycetota > Actinomycetes > Actinomycetales > Cellulomonadaceae > Cellulomonas. Next base: position 212,892 of record NZ_AUEW01000008.1, read on the forward strand.
CGTCGCGGGCCGCGGCGTCCAGGATCGACGCGATGGTGCCGCCGTCGGCCAGCAGGGCGGGGGCGGTCGCGATCGCCTCGGTGCCGCCGTAGTGCAGGATCACGTCGACGCCCTCGGGCGCGAGGGCGCGGACGCGCTCGACGAGCCCGTCGCCGTACTCGACCGGCTCCGCACCCAGGCCCCGCAGGTACTCGTGGTTCGCCGAGGACGCGGTGCCGAGGACCCGGGCGCCGAGTGCGGCGGCGATCTGGACGGCGAAGGAGCCGACGCCACCGGCGGCTGCGTGCACGAGCACTGTCTGACCTGCCTGGACGCCCGCGCGCCGGATCGACTGGTACGCGGTGAGGCCGGCGAGCGGCACGCCGGCGGCCTCCTCGAACGACAGCGACGCGGGCTTGCGTGCGAGCGTCCGGACGGGCGCTGACACGTACTCGGCGAACGTCCCACCGTGCACCCAGTCCTTGCGGACGTAGCCGAAGACCTCGTCGCCGACCTGCAGCTCGGGGGTGTCCAGGCCGACCCGCTCGACGACGCCGGCGACGTCCCACCCGGGGATCGCCGGGAAACCGACGTCCATCGCCCCGTCGAGGTAGCCGGCACGGACATACCCGTCGACGGGGTTCACGGACGCTGCCCTGACGCGGACGAGGACGGAGTCGGCGCCGACCTTCGGGATCGGCTGGTCGGTGAGCTCGAGGACGTCGGGGCCGCCGTAGCGGGAGTAGGTGATTGCTCGCATACCCGTCGCAGCAGCCGCGGCAGCAGCCCTATTCCGGCCCGACGCTGCCGGTGTCGAGGTGCGCCGCGAACTGCTCGCCGTTCCGGGCGAGGCGGGCTTCGCGTGCGATCTCCTGCACGACCTCGGCCAGCACGCTGTGGAACGTGGGAAACGTCTTCTTGACGCAGGTGGGGTCGTCCAGCGTGATCCCCGGCGTTCGCAGACCGGCGATGCTGAAGGCCATGGCGATGCGGTGGTCGCGAAAGGTCTCGACACGCCCGGCGTTCGGGGTGCCCGGATGGATCCGGATCCAGTCCGGTCCCGTGTCCACCTCCACACCGAGCCGACGAAGGTTCCCGGCGCACGCCTCGAGCCGGTCGCACTCCTTCACCCGAGTGTTCGCCACGTCGACGATCGTCGTCGGGCCCTGCGCGTAAGGAGCGATCGCGGCAAGCGTCGGCATGGTGTCGGAGATGTCGCGCATGTTGACGGTGACGCCCTGCAGCCGTCCGCCGACGACGGTCGTCGACGTGCTCGTCTGGCGGACCTCGGCGCCCATCTGCTCGAGCACGCGGACGAAGGCCAGGTCGCCCTGCAAGGCATCCCGCCCGAGACCTGGCACCTCCACGGTGCGACCGAGCAGGGCAGCAGCCGCGAAGAAGTAGCTGGCCGACGACGCGTCCGGCTCGACCTGGTACCTGTGCGCCCGGTAGGTCGCCGCCGGAACGGTGTAGGTGCCGCCGTCGACCTCGACGTCGACACCGAAGTCGCGCATCATCGCAAGGGTGATGCCGACGTAGGGAACGGATACGAGGTCCGTGACCTCGATGGTCAGGCCGTCACGCGACAGCGGCGCAACGAGCAGGAGCGCCGTCAGGAACTGCGACGACGTGCCCGCGTCCAGGCGGATGGTGCCGCCCTCGATACCGCGCGCCTCGACGACGAACGGGTGGTGCTCCGGCTCGCCCTGGAACGTGAGGCCGGCGCCGAGCGAGCGCAGTGCCCGCGTCAGGGGCGCCATCGGCCGGGCACGCATCTGGTCGGAGGCGTCGAACGCGAACGTCCCGCGGCCCGCTGCGGCGAGGGCAGGCAGGAACCGGGCGGTCGTGGCGCCGTCGCGGCAGAAGACCTCGGCACGCGACGCGCCCGGGCCTGCGGCGCGCCCGTCGATCGTCCACTCTCGTCCGTCAGCGACGACCTGGTACCCGAGCGCGCGCAGGCCGTCGACGAACGCCTCCGTGTCGTCCGACAAGAGCGGGTCGACGAGCGTCGTGCGGCCGGCCGCCGCCGCGGCGAGCAGCAGGGCGCGCGCGGTGACGGACTTGGAGCCCGGGATGGTGACGACTGCCATGGGCCGGGACTCTAGCCGGACCGGCGGTGCCGATGTCAGGCAGTACGCCGGCCGGTCGCGCCTCCCGCACCCGGGCTGCGCCTGACCGAGCGGGCCGGGCCCGGCCGAGCGAACGAACGAACGAGGACCGCGCAGATCCCGGCGAGCAGCGCCAGCAGAGCGAGCCCCGCCAGGCGGGCCCCCTCCCATCCGCTGCTCGCGAGCGGCTGCGCCGGCGCGCCGGCGGCCAGCACCTCGGCGGTGTAGGTCGCGACCGCCTTCTGGCCGTAGGCGTCGGTGACCTCGAAGGTCACCGGCGTCGCCGTCCCGACGAAGCCCAGGACCGGAGTGAAGACGAGCGCACCCGTCGCCGGGTCGATCGTGTAGGTGCCCTCGCCGGGAAAGGTCACGCTCGTCACCGCGGAACCGCTCGAGTCGAGCAGGGTGGCCGACCCACCGACCGGAACGGCGACGACGTGGACGGGGCTCTGCGGCACTCCGGACGGACCCGTCGAGGTGAGGCCGGCCGCCGTCGGCCCGGCCGGCGGCGTCACGACCGGTGCGTAGCGGCCGTCGGCGACCTGGCCGTACGCGTCGACGACGCGAACGACGACGGCGGGCGGCGTGCCCTGGAACCCGAGCACGGGCTCGAACACGACGACGCCATCGGGGCCGAGGGTGTACGTGCCGGCAGGGGTCGTGACCGACGCGACGGCGTTGCCGTGGCTGTCGACGAGCGTGACCGAGCCGCCGGCCGGCACCACGGGCGTCCACGTCTGCGGCGCCGTGCCGGTGCCGGTCGTCGTACCAGCGGGAGCCGTCGTGGCGGGAGCCACGACTCTCGGCGTGTAGGTGCTCGTCGCCCGCGTCCCGTATTCGTCGGTCACCTGGAAGTCCACGGGCTGCGGAGTGCCGGCGAAGCCGCTCACGGGGACGAACGTGATCGTGCCGGTCGCGCCGTCGAGCGTGTAGCTGCCACCGGTGACCGTCAGGGACGTGGTCGGGTTGCCGTTCGCGTCGAGGAGGGTGACCGAGCCGTGCACCGGCACGGGAACCGCGAACTGCTGCGGATCGGTCCCGGTGCCCCGAGTCGTGCCTGCGGGCGGCGCGGGCAGCGGCGGCACCACCACGGTCGGGGTGTAGGTGCCGGTGGCGGTCTGTCCGTAGGCGTCCGTCACGCGGAACGAGGCAGGGTCGGCCGCACCGTCGAACCCGGGCACCGGGATGAAGGCGAGGACGCCCGTCGCCGGGTCGAAGGTGTACGTGCCCTGCCCAGGCATGATGACGGAGGTCGCCGGGTCACCTTGAGCATCGACCAGGGTGACGGTGCCTGACGTGGGCGGCGTCAGCGTCACCGACTGCACGGCGGTGCCGATGCCGCTGGTCGTCCGCGGAGGTCCCGCAGGCCCCGCGGGCAGCAGGACCGTCGGGGTGTAGGTGCTCGTCGCGGTCTGGCCGTACGCATCGGTCAGCTGGTAGTTCACGGCCGAGGCCGTCCCCGTGAACCCGAGGCGTGGCGTGAACGAGAGCGTGCCGGTCGCGGGGTCGACCGTGAACGTGCCGTCAGCAGAGGTCACGGAGGTGGCCGGGCCGCCCTCGGCGTCGAGCAGCCGGATCGAACCGGAGACCGGTACGGAGACGACGCTCGCCGACTGCGTCGCCGTGCCGTAGCCGACCGAGGTCCGCGGCGCGGCGCTCGGACCCGCCGGGATGGTGACCGTCGGCGTGTAGGTGCTCGTCGCCGACTGCCCGTAGGCGTCTGTCACGCGGTAGTCGACGGGCTCGGCCTCGCCCACGAAGCCCAGCGCGGGCGTGAACGTCAGGACGCCGGTGGTCTCGTCGACCACGAAGGTTCCGGCGCTCGTCGTGAGCGTCATCGCCGGATCGTCGTCCGCGTCGAGCAGCGTTGCGGTGCCGCCGGTGGGCACGCTGAGGGTCACCTGCTGCTCGGAGGTGCCGGTGCCGGTGGACGTGAGCGGTGCGGCACCTGGGCCGGCGGGGCTCATCACTGTCGCCGTGTACGTGCCACCGCCGATCGTCTCGCCCGACGGCGACGTGACGGTGTAATCAGCCGTCGCGGAGCCGGTGAACCCGAGCTCCGGCGTGAAGGTGAGGATGCCGGAGACGACGGTGAACGTCCCGCCGGGCACCGTGAGCGTCGTGACGGGCGTGTCGTCGTCGAGCAGTGCCAACGTGCTGCCCCCGGGGACCGTGACTGTCTTGGTCTGGGCTGCCGTACCGGCTCCGCTCGAGACGAGCTCGGCCGGTGTCGTCGTGATCGTCAGGGTCGACGTCGTCGTCACCGGGTCGAGCTCGTTGCCGACGACCGTGATGGTGCTCGTCGCCGTGGCGCCCGCTGCCGACGGCGCTGTGGCCGTGAAGTCGTACGTGTCGGAGTCGCCGTCGGCGAGCGGTCCGCTCACGCACTGGACGACACCGGACGTCGTGGTGCAGCCGCTCGGCAGCGTCAGTCCGGTGACCCCTGTGGGGACGGGGAAGGAGAACGTGCCGCCCGACGAGCCGCCCGGGCCCTCGTCCGTGAGCGTGACGGTCCAGCTGATCGCGTCGCCCGGCGCCACCGTGGGCGGCGTCGTGACCGCCGCTGAGAGGTCCGTGGGCGACGACGGCGTCGTCGTGCCGTCGTTGTTGCTCGTGGCCGGGCCGACGATCCGTGAGACCAGCGCGACCGTGGGCGCGGCTGCGGTGGGGTTCGTGACGGCGACCTGCGTGATCGTGCCCGTGGCGTTGTGCGAGAACCCGAGGTTCCCGTTTCCGTACGTCCATGCCGCTCCGTAGCCGCTGCCGCCTGTGCCGTCGGCGGTGAAGAGGCTGCCCGTCGCGATCTTCGTCACGGTGCCCGTCGGGCTGATGCGGACGAGGTCCTTCGACGTGTTCTCGACGCCCCACAGGTAGCCCTGGAGCCAGGTGAAGTCGATGACGTCCGCGTTCTGCGTCAGCGCCACGGACGTCACCGTGCGGGTCGTGGCCGACATGTCGATCTTGTAGAGGGCCGACGTCGCGGAAAGGGGCTTGAGGAAGAAGGTGTCGGCGTAGCCGCCGTCGCCGAACGCCCCGGAGACCACCTGGGTCGGCATACCCGTGACCGCTCCCAGGTCGGTGGGCGCACCGAGGCTGTCGACCTGCACGAGGTGCCCGGTCGCGGACCCGCTGAATCCCACCGCGTACAGGTAGCCGTCGGCGGTGCGGTAGCCGAGGGCGTTGTACTGGTAGGCGGCCTGCGAGCCCACCGTGACGATCTGGACGCCGCCCGCTCCCGCGTTCGCGAGCCGCGACTGGGCGACGCGCCGCATCGTGGTGTTCGTGTCGCCGGTGATCACCTGGGAGATGAACACCGTCGGGTAGGCGGGCGCGACGGGGGCGGCGCTTGCGCCGATCCCGAGGCCGGTGGCAAGGAGCGCCGTGATACCAGCGATCGCGGCGCCACGGAGCAGCGGCGTAGAGCGGGGGGTGCGCACGGCGATCTCTTCTCAGTCCGGGGTCATCGACACCATCGGCGCCCGCACCACGTTGTTGAGGGCTCGCAGGAGTCGGCAACCTCACCAGCCCAAGGTGCCCGGCCCGCCCTTGAACGGTCCGACGACGCTCGAGGTGATCCAGCCGCCGTAGAAGCCGCCGTCCTGGGCCTGGACGACCTCGCCGTCGACCGTGCACCGGTCCATCGCCCCGGGCATGACGGCGATCGCCCCGGCGAGCACCTCAAAGCCTGCCGCTGGTTCCGGATACGTCCACCCTGCGCCGGGCGCCACGACCGACCCGCCGAGGATGTCGACGTACGCCGCCTGCCCTTTCCACTCGCACCAGGAGGCTCCGACGGCAGGGCGCACCGACCCGTCGGCGAACGCCGAGCGCGGCAGGTAGTACGTCGGCGGGTGGCTCGTCTCGAGCACGCGCCACGCGGACGAGGTACGCGCGACCACCTGGCCGCCGAGCTCGATGACGAGCTCGGCGGTGCACGGCTCGACACGCGGGGGGCGCGGGTAGTCCCAGACGGACTCCTGCCCGGGTGCGGGACGGACCGGCTCGGGACGCGGCATGCGATCGACGGTACGTCGACGCCAACACCCGCGCAGCGGCTCCACGTCCTTCGTCGGCCGCGCGGGTTCGCCCGGTCCGGGTGACGATGGGGCGATGAGTCCGTCGCCGGACGGTCCGGACGAGGACCACACCGCCCCCGCGGGGGTCTCCGAGGAGCTGGTCGAGGCGGTCGGAGGCGTCACCGCCGCCTTCGAGGTGATCGAGCACGCACGCGGGATGCTCTACGCGTTCCACCGGCTCGTCGGCCGGGCGGACAAGGAGCTCGCCGAGGCCCTCGATCAGCTCGAGTCCGCCGGGCGGCCCGACCTCGCCGAGGCGTTGCGGATCGGGGTCGTCGGACGCAACGTGCTCGACGGGCGCTGGACGTTCCAGCTCGTCGAGGAGTTCGACTCCGGGTACTACACGGCGTTCGCCGACGCCGAGCGGTCCGTCCGGGACGCGACGATGGGCGGCCGCCGGCACGTCTTCGAAGCGCAGCTGAAGGAGCGCGAACGGACGCGCGGACGCGCAGGGCACGAGGCGCGCCCCGCGGCGCAGCACGAGCGGGAACCGGAGTGACCCGCACCTACGGCGTGCGCCTCAGCGGCGGCGCGCGACAAGGGAGGTGACGATCGGCGCGAGCAGGGCGATCCCGGCCGCCACGAACGCGGCTGTCGCGACCGTCCGGTCCAGCACAGGGCCGTTGGCGCGGCCCAGGCCGATCCACGCGAGGCCCCACGCCATCGCCACGCCGATCGGCAGGATCACCGACGGACGAGTGCGGCCGAACACCGCATAGGCGACCGCCAGCGCGGCGGCGGCCCCGAGCACGATCACGGACCAGGCCGTCGCGCCGAGCCCGAGCTCGCCCACGTCGGCGACCGTGAGGAACGCGGCGATGTTGGCGAGCGACGCGACACTGACCCAGCCGAGGTACAGACCCATGGTCACGTCGGTGATCAGGGACGTCGCGGACCCGGTGTGCGGGAGGCGCACGAGCCGGACGAAGACCACCGACAGGACGGCGAGGAGCGCGAGGATGACCACGACACTGCCGCCGACCGAGCCGGCCTGCACGACGCCGATCCACAGTGCGTTGAGCAACATCGACGCCAGCACCCACCACGACACCGCACGCAGTCGTGGGTCGGCGCCCCGAGAAGGCAGGGCCTGCACGACCGCGAAGACCCCGAGACCCAGGTAGATCAGCGACCAGATGGAGAATGCCGGCGTGTCGGGCGCCAAGGGCGTGGCCGTCGCGGACAGGGCGCCGTCCGCGGCCTCCGCGATGGGCTGGCCGCCGAACGCGCCGGAGCCGACGGCAGCCCCGCCGATCGCGACGATCGCGCCGACGAGGACGGTGACCTGTCGGACCCGGTCGCGGGAGGTGGCCGTGGCGCGGGTGTCGAGGGCGGTCTCCATGGCGCCATCGTGCCAACCCTCGGCCCTTGAGCATCTCGAGGGACAGACGAGTTGTGCGGCGTCGCCTACCCCGACGAGTGATTTCCGCGGCGTCGTGGGGTGAATATCCCGTTCGACACCGGTTTGGGTGGGTATGTCGCCCCTACGGTTGGCGCCATGGCTCCGTCGCCCCAGTCAGCGCCCAGCTCTCGTCGTGCGGTCGCGGGGGTGATGGTCGCGGTGCTCGCGCTGGCCACGGCCCTCGTCGTCTCGGTCTCGGCCCTACCCGCGGCCGCGGTCGACGCGACCTGCGACTGCGTCGAGGTCGGCCCGTACCAGGCTCCCGACGCGGTCGAGCCCTTCGTCCCGGACGCGCTGACCGGGCTCTCCGCGCCGAGTGGTGCGCGCTACCACCTCGACGCGGACTCGGTCGCCGGCGGCATCCACCTCACGGTGACCCGCGTCGCGGGCGGCGCGACGGTGCTCGACCTCGTCACGACGCTCACGCAATGGGGATTCAGCCCGGACCAGGACGCCCTGCTGCTGACCGGGGAACAGGCCGGGTTGCAGGTGGTCGAGCTGTACCAGCTCACGCGGCCCCAAGCGCAGGCCCGGGTCTACAACCGCAGCGTGCAGACGGGCGCCGACGGCTTGTCCTTCAGCCCGCACGGCGAGTTCCTGGTGGACACGTACATCATGACCGGCACGGCCGACCACGTGGTGCAGCGGGTGCTCACCACCGCCGACGGCACCACCCGTCACCTGTCGGAGTACTCGTTCGCGATCCAGGAGGCCGCGGGCGACGAGTTCGGGGCCGTGGCGTTCGGCTTCAGCCCGGACGACGACGAGTTCTTCCGTGCGTACGTCAGCGGCCCGACGACGGTCGACCCGCTCGTCGTGAACCTCGAGACGACGGCGGCGTACAGCCTCGGGACGATCTCCGGCGGGATCGCCTGGTCCTTCAGCCCGTGCGGCTCGATGCTGGCCCTCCGGTACGACGCGCCAGGTGCGCAGCAGGCCGTCGTGCTGCGCGACACGGGCAGCGGGGACATCGCCTACTCGGGCCAGCACCCGCTCGCGGCGACGAGCCTGCAGACGACGGCGACCAAGCACGTGCTGACGGTCGGCGGCGTGGTCACCGAGATGGCCGACGTGGTGGCGCCCTCCCCGGACCGGTGCGCCCCGCGCTGGCCCGGGGCCGCGCTGACGGCCGACGCGATCACCGACGCGTCCGCGCGCCTCACCTGGACCGCCGCGGTCGACGCTGCAGGCGTCACGCAGTACCGCGTGCTGAGGGAGGGCTCACCCGGGTCGTGGACCGAGGTCGGCTCGGTGCCGGCGTCCGCGACCGCGTTCGTCGTGAGCGGTCTCGCCGCCGACACCGCGTACCGGTTCGCCGTCGAGGCGCGCGACGCGGCCGCGAACTGGTCCACGGACGGGCCGACGGTCGACCTCCGGACCCTCACGGCAGGCCCGCGCTGGCGCGAGGGGTCCCAGCTGTGCGCCGCGCCGCAGTCCGGCACCGTCGTGAGGCTGTGCTGGCCGAAGGCCTGGGACGGCGACCCCGTGAGCGCCTACCGGGTGCTGGTCGACGGCGCGCAGGTGGCCGAGGTCCCCGGCACCATCCGGCACTACGACGTCCCGGGGCTGACCGCCGGGTCGACCCACGAGTTCCGGGTCCAGGCGGTCGCACCGGACGGCCGCGTCACGACGGACGGGCCATCGAAGACGGCGACGACCTTCGGCTTCGGCGCGGGACCCACCGGAACGCTCAGCGGCGAGGTGTGGGTCGACATCGTGGAGAACGGCAGGCATGACGCGCTCGAGCACGCGATCCCCGGCTACCTCCCTGAGATCGGTGCGTACCGGGTGGGCGCCGGCGGGCTGGTGCTGGAGACCCGGGGGACGACGGCCAACGGCGACGGCACGTGGTCCATCGCGGACATGACCGTCGGCAGCTGGGTCGTCGTGCTGAAGGCGCACAACGGGTTCAAGGGCTGGGCGCAGACGACTCCGGCCAACCAGCAGCCGCACGTCGTCACGGTCGGCGCCACGGGCGTCACCGGCGTCGACTTCGGCGTGCGCTTCGAGGACTACAGCTTCCCCGAGGGCACCCTGCCCCGGACGGCCAGCATGGCCGTCAGGTACTTCGAGGACCTCGACGCGAACGGGTCCGTCGACTCCGGCGAACCCGGGGTGCCGGGCAAGCAGTCGAGCTGCACCTACCTCAACACCTTCGGCGGGTCCGCCTACTGCAAGGGCGTCTCCGACGCGAGCGGGGTGGCCCGGAGCGACGACCTGTGGCCGGGCGTGTACCTCGTCTTCGCCGGAAGCTGGCCTGACGGCTGGTACCCGACGGCACCCGGCCGGGAGTACGTGGTTGTCACCGGAGGCGACGGGGTGGACTGCCCACCGGACCCGGTCGCGCCGTCGGCCTCGTTCGGCGCCGTCGCGGGACACGCCGTGATCAGCGGCGACGTCTGGGTCGACGCCGACGCCGACGGCGTGCGTCAGCCGGGCGAGCTGCCGTTCCAGGACTATGCGACGGTCTGCGCAGAGGGCGCGGCGATCACGCTCTGCGACCACGCGGTCGACGGCGCGTACGCGATCGAGAACCTGCCGGCCGGCACGTACCAGGTACGTGTGCGCACCGGCGACGGCGCCACGACCTGGCGCCAGTCCTACCCCGCGGGGGGTGCCGCGTACACCGTCGTCGTCGGGTCGGCGGGCGAGGTCACGGGTCGGGACTTCGGCATGGACCCGAGCGGCTTCGCGCGGGTCGTCGGGTTCGTGTGGCACGACGCGGACGGCGACGCGACGCGCGATCCCGACGAACTCGGGCTCGCGGGCGTCGAGGTGTGCGCGTCCGGGAACCAGCCGGTCCGGTGCGCGACCACGGACGCGACCGGGGCGTACGCCGTGGAGCGCGTGGTGCCCGATGCCGCTGTCGACGTCTTCGTGCCCACGCCGCCGGACGGGCTGTGGCCCACCTCGTCGCCCCAGGTGACGGTCGCGCTAGGCCAGGGCCAGACGGCCACCCAGGACTTCGGGTTCGACGAACCGTCGGTGCGCGCCCCGTCGGCGCCCACGAGCGTCGTCGCGGCGCCTCGGGCGGGCGCGGTGCGCCTGACCTGGGCGTCGCCCCAGGACGACGGCGGCGCAGCGGTGACGAACTACGTCGTGCAGCGCGCGACGACATCGGGCGGGCCGTGGACCACGGTGCCGCACCCGACGTCGACCGCGGCGTCGTTGACCGTCAGCGGGCTGACCAACGGCACGAGGTACTGGTTCCGCGTCGCCGCGGTGAACGACGCCGGGACCGGGGCGTGGTCGTCGGTGCGGTCCGCGACGCCCCGCACGGTGCCGGGCAAGGTCACGCGCCCCACCGCCACCGCGCTCGTGCGCTCCGTGAAGCTGACCTGGTCGCTCCCGGCATCGACGGGTGGCGCGCCGATCCGCGACTACGTGGTCCAGCGCGCCACCGCCGCCGGCGGTCCATGGGTGACCGTCACGGACGGCGTCACCACCACCCGCTCGGCGACCGTCGGCTCGCTGACCAACGGCAAGGCGTACTGGTTCCGGATCGCCGCGGTGAACGACGCCGGGACCGGGGCGTTCTCGTCGGTGGTGTCGGCGACTCCCCGCACGGTGCCGGGTAAGGTCACGCGCCCGGCCGCCACCGCGCTCGTGCGCTCAGTGAAGCTGACCTGGTCGCTCCCCGCGTCGACGGGTGGCGCGCCGATCCGCGACTACGTGATCCAGCGCGCCACCGCCGCCGGCGGTCCATGGGTGACCGTCACCGACGGCGTCAGCACCACCCGCTCGACGACCGTCGGCTCGCTGCGGACCGGCACGGCGTACTGGTTCCGTGTCGCGGCGGTCAACGACGCCGGGCGGGGCGCTTGGACCTCCACGACGCTCAAGGCGACGCCCCGATAGCGTCGCGGCGGATTCCCGGTGCTCGACCGACCTGGCATCTACCTCCGTCCCGACGGGCTGCGGCCGTAGTCGTCGTCGGACACGTGCTCGAGCCAGGTGACGACCTGGCCTTGCTGGTCCGCCTCCTGCATCGCGACGTGCGCCATGAACCGGTCGGTGGTGGCCCCGTGCCAGTGCTCCTCGCCGGGCTCGATGTAGACGACGTCGCCAGGACGGATCTCGCGGATCTCGCCGCCCCGCCGGGCGACGTAGCCGATGCCGTCGGTCACGTAGAGCGTCTGCCCCTTGGGGTGGGTGTGCCAGGCGGTGCGCGCGCCGGGTGCGAACCGCACGTGGGCACACCCGATCGCGGTCTGCGCGTCGGGGTTTCGGATGGTGTCGATGTACACGGTGCCGGTGAACCAGTCGGCGGGTCCTGCGGCGGTCCGCCCGCCGCTCTCAGTGACGATCATGGGCTTACTTCCTTCCATCAAGCAGCGGGTCGATCCGGGGGTCAGACGGTGAGCAGCACCTTGGTGGCGCGGCGCTCGTCCATCGCCCGGTAGCCCTCGGCGGCCTGCTCGAGGGGCAGCGTGAGGTCGAAGACCTTGCCGGGGTCGATGGCGCGGTCCCAGATGAGCTTGATCAGCTCGGGCAGGAACCGGCGCACCGGCGCGGGTCCGCCGTGCAGGTGCACGCCGGAGAAGAACAGCTCCTCACCAGGCAGCACGACCTCGTGGGACACGCCGACGTACCCGACGTGGCCGCCCGCCCGGGTGGCACGGATGGCCTGCATCATCGACTCCTGGGTGCCGACCGCCTCGATGGTCGAGTGCGCGCCGAGCCCATCGGTGAGCTCCTTGATCCGCTCGACGCCGGCGTCGCCTCGCTCCTCGACGATGTCGGTCGCGCCGAACTCCCGGGCCAGGGACTGCCGGTCGGCGTGCCGCGACATCGCGATGATGCGCTCGGCACCGAGCTGCTTGGCGGCGAGCACCCCGAGCAGACCCACGGCGCCGTCACCCACGACGGCGACCGTCTTGCCGGGGCCGACCTCGGCGGCGACGGCGGCGAACCAGCCGGTGCCGAGCACGTCGGAGGCGGCCAGCAGCGACGGGACCAGGTCGTGGTCCGGCATCGCCGGGGTCGCGACGAGGGTGCCGTCGGCGTGCGGGATCCGCGCGTACTCCGCCTGGGCGCCGGGGACCGCACCGGGTCCGCGGTGCACGCAGTGGGTCTGGTAGCCGGCCCGGCAGATCTCGCACGTGTTGTCGGAGGAGAAGAACGTCCCGACGACGAAGTCGCCGACCCTGATCTCGACCACGTCTGCGCCGACCTCCTCGACGACGCCCACGTACTCGTGGCCCATGGGCTGGTGATGGACGTCGTCGGCGCCGCGGTAGGGCCACAGGTCGGAGCCGCAGATGCAGGTCGCGGCGAGCTTGATGACGGCGTCGGTCGGCTCGACGATCGTCGGCCGCTCGGTCTCGTCGACCCGGACCTCGCCGGGGGCGTACATGACGACTGCGCGCATGGTGGTGATGCCTCTCTGTCGGGTAACGAAACCAGCGAACCGGACGGCTCGCGCGCCGGGGAGTCCCTGACGTGGGGTGTACCCGCGGTACACCCCACGTCGTGGACTCCCTGGACGGCGGCCTCCGGCCTACCGTCGTGACCATGGACAACCGATCGGACGTGCGCGAGTTCCTCATGTCGCGGCGCGCGAAGGTCAGCCCCGACGCCGTCGGCGTCATCGGCGGGACCAACCGCCGGGTGCCGGGCCTGCGCCGCAGCGAGGTCGCGATGCTCGCCGGGGTGAGCGTGGAGTACTACGCCAAGCTCGAGCGGGGTGCGATCGCCGGCGCCTCGGCCTCCGTCCTCGAGGCCGTGGCCCGGGCGCTGCAGCTCGACGACACCGAGCGCGCGCACCTGTTGGACCTGGCCCGCGCGGCCGACGGGGTTCCGTCGTCCGGCCGTGCGCGTCGTCGGACGGCTCGCTCGTCCGTGCCGCGGCCGAGCCTTCAGTGGACGCTGTCGGCGATCACCGACGGGGTTGCGTTCGTGCGGGACCAGCGCCAGGACCTGCTCGCCACCAACGCGCTCGGCCGGGCGTTCTACTCCCCGGTGATCGGGGACGGTGGCCGCATTCCGAACCTCGCCCGCTTCCAGTTCCTCGACCCCGCGGCCCGCGACTTCTACCCGGACTGGGACCTGTTCGCCGAGATGTGCGTCGCGATCATGCGCGCCGAGGCCGGCCGCGACCCGCACGACAGAGGCCTCCAGGATCTCGTCGGCGAGCTCTCGACCCGCAGCGACACCTTCCGCCGGCTCTGGGGCGCCCACGACGTCCGCACCCATGGCGCCGGAACGAAGCGGTTCCACCACCCGGTGGTCGGTGACCTCACCCTCGCGTACGAGGAGCTCGCCATCACCGCGGAACCCGGCCAGGTGCTGATGGTCTACACCGCCGAACCCGGCTCACCGTCGGCCGAGAACCTGCACCTGCTCGCTTCGTGGGCGACCGACCACGCAGGCACCCCCCAGGAGAGGAGCACCAGGTGAACCTTCAGGACTTCGTCGACCACGTGCGGACCGGAGCCGTCATCGAAGGCGGCTCCGCGCAGCACACGTTCCAGCACGAGAGCGCCCAGGCCGCGCTCCGGATCACCGCGGAGCTCAACAGCGGCTACCGCACCCCGGAGGAGGTCCGCGAGCTGCTGTCCCGGTTGACCGGAAGGCCGGTGCCTGAGTCGGTGACTCTCTTCCCCCCGTTCTACTGCGAGTTCGGCAAGAACCTGGTGCTCGGGGAGGACGTCTTCGTCAACATGGGCTGCACCTTTCAGGACGCCGGGGGCATCACAATCGGGGACGGCACGCTTATCGGGCACGGCAGCACCGTCGTCACCCTCGACCACGCCGTCGACCCTGCCCGTCGGGCCGACATGGTCCCGGCACCCGTCGTGATCGGCCGCAGGGTCTGGCTGGGCGCCAGCGTCACCGTCGTGCCCGGCGTGACGATCGGCGACGGTGCGATCGTCGGCGCCGGCGCCGTCGTCACGAAGGACGTGCCAGCCAACACCATCGTGGCCGGCGTACCAGCCCGACCGATCCGCTCAACGGGGTTCGACGCCTCCGAGTCGAGCCCGGTCTGGAGTCCCGCGCTCTGACCGGCGCAGCCCGATCACTCTGAGAGTCGTGCGCCCGTGCGTCACAGCCGAAGGCTCGGTGACCGACCCGAAGCAGCCGTCATCGGGACTTCGCTAGGGTCGCCTGCATGTCCTTCGACCTCGCCATCTGGCGTCGCGCGCCCACTGCGAAGACCGCGATGATTGTCGAGGTCTACGACGTGCTCGGTGACGGCGAGCACGAGCACCCAGCGGTCGGGATGTTCGATGCGCAGGAGTTCGTCACCGCCGCCGGAGAGATGTTCGGCAGGCTCCCCGAGTCAGGCGAGGACCCGACTCAGATCTATGTCGCGGATGATGCAGGTGAGGTCGCCAGCGTCTCGTTGTGGGCCTGGACAGGCCGGACGTCCGCGGCCGTCCACGTCTCCGGGCCGTTTCCCTGGCGCAGGTCGGCGATCGGCACGCTCCTGCCCCTCGTCGAGGCGCGCAACCTGATGCTCTACGACCCGCACTTCCAGACGGTGTACAACAACCGGCGCCAGTATCCCGAGCTTCGCGCGGAACGCTGACCGACGACTCCGTCGCCGGGGCGTTGACCGCAGGCGTGCTGCGGGACGTGGCTTCAGAGCTAGTTGCCGCCGGCTGATTTCCACGGGGCTGGGGAGTCGTACAGCGCGGCAAGGCCAGCCGTCAGGTCATCCGTGGCAACCGTCACGCCGCTGAGGGCGCCAGGCACCGCGTCGAAGGTGGCAGTCTTCGTGGCCGTGTCGATCGTCGACGATCCCACGGCCTCGTACCCGGAGCCGGCCGATCCGAGCGCGCTCGAGACCAGGAAGCCGAGGATCTCCTCGCCTGCTGCCGGCACGTCGGCCTCCGTCGGGAAGCCTCCCTCAGTGACGTCCGCGTGGTTCCCGACAGCCGACGTCTGCGCGGGATCAAGGACGTTGAAGCCGACGGGGATCGTGTCACCCTTGTTGAGCTCGGCTGGTGCATCGGGGCGAGCTCCCACCACCTCGGTCACCACCAGGTGCACGACCGCGTAGTGCGTCACGTTGCCCGGCTCGATCTCACCGAACGAAGGCTTGTCCACGACAGTGCCTCGCACGAGGTACTCGCTCGCCTGAGCCAGCTGCTTCGGATCCGTGAAGTTCGTGAAGCTGGCGATGTCACCCGACGTTCCACGGGGAACGTGTGGGGAGTTCACGGCGCTCACGATCAGGACAGCGGCGGCCAATCCGCCGACGGCGGCGCCTGCAATCACCAGCACTCGCCAGCGGCGCGGCCGTCGTCCCTTCGCCGATGGACGTGCTTCGGCCTGCACGCCCCTCTCCAGTGCCGCGCGCGAGACGAGCAGGGCGTCAGGGTCTGGCGGAACGTCGGGGGCCAGGGCCGCGATCTGCTCCATGGCGGCAACCCCGTTCGCGCGAGTCATGAGCTACTCCGGTGGCTTGACGTGGTCATCTGGTCGGTACGAGCGAGTTCCGGCGCGTCCTGGACCTCGATCGCGCTCGTGAGATGCCGCCGTGCGCGTGAGAGTCGCACTTTGAACGCGGCGATTGAGCACCCCGCCACCGTGGCTGCTTGCGCACCGCTCAGTCCGTCCCAGGCCACCAGGAGCAGCGCCTCCCTCTCCTTCGCTGAGAGAGCCGCTAGCGCACCAAGGGCTGTCGCGCGCGCCTCGGATGCCTGATCGGAACTCGACGACGGCTGCGCAAGGTGCGCCACCCGAGCCATCTCACGCTCCAACCCGCGAGCGCGGTGGTGCGACCTGCGTTGATTGGAGATCGTGTTGCGAGCGACGACCAACAGCCAGGGCAGCGGGTCACTCGGGACGTCCTCGAGACGCCGCCAAGCGATCAGGAACGTCTCGGAGACGACCTCCTGGGACGCGTGTCCGTCGACGTGCCTGAGCGCGTACGCCTGAACGCGCCCGGCGTACTGCTCCCACAGGTCCGCCAGCCGACGGCCATCGCCGTCCGCACCCACACGATCTCCGCTCACACTCAGCAATGTCCGGCAAGGCCACCAAGGTGACACGTCGATCGCACATTTCGCTCCGACGCAATCCCGCCGAGGGGACCCGAGGCGCCGCACCGCTGCTCACGTCGCGGCGCGACGACATCGCGGGATCCGTCGACTTCATGCTCCAGCCCGGCGAGGAGGGCCACGACGGTGCCCTGATCATGATCTCGGAGGGCGCGCTCGAGGGCCGTCTGGCGACCGCACGAAGTGTCGAGGAGCACTGTCGATATCAGCTAGATGCCGCGCTCAGTTCGCCGCCGGCCTGGGAAGGCTCCGGCGAGGCCGCCGTACCGCCGTCCTTCCACCAGCGTGCGCCGGCCGCGGCGACGAGCAAGACCAGGAAGCCGGCACCCGACACCACCCAGAAGCCGGACAGCTCGCCGAGCTGCGTGGCCGCTATTCCGCCGATGAAGGCGCCGGCAGCCATGCCGATGACCAGACCCGAGTCCGCGATCGCCATTCCCTCGTTGAGCCGCTCCGGCCGGGTGAGCTGCTGGAGCAGACCCATGGCCGAGATCATGACGGGCGCCGTCGCTGCTCCCACGACGACGGCCCAGAGACCAAAGAGCCAGAGGTTGCCGTCGATGACCAGCGGAACGGGGAGCATGCACAGGAAGAGGATCACGGACAGCAGAAGATTGCGCCGGCGGGTGTAGCTCGTGAGCTTGAGGTTGCCGTAGATCAGACCGGACACGCTCGCACCAAGGCCCCCGAGGGCGAGGAAGACGCCCGGAGACATGTTCGTGTTGAGGGACCCGACGAAAGCGATCGTCGAGATCTCCATGGCCCCCGATGCGAGACCCACGATGGGAAAGAGGGCGACGGCCGCGCTGACTCCCGGGGCCAGCAGTCGGTGATGGACCGCGTCGGGGTCGTGCGGGAACGGGGTCGGCTCCGTGCTGCGCTGGGCAGCGAAGAGCAGGGTTCCCACCAGGAGCAGCGTGTTCGCGGTAAGAAGGCCGGCCGCGGGGCCGAACGCCACGCACAGCCCCGCGGCCACAGCGGGCCCGGAGATGAACGTGATCTCGTCGACGACGCGCTCGAAGGCGTTCGCCCTCTGCATCATCTCCGGCTGGCTCTCGTAGATGCGGACCCACCGGGCGCGCGCCATCACTCCGACGAAAGGCACGCCCGCGGAGAGGAAGTAGGTCACGTAGAGCGTCCACCGAGGCGCGTCGGAGTACGCGCAGATGATGGTGCCCGTGCTCGCGACGACCGAGATCACCGTCGCGGGAACGGCGATCCGCGCTTGTCCGTACCGGTCGACGAGCCTGCCCACGCGGGGCGCGGCGATTGCCACGCCGACGAGCCCAGCCGCGGACACTCCACCGGCGACGGCGTAGGAACCCGTGGCGTCGGCGACGAGCAGCAGGATGCTCACCCCGAACATGCCCATCGGAAGGCGGGCGACGAGGCCGGCGAGGGTGAAGCGAACGCTGCCCTTGGCGGAGAAGAGCAGCCGGTACGAGCGGATCATCGAGCGAAGCTCCTGGTGTGGAGGTGTGTCGTCTGCCCTGAGCAGGACAAGACGATAGAGGCGGCGCCTACCGAGCGGAGGGCGTGGACACAGGTCGGGCGTCGGGAGGGCACTCGGGCCGACGCAACGCGCGAGGGCATCACGGATTCTCCCAGGACAGGGAGCCGACGGCGACGGTGACCGAGCCGCTGCGGGCGTCCTGGCGCAGCAGGTCCGCTCCTCGGTCGCACAGCTCCATGATCCCCGCCAGCCAGCCAAGCCTGGCGAACGGCTCCGCCGCGCACGGGGAGCCCGTCGAGTCGGTCCCTGCACGGCTGCTCTCGCCGACCGTGCGAAGACGAAGCTCAGAGTCGCCGGTGACGGGCTTCGCGAGAAGCAGGGCGAAGCCGGCGGCGGACGCCGGCGCCTTCGCGCGTCCTGCCGGCCCGCTCAGCTCCAGGTGGGAGACGCGAGGGTTGGGCGACGCCTCCACCCCTACGACGAGCACGTCGTGAACTTGAGCGAACCCGAGGAAGTCGTCGACGACCGCCCAGACCTCTGCTGCGGGGTCCGGCCCTCGCACGGAGATGCAGGCCATAGGCCCGAGGAATCCATGCACTCGTGACAGGTGACCGAGCGCCGCGGTAGGCGCCGACTGGAAGAAGAGCAGGGGATTGACAGGCTGGTCCGCGGCCAGACGCTGGGAGGCACCGTCCAAGGTCTCGGTGTCCCCGTGGACACTCGCAAGGACGAGCGCCGTCGCTGCGCCGCCCGAGGCACCCGCAGAGGCTCCGTTGATGCACTCCGTCGCCACAGCGACAGCGAGGGGACCGTATCGGGTGTAGGCGAACCCGGGGACCGAGGGGAGCTCTTCGGGAGCCGCCCCGGGAAGCGCGTCGGCCTCGTCCTCTCCCCAGGGGGCCAGGCTGCTCAGGCCCTTGACGGCGAATACCCGACCAGATCGCTGCACGGGAGTCACCGGGCGCTCCGCTGCCGGACGAGCTCGAGGAGGGAGTACGTGATCCGCGCCGGTCCTCTCAGCGAGTCGAGCTCTTCGACGTCGAACTCGGCCTCGTGGGCGAGCTGCCGGAGCAGAGCCTCGTTCCCGAGACTGCTGAAGCCGAGCAACAGGCGCCCGCCCGCCGAAAGGAACTCGGGAGCCTGCTGGAGGAACCGACGGTGCACGACATAGCCGGAGTCGAAGACCGTGTTGGCCAGCTCGGCCGGGAGGCCGGCAGGCGTGGGCTCGTCGACGAAGGCGGAGTTCCAGAAGACGACGTCGAACTCACCGGCCGGAACGTCGTCGAACAGGTCGCTCTGGAGGGCGCTCACCGAGTCCGCCACGCCATGGCGTCGGGCGTTCAGAGCGGTGTTGCGGACAGCCGCGGCGCTCACGTCGACGGCCATCACGCGAGTGCAGCCGCGGAGTGCGGCCGTCACCGCGGTCACCCCCGCCCCGCACCCCATCTCGAGGAACGTGCCGGTGCCGTAGGGCATGCGCGCGGTGAAGAAGGCAGTCGAGAAGTCGTCCGTCGGCGAGAACACTCCCTCGAACAGGTCCCAGTCCCGCCCGTTGAGCGTGCACACCGTCGGGCCCGTCCGCGCGGCATTGCGCCTGACGAGACCTGCGGCGAGATCGAGGCTCATCGGGCACCTTCCACAGGGGTCTGTTCAACGGCGTGTCGACGCAGGACGCCGGCGTCACGTACGACTTTTCCGGAGACGGTGCGTGGCAACGCATCGCACACGACGAAGGTGGACGGGATCTTGTAGCCCGACAGGTGCTCACGGCACCAGGCGATGAGACTGGCAGTCTGGACGCCTCCGCCGGGGGAGCCGATGTAGGCCTTGACCGACGAGTCCTGGATGACCACGGCCTCGGCGACCTGCGGATGCCGGCCCAGCAGGATCTCCACCTCACGCAGGTCGACCTTCAGGCCGCCTACCACCACGAGGGAGTCGGCGCGGCCCTGGAGCCGGAGCTCACCGGTGGCGTCGAGGGTCCCTCGGTCGAAGGTGCGCAGCCAGCCGTCACGGACCCGGTGCTCGTCGCCCCGGCCGAGATAGGGCGACGTGCCGACGTGCACGAACACCTCGTCGTTCTGCACGACCACACGAGTGCCGGGCAGGACTTTCCCCACGGACGGCGGGGGGCAGACAGCGACCAGTTCGGCCGAGATGACGCCGGTCTCGGTGGTTCCGTAGACCGGGCTGATGGGAACTCCGAGACGCTCATGGAACCTGGCCCAGACGTCGTCCTTCATGATCTCGCCTGCGGAGACCGCCAGTCTGAGCGCCGGCAGCGCCACGGCCGAGATCCGGGAGATGACGTCGAAGTGCATGGGGACACCGAAGACGGCCCGGATCGTCGCGGCCTGCGGCCCTCGCAACGCTGCCGCCAGCCCCTGGCCGGTAGGAAGCATCACTTCCGCTCCGACATTGAGCGCGTGGAGGATCCCGCCGACCAGACCCATCGTGTGAACCGGGGAGTTGAGGACCAGCGTCCTCTCGCCGGCTCGCGGCATGCCCGGCAGCGCAGCGTACTTGGCGAGCTCGTCCTGGATCGACCGCGCCGACCGGCCGATGATCTTCGGCGTGCCCGTCGATCCGGAGCTGAACTGGACCAGGCAGTGCGTCCCCTCTGCCGGCTGCCCGTCTCGGAGCTCCTGCAGGTCGACGCGGCACTCCTCCGGTGCTGCCGAACCGGTGGCGTCGGCCGCAGTCGTCACCAGGGTCTGGGGCCGGCTGAGCTCCAGAAGCCGGCGCAGCTCCGACGAGGTGTGCCGGAAGTCGATGAGCACGACCGTCGCCTGTCGAGACCAGAGCGCCAGCAGCACCTCGATGAGCGTGAAGCTCGGCGGCAGGCACAGGGCGACCGAGCTACCGGGTCCGATGCCGGCTTCGGCGAGCCGAGCGCCGTGATCACTGACGCGTCGCGCCAGCTCACCGAACGTCAGTGTGCCGCCGATGCGGGCGAAGACCGCGTCAGGGTCCGCATCGTCGAGCAGACTGGCGCCCCACCATGCCGGCGCGGGCGTCAGCACCAGGACCCCGCTTTCACCGTACTGAAGAGGAGTGCCGCATTGGCGCCGCCGAAGGCGGCGTTCAGGGAAAGGGCGTGGGTGAGCTCCGCCTGCCTGCTGCTGTGCGGAACGCAGTCCAGGGCGCACTCCGGGTCGGCCTCCAGGTGGCCGACGGTGGGTGGGACACGCTGGTCCGTCAAGGACAGCAGTGTGATGACGGCTTCGACCGCACCCGTGGCCTCCAGCATGTGCCCCGTCGCCCCCTTGGTGGAGCTCACCGCGACGGCGGCACCCTCGCCGAACACCTGGTGGACCGCGGAGGTCTCGGCCTTGTCGTTGACCTTGGTGCCGGTTCCGTGTGCGTTGACGTACTGGACCTGTTCAGGCGAGCTCCCTGCGGCGCTGAGCGCCGACCTCATCGCGCGTGCCATGCCGCCGCCGGTGGGGTCGGGCTGGATGGGGTGGTACGCGTCGGCGGACATTCCCCATCCCTGCAGGAGCGCGAGCGGTGATGCCCCGCGTCGGTCTGCGGAGCGCACGGACTCCAGCACCAGGACGGCTGCTCCGTCGCCGTGCAGCATTCCGTCCCGCTGCTTGCAGAAGGGGCGGACCACGCCGGCACGGCTGAAGGCCCCGCCCGCGTCGAACTTCGAGAAGATGTCCTCCGACACCACATGGGCACCACCACAGACCACCTGGTCGGCCCGGCCTGAGCGGATCAGCTGGGCGCCGTAGGCCACCGCGGTGGTCGAGGCTATGCAGGCATTCGTGAAGGTCACCGGGGTGGCGCCGAAGCCGAACTCCTCCGCGAGGGTGGCGGAGAGCGCAGCAGGCGCGCTGGTCTCGAGCCGGGCGTCCCACCCCTCGCCGTCTTCTCGCCTGCCCCTCCAGAAGTCCACCACCGCGGACCTGTCGCCAAGGGTCCCGAGGAGCAGGGGAGCACCCTCAGCCGCTGTTCCGGCCATCGCGAGCGCCTCCGCCACGGAGGCGCGAAGCAGGTCCAGCTGGTTCGGCCTGCCAGACGCCCAGACCGCGTCATCGTCGCGCAAGGTCGCGGCAACTCCAGCGCGGTAGGGCGCGACGTCGAAACGGGTCACCGGCCGGATCCCCGTCTCGCCGGAGAAGATGCCGCGGCGCAGGGCCTCGACGCCCGCGCCGAACGCGGTGCATACGCCGACCCCGGTCACCGCCACAGGAGCTGGAGGCGAGAGGAGCTCAGACATCATCGACCGTTGCTGAGGCCGTGTCGTCGCAGACGGGCAGAGTCATGAGACGGACGCCGCTTGTGGCTGGTCCACGGACGGGGCGCCTGCCGTGAGTGCGCGCCGCCGGGTGAGCAGGGACAGGCGCGCGGGCAGTCCTCTGTCTTCCACCAGGGTGACCCAGTCCTCGGCGACGCGGAAGAAGGCCGAGTTCAGCACCTGTCCCGGCGAGACCTCGCCCGGCGCAAGCACGCCCCACCGGCTCAGGCTGTTGACGAGGTGCGGATCGAAGGCGGTCCAGACCTCGTCCAGCAGGACCTCGGGCCAGTAGTGCTCCAGCGAGTAGGGACTCGAGAGCAGCAGCCCGAAGCTGCGTCGGGCCTGCCATCCCTCCTCCGTCGCCCGTCGCACCAGGTACCGCGTCGCGAGCTCGCAGTCGGCGAGCGACGTTTCGGCCAGGAACGCAAGGTCGCTCCGCAAGGCCTCAGGGAGAAAGTAGAACTCGACTCCGGCGAGCTCGGCGAAGACTGTCTGCAGGCGCGAAGGAGCCTCGCCGGTGCGACCACAGCCCCCCACGTCGCGGCGCAGTCTGAAGGCTCGCGGCCCTTCGTCCGAGGCCGTGACGAGCGACTTCACCGGACCGGGCAGGCCGAAGTCGCACCGGTGGCCGGGGTCTGCGGAGCCGCACTCGGCGACGACCTCCACCTCGTAGCGGACCGGGTCGTCGGCCACGACGGCACGGAGCACGTCGGGCCACCGTCGCATGGCGAGGTACCGGGGCGAAGGCAGATGCAGGGTGAGCGAGACATTCGCCAGGTCCAGCTCATCGAAGTAGCGCTCGCCGCCCGACAAGCGGTGCGGAAACCCGAGATCCAGCAGAGCGGACAGAACGTCGGGCAGGATCCGATGGACCTTCTGGACCAGGGAGGTGTCCTGGTCGAAGACCCGGTGCTGGTCACCGACGAGGCGAGTCCGCTCCACGACGTCCCGGAGCAGCTCTGCGCTCACTCCGTCCCCACCAAGAACGGGCACGCCGACACCACGGCCTCCGGGAACCCGGTCACCATGCGTCATCGCGCGAGCACCCCCTCGGCGGGTGGCATGACGATGCCCGAATCTCGCACCGCCTCCGGCCATGAGCCGGAGCGCCGTGCGCAGCGGTTGGAGGGTGGTCAGACACTCGCCGCCCGCCCGGTGCCGTAGAACTTCTTGAGCATGGCCACGAGGTCGGGGGCGTAGCGCGCGGCCGCGAGGATCTCAGGGGGCGGCGTGAAGTCTGGGTGGATCATCTCGGCGAACCGGGAGAACTCCAGCCGCAGGCTGTGCTCGATCGTGCGCGGCCACTCGACCGGTACGCGCCAGTCGTGCTCGTAGCCCGTGGCGACCATGTGAGTGACCGCCGTCTCGACGATGTCGCGACGGCTCGCGGTCTGCACCGGAGCACGGACCGGCGAGAACAGGGAAAGGTCGAGGCGACCCTCCTCGCCCAGGATCCTGGCGGACAGCTCGGCAGCCAGAAGCGGCGAGAGGTGGAGCCCGTCCCGGTAGGTACCGGTCAGCATCCACAGCCCCGGCACGGCCGGACCGATGATGGGAAAGCCGTCGAGCGCGACCGGGCGGTTGCCCACCTGGATCCGCTTGACTCCGGAGGTCCAGAAATCGCGGTGCAACTGCTTCGCCGCGCAGTCGAGAAGGAACTGCAGATCGCGCGTGACCGGAGTGCTGACGGGCGAGGTCGAGATGATGTTCGTTGCGCCCACGTACACCTCGCCCGCATTCCTCGGCACGAGGTGCAGACCACAAGCGAAAGCGCGATTGGGAGTACGGATGACGTGCTCCGGTTGCCGCCGCTCCGGCGACGACAGAAGCAGCGAGAGGCCATATCCGGAGATCAGCGGAGGCACCTGTGCCGCGATCTCGGGAACGCTGTTCAGCACCGCCTGGGACGCCGCCCCCGCTGCGAGCACGACCTCCCCGGCCGAAAGCGTCGCGCCCGAAGCGAGAACGACCCCTCGAACGCGGTCACCGACGTGATCGAGGGCGGTGACGGAATCGTCGGCGAAGACCCCGCCGTGGGCGAGGAATGCAGACTCGAGGGTCGCCAGAAGTTCGGCGGCGTTCACGGCGTGCTCGTCAGGCAGGAACATTGCGCGCAGGGGTCGGGCCAACGCGTCGGGCGAGATCCAGTCGACGTTGTCGACGTCCAGATCTTCATACTTCTGCTCGTACATCGTCAGGGCTTGATGAATCGCACGGTAGTTGGCGCTGTCGATGCCGGGGACGCCAATGGCGTTGAGGAGGACCACCGTTCCCTGTGCGGTGAGCAGCTCGGCGGAGGTCCGACCGGTGTCCGCCTCCAGGGTGTCGAGCCACTGCGGCCAGAGCTGCTGGGCCTGCACGCCGAGATTGAGCTTCTGCCGGCCCTGACTGCTCGCGAGGAGCGTGGCCGTCGTCTCCCCGAAGGCCCCCAGCATCGCTCCAGCTGCGGCGGAGGCCGAATACGGGCGGGCCTTCTCGCCCACCAGGACCACGGAGAGGCCCCGACGGGCCAGGCTCAGGCCGAGGGAAAGACCAAGAACGCCATTCCCCACGACGACGACGTCGTAGTTCCCGTTCATGACAACCTCAATGTGCGGCACAAAAGTCTCCTTGGCGGGGCAACGGGCGCTGTTGCTCGATTGCGGTAGGGCTCACGACTCCGGGCTACCGTCGTCAACTGCCGCGAACGTGTCGGGGCTGATGTGGGCCAGGTGGCGGTGAATGGCGCGAGGCGAGTTGAACGTATCCATCACGCCGCGCCCGGGTTGCTCAAGATCGAAACCGCATCGCTCCTCGAGCAGGTGCTGCAACCAGACGAAGCCAAAAGAGTCCAGGGCGATCTCGGTGTCGTACTCAATCGGGACATCGACCATCTGGATGGACATGCACTCCGCCATGATCGCCGTGATGTCACCGCTTGTGAACATTACTTCTCCTGCTCTTTCACGTGTTCGCACCGGCGCGCGGAAGCGTCCCTGCTGGTGTGGTGGGAAAGCGAACGTCACGCTCGTGGGTATGAGCAGACGCTCGCGTTCCGGCTTTGGACTCGAACGCCAAACACACCCATTCGGCGTGACAGCAGCGCGCAGTCTATCCTGCACCCGAGGGGTTATGTCCAGCGCGCCCCACCCGACCGAAGAACGCCATGCGGGGCCGCCGTGACGATCGCCGCCCGGCCGCGTCAAACTGCTCTTCCGTGGGTTTCGGGCAGCTGAAACGATTTCGTGGCGACTGCTCTCCGCCACCCTGTCTTTGGGCCCGAGCGTCGGTGATGAATCGATGCGCACCGCGTGGCCTCGCCGCTGCTCGGGCACCTCAGACCTCGTCCCCAGGCAGGGTGAGGTACCGGTGGCACACCTCGTCGAGGAGACCGGTTGCCGTGTCGTAGGGAGTGTCGTCGAGTGCGGCGATGGGCCGGACGCCGACCGCGGCGCTCGTCGCGAAGGCAACCGGGAAGCCGGCTGCCGCCCTGAGGTCCAGCTCGCGGGTCACCGACGTGACGACGCCGAGGGACTGCACCAGGTGCATCGTCACGCCGAGCAGCTGCTCGCCGGACGGCCACACCAGCTCGGCGCCGTCGTGAAACCCGATGTTCCACGTGGTGCCCTCGAGGACGCGCGAGCGGTCGTCGACGAACAGCGCGTCGTCGAATCCCGCTCGCTGGGCGAGGCGTCTCTGCCGGACCGCCTCGAAGAGCCCCACGTGCTTCACGTCGGGGACGTCGCGCCGGTGTGCCACGGACCGCAGGCGAAGCGGCGGCAGCTCTCCGCCTGGCGCGGGCCGCGTCGTGACGAGGACGTGGGCGTCCAGGTCCGCCCCGGGCCGGGCCAGCTGAAGCTGCGGTGCGTAGACCGTGACACGCACCGTCTGCGGTACCTCGCTGTCGACCCGACGGACGAGCGCACGCACGCGGTCGACGTCCAGCTCGGCGTCGAGCAGCTTTCGACAGTCCCTGACCAGGCGCTGGAGATGCAGGGAGAGCCCCCGCACCCGCCCTTGGCTCATCAGCATCGTCGTGAAGTGCCCGTAGTTGCACAGGGCGAGCCCGGCCACATCGTGTGCTGTGACGGCACGGCCGTCGAGCTCCATCACTCCGGCGACGGCGCGTGCACGTCGTTGCTCACTGACCGCCGTGCGGGCGGCGACGCGCTCGTCTCCGCCGCACCGGCGGGCTTCAGGCCGGTGAACAGCCCGGTGGGTCGACGCAGCTGGAGCGCTGCCTGGAACCCGCCGTAGTCGAAGAGCAGCTCGACCGAGGCGCACGCGAGGCGTTCCACGACGCCGCCCGGTGAGGACGGGTGGTCGCCTCGTAGCCGCCGGGCACGCAGGGCCACGATGAGTCCGAGGACCACGGGCGCCACGATCAGGCTCCATCCGCCGGTCCGGGGCGCGAGCGCGACTCCGGCCGCGGCGGCAAGCGCCGTGACGGTGAAGGCGTTGAGCACCGGCTGGCGGTGGTGGGGATGAACGCTGCAAACCCACTGTTCCGAGCGACCGTAGCCGTAGAGCCTGCGGCCCGCGGTGGCGACAGAACTCGTGATTTCCTGGTCGTGGAACACGACCGCCTCGGGGTCGCAGGTGATCGTGTATCCGGCATCCGAGATCTTGATGCCGAGGTCGCAGTCCTCGCCCCCGACGATGTCGAGGCTCTCGGAGGGGAATCCGCCGACCTCTTCGAACACCTGCCGGCGAACGGCAAGGTTCGTCGTCGTCGCCCAGGTGACCTTGGCGGCTTGGCCGGGGCGCTCCAGATCGTCGTTGATCAGCCTGGACCACCGCAGGACCCGACCGGCCCGGGTGTCCGGGTGCTCCACGAAGGTAGGGCCCGCGACGGCCCCGACGGTGGCGGCGGCGGCCCGTAGCGTCTCGACGTGACGCTCGAGGACATCCGGTGACACGCGGCAGTCGGAGTCGGTGAACAGGATCAGGTCGTACCGTGCCCGCTCGACCCCCAGGTTGCGCTTGGCGCCGACGTGAGCGGGGCCGACCACGTAGCGGGCCCCGAACTCGTGGCAGTTCGCTCTGTGGGCCGCTGCATCCTCGGGTTCCGAGTCGTCGACGACAAGGATCTCCGCTGCCTCCGGGCTGCGGTCCAGTGCGGCGCGCAGGGAAGCCAATTGTTCGCGCAGCAGCGCAACTCGGCCCTTGACCGGAATGACGACGGAAATCCCGTGCGGCGACACTGCCGTAGACACACACACTCCTGGGGCCGGTGAGACATGGGGCTAGGGACGTGTACGGTACTGCACCGTGCGAGTGCTTGTGCACTCACGCGAACCTGCCCGCCAGGTCGTGTTGTCATTCGTCAGGGGTGCGCTTCTACCAGGTCGCCGAGCCCCTTGCCTTCTTTCGGACGCACACCGAAGATGCTCGACAGTTCCAGAAGCCCCTGGCACGATGCCTGACGCGAAAGAAGAATTCGTGAACCCCCTGTGCGTGTGGTCGTTGGCCGGTCCCGGAGAAGGGCAGGAAATGCCGACGCAGCAAGACGCGTCGGCGTGGACGGCCCCGAGCGGGCGGTCAGGGCGAGTTCGCGTCCGGGCCGGTGGCGCGCGGCACGCGCACGGGTCGATCCCTGCCTGCACATCGTCGCGCGACGGCCAGAGGGCCGCACGTGCCTGAGCCGACGACGTCAGCCGCGCTGGAGCCAGAGTTCGAGGCCGTGCTGCGGACATGCCTGTACGGGCTGCTCGAGCCCCAGGATGCTCTCCACGAGGACACCGACCTTGCGGCGCTCGGTATCGACTCCCTCGTCGTGGTCGCGCTTCTGGTCGCCGTGGAGGACACCTTCGGTGTGTCCATCCCTGACGAGGTCATCGGGTTCGAGATCTTCGCCTCCCCCGGCGTCCTGTGGGGCATCGTCTCGGGCCTTCTGGAAGAGCAAGGTCGACACTGACGTGCTCGACCTCGTCCAGCCGACATGACGCTCGCCAGAGTCGACATCCGCCGCAGACGCCGACCGCCCGAGAGCAGCACCCTGTGCGCGACCACACCAGCCGACGAGGTGGCCCATGAGTGAGTACCCGAGCGACATCTCGGTCTTCGGCACCTGCCCGCCCTCGGTCCAGGAGCACGGCCGGGACTACCTGGACCGGGTCCGGGACGTCGCCCGCTGGAGCGACGAGGCAGGTCACGAGGGAATCCTTGTCTACACCGACAACAAGTCGGTGGACTGCTGGCTCGTCGCCCAGACCGTCATCGACGCGACGGCCAGGCTGTCCCCGCTGGTCGCCGTCCAGGCGGCGTACATGCATCCCTTCAGCGCGGCCAAGATGGTGGCCGGTCTGGCCTACCTGTACGACCGGCCGGTCCACCTCAACATCGTCGCCGGCGGATTCGGAGGTGACCTGGAGGCACTCGGGGAGTCCCTCCCGCATGATGCGCGGTACGACCGCGCCGTGGAGTACGCGACGATCATGCGGCAGCTGCTGACATCCCCGCAGCCCGTCACCTTCGACGGGGCCTACTACTCCGTCGCAGGGCTCCGCCTGGAGACGCTGCCGGCGCCGCACCTCGCCTCACGCTTCCTCGTGTCCGGCTCCTCCCCGGCCGGGATGGCCGCCGCGTGCGCGCTCTCGGCGACCGCCATCGTGTACCCGGAGCCACCGGAGCAGCAGGCGCCGGTGGTTTCCTCGGTCCCACAGGGCCTACGGATCGGGGTGATCGCCCGTCCCACCGCGGCCGCGGCCTGGGAGGTGGCGCACGCGCGCTTCCCGGAAGACCGAGCGGGTCGGATCAGCCACCGGCTGGCTATGTCGCACTCCGACTCGAGCTGGCACCAGCAGCTGTCGCAGGCCGCCGACCAGCAGGGCACGTACTGGATGGGACCTTTCAAGAACTACAAAACGTTCTGCCCGTACCTGGTCGGTGATTACGCGACGGTCGGGCAACAGATCGGACGCTATGTCGAGCTCGGATACACCACATTGATCCTCGACGCACCGGCCGAGCAGCGGGACCTCGAGCACACCGCTGTCGTGCTGGACATTGCCCGCGGCAGCCTCCGGGTGCGCGCATGAGAACTCTGCTTATCGACAACTACGACTCCTTCACCTATAACCTGGCGCACTATCTGGGCGAGGTCACCGGATCTGCGCCCACGGTCATCCGAAACGACGAGCCCGGGTGGCGGCTGGACCATCTTGACTCCTTCGACAACGTCGTCATCTCCCCCGGGCCCGGAACTCCCGGAGTTCCGGCCGACTTCGGAATCTGCCGCGAGGTCATCTCCACCGGCAGCATTCCGCTGCTCGGGGTCTGTCTCGGTCACCAGGGCATCGCGATGCTCGGCGGCAGCGGTTCCATCGCGCTCGCCCCAGAGCCTCGGCACGGTCGCAAGTCCCCCGTCCTCCACGACGGCACCGGTTTGTTCGCGGGCATCCCGTCGCCGCACGAGGTCGTGCGCTACCACTCGTGGGCCGTGGACCGACTCTCGGACGACCTCGAGGCCCTCGCCTGGACGCCCGACGGGGTGCTGATGGCGCTTCGGCATCGGCACCGCCCTCAATGGGGGGTGCAGTTCCATCCTGAGTCCATCGCCACGGAGCACGGCCACCGCCTGCTGGCGAACTTCGCCGAGCTGAGCAGCGCATGGAACCAGCGCCGCGGCCGGGTTCCTCGACCGCAGCGCCCGCAGCCGGCGCCCAGCCGACCCGAACCACAGAAGCTGGTCCAGTACCGCCTTCTGGTCGAGAAGCTTCCGACGCTGTGCGAGGCCGAGCAGGTCTACGAGGCGCTCTTCCTGGAGCAGCCCTTCGCGTTCTGGCTCGACAGCAGCCGACCGGACCCGCGCCTGGGTCGCTTCTCGATCATGGGGGCGGCCGACGGCCCCTCTGCGACGTTGGCGACGGCGAGTGTCGCGGACGGCACAGTCACCGTGCGGTCGGGCGACGACTGCCATACCGAGGTCCGGCCGCTGCTGGACTGGTTGGACGACCAGCTCGGCGGGGCAGAGGTCGTCGGCGGGGCAGACCTGCCTTTCGATTTCCGCGGTGGTTGGATCGGCTACCTCGGCTACGAGCTCAAGGCCCAGTGCCACCCGACCCAACGCCCCGAACGGCAGGGCGGCGGACCCGTTCACCTCGCCGAGCAGCCCGACGCGGCCCTGCTGTTCGCGGACCGCAGCGTCGTCTTCGACCACCTCACCTCCACCACCTACCTGCTCGCTCTGCACCTCGAAACAGACGTCGAGGCGGCGGCGAACTGGCTTGCCGACACCCGCGCTCGCGTCCACGCGATCACCGGCGCCCCCAGGCGGACGGCCGTCGAGCCGACAACTGACACGACTCGGGTCTCGCTACGCCACGACCGCAGCGCCTACCTGGACCTCATCGAATCCTGCCAACGCGCCATCACCGCCGGCGAGAGCTACGAGCTCTGCCTGACGAACATGATCGACGTCGAGTGCACGCTCGACGTGTGGGCCGCCTACCTCGAGCTGCGCCGGAACAACCCGGCTCCGTTCGCGGCCCTGCTTCGCCTGGGTGAGCTCTCCGTGCTCAGTACCTCCCCCGAGCGGTTCCTGCGGGTCGACGGCGAGCGGCGTCTGGAGGCGCGTCCCATCAAGGGCACCCGACCCCGCGGCCTCTCGACCGAAGAAGATCGAGCCCTCCGGGACGGACTGGCCTTCTGTGAGAAGGACCAGTCCGAGAACCTGATGATCGTCGATCTGCTGCGCAACGACCTGGGGCAGGTCGCGACGATCGGTTCCGTCACCGTCCCCGAGCTGTTCAAGGTGGAGACCTACGCGACCGTTCACCAGCTGGTCAGCACGGTGACAGCGCAGCTGCGTCCGGGCAGCAGCGCCGTCGACTGCGTCCGGGCAGCCTTTCCGGGTGGATCGATGACCGGTGCCCCGAAGCTGCGCAGCATGCAGATCATCGACCAGCTGGAGGCAGGGCCCCGCGGAATCTACTCCGGGGCCATCGGGTACTTCTCGCTCTCGGGGACCGTCGACCTCAACATCGCGATCCGCACTCTCGTCGCCCAGCCAGGGCGGGTCAGCTACGGGATCGGCGGTGCGATCGTCACCATGTCCGACCCTGTCGCGGAGTTCGACGAGACGGTCGTCAAGGCCACGCCGCTGCTCGCCCTGCTCGGCATGCACTTCCCCGAGGATCGTGACTCTTCCGTGGGCGCGTCGTCCGGGAGCACGCGATGATGCTCTATCAGCGGTTCGCGCAGGCAGTCGCCCGAAACGCCAGCCAGACAGCGCTCGAGATCGACGGCACGCGGTACAGCTACGGTCAGATCGGCGACATGGCCGAGGCGCTCGCCGCCCGCATCCACGGTCAGCCGGACGCCGTCCCTGCGAGGATCGGCCTGCTGGCCAATCGAAGCCTCCTGGCCTACGTCGGCTACCTCGCCGTCCAACGCCTGGGCCGGTCCGTCGTCCCGCTCAACCCGGCCTTCCCGGAAGCGCGCACACGTGCCATGGTGGTCGACTCCGGCGCCGGTCTGGTGCTCGCCGACCTGCAGGCCACTGCTCCTCAGGTCGACGGTGTCCGCATCCTGGCTGTCGACCCCACGCTGGTCGACGTCGGGACACCAGCCGGATCGCCGCCGCCCCTGCTGGACGAGCCTGCCGCGGAGGCGTACCTGCTGTTCACTTCTGGCTCGACCGGCGTGCCCAAGGGTGTTCCGATCCGCCAGAGCAACGTCTCCGCCTTCTTGGAGGCGACTCAGGACCGGTACGACATGGCGCCGGGCGACCGCTGCTCCCAATGCTTCGACCTGACCTTCGACCTGTCCGTGTTCGATCTCTTCGCCGTCTGGTCCGCAGGGGCCACCCTGGTGGTGCCGAGCCGGAACGACCTGTTGCGCCCGGTCCGCTTCGTTGCCGACAAGGCTCTGACCCACTGGTTCTCGGTGCCCTCAGCCATCAGCACGGCGCAGGCCAGCGGACGGCTGCAGCCGGGCACCATGCCGTCCCTGCGCGCCAGCCTGTTCTGCGGTGAGCCGCTGACCCGGCAGCAGGCCTCGGCCTGGAAAGAGGCCGCTCCCGCAAGCACACTGGTCAACCTGTACGGGCCCACCGAGCTCACCATCAGCTGCAGCGACTACGTTCTGCCAGCAGATCCCGGCGAGTGGCCCGCAACGTCCAACGACGTCCTCCCGATCGGAACGATCTACCCGGGGCTGGAGTACGCAGTCCTCGACGAGTCGGGGCACGACACCCCCGAGGGTGAGCTGTGCGTCCGGGGACCGCAGCGCTTCGCGGGTTACCTGGACCCGCACGGGAATCGGGGTCGTTTCCACCCGGAGCCCGCCGCCGCGGACGACCGCGTCGTTCCCAGGGACCACTGGTATCGCACGGGAGATCGGGTCAGCGTCCGTGGGGGCCTGCTGACCTTCCTCGGTCGAGCCGACCAGCAGGTGAAGATCAACGGCTACCGGGTGGAGCTCGGCGAGATCGAGGCAGCGCTGCGTTCCCTCGGCGGCGTCGCTGACGCCGTCGTGGTGGCCGTCCCCGACCAGGCCCACGTGCTGGGCCTGTACGCCGTGTGCCTGTCTCACGACAGCGAGCCCGCCCACCTGCGGGGGGAACTCCTCCGTACTCTGCCGGCGTACATGGTGCCTCGGCGGGTGCTCGTCGTCGACCAGCTGCCCAGCAACGCCAACGACAAGGTAGATCGGCGGGCCGTCGCGGAGCTGGTCAGGACGGCTCTCGCGCTTCCCCCGGCCGAGTCGGCGCGAGCGGCTCGGAACGACCGGACCTCGACCGGGGCGATGTCGTCGTGAATCTCGCGCACCATCCGGTGGCGCCGATCCGCGGCGCCCGACCGGGCTGCGGTCGCCCGTGGGCGTGTACTGAAGGACGGATGCAATGTCGGATCGGGTGATGTGGTTCAACGGGCGTTGTGTGCCCTGGGAGGACGCGCGCGTCCACGTCTGGGATGAGCTGGCGCTTCGGGGCGCCAACGTGTTCGAGGGCATCACGGCGTTCTGGAACGCTCGGGAGCTGCGGCATGAGGTGCTGGCCGGCGACGCGCACCTCGACCGGCTCTTCCACTCTGCTCAGGTGGCCGACATCCCGGCGCCGATGACCAAGCGGGAGGTGTTCGGCGCCCTCTGCGAGGTTGCGGCGCAGCTGCCCGGCACGGACATCTACCTGCGCCCGACCTTCTACGCCAAGAAGGGGCGCTCTGCGCTGGCTCCGGACAGCGAGGGCGCCATGTACATCGGCGGCTTCCCATTCCGACCCACCCGGCCGCCGGCCGTCCGGGCTGTCGTGAGCGAGCACTCGCGCTACGGCGGGCCCATCGGGGCAGATGCGAAGTCCGGCGGCTCTTACCTGGACTTCCGTGTCTTCGAGCGAGAGCGCATCGAGCACGGCGTGGAGCACGTGTTCTTCCTCAATGATCGCGGGCACGTCGCCGAGGCAGACGGTGCCGCGATCCTGCTGGTGCGCGACGGCCTGGTCATCACACCGTCGGTGGACTCCGGGGTACTCGACTCGATCACCAAGAGGATCGTGCTGGCCATCGCACTCGACCTTGGCCACCGGGTCGAGGAGCGGCCGGTTCAACGCGACGAGCTGTACCAGGCACAGGTTGTGCTGGCCGGAACGCTGCTGGGGCTCCGGACGGTCGACGAGGTGGACGGGCAGCGTGCCGGTGACCGCGCGGGCGCGGACACTGCGGCGGCACTGATCTACGAGTACAACCAGTTGTGCCGAGCGGAGAGCCCACTGGCCGGCGCTCACCTGGCCCCCCTGCAGTGAGCCCACCCGCCATGCACCTGGTCAGCACCAGCACGTCCCACAGCAACCCGTGGTTCACCGTCGAGCGCCGGCAGTACGAGTCCGAGAGCGGTACGCGGCACCCGTACTTCATGGTGTGCCGCCCCGATTCCGTCCTTGTCGCCGCACGCCGCGATGGCCGGTACGTCCTGGTCGAGCAATCCCGTCCGACGATGGACGGCGCGCGGAGCCTGGAGTTCCCCCAGGGCTCCCTGAGCGGCGATGAGTCCCCCGACGTAGCCGCCCGCCGGGAGGTCCGCGAGGAGACCGGGCTGGAGCTTGCTGGCCTGCGTCATGTGGGCACCTTCGCGGAGAGCAACGGCTTTGCGACGTCGTCCTGCCATGCCTTCGTCGCCGAGGTCGGAGGAGTCGGCGAACCCGATCGGGACCTGTTCGAGGCGGACATGGAGATGCACCTGCTCTCCTGGCCGCGGTTGAGGGAGCTCGTGGCGGCCGGTGCAGTCCGGGACTCCGCGACGCTGGCCGCGCTTGCCCTGATCGAAGCGCGCGGCCATGCCGGTTGACAGCCTGGAGGTCGTCGTCGGCCTCGCCACTGACGTCCGGGTCAATCTGCGCACAGGCGACCTCACGGCGAGCACCGGCACGAGCCAGGACCGGCTGCTGCTGGCCGGGCTGGGCCCGCTCCGGTGGGCCGCCCGGTACGACGAGGACGTGGTGTTCCTGGAGACCGTCGAAGGGGAGCGCTGGCTGGTACGAGTGTCGCCCATCTCCGGCTTGGTCGCCGCAGTCGAACCGGCCGTCGGGGTCCGGCCGCCGCTGCAGGGAGACGGTCTATGCGTGACGCGGACGTAATCGTGGCTGGCGCAGGGGTGGCCGGATTGTTGACCTCACTGGCCCTGGCGCGCCGAGGCGCCCACGTCCTGCTCGTGGAGCCCTCACGGCTCGGCGCCGGCCAGTCCGGGCAGTCTCACGGCTACCTCCATCACGGCTACGCCTATGGCCCGAACGAACCGAACCTGCCGGCTCTGCTCAGCAGCGCCTGCAGGCAGTGGCAGGGGCTGCTCGAGCGGGTCGCGCCGGTGACCACTCACTCCACCATCGCCTTCTCTGACCTGGCTGCGGTACGACGCGCTGAACGGTACTGGCGAGACTCGGGGTTGCCGGTGTGCCCACAGGTTTCCCCGCCGTGGCTGAGCCGCACAGAGGTCACCTGCTTCGACAGCGCCGAACCGACGTACAACGTCGGTGAGATCCTGCGCGGACTAGGGGCGCAGGCGAGCGCGGCCGGGATAGAGGTGCGCCGTGGCACGGTCGAATCCGTCGAAGAGCTCGGCCTCGGCATCCGCGCCCGGGTCACGGGGATGGATGGGGATACCTCCATCGTTCGCGCCCGGACCGCGGTCCTCGCGGCGGGCGCCGGTGCGCCGGGGCTGCTCGTCCGGTCCCGGTTGCCTTCCGCAATCCAGCTGCGTCGCGCGTTGATGCTGGTGCTTCGGGGACGTCTGCCTGCCGTCAGCGCGGTGTTCCGCGGACAGGAGGAGCACGGCTTGTTTCTTGCCAGCCGGCTCGACGAGGACGGGCAGGCCACCTGGCTCATCTCCGACTTCCATTCGTTCGACAGCGGTCACAGCGATCATGGCCAGCTCTCGGGCTGGTGGGCGCGCCGGGTGCTGCTGACGCTGCGCCGGGTCGTCGACGCGGCGATCCTGGCCCGCGTGGACTCCGTCTCGGGGTACACGGCCACGAAGTCAGGCTTGCTCCCGACCAGTGGAACGGTGGCTCACGAGTTCGGCATCGAGCTGCTCGACCGGCGGGTCGTGGTCGCCAGCCCGTCCAAGCTGACCCTCGCGCCGCTGGCCGCCCGACACGCGGCGGGGGTCGTCGCGGCCCGGATGGGGCTGCGGGCCGACACCGACGGCTGGGAGCCGATCAACCCGGTCGAAACTGATCAGTCGCCGGCCCGCGAGAGCTGGGAGACCCCCATGTCGACACTGAACGGACCGGATCTGCTGGGGGAACTTCCCGGCATCGGGAGGCTCAGCGAGCTCTACCGTCGCGCGACCACGTGACTTCGGCGCTGCCGTACGCGCTCGTCGCGACGGACCTCGACGGCACCCTGCTGCGTTCTGACGGCACGGTCGGCGCCCGGACGCGGGCGGCGCTGGACGGGCTCGCCGCGCGCGGCGGTCAGCACGTCGTCGTGACCGGCCGCTCCGTGGCGTGGACCAGACCGGTGCTGACAGCGCTGGGCTACACCGGCCTGGCGGTCTGCGGTCAGGGCGGTCAGGTGTACGACGCGGGCGCGCGACGGGAGCTCACGTCGTACTCCCTGGACCGGGACGTGGCTCGGCAGGCCCTGGCGGCCATCGAGGCCAGGACCGGCCCGCTCGCTCTGGCCGCCGACGAGGAGGGCCTGGAGGGCGCCGTCCTCGCCGGCCCCGGTTACCGCCCCGACCCGCTCGACGGCCTGCCGGTGGTGCCTACCGACGTGAACGGCTTGTGGGCGACGCCGGTGCGGAAGTTCTATGTCCAGCACCCTCGCTTCGACGAGAACCGGCTGCACGAGATCGCATCGCGGCTCGCCGGGCACCTGGTGAGCATCGCGATCGCCGGACCAGGCGAGATCGAGATCCTGCCCCTCGGGCTCTCCAAGGCGACGGGGATAGCCCATGTCGCCGATCTGCTCGGGCGCTCTGGCGCGGACTGCATCGCGTTCGGCGACATGCCGAACGACGCCTCGTTGCTGGCCTGGGCCGGGTACGCGGTGGCGATGGGCAACGCGCATCCCGACATCAAGGCACTCGCGGACGAGGTGGCGCCCAGCAACGACGACGAGGGTGTCGCGGCGGTTCTCGAGCGGATCGTGGGCACGTGCTGACGATCAGGTCGTTCGCCGCGGGTACCGATGAGGCGGCCACGGACCACTTCCTCTGCAGCGGCCCGCTATGAACGGCGCCGGAGCAAGCCCGCGAGCGCAACCAGGCTCATCGGTCGGCGCAGGTCTGCAACCGTCAAGCCGTCGAAGCCGCTGTCCTTGAGCAAGGACAGCACGCGGGGGGCGGAATGGAGCCGGCCGCCGACCGTCAGGTAGGTGCCGCTCATTCTCAGCTCGGTCAGCTCGTTGGCACCGGCTACCGCGTCTCGCAGCGCGTGTTCCGCCGCTCCCTCAGGTGCGAGCGCCGGCCGATCCGTCCCGGGTCCCGCCACCGTGCTGCCGTCCGAGCGACGAACGACGAACTGCTGCGGACTCAGGAAGGCGGTCCGGCCGTTGTCCGTCGAGAGCAGGAAGTCCCGGAGCTGCCACGGCTCGATGTCCGCGGTGACGTAGGCGGTGAGTTCATCGCCTTCCTCGCGCACGTCCGCGTGCTGCACTGCCGGATGCTCGAGGAGCCGCGCACTGAGGAAGCCACGGTCCACCCACAGGTCGCCTACCCGAGCTTCGCCGGCCTCCGGCCGCCATCGTCGCGTAGCGAGCCCTTCGGCCTCCGTGAAGCTGAGGTCACCGGATGCTGCGGCGTGGACCAGGATCGACTCGATCAGCGTGGCGAGTGCCGCCGAGTCGTCCTCCCCCATGACTGACCCGTCGAGACGAACTTCGATCAGCAGCCGGCCTTCGACGCCGAAGGCGCCGACGTAGAGGTTGCAGCCCTCTCCCGCCGGCTCGTTGGTCTGGTAGGTGACCATGCGCGAGTCCGCCCGCAGGGCGCGCGGATCGCCACCCGGCTCCAGCGACTCGAAGTCGACGCCGTCCAGGGTAGGGCTGACGATCTCGGGAGCCGGAAGGAAGGTGCCTCGCTCAGCCAGTACCTGGCCTGCGGTCTCATAGAAACCCAGAACGTCGAAGCTCATGTGCCGACCGGCGACGAGGATCGCCTTCTGCAATCGCCGCACGACCTCGGTGAACGACGGTTGCCCGTCGAGATCGACGAGCAAGGGCATGTCCCGGAAGATCGCAGCGACCAGGTCTCGCGTGGTCGGGAGCTCCCGGAAGGACCAGGACAAGTTCAGCCCCAGCCGGACCCGCCCGAACTGGATCGCCAGCGCTTCGTACACCGCGGCGGTGAAGATCGATGCTGGTGTCGCGGCGTACGTCGTGTGCAGGCGCGCCAGAGCCACGGTCGCGGCCGACGACTCGAGCTCCGCCCGCACCACGGCGGCTCCCGGCCTGCCGCGGCGCACCGGCAGGGCAGTCACGGGAAAGTTCCGCAGGGTGGTGTCCCAGAACCGCAGGGCGGACTCGGCACGGGACCGGCCCTTGTCCCGCTCGTAGAGTGCCCGGTCGAGAGGCTGCGGGACCTCCCGATCGTGATTCGGCGCTCGCCGCGGTTCTTGCGCGGCGGCCAGTAGTTCCGTGAGTTCGGAGTACAGGATCCAGCCGGCCGTCCCGTCCCCCACCATGTGCGCGTGGGTGAAGATGAGATCGCCCTCCGACGTGCGGCCGAACCGAATCGGCGGTTCGCACGCGACGTCGAACGGATCCTCAGTGAAGAGGCGACGAGAGTGTTCGTCGTCGATCCGCGGAAATGCGACGTGGATGCTCTCGTACACATTCTGACGCGGCTGCCCGGCAGCGTCGGCGTCGAACGAGGTGCGCAGCCCTTCGTGCCGGAGCAGCACAGTCGTCACCGCACGAGACACGGCGTCGTCGGACACACCGTCGGGCACGGAAACGACCCAGGTGAGGTTGGGGAACAATCCGTCGCCGACACTCTGGTAGGACAACCACTCCAGCTGACAGAGCCCGGAATGCAACGGCCCCGAGCGCTGCACTTCCCCCGCGAATCCCGTCAGTTCTTCTCGCATGCCCTGCTCTCCCCGTCGTGAGTACCTGAAACAGCTCGCCAGGCATCGGCCCCGCGGTCGGACGACCGACCAGCGCGCCAGATCGAGTCCCGCGGAGTAGCGGTCAGACCGGAGACACGACTCGGCGTAGAACCTCGACCGCCCAGCGCGTTGTTGTCCCCTGGACCACCCGTCTGTTGCCGACGGTGCACGACTTCGACGCGACCAGCCACGCGACAGGCAACCACCGGTGCAGCGCCCACAAGATACAGCACTGGTATTCACCCGACCGGTGACCGAGGAAGTGCCCCCGTCGGCGTGGAGCACGCAGATCACGCACCTTGCGCCGGAACTCCGACGGCCGCGAATACGGCACCCCGCCACGGATCACGTCGCACAAGAATCCACGATCCGACTCCATGGAAGGCGAGGCCCGCCATTTTGCGAGACTGGCGCCATGACCGCGACAGACAGTACTGAGGCCGTGCTGAGCCTGAGGGCTCCCATAGAGCCAGCGAGCGAACGAGCGCGTTGCCAGGTGGGCACGCCCGAGCTGGACTCCGACGGCACAGCACGTATCCCCGAGACGCTGCCCACCTACTCGGACTGGCCCGAGGTACGGAGCAGCGTCCCGCGGGACGAGGCAGTGGAGTCCCGAGTCGCGGCGCTGCTCGCCACGATGAGCGTGGCGGAGAAGGTCGGTCAGATCACGCAGCCGGAGATCCGATCGATCACCCCGGACGAGGTTCGCGCATTCCACATCGGTTCGGTGCTGAACGGGGGTGGCGCCTGGCCGGGGGACGACAAGCACGCCTCGCTTCAGGGCTGGCTCGACTTGGCGGACGCCTTCTGGGAGGCCTCCGTGCACGGCAACGCGGCGGCACGCATTCCTGTCCTCTGGGGGAGCGATGCCGTTCACGGCCACGCGAACACCTACGGCGCCACGGTGTTCCCGCACAACATCGGGTTGGGTGCTGCGCGCGAGCCGGAGCTCGTACGCCGCATCTCGGCTGCGACGGCGCGACAGATTCGCGCAACCGGCCAGGACTGGGCGTTCGCGCCGACCGTGGCCGTCCCGCAGAACTATCGGTGGGGCCGGAACTACGAGGGCTTCTCGGAGGACGCGAGCATCGTGCTCGCCTACGGCTACGAGGCCGTACGTGGCCTGCAGGGTGACTCCCTGCCCGACCCGGTCGGCAGCTCGGTGCTCGCGTGCGCGAAGCACTACATCGGCGACGGCGCAACGGACGGCGGTGTAGACCAGGGCGTCGCCACGGTGTCCGAGGACGTTCTGCGCAACGTCCATGGCCAGGGTTACATCAGCGCCCTTGCCGCCGGCGTGCAGACCGTCATGGCCTCGTTCAACAGCTGGAACGGCCCCGACGCTCCTGAGGGCAAGGTGCACGGCAGCTATCGGCTCCTCACCGGCATCCTCAAGGAGGCGATGGGATTTGACGGTTTGGTCGTCTCCGACTGGAACGGAGTAGGCCAGGTCGAGGGCTGCGCTGACGACCGCGCCGCTCAGGCGATCAATGCCGGGATCGACATGGTCATGGTTCCGGAGGACTGGCGGAGCTTCATCGCCAACACTCTGAAGCAGGTCGAGTCCGGTGAGATTCCCATGAGCCGGCTCGATGACGCCGTCACTCGCATCTTGCGAGTGAAGATCCGGTCCGGGGTCATGGACGCTCCCAAGCCGTCCCGGCGTCCCTTCGCCGGCGACGTTTCTGCCCTTGTACACACGCACCTTGCGCGCGAAGCCGTGCGTAAATCGCTGGTGCTGCTGAAGAACAGGGTCAATGTGCTACCGCTGGCGCCGAGCGCTCGCGTTCTCGTCGTCGGCAAGAGCGCCGACAGCGTGCAGAATCAGACCGGCGGTTGGACCCTTACCTGGCAGGGCAACGAAAACAGCAACGCCGACTTCCCTGCGAGCAGCACAGTCCTCACGGGCCTGCGCGACGCCCTCGGTGACAGCAGCGTCGTCTTCGACGAGACGGGAGAAAGCGCGAACCCGGCTGACTTTGATGCCGTCATTGCCGTGCTCGGGGAGATTCCCTATGCCGAGGGGTTCGGCGGCGACCTGGGCGACCACTCATTGGATGCCTCCCTCTTGTACCCCGAAGACCTCGCCGTGCTTGACCGCGTCAGCGGCCTGGGAGCTCCCGTGATCACGGTCTACATCAGCGGACGACCCCTCTGGGTCAACAGCGAGATCAACCGCTCCGACGCTTTCGTCGCCGCATGGCTGCCCGGAACCGAAGGTGCGGGAATCGTTGATCTTCTCGTGCAAGGCGACAATCGTCATGACTTCACGGGTCGGTTGCCCAACAGCTGGCCGCGGAGCCCATGGCAATTCGAGCTCAACGCCGGCCACGCTGGCTACGACCCGCTCTTCCCGCTGGGATACGGGCTGTCGCTCCATGACTCGATCGACGTTGCCCTCCTTGACGAGGCTGCCCCTCCGCGGCCCCACGACACCCTTTCTCCGGCTCGCGTGACGGACACCAGCCCCTTCAGGAACTTGGCTTAGAACGCCGTGTGCTCGGGCACCACGCTCCCACCTTTGGTCACGCACCGCGGACGCCTCTCGGGCGTTCGCGCGGCCGCACGGTGTCGTCGTCGATCCGGCCACCTGCGGTTCGCGCCTCCAATCCTGTGACCTGCTCAAGTCGACGGCCCCGCGAGGATGGGCAAGGTCGCAGGCCCGGGCGAGCTTCTGTGGGATGCCGTGGGCGGGCCGCCCTCCGGATGACGTGCAACGCCACGTGAGCTCGATGCTGCTCTGGACGTTGGTGCTGCCGACCGTCGCGGCGATCCAGGTCGCGTTGCGGCGGTCTACCTGATCGGTGTGCTGCCGCCATGGGTGCCGGCTCCCGAGTGGATGACTCTCGTGCTGGTCTGCGCCCTGACACCTGGCGGGGTCATCGCGACCACGGACGACGAGATCGCTGCCCGAGAGGCACGCAGGTCGGCCGCCGCTGAACGTCGTTCGTTGGCGTCGACATCGGACGATCCACGGGCACAGGGTTGCCTCGCCCTCTGGCGCAACCGGACAAATCCACTTACTGTCCTGTCAGTAAGTCAACCAGGACGAGGCAGCGCAGCCCCTTCCTGATGCACAGCACCGGACTCACAAGGTCGTGATCGTCCCTCGCACGCAGGTTGACCCCTGCACGCCCGGCCCCTCCCTGCCGCAGCAGCGCTGCGGCGCATCCCTCAGCCTTCTGCGACCTCTCAAGGAGCGTCACCATGGCCCGATCTGCTGGGACCGCCACTCTCGTGGCGCCCAAGCCGCTGACACGACGTCTGTTCATCATCTTGTTGACCGCGGTTGCGATGCTCCTGTCGTACGCGACCGTCACGCCGCTCGTCTCCACCGCGCACGCCGCTGGCCAACTGATCTCCCAGGGCAAGCCGGTGACGGCCTCCTCGGTGGAGAACGCAGGAACCGCCGCGGCGAACGCGGTCGACGGCAACGCCGGCACCCGCTGGGCGAGCGCTTTCTCCGATGCGGAGTGGATCCAGATCGACCTGGGCGCGACGGTCGCCATCGACCAGGTGGTCCTCAACTGGGAAGCGGCGTACGGACGCGCCTACCAGATCCAGGTCTCCTCCTCGGCGACCGGACCGTGGACGAACATCTACTCGACCACCACCGGTGACGGCGGCGTGGACACCCTCGCGGTGACCGGCTCCGGCCGCTACGTCCGCATGAACGGCACGCAGCGCGCGACGGGATACGGCTACTCGCTGTGGGAGTTCCAGGTCTTCGGCGCCGGCGACCCGCCGCCGCCCCCCACGTGCAACACGGGCGTGAACTCGGCGCTGAACAAGCCCTCGTCCGCTTCGTCGACGGAGAACGGCGGCACCCCCGCCTCGAGCGCCTTCGACGCCAGCACCACCACGCGCTGGTCCAGCGCCGCCTCCGACCCGCAGTGGGTCCAGGTCGACCTCGGCGCCACGCAGAGCATCTGCCGCGTGGTGCTCAACTGGGAGGCGGCGTACGGCCGCTCCTACCAGGTCCAGTCCAGCGACTCGCCCACAGGCCCGTGGACGAACCTCTACACGACGACGACCGGTGACGGCGGCATCGACACCCTGACCGTCAAGGGCAGCGGGCGCTACGTGCGCATGACCGGCACCATCCGCGGTACGGGCTACGGCTACTCGCTCTGGGACTTCCAGGTCAACGTCGGCGAAACTCCGCCTCCCCCCGCCTGCGCCTCCCAGCCGACCGTTCCCGACTTCGGCCCGAACGTCCGCATCTTCGAGGACAGCACGCCGGACGCCACGATCCAGACGTCGCTGAACGAGGTCTTCGAGGCCCAGAAGAACACGCAGACCGACCAGTTCCACGACCGGCGTGACGCGCTCCTGTTCAAGCCCGGGTCGTACAACGTGTACGCCAACATCGGCTTCAACACCTCGATCCAGGGTCTCGCGCAGAACCCCGACGGCGTCACCATCAACGGTGCCGTCACGGTCGACGCGTTCAACGCGAGCGACGCCGGGAACGCGACGCAGAACTTCTGGCGCAGCGCCGAGAACATGACGATCAACACGAACGGTGGGCGCAACCGCTGGGGCGTGTCCCAGGCCGCACCGTTCCGCCGGATGAACGTCAACGGCGGCCTCGACTTGTTCCCGGCGTCGTACGGCTGGTCCTCGGGTGGCTACATCTCGGACACCCGCGTCACGGGCTCCGTGGTGTCGGCGTCCCAGCAGCAGTGGTACAGCAAGGACAGCACCTTCGGCAGCTGGAACGGCTCCAACTGGAACATGGTCTTCTCCGGGGTGAACGGCGCTCCGGCGACGAACTTCTCCACCTCGCCCAGCGGAGTGCACCAGACGAACGTCGGCGCCACGCCGGCTTCGCGTGACGTCCCGTACATCTACTTCGCCAACAAC
This sequence comes from Cellulomonas sp. URHD0024, assembly GCF_000426185.1. Classification (GTDB taxonomy): domain Bacteria; phylum Actinomycetota; class Actinomycetes; order Actinomycetales; family Cellulomonadaceae; genus Cellulomonas. The sequence goes on from NZ_AUEW01000008.1 coordinate 256,552, forward strand.
GAGTACCGCCTGTTCCTGCCGAGCCTGCGCACGAACGTGAACGGTCCCAGCTGGGCCGTCGGCGCGCCGACCCCGGGTACGTCCGTCAGCTTCAGCCAGGTGTTCGTGGCACGTCCGTCGGACAGCGTCGCGACGATCAACGACCGCATCGCTGGTGGCTGCCACGTCGTGTTCTCGCCGGGCGTCTACAACCTCAGCGCCCCGATCGTCGTGAACCGGCCCGACACCGTCCTGCTCGGCATGGGCTACGCCACGCTGGTCCCGCAGGGCGGCGTCACGGCCATCTCGGTCGGCGACGTCGACGGTGTCCGCGTCAAGGGCCTGTTCATCGACGCCGGTACCACCAACAGCAACTCGCTGTTCACGATCGGCACGACGGCGGGCATCGGCACGAGCCGCGCCGCCAACCCGGTCACCGTGCAGGACGTCTTCTTCCGCATCGGCGGACGCGTGGCTGGCAAGGCGACCAACTCCCTGGTCGTCAACAGCAGCAACACGATCGTCGACCACACGTGGATGTGGCGCGCCGACCACGGCAACGGCGGCACCGTCGGCTGGACGATCAACACGGCCGACACCGGGCTCGTCGTCAACGGCAACAACGTGCTCACGACCGGCCTGTTCGTGGAGCACTACCAGAAGAACGAGGTCATCTGGAACGGCCAGGGCGGACGGATCATCTTCTTCCAGAACGAGAAGCCGTACGACCCGCCGAACCAGGCCGCGTGGATGAACGGCTCGACCCAGGGCTACCCGTCGATCAAGGTCGCGAACAACGTGACCTCGTTCCTCGGCCAGGGCCTCGGCAGCTACGTGTTCTTCCAGGCGGACCCGTCGATCACCCTCTTCAACACCTTCGAGGCGCCCGTGAACAACCCGAACGTGCGCTTCCAGAACATGGCCGTCGTGTCGCTCGGAGGCGTCGGCAACATGACCCACGTCATCAACGGCACCGGCCCGGGGGTGAACAGCGGCACGAACAACGCCTACATGCTCAGCTACCCGTGACGAGGGGTGACAGCCTCCTCATGAGACGCAGCAGGTGAAGTGCGCCGGCCGGCCCGATCTGACGGGCCGGCCGGCGTTCCTTCGTCGGGTCACAGGTCGCCCGCCGTGCGTGCTCGCCGGTCGATCAGTCCCGACGCGGAACGAGACGATCTCCCTGAGTGGAAGCTGGCCTGGACTACGCCGCCAGGCCCGGGACGACGCGATCGACGACGAAGCGCTGCACGAGCTCGGCGATGTCGTCAGGTCGGTCCTCCTGCAGGAAGTGGCTGGCGCCGTCGAGCAGGTGGACGTCAGCCGCGTCCAGTCGCAGGTCGTCGACGAACCGCTGGACGAGCCGGTCGGCGCGAAGGACTGGGTCGTGCGTGCCCCACACGACGGCCGCCGGAGCGTCGAGACGTCGCAGCGCCGCGGCGTACCGCGGAAACTCGGCGGTGAAGGCGGGCAGGTCCTGGGCGAACGCCCGAAGTGCTGTGGTGCCACCGTCGCGTAGCGCGAGCCAATGCGGCTCCGTCACGGCGGGATCGAGGGACTTCCCGGCATGGGTGAAGCCGGCCACCATCTTGTGGACCATCGGCCTGCCCAGCGGCGAGCGCATCATCGCCAGCATCGCCGGGCCGAGCGGGCCGCCGAGGGCGCGGATGTCCCGGGGCGGGGTGAACGCGTCGGCGTAGGCGGTGGTGTTCAGCACGACGAGCCCCGCCACGCGTTCGGGGTGCCGGTCGACGAGCTCGAAGCCCCACGGCCCGCCCGCATCGTGCACGACCAGCGTCACCTGGGACAGCCCGAGATGGTCGACGAGCGTCAGGAGTCGGTCGGCCTGCTGTCGCGCGGCGTACAGGTCGCGGCCGGCCGGCTTGTCGCTGGCGCCGAACCCGAGCAGGTCGGGCGCGACCGCGCGCAGCCCGTCGGCGGCGAGCCGGGCCGCGATCGTGCGGTAGAGCCACGACGACGTCGGGATGCCGTGCAGCAGCAGCACCGGCGGACCCGCCACAGGCCCGACGTCGAGATAGGCGAGGTGGCCACCGCTGACCGCCAGGCGTTTCAGCGCGGCCGTGTGCTCGTCGAACATGTCGCCTCTGTTCTGAACTGATCGTTCCAATATGATAGTGGCATACTAGACTGACCGTTCCAGAACCTGTCAACCCGTGAGGCAGCCGTGACCCGACCCCGGGAGTTCGAACAGCAGGCGGTCTTGGACGCGGCCGTCGACGTCTTCTGGGAGCAGGGGTACGAGTCGACGTCGATCGCCGACCTCGAGGTCGCGACCGGCCTGTCCCGCTCGAGCCTCTACCAGGCATTCGGCAGCAAGCACGCCCTGTACGAGTCGTGCCTGGACCGCTACAAGACCCGCAACATCGACCCGGCCCTGGCCGCCATGTCCGCGCCCGGAGCCGGCCGGGCCGAGCTGGTCACGTACCTGACCACGCTGGCCACGGTCTTTCGTAGCGACCCGAGCCTGGCGATGCGTGGCTGCATGATCGTCAACGGTGTCGCCGAGCGCGGTGCGCACGATCCCGAGGTCCGCCGGGCCGGTCTCGCCTACCGCCAGGCCATCGTCGACGCGCTGGCCAACGCCTTGCGCGGCGCCGCCCGCACCGAGTCGCAGCGCGCCGACGCCTCGAACCGGGCAGCGCTGATGTCCGTGACCCTGATCGGCGCCCTGGTCACCGCGCACATGGACGCCGAGGGTGCCGCTCGGATCTGTCAGAAGCTTGCCGCGGATCTCCCTTAGCGGCGCGTTCCTCACGTTCGAGGAGGACCCTCGACGCGGGTGCCGAGCACCGGAGGCACCTGTCGCAGCGGGTAGTAGTACCCACTCACCACCGGTGCGCGCCCGGGACGTGTACGTCGATGTCGGCGCCTCAGGGCCGCTGCGCGGCGGACGCGCGCCTGTCCGTAGACAGTGTGCTCGGCTCCCTGCCAGGCTGGACGCGCTCCACACGAGTTTGCGACGTTTGCTAACCAGCATGGGGGCCGATCGCATGCGCGTTGCCATCACAGGCGAGGCAGAGTCCGTCGGGGCGTTAGCGCTCGACGGGTCGTCGCTCCAGATCCTCTCGGTGGAGCCGACACGCGACGACACCGAGCAGCAGTTCGGGCTCGCGGAGCTCGCGATCGTGGTCGCCGTCGTCAAGAGCGCCGCCGAGCTGGCCGAGTCGCTGCACACCTGGTGGGCTCGCCGGAAGTCCCCGCGGACGCAGACGCTGCGGATGTCCACCTCGATCGGCCGCGTCACGATCGAGCTGTCTGAGGACGTCACGGTCGACGACCTGCGCCAGGCCCTGACGCCGTTGTTCGCCGCCCTGCCATGATCGGGGCCGCGTCGCAGCAGGAGTACGGCGCGTTCAACCCGCGCTTCGTCGGCATCTCGCTCTCGTTCGAGTCGGGCGACAACCTCCAGGAGTTCTTCCGGTATCTCCGGGACACGGACGGCGCCGAGCGCGCGGACGGGTCGCAGGCGGACTTCAACACCATCGCCCTGCGCTCCACGCTCCAGCACGAGGTCCGCCACTTCCACGACTTCCTGATCAGCGGGTACAGCAGCAACATCTTCTGGCTCCGCCTGCAGGCCGTGGCGAACGGCAGCCTGATCTTCACCACCGTGCGGGATCTGCCCGGGACGTGCCTGCCGATGCCTCTGGTGCGTTGGCTCGGGCTCTCGGACGACGACCGGAACGAGGTGCTCGCGGCGTGGAGCGACGACCTCGGGATCGAGGCCGTGACCCCCTCGCTGCCGCACCTGACGCGCGAGCAGCTGCTGTCCGGCTCACTCGCCGCGAGCCCGGGCGTCTACCTTGTGGACGACCGGCCGGCGGACGAGCAGTTCCGGCTCTACGTCGAGTCGACCGCCATCGGGTACGCGGGGATCGAGCAGCTCGTCCGCGGCCCCGGGACCGCGTCGCTCCCTCCGCGGCTCGTCCACGAGGTGTCCGCACTGTGCGCGCAGACCGCCGCCATCGAGCGGGACCAGGGTCCGGTCGCGATGCAGCGCTTCGTGCTGTTCCTGCTCGAATCGGAGCTGCCGCAGGCGAAGTCCTGGCGCTTCTTCCACTACCTCGGCTCGATGTTCGCCGGCGTGGACCCGCTCGAGGTCGAACCCCTCTCGACGACCGCGAGGATCCAGCGGCTCGCGCTCTGGTGCCTCATCGGCAACTACGAGCGCGAGGGGCTCAATGCCTCTCCGTCGGCCCGGGCCAGTGCCCTGGCCGAGGTGGCGCTGGGCGCCTCGCGACCCCCGCCGTTCGCGAACGAGGCGGAGGACCCGTCCGCGACCTGGGACGCGTGGGACACGAGCACCGAGGTCGTGCCGTGGCGCGACTCGCTCCGTGCGCTCCTGGAGCGGTCACGGCGGACCACCGAGCGATACCGCGATCTCCTGGAGCGGTCCGAGGGCGACACGGCGATCCCCGCCCTCATCGCCCAGGTCGACAACGACGTGAGCGCGCAGCGACGACAGGCCATCGACGTTCTCCTCGCCGACCCGGGCGCGCTGGCCGACCCGTTCCGCTACGTCAGGCTCCCGGAAGACACGCTGCCGTTTCCCGCGCTCAAGCTCGAGCTCACCAGCGACTTCGACGCACTCCCGGTGCGCACCGACGGGCCGGGGATGCGACTCCTGCAGCAGATCGACGCCCAGGGGAAAGAGGTCGGGCGCGGTGTCGCGCTCGCCTCGCCGACCGAGCAGGACGGTGCCGAGATGCTGGACCGTGCACTGCAGCTGGAGCGGTTCAGCTCCTGGCTCGACGTGCAGTTCTCGGACATCGACGTGCCGGACCACGTCGCCGCCGCCGCACGCGCGGGCATCCGCGACATCACGGGGAAGATCCCGCTGTCGATCGTCTAGCTTTCACGGCTCCGGTCAAGTGGGCGGGTGAGCTGTGACCGCGTGAGTCCGGTGCCCCTGGACCGGGTGCCGCACGAGATCCGTCAGCTGGCTGGGCGGTGTCGAGCTGCCCGTCCGTCGGCTGGTCGGCGCTGGCGCTCAGGACCTATCTCTGCATCCGAGTCAAGGCATCCTCCAGTCGCGCGAGAACCTCGGCTCCAGGTTCCAGCAGGGGCGCCGGGAGGCGTCCGGTCTCCAGACCGAGGATCTGACCGACGGCGTGCACCACCCGAGGGCCGCCCTCCGTGAGCGCGATCTCCGCCACCGGCCGGACGTCGGCGAGAAGCCTGTCGACGGCCTGGCGGTCGCCGACGACCGCCGCTCGCGCGATCGCGACGAACACGGACGGCAGCACCGACGCGAGGCCTGAGTGCCACGTCCGGGCTCCCACCAGCAGACCCTCGACGCCCAGCACCTCGCCGCTGAATCCGAGCTCGACCGTCGGCGCCTCGGCCAGGAGCCGACCGGCGCGCGCCTGGATATCGGCCCTGTCGCTCCCTCGGTCCTTCACCCCGGCGATGCCCGGCAGCGCGGCGACCCGCAGCAGTGTCTCGATGCTGAAGGCGAACCTGGTGGTCACGGGGTTGTGGTAGACCCACACCGCCGTGTCGAGCGCACGCGTGACGTCCGCATAGAGGCCGACGACCTCGTCGTCCGAGAGTGGCAGGTACGACACGGTCGGCAGGAGCAGGGCGTTCGCGCCCGCCCGTACCGCGTCATCGGCGTGCGCAAGCACAGACTGGGTCGTGGTTGCGCCGATGCCGACCACGAGCGGCACTCGCCCGGCAACCGCCTCAGCGGCGACCTCGACGACCCGACACCTCTGAGCCCGGTCGAGGTAGGCCGCCCCGCCGGTGGACCCCAGGACCGCGACACCGTCGACGCCGGCGCGCACCGCCCGGTCGACGAGTGCTGCGAGCGCCCGCTCGGAGACCTCACCGGCCGCGTCGCGCGGAGTGGGCGGGTACGCGACGAGAGGACCCAGGAGTGCCATCCGCGCAGGGTAGCGTCGGACGCCACGCTCCCGCCGGTCGCGGCGGCTTCCTCGGGGTTCGGCACGCTGCAACGGCCCCCGACGACTCGAGGGCCGCGATCGACCGGCTCGTCCGCGCCGGCGCCACGGTCATCGCGGAGCACGCCGCCGGACCGGACGCCTGGACGATCCTCGCGGACCCGACCGGCGACCAGTTCCGCGTCACCGGACGCTAGAGGTACCTCCGAGCGTCTGATCCGGCCGCGGCGCCTGCCTGCATCGCGCCTGAACCGGCTGGTTGCTGCTCGGCCATGATCCAGAAACGATGAGGCCCGTGCTACCCACGACGATGCCGCGACTTGAAGGGTCCCAGGTGGAGCTCCGCTCTTTCCGGGAAGGCGATCAGGACGTCGTCATGTCTGTGGTCTCTGACGCGCTGATTCCACTCATCACGACAGTTCCGGCTCACGGTGACGCCGATGCCGTGGCGGCGTACATCGAGCGCCAGCGTGGGCGCCTCGCGGAGGGCGCCGGCTACTCGTTCGCCATCGCAGATCGTGGGACCGCCTGGGCGACCTCGCTCCACGACCTCCGGCGACTTCAGCTGTTCGTCGAACCGTGGAACATCGGGTCATGGCTCGCCGCAGAGGCCTGCGGGTACGAGCGTGAAGGACTGCTGCGCGGATGGGAGCTCATCGGCGACGAGTACAAGGACATGTACGTCTACGGTCGCCTCACGAGCGCCTGACGGTTGAGGGCACGACGAGGTCCGCGCCGTGGCCCGGCACTGCCGATGCATTCTCAGCGGGTGCCGGCAGGCTCCGACAGCGCGATGCGGCTTAAGTCTCGGGGGTGAGCCCGTAGGTCGCCTTGAACCGACCTCGGCTAGCCCTCGGACCACGGTGTCGGCGACGGTTCGAGCGGGTGATGTCCTGAGCCGTCAGCGGTCGGGCGCAAGCGGATGGCGAGGATGGCGACGTCGTCCTGGGGGTAGGGCGGCAGCATCTCGGCTAGGAGCTGGTCGCAGAGCGTCTCGAGCTCGAGTCCGGCAAGCGGGCCCAGGGTCGCGCTCAGGCGGTCGAGGCCCGGCTGAAGTGACTGGGTGCGGCTCTCGACGAGGCCGTCCGTGTACAGGAGCAGGGTCGCGCCCTGGCTGAGTTCCAGGGTGGACTGCTGCCGGTCGGTGTCAGGATGTACGCCGAGCAGAAGGTCCGCGCGGGCGTTCTCGATCCGTGTGACGGCACCGTCGGGGGTCAGGAGCATGGGCGGCGGGTGACCGGCGTTGGACCAGCGGATCGTCGCCGGGCCGGTGCTGGGTCCGGCGGCGGGCGGCTCGATCTGCGCGACGACGACGGTGGCGATCGCTCGCGAGTTGAGGGTGCGCAGGGTCTGGTCGACGCGCGTGAGCAGGTCGCCGGGTGCGGCGCCGGTGGCCACGGCGACCGCGCGCAGCTTGGAACGCAACTGCCCCATGGCGGCGGTCGCGCGCAGGTCGTGGCCGACGACGTCGCCGATGACGAGCACGGCGTGCCCGTCGGCCTGCATGAAGGCGTCGTACCAGTCGCCGCCGACGTGAGCGGCCTCGGCGGCGGGAACGTAGCGGACGGCGACCTGGACGTGGTCGGGGTGCGCAGGTGCGCTGAGCAGGGACAGCTGCAGGCCCTCGGCGACGCGCCGCTGCTGGTGGTAGAGGCGAATGTTGTCGAGCGCGAGGCCGGCGCGGGTGGAGATCTCCTGGGCGAGGGTCAGGTCCTCGGGGCTGATGCCGCCACGGCCGGCCGAGTTGAACATGGTGACCAGGCCGGTGGTGCGGCCGCGTCCACGCAGACCGAACATCAGGCCGCTGTCGGGGGCGAGCTGGGCGAGCAGGTCGCGTGCCTCCCCGGGCGGCAGGTTCGCACCCATGCTCGCGGCGGAGCCGGCGGGCACGGCCATGACTTCGCCGGACTGTAGCGCGCGTTTGACGTGAGGGTTGTCGACGGCGGGTTCGCCACGGGCCTTGACGTACCGCTCGACCAGGGGCAGGACAGCCGGGTCGGTGTGGGCGCAGGCGACCTCGTGGACCAGACGCGCACGGCCGGTGTCGTGCCCGTCCACGGACGTCACGACGCACCAGTCCGCAAGTTCGGGGACCAGCAGGCGGGCCAGGCGCTTCAGGCCCTGCTCGATGTCGAGGACCTCCGCGAGCTGGGACGTGACCTCGGCGAGCAGAGCCGCGCGCCGGGCCTCGCGAGCGTCGTGCAGCTGGGCCTGGCGGCGGGCGGTGACGTCCTGGAAGTACACCGCCAGGCCGTCCGGGCCTGGCCAGGCGCGCACCTCGTAGGCCGTCTCACCATTCAAGGAGCCGGGCGCTTCGAACGTCACCGGCTCACCGGTCGCGACCGCGGCCCGGTAGTGCCGCTCGAAGTCCGTTCCCACGATGGCGGGGTAGCACCGCCACAGGCACTCGCCGAGCAGCTTCGCGCGCGTCGCGCCCAAGAGCGCCTCCGCGGCGGAGTTGACGTAGCTGAACCGCCACTCGTCGTCCACCAGAAACATCGCTGCCGGCATCGCCTCCAGCAAGCGAGCGACCAGCCCGTCGTGCGCGTGATCGCGATCCACCGGCCACCTCCATCACACGGCGGCTGAGGTCCGCTCCCGTCGCAAATGCTAGCCCGCGACGTCCAGTCCGCAGGCGGATCGTCTCCGCAAGCCCAGGTCCACGCACCTCGTGCGGTGCCGATGGTCCCGCAGGCAAGACGGTGTGGTTCCAGATCGCCTTGGACCTGAGCGTTTAGGCGCGATCGGCTCCGAGTTACCGCCGCCGCCACGCACGGGCCGACCTGGCCACCCAGCGGGCGACGTCTTCTCCTTTGCGCCCGGGGCGGGTGCTCGCCAGGACCACCGCGATGGCGGGTGCGTACACGGTCATGGCGCCACGGCCTCGGCAGCCTCCGCCTGTGCGTCGTAGGCCGCGAACATCTCGACCAGGGCGCGCGGCGAGCCCTCGCTGAACATGAGGTCCAGGCTGCTCGCCGACTGACCTGCAGCCTCGGCGGAGCGCGGGAACAGCGCTGTCTCGTAGGCCGCGATCGCCGTCTCCACATCGCCGGGGTGCTCGACGACGGCCAGGGCCAGGAGCGCGCCGTCGTACATGGCGAGGTTGGCGCCCTCGCCGGCGAACGGCGACATCACGTGCGCGGCGTCGCCGAGCAGCGTCACGCCTGGGACCGGCTGCCAGGAGTGGTCGACGGGCAGGGCGTGGATACGCCGAGGCTGCAGCGGACCGTCGGCGTGGGCGACCAGACCGCGCAGCTCGTCGGACCAGCCGTCGAGCATCGCCAGGACGCTCGACCTCGCCGCGGAGGCGTCCGTGAAGTCGATCGTGTCGACCCAGTCCTCGGAGGCCCGCACGCCGAGGTAGAAGTGGAGGCTTCCGTCGCTCTCCTTGTGCCCCAGGATCCCGGTGTTGTCCCGGAACGCGAAGAGCATGCCGGCACCCATCACCTCGGCCTCGACGGCGTGCTGACTGTCGGCGTCGTGCAGATCGCCCTCGATGAAAGAGATGCCCGTGTAGGCCGGTGAGGCGTCCGAGACCAGGCGACGCACCTTCGACCAGGCGCCGTCGGCGCCGATGAGCAGGTCGGTCGTGATCGACTCGCCGTCGGCGAACTGCACCTCGTGGCGCCCCGGCACGCCCTCCACGCGACGCACGGCCGTGACCTTGCAGCCCCAGTGGATCGCGTCGGCGGGAAGGGAGTCGATCAGCAGGTCGCGCAGCTGGCCGCGGTCGACCTCCGGGCGGCTGAGCTGCCCCTGGTCCTCCTCCTCGCGCAGGACGGCGCCGGTGTGGTCCAGGATGCGCATGGCCTCACCGCCGGGGTGCACGATCGCGGCGAACGGCTCCCACAGGCCGGCGGCACGGATCGCCTCTTGCCCGTTGTACTCGTGGATGTCGAGCATCCCGCCCTGGACGCGCGCCTGACGGCTCGGCTCCAGCTCGAAGATGGTGGCGGCGACGCCGTTCGTGTGCAGGACGCGGGCCGCGGTCAGGCCGCCCAGGCCGGCGCCGATGATCGCGATCGGGTGGTGCGTGCTCATGGTGTGCTCCTTGGTCGTGATCGGGACAGTCGGCTCAGGACTCGGTGGGTGTGGTGGCGATGCCCTGGACCAGGGCTCGGATCGCCCAGGCCTGGCGTTGCGCCGGTGTACCGGCCAGCAGGGCGTCGGCATGTGCGACGACGTGGGGGCTCTCGGCCGCGTCCGCACCACGAAGGGCCCGGCGGAGCGTGTCCATCTGCGCCGCGCCGTCAGGTGGTGCATCGACCTCGTTCGGTGCGGCAGCGCTGTGCTCGGCCGCGGTCGCGGTCACGTGCTGCAGCAGCAGGTCCACGCCCCACGCGGCTCGCTGCACCGCGACGCCGCCCTCCAGCAGCAGTCCCAGGACCCGGTCGTAGAGACGGACGGCGTGCGGACCGGTGGGTCGCAGCACGAGGGCGGAGCGCGCCAGGCCGGGGTACGTGAACAGCACCTCTGCGTACGCGTCCAGCACCGACTCCAGACGCGCCAGCCAGTCGCCCGGCTTCGGCTCGATCGACGCGATCAGCTCGTCGAGGACCGCCGCGTGCAGCTCGGCGGTGTTGGCGACGTACACGTAGAGCGACGCCGGCCCGGTGTCGAGCGCCTGCGCGACCCGGCGCATCGTGGCTCGCTCCAGTCCTTCGGCACGGATGATCGCGATGGTCTCCGCGACGATCCACTGCAGCGAGAGCGCAGGCTTCGCGGGGCGGTCGCGGCGGCTTCCTCCGGGGTTCGGCATACGTGGAACAGTACACCGAACCCGTTCGTTACGAACATGTTCGTTCGCGTGTCGTGCGTCACCTCGTCGGGGCTGCCGGTCGGCTCCGGGGAAGTGCTCCACAGGTTGCACAACCCTCAACGTCTCGCCGTGACCGTGCAAACTCACGACGCGACAGGTTCGCATCACACGAGAGCGGGCGTGCAGCACGACCCGATCCGCCGTCGTGCCGGCGCAGTTGGACTTCTTGGCGTACGACTCCGATCGGTCAACGGCGCACCCGATAGCGCAGGTGAAGCACCCGGTCGCCCTGGACAACCAGGTCGGGGTCCTCCAGCAGGTGCAGCCCGTCGACCGACCCGAAGTAGCGCTTGCCGGACCCCAGCACGACGGGCGCGACGTCCATGCGCACCTCGTCGACCAGGCCCGCGGCAAGCGTCTGGCCACCGACGTCACCGGCGGCGACCTCGACGATGCGGTTGCCCGCGAGCTCTTGCGCCTTGGCGACCGCCGCCTCGATGCCGTCGACGAAGTGGAACGGTGCCTCGGGATCCCAGCCCTCGGGCTGCGGGCGGTGCGTCACGACGACGACGTGGTCGATCCCGCCCGGCGGCGTCCCGTCCCAGCCGTCCGTGATGTCGAAGACGTGGCGGCCGGCGATGGTCACCCCGACCTGGTCCCAGTAGGGCCGGATGTGGTCGTAGGACGCCTGCGACACCTTCAGCACGCCGCCGTCGTCCAACGGCACATCACCGCTGACCAGCCACTCGAACAGCGGACCGGGATCGTCGTTCCCAGCCGCAACGAAGCCATCCACGGAGACCGACGCGTTCATGACCACTCTTCCCACGGGTTCCTCCTCTGTTGGAGTCCCGAGTCTTGCGTGCCGTGAGCGATCGCTCTTGTACGAAATCATTCGGCCGGCAGCGGCCAGCCCTCCAGCGCGTGGTCGGGATGATCGCGCAGGAATCGCCGCCGGACCTCGACGTACCGGGTCGGCGTGAGCCCGGTGAACTCGCGGAACTCGTGGACGAAGTGGGCCTGGTCGAAGTAGCCCGCGCGGGCGGCGACGTCAGCCCAGTCGATCGGTCCGGCGACGTCGATCGCCAACACGGTGAAGGTGAAGCGGTAGCTGCGAGCCAGCCGCTTCGGCGTGACGCCGACAATCGCCTTGAACCGCCTCGCCACATAGGTGCTGCTTGCACGGCTCGTGACGCCGAGGTCGCTGATCGGCACCGCTCCACCGGTCGCCGCGATGGCGCTACCCATGTGGCGTACGAGGTCCAGGCCGTCGATCTCGCGCAACCGCCTCGTCAGCTCGTCTTCGAGCAGCGCCAGCATCTCGTGCGGCTCGTCCGCCGCGGTCAGCCGGTCGCGCAGCTCAGCAGTCGCCACCGGGCCCCACGTCCGCGCCACGGACACCGGCCGGTCGGTCAGCTCGGCCGCCGGCATCGGGAGGAACGAGGCCAACCCCCACGGCTGGAAGTGGACGCCGACGGACCGGGTCGGAGTCGGGTAGCTGAACTCCCACGCGCGGGTCGGCGTGGTGACCACGCAGCCGTCGGTGTACTCCACGGCTTGTGGATCGGTGCCAGCCCGGATGAGAAACGGCGCCCCGAGGTTGACGATGAGCAACGGGGCCGGCGCGGCCGGCAGCATCAGTCGGGAGTACGGCGGCGCGCCGTCCAAGTAGTAGAGATCGTCGATCAGCCCGTCGAGCGGCGGACCGGGCACCCTGGACACGTACTCCATGGCCGACATCATCGCCGACGGCCCATCTGGCATCACGCGCCGGCCGGTCCGACGTCGGCCGCCGTGGCGGGCGGTGCCCTGCCGTGACCTCCACCCTGACGCTGCCTGGTGCGCGAGCTGGCGGCCGGGAGCACGTCGGCACGTCGTCTGGTTCGCGGGCGCGCTGCCCGGCGAAGCCGTGGTACTCACCACCCGGACCGCAGGCGAGCCGTCAGATCCGGCGTATCGGTCGTTGTCGAGCTGCACGCCGGATTGACCGCGGCCGGGCGCGCATCGTGACGAGGACATCGACACGCGTTCCGCCCCTGGGTGAGCTATTGCTCTGGCCCGAAGGCCGAGCCTTCGTGGGGCTAGCCCGTCCGCCTCGACCTACGCGGGAGCCAGGTCCTCCGAGGCCGCCAGCCAGGCCCGTGGCGAGGACCCGATTCCCTGGGTGAACGCTCGGGAGAACGCGGCAGGCGTCGCGTAGCCGAGCGCGGTTGCCGTCCGGCCCACGGACGCCCCGGAGCGGAGCCGCTCCTGGGCGACGGTGAGGCGCCAGTTCGTCAGGTACTCGGCGGGCGGCTGGCCGACCAGCTTCCTGAA
>NZ_AUEW01000009.1 GCF_000426185.1 Cellulomonas sp. URHD0024
GGTGACGGTGACGCTGACCACGACCTGGTCGGGGCGCTACCGGGTCGACGGGGACGACCAGTGGCACGACGTCGTCGGCACCGCCGAGACCACCAGCGCCGCCGCACCGTTCGACGTCGAGGAACGCCGCGCACACCTCGTCGCCAAGGACTGCAACCAGGACCCCCACCAACCCGGCTGCTGAGCGCCGGCGCCTACCGGAGGTGCGGGGTGGTGTCTCGGACGACGACCTCCGTGACGACGGCGCGGATCTCCGGCTCCTCGGAGGGCTCGGCCAGGGCGAGCTGGGTGGCCATCAGGCCGAGCTGGTGGAGCGGGACGCGCACCGTCGTCAGGGCCGGGGTGACGTCGCGCAGTGTCGGGATGTCGCCGAACCCGGCGATGGCGACATCGTGCGGCACCCGGATCCCGGCTTCGCGCATCACCGCCATCGCGCCGAGCGCCATCACGTCGGCGACGGCGAAGATCATCTCGGGCAGCTGACCCCGGGACATCAGGGTCCGCATGCCGTCCTCGCCGCCGGCGTGGGTGAACGGGCTGAAGACCACGGCGTCGTCGGCCACCTCGGTGCCGCGCTCGCCGAGGGCGAAGATGAACGCCTCGCGGCGTTCGCGGGCCGAGAAGTGCTGCTCGGGGCCGCCGAGGATGGCGAACCGTCGGTAGCCGCGGTCGTGCACTGCCCTGGCGAGCGACGTGGCGCCCTGGGCGTTGTTCACCACGATGGTGTTCACGCCCAGGATCGGCTGGCCGATGAGCGCCGCGGAGCCGCCGGTGGCGCGGTAGTCGGCGAGCGCGAGCCGGAGCTGGTCGTTGATCTCCACGTCGTTGCTGCGCCCGCCCGCCACGATGATCGCCCGGGCGCGCTGTCGGCGGAGGAGGTGGACGAGGTCGACCTCACGGCCGGAGTCGTGCTGGCTGCTCGCGAGCGTCATCTGCAAGCCGTGAGCGTCGGCGGCCTCGGCGACACCTGCGGCGATCGTCGAGAAGTACGGGTCCGCGATGTCGTGCACGAGCAGGCCGAGAGACGTCGTCCGACCACGCGCCATCGCCTGGGCGTTGGCGTCAGGCGTGTACCGCAGACGAACGGCCGTGGCCAGGACGCGTTCGCGGAGCTCGGTGCCGACGGTTCGACTGGCGGAGCCGTTGATCGCCCGCGACGCGGTGGCGAGCGAGACGCCGGCCTCGCGCGCCACGTCGCTGAGCGTCACAGTCATGATCGGAGGGTAGGGGTCCGCGGCGTCCGCGTCTGCTCGTCCGTCGGATTCGTCCACGTCCGTGCATTGTGGCGTTCACAACACCACCCGACCGCCGGTCGTCAGCCGTGCACGAGGTCACGGCCGACCGGACCTGGCCGCCAGGACTCGCAGGACGGCCGCGTCGACGAGGGCCGCGAAGGCGGGGTCGGACTCGGCCTTCGTCGTCAGCGCCCCGACCATCTCCGGCAGGACGGTCGGGTCCTTCGAGGCGAGCACGATGTCGCAGCCGGCGCTGATCGCGTCGACCGCTCGATCACCGGGGCTCCAGGCGGCCACCTGCGCGGCGGCAGACAGGTCGTCGGTGATCACCACCCCGTCGAAGCCGAGGGTCTTGCGCAGGAGCTGGTCGACGACGACGGGCGAGAACGCCGCCGGCGCCGAGGCGTCGATCTGCGTGTAGATCGCCGTGGAGACCATGATCATCCGGGTGCCGCGCAGGATGGCGTGGGTGAACGACTCGATCTGCACGGAGCCGGGGCCCGTGGTCGTGTCGGTCACGTTCGCGGCGGTGTCGGGGTTCGCGGTCACCGCACCAAGACCCGGGAAGTGCTTCACGGCGGTCTCGACACCGGACGCCGCCATCCCCTCAGCGAACGCGTCGGCGTGCGGGCCGACCGTGTCGAGCGAGTACCCGAACGCGCGCTCGTAGTGCCCGATGGGAGCGTTCTGGGCCGCCGCGGCCTCGGACGGCACATCGGCCACGGGGGCGAGGTTCAGGTTGACCCCGGCCGCCGCCAGCTCGGCACCCCACGTGGTCGCCGACCTGCTGAGGTCCGCCGGCGACATCGCGCCCTGGTCGAGCGCGGACGGGATGGTGCTGAACCCGGGACCGGTCAGGCTCTGCACCTGACCGCCCTCCTGGTCCACGCCGACGAACAGGGGCGTGCCGTGCGACGTCGGCTGGTCGGTGAGCTGGTGCACCAGGTCGAGCACGGACTGGGTGCCGGCGGACGAGCGGTTCTGCAGGAAGACGTTCCCGACGTGCTGGTCGGTCACGGAGCTGATGCTCGCCGGCTGCGGGTGCGCGAGGTTCACACCGACCATGACGATCTGGCCGACCTTCTCCTCGATCGTCCAGCCCGCGAGCGGATCCGGCTCGGCGGTCGTCGTCGGACCGGGGGCACTGGTCGTCGTCGCCGGATCTGGGGAACCCGTCGTGGGAGCAGGAGCACTCGTGGTCGTCGTCGGACCAGGCGAAGCCGTGCAGCCCGCGAGGAGGCAGAGGAGGAGGACAGGGACCACGCGACGACGCATAGGCGCATCCTGCCGTCTCCACCTGTCGACGGAGGCACATGTCCGAGTCGTCTGATTCGATGGAATCCATGAGCGCGCTGACCATGACCGCCCTCAACAAGACCTACGGCGACGTCCGGGCGCTTCGTGACCTCTCCCTGGAGGTGCGCGCCGGCGAGATCGTCGGCTTCGTCGGCTCCAACGGGGCGGGCAAGTCCACAGCCATGCGGATCACGCTCGGCGTGCTCGAGGCCGACTCGGGAGAGGTGCGCTGGGACGGCCGGCTGATCGACCTCGACGTCCGACGACGCATCGGGTACATGCCGGAGGAGCGCGGGCTCTACCCGCGCATGCGCGTGGGCGAACAGCTGACGTACATCGCACGGCTGCACGGGCTCGACGCCTCGTCGGCGACCGAGGCGATGGAGCACTGGACCGAGGTGCTGGGGATCGCGGAGCGACGCGGCGACGAGGTGCTCAAGCTGTCGCTGGGCAACCAGCAGCGCGTGCAGCTGGCCGCGGCCCTGGTCCACCACCCGGAGATCCTCGTCCTCGACGAACCCTTCTCCGGTCTCGACCCGGTGGCGGTCGACGTCATGAGCGGCGTGCTGCGCGAGCAGGCCGCGGCCGGCGTGCCGGTGCTCTTCTCGTCGCACCAGCTCGAGCTCGTCGAGGCGTTGTGCGACCGCGTCGGCATCATCAAGGCCGGGTCGCTCGTGGCGTTCGGGGACATCGACGACCTGCGCCAGACGGACACGCGTCGCTGGGTGGTCGCCGGGCCGCCGCACCAGTCGTGGCTGCCGTCGGTGCCATCGGCCGAGCTCGTGTCCTCGGAGGGGTCCCGGACGGTCGTCGAGGTCGCGGACCCGTGGCTGACCGAGGTGGACCAGGAGCTGCTGACCGCCGCGATGGCCGCCGGACCGGTGCACGAGTTCACGCGCCAGAGACCGTCCCTGACCGAGCTCTACCGGCACGTGGTGAGCACCCCCACCGCGACCGTCGCGCAGGAGGTGAACGCATGACCGCCACGTTGCACCCGGTCAGCTCCTCGCAGGCGGTCCGCATGATCGCGGGCCGCGAGATCACCACCCGGATTCGGTCCAAGGCGTTCATCTGGACCACGATCGCCCTCGTCGCCGGCGTGGTGCTCGGCGGCGTCGTTCTCCACCTGGCGACGGCCAACGGCGACGAGGGCAAGACGGTCGGGCTGACGTCAGCCGCGGCCGACGTCTCCGACATCCTCGTCGGCACGGCGAAGGTCACCGGTGTCACCGTCACCACCCAGGAGGTCCCGGACCGGGCGGCCGGCGAGAAGCTGCTTCGCGACGGGACGATCGACGCCCTGATCACCTCGGTCGACCCGTTCACGGTCGTCGTCAAGGAGACCGAGCCCGAGTCGCTGACGCCCGTGCTCGACTCCGTAGCGCAGCAGGCCGCGCTCTCGTCGGCGATCACCGACCTCGGTGGGAACCCGGCGACGGTGAGCGAGAAGATCGCGGCCGCCGCGCCGACCGTCACCGCCCTCGAACCGCCGCCGGAGCGCGACTCCGGGCAGATCGTGGCGGGTTTCATCGCGGGGATCCTGCTGTTCGTCACGCTGATCTCCGCGGGTCAGCTCGTTGCGCAGGGCGTGGTCGAGGAGAAGTCGAGCCGCGTCGTCGAGCTGCTGCTGGCCACTGTCCGGCCGTGGCAGCTCATGGCCGGCAAGGTGCTCGGCATCGGCTTCATCGGACTCACGCAGATCGTGCTGGTCGTCGGCGCGGGCGCCGGTACCGCGGCCGCACTGGGCCTCGTCGACGCCTCGAAGCTCGACGTCGGGACCGCCGCGCTGTGGGTGGTGATCTGGTTCGTCATCGGGTTCACGACGTACGCACTCGCCCTGGGCGCCCTGGCGGCGCTCGTGTCCCGGCAGGAGGACGTCGGCTCGGTCACCGCACCGGTGATCACGGTGATGATGATCCCGTACATCATCGGCGTGAGCATCGCACCGTGGGACCCGACGAACCCGCTCGTCGTCGCGCTCTCCTTCATCCCGTTCTGCGCACCGCTGATCATGCCGATCAGGATCGCCATGGGCGAGGTCGCCCCGTGGGAGGTCGCCCTGTCCCTGGGCCTCTCCCTCGCGGTGATCCCGGTGCTGATCTGGCTCGCCGGGCGCATCTACTCCAACGCCGTGCTGCGCAGCGGCGGCCGTATCAGACTGCGAGATGCCCTTTCGGCGGGGTGATTCGGCTGGTCAAAAGGGTTGTCACGGTTGCATCTGGACGCTTGTCACAGAGAGACTGCCGGACATGTCGGCACCCCTGGGCGCAGTCCCCCTTCGCCAGCTTCCCGACGAGACCGTCCCCCTGCGTCCCGCCGACATCGACTCGGCCGCCCGGGTCCTTGCCGCCGCACTCGCCGACGACCCCGGATTCGTCCACCTGTTCCCTGTCCGCGGCCGCCGCGAGCAGGAGCTGCGCGCCCTCTACCGGATGACGCTGTCGGACGCGCTGCTGCACGGCCACGCGTTCGCCACCCGGCTCAACGGGGCTGTGACCGGCGCAATCGCGATCTACCCACCGGGCACGTACCCGATGACGCCCCGCCGTTGGTGGTCCCAGAGCCTGCGCATCGCCCGCATCGCGATGCACACGCGCGAGCACTCGATGGGCCTGATCAAGTTCGGCGACGTCACCGCATCCGGCGTCCAGACCGACTGCTGGTACGTCGAAGCGCTCGGTGTGCACCCCTCGTTGCAGCGCGCCGGACGCGGGAAGCGGCTCATGGCGGAGGTCTTCACGCTCATCGACACGAGCGGCGACCCGTCGTACCTGGAGACGACGAAGCCCGAGAACGTCGCCTACTACGAGGCTCTGGGCTATGACTCAGTGCGATCGCCGGTCGCCCTCGGCACCCCCTCTGCGGGTCCGTGGGTGTTCCCCATGCGGCGTCCGCCCGTCGGTGGTAGTGGCTAGAGTTTTGTCATGGAGCTCGTGGACTACGTCTCGACATTCATCTGCGTCGCGCCGGACTCGGCCGCGATCGCCGGTGTCGCGCCCGCGTCGGACGGAGAGAAGCCGACCGTGGCGTCGGCGATGTTCGACATGCTCATGTCCGCCCCGCCGTACACCTATCGCAGCTCGGACGTGATCTTCACCGTCTGGGCCGACCGGAACGACGTCCCGGCCGAGACACGGCCCGAGGTCTGGCCGACGTTCTTCCAGGGGCCCCACGTCTGCCTGCGATCGTCGGAGCTCGGCAAGAAGTTCGGCTGGGGGATCCACGCCGACGCCGACGGCCGACTGGCCGTCTACGCCGTGGGGACGCCGGAGTACGCGGCGCTGGCGGCGGGGTTCTCGCGTGACGGGTCGCCGGTGAAGGTGACGCGGGCGCTGCGCTCCGGGCGGGCGTTGACGGCTCGGCTGTGAACGCGTCGGAGCCCGAGGACTTCACACCTCGCCCGCACCCGATGTCGCGGCGGATCGTCGCGGCCGTCGCCATCGCCGCCCTCGTGCTCTCGGCCATCGGCGTCGGCCTGGCGATCGCGAACGCGCAGTTCGGACCGCCGCCCGGCCCGGCCGAGCAGCAGCAGCACGGGGTACCCGCCTGACCGTAGCGACGGAGCGCGGACGACCGTCGGGTGGACGCGCGGTCTGAGCCCACGTCTCGCCCTCGGGCCACCAGCCGGCATGTCGGTCCGTACAGCGAGAATGACGCCGTGACCCTGCTGCTCCTGCTCGACGACGACGCTCGCGCGGACCACGTCGTCCTTCAGGAGCTGACGGACGAGGGCGATCGTGTCCGCACGGAGAAGGTCCTCGTCGCCCACCTGCCCGAGAAGGTCCGCGAGCGCGAGGCCGACAAGCCCCGCTGGGTCTGGGACGACACGTCACGTCGCTACCCGCCGCTCCTGGCCGCCGGGGTCCGGGTGGACCGATGCCACGACCTGCGGCTCTGCCACGCGATCCTGCGCCGCAGCATCTACGCACGAGGTTCCGCGATCGCCACCGGACCCCCGACCCCCTGGGACGGGCCACGGCCCGGCGCGCCGGAGCCGGTCGAGGTCAGCCTGTTCGACGAGGACCGGGCCGAGACGCTCGACGTCGTCGACGAGCTCCAGCGGCAGCTCGACGCGATGCGAGAGTCGGACGAGCCCGGCAAGCTCCGCCTGCTGCTCGCCGCCGAGTCGACGGGTGCGCTCATCGCCGCCGAGATGAACCACGTCGGCGTGCCGTGGAGCGTCGAGGCCCACGACCGGATCCTGACCGGGATGCTCGGTCCTCGTCCGCGCAGCGGCCGACCGGCCAAGCTCGAGGCCCTGGCCGACGAGGTCCGCGAGGCGCTCGCGCAACCGAACCTCAACCTCGACTCCCAGCAGGACCTGCTGCGCGGCCTGCGCGCGGCCGGGTACGACGTCGAGTCGACCAGCAGGTGGGAGATCAAGGAGATCGACCTGCCGGCCACCGAGCCGCTCCTCGCGTACAAGAAGCTGGCCCGCCTGCTCAGCGCCAACGGCTGGACGTGGATGGACACGTGGATCCACGACGGCCGGTTCCGCCCGGACTACGTGCCCGGCGGGGTCGTGACCGGGCGTTGGGCGACGAGTGGCGGCGGTGCGTTGCAGCTGCCCGCGAGCATCCGGGGCGCGGTGCGCGCCGACGAGGGCTGGAAGCTGGTGGTCGCCGACGCGGCCCAGCTGGAGCCTCGCGTCCTGGCGGCCATGTCCGGGGACGCGGCCATGGCGGCGGCTGGACGGCACGCCGACCTCTACCAGGGCGTGGTCGACGCCGGGATCGTCGAGAACCGGGCACAGGCCAAGGTCGCGATGCTCGGCGCGATCTACGGCGCCACCACCGGGCCCAGCGCCGTCCTCATGCCCCGGCTCACGCAAGGGTTCCCGCGGGCCGTCGCGCTCGTCGAGGCCGCAGCACGGGCGGGCGAGCGCGGTGACGTCGTCGCGACCTGGCTGGGCCGCACCTCCCCCGCGCCCGACGCCGCCTGGCAGGACGCCCTGGCGGCCGCGTCGGCGGAGGGAGCGGGCGCCGACGACGTCCGCGCAGCACGCCGCCGAGGACGCGACTGGGGTCGGTTCACGCGCAACTTCGTGGTCCAGGGCACCGCCGCCGAGTGGGCACTGTGCTGGATGGCGTCGCTGCGCAGGCGGCTGCGCGACCGCGAGGCCCACCTCGTCTTCTTCCTGCACGACGAGGTGATGGTGCACTCGCCCGCGAGCGAGGCTGACGGCGTCGCGGAGGCGGTCCGGGAGTCCGCGCTCGAGGCCGGGCACCTGCTGTTCGGCGACACCGCTGTGGACTTCGCGCTCAACGTGGCGGTCGTCGACAGCTACGACGAGGCCAAGTGACTCAGTGCAGGATGATCTTCAACAAGATCACGGCCATCCCGAACCCGAGCGCGATCGCGGTCTCCCCGATCAGGGGCCACCGGCGGGCGCCCGCCCTGTGGGCCGCCAGACCCCCGGCATAGCCGAGCAGGGCCACGGTGAACCACAGGGTTGTCCAGGCCGCCGTCGCCACGTCCAGGCCGAACAGCCTGCAGGCCGAGAAGAGGACCATCGACGGCACGCTGCCGAGCAGCACACCCGTGCTGCTCTGCAGTGCATGCCTGAACCGGTGGCCGGTCGAGCGCTCATGGTCGTGGAACCGGCCGCCGACCAGGTCGACGTAGACGTGCGCGAGCCAGTAGGTGATGTTGACCAGGCCGGTCGCGAGCAGGACGGACCCGCCGTCCTCCGACTTGGCGCTCGAGACCGCGAAGACCGACCCGGACACGAGAGCGCCGTAGAGGAACTCGTCGATCTGCCGCTCGCGCGCGAGCCACCGCCCGGCCCGACGGAGCGGATGCTGGTCTACGTCGTCCGTCACGTCGTCCAGTTTGGACCCCCGCGGGACGTCCGCCAGTGCGACGATCACCAGATGAAGCGAATCGGAGCGGCCGCACTCGCCCTCGCGGCACTGCTCGCTCTGCTCCTGCGCGTGAGCCCGCGGCCTACGGCGCTCTTCTACCGCCGCCGCTTCGACGCCAACGGCCTGCGCCGCTCACTCGTCGCCGCCGCGTTCGTGCCCGACGGAGTCACGACGGAGCGCGACGTCCCCTACAGACCCGGCGACCGCGACGCGCTGCTCGACATCCACCGCCCCTCGGCCGGCGGCGAGGTCGGCCCGACGATCGTCTGGGTGCACGGCGGAGCCTGGCTGTCCGGCGACAAGGCCCACATCGCCAACTTCCTGCGCGTGCTCGCGGCCGGCGGCTACACGGTGGTCGGCGTCGGCTACTCGATCGCCCCCGAGGCGCGCTACCCGACGCCCGTCCGGCAGGTGCTCGACGCGCTCGGCTACCTCACGTCCCACGCGCAGGAGCTCGGCATCGACCCGACGCGGCTGATCCTGGCCGGCGACTCGGCCGGCGCGCAGATCGCCGCGCAGGTGACCGGCATGATCACCAACCGTGACTATGCGTCCTCCATGCAGATGCGCCCGCCCGTGACGGCGGCACAGGTCGTCGGCACCGTGTTCTTCTGCGGTGCCTACGACATGTCCCTGATCCGGCCGCTGCGCGGCCGCACCCGGTGGTTCGTCGACTCGATCATGTGGGCCTTCACCGGCACCACCGGCTACCTCGACGACCCGCGGTTCGCCGGCTTGTCCGTGGTCGCGCACGTCACTGCCGACTTCCCGACGACGTTCCTGGCGTGCGGTGGGGACGACCCGATGATGGCCCACCAGTACGTCATGGCCGACACCCTCGACGCCGTCGGCGTCCCGCACGAGACCCACGTCGCCCCCAGGGCAGGGCACCAGTTCCAGTTCGACCTGGAGACGCCGGCCGCGCAGGACGCGATGGTCGCCGTCCACGCGTTCGTCGCGACGCTCGACCCGTCGCGCCGGACGCCCTGACGAAGGGATGCGCCGCGGGCACTCCCCCTGCGAGTGCCCGCTACCTGCGACGCGTCAGGCGGAGTCGCGGATGTGAAGGGTCGGCTCGAAGATCACCGACGTCACGCGACGGTCCGGCTCGGCGATCGTGTCGAGCAGGATCTTGGCCATCTCGATCGCCATCTCCTCGATCGGCTGGCGCACCGACGTCAGGGACGGCCGGGTCAGGGCGCCGACGGAGCTGTCGTCGAAGCCGATCACCCGGACGTCCTCCGGCACGCCCCGTCCGGAGGCGTTCAGCGCCTCGATCGCGCCGAGCGCCATGAGGTCGTTCGCGGCGAACACCCCGTCGAGGTCGTCGTGCCGCGACAGCAACGACGTCATCGCCTTGACGCCGCTCTCGAACGTGAAGTTGCCGAACTCGGTCGGCACGAAGGCCTGGCCGTGGCGGGCCATCGCGTCCTGGAAGCCGGAGAGCCGGTCGGCAGCAGACGCGACGTCGATCGGTCCGGAGATCGCGGCGACGTGCCGGCAGCCCCGGGACACCAGGTGCTCGGCGGCCAGGCGTGCGCCGTCACGGTTGGCGACGTCGACGAAGCTCAGCGGGATCGGGTGGGCTGGGCGTGCGAACATCACGGCCGGCAGCCCGGCCTCGACCAGCAGACCGGGCATCGGGTCGTCTCCGCGGGTGGACACGACGAGCGCACCGTCCGCGTTCCCGTTGCGCAGCGAGCTCAGCACGCGGGCGCGGTCGTTGTCCGTCTCGGCGAGCATCAGGATGGGGTCGACGTCGTGCGGGCGAAGAGCCCGGAGCATGCCGCCGACGATGCGCCCGAAGAACGGGTCCGCGAACTCGATGGTGGACAGAGCGCCGTCGACGCCCTGGTCCTCGACGCCCGACACCACGACGATCACGGCCCCGGTGCGGCGCGTCACCAGGGAGCGGGCGGCTAGGTTGGGCACGTACCCGGTGGTCGCGATCGCAGCCTTGACCACGCTCTGGATCTCCGGGGTGACCCTTCGCTTGCCGTTGACCACCCGCGAGACCGTGGCCCGTGAGACACCCGCCACGCGCGCGACGTCCTCCAGGGTCGGAGCGCCGCGACCCAGCCCGGGCACGAGGGGTACACCGTCCGGCGGCGTCGCCTCCAGCGTCGTGACAGGACCCCCACGAGACGGGGTGCCCCTCCTGTCGTCGTCTTCCATGGTGGGAAATGTACCAGCGCGGGAGAGCGCTCTACCCCGATCCAAGGCGGGTCAAGGCGCTCCAGACCCGCCCAAGGCCCCGATTTCGCACTCTAACGGCCCATCTGGGCCCAAACAGTCACTCTTCCGATGCGATCCCAGGCTATGCGGGCGGGTGAATCCGGGTATAACGTCCCTCCCGGAGTCAGTCAGGGCGTCACCCCCTCCCGCATCGCACGCGTTCCCGCCCTGAATCAGGCTTCATCGATAGAGCGCTCTCCCAGCAGGGAGAGCGAAGGGCAGTACAGGCACCAGCTCAACGAAGAACTGCAACGCCCGGCGCACCGGATCGACAACGACGTCGACTGCGGAGCTCGACATCGACGTCCGTGCCGCGGGCCAAGCCTTGAGGAGAGAACCTGTGTCAACGACCACCTACCCCTCCCACGGGTCGCGCAACGCGCGCCCGTCCCGACCCCCGACCCGCAGCCGTCGCATGCTGGGCGTGCTGATCTCCGGTGCGCTCGTCGCCACCGCGATCGCGATCCCGGCCCTGGCCGCGCAGGCCGCCGACCCGGTCCTGCTCTCGCAGGGCAAGACGGTCACGGCGTCGTCGGTCGAGAACGCCGACTACACCCCGGCCTCCGCCGCGGTCGACGGCAGCACGACGACCCGCTGGTCGAGCCTCGCGACCGACGCGCAGTGGCTCCGCATCGACCTCGGCTCGACCTCCACGATCAACAAGGTCGTCCTGAACTGGGAGGCCGCCTACGGGTCCGGCTACCAGATCCAGACCTCCCCCACCGGTACCGGTGACTGGACCACGATCTACACGACGACCACCGGCAAGGGCGGCGTCGAGACGATCCCGGTCAGCGGCACCGGCCGCTTCGTCCAGCTGCTCGGCACCAAGCGCGCCACCGGCTACGGCTACTCCCTCTGGGAGTTCCAGGTCTTCGGCACCGCCGGCGGCACCACGACGACGCCTCCGACCTCCCCCGCCGGCACCTGCAACGCCGACAACGTCGCGCAGGGCAAGACGGCCACCGCCTCGTCGGTCGAGGGCGGCAACACGGCCGGTTCCGCGGTCGACGGCAACCTGGGCACCCGCTTCGCGAGCAGCTTCGCGGACAACCAGACGTGGCAGGTGGACCTCGGCAGCAGCCAGAACCTCTGCAACGTGACCATCAACTGGGAAGCCGCATACGGCAAGGTCTTCAACGTCCTCGGTTCCGACACCGGCACCGGCACGTACAACACGCTGGCCACGGTCACCAACGGCACCGGCGGCAACCAGTCGATCGCCGTCTCGGGCAAGGCGCGCTACCTCAAGCTCGACCTGAAGACGCGCGCTACCGGCTACGGCTTCTCGTTCTGGGAGGTCAAGGTCTCGACCCCCAGCGGCACCGTCACGACGCCGCCCCCGACAGACCCCCCCGTCACGGGCGGCGACCCGGGCGAGGGCACGACCGGTCCCGCCGACGGCAAGGTGCGCGTGGCCGGCTCGCAGGGCAACTGGGCCCTCCTGGTGAACGGCAAGAACTGGCCGATCAAGGGCGTCACGTGGGGCCCGGCTCCCGCTGACTTCCCGCAGCACGTCGCGAACCTCAAGGCGCTCGGCGTCAACACGATCCGGACGTGGGGCACCGACGCGGGCTCGAAGGTCCTGTTCGACGCTGCTGCCGCCAACGGCATGCGCACGGTCGCCGGCTTCTGGCTGGCACCTGGTGGCGGCCCCGGCTCGGGCGGCTGCCCGAACTACGTCACCGACGCGACCTACAAGGCCAACTCGATGAACGACATCGTGACCTGGGTGACGGCCTACAAGGACAACCCCGGCGTGCTCATCTGGGACGTCGGCAACGAGTCCCTGCTCGGCCTCGGCAACTGCTACTCGGGCCAGGAGCTCGAGAACCAGCGCGACGCCTACGCGACGTTCGTCAACGACGCTGCCAAGCGGATCCACCAGATCGACCCGACGCACCCCGTCACCTCGACGGACGCGTGGACCGGCGCGTGGCCGTACTACAAGAAGAACTCGCCTGACCTCGACCTGTACGGCCTGAACAGCTACAAGGCCGTCAACGACGCGAAGGCCACCTGGATCGCCGGCGGCTACACCAAGCCGTACTTCATCACGGAGTCCGGTCCGGCCGGCGAGTGGGAGGTGCTGAACGACATCAACGGCGTGCCCGACCAGGGCACGGACGCGCAGAACGCTGCGGGTTACACCAACGCCTGGAACGCCGTGAAGAGCCACCCGGGCGTCGCGCTCGGCGCGACCATGTTCCACTACGGCAACGAGGGCGACTTCGGTGGCATCTGGTTCAACCTGAAGCCGGGCAACAACCGTCGCCTGTCCTTCTACGCCCTGGCGAAGGCCTACAACGGTCCCGCGGGCGCGGCCGGCACCAACACGCCGCCCACGTTCAGCTCGTTCACGGTCAACAACCAGACCGGCGTCGTGGCCGGCTCCACCTTCACGGTCAACGCCCCGGCGACCGACCCGAACGGTGACGCCATCACCTACAACGTGTTGATGAACAGCAACTACATCAACAAGTCGGGTGGCCTCGCGACGGTGCCGTTCACGCGCAACGGCAGCACCTTCTCGGTCACGGCTCCCCAGACGCTCGGTGTCTGGAAGGTCTACGTGTTCGCCGAGGACGGCAAGGGCAACGTCGGTGTCGAGACCAAGTCGGTCCGGGTCATCCCGCCGACCGTCGCGGGAACCAACATCGCCAAGGGCCACACTGCCACGGCGTCGTCGTTCGACCAGTACAACGGCAACTGGACCCCGGGCCAGGCCGTCGACGGCGACTACGCGACCCGGTGGTCGAGCGCCTGGACCGACAACGAGTGGATCCAGGTCGACCTGGGTGCACAGAAGGCCTTCTCGACGATCCAGCTCACCTGGGAGGCCGCATTCGCCAAGGGATACAAGATCCAGGCCTCCAACGACGGAACCACCTGGACCACCCTGACGGAGATCACCAACGGCGACGGCAACGTCGACACGGTGAACGTCAACGGCAACGCGCGGTACGTCCGAGTCCAGGGCGTGACCCGCGGCACCGCGTACGGCTACTCGCTGTACGAGCTCGGGGTCTACGCCTGACGGCCTGATCTCGAACGCGTGCCGGGGGCGGGCTGCCACCCGCCCCCGGCACCACCCCTCGGCCCATGACCCCTGTTCCGAGCCGAAACCGAGGAGCCACAGCATCGTGACACCTCGCTCCCGGCGTCGACGCACCGTCCCTGGAACCTCACCCGGTCCGGTGCAGGTCTGACGTCAGCCCGCGCGGCCCGTACGCCGCACAGCGCAGAAAGAAGGAGCACGAAGCATGTCCAAGCACAAGATCTCCCGGTCGAGCGGCCGAGCCCGCGCCTGGGTCGCGGTCGCTCTCGCGAGCGCCCTCATCGGCGCGGGCGCCGTCGGCATCGCGTCCGGCGCCTCCGCGGCACCGATCAACCTCTCCCAGGGCAGGATCGCCACGGCGTCCTCGTCCGAGAACGCCGGCCTCAATGCGTCCTTCGCGGTCGACGGCGACAACAACACCCGCTGGGCCAGCCAGTTCTCCGACAACCAGTTCATCCAGGTCGACCTCGGCGCCTCGGCGACGCTCTCGAGCGTCCAGCTGCGCTGGGAGGCCGCCTACGGAAAGAGCTTCCAGGTCCTGACGTCGGCCGACGGCGCGGCCTGGACCACAGCCGCCACCATCACCAACGGCACCGGCGGCAACCAGACCATCAACGTCTCGGGCACGGCCCGGTTCGTGAAGCTCAACCTGCAGACCCGTGCCACCGGGTACGGCTTCTCGCTGTGGGAGTTCCAGGTCTTCGGTACGGGCGGCTCGACGACCCCGCCGTACAGCCCGAAGCCGCTCCCGCCGGCCCCTCCCGGTGCTGACACGACCGTCACGCACCACGAGTTCCAGGCCAACTGCACGCCGAACAAGACCCTGCCGGACGACCCGATCGTCTTCCCGGGCCAGCCGGGCGCCTCGCACAGCCACACGTTCATGGGCAACAGCACCACCAACGCAGCGACCACGGCAGCCTCGCTCCTCGCCGCCAGCGCGTCGACGAGCTGCACCGTCCCGCAGGACAAGTCGGCGTACTGGTTCCCGACGCTGCTCAAGAACGGCACACAGGTCGTCTCGCCCTCGGCACAGACCATCTACTACAAGGCCGGCATCCTCGACTACAAGAAGGTCCAGCCGTTCCCGGCCGGCCTGCGGTTCGTCGTCGGCAGCATGCTCGCCACGCAGTCCGAGTTCCAGAACGCTCCCGGCCACGTCGAGGGCTTCGAGTGCGGCAACCTGTCGTTCCAGTGGGACATCCCGGCGTACTGCGCACCGGGCTCCGAGCTCAACGTCCGCTACCAGGCCCCGAGCTGCTGGAACGGTGTCGACCTCGACTCCGCCAACCACAAGAGCCACATGGCGTACCCCGTCAACGGTGCGTGCCCGGCCGGCTACCCCATCCCGGTCCCGATGCTCGAGTTCAAGCTGTCGTGGCCCGTCTCGGGTGACATGTCGGGCGTCGCGTTCTCCAGCGGCCGCGGCTACTCGTTCCACTACGACTTCTTCAACGCGTGGGACCCGGCGGTGCTCTCGGCACTGACCCAGCACTGCATCGACGGTGGCCTGCAGTGCACTCCCAAGGGCTTCGACATCTACAAGACGTGGGCCGGCGGCGTCCTGGATGCGAACAACAACCTGATTCCCTGACAAACCTGTCACACTCCCCACAAGACGGGCCCCCCGCGCGCGGCGACCGCGACTCTCCGCGCGTGGGGGGCCTCCCCCTGGGAGGCATCCCCGTCCCAACCCCTCCCTGTTCCACACGTACTCCCTCATGTGAAAGGCAACTGATGAGTACACGCTTCACAGCGCCTCCGCGGCCTCGCCGCAGTCGCGTGCTCCTCGCCGCCGGACTGGCGGCAACACTCGCTGCGACCATCGTGGGCACTGGCGCCCTCATGGCCTCGGCAGCCCCTGCAGTGAACCTGTCCCAGGGCAAGGCCATCACGGCCTCGTCCGTGGAGAGCCCCGACTACACGCCCGCCTCCGGTGCCAATGACGGCAACCTGGGCACGCGTTGGTCGAGCGCGTTCTCCGACGCCCAGTGGCTCCAGGTCGACCTCGGCGCGAACGCCTCTCTGGACCACGTCGTCCTCAACTGGGAGTCCGCGTACGGCAAGGCCTTCACCATCCAGACGTCCACCAACGGCACCACGTGGACCAACGCCGCCTCCGTCACCAACGGCACGGGCGGCAACCAGAGCATCACCGTGTCGGGCAGCGCCCGGTACGTGAAGCTCAACCTGACGGCGCGTGCGACCGGCTACGGCTACTCCCTGTGGGAGTTCCAGGTCTTCGGCGACGCCACCGCGACGACCACCCCTCCCGTCACGGACCCGCCGCCCACCACTCCGGCCGGGTGCAGCACCACCAACGCTGCGCTGAAGAAGCCGGCAACGTCCTCGTCCGTCCAGACCGGTAGCGGCCTCGTTGCTGCCAACGCGTTCGACGGCGACGGCGGGACCCGCTGGGCCAGCGCCTCGACCGACGCCGAGTGGCTGCAGGTCGACCTGGGCTCGTCGCAGAGCGTCTGCAAGGTCGAGCTGGACTGGGAGGCTGCCTACGGCAAGAGCTTCACGATCCAGGCCTCCGACAGCGCGACGTCCGGCTTCGCCACCATCGGTACCGTGACCAACGGCACCGGCGGCAAGCAGTCGGTCGCCACGTCCGGGAACGGCCGGTACATCCGGATCGTCGGTACCACTCGTGGCACCGGCTATGGCTACTCGCTCTGGGAGGTGCGCGTGTTCACCGGCTCCGGCAGCACGCCCACGCCGACGCCCACCCCGACGCCGACCACCACGCCGACACCCACCCCGACTCCGACGCCGACGCCCACCCCGACGCCGACGCCGACCGGACCGGCCGTGCCCCACGGCGACCCGGTGAACCCGGACTTCGGCCCGAACACCTTCGTGTTCACGCCGAACACCCCGGCGGCCGACATCCAGAACAAGGTCAACGACGTCTTCAAGCGTCAGGAGTCGAACCAGTTCGGCACCGAGCGTGACCAGTTCCTCTTCGAGCCCGGCTCCTACAGCGTGCAGGCCAACATCGGCTTCTACACGTCGATCAACGGCGTCGGGCGCAACCCCGACGACGTCCAGATCAACGGTGGGGTGTGGGTCGACGCCCAGTGGTTCGGTGGCAACGCCACGCAGAACTTCTGGCGTTCCGCCGAGAACTTCGCCGTGACGCCCAGCACGGGCCAGGCTCGCTGGGCCGTCGCCCAGGCCGCGCCGTTCCGTCGCATCCACGTCAAGGGCAACATCTCCGTGGACTCCTCGGCCTACGGCTGGGCGTCCGGCGGGTACATCGCCGACTCGAAGATCGACGGCGAGCTCGTGTCCTACACGCAGCAGCAGTGGTACACCCGCGACTCGACGGTCGGTAAGTGGACCGGCGCGCTGTGGAACCAGGTCTTCTCGGGCGTGCAGGGTGCGCCGGCGACGACCTTCCCGAAGCCGGCCTCGACCACGGTGAACACGACCGGTGCCATCCGCGAGAAGCCGTACCTCTACAAGGAGAACGGCAAGTGGGCGGTCTTCGTCCCGAGCCTGCGCAACGGGACGACGGGCACGACCTGGCCGAACACGGTCGGGACGTCGCTGAGCCTGGACACGTTCTTCCTGGCCAAGCCGTCTGACTCGGCGGCGACGATCAACCTCGCGCTCTCGCAGGGCCTGAACGTCATCTTCACGCCGGGCGTCTACCACGTCGACCAGACCATCAACGTCACGCGGCCCAACACCGTCGTGCTGGGCATGGGTATGGCGACGATCATCCCGGACAACGGCGTCAACGGTCTGCAGACCGCCGACGTGGACGGCATCAAGATCGCCGGCCTGCTGTTCGACCAGGGCACGACGAAGTCCGACACGATCGTCAAGATCGGCAGCTCGGTCACGCACGTCGACCACTCGGCCAACCCGACGACGGTCCAGGACGTGTTCATCCGCGTCGGCGGCGTCGTCGCCGGCAAGGCCGTCAACGCCATCGTCATCAACGCGGACGACACGATCATCGACCACATCTGGTCCTGGCGTGCCGACCACGGAGCCGGCGCAGGCTGGAACGACAACGTCGCCGACTACGGCCTGATCGTGAACGGCAACGACGTCAACGCGTACGGCCTGTTCGTCGAGCACTACGAGAAGTACAACGTGCTCTGGAACGGCAACAACGGGCGCACGATCTTCTTCCAGAACGAGCTCCCGTACGACGTCCCGAACATCGCGGCGTGGACCCACGACGGGATCAAGGGCTGGGCGGCGTACAAGGTCGCAGCAGGCGTCACGCAGCACGAGGCCTGGGGCCTGGGCTCCTACAGCAACTTCACGGCCGACCCGACGATCCGGGTCGACAACGGGTTCGAGGTCCCCTCGGTCCCCGGCGTGAAGATGCACAGCCTGTCCACGGTGTCGCTCGGTGGCATGGGCTCCTACGCCCACGTCATCAACGGCGTCGGTCCGGCCGCGGAGGGCACCAACACCGTGCCCGCCACCGTGACCAACTACGGCGGCTGACACTCCCTGAATGACAACGGCTCCGATCCCTCGCGGGGGATCGGAGCCGTTGTCGTCTCTCAGACGGGCTGCGCGACCAACGCCTCGCGGCCGGGGGCCGCCCTCCATAGCGAGATCGCAGCCACCACCGAGACGGGCACCCAGACCATCCGCTCGACGGTCGACGGCGACGCCAGGTTCAGCAGCGCACCGGTCCCGATCAGCACGGAGGCACCGCGCAGCACCCGCCGGCGGACGATGGGGGAACCGATGCGCCCGAACGCGACGCCCGCGAGCGCGAGGTAGACAGGCACCGCGACGACGCTCGAGATCCGCTCTGCGGCCGGCAGGACGCCCGCGTTCCCGCCCCCGTATGCCGCCTCCCCCCAAGGGGCCCCGGCGGCGAGAGCAGCCTGGAAGGTGGCGATGCCGACGAGCGTCCAGCCGGCGACGCGTTGCGCTGTTGTCCGTGTCATGGCGCCAGCGAAACATATCTGGCAGATATAGTCGAGACCGATGCCTAGACGATCACAGACCGAGACGGCCGTGCTCGGCGCCCTCTCGGTGGAGCCCATGACCGGCTACGCCGTGCGCGCCGCGATCACGAGCACGCTCGGGCACTTCTGGAACGAGAGCTTCGGGCAGATCTACCCGGCGCTCGAGCGGCTGGCGGCGAACGGGCTGGTGGTCCGCGACGCGGAGAAGAGGTTCGTCCTCACCGACGCCGGCCTGGACCGGCTGCGGGAGCTGCTCAGCGAGCCGTTCGAGGAAGCGCCCGCGCGCAACGGGTTGCTCCTGCGTCTGTTTTTCGGGCGGATGCTCGGCCGAGAGGTCTGCGTCGAGCTGTTGGAGGAGGCGCGGTCCTCGTCGCAAAGGACGTTGGAGACGATGGCCGGGATCCGCGCGGTGGTCGAGGCCGAATCCGACTCCCCCGACCAGCTCTACTTCCTGGTCACCATCGCCGCCGGCGAGGCGAGCGCGCGGGCCCAGGTCCAGTGGGCGACGGAGTCGATCGCCCTGCTCAGCCGCTAGGTATCTCGACGCGCATCCCGCGCTCCTGTCTGAGACGCTCACTCAGACGAGAGGCCTTCCATGCTCCTGGCTCAGCGCACCGTGGCGTTCGACCCGGCAACGCACGGGTTCGCGTTCCCCAACGCGTTCGTGAACGTCGTCCTGACCTTGCCCACCGGCGCACAGATCACGACCGCCGGCCGCTGCGGGGGCATGGCCTACGCCGCGCTCGACTACTTCCTGCCCGGCCAACCCGTCCCCCGCTGGCGCCCCGACCTCTACGCGCCCGGTCGGGTCCCACCGGACAGCAACTGGCTCGCCAAGTACCTCTACTCCCGCCTGCACGACTCCTTCTTCACCGGCTCCGCCGCCAAGTTCGTCACCTGGTCCCTGCACTCCGACGACCCCACCTGGGTGTTCAAGGGCGTCTCGCGGTGGACCAAGGAGGAAGAGCTGCCACGCGTCATCGCCTCGATCGACCGGGGCCGGCCCGTCGTCCTCGGGCTCGTCGTGGCGCGCAGCCTGGGCGCCATCGGCGACAACCACCAGGTCGTCGCGTACGGGTACGAGCGGTTCGACGACGGTCGCGCCGTGGTGACCGTGTACGACAACAACACGCCCGGGCGTCCCGTCACCCTCACGTCCCAGGCCGACCAGCACGACTGGACGGCCTCCAACGGGCGCGTGTGGCGCGGGTTCTTCGTGCAGGACTACACGCCGAAGACACCCCGGATCCTGACCCGCGACCCAGCCGACCCCCACGCGCGCCTGTCCGCCGGCGCCGTGGTCAAGCTCTCGCACGTCTGGACCGGGCTCACCCTGCACTCGCACGCCCTGCCGTACACGCACCCCGGAACCGACGGGCTCCAGCAGGTCACGTGCTTCGACGGTTCCGACGACAACGACCGCTGGTCCCTCGTCGGTCCGTCCGCCGGCGTCCCCCTCGCCCACGGATCGGTGATCCGACTGCGCCATCAGCGCACGGGCCGCTGGCTGCACAGCCGGTCCGGGGTACCGTCGCCCGTCTCCCACCAGCAGGAGGTCAGCGCTGCCGACGACGGCTCGCTCGACACCTGGCGCGTCGAGCTCGAGCAGCCAGGTCCGTGGCTGGCCGGGAGCCGTTTCCGGCTCGTCCACGTCCCGACCGGCACGTTCCTGCACTCGCACCACGGCTCGAACCCCAGGTTCACCAACGGCCAGCAGGAGGTGTCGGCGCTGGGCACGCGCGACCCCGACACGTGGTGGACGGTCCTCGAGATCTCCTGACTCATGGCCGGACGTCCGCACTCGTCGGCGCTATCGCACCCACGAACGCTGACGCTGCGCCACACTGCTCCCGTTGCGTCCGCACTCGTTGGCGCTATGGCACCCACCAACGCGGACGCTGCGCCACACTGCTCCCCTTGCGTCCGCACTCGTTGGCGCTATGGCACCCACGAACGCGGACGTCCGGCGGGCCACTGCTTCCGTTGTGTCCGCACTCGTCGGGGTTATCACACCCACGAGCGCGGACGCTGGGCGCTGGGCGCTGGGCGTTACGTGAGGGTGCCTCGGAACGGCGGGAGGTTGCGCGGGCCGAAGGAAGCGTTCCAGCTCGTCGTCACGGTGATCGCGTCGCCGTCGACGGTCGCCGTGGCGGTCAGGCAGAACGGCGACTCGACGAACCGGGCGGTCAGGACGTAGATGTCGGGTGCCGTCCACGTGCCGCTGAGCAGGACGTCCTCAGGATTGCGACGACGGAACGAGCCCCGCACGATCGTCGGCGAGCCGTGTCCGACGTCCGCGGTCTCCGCAGCCGGGCTGGACCGTCCGATGTTGCCCTCGATCCGCTGGTCCCCCAGCTCGAGGATCAGGCGGTCCTGGTCCGTGCCCACCGCGAACACCACGCTGCGCAGCCCATAGGCGTTCGGGGCGAAGGAGATCGTGCGCCCGCTCAGCCGGTCGCCGGTCGGGGACGTCGGCTCACCCTGCGGCGGGTCCAGGCGCATCGCGGCGACCGCCTCGGCCAGCTCGTACTGGCCGTGCGCGGCGCCTTCGGGATCTGAGGCGGCGCTCGGCTCGTCGGAAAGCCCCGGCAGCAGCCGGTCCCACAGGACCTGCAGGTAGTCGTGCATGTCCTGGCGGCCCGCGGTCGTCGCCACGACGACGTCGTGCTCCGGCAACCCGATCATGTACTGCCCGAAGGCACCGTCACCGCGCCAGCTGTTCGCGGGCCGGCAGCGCCAGAACTGGTAGCCGTAGCCCTGCGCCCAGTCATCGTCCGGATCGTCGCCGTTCAGCACGTGCAGCCGCGTCGCTTCCGCTGCCCAGCCGTCGGGGAGCAGCTGCCGGCCCTCCCAGACACCGTCCTGCAGGTACAGCAGCCCGATCGCCGCGATGTCCTCCGTCGTCGCGGACAGGCCGAAGCCTCCCGTGTCGACACCGGTCGGGGACTGCTCCCACGTCACGTCCTCGATACCGAGCGGCCCGAACAGTCGCGGCTGGAGGTAGTCGAGGAGTCGCTGGCCGGTCACCTGCTGCACGAGCGCCGAGAGCATGTAGGACCCGGCGGTGTTGTAGAGGAAGTGCGTGCCGGGCTCGTGCTCGACCGGGTGACGCAGGAACTCCGTCACCCAGTCGCCGCCGCTCGGGAAGACGGCCGGCGACGGGTCCTGGTCGTGGCCGGTCGTCATGGTGAGCAGGTGGCGCACCCGCATCCTGCGCAGGTGCTCGTCAGGATGATCCGGGGCCCGGTCGCGGAACAGGTCGAGCACCAGGTCGTCGACGCCGAACAGCCCTTCGTCGACCGCGAAACCCACCGCCGTCGACGTCACGCTCTTGCTGAGTGAGTAGACCTCATGCAGCCGGTCGGCTGCGTACGGCGAAGCCCACCCCTCCGCGACGACATGCCCGTGCCGCAGCACCATGATCGAGTGCAGCTCGGGCAGTGCCGTGAGTGCCCGGACGACGTCGGCGAGCGCTGCCGCGTCCACCCCCTGCTGTTGCGGTGAGCTCCGTGGCAGGCGTCGGCGTCCAGGCATCCACCCACTGTGCCACGACCGTCGCCACCCTTCGCGACGCGACTGTCCGACCGCGTGGTGACGAGCCAGTGACGGCGCTGGCTCCTCTCCTCGGCGCTGAGAGGACCTTCGCCGAAGCCCGCCGGTGCACGCCATGCGCGCCACCTCGTTGACGGTCGCGGGCGGTGAGTACGTCACCGTCATGGGCCCCTCGGGCTCCGGCACGTCGACGATGCTCAACGTGCTCGGCCTGCTCGACCGGCCGACGGCCGGCCGACGCCGGCGTGGACACCGCCGACCTGAACGAGCGGGACCGCACGGCGCTGCGGGGGCAGTGGATCGGGTTCGTGTTCCAGTCGTCCCACCTGCTCGGCTACCGCACGGCGGCCGAGAACGTCGCGCTGGCCGGCCTGTACGGCGGCCTACCGGCCTCGGTGCGCGCCGCCCGCGCGCCGAGCACCTCGAGATCGTCGGCCTCGGTCACCGTCGGGACGCGCTGCCCGTGACGATGTCCGGGGGCGAGCGGCAACGGGTCGCGATCGCACGCGCGATCTCGCACGGGCCGCGGCTCCTGCTCTGCGATGAACCAACGGTTCGCTCGACAGCGAGAACAACGCGAACGTCCTGGAGCTGCTCGACCGGCTGAACGCCCACGGGCTGACGCTGGTCGTCATCACGCACGACCCCGACGTCGCCGCGCGGGGGACGCGTCGGCTCAGCATCAAGGACGGGGTCGTCGTCGAACGAGGGGTCGGTCGAGTCGCGTAGCGCTGACGAGCCAGCGCTCCCTAACGTGCCGGTTCGGCGTCCGGGCACTCTTCTCGGAGTCGGTGTCCGGTCTGCTCCAGCGGCCGATCCGTTCCCTGCTGACCATGCTCGGCACGGTCCTGGGCATCGGCACCTTCGTCGCGCTCCTGGGACTGTCCGCGAGGCGGCCAGATCGGCGGACTTCTCGGTCACCAAGGCGACCCAGGCCGTCGTGAGCGACGCAGCCTGGCGCTCGCCGTCCTCCTCGTCGTGTCGCTGGCACAGGAGTGGACGCCGGTGATCGTCTACGCGGCCCCCTTCGCCGACGCGATGCTCGTCATCCTCGCCGGCCTCTACCCGTCCTTGCCCGCGTCCGCCAACCACCCGGTCGAGGCCCTGCAGCACTGACGGCTGCCGGGTCGTTGTCGACGCCACGAACTTGCGGTTACGCACGGCAACCGGCCCTATGGGGTGCATAAGCACAAGCTCGACACGCGGCGCGCAGGCGGCACCGGCCGCGGGGGCTGCGGCACCGGCCGCGGGGGCGGGCGGCCGCGGGGGCTGCGGCACCGGCGGGGCTGGCGCACGACACCGGGACGACACACCGGTCCCGGCACGACGACGCCCCGCTCCCTCAGGGGAACGGGGCGTCGCCGAGTCGTGCGTCAGAGGGCGGGCAGGGTGCCCGTTCCTCCGTCGCCGACGGCCGAGATGGGCGGGGCCGCCGGCAGGTCGGTCCCTGAGCCGGGGGTTCCGACCGAGACGCCGACCTTGACCGGCTCCTCGAGACGGACCCCACGCGGGACGCCCCGGAACGTGAACTCCCCGAGCAGTCCCTCGCCCTCGGCGTCCACGATGACCAGCTGCCCGGCCTTGAGCTCCCCGAACAGGATCTTCTCGGACAGGGCGTCCTCGATCTCCCGCTGGATCGCACGACGCAGCGGACGCGCACCGAGCACCGGGTCGTAACCCTTCTCGGAGAGCAGCTGCTTGGCGGCAGACGTGATCTCGATGTCCATGTCCTTGTCCCGCAGACGCTTGGCCAGCTTGGCGACCATCAGGTCGACGATCGCGAAGATCTCCGGCTGGGACAGCTGCGGGAACACGACCACGTCGTCGACGCGGTTGAGGAACTCGGGGCGGAAGTGCTGCTTGAGCTCGTCGTTGACCTTCGACTTCATCCGCTCGTACGACGTCGACAGGTCCCCGCCGGCCTGGAAGCCGGTCATGAGGCCCTTGGCGATGTCCCGGGTGCCGAGGTTGGTGGTCATGATGATGACGGTGTTCTTGAAGTCGACCACGCGGCCCTGCGAGTCGGTCAGGCGACCGTCCTCGAGGATCTGC
Source organism: Cellulomonas sp. URHD0024 (assembly GCF_000426185.1). GTDB lineage: Bacteria > Actinomycetota > Actinomycetes > Actinomycetales > Cellulomonadaceae > Cellulomonas. The sequence continues at coordinate 24,242 of NZ_AUEW01000009.1, forward strand.
AGGAGCGAGTTGAAGATGTCCGCGTGGGCCTTCTCGACCTCGTCGAACAGGACCACGGAGAACGGCTTGCGCCGCACCTTCTCGGTGAGCTGACCACCCTCGTCGTACCCGACGTAGCCGGGAGGCGAGCCGAACAGCCGCGAGACCGTGTGCTTCTCCGAGAACTCCGACATGTCGAGCTGGATGAGCGCGTCCTCGTCGCCGAAGAGGAACTCCGCGAGCGCCTTGGCCAGCTCCGTCTTACCGACACCGGTCGGGCCGGCGAAGATGAACGACCCACCGGGACGCTTCGGGTCCTTGAGGCCCGCACGCGTGCGACGGATGGCCTGCGAGAGCGCCTTGATGGCGGCGTCCTGGCCCACGACCCGCTTGTGGAGGTTCTCCTCCATGTGGAGCAGACGGCTGGACTCCTCCTCGGTGAGCTTGAACACCGGGATACCCGTGGCGTTCGCCAGCACCTCGGCGATGAGCTCCTCGTCCACCTCCGCGACCGCGTCGAGGTCGCCGGACTTCCAGGCCTTCTCCTTCTCCACGCGCTTGAGACCGAGCTGCTTCTCGGCGTCGCGGAGACGGGCTGCCTTCTCGAAGTCCTGCTCGTCGATCGCCGACTCCTTGTCGCGGCGCGTCTCGGCGATCTGCTCGTCGAGCTCGCGCAGCTCCGGCGGAGCCGTCATGCGGCGGATGCGCAGGCGGGCGCCGGCCTCGTCGACCAGGTCGATCGCCTTGTCGGGGAGGTAGCGGTCGTTGACGTACCGGTCCGCCAGGGTGGCGGCGGCGACCAGCGCGGCGTCCGTGATGGACACGCGGTGGTGCGCCTCGTACCGGTCGCGCAGACCCTTGAGGATCTCGATCGCGTGCTGCAGGTTGGGCTCGGCCACCTGGATCGGCTGGAAGCGACGCTCCAGGGCCGGGTCCTTCTCGACGTACTTGCGGTACTCGTCGAGCGTCGTGGCACCGATCGTCTGCAGCTCGCCACGCGCCAGCATGGGCTTGAGGATGCTGGCGGCGTCGATCGCGCCCTCGGCGGCACCCGCACCGACGAGGGTGTGGATCTCGTCGATGAACAGGATGATGTCGCCGCGGGTGCGGATCTCCTTGAGGACCTTCTTCAGGCGCTCCTCGAAGTCACCGCGGTAGCGGCTGCCGGCCACGAGCGCGCCCAGGTCCAGCGTGTAGAGCTGCTTGTCCTTGAGCGTCTCGGGCACGTCGCCGCGCACGATGTCCTGCGCGAGGCCCTCGACCACGGCGGTCTTGCCGACGCCGGGCTCCCCGATGAGGACCGGGTTGTTCTTGGTGCGGCGGGACAGCACCTGCATGACCCGCTCGATCTCCTTCTCGCGCCCGATGACCGGGTCGAGCTTGCCGTCGCGCGCAGCCTGCGTGAGGTTGCGGCCGAACTGGTCGAGGACGGCAGAGCCCGAGGGCTGACCTTCCTGCGGACCGCCGGCGGCGACGGGCTCCTTGCCCTGGTAGCCGGAGACGAGCTGGATGACCTGCTGGCGCACGCGGTTCAGGTCCGCGCCGAGCTTGTTGAGGACCTGGGCGGCGACGCCCTCGCCCTCGCGGATCAGGCCGAGCAGGATGTGCTCGGTGCCGATGTAGTTGTGGCCGAGCTGCAGCGCCTCGCGCAGCGAGAGCTCGAGGACCTTCTTGGCGCGCGGCGTGAAGGGGATGTGACCCGACGGCGCCTGCTGGCCCTCGCCGATGATCTCCTGCACCTGCGCGCGCACGGCCTCGAGCGAGATGCCGAGCGACTCCAGCGCCTTGGCGGCGACACCCTCACCCTCGTGGATCAGTCCCAGGAGGATGTGTTCCGTGCCGATGTAGTTGTGGTTCAGCATCCGTGCCTCTTCTTGGGCAAGGACGACCACGCGACGGGCTCGGTCCGTGAATCTCTCGAACATGTGCACTCCTCACGAGCTGCGTGCCCACCGAACCCCGGGCTGGCGCACCGGGGGCCTACGAGCGGCGTTGTTCGATGCTAACGGCGCGGTGGTGCCCAGACTGCCCGTGTTCGCCAGGGGCGTGACGGCGGCCACTCCGACGCACCCGACGCGACCGGTATCACGTCGGTATCAGGACGTTCGTCCGGTTGCCCCGGGTCATAGATCGCCGCCGATACCCGGTCTAGCGTCGGCCCGGCCGGCGCAGGCAGTCCCGAGACGCGCCGAGGCGACGACGCCCGGCGGCCCCGAACTCGTTCGTCCACGCACAGCTGCGGAGGGAGGGATCCCCATGACGGGTCCCCGCAGAGTCTTGCTCACGCTCGCATCGGTTCTGTTGCTCGTCCTCACACCGTCGGCCGCGTCCGCGCACCATCCGCCCCCGTCGCCAGAGCCGCAGCTGCTCGCCACCGGACTCTCGGGCGCCTGGGGGAGCACCGTGGGCCCGGACGGCGCCTTGTACGTAGCGGAGTCGGTCTCCGGGGAGATCGCCCGTATCGACCCGCGCACCGGCGCGACCACCACGTTCGCCTCCGGCCTCCCGACCGCACCGAACGGCGGCCCCCACGACATCGCGTTCGTGCGGGGCACGGCCTACGTGCTGGTCGGCTTCATCACGGAGGAGGCCGGCGGCGCGCCGGGCAACGTGGACGGCCTCTACAAGATGGACGGACCGAGCTCGTTCACTCTGGTTGCGGACATCGGCACGTTCGCCAAGGAGAACCCGCCGACCACCGACTACTTCATTGCGACAGGCGTCCCGTACGCCCCTCGAGCCGTACCGGGCCGGCTTCCTGGTCACCGACGGCCACCACAACCGCGTCTACACGGTGGGGCTCGACGGCTCCGTGTCCGTGCGGATCGCGTTCGACAACATCGTCCCGACGGGTCTGGACGTCGTCGGCTCCCGGGTCTATATGGCCGAGGCGGGCCCTCTGCCGCACCTGGCGGCGGACGGAAAGGTCGTGACGTTCGACAAGCGCTCCACGACCGCGACCGAGGTCGCCGCCGGCGGACCGCTCATGGTCGACGTCCGGGCCGGGCATGGACACACCCTCTACGCACTCGCGCAGGGCGACTGGCCGCTCGGCGGGCAGGCGGGGTCTCCCGCGGCCCCGAACACGGGACAGCTGCTGAAGGTCGGCCGGCACGGCTCGCTCGACGTCGTCGCCGACGGCCTGAACCAGCCCGTCTCGTTCCAGATCATCGGCAGCTCGGCCTACGTCGTCACGCTCGGCGGGGAGGTGTGGACGGTCGACCTCGGCCGGCACGGCCACGGAGGGCACTGACGCACACCGGCGGCGCGCACGCCAGGCCGAGGCCGATCCGCCGGTCAGCCCGTCGGGTGCGTCAGCGGACTGGTTGGACAGCAGGTGGGGCGTCCCGCACGCGTAGGAGATGGTGTCGCCGCGCGCGCGGTGGGAAATGCGGCCGAAACACCGCTTGAGGCACTGTGGCCGTAGCCTGGCGCGAGCCGGTATCCAGCCGCTGGAGGACACATGCCTGATCTGGTCGTGCGCGCACTGCGCGTCTGGCTCGAGGGTGCGTTCCGTCCGGCTCAGGTGCAGGTCAGCGGTGGTGCGGTGACCGGGATCCTGCCGTTCGAGCCGCCTGTGGCCGGTGCGGTCACGCTGCCCGACGACGAGGTGCTCCTGCCCGGTCTGGTCGACTCGCACGTGCACGTCAACGAGCCAGGACGCACGGCGTGGGAGGGGTTCACGTCGGCCACCCGGGCGGCGGCCGCGGGCGGCGTGACGACGATCGTCGACATGCCGCTCAACTCGATCCCGCCGACCACGACGGTCGAGGCGCTCGAGCTCAAGACCGACGCCACCATCGGCAAGCTCACCGCGGACGTGGCCTTCTGGGGCGGTGCCGTCCCCGGCAACCTCGGCTCCTTGAAGGCCCTGCACGACGCCGGCGTGCGCGGGTTCAAGGCGTTCCTCGCACCCTCGGGGGTCGACGAGTTCGAGCACCTCCCCGAGGAGCTGCTGGAGCCCGCGCTCGCGGAGATCGCCGCGATCGGCAGTGTCCTGATCGTGCACGCGGAGGACCCGTCGCACCTGCACGAGGCACACGGCGGCTCCTACGACGACTTCGTCGCCTCCCGGCCGCCGATCTCCGAACGCAACGCGATCGCTCACGTCATCGACGCCATGCGCGTCACGGGGGCCCGGGCGCACATCCTGCACGTCTCGGCGGCGGACTCCCTCGACCTCGTCCGGGAGGCCCGCGCCGAGGGTCTCCCGCTGACCGTCGAGACCTGCCCGCACTACCTGACCCTGCGCGCCGAGGACGTCCCCACCGGTGGGACCCAGTTCAAGTGCTGCCCGCCCATCCGCGACGGCGCCAACCAGGACCTCCTCTGGGAGGCAGTGCTCGACGGGACGTTCGACGCGATCGTCTCCGACCACTCGCCGTCCACCGCCGACCTCAAGCGCGGCGACTTCGGCTCCTCGTGGGGCGGGATCGCCGGTCTGCAGCTGGGGTTCACGGTGGTGTGGACGGAGGCGCGGCGGCGTGGGCTGCCGCTCGACGCGATCCTGCCGCTGTTCACCACCGGCCCGGCGCGCGTCGCGGGTCTGGCGGCGGGCGTCATCGAGGTCGGAGCCCCGGCCCACCTCGTCGCGTTCGCCCCCGACGACGAGTGGGTGGTCGACGTCCGCGCCCTGGAGCACAAGAACCCCATCTCCCCGTACGACGGAGCACGCGTCACGGGGCTCGCCCGGAGCGTGTGGCTGCGCGGGGAGCCGATCGTGGAGCGCGGCCTCGTCAGCAGAGCCGGAACCGGGCGGACGATCCTGCCGGAGGCCGAAGGTGCGTAGGGCGTCAGGCCTCGCGGTGCCGGTGGCCCAGCGCGACGGTGACGAGGGCGAGCGCGCCGGCCACGAGCATCCCCACGCCGACGCCACGCTCACCGCCCACCTTGAGCAGCAGGGCTCCGAAGGCCGCACCGACCAGGATCAGCGCGACCGCGAGCGAGCGGCGCGCCCAGCCGTCGCCGGTGCCACCGGCCAGGCGCGAGTCGGCAGCGAGCCCGGTCAGGGTGCTCGTCACGACGACCGTCGTCACGTCCTTCACGGCCAGACGGCGCGCCGCAGCGGCCTGCAGGCCCATCGCGACGGCGAGCACCCCGGTCACGACGAGAGCCCAGACCTGGCCCTGCGCCGGCGGTTCGACGACGGCGGCGATGCCGAGGCCGACCGCCAGCACGCCGGTCGCCAGAAACGTCATGCTCGTCCGGTGCGACCAGCCCGCGGGTGCGGTCCGCAGCACCCGTCCCCCGATCGCGGCACCGCCCAGGAAGGCCGCGAGCGCGATGGCCGGACCGAGGATCGGCAGGTCGTTCCCACCGACGAGCGCCATGCCGAGGATGACCACGTTGCCCGTCATGTTCGCCGTGAACACGCGGTCCAGGCCGAGGTAGCCGACGGCGTCGACGATGCCGGTCGTGAACGTCAGCGCCAGCATCAGCACCAGGTGTCGGCGCGTGTCGTCCCAGGTCTTCACGGCGTCATCGTGGGGGTCCGGGCCTGGTGAGTGCAACGTTGCAGCCCGGCACAGGCCCGGTGCAGGCGCCCACGTACCTGCCCTCGACACCGGGCACGGTCCTCTGGGGGCGCCTCCCGTGCGGCTCCGACGAGCCGGTCCTGCGGGTCGTCGACGGCGCCGAGGTCACCATCGACACGGTCAGCCACGAGGGCCTGCTCGCCGACCAGGGCAGCGATCCGCTCGCGTACTTCACCGGCCACGGGGTGGCGCCGCAGGACGTGCTGACCGACGCGATCGAGATCGTCGCCGCCCTGCGCCGCGGCCCCGACGACGGCCCGCACCTCGTCACCGGCCCGATCTTCGTCGACGGTGCGATGCCCGGGGACCTGCTCGCCATCACCGTCCTGGAGACCACGCCCCGTGTCCCGTACGGCGTGATCTCCAACCGGCACGGACGCGGTGCGCTGGCCGGCGAGCTGCCGCGTGCGGCCGACGAGGTCAGCGTGTTCACGCCGGTGGTCGAGGGCCACGGACGGCTGCCGCTCGTGGAGGGCGGGTCGCGGGACGTGGCGTTCCCGCTCGCGCCGTTCCTCGGGATCATGGGCGTCGCGGTCGCCGGGGACGAGCGGCCGCACTCCGTCCCGCCCGGCGCGCACGGTGGCAACCTCGACATCAACCTGCTCCAGGTCGGGGCCACGCTCTACCTGCCCGTCCAGGTGCCCGGTGCACTCGCGTACGTCGGCGACCCGCACTTCGCGCAGGGCGACGGAGAGGTCGCGCTGACGGCGCTGGAGGCGTCGCTCCGGGTGACGCTGCGGTTCGACGTCGTGCCGGCCATGGTCGCGAAGGCACAGTTCGGGGAGCTCGACGGGCCGTTGGTGAGGACGGCCGAGTACCTCGTCCCGACGGGGCTGCACAGCGAGCTGGACGAGGCCGTGCGGCGCTGCGTCCGCGCCGCGATCGCCCTCCTGCGGGCACGCTGGGGCATGGACGAGCACCTGGCCTACGCGTACCTGTCGGCGGCGACGGACTTCGACATCTCCCAGGTGGTCGACCTGGTGTGCGGTGTGCACGCCCGGATCCGCGTGGCCGACTTCGACGGGGTGAGCGCATGACCGAACCTCCGGCCGAGCTCCGGGCCGCCTTCGAGGCGTACGAGACCGCGATCCTCGACGACGACGTCGCGGTCCTCGACGACTCGTTCGCGCCCGGTCCGACGACGTTGCGTGGCGACACGGACGGACTGCTCGTCGGGCACGACGCGATCAGCGCGTTCCGCAGGGGCCGGGGCGGCGTCGGACCGCGGACCCTGGACCGGGTCGAGACGCGGAAGCTGGCCGAGGACTGCTGGCTGATCGTCGCGACGAGCCGCTACGCCGGCGGCGGGACCGGCCTGCAGACCCAGGTCTGGCAGCTGGCAGACGGTCGCTGGCGGATCACCGCAGCGCACGTGACCGGGCGGACGCAGAGCTTCGACCGGTCGACCTGGCGGACGGTCGGCGACCCGCTCTACCAGGGCGCGTTCGAGGGTCCGCTGGTGGGGATGCGCGTCGCGGTCAAGGACCTGTTCGCGATCAGCGGCTACCGGATCGGCGCGGGCAACCCGACCTGGCTGCGCGAGGCCCACCGCGAGCGCCACCACGCCCCCGTGGTGCTGGACCTGCTGCGCGGCGGCGCCTCGATCCGAGGCCTGGCCCGAACGGACGAGCTCGCCTACTCGATCGCCGGCGACAACGCGCACTACGGCACCCCGGTCAACGGTGCGGTGGTCGGCGCGCTGCCGGGCGGCTCGTCGAGCGGTCCTGCCACCGCCGTCGCCACGGGCCAGGCGGACGTCGGGCTCGCCAGCGACACGGCCGGCTCCATCCGCGTCCCGGCCAGCTACCAGGGCCTGTGGGGTCTGCGGACCACGCACGGCCTCGTGCCGCGGCAGGGGATGCTCCCGCTCGCGCCGTCGTTCGACACGGTGGGTTGGCTGACCCGCGACGGCGCGACGCTCGAGGCGGTCGCGTCGTGGTGCCTGGAGACGGCGGTCGACGAGTCGGTCCCGGACGCACACGCCCTGCCAGACCTCCTGCGGGTCCCGCGCGAGGCTCTCGCGGGCAGCGAGCCGGCGACCCGGGCGGCGTTCGAGGCGTGGTGCGCGCGGCGGGAGGTCGAGCTCGTCGACGTCGGCCCGCTGGACGGTTGGTACGAGGCGTTCCGTGTGGTCCAGGCCGCCGAGGCGTGGCGCACGCACGGTCAGTGGATCACCGAGCACCCCGATGCGGTCGGCCCCGGCGTCCGCGCACGGTTCGAGGTCGCCGCGACGGTCACCGCCGACCAGGAGGCGCAGGGCCGGGAACGGCTGGCGAGGTACGCCGAGGTCGTCCGCTCCCTCGTCGCCGACGCGGTCCTTGCCCTGCCCAGCGCCCCCGGTCCGGCCCCCGCGCGCGGTCCCATGGCCGACGACGTCCGCGCCGGGACCCTGCGGATGACCGCCCTTGCGGGCATCGGCGGGCTGCCCGCGCTGAGCGTCCCGGCGCTTCGCGTCGAGGGCCCCCTCGGCCTCGCACCGGTCGGCGTCTGCCTCGTCGGACCCCGCGGGAGCGACCTGTCCCTGGTGCGACACGCACGCCGCCTCACGTCTGGAGAGCTCGCATGACACGCCCGGTGAACCCGCCTCCTCGCCTCCTGATGGGTCCGGGACCGGTCAACGCCGACCCGCGCGTGCTGCGGGCCATGTCCACGCCGCTGGTCGGCCAGTACGACCCGGTCATGACCGGGTACATGAACGAGACGCAGGCGCTGTACCGGCAGATCTTCTCGACGACGAACGAGGCGACGTTGCTCGTGGACGGGACGTCACGCGCGGGGATCGAGGCGGCGATCGTGTCCCTCGTGCGGCCGGGGCAGCGCGTCCTGGTCCCGGTGTTCGGCCGGTTCGGGCACCTGCTCGCGGAGATCGCGCTGCGCGCCCAGGCCGAGGTGCACACCGTCGAGGTCGAGTGGGGGCAGGTGTTCACGCCGTCGGCGATCGAGGACGCCATCACGCGCGTCAAGCCGCACCTGCTCGCGATCGTGCAGGGCGACACGTCCACGACGATGAACCAGCCGCTCGACGAGCTGGGCGCGATCTGCGCCAAGCACGGCGTGCTGTTCTACACGGACGCGACCGCGTCACTCGGCGGGAACGCGTTCGAGATGGACGCCTGGGGCCTGGACGCCGCCACCGCCGGGCTGCAGAAGTGCCTGTCGGGCCCGTCGGGGAGCGCGCCGATCAGCCTGTCCGACCGTGCCGTCGCCGAGATCCGCAGCCGCACGCGTATCGAGGCCGGCATCCGTGAGGAGTCGGACGAGGACACGGGCGAACCTGTGCACTCCAACTACTTCGACCTCGGCATGGTCCTCGACTACTGGGGACCGCGGCGGCTCAACCACCACACCGAGGCGACGACCATGCTCTACGGCGCCCACGAGTGCGCGCGCGTGATCCTGGAGGAGGGCCGCTCGGCGGTCATCGACCGGCACGAGCGCGCGGGCCGGGCGATGCTGGCGGGCGTGCAGGGACTCGGCCTGTCGGTGTTCGGGTCCGTGAGCCACAAGATGAACAACGTCGTGGCCGTGTTCATCCCGTCCGTGGTCGCCGGCGACGCCGTGCGCGCTGACCTGCTGAACGACTTCAGCATCGAGATCGGGACGTCGTTCGGGCCGCTGCACGGGCGTGTGTGGCGGATCGGCACCATGGGCGTCAACGCTCGCCTCGACTCGGTCCTGGTGACGCTCGCCGCGCTGGAGCAGGTGCTCCGCCGGCACGGCGCGTCCGTCCCCGTCGGTGGCGGTGTGGACGCGGCCTACGAGGCGTGGGGCTGATGTTCACGGAGGCTGCGCGTCGGATCATGGCGCGGTGCGACGAGCTCGCTCGCTACACCTCGATGGAGGGCGGGATCGAGCGCGTCTACCTGTCCCCCGAGCACGCGCGCGTCAACCGCCTGGCGTCGCGCTGGATGCGTGAGGTCGGCCTCGACACCTGGCAGGACGAGGCCGGGAACCTCAACGGGCACCTGGACGGGAAGGATCGCGAGGCGCCGACGCTGCTGCTGGGGTCCCACCTCGACAGCGTCCGCGACGCGGGTCGGTACGACGGCATCCTCGGCGTGCTCATGGCGATCGAGGTGGTGCGGGCCCTGAAGCCTCGGGCTGCCTCGTTCAGGTTCGGCCTCGACGTCGTGGCGTTCTGGGACGAGGAGGGCGCCCGTTTCGGCACCGCCCTGCTCGGCAGCTCCGCGATGGCGGGCACCTGGAACCCCGCCTGGTGGGACCTGACCGACGTGCACGGCACCACTTTGAAGACGGCGTTCCGGGAGTTCGGCCTCGACCCGGGGAGGGTGGGGGCGGCGGCACGCCGCCCGGAGAGCCTCGCCGGGTATCTCGAGGCCCACATCGAGCAGGGTCCGGATCTCGACCGGTCGAACGCACCGCTCGGCGTCGTCACCTCGATCGCGAGCGCCAGGCGGTTCTCCGTCCAGATCCTCGGCGAGGCCCGGCACGCCGGCGGGACCCGCTACGAGGACCGGCACGACGCACTGCTCGGCGCCTCGGAGGCGACCCTGGCCGTCGAGCGGCTCTGCCGGGCGGAGCACCACATCGTCGGAACCGTCGGGCGCCTGGAGACGTTCCCCGGTGCCGTCAACGTGGTGCCGGGCGAGGCGCACCTCACCGTCGACCTGCGCGGCGAGCACGACGACGACCGCGACCGCGTCTGGGCGGCCATCTCCCGGGAGATCGACCAGATCACCGGGCGCCGGGGACTCACGTGGTCGTCGCGCCAGATCCACGAGGCACCGGCGGTCTGGTGCGACGGGCTGCTGCAGGACGTGGTGCGCGCGGGCATCGAGGACACCGGCGCGGGCGAGGCCCCGACCATGTTCAGCCGCGCCGGGCACGACGCCATGGCGATCGGCGCGGTCACCGGCGTCGGCATGCTCTTCCTGCGCAACCCCGACGGGATCAGCCACCACCCGGACGAGTCCGTCAGCCTCGCCGACGTCGAGACCGGCCTGCGCGCGCTCGCCTCGACGGTCGAGCACCTGGCCCGCGAGGCGTCATGATCGCCGCCTCCCGTGGCGGTCAGCCGTGCTGGTCGATGGCCGACTGGACCGAGGCGGCGTAGCCCTCGGACGTGTAGGTAGCGCCCGAGACCGTGTCGATCTGTGCCGACTGAGCCACCATCACCTCCTGCGCCAGCACGGGCGCGGCGGACTGGTTGATCCTGCGGCTCTCGTTGGCCAGGGTGGGCACCTGCAAGGTCTGGACCTTGGTGATCGCGCTTCCGGTGAAGGTGACCGCCACCTGGACGGATCCGTACCGGTTGTGCTCGACCGTGCCGACGATCGTGACCGTGGACTCGGCCGGTGGTGCAGGGGCCGGGGGCGGGACGTGGGTCGGTGCGGACGGTGCGACGGCGGGTGGCGCGACGGACGGCGTTGCGGGGGCGGCCGGGGCCGCGGCGGGCGGTGGCGCCGCGGGCGGTCCGGCCGGTGGGTGCGCGGTCGGAGCCGGAGCAGTCGGAGCCGGATCGGTGGGAGTGGGAGCGGTCGGAGCCGGAGCAGGCGGGGCCGGCGCGATCGGTGCGGCGCTCGCCGTGGGGGAAGCCGCGGCGGACGGAGGCGCTGCCGGGGAAGGGGCCCGCTGGACGTTGCCGGCGGCGCCCGGATCCGCCGCCGCGTCCGCCGTGACGATGCTCGTGGGACTCGGCGCCGCGAGAGTGTCCGAGGACGGCGGCACGAGCTTCGCGACGCCGGCGGCCGTCATGGCGGCGGTGGTCCCGAGGAACAGCAGGGTTCCGCGCGCTCGTCGACGTGCCATTGCGCTCGCCTCCTCTCAGACAACGGCGAAAACCGCAGGATCATGCGCTCCCCGAGCCGCACGCTCGACGCCGAGCGACGGGGTCAGGCCTGCGGCGTTCGACGCCGTCGGCACAGGACCGGAGAATCGTCGCGTGACTCTAGTCCTCGATCCGCCCCTCTTCGAGCACGTCCCCGACATTCGCCTGATCGCCGTCGACATGGACGGCACGCTGCTCGACGACGACAAGCAGATCCACGACGAGTTCTGGCCGCTGCTCGACGACCTCGCCGACCGCGGGATCGTGCTGTGCCCGGCGAGTGGTCGCCAGTTCGCGGCGCTGCGCCGGCAGATCGGCCGGCCCGAGCTCGTCTACATCGCGGAGAACGGGGCGTACGTCGTGCGCGACGACGCGGAGGTCAGCTCGGAGACGCTCGACCTCGAGACGGCGCGGTCGGCGATCCATCTGCTGCGGCGGGCGGTGCACCTCGACACGGGAACGGTGCTGTGCGGCAAGCGCTCGGCCTACGTCGAACGCACCGACGACGCGTTCCTCGCCGAGGTGCACCCGTACTACGCACGGCTGGAGCTGGTGGAGGACCTGCTGGGGGTCGACGACGAGATCCTCAAGGTGGCCGTCCACGACTTCGGGCCCGTCGCCGACGGCGCGGGGCCTCTCCTGGCGGACTTCGAGGGTGCCGTGATCTCGGGCGCGCACTGGGTCGACGTCATGAACCCGGTCGCCGACAAGGGACTCGCCCTGCGCCACGTCCAGGACGCCCTCGGCGTGACCCGCGAGCAGACGATGGCGTTCGGCGACTACTTCAACGACGTCGGCCTGCTCGACGCGTCGGCGTGGTCGTTCGCGATGGACAACGCCCACCCGACCGTGCGGGCGCACGCGCGGTTCGTCGCGCCCGCCAACACCGCGAATGGCGTGGTCCGCACGATCAGGTCGGTGCTGGGGCTCGGCTGACCCTTCTCAGTGCCGACGCCGGTGCCTGCGGCGAGCCGAGGTCGTGACCAGCAGCGCACCGAGGGACAGTGCCAGCAGCGACGCGACCATCAGCGGATAGACGTCGCCCGCACCCGTCGCCGACAGCGCCCCCGACCCGCTGCCTGTCGTCGGCGTCGCGGGTGGCGTGGTCGGCGGTGGCGTGGTCGGCGGGGGTGTCACCGGCGGCTCCGTGACCAGCGGCTGGACGACGACCACGACGGCGGTCTCGCTGCACAGCGACGTCGACTCCGCACACCTCGTGTACAAGAAGGTGTCTGCGCCGACGAAGCCAGGGTCCGGGGTGTAGACCAGCGGCGCGACGACGCGCAGATCCACGTTGCCGGTGCCGACGATGGCTCGGACGAGCTCGAGACCGCCGCCGGTCACGGTGCCGTGCGCGGGCGGGCGCGTGACGACGGGTGTGCCGGCGTCGCCGAAGTCGTTCCCCGCGACGTCGATCGAGATCGCCGTGTCCTGCAGGGTCGCGGTCAGGACCGGGTTGACGTCCGGGGACACCTCGACGAGCACCTGCGCCTCGGCGCACAGCGGTGGGCCGCTCGGAGCGCAGACGCGGTAGACCAGCTGGTCGTGCCCCGTGAACGTGGCGATCGGCGTGTAGGTGAGCAGCCCGCCCCTCAGGTCGACGGTCCCGTCGGCGGGGCCGGAGACGATCGTCGCGACGGGGTCGGGTCCGGTGATGTCGTTGGCCAGCAGGTCCACGGTGTCCGGTGCGCCGGCCTCGGTGGCCAGCGCGTCACTGGTGGCGAGGGGTTGCACGGACACCCGCACGGTCGCGGTCGCGCAGACGTCCGCGTCGACGGTCGAGCAGATGGTGTAGCGGAAGGTGTCGGTGCCGACGAAGCCGTTGTCCGGTGTGTAGACGACCGACGCGCCGACCTCGGTGCTGCCGTTCGCGGGCTGGGTGAGGTCCTGGAGGCCGCCGACGGCGCCGACGTCGTTGGTCTCGACCGGGATGTCGACGGACCCGTTCGCCTCGACGACGGCGACGTCGTCCTCCGCGACCGGGAGCACCGTCACCGTGACGAGCGCGGTCCCGCAGTTGGTCGGCTCGGCGATCGCGCACGCCCGCACGGTGAACTCGTCGCGGCCGGTGAACGGGCCCGTCGGGGTGTACGTGACCCGGCCGGTCCCGTCGACCGTGCCCGTGCCGTCGACGGCGGCACCCGAGACGGTGAACACCAGGTCGGCTGCGGCGTGGTTGAACGTCAGGTCGGCGACGACGGGCACGGTCGCCGTCGTCGTCAGGTCCTTCCCCTGGACCACGACCGGTGGCAGCGGCTGCGGGTCGACGTGCACGGTCACCGTCCCGATGGTGCACAGGTTCGCTTCCGCGGTCGCGCACACCTGGTACTGGAAGGTGTCGTCACCGGTGAACCCGGCGTCCGGCGTGTACGTCGCCCGCCCGTCCGGCTCGACGACTGCCGTCCCGTCCACCGGGCTGACGACGACGACCGGCGAGCCGACACCGCCGAGGTCGTTGACGGTGAGCGGGAAGGTCACCGGGATGCCGGCGGTCGTCGCGGCGGCATCCGGCTGCGCGACCGGCGCGATGGTCGCCGTCACGGTCGCCTGGTCGCACAGCCGGTCGGTGGCGTCGTCACAGACCTGCACCCCGAACGTGAACACGTCCGCGGTGTTCGCCGGCGGGGTGAACGTGAACGAGCCGCTCGTGCTGACCACCGCGTTCCCGGCCGCCGGCGGGGTGAGCAGCGTGACGGTCAGCACCTGGCCGACGTCCGGGTCGGACACGAGGACCTGCCCCGACACCGGAGCACCGGCGGGCCCCGTGACGCTCGCGTCCTGCGCCGTCGGCGCCAGGTTCGGGGGCAGGGTCACGGTGACGTCCACGGTGGCGGTGGCGCACACGTCCGTGTCGACGGTCGAGCAGATGGTGTAGGTGAAGCTGTCGACGCCGACGAACCCGTCGTCGGGGGTGTACCGGACGGACGTCGTCACCGGCAGCGCGGTGCCGTTGGCCGGGTCGGACACGTCCTGCGGCGTGCCGACGGTGCCGACGTCGTTCGCCTCGACGGGGATGTCGGCGCTGCTGCCCGCCTCGACGACGGCGGAGTCGTCACCGGCGACGGGGACGACCGTCACGGTGACGACCGCGGTCCCGCAGTTGGCCGGCTCGGTGACCGCGCACGCCCGCACCGTGAACTCGTCGCGGCCTGTGAACAGGCCGGCCGGGGTGTAGGTGACCCGGCCGGTCGCGTCGACGACCCCCGTGCCGTCGGTCGCGGCGCTCGACACGGTGAAGGCCAGGTCCGTTGCGGCGTGGTTGAAGGTCAGGTCGGCCACGACCGGGACGGTCGCCGTCGTCGTCAGGGCCGCGGGCTGCCCCTGCACGGGCGGCAGCGGCTGCGCGCCGACGTGCACCGTCGCGGACCCGGTGGTGCACAGCGCGGGCTCCGCGGTCGCGCACACCCGATACCCGAAGGTGTCGTCGCCCGTGAACCCGGCATCCGGGGTGTACGTCGCCTGATCGCCCGGCTCGATCGTCACCGTGCCGTCCACCGGGCTCGTGACGACGACAGGAGCTCCGACTCCCCCGAGGTCGTTGCCGGTCAGGGAGAGCGTCACCGGGACGCCGGCGGTCGTGGTCGCGAAGTCCGGGTGCGCGACCGGGGTGATCGTCGCGGTCACGTCCGCCTGGTCGCACAGCTGGTCCGGGTGGTCGTCGCAGACCTGCGCGACGAACGTGAACACGTCCGCAGTGTTCGTCGGCGGGGTGAACGTGAAGGTCCCGTCAGGGTTCACGACCGCGGCCCCGGTGGTGGGCGGGGTGAGCAGGGTGAAGGAGAGGGCCTGACCGACGTCCGGGTCGGACGCCTCCACCCGCCCGGACACGGCCGCGTCCGCGGGCCCCGTGACGTTCGCGTCCTGCGCGGTCGGGGGCTGGTTCGGCGGCTCGCTCACCAGCACCGACACCGTGGCGGTCGCGCACACGTCGACGTCGACCGTCGAGCAGATCGTGTACGTGAACGTGTCCGTGCCGACGAAGCCCGCGTCCGGGGTGTACCGGACCAGCCCGGCCGACACGACCGCGGTCCCGCCGGCCGGGTCGGACAGGTCCTGCGGCGGTCCGACCGTGCCGATGTCGTTCGTCGCGACGGGGATGTCGACGCTGCCGCCCGCCTCGACGGCCGCGGAGTCGTCGCCGGCGACGGGGAGCACGGTGACCGTGACGAGCGCGGTCCCGCAGTTGGCCGGCTCGCTCACCGCGCACGCCCGCACCGTGAACTCGTCGCGACCCGTGAACAGACCGGTCGGGGTGTACGTGACCCGGCCCGTCGCGTCGACGACGCCGGTGCCGTCGGTCGCGGCACCCGAGACCGTGAACACCAGGTCGGGCGCCGCGTGGTTGAACGTCAGGTACGCCACGACGGGGACGGTCGCCGTCGTCGTCAGGGTCGCCGGCTCGACCTCGACCGGCGGCAGCGGCGCCGGGTCCACGAACACGGTGGCGGTGCCGGTGACGCACAGGCTCGGCTCCGCCGTCGCACAGACCGTGTACTGGAACGCGTCCTGACCGGTGAAGCCGGGGTCCGGGGTGTACGACGCCTGACCGTCGGCGGCGACCGTCACGTCGCCGTCGGCGGGGCCGGGCGCGACGAGGGCCGGGGCGCCCACCCCGCCGCGGTCGTTCGCGGTCAGGCTGAACGCCACGGGCGTGTCGACGACGGTCGTCGCGTTGTCGGGGTGCGCGACCGGCGTGATCGTCGCGGTGACGGTGGCCGGGTCGCACAGCTGGTCGGGATCGTTGTCGCAGACCCGGACGACGAACGTGAACACGTCGGCGGTGTCCGCCGGCGGGGTGAACGTGAACGACCTGTCCGGGTTCACGACCGCGGTGCCGGCGGACGGCGGCACGAGCAGGGTCGCCGTCAGCACCTGGCCGACGTCGGGGTCGCTCGCCGGGACGATGCCCGAGAGGGGCGCGTCCGCGGGACCGGTGACCGCGACGTCCTGTGCCGTCGGCGGCTCGTTCGGGGGCTCGAGGACGTTGATCGCCACGACTGCCTCGCCGCACACCGTGACCGGGTTCGAGCAGATCCGGTACGTGAGCAGGTCCGGGCCGACGTAGTCGGGTCCGGGCGTGTACTCGACCTCCGCGCCGACCATGACGGCGGTGCCGTGGGCCGGGGCGTCGACGATCCTCGGGCCGCCGACGCTGTCCCCGACGTCGTTGGTCAGCACCGGGATCGAGACCGGCACGTTCTGGATGGTCTCCGCTGCGTCGCGCACCGCCAGCGGCGCCACGACCACGGTGACCGTCCCCGTCGCGCACCCCTGGGGCAGCGCGTTGTCGCAGCCCTGGATGGCGAACCCGTCGATGCCGGTGAACGTGCCGTCGGGCGTGTACTCGAACACGCCGTCCGGGCCTGCCGTCGCGACGCCGTGCGCCGCCTGGGTCGCCAGCTCGGTGACGACCTCTTGTCCCTCGTCCGGGTCGCTGACCGGGATGGCACCGGCGACGGTCTGGGTCGCCCGGGTGGACACGACGACGTCGTCCAGGACCGGTGGGAGGTTGCCGGCAGGCAGCGTCCCGTTCACCCGGGTGGTGACCGCCTGCCCGGGGGTGGACCCGTTGTTGTTCGACGGGTTCGGGTCGCTCGTCGTGCTCGTCGAGCTCACGGTGTTGGTGAGCGTCCCGGACATGGGCGCGAACCCCGTGACGGTGAGCTGGACGTCCGCCTGGTTCGCCAGCGACGCCACGGTCCACGTCACGGTCCCCCCGGCGACGACACCGCCGCCGGTCGCGAACACGTTGGTCAGCTCGGCGGGCAGGGTGTCGGTGACGACGATCCCGGTGGCCGTGTCGGGGCCGGCGTTGTGCACCGTGACGGCGTAGTTGACGGTGCCGCCGGGGGAGACGTTGGCCGGGCCCGTCTTGGTCAGCAGGACGTCCGCGACCGGCTCGTGCGTGGCGCAGGTGCCGACCGTGGCGTCCGGTGGCGGGTTCTCGACCGTTCCGGCGACGGTGTTGACCACGGAGCCGCTCTGCTGGTCGAAGACCTTCGGGGCCGCCGGCGGGGTCAGGTCCTGCACGACGATCGGCTGCGCGGGGGTGTCGCCGGCGAAGACCAGCTCGGAGAGGGTGGTGCCGGCGAACCGGAAGCGGCCGAACCCCGTGACCGTGCCCGAGTTGTCCAGCGTCTCGGAGACGGTGATGCCGTCCGGCGTCTGGGTGAACACCCCTTCCTGTCCCACACGGAGCACACCGCTGGGCGCGCGGATGATGCCGGCGTTCGTGACGCCGCTGCCGCTGCCGCTGTTGACGGTGACGTCGTCGCTGGAGTCGATGACGCACTCGTTGCTCATCGTCGCGCCCGCGTTCACGCGGAACGGGCCGCCGAAGACACGGATGTGCCCGGTGTTGCGCAGGACGCCGTCGACCGCCAGACCGTGGCGGGTGACGAGCTCACCGGAGTTCAGCAGCGTCGACCCGGCGGTCGTGTCGAGGCGCGCCTCCAGCCGCCCGGCGTTGTCCACCTGCGAGCCCGAGTTCAGGTCGATCGTGCCGGTCGTCGCCGACCCCGTCGGACCGATCGTGAGCTCGCTGGACCCGTCCAGGGTCAGGTTGCCGAGCGTGGCGGTCCCCTGGACGACCAGGTCGAACTCGGAGACCGACGTCAGGGAGGGCAGGTCCGCGGCACCGAGCACGAACAGGTCGCCGGCCGGGCTCTTCATCGTCCTGGGCTGCAGCGTGGCGTCCGTGTCGACGCACAGGGTCCCGTCCGCGCCCAGGTCGAGCTTTCCCGTGTAGGTGCCCGCGGTCAGCAGGAGGACCTGCCCCGCGGTGACGGTCAGGTCGTCGTCGTTGCCGCCGGCCGACGTCGACGTCGGGGTGTCGCACACGCTCACGGGCGGCGGCTCCGCCGACGCCGGATCGAGTGGTCCCAGACCGAGCGCGACGAGGAGGATCACGACGCCGAGGGCGGCGGCCTTTCCTCGCATGGCGCCTCCGGGCACGCGCTCGCTCTGAACGTTGCCCCCACTGTGTCCCAGTCTGTGCCAGTTTGCGACCCATCGGCCCAGAATGGTCGCCATGACCGTCGCGGGCCTGCTGCTCACCCCCGGTGCGAGCGCAGGGCGCGACAGCCCGCCGCTGGTCGCCGTCGAGAAGGCCGTCGACCCGCTGCCCGTGCTGCGGGTGGACTTCCCCAACCGCGCCGCCGGCAGCCGCGCACCCGAGCGTGCGCCGGTGGCGATCGCCCACGTGCGGTCGACGGCGTCCTCGATGGCCGAGGCTCTGGGGGTGCCGCCGGAGACCCTCGTCCTCGGCGGCCGGTCGTTCGGTGGCCGGATGTGCTCGATGGCGGTCGCGGAGGGCCAGCCGGCTGCCGGTCTCGTCCTGCTGTCCTATCCCCTGCACCCGCCCGGCCGACCCGACCGCCTCCGGATCGAGCACCTGCCCGCGATCACCGTCCCGGTCCTCGCCATCTCCGGCGAGCGCGACCCGTTCGGCACGCCCGACGAGCTCCGGACGCACCTCGCGGCGATCGCCGGACCGGTCGCGACCGTGTTCGTCGCCGGGACCCACACGCCGTCGAACAACGGCGCGGTCGCGCAGGCGGTCCGCGACTGGCTCGCCACGATCGGCTGAATCGCCCACGCCGTAGGGTCGCGACGCCCTACGCTCCCCCGGTGACGACGCGCTGGTGGACCCGACGCCGCACCCTCTGGGTCGCCCTCGGTGCGCTCGGCGTGGTCGTCGTCGCGCCGCTGCTCTGGGTGCAGGGCCTGGGGCAGTCCAAGGTCCGGTCCGCGGACGCGATCCCACCGACCGCCGTCGCG
The DNA here is from genome assembly GCF_000426185.1 of Cellulomonas sp. URHD0024. GTDB lineage: Bacteria > Actinomycetota > Actinomycetes > Actinomycetales > Cellulomonadaceae > Cellulomonas. The sequence continues at coordinate 43,322 of NZ_AUEW01000009.1, forward strand.
CTGGTCCTGGGCGCGGGCCTGAAGCCGGACGGCACGCCGTCGGTGTACCTCGCGCGCCGGCTCGAGGCAGCCCGCTCGCTGTACGAGCAGGGCGCGGTGGAGGTCATCCTGGTCAGCGGCGACAACGGCACGGCGAGCCACGACGAGCCGACTGCGATGCAGGACTGGCTGCTCGCGCACGGAGTCCCCGGCGACAAGGTGGTCCGCGACCACGCCGGCTTCGACACCCACGACTCCTGCGTCCGCGCGCACGACGTGTTCGGGGTGCGCGACGCGGTCGTCGTGACCCAGGACTACCACCTGCGGCGCGCGCTGTTCTCCTGCAGCCTGGCCGGGATCGACGTGGTGGGCGTGGGGGTGTCGTCGACGAGCGTCCACCCGAAGCAGGCCGTGCTCTGGCGGCTGCGCGAGGGGCCCGCATCGTTGCGCGCGGCCTGGGACGCGGTCACCCGACGGCCGGCCATCTACCCCGGGCCGGTCGAGACATCGGTGCAGGACGCACTCACCGAGGCGCCCTGACGTGTCGATGGATGCGGCACGACGGGCGCACGGGCCCGTCGACCTCCTGGCGCCCGCTGCGCAGATCGCCGGCGTGCGCGTCGCCCTGCCGGCCGACCTCGACGACCTGGCCCACGGGCGGTCGTCCGCGGGTGTCGGGGCGGCGGTCCGTCGGCGTGCCGGCGTCGTATAGCGTCAGGCGGTCCGAGGGAGTCAACGTGCGAGGAGTCGACGGTGTCAGAGTTCGGCCTCGACGCGCTGCGACGCTGGCCTGACGTCGAAGGGCCGGAGCTGTACGCCGTCGACGCGACAGACCGCCTCATCCTCGACACGGCGGCAGCAGCCATCGCGTCGGCAGCGCCCGGTGAGGTCGTCACCGTCGGGGACCGGTACGGCGCTCTGACGCTCGGCGCCGTCGGCCTGCACGGTGCCCAGCACGTGCGCAGCCACCAGGACCTGCGCTCCGCGGAGCTCGCGCTCGCCGCGAACGCGCAGCGCTTCGAGCTCGCGACGACCTCTGGCCCGCTCGATGCGACGACCCTGCGTGGTGCCCGCGTCGTCCTCCTGCAGCTGCCGCGGTCGCTCGATGCCCTCGACGAGATCGCCGGCCTGGTGGCAGCACATGCCGCCCCTGAGGTGCGGCTGTTCGCCGGCGGTCGGATCAAGCACATGACCCTCGCGATGAACGACGTGCTGGCGCGCTGGTTCACCGTGGTCGAGCCCCAGCTCGCCCGGCAGAAGTCACGCGTCCTCGTCGCGACGCAGCCCGTCGACCGGCCCCTGTCGGCCTGGCCCGTGTCCCTTCACGACGACGAGCTGGACCTGACGGTGTGCGCGCACGGTGCCGCGTTCGCCGGCGCCCGCGTCGACGTGGGCACCCGGAGGCTGCTCGGCGTGCTCGACCGTGCTCTCCCCGGCGCAGCGACCGCCGTCGACCTCGGCTGCGGCACCGGGATCCTGGCGACCGCCCTCGCGAGCCGGCGGCCCGCGCTCCACGTCGTCGCGACCGACGACTCTGCGGCGGCCGTCGGGTCGGCGGCGGCGACCGCCCGGGCGAACGGCGTCTCCCAACGGGTCCGTGTCCACCAGGACGACGCTGCGGCCTCCGTGCCCGACGCGAGCGTGGACCTCGTCCTCCTCAACCCGCCGTTCCACGTGGGCGCGGGCGTGCACACCGGCGTCGCCCACAAGCTGTTCGAGGCGGCGGCGCGCATCCTGCGGCCCGGGGGCGAGCTGTGGACGGTCTGGAACTCGCACCTGCAGTACCGGCCCGCGCTGGAACGGGCCGTCGGGCCCACCCGCCAGGTGACACGCGACGCCAAGTTCACCGTGACCGCGTCCACCCGCTCCTAGGGACGGCCACGAGCTCCGAAGTGGCTGTTGTGCGGCGCGCGGTCAGCACGGAGCATCGTCGGCATGGACAGCTCCCTCCAACGCCTGCGCGCCGAGTTCACGTCCGTGCCTGGCTACCTCGACGCGGCCACGGTCGGGATCCCGTCCCGCGCGACGGTCGACGCGATGCGCGACGCCCTCGACGCCTGGCAGGCGGGCAGGGCCGACCTGGCGTTCTACGACCAGACGGTCGCGACGAGCCGTGCCGCGTACGCGCGGCTCGTCGGCGTCGATCCGGGTGCCGTCGCGATCGGCGCGCAGGTCAGCGGCCTGGTGGGGACCGTCGCAGCGAGCCTTCCCGACGGCGCGCAGGTGCTGGCAGTCGAGGGCGACTTCACGTCCGTGACGTACCCGTTCGAGGCGCAGGCAGCCCGCGGCATCGCGGTGCGGTACGTCCCGCTCGACCGGCTCGCCGACGAGGTCCGGGACACCACCGACGTCGTCGCGTACTCGCTCGTGCAGTCCCGCGACGGCCGCCTCGCCCCGCCGACGGTCCCGGAGGCTGCCGCCGCCCACGGCGCGCGAACCGTCTGCGACGTCACGCAGGCCGTCGGATGGCTCCCGGTCGACGCCTCGACGTTCGACGTCACCGTGTGCGGGGGCTACAAGTACCTCGCCGCCCCGCGCGGCACCGCCTTCCTCACCGTGCGACCGGACGACTGGAGCGCGGCGCTGCGCCCGGCGAGCGCCGGCTGGTACGCCGGGGCGGACATCTGGTCGAGCATCTACGGGCCGGCGATGCGGCTCGCCGACGACGCCCGCCGCTTCGACATCTCGCCGGCGTGGCTGGCGTGGGTCGGCGCGGCGCCCGTGCTCGAGGCGTTCGCGGCGGCCGACCGCGACGAGGTGCACGCCTACGACGTCGGGCTGGCCAACGCGTTCCGCACGGGGATCGGCCTGGTGCCGTCGAGCAGCGCGATCGTCTCCCTTCCCGACGACGCGGTCGGGAGCGTGCGCAACCGCCTCGCCGAGCACGGCTGCCGCACCGCCGGCCGAGGCGGGCGCGTGCGTCTGGCCTTCCACGTCTGGAACGACGAGACCGACGTGACCCTGGCCGTGAAGGCCGTTTCCTGAGAGGAACCTGAGGGTCACCCCCGGGGTTGATTCGGGGGTATCCCCTATATCCCTGGTCGGGGAACGGGCGGAATTCTAGGATTCGAACAGCACGGCCGAGGGACCAGGTATCACCTGGCGCGCCGGTCGCACCTCCTAGTCGTCGCCGACTCCCCCCCAAAGGATTTCCCATGGCTCACGTCGCCGGGTGGATCACCCACCGATACGTCAAGTTCCTGATCATCGCCTTCTGGCTCGCCGTCCTCGCCGTGCTCGGCCCGCTCGCGGGCAAGCTGAGCGACGCGCAGAGCAACGACGCCAAGTCCTGGCTCCCGCAGAGCGCCGAGTCGACCAAGGTGCTCGACGAGGCCGGCACGTTCGTCTCCTCCAACACGATCCCCGCAGTCATCGTGTACCAGCGCGACGGAGGACTCACGAAGGCCGACATGACCGCGGCAACGGCCGACGCGGCGGAGTTCGGCACGCTCGACACGCTGGACGGCAAGGTCGTCGGACCCATCCCGTCCGAAGACGGCGAGGCCGCACAGATCGTCGTCCCGCTCGACCTCGGCAAGGACGGCTGGAACCTCGCAGCCGACGCCGTCGTCGGGCTGCGCACCACCGCCGAGGACGGCGCGAACGGGATGAAGGTCTACATCACCGGGCCGGCCGGCCAGGCTGCCGACTCCTCCAAGGCGTTCGAAGGGCTGGACAGCACGCTGCTGTTCTCGGCCGTCGGCGTCGTCGTCCTCATCCTGCTGCTCACCTACCGCAGCCCGATCCTGTGGCTCCTGCCCGTCATCTCCGCGGGCGTCGCGCTCACCGTCTCGCAGGCCGTCATCTACCTGCTCGCCGACCACGCCGGCCTGACCGTGAACGCGCAGAGCGCCGGCATCCTCACCGTCCTGGTGTTCGGCGCCGGGACCGACTACGCGCTGCTCCTGACGGCGAGATATCGAGAAGAGCTCCGCAAGCACGGCGACCGGCACGAGGCGATGGCCCTGGCGCTGCACCGCGCCAGCCCGGCGATCATCGCGAGCGGCGCCACCGTCGCGATCTCCATGCTGGTCCTGCTGCTCGCCTCGATCGCGTCCACCGCGGGCCTCGGCCCGGTCGCGGCCATCGGCATCGTCGTCGCCGTGCTCGTCATGCTCACGCTCCTGCCTGCGCTGCTCGTCACCTGCGGCCGGTGGGTCTTCTGGCCGCGCACGCCCAAGCTCGGCGATGCCGAGCCGTCGGAGCACGGCTTCTGGGCCCGGGTCGGCAGCCGGATCGAGCGCCGCCCGCGTCGCACCTGGGTCGGCACGGTGGCCATCCTGCTCATCGCCGGCTTCGGGATCGTCGCGCTGAACGCGACGGGGCTGAGCAACGAGGGCTCCTTCACCACCGAGCAGCCGTCGATCGCGGGCGAGAAGATCCTCGCGGCCCACTTCCCCGGCGGCTCGGGCTCGCCGGTCGCGGTCATCGCGAAGACCGACGAGGCGACGGCGGTGGTCGCGGCGTTCGGGCAGGTCGACGGCATCGACCAGGGCAGCGTCAAGGCGCTCGGCGACAAGGACGGGATCACCTACATCGAGGGGACCCTGACGTCCGCTCCCGACAGCCAGGCGGCCTACGACACTGTCGACCGGGTCCGTGACGCGGTCCACGCCGTCCCGGACGCGGACGCGATCGTCGGGGGCACCAGTGCCATCACGCTCGACGTCAACCGGGCTGCCGTCGCCGACAACAAGCTGGTCATCCCGCTCATCCTGCTGGTGGTCTTCGTGGTCCTGATGGTCCTCCTGCGGGCCGTCACCGGGCCGCTGGTGCTCATCGGAACCGTGGTGCTGTCGTTCGCGGCTGCCATCGGGATCAGCGCCCTGTTCTTCAAGTACGTGTTCGGGTACGAGGGCGCCGACACAGCCTTCCCGCTGTTCGTCTTCGTCTTCCTCGTGGCTCTCGGCATCGACTACAACATCTTCCTCATGACGAGAGTCCGGGAGGAGACGATCCGGATCGGGCACCACCGCGGCTCGCTCGTCGCGCTGGCGGCCACCGGTGGCGTCATCACGTCGGCGGGCCTGGTTCTCGCGGGGACGTTCGCGGTCCTCGGCACCCTGCCTCTGGTCGGCTTCGCCGAGATCGGGTTCGCCGTGGCCCTCGGCGTCCTGCTCGACACCCTGGTCGTCCGGTCCGTGCTGGTCACGGCGCTGAACCTCGACATCGGCAAGATGATGTGGTGGCCCAGCGCCTTGGCTCGCAGGCCCGACCCGACCCCCGCAGTCAGCAGCGAAGAGGCGCCGGTCTCCGTCGCCTGAGCTGGTCCGGCGCGGTCCGCATCTGGAGGGGATGCGGACCGCGCCGGTTCCAGGTCTACAGCAGGGTGCCCAGCACGCGCTCGAAGGCCTGGTGAGCGCGGTCGGAGAAGAGCACGAACCGGACGAGCTCGACGGTCCCCGTCGCGACCACGCCCTCCCCCGGGCTCTCCGACGACCTGACGGCGTCGACCGCGATGCGCGCGACCTCGTCGACGTCCCAGCCGTACACGCCCGCGCTCACGGCGGGGAAGGCGATGCTCGTCGCACCGACCTGCGCCGCGACGTCCATGGACCGCGTGAAGCACGACCTGAGGAGCGCCGGATCCGTCTGACCGGCGTGCCGGTTGGGCCCGACCGTGTGGATCACCCATCGGGCCGCCAGGCGGAAGCCGGGGGTCGCGACGGCGTCACCGACGGGCAGACCGTCGGGCAGGGTCGTGCGGCGCAGCTCCCGGCACGCGGCCAGCAGCTCCGGTCCGGCCGCGGCGTGGATCGCCCCGTCGACTCCTCCGCCGCCCAGCAGGCGTGAGTTCGCGGCGTTGACGATCGCGTCGAGGTCCTGGGTCGTGATGTCGCCGAGGATGGCTTCGATCTGCATCAGTCCATTCAAAGGCGAAGGCCCCTCGGACGCTTACTCCGAGGGGCCTTCACCTGGTGCCCAGGGTACCGGCGCGCACCCGGCGGACGGGTGAACGCCACGCGGCTCATCCACACATTCTGTCCACAGGCCTGTGTTTCCGGCGCGTTTCCGCAGGTGGGCCTGTGGATGACCCTGTGGGGTCAACGGTGGATAAAGAAACCCTCCAGAAGCCCTTGCGGGGGTGTGAACAGCAGGACTAGAAATCACACATCGAGATCGACAGATCGAGATCCGCAGGCGAAGGGCCCCCTCCGGGGAGCAGAAGCCGGCCGGTGACGGAACCCCTCCGGGGGCCCACGCAACCGCCGACAGACGCACACCGGACGGACCGGAACCTCAGGCGAAGGAGCCCTCTCGGGGGCACCGGAGCCCGGCGGCGACGGAACCCCCTCGGGGGCGACGGAACCGGCGGGGACAGGCAGTCGAGATCGGGCCGGCCGGAGAACGGGCGACCACATCGGAGGGGCAACCCGACGACTCGCGGATGACGACGCGAGGGTCGCTACGGACCGAGCGGTAGATCGTAGTCGTCCCGCCCACGGCGGGTCGCCAGCTGGGGATCCCCCTCCGGGGAGCGCGAGCAGGTGACGCACCGGGTGCCGGGACGTAGCCGCACCGTCAGCGCGGCGCTGGTCACCGGTTCGCCGGAGGCCACCGGCCTACGATCACGGAAGGGCCCCTCGGACGCTTACTCCGAGGGGCCCTTCTCCGTGTCGACGGCTGGGGCTGACCGCTACAGCACCTTCGCCAGGAAGTCGCGGGTGCGCTGCTCGGCCGGCGCGCCGAGGACCTGCTCGACCGAACCGTGCTCGACGACGACGCCGTCGGCCATGAACACGACCTGGTCGGCCACCTCGCGGGCGAACCCGATCTCGTGGGTGACCACGATCATCGTCATGCCGGAGCTCGCCAGGTCCCGCATGACGCCCAGCACCTCACCGACCAGCTCGGGGTCCAGGGCGGACGTCGGCTCGTCGAAGAGCATGAGCTCGGGGTCCATGGCCAGGGCGCGCGCGATGGCGACGCGCTGCTGCTGACCGCCCGACAGCTGCGACGGGTAGTGCTCCATCCGGTCGTCCAGACCCACGCGCGTGAGCACGTCGGCGGCGCGCTCACGGGCCTCGGTCTTGCTGCGCCCCAGCACCTGGACCTGGGCCTCCATGACGTTGCCGAGCGCGGTCATGTGCGGGAACAGGTTGAACCGCTGGAACACCATGCCGACGCGTGAGCGCTGTCGGGCGATGACCCTGGGGTGCAGGCGGTACAGCGTCGGCTTGCCGCCGCGCGTGCCCTCGCGGTACCCCATCAGCTCGCCCTCGATGCGGATGCTGCCCGCGCCGATCTCCTCGAGCTGGTTGATGCACCGGAGCGCGGTCGACTTGCCCGACCCGGAGGGCCCCAGCACGACGGTCACGGTCCCGGCGGGCACGACGAGGTCCACCCCGCGCAGCACGTGCGACTCTCCGTACCACTTGTGCACGCCCGCCATCTCGACCATCGGGACGTCGGTGGTCACAGGTGTCCCTCCGTAGGACCGAGGTCGTGCGTGGTGTGGGCGGCGTTGATCGCCACCTGCTTGGGCACCCGCGGCTTGCGACCCCGCTTCGTCGGCACCTGTGTGTCGAAGCCCTTGCCGTAGTAGCGCTCGAGGTAGCTCTGGCCGATCATCAGCACGCTCGTGATCGCCAGGTACCAGAGCGACGCGGCAACGAGCAGCGGCACCGGCAGGAAGATCCGACTGCCGATGTTCTGCTGCGCCGAGTTCAGCTCCAGCGTGAACGGCACGGCGACCACGAGCGAGGTCGTCTTGAGCATGGAGATCGTCTCGTTGCCGGTGGGCGGCACGATCACGCGCATGGCCTGTGGGAGCACGATCCTCCACAGGATGCGGCCGTCGGACATGCCGAGCGCGCGGGCCGCCTCCGACTGCCCCGAGTCGACGCTCTGCAGCCCGGCGCGCACGATCTCCGCGAGGTAGGCGGCTTCGTTGAGCGCCAGACCGAGGATCGCGAGCCGCGACGCGGTGAACGCGGTCGCGGTGGTGAAGTGGAAGAACTCGGGCCCGAACGGCACCCCCACGGAGAGCGACCGGTAGAGCACCGAGATCAGACCCCAGAAGATGAGCTGCACGTAGATCGGGGTGCCACGGAAGAACCAGATGTAGACCCAGGACACGTACCGCATCACCGGGTTGCTCGAACGCCGCATGACCGCCAGCAGCACCGCCAGCACGATCGCTATCGCCATCGAGGCGACCGTGAGCCAGATGGTCCAGCGGACGCCACGCAGCATCGGCTCGCTGAAGATGTACTTGCCGACCGTCGGCCAGTGGAAGGCGTCGTTGGTGATCAGAGCGTTGGCGACCATCGCCGCCAGCACGAGGACCACCACAGCGGACACCCAGCGCCCGGGATACCGGACGGGTACCGCGTGGATCCGTTCCGGCACCCGGCTCTGGGTGTCCGCTGTGGTGGGCGTGCTCATGGCGTCAGCTGACCGAGGGGTTCACGTTGGCCGTGGTGACGGCGCCGACCTCGTTGCCCCACGCGGTGAGGATCTTGAGGTAGTCGCCGCTGTCGATCAGCTTCTGCACGGCCTTCTGGATCGCGTCGGTCAGCGCCTGGTCGTCCTTGGAGACGACGACGCCCTGGGGGGCGCTGGCGAACACGTCGCCGAGCTGCTCGAGCTGGCCGCCGGTCTGCGAGATCGCGTAGGCGATGATCGGCGAGTCCGCGTACATGAGGTCCGCCTTGCCGCCGACGAGCGCCGTGGTCACGTCCGTCTGCTTGGGGTACTTCAGCGCCGTGATCTCCTTCTTGCCGTCCGTCTTGCACTGGGCGGAGATCGTGTCGAGCTCCTCGTCCTCGACCGTGCCGGTCTGGACGCCGACCGTCAGGCCGCAGAGGTCGTCGGCCGAGACCTTCTTCGGGTTGCCCTTGGCCACCGCGTAGGCCTCACCGGCATTGAAGTACTCGACCATGTTCGCGGCCTTCTCGCGGTCGCTGTTGATCGTGAACGACGAGATGCCGACGTCGTACTTGGAGCCGATCGCCGGGATGATGCCGGAGAAGTCGGCCGTCTGCACGTCGGCCGTCAGACCGAGCACCGAGGCGATGGCCTTGGCGAGGTCGACGTCGTAGCCGATCGGCGTGGTGCCGTCCTCGTCGATGTACTCGGCCGGGGCGTACGTGGTGTCCGACCCGACGACGAGCTTGCCGCTGCTCGCGATCTTCTCGGGCAGCAGGGCCGCGATGGTGTCGTCCTTCGCGATGCTGGTCGGGTCGAACGTGGCTGCGCCACCCCCGGCGGGGGCCGTGGTGGAGCTGTCGGAACCGCTGTCGCCGTCGCCACAGGCGGTCAGGAGCAGGGCGGACGCGGCAATCGTTGCGGCCGCGAGGACGATACGGGGACTACGCACTGGGGAACCTCCTGCGCCGCCGGGGCGGACATCGTCTGATTCGGGCCTTGCACGGGAACGCGCACCTTCCGGTGCCGCGCCCGCGCGACAGTAATGCGGGAATGTTACGGCGCAGTATCCCGTCCGGGGGAGTCACCCCCCTGCAGCGCGCCGTCCGCGGTCGGCTGGGACTCCAGCAGGATCGTCGTCGGGCCGTCGTTGACCAGCTCGACAGCCATGTCCGCGCCGAACACGCCGGTGGCCACCTCGAGCCCCCGGCCGCGCAGCGCATCGACCACCGCGTCGACCAACGGCGCCGCGACCGACCCCGGTGCCGCCGCGTTCCAGGTGGGACGGCGGCCCTTGCGGGTGTCGGCGTAGAGCGTGAACTGGCTGACCACCAGCACCGGCGCAGCGACGTCGACGGCACACTGCTCGTCGCGCAGGATCCGCAGCTCGGCGATCTTGCGGGCGATGAGCTCCACCTGCGCCGGCCCGTCGCCGGGCGTCACGCCGACCAGTGCGACCAGCCCGGGACGGTCGATCGCGCCCACGACGATCCCGTCGACGGTCACGGACGCGCGCGTCACCCGCTGGACGACAGCTCTCACGACAGTGCCGCCACGACCTCGCCGACCGGCGATCCGTGCCCGAGGACGGGCGTCAGCCCGACGGCCTCGACGAGCGAGGGGTCGACCCCCGCGACGGCCAGGGCGGCGGCGAGGACGGCTGAGCGGGGGCGGGCGGACCCGTCGAGAACCTTGAACGCCACCGCGGACCCGTCCGGCAGACCGGCTGCGTAGACGCCGTCGGCACCGTCCTTGGCGACCAGCCCAGGTACGGCCTCCATGAACCGGGTGGCATCTCGCCCGGTCCCCGCGACGTGCCACGGGTGGCCGGTCATCGCGCGGGCGACGCGGGCTCGCGGCCCCTCGTCGGCGGAGGAGATCCGCCCGAAGGATCGCGCGAGGCCGACGAGCGTGGTGGAGAACAGCGGCGCGCCGCACCCGTCGACGGTCTCGTGCTGCACAGCGACCCCCGTCAGGTCCTCGACGGTCGCACGGATCGCGAGCTGCAGAGGGTGCGTCGGATCCAGGTACGACCGCGACCAGCCGTTCTCCGCGCACGTCGCCAGCATCCCGGCGTGCTTTCCGGAGCAGTTCTGGGTGATCGGCTCGCTGCCGTGCCCGTCGGACCGCCACTGGAAGGCCGCGTCGGGGTCGAGCGGCCAGCCGGGGGTGTTGCGCAGGTCGTCGGAACCCATGCCCGCAAGGGACAGCAGCGTGCGGACGACGGCCAGGTGGCCGCCCTCACCGCTGTGGCTTGCGCACACCAGGGCCAGGAGGGCTCGGTCGACATCGAGGCCCGAACCGAGCATCGCGACGGCCTGCACGGGCTTGAGCGCCGACCGTGCCCAGATGGTGACGGACGGGTCCCCGAGCGCCAGCCGGACCGAGCCGTCGGGCGCGAGCACGACCAGGTGGCCGAGGTGCACCGACTCGACGAGATCGCCCCTCAGCACCCGCGCGAGCGGGACGGCCGCGGTGGCGACGTCGGCCATGGTCACCAGCCGCTGGAGGACGGCCGGTTCGGGCCGCCGCCGCGGCGACGCGAGTAGGGGGCGATCGCGGGCTTCACGTCGACGAGGTAGACGATCGCAGCGACGGCCGCCAGGAGCGCCAGGAAGCGCGGGAACGGCAGCGGGAGGCCCAGCGGCGGTGGGATCGACAAGAAAGAGACCAGGACGGCGATACCGAGAATTCCGCCCCACTTGCCCTTCGTCAGCTTGCCGCCCTGGGTGAAGGCCGTCGGCGGGCGCCGCATCAGGTCGATTGCCGCCCAGGCTGACATCACGAAGATCGCCACGTAGAAGGCGAGGAAGAGAAGACCCTGCAGGGTTCCGATCACGAGGTGAGCCTAGTCACGGGACCACCCGAAGGCCCTCAGCCCGGGCCGCGGCCGCGAGGTGCTCGTCCCAGACGGCGACGACCAGGTCGGGCGAGCGCAGCTGGAGCGCCGAGGCGAGGTGCAGCGCGTCGGCCGCGCGGAGCGGGTGCCGGTCGACGAGGGTCGCGGCGGCGGCGGTGACGTCCTCCCCGAGCTCGAGGACGTGCAGCCCGGGCCAGAGCCGGTCCCACTCGGCGGTCGCGTGACCGTGGTCCTCGAGCCGCCCCGCCCGTCGGCCGCCTGCGAGGGCCGCGCGCACCTCCGCGTCGGACAGCCGCGAGGTCACGACGAGGTCGGCGCCGTCCCACAGCGCGGCAGCGAGCGCGGACCCGGGCTCGTCGACGACGAGCTTCACGAGCGCGCTCGTGTCGAGGTAGACGATGGCCATCGAGAGCCCGTCAGCGCCGCAGCCGGCGGACGAGGTCGGAGACCGAGCCCTTCGACTTCTCACCTGCGTGGGCGTGGGGCCGGGACGGCGCGGCCGCCGGCGTGAGCAGGCCCTCGCGCTCGAGGCGCGTCAGGAGGTCCGCCGACTCGATGCCGCTGAGCCGGGCGACGGGGATCCCGCGTTCGGTGATGACCACGTGCTCGCCTGTGCGCGCGGCCTCGATCCATTGCTTGAGCTCTGCGCGCAGGGCGCTGACCGGGACATCCACACGGCGACCGTACCGAAACACCGAGGCCGGCGGGGGTGGGCGGCGGATCAGATCTCCGGCAGTGCGTCCCGGGCGTCCTGCGGCTCCGCGCCGGCCGCCTCCAGCAGATCGACGACGAGGGACCGCTGGAGCAGGACCAGGCTCTGCACCTGCCAGTCGTCGATCGTGAACGGGTCGAGCGCGTGCGCGACCGCGAACAGGTCGGTGCGGGCGCGGCCGGCGTCGCGTCCGCTGCCCAGTGCCGCGGACAGCTCCGAGGTGGCGCGCGCGGTGGCGTCCACCTGCGTGGCGATCGCCGAGAGGTCGTGGGTGCCCGCCTCGACGGCAGGGAGCGAGCGCCGGACCAGCACGCGTGCGTTGCGCATGGCCCGGTCGACGAGCACCGCACGAGCCTCGAGCCCGGCGAGCTCGTCGCGGAACCGCCGGATCGTCGGGGAGATGCGGGCCAGCTCGCCCGCGTTCTTGGCGGTCTCGGACCACTCGTCGATGGCCGGCTGCGAGGCTCGCGCGCGGACCAGGGCGTCCTCGACGTCGTCGGACGAGCCGGCTCGCAGTCCCCGCGCCGCCACGCGGAGCACCCCGGCGAGCTCCTCGCACGCGCTGCGCGCCAGCGCCCTCGAGTGTCTGCGCGGGTCGCGTGGCGTCAGCACCGCGACGACGAGCGCGACCGCACCGCCGATCGCCGCGTCGATCCACCGCCCCAGCGGTCCGCCGCTGGCGGTGAGCGCCGGAAGGCCCACGATCACGAGCGCCTGGACGCCGGCCTGCGTGGTGAGCAGTGCACCGCGGTCGATGAACCGCGCGATCGTCGCGGCGACGAACAGGACGACGGCGACCTGCCACACACCGTTGCCGATCAGGTGCACGAGCACGTCGCCCAGGGCCACACCGATCGCGACGCCCACGGCCAGCTCGGCGACCTTGCGCACGGACCGGTCCGCGGTGAACCCGAGCGCGACCCACGCACAGACGGGTGCGAAGAACGGGTACGGGTGGTGCACGACATAACGAGCCAGCCCGAACGCGATCCCCGCGGCGATCGCGGCCTGCAGGATCGGGAACCACGCGGCGTGCACGCGGGACGCGCCCTGCCGGACTCGGGCCTCGAGGAGTACCCGGGTCCGGGTTCCGGCGTCCGCCGTCGCGCTCACAGCATCGGGTGCTGCCCCAGCCCGCGGGCCACCGGTCCACGGGGTGCAGGCCGGTCCGTCGAGACACCCTCGCCCGGCACGATCGCCTCCTGGTTGACCGCGACGGCACCGCCGTCGCTGTCCACGACCAGCTCGGCGTCGACGGGGGTGGACCGCTTCACCACCGCCAGCGCGACCGGCCCGAGCTCGTGGTGCCTCGCGACGGTCGTCACGGACCCGACGACCTTTCCGGGCTCCTGGCTCGTGTCGCTCCGGACGACGTCGTGCACCTGCGCGCCGACCTCGGGCAGTACGTGCCCGGAGCCGTCGAGGTGGAGCATCACGAGCCGCCGCGGTGGCCGCCCGAGGTTGTGCACGCGCGCGACCGTCTCCTGCCCGCGGTAGCAGCCCTTGTGCAGGTGGACGGCGGTGCGCAGCCAGTCCAGCTCGTGCGGGATCGTCCGGTGGTCGACCTCGTGGGACGCCCGCGGTCGCCACGCCTCGACACGCAGGGCCTCGCTGGCCCAGGTGCCGACGAGGGGCCAGCCGGCCGCCTCCCGCGCCTTGACCTCGTCGACCAGCCGGTCGCGGGGGACCAGGACGAGCCGCCAGTCGCGGTCCTGCCCGGGGTGCTCGTCGTCCGCAGGTCCGTAGCGCGTGCCGCCCTCGGCGGTCGTCGGCCACGGGTCCCGCCACGTCACCGGCTCCTCGGGCGCGCCCTCGGCGTCCACGGGTTCGCCGATCGCCGCCCAGCCGTCGGTCACGTCCGCGACCTCGACCCGCAGCATGAACTTCATGCGGTTCAGCCAGGCCGCCAGGGCGATGGGCGTCTCGGTGATCAGCCAGGTCGTCTCGCCGTCGTCGACCACGCCGGCCGCGTGCTCGATGTGCCCCTGCGGGCTGAGCACGAGCAGCTCGGTGGAGGTCCGCGGCTCCAGGGCTGCGAGCTCTTGCGACGTGATGGAGTTGAGCCAGGAGAGCCGGTCCGGGCCGGTCACGGTGACGACGCCCAGGTGCGACTGGTCGACCACCGCGCCGCCGCGGCTCAGGGCTCGCTGCTCCGCGGTCGGGTCCCCGTAGTGCCAGGCGACGCCGTCGTCGGGACCCGAGCCCCTGACCGCACCCCGGCGGTTCAGCAGCGGGCTGGCGTGCCGCGGGGGCTCGCCGTGGCGTGCTGTCTCGACGTCGACCGGTGCCGTCATGAGCCTTCCCCTGCTGCTTCCACGCGGGACAGGCGCCCCGACGCGTACGACTGCATCGGGTGCCCGAAGGCTGCGATGTCGTGCGCCCACATGAGCTCGCCGTTGACGAGCCCGTAGAGCCGCTTCTCCGCGCTGACGTCCGCGCCGCTCGGCGCCCGCGCGATCAGGTCGCTCACCAGGTCGATCCGGCCCTTGCCGACAGCTCCGACGAACAGCCCGACATGACCCGACGGGTCCGCGACGAGGAGCTCGACCGGGAACTGCTCGGCGGTCAGGCCGTGGTCGGTCGGGCGCTCCGGCGGGACGCGCCAGTAGCCGGACTCGGTCTGCCAGACGGGTCCCAGCGGTTGTTCGGCGTCGGGATCCACGAGCGGTGCGGGATCGGCCGGTGCCTCGACGAGCCGGATCGTCGACGAGTACGACAGGTACGGGCCGCCGTCGTGGTCGAAGACGATGTCCTGCGTGAAGGTCGCCTCGTCGATGCCCGGGTAGTCCACGACACCCTCGCCGCGCCACGTGCCGACCAACCAGGCCAGCGGGTACACCTCGGGGGCCATGCCCTCGGGGTCGGGCAGCACGAACGGCATCGTCAGAGCCTCCTGGTCACGGTCGGACGCAGGACTGCGTCAGCTCTGGCCCTTGTAGAGCCGGAAGACGACGAGCGCAGAGATCGAGCCGATCGCCAGCGTCGCCAGCACCAGCAGGCCGATGAAGAGTCCTTCCAGCGCAGTCATGCACCGATCCTAACGAGCGCATCCCCCTAACCTGTTCCGGTGAGCACCCCCGCGCGTCCCCTCGTGATCAAGACCACGTCCGGCACCGACCGCCCGGAAGCCACCAACCAGGCCTTCACCGTGGCCGCAGCCGCCGTCGCCGCCGGTGCGTCCGTGAGCCTCTGGCTCACCGGCGAGTCCGCGTGGTTCGCCCTGCCCGGACGCGCCGCCGACCTGGTCCTCGAGCACGCCACTCCCCTCGCCGAGCTGCTGGCCCTCGTCCTCGAGGAGGGCACCGTGACCGTCTGCACCCAGTGCGCCGCCCGCCGCTCCATCGGAGCCGACGACGTCCTGCCCGGCATCCGCATCGCCGGCGCCGCGGTCTTCGTCGAGGAGTCGCTCGCCGAGCACGCGCAGGCGCTCGTCTACTAGCCGACCTCGACGCTTCGCCTCCCGACCGCGAAGCCGTTCGGGTAGGCGCGCGATCCGCGGTCGTCGTCCTCCTCGTTCTCCACCCGCGGGCCTCGCGAACGTCGAGCAGTGTTCGCCCGCTCGTCACCCATGCGTCCCGCGAGTCTGTGACCGTGGGCGGGTTGTCCACATCTCGTGGGCTGCCACGCATTCCACAGGAGAATCGATGAAGCTTCGGCGCCCCGCACTGACCGCTCTCGCCCTCACGGCCGGCCTCGCCGGTGCCCTCGCGTCGCCCGCTGCCGCCGCGTCGGAGCACGGTCCAGAGCACGACGACGCCGGTCACTACTCGTTCGCGATCATCGGCGACATCCCCTACGGCGCCGCCCAGATCGCGCTGTTCCCGACGTGGATCGACGAGATCAACGCTGCCGACCCGGAGCTGACGTTCCACGTCGGGGACATCAAGAACGGCTCGACCACGTGCGACGACCCCTACTACTCGCTCATCAGGTCGGACTTCGACCGCTTCGAGCAGCCGCTGGTCTACACGCCCGGCGACAACGAGTGGACCGACTGCCACCGTGCCAACAACGGCGCCTACAACCCGCTCGAACGACTCTCGTACGACCGGTCCATCTTCTTCACGAACCCGGGCTGGTCGCTCGGCCAGCACCCCACCAAGGTCGACTCGCAGGCCCGCAGCGGGTTCCCCGAGAACGTCCAGCTGCGGCGCCAGGGCGTCGACTTCGCCATGGTGCACGTCGTCGGCAGCAACGACGGCCTGCAGCCGTGGGCCGGCCTCGGCAACACGACCGCCACGCCCGAGCAGGTCGCCGCGGAGAACGCCCGCATGGCGAACGCGCTCACGGTGGTCCACGAGACCTTCGCGACGGCCCGCCAGAAGCACGACCGGGCCGTCACCGTGCTGCTCCAGGCGGACATGTTCGACCCGACCTACACAGCCACGCCGAACGACATCTCGGCGTTCCAGCCGCTGGTGCAGGCGCTCGTGACGGAGTCGAGCCGGTTCGACGGCGAGGTCTACCTCGTCAACGGCGACAGCCATCTCTACAACGCCGACCAGCCGCTGGCGACCGGTTCGCCCTGGCTCACGACCTACGGCGTCACCGGCTCGGCGGACAACCTCCGCCGGATCACCGTCGACGGCTCCAGCAACAACAAGGACTGGCTCAAGGTCACGATCAACCGCCCCGGCGCGTCCGACGTCCTCAGGTGGGAGCGCGTCCCGTACGTCGCGCAGTGAGGTAGCCGGGCCGCCGCAGGGTTCGGACCTAGCGCCACTTGGGTCGGGAGTTGCTCGTGTTGCGCCCGGAGTGCCGAATCCGCCCTCCACGCGCCCCACGAGCACCAGGTGGCGCTAGGCCCGCCCGCGTCCGGAGGCGGCAGCGGCGCGGTCCGCCCGCATCCTGACGCGGGGTCGGCGCGTCCGCCCGCGGCCGGAACGGTCAGGCGGCGGCGCGGCCCGCGCGGAGGCGGAGGCCCAGCAGGTACATCTCGCGGCCGAGGCACAGGCCGAAGACCGCGTTGAGGAACGCGGCGACCAGGGCGAAGCCGGCGGCGACCGGGATGGCGTAGGGCACACCCAGCAACCCCAGCAGGAGGCCGGCGCCGGTGATGACCAGCCCGACGAGCTGCGCGAAGGTCGGCGGCCGGGGGTCCTCCAGCTCGGTCGGCGGCGCCAGGCGGGGGCGGACGACCGTGCGGAACACCCAGCCCTGCCAGGTGTGGCCGACCCCGCGGAACGTCCCGATCGCGAAGCTGACGACGATCAGGGCGAGCAGCGCGGCCGCGGCGGCCGGCCAGGCGCCGAGCAACAGGACACCGGCGAGCAGGACGAGGTTGATCCACGCACCGAAGCGCGGGCCGCGGGGATCGATACCGGCCGGGGAGGCGGGTGCGACGGCCGGGGCAGGTCGGGAAGGCTCAGGGGCGGACTCGGACATCGGGAGCTCCAGGGGACGCAGGTCGGGGGCCGGGGCCGGGGCCGACGCCGCCCGGCCGCCCCTCGCGGGCGTCAGGGAGCGGTGACCCCGCCCGGACACGCCTCGAGCGCGGCCAGCGCGTGCCGACGGTCCGTCGCACCGGACATGCGTCCGACGACGACGCCACGGGCGTCGAGCAGGAGGATCGTCGGGGTACGCATGATGGAGAAGCGTCGCACGAGGTCCAGGTGCTCCACCACGTCCATCTCGACGTGTGAGAGGTCGTCGTGCTCGGTCACCAGCTGCCCGAGCACCGCGGCCGTCCGTCGGCAGGGCGTGCACACCTCGCTGGAGAACTGGGCGAAGGTCGCGCGCCGCCCGAGCGGGACACCGAGCTCGGCGGCGGTCAGCCGCTGGTGGTCACCGACGTCGGGCTCGTCGACCGCCCGCCGCAGGAGCTGGGCGTCGACCGGGGTGTAGCGACCGTTGCGCGCTCGCCACCAGAGTCCCAGGCCTGTCGAGACGGCCAGGAGCGCCGCGACGAGCAGCACATTGCCCATGTCACCCCACCAGAACCCGACCAACGACGTAGACAAGAGTACCGGTGACCGTCACCGGAAGGGTGACGGCCGCGAGCGAGGGCCACCGCCGTTCGAGTGAAGGGAGCTCGTCGAAGAGCGCGTGCAGTGTGGCGACGAGCACACCCACGGCGAGGCCGAGCAGCAGCGCCGGTCCGACGTCGATGTCCTTCAGGAGCGCACCCCCGAGGGCGCCTGCGGCCGCCGCAGCGACGCTCGTGACAAGTGCGCCGAGCCAGGTCGCCAGCCGGAACGCGACGACGACCGACCCCACGGAGAGGGCCAGTGCGCCGACCACGACGAGCGGTTCGCCGCCCGGCGTGCGGCCGGTGGCCACCCAGCCGGCCGCGGCGACGGCGACGAGCGTGCCGGTGACGGTGCCCGACACGGACTCGACGAGCCGCTCGCGACCGTCGCGCCGCAGGAGCTCGTTCAGGAACGCGAGCAGGACCGCCCCCGCGAAGACGAGGGGGAGATACCGCAGGTAGGGCTGGGCGGCGGTCAGGTGCACGACGACGACGGCGCCGGTCCCACCGACCCCGACGACGACCGACGACCCCGCGCGGAAGGGCAGTCCGACCAGGGCCGGCCAGCCGAGGGCGAACACGACGACCAGGAGAACAGCCGCGATGGCCAGCGCGAGACCGCCGAGGTATCCGGCGACCGCGACGGCGGCCGCGAGCGCGGCGGTGACGACCGCGCGATTGGCGAGCTGCACGCCTACCGACCTGCGTCCGGGGTCACCACGGACGGGTACGAGGACGTCAGACGTGGGAGCACGCCGCCGATTGTCGCATCTCGCGCCGATTTCCCCAGAGTTAACGTCGGTGTCCCCGTTTGCCACCTGGTCAGCCCTCGACAAACGGACGCAACGTCCCCGGAACACGCGATACCGTGTGCCCCACTCGCACGCAGGGAGGTAGGACGTGGCGGATCTTCTGCTGCTCACTCCAGCGTCCGGAGGTTCCGCCCAGGTCCTCCCGGCTCTCGGACTGCTGTCCCACCGTGTTCGCGTGCTGCCGGTCGAACCGTCGGCACTCGTGGACGCACCGGACGCCGACATCGTCGTGCTCGATGCCCGCCGCGACCTCGTCACCGCGAGGACCACGTGCAGGCTGCTGCGCGCCACCGGCCTGACCGTCCCGCTCATCCTGGTCCTGACGGAGGGCGGCCTGACGGTCGTGACCGCCGAGTGGGGCGCCGACGACATCATCCTGGAGACCGCCAACCCCGCCGAGGTCGAGACGCGCTTCCGTCTCGTGATGGAGCGCGCGGCCACCGCGGGCTACGACGACGCGCCGCAGGAGATCTCGTCCGGCGAGCTCACCATCGACGCCGGCGGTTACACCGCCCGGCTGCGCGGTCGCCCGCTCGACCTCACGTACAAGGAGTTCGAGCTCCTGAAGTACCTCGTGCAGCACCCCGGTCGCGTCTTCACCCGGGCGCAGCTGCTGCAGGAGGTCTGGGGCTACGACTACTACGGAGGCACCCGGACGGTCGACGTGCACGTCCGACGCCTGCGGGCCAAGCTCGGCCCGGAGCACGAGCAGCTCATCGGCACGGTGCGTAACGTGGGCTACCGGTTCGACCCGCCGAAGGACCGCCGCGGAGCGGTGGACGGACGCACGGAAGTCCCGGAGCCCGCCGACGCCTGACGGCACCCCTTCTGAGGAGCACAGTGGCCAGCAGGTTGTTCTCGTCCCTGTCCCCCAGCTCCGAGAGCAACCTCCGGGACACTCTGCGCTCCGAGCGCGTCGGCGGCGTGCTGCTGCTGTTCGGCACCGTCGTGGCGCTGGTCTGGGCCAACGTCTTCCCGGAGAGCTACGCCTCGGTCTCCTCGTTCGTCCTCGGCCCGGCGGCGCTGCACCTGGATCTCTCGCTGGCGACCTGGGCGACCGACGGCCTCCTGGCGATCTTCTTCTTCGTCGTCGGCCTGGAGCTCAAACGGGAGATCGTCGCGGGCGAGCTGCACCACCTCCAGACAGCGATCGTGCCGGTCGTCGCCGCGATCGGCGGCATGCTGGTGCCGGCCGGGTTGTACCTGGCGGTCAACCTGACCGCGGACGGTGGCGTGCCCAAGGGCTGGGCGGTGCCGACGGCGACGGACATCGCGTTCGCCGTGTCCGTTCTCGCAGTCGTCGGACGCAGCCTGCCGAACGCCTTGCGTGCGTTCCTGCTGACGCTGGCGGTGGTCGACGACCTGCTCGCGATCACCGTCATCGGCGTGGTCTACACGGAGGAGGTGTCGTTCCTGTGGCTGGGCGCGGCGGCGGCGGCCGTGGCGCTGTTCGCCGTCCTGATCCGGTTCGGCCGGGTCAACGGCTTCCTGCTCGTACCGCTCGGGCTGGTCGCGTGGGCGTGCGTCCACGCGTCCGGGGTCCACGCGACGATCGCGGGTGTCGCCCTGGGCCTCGTCGTGCCGGGGACGGCCGCCGCGACACAACGGGCCCTGAGGCTTTCCGACGAGCCCGAGAGCTCCCTGGCGGAGCGCTGGGAACATGCGTGGCGACCGCTGTCCGCGGGCGTCGCCGTCCCGGTGTTCGCCGTCTTCGCGGCTGGCGTCACCCTGACCTGGGGCGCGCTGTCCACCGCCTTCTCCGACCCGGTGGCGCAAGGTGTCGCCCTCGGCTTGGTGGTCGGCAAGCCGCTCGGCATCGTCGGTGCCACCTACCTCGTCGCACGCTTCACGAAGGCGCGCCTGGCGCCGGGCCTGGGCTGGGGCGACGTCTGCGCGGTCGGCGTGCTCGGGGGCATCGGGTTCACCGTCTCGCTGCTCGTGAGCAGCCTCGCGTTCGGCGCGGGCAGCGACCACGACGAGCACGCTGTCGTCGCGATCATCGTGGCGTCCGCCGTGGCGGCCTTCCTCGGCGGGCTCGCGCTCGCCTATCGGGACCGGTACCACTCGCGCGCGGCTCCCGCACCGACGAGCGGGTAGGTTCGCTCCGATGAGCACCGTCGACTCCGCCACGCTCCTCATCGAGGGTCCGTGGGAGCACCGCTTCGTGCCCGCGAACGGAGCTCGGTTCCACGTGGCCCTCTCAGGGCCTGACGAGCGCGACGCTCCCCTTGTCGTGCTCCTGCACGGGATCCCCGAGTTCTGGTGGGCGTGGCGCCATCAGCTGCCGGCGCTGGCCGACGCCGGCTACCGGGTTGCCGCGATGGACGTCCGAGGCACGGGTGGCTCCGACAAACCGCCCGTCGGCTACGACGTCCCGACGCTGGCCGCCGACGTCGCCGGGGTCATCCAGTCGCTCGGCGCGGCGAACGCCGTGGTGGTGGGAACGGGAACCGGCGGCGAGATCGCGTGGGCGATGGCCGGCCTGCACCCGCGGCACACGCGCGCCGTCGCGGCCCTCGGCGCCCCGCACCCGCTCGACACCCGCGGCAGCCTGCGCGCCGCCATCCGCCCTGCCGCCGCCAAGCGGCTCGCGTTCATCCAGCTGCCTTCCTTCCCTGAGCGCGCGCTCATCGAGGGCGACCTGGTCGCGCGCCTGCTGCACGAGTGGGGCGGCCGCCCCGACTGGATCGCCCCCGACGACGCGGCGGTCTACCACTCCGCGGCGCGCGTGCCGTTCGCGGCGCACAGCCAGATGGAGCAGCTGCGGTGGATGGTGCGGTCGATGCCACGTCTGGACGGCCGGCGCTACCACGCGGCCCTCGCGAGCACCCCCCGGTTGCCGGTGCTGCAGATCCACGGCGGTCGCGACGGCATCCGTCCCGCTGCCCACGCCGCCCTCTCCAGCCAGACGGCCGCGCTCGTGGGACCGGGCTACAGGTTCGAGCTCCTCTCCCAGGCAGGCCACTTCCTGCCCGAGGAGGCCCCCGACCAGGTCACCGAGCTGCTGCTGCGCTGGCTGCGCGAAGTAGCCCCGACCACCTGACGCGCCGCCGCCGTGACCGGCGAGGGGCTGGTCGCCCCGGTCACCCCTTGAGCATCGCGGCGGCCTTGACCGGGTCGAGCTCCCCGATGCCCGACGACGGGCACAACGACGCGATCGGGCACGCACCGCACGCCGGCCTGCGGGCGAAGCAGGTGCGCCGGCCGTGGAAGATCAGCCGGTGCGACGCCATCGTCCAGTCCGCCCGGGGCAGCAGGCGGTTCAGCTCCCTCTCGACCACCACCGGGTCGTCGCTCGTGGTGTAGCCCAGGCGCTGCGACAGACGCATGACGTGGGTGTCGGTGGTGATGCCGGGGATGCCGAACGCGTTGCCGAGCACGACGTTGGCGGTCTTGCGACCGACCCCGGGCAGCGTCACCAGGTCCTTCAGCCGTGGCGGGACCTCGCCCCCGAACCGCTCCACGAGCGCGGCCGACAGACCCATCACCGACTTGGTCTTGGCGCGGAAGAACCCGGTGGGCCTGAGGATCTCCTCGACCTCCTCCGGGTTCGCGGCTGCCAGAGCTCTGGCGTCGGGATACCGGGCGAACAGCTCGGGCGTCGTCAGGTTCACGCGGACGTCCGTGGTCTGCGCCGAGAGCACCGTGGCGACGAGCAGCTCGAACGGCGAACGGAAGTCGAGCTCGCAGTGCGCGTCCGGGTACCGCACGGCCAGCGCACGGTCGATCCGACGAGCGCGACGGGTACGAGCAAGGTCCGACTCGAGGTCGGCGGCAGGGGCACGAGCGAGGTCCGGCGAGGTCACCGTGGCAGCGTACGACCGGCCACCGACAACCGCCGCAGGTCGTCGGAAAGCGCCTCAGATCACCTAGGTGACCTGCGACGTTGCTCCCTTGGAGTGATCTGTTGGTCACACCACGCGCGCGCGCTCAAGGTGCCACGCGATCGGGCCGAAACCAGACACGGAACCCCGAGGAGGACCACCCACCATGACCCCTGCCGTCGAGCACCGTGTGCGCGACCTGCGTCTCGACCGCCGCGCACTGCGCGCCGAGCACGCCCGGGTGACCTGGTGGCGCCGGCTGGTCCGCGCCAGGCTCGACCTCGCCGTCGCACAGGCGGCCCGGCCGCAGACGCTCGGTGAGGACATGGCGTTCCAGCTCCCCCCGGAGGTCGGGGTCGAGGTGCCGCGGCCGGCCGTCCTGGCCTCGGTGCTGGAGTCGGACAACGGGACGTGCGACCTGCGCATCGACGAGCTCCGCTCCCTGGACGCCCAGCTCGCACGGTACGGCGAAGGCGTGGAGGCGGCCCTGGGACGGGCCACCGAGCGCCTGATCTCCCGGCTCGCTCAGGAGCCCCGCGCGACACTGTCCGGCCTGCCGGAGCCGCTGGGCCGCGGTTGACCGCGTCGATGGGGCAGACTGAGCGTGGATCAGGCCGCTGATCAGCGGCCACCTTCGTCTGCGCGGATCCACGGGTGTGGCGCCGCGCATGACTGTGCAGGAGAGGTGAGGTGCCACCGTGGTGGACGACATCGTGCTCGCGGCCCCGTTGTTCGCCGGTCTGGAACCGGAGGCGTCGGAGGCGCTCGTCGCGACGATGAAGGCGATCGACGTCGCTCGAGGGGACACCCTCTTCCACGAGGGTGAGCCCGGTGACCGGCTCTATGTGGTCCGCGAGGGCAAGATCAAGCTCGGTCGGCGCTCGAACGACGGCCGCGAGAACCTGCTGGCCGTCCTCGGGCCGGGAGAGATGTTCGGTGAGCTCTCGCTGTTCGACCCCGGCCCCCGCACCGCGACCGCGACCGTCGTCGCCGACGCCGTCGTCCTCGAGCTCGGCCACGGCGACCTCATCAAGTGGCTGCACGACAAGCCGACCGTCGCCCAGCACCTGCTGCAGGCCCTGGCCCGCCGACTGCGTCGCACCAACGAGGCGCTCGCCGACCTGGTGTTCTCGGACGTCCCCGGCCGCGTCGCGAAGGCACTGCTCGACCTGTCCACACGCTTCGGCGAGCGGGTCGACGAGGGCATCCGCGTCGCGCACGACCTGACGCAGGAAGAGCTCGCGCAACTCGTCGGCGCATCCCGGGAGACCGTGAACAAGGCGCTGGCCGACTTCGCCGCCCGGGGTTGGGTCCGGCGCGAGGGTCGTGCGGTCGTCCTGCTCGACGTCGACCGGCTGGAGCGGCGCGCCCGTTAGGCGGTAGGCGCGAGCTCCACGACGATCTCCACCTCTACCGGCGCGTCCAGGGGGAGCACCGCGACACCGACGGCGGACCGCGCGTGGATCCCGGCGTCGCCGAGCACCTCGTGCAGGAGCAGGCTGGCGCCGTTGACCACGCCCGGCTGCCCGGTGAAGGACGGGTCGCTCGCGACGAACCCGACGACCTTGACCACGCGCACGATCGAGTCGAGGGCGTCCGCACCACCGCCCAGCAGACCCGCGACCGCCGCGAGCGCGTTCAGTGCGGCGGTCCGGGCGTAACCGGTGGCCTCCTCCGGCGTCACCGAACCGCCGACCTTCCCGGTCGCGGGCAGCGCCCCGGCGACGAACGGCAGCTGTCCGGACGTGTAGACGTGGTCGCCGGTCCGGACGGCCGGTACGTACGCCGCCACCGGGGGGGCCACCGCCGGCAGCTCGAGGCCGAGTGCGGCGAGCCTGGCGGCGGCGCCCATCAGGACTCCTTCGGCCGCTTCAGGTAGGCGACCAGGCCGGCGTCGGGCCCCTGGACCACCTGCACGAGCTCCCACCCGTCGGCGCCCCACTGGTCGAGGATCGCCTTGGTTGCGTGAATGATGAGCGGAATCGTCGCGTATTCCCACGTCGTAGCCATGTGCACAACCCTAGTAGGGCGGTGGCGTCGGGATACCAGCTCAGGCCAGGAGCAAGGGCTCCGTCCCGACGAGCTCGGAGCGCCACGAACGCACCTCGGGCCGGCGACGCAGGAGCGCCCGACGCTCGCGCTCCGTCATGCCACCCCAGACCCCGAAGTCCATCCGGTTGTCGAGGGCGTCGGCCAGGCAGGCCAGTCGGACCGGGCACCCGGTGCACACGGTGCGCGCCTCACGCTGCGCGGCGCCCTCGACGAAGAGCGCGTCGGGGGCCAGCTTGCCGCTGCCGCACTCGGCCAGCGCCGTCCAATGGACGTCCTGCATGACGGTAGTCACCCAACCCCCTTGCCTGCTGAGGGGTTTCCGCACCGTAGCGGAGACTGCACCCCAGTCCCTGCCCGGGAAACTAGCGGTACGCGCACCATTCTGGCGAGCCGCCAAAGGGGTCATTTCGACTGCTGGACGCGCGAACAGGTCACTGCACGCGTGCATTCGCGTGTCGAATCACTCGTTCGGGTGGTGTTCGACCGGATGTCTGGTCGTGTTCATCCGTGTCCGAACGTACGGGATCGCTTCCCGTTCCTGGAACGACCACGTGCCGACGTTCGCCCGTTCGGGGGTCTCCCTCTTGTGTGGGTCCGGTGGAGGTCCCGCCTTCTCCCATTCATCCTGACGGCACGTACATGAGGGACTACTACCCTGACGGGATGCCGAACCCTGCGCGCTCGCGCGGCCGCCAGGTCAACGCCTTCCAGGCGCTGGCCCTCTTGATGTCCTTCGTGCTCGTCGCCGGTGTCGGTGGCGTGCTCGCCGCGGGACTGGTGCTGCCCGGCGTCGCGATCGCCAACCGTACGACCGAGGTGACGGCGACCGCGTTCGAGGAGCTGCCGACGGAGCTCGACCAGCCCGGACTGCCCGAGAAGTCGACGATCCTCGCAGCCGACGGCACCTTGCTGGCCACCTTCTTCGACCAGAACCGCGTCGTGGTCCCCCTGACCGAGATCTCGCCGATGCTCCAGCACGCGGTCATCGCCACCGAGGACAAGCGCTTCTACAAGCACGCCGGGGTCGACCCCTCGGGCATGCTGCGGGCCTTCGTCCAGAACCAGACCTCGTCGGGCGGTCAGCAGGGTGCGTCCACCCTGACGCAGCAGTACGTCAAGAACGTGCTCATCGAGGCCGCGCTGGCCAAGCCCGAGGGACCCGAGCGGCAGGCGGCCCTCGAAGCGGCCAAGGGTCACAAGGGCAAGGAGGGCGTCGCACGCAAGCTCCGTGAGGCAAAGCTCGCCATCACGCTCGAGAAGACGAGCACCAAGAACCAGATCCTCGAGAAGTACCTGAACATCGCGCAGTTCGGGATCAAGGTCTACGGCGCCGAGTCGGCCGCGGAGTACTACTTCAGCAAGCGTGCGAGCGACCTCAACTACCTCGAGGCCGCGACCATCGCCGGGATCACGCAGAGCCCGAGCAAGTGGGACCCGGTCGCGCACCCCGACGACGCCGAGGTCCGTCGGAACACCGTCCTGCGGCTCATGAAGGAACAGGGCTACATCACGAAGGCCGACTACACGGCCGGCGTCGCCACGCCGATCGCCAGCACGCTCAAGCCGCAGGAGCTCAAGCAGGGGTGCGCGGTCGCCAGCACGGTCGTCGCCGGCTCCGGCTACTTCTGCGACTTCGTCACCAAGGTCATCGTCAACGAACCCGCCTTCGGCAAGACGAGGGAAGACCGTGCCAGCCTCCTGTACAAGGGTGGTCTGACCATCACGACGACGCTCGACCCGAGGCTGCAGACCGAGGCCGACACCGAGGTCAAGGCGGGCATCCCGGTGCAGGACCCGTCGGGTGTCGCCAGCTCGATCGTGACCGTGCAGCCGGGTACCGGGAAGATCCTCGCGATGGCGCAGAACCGGGACTACGCGGCCATCGGTGATTCCACCAAGCGCACGGAGTCGGTCAACTTCAACACGGACAAGGCCTACGGAGGGTCGAGCGGCTTCGCGCCGGGCTCGACGTTCAAGCCGTTCACGCTGCTGGAGTGGCTCAAGCAGGGGCACAGCCTCTACGACGTCGTCAACGGCAGCGTTCGCCCGCTCAACGAGAAGATGTTCACCACCTGCGGCGTCAGGAACAGGGACTTCGTGTGGACCCCGGGCAACGCCGAGTTCGGCGCAGGCAACATGACTGTCCTGGACGCGACGAGGAACTCTGTCAACCTGGCCTACCTGACGATGGGCTCGCAGCTCGACATGTGCAACATCATGCAGGGCGCCACCGACCTCGGGATGCACCTGGCCGCCCCTCGCGCTGCCGCCAAGGACGGCCGCGCGGCCGGGACCATCGAACCCGGACTGAACCCCTCGAACATCATCGGGACGGACACCGTCGCGCCGTTGTCCATGGCCGCCGCGTTCGCGACCTTCGCCTCCGGCGGCATCCACTGCGACCCGATCGCGATCCTGAGCGTCGTGGACACGAACGGCAAGCAGCTCTCCGTGCCGCCCGCGAACTGCACCCAACCGATCGAGTCGAAGTACGCGAACACGATCAACTACGCCCTGAGCAACGTGTGGAAGGGCACGGCCAAGAGCGTCGGCGCCCCGCCGTTCCCGTCCGCCGGCAAGACGGGTACCACGAGCCAGAACCAGGACACCTGGTTCGTCGGCTACACCCCCCTGCTCTCGACCGCCGTGTGGGTGGGGTTCTCACAGGCGCCGAAGCCCGTCTACCACATGACGGTCGCCGGCGTCTGGCACCCGAAGGGCATCTTCGGTGCGACGATCGCCGCACCGACCTGGAAGCGGTTCATGGTCCAGGCGCTCGCCGGTGCGCCCAACCCCGACTTCGCCGGCGCCGACCCGAAGCTCGTGTTCGGCGAGAAGATCCCGGTGCCGTCGGTCGTCGGCAAGTCCCAGGACGAAGCCGAGCAGATCCTCGAAGATGCCGGGTTCACCGCCACGATCGCGCCCGATGAGGTGCAGTCGACGCTTCCTGCCGGGCTGGTCGCCTCGCAGAACCCGTCACGTTCCGCCACGCGCGGCACGGCCGTCATGCTGACCCTCTCGAACGGCGAGGCACCCCCCGACCCGAACGCCACCCAGGAACCGACCCAGGGGCCGGGACCGGGTCCAGGTCCCGGTGGTCACCAGGGCGGTCCTCCAGGCAACGGCGGCGGCAAGGGCCGCGGCTGATGCGGGCAGGCGCCCGCGCGAGCGCCGGTCTGGCGGTCGCCGGTGCCGCGGCACTCGCGTACGCAGCGCTCGTCGAGGTGCGCTGGTACGCGTTGCGGGAGGTCACCGTGCCGGTGCTGCCGGCGGGGCAGGACCCGTTGCGGATCCTGCACCTGTCGGACCTGCACCTGGTTCCCGGTCAGCGGCGCAAGGTCGACTGGGTCCGCGACCTGGCCTCCCTGCGGCCGCACCTCGTCGTCGACACGGGCGACAACTGGTCACACCTCGACGCCATGCCGGACCTGCTGCACGCCCTCGAGCCGCACCTCGCCGGCCCCGGCGCGTTCGTGCTCGGCTCGAACGACTACGTCGCTCCCGTGCCCAAGAACCCCGCGCGGTACCTTCTGCCCGACGCCCGCAGACATTCGCCGAAGAAGACCGTCGAGCTGCCCTGGCGCGAGCTCGCGGCACGGTTCGCGTCGGCCGGCTGGATCGACCTGACCAACCGCCGTGACGTGCTCAAGGCCGATGGTCGCGTGCTCTCGCTCGTCGGCACCGACGACGCGCACATGAACCGCGACCACTACCCGCCGGCGGCTGGGACCGACGATGCTCGCACCGGCTCCACGCCGATCGACCTGCATCTCGGCGTCACGCATGCGCCGTACCGCCGCGTCCTGGACGCGATGCACGCCGACGACGTCGACCTGGCGATCGCGGGCCACACGCACGGCGGCCAGCTCGCACTCCCCTTCTGGGGTGCGCTCGTCACCAACTGCGACCTGGACACCAGCCGCGCCAAGGGCCTGCACGGCTGGCCCGGCCCGCGGCCCGACCGCCCCGGCGGCGCCGACTCCACCTGGATGCACGTCTCAGCCGGTCTCGGCACCTCGCCGTACGCACCTGTGCGGTTCGCGTGCCGACCCGAGGCGACGCTTCTCACGCTCGTCGCCCCGTGAGTCGTGCCCGATCGGCTGCACGCGTGCGGCCACCGGGGCTCGGCGGCTTTCGGTTTCGTTGCAAGGGCACTCGTCGGCTATCCTTGCCAGGCTCCACGGGGTGTGGCGCAGCTTGGTAGCGCGCTTCGTTCGGGACGAAGAGGTCGTGGGTTCGAATCCCGCCACCCCGACACTGTGGAGAAGGCCCCTGGCCAGCGGAGACGCTGACAGGGGCCTTCTGCATGCCCCGGCCGAGCGCCTTCGCGTGGAGTGGCCACACCCGGGCCGGCGCTCACGAGATGGCCCCGGAGACACCGCTCGACACCGGCGAGGACGGGGACAGTTCGTCGCGACGAGTGGTGTCCCCGGCCCAGGTCCTCGCTGGCGACGAGCGTCAGGGACGCGGGCCCAGGTACGACGCGTCGCCGTCGACGGTGTGGATGGCGACGCTGACGGACGCGTCCGGGTCCGTCGGGGCGTCGACGGTCTGCCGGCCGTCGTTCGTCGCGACCGTGAGCGCGACCGGGTCGCCGTTGCCGTACACCGTGATGTCGCCGTCGGCGGCGCGGGCATCGACGTTCCCGTCGACCCCGGCGATCGTCGTGCGGCCGTCGCTGGAGTGCGTGGTGACGGAGCCCGTCACCTGCGAGATGTCGACCGAGCCGTCCGAGGAGCGTGCGCTGACGTCGCCGCGGATGTCGGTGATCGTCGCGTCGCCGTCGACGGAACGCACGGACACGGCGCCCGTGACGTCGTCGATCCTCGTCGCGCCGTCGCTGGTGTGCACCGTGACGGCCCCGGTCAGGGAGGTCGCCTCGACGGACCCGTCCGACGACCGGACCACCACCTCGGTGCCCTGCGGGACGGTCACGTTCAGGCCGGCTTCGCAGAAGCCCGGACGCCACCAGTCGCACGTGTGCTTCACCACCAGGCGGTTGCCGCTCATCGCCGCCTTGTAGGAGGCGTGCGTGGACGCGGTGCGCGACGTCCGCTCGACATGGATGCTCGCGTCGCCGGTCGCGACCGTGACGTCGCCGTCCGCGACCAGCTCGACCACCGGGGCCGCGTCGTAGGTCGCCGAGCCGGACACCGTCGCCGGGTCGGCGTTGGAGTAGACCAGCAGGTCGACCAGGCTGGACGCGCCGGAGACGAGCATCAGCGCGCCGACGATGGCGCCGACCCACACCAGGGCGCGCGCGCCGGCGGACCGCTTCGGGGGTGCGGGAGGACGTTCGAGGGTGGTGGTCATGACTGGTCTCCCGGTTCGTGCTCGAGCCAGCGGAGCACCGCCAGCACACGACGGTGGTCGTCGGCGTCCTGGGCCAGGCCCAGCTTGGTGAGGATCGAGGTGACGTGCTTCTCGACGGCGGGCAGGCCCACCACCAGCCGTTCGGCGATGGCCGCGTTGGAACGGCCCTCCGCCATGAGGCCGAGCACGTCGCGTTCGCGGGGCGTGAGGGTCTCGAGGCCCGACCGCCGGGTGCGGGCGAGGATCTGCGCGACGACGTCCGGGTCGATCACGGTGCCGCCGGACGCGACGCGGCTCAGTGCGTCGAGGAACTCGTCGACATCGGCCACCCGGTCCTTCAGCACGTACCCGAGTCCGCGCACGTCACCGGCGAACAGCTCCCGGGCGTAGCGCTGCTCGACGTACTGCGACAGGACGAGGATCGGCAGCTTCTTGTGCAGGCTGCGCAGGTGCACGGCGGCGCGCAGACCCTCGTCGGTGTGGGTCGGGGGCATCCGGACGTCGGTGACGACGATGTCGGGCAGCTCGGTCTCGGCCCCGAAGGCGGCGACGAGCTGGTCTGCCGTCGTGTAGCCCGTGACCTCGTGGCCCTCGGCCACGAGCAGACGGCTCAGGCCGTCGAGCAGGAGGACGGAGTCCTCGGCGATCACGATGCGCACGGCACCTCCACGGTGAGTCGGGTGCCGGCTCCGGCCGGGCTGTCCAGGTCGAAGGTGCCGTCCAGCGCGGCGACGCGGCTGCGCAGGCCGTCCAGGCCGCTGCCGCTCGTCGGTGCCGCGCCCCCCGCCCCGTCGTCGGCGATGACGAGCCGCAGGTGCTGCGACGGCGTGATCGTGGCGGTCACCGTGACGTTGGAGGCCTGCGCGTACTTGGCGACGTTGGTCAGGGCCTCGGCGACGACGAAGTACGCCGCCGCCTGCGCGGACGTGCTGGCCGGCGTGAGCGGCGCGGGGACGTCGACGGTGACGGGCACGGGACTGCGGGCGGCCAGGGCAGAGAGCGCGGCATCGAGACCGCGGTCGGTCAGGACGGCCGGGTGGATGCCGCGTACGAGGTCGCGCAGCTCGGCGAGCGTCTCCTTGACCTCGCGGTGCGCGTGGTCGAGCACGGCGGCCGCCTCCGGGTCGCTCGAGGCCTTGCGCCGGGCCGCTCCGAGCTCGACACCGAGCGCGACGAGCCGCTGCTGTGCGCCGTCGTGCAGGTCGCGCTCGATCCTGCGCCGTTCGCTGTCGGCCGCACCGACCGCCGCCGTGCGCGTCTCTGTCAGGTGCACCGCTCGGTCCTCCGCAACGGCAAGCTGTGCCTGCGCGTGCCGGGCCGCCTCGACGGCCTCGGCGCGCGCCGATGCACCGAGCATGGACCGCGCCGCCCGGACGAGCGCGAACGACGACGCCTGCACCCCGAGCGAACCCACCCAGGCCACGACCACAGCCGCGAGGACCAGGAGCGGCGCAGGTGCCGGCATGGTCACCGAGTCGCCGTAGAAGATCACGAACGCCAGCAGCGCGACGGCGCCGGCGAGGCCGACCGAGACGACGACGGTCGACGCGGTCAGGATGACGCTCCCGACCAGCAGGTAGGCCACGTGCGCCCACGAGCGGCTGTCGCCGAGCACCGCCATCCAGGCTGCCCACCATCCCGGCCTGCGCGGCTGCTTGTAGCGAGGGGCGTCGATGGTGACGCGGAGCTGCGCGTGCAGCCGGGCGCGTTCGAGCCGGGCGATCGGTCGGACCGCGAGCAGCGTCACGACGACCATCGGGATGCCGACGAACAGCACGGCCAGGCTGAGCCCGACAGCGAGCGCCACGAACACCGCGATCGCGGCGAACCCGACGAGGAACGACCCGACCACGGTCTGCGAGATGCCCACCCACGTCGCACCCGAGACGGGGGCGGCGAGCAGGGGCCGCCATCCCGTCAACGCAGGTGCGACGAGTCGCAGGTCGTCGCGTTCCGACACGCAGCCGTTCAGCGGTGTCCCGGTCGATCCGTCGGAGCTCATGACCTAGACGCTAGGGCGTGCGGACGCGCGGTCGACACCAGGACCACCCACGAAGGCGTGGTGGGGTCAGCCCTACTTCTTGGGCGGGACCGCGGCTCCGCGCACCAGCCGGTCGAGGGCGATCGCCGTGAGCATGGCGACCAGGATCCCGATGCCGGAGAGCAGGAACAGCAGCTGTGCGTCCGCGGTCGCCACCATGGCGGTCAGCGCGACGACCGGCCCGACGGTGAGCGGGAGCGTGAGGGTCCCCCACCAGCCACCGCCGCGCAGGTACACGATCCCCACCAGGAGACCTGACACGTTCGACGCGACGAAGGTCGTCGCGCAGGCGATCAGGAACGCCGCCGGCGTCGCGCCGTCGACTCCGACGGACCAGTGCCACCCGAACGCCCCGTACACGGCCCGCTCGGCGGACATCAGCACGGCGTACGCGGCGCCGTACCCGATCCCGGTACCGATCGCGGCGACCAGGGCACCTCGTGCCAGCGCCCGCCGCGTGAGCCCGGAGGCCACCTGGACCGGCACCGAGGTGAGGGCCGTCCCGATGAAGAACGACATCGGCAGCCAGACCAGCGCCTGCATGCCGAACTGCACGACGCCTCGCTCGACGACGTCCGCGACCGTCGCGTAGATCGCGACGGCGATCGTCGAGACGACCACGGCGATGCCCCAGAACCAGAGCGCGACGCGGAGCTGCGTCGCCAGGAACCAGCGCGCCGTGAGATCCACCGGTCCGCGTCGGACGCGGGGACGGTCTCCGGTGAGGGTGGTGCTCATCGCGCAACCTCCGTCGGGCGGCGTTCGGTCAGGTGGACGAACAGGTCCTGCAGGGGCACCGGCCCCAGCTCCAGGCCGCCCAGCCGCGCGTTCTGCTCGTCGTCGGGAAGCGTCCCGACGACCGTCGCCTGGGCCGTGCCGCCGAGACGCTGGCGCGCCACGACGTCACGTCCGACGACGAACGCCTCGACGGCGTCCGACGGACCCGTGACGGTCATGCCGCTCGAGCGCAGCGCGTCCGCGTTCGACTGCGTGAGCACCGAGCCGCGGTGCAGCACGATGACGTCCTCGAGCAGTCGTTCGACCTCGTTGATCAGGTGGCTGGACAGGACGATCGTGCGCGGGTGCTCGAGCCAGTCGGCCAGCAGGGCGTCGTAGAACGCGTACCGGGCCGGCGCGTCCATGCCGAGGTGCACCTCGTCCAGGAGGGTCAGCGGCGAGCGGCTGGCGATCCCGACGACGATGCCGAACGACGACTTCTTGCCGCGGGAGAGGCGGTACGGGCGGCTGGTCCTTTCCAGCTCGAACGTGTCGAGCAGCTTCTCCGCGAGGTCCGTGTCGAACGTCTCGCGGCGGTCGGCCAGCATGCGGAGCGACTCCGCGATCGGCCGCTCCGGGGTCATGTCGCCGCTCTCGCGGACCAGGGTCGTGGCACCCATCGTCCGCGCGTTCTCCCACGGCTCGTCGCCGTCGACGAGCACGGTCCCGCTCGTCTTGCGCAGGAACGCGGCCAGCACCGAGAGCGCGGTCGTCTTGCCCGATCCGTTGCGCCCGAGCAGCCCCGTGATGACGCCGGGACGGATGTCGAACGACACGGCGTCCAGGGCCGTCGTCGCGTCGAACCGGACCGTGAGGTCCCTGACGTGCACACCGAAGCCGCTCATCGCGGTCCCCCGTTCCTCAGGTGCTCGATGACGTCCTCGACCGGGATGCCGAGGACCTTCGCCTGTGCGGCGACGGGGTCGACGACCTTCGCGAAGAACGCGGCCCGCTTCTCGGTGAGCAGCTGCTCGCGGGCGCCCGGTGCGACGAACATGCCGATGCCGCGCTGCTTGTAGAGCACGCCCTCGTCGACCAGCTCCGTGAACGCCTTGGCCGCCGTCGCCGGGTTGATCCGGAACGTCGTCGCGTACTGCGTGGTCGACATGACCTGCTCATGCTCCTTCAACGCGCCCGAGAGCACGTCGGCCCGGATCTGGTCGGCGATCTGCACGTACAGCGGATCGCGTCCGTCGAACATGCATCGCCTCCTCGTTGGTTCCCTACCTGACCAACTAACCACAGAACCCCGCGCCCCACAACCCTGTGGGGGGAGGGATTCGCCGGGAAGACAGCAACGTCCGCACTCGTGGGGGCTATGCCCCTCACGAGTGCGGACGTTGCGAGTCTTGGCTAGACGCTGGTCAGGCGCTGGGCGGCGACGAGCTCCGCGATCTGGACCGCGTTGAGCGCGGCGCCCTTGCGCAGGTTGTCGTTGCTGACGAACAGCGCGATGCCGCGACCGTCGGGGACGCCCTGGTCCTGACGGACCCGACCGACGAAGGACGGGTCCTTGCCGGCGGCGTGCAGCGGCGTCGGGACGTCGGTCACCACGACGCCGGGAGCATCCGCCAGGAGCTCGAGAGCCCGCTCGGGGGTGATGGCCGACGAGAACTCGGCGTTGATCGAGAGCGAGTGCCCCGTGAACACCGGGACGCGCACGCAGGTTCCAGAGACCAGCAGCCCGGGGATGTCGAGGATCTTGCGCGACTCGTGCCGCAGCTTCTGCTCCTCGTCGGTCTCGAACGAGCCGTCGTCGACGAGGGACCCGGCGAGCGGGATGACGTCGAAGGCGATCGGCGCGACGTACTTGACCGGGTCCGGCAGGTTCACGGCGGACCCGTCGTGCACGAGCGCAAGCGTGTCCTGGGTGACCGCCGCGCGGATCTGGCTGTCGAGCTCGTCGGCACCCGCGAGGCCCGAGCCGGAGACGGCCTGGTAGGTCGAGACGACGAGGCGGGTCAGGCCGGCCTCGTCGTGCAGGACCTTGAGCACCGGCATCGCGGCCATCGTGGTGCAGTTCGGGTTGGCGATGATGCCCTTGACGGCGTCGTCGATCGCCGACGGGTTCACCTCGGAGACCACGAGCGGGACCTCAGGGTCGCGGCGCCAGGCCGAGGAGTTGTCGATGACCAGCGCACCGGCAGCGGCGAACCGCGGGGCGTGCACCTTGGAGGCCGCGCCCCCCGCGGAGAACAGGGCGACGTCGATGCCCGAGAGGTCCTCGGTCTCGACGTCCTCGACGACGACGTCGGTGCCCTTCCAGGGCAGCGTCGTGCCTGCCGACCGGGACGAGGCGAAGTACCGGATGGAGTCGACGGGGAAGTCGCGCTCCTCGAGGAGGCGGCGCATGACGCCACCGACCTGGCCGGTCGCGCCGACCACCGCGATGTTCAGTCCCATGATGCCTACCGTCCCGTTCCGCCGTACACGACGGCCTCGTCCGACGCCGAGTCCAGATCGAACGCCGTGTGCACCGCACGAACGGCCTCGTCCAGCGAGTCCGCCCTGGTGACCACGGAGATCCGGATCTCCGACGTCGAGATCATCTCGATGTTGATGCCCGCGGACGACAGCGCGGCGAAGAACCGTGCCGAGACGCCGGGGTGCGACTTCATGCCCGCGCCGACGAGCGAGAGCTTGCCGATCGTGTCGTCGTACTGCAGCGACGCAAAGCCGATCTCCGGCTGGTGCTCCGTCAGGGCGGCTGTTCCGGCGGCGCCGTCCGTCGCCGGGAGCGTGAAGGAGATGTCCGTCAGGCCGGTCGACGCGGCGGACACGTTCTGCACGATCATGTCGATGTTGACGCCGGCGCCGGCGACGACCTCGAAGATGCGCGCGGCCTTGCCGGGGACGTCCGGGACGCCGACCACGGTGATCTTGGCCTCGCTGCGGTCGTGCGCGACGCCCGCGATGATCGGCTGCTCCACGGAATCTCCTTCAGGGGCGGGCTCGTCTGTGACCAGCGTGCCGGTATGAGTACTGAACGACGAACGGACGTGGATCGGTACCCCGTACCGGCGCGCGTACTCGACGCAGCGCAGGACCAGCACCTTGGCGCCGCTGGCCGCGAGGTCGAGCATCTCGTCGTAGGTGACGCGCTCCAGCTTGCGGGCGTTGGGCACGATCCGCGGGTCGGCGCTGAACACGCCGTCGACGTCCGTGTAGATCTCGCAGACGTCCGCCTTGAGGGCCGCCGCGAGTGCGACCGCCGTGGTGTCCGAGCCACCCCGACCCAACGTGGTGACGTCGTTGGTGGACGGGTTGACGCCCTGGAACCCCGCGACGATCGCCACGGACCCCTCCGCGATCGTCTGGCGGATCCGGCTGGGCGTCACGTCGATGATGCGGGCCTTGCCGTAGGCCTCGTCCGTGAGCACGCCCGCCTGCTGGCCGGTGAACGACTTGGCGTCGACACCGAGGTTGTGGATCGCCATGGCGAGCAGGGACATCGAGATCCGCTCGCCGGCCGTGAGCAGGATGTCCATCTCGCGCTGCGGCGGCAGCGGCGTCACCTGCTGCGCGAGGTCGATGAGCTCGTCCGTCGTGTCGCCCATCGCGCTGACGACCACCACGACGTCGTGGCCGGCGCGCTTCGCCTCGGCGACCCGCTTGGCGACGCGCTTGATGCTGGCGGCGTCGGCGACGGAGGAACCGCCGTACTTCTGCACGATCAGGGCCACGGGGGAGCTCTTTCGCGGGCTCGGGATGGGACCGGGCGAGTGTACGGCGGTGTCCACGCAGGGGCCGCGCGGTTTCAGATGCCGGATCGACCCCGACTGCTTGTCACGTACGCGGACGTCCGGTGCGCTCTGCGCCCATGGACGACGACGGCGGCATCCACGTCAGCGGCCTGCGCCGCGCGTCCGGGTCGCGTGCAGGCCCTCGACGGGGTGGACCTGACCGCCCGGGCCGGCGCGGTCACCGCCCAAGCCGGCCAGGGGCACCCCGCGTGGCGCGGGCGGGCCCGGCGTCAGGGCTGGAGCGCGTCGTACTCCGCCTCGGCGGCGACGTCGTCCTCCACGTCGAGGCGCAGGTGGGCGAGGATCGCCTGCAGGGTGCGCAGCACGCTGGACGCGCGCTCGCCCCAGTCGGACAGGTAGCTGAACTGCCACCACCAGAGGGCCTCGAGCACGTGCGCGTTCTCGTAGTGCCGCAGGCCCTGGGACAGCGCACCGGCGATGCCGACGAGGTCACCCGAGACGATCGAGCGCTCGACGTCGACACCCAGCAGGGGGTCGACGACCTCGGCGTACTCGTCGATGCCGTCGAACACGTTGGCCAGGTTGGCGCGCAACGGCTCGACGTCCGCGTCCGGGCCGACGTCCGGCTCGAACCGTTCGACGGGCACCACGTCCGTCGTCGCACCCAGGCGGGCGCCGGCGGCGAGGATGTCGGAGACGGCCAGCAGGAGGAGCGGCAGCGCAGCGTCCGGTGCGGAGCCCGCGGCGACCTCCGTGACGGTGGTCAGGTAGCGGCGGGCCTCGTCGGCCATCGAGTCCGCGATGTCCCGCAGGTCGGCGTCGATCGTCGTCTGGTGCGGTGTCATCGTCCCGTCCTCACTACGCGCTGATCCGGCGTCGGCCCTCGAACGCCCGCCCGAGCGTCACCTCGTCGGCGTACTCGAGGTCTCCGCCCACCGGCAGACCCGACGCGAGCCGACTGACGGTCAGACCCATCGGTACCAGCATGCGCGCCAGGTACGTCGCTGTCGCCTCGCCCTCGACATTGGGGTCCGTCGCCAGGATGACCTCGGTGACCGTCCCGTCCGCCAGCCGTGTGAGCAGCGACTGGATCCGCAGGTCGTCCGGGCCTACCCCGGCGATCGGGTTGATGGCCCCACCGAGCACGTGGTACCTGCCGCGGAACTCGCGGGTGCGCTCGATCGCGACGACGTCCTTGGGCTCCTCGACGACGCAGATCGTGGCCAGCGAGCGGCGCGGGTCGCGGCACACGCGGCACTGCGGCTCCTGCGCGACGTTCCCGCAGATCTCGCAGAACACCACCCGGAGCTTGACCTCCGTGAGCGCGTCGGCAAGCCGCCGAACGTCCGCGGGGTCAGCCGCCAGCAGGTGGAACGCGATGCGCTGGGCGCTCTTGGGACCGACGCCGGGCAGCCGCCCGAGCTCGTCGATCAGATCCTGGACCGCACCCTCGTACACGCGCTCAGCCTAGTCGGCCGAGTCCGTGCCCCCGGGGCGCCGGGCCGACGGGATCCCCCTGCGACCCCGTCATGCCACGAGGGACCTCGGATGTTTCACCGGTCACGTGGCTGGGTATCGCCGGCCGCTCAGGTCGTGCCGTCGTCCAGCTGTTCGTCGATCACCGTGCCGCCGAGCATCTGGGCGACCAGCGGTGCGCCGATCAACGAGGAGCCGCTGATCTCCGGGTCGTCCGGCGACGGTTCGTCGGGCTCGCTCGGTGTGGCTCGGGCCGCCGACTCCCGTGCCGCGGCCATCCCCCGCTCGCGGGCCGATCCCTGCGCGACGGTCGGCGGACCGCTCCTGTCGAGGTCCTCCGGCGGTTCGGGGACCGACGCCGGTTCGCCCTGCTCGTCGTCGGGGGGCTCGGGGGCCGGCGGCTCGTCGTCCCAGGAGGCCGCGGCCTCGGCCGGGGTCACCGCCCGCGGGTTCTCGCGGTCGTTCACCGGACGGGTCGCCGCGCTGACCGGTGCGGGCACCGACGCCTGCTCCGCCAGGACTCCCTCGACGCGGACCTCGAAGCCGAGCGTCTCCCGGACCGCGCGCGCGACGACGTCCGGGTGGGCGCCGTTGCGGAACGTCGTCGCCAGCGCCGGGTTGTCGAACGCGATGCGGAGCGTCGTCGCGTCGAGGTCGGCCACCTGCGCGTTGCGCGGGTCGATGAGCGCCCACGTCACGCGACGCAGACCCTTGACGGTCTCCAGGACCTCGGGCCACCGCCGACGAATGACCTCGGTCTCCGGCCCGGGGCCCTGGGAGACGACCCCGACAGCCGGTGCGACGACAGGTCCGGTGGCGGGCGACGTGACGACAGGTTCCGTTGTCGCCGGAGCGACGACGGGCGGCGCCGCGGTCGGAGTCCCGGCCGGTTGCTCGGCGGTCTGCGGCACGGCAGGTGCCGCGTTCGAGGGCGTCGGGGCGGGTCCTGGGGTCGGCAGCGAGCCGGCAGGCGCCGCCGTGGGCTCTGGCGATTCCACCACGACGTGCGCAGGCTCGGGGGCGACCACGGGCACCGCTTCCGTGACAGACGCCACCTCCGGCGCCGGCGATGCGACGAGTCCGGACCCGTCGACCGACCCTGTGACGGCCGCGGGCGCCGGCTCCACGACCGACCGAGCAGGTGCCGCCGTCGCGACCGGGACGCGCACCCCCTCGGCGGGCAACCCGCGCTCGAGACGGTCGAGACGCGCACCGATCGACGAACGCGT
Source organism: Cellulomonas sp. URHD0024 (assembly GCF_000426185.1). Lineage (GTDB taxonomy): Bacteria > Actinomycetota > Actinomycetes > Actinomycetales > Cellulomonadaceae > Cellulomonas. The sequence continues at coordinate 82,439 of NZ_AUEW01000009.1, forward strand.
GTCCTCGGCGGCGGGGAGCAGCAGGCGAGCCATGAGCAGCTCGAGGTGCAGCCGCGGGGAGGTCGCACCCGTCATCTCGGTCAGGGCGGCGTTGGCCAGGTCGGCTGACCGTGACAGCTCGGACGCGCCGAGGTGCCCCGCCTGCAGGCGCATGCGGGTCAGCTGGTCGGACGGCACGTCGCGCAGGGCGGCGTCGGCTGCGTCACCCGAGGCGGCGATGACGATCAGGTCGCGGAAGCGCTCGAGCACGTCCTCGACGAACCGGCGCGGCTCGTGCCCGGTCGAGATCACCCGGTCGACCACGCGGAACGCGGACGCACCGTCGCGCGCCGCGACGGCTTCCACCACGTCGTCGAGGAGCGAGGCCTGCGTGTACCCGAGGAGGTCCGCTGCGCCTTCGTAGGCGAGCTCGGCGCCACCGGACCCGGCGATCAGCTGGTCGAGCACCGACAGGGTGTCGCGAACCGACCCGCCACCCGCGCGAACCACGAGCGGCAGGACGCCGGGGGCCACCTCGACGTGCTCGGAGTCGCACAGCTGCTGCAGGTACGGGACCAGCACATCGGGCGGGACGAGCCGGAAGGGATAGTGGTGCGTCCGCGAGCGGATGGTGCCGATGACCTTGTCCGGCTCCGTCGTCGCGAAGATGAACTTGATGTGCGGCGGCGGCTCCTCGACGATCTTGAGGAGCGCGTTGAAGCCCTGGTTGGACACCATGTGGGCCTCGTCGAGGATGAACACCTTGTACCGGTCGCGCGCGGGGGCGAACGTGGCGCGCTCGCGCAGCTCGCGCGCGTCGTCGACACCGCCGTGGCTGGCCGCGTCGATCTCGACGACGTCCAGGCTGCCCGGACCGCCCCGCGCGAGCTCGACGCACGACTCGCACACGTCGCAGGGCGTGTCGGTCGGGCTGGTCTCGGTGTTCTGCGCGCAGTTCAGGATGCGGGCGAGGATGCGTGCCGACGTCGTCTTGCCGCAGCCACGCGGGCCGGAGAAGAGGTACGCGTGGTTGACCTGCCCACTGCGCAGCGCCTGCCGCAAGGGCGCCGTGACGTGGTCCTGACCGATGACCTCGGCGAAGTTCTCGGGCCGGTACCGCCGGTACAGGGCTGTGCTCACGCCACGAACCCTAGACGCCCGCACCGACACCGACGATCCCACTCAGTCCGCGCGGACCACCGTGTCCGCGAGCACCGAGCGCAGCAGCGGGCGCGACGTCTCCGTCGCCGCGAACACCAGCAGGCAGCCGACGGTCAAGGCCCCGACCAGCACCACGACGCCGCTCGGGTCGGTGAACACGAGGATGCCCAGCAGCGGCAGCAGCATCACGAGCGCGGTCACCGCCGACCCCACCGCGACGAACAGCAGCGGCACCAGGACCGACCGCCTGCGCACCGAGTCCAGCAGCTCGACCGGCATGCCGGCCAGGTTCTGCAACGCGATCTCGCGACGACGGTCGAGCACCGCGGACGCCTGCGCGATCCCCGCGGAGACGGCGGCCAGCAGGAACGCGACCACCAGCGTGACCATCGCACCGGTCATCAGGTCCTGGGTCAGCATCGCGTCGTCCCGGTCCTGCGTCCCGCGCACCGTCCAGAGCACCGGCACCACCGTCAGGGCCCCCGCCACGAAGCAGGCGAGCCCGAGCCCGCCGACCACCCGCCACGCCGCACGCGGATCGTCGAGGAGTCGTCGGGCGGTGAGCAACCGTGCCGGCGTCGTGGCGCGCCGGAGCGACACCTTGCCGACGAGTGCGAGCACCCACGGGCCGACCAAGTTGAGCGTCGCGAATCCGATCGCCAACGTCGCGACGACCGCTCCCACCGCGAAGGCGCCGAGCGCGTCCGCCTCCGCGCTGACACCCATGAACATGGCGATGGCGACCAGGGCGACGAGGAGCCGGGCGAACCCCATGCCGCGGGGTGTGGTCCGTCGCGCGACTCCGAGCGGGGAGATCGCGACCCGGCGCAGCGAGATCGCGCCCGACACCGCCGCGAGCAGCGGGACGACCACGATCGCGGCCAGCAGGCCCGGCCAGCCCACCCACAGCTCCGCGACCGTGAACGTGGTGCCCTGGAACGGGAGCAGCCCGACCACCGGGAGCAGCAGCCCGTACAGCACGATGCCGAGCACCGCGCCCACCGCGCCCTGCCAGGCGGTCTCGACGAGCGTGAGCGCGACCACCTCGCGCGACGTCACCCCCAGCAGCCGCAATGTCGCGAGCCGTGCGTCGCGCCGGGCGACGCCGAGACGGGCCGCGCTGCCGCCGAGCGTCACCAACGGCACGGCGAGCAGGACGAGCGCGATGACGGCCAGGATCACGTACAGGTCGCGCACGTCGCTCGTGCCGGGCGCTACGGGCTCCTTGGCACGCGTGATGAAGCCGAGCAGACCCCCGACCACGCAGAGCGTCAGACCGGTGGCCACAGTGAACGCCGTGATGGCGAGCGCGGTGGTGACGCGCGAGTCGCGGCCACCTGCGCGCTGGAACCGGGGCGCGAGCGCGACGACGGGGTTCATCGACGTACCGCCGATCCCACGACGCGCCCGTCGCGAACCTCGATCCGTCGGTCGCACCAGTCCGCGACCTTCGGCTCGTGCGTCACGACGACGAGCGAGGCCCCCGCGGCCCTCGTCGTCTCCACCAGGATCCGCATGACGTCGTGGCCGGTGGACTGGTCGAGCGCCCCGGTGGGCTCGTCGGCGAAGACGACGGACGGTCCGGTGATCAGGGCACGCGCGACCGCGACCCGCTGCGCCTGCCCACCAGAGAGCTCGCCCGGGCGCCGGCCCTCCATTCCGGCGAGCCCGAGCGAGCCCAGCCACCGCATCGCGCTCGCGGTCGCGTCCCTGCGGCTCGCGCCCAGCAGCATCGCCGGCAGCGCGACGTTCTCGACCGCGGGCAGCTCCGAGAGCAGCTGACCGAACTGGAACACGAACCCGTAGTGCGTGCGTCGAAGCAGGGAGCGGTCACGGTCGCCGAGAGCGCCGACGTCCCGACCCTCCAGCTGTACCGAGCCCGCGTCCGGCACGAGGATTCCCGCGAGGCAGTGCAGAAGGGTCGACTTGCCCGAGCCGGACGGGCCCATGACCGCGAGGGACTCACCGTTCGCGAGGTCCACGTCCACGCCCGCGAGCGCGGTGGTGCTTCCGAACGTCTTGACGAGTCCTCGCCCCGAGAGGCGCGATGCGTTGCTCATGCGTCCAGCGTCGGGTGCCGCGTCGCGTCGGTCGTCGGCCCTGGGGCTCGTTCCAGGCGCCGGGTTCTGCCCCCACGGGTGGATGCCGGTCCCCTTCAGGGTTCAGACGAACAGAGCCACGCCCACCAGCACGACGACCGCCGAGCCGGTCATCGAGACCCACCGGCGGCCCGACTGCGGGATCCGCAGCCCGACCAACGCGCTCGTGGCCGCCAGGAGCAGCTGCCACGCCACCGACGCGAGCCCGACCCCGCCGACGAACGCCACCGCCGCCGACCAGGACCCCCCGACGCCGGCGGCCATGCCGATCGCGACGGTGGTGAAGGTGACCGCCGTCAGCGGGTTGACGGCCGTGAGGCCGACGAACCGCAGGTACGTGCCGTGCGACGACGTCACCTCCCGGGTGTCGTCGGGACCCGGCCGCCGCAGCAGCCCGTACACGCCGACCGCCACGAGCACCGACGCGCACACGCTCCGGATCACGCCCTCGTGCAGCTCGACCAGTCGGCTCACCGGCGCACCGACCGCCACCGCGACGACTCCGTACACCAGGTCGACCGTCGCGATCCCGCACGCCGCGGCAACCGCCACCCGCAGGCCGTCGACGAGCCCGGCCCGCATGAGCAGCACGCCCACCGGACCGACCGGCATCGCGACAGCGAGTCCGGCGAGTGCACCGAGGAGGAACGCGTTCACGTGCCCAAGGGTGGCTTCGCGCGTCGATGCGGTCCTGCCGATACTGCCGAAAACGTCGGAACACTGCGATGCTCGCCGGATGGATCCCGTGGACGAGGCAATCCTGCGCGAACTGACCGCGGATGCGCGGATTCCGTACAGCGCCCTGGGCTCTCGTGTGGGCCTGAGCCCGAACGCGGCGGCGAACCGGGTACGACGCCTCGTCGAGAACGGGACGATCCGCGGCTTCACCGTCCTGACGGGATCCGCATCGTCGCTGCCCGCGGGCCTGGAGGTCTTCATCGAGGTGCGGATGGCCGACGGGACGACGAACGAGGACTTCACGGCCGCACTCGCGCACGGCTTCCCGCAGGTGCTCGACGCCGTCCACGTCACCGGCTCCTACGACTACCTGCTCCACGCGGTCGTCGCCGATCCCCAGGCCCTGGACCGGCTGGTCCGCCGCCTGAAACGCGAGGCAGGCGCCAGCCAGACCTTCACCCGCCTGGCCCTCCGCAGCTGACCCGCCCCCCGACCACCCCCACTGGTTGACCCACGCCACCTCGACCACACCTCCCCCCGCCCCACCCCGGCGAGAACAACCTGATCGCCGTCATGGACCGGTTCGGCGTTCACAGGGTTGTTCTCGGTGGCGAACACTGCCGAGCCACCCACGTCGAGCCGACCTCCCCCACTCGTCGACCGCCGCCACCTCGACCCCGACCCACCCCGGCGAGAACAACCTGATCGCCGTCATGGACTGGTTTGGCGTTCATGGGGTTGTTCTCGGTGGCGGACGCCGCCGAGCCACCCACGTCGACCCGACCTCCCCCACTCGTCGACCCACGCCACCTCGACCCCGACCTCCCCCGTGTCTACTGGGCGAGAACAACCTGAACGTCGTCATGGATCGGTGTGGCGTTCGTAGGGTTGGTCTCGGTGGCGGGCGCTGCTGAGACGGCCGGGGCGGGTTGCGACGCGACCACAGCCACCGGTCTCCGGCGCGCATCCCTCGAGGCGGTCGCGGGTGGACGGGTGGCTGGTCGGATCGGGTGATGAGACCGAAGTTCGAGCCTCCGACGTCACTGCGGTCGCTCGCATTCCGTCAGGAGGGACTGGTGTCGTCGCGACAGTGCGACCACATCGGCGTGACGATGGGGATGCGGCGGCGACTCGTCGACGACCGGCGCTGGGCACGGGTGACCACGGGCGTCTATGACGTCGAGCCTGCACGCGACCGGCGGGGCGAGGTCGATCATCGGCGGCGACGATCGGCGTGGCTGGGGATGCTCGCGTACGGCCCGGATGCGATCGCCGTCGGGGCGTGCGCACTGGCGCTGCACGACGTGCGCGGGCTCCCCACCGACGTCAGACCGGAGGTTGCGCTGCCCGGCGGCGCCTTCGGCAAGAGCCGTGACGGGATGCGCGTCCGGCAGCTCTCCGCAGTGGAGTCGACCCGGTTCGGCGAACGACGGATCGCCACGTTGATGTGCGCCCTGCTCACCGCCCTGCCGTCGCTGGGCCGCGAGCACGCTGTCGCGGTGCTCGACGACCTCACACATCGCGGCCGGCTGTCGCCCGGGCAGATGGACGCCGTGCGATCGAGGCTGCGCGGCGGACGAGACTGCGCCGACGTCCCCACGTGGATGTCGCTCGTCGACGGCCGGTCCGAGTCGCCGCTCGAGACCTTTGCCCGCATCGACTGCATCGACGCCGGTGTGCCGCCGGACGAGCTGCAGGTCGTCATCAGGGCGCCGGACGGCACCTTCCTCGGCCGGGGCGACATGGGCTGGCGACTCCCCCGGGGACGATGGCTCATCGCCGAGATCGATGGCCGCGAGTTCCACGACCGACCCGATGCGCTGCTTCGCGACCGCGCCCGCCAGAACACGCTGCTGATACGCGGCGCGATCACCATGTTGCGCTTCACCCACGAGGACATCGGCAGCGTCGGCCGGACGGTCCGCGAAGCGCTCCTGCTCGATCGAGAACAACCTCATGAACGCCAAACGGCTGGATGACGTCGCTCAGGTTGTTCTCGACGGTCGCGCGTGGGCGGGCCGGCGGGCCGGTGGGCGGGCCGGCGGGCCGGTGGGGGGCCGGCGGGCGCGCCAGCGCCCTCTGGGCATGCGAGGACCCCCCGCACACCCGTCAGAGCTCACCTGCCCTTGCTGCCTTCCGGCCCTGGGGGAGTTCAGCGAGATGACGCCGCACGAGGGGTCGACGGCAATTCTAGCCCAGCCCGGAAGGGTCTTCGCTCACATGCCGCGGCCGACGACGAGGGTCGTCCCGGAACCTGCGCTCGCGCTCCACCCGGACGCCACGGTCGCGCCCATCACGCCACCGACCGGATGACGACGTCCCTGGCCAGGGCGCGGACGGTGGCGGGATCGAATCGCGCCGCGCCCGGCACGAGTGCGTTGGCACACCCGGCGGCCACCGCAAGGCGCAGCGCGGCCTCCCAGTCGCTGCCGTCGTCGAGGGCGTGCACGAACGCCCCCAGCACCGAGTCGCCGCTTCCGACCGGGAACTGCCCCACGACGCCGGGGAGCACGGCGTCGCGTGTGGCCGCACCGTCGGTGGCGCGCATGCCCGCGACCCCGTCGGTCACGACGACGAGCCCACCCGCACGGCCGTGCAGGGCGGCGACGACGTCGGCCAGCGGTGTCGTGTCGGACAGACCGAGGACTGCGCACGCCTCGAGCCGGTTGACCTTGAGCAGGTCGGGAGCGTGCCCGCCCGAGAGGAGCGCACCGAGGGCCGGGCCGTGGCTGTCGACCGCGACGCGCACTCCCGCGCGGGTCGCGACGCCGACGAGCTCGCACAGGGCGCCGTCGCCCAAGGACCGGGGGAAGCCGCCACTGACCAAGCACCATCCGGGTCGGACGGCGAGCCGCTCGGCGAGGACGCCCAGGAGCTCGTCGAAGACCGTCCGCGAGACCGGCGTCGCGCGCTCGTAGATCTCGGTCAGGGCGCCCGTCGAACGGGAGTGGATGCTCGTGCAGGTTCGCGTGAGCTCGACGCCGTCGACCACCCGCAGGTCCAGACCGTCCGCCCGTGCCGCATCCGCGACGACCGCGCCGATGCCGCCCCCGAGCACGGCCACCGCCGCGACGGACGGCCCGAGCAAGGCCGCCGCCCGCGCGGCGTTCAGCGCCTTGCCACCGGCAACGCGGTGGACGGCCGAGGGTCGGTGGATGCCGGCGAGCTCCGCGACCTCGTACGTGACGTCGAGGGACGGGCTGATGGCGACCGCCGTGATCATCGCGGGCGCAGGTCCTCGAGCGTCGCCTGCCGACCGGTTCCGCCCGAGCCCAGGGTCGACAGCGACCCCGCGGTCGCGGCCCACCGCAGTCTCTCCCCCTCGTCGTCGACGCCGTGCGCGAGCGCCGCGAGGTAGCCGGCGTCGAAGCTGTCACCGGCACCGGTGGTGTCGACGACCTCCACGACGAGCCCGTGGGCATGCACCGGAGCGTCGTCGGAGCCGACCGACCAGCCACCGTCGGCGCCGGCCTTGACGACGATCCGCGGACCGAGAGCGGCGAGCCGGCGCGCGACGACGAGATCCGGCCCGGCCGCGCCCGCCACCGCGCCGATCGCGCGCAGCTCGGCGAGGTTGGGCAGCAGGACGTCGACGAGTGGCAGGAGGTCGAGCACGCCCTCCCACTTCTGCGCCGGGTCCCAGTTGGTGTCGAGGCTGACGGTGACGCCGGCGGCACGCACCTCGGCGAGCAGCGCAGGCAGGTCGTCGGCCAGGGCCGGCTGCAGGAAGTACGACGCGAGGTGCAGGTGCCGCGCCCCGGTCGCTGTCAGCGCGGTCCGGACCGCACCGGCTCGCAGGGTCGGGATCGTGCCCGGCACGGTGAGGATGGCACGGTCGTCGGCGGTCGAGAGGATGACGGACAGGCCGGTCGGCGTGATCGGGTCGACCTCGACGCCCGACGTCTCGACGCCCGCAGCGCGCAGCGCGTCGAGCTGGAACCGGCCGAGTGCGTCGTCCCCGACGCGCGCCACCAGCGACGTCGGGACGCCCAGGCGGGCCAGACCGCACGCGGCGATCGACGCGCTGCCGCCGAGCGCGAGGTCGCCCGAGTCGGCGAGCTGCTCGGCCTGCCCGAACCGCGGCACCACGTCGCCGCGGAGCACCAGGTCGACGTTCGCGTCGCCGGCGACCAGAACCGTCCGCGCGCTCATCCCTTGAGACCCGAGAAGGTCATCGTGGCGATGAACTGCTTCTGGGCGATCATGAAGAACACGATCAGCGGCAGCGTGGCCACGACGTTCCCCGCCATGAGCAGCGACCAGTCCGTGCGTCGGTCGCCTTGGAAGTTGGTGATTCCGAGCTGCACCGTGAAGCTCGCCGGGTCGTTGATCGCGATGAGCGGCCAGACCAGGTCGTTCCAGGAGCCGAGCAGCGTGAAGATCGCCAGGGTGGCCAGCGCGGGCTTGGCCAGCGGCAGCACGATGCGCCAGAAGACCGCCAGCCGCGAGCAGCCGTCGAGCACCGCGGCCTCCTCGAGCTCCGCAGGCAGCGACAGGAAGAACTGGCGCATGAGGAAGATGCCGAACGCAGACGCCAGCCACGGCACGATCGCCGCGCCCAGGGTGTCGATGAGCCCGACCCGGGCGAACATCACGTACGTCGGGACCATGAGCAGCTGGGTCGGGATCATGATCGTCGCGACGATGGCCAGGAACCCGAAGGTGCGTCCGGGGAACTTCAGCCGCGCGAACCCGTAGCCGGCGAGCGAGCAGAGCACGAGGTGCGCCGTCACGCCGACCGCGGAGACGATGACGGTGTTGAGCAGCCAGCGCAGGATGTCGGACTGGGCGAACAGCTTGCCGAAGCCGTCGAGCGTCAACGACGACGGGATGAGCCGCGGCGGGAACTTGTTGATCTCGGACGCAGGCGTGAGCGCCGTGAGGAACATCTGGAGGAACGGCAGCGCGAACAGCAGCGCCACGGGGGCCAGGACGAGGTGCCACCACCAGTGCCGACGGCTCCGCCTGCGTCGTGGGACGACGATCGAGGCGTCCGGCACCGGCGTCCGCGAGAGCATCTGCACCGCCATCAGAACGCCTCGACCTTCGTCCGGCGCGAGTACAGGACGACGCCGCCGGTGATGACCAGCGTGACGGCGAACAGCCCGTACGCGACGGCCGACGCGTACCCGAACTCGAGGTTCTTGAACGCCGTCTGCCACAGGTAGTAGACGATCGTCTGGGTCGCGTCGAGCGGCCCGCCGCGTGTGGTCGTGTAGACGAGGTCGAACAGCTGGATCGCCTCGATCGTCTGCCACACGGTGATGAAGACGGTCACGGGGGCGAGCTGGGGGAACGTGACGTGCCAGAACGACTGCCAGCGGTTCGCGCCGTCGATGCGCGCCGCCTCGAGGAGCTCGCCGGGGATGTCCTGGAGGGCCGCCAGGTAGATGACCGTGGTGAAGGCGGCCTGCCCCCACAGGGACATGAGGGTGATGACCACCATCGCCTGCGACGGGTCCTCGAGCCAGCCCTGCTGCGGCAGGTGCAGCGCACGCAGGACGGTGTTGGCCAGCCCGAACTGCGGGTTGAACAGGTACGTGGTGAGGATGCCCGTCGCGGCCGCCGACGCGACGAACGGCACGAAGATCGCGGTGCGGTACACACCCATGAACCTGAGCGTGCGGTTGAGGAGCAACGCGAGCCCGAGACCGAGGAACACCGACGCGGGGACGAAGAGCGCGGTGTACAGCAGGGTGTGGCCGACCGCGTCGTGAAGTGCTGCGTCCGTGACCATCTGGCGGTAGTTGGCCAGGCCGACCTGGGTGGGCGTCGAGAACCCGTCCCAGCTCTGCAGCGACAGCAGGAACGCCCAGACCGCCGGGAAGATCGACAGCCCGAGGACGATCAGCATCGCGGGCGCCACGAAACCCCAGCCCTGCAGCGCCTGCCGACGCCGCTCCTTGCGGCGGCCGGGCCGGCGCGTCGCCGCGCCGACCGTGCTGGGATGCGGGCCGTTCGCCCGCGGGATGAGCGCCCCACGCCGGGTCACAGGTTTCCGCCTGACCGGTGCCGCCGTGCTCGCCATCGTCACCCTCCGAGCCCCTGCGTCGCCGTCGCCGCCGCCGTCTTCAGGGCGTCCGCCGGATCGCCCTGTCCCTGCATCACCTGCGAGATCGCGGACCCGATCGCCTCGGAGAGCTTGACGTACCCCTTGACTGTGGGTCGCGCGTGCTTGGAGTTCGCCATGTTGGCGGCCATCACGTCAAGGCCCGGGAGCGCCTGGACCTGCGCGAGGAACTCGGGAGACTGCGCCTCGGAGGGTCGCAGCGGCAGGTTCCCGTACCCGACGTTCCACGTGATGTCCTGCTCCGAGGACGTCAGCCACTTGGTCAGCTCGTACGACCAGTGCGCCCGGTTGGCGTCCTTGTGGTCGAACAGCACCCACAGGTCCGGGCCGGAGACGCTCTCATGGTTCCCGTCGGTGCCGGGCAGCGGTACGACGCCGTAGGAGGTCTTGGCCGTCTGCAGGTCGTAGAGCGTCCACGGACCGGAGGTGATCATGCCGATGCGGTCGCTCGCGAACAGCTGGGCCGCCTTGGTGTCCGTCTGGTCGAGGTAGACGCTCTTGTCGTCGACCGCCATGTCGCGCAGGAACGTCAGCGCCTGCACGCCCTCGTCGGAGTCGAACGTGGCCGTCTTCTGGTCCGCCGAGAGGATCTCGCCGCCGTTCTGCCACAGGTGCGGCCAGAACTGCCACGTCGTCTCCTCCGACCCCGACACCGAGTACCCGTAGCCGTAGGTGTTGGTGCTCGGGTCGGTGAGCTTCTTCGCCGCCGTCCGGAAGTCGTCCCACGTCCACTGGTCCGTCGGGTAGTCGAGGCCCGCGTCGTCGAACACCGTCTTGTTGTAGATGAGCGTGAGGTTGTCGACGACGGCAGGGAAACCGATCGTCGTCGTGCCGCCCGGCTGTGCCGTCTGGCGCGCGGACGCGGGGAACTCGTCCCAGCCCACGTCCGCGTCCCTGACCTGGTCCGTGATGTCGAGGGTGCGCTTCGAGGCCTGCAGCTCGCTGGCCCAGGAGCCGTAGGCGTACGAGACGTCCGGGTAGGTCTTGCCGGCGAAGCCCGCGGAGAGCTTCTGGAGGAGCTCGTCGGTCGAGGGGGCGCCCGACGAGATGTCGACGGTGACGTTCGGGTGCAGCTTCTCGAAGTCCTTGGCCAGCCCTTCCAGGATCGTCTCGGCCTGGTCGGCCTGGCCCGTCCACCAGGTGATCGTCGTCTTGGCGGAGGGGTCGAAGGTCGCGGCGCCCTGCGGCGAGCCGCCCGAGCATGCGGCCAGGGTCAGGGAGACGGCGGCCGTGGCCGCGGCGAGTGCGGCGAGTCGCGTACGGGGCGAGCGCTGGGTGGACAACTCGTTCTCCTCTGTTCAGCGGGCGGCGTGTCAGGACAGGACGACGGAGCGGGTCAGGTGGCGCGGGGTGTCGGGGTTGAGCCCGCGGCTCTCTGCCAGCGCGACGGCGAACCGCTGAGCCTGCAGCAGCTGGATCAGCGGGTCCTCGTCGCTGGTGAGCACGGCGGCGCCGGTGGCCTCGATGTCGGCGACCAGTGTGGGGTCGGCGGCGCCGAAGACGGTCACGAGCGACCCCGGGTGGGCGACGGCGATCGGCCCGTGGCGGAAGTCGAGGACGGGGTAGGACTCCGACCAGGCCTGCGCGGCCTCGCGGACCTTGAGTGCCGCCTCCTGGGCGAGCCCGTGGGTCCAGCCCGTGCCGAGGCAGACGACGTGGTCGATGCCGTCGACGGGCACGGGCAGCGGCGCGGCGAGGGCACGGGCCGCGGCGTCGACGAGGTCGGACGTGTCGTCGCCGAACGTCTCCCGGGCGATCACCAGAACGGTCGTGGGGAAACGCGTCTGGACGACCGAGTGCTCGTCGGCGTAGTCGAGCAGCAGGAACTCGTCGACGCGCTGCGCCACGGGGCTGTCCGAGACGCCGACGATGGCTGCCGTCCGCGTACCTTGCTCGACGAGCTCGAGCGCCGCGAGGACCTCGCTCGTGGTGCCCGAACGGCTGATCGCCAGCACCCGGTCGTAGCGTCGGCCCGGCCGCCACTCCGAGGCGTACGCCGCATCGGTGAGGCCCAGACCTGCCTGCTCGCGCAGGACCGCGATCGACTCCGCGACGAATGCGCTGGTGCCGCAGCCGAGGACGAGGACGCTCTCGCCGGGCCGGCCGAAGATCGCTCCGGCGGTCGCCGCCTCCTGCAGGGCCCGAGCCCACACGGACGGCTGGCTGGCGATCTCTCGCGCCGTGATGCTGCTGCTCACTGTGCTGCCCTCTCGTCTCCGGAGCCGGGCTTGACCGCGACGCCGTGTGCGCAATACTGCGTAGCGGAGTGATCGATCCGCAATGAAACTGCGGCAAACGCTCACTCTGAGTGAGCGCAGAGAGGACCACCGCATGGCCGACTGGACAGCCGCCGCCCACCTTCCCCTGGCGGACTGGCACCCGCGCAGCAGGCTCGCCGCGGTCCGCACGGACGTCGAGCGCAGCGCCGTCCCGTGCGTCGACGTGCACAACCACCTCGGCCGCTGGCTCACGCCACCGGGCTGGACCGCACCCGACGTCGACGCGCTTCTCGCACTCATGGACCGGCGCAACGTGGCGACCGTGGTGAACCTCGACGGGATGCACGGCGACGAGCTGGACGCCAACCTGTCGCGCTACGACCGCGCGTTCCCGGCGCGGTTCGTCACCTTCTGCCAGCTGGACTGGTCGCTGCTCGCCCGTCCGGACGGCGAGGCGCTCCTTGCGGAGCAGCTGCGGGACAGCGCCCGTCGTGGTGCGCGCGGTCTGAAGGTCTGGAAGAACCTGGGGCTCGACGTCCGCGACGCCTCGGGCGCCCTCGTCCTGCCCGACGACGAGCGCGTCGTGCGCACGCTCGCGCTCGCCGGCACGCTCGGGCTCCCGGTGCTGATCCACGTGGCCGATCCGGTCGCGTTCTTCGATCCCGTCGACGCCCACAACGAGCGCATCGACGAGCTGCGGGCGAACCCCGACTGGTGGTTCGGCGACCGAGCGGTGCACCCGACGTTCGACCGGCTCCTGGACGCCCTCGAGACGCTGGTGCTCGCGACACCGGGGACCACGTACATCGGCGCGCATGCCGGTTGCGTCGCGGAGGACCTCGACCGGGTCGAACGCCTGCTGCGGGCGGCCCCGAACTGGCACATCGACATCGCAGGACGCATGGCCGAGCTGGGTCGGCAACCGCGCCGGACCCGCAGGCTCGTCGAGCAGTTCCCGGACCGCGTGCTGTTCGGGACCGACGCGTTCCCGCTCGACGACGACGCCCTGACCACGCACTTCCGGTTCCTGGAGTCCGCCGACGAGGCGTTCGACTACGCGCCCGGCGAGGCAGTGCCCCCGCAGGGTCGCTGGACGGTGTCGGGCCTGCACCTGTCCGCGGCCGCGCTCGCGGCCGTCTACGCCGGCAACGCGGAGCGCATCCTGGCGCTCTGAACACGCTCTCGGTCAGGCCGCGTGGATCGTCGCGCAGCTCGCCGCCACGACGTCGGCGACGGCCTCCCGCGCGGGGGCGAGGTAGCGGCGCGGGTCGGTCAGCCGATCGTCGGCGGCCAGCGCGAGCCGGACCTGCGCGGTCAGGGCGGCGTTCAGCGCGGTGCCGACGTTGATCTTGCGGATGCCCGCCCGGACGGCGTCCTGCAGCACCGACGGCGGCACCCCCGAGGAGCCGTGCAGCACGAGCGGGACGGGGACCACGGCCGCGAGGCGCGCGATCAGGTCCAGGTCCAGGCGTGCCGTCGCGCTGGTCATCGCGTGCGACGAGCCCACCGCGACCGCCAGTCCGTCGACCCCGGTCGCGGCGACGAACGCGACCGCCTGCCCCGGGTCGGTGCGGACCCCGGGGGCATGGGCACCGTCCTTGCCGCCCACCTCGCCGAGCTCCGCCTCGACCCACAGGAGGGCCGCGTGCGCCGACCGGGCCACCGCCGCGGTGGTCGCCACGTTCTGCTGGTAGCCCAGGTGCGCGGCGTCCACCATGAGCGACGAGACGCCGTACTGCGCAGCGGACGCGACGCCGTCGGCCAGCAGACCCGAGTCCTGGAGGTGGTCGAGATGGAGCCCGACCGGGACCGTCGCCGACTCCGCGAGCTCGTGGCACGCCGCGAGCAGCGGCCCGGCGCGGCCGGAGCGGTACCGGACGGCGTTCTCGCTGACCTGCAGCAGCCCGGGCGACCCGGACCGCTCGAGCCCCGCGACGATGCCCTCGGCGTGCTCGAGCGTGATGACGTTGAAGCACAGGACGGCGGTGCCCCTGCGGACGGCGTCGTCGACGAGGTCACGCGTGCGGGCGGCGGTCACGACGTGCCCGGGGGCAGCAGGGCGCGCAGCGGCTCGGGCAGCAGCTCGCCGTGCGCGAGGACCAGCTCGTCGCACAGCTCCCAGATCTGCTCCGGGGTGAGCGTCGAGCTCGCGTTGCTGTCCACGAGCACCGCCTGGCGCACCAGACGCGGATCCGAGGTGCGCGCCGCCTCGACCGTCAGCTCGGCGACCGACAGGTAGGTCCGGTTGAGGGCGGCACACTGCACCGGCAGGGCGCCCATCGGGATGGGTGTCACGCCCGAGGAGTCGACCAGCGCCGGCACCTCGACGGCCGCGCCGTGCGGGAGGTTGTCGATCAGCCCGTGGTTCGGGACGTTCACGTGGATCTCGCGCGGCGTGCCGGTGAGCATCGAGTGGATCACCTGGGGCGCGTACTCGGACGCGCCGCCCTCCAGCGGCAGCGGCTCCCCCGCGTCGAGCAGCTTCTTGGCCTGCTCGAACTGGGCGACGTTCTCGCGGCTGATCCCGATGTACTGCAGCGGCTCGATACGGAACCGCTCGACCTGTTCGTCGGACCGCAGGAACCAGGACAGGTACTCGGCGGAGTGCTCGCTCGTCTCGGTCGGGTAGAACCCGATGCGGCGGAAGATCTCGACGCGCACCCGCCGCTCGAGCTCGGGGTCGGCCGCGATGCGTGCCTGCAGGCGCGGGTAGAGGTCCTCGCCGTCCAGCGTCCACTCGCGCAGCCACGCCTGGTGGTTGACCCCGGCCGCGCGGTACCGCGTCTGGTCCACCTCGAGGCCCAGCAGCGCGGCCAGGTCGTGCGCGGTCCAGTACACCGAGTGGCACAGGCCGAACGTGCGGATGTCGGGCGCCACCACGGACGCCCACCAGACGTTCATCGCCATCGGGTTGGTGTAGTTGAGCAGAAGGGCATCGGGGCACACGGCCCGCATGTCCTCGAGGATGCCGGTGAGCACCGGGAACGTCCGCAGCGCGCGGAACACCCCGCCGACGCCCGTGGTGTCGCCGATCGTCTGCCGCAGGCCGTACCGCGCGGGGATCGACAGGTCGGTGATCGTGGCGTCGATGCCCCCGACCTGGACCATGTTGACGACGAACGAGGCACCGTCGAGTGCCGCGCGGCGGTCGAGCGTCGCGGTGATCGAAGCGGGGTACCCCAGCTGCTCCACCAGACGGCGCGCCGTGCCCTCTGCGACGGCGAGACGGTCCGCCGAGATGTCGTGCAGCGCGAGCTCGAGCTCCAGGTCCTGGTACCGCAGCAGGTCGGCGACGAGCTGGCGGGTGAAGACGACGCTCCCGGCGCCGACGAAAGCGATCTTGGCCATGCCTGGATGATCGTCGGGCTGAGCGATCCGTGCAAGAATCCATGGGGCGATCACTCAAAGTGATCATTCTGGCTGAGCGGACACGGAGGACCACGCGGATGCCCGACCCTCACGACGTGCCCCGCGCGACGTCGCGCAAGCGGTCCGACCGGATGCTCGCCGTCCTCGCCATGCTCGACGGAGGCCATCAGGTCACCCTCGCGGACCTCACGCGTTCTCTGGGCGTCTCCCCGGCGACCATCCGTCGCGACCTGGCCGACCTGGAGGACCAGAGCCTTCTGGTGCGCACCCACGGCGGCGCGCGTGCGCTCGCCAGCGCCCCGCGCGCCGAGGTGCCCGTCCGGCTGCGGGACTCGCAGTTCCGCGAGGCCAAACGACGGATCGCGCGGCGGGCGGCGGAGCTGATACCGCACGGCCCGTACAGCGTGGCGATCAGTGGCGGCACCACGACCGCGGAGGTCGCCAAGGTGCTGGCCAGCCGCCCGGACCTCGCCATCGTGACGAACGCGCTGACCACGGCGATGGAGATCGCGTCGCGCCCCAACCTCAAGGTGATCATGACCGGCGGGGTCGTGCGCTCGAACTCCTTCGAGGCCGTCGGCGTGATCGCCGAGAACACCTTCAACGCGATCAACGTCAGCACGGCGATCCTCGGGACGGACGGGATCAGCGCCGCCGGCGGCGCGACGACGCACGACGAGACCGAGGCCAGGACCAACAACGCCATGGTGTGTCACGCGCAGCGGGTCGTCGTGGTCACCGACGGATCGAAGGTGGGGCGGGTCACGCTGGCCAAGATGGCTGACCTGTCCCAGGTGCACGTCCTCGTCACCGACACCTCGGCCGACCCCGACGAGCTGGCGCGCATCGTCGCAGCGGGCGTCGAGGTGCTGATCGTCGACGCCTGACCGGTCGCTCTGTTCACGTGCCGGTGATTCGCAGGACTCACGCGTGGACACGATTGTGGGCAGACTGCGTGTATGAGCGCTGAGGACGTGCCGGACGTGCCTGATCCCGACGAAGGTCCCTTCGACTACGACCTGGTCGTCGTCGGCTCCGGGCCGGGCGGTCAGAAGGCGGCGATCGCGGCGGCGAAGCTCGGCTACCGGGTCGCGGTCATCGAACGACGGCACATGATGGGCGGCGTGTCGGTCAACACCGGGACGATCCCCAGCAAGACGCTGCGCGAGGCGGTCCTGTACCTGACCGGCATGTCGCAGCGCGAGATGTACGGCGCCAGCTACCGCGTGAAGTCCGACATCACCATGGACGACCTGTTCGCGCGCACGCACCACGTGATCGGCCGCGAGATCGAGGTCATCCGCGCCCAGCTGCTGCGCAACCACGTCGACATCCTCAACGGCACAGGCTCGTTCGTCGACGCCCACACGCTCGCGGTCGCCGAGGACGGCGCGTCCCATCCGTCGCTGGTCACCGCCAAGTTCGTCGTCATCTCGACCGGCTCGAAGCCGCACCGGCCCGAGTCCGTGCAGTTCGACGAGAGCCGGGTCCTGGACTCCGACGGCGTGCTCTCGCTCGAGAAGGTGCCGGCCTCGATCGTCGTCGTCGGTGCCGGGATCATCGGCATCGAGTACGCGTCGATCTTCGCTGCGCTGGGCTCACGCGTGACCGTCATCGACCAGCGGCCCGCGATGCTCGAGATGTGCGATCCCGAGGTCACGGAGTCGCTGAAGTTCCACCTGCGCGACCTCTCGGTGTCGTTCCGGTTCGGCGAGCAGGTGTCCGGCGTCGAGAGCAACACGCACGGGACGGTGACACGCCTGGCCTCGGGCAAGGCGATCGCGGCCGACGCCGTCATGTACTCCGCCGGCCGGCAGGGGCAGACGGACTCCCTGGAGCTGGAGAAGGCAGGCCTGTCCGCCGACTCGCGCGGACGCATCAAGGTCGACGACCAGTACCGCACGGTCGTCCCCAACATCTTCGCGGTGGGCGACGTCATCGGTTTCCCCGCCCTGGCGGCGACGAGCATGAACCAGGGCCGCCTCGCGGCGTACCACGCGTTCGGGGAACCGGCCCGGGAGCTGCAGTCGGTGCAGCCCATCGGCATCTACACGATCCCGGAGATCTCCTACTGCGGCCGGACGGAGGACGAGCTGACGACGGCCGCCGTGCCCTACGAGGTCGGCATCGCGCGCTACCGCGAGCTGGCGCGCGGCCAGATCGTCGGCGACTCCTACGGGATGCTCAAGCTGCTCGTGCACACCGAGACCCGCGAGCTGCTGGGCGTGCACATCTTCGGGACGTCGGCGACCGACCTGGTCCACATCGGCCAGGCGATCATGGCCTGCGGCGGGACGGTGGACTACCTCGTCGACACGGTCCTGAACTACCCCACGCTCTCGGAGGCGTACAAGGTGGCGGCGCTGGACGCGACGAACAAGATCCGGCAGGTGGCGCGGTTCAGCCAGTGACGAGCGTTCCGACAAGGCTCTCAGGAGTCCGACGCCGACGCTGACCCTGCGTCCGCCGACGAGCCGTCGCGATGACAACAAGATCACACTTCAGCCGCGGCACCCAGGTGCCGATGCCCAAAATACGATGAACACCACTCCTCAGGGCTGGTACCGCGATCCCGCGGACCAGACACGCGTGCGATGGTTCGACGGCCAGACGTGGACGGCGAACAGCCAGCCCGCGCCCGAACCCGGATCCGCGCCGCTTCCGCCGCCTGCGCCGTCCGCGCCGTCTGCGCCGTCTGCGACGACTGCGACGACTGCGCCGTCTGCGCCCTCTGCACCGGCGGCTGCCGACACGGGTGCGGCTCGACCGCGCGCCGCTGTGGCGACGCGGCCCGCTCGCGCCGGGTCCGTGCCGACGCCGCGTGCGTCCGTGCCCCTCGTCATCCCGCTGCTCGAGCCTGACGAGGACGACGAGTACGACGAGTACGACGTGGTCGACGAGCCGACTTCCGAGCCGGTTCAGCCGCCCGTCGACGAGTCGCCCGTCGTGCCCGAACCGCAGTACGGCCCGCCGGTTCCGCAGCCGCCCTACGGTGCACCGGCAGCGCAGCAGCCCTACGGCACACAAGCACCTCAGCAGCCCTTCGGCGCACAAGCACCGCAGCAGCCCTACGGCGCACAAGCACCGCAGCCGCCGTACGGCCAGCCGTCGGCACAGCCGCCGTTCGGACAGGCTGATCCCCACCTCGGCCAGGGGTACGCGCTGCCGAGCCCACCGCAGCAGCTCGCGCCTGCCGCCGGAACGTTCGCTCCCCAGACGCCGGCGCCCCACCAGTACGGCTCCGAGTACGCGCCGCCGGCTCAGGAGGCGGCTCCGTACGCCGCCCAGGCGCCGTTCGGGCAACCGTCCCCGGCGTTCGGGCAGCCCTCGGCACCGTTCGGGCAGTCCCCCGCACCGTTCGGGCAGCCCCCGGCCTCCTTCGGGCCGCCACCGTCGCCGTTCGGCCAGCCCGCCGGCTACCCACCGCCCACGTCCGCGCCCGGTATGCCGCAGCCGACGGGCGGTTGGCAGGGCGGCCCGCAGCAGTGGGACGTTCCGGCCAAGAAGAGCACCGGCAAGACCGTGCTGATCGTCCTGGCCATCACCCTGGGCGCGATGATGCTGGTCGGGATCCTGTCGGCGATCGCCATCCCGGTGTTCCTCAACCAGCGCGCGAAGGCGGAGGCCGCCGGCCTCGGCCTCGACGCGGTGACCTGCGAGCAGGTGGCGGACTACGCCGTCCAGATCTCGGCCGCCGGCAAGGCGCAGGACGCCGGTCCGCTCGTCTCCATGACGGGGGTGTCGCTGGCCCAGGACAACCGCAGCTCCGTCCGGGCGCCGGCCGAGGGCGAGGACCCCGCCTTCGTCATGAGCTGCACGGGCACGGGCGCGAAGCCGGACGGGACCACGGCGCCGGTCACGGCCAACCTCTACATCGACTCGACGCCGGAGAAGCTCGTCGCCTACGCCTGGGACAAGTGACCCGGGACGCACCATGAATGACGCCGCAGCCGGCTGGTACCCGGACCCCAAGGACCCGTCGACGGTCCGCTGGTTCGACGGCCGATTCTGGACCGACCGTCAGGCCCCAGATGCGCCGGTCGCGCCCACGGTGCAGCGCCCGGCGCGTCGTCGCGCCACGGTCCTGGCCGCGACCGGGGCGACCGCGGCCGTCGTCGTCCTCGGCATGCTCGTGGCGGCCGCGGTCCCGGTGTACCGGGAGCAGCACGAGCGCGCCATGCTGGCACCGGTCGCCAAGATGACCTGCGACGAGGTGGCCGACGAGGTGATCACGCTCGCCCGCGGCGAGAAGGGCCTCGAGCCGCTCGAGTCGGTCACGCGCACCGCCGTCGTCCGGGACGGCCGCGACGGTATCCGGGTCCCCGCTGCGGGGGCCGAGGAGTTCGTCATGAGCTGCTCCGGCGTCGGCACCCGGTTCGACGGGTCCGCCGCACCGTTGACCATCGACCTCTACATCGACCACGAGCGCGCGCACCTGCTCTGGTACTCGTGGGACGTCTGAGCAGACGTCCGAGCAGGCGCCCGAGCAGACGTCCGAGCAGGCGCCCGGACCGACGTCGGACCCGACGGACGAGCCGAGGTCAGGCAGTCGTGCCCTCGTACAGGCCGAGCTGGTTGCCCTCGGAGTCCTCGAACGACGCCCACCAGCTCGTCGGGGAGATCTGCGTCTTCTCCTGAACCGTGCGGCCACCGAGCTCCTGCGCCCGCCGGAGCGTGTCGTCGATCGAGTCCACCTCGACGTAGCTGCGGGGCACCAGCAGGTTGCCCTCGCGCAGCCCGAGCCCACCGCCGCTGATGCCGTTCGGGGCGCTCCACATCGGGTAGCCCTCGTAGCCGGGCGACTCCTTGATGTCCCAGCCGAACAGCTCCGAGTAGAACCTCGTCGCCCGCTGGAGGTCGTCTGCCGGGATGTCGATGTGCGTGATGTCGCCGTGCGCCATGGCCTCGCTCCTCGCATGTCGTCGGAGGCCTCACGGGGTGGCGAGGCCCGGAAACCCCACGAGCCTAGGACCGCGAGGGACGGCGCGACATCCCTGCACGGCCGTCGCCGGCGGTTCCTGTCGCCGTACGACGCACGCCGATCCCGCCGTGGCGGCGGCCGTCAGGAGGCGGGATTCGGATCGCTCGCCGACCTCCGCTATCCTCAGTCGGCCGGGAGGATTCGCCTAGTGGCCTATGGCGCACGCTTGGAAAGCGTGTTGGGTGAAAGCCCTCGGGGGTTCGAATCCCCCATCCTCCGCCGGTCGAAGGGCCCGTGAACTGCAGAAGATGCAGGTCACGGGCCCTTCGTCGTGTCCGCACACTGGTCGCCCGGGCTGGCGTCCTGCCGCCGGTGGGCTGCCTGACGAGGGACAGAGTTCCCGGATCGGCCGCGGCACGGAGCCACGTGCGACGAGGACGTCTCGCCGAGCAGGTCTGCGACGAGGGTGTCGAGGTGATCCCGGAGCGGGCGGATGCCGTCGACGTCCCAGGCGGCCGGGTCGGGCAGGGGCCAGAGCTCGACGCGGTGGTGGGCGGGCAGGTCGAGGCCCGGCTTGAGGGCGACGAGGACGTCGGCCCGTGCGGCGAGACCAGCGGTCAGGAGCCGGGGAACCTCGCGGCTGCGGTCGATCCCGATCTCGGCGAGCGAGGCGAGCACCGTCGCGCTGACGGCGGTGTCCGGCTCGGTACCGGCGGACAGGACGGTGACGTCGGAACCGGCGCGCGCTGCGGCGAGGCCGGCGGCGAGCTGGGACCGGCCGGCGTTGTGGACGCAGACGAACAGGAAGGTGGTCATGCGGAACCTTCCTTCGGAGAGGGGCCAGGCTCGGGACGTCGGCATCTTGACCCGTCCACGGTCACTCAGTCAAAATTGTCTCAATGAACACTGAGTGGCATGCCGAGATCGCGCGTCGGGCGGCGACGCACGCGGTGCTGTCCGACCCCGGGCGGCTGGCCGTCGTCGAGCTGCTGTCGCTCGGCGACCACTCGCCGTCCGAGCTGTCGGCCGAGCTCGGCATGGCCTCCAACCTGATCGCCCACCACGTCGGCGTCCTGGTCGAGCACGGTCTGGTCTCCCGCCGCCGCTCCGAGGGCGACCGGCGTCGCACCTACCTGCACCTGACCCCCGACGCCGCGATCGTCCCGGCCGGGTGGACGATGCCTCGGCCCCGGCGGGTCCTGTTCGTCTGCACGGCGAACTCCGCGCGATCCCACCTGGCCGCGGCCCTGTGGCGCCGGACCAGCCCTGTCGCCACGGCGTCCGCGGGCACTCATCCCGCCGTCTCGGTCGCACCCGGCGCTGTGGCCGTCGCCCAACGCCACGACGTGCCGCTGCTCGACGCGAGGCCCCGCCTGTTCAGCGACGTGCGTCGCGACGGGGACCTCGTCGTGACCGTGTGCGACCACGCGCACGAGGAGATCGGCGACGTCGCGGACCTGCACTGGTCCGTGCCCGACCCCGTCCCGGCAGCGGACGACGCAGCCTTCGACGCCGCCTTCGAGGAGATCGCCCGCCGGGTCGACGTCCTCGCCCCCCGCCTCGCCGACGCGTAACCCAAGGAGACCCGTGAGCACCACCACCGACAAGCCCAGCGTCCTGTTCGTCTGCGTCCACAACGCCGGTCGGTCCCAGATGGCCGCCGGCTTCCTCGCCGCACTGTCCGGCGGCGCCGTCGACGTCCTGTCCGCGGGCTCGATGCCCGCGGACAGGGTCAACGTCGTGGCGGTCGAGGCGATGGCCGAGGTCGGCATCGACATCCGAGCCGAGCAGCCCAAGGTGCTGACCACCGAAGCGGTCCAGGCCTCCGACGTGGTGATCACGATGGGCTGCGGTGACGCGTGCCCCTACTTCCCCGGCAAGCGGTACGAGGACTGGGTGCTCGAGGACCCGGCGGGCCAGGGCATCGAGTCCGTCCGACCGATCCGCGACGAGATCCAGCGGCGGATCCTCGTGCTGCTCGACGAGCTCGGTGTAGCGCCCGCGCGGCTCTGACGACGACGGGGCTTCCCGCCTCGACACGCGAGATCAGGTCAGGTCCCCCGAGGCTGCGGGAGCGGCTTGCGTGCGCGGACGACGGCGCCGTGCATCCCGTCGGCGACCTCGTGGGTGAAGGTGACCTCCGCGTCGGTGAAGCCGGCGCGGACCAGGCCGTCCAGGTACTCGGTACGGGACAAGGCGCCAGCGATGCACCCGACGTACGAGCCGCGCTCGGCGCGCTGGTCGGGCGTCAGGCGGTCCTCGGCGACGACGTCCGAGATCCCCACCCGACCACCGGGAACCAGCACCCGGAACGCCTCGGACAGCACCGCCGACTTGTCGGTGGACAGGTTGACGACGCAGTTCGAGATGACGACGTCGACCACTGCGTCGCCCAGCGGCAGGTCCTCGATGGTGCCCTTGAGGAACTCGACGTTCGTCGCGCCCGCCTTGGTCGCGTTCGCACGTGCCAGGTCGAGCATCTCGTCCGTCATGTCGACGCCGTAGGCGAACCCGTCCGGCCCGACGCGCCGGGCCGAGAGGAGGACGTCGATGCCGCCACCCGAGCCCAGGTCGAGCACCCGCTCGCCGGCGTTCAGCTCGGCCACGGCGATCGGGTTCCCGCAGCCCAACGACGCCGCGAGCGCTTCGGCCGGGATGCTGACCGCGTCCTGCGCGCTGTAGAGCCCGGCGCCGAACCGCTCGTCGACCGCGATGGACTCCGGAGCGCACCCGCCCGCACTGCAACAACCGGCGTCGCCGCCCAGTACCGCCGCCAGCGCGTACCGCTGCCGGACCTGCTCACGCACCTCGTCCATCTCGATCTCCATACGTATCGACACTTGTCGATGTCTAACCTGGCGGAGACATCGACATGTGTCAATATCGACAGCGATCGATGCATGCGCGACACTGGAGCGGTGCCCCTGGACCTGCTCCCTGTGATCTCGACGCCCGACGACGCAGCGTGCTGCACCCCGCTCGCCCGTGCCGCGATCACCGAGCAGGACGCAGGTGAGCTCGCGCAGAAGCTGAAGGCCCTCGCCGACCCGGCCCGGCTGCGGCTGCTGTCCCTCATCGCGGCGCACGACGGCGGCGAGGCGTGCGTCTGTGACCTCATCGAGCCCGTGGGACTCTCGCAGCCGACCGTCTCGCACCATCTCAAGTACCTCGTCGACACCGGCCTGCTCGCTCGGGAGAAGCGAGGCGTCTGGGCCTACTACTCGCTCATCCCTGGCGCCCTCGACGCCATCACCCACCAGCTCGGCACCCACCTGACGGCCGGAGCCCTCGCATGACCGAGCAGGAGTCGTCCACCTTCACGATCACCGCGCTCACCGCCGACCACTGGCCGGACGTCGAGCGCATCTACGCCGCCGGCATCGCCACCGGTCACGCCACGTTCGAGGCCGAGCCCCCGACCTGGGAGGCGTTCGACGCCGGCAAGCTCCCCGACCACCGACTCGTCGCTCTCGACGAGCACCGGCGGGTCGTCGGGTGGGCCGCGGCCGCTGCCGTCTCCGACCGGTGCGCGTACTCCGGAGTCGTCGAGCACTCCGTCTACGTGGACCCGTCGGCCCAGGGCCGGGGTGTCGGTCGCGCTCTCCTGCAGGCCCTGGCGGCCAACGCCGAGAGTCGCGGCTTCTGGACGGTGCAGTCGGGGATCTTCCCGGAGAACCGGTCGAGCCTCGCGGTTCACGCGGCCGCCGGGTTCCGGGTGGTCGGCACCCGCGAACGACTCGGCCGGATGACCTACGGACCGCTCGCCGGTCAGTGGCGCGATGTGATCCTCGTCGAGAAGCGGCTCTGACGTCGGAACGGGTCACGCGGGCCCCGACACCCCTAGGCTTCACAGTGGCCCCCGAGGTGGAACCGCACAGAGCTGTCCCGAACGCAGAAGACGGAGACACCGATGACTCAGCAGCAACCCGCCTCGGACGGCGGTCGCCGCAGCGGTGGTCTCATCGCGATCCTGGTCGGTGCTGCGGTCCTCGTGACCTTCGTCCTCCAGAACACCCAGGACGTGCGATTCCAGTTCCTGTGGATCACGTTCACCTGGCCGCTCTGGCTGTACACCATCGTCGTCGCCGTCTTCGGGGCGCTGGTCTGGTTCGGGCTCGGCGTGGTGAGACGCCACCGTCGGCGCGCCGAGCGGCGTGACGACCGGCGGTCGTAGCTCCTCGGTCACCGAGCCCGGTCCGAGCAACCGTGCCGACGTCACGCTGCCCGGTGCCGCGGCGGGAACGGTCGGCCGGCGCCGATCCTCGGGGCGACGTACGTCGGCTGCCCCCGGTCGGCTGCTCGAACGGGTGACGGCACACGGCTTGCTCGACGTAGGCTCGATGCTCGTGGCCACCTTCTCCTCCGTGACGAGACACAACGTCCTCCAGGCGATCGCCGAGTACGACGAGCGTGGCAGCGAGGAGTTCCTCGACCTGTACGGCTTCGAGCCGGTGCTCGGCTACGCGCTGGTCCACGAGGGCCACAGCTACGACTCGCGGGCCGTCCTGGGCGTCGCGCACCGGTTCGCCACGGGGCGTCTCGCCACCGCCGAGGAGTTCCACGGCGGGATGCAGGACGCCGTGATGATCCTGCGCAAACGAGGCTTCGAGGTCACCGTGCCGGCCTCCGCCCCGCGGCCGGTGCCGGTCAAGGCCACGCGCACGCGCACGCCGGCCGCCCGCACCACGACCACCCGCTCCACCGCCGCCCGGGAGGCTCCGGCCGCCATCTGCCCGACGTGCCTGATGACGCTGCCGGCGACGGGCATCTGCGACGACTGCGGCTAGGAGACAGCCTTCTTCACGAGGGCGGTGATCGTCTCGGACTCGGCTCGCCCGATCCTGCGGATCGCGAACGACGTCGGCCACATGTCGCCGTCGTCCAGGTTCGCGACCTGCTCGAAGCCGATCGTGCTGTAGCGCACCTTGAACTTGCTCGCCGGCGACATGAAGAGGCAGACCTTGCCGTCGAGCGCCCAGCCCGGCATGCCGTAGTACGTCTTCGAGGTGAGGCCCGGGGCGTGCTCGCGGACGATCGCGTCGATCGCCTCCGCCATCGCCCGCTCGTCGTCGGGAAGCTTCGCGATCACCTCCGCAAGGGCCTCGTCGAGGTCCTGCTGCTTCTGCGAGGCCTTCCGCTCGGCAGCGGCAGCCTTCATCGCGGCGCGTTCCTCGGCGCTGAACCCGCTCTTCGTGCTCCTGGTCTCGGCCATCCCCCGAACGTAACAAGCCGCATACGACAGGGCCTCCGCACGGCACGCCGTCGGCGCGCTATCACGACCCGAGCCCCGCCAGCGCTCCGCGTGCGGCCACGACGCCTGTGCTGAACGACGCCTGCAGCAGGTAGCCGCCCGTCGGCGCCTCCCAGTCGAGCATCTCGCCCGCGACGAAGGTCCCGGGCAGCCGGCGCAGCATGAGCGACTCGTCCACCTCTGACCACGCGATCCCGCCCGCCGTCGAGATCGCCTTCCCGATCGGCATGGTGTCGGTCACGACGACGGGGACCGCCTTCACCAGTGCGGCGAGAGCCGCCGGGTCGGTGGGCACGGAGCCGTTCGCCTCGCGGAGGAGGGAGATGCCGACAGGGTCCAGCGCGATCGCCCGGCGCAACCAGTTCGACGCCGAGTCCTTGGGTCGACGACGACGCAGCCTCTCGGTGAGCTGCTCCAGGGTCAGGGCCGGTCGTAGGTCGACCTCGACCGTGCACAACCCGTCCGCGTCCAGGGCCTCCCGAATAGCGGCTCCGATCGCGTACACCGGCCCACCCTCGAGCCCGGTCCGGGTCACCATCGCGTCACCGCGGGCCGTGTGCCCGCCGACGGTCAGCGCGACGTGCTTCAGAGGCGTGCCCTGGAACCGGTCCGCGAACGTCGCCGCCCAGCCGACCCGTACCCCGACGTTCGCGGGGCGCAGCGGCGCGACCAGCACGCCGCGACGGGCGAACAGGTCGACCCACGACCCGTCCGCACCGAGCCGCGGCCACGACGCCCCACCGAGCGCGAACACGGTCACGTCGCCCCGGACCTCCCGCGTCGCCTCGTCGGGACCCGTGACCTGCAGGCCGTGCTCGGTCCACCCCGTCCAGCGCTGACGACGCTCGACCACCACGCCCAGCTCGGTCAGCCGGGTGAGCCAGGCGCGGACCAGCGGCGTCGCCCGGAACGACCGCGGGAACACCCGCCCGCTCGACCCGACGAACGTCGGCTCCCCGAGCCCGGCGCACCACTCACGCAGGTCCTGCGGCGAGAACGCGTCGACGATGGGCGCGAGCCGGTCCGCGGACCCGCCGTACCGGCCCAGGAACGGCTCGCGGTCCTCGGAGTGCGTGATGTTCAGCCCGCCGTGGCCCGCCAGCAGGAACTTGCGCGCGGGCGACGGCATCCGGTCGTACACGATCACCGCGACGCCCTCGCGCGCCAGCACCTCGGCCGCGACGAGGCCCGCAGGTCCGCCGCCGACGACGGTCGCCGTGCTCATCGGCCGACCTGGCTGCTGCGCATCGGCCGAACGTACCCGACGCCCAGAGCCGGGGATCGGTCGTCGAGAACAACCTGAGTTGCGCCATGGACGCCGACAACGTGCCTGGAGTTGTTCTCGACCGCCGGCGTGGCGGGAAGAGGAGAGCTAGCCGGTGTTGACCTCCGACCCGCGCTGGATGGCCTGGGCGGCGCCGGTCGTCACGACCGTGATGCTCAGCAGGCGCGCGGCGGCGTCCAACGGTGCGAGCGAGAACTTCTCGATCCACCCGCCGCGCACGAATCGGAACGACCCGCCGGGCGCCGTGACGACGTACCGGTACTCGCGTTCGAGCCCGCCACGTCGGCTGTAGGTCAGGGTGGCGGCGATCTCCAGCCGCTCACCGCGCTCGACGAGCAGCGTCTGGCGACGGCGCCAGAGCCGGTTGTGCACGAGCCGCAGCCCCATGGGCTCGTCGACGTAGTCGAGAATGCCGCGGTGGCGACCGGCCTGCTGAAACTTCTGGAAGCAGTCCGCCGCGATCATCAGCGAGAGCGGAAGGCTCACCGCGAAGGCGATCCAGGTGGGAAAACGGATCCCCCAGTGCTCACCCACGCCGTGGCGCCCCGTCGTGAGCTCGACGGCCAGGAAGTACGCCGAACCGACGAACCACGCGAGGCAGAAGACGCCGAGCAGGACCAGGATCGCCCGGGCCATCCCGTCCCGAAGGCCGGGCCCGAGGACCATCGCCGGCCTGGTCTCGTACACGACAACCCCTCTCGACGGGCTCGGGTCGAATTGTGCCGACATCCGCGCCGGTGCGGTGGGGATTTTCGCGCCGCCGATCTCGTCGTCCTCGTCAGTCGTGGGGGCGGCGGCCGATCGCGATGACGTGCCGGCGCTCGAAGGGGACGGTGTCGCCGGCGCGCAGGCCGTGCAGCTCGGCAGGGTCGCTGTTCAGGGTGCCGACGAGCTGGTCGCCGCCCGTCGTCACCGTCACCCACATCCGCTCCGCGATGCCCGTGGTGGGCTCGAACATCAGCTTGACCAGGTCTCCGGCCCGGACGTCCGCGCGCGCGGCCTCGCTCGGGATCTGGAACGACTCCGGCGAGAGCCGGTGCCGCTCCTCGCCGTCGGCAAGAGTCCACTCGGTGCGTCGTCGGAACATGTCAGACCCCACGCTCGACGGGGAGCCGGCCGGACGCGACGGCCCGGACCAACGCGGCGTGGTCCGCCTCCGTCTGCTCGGCGTAGGCGAGGGCGAACCGGGCCATCGCCACGTCGAGCTTGTCGGAGCGGCCCGCGTAGCCGGCGATCATCGACGCGCCGCTGGTCCGCGCGTGCCCCTTGGCCAGCAGGCGGCCGACGATGGCCGCGTAGTCCGCGAGCGCCGGAGGGTCGATCGCGTCGAGGGCGACCGTCCCCTTCATGTTGCGGAACTGGCGCACGTAGAACTGCAGCCCGCCGACGGTCGTCCAGCCGAGCAGCGGGTCGCTGACGGTCTGCAGCGCCTGCTGGTACTCGACGACGCGCTGACCCTGGTGCGCGTGCCAGGCGCTGTCGCCGTGCACGTGCGGGGCGAGCACCGACCGGCGGGCCTGCTTGAGCTGGAGGAAGACGACGTCGTCGGGACTCGAGCCCTCGAGCAGCGCGATGTACGCGCGCAGACCGACCGACCCGACGCCGACCACCTTGTTGGCGACGTCGACGAGCGTGTAGCCACCGAGCGCGCGCCGCCAGTGCGGTGCGAGCGTGCCCAGGTAGTCGTCGAGCCCCTGGGCGACGTGCGACGCCTCGACGTCGGACAGCCGCGTCAGGAGCGGCGGCTGCTCGACGATCCGCCGGGCGCCGTCGTCCGACGAGGTGGTGAACTTCGGCAGCGCGCGGTCGCTGGTGCGGGTGCGGGCGCGCTTGACCGCACGGTCGATCTCCGCGGCGAGCGTGCCGTGCGGTGCGCGCTCGTGGATGCGGTCGACGTCCAGCCGCTCGAACGAGCGGGCCAGCAGCGGGCGATCGGCGAGGCGGCGGATCTCGTCGCGGTACGCGGCGCTGCAGGAGAGCGCCGCGGAACGGCACGCGTCCTCGGACGCGCTGTTCTGCCGACCCGCCACCCAGATGCTCGCGACGAGCCGTCGCAGGTCCCACTCCCAGGCGCCGGGGTGGGCCTCGTCGAAGTCGTTGAGGTCGATGACCAGGTCACGCTCCGGCGAGGCGTAGAACCCGAAGTTGCCGAGGTGCGCGTCCCCGCAGACCACCGGCGTGATACCCGTCGCGGGAAGCGTCGCCAGGTCGTCGGCCATGACGACGGCCGACCCGCGCAGGAACCCGTACGGTGACGCGGCCATGCGCCCGACCCGGATCGGCACCAGCCAGCCCAGCCGGCCCTGATGGCTCTCCTCGATCTGCGCGACGGGGTCACGGTCCGCGGGCGACCAGTCGCCGAGTGCCGACCGCGGCACCGACCCCCGCAGCGCGCGGCCCGTCGCGTAGCGCACCTCACGCGTCGCGGGCCGCCGACGCAACGACGCGTAGTCGCTGCTGTCGGCGCTCTGCAGGACCACGTGGCCGCTCGGCGATGCCACCATCCGTGCCTCCTCGAGCCCACCTTCGGTCCTCCCCGCACGGTAGCGCTCGCACCCGAAGGTGAACATCGCGAGAACGACCCCGCCGACCGGAGCCGAGGAAATCCGGACGAAACGCACAATGTGCGACTGTCGGATCACGCCCCCGGGGCCTTGGTTCGAGCGCTGCTCCCGGGGCCTCGGGGTGCTTGCGCCGAGGGGCAGTCGTGGCGCACGGTGCGGACCTAGGTGACGTACGACCGCACGGTCTCGATCGTGTCGGCCTCGGCGGCGGTCTTGTCGTCGCGGTAGCGCAGGACGCGCGCGAACCGCAGGGCGACGCCGCCCGGGTAGCGCGACGACCGCTGGAGGCCGTCGAACGCGATCTCGACCACCTGCTCGGGGCGCACGTGCACGACGTACCCGTCGGTCGGGCTGTCGGCGAGCTCCGTGAACCGCTCCGTCTGCCACGCCAGCATCTCGTCGGTCATGCCCTTGAAGGTCTTGCCCAGCATGACGAACCCGCCGGCGGGGTCGCGGGCGCCGAGGTGGATGTTGGACAGGAAGCCGCGCCGACGCCCTGAACCCCGCTCGACCGCGAGGACGACGAGGTCGAGGGTGTGCCGCGGCTTGACCTTCACCCACCCGGCACCGCGACGTCCGGCCTCGTAGAGAGCGGTCGACGACTTCACGACGACCCCCTCCTGCCCCGCGGCGACGACGGACGCGAACCGCGAGGCCGCCTCGTCGACGGACGACGTCACGAGACGCTGCACGGCCCACGGACCGGCCACCGCATCCAGCGACGCCAACCGGGTCAGCAGCGGGGCGTCGAGCAGGTCGACGCCGTCCACGTGCAGGCAGTCGAAGAAGAACGGCGTGAGGACCACGTCGGTCGGGGCCGACGCGGACCGGGACGCGGTTTCCTGGAACGGTCGCGGCCTCCCGTCCGGGCCGACCGCGAGCGCCTCACCGTCGAGGACCAACGACGACGCCGGCAGCGAACGCGCGATCGTCACGATCTCCGGCACCCGCGCGGTGATGTCGTCCAGCGATCGGGTGAACACGCCGACCTCGTCGCCACGCTTGTGCACCTGGATCCGGATCCCGTCGAGCTTCGTGTCGACGACGACCGGTGGCACCAACGCCGAGAGAGCGGCGGCGACGTCCGGTGCGGACTGCGCGAGCATCGGCCGCACCGGCCGCCCGACCTCGAGCCCGAAGGCCTCAAGGGCCGCCAGAGGGTCGGTGGACCCGAGCGCCGCCACGGCGACGGGTTCGGTCGCACCTGCCAGCATCGCCGCCCGACGGACCGCGTCCGCAGGCACCCCGGCCGCCTCGGCGACCGCCTCGAGCAGTAGCGCGTCCAGCGACCCCTGCCGCAGCTCCCCGGTCACCAGCCCGCGCAGCATCGCCTGCTCCGGCCCGGTCGCGGCCGAGAAGAGCTGGTCCGTGAGCTCACTGCGTGCGGTCGAGGACCCCGGCCCGGACAGCAGAGACATCCGCTCGAACGACAGATCCACGTCCTGAACCGTCAACGACGCCTCCACAGCAGGCGCGGGAAGGTCCGCCAGCGACCGCCACCCCAGCCCGGTGCGCCGCTGCCGCAGCTCGCCGCCGAGGTAGCGCGACACGATCGGGACGTCGGACGCCGGGGTCCGCGCGAGCAACGCAGCGAGCAAAGACCGCTTGGCCAACCGGGAGCGCGTGGCCGCGACCGACGCAGAGGTCGACGCGAGCTCGGCGAACAACATCCCCGCATCCTCGCGCGAACCACCCACAAGGGCTACGACAAGGAACGAGCGCGCCACGCGGTCGGCGACACCCCGAAGTGCCGCTTGAACGCTCGGCTGAAGGCCTCCTCGGCGTCGTACCCGACGCGACGGGCGACCGCGAGCACGCCGAGGTCCGTCGTCGCCAGAAGGTCCTGTGCCACGTGCATGCGCCACTGCGCGAGATACCGGATCGGCGAGCGCCCGAGCACCTCCCGGAACCGCGCGTCAAGGGCGGACCGCGACACCAAAGAGACTCCAGCGAGGTCGGTGACGGTCCACCTGCGCGCCGGCTCCGCGTGCATCGCGGCCAGCGCAGGGACGAGCACCGGGTCGCGCAGCGCCGCCGCCCAGCCACGGTCGACGGCAGGCGCCGAGGCCAGGTGCAGTCGCAGCACCTCGACCAGCAACAGCTCCGGGAGCCTCGTCGGAACTCCCAACGACCCCGCAGCCGACGACGCGAGCGCGTACTCGATGTTCGCGCGCACCCACTCCGCTCCCGCGCCGGGCGGTGGCGTCACGACGAACACCGGCGGCAGCGCCCGCAGCGACGGCTCGAACAGCGGGTCGCGACTGTGCAGGTACCCGCAGACGACCCCGGTGAGCTCGCCCTCGACGCCCAGGTGCAGGACCGGCATCTGGGTCCACGGCGGCGGGGGCATGAACGAGCTGATCGGCACCACCTCCGCGTCGGTGACCCCGCCCATCCGGTGCTGGTCGCCGTAGGGCAGCACGATGACGTCCCCGGCCGTCGCCCAGTGCTTCGGACCGCCGCCCACGGAGACCCAGCACGTCCCGGACGCGACCACGTGGAACAGGACGACGCGGTCGCTCCCGGGCCGCAGCATGTTGGCCGTCACCGAGCCGCTCATCGACTCGTACGTCCACGGCTCGCGGTACTCCGCCCGCAGGAACACGGCGCCCTCGAGGCGGAGCCGGTCGAGCGAGAGGCTCAGCGTGGCGTCCGGATCGGGTGCTCCGGGTACGCGGTCATGGTCCGCGGCGGTACTCCGCACGAGGCTGATCGTGTCATGAGCACCCGACCAGGAGCACGAGCCAGGGCAAGATCTTCTGCCTCGTCGACGCCCACGACGCCGAGTCGGCCGCGAACGTCCACCGCGAGGCGCACGGCCTCGTGGCCGAGGAGATCTACCGGGTCGACGAGGGCGCCTGGCTCTCCGCCCGCCACGACGTCGGCGACGACCCGTAGTACCGCTTGAAGGCCCGGCTGAACGCCTCCTCGGCGTCGTATCCCACGCGATGCGCGACCCCGACCACGCCCAGGTCCGTCGTCGCCAAGAGGTCCTGCGCCACGTGCATGCGCCACTGGGTGAGGTACCGGATCGGTGAGCGCCCGAGCACCTCCCGGAACCGCGCGTCGAGCGCCGAGCGCGACACCAGCGCGACGGTCGCCAGCTCGGTGACGGTCCACTTGCGCGCCGGGTCGGTGTGCATCGCGGCCAGCGCCGGGACGAGCACCGGGTCGCGCAGCGCCGCGGCCCAGCCGCTGTCGACCGCGGGGGCCGACGCCAGGTGCAGCCGCAGCACCTCGACCAGCAACAGCTCGGGGAGCCTCGTCGGAACCCTGAACGACGACGGCTCGGAATGCGCGATCGCGTACTCGATGTTCGCGCGCACCCACTCGGCACCGGCACCGGGGGGCGGGGACACGACGAACAAGGGCGCCAGCGCACGCAGCGACGGCTCGAACAGCGGGTCGCGACTGTGGAGGTAGCCGCAGACCAGGCCCGTCAGCGCGCCCTCGTCGCCCAGGTCCTCGATCCGGACGAGCTCGGCATCGGTGACCCCGCCCATCCAGTGCTGGTCGCCGTAGGGCAGCACGATGACGTCCCCCGCCGACGCCCAGTGCTTCGGCCCTCCCGGGACGGCCACCCAGCACGTCCCCGAGGCGACGAGGTGGAACACGACCACGCGGTCGGTCCCGGGCCGCAGCATGTTCGCCGTCACCGGGCCGGTCAGCGACTCGTAGGTCCACGGCTCGCGGTACTGCGCCCGCCGGAACACCGCGCCCTCGAGGTGGATCCGGTCCAGCGTGAGCTTCAGCGTGGTGTCCGGATCAGGTGCTTCGGGTACGCGGTCATGGTCCGCGGCGGTACTCCGCACGAGGCTGATCGTGTCACATCGACGAACCGCTACGACTCAGCAGGGAGCACCGCAATGGCACTGTTCATGGATGTCCACACGATCGACGGACCCGTCGGGATGTCGGATGTCGAGAAGGCTCACCAGGCCGACCTGCAGACGCAGGGCCCGCACAACGTCAACTACCTGAAGTACTGGGTCGACGAGACCCAGGGCAAGATCTTCTGCCTCGTCGACGCCCCCGACGCCGAGTCGGCCGCGAACGTCCACCGCGAGGCGCACGGCCTCGTGGCCGACGAGATCTACCGGGTCGACGAGGGCGCCTGAGCGCCCGGGACGGCGCCGCGGCCTGTGCCGCGGCGCCGTTCCGCTGTCAGGGGTCAGCCGCACGCTCGCGAACATGCCCGATCTCCGGCGCGGAACGCTTGACGTGGCTAGACAGGTCTGTCTAATCTCCTCGTGTTCGAGGTAGACAGACCGGTCTACCCAATCCCGTGAGGCGACCATGACCCAGACCCTCCAGCCGATCGCCGCGCCCACCGCCCGGGCCGGCCTGTCCGGAGACGCCGGCATCGCCGTGATCGCCTCGGTGTTCGTCGCGTTCCTCGCCGCATCCAGTGCGCCCACCCCGCTCTACGCGATCTACCAGGCCGAGTGGGGCTTCTCCGCCATCACCACGACCGTCGTCTTCGGCACCTACGCGGTCGCCGTCCTGCTCGCGCTCTTGACCCTCGGCCGGTTGTCCGACCACCTCGGCCGACGGCCCGTCGTGCTGCTGGCGATCGCCGTCCAGGCACTGGCCATGGTCCTGTTCGCGACGGCGAACGGTGTGCCCGCCCTGCTCGTCGCACGCATCGTCCAAGGCGTCGCGACGGGCGCGGCGGTGGCCGCCGGCGGCGCGTGGATGCTCGACCTGAACCGCGCCAAGGGGACGCTGGCCAACGCGGCGGCGCCCGGCTTCGGCACCGCGTTCGGCGCCGTGATCGCCTCGGTCGTCGTCGCCACCCTGCCCGCGCCGACCCACCTGATCTTCGTCGCGATCCTGGTGATCCTCGCCGTCCAGGCCGCCGCCGTGGCGCGCATCCCCGAGACCTCCCCGCGGGAGCCCGGTGCCCTGGCCAGCGCTCGCCCGCACCTCGAGCTGCCGCGCCACGTGCGCCGGCCCGCGGTGATCGCGCTGCCCGTCATGTTCGCCGTGTGGGCGCTCGCCGGGTTCTACGGCTCGCTCGGCCCCGCGGTGATCGGCGAGCTCGTCGGCTCGACCTCGGTCGCCTTCGCCGGCCTCGGGCTCTTCGTCCTCGCAACCGTCGGCGCCTCGTCCGTCCTCGTCCTGCGCAACGCTCCCGCCCGCTCGGTCATGATGCTCGGCATCCTCGCCCTGATCACCGGCATCGCGGTCGTCCTGACGTCGCTGGCCGTGCTGTCGCCGGTCCTGTTCTTCGTCGGCACCGCCGTGGCCGGCATCGGCTTCGGCGCCGGGTTCCAGGGCGGCATCCGCCTCGTCATCCCTCAGGCCCTTCCCGACGAGCGCGCCGGGGTGCTGTCGCTGCTCTACGTGGTGTCGTACCTGGGACTGGGCGTCCCCGCAGTGCTCGCCGGCGTCCTCGTCGTGCACTCGGGGAACCTGCTCACGACCGCCCGCGACTACGGGATCTTCGTCATCGCCCTCGCCCTCGTGGCGCTCGCCGGGCTGGTGCTGCCGCGGCGTACGCTAGACCGATCGGTCTAGGAGGGTGGGAAGCATGAGGGCAACCGCGACGGCGCGGGAACGGCTGCTCGAGGCCGCCGACGACCTGTTCTACCGGGTCGGTGTCCAGACGGTGGGGATCGACCGGGTCATCGAGCAGGCCGGCGTGGCCAAGGCGTCGCTGTACAACACGTTCGGCTCGAAGGAAGCCCTCGTGGAGGCCTACCTCGAGGGACGCCGCGTGCGGCTCTCGGGCCAGATCCTGCGCCACGTGTCCACCCATGAGGAGCCCCGCGACCGGATCCTCGCGGTCTTCGAGGCCCTGTCGGAGATCGTCCAGGAGCCTGGCTACCGCGGCTGCGCGTTCGCGCTGGCGTCCGCCGAGGCCCCGTCCGACGGCCTCGTGGTCCAGGCGGCCGCCGGGTACCGGTTCTGGGTCCGCTCGCTGTTCACGGAGCTCGCCGGCGAGGCGGGCGCCGCAGATCCGGCGCTCCTGGCCCGACAGCTGCACCTGCTCTACGACGGTACGAGCCAGGCGGTCCGGATGGATCGGAACCTGTCCGCGGCCGCCGAGGCGCGCGCCGTCGCGGCACTCCTGCTGGACGCGTCGCTCGCGTAGCGCGACCGCGCTCAGTCGCCGATCGAGTCGAACCCGCCGTCGACGTACAGCCAGCGGCCGTCCTCGCGCACGAACCGGCTGGTCTCGTGCAGGCGTCCGCGCTTGCCGATCGCCGTGCCGTCGTCGACCCGGTAGTGCGCCACGAACTCGACGGTCCCGGACTCGTCCCAGGGACCGCCGGCGTCCGTCGAGACGATGTCGAGCCTGCGCCAGATCATCTCGTCGTCCAGCTCGAGCTCATCGGGCCGGGTGCTCGGGTGCCAGCTGGCGAGCAGGTACTCCCTGTCGCGGGTAGCAAAACCGGTGTAGCGGGAGCGCATGAGCGCCTCTGCGGTCGGGGCGCGCCGGCCTTCCAACAGGTACCGGCCGCAGCAGTCGACGAACCTGTCGCCCGAGCCGCACGGGCACCGATCGTCGTCCACGTCCATGGTCAGCTCCTTGCCGAGGGGGCGTCGTGGGCGCGAACTTACAGGCTCCCCACAGCATCCGACGCGACTCGTTTCACGATCGAGACAGTGTGCGCGTTCCGGTCAGGCCCATGTTGCCGTACGGTTGTCCCTGTAGTCGCAGTGAATCGCTTGTCAGAAAGCCGCGGGAGACCCGGCAGAACGTTCTCGAGGATCACCTCGGAGCAGGACGACGAACACCGCTACCACCGGTCCCGGTTAGCCGGGGTTGTCCATACCGCACGTGAGAGAAGAGAGCATCATGCCTGTTGGCACCGTGAAGTGGTTCAACGCCGAGAAGGGCTTCGGCTTCATCGCCCCCGAGGACGGCGGACCCGACGTGTTCGCGCACTACTCGGCCATCACGACGAGCGGCTACCGCACGCTCGAGGAGAACCAGAAGGTCCAGTTCGAGGTCACGCAGGGCCCGAAGGGCCCGCAGGCGTCGAACATCACGCCTCTCTGAGCCGAATAGCTCCAGAGGACGAAGCCCCGGCCGATTAGTCGGTCGGGGCTTCGTCACATCCTCGGCCTTGCGCATCCGAGGATGTCGTCCCACACGCAGGCTGGCGCGCGACGCTCCATGAAGGACGGACCTATGAGCTCTACGACGACCATCCCTGCGCGGCCCCGCGACCGCGCCGTGAGCGACTTCACGGAGCTCACCCGTACCATCCAGGCCGCCGGGCTGATGAAGCGCCGGCCCGCGCACTACGCCGTGCGGCTCTCCGCTGCCGTGCTGGCCGTCCTGGGCCTCATCGCCACGATCGTCCTGGTGGGCGACTCCTGGTGGCAGATCGCCGTGGCGTTCGCCGCAGCCGTGATCCTCACGCAGGTGGCCTTCCTGGGCCACGACGCCGCGCACCGGCAGATCTTTGCCGACGGCCGCGTCAACAACTGGACCTCCCTGGTGCTCGCCGACCTGTTCGTCGGCTTGAGCCACGGCTGGTGGCAGCGCAAGCACACCCGCCACCACGCCAACCCGAACAAGATCGACGTCGACCCCGACATCGACCTCGAGTTCCTCGCCTTCACGCCCGACCAGGCGGACCGCAAGACCAGCAAGTGGCAGGTGTGGTTCCTCCACCGCCAGGGCTGGTTCTTCTTCCCGCTGCTGTTCCTCGAGGGCCTCGCGCTGCATGCTGCGGCCATCAAGCGACTCTCGCAGCGGGAGAAGCTCGAGCACCGCGCGGCCGAGATCGTCATGATGTCGATCCGGCTCGTCGGCGGTACGGCCCTCGTCTTCTACGCGATGTCCTGGCCGATCGCGCTCGTGTTCCTCGCGGTCCAGATGGGTTTCTTCGGGTTCTACATGGGCGCCTCGTTCGCCCCGAACCACAAGGGCATGCCCCTGATCCCCAAGGACTCGCGCCTCGACTTCCTGCGCCGCCAGGTGCTCACCAGCCGCAACATCGGCGGCGGCAAGTGGGTCGACATCCTGATGGGCGGGCTCAACCACCAGGTCGAGCACCACCTGTTCCCGTCGATGCCCCGGCCGTCCCTGCGCCGCGCCAAGCCGATCGTGCAGGCGTACTGCAAGGAGCACAACATCCCGTACAAGCAGGTGTCGCTGACGCAGTCGTACGCGATCATCGTGAAGTACCTGAACACCGTCGGCCTGCACGACCGCGACCCGTTCAACTGCCCGATCACGGCCGTCTACCGCGCCTGATCCACCGGCCCTCGCTCGTCGCGAAGCCCCCGCCGCCCACCCGGGCCGCGGGGGCTTCGTACGTCACCGTCTCGACCGGGTCCGGGAAGTTGCGCGGGCGGGACCGCCGCGTGGTACCGCCGTGAGGTGAGCCCCGCCCCCTCCAGCCCGCGGCCTTCCGCATCCCGCCGACACCGCACCGGTTCGCCGAACCTGTCGTTACGCGCGAGCCCGCGGGGCTCCCACTCCCGCCGACACCGCACCGGTTCGCCGAACTTGTCGTTACGCGCGAGCCCGCGGGGTTCCCACTCCTGCCGACACCGCACCGGTTCGCCGAACTTGTCGTTACGCGCCCCAAACACGTGAATGGCGTGCGTAACGACGAGTTCGACCGGAGGCGCAGCCGGGAGGCGGGAGGCGGGAGGCGGAGCCCGGGAGGCGGAAGGCGGGGCCTCCAGGGGGCGGCGACTGGGGCCCGGGGGCGCAAGCCGGGCTCAGTGGCCAACAGCGCGTCAGACCTCGAACGTGTAGCCCATGCCCGGTTGAGTGCGGATGTGGCGGGGGTGCGCCGGGTCCTCCTCGAGCTTGCGGCGCAGCTGGGCGGAGTAGACGCGCAGGTAGTGGGTCTCGTCCGAGTAGCCCGGGCCCCAGACCTCCTGCAGGAGCTGGCGACGGCCCACCAACCGCCCCCGGTTGCGGACGAGCACCTCGAGCATCGACCACTCGGTGGGGGTCAGCCGGACCTCGACGCCGTCCCGCAGGACGCGGGCGCGGGCAAGGTCGATGGCGAGGGAACCCGCGGTCACCACGGCCTCGTCCTGGGCGCCCAGCACGGGTGCAGAACGCCGGACGGCCGCCCGCAGCCGCGCGAGCAGCTCGTTCATCGCGAACGGCTTGGTGACGTAGTCGTCGGCCCCCGCGTCGAGCGCGTCCACCTTGTCCTCGCCGTGCTGCCGCGCGGACAGCACCACGATCGGCATCCGGCTCCACGCACGGACCGCGGTGATGACGTCGAGCCCGCTCATGTCCGGCAGGCCCAGGTCGAGGAGGAGGACGTCGGGGATGTGAGCCGCGGCGGCACGCAGGGCGGAGGCACCGTCGGACGCCGTGTCCACGGACCAGCCGGACGCGCGCAGCGTGATCGCGAGCGCATGGGCCAGCCCCGGCTCGTCGTCGACCACCAGAACCCTCATGAGACGGACCCTGCGAGCGGGACGGTGACCAGCATCGTCAGCCCGCCCCCGACGGTGTCCTCGGCGGCGAGGTCCGCGCCGATCGCGGTCGCGAGCCCGTCGGCGACCGCCAGCCCCAGACCGAGACCCGGCCCCGTCGTGTCACCGAACCGCTGGAAGGGCGCGAACAGCCGGCCCTTGAGCGCGTCCGGCACGCCGGGCCCGTGGTCCACCACGCGCACGACCATCTCACCCCCCACCGCCGACGCCCCGACAACCACGGGGGAACCCGGTGCGTGCCGGACCGCGTTGGACACGAGGTTCGCGACCACCCGCTCCAGCAGCCCCGGGTCCGTCTGCACGTACGGCAGGTCCTCGGCCAGGTCGAGCACCACCGCGCCCGGCGGGTAGCCCTCGATCGCGAACGGCACAATCTCGTCCAGGCTCGTGGCCCGCAGCACCGGCCGCACGCTGCCCGTCTGCAGGCGGGAGAGGTCGAGCAGGTTGTCGATGAGCCGCTCGAGGCGGGCGGTGGACTCCTCCAGGGTTCCGACGAGGGCCGCGCGGTCGGACTCGTCGAGCTCCAGCGTGGTCGACGTGAGGCCGTCGACCGAGGCGCGGATGGTGGCCAGCGGGGTGCGCAGGTCGTGCGAGACGGCGGCCAGGAGCGCGGTCCGGGTGGCGTCCGCCTGCTCCAGCACCCGCGCCTGCTCGGCCTGCTCGCTGAGTCGCGCGTGCTCCAGCACGATCCCGACCTGCGACGCGAACGCCTCCAGGACCCGGCGGTCCGACGCCGGGAGCACACGGCCGGTGAGGAGCAGCACCCGGCGGTCGTCGACCGTCAGGACGACGTCGGCGTCCTTCGGCGTGAGCGCCGGATCAGGGCCGTCGGTGGCGAGAACCGTCGTCCGGTCCTCGACCAGCGAGACGGCCGAGAGCCCGAACGTCTCCCGCAGCCGCGCCACGAGCGCGGCCGCGGTGTCCTCCCCCGAGAGCACCGACCGCGACACGGCGGTGAGCGCGGACGCCTCGGCCCGCGCCCGGAACGCCTCCGCCGTGCGCCGGGCGGCCAGGTCGACCACGGAGGCGACACCGGCGGCCACGAGCACGAACACCACGAGCGCGAGGGCGTTCTCGGGCTGCTCGATGCTGAGCCGCCCGGTGGGCTCGATGAAGAACCAGTTCAGCAGCAGGAACCCGACGACCGCGCTGACGATGGCCGGCCACAACCCACCGACGAGCGCGACCAGCACGGTCAGGGCCAGGAAGAGCATGAGGTCGGTGGGGAGGCTCACCACCTCCCGCATGCCACGGAGCACCACGGTGAGCAGCACCGGGCCGAGCAGGGCGACGGCCCAGCCGGCGACCACCCGGGACATCGACAGCGACGACCGCCGCAGTCGTCGTCGACCCGCACGCGCCCGCTCGTGCGTGACCAGGTGCACGTCGATCTGACCGGCCAACCGGGCGATCTCGGTGCCGTGCGACTCCGAGAACGCCTCCTGGAGCCGGCTGCGCCGGGACACGCCGACCACGATCATGGTGGCGTTCACGCCGCGTGCGAAGTCGACCACGGCCGTCGCGACGTCCTCCCCGACGACCGTGTGGAACGAGCCCCCGAGCGACTCGACCAGTCCCCGCTGCGCGGCGATCGTCGAGGGCGGCGCGCTGGGCAGGCCGTCCGTGGCGAGCACGTGGACCGCGAGGAGCTCGGAGCCGGCGGACCGCTGCGCGATCCGGGCGCCGCGGCGCAGGAGGGTGTCCACCTCGGCGCCACCGGTGACCGCGACGACCACCCGCTCGCGAGCCGGCCAGGGCGTCTCGATCCGGTGGTCGCGGCGGTAGACCGCGAGCGCGTCGTCCACCCGGTCCGCGAGCCACAGCAGCGCCAGCTCGCGCAGGGCGGTGAGGTTGCCGACGCGGAAGTACTGGGTCAGCGACGCGTCGATCTGCTCCGCGCGGTACACGTTGCCGTGCGCGAGCCGCCGGCGCAGGGCCTGGGGTGAGAGGTCGACCAGCTGGATCTGGTCGGCGTCGCGCACCACGCCGTCGGGCACGGTCTCGCGCTGCTTCACGCCGGTGATCGCCTCGACCTCGTCGTTCAGCGACTCCAGGTGCTGCACGTTCACGGTCGTCACCACGTCGATCCCGGCGGCGAGCAGGTCGTGCACGTCCTGCCACCGCTTCTCGTGCGCGCTGCCGGGGACGTTGGTGTGCGCGAGCTCGTCGACGAGGACCACCTCGGGTCGGCGTTCCAGGACCGCCTCCACCGACAGCTCCGTGAACGACGACCCGCGGTACTCCAGGGTCCGCCGCGGCAGCACCTCGAGGCCCTCCACCTGGATCGCTGTCGCCGGCCGACCGTGGGACTCCACGAGTCCGACCACCACGTCGGTCCCGCGGGACAGCCGACGATGCGCCTCGTCGAGCATCGCGTAGGTCTTGCCCACGCCGGGGGCCGCGCCGAGATAGACGGTGAGCCGACCCCGTCGCGGTCCTTCGCTGGTCACGAGCCCATTGTCCGCAGCACCAGGTTGAGGCGCAGGACGTCGACGCGCGGTTCGCCGAGCACCCCGAGGTCGCGGCCGACGGTCGCCTGGTCGACGAGGGCCTGCACGTCGGCGGTCGACAGGCCGTTCTCCCGTGCGACGCGCGCGACCTGGAGGCGCGCGTAGGCGGGCGAGATGTCGGGGTCGAGCCCGGACGCGGACGCGGTGAGCGCGTCGGGCGGGACGAGGGCGGGGTCGACGTCCTCGGCAGCGGCGATCGCGGCGCGTCGTCGGTCGATCGTCACGACGAGGTCCGGGTTGAGCGGCCCGAGGTTCGAGCCCGCCGAGGCCAGCGTGTCGTACCCGTCGCCGGCTACGGACGGCCGGGGGTGGAACCACTGCGCACCCTCGAACTGCTGACCGATCAGCAGCGAGCCCACGGACTCCGAGGGCGACGTCACCCGCGAGCCGTCCGCCGCCACCAACGACCCGTTCGCCTGCCACCTCAACGCCACCTGCGACACCCCGGTCACGGCCAGCGGGTACACGACCCCCAGCACCAGGGTGAGGACGAGCAGCACGCGCAACCCGGCCCAGGTCTGGCGCAGGAACGACACCATGTCGGTCATCAGGACATCCCCAGGAACGTGACCACGAGGTCGATGAGCTTGATGCCGACGAACGGCGCGATCACGCCGCCGAGCCCGTACACCAGCAGGTTGCGTCGCAGGAGCGCGGACGCGGACGACGGCCGGTAGCGCACCCCGCGCAACGCCAGCGGCAGCAGCGCGACGATCACGAGCGCGTTGAAGATGACGGCGGAGAGGATCGCGGACTGTGGCGACGACAGGCGCATGACGTTGAGCACGTCGAGCTGCGGGAACGCGACGACGAACATGGCGGGCAGGATCGCGAAGTACTTCGCCACGTCGTTCGCCACGGAGAAGGTGGTCAGCGCTCCGCGTGTGATGAGCAGCTGCTTGCCGATCTCGACGATCTCCAGCAGCTTGGTCGGGTTCGAGTCGAGGTCGACCATGTTGCCGGCCTCCTTCGCGGCGGTCGTGCCGGTGTTCATCGCGACCCCGACGTCCGCCTGGGACAGCGCCGGGGCGTCGTTGGTCCCGTCGCCGCACATCGCGACGAGCCGCCCGCCTTCCTGCTCGCGACGGATCAGGGCGAGCTTGTCCTCGGGCGTCGCCTCGGCGAGGAAGTCGTCGACACCCGCCTCGTCCGCGATCGCACGGGCGGTGAGCGGGTTGTCGCCGGTGACCATGACCGTGCGGATGCCCATGGCGCGCAGCGCGTCGAACCGCTCTCGCATCCCGTCCTTGACCACGTCCTTCAGGTGGATCACGCCGAGCACGCGCGCGGGGGCGTCACCCACCTGCGACGCCACGACCAACGGTGTCCCGCCCGACGCCGAGATCGCGTCGACGGTCGCCGCGACGTCAGGGCCTGAGTGGCCTCCGGTCGCGTGCACCCAGTGCAGGACCGCGGCCGCCGCTCCCTTCCTGACCCGTCGCG
This sequence comes from Cellulomonas sp. URHD0024, assembly GCF_000426185.1. GTDB lineage: Bacteria > Actinomycetota > Actinomycetes > Actinomycetales > Cellulomonadaceae > Cellulomonas. The sequence goes on from NZ_AUEW01000009.1 coordinate 125,414, forward strand.
ACGGCAGGTCCACGCCGCTCATCCGCGTCCGAGCCGCGAACGGGACCAGCTGCGCGCCGGCCAGGTCGTGCCGCTCGCGCAGCCCGAACCGCTCCTTGACCAGCACGAGCACCGAGCGCCCCTCGGGGGTCTCGTCGGCCATCGAGGACAGCTGCGCGGCATCGGCGAGGTCCTCCGCGCGCACCCCGGAGGCCGGAAGGAGGTCAGCCGCCTGGCGGTTGCCCAACGTGATCGTCCCGGTCTTGTCGAGCAGCAGCACGTCGACGTCTCCTGCGGCCTCGACCGCGCGGCCGGACATCGCGAGCACGTTGCGACGGACCAGCCGGTCCATGCCCGCGATCCCGATCGCCGACAGCAGCGCGCCGATGGTCGTCGGGATCAGGCAGACGACCAGCGCGACGAGCACGACCAGCTGCTGGCGCGCACCCGAGTACACCGCGAACGGCTGCAGCGTGACCACGGCGAGCACGAAGACGATCGTCAGCGTGGTGAGCAGGACGTTCAGCGCCACCTCGTTCGGCGTCTTCTGCCGGTCCGAGCCCTCGACCAGGGCGATCATCCGGTCGACGAACGTGTGGCCGGCGGGTGCGGTGATGCGCACGACGATCCGGTCGGAGAGCACCACGGTCCCGCCGGTCACCGCCGAGCGGTCGCCGCCGGACTCGCGGATGACGGGAGCGGACTCGCCCGTGATCGCCGACTCGTCGACGCTGGCCACCCCTTCGATCACGTCACCGTCCCCGGGGATCGTCTCACCGGTCTCGACGACGACCACGTCCCCGACCCGCAGGGACGACGACGGGACCCGGACGGTCTCCAACGACGTCAGGCCGCCGGTCCACTCGAGCGTGTCCTGCGGTGCCATCACGCGACGCGCGGTGGTCTCCCGCTGCGTGGCCCGCAGCGAGGCGGCCTGCGCCTTGCCACGACCCTCGGCGATCGACTCGGCGAGCGTCGCGAACAGGATCGTGAGCCACAGCCAGACCGTGATGGACCAGGCGAACAGGGTCGGGTCGACGACGGCCAGGACCGTCGTGAACACGGCACCGGCCTCGACGACGAACAGGACCGGCGCGTCCCACAGCCTGCGCGGGTCCAGTCCGCGCAGCGCGCCGGGCACCGCGTCGAGGACCTGCGAGCCGGAAAGGGCACGCGGTGCGGGCTTCTGGGGGGCAGGGGCGAGGACGGTGCTCACGACAACGACTCCACGACGGGACCGAGGGACAGGACGGGGACGAACGTGAGTCCGACGACGACCAGCGTCACCACGACCAGGAGACCGACGAACAGCGGCGTGTGCGTGGGCAAGGTTCCCGCCGACGCGGGCACCCGTCTCTGCCGCGCGAACCGGCCGGCGAGCGCGAGGACGAGAGCTATCGGGACGAACCGGCCGACCAGCATCGCGACCCCGAGCAACGTGGCGTAGAAGGTCGTGCCGGTGCTCAGGCCGGCGAACGCGGACCCGTTGTTGTTCCCGGCGGAGGCGAACGCGTAGACGATCTCCGACAGCCCGTGCGGTCCGCCCTGCAGCCGACCGGCGAGCCCCGCGGGCACCGAGACCGCGACCGCGGAGCCCACGAGCACGACCGCGGGCATGGTGAGCACCGCGAGCGCGACGATCGTGATCTCCTCGCGGCCGATCTTCTTGCCCAGGTACTCGGGCGTGCGGCCGACCATGAGCCCCGCCAGGAACACCGCGACGATCGCGAGGATCACCATCCCGTACAGACCACTGCCGACACCGCCCGGTGCGACCTCGCCGAGCAGCATCCCGAGCATCGCGACGCCACCGCCCTGCGCGGTCAGCGAGTCGTGCATCGAGTTCACCGCGCCCGTCGACGTCATCGTCGTCGAGGCGGCGAACAGCGCAGACGCGGCCTCGCCGAAGCGGACCTCCTTCCCTTCGAGAGCGCCGGCGGCGGCCAGGGGTGCGGCACCCGCGCCGGCCAGCTCGGCCCAGGTGAGGAACCCGACGGCGGCGATCCACAGCGACACCATCGCGGCGAGGATCGCGGTGCCCTGCCTGCGGTCGCCGACGAGCAGGCCGAACGTCCGCGGCAGGCTGAACGGGATGGCCAGCAGCAGGACCACCTCGACGGTGCTCGTCCACGGAGCAGGGTTCTCGTACGGGTGCGCGGAGTTGGCGTTGAAGAAGCCGCCGCCGTCGGTGCCGAGCTCCTTGATCGCCTCCTGGGAGGCGACCGGACCGCCGAGGACGTGCTGCGAGCCCCCGGCGAGCGTGGTGATCTCCGAGTGCGACCCGAGGTTCTGGATGACCCCGCCTGCCACGAGCACGATCGCCGCGACGAACGCGAGGGGCAGCAGCACGCGGACCGTGACGCGCACGAGGTCGGACCAGAAGTTGCCGACGCGGCCGTCGGTACCCGACCGCGCGAAACCGCGCGCCAACGCAGCGACCACGGCGATGCCGACGGCAGCGCTCAGGAAGTTCTGCACCGCGAACCCGGCCATCTGGAGGAGGTTCCCCGCGGCGACCTCGCCCGAGTACCACTGCCAGTTGGTGTTGGTGACGAACGAGACCGCGGCGTTCCAGGCGCCCGCGGGATCCATCGCCGGGGCACCCATCGGCAGGTGGTCCTGCAGGCGGGCCAGGCCGAAGAGCACGAGCACCGAGGCCAGCGAGAAGCCGAGCACCGACATCAGGTAGGTGCTCCAGCGCTGCTCCGCGTCAGGGTCGACCCGCATGACGCGGTACCCAGCACGTTCGACGGCGAGGTGCTTCGGGCTCGTCAGCGACCGGTAGAGGTGGTCGCCCAGAGGCCGGTACGCCAGCGCGAGGACGAGCACCACCGCGCCGATCTGGAGGACGGCAGCCGTCGTGTCGCTCATCGGATCTTGTCCGATCGCACGAGCTGCACCACCAGGTACATGAGCAGCGCACCCGCCAGGACGAGCCCCACCCCGTCGCTCATGAGTGGTCGGCCCGGCGCGCGAGGAGCGCGACCGCGGCGAAGAACGCCACGGTCAGCGCAAGGTAGACGAGGTCCATGGGGCACCTTCGACGACGGGCGGGAGACACGATCCCGGCGGTCCGACGAGCAGGCCGCACCGCAGGTCTACGCCGCGATCAGGCCCCCGGCGGCCGTCTTGACGGTTCCCTGACACTCACCCGACGTTCCTTGCCGGAACCCGAATCCGGGTCGTCGCACGTGCGCCACGAAAGGGACGGCACCATGGCGCTCGGCAGCACGGCCGTCCGGCACGGGTGATCCTCTTGGGTTGTCGCACCGGGAGCGCCCGCTCCGCTTAGACTCCCCCAGTGATCTTCAAGGCCGTGGGCGAGGGCAGGCCCTACCCGGACCATGGCCTCACCACGGCCAAGCAGTGGGCGGAGATCGCTCCGCGCCAGGTCCGGCTCGACGAGCTGACCACGACGAAGCGGACCCTCGACCTCGACGCGCTGCTCGCGGAGGACTCCACGTTCTACGGCGACATGTTCGCGCACGTGGTCCAGTACCGGGGCGTCCTGTACCTCGAGGACGGGCTGCACCGCGCGGTCCGGGCTGCTCTGCACCAGAGGCCGGTCCTGCATGCGCGGGTGCTCGTCCTGCCCAGCGACGCCGTCCCCGTCCGGACGTCGGCCTCATGAGCGAGATCGACCGCAACCGGCAGCTTCGTCGTCGGCACATGCACGAGCGGCAGGCCGTGATCTTCGGCGTGCTCCTGGCCGCCATGGCACTCATCGGCCTCGGCGCCGCGGCCGTCTTCACCGGCAACCTGGACCTGCCCGGCCTCGACCGGGCGATCGCCCAGGAGCCGTCGCCGACCGAGGTCATGAAGCCTTACCCCTGCCCGCCCGTCGGCGCGAAGCCGGTGGCCGCCGCCTCCATCAAGGTCAACGTGAACAACGCGACCTCGCGCGCGGGCCTCGCCGCTGCCACCGCGGCAGCGCTGCAGGAGCGCGGATTCGTCATCGGCACCAAGACCACCGTCGAGCCGTACGACGGGGTCGCACGCATCTCGTTCGGCAAGAACGGCATCGCCCAGGCGTACACGCTCCTCGCACACTTCGACGGCGCGACGATGTTCCCGCTGGCCGTCGACAACGCGACAGTCAGCGTCGCCCTGGGTGCGCAGTTCGACACGCTCAAGCCCCTCGACCAGGTGGGACTCGATCCCGCCGTTCCCCTGGTCGCGCCCGCCGGCTGCACGCCCTACGAGGAGTTCGCGTCCACGACAGTGACGCCGGCAGCGACGCCAGCCGGTTGAGCCCGGTCTCGGACGCACAGACTCGCGGACTAACGTGGCGTCCGCACCGCACGGCCCCGCACGGGTCACGTCCTGGGAGGTCCCGCTGCGCCCCTTGATTCAGTCGAAGCCCGCCGTCTGGGTCACGTTCGCCCTGGTGCACGCATGGCTGGCGGTCGTCGGCCTGGTGCTGATCCCCCAACGCGCCTTCTGGGACCTCGAGCTCTACCGCTACTGGATGTGGCTCGGCCTGCACCAGGGCCAGTGGCCGGTGCTCTCGGGTGGATGGGTGTACCCGGCGGGCGCGATCGTGCCGATGCTCGCCGCCGCACCGGGCGGCACCGGCAACGGCTCGCACTACGCGACCGTGTGGGCGGTGCTGGTGACCGTGCTCGACGCGATCGCCGTCGGGTTCCTGCTGCGCGTTCCTCGGCCGAACCGGCCGGAGAGCGGTGGCACGACGACCGGCGCCTGGTGGTGGTTGGCGTTCCTGCTCCTGCTCGGGCCGATCGCCATGGGTCGCCTCGACGGGGTCGTGGTGCCCGCGATCGTCGTGGCGCTCGCGACCGCGCTCAACCATCCGCGCATCGCGTCGGCGCTGCTCACCGCGGCGGCGTGGGTCAAGGTCGCCCCCGGCACGCTGCTGCTGCCGATGTTCTTCGCGGTACGACGTCCGTGGCGCAGCGTCGTCGTGCCCGGAGCGTTGGTCTCCGCGGTGGTCATCGGGGCCGTCGCACTGGGCGGGGGCTTCTCGCACGTCGCATCGTTCCTCACCGAGCAGGACAAGCGCGGGCTGCAGATCGAGTCACCGGGCGCGACGCCCTGGATCCTCGCGGGGCTGTTCACCTCGTCGGTCCAGCCGTACCTGAACGACCCGATCATCACGTGGGAGGTCGTCGGGCCCGGGACGCTGGTCGCCGCGACCCTCCTGGGCATCCTCCAGCCGGTCGCGCTCGCGCTCGTCGTGCTGCTGCTGTGGTGGCGCCGTGAGCGGATCGGGGCGGCCCTGTGGTCGGGCGGGCTGGCCCGCACCGAGCTGCTGGTCCGCGGGGCCATGGTCGTCACCCTCGTGCTGCTGGTGTTCAACAAGGTCGGCTCGCCGCAGTACATGACCTGGCTCGCGCCACCGGTCGCGGTCGCGCTCGCCCTGCGGCTGCCCGGGTGGAAGGCCACCGCCTGGCTCAGCCTGGGCGTCGCCGGCGCGACGCAGCTCGTGTTCCCGTGGTTCTACGACGAGATCATCTCCAAGGGCCCAGGCACCACCCTCGTCCTGGCCGCACGCAACGTCGCACTCGTCGTCCTGCTCGTGCACACCGTGGTCGTGCTCCTCCGGGCGCCGCGCGAGGACCCGTCGCTCGAGGCACCGGTGGAGTCGTTGGCCGCGGCCGAGAGCTGACCGGGCCCCCTACAGCTGGCTCGCCACCTCGGACGCGACGAACGCCAGGTGGTCCAGGTCGCGCAGGTCCAGCACCTGCAGGTAGACGCGGCGGACCCCCAGCTCACGGAACCCGCCGATCCGGTCGACGATCGCGGACGGCGTCCCCGCGAAGCCGACCTCGCGGAGCTCGTTCACGTCCCGCCCGATCGCCGACGCACGACGAGCCACCTCGGCGTCGTCGCGACCCGCGCACAGGACGTTGGCGACGGAGAGCGTCAGGCTCTCGGGATCGCGCCCTGCCGCCTCGCACGCCGCCCGCAGGACCTTCACGCGGGCCTCGACCTCGCGCGGCGCGGGGAAGTTCAGGTTGAACTCCGCGGCGTACCGGACGGCCAGCGCGGGGGTCTTCGTCGCGCCGCTGCCCCCGATGATGATCGGGATGTCGTGGGCGGGCTTCGGCAGGGCGGGCGAGTCCGTCAGGTCGTAGTGCTCGCCGTGGAAGGTGTACGTCCCGGTGGCGCTCCACAGCCCGGTGATGACCTCGAGCTGCTCCGCGAACAGGCCGAACCGCTTCGCCGGGAACGGGATCCCGTACGCCGCGTGCTCGCGCTCGAACCAGCCCGCCCCCAGGCCGAGCTCGACCCGCCCGCCGGACATCTGGTCCACCTGGGCCACCTGGATCGCCAGGATCCCGGGGTGGCGGAAGGTCGCCGACGAGACCAACGTGCCGAGCTTGATCCTCGCCGTGTCACGGGCGAGACCGGCCAGCGTGGTCCACGAGTCGGTCGGACCTGGGTCACCGGACCCCGCGCCCATGCGGACGTAGTGGTCGGAGCGGAAGAAGGCGTCGAACCCGAGGTCCTCCGTGGCCTTGGCGACCGCGAGCTGGTCGTCGTAGGAGGCGCCCTGCTGGGGCTCGACGAAGATGCGCAGATCCATGTGCTCCAGCCTCACACATCCCTCGGGCATCGTCCGAACAGCAGCCCGCCCCGGACGTCAGGGGGCCCTCCTGGCGGACGACTGCTCGGACGTGGGTTCGCCTCGGACGGGGTGCACGTGCGACCGTGGAAGACGTGACAGCACCCGCCTCGGCCTTCGACCCGGTGGCCATCGCCGACTGGCGGCGCCGCGTCGCCCAGATGTACGCCGACGTGCGGCGGATCGCTGCGAACGACCCTGCGGGTGCGCACGGCGTGTGGGTGCAGCAGCGCGACGAGCTGTTCGCCACTCATCCGGCCTCACCCCTGGACGTCGTCACGTCGGCGTCGTTCGCCGGGCTCGACGTCGCGCCCTACGACCCGGCGTACCGGTTCGAGGCGACCATCGAGCCCGCTGGGCAGCAGCGGCTGGAGGTCGCGACCGCCACCGACGGCGTCGTGCCGTTCGAGCGCATCGGCACCGTGGAGCTCGGGTCGCTCGGGTCGCTCGCGGTCTGGTCGCTCACGTCGTACGCGGGCGGCCTGTTCGTCCCGGTGCGCGACGCCCTGGCGGGTACGCGCACCTACGGCGGCGGGCGCTACGTGCTCGACACCATCAAGGGAGCGGACCATGGCATGGCCGGTGACTCGCTGGTCGTCGATCTGAACTTCGCGTACAACCCCTCGTGCGCGTACAACCCTGCCTGGACCTGCCCGCTCGCCACCCGGGCGAACACGCTCGCCGTCGAGGTGCCCGTGGGCGAGCTCGCGTTCCCGTCCTCGTACGAGTGACGGAGGACAGACCCCGGCAGCGGTCACCGAGGCCCGCCGACCGTCACCGTTGGCAGGTCGGGCACCAGTAGAGGTTGCGGCCCGCCATCGGCTCGACGACCACCGGGGTGCCACTGACCAGGCACGGGAGGCCGGCCCGGTGGTAGACCCAGTGGCGCAGCGTGGGGTCGGAGCCTGAGGGGACATCCCGCGTCACGATCTCGCCGGTGCGGATCCCCTCCGCCAGGAGCACGGCCCAGTCGTCCCAGAGAGCCCCCGCGACCTCGCGCGGGACCCGGCGGCCGGGCGTGTGCGGGTCGAGCCGTGCCCGGAAGAGGAGCTCGGCGCGGTAGATGTTCCCGATGCCCGCCACCACGGACTGGTCCATGAGCAGCTGGCCGACCGCCACCGACCGGTCCGTCAGGCGATCGACCATCACGGTGCGCGGATCCCCGGCGCCCGGCGCGGCGTGGGCGGCCGGGTCGGGCCCGAGCCGTGCGACGAGCGCGGCGGCCTGCGACGGGTCGAGCACCTCGCAGGCGGACGGCCCGCGCAGGTCGGCGACGGTCTCCGCAGAGGCGAGGCGGACCCGGACCTGGCCCACGGGGTCGGGAGGAAACGGCCCGTCGGAACCGTCGACGTCGCGCTCGCCCTCGCCCATGCGGACGGCTCGACGCAGGCGCGGGGCGCCCATGCTGCCCGTCGCAGAGCTTCCCGGCAGCAGCGGTGTGAGCCGCCCGAAGAAGTCCCACGCGCCGAACAGGCCGAGGTGGACGCGCAGGACGTCGCCGGACTCGAACTCGAGGAACAGCTGCTTGCCGACGGCCCAGGACGCTACGAGCACCTGCCCGTCGAGGCGTCGCGCACCGGCCGTGAACCGGCCTTGCGGCGAGCTGACGGCCAACGGCTGCCCGACGAGGTCGAGGCCGAGCTGGCGTGCGATCCGGTGGACGGTATGACCCTCTGGCACGTCCGAAAGGCTAGGCCAAGGTCAGCCGCGCGACCGGCACGATGCACCGGTCTCGGCGGCCCGACCGTCAGGCCACGCGGAGCCGTTCGGCGGCAGCGAGGGCCGCGGCCGCTCCGGCGGCGACGGCCGCGCGGTTGTCCGCCTCCGTCTGCTCCGCCAGCCGCTCCTGGTAGAGCACCGCCCCTTCGAGCACGTCGGTGATCTCGACGCCGATGAGCTCGTGCCGCTCCAGGAGCGCATCCCGCAGCGCCTCGACGAGGTGGCGGTGCTTGGACAGCAGACGACGGACGGTGCTGCGGGCGTCGTCCAGCACTCCCTCGAGCTGCGCGCGGGCCGCGCCGTCGCTCAGCACGGCCGAGACCAGGTCGTGCGGGGTCGCGGCGAAGCTGATCAGAGAGCCGGTCATGCCCGCGGCGCCGACCATCTGGGCGGCGGTACGGGTCGCGGCGGCGAGGTCGCCGGCGGGACCGGTGCTGGTCTGCCCGAAGAACAGCTCCTCGGCCACCCAGCCACCCATGGCGATCTGCACGAGCGCACGCAGGTCGTAGTGCGAGCGCGTGTAGACCTCGTCGCAGTCGTTGCTCGCGAGCATCCCGAGCGCGTCACCGCGTCGGACGATCGTCAGCACCTCGAGGTTGCGGGTGGGGGCCACGAGCCACGCCGTGACGGCGTGCCCGGCCTCGTGCGTGGCGATGAGCCGCTGCTCGTGCTCGGTGTACGTGACGGGCTGGCCGATGCCGACCATCTCGGTGATCCGGGCGTGCTCGACGTCGGAGTAGTTCATCGCGCGCGAGCCACGGCGCAGGGCGTTGACCAGCGCCTCGTCCATCAGGTGCTCGATCATGACGGGCGTCCAGCCGTTCGTCGCGGCGGCGATGCGCTCGCGCAGGGCGTGGTCGTCCAGCTCGGCGTCGACGGACCGCTTCGACAGGAAGTGGTCGACCAGCGCGCGCCGACCGTGCACGTCCGGGGGCGAGAACGTCAGGCGGCGGTCGAACCGACCCGGGCGCAGGATCGCGGGGTCGAGCGAGTCCCCGCGGTTGGTGGCCGCGATGAGCAGGATCGGGGCCTTCCCGGCCTTGCGCAGCGTGAGCTGGCGGTGCGCCGGCAAGAACAGGTTCACGCGACCGCGGCACCAGTTGACGAACCGGTCGCCGTTGGTGGGCAGGTCGAAGGACTGCATCTGGATGAGCAGCTCGTTGACCACACCACCGGTGGCGTCGCTGACGCCTGCCGCCGGCCCGTTGGGGTTCACCACCGTGCGGAACGGGTCGAAGCCGCTCGTCGCGGCCGCGGAGAAGCCGGACGTCCCGCTCCGCGCCAGCGCGATGGCGTCGATCTCCTCGATGAAGCCGATGGCGCCCCCTTCAGCGCGAGCCATCTTGCGCAGCGCCTTGAAGTAGCTGCGGATCTTGCGTGCCGTCGCACCGTAGAACGACGACTGGAACGACGTGGCGGACACGAAGAGGAACGGCACGCCGGCCTCGCGTGCCATGGCCTTGGCGGTCATCGTCTTGCCGGTGCCGGGAAGGCCCTCGAACAGCAGGCCGCGCCGCGGCGTGCCACCCATCTGCTCGGCGAACTGGCGGTGCGTCTGGAACAGGTCGATCGAGCGACGCACGTCCTCCTTGACCGGCTCGATGCCGATGACGTCGTCGAGGCTGATGTCGATCTGCTCGGGTCGGAAGGTGACGTGGCTCGACCGTCCCGTGAAGACCTGCGTGAACAGCGTGACACCGAGCAGACCACCGAAGAACACGATCGTCGTGACCAGGAACGGGTCCATCGTCGGCAGCGTCGGCAGGATGGGGTGGCCCAGCAGCGACCGGAGGATGACCCAGGCCTCGATGACCAGGCCCCACGTGAGCAGCCGGACGACGCGACGCCTCCGGATGCGCTCGCGGGCGATCGCGATGTCGTGCGCGCCTGCGCTGAGCGGTGAGGACTCGTTCGTCTGCACAAGGTGCCTTTCCCTCGGCGCCTGGAACCAGACGACGCTGCGTCGCGGGGCTGCGATCGGCTCATCGTCTGGCGTAACGGACAAACCCGCAAGATCGGACATATCGGGCCACCCGAACGGCCCAACGACGCTCAGGAAGCCGGTTGTCGGAGCCGGGTGACCTGGAGCAGCAGGTAGTTCCGCTCGGCGGTGCTCGTCGTGCGTCGCGACGCCGCAAGCAGCTGCTCGGCCGCGCTTTCGGCGTCGCCGGCACGTTCCAGCAGGTGTCCGCGCACGGCGAGCAGGCGGTGGTGGGTGCCGAGGACCGGGTCCAGCGTGTCGAGCAGCGCGAGCCCGGCGCGCGCCCCGTGCACCATGGCGACCGCGACCGCACGGTTGAGCGTCACCATCGGGTTGCCCGTCATCCGCTCGAGCAGCCCGTACAGCGCGAGCAGCTGCGGCCAGTCGGTGTCGTCGGCCGACGGCGCCTCGTCGTGCACCGCGGCGATCGCCGCCTGCAGCTGGTACTCCCCGACCGCGCCCCGGGCGAGGGCCGTCTCGACGAGCCCGACACCCTCGGCGATCATGCCCGCGTCCCACCGGGACCGATCCTGAGAGTCGAGCGCGACGAGCTCGCCGTCCGGTCCCGTCCGGGCAGGGCGGCGGGCGTCGGTGAGCAGCATCAGGGCCAGCAGGCCGGTCACCTCGGGGTCGTCGGGAAGGCTCGAGCGCAGGGCGCGCGTCAGCCGCTGCGCCTCCCCCGAGAGGTCCGCGCGGGCGACCGACGAGCCCGACGTGCTCGCGTAGCCCTCGTTGAACATCAGGTACAGCACGTGGAGCACGGCTCGCAGACGGTCGGCGTACTCGTCCGGCGACGGCATCCTGAACGGCTCGTCGAGGTCGCGCAGGATCCGGCGGGCGCGGCTGAGGCGCTGAGCCATCGTGGCCTCCGGCACCAGGAACGCGCGGGCGATCTCGGCCGTGGTCAACCCGCCGACGGAGCGCAGCGTGAGCGCGATCGCGGACGCGGGCGACAGCGCGGGGTGGCAGCAGCCGAACAGGAGCAGCAGCGAGTCGTCCCCACCGGGCGCGTCCTCCACGGCTTCCGGCGACGCGACCAGCTCCTCGCGTCGTCGTCGCGACTCCTGCGCACGCCAGGCGTCCACCAGCCGACGACCGCCGACGACGACGAGCCAGCCGTGCGGGTTGTCGGGCACCCCGTCGACGGGCCACTGCGTGGCCGCCGCGAGCAACGCGTCCTGGAGCGCGTCGTGCGCGTCCGCGAGGTCGCCCGAGCGCCGGACCAGCACGGCGAGGACCCGCGGCGCAAGCGTGCGCAGCAGGTCCTCGTCGACACGTGACTCACCCGGTGACGTCGGGAGCCTCCATCACGGCGCGCACCTCGATGACCTGCTGGATCGGGACCCCGCCCACCCCCGGCGACGCCGACGCCTTGGCCGCGATCTCGATCGCCCGCTCCTCGCTCTCGACGTCGACGATCCAGAAGCCCGCGAGGAACTCCTTCGACTCGGGGAACGGCCCGTCCGTGATGACCGGCGGCCGCACGCCGTCGCTGCGGACGAGCTTGGCCTGGTCCGGCCAGGCGAGCCCCTCGGCGCCCACGAGCTCGCCGCTGGCGACGAGCGACGCGTCGAGGTCGTGCTGGAACTGGATCATCCGCCGCAGGTCCTCGGGCGACCAGGTGTCCACCGGCGGCACGCCCTCGACGTGGTAGGTCATCAGCAGCATGTACTTCACGGTGCGCTCCCTGTGGCTGTTCGGGCCGCGTCGGTCCGGCCTCATCGGGTGGTCGCAGCCGCCCGCACGATCTCGACATGCATCCTGTCGCGGATTCCCGACGAGGGGCAGGGCCTGTGCACCGGGGGCGGGCACTGTCCGTCATTCGGGATTCTCCGCCGAAGCCCTTGCCCGTTCCCGACTCGCTGCTACACATCCCCTCCAACGTCACGCATCCGGCGCGGACGAGAAGGAGCAACCTCGTGGTCAGCAAGCCAGCACAGCCTGTCGTCGCCCTCGTCGGCAACCCTCGCGTCGGGTCCCGGACGCTCGTGGCAGCGCAGCACGTGGCCGGCCGGCTCGGGGCCGAGGTGACGTCGATCGATCTCGCCACCATCGGCCACCAGCTGTTCACCGCCGACCGCTCGCTGCTCGACCCAGCACTGAGCACCGTCGCGCAGGCCCGTCTGCTCGTCGTCGCGACGCCCGTCTACAAGGCGTCCTACACCGGGCTGCTGAAGTCGTTCCTCGACCTCTACGGCCCGGACGGGCTGGCCGGCGTCGTCGCGGTCCCGCTCGTCATCTCCGGCAACCCCGCGCACGCCCTGGTGGGCGAGGTCCACCTGCGACCCCTGCTGGTCGAGCTCGGCGCGACCGTGCCGACCCGGTCGCTGACCGTGACCGAGGCGGACCTGACCAACCTCGACCCCGCCGTCGACCGATGGCTGGACAAGGCGTCGGGCCCGCTGCACCGGGCCTTGGCGCACGACCTCGTGGGAGCGGACCGATGACCGCCGAGATCCTTCGCGAACTCCAGGCGAACCTCGTGGAACAGGACGAGCCGCAGCTCTCGCCCGCCTCCTACAAGGAGGTCTTTCGTCGCCATCCCGCCGGGGTGGCCGTCGTGGCCTTCGTCGACGAGAGCGGCAAGCGGGTCGGGTTCACGGCCACCTCGGTGATCTCCGTGTCCGCCGACCCGCCGCTGCTGGCGTTCTCGCTCGCCTCGACCTCCTCGTCGTGGGCGCCGCTGTCCCGCGCCCGCACCCTCGCGATCAGCTTCCTCGCCTCCGGGCAGGACGACGTGTCGGCGCGGTTCGCGACCAGCGGCATCGACCGGTTCGCGGCGGGCGGCTGGACGGCGCTGCCGTCGGGCGAGCCCGTCATCGACGGTGCCGTGTCCTGGGTCCGCGGGCGCATCGTGCAGCGCGCACCCGTCGGGGGGTCCTACCTCGTGTCGATCCGCGCCCTCGAGCACGGGATCGACGACGAGGCCCTCCCGCTCGTCTACCACGACCGCACGTACCACCGGATCGGTCACCACACGGCGGTGTGACGCCCACAGACGGCAGACCCGCCGGGTGCATCGATCCCGGCGGGTCTTGTCATGTCCGGACCTCGGGGCACCGCACCGGACGCCGAACAGGACATGGGTGACGCCGTGGAGATCCATGACGTCACCCATGTCTTGTGGGGGCCCCTCGGGCCGGTTGGGAGGCGGGCGGGGACTACGACGCTGCCGTGCCGCTCGCGCCCGCACCGACCAGCTCGCCCGCACCCGACCCGAACCACTCGCGCGCGAGCAGCTCGTAGGAGCGTGCCGTGTCCGAGGGGTCGTGCGTGATCGTCGTGAGCAGCAGCTCGTCGGCACCGGTGGCGCGCACGAGCGCCTCGAGACCCGCCACGACCGTGGAGGCGTCGCCGACGAGGCGCGAGACGATCCGGTCGCGGAGCAGCGCACGCTCGTCGTCGGGCCGCTCGTCCCACGGGGTCGTGGTGCCGGGGCGCGGGTAGGGGATCGCACGAGCGCCGCCGCGGATCGACAGGACCCAGGCGGCGAACGGGTCGGCGAGCGACTCGGCCTCCTGCGCGGTCTCGGCGACGAGCACGTCGGCGGACACCACGACGTACGGCTCCGCGAGCACGCCGGGCCGGAAGGCCTCCCGGTAGGCGGCGACCGTCTCCAGCACCGTCGACGGGCTGACGTGGTAGTTCGCGGCGAGCGGCAGACCCAGCTCCCCGGCGACCCGGGCGCTCTCCCCCGCGCTGGAGGCCAGCACCCAGAGGTCGAGGTCGGACCCCTCGACCGCAGGGCTGGCGGCGGGGCGGCCGTCGTCGGCACGCGCGATGCCCGCCTGCAGGTCGAGGACCGTGCGCAGCTCGTCGGTGAACGCGGCGGGCGTGCGGGCGGCGCTCAGGTAGCGCTGCTGCGCGACGAACCGCGCGAGCAGGTCGGGGTCGCGAAGGCTGAAGGGCGGGTCGGCCGGGACGAGGAGCCCCTCGACGATGCGGTCCTGCGACGCGCCGGTAGCCCGCGCCGGGACCGCCGGGGTCTCGCCGCCCTTCGACGGGGGTGGCGGGAACGACGCACGCCCCAGCCCGAGGTCCACGCGACCGGGGTACGCCGCGGCGATCGTGCCGAACTGCTCGGCAGCGACGACCGGGCTGGTGGATCCGAGCAAGACCGCTGCCGACCCCACGCGCAGCGTCGAGGTCACCCCGGCGGCGAGCGCCGCCAGGACACCCGGCGCAGAAGAGGCCACACCCGGCGCGAGGTGGTGCTCGGCGAACCAGATCCGCTGGTACCCGAGCCGCTCGACGTGGCGCGCCCGGTCCAGGGACGCCCGCAGAGCCTCCGCTCCGGTGCCGCCCTCCCAGACGGGTGCAAGGTCGAGCACGGACAGGGGGACGCGTGTCATCGGGACTCCTGGAGGACGAGACGGGACAGGTGGAACGCGGGGTCTGAGGCGTGCACGGGGTCGTCGACGGGCTCGTCGGCGAGGTCGGCCAGCACGCGACCGATCGCGGGGCCGAACTTGAACCCGTGGCCGGAGAAGCCGGCGGCGACGACGAGCGGGCCGCGGCGGTCGAGGATGAAGTCGTGGTCCGGCGTGGTCGTGTAGGTGCACGAGATCGGGTGCGGGGTGCTCGGGTCGACGCCGGGCATCCACTGCTCGGCGTACCGCTGCAGGAGCGCGAGCTGACCGGGCTCGGGTGTGAACGAGCGGTGGTCGGGGTCGGTCACCGGGCCGACCGCGTGGAACCCGACCTTCACGCCCTCGCCCGGTGTGAGCAGTCCGTAGGTCCCGCTGGGGTACGGATGGACGCCCAGCGGTTGGTGCGTGAACGACGGCCACTCAGCCGGGTACGCGAGCGGGAAGTGGGCGGGCTGCTCCTGCGTCACGACGAGCGGTAGGGGCCGGCCGAGGAGAGACCCGGTCCACGCGCCGGCGGCCAGCACGACGCGGCGCGCGTGGATCGGTCCGTCCGTCGTCTCGACGAGGACGCCGTCCGGACGGGTCGCCAGGCTCAGCACCCGGACGCCGTGACGGACCTCCGCGCCCGAGAGCAGGGCGGCGGCCTGCAGCGCGGCGACCGCGCGGTCGGCGTGCACCCGGCCGGCGGTCCGGGTCTCGTGCAGCACGGTTCCCTCGAACCGCAGACCCGTCCACCGCTCGGCAGCCTGCGCGGGCGAGAGGATCTCGTGCTCGATGCCGCGGGCGGCGAACGCGGCGAGCAGCGAGGGCGCGGGTGCACCGTGGCTCACGCCGCCCGTGATCGTGAGCAGCTCGGTTCCGGAGACCGCCTCCAGCTCGCGCCAGAGCCGCAAGGCCTCGATGGTGAGGTCCAGGTACTCGGCTCGGTCGTAGGTCTGTCGGTAGATCCGGGACGCGCCGTGCGAGGCGCCGTTGACGTGTCCGGGGGCGAAGCGCTCGAGCAGGACCACCGACCGACCGCGGCGGGCCAGCTGCCAGGCGGCTGCCGAGCCCATCACGCCGCCGCCGATGACCAGGTGGTCGACGTTCTCCATGTGCGCTCCTTCGGACGAGAAAAACACGGTGGCCGGCCAGGCGTCCCCCGACCCCAGCCGGCCACCGTCGGGCACCCGTCGGGCGCCCGGTTCAGGGTGGATCAGCTGGTCTTGGGCAGACCCGGGGGGTTCGTCTCGGACGTGTCGATCGCCTCGGCCTGCAGGCCCCAGCGTGCGAGCACCTTGGCGTAGGAGCCGTCCTCGATCGCGTGGTTCAGGGCCTCGGTCACGGCCTCAGCCAACCCGGAACCCTTGAGCGTGCCGACCGCGATCTGCGCCGTGTCGGGCCATCCGCCGTTGAGCGTGCCCACGACCTTGTACTGGTCCGGCGCGGTCGCGGCGCTGTAGGCCGCCGTCGCGTTCGGGCCGACGTACGTGTCGATGCGGCCCGACTGCAGCCCGAGCAGGACGTCGGAGTAGTTCTCGAAGTACTGCGGCTCGCCACCGTCGATCGGCTTGAGGCCCGCGTCCACGTTCTGCTTGTTCCAGGCCAGCAGGATCTTCTCCTGGTTGGTCCCGGACCCGACCGCGACCTTCAGGCCCGCGATGTCCTTGGGCTCCTTGATCGCCTTGATCGTGCCGGTCGCGCTGGTCAGCCAGCCGAGCTGGTCGTTGCGGTACGACGAGAAGTCGTAGAGCTCCTTGCGCTCCTCGGTCACCGTGACGTTGGAGATGACGGCGTCCACGGCACCGGACTGCACGGCCAGCGGCCAGTCCGCCCAGGCCTTGACCTGCAGGTCGAGCTTGAGGCCCAGCGCGTCGGCGACGAGGCTGGCGATGTCGGGCTCGTTGCCGATCGGCGTCTTCTCGTCGTCGGCGAGGAAGCCGAGCGGCGGGAGGCCACCGGCCGTCGTCGAGACCTTGAGCACGCCGGACTCCTTGACGGCGGCGGGGAGCAGCGCGATCGCGGCGTCGTCCTTCGTCGTGTGGATCCGGTCCTGCTTCGCGCTGGTGTCGACCTTCAGGGCAGTCGCGGCGGACGGGCTCGTCTCGGGATCCGCGTTGCCTTCTGCGGTCGCCGATCCGGCGCACGCGGCGAGCGCCAGCAGGGGCACCACGGCCAGTGCGCTCACGAGCCGGGCCCGTCGGAGGGGTGTAGTCACGAGTTTTTCTCTCTCTCGGTGGGGGTGCGCGGGCGCGCACCGGCCAGACGTCACCCAGGGAAGGGTGACGAAGCTGCTCAGAGCACCTTGTCCAGGAAGGCCTTGGTGCGGGCGTGCTGCGGGGCGTCGAGGACCTGGGCCGGGGGGCCCTGCTCGACGATCCGGCCGCTGTCCATGAAGACGACGGTGGTCGCGACCTCGCGGGCGAAGCCAATCTCGTGCGTGACGACGACGAGGGTGGTCCCGGTTGCCGCGAGGTCGCGGATCACGTCGAGCACCTCGCCGACGAGCTCCGGGTCGAGCGCCGACGTCGGCTCGTCGAAGAGGACGACGGCCGGCTTGACCGCGAGCGCCCGGGCGATCGCGACGCGCTGCTGCTGCCCGCCGGACAGCTGCCGCGGATAGGCGTCGGCCTTGTCCGACAGCCCGACGCGCTCGAGCAGCGCACGCCCCTCGACCTCGACCTCCGCCCGCGGCCGCCCCTGTGCCGAGATGGGCGCCTCGATGACGTTCTCGAGCGCCGTCAGGTGCGGGAAGAGGTTGAAGTTCTGGAAGACGAACCCGATGCGGGTCCGCTGAGCCAGGACGTCCTTCTCCTTGAGCTCCTGCAACGCCCCGTCGGTGCGTCGCCGGTAACCGATGAGGTCGCCGTCCACGGAGATCAGCCCGCGGTCCACCTTCTCCAGGTGGTTGATCACGCGCAGCAGGGTGGACTTGCCCGACCCCGAGGGGCCGATGACGACGGTGACGTCGCCCGGCTGGACCGTGAGGTCGATGCCGTCGAGCACCTCGAGCGTCCCGTAGGCCTTGTGCACACCGCGCACCTCGACCAGTCCCGCGGCCATCAGATCTCTCCCTGACGCTGGATGAGCGTGGAGCGGACCAGGACGCTGACGTTGCGGCCGTAGCCCGGTGGAAGGTCCTTCGGCAGCGGTCTGCCCGACACCCGGGACCAGGCCACGCCCACGCCCCAACGCGCCTTCTGGATCGGTGTGGGCGGCAGCTGGCGCAGCGCGCCCTTGGCGTAGTGCCGCTCCAGGTAGTACTGGATGACGGTCAGGACTGTGGTCAGGACCAGGTACCAGATGCCGGCGACGATGAGCAGCGGCACCACCCGCAGGTTGCGGCCGTAGATCACGCCGACGATGTAGAACAGCTCGCCGTACGCGAGGACGTAGACCACGGACGTGCCCTTGACCAGGCCGATGATCTCGTTCACGGCCGTCGGCACGATGGTGCGCATGGCCTGCGGGAGGATGATCCGCCGCTGCTGACGACCCCTGGGCAGGCCGAGGGCCGCGGCTGCCTCGTGCTGGCCCTGGTCGACGCCGATGATGCCGGCGCGCACGATCTCCGAGGCGTAGGCGGCCTGCGAGAGACCGAGCCCGAGCACCGCGGCACCGAACTTCCCGATGATCGACAACGTGTCGAAGCTGGCGAACGACGGACCGAACGGGATGCCGACCGACAGCTGCGGGTAGAGGTACGCGAGGTTGTACCAGAGCAGGAGCTGCAGGATGAGCGGCACGGACCGGAAGATCCAGGTGTAGCCCCAGGCGACGGACCGCAGCAGCGGCGAGCGCGACAGGCGCATGAGCGCCAGCACCGTGCCGAGGCCGAACCCGATCAGGGCGGCCGTGGCGGTCAGCCGGATGGTCCCCCACAACCCGCTGAGCACGGAGGGCCAGGTCAGGTACTGCCAGACGATCCCCCACTCCCACTTGGTGTTGGTCAGGAGCGAGCTGACGATCATGGCGACGAGCACGGCGACGATCGCGGTCGCGACCCATCGGCCGGGATGGCGCGCGGCGTAGACGCGCGGTTCGTCGTGGACGACGACATCAGCCACGTCGGGTGCGACGACGTCCTTGCTCAGGAAGGCGGTGGACACGGTTTCTCTCCGGGGTTCGAGGGGGCTCTACGACTGCGGGGCGGTGGGCTCCGGACAGAGCCACTTCTCGAACGCCAGCGGGCCGATCTCCTCGGGGGCGAGGCTCGTGTCGAACAGCGGCGTCCATCCGGTGGCCAGGTACAGGGCGGCTGCCTCGGGCTGACGCGGTCCGGTGGTCAGGTACAGGCGCTCGTAGCCGAGTGCGGCCGCGCGGACCTCGAGCTCGGCGAGCACGGCACGGGCCAGCCCACGACGGCGGTGCGCGGAGCTGGTCCAGATCCGCTTGTACTCGGCGGTCCGCACGGTCGGGAGACCGGCGTCGTCCCGGGTGCCCGCGCGGGTCAGGCGTGCGCGGTCTCCCAGCTCCGGCTCGGCCCGCAGCCGGAAGGCGCCACCGGCCACGGGAACGCCACCCTCGAGGATGAGGATCAGGTCACCGTCGGGCGCCTCGAACTGCTCCGCCGGGTACCGCTTCAGCTCGGCGCGCAGGTCGTCGGGGGTGAAGTGCTCGGCGTACCGGGTCAGGTACTCGACCGCGAGCTCGTCGAGCATCGGCTGCACGGCCGGGTCGGTCAGCGGGTACGAGCGCACGGCCCGCACGTCGGTGGTCGTCATGTCAGGCCGTCGCGGCGTAGCGGTCGGCGGTGCTCGGCAGGCCGAGCGTGTCGCGGAACGTGAGGCCCGGGTACGCCTCGCGGAAGGCGTCCGACGCCCGCAGGACCGGCAGGACCCCTTCGACGAGCGCGACCAGGTCGGTGTGCACCGACGCCGGGCGGATGGTGAACCCGTCGGCAGCCTCGGAGTCCAACCACTGCGTCACCAGCTCGGCGAACCCGGTGGCGGTGCCGACGAACGCGAGCGAGCCGGTGTCCCAGCTGACGCCCTCGAGGTCCGAGAGCATGTCCAGGCGGGCCTGCGCGCTGGCCCGGTCGGGTCCCACGATCAGGTACACGTCGACCAGGACGCGCACGTCGCGCGCGTCCCGACCCGCGGCGGCGACGGCACCCAGCACCCGCGCACGGATCCGGGCCGCCTCGTCGGGCGTCGTCGCCCGGATCCGGACCACGTCGGCCACACGCCCGGCCAGCTCGATCTCGGCCGGCGTGGAGGCGCGGACGACGACCGGCGGCCGACCCTGCGGCGGGCGCGGGCTGCTCTTCGGTGTACCGGCGGCGAAGTTGACGCCGTCGTGGGTGGTGAACCGAGGACGGGCGACCGTCGTCGCGAGCCGGCTGTCCCACAGCCGTCCGACGGTCGCCGCCGCCTCACCAGCACCGGCCACGGCAGCGGCGTCGGCGGAGGTCGAGCGCGGTCCCGCCGTCGGCACCTCGTCCACCCGCGTGGTCCAGCCGACCTGCCAGCCCGCGCGGCCGGCGCTGGCCTGGTCGATCGTCGCGATGGCCGTGGAGATGTGCGCGGGCTCGAGGTGCGACGTCCCGACGGCGGCGACCAGGCCGATGCCGGCGGTGCGGGAGGCGAGCCGCGAGGCGACGATGGCGGCGTCCAGCCGGGTCGTGCTGCCGCCAGGGTGCAGCGCGAAGTCGTCGTCGAACACCACGAAGTCGAGCGCGCCGCGCTGGGCGACGGCAACGAGCTCCTCGAGCCGGCCCGCGTCGAAGAGCCGCTGGCCCTGGGAACCGTGGGTGCGCCAGGCCGCGGCGCGAGCGCCGGTGTCTGACAGGTCGATGCCGAGATGGGCATGCCGCGCAGGGCGAGGCTGGGCAGGGAAGGACACAGGGGTACCCGTTCGTGTGGTTCGAGAGGTGACGACGCGCGCACCGTGAGGTGCGGCGGGGCTCGCCCCGTCAGGGGGCGTGCGGGGGACTGCTGGACGCTGTGGGGTCAGCGACAACAGGAACGCGTGAGCACGGCCTCGTCGCCTCTGCTCATGGCACGGGGAGCCCCGAACGCGTTCATCGTCCGTCCTCTCGTCCCGGCAGTGCCGGGTTCGCGTCGTTGCCGTGTGGAGGCATGACGCCCACCACGACCAGGTCCTCATCCGGGGCACCCCACCGCGCGGAGGGTTGCCATCCAGCTAGCCGGAGCTTCGCGCTGGAAATCTTGACCTTATTGGTAGGGAATTTAGATCGAGGTGCCGACGACGTCAAACCGCTGGTCACATCGTGAGACTGGCCGTCTCGTTTCCGGGGCGCCTCAGCTACGGGCGTCGTACTCCGCGCGCGCCAGGGCGACCGAGTCCATGTTCGCCTCGGCCCACACCTTCACGGCGTGGACCACCGTCGTCAGAGAGGCGCCGAGCGGCGTGAGCGCGTAGTCGACCCGGACCGGCACGGCGGCGGTCACGGTGCGGGTGATGGTGCCGTCCCGCTCCAACGAGCGCAGGGTCTGCGTCAGCATCTTCTGACTCACGCCGTTGAGGCGCCGACGGAGCTCCGAGTGCCGCTGCGGGCCGTCGAGCAGGGCGACGAGGACGAGGGAGACCCACTTGTCGGAGAGCTCGTCGAGCAGGTCGCGCGTCGGGCATTCGGCGTCGAACGAGTTGTACGCCCGGGGCGGCGCGGCCGTGGTGGTCTCGGTCATCACATCTCCTCCAGGGAACCAGACAGACCCCATAGGCACTTTTAGGTGCCTACTTTCCAAACGGTACCACTGGGCTCAGGATAGGCGCCGTCCCGCAGAACGCACCACCTCTGGAGGTTCACATGTCCACCGTCACGCTCACCGTCCCCGGCCCCACCGCCGAGCTCGAGATCGTCGACCTGCCCCTCGTCACCCCCGGACCGGGCGAGGTCCGCATCCGCGTCGAGGCAGCCCCCGTCACCCCCGCCGACGTCTCCACCGTGCGCGGCTACTTCCCGCTCCCGCCCGCCGACCGCTACAGCCTCGGCTGGGGCCTCGCCGGCGTGGTCGACGAGGTCGGCGACGGCGTCACGGACCTCGCCGCGGGCGACCCGGTCCTGGCGCTGAGCGACTGGTTCGACACGCTCGTCGGCACGCAGGCGTCGAGCGTGGTCCTTCCGCGTTCGTCCGTCGGGGAGCGTCCCGCGTCCCTCGGAGCCGCCGAGGCGTCCACCCTCGCCCTCAACGCGCTGACCGCAGCACAGGCGCTCGACCTCCTGGACCTGCCCGTCGGCGCGACGCTCGCGGTGACCGGGGCGGCGGGCGGGGTCGGCGGGTTCGTCGTCGAGCTGGCGCGGCACCGCGGGCTGGAGGTGCTCGCCGTCGCCCGCGAGGAGGACCGCGCGTTCGTCGAGCGCACCGGTGCTCGGCTCGTGGTCCGGGGGACCGAGCTCGGCACGCTGCGTGCGGACGGAGTGCTCGACTCCGCCGTACTCGGTGCACCCGCCCTGGCCGCGGTCCGTGACGGCGGCACATTCGTCGCGGTGACCGAGCCGTCCACCCCTGCGCCCGAACGCGACATCCGCGTCCAGACCGTGCACGTGGTGTCCGACGCGGCTGCCTTGACCGCGCTCGCGGCACTCGCCGTCGACGGCGTCCTCACTCCGCGCGTGGCGCAGACCTACCCGATCGAGAAGGCGAGCGACGCCTACGCGGCCGTGGCGACCGGCGGCGTCCGGGGAGGAATCGTCCTGGTGCCTTGACCACCAGCGGCGGCGGAGCGCACGTGCGTCTGCCCTCCGCCGCCGCGCCCGTGCGATCGAGGGCCCATGGGGCATGATCGACTCAGGCGGAGGCGCACCCGTGCTGGGGTGGGCGGCGCTCCTACCGTGGGCCGCGTACGGGCGAAGGGCAGCCGATGACTCTGGTACTCATTGCGGACGACGACGAGGACATCCGCGACCTGGTCGCGTTCAAGCTGGAGCACCTGGGCGTCGACGTGGTCACGGCTGTCGACGGCACGGACGCGCTGGCCCGGGTGCGCGAGCACCGACCCGACCTGGCCGTGCTCGACATCTCCATGCCGGGCCTCTCCGGCATCGACGTGTGTCGGATAATCCGCGCCGAGCCCGAGCTGTCCTCCACACGAGTCATCATGCTGACCGCCCGGGCCCAGGAGAACGACGTGGAGGCCGGGTTCTCGGCGGGCGCGGACGACTACGTGACCAAGCCCTTCAGTCCACGCGAGCTGGTCTCCCGCATACAGACGCTGCTCACGCGCACACAGCCATGACCGGCCGCCGTCCGGCGAGCATCACCCAGCTTCTCCGACGGGGGTTCGCGGGCGTCATCGGCCTCCTGATCCTCGGGGGCACGGTCGGGGTGATCGCGTCGGTCGTCGTGTCGAGCGCGGGGAACGACCAGCTCGCGCAGATCTTCACGGTCCGGACCGCGAACCTGGACGTGCGCCGCGCCCTGACCGACGCCGAGCTCGGCATGGACGACTACCTGCTCACAGGCGCGCCCTCGACACTGGAACGCATGTCGGCAGCCGAACGCGCCTACCACGTGGCGATCGACGAGCTCCGGCGGGTCTCCTTCCCGGAGGACCGGGCGTACGTCGAGGACCTCGTTGACACGTCCGAGGCCTGGTGGGACCAGCTCCACGTGATCACGGGCGCGCCGCCGAACGCGCTCCCCGTCGCGGAGTACACCACGGCCAACGCCCTGTACGCGGAGGCGTTCGAGGCCAGCGTCGTCCTCGACGAGCGGGTGACCGCACGGGGCCGGACGGTCGTGGACCACTTTGCCGCTCTCAACCGGTACACGGTCGGCGCGCTGGTGGGCCTCACCGCCGCGGGCATCCTGGCGACGGTCGTCATCGCCACGCACACCGGCAGACGGATCAGGCGGCCGTTGGCAGCGATCACCGGCGTCCTCGACCAGCACCGACACGGTGACTACGACGCCCGGATCGACCTGGGGGGTATGCCCCTGGAGATCGCGGACATGGCCGCGACGGCCAACAAGCGCGCTGACGAGCTCGCTCAGGAACGCCGGCTGGACGACGACTACCAGCGACTGTCCGTCGAGCTGCGGCAACGGCAGGGCCACCAGGAGCTGCTCGAACGGGCGGTGGCCGCATTCGGAGAGCTCTTTCCGCTGGCCGGCGTGACCATCGCGACCTCGCCCGACCCCATGTCGCGGGTCGTCACCTCGTCAGACCTCGAACGACCTGGCCAGCTCGGCCCGGGGACGCCCACCGACACGGCGACGGCACCTCCCGCGTCCGCGCCCGACGCCGTCGATCGACCGCTCGAGGCCTCGCAGGTCCGAGCGTCCGTGGGCGGCCGGGTCTTGGTCGTCCCGATCGCGGACCGGTCGGCGATCCTCGGCACGGTGACGCTCGTCGAGCCAGAGGGGCACGCCGCGTGGCAGCGGTTCGAGATCCAGTTCGCCGAGCGACTCACCGCCGACCTCGGCCGCGCGCTCGCACGAGCTCGGCTGGTCGAGCAGGAGCAGGAGCTGGTCAGTCGGCTGCAGGAGCTCGACGCCACCCGGACCGAGTTCATCTCCAACATCTCCCACGAGCTCCGCTCGCCGCTCACGAGCATCCGGGGCTACACGGAGCTCCTGATCGACGAGGACGCCGGACCGGTCACGCCCCAGCAGCGCACGATGCTGGGGACCATGGAGCGCAACATCGAGCGGTTGCAGGCGATGATCGAGAACCTCCTGACCATGTCCCGCATCGAGCTCGGTGCCGAGGCCGCCGAGCTGCAGGCCGTCGATCTCGGCGCGATCGTCGCCCACACCAGATCGACCTTCGAACCCGCCGCGGACAAGGCCGGGCTGACGCTGACCTACGAGGTCCGCCGACCGCTGACCGTCGACGGCGACCAGCAGGCCCTGGACCGGCTCGTGATCAACCTCGTGTCCAACGCGATCAAGTTCACTCCTCGGGGCGGCACCGTCGCCGTGTCGCTCGACTCGACGGACACCGAGGCGGTCCTCGTCGTCGAGGACACCGGGATCGGCATCCCGGCCACGGACCAGGACAAGGTGTTCGGGCGCTTCTACCGTTCGGCGAACGCACGCGGCCGCGCCATCGCGGGCACGGGCATCGGGCTCGCCATCGTCGCCTCGATGGTCGAGCAGCATCTGGGCACGGTGTCCCTCGCCTCGGAAGAAGGCCGCGGGACGCGGGTGACAGTGCGCCTCCCCCTGCTCGAGCGTCCCGAACCGGCGCACGCAGCATCCGCGACGGAGCGCCGATGACCACGCCGATCACGGTCCTGACCTGGGCGATCGTCGCGCTGGCGACCGCGATCGTGCTGCTCAGCGCCGTCCTCGTCGCCGTCCGGCTACGCCGGACCCTGCGGGAGCGTCGCCAGGCATCTCTGCGCAAGGAACCTCGACGGCAGCTCGTCGAGCTGGTCGCCGATCCCGACGAGGAGGGGGTCGACCGCCTCCTCGCCCTGCCGCGCCCCGCCTGGGACGCGCTCGAGCCGGTCGCCGTGGCGATGCTCGGCAAGGTGCGCGGCGAGGCACGGGACTCCTTGACGCGCGTGTTCGAGGAGCGTGGCGTCGTCGAGTCCGCACTCGCCGACCTGGGGCACCGCTCTCCGGAGAGGCGGGCCCGGGCAGCGCAAGCCCTGGGCCTGCTCGCGCGACCCGAAGGCGTCGAGCCGATCTGTGGCCTGCTGAAGGATCCGGAGCCGTTCGTCCGCGTGGTCGCCGCACGGGCGCTCGGGGCGCTGGCGAGCGCGGACGCGGCGGGCCCGCTGCTGGCCTCCCTGGACGACGGCCTGCCGGCCCAGGTCGTCGCGGACGCGCTGGGCCGGATCGGGTCCGGCGCCCTGCCCGCCCTGCACGCCGCCCTGCTCGCGCCCCAGCCCGCGACACGGGCGAGCGCCGTCGACGCCCTCGCGCTGATCGGCTCCGGGGAATCGGTCGACCCGATCTCCGGGGTCCTTGCTCACGACGACACGCTCGCCGTCAGGGTGTCTGCGGCACTGGCGCTGGGCCGGATCGGTCAGCGAGCCGTGGTCGACCCGCTCCTGGAGGCGACGGGTGAGACGCAGCCGGCACCACTGCGGGCCGCGGCCGTCCGGGCGATCGGGACCACCGGGGCCGCATCGGCGGTGTCGGTCCTGGTGGTCCTGGTGGGGGACAGCGATCCGCGAGTCGCCCACGAGGCGGCCCAGGCGCTGCGTCGCACCGGTCCGCCCGGGGTGCGGGCGCTCGAGCAGCTCGTCGGACCCGAGGACGCGGCCAACCCTGAGCACGGGACCGGCCCGGCGCACGCGCGCGAGGCGCTGGCCCTCGCCCGACTCGACCTGGCCCGCCGATGAGCATCGTCGGCGACGCACTGCTCTGGCTGCTCGACCTGGCCGACCAGCTGATCCTGGTGTACTTCATCGCGATCAACACGGCCTACCTCGTGCTGATCACGCTGGCTGCCGGCGTGTTCGTCCGGCACGTCCGCCGCACCCCGGTCGCCGGAGCCGACGACCTGTTCCGCAGCCCGCTGGCGCCGTCCGTCTCGCTGATCGTTCCCGCGTTCAACGAAGGTCCGGTCATCGTGTCGTCCGTCCAGGCACTGCTGGCCCTGCGGTATCCACGGTTCGACGTGACCGTGGTCGACGACGGCTCCACGGACGACACGTTCGAGGCGCTCCGCACGGCGTTCGACCTCGTCGAGATCCCGCACGTGGACCCGACCGGCCTCCAGTACCGCGGAGCCGTCCGGTCGCTGCACGTCGCCCGGAACGACCCGGACGGCCTGCGGGTGGTGCGCAAGGCGAACGGCGGCAAGGCGGACGCGCTGAACGTCGGGATAGCGATGGCCGGCCAGGACCTCGTCTGCGTGGTCGACGCCGACTCGGTCATGGACAACGACGCGCTGCTGCGCCTCGTGAGGCCGTACGCCGACGACCCCACGCGCGTGGTCGCCGTCGGAGGCGTCGTGCGGATCGCCAACGGCTCGCGCATCGAGGCCGGTCGTGTGGTCGATGTCCGGATGCCGCGCCAGTGGTTGGTCCGGATCCAGATCGTGGAGTATCTGCGGGCCTTCCTGACCGGCCGGACCGGCTGGTCGCGGCTGGGCGGTCTCGTCGTGATCTCCGGAGCCTGCGGGCTGTTCCGACGAGACGTGGTCCTCGACATCGGCGGCATGCAGCTCGACACGGTCGGCGAGGACGCCGAGCTCGTCGTCCGGATGCACCGCCGGCTGCGTGAGGCCAGGAGCGACTACAAGGTCGTCTTCGCCGCCGACCCCGTCGCCTGGACCCAGGCGCCCGACACCCTGCGGATCCTGGGGCGCCAACGGCGTCGCTGGCACCGTGGGCTCACCGAGGTCCTGATGCGGCACCGCAGGATGATCGGCAACCCGCGCTACGGGCGGATCGGTCTGGTGGCGCTGCCGTTCTACGTCCTGTTCGAGCTGGCTGCCCCGGTCATCGAGCTCCTCGCCCTGATCCTGATCCCCGTCAGCCTCGTGCTGGGCATCGTCGACGTGCAGTTCGCCTGGCACTTCATGCTCGTGGCCTACGGCTACGGGATCCTGGTCACCCTCTGCGCGGTCGTCCTGGAAGAGGCGTCGTTCTCCCGTTACCGACGCTGGACCGACCTGGCGCGCGGACTCCCCGCGGCGGTGCTGGAGAACCTCGGGTACCGGCAGGCCCTCGCCGGGTTCCAGCTCCAGGGGATCTGGCAGGCGTTGCGGCGCAAGCGCGGTGCCTGGGGGACGATGACCCGGGTCGGGCACGCGGACACCGCGCGTCGTCGTCATCCGGCCCGGACGTCTGCACTCGCCGGGGCCACGGCCGCAGCCGTCGCACTCGCTGTGGTCCTCGTGGTCGTGCGACCGTTCGGTCCGGCTGCGGACACGGCAGACCCGAACCTCGGGGAGCAGATCGCCATGCTGGGTACCCAGGACCTCCCCACGTCACCGCCGGCGGGCTCGTCCTGGGCGCCCAGCCCGCTCACGGTCGAGGGCCTCCAGGTCAATGCTCAGGCGGGCCCGACCGGGTTCTTCCTGCACACCGCCGGCGCGGACCGCACCTTCCTGCCGGGGGTGGACGTGGGCGCGTCCACCCCGGGACACGAACCCGGTGAGCTCGCGGTCTCGGCGTCGGACTACCGACGCTGGTTCGACGTCATGGGTCGCATGGGCATCCGCGTGGTGCGCGACTACACGATCCACCCGCCCGCGTTCTACGACGAGCTCGCCGCCTACAACCGCAGGTGGCCGGACCAGCCGCTCTACCTGGTCCAGGGCGTCTACCTGCCGGACGAGTCCTACGTCCAGAAGGGCAACCTCTACGACTCGGCCGTGACCGACGCCTTCGACGCCGAGCTCCGCGACGCCTCCGCAGCGGTGTCGGGCGACCTCGTACGCGAGCCGGCGCCAGGGAGGGCGTCGGGTACCTGGACCACCGACGTCAGCCCGTGGCTGATCGGCTGGATCATCGGGGTCGAGTGGGACGGAACGGCCGTCGAGGCCAGCGACGCGCTGAACCAGAGCGCACCGGCCGGCGGCGGCGACCTCTTCCACAGCACGCCCGACGCGAGCCCGACGGAGCGTTGGCTGGCCACCCGGATGAACCTGCTCGCCACGGACGAGGTGACCCGCGGCCGCAGCTCCCCGATCGCGTTCGTCAACTGGCCCACGGCGGACCCTCTGACGCACCCGCTCGAGCCGAACCCGCTCGAAGACCTCGCCGGCGTGGACGCCGAGCACGTCCTTCCCACGTCCGCCTGGCCGGGCGGCACCTTCGCGAGCTTCCACGCCTACCCGTACTACCCGGACTTCCAGCGCTACGAGTTCCCCGGCAGCAGCGATCCCTACGGCGCCTACCTCGCCTCTCTCCGGGACCACTACACGCACATGCCGGTCGTCATCAGCGAGTTCGGGGTCCCGTCGTCGATCGGCACCGCCCACTACGGACCGCTGGGCCGCGGCCAGGGCGACCACGACGAGCAGGAAGCCATGACGATGGACGCGGACATGCTGCGCCTCATCCGGCAGCAGGGCCTCGCCGGTGGCTTCGTCTTCTCGTGGACCGACGAGTGGTTCAAGGCGACCTGGAACACCCAGACCCACCAGTACCCGCCGGGGCGTCGGCCCTTCTGGCACGACGAGCTCACGAACGAGCAGTACTTCGGGATCGTCGCCACCGACCCGCTCGGGCCGCCGGACGACGCCCCCGCCGCCCTGCCCGTCGACCCTGCCACGGGACCCGCCGACGGAGCCTCGTGGTGGATGGACGAGAGCTACCTGCACCTGAGCATCGACCTCTCGTCGGCCGATGTCTCACAGCTGACGGTCGGTCTGGACTCCCTGCCCGCGCTGACCGGTGAACCACCTCCCGGTGCCGGTGACCGTCGTCCGGACACCGCGTTCGCTCTGGAGCTCGGCACCCGCACGGGGCAGGCCTGGGTCCGCCGACAGCTCGACCCGCTGGTGCTGGACTACCAGGTGCCGGCTGACGCCCGCGATGCGACGGTCCCCGGGTGGTGGCCGTACCAGCTCGTCGTGAACCGCGCGCTGACCGTCCCCGGGATCGGGCCACAGCCTCTCGAGCTCTTCGACGCCGGCGCTCTGCGCTACGGCACGTTCGACGTCTCGGCTCCGGAGTTCGACAGCCGGGCGACGTGGCACGCCGACGGCTCGAAGCTGGAGCTGCGCATCCCGTGGGCGCTCGCCGGGTTCAGCGACCCGTCCTCCGCGCAGATGCTGGTCCCCGACGGGACGACGCCGGCATCGCAGACGAGTCCGGGGATCACCGTGGTGCTCTCTTCCGCAGGCGTGGACCAGACGCTCGGCACGATCCCAGCCCCGAGCTGGGACGAGGTCCGGTACGCCGAACGGTTGAAGACGTCCGCCGACACCCTGCGCCTCGCGTTCCTCGATACAGGCTCGTGACCCGCGGGACGAGGCGCTGCGTCCCCTCGGCGTCGCCTCCCGACGAGCGGGGACGGTCCGACGGCCCTAGCCTCCGGGGATGCGTCCTCTCCCCCTCCGCCGCCGCGCGCTCCTGCGTGCCGCCGCGTTCGGGGTGGCGTTCACGGTTCCGGTCGCCCTGCTCGCCTACCTGGTGCGTGCACAGGTCGACGACGTCCTTCGCCTCGACCAGCGGGCCATCGTCGCCGCCACCGCGATCACGCGCGCACACCCCGAGCTGCGGCAGCTGCTGCTCGCCTGGCAGGAGATGTTCCAGGCGAAGTGGCTCAACCTCGCGGCGACCGGGTTGTGCGTCTGGGTCTGGCGGCGGCACGGACTGACCACGCGCGCACTCTGGGCGTTCCTCACGATCATGGCCGCGTGGGCCCTGCAGCTCGGAGCGAAGGGCCTCGTGCAGCGCACGCGGCCGGTCGTCGCCGACGCGGTCGCGCACGCCCCTGGATCCAGCTTCCCGTCCGGGCACGCGACGAACACCGCCGCCGTCGCGGTGACCGTGACGTTGCTCGTCTGGCCGTTGCTCGGCCCCCGGGGACGGGTCGTCGTACCCGTCGTCGCGGCAGCCTGCGTCCTGCTGACCGGTATCGACCGCGTGATGCTCGGCGTGCACTTCCCTTCCGACGTGATCGCGGGGTTCGCCCTCGGCACAGCCCTCGCGGGAGCGTCCTACCTCGGCTACAGCGGCTGGTCCGCCGTCGCCCCTCACCCGGAGCCCTGATGCACACCTTCCTGCACCGATACGAGCTCGACGACTCCGCACCGGCCGGCCGTGCGGCGCTCCGCGACATCGGCGTCCGGGTACTCCTGCCCGCCGTCGCGCTCTGGGTCGTCGTCGTGGGCGTGGGTCTGTTGATCACGGGACCGCTGGACGACTGGCCGGGCGAGCAGGCCATGAACCGCTGGTTCGTCTCGATCCGGACGCCGGCGCTGAACTCCGTCACGGCTGCCCTCTCGGCGGTCGGCAGCACCGAGATCATCATCGGCGCGTGCGTGCTGTTCGTCGCGCTCTTCTGGTGGCGGACGAAGCAGTGGTGGGTCGCGATCATCCCGGTCCAGGCGATCAGCGTGCAGGCGATCGTCTTCATGACGTCCGCGTTGGTGGTCGGGCGGCACCGCCCCGACGTCGACCACCTGGACACCTCGCCGCCGACCTCGTCGTACCCGAGCGGGCACACCGGCGCCTCCACGGCGTTCTACGTCACGCTCGCGCTGATCGCCCAGCGGATCGGCAACCCGGTGCTGCGTGTCGTCGTGACCGTGCTCTGCCTGCTGGTTCCCGTGTGCGTCGGCGCGGCACGCCTGTACCGGGGCATGCACCACCCCACCGACGTGGCCATGGGGGCCGTCAACGGGCTGGTCTGCGCGTTCCTGGCATGGAACTACCTGCGGCGGGACACCTCAGGCCGTGAGTGACATGTCCAGCTCGCTGAGCGCCGTCGCGCTGTCCAGGTCGCTGGTCACCCGGTGCCGATATCCCAGGAACCCCGCGATGCACACGCGCGAGTCGTCCCCCTCCTGGGGGCAGGTCCCCGCGACGCACGGCGGCTCCTCGGCGTCGTCCGATCCGTCGACGTTGGCGGCGAGCCACTCCTTCGTCGCGTCGCAGAGGCGCAAGGTCTCGTCGACGTCGGTGCGCAGCGGGAGGTAGTAGAGGAACTGCACCGGGATCACGTGCGTGATGCTGTCCTTGAGGGCCACCTGCACGCTGCCGGGTGTCCTCATCGCCTCGCGGAGCTGGGAGACGAACGAGGGGTGCTTGGCGAGCCCCTCCGCGAGGTCGCCCCAGACCAGCCGGCCCGTCCGGGCCAGCGCGACCAGGTGGCTCGCCACCTGCGACGGGTCCCCGACGGCGGCCCAGTTCCAGGAGTACCAGGTGACGGCGCCCTGCTCGTCGGGCTCCGGGATGACCCAGGTGACCTCGTCGAGGGCGACCCGCGCCGTGTCGATGAAGGCCGCCACCCGTTCCGGGTCGAAGTGCACCTGCGCGGCCTCGACGCCGGCGTCGTCCGAGAGCAGGAAGGAGAAGTTCTGCCTCCCGTCGTCGCAGCTCGCGTAGAGCGCGAGCGTCGGCGCCTCGATGCCCTCGAGCGACTCCGGATCGGTCATGTCCTCCACGAGCCGGAACGTCGTCTCCGCCGTCGTCTCCGTCACCGGCTCTCC
Organism: Cellulomonas sp. URHD0024; assembly: GCF_000426185.1. GTDB lineage: Bacteria > Actinomycetota > Actinomycetes > Actinomycetales > Cellulomonadaceae > Cellulomonas. Next base: position 157,062 of record NZ_AUEW01000009.1, read on the forward strand.
CGACGACCCGGCGTCGGACTGCGCCGCGATCCCCGGGGCGATCTCCGCCACGACGACGTTGACCTGCTCGACGTGGACGATGAGTCCGCGGACGGAGAGCACGCATCGCACCCGCCAGTCGCCCGGCTCGGTCGGCGCCTGCAGCGCGAAGTACAGGCGCAGGGAGTCCGCCTTGCCTGCCGGTCCGATGCCCGCCGGCCGGGTCACGGTGAACGGCCCGTCGGCCGACATGCGCAGCTGTCCCGGCGGAGGTGCGACAGGGAACTTGTCTCCCGTTCCGTCGGCCAGGATGACGACGTCGACCAGCTCCCGCCGGACCCGCTTCGGAAGAGTCAGCGGCGGCCGGAGGCCGTTCGCGGCATCGTCCGCGTGCGGCCCGACGTTGACGGCGAGCCAGACGCGGCTGCCGGGTCGCACCCGGGGCAGGTGCTCAGCGGGTCCGGCAGCGGCGAGCACCGCGACGTTGACGTGCGGACCGCGGTGCAGCTCGTGCTCGGGCGCGGTGGACGGCCGGCGGGGACGGAGCCCGCGAAAGATGGGCAGCCGCTCGAGGATCGATCGGCGAGCACCCGGGTCGTTCGCGGCGCTCGACTTCTCCCACGTCAATCGGTCTTGAATTTCCCATTCGAGCGTTTCCGCATTGGCCGTCAGCTCTCTGACGCGTGCAAATGAGCCGACCCCGAGAACGAGTCCCAGAAGTGTGTGGGCTGCGCGCACCACGTCGATCCCGGCGTGGGTGGCGGGGCCGGCGAGGTCGGCCTCGCGGTACCGCGACCTGTCGAGGAGCTGGTCCGCCGCGGACACCACGTCCTCCGCAGACAGGTCGTCGTCCTCCGACGCCGCGCCGAGGGCGACGACGAACGCGTCGAGCGCCATGCCGAAAACGAGCGCGTCCGAGGGGCCGGTCCGTTGATCGCGTGCCGGGCCGCGCAGCAGCACGTCGAGCCCCAGATCGCCCCACGTGCCACGCAGGGAGGATCGCAGGCTGCGCAGCGCAGCCACCCACGCGCGCTCGAGGAGCGTCGACGGCAGGTGGATGTCCCACGACTCGTCGAGGGCACGGACCGCCGCGTCGCGGAGCAAGTCCAGTACATCGCGCTGGGCGACCATCTCTGGGCTCCTTCCTCCGTCGGCCGGCGTGCGCGAGTTTATCAACCGCAATGTGCTATGGCCGACGGCGATGCGGGGGAAATGATCGGGCAAACGTCGACGATCGGGGCGTACCGTCTCCTAACCCCGGAATGTCAAGTCGGACATTTTCTCCGACGCTCATTGCACATACCAGCGCGGGTCGGGTCCGCCCACGACCGCATCCATGCGCCGCTCCTGCTGCGGCCGGCCGTTCCGCCGCTGCCGGGGGGCGCAGGTCGATGGCGCTGTTGCAGGTCAGCCTGGGATCCGGCTCCTCGAGCACGTCGTGCGGGCAGCCGACGCCCGACCGGCGCCCTGGACCTGAGGCCCGGTCGGCGCTGTCGTCCGGGGAACCGAGACGCGTGCCGCCTGGCCGGCGAGATTTCACCCGGTCGGCGTCATGCGGGCTGTGGCATCAGCCCGACGTGCAGGCGCGCGGGAGTGCCCTCAGCGATCGTTGCCCACGACCCGTGAGGCGCAGCGCGGCAGCGCCGGCCCGGCTTCGCTCAGCGGGGCGTGAAGGACGTGCTGCACTTCCAGGTGGACGTGCCCTTCGTCGCGGACACGCTCACGACGACCTTGTAGCCCTTGGTCGCGCGGGAGATGGAGTACGCGACCGAGGCCTTGCCCGTGGTGGACGCCGTGGTCTGCTTCTGGTTCGTCGTCGTCTTGTAGTGGGCGGCGGTCGTCACCTTGGCGGAGCCGCCGACGCCCGAGACCCGCACGACTGTCGTCGTGTACTGAGCCGGTGCCGTCACCGACATCGACGCCGTGCAGCTCCCCGTCGCCGCGGAGGCAGGTGTCGCGGTGAAGGCGACAGGAGTGAGGGACAGTGCAGTCGCGATGGCGACGGTGAGTGCGCGGCGCACGGTGGCTCCTGAGGCGGTGGGCTGGTCGGACGCACAATTCTGCTGCCTTTCCCACGCCCGGCCGACGAGCGTTGCGGGCCGCATGCCATATCCGGCCGGAGCCGGGTACCCGTTGTCGTGGTTCGTCAGGGTCTCCGGGGCGACTCGGGGTGCCCGGCCGCCGAGAGTTCACCCCCCGGCTCGGCGCGGTCGGGGTCAAACGCACCGTTCGTCCTTCGCGCGCGCGCCGGGCGGTCCGTCGGACGCAGTGTCTCTGTCACCGCCAGGGCCGACCGATCGTCGTCACGGCCAGGCTTGTAGCGTTGCTCGGCGGGGTCGATCAGAGCCCAGCTGCCGGAACGTCCTGCCTCCAGGGCGCACCGACTTTCCGACCATCTCGGATCGGAGGTCGCACACGTCGTGACGAACGCACCTTCGCCAGGGACGGGGCACGTGTTCGTGACGCGCTTTCGCGACGGCTCGTGGAGCGCGATCTGGCAGGGTGAGGGCGCCGAGGCGGCATCCCACGTCGACTTCGACGGCACACGCGATGTGGTGGTCGCCTGGGCATGGGCGCAGCCCGCCGCAACCCGTCGGCGGTTCGACGACGAGCGAAACCAGTACGTGCCGCTCGAGCCCGAATAGCGACCCAGCGCCGACCACCGGCCCCGCGACGACGAAACGGGCCGAACCAAGGTTCGACCCGGTGGCTTGGGGCGCGAGTTTCACCCGGCGGATGCCAAACGATTTGCACCGCGGCTGCCGATCCAGAGGCCATGACGACTCTGACTGACCCCACGGAAGGGCGCTCCACGGTGGGACGAGCCGCACGGGCGCATCGTCGCGCCCAGCCCGCGGCCGGTCGACGTCGCCTGCTACCTGCTGTCGCAGCGGTCGTGGCCGTGGTCGCCACGTCCGTGTGCGTCGCCGTCCCCGCGCAGGCTTCGAGCGGCACCACCCTCTTCGTGGAGACCTTCCGGGACGCGACGACCGTCAACTCGCGCTATCTGGCGGGCGGCACCAACTTCCGCGCGTGCCTGACGGCGGGTTCGGACACCTCGGCGGCCCCGATCCCGGGCTGTCAGGCGGGTGCCATCGACTCGGTCGGCAGCGGCGCCTTGCGACTGACCGCCGCAGTCGTGGACCAAGCCGGCTTCCTTCTGTATGACAAGGCGCTGCCGACGAAGGCAGGCCTCGACATCACGTTCAACCAGTTCCAGTACGGCGGGTCGGCAGCCGACGGGATCACGTTCTTCCTCGCGGACGGGTCGCAGACCCTGTCGACCCCGGGTGCGTTCGGCGGGTCCCTGGGCTACCACAACCGCCTGGGCGTCCCCGGCCTGTCCGGCGGCCTGCTCGGTATCGGGTTCGACGCCTGGGGCAACTTCAGCGTCGAGACGAACAACACCGCGGACTGCCCCTCCACCAATCCGGCGTGGATCTGGGGCAGCGACTTCAACCACACGTCGAGCGTCGCGATGCGCGGCCCCGGCAACGGATTGAACGGCTACTGCCTGCTCGACGCCCCGGTGAACACGGCCGACGTGTCTGGCGCCCCCTCGCTGCACTCGGCAAGCGCCCCCCGGCCGGCACCGATCGCGACCCACATCGTGATCGACCCGCCGACGGATCCGGCACCCCAGGTGAGCGTCTTCCTCGACGGCGTCCTGGTGTCCCAGGTCGACGAGCCGGCGGAGATCGCGACGACGCCGACGTTCAAGTTCGGCTGGGCTGCCTCCACCGGCAACAAGACGGACATCCACGAGCTCACGTTCCTCAAGGTGACGTCGGTCAACCCGATCAAGCCCGACCTGTCCGTCGCCGCGACTGCCTCGACCCAGTCGACCGGCGTCCCGGGGACTCTCGCCCTGGCGGTCCGCACCTCGGAGGCCAGCGGCCCGGTACCTGCCGGGGAAGCCGTCTCCCTGGCCGCGGCCGCACCGGCGGGCGTGTCCTTCGGGCTCCCGACCGGCGCCGGCTGGGACTGCTCGGCCTCGACGCCGTCCCAGGCGGCCTGCTCCTACCTGCCGAGCGGCGACCTGGCACCGGGCACCGACCTGCCCCCGCTGACTGTGCCGAACGTTCTCGCGACAAGCGCGAGTGGAAGGCGCACCGTCACCGGCACGGTCACCAGTGCGAGTGACGACCCGACCCTGGCCGCCGACAATGTAGCGAGCGCGACACTGCAGTGGACCCCGACCGCAGCGCCCGTCGTTGCGGGCCCCGTGGTCGCCTCCGCGACGCCGTCGACCGTGCTCATCGACCTTGATGCCGTGGGGACGGGCCCGTTCACCGTCGCCACGACCGCGCCGACGACGCCGTCCGTCGGGTCGGTCGCACCCTCGGGGCAGAAGCTCCAGGTAACGCCCGCCCCCGGCGCGAGCGGTCCCATCCGTGCGACCTACCAGGTCACCGACCCCGACGGGGGTACCTCGGGATGGGCCGCCGTCACGGTCGACGTGCTGCCTGCCGGGCAGCCCGCGTCGGTCGTGACCGACATGGGGCAGCCGGTGACCGCCGCGCCGGGGCTGCCGGTGGGGACGGGTCCGTTCACGTACCAGCTGTTGCCGCACGGCCCGGGGGTTGCTGACGCGACGGTCGTCTCGACCCCGACCGGGCCGCAGCTGACGATCACCCCGGCCGCCGGGTTCAGTGGCGTCACGACCGTCCAGTACGAGGCCATCGACGCGTCCGGTCTGCACAGCGCGCCGGCCACCGTCACCGTGCGCGTGCGCCCGGGGGCCGGGCCGGCCGTCCTTGAGCTGTGGCTCGACGAGGACGGGAACGCCGCGGACAGCCTGACGCTGCCGACCCCGGCCGGTACCGGTCCGTTCGCGTTCACCCGCGACGGGGCGACCCGCATCGCACTCGGCACCGACGCGACCGTCAGCGCGGGCGGCATCCTGGACGTCGTCGTCTCCGGCGGGCACAGCGGCAGCTATCTCGCCGGCTACCACGTCGACGACACCGACGGTGTCTCGAGCGGGACCGTCGACGCGTCCGTCATCGTCCACCCCTACCTGGCACCGCTGCCGGTCGTCGAGGGCACGACCGGAGAGACCCTCGTGGCGGCCACGCCGACGACGGTGGGCACCGGCCCCTCCACCTGGACGATCGCCGGACCCGAGGTGACCTCCGGTGCCGTCCGCATCGACCCGTCCACCGGTGTGCTCACCCTCGACACCACTGACCTTTCCGGCATCATCCAGATCGCGCTGACCGGCTACGACTCCGCGGGCCTGGCCACCCAGACCCGCGTCGTCACGTTCACCGTCATCCCCGTCGCGCATGCCACCCAGGCGGACGTCGAGGCATCCCTGACCCCGGTCCCCGTGACCCTGACGCCGCAGACGCCCCACGGGACGAACCTGACCACCGTCGTGCAGGCGGGACCGACACCCGACATCGCCGCCGTCACGGTCGTCGGACACACCCTGGTCGTCACCCCGGCCCCGGGCTACAGCGGGATCCTCACCATCACCCACGCCGTGGTCGGTGCCGACGGCCTGACCAGCGAGCCGGTCACCTCCGTCCTGCGCGTCCACCCCACGACCGCGGGCACGAGCGTGAGCACTCCTGCCGGGACGCCAGTGAGCGTCCAGCTTCCGGCGCCGGTCGGGACGGGCCCGTTCACGTGGCAGATGGACGCCACCTCCGCCCTCGTGGGGTCGGCAACCGTCGACCCGGTCACGGGGGTCGCGACCTTCACTCCGGAGGCCGGGTTCGTCGGGAACGTCGACGTGCGCTTCACCGTGACGGACGCCGCCGGCCTGCGCAGCACGCCGGCGACCTTGAGCGTCCTCGTCTTCGCGACACCCCCCGCGCCGACGGCGACCGCAGCTCCCGCCGCGCCGACGGCGACCGCAGCTCCCGCCGCGCCGACGACGACCGCAGCTCCCGCCGCGCCGACGACGACCGCGTCACCGGACGGGCTGCCGATCACCGGCGCATCGGCGGGTGAACTGCTCACGTGGGTCGCGGCACTGCTCGGCGCGGGAGCGCTGCTCCTGCTCATCGGCCGCTCACGACGGCCAGCACACCGACGGTAGCGGCTGGGCGCCGCGGTTACCTGGTGACCGCGGCGCCTTGTGGGCCCGTGGAGGTTCGGGCGGCCGCATCGACCGCGACCTCGTAACCGTGCGGGGTGAGCAGCCCCGAAGTCGAGCACGAGACCAACGTGACCCTCACCGCCGGTGCTCGGCTGTCACCTATCCGGGAGACCCCACCGGGTCGCTGAACGTTTCGACCCCACTCCGCGGCCTACGCCTCGATCCATGGTCAGCGGTACCTCACCGACCGTCCTCGCGCGAGATTCGTGCGGACTCCGCGTGCGCGGGAAAGCCCTCGTGTCGCGCGATCAGCTCCAGTCGTCCCGCCATCGCTGCCATGGTGGTCGCGTCGAGCTCGAGCACCGCGATCCGTTTGGTGAACGAGGTGGCGGTCACCCCACTGGCGGTGCGAGCGGCCCCGGTGGTCGGAAGGGTCGCGGGCGTGCCCCCGGTATAGCTCGACGCCACGAATGGCGTGTGGCGGCCAAGAAGGACCGTGCCCGCGTCCCGCACGAGTGCTAGCGCGGCGTCGTTGTCGTGAGTGAGCAGGAGCAGGTGCTCAGGCGCGTAGGCGTTGGCGACGTCGAGCGCCTCCTCCACGTCGGACACCAGGTACGCGCCGCCGCGTGCCACCGCCGATCGTGCATACCCGTGCCGCGGCTGCGGAAGCTCAGAAAGCCTTCGGCTCGCTGCCGCGAGGGTCGCGTCGAGCAGCGCAGCGTCGTCGCTGAGCAAGACGGCCGACGAGTCACTGCCGTGTTCCGCCTCGCTCAGGAAGTCGGCAGCGAGCATCTCTGGGTCGAGGCCAGACTGCGCGACGATGAGCGAGTCGGACGGCCCAAGTCCGGCCGGCACGACGAGCCCGGCCGCCGCAGCGATGCGCTGGCACGTCTCGATCGCCGGGCTACCCGGTCCGGCGATCATGTCGACTGCTGGGACGGTCTCGGTGCCGAAAGTCACGGCTGCGATGCAGGCCGGTCCGTTGGCGACCAGGATGTGGGAGATCCCGAGGCGAGAGGCGATGTGCACCGTCGCCGGGTCGACGTACCCGTGCTCCGGTCCCCAGCGCTTGTCGGGCGGCGAGGCCACGACAAGGTTCGCGACGCCCGCTTCCACCGCCGGTCCGCCGACGTGGATGAGGACGGACGGGAACGAGCCCTTGCCCGCCGGCACGAACAGGGCAGCCGAGTCCAGGGGTCGCGTCAGCTGTCCCATGCGATCCGGGCCGAATGCGACCAGATAGTCCCGCGAGCGCTCGGCGAGCAGAGAGTTGTAGGCACGCACGCGCTCGACACCCAGATCCAGGGCGTCGCGCAAGTCGTCGGGGAGCGCGTGCCCGTACTGCGTGCGCAGCATGTCGACGTCCCGCAGGAGGGGCCCCTCCAGCGCGACTCCGTCGAAGTCGAGGGTGACGGCGCGGACCGCCTCGTCCCCACCCGTCCGGATGCGCTCCATGAGGGTTGACATCTCTCCGAACAGCTCGGAGTGGAGTGGATGGGCGCGCGCCGTTCGACCGCGCGTCACCGCGCGAACGTCCGCCTCAGACAGCGACGCCCACGGGCGCCATGAGAGGGTCGTCTGGGCGTCGGACATCGGGCTCCTAGCTGTCGGTCCCCTCGCGAAGAACGGGCGCAAACCGTCAGGTGGTGCACCTGCAAGCCGACTGCCCGGGCGCGGTGGGGAAGCCGCGCCCGGGAGGCGACGAACAGGAAGGTTGCCTTACACGACCGGCGCGAACCGCGCTGGTGAGCGTTCGCAGGTGAGCACGCCACCGATCCAGGCAACGGGAATCGGAGCGCAGAGGCCGCCGACGAACTCTCCCGAGTCGTCATGGTTGACGAACGCGAGCAGGTTCCACGTTCCGGACCGGTCCTGCACCAGCCTTCCCGCGTACAGGGAGCTGTCGGTCAGGCGCGTGGCCTGGCTGATGTCGAACGGTCCTGTGAGGTCGTCCACCGGCAGGCTCCAGATGCCGCCGTCGGGGTCCGTCTCCAGACGGTCGTCGGCCAGCTCGCCGGCCAAGCAGCTGAACAGCAGCACGCCGCGACCGTCCACCTCCACCACCTGCAGCACCTCGAGCTGTCCGAAGCCGGCGCCTGCCTCGCTGAGCGCCGGCTCGACGCGCCACGTCTCCAGATCAGTGGAGGTGGCGTGGCCGACGACGCCGCGCTGCCGGAGCTCGCCGTGCTGGGCTCGGGCAGTGACGAGCATGTGCCACCCGGCACCGTGCGGATCAGGGAAGACCCAGGGGTCGCGCCACGTCTCGTTGTCCCACGCCGAGTCGCCGAACAGCTCGTAGTGCTGCTCGTCGGCGACGACCGGTTGCTGGGCAGGATCGGTCCGCCACGTCAGCAGGTCGGCCGAGGTGGCGACTCCGACCCGCTGTCGCATCCCGGGCTCCCCTCGGGTGCGACCGGTGTAGAACATCCGCCACACGCCGTCCGGACCCCGAAGGACCGAGCCCGTCCAGATGGCGAGGTCGTCGAAGGCGGGACCGTCGCTGGGAACGAGGGCATCGGCCACCTCCGTCCACGTGCGCAGATCGGCTGACACGGCGTGCCCGACGCTTGCTCGCTCGTGCCGCCGGTGCGGATCGAGCAGGGCGCGGGAGGCCTTGAGGTAGAAGGCGTGGAACTGGTGGCCGTCGTCGACGAACCATGCATCCCAGGTCCAGACGTCAGGAAGGAGGAACATGCCTAACCCTTCACACCGCTCGAGGCGATGCTGTTGATGAATGAGCGCTGGAACCCAAGGAACAGCACGAGGACGGGAATGGTGATCATCGAGGCGTACGCCATGACCTGACCCCAGGCGACGTTCAGCTGGAAGAAGTACTGGATCCCGACCATCACGGGACGCAGCTCTTCTCGCTGGACGACCATGAGTGGCCACATGTAGGCGTTCCAGATCGGCAGGAAGGTCAGGATGGCGACGGTGGCGATCGCCGGACCGGACAGCGGCATGACGACGCTGCGGTAGATCCGGAACCAGCCGGCACCGTCCATGCGGGCGGCCTCGTCCAGCTCGCGCGGGATGCTGGAGAAGTACTGGTAGAAGAGGAAGATCGAGAAGGCGTTCGCGATGAACGGGATGATCTGCACCTGGTAGGTGTCGATCCAGCCGGTCGTGAACACGAGGTGGAACCCGTCCAGCTGGATGGACGGCAGCTTGTTGACCCACCACAGCAGCGGCAGGGCGAGCGTCTCGAACGGCACGATGAGCGTCGCGATGATCGCCGTCAGCACGGCCTGCTGACCGCGCCACTGGAGCCGGGAGAGGCCGAACGCGGCCAGGCTGTTGACGAAGATGCCGAGCACCACCGTGAGTCCTGAGATCCCGATGGAGTTGAGCAGGAAGCGCAGGAAGGGCACGCGGTCGAAGACTCCCGCGTAGTTGTCCAACGAGACATCTCCCACGGGCAGGAAGGCGCGCCAGTTCGTCATGTCGGCGAAGATCTGCAGGTCGGGCTTCAGGGACGACACGAACATGAACAGCAAGGGCAGGACGAAGACCAGGACCAGGACCACGCGGGCCACCGTGATGAGGACCGACCGCGGGCGGCTGACCGGCGCCCGCCGGCGGTTCTGGGGAGCAGGTGCAGGCTGCACCCCGGTCGGTGCGTCTGTCAGTGCAGCCATGTCAGACCTTCTCCCGGGTCAAGAACCGCTGGATCGCGGCGACGGTGAGGACGAGCACGAAGAAGATGAGCGAGATCGCCGAGGCGTACCCGGTGGCGAGCTGCTTGTAGCCGCTGCGGACCGCCATGAACACCAGGGTCGTCGTCGAGTCGAGCGGGCCACCTTGGGTCATCACGCTGATCTGTGAGAACAGGCTCAGCGCGGAGATCGTGATCGTGATGAGGATGAACGTCCGCGTCGCCCGCAGGCCCGGCCAGGTGATGTACCGGAAGCGCTGCCAGCCGGAGGCGCCGTCCAGGTCGCCCGCCTCATAGAGGTCGGCCGGGATCGTCTGCAGGCCGGCCAGCCAGATGATCATGTGGAATCCCACGCCCTGCCACACCGACATCACCATGATCGCCGGCAGCGCGGTCGACGGGTTGTTCAGCCAGTCGATCGGCGTGAAGTGCCCGAACGTCACCCGCACCAGCATCTGGTTCAGAAGTCCGTCCAGCTGATAGAGGAACTTCCACAGGAGGGAGATGACGACGATCGACGTCACCACCGGGACGAAGTACACGGTCCGGAAGAAGTTCGTCCCGCGGACCTTCGCGTTGACCAGGAGCGCCAGCACGAGGCCGAACCCGGCCTGGACGGGCACGATGACCAGCGCGAACACCACGTTGTTGCGCAGGGAGGCCCAGAACACCGAATCGGTGAACAGGTTGGTGAAGTTGTCGAACCCGATGAACTCGGCCGGTCTGGGCGAGATCAGCCTGGCGTTGGTGAAGGCGAGGATGAAGGCCAGAACCACCGGCACGACGAGGAACAGGAAGAGGAGGATCCCTGCCGGTCCGACCATCCACGCTGCGGTTCGGGACTCGCGGGATCGTGCGGACGTCGGCCGGCGCTGACCCCCTGCGAAGGGTCGGGCCGACTTGCGGCGGGTGGTGGTGAGCGCGGCCGGTTCGTTCCCGGGCGCGAGCGGAGTCGTGGAGACCATGACGGGCCCTTTCGGGTTGGGTCCGGCCCGGCCGGTGGGGGTTGTCACCACCCACCGGCCGCGCCGGTTGCGGCATCAGTACGTGTAGCCGCCGTTCTGCTTGATGTCCGCGTCGATGTCCTTCGCGGCCTTGTCGAGGATCGGCTGGGGATCACCACCGGAGAGGATGTCCTGCGTCGCCTTCTGGAACACCGAGGAGATGATCGGGTAGGCCGGTGTCACCGGACGCACCAGCGCGAAGTCCTTGGCCAGCGTGAGGTAGATCTCGTTCTCGCCACCGGGTGCGTAGGCCGGGACCTGAGCCGCGGCCTCCTCGGTCGCCGGAATCAGACCGAGCGTGTTCGCGAAGTCGACGAAGTACTTCGTCTGGTGGGCGAACTCGAGGTACGCCTTGGCAGCGTCCGTGTTCTTGCACTGGTCTGTCATGCCCCACTGCCACGAGCCGCCACCGATCTTGGGGCCCTCACCCAGGTCCGGCGGCGGGATGACGGCGATGTCGTCGCCGAACGCCTTGCGGACGGTGTCGTTCGCCCAGCTTCCGGAGTAGAGGATCGCGCTCTTGCCGTTGACGAAGTCCGCGGTTGCGTCCGCTCCGGACTTCGCCGCCATGTACCCGTCCTTGACCAGGCCCTGGAACCAGTTCGCCCAGTCGAGCGCCTCCGGTCCGTTGAGGACGCCCTCGGCGCTCTGGTAGTCCTTGCGGTCGATCAGGTCACCGCCGGCACTCTGCAGGAACGGGGAGTAGGCGTAGGGGATCCACTCGCCGCCGCCGCCTGTACCCAGGTCCAGCGGGTAGGGCCACGTGCCGGTCGCCTTCAGCTTGGCCAGCGCGTCGGCGAACTCCGCCTTGGTCCACGGCTCGTCCGGCGTCGCAACCCGGATGCCGGCGGCCTGGAGCACCGACGGACGGGCGAACATCGCCAGCGCGACGTCGTAGAAGCCGTAGGAGTACACCTCGTCGCCGATCTTGCCGATCGTGGTGGGGAGCTGACCGTCCCAGGTGCTCTCCGGGAGGTCCAGGGGTGCGAGGTAGCCGGCCCATGCCCAGTTGGGGACGTTGGGTGCGTCGATGTCCACGACGCACGGGAGCTTCTTCGCCGACGCGGCGGCGACGACGGCGTCGTTGTAGGAGTCCTGGGGGAACGACTGCACCTTGACCGTGTACTTGTCCTGGCTGCCGTTGAAGTCCTTGACGATCCGGTTGACGACACCCAGCTCGGCCTCGTTGCCGCCATTGTGCGTCCAGAGCTCGATGGTGCTGTCGGACGAGGATCCGCCTCCGGAGCTGGCATCCGAGCTCGAGCCCGAACCCGAGCCCGAGCAGGCGCTGGTCAGCGCGAGCGCTCCGATCGCTAGACTGGCCGCCGAGAGGCGACGGATGGTTCGATATGCCACGGTTTTCCTCCGATGTCACTGATGGGTTCTGCAATGGATCCGGCACCGCGTGCTCGAACACGCGAGCGGTGGCTGGCGTCGTCCCTTCCGCTACGGCGGAGGGGGCGACGTCACCGATGCGCGTTGGATCACCGCGCACCGGAGTTCTGCGGTTCGGACCGGCATGCTCATGCCGGCCGGAGCGTCGATCTGGGCGTAGAGCTGCTCGACCGCCCAGACGCCCATCTCGTAGTGCGGTAGCGCGAGCGTCGTGACGCCCGGGTAGAGCCCCTCGGAGATGAGCTCGAGGTCGTCGAAGCCGACGACGGAGAGATCAACCGGGATCGACAGGCCGAGCTCGGCTGCCGCGCGGTAGGCGCCCATGACCATCCGGTCGTTGAAGCAGAACAGGCCCGTCGGACGCGACCGTCCGCGCAGGACGCGGATCGAAGCCTCGTACCCGCCCTCGGCGACAGCGGCGGCGTGTTCGACCACGACGTCTGCCGCCGGCAGGCCGGCCTCCGCGCAGCGGGCTCGGAATCCCTGCTCGCGACCATCGCGCGCCGGGATGTCGTCGACGTTGTTGATCATGGCTATCCGACGGTGACCCGCCGCGAGGAGGACGTCTGCCGCGTCCCAGCCGCCGCGTACCTCGTCCGGGACGACCCAGGACGTGTCCGGCTCGGCCGTGCGAGCGTTCACGACGACGAGCGGTGATCCGCGCAGAGCCTCAGGCACGACGACGATGCGGTGGTACATCGCGGCGTACAGCATGCCGTCGACCCGCCGGTCCTGCAGCGCCTTGATCGCCTGTCGCTCGACGTCCTCGTGGTACTCGGTCGTCGCCACGAGGAGCACGCTGGCCCGCGCACGCAGAGCGTCCTGTGCTCCGTGAACCAGGTGCCCGGCGAAGGGCGTCGTCGCGATCTCGTCGGAGATGAAGCCTACGGACTGAGACCGCTGCGTGCGCATCGTCCTGGCGAGGGCATCGGCCTCGTACCCCAGGTCGGCTGCGACGGCCCGTACGCGGTCACGAGTGCGCGGCGCGACCCGAGCCGCCTTGTGCGCGCTCAGCGCGTGGGAGACCGTCGTGATCGACACACCAGCGGCCGCAGCGACGTCCTTGATGGTTGCCCGGCTCTGCGGCATCGTCGCCCTCCGTTCGCTTCGTCGCGATTGCAAATCGTTTTGATTCCGGAAGAGATAGTCCGTGCGAACACCGACCGTTGTCAAGTCAGGTCCTGCGGTCGTGACCACCTTGTGATCTGCGCCGCCTCCGGACGAGCGCGCCCGGATGCGGGGCGGGCTCACTCTGCGTGAGCCCGCCCCGCACGTCAGCCGGGTGTCACCCCAGTGGGGTCACCGTCAGCGAGGTGAGGGTCGCGTCTCCGCCCTTCGCGTAGACCGCCACCCCCTGGCTCGCCAGGTCCGGGTAGATCAGATCGGTGATGACCGACTGCCCTGCGCCGCCGAAGACCTCCACGGACGACCGGTCGACGACCACCGTCAGGCGCACGTGGCCATGGTCGCTCGCCAGCGGTGCCGACTGGACACCGGCGAACGCAGGATGGAACCCGTCCGCGCCGGAGTTCGTCCGGTCGACGAACAGGGAGCCAGCCGATCTGTCGTAGCCGACGACGGTCTTCTGGTCGGCGCCCGACCTCACGTACAGACCGAACTCCTTGGCAGAGCCCACCTGGAAGTCGGCCGTGATCTTGAGAGTGGCGCCGGAGGCCGCCTTCGGCAGCGTGATGACCTGGTCCCGCACCCGGAGGCAGTACCGCGTGTAGGACCGCGCCGTAGCGGCGTCGTTCAGCGTCTTGACCGGGGTCTGGGTCAGACGGAGCTTCCCGTCGATGGTCCGCAGGCCCAGTTCGCGCGGAATGCTCATGGAACCTCTCCACGTGCCGGTCGGCGTCACTCCCGCGTACTGCCAGTTGTTCATCCACGCGACCGAGATCCGGCGCCCGTCCGGGACGTTCGAGAACGTCTGAGCGGCGTAGTTGTCCTTTCCGAAGTCCACCCAGTCATAGTTCGAGAGCGGGTTCGGGACCGGCGCGTCGGCCAGCGTCACCTGGTCGGCCAGGATGTGACCCCAGCCGCTGCTGTTGCGGTCCACGATCTGCAGGGTCGCGGCCTTGCCCTTGAGGTCGCTCACCTTCCAGCTGACCCAGTTCAGGGTCTCGCTGTCGCTACCGGTCGCCGTTCGGACGGTCTGGCCGTCGACCACCAGGTTGACGGTCGTCTCCGTCGAGACGGGGAGGGCAGCGGCGTCGGAGAACATGAACTGATCGGCAGAGACGTGACCCCATCCGCCGGTGTTGGCGTCGTACAGCTCGATCTGCGCCGTGGTCCCGATGAGGTCGGAGACGTCCCAGCTCGCCCAGTTGAGCGTCTCGGACTCGCGACCCGAGGTCGATCGGACCACCTGGCCGTTCACCAGGAGCCGGACGGCCGTGTCCTCGTGAGCCCCTCCACCGACCTGGAAGTTGATGTGCGGCGACGTGATCGCGAACGGCGGCGACGTCAGCGTCCCCGTCCCCTGGTCTCCGCAGGCAGCCGGGTCCGCGTTGTGGAAGCTGTTCGCCACCAGCGCCCCGGTGAAGCCGGAGACTCCTCCCTGGCAGGGAGCGTTGCCCGCCGTGGGTCCGCTCCCCCAGGCGTCTCCGGTGGCCGTCCAAGCACCCCAGTCGGCGTGCTCGAAGTCTTCGAAGACGGTGCCCGTGGGCGGAGTTCCGTCGCCGGCGCCCTGCTCCCGGGGATGGAAGCCGCCGCCGACCAGGAGGTTGACGTAGTCACGGTTGACGGTGAATGCGGGCGACGTGAGCGTCCCCTGAGCGCTGTCGAAGTCGACGAAGCTGTTCACGAGACCGGACCCCTCGTAGCCGCTGACGACGTTCTGCCCGGGCAACGAACCCTGGACGGGACCGGAGCCGAACGCGGTGCCAGTGGTCGACCATCCGTCGGGATAGGTGGCCTGCTCGAAGTCAGCGATCGAGTCCCCCGGCGGCGGGCCAGGGAGGTCCGTCACGACGTTGTCCGCGGTGAACTGGGTGCCATCGAAGTTACCGACGAAGTACTGGGCGCCCGATCCACCGGCGATCGAACCGGGATTGAGATTGACCACCATGACCCACTTGGTGTTCTTCTTCCGACCGTCTACCGGCAGCTCGAAAAGGTCCGGCATCTCCCAGACCCCACCGACAGCATTGGCGGGACCGAAATCGCTCAGGTGGGTCCACGACTTGAGGTTGTCGCTCCGGTAGAGCTGAATCTTGTGCTCGGCGGAAAGCGCTACAGCCATGACCCAGTAGCCCCCCTTGCCGTACCAGAACACCTTGGGGTCACGGAACTCCGTGGAGCCAAGATCGAGCACGGGGTTGCCTTGGTACTTGGTCCACGTCTCGCCCGCGTCGGTGCTGTATGCCAGCGACTGGGCCTGGACGTGCGTCGCCTCGTAGTAGCTGGTGTACACAGCGACGAGCGCGGGGTGAGCTTTCGTCCCGAAGCCCGACGTGTTCTGGCTGTCGACCACCACCGACCCGGAGAAGATCGCCTCGGTGTCCGAGTGGGGGATGGCGACCGGACGCTCCTCCCAGTGGACGAGGTCCGTGCTGACGGCGTGGCCCCAGGACATGTTCCCCCACACCGGGGCCTCGGGATTGTGCTGGAAGAACATGTGGTATTTGCCTTGGTACCACACCGGACCGTTCGGGTCGTTGATCCAGTTCTTCTCGGGTGCGAAGTGCACCTGCGGCCGATAGGGATCAACAGGCTCGGCCGCGTGGGCGGATCCGGCCGCGAGCAATGGAACGGCCAGTGCCAGTGAAGCGATCACGGACGTGATGGCGGACTTTCCCATGAGTCTCCTCGTTAAGATGACATGGAAGGGAAATCGTCTGGTGAGATCCCCGTTGACGACAGATTCGATCCGTTGACGGTGGCAGAACGTCAACCCATAGGTACGGCGTAGTTACCTGCGCTTATCGCTGCTTTTGCGAGGGGAACGTTGGCTGACGCTGCCCCGGCACGACGCGGATTCCGTTCTGCCGAGCCGACGGTCCTTCGAGTGCCGCCGGCAGTGTCCGGGCCGGAGCGGCGGCGCTCGTCCGGGCGATCCCGTGTGCGGCCGCCAGCGCAGCCCCCTCGAGCACGTTCCACAGCGTCGACGTTTCGATGTCGCGAAGCGCACCACGTCGATCGGCGCCCAACAGCTCGGCCTCGCGAAGTCCCTGCAGGACGGTCGCGGTGAACCGGGCCCAGGCGCCCGCTGCGTCGGCGACGGCGGCCGGGCCTCCCGGAACGAGAACCGCACCGCTCTTCGCGACGCCGATCAGCGCCTGCGACTTCAGAGTGACGATCACGACCGACGGCCCGATCCCTGACCACTCTCGGGCAACGTCCACCGGATCGCGGCCGGGAAACAGCAACCGGAGGTCCTCCTCCGCGGTCTTGACGACATCGGAGATCGCGACGACGCGCTCGACACGCTCCCGCACGCCGCCACCCTCCCGCCGCACCGCTGACCGGAGGTTGGCGTCGAAGCTCAGCGACGCGCGGCGTCGTGCCGCGCACAGGGCCGTCTCGACACCATCGGCCACCGGCCCTGGCAGCGACGGGATCGAGTCCGTGTGAACGTGGAACAGCGGTGCGCCGGAGAGCACGGGCGCGAGGTCGAAGGAGTAGATGGAGGGATCGAGCTCGTCGGCGACCGTCGTGGTGGACTGATCGAAGACCATGGCACCCCCGGCTTCTGCGGCCTCGAGCCCATGGGGTGCGACGTGGTTCCGGATCAACGTTCCGTAGGCGTCGGCACCGATCTCCGTCGACAGCGCGACCCTTCTTCCGAGCACGGGCCGCCCAGGAACAGCGCTTCCGGGAGTCGCGAGGTCCTGCCGGACCGCGGGGAACGTCGTCCCACGTCTCGCATTGAGGGAAGTCGACACAGTGCGTGCAACCTCGCTCCACCTTCCGTCTCGCGACCCGTCCACCGACATGAGCGCTCCTCGTCCGAACCGATAGGAGGGCAGCTGGCCCTCCACGAGACCTCGCAGCGGTGCGGGCCAGACAACGTTGTCTGATCGGACATTCATCCAGAATCAGACAACGTTGTCAAGCAGATCGACGGTCGTCGTGGGCATGCGGGCACGGTGGGCAGGCGACGGTGCCCCAGCCGCGCCGGACGGCACCGGTCAAGAAGCGCGCGGGCGTGCGAGACCCGGCTCCGCACGCCGCGAACGACTGTCAGCGGTCAGATCACGGAGCCGTGACGGTCGTGGCGAAGCTGAAGCGCCGGGCAGTCGCCGGCTCGAGGCGGATCGCGGTCGCACAGTCCGGTCGGCCCCATGCATCTGTCATGACCTCGACCGGCTCGATGGCGATCGAAGCGCGGCGGTCCCGATCGAGGGTGTCCCCCGTGAAGACGTGCACCAGCCCTCGCTCCTGGCTCACGGTCAGCCGGACCCCCGACTCGGGGTCCTCGAGCACGGTCCGGATGATGCCGTCATCGTCGGGACGCAACGCCCCGAACGCTGCGTCGATCACGCTACCGCCGAGCGGCTTCCAGCTGACCTCGGCACGCTCCTCGTAGGCGTCGTCGCCCGGAAGGGGGATCAGGGCCTCGTCAGCAAGGATCGCCACCGTGGCCGGGAGCGTCAGGTGCAGGCCGTCGATCACGGTGCGAGACGGGAGGCGGAAGTACGGGTGCCACCCTGCGGCGAACGGTGCCGCCACGTCGCCCACGTTCCGGCCGGTCACCGCCATCTCGAGGGTGTCTGTGGTGAGGCGGTACGACACCTCCACGACGACCTCGTACGGGTAGCCGGTCGCCCGCCCCGTGGCCAGAGCGTCGCAACGGAAGAGGGCAGTCGCCTCGCGCTCCCGCTGCTCGAGCTCGACCAGCACGAACGGCTCCGTGCGGACGAGGCCGTGGTAGATCGTGCGGTCGTGCGCGCCGGGTAGGAGGTCGTGCGTCACGCCGTCGAATGTGTACCGGCCGTCCGCGACCCGGTTGCAGAACGGCGCCATGACACCGTTGCGGACCCCACCCTGGGCTGCCAGCTCCTCCGCGTCTCGGTAGCCGTCAAGGATGTCGGTGACCTGCCCGAGGAGCGGCAGCGTCCAGCTCAGCGGGGTCGCTCCGATCAACGAGATCACCACTTCTGAGTCCGCGGCGACCAGCGTGACGGTGCGCGGGGCCGTGCCGGAGGTGTCGTCTGCGCCGCTCATCCGTCTGCCGCTGCGCCCCGGGTCGCTCCGTGATGCGGTCGGATCTCCCCCGAGCCACGCGTGATCAGCTGCGTCGGGAGGACGATCTGACGGGGCGGCGCGGTATCCCCTTCGAGCCGGGCGAAGACCCGTTCGGCTGCGACGCGGCCGATCGCGGTCGGGTCCTGCGCGACGACGGTCACCGCAGGGTCCATGAGGTCGGCGAGCGGGAAGTCGTCGAACCCCACCAAGGCGACCTCGTGCTGCAGACCGAGGGACCGCAGGGCACGAATGGCGCCGATCGTGACCAGGTTCTGGCTCGTGAACAGCGCCGTCGGAGGGTCTTCCTCGCACAGCAGCCGGTGCACGGCTCTGAATGCGGCGTCGATGTCGTGGAGCCCCTCGCCCAGGAGCCGGTCGTCCGTGGGTACCCCGGCGTCCGCCAACGCCCGCAGGTATCCCGCGCGCCGCTGGCTTGCGGTGGCGATCGTGGGCAGGTCTCCCAGACAGGCGATGCGACGGTGCCCTGCCCGCAGGAGGTGGTTCGTGGCGCCCTTGGCACCCGCGAGGTTGTCGACGAGGACGGTGTCGACGTCGATGCCCACCGGTGGCCGGTCCACCATGACGACAGGCGTCCCGGTCTGGAGCTCAGGATTGAGGTAGTTCTGGTCGACGCCGGACGCCGAGATGATGAGCCCGTCGACCCTTCGGGAGGAGAAGGCCGCGACGAGGTCCTTCTCGCGCTGAGGCTGCTCGTCCGTGCTGGCCGCGAACACCGCCACCCCCCGCTCGGCGGCAACGTCCTCGACGGCACGGTGGATCGCTGCGCAGAAGGGGTTGTCGACGCTTGCCAGGACGAGGCCGACACTGTTGGACCTGCGCACCGAGCGTCGGAGGCTGCCGGCCGTGAAGTCAGGGATGAAGTTCAGCTCGCCAGCCGCCCGCTGTACTCGCTCGATCATCGCTGCCGACACACCAGGCTCCCCGTTGACGACCCGGGAAACGGTCTTGATACCGACGCCAGCCAGAGCTGCGACGTCGCGCATCGTGGCACGCGCACGGATCTCGGTGGCGGCGATTCCGCCGAATTCAGACAACGTTGTCATCCGTAATCATAGCGTGACCTCGCGAGGCTTGACCCGGCCGTTTTGAGGCCGATACATAGAGTGCTGACAACGTTGTCCGCGGCTACGGGCCGCCCTCAAAGGAGCACTCACCATGAGTTCACGCACTTCGCCTTCCCGCCGCCGGTCCGCCAGGAGCTTGGTCGCTCTCGGTGCTGTGGCGATCCTACTTGCCGCTTGCTCGTCGACCGCGAGCCAGGACGCCGAGGCAAGCGCTTCGGCAGCCGTCAAGGACAGGCGCGTTGCGGTGTCTTTGATCGTCAAGACGACGAGCAACCCGTTCTTCATCGCGATGCAGAAGGGCGCCGAAGCTGCCGCCCAGGAGAACGACGTCGATCTGACTTTCGCTGCCGGGCGTGAGGACGGGGACGAGACCGTCCAGATCCAGGCCATCGAGGACGCGATCTCGCGGGGCCAGAACGGCATCCTCATCACCCCGAACGGCCCCGGGGTGCTCGAAGCGCTCGATCGTGCACGGGAGGCCGGACTGTATGTCATCGCCCTGGACACGGCGCCGGATCCCGCCGACGCGGTGGACATCACCTTCGCGACCGACAACTTCGATGCCGGCAAGCGGATCGGGGCCTGGACCGCCTCCCAGCTCGGCGGCAAGAAGGCCGTCATCGCGATGCTGAACCTGTTCGACGACAAGGTCGTCTCGGTCGACTACAACCGCGGCCAGGGGTTCCTCACCGGCATGGGCATCGACACCGCAGACCCGAAGATCAACGGCGACGAGGCCGAGTCCGGCACCTACTCCGGCGGCGAGTACACCATCGTGTGCAACGAAGCCGCCCAGGGCGCCGAAGACGGCGGCACCACCGCCATGGAGACGTGCCTGTCCAAGAACCCCGACATCAACGTCGTCTACACCCTCAACGAGCCCACCGCCTACGGCGCCTTCCAGGCACTGACCGCCGCCGGCAAGACCTCGGACGACGTCCTGATGACCTCCGTCGACGGCGGCTGCGCCGGCGTCGGCTACGTCAAGGACGGCATCATCGACGCCACCTCGCAGCAGTACCCCGTCCGCATGGCTCAAGAGGGAGTCGCAGCCATCGCCACGCTCAACCGCTTCGGGGCGGCCCCGAAGTTGAGCCCGGGGCTCGACTTCTTCGACACCGGCGACGAGCTGGTGACCGACACCCCTGCCGCCGGCATCGAGAGCATCGACACCACCGAGGCCTCCAAGATCTGCTGGGGCTGACCCTGTCGAGGCCCGGCGGCACCGAGAACTCGGCACCGCCGGGCCCCGCGGCCTGACGACCGGGCGGTCCACGGTCCCAAGACTCGGTCCGTCGCTCGCAGCTGTGGATGCACGTCGACCGGACACAGGGCGAGATCACGGACAACGTTGTCAAACCGTGACCTTGCAGTGATGCGTATGGCTTGACCCCACAACCATCCGCCGGGTACAAATTCCCCGACAACGTTGTCAGCGGCTGATCTGCCGCTCATACGAGGAGCCCCCGCCATGAATGCACGTACTCTGCCTCCGCGCCGCCGCGCCGTCTCGAGCCTCCTGGCTCTCGGTGCCACCGCGGCGCTTCTCCTGTCAGCCTGTTCCTCGAACGACACTGCGGAGCCCGCTTCGTCCTCGACCGCCGCGTCGGGCGACGCGGTCCAGGTCTCGCTGATCGTCAAGACGACGAGCAACCCGTTCTTCATCGCGATGCAGAAGGGCGCCGAAGCTGCCGCCCAGGAGAACGACGTCAAGCTGACCTTCGCTGCCGGGCGTGAGGACGGCGACGAGGACACCCAGATCCAGGCCATCGAGAACGCGATCTCGCAGGGTCAGGACGGGATCCTCATCACGCCGAACGGTCCCGCAGTCGTCGACGCGATCGGCAAGGCCCGCGATGCTGGGCTGTTCGTCATCGCCCTGGACACGGCGCCGGATCCCGCCGACGCGGTGGACATCACCTTCGCGACCGACAACTTCGATGCCGGCAAGCGCATCGGGGCCTGGACCGCCTCGCAGCTCGGGGGCAAGAAGGCCGTCATCGCGATGCTGAACCTGTTCGACGACAAGGTCGTCTCGGTCGACTACAACCGCGGCAACGGCTTCCTCACCGGCATGGGCATCGACCCCGCCGACCCCAAGGTCAACGGCGACGAGGCCGAGTCGGGCACCTACTCCGGCGGCGACTACACCGTGGTCTGCAACGAAGCCGCCCAGGGCGCCGAGGACGGCGGCACGACCGCCATGGAGACGTGCCTGTCCAAGAACCCGGACATCAACGTCGTCTACACCCTCAACGAGCCCACCGCCTACGGCGCCTTCCAGGCGCTGACCGCGGCCGGCAAGACCGCAGACGACGTCCTGATGACCTCCATCGACGGCGGCTGCGCCGGCGTCGGCTACGTCAAGCAGGGGATCATCGACGCGACCTCGCAGCAGTACCCCGTCAAGATGGCGCAGGAGGGTGTCGCCGCCATCGCCAAGCTCGCCCGCGGCGGGGAGGCCCCCAAGACCAGCGACGGTCTGGACTTCTACAACACCGGTGTCGCGCTCGTGACCGACAAGCCCGCCGACGGCATCGACAGCATCGACACCACCGAGGCCTCCAAGATCTGCTGGGGCTGACCCAGTCCAGGCCCGACGGCGCCGGAGAACATCGGCACCACTGAGGCCCTGGACCCCCGCTGGGGCTGACCCAGCCGAAGCCCGACGGCGCCGTGGAAACCGGCGCCGTCGGGCCGCTCGACCTCCCACCCCCAGGCCACTCGCCGTGCCCCGCCCGGCGATCGTCCTCAAGGAAAAGCGACGTGATGAGCTACCGAACTGCACCGGCTGCCGAGCCGGCTCCACCTGGCACCCCTTCCAGGACGACCGAGGACCTCCTCAGGAACACGACGACGGGCGAGAGGATCCAATCGGTCCTGCACCGGTACCCGGCTCTGAGCCCTGCGGTGGTTCTGGTTGTCGCGGTTGTCGTCTTCGGGTTTCTCAACGACCGCTTCTGGCGGCCTGAGAACCTCTCGCTGATCACACAGCAGGTCGCGGTGGTCGGTGCGCTCGCCATCGGGCAGACGCTCATCATCCTGACCGCCGGGATCGACCTGTCTGTCGGCGCGATCATGGTGCTGAGCTCGATGGTCATGGCGCAGACCGCCACGAACAACGGCGTCCCGGCCGTCCTCGCGCTCTTGCTCGCCTTGTTCGTCGGGCTGGCCTGCGGCGCACTCAACGGCTTCTTGGTCACGAGATTCAAGCTGCCGCCGTTCATCGTCACGCTCGGCACTCTGAACATCTTCATCGCCTTGACGCTCCTCTACTCCCACGGAGCCACCGTGCGCGGTGGCGAGCTCCCGGGTCTCCTGACCTGGACCGGTTCCTCATTCACGGTCGCCGGCGTACGCGTCACCGCCGGGGTCGTGCTCATGCTGCTGATGTATCTCGTCGCGGCGTATGCGCTGGGTCAGACCGCCTGGGGGCGGCACGTCTACGCCGTCGGTGACGACAAGGAAGCGGCCGGTCTGGCGGGCATCAAGGTGGGCCGGGTCCTCTTCAGCGTCTACCTCGCGGCCGGTGCGACCTTCGCCCTTGCCGGTTGGATCCTCGTGGGACGCATCAACGCTGCGAGCCCGAACGCCGGCGCAGACGCCAACCTCGACTCGATCACTGCCGTGGTCATCGGCGGTGTGAGTCTCTTCGGCGGCCGTGGCGTGATCTGGGGCAGCCTGCTCGGCGCGCTGATCGTGGGCGTCTTCCGCAACGGTCTCTCGCTCGCCGGTGTGGACCAGCTCTACCAGACGCTGACAGTCGGCATCCTCATCATCGTCGCGGTGTCTGTGGACCAGTGGATTCGAAGGGGACGTGCCTGATGGAGACCCGAACGCCTGTGCTGCAGGCCACGAACCTCGTCAAGACCTTCGGGCGCGTGGTCGCCCTCGATGGCGTGGACCTCGAGCTCTACCCGGGTGAGGTCCTGGCCATCATCGGCGACAACGGTGCAGGCAAGTCCTCGCTCATCAAGTGCCTCTCCGGGGCCTACACGCCCGATGCAGGCCAGCTCCTCCTGGACGGGCAGCCCGTGCGCTTCCACGGTGCCCAGGAGGCTCGCGCCGCGGGCATCGAGACGGTCTACCAGACCCTCGCCGTGTCACCGGCGCTCGACATCGCGAGCAACCTCTACCTCGGCCGAGAGGAGCGCAGGCCCGGAGTCCTCGGGTCGGTGTTCCGGATGCTCGACACCAAGGGCATGCGGCAGCGCTCCGAGGAGCAGGTGAAGCGACTGGGGATCACGACGCTCCAGGACACGACCCAAGCGGTCGAGACGCTCTCCGGTGGGCAACGCCAGGCGGTCGCCGTGGCGCGCGCCGCCGCGTTCGGATCGAAGGTCATCATCCTCGACGAACCGACCGCGGCCCTCGGCGTCAGGGAGGGCAACCAGGTCCTTCAGATGATTCGCGACCTTCGGAACCGCGGGCTGCCCGTGATCCTCATCAGCCACAACATGCAGCACGTCTTCGAGGTCGCTGACCGCGTGCACATCCAGCGGCTGGGCCGTCGCGCGGCCGTCGTCACGCCGGAGACGCACTCGGCGGAGGATGCCGTCGCCATCATGACGGGCGCCAAGCAGGCGGCCTGACGCGTGCCGACCGGCCACCGACCTCATCTCGCAACGACGCCTTGGAGACTTCCGTGATGCACGACCCCACCTACCTGGTGGTTGGCGAGTCCGTCGCCGACCTCGTCCGAGCCGCGGACGGCAGGTCGACGATCCACCCCGGTGGAAGTCCGATGAACGTGGCGTTCGGTCTGGGACGGCTGGGTCGCGCGACGACGCTCGTCACACAGCTCGGCGACGACGACAACGGTCGGACCATTCGTTCCCACCTCCTGCGCGCGGGGGTCAGCGTCATCGACACTGGCCCCCGCAACCAGGCGACGCCGACCGCCACAGCGTTCCTCGACGCCTACGGAGCGGCGCGCTACTCCTTCGACATCACGTGGAATCTCACCGGCCCGGCGTCGCCGCCCACCGCGACCCATGTGCACACCGGCTCCATCGCCGCGTACCTGTCCCCCGGCAGCGACGTCGTGGAGGCCATGGTGGCGCAGCTGGTCGGGACGGCGACGGTGAGCTTCGACCCCAACATTCGTCCGGCCCTGATCACGGACCGTGACGACGCCGTGCGACGAACCGCTCGACTGCTCGCGCTGACGGATGTCGTCAAGGCGAGCGACGACGACCTGACCTGGCTCTACCCCGGCGAAGCTCCGGCGAGCGTCGCTCGACGATGGGTCGAGGCTGGACCGACGCTGGTCGTGGTCACGCGCGGAGCGGCGGGCGCAATCGCCGCAACCGCGGACGGGGTGTTCCACATCCCGCCGGTCCGGGCCGACGTCGTCGACACGGTCGGTGCCGGGGACTCGTTCATGGCAGCCGTGCTCGACGGGCTCGGCGGCGAGGGCCTGCTCGGCGCAGGGGCGCGAAGCCGGCTCCGGAACAGCCGAGTCGACCAGCTTCGCCCCATCCTCGAGCGGGCGGCGGCGGCGGCAGCCATCACGGTGTCGCGGGCCGGCGCCGAACCGCCGACAGTCGCGGAGCTTGCCGCCGTCTAGATGAGGGCATCGCGCTGACCTCGGCGGGTCTCCCAGCCCGAACCCGGTCGACGGTGGAAGAGCTGTGGACCTGTTGCGACGAACTCGCCGCCTCGGGCGTGACGGTTGATCTCGTTCCACTGGGGCGACGCCTGGATCGGCGTGCCCATCGAGACTGTCGGCCACGTCGCCTCCCGGTGCCGTCGGGGGAGCATCACGATGCTTCGGGAAGACGCGCATACCCAGAACCGCGCCGTCGGCGACATCGCGCATCTGCCCTGCTGACTCGCAATTCAGGGCCGAGCAGGATCCCTGATCGTGGGAGCGTCGAGCCACGGGCCCGGCCTCGGCCCGCGACCGGTGCGAGCGCGCCGACCTGCCCGTCCACGTCCGCCCATCTGGCAGTGCCGCATCCCGGTCGGGGGACACGTCGGCCTGGGGCTCGCCCGAGCCTGCGCCGGCGGCACGGGTGGTCCACTCGATGTCCGGCCACGCCCGCGTGCGGAGGCGCCCGCCCCGAAAGAGTCGGGACGGGCGCCTCACCGTGCAGCTTGCTTGGTGGGGTGCACCCACACGCGAGCCGCTAGCTGAAGGCGGGCTTCATCTTCCACACCTGCAGTGATGTGACCGTCGCGGCACCGTCCGCGTGGATGGCGAGCCCGTCGGAGTCCGACCGCGAGGGGTACATGCGGGTA
This sequence comes from Cellulomonas sp. URHD0024, assembly GCF_000426185.1. Classification (GTDB taxonomy): domain Bacteria; phylum Actinomycetota; class Actinomycetes; order Actinomycetales; family Cellulomonadaceae; genus Cellulomonas. The sequence continues at coordinate 182,661 of NZ_AUEW01000009.1, forward strand.
GTCAGGCTCTTGGCACCGTTCACGAATGCGTCGAGCTGACTCTTGTCGACGAAGGCCTCGATCGTGATCGGCTTGCCGTTCGCCGCCAGGGGGCCTCCCTGGATGCCCATGTCCTCGCGGCTCGAGACGTTCCCCGACCGAGTGCGGTCGACCTCGATGCGCCCGACCCCGCCCGTCAGGTAGGAGATGCGAGTGCGCTCCTCATCCCCCGGACTCTTGCGGACGTCGAGGCCGAACTTCCCGGCACCGGAGCTGGTCAGCGTCACCTTGACGTGCAGCATGTCCCCGTGGACCCCGGCGAGGGCGGTGTTCGCCGCGGCCACGGTGGTCGGGGCCGTGATGTTCACCAGCGGCGCGGCCGTCTCGTGAAGCACCGACATCTCCGGCAGCGGTGCCACACCCAGGTCGCCGTCCGGCTGGAGGCTCAGCACGACGGGCAGGCCCGCGTTGTGCGCCCAGCCCGAGCTCTTGTGCGCCTCCTCGGTCCGCTGGTCCTGCGTGATGCTGAACAGGACCGTGCGGCCCTTCTCGTCGACCAACCCGCTCGGGCCGGTCCAGTGCTGGCCGTAGTCGAACTCACGCGGCACGGTCGTGTCCGGCGTGAAGGTGCGGCCGGCTGCATCCCAGGTTCCGATCCAGTAGAAGACGTGCTTGACGTTCTCCCCTCCGCTGTCCGAGCCGGGCCGCCACATGGGGTTGATGATGAGCGCGTGCTTCTGCTTGCCCGCGGCGTCGGTCCCCACCGGCAGGAACACCGGCAGCTCCCACACGTCGCCGGTCTTCGGGTACGCGGCCTTGTCTCCGACGAGGAGAGGCCCGGAGTAGGTCCAGTCCTTCGCGTTCGGGGACGTGTAGAGCAGGGCGGTTCCACCCACGGAGGCCCCGCCATCGGTGGCGACCCCGGACGCGACGAGCTGGAACCAGGTGCTGCCCTCCCGCCACACGAACGGGTCGCGGAACTCGCCCGGCTGCACCTTGCGGCCGGCACCGACATTGAGGTCCGGCCTCCAGGACGTGACCACCTGCGGGTCCATCACCCAGTCCTTGAGGTTCGGGTCCGTCGGGTCCTTCGGTCGGGCCACGCCGGTCCGCTGGTTCGGGATGCCCTGTGACTGCAAGCTGTCGTCACCCGCGGTGATGAACAGCAGCGGCATACCGTCCACGTCCTTGAACGCACTGCCGGACCAGACGCCGTCGGGAGCGACGGAGTTCGCGGTGGGCGTGAGCGCCACCGGCTGGTCCTGCCAGCGCACGAAGTCGGGCGACGTCCAGTGTCCCCAGCTCATGTTGTGCCAGTAGGGACCGTGCTGGTTGTGCTGGTAGAAGAGGTGGTACTGGCCGTTGGCGAAGACCGGCGCGTGCGGCTCGTTCATCCAGTGCTCGGGAGCCGTGGCGTGGAACAGCGGACGGTACTTGTCGCCGTCGTACCGGGAACGGTTCGCGGTGAGGTCCGGCAGAGGAACCGTCCCGCCCAGCGCAGCGACTGCTGCCTGGTGCTCGGAGCTGGCGTCCGCGGCCGACAGGGCCACGCTGCGGATCGTCACCTCGTCCATGAGACCCGAGAACATGTCCAGCGCGAAGAGGCCGTTCACGGTCGCCGGCTGGTTGTGCTTGCCCAGCTGGAGCGGCCCCGTCCAGGGCGTGATGTTGGAGCCACGCGGCAGGTTGTCGGCCTGCCCGACGAGGACGCCGTTGCGGTAGATCCGGAGCTGCCCGGCTGCGGGGTCGAAGACCCCAGCGATGTGCTGCCAACGCATGCGCTCGAGCGCACCCTGATCACTCGAGGTCGCCGAGTACCAGGCGCCGTTGACTCCGACCTGGAACGACCACTTGCCGTGTCGGCCCACGCCGAGGAAGAACCCCTGGCGGGCTCCTTCGTCGTGCTTGTCCACGATCGCACTGAGCTTGCCCTCGTCGCCCCACTCGAAGGCGCGAGGGGCGACCCACGCCTCCACCGTGAGCGCACCCTTCGGGGTGGCAAAGGCACTGTCGGGCTTGGTGACCCAGGTCGAGTACCCGTCGAACTCCAAGGACCTGGCGAGACGCTCGTGCGACGCCGGTGCGCTCTGCCACAGCGGAGGGCTGGAAGGCTTGAACTCGGTCGGGTTGTTGAAGATGTAGTCGACACGGTCGTTGCTGCCCGAGACGCTGTCCCGGGCCGTCGTACCGGACGTCTCGTTGAACGACCACTTCGCGATGGCAGCCTCGTTGACCGGGGGCGTCGTCGGGGGCGTCGTCGGTGGCGTCGTCGTGTCGGAGGGCGTCGTCACGTCGTCGAGGTTGATGTGGCCCCAGCCACCGGTCTTCTTGTCCACGACCTGGATGACGAGGGACTTGCCCACGAGGTCAGGTGCATCCCAGGTGACCCGCCGGTACTCCTCCGAGTCGGCACCAGTCGCCATGCGCAGCGGTGCCCCGCCTTCGGCGGGAAGCAGCGCCACGAAGAGGTCCGTAGCGGAGTTCCCTCCGCCGACCAAGAACGAGATCTTGCCGTTGCCCCCCAACGTGAACGCTGAGGACGTGAGTGTTCCGGTTCCTGCGTCGCCCTTGCCCTTGAAGCCCCAGAGGTGGAATGCGCCGGCCTGGCCGAAGCAGCAGCCCCAGCCCCAGCTGGTCTCCGAGGTCACCCCGCCCTGGAAGGCGTCACCGGTGGCGGTCCACCCTTGCAGGGTGCCCGTCTCGAAGCTGGGGTTCACAATCGTGGCAGGGCCCCCCGTTCCGCCTCCGCCCCCGCCGTCGTCCGGAGTGCCCTCGACGACGACGGCATCGAGGTTGATGTGACCGAAGCCTGCCGTCGACTTGTCCACGGCTTGGATCGCGAGGCGCTTGCCGAGGAACGGCTTGGTGTCCCACGTGACCGTGCGGTAGGCCTCCGAGTCCGCCCCCGATGCCTTGAGCAGCTCGGCGCCGGTCGCGACGTCGATGAGCGCGACGTAGGTCTGCGCGCTGCCGCCGCCGCCGACGCGGAAGCTGAGCCGGCCGCTGCTGGCGGGAAGGAAGGTGCTGGAGGTCAGGGTGCCGGTGCCGGCGTCCCCGCCCTCGTTGAAGCCCCACATGTGGAACGTGCCGGTCTTGCCGATCGTGCCGCCCCAGTACGTGTCGGTCTCGGTCACGTCGCCCTTGCTGAAGGCATTCCCGGTGGTCGTCCACCCGGACAGGTCACCCGACTCGAAGCTGGGGTTCTTGATGGGGTCGCTCGGTGGGATCGGGGGTGTCGGAGTGGGGGTCGGAGTGGGGGTTGGCTCGGGAGTCGTCGTCTTGTTCCAGGTGCTGTTGATCTTGTACAGCTTGAGCGACTCGAGCGTGACGGAGCCGTTGTTCGCGTAGACCCGGATGCCCTGACTGGCCGGCGCGCTGTTGAAGTTCTCGTTGTCGGTCCAGGACACGACGCCGTCGTTGCCGAACGCCTCGAGCTGGCCGCGGTCGACCAGGACCCGCAGCTTGATCTTGTTGCCCACAGGCTCCATGGGGAATCCGGCCAACGTCTTGTGTGCCCAGTCGTAGCCGATGGCTGCGTCGCGCGAGCCGTCGGCCCGTCGGTGCAGCTCGAAGCCGAAGTCCGTCGCCGTGGCGCCCGTGAGGTCGAAGGTCGCCTCCATCTCGTAGGTGTCCGCGGAGACCCCCTTCAGCGGGTTGCTGGCGGGATCGGGCGTGATCGTGGCCGGTCCGAAGGTCTGGACCGGCTCGCGGATCCCGGCGATCTCGGGGACCGGGTTGCGCGTGATCCGCACTCCTGCCGGAAGCGTCTTCAGCGCCAGGTCTGCCGGGAACGAGGCGTTGCCCGTCCAGACGGATCCGTGGTTGCCCGGCTGCCAGAACATCTGCACGACCCGTCCACCGGGAAGCTGGTTGAACGTCTGCCCCCCGTACACGGTGCCGCCGAAGCCTGCGTTGCCGGCGTCCATGCGCTGCGGTGCCGCCCAACCCGGGTCGGGAACGAACACGCCGTTGCTGTTGAGCTGCCCGAGGACGTAGTCGCTGCTCGCGTCCTGGAGGACCCACTTGACGTTGCCCGTGTTGCCGTCGACCGGAAGCGGGTACAGGTCCGGGCACTCGTAGAACCAGTCGCTCCGGTACTCACCGCGGAGGGTCCACGAGAGCAGATCGGTCGAGCTGTAGAAGTTGGCGTGGCGGCCGCCCTCGTCGGAGAAGAGCGTCATGCCCCAGCGGTTTCGTGCTGCGTCCCAGAACACCTTCGGATCGCGAGACCCGGGAGCGGTCGTGATGACCTTCGCTCCGCCGTTGTACATCTGGAACGTCTTGGCGCCGTCGGTGCTGTACGCGATGGAGACGCCATCGGTGTTCGTGTACAGGATGATCGGGTCGTCGTCGCCCTTCTTCAGGCCGGTGACGTTCCCGGTGTCGACCCAGCCCGTGCCCGAGAACAGAGTCGCGTTGTGCACACCAGGCTCGAGGGCGATGGGCTGCTGCTTCCAGTGCACGAGATCCGTGCTGGTGGCGTGTCCCCAGTGCATGGTGTCCCAGTTCAACCCGTGGGGGTTGTGCTGGAAGAACAGGTGATAGGTGCCCCGGTAGTAGAGCGGTGCGTTGATGTCGTTCATCCAGCCGCCCTGGGGGCTGAAGTGGAACTGGCCGCGGAACGGCTCGTCGTACGCCGTCGCTGCATACGGATACTCCGGATAGTCCGCGGCGGTCCCGGCGTGGGCGGCCACGGCCGGGATCGTCAGGATTGCCGCCGACAAGGCGGTGGTGATGGCGGCCAGCGTGGCTGTCGCCCTTTTTGACAAGCGTGGATGAGCGATTTTGGTCATGGGATTCCCCTGGAATCGTCGGTCTGCTGAAGCGGAGGGTGGTTGCTGGCGGCCGGGCTTGCCTTGAGAAGGGTTCAAGGACGAACCGCTCGGCGACGAGTGGTCACGCAGCGGGGACGCCCGCCCGGGCGTCAGGCCGAGTGCGCGCGCCCTCTGTCTGAGGGGTCAGCACGCTGCAGTCGAACGTCTCACCGACACCCACCCGGTGGGCCACGGTCCGGCTTCGCTGCCGACCATGACTCGCACCGCCTGCCTGGCTGTCAGCGAGCGACGCGGATCTCACCCCCTCGGCGTCGATGGCGATGGTGTCTTGTCACAGTGGTCTCCCATGACAACGTTGTCGCGGCTACGCTAACGACACCGTGACAACGTTGTCAATCAAGGCAACCGACATTCAGTTGCGCTGGGCTTCTCGGGATCCGTGGGCCGCTCACGATCGGCGTCGACGCCGTCGCTTGGGCGACGGGTCCAGGACCGGCTCGGCGCGCAGGTCGTCGTGGCCCGGAACAGCCAGGCCGGACCGGAGGGGCGATGGGCCCCCGATCCGGGCGTCGGCTGCCATCGACCACACGTCGAGCGCCGTTCAAGCCCGAGCACCTGGTCGAGCCGGACACCTCGTCGGGACGAATCAGTCAATGCTCAAGGCCATTGCCGCGAGGCCGCCATCGACATTTATGGTCTGACCAGTGACGTACGACGCATCGCCGCTGGTCAGGAAGCGAACGCAAGCAGCAACCTCATGCAGACTGGCGGGTCGTCCCATTGGTACCCCACGGCGAACGGAACTCTCGAAGTGCGCGAGCTCCCGTGTCAGGTCCGTCTCGACGAGGCCCGGCGCGACCGCGTTCACCGTGACGCCACGACGCGCGACCTCGACGGCAAGCGATCGGGTGAGACCCCCGAGCCCCGCCTTCGACGGGGGCGGACTGCGAGTCGGTGAAGTGGATCGCTCGCCAGTCGGCCGCTTGCGCTCCCGCGCAGTTCTTGGCGAGGTCGTCGACGAGCACACATTCGCCCGGGCGTACGCCGGCCCGCCGCGCCGCCAGCTCGAACATCTCGCGGTCAGGCTTCCGCCTCCCGACCTCGAACGAGAGGACGACCTGGTCAAACAGCTCGTCGACATCGACCATCCGACGCCAGTGCGCGTCCCACGTCGGGACCATGTTCGAGAGCATGCCGACCTTCACGCCGGCACGACGGGCATCGAGGAGTGCGTCCACCCAGACCGTGTTCGTCGGGCGGTCGTCGAACCAGACGTCGGCCAGGGTGTCCAGCCGATCAAGCGCCCCATCCAGTTCCGCCGACACCTGCCGAAGCCAGTCCTTCTCGCTGACCATCGGGGTGTCGAGCGGCTCGAGCGGGTCACTGACGCCGTATCTTCCGCAGACAACCGCCATCGCAGCGAACAGGTCCTTCTGCTCGATCCGGTGCTTGGCGCAGAACACCGCCAAGGATTCGTCGATCGGCGGCGTGAGGACGCCACCGAAGTCCGACCACACGAATGTCGGGGAGGGTCGGTCTGGGTCGCGCCCGCCGATCCCGGCGGTCGACGATCGCTACGCTTTGACGAGCTGCTCCCCGGCTGGCGCGGCGGGCACCGAACCGCGGGTCCGCGGGACGACGATGACAACCACGACTGCGCCGACGACGCCGACGGCGGCCCCGATCGTCGTGGCGGCGGACATTCCGTCCGACGTTGCCGCTGCTGCTGCGCTGCCCATGATCGCGATCCCGAACGCCCCACCGAACTGCATGGCGACGTCGGCAACCGCGGAACCCGCACCCGACTGCTCAGCCGGCGTCGCGGCCAGGATGGAGTCCACCGAGGGTGGCGCACCGAATCCGATGCCGAGCCCCATCAGTCCGAGTGCGATCAACACCTGAGTGCTGGACGGGGAATCCCCGACGGCGAGAACGGCCATCGACGCCGCCACGAGGAGGGGGCCGAACATCGACACGGGGCCGAGCCCGAATCGCTGGACGAGTCGCGGCACGATCGGCGCCGCCAATACGGCGGTGCAGATTGCCAGCATGTGCAGGCCGGCCTCGAGGGGCGAGTACCCGAGGCTGAATTGCAGGTACTGCGTCACGATGAACAGACCACCGAAGACGCAGAAGAAGACGGTCGCGATGGTCACCAACGGCCCGCCGAAACGGCGGTCCTCGAACACCGCGCGGCTGAGCATGGGTCGACTCGTCCGCCGCTCCCACAAAATGAATGCCGCGAACAGAATTGCCCCGACCACGATCGATCCGAGAACGGCCGGAGAGAGGAGACGCCATTCCGGCGCCTGGATGATGCCGAAGACGATCAGAAGCGGTCCGGCGAACGAAAGGACAAGACCGACGACGTCCAGCCCGCCAGCGCGCACCCCCCGCGACTCCGGGATGATGATCCGACCAGCAACGATCGCGATCAGCACCACCGGAATGTTGATCAGAAAGACGGACCCCCACCAGAAGTGCTCAAGAAGCGCACCGCCGACGATCGGACCGAGCGGAATGCCGAGCGACGACATGCCCACCCAGATTCCCATCGCCTTCGCTCGCTCGCCGGCCGGGAAGACGTGACGGATCAGCGACAGGGTGGCCGGCATGATGGAGGCTGCGCCGAGGCCCATCACCGCGCGAGACGAGATGAGCGCGGCTGGGCTCCACGCAGATGCCGCCGCGCACGAGCCGATGAGGAAGACGACGAGGCCGAGGATGAATCCTCTGCGTCGCCCGAACCGATCGATCATCGCGCCCGCGAAAAGAAGGGGCGCGGCGAATGCGAGCGAATAGGCGGCGACGACCCATTGGAGCTGTACGGGACTCGTGCCGAGCTGGTTCTCGATGGACGGCAGCGCGATCGTGACGATCAGCGTGTCGAGACCGGTGAGGATGATCGACAGGCACATGACGGCGAGGATCGCCCATCGTCGCGGATGGCCGACGGAGGCGTAGTCGTCGACGCCATTCTCGGAGGTCACTGATATGGTTGACATTGTCAACAAGATAGCGAATCAGGTTGACACCGTCAACGTCGACGTCGGGTAGGTTCGCATGGTGGAAGGCAGAGGAAGCACCCGCACGGCGTTGCTGACGGCCGCCAGCGAGCTGCTGACCCAGGGCGGTCCGGACGCCGTGACGTTGCGCGACGTCGGCGCCATGTCGGGAGTGTCGCGAACAGCGCCCTACCGCCATTTTCGCGACAAGGACGACCTGCTCAGCGCGGTCGCCGCCGAGAATCTGGTGTTCATCGGCAACGCGATGCGGGAGGCCGCTGCCGATGCTGCTGGGGGCGGGAGCCCGCTGCAACGGGCCTGTGTCGGGTACATCCGGGCCGCGGCGGAGCGCCCGGCGCACTACCGCCTCGTGTTCGGCGACTTCGAGATCAACAACCCGAGCCCTGCCCTGGAGCAAGCCGCCGACGACTGCGTGACGCTTCTCTACGAGCTGGTCGCCAACGATCAAGGGACCGGGCTTCCGACCTCCGGGGACGTGCGCGACCTCGCGGCGATGATCTGGGCGACCATCCACGGCCTGGTCGATCTGACGCTCGCCGGACACCTGCGCGAACCCCGGATGGTGAACGGTACAGACGCTGCCCCCCGGCTGGTCGGCCTGATGTTGCAGAGACTTTCCTCGACCGCCTGACGTGAGAGCTGCAGCCGAACGAGTAGCGCACGCCATCAGCGGAAGGCCGGGACGTCGCCACTGCGTCGCGCCACGAGCGCAGCCGCCATGTCATCCGTCAGAAGGCCCTCGGCAAAGATGCGGTGCTCTTCACGCATGTGATCAGCGAGGTCGTTCGACCAGGCCGTACGGACCAGCCGTGTGGCCGCGGCGACCGAATGCCGAGGACCGTGACTCAGGTCCTTGGCGAGTCGAAGGGCACTCTCCTGCAGGTCGGCGGCAGGAACGAGCTCCGTCGCGAGCCCCTCCACCAGCGCACGCTGACCGCGGATGATCGGCTGCTCGAGGAGCAAGGACAATGCCTTGGACGGTCCGACCGTGCGCGGCAGCAGCCAGCTCATCCCACCGTCGGTGGAGGCAGGGAGCGATCCGTAGGCGAAGTGGAGCCGCGTCCGCTCGCTCACGACGCGCAGGTCGCACGCCAGCACCAGCGAGAAGCCGGCACCGGCCGCCTGTCCGTTGACCGCCGCGATGACCGGGATAGGCAGCGCCCGGAGCGAGAGGATCACGGATGCGAGCGTCCCGGTCCGTTCAGCGCAGTACGCTCGCGCCTCGTGCTCGCTGCCTGCGACAGCGTCCTCGAACTCGTCGAGCGCGCCGCCGAGCGAGAAATCCTTGCCGGAACCAGGCCGCCGCCGATCGCCGTGACGTCGACGATCGTGCCCTCGCCGCGAACCCTCGCTCCGGCGCGCACCGGCGATTTGACGCGCACCCGGCCGAGTCCTGCGCTCAGGATCAGGTCCGCGCTGGGCACCGACAGGAGCCGCCCGACGAACACGGGCACGAGCGACAGGGTCAGGGCGCCGTGCGCGATGGTCGTGCCGAACGAACCTTCTTCTCGCGCCCGCTGCTCGTCGACATGGATCCACTGGTGATCGCCCGTGACGTCGGCGAACGATCGGATGCGCTCCCGCGAGACTGTCTGCCACTCTGTGACGCCGAGCTACCTGCTCCACGCTCCTGGCAACCCAGGGTCGCGAACGGGCGCGACCACGCTCGACCTCTATCCGCCCGTGGCAGGCCCACCCCGGGTCTTGGTGGAGCTCGTCAGCGCAGCCAGCGACGCAGGCGCTTCCTGCTGGCTCGTGCCCACACGGCCGGCAGCTGTTCCTCGGTCTCGCGGCCACGAGCTTCCTCCAGGGCGTGCAGTCGCCCGTAGGTGAAGGCAGCGCTCGGGTCGGTCGTCGTCTCGGCGAGCTCGCGCAGGCGTTCGCGCAGCACGACGGAGTCCTGATGCTGACCGAGGAGCTCCTGGGTGCTCTCCATCGCGGCGGCGAAGGCCCGTGCGTCAGAGCCGAACGCGTCGCTGGCAAGTTCCGCCGCGTAGCGAGTCCGCTTGGCGGCCTTGCGCGCGTCGTGGAGCAGCTCGGCGCGCTCCTGCGAACCGGTGGCTGCTGCGGCCTGCTTCACGAGTCGTCGCACACCGGCGTACTCGTGTGCGACACCCCGACGGAGCTCCTTCCTGGCCGGTCTGCGGCCGCGCTTCGTGACGGGCGGGGCGTGCATGAAGGTCTCGAGGGCGTCAAGGAGCTGGTCGTACCGCTGGCCGTCGAGCTCGAGGAGCAGCGCATCACGCGCAGCGGCGTACGCGGACCCCAGCTGCGCCTCGGCCTCGGCCTCGGAAGGGTCTGAGGAGAGCCGGACGTGCGCCGATCCGTCCTGCAGGACGCCGAGAACTCGCTCGCGCATCACTTCCGCGTCGCGGACCTCACCCAGGATGCCGGCTAGCCATTTGAGCTCGTCGCGCAACGGCCCCACGACCTCCGGGCCGAACGAGGGCCGGAACGTCGCCAGAGCGCTGCGCAAGCGCCGGGTCGCGACGCGCATCTTGTGCACGCTGCCCGGCGCGCCCATCCGGACCAGGATGTCCTGTGCCCGCAGCTGCTCGAGCTGGTCACCGACGTAGGCCAGCGCGACGTCACTCGTCGACGACTTCGCAGATCGGCGCGGGCCCCTGGTGCGGTCGGCGTCCGGCGTGACCTCGTCAACCTGCAGGACCCGGGCGATCTTCGACGTGTGCGGCGCCACCGTCAGCCCTCGCGCGCCCAGCTGTGCAGCGACCGGGGCCAGGACCTCCTCACCCCCGTCGAGCACCTCGATCTCGATCTCCCGCCAGGCGACCTCCGGCCCCCTTGCGTCCCCCGACCCGCCGAGCGGTAGGACACGTCGGGCGGCGACCCGGTCGTCCGCCAGCTCGAGCAACGCCCGATCGGTGGCATCGAAGAGCTGGTGCACCGTGCGCTCCGTGGTGATCGTCGCGACGGGGACGAGCGGGTCGCCGTGCGTTCGGGCCCGGACCAGCCGTTGCAGCCGCTGCGGGACGGCGCCACCAGCACGCCCGGCAGGCAGGCGGACCTCAGCACGCTCCGACCCCTCCCCGGGGAGCTTCAGGTGCCACCCGGCGTCCTTCCCGCCGACCCGGCGACGGAGGGTGAGGTGGTGGCGTGCGAGACCGAGGTCTGCAGTGTCGTAGTAGGTGGCGCGCAGGACATGATGCTCGGGCTCCCCCTGCGTCAGCCGTTGACCGTCGTTCGTCGGCCCCGCCAGCTCGACCAGGCTCGGCACCTCCACACCGGGCCCGACGGAGAACTTCAGCTCGACCTCGCGATGCACCTCCACCATGGTCCTGTCCTACCTCAGGACCTCAGACTTCGCTCACGCGGGTGGCACTCATCTGATGGCGATCCGGGTCCCCGAACGGGAGTCGAATCGGGTGAGTTCGAGGCAAAACGGAGGGCCCAGACCGGCGCTTCTGCTGGCCAGGGGCCCTGCGTTCACTGCGACTGGCGGTAGCGGCTTGGGTCGCCTGCCTTGCATGAGGTTCGCTCGGTTCGACGATCTCGCATCTACCTGGCCGGGCACCGTTCGTGATGTGGAACGCGTTGTAGGTTTTCGGACCTGGTTGGACACCGAAGAGGAGAGCAATCGCCGACCGCTCAGCGGCAGGGGCACTTCGAGGCATCGGACCGACACGGACCAGCCTGCGACGGCGTCGGGCTGGACCACGCGACCCGCGCATGACCGCGTTCGGCGGGTTACGGCGCGGCGGGGGGAGTCGTAGTCTCGCTGGTATCACCTCCTACCAAGGGTTGTGACCGCCATGGCCATGCATGCCTACCTGTACGACTCGACGCTGCAACCTGTGGGGCCGCTCGGCATCGTCGTCAGGCTGCACGGCGGAACTGACCTCGGGCGTTTCCCGAAAGAATTCGACGCAGCGTTCTTCTCGCCGTGGCCCGCCGCACTGGCCGCCGGCGCGGAGTTCGCGGTCCGCACGGAGAGTGAGGACGGGGCAGCAACCCGTTGGCGCATGCCACAAGAGGTGTTCGACCTGCGAGCGGTCACGAAGAAGGGCGATTCGAACGTCGCCATCGTCATCCTCGAACGGACGGGGGTCCCCGCGCCGCCTGTCGTAGCGGGCGGCGGCAGCCTCAGCCACAGCAAGGGCATCGAGGAGCACGGCATCCTCGAGGAGCTTAAGCGCCACTCCCCGACGTTCGATGCTCTGGGCACGGAGGCGGCCGCCCAGCAGAATCTCAGCGCACTCCCGGGCGCGGACGGTGGCCCGGCAACCGCTCAGCTCGCGATACCCACGTACACGCGCACTGTTGGAGTCCCAGGAAACCTCTCCCTCAACCGGAGCCTGTGCCGCATCCTCCACTGGGACTGAGCGGGAGGCACGGACGTGCTGACGACGCACCGGAGGGCAAGTCCATGGTGGCGCGACGTCGGCATCGCGGTGGCGGCCGTCGCCCTTGACGCCGTCCTGCTCACCGGCCTCTCCCAGGAGGACGACCAGGTCGGCTGGGCGGGCCCGCAGCCCGCGTGGTTGATCGTCGTCGCGGCCCTCGTATCCGTCCCCATACTCACGTTCCGTCGACGAGCGCCGATGCGCGTCTGCCTCGCGATGTCGCTGTACGCGGTCGTCGTCACCGCCGCACTGGGCTCGCGGCCCGTCGTCTCGCTGCTCGTCGCCTTGTACAGCGCCGCCGTCCTCTGCGACCGGTCTCGGGCCACCGTCTGCCTGCTCGGGGTGCTCGCGGCGAGCGGGGTCGCCGTCGCCTACGAGGCGTCCTTCCCGACGGTCGCGCCGGGCGACGTCGTCCTGGTCGCCGTCCTGTACGCCGTGCTCGACGTCTCGACGTGGGCGGCCGGTCTCTGGGGAGCGGGCGCCGCGGCCCGCGACAGGGCCAGAGCGCTCGAGGAGTCGCGCGTACGGCTGGCGCAGCAGGCGGTCGTCGACGAGCAGCTCCGGATCGCCCGCGAGCTGCACGACATCGTCGCGCACGCCGTGACCGCGATGACCCTGCAGGCCGCAGGCGCGAGCAGGGTCGTCGCCACCGACCCGGACAAGGCCGCACAGGCGATGACGTCCGTGCAGGCCCTCGGCCAGCAGGCGATCTCGGAGCTGCGACGGCTCCTCGTAGTCCTGCGGGCCGGCGACGACCGCGAGCTGCCCCCGCGGGACGACCACGGCATGGCCGAGGTCCCCGCGCTCCTGGAGACCTTCGAGTCGAGCGGTCTCCCGGTCCGGTTCACGTCGCACGGCCGTGCGCGGGACCTCGACCCGAGCGTCGGCCTGGCCGCGTACCGCCTGGTGCAGGAGTCCCTGACGAACGCCGCCAAGCATGCCGACGGCGCGGAGGTGGACGTGGTTGCCTCGTGGCTGGCGGACTCGATCGAGCTCCAGGTGGCGAACACCATCCCGGAGCGGTCGAGCACCGACCCCGCCCGCGACCTCGACGGCGGCTACGGCCTGATCGGCCTGCACGAACGGGTCCGGCTGCTCGGCGGCTCGTTCACGGCGACGCGTCGGGACGACGGCAGGTTCGTCGTGACCGCGTCGCTGCCGACCGCCGGCACGGAACGGATCCCGGCCGACGCCGGTCGACCGTGAGCATCCGCGTCGTCCTTGCCGACGACCAGGCGCTCGTCCGCGCGGGAATCGAGATGCTGCTGAGCGCGGAGCCGGGGATCGAGGTCGTCGCAGCCGTGCCCGACGGCGCCGAGGCGGTCCGCGCGGTCGCCGTGCTGCGCCCCGACGTCGCCGTGCTCGACGTGCGGATGCCCGTCCTGGACGGGGTCGAGGCGACCCGCAGGATCGTCGAGTCCCGCGCCGAGAGCTCCGCGCTTCCCGCGGTCCTCGTCCTGACCACCTTCAACCTCGATGCCGCGGTGTACGCAGCGCTCAGCGCCGGCGCCTCCGGCTTCATGCTGAAGGACGCCGCACCGACCGACCTCGCCCAGGCCGTGCGCGCGCTGGCGGTCGGCAAGGGCTGGCTCGATCCCGACGTCACCCAGTCGGTCATCGAGCGGTTCTCCTCCCGCCCCTCCGGCCCGGCCCACAGGGACCCGCGCCTCGACACCCTGACCGCACGCGAGCGCGAGGTGCTCCTCTGCCTCACGCGTGGCCTCTCGAACGCGGAGATCGCGAGCGAGCTCTTCATCGGCGAGGGCACGGTCAAGACGCACGTCAACCACGTCCTCGACAAGCTCGGCGTGCGCGACCGCGTCCAGGCCGTGGTGTTCGCGTACGAAGCGCATCTCGTCGGATAGCCGCTCACTCTCCCGACAGGCAGAGGACGGATCTCCGCCTTCTCGCAGACGCGCGCAGAGACTGCCCGCCGCAACGATCTCCTCACCCCAAGACCTGGGGCCCGACGGAGATCGTCGCCCTGTCGACGCAGCTCCGGACAACCACCGTGAGGAGCCCGACATGAACACGTTGCATCGCGCCCTCGTCGCCACCGCAGTGATGGCGGCGATGTCTGTTGCGCTCGCCCCGCAGACGCTCGCAGCCGAGAGCGCCCGTGGAGCCACCGAGACCGCGCAGGTGGCCGCCGCCACCAGCGACGCCGAGACGGCGGCCGGCTACCTGAAGCAGTGGATGTTCGATCCGAACCATCCAGGACACCTGCTGTACACGAAGTCGAGCTTCAGCGGTCCGGCCAGCCGGAACACCAACCTGAAGAACAAGCTGGAGCACCGGTTCCTGCAGTGGGAGTCCCAGACGTGGGGCATCAACCTCGGCTGGACCGACGACGCGTCGCCTGCCACGGCGACCAGGGTCTCCCGCTGGTTCTTCACCATGGGCGACGAGGCACGTCCCGTGCGGTACGGCGACCTCGTGGCGATCGGGAACGGCGGAAGCCCGTCCTACATCCGCTACGCGAGCCGCACCTTCGGCATCAACCTCGACTGGTCGAAGACACCGAGGTACGAGTGGAAGCTGCTGGGCGGCAAGGTCGGTGAGCCGGTGCGATCCGGCCAGTGGCTGGCGATCTACAACACCGTGACCAAGCAGCCGCTCATCTACTTCGACCGCAGCGTCGGCGGCGATATCGGGTGGCCCGACAGCGAGACCTGGGGTGAGCAGATCACGGATGCGGCGATGGCCTTCATCAAGGAGCACTGGGACGAGGGTCTTGCATTCCTCCTCCTCGCCTAGCCCGACCTCTGGGCTGCCGGCCGGTGACAACCGGCCGGCAGCTCGAGCGTCGACGGCTCCAGGGCGGGCGACAGGGCACTGATCAGTGCGTGGCTGTTCGAGTCCTGGCTGATCTCCCACGCGCGCCATCGCACCGCGCAGGTGCAGCGCCTTGATGAGCTTCGTCCGCTCGGCGATCGACCGGGGCTGGAGTCGGCGATCAGCGTCGGGACGGTTGCCGGCCCGGTGGTCCGGCCCGGGTGCTCCGCCGCCGGCGTTGAACAGGTACGGCTCGCGGGCTCGAGCCGGCGCCGATCGCGGTCGACAACCGGCTCACCCTGCACGTCGTCTGGGATCGCTGTTCGACTTCAGAGCCAATCGTCCCAGCGCCGATTTCTCAGTCTCGAAGGCCAGGGCCATCGACGCGTCGTCGCTGCCGACGAAGTCGTCGACCAGCCGCATCGACCGGATCCGGTAGCCGGCCTCGAACAGACTGCGGAACACCGACGCCGAACCGTCCACGATGTCGGTGTGCACCACGAGCTCGCCCCGGGCGACCTCGCCGTCCGCGAAGCCGTGATGGGTGAGCGCCACATGCCGCAGGTCCAGCAAGTCCACCGGGGCAGCCGGGACGTCACACCGACATCCGGGCGCCGGTCGCAGCCGGCGAGCAGGACGCCAGCACCGCGACCGCCACCACCGCGGGTCCGAGACCGCTCACCAGGACCCTCCCGCACGCGAACGCCCTCGAACGCCGTCTGCCGAAAGGTAGAGCTCGAATCTCCTCCCTCCTGCCGACGCAGGCGGAGACGTCCCGCGACGACGCTCGTCTCGACACCCCACAGCACGACCGACGAGATGGGAGCACCAGAAATGACGCACAACCTTGGTCGCCTGATTGCGGCAGCTGCACTGGTCGTGGGCGGGATCGTCGTCACGGTTCCGTCTGCACAAGCGGTCCCGGTCGGCAGCTCCGAGAACCAGACCGAGATGGACAAGCTGAAGGAGGACGGGTACGAGTGCGGTCGCATGGGCATCGGCGGCTATCTCTGCACGAAGACGGGCTCCCCCGACCAGGTGTGTGACAACGCCGGGAAGTGCGCGTCCCTGCTGGTGGGCCGTCCGGGCCGCCCGATCGTGACGCCGCCGACCACACCCCCGGTCAAGGGGGGCACCCTGCCGCTTCGGACGCCGTGACGCCCCCTGCATCACGGAGGGCCTCACCCGTGTCTTGACGTCACCAGCTGTTCGGGTTGCCGGCCGGCGCCGACCGACCGGCAACCTGCCCGCCTACCGCGTTCCCAGGGAGGTGAACGACATGACGACTCCACGACCCGCCAGCTCCTGGCCGGGCGAACCGGTGTACGTCGTCTACCACTACAACGACGGCCACGACTTCGTCACCGAGACTGTGCTGCGCGCCGAGGTGACCGCCTACATGCCGCTGCTGTGCGCCACCCCGCTCGACGCCGACCACTACGTGGCGACGTTCGGCACGATCGAGGTGCGGGCCGCCCGGGGATGAACCGCCTACGCTCGAAGGTCCAGGGCGGTGACGCCGAGGTGCGACCGCTCGACCGCGAGGTTCAACACTCGCCGGTGGTCGGCATCGACGGGATGCGTCGCGCTGCGAGCCACGACCTGGGCCCGGACGATGTCGTCCGTCTCCACTGCGTCGACCAGAAGCAGGGCCCCCTCGCCTCGACCAGCACGGCGAGCTCGTGCCGGATCCCTCCCGGATCGTCTGCTCGGCCTCCGCGAGGACGTCGAGCTCGCCACGCTCGGCTGGGTCCACTGGCACAACACCCAGCGCCTGCACGGCTACCTCGGGGACATCCCGCCAACCGAGTTCGAGACCGCGTTCTACGCTAGCCACGGGAGCGACCAGGCCCGGGTCGAAATCCCTTAGCCCGAGCCCTCCACCGGACCCAGGGCGATCCACGCGGAATCAGACGACGCACTCAAGCTGGCCGGGGGAGACGGCGCGCGTCGACCGATGATCGCCGCGCCCGCGCGGCCTACGATCACGCGTAGAAACCCTCCTCCTCGGTGCTGCCAGCCTGGAGGGTCTCCTCCAGGCTGGCAGCCTCACGGGTCAGCAGGAACTGGTCTGGCATCCAGTGCCGCAGCACAGGGCG
This sequence comes from Cellulomonas sp. URHD0024, assembly GCF_000426185.1. Classification (GTDB taxonomy): domain Bacteria; phylum Actinomycetota; class Actinomycetes; order Actinomycetales; family Cellulomonadaceae; genus Cellulomonas. The sequence continues at coordinate 199,676 of NZ_AUEW01000009.1, forward strand.
TCGTCGCAACAGTCGGCGCTCATGGTTCACCTCCCTCCGTTGTGAGCTCTCGCGGGAATGGAGGTCAGACGCTGGCGGTGTCGAAGCGCTCGAGGAGCACGGCGTGCGGGACGCCCATCGCCAGGCCGCCCGCAGCGGTCATGTCCCGGAGGAAGACCGCTGGGTCGAAGGGGCGACCGAGGCTCGCGAGGTAGCGGGCGTGGCACCGCAGGGACCTGGCGCCAGCGTCGAGCCAGTCGGTGACGTCCACACCGTGTGTCGGCGCGCCAGAGCCCATCGTCAGGACGGCGCGGACCCCGGCGTGCGGCTCGAGGCCCTCGTCGGCGGCGAGCTCCGGGAAGATCCAGCGGTTCGCCGCGTCCTTGGCGGCGTCGAGGGTCGCCAGCGCGACTGCCCGGTGGTCCGGCTGGTTGAGCTGGCGGGCCCCGAAGGTCAACCGTTCGGTCGCCGTCAGGAGCCGGTCCGGGGCGGTCCGGCGAACGACGCGCGTGATGTCGCGCCGCAGCGCCGGACCGTACTCGACCAGACCGTCGGGGTGGTCCAGGAACCACACGTCGCGCACACCGACGACCGCCGCGCTGGCAACCTGCTCGGCACGGCGGATCTCGCGCGCCTCGCGCGGGACAGTGTCGGCCATCCCTGCTTCGCCGTGGGTGACGACGAGGTATCCGACCCACTTGCCGGCCGCCGTCCACCGCGCGACTGCACTGGCCGCGCCGTACTCCAGGTCATCGGGGTGAGCGACGACGGCAAGGAGGCGCGACCAGTCCTCGTCCAGCGGTTCTACACCGTGCTCTGCATTGGGATCCATGCACCTTCAGACGAGGCAGTCGCCACATGGACGCAGCCGGGGTCCTAGTAGGCCCCGCACGCCCCGCAGCCCACGCGATCGAGGGCCTCGTGCGAGGCGACGGGTGCGAAGTCCAGAACCCGTCCACGCGCGTCGCGATCGACGTCGCAGCACTGCAGCAACAGCTCGCGCAACCGGCCCCGACCGCGCTGCACCCGCGACTTCATCCCCGACACAGAGACCTGTGCCAGGGCCGCGGCCGCCGCCTGGGTATGGCCGGCCACGTCGACCATCCTTAGCGCGTCCGCCTGGTCAGCGGGGAGCAGCTCGAGCATGGGGATCAAGCACTGGGCCAGCTCCGTCTCTGCCGTCGTCTGGTCCGCGAGCTCGCTGAGCGGCTCGTCGACTGCGAACTCGTCGACGAGCACCTCACGGCGCCGGACCGCGGACCGGTAGTAGTCGACGATCGCGTTGCGGGTCGTCGTGTACAGCCACCCGACGATGCGCTGCTCATCCAGGACCTCGACGCTCGTCGTCATCCGCAGGAACACCAGCTGGAGGATGTCCTCTGCGTCCGAAGCCGAAACCCGACGCTGTACGAACGTGCGGAGATCGGCGGCGAATCGCACCCACGCCGCTTCCACCTGAGCGCTCTGCTCCTGTGTGACCACATCCCACCTTTCGACTTCGTCCTTCCCGGGCACGACGGTCGCACACAGCTCCGACCGATCTCGACCACGCGTCCGATCGCTCCGTCGGAGTCCGACGTGTACCGGGACTGCCACAACGACAGACGCCCGTCGGCTATCGACGGGGTCTGACGTCACCTACCAGCAAATTCGACCACCCACGCCGCAGCATCAGTGGCGTGTCATGCGGTGCTCGACGCCCGACTTCACTTGCCGTGTGGGTTCCATGAGCCCAGGTCGAGCCCGTTGATGCTCACATGGATGGTGACGAGCAGAAGTATCACGGCAAGCAGTGAAAGGACGACGATCCGTCGACGAGACATGGCAAATCTCCATTCGTGCGCAGGGATCAGACGACGGCGAGCGCGTCGCGGATGGTGAGGCGGGACGCACGGCGGGCCGCCCCGGCCGAGGCGAGGCCAGAGCCCAAGAGCGTCAGGACGGTCCACAGGAGGACCGCTGCCGGAGCGATGGACAACGGCAGCGCCTGACCGAAGGCGCTGCGGCCGAAGAAAGCGGCGAACGCCGCCGAGACCGGCACCGAGATGGCTATGGCGACAACCAGGCCGGCCAGGCCGACCAGCACGCCCTCGGTGACAACGAGTCCGCGTACGGCCCTGTCGGTCGCGCCGAGGACCTGCATGATTGCGAACTCGCGGGTCCGTTCGGTCACCGAGGTGCTCTGCGCAGAAGCGAGTCCGAGCAGGGCGGTCGCCGCAATGAGAAGGGAGATCGCAACGAGCGCCTCGATCAGCACGAAGACGTGGCCGTCGAGGGCGGAATGCAGGTCGTCGGTGGTGAGGCCCTGCTCCACCTGGAAGTTGGCGTCATCGAGTGCCTGCTCCACCGAGGCGAGGATCGCGCGGCGGGCGGGCGGGTCCTGCGCATCGGTGACCGCACGAACCATTCGGGCAGCCGTCGTGGGGGCAGTGGCCTGGGCGACGTAGGCAGCGCCCTGCGTTCCGAAGTCCGACGCGATGCCGACGACGTGCCAGCGGGTCGTGCGTCCCTCGACCGACAGCGCGATCGTGTCCCCGACTGTGGTGCCTGGCGCCTGTTGGGTGATCGCTGCGGTGTTGAGGACGATCGCGTCGCTGTCACCCGGCCGTAGCCATCGACCGGCACGCATCGGAAGGGTGATCAGCGAAGTGCCGGGCGGCGGCGCCATGAGCATGAAGCTTCCATGGCCGTCGTCGGGGTAGACGTGTGAGGTGTCGATGCGACCATCGACGGCAATGCTCACCGGTATGCGGGCCCATGCCTCGGCGTCGCGGACGCCCGGGACCGCACGCACGACGTCGGCGACCCCGTCGGGTGGCGCATCGGCGGCGAGCCGCACCTCGACGTCGTAGTGCCGGTTGTCCACGCCAGTCTGTACGAGCTGCGTCCAAGCCCGCGCCGAGTTGAGGCCGGTCATGAACGCAACCCCGGCGACGGTCAGCAGACCGACTGCGAGTACGAGCCGGACGGGTCGGCGCGCCAGGCCACGGATCGCCATCGCCTCGGTCCGTCCCAACCCAGGCAGGCGGCCCAGACGCGCCCCCAGCCGTCCGACCCTGCCCGCCGGGTTGCTGCCGTGGTCATCGATGGCGTCGCGCACCGTTCGCCGGCTGCCTCGCACCAGAGGCGGCAGGCTCACCAGGACGGGAACACCCAGGCCCGCCACGAGCACAATGGCGAGCACCCACCCCGGCACCGATGACGATGACACGTCAAGGTTGAGCAGGTCACCGGCGGCCCCGGCCATCGCCCGCCCAAGCAGCACGCCCGGATACACCGCGACAGCGGTGGCCACGAGGGCGATGGCCGCGACCATGGTCAGGTACATGCCGAGCACCTGGCCCGTTCGGGCACCTATGGCCTTCATGGCACCGATCTGGCGCACCTGACCGGCGACCATGCCGCCCAGCATCGTCGCGACGAGCACGGAGCTCAGTAGCAGAGCGACAAACCCGAACGCGAGCAGGACCGTACCGACGGTGGTCATCTGCCCGTAGTGCGGATGGCGCAGTGGCGGTGGGACGTCGATCGCGGTGACGCGCCCGCCCAGCGCGGACGCGACGCGCTGCGCGACGGGCTCGACGGCGGCTGGGTCGCCGCTAGGTCCTGCGGTGTCACCGACCGCGATCTTCAGCTCCGTGAGGGTGGAGGATCGTCCCAGGAGCTCGAGTGCACTAGTGGTGACCTGGGCATAGGCGGTCCGCTCCTGTGCCGCCGGTGCGACACCGGGGTCGTGCACGGAACCTGCGACTGTCATCGTCATCGTCGCCCCGCCAGGGACGCGCACCTCGATCGGGTCGCCTAGTCGGACGCCGAGGTAGGGCAGGGCTGTCCGCTCGAGGAAGACACCCCGCGGGTCAGGGGGCCAGATGCCGTCCTCGACGCTGACGCTGCTGAGCCGGCGCGGGTCGTCGGGCGCGCTGACGAACAGGAGCAGCGGTTGCCAGCCGCCGTCGCCGACGCGGACACGTGCCAGGACCTGGTCGCGAGCGATGGCGTCCATCACCCCGGGCTGGTCCTTCGCGACGACGACATCCTTCTGCGTCACGCCCCCAGGCACGTGAAGCGTGGCCGATGCGGGGTTGCCCGCCAGGTAGTTGTCGGAGATCTCTCGGCGCAGGATCGACTGGGCGGTCAAGAATGCGGCGACGAGTGTCACGCTCAGTGCGATCGCGGCCACCATCCCGAGCACACGCAGCCGGACGGACCAGACGTCGCGCGCGATCTTGCGCCACCGCAGCCGGCTCATCGGACAACCGTCTCGGCGACGCCGAGCGTGGCGCCAGCGTCACGCGGTTGGGCGATACGACCGTCGGCGAGCGTTACCTGCCGGTTCGCGAACCTGGACACGTCGTGCTCGTGCGTGACCATCACGATGGTCCGCCCCTCCGCGGCCAGACCGGCGAACAGCTCCAGCACGTGGTCGCCCGTCGAACGGTCGAGGTTGCCCGTCGGCTCGTCGGCGAGCAGGACCGGGGGATCGTTCGCGAGCGCCCGGGCTATGGCGGCACGCTGCTGTTCCCCGCCGGACATCGCCTGCGGGAGCTTGTCTGCCTGGTCGGCGATCCCGACTCTTTCCAACAGCGACAGTGCACGCGCGCGCCGGTCGCTGGTCTTGTACGTGGCACAGAAGTCCATGGGGAGCATGACGTTCTCGGCCACCGTCAGCGTCGGCAGGAGCTGAAAGAACTGAAACACCAGGCCGATCGACCGCCCTCGCCAAGACGCCAGACGTGAACCGCGCAGCAGATCGACCCTCTCCCCCGCCACGGTGATCTCACCGCCGGTCGGACGGTCGATACCCGAGAGCAGGTGGAGCAGAGTCGTCTTGCCACTGCCGGACCGCCCCACAACGGTGACAAGCTCGCCGGGACCGATATCCAGATCCGTAGGGTGCAGGGCCGTGAACCCGGCGCCGTAGGACTTGCAGGCACCGCGGACTTGGACTCGATGGATCATGTCTCGCTCTCCTGGACGTTGTGTACGTTGCTGAACACGATGTACGGTTCGGACGCCAGAGACCATCCACAGATCGGTCGCCGGTGTCCGTTCCCGGACGGATCACGGCCAGATGTACGGGGAAGCGCCATGGAGGACCGTCGACGACGCCGCACCCGGGCAGCACTTCGCAGCGCGATGGGCGCGCTCATGGTCGAGAAGGGGTACGACGCCCTCACGGTCCAGGACCTCATAGACCGTGCCGACATCGGGAGGTCGACCTTCTACTCCCACTACACCGACAAGGCGGACCTGCTCGGCGACATGCTGGCCGAGCTGCGCACGGAGCTTGAGCGGGATCCGGCCGGCGGTCCGGTGGACCGCCGGCGACCTCTCCGCTTCAGCCTGTCGATGTTCCGGCACGTCCGGGACGAACGCGAGTTGCTGCGCGCGGTCCTCGGTCGGCGCGACACACAGCGAGTCACTCACGAGATTGAGGCGATTCTGACGAGCCTGGTAGCGGCGGATCTCCAGGTCCTCGCCCGCGCCAGCGATCCTCCCCGCGTCCCGCTCGACCTGGTGGCGCAGTCTGTCGTGGCCACCTTCATGGCGGCACTGACCTGGTGGATCACTGACGGGTTTCGTCGCACACCTGAGGAGATGGACGCGCTGTTTCAGATCCTCGCAGCGCCGGGCGTCCGCGCCTCAATCCCTCCACGAGCGTCAGACCGAGCCCGACCTGACGGAGCCGCGCTACTTGGCTGAGCCAGCAACCCAGGCGACGTCCACCATGGTTGGCTCGAATCGGCCGGGCGCACCGATTCCCACTCGATTGACCCGCGCTTGGGACGTTGCGCCGAGCGGATCTCCTCCAGACGAGGTCAGGCAGCGCGCTCCGCAGAGGGCGGATCCTCTGTCTAGAGGTCTACGCATCCCTCGACCGTCATGCTCCGCAGGAGTAGAGCAGAGCACATCCTCCGGCCAAGACCCACCCACCCACCCACCCACCCGTGGATGGTTGTCGGGATGCATGAAGATTGACCGCGGCCGAGCGGCATGGTTTGACCAGCTGCCCTCCGGGGCTAGCCCGTCCGCCTCGACCTACGCGGGAGCCAGGTCCTCCGAGGCCGCCAGCCAGGCCCGTGGCGAGGACCCGATTCCCTGGGTGAACGCTCGGGAGAACGCGGCAGGCGTCGCGTAGCCGAGCGCGGTCGCCGTCCGGCCCACGGACGCCCCGGAGCGGAGCCGCTCCTGGGCGACGGTGAGGCGCCAGTTCGTCAGGTACTCGGCGGGCGGCTGGCCGACCAGCTTCCTGAA
>NZ_AUEW01000010.1 GCF_000426185.1 Cellulomonas sp. URHD0024
AGCACGCCGCCAGCGTTCGTCCTGAGCCAGAATCAAACTCTCCGTAAATGTCAACTGGCACCCCACCACCGAAGCAGCAAGGCAACCGACAAAACGAAACGGCTCCACCGGTTCAACCCGGCAAGCCAATCAGATTCGGCTGTATGCGGCATCGCCTTCCACGGAGGTAGAAGAACGACACCCATCTCAACCAAGACCCACCCACCTCAGCACCCCCCACCCATCGGGCAAGAAACACCTCAGCAGACGAGCCATATGGCATCGACTATTTGGCACACTGTTGAGTTCTCAAGGAACAGACGCGCATCTCCTCCGGATCTTTCGACCCGTCCGAGAGGCTTTGTCGTTCTGAAGCCTACCTGGCTTTTCGGCCGCTCTCCGCCACCCTCTCGGGCTGCATCAGCGGGCCTGAAGCCCGTCCCTCATCCCTGCTTCAGGGCGCACGAAGCGCCTGAAATTCAGTTCGAGGGGTGGCCACCCCTGGGGACCAGCCACCGTGGTTCGATCCGCGGTGTCCGTTCCTCCCTCTCGGGGCGACATCGAGAACAGTACGCGCGTCGTGCGGCAGGTGGCAAATCACTGCGCGGTGACGCCGGTCACCAGGGCGGCCGAACGTGGCGAAGACCCAGGTCAGGCGCGCGAAGGGCCCGCGAGATCGCCTCGCGGGCCCCTGTGCGCACTCGAGCGTCAGGCCTGGGCGTCCACCACCGCGAGCGTGCGCTTGCCGCGCCGCAGGACCGCGAAGCGGCCGTGCAGGAGGTCGTCGGCGGTCAGGACGGCGTCCTCCGTCGGTACGCGCACGTTGTTGACGGAGGCGCCGCCTTCGGCGATGGCCCGCCGGGCGGCGCCCTTGCTCGCCACCACACCGGTCGCTGCGAGCAGGTCGGCGACGGAGTCGCCGGCCTTCCCCGGCGCCGACGGCAGCTCGGCCACCGCGGCCGTCAAGGTCGCCAGGGTCAGGTCTCCGAGCGAGCCGCGGCCGAACAACGCCTGGCTCGCCGCGACCACCTGGTCGGCGGTTGCTGGCCCGTGGACGAGCGCGGTGACCTCGTACGCCAACGTCCGCTGAGCCTCGCGTGCCGCCGGCGCGGTGGCCACGGCGTCGGCCAGCGCATCGATCTGCTCGCGGGAGAGGAAGGTGAACACCTTGAGGTAGCGCACGACGTCGCCGTCGTCGGCGTTCAGCCAGAACTGGAAGAAGGCGTACGGCGACGTCATCTCGGCGTCGAGCCACACGGCGCCCGACTCGGTCTTGCCGAACTTGGTCCCGTCGGCCTTCGTGATCAGCGGCGTGGCGAGGACGTGGACACCGATTCCGTCGGTCTTGCGGATCAGCTCGACCCCGGACAGGAGGTTGCCCCACTGGTCGCTGCCACCGGTCTGCAGCGTGACGCCGTGCCGGCGGAACAGCTCCAGGTAGTCCATGCCCTGCAGGATCTGGTAGGCGAACTCGGTGAAGCTGATGCCCGCCTCGCTGCTGAGACGGCGGGCGACGGTGTCCTTGGCCAGCATCGTGCCGAGTCGGTAGTGCTTGCCGACGTCGCGCAGGAAGTCGATCGCGGACAGCGGTGCCGTCCAGTCGAGGTTGTTCACCATGGTCGCGGCGTTCGGACCGTCGAAACGCAGGAGCGGCTCGATCTGCTTGCGGATGCGCTCGACCCACCCGGCCACGACCGACGGGTCGTTGAGCGTGCGCTCCCCCGCCATGCGCGGGTCACCGATCAGCCCTGTGGCACCGCCGACGAGGGCGAACGGGATGTGGCCGGCGTCCTGCAGCCGTCGGATGGTGAGGATCTGGACGAGGTTGCCGATGTGCAGGCTCGGCGCGGTCGGATCGAAGCCGCAGTACAGCGACACGGGCCCGGCGGACAGCGCGGACCGGAGGGCGTCGAGGTCGGTCGCGTGGGCGATCAGGCCGCGCCACTCGAGGTCGTCGAGGACATGGTTCATGGGGAAGCTCCAGGATCAGGGAGAGGGTGGGCCGGCGGTCGGGTGCAGGCCGACGTCGTCGCTCGTCAGGGAGCGTCTACCGACGTCGGCGGCCGATACGCGGGCCGGTACGCAGAGACCGTCCGCTCGTCGGTGAGCCAGTAGCGCCACGGGAACCGGCTGCCCTCGCCGCCGGAACCTGCGACGCCGACCCGCGGGCCGGACTTGTGGGTGGGCTGCGCCAGCACCTGCTGGCGGTGCAGCACGACGTCCCCGCCCGCCTCCGTGACGTCCGCGCCGTTGGCGCGCATGTCGAGCCCGAGCGCGACGGCCAGGCGCGCGGGCCCGCGGGCGAGCTGGCGCTCGGAGTCGACGACACCGACCGCCTCGCGTCGCCTCCGTGCCAGGTCGGCGCCCTCCACGATCTCGCCGGCGCGCAGCAGGACCGCCGCGGGCGTACCCGTGGGTTCGGCGACGATGTTGAGGCAGTGGTGCAGTCCGAGGTGCCGGTAGACGTACAGCCGACCCGGCTCCGCGAACATCGCCGCGTTGCGCGCGGTGCGGCCACGGAAGGCGTGCGAGCCCGGGTCGTCGGCACCGGCGTAGGCCTCAACCTCGGTGATGCGGAGCGTGACGTCTCCCTGGGGCGAGCGGGACGTGAGGTAGGCGCCGAGCAGGTCCCGCGCCACGGCGTGCACCTCGCGCGAGAACCAGACCCGGGCCGGGACGACGAAGAACCCACGCGGGTCGGCCACGTCCGGCGACTCCGGGCGGCTCTCGGGCAGCGTGCTCACGGGCCCATCCTGCCGTACGACATCGAGGCACCGCCGCCGGACACCACCGCGCCGAACGCGTCGAGCCGCACATCGGCACGGGCCCGCGTGCCTTCCCGGGCGAAGTGCACGGCCTCGTCGGCCATCCAGGTCACCCAGTGCTGGCGAGCCTCGACGCCGTCGCGCGCGAGACCGCGCTCGAGTCGCAGGTCAGGCGTTGCCTCGACCCAGACGCGCAGGACCGCGAGGTCGTCGACGGCACGCCGGGCGGACCCGCAGCCTTCCAGCACGAGCAGGTCGACGACCGGGACGTCCACCCAGTCGGCGAACGCTCCGACGGACCAGTCGTACCTCTGGAACCGGCCCGGCAGCCCGCGGCGCAACGGTTCGAGGACCTGGGCGGAAAGTCGCGGCCAGAGGGAGCCCTCGAGGCCTGACCATCCCTCGTACAGGTCGTCGAGGTGCACGACGTGTACCGAAGCGCCCAGCTCGGCGGCGTCCCGGGCGACGACGGCCGCAGCTGTCGTCTTGCCCGAGCCCGCCGGACCATCGATAGCGACCAGCCGCACACGACCGAGGCGAGGCCGGGCGGCCAGCGCGCGCGCCGCGATGCTCATCGGCCGCTCAGGACGTCCAGGTCCGCAGCTGCGCCGAGCGCGCCCGAGCGCGAACCAGCTGCTCCGCCACCCGCACCGGAGCCGTGCCGCCGACGGCGCTGCGCGACGCCAGCGAGCCCTCGACAGTCAGCACCGAACGCACCTCCGGCGTCAGGTGAGGCGAGATCGCAGCCAGCTCCTCGTCGGTGAGGTCCCACAGCTCGATGGCCGGCTCGTGTTCCTCGCACGCCCGGACGCAGGCGCCCGCGACCTCGTGGGCCACCCGGAACGGCACGCCGTTGCGGACGAGCCACTCCGCGATGTCCGTCGCCAACGAGAACCCCTGCGGGGCCAGCGACGCCAACCTGCCCAGGTCGAAGGTCAGCGTCGCGACCATGCCTGCGAACGCCGGCAGCAGGATGGTGAGCTGGTCGATCTGGTCGAACACCGGCTCCTTGTCCTCCTGCAGGTCGCGGTTGTACGCCAGCGGCAGGCCCTTGAGCGTGGTGAGCAGCCCGGTCAGGTCGCCGACGAGACGCCCGGCCTTGCCGCGAGCGAGCTCGGCGATGTCGGGGTTCTTCTTCTGCGGCATGATGCTCGACCCCGTGGAGTAGGAGTCGTGCAGCCGGACGAAGCCGAACTCCTTCGTCGCCCAGAGGATGACCTCCTCGGCGAGCCGCGAGATGTCCACGGCGGCCATCGCGGAGACGAACGCGAACTCGGCGACCACGTCGCGCGCGGCGGTGCCGTCGATCGAGTTCTCGACGGGACCGTCGAACCCGAGCTCGGCGGCGACCGCGGCAGGGTCGAGGCCCAGGGAGGAGCCCGCCAGCGCGCCGGAGCCGTACGGCGAGCGCGCTGCGCGGGCGTCCCAGTCCTGCCACCGCTCGACGTCCCGCAGGAGCGGCCAGACGTGGGCGAGCAGGTGGTGGGCGAGCAGCACCGGCTGCGCATGCTGCAGGTGGGTACGGCCGGGCATCGGTGCGTCGCCCGCCGCGGCGGCCTGGTCGGCCAGGGCGTCGGCGACGTCGAGAAGCAGAGCCGCGACCAGTCGCGCCTGCTCCCGCAGGTACATGCGCACGAGCGTGGCGATCTGGTCGTTGCGCGAACGGCCGGCCCGGAGCTTGCCGCCCAGGTCCGCGCCGGCTCGGTCGATCATGCCGCGCTCGAGCGCCGTGTGCACGTCCTCGTCGGCGAGGACGGGCAGGAAGGCACCGCTCTCGACGTCCGTGCGCAGGCGCTCCAGGGCGTCGATCATCCCTGCCAGCTCGTCGTCCGTGAGCAGACCCGCACCGTGCAGGACCCGGGCGTGCGCGATCGAGCCCGCGATGTCGTGCCGGGCGAGCCGCCAGTCGAAGTGCGTCGACTGCGACAGCGCCTGGAGCGCCTCGGACGGGCCGCCGGCGAACCGGCCGCCCCAGAGGGCCGCGGACGCGGTCGGCGGTGCCGTCGACGCGGCGCTGACCTCGTCAGCCACTGATCCCGCCCTGCGAGCCGAGGTCCACGCCGTTGCCGAAGCGCACGTCGCGCGCAGCGGCGAGCTTCGAGCTGAGACCGTAGATCTCGATGAAGCCCTTGGCGGCGGCCTGGTCGAACGTGTCGCCGGTGTCGTAGGTGGCCAGGTTGAAGTCGTACAGGCTCGCGTCCGACCGGCGGCCCGTGACGGTCGCGCGGCCACCGTGCAGCACGATCCGCACGTCGCCCGAGACGTAGCGCTGGGTGTCGTCGACGAACACGTCGAGGGACTTCTTGAGCGGCGAGAACCACTGGCCGTCGTAGACCAGCTCGGTCCAGCGCTGCTCGACGCCCCGCTTGAACCGGGCCTGCTCGCGCTCGACGGTGACGTTCTCGAGCTCCTGGTGCGCCGCGATGAGGGCGATGGCGCCGGGCGCCTCGTAGACCTCGCGTGACTTGATGCCGACGAGGCGGTCCTCGACGATGTCGATCCGACCGATGCCCTGGGCACCCGCGCGACGGTTCATCTCCTGGATCGCCTGCAGCGGGGTCACCGGGACGCCGTCCAGCGCGACCGGCACGCCGGCCTCGAACGTGATGATGACCTCGTCGGCGACCGGCGGGAACGTCGGGTCGTCGGTGTACGTGTAGACGTCCTTGGTCGGACCGTTCCAGATGTCCTCGAGGAAGCCCGTCTCGACCGCACGGCCCCAGACGTTCTGGTCGATCGAGAACGGGTTGTGCTTGGTCGTCTCGATCGGCAGCGCGTTGCGGGTGGCGAACTCGATGGCCTTGTCGCGGGTCAGGGCCAGGTCGCGGACGGGTGCGAGGCAGGTCAGGTCGGGCGCCAGCGACGTGATGCCGACCTCGAAGCGGACCTGGTCGTTGCCCTTGCCGGTGCAGCCGTGGGCGACGGTCGTCGCGCCGAACTGGCGGGCGGCGCGGACCAGGTGCTTGACGATCACCGGGCGGGACAGCGCCGAGACCAGCGGGTACCGGTCGAGGTAGAGGGCGTTCGCCTTGAGGGCGGGCATGCAGTACTCGTCGGCGAACTCGTCGCGCGCGTCGGCCACGTAGGCCTCGACGGCTCCGCAGTCCAGTGCGCGCTGACGGATGACGTTCAGGTCCTCGCCACCCTGACCGACGTCGACCGCGACCGCGATCACCTCGGCGCCGGTCGCCTCGGCGATCCAGCCGATGCCGACGGAGGTGTCCAGGCCGCCGGAGTAGGCGAGGACGACGCGCTGAGTCATGAAAGGTCTCTCTTCTTCTTCGTGAGGTGGGATCAGTCTGCCGGTCGCGCGCGCGGGGCGACGTCCGGTCGGGCATCTGTGGCCAGGGCAAGGAACCGAGCGGCAAGCGTGGCGCCCGTCTCGCCCTCACGGGCGATCACCAGGACCGTGTCGTCCCCCGCGATCGTGCCGAGCACCGCGGGCAGGATCGAGTGGTCGATCGCCGAAGCGAGGAACTGGGCGGCGCCGGGCGGGGTGCGCAGCACGACGAGGTTCCCTGACGCCTCCGCCGTGACCAGCAGCTCGGCGCACAGGCGCGCGAGGCGAGAGGCGAGCATCTCTTCGTCGGGACCCGTGGACGGTGCATTGCGGCCACCACCCTCCACCGGGACGGCGTAGGCCAAGGCGCCCGACGGCGTGCGGATCTTGACCGCGCGCAGCTCGACGAGGTCGCGGCTCAGCGTCGCCTGCGTGACAGAGACGCCCTCGGCGGCCAGGAGCTCGGCGAGCTGCTGCTGCGAGTGCACGAGGCCACGGGTCAGCAACGACGTGACGAGCGCGTGCCGCGCCGCCTTGGTGTGCGGAACGCTCGACGTCACGCTCACGACTGCTCCAGCAGCCACGTCAGCAGTGCCTTCTGGGCGTGCAGACGGTTCTCCGCCTCGTCCCAGACCACGGCCTGAGGACCGTCGAGGACGTCGGCGGTGATCTCCTTGCCGCGGTAGGCCGGCAGGCAGTGCAGGACGATCGCGTCGGGCGCGGCCAGCGCCATCGCAGCCGAGTCGACGCGGTACCGGACGAACGGTGTCTCGCGCTCGGCGGCCTGGTCCTCCTGCCCCATCGACACCCAGGTGTCCGTCGCGACGACGTCAGCGCCGGTCACGGCTTCGGCGAGATCGTGCGTGACCGTCACCGAGCCGCCCGTGGACGCGGCGACGTCGGCCGCGGCAGCCAAGATCGCCGGCTCGGGGACGAAGCCCTCCGGCGTCCCGACGCGCACGTGCAGGCCTGCGGTCGCGCCCCCCAGCAGGTAGGAGTGCGCCATGTTGTTCGCGCCGTCGCCGACGTACGCCAGCGTCTGGCCGGACAGCGCGTCGACGCCGCCCCGGTGCTGCGCGATCGTCATGAGGTCCGCGAGGATCTGGCACGGGTGGAACTCGTCGGTGAGCGCGTTGACCACCGGGACGCCCGACAGCGCCGCCATCTCGTCGAGCCGCGCCTGCGCGTGCGTGCGCCAGACGATCGCGGCCACCTGACGCCCGAGCACGCGCGCCGTGTCAGCGATCGACTCGCGCTGGCCGATCTTCGCCAGGTTGCCGTCGACGATCAGGGGGAACCCACCGAGCTCGGCGATGCCCGCGCTGAACGAGACCTGCGTCCGCAGCGTCGGCTTGTCGAAGATGACCGCGACGGGCTTCGGGCCCGCGAGCGGGGTGCGCAGGAAGTGATCGGCCCGGAACTCCAGGGCGAGCTCGAGAACGGCCCGCTGCTCGGTGGGCGACAGGTCGTCGTCGCGCAGGAAGGAGCGAGTCATGACGCCAGCCCTGCGAGGAAGTCCACGAACTGCCCGGCCTGCTCGTCGGTCAGGACGAACGGCGGCGCGAGCCGGATCGTGGTCGGGTTGACGGCGTTGACGATGAAGCCGGCGGTGAGGGCCTTGTTCGCGACCTCGGAGGCCACGGGCCCGTTCAGCTGGATGCCGATGAGCAGGCCCTGACCGCGAACACCGACGACGAGCGGGTTGCCGGTCTCGGCCAGCCGAGAACGGAGCCGGTCCCCGAGGCCGCGCACGTGGTTCAGCAGCCCGTCGCGTTCGATGACCGCGATCGTCGCCAGCCCGGCCGCAGACGCGACCGGGTTCCCGCCGAACGTGGAGCCGTGCTGACCGCGACCGAGCAGGGTCGACGTCTCCGGGCCGTACGCGATGAGGGCACCGACGGGGAAGCCGCCGCCGAGGCCCTTGGCCACCGTGACCGCGTCGGGCACGACGCCTCCGCCGATGTGGGCGTGATGGTGGGCCATCCACGCGCCGGTGCGGCCCATACCGGTCTGCACCTCGTCCAGGATGAGCAGCGCACCGTGCTCGGCAGTCAGGCTGCGCGCGAGCGCGAGATACCCCGGCGGAAGGGGCAGGACGCCGGCCTCTCCCTGGATGGGCTCGACGAAGAGCGCGGCGACCTGGTCGCCACCGTCGGCGAAGGCAGCCTCGAGGGCCTGCGAGTCCCCGAACGGCACGAACTCGACACCGCCGGGCAGCGGTTCGAACGGCTCCCGGTACGCGGGCTTGTGGGTCAGGGCAAGTGCGCCCATCGACCGCCCGTGGAACGACCCCTCGAGCGCGAGGATCCGCGGCCTCCCCGTGCGGCGGGCCAGCTTGAACGCGGCCTCGTTGGCCTCGGTTCCGGAGTTGGTGAGGAAGACGTGGGAACCCTGCGGCGCGCCGGCGAGCCCGATCAGCCGCTCCGCGAACGCGATCTGGGTCGGGCTGCCGAAGAAGTTGGAGACGTGCCCGAGCGTGCCCAGCTGGGCGCTGATCGCCGCCGTGAGCGTCGGGTGGGCGTGCCCGAGCGAGTTGACCGCGATACCGCCGAGCAGGTCGAGGTAGCGGACTCCGTCGGCGTCCCAGACGTACGGGCCCTCACCGCGGACCAGCACCCGCTGCGGTGCCCCGAACGTGTCCATGACCGCGTGCGTGTACCGGTCGGCCCAGTCGGCGACCGAGCCGTCGACGGCGGGCACGGGCAGGCTCGCGTCGGGCACCACGTCGGCCCGGTGACGGCCGCGCTGCAGATCGGTCATCAGTGGACTTCCTGCTCGTGGTGCGGGACGACCGGGACGGGCGCGGTGAAGGGGGCGTCGACCGGCTCCTCGTCGGGAAGGACCATGGTGCCGATGCCCTCCGACGTGAAGATCTCGACGAGGATCGAGTGCGGTTCCCGGCCGTCGATGACGTGCGCGCGGCCGACACCGCCCTCGACGGCACGCCAGCAGGCTTCCATCTTGGGCCGCATGCCGGCGTCGAGGCTCGGCAGGAGGGTCGCGAGCTCGGCCGCGCGGAGACGACGCACGAGCGAACCCTTGTCCGGCCAGCTCGTGTAGAGCCCCTCGACGTCCGTGAGCACGATGAGCTTGCGGGCACCGAGCGCCACCGCGAGCGCCGCCGCCGCGGTGTCCGCGTTGACGTTGAGCACCTGGGTCGGGTCGTCGAGGTCGGGCGCCACGGTCGAGACGACCGGGATGCGGCCCGCGTCGAGCAGGTCGAGCACGGCACCCGGGTTCACCTGGACGACGTCGCCGACGAGGCCGACGTCCACGGGCTCACCGTCCACCAGCACCGAGCGCCGACGTGCCTGGAACAGGCCTCCGTCCTCGCCGGAGAGGCCGACCGCGTGGGGGCCGTGCGCGTTGAGCAGCCCGACGAGCTCGCGCGAGACCTGGCCGGTGAGCACCATCCGCACGACGTCCATGGCCTCGGGCGTCGTCACCCGCAGCCCTCCGCGGAACTCCGACTGGATGCCGAGCCGGTCGAGCATCGTGTTGATCTGCGGACCGCCCCCGTGCACCACGACCGGCCGCAGCCCGACCTGCCGCAGGAACACCATGTCCTGCGCGAACGCGCGCTTGAGGGTGTCGTCGATCATCGCGTTCCCGCCGTACTTCACCACGACCAGCGCACCCGCGAACTTCTGCAGCCACGGCAGCGCCTCGATGAGCACCTCGGCCTTCTGCTCGGGCCGCAGGTCGGTGCGGGTGTTGAAGATGAAGTCCGTCATGTCGAGTACGCGCTGTTCTCGAGGACGTAGTCGTGCGTCAGGTCGTTGGTCCACACCGTGACGACCTCGGCCCCGGCGTGCAGGTCGATGAGCACGTGCACCTCGCGGTTCGCGGCGAGGTCGACCTCGGAGCGAGGCGCGTACGCCACGCCGGCCTTGCATACCTGGACGCCGTTGATGCTGACATCGAGCTGGTCGGGGTCGTAGGGCGCGACGCTCTCCGGGACGGTGCCCACCTGCGCGAGGACGCGACCCCAGTTGGGGTCGTTGCCGAACATGGCGGCCTTGAACAGGTTCGACCGGGCGACAGCTCGGGCGACGGCCAGACCTGCCGCCTCCGTCGACGCACCCATGACGGTCACCGCGATGTCGTGGGTCGCGCCTTCGGCATCGGCGATCAGCGCCCGGGCGAGCTGCGCGCACACCTGGGTGAGCCCGGCCGTGAACCCCGCCGGGTCCGGCACCGCACGGCTCGCACCGGAGACCAGCAGGGTCACCGTGTCCGACGTCGACATGCAGCCGTCGGAGTCGATCCGGTCGAAGGTCTGGCTCACCGCTGTACGCAGCGCGGCGTCGGCCGTCTCTGCGTCGACCACGGCGTCCGTGGTGATGACGCACAGCATGGTCGCCAGGCCGGGCGCCAGCATGCCCGCGCCCTTCGCCATGCCGCCGACGGTCCACTCCCCGTGGTCGCCGGGGACGGTGAGGTGTGCCGTCTTGGGGACGGAGTCGGTCGTCATGATGGCGACGGCCGCGTCGTACCCGCCCGTCCGGGACAGGTGTGACACCGCGGTGTCGACGCCCGCGAGAACCTTGCCGATGGGCAGCGGCTCACCGATCAGCCCGGTCGAGCAGACGACCACGTCACCGGGCGAGATCTCGAGGATCGCGCCGACCTTCTCTGCCGTGCGGTGCACGTCGAGGAAGCCGTCGGGACCGGTGCACACGTTCGCGCCGCCGGAGTTGAGGACGACCGCGCTCACGACGCCGTCGGCGACAGCCTGGCGCGACCAGACGACGGGCGCTCCGACCACCCGGTTCGTCGTGAAGACCGCCGCCGCCACCTGCGACGGGCCCTCGTTCACGACGAGGGCGAGGTCGGGACGACCGGAGGACTTCAGGCCGGCGACCACGCCCGAGGCCTGGAAGCCCGCGGCGGCGGTGACGCCCGGCGAGGGATCGGCGAGCGCGTCGAGGGTCTCGATCGTCATGGTGCAACTCCGTCCAGTGGGAGACCGAGGGTCTCGTCGAGCCCCAGTGCGAGATTGAGCGACTGCAGGGCGCCGCCGGCGGTGCCCTTGACCAGGTTGTCGATCGCGGTCACCGTGACCACGCGCCCAGCGCGCTCGTCCACGGCGACCTGCACCAGGGCGGTGTTGGCGCCCAGCGTCGCAGCCGTCGTCGGCCAGTGCCCCTCGGGCAGCAGGCGCACGAACGGCTCGTCCGCGTAGGCGTCCTGCCACGCGGCGCGGACCGTCGACGGGGCGGTGCCCGGGACGAGTCGCGCCGTGGCCGTCGCAAGGATCCCGCGGGACATCGGCACGAGCGTCGGGGTGAACGAGATGGTCACCTGCGAGGCGCCCGCCGAGCGCAGGTTCTGGCCGATCTCCGGGATGTGCCGGTGCGTGCCGCCGACGGCGTAGGGCTGCGCGGAGCCGAGGGCCTCGCCGGCGAGCAGGTGCGTCTTGAGGGACTTGCCGGCGCCCGAGTAGCCGTTGGCCAGGACCGCGACCAGGTCCGTCGGCTCGATCAGGCCCGCCGCGACTCCGGGCTGCAGACCGAGCGAGACGGCGGTGACGTTGCATCCGGGCACGGCGATCCGGGTGGCGCCCCGCAGGGCCGCCCGCTGCGCGGACGCCGTCCGCTCGCCTGCGTGCAGCAGCTCGGGCAGGCCGTACGGCCACGTGCCGGCGTGCGCGCTGCCGTAGTAGGCCTCCCAGTCGGAGGAGTCCACGAGCCGGTGGTCCGCACCGAGATCCACGACGATCGCACCGTCGCCCCGGGCGGCCAGCTCCGCGGCGACGGCCCCGCTCGCGCCGTGCGGCAGCGCCAGGACGACGACGTCGTGCCCCTGCAGCGCGTCGACCCCTGTGGGCTCGAGCAGACGGTCGGCGAGCGAGCGCAGGTGCGGCTGGTGCGCGCCGAGCAGCGAGCCCGCGTTGGAGTGGGCCGTCAGCGTGCCGATCCGGGCCTCCGGATGGGCGAGCAGCACACGCAGCATCTCGCCACCGGCGTATCCGCTGGCACCCGCGACCGCGACCGTGAACGTCATGTGCATGAACATACACGGGGTTGCACGAAGATACGAAGGCATCCGTCGGGAAGATTGCCGGCGGTCGTCGCGTTGGCCCAACGTGCGCGCAATCCACGCCTCCGCCGCAGGCGGTCCAGACGTCCTCGAGCTCGTCGAGGTGCCCGATCCGACGGCCCGACCCGACGAGGTCGTGGTGCGGGTCGCCGCGGCAGGTATCAACTTCATCGACACGTATCGCCGCTCGGGCGTGTACAAGGTGGCGTTCCCGCACGTCGTGGGCTCGGAAGGCGCGGGCACGGTCGTCTCGGTGGGCGCCGCGGTGACCGAGTTCGCCGTCGGGGACCAGGTCGCGTGGGCGTCGGCGCCCGGCTCGTACGCGGAGCTGGTTCGCGTCCCGGAGCGTGAGCTGCTGCCCGTACCGGCCGGCGTCGACCTGCAGGTCGCGGCGGCCCTCCCGCTGCAGGGCATGACCGCGCACTACCTGGTCACGTCCGTCTTCCGGCTCGCCCAGGGCCACGACGTCCTCGTGCACGCGGGCGCCGGTGGCGTGGGCCTCCTGCTCACCCAGCTCGCCGCGGCGCGCGGCGCCCGCGTGATCTCGACGGTCGGCAGTGCGGACAAGGAGCGCCTCGCACGCGAGGCAGGCGCGGCGGAGGTCATCCGGTACCGCGAGCTCACCGATCTGACGCACGACCTGCCGGCGCAGGTGAGGGCGCTGACCGACGGTCTCGGCGTGCATGTCGCGTACGACTCGGTCGGCAAGGACACCTTCGACGCCTCGCTCACCTCGCTGCGCCGTCGCGGCACCCTGGTCCTGTTCGGTGCCTCGTCCGGCCCTGTGCCGCCCGTCGATCCCCAGCGCCTCAACCACGCGGGCTCTCTCTACCTGACGCGCCCCACGCTCGGCGACTTCACCGCGACGCGCGAGGAGCTGACCTGGCGTTCGCACGAGCTGTTCGACGCCGTGCTCGCGGGCTCGCTGGACGTCCGGATCGGCGCCACGTTCCCCTTGGCGGACGCGGCCGACGCCCATCGCGCGCTCGAGTCGCGCTCCACGACCGGAAAGGTCCTGCTCCTCCCGTGACGACCATCCCGCTGAACCAGACCCGCCTGTCCGTCGAGATCTGGTCCGACATCGCGTGCCCGTGGTGCTACATCGGGAAGAAGCGTTTCGAGACGGCCCTCGCGCAGTTTCCCTTCCGCGAGCAGGTCGACGTCACGTGGCGCGCGTTCGAGCTCTCGCCGGATGCGCCGAGCGGTCCCGGGCGGCCCGAGATCGACGCCCTGGCCGAGATGAAGGGCATCCCGCGTCCGCAGGTGGAGCGCATGTTCGCCCAGGTGACGGCCGTGGCCGCCGGTGAGGGGCTCTCCTACGACTTCGACCGGACGCTGTCCTTCAACACGTTCGACGGGCACCGTCTCGTGCATCTCGCTGCGGCGACCGGTGGGTCGGCGCTCTGCGATCGTGTGCTGGAGGCGATCTACTCCGCGCACTTCGAGCACGGCGAGGACCTCGGCGACGACGAGACGCTCGTGCACATCGTGACCGAGGCCGGTCTCGACCGGCAGGCGGTCAGGGCCGTCCTCGCCGGGAACGACTTCGCCGATGCAGTGCGTCGCGACGAGGCGCAGGCGCGGACGATCGGCGTGACCGGCGTGCCGTTCTTCGTCGTCGACCGGCGCCTCGGCGTCTCGGGCGCACAGCCCGCAGAGGTGTTCACCCAGCTGCTCGACGAGGGCTGGAAGGCGGTCAACCCGCTGGTCGGCCTTGCGGCCGCCGACCCTTCGGCCGGGGCGTGCGTGGACGACTCCTGCGCCTTGTGAGCGGGCGTCGGTCCCCCGCGCCAAGATCAGGGACATGACCAACGTCCTGCTCCTGCACCACGCCCAGGGTCTGACGCCCGGCGTCCTCGCGTTCGCCGACGGCCTTCGCGTCGCCGGCCACACCGTCCGCGCGCCCGACGTCTACGACGGGCACACGTTCGACGACCTCACCTCCGGCATCGCCTACGCGGACGAGGTCGGCTTCGAGACGGTGCGGCAGCGCGGCGTCGCGGCCGCTGAGGGTCTGCCCGCCGACACCGTGTACATCGGGCTGTCGCTCGGCGTGATGGCGGCCCAGCAGCTCGCCCAGACCCGGCCGGGCGCCGCCGGAGCCGTCTTCGTCGCCTCGTGCCTGCCGGTGTCCGAGTTCGGTGGCTGGCCGGCAGGCGTCCCGGTGCAGGTGCACGCCAAGAGCGCCGACCCGATCTTCGTCGACGAGGGCGACCTCGACGCCGCGAAGGAGCTCGTCGCCACGGCGGAGGACGCCGAGCTCTTCCTGTACCCGGGCGACGAGCACCTGTTCCTGGACGACAGCCTGCCCGCGTACGACCCGGAGGCGACCGCCGCGCTGACCGCACGTGTGCTCGCGTTCCTGGAGCGCTGACAGGGGCCGGTACTGCGCCGCCGCTCGACGGTGCCGGTCCCACGGCCCGTCGACGTCTGTCCGCCGGTCAGGCGCAGACGCACTCGCGCACCACGACGTCGTCTGAGCATCACCGCCGTCGGGAGGGGGCCCCCGGACGACGGATCCGGTTCCCGGCGGTCGGTCAGCGGGTGCGGACCGTCACCGGCGCGCTCGTGCTGGGCCTGACGTTCGCTGCGTCGTTCGGAACGAACGTGGCCGTGTAGGTGTGCAGACCCGTCGTGCCCGACGGAACCGTGCCGATCGCGACCCCGCGCACCACGTCCAGCGTCCGGATGACGGTGGCACCCTCCTTGATCTGCACCTTGCCGGACGGCTGCGCCCCGTTGTCCTGCCCGACGTCGACGAGCAGCACCGACGGGACGAACCGGAAGCCGGGCGTCGCTGCGAGCGACGTCGTCGTCGTGACCTGCTGGACGACGACCTGGACGGGTGCGGACTGCGAACCCGTCACGCCTGCGTCGCCGGCGAACCGGGCGACGACCGGGTACGTGCCCGCCGGCGTGCCGGCGGGCAGCCGGTAGGTCGCCGTTCCGCCCGAGAGCGGGACGGAAGCCAGCACCGTGGACCCGGTCACGAACTGCACGTTGCCGGTCACCGGAGCCGAGGAGCTGACGGAGGCAGTGAGCAGCACCCGGGTGGAGGCGCCGAACACCTGGCTGGCGGGTGACGCCGTGAGGGTCGCGGTCGAGGACGGAACGGCCTTCGGGACCGACAGGCCGACGATCACCGGGTCGTGGTCGGAGGAGCGGTACTCGTCGGGGGCGTAGAAGCGCGTGCCGTGGTAGTTGTACCGGCTGTACTCGAGGGCGACGGACTCCTCGGCGTTGATCTCCCAGATGTCCGCGCCTGTGGTCCGCGCCAGTGCCGGACCGTTCAGCAGCACGTGGTCGAGCGATCCTGACGTGCCGCCGAACGAGTACGAGTACTGCCCGGGTGCCAACGTCGAGGCCGCGTCGGTGTAGCCGGCGTCGTAGAGGACCTCGAGCGGGTCCTCCTTCGTGTAGGAGTTGAAGTCGCCGACGAGCGCGACCGACTCCGCGGCGCCCTGGATAGTCGGCACCCAGTCGCGCAGCGCCTCGGCCTGGGCGACGCGGGACGCGTTCGACGCACCCTGGCCGTCGCCGGTGTCGGCGTCGCCGTCTAGCGGACCGGCCGACCCCTTGGACTTGAAGTGGTTCACGACGACGAGGACCTGGTCACTTCCGCCCACCCGCTGGAACGTCTGCGCGATCGGCTCACGGGCGTTCCCGAACGCCTCGTCGTCCGCGCTCGCCGTGCCGAGCGCGTGCGACGAGCCGACGCGCTCGACGGCGGCCGTCTTGTAGATGATCGCGTTGTTGATCACGTCCATCTCGGAGACGACCGGGAGGTCCGCCGACGAGCGGACGTACGCCCAGACGTCGGTGCCAGCGGCTGTGTTGAGCGCAGCCACCAGGGTGCTCACGGCCTCGTCCTGGACACCGTCGACGACCAGGGAGTTCTCGATCTCCATCAGCCCCACGACGTCCGCACCGAGCGCGTTGATCGCGGTGACGATCTTGTCCTGCTGACGCTGCAGGTCGTCGGGGTCCCACGCGCCGCGGAGGTCACAGTCCTTCTGGACGGTCACCGGGTCGCCGACGCGGTCGGTGTACGGCACGCAGGTGGAGTCCGACCGACCGAGGGTCGTGAAGTAGTTGAGCACGTTGAACGACGCGACCTTGAGGTCACCCCCGACCGGCTCGGGTGCGGTGGTCCGGGTGTTCTCGAACGTGACCGCCGCCGGTCCCGGTGTTGTCGGGTTGAGCTTCCACAGGGTGTTCCGCCAGTCGACGACGACCGGCGCGGTCAGGGTCGCCGCCGCGCCGACCCGCAGCGGGTTGGTCAGCGAGATGTACGGCGGTGTGAGGCTGGAGCCGGCGGCCGACAGGAAGTTCGTCGACGAGCCGTCGTCGAGCGTGACCAGACGGGCCGCGTCGTCCGCCGCGACGGCCGCGGCCTGCGCAGTGCCCGGGCGGGCCACCTCGGTCGTCTGCAGCAGAGGCGTCGTCCCCACGGCGAGGCCGACCTCGCCGAACTGGTTCGTCGAGAAGGTGTTGGTGACCGTCAGGTCGCCGGTCGGCTGGAAGAGCATCGACTCGAGCGACTCGCGTGCGGCATCTGTTGCGGGCCATACGGCCGAGACGGGTGTCACCGCCGGGGCGGCCGGCAACGGCGTCACGCCGCCCGCGGCGACGGTGAGCTCCGTCAGGCCGTTGAACTCGCTGACCTTCCCCGTCACCTGCACGTGGTCGCCGATCGTCACCGAGCCCACCGTCGCCGACGAGAACACGAAGATCGCGTCCGACGCCGTGTGCGACGCGTCGATCGCTCCCCCGGTCCCGGGCGTCTGGATCACGTAGCCGTTGAAGCCGCCGGTCGGGTAGGCCGCAGTCACGATGCCGTCGGTGCGGACCGTCTGCCCGGCCATCGTGGAGGCCGCGCCGGTGCCTTGGATCGTGGCGATCGTCGCGTCGACGGTCCCGCCCGGGCCGCCGGGGGCCGTGGTCGAGCTCTGCGGCGTCGGCACACCGACCACGAAGTCTGCCGCGTTGTCGGCCGTGTTCGAGTGCGTCGCGTTGCGCGCCACCGAGGTCGCGCTGGCGGGCGCGGGCGTCGGACCGGTGCCGGCGAACCCGGTCGTGACCGCGCCGAACGCGACGAGGTCGACGACCGCCGGGTCGGCGGCGCAGGTGCCACCGCAGGTCAGCGCTCCGCCCGAGCTCACCAGCGCCACCTTGCCGCTCGTGGCGCCCATCGGGATGGCGCCGACGACATCGCCCGTCACCGCGGGGGCCGCAGTGTTCGCGCCCTGCGCCTCGGCCACGAGCAGGTACCCGCCCGCGGCGATCGACGTGCCGGCGAGCGACGTCACCTGCCAGGTCACCCCGGCCGCCGAGGCGTACTGCACCGACCACGCGCTGACGTCGACGGCGGCAGCGCCAGGGTTGTACAGCTCGACGAAGTCGCGGTCGAACGGTGCGCCCGAGTTGCCGCCGCCCCCGTAGACCTCGTTGATGACGACCGGCGCGGACGCCGAGACGGCCGCCTGCGCGGTCCCGGTCCCGAGCACCGAACCGACAAGAACGAGGGCGAGGGCGGCGGCGCCCCCTGTGAGTGACTTGAGCGGTGGGCGCACGTCGGACGTCTCCTTCGTCGGGACCTCGGCGGCTCCACGCCGACCGCGCCCCACACTGGGGGAATGTCCGGAACGTCGCAACTACTGCCGAGTAGCCATCGGGTGAACTCCTGCGATGACTTCGTCTCTACGGTGCGTGACCAGCCCGGATGCGCAACCGGACCCCGAAGCGACCGATGCGACGCTCCGGGGTCCGTTCACACTGCGGACGCTCTCGTCTCAGGCTCGAAGCGTCGCGCCGAACCTCCGGTTCGCCTCGGCGACCACGGCCTCGCGCACGGCAGCGGTCTCCTGGGCCGTCAACGTGCGGTCGTCGGCGCGAAGCCGCAGCGCGAACGCGAGCGACCGGTTGCCGGACCCCACCTGCTCACCCTCGTAGACGTCGAACAGCCGGATCTCCTCGACCACGTCGCCCGCCGAGGACGCGACAGCCCCGACCCGGACCGCCTCGAGCACATCGGATGCCGGCACCTGCGCCGAGACCACGAGGGCGATGTCCTCCTTGGCCACCGGGAACGTCGAGACGGGCCGGGCCTGGTACGGCTCCGTCGGCGCGGCGGCGAGCAGCGCGTCGAGGTCGAGCTCGAACGCGACCGCACGGGCGGGTAGCCCGTACGCGGCGACGACGTTCGGGTGCAGCTCTCCGGCATGGCCGACGAGCACCCCGTCCACCGACAGGCGTGCGCACCGTCCGGGGTGCCACGGCGCGTGGTCCGCGTCGGCGGTGACGGTGAGCTCGACAGCCAGCACGTCCGCGACGAGACGCGCGGCGGCGATCGCGTCGGTGTGGTCGACCCGACGCCCGGTGCCCCACCAGCCGGCGGGCTCGCGGGTTCCGGCGAGCACACCGGCGACCCGGCGGGGCTGCGGCGGGACGGCCGCCTCGATCGCGGCGAGGTCGGCGTCGGACGGGCGGACGCCACCGGGCAGCTGCGGAGCCGCGGGAGCGTCGGCATGTGGCCGCGTGACCAGACCGATCTCGAAGATCGCCACGTCCGTCGCCCCGCGGCCGACGTTGCGCCGCGCGGCCTCGAGGAGTGTGACCAGCAGGTTCGTCCGCATGAACGCCTGCTCGTCGGACAGCGGGTTGACCAGGCGCACCGCGTGTCGGCGGTCGTCGTCGGCGGGCAGCCCGAGGGCGTCGAGCTGGTCGGTGCCGACGAACGGGTACGTCAGAACCTCCACGAGGCCCGACTCGGCGAGCGCGCGCGCCACCGACCGCCGGGAACGCTGGTTCTCGGTCAGACCACGACCACCGGGCGCCGCGGGCAGGATCGACGGGATCCGGTCGTAGCCGTGCAGCCGCGCGACCTCCTCGACGAGGTCCACCGGGACCACGAGATCGGGTCGCCACGACGGTGCCGTGACCCGGACGGCGTCGGGACCCGCGTCGTCCACGAGACACCCGATCGACGTCAGCACGTCGCGCACCTCGTCGGGCGAGTACTCCACGCCGACCAACCGCGCGGGAAGGTCGAGCGGGAGAACGAACGACTCTCGGGGCACCACGTCGTTCACGTCGGTCACCTCGGCGTCGGCGACGCCGCCGCCGTACTGCACGAGCAGGTCCACCGCGCGCGCGACGGCGACCCGCGGCAGCTGCGGGTCGACGCCGCGCTCGAAGCGCTTCGCAGCCTCGCTCGGCAGCTTGTGCCGACGCGCGGTGCGCGCCACAGAGATCGGGTCGAAGTGCGCCGCCTCGATCAGCAGGTCGGTGGTGTCCGGACCGACCTCGCTGTCACCCCCGCCCATGACCGCGGCCAGGCCGATCGGCCGCGACGCGCGGACCCCGCCCGGGCTGTCGGTGATGAGCAGGTCCTCGGGGTCGAGCACGCGCTCGACGTCGTCGAGCGTGCGGATCTTCTCTCCGGTCACCGCCCGGCGCACGACGATCGGAGCGGCGACCTTCGCCAGGTCGTAGGCGTGCAGAGGCTGCCCGAGGTCGAGCATGACGTAGTTGGTGACGTCGACCGCGAGGCTGATCGGACGCATGCCCGCCTGCTGCAGCCGGCGTTGCATCCACAGTGGCGCCGGGTCGTCTGCCCGTACGCCGCGCAGCACCTGCGCGACGAACCGGTCGGCGCCGGGCACCCCGTCGATCGGAGCGGCATCGTCGATCTCGACGGCGAAGCCACCACCGGCAGCGGGGAGGGCGCTCGTCGGCAGGCCGTGGTCCGTGAAGGGCGCACCGGTCGACAGGCTGTACTCCCGGGCGACGCCACGCATCGAGAAGCAGTACCCACGATCCGGCGTCACGTTGATCTCGAGCACCTCCTCACCGAGCCCGAGGAGCTCGCGCGCGTCGGTGCCGGGTGCGGCCTCGATGCCGAGACGCGAGAGCACGATGATCCCGTCGTGGTCCTCCCCGAGACCGAGCTCACGCTGGGAGCAGATCATCCCGTCGGAGACGTGCCCGTACGTCTTGCGCGACGCGATCGCGAACGGTCCGGGCAGCACGGCACCGGGCAGCGCGACGACGACCGAGTCGCCGACGTCGAAGTTGTGCGCACCGCAGACGATGCCTCGAGGCGCCCCGCCGGGCTCGTTGTGCTCCGGCCCGACCTCGACGCGGCACCAGTTGATCGTCTTGCCGTTCTTCTGCACCTCGGGCGTGCGCTCGAGCACGAGGCCGACCACCAGCGGACCGGTCACGGCGGCAGGCAGGATCGCCTCCTCCTCCAGCCCCACGCGCACGAGGTCCGCGGCCAGCTTCTCGGCGGTGAGGTCCGCCGGGATCTCGACGTGCTCCGCGAGCCACGTCAGAGGGATGCGCGGCATCAGATCTCCGTCCCGAACTGGGTGGAGAAGCGGATGTCGCCCTCCACCATGTCGTGCATGTCTGCGATCCCGTGCCGCAGCATGAGCGTCCGCTCGATGCCCATCCCGAACGCGAATCCCGAGTAGACCTCGGGGTCGATGCCACAGGCGCGCAGCACGTTCGGGTTGACCATCCCGCAGCCGCCCCACTCGATCCAGCCGGCGCCACCCTTCTTCTGCGGGAACCAGAGGTCCATCTCCGCGCTGGGCTCGGTGAAGGGGAAGAACGACGGCCGCAGCCGGGTGCGGGCCTGCGGCCCGAAGATCGCCTGCGCGAAGTGGTCGAGCGTGCCCTTGAGGTTGGCCATCGTCAGGCCCTTGTCCACGGCGAGGCCCTCGACCTGGTGGAAGACCGGCGTGTGCGTGGCGTCGAGCTCGTCCGTGCGGAACACCTTGCCCGGGCACGCGATGTAGACGGGCAGGTCCCGCTCCAGCAGCGTGCGCGCCTGGACCGGTGACGTGTGGGTGCGCAGCACCAGCCCGGGCGTGTCGACGAAGAACGTGTCCTGCATCTGCCGAGCCGGGTGGTCGACGCCGAAGTTCAGCGCGTCGAAGTTGAACCACTCGGCCTCGAGCTCGGGTCCCTCGGCAATCTCCCAGCCCATCGCGACGAAGATGTCCGCGATCCGCTCCGAGAGTGCCTCCAACGGGTGTCGGGCGCCGCGCGGGTGCCGGTCCGTGGGAAGGGTGACGTCGACGGTCTCCTCGACGAGGACGCGTGCGTCACGCTCGGCCTCGAGCTGGGCCTGGCGGTCGGCGAGCGCCGCCGCGAGACGCGCCTTCGCCTGGCCGAGCAGCTTGCCGGCGGTGGCCTTGTCGGCCGGCTCCAGGCCGCCGATGGCACGGTTGGCCAACGCGATGGGGCTGCGCTCCCCCACGTGCTCGAGCCGGGCGGTCTTCAGGGCGTCCAGGTCCGACGCGGCATCGAGGGCCTTGACGGCGGCCTCCACGGCGGCGTCGATGCCTGCGGCGTCGAGCGGGGACAGGGCGGTGTCGTCGGACATCCTGACCTTCCAAAGTGTTCTGCGGCAGCCGGTGTTCGGCACGGCTGTCGGCCGGACACGAGCGCGCCCGGGCCGGCGGACAAGTCTAGAGGCGCCCGATCCGGGGACGAGCAGCCAGTCCGGCGATGGACGGCCCGCTCAGGTGCGCGTCAGCGGCGCGGCCCGGGAACGGGCCTGGGAAATCGGCGACCACCGGCCGCCTGCGCACGCGCTGTCATGGCGACATCCTGCCACGCGCGCCGAGGGCGAACCGCTCGACGATCTCGTACAGCGGGCCGCCGCCACGCCCGGCACCGGGTTCCGACGACACGAGCACCAGCTCGCCGACCTCCCAGCGCGGACCCTCGTACACGGCGAGCGCCCGCACGATGCCCGCAGCGACCTCGACCTCGCGGTCCGGCTCCGGCCCCGGGCGCCCGCGTTCGTTCGTCGACGATCCCCGCCGCGGCGGTCGACTGCCTGGTCGCACCCGGCCGACGGTCAGGTGAGCCCGCGTCCGCGGGTGGCGGTCGGGGACGCCTCCCGCCTCGACGCAGCCCGCCGCCACGGCGCGTTGGCTCTCGACGTCACCCCCGACACCGACCCAGAGGGTGCGGTGCGAGAAGACGCCCGCGCCGCGCAGCGCCAGCTCGTACGGCTCGGTGACCGCGGAGAGCTCGGCGAGGCCCGCTGCCAGGCTGGTCACCACGCCGTCCGGCTGGTCACCGTAGAACGCGGTGGTGAGGTGCCACGTCTCGCGCGCCGACCAGCGGATGGCCTGCGAGAGACCCGACGGTGCGCCCCGCACGGCACCGAGCGCGACGTCGAGGTGGTCGAGCACGTGCTCAGGCGGCCAGACGGCCGCGAACAGCCTCACCGCTGCGCCCGCGAGCTCGCGTACAGGCAGACCGTCGCGGCGGTGGCCAGGTTGAGCGACTCGGCGCGCCCCCGGATCGGCACGCGCACGACGGCGTCGGCCAGCGCCCGGTCCTCGTCGCGAAGCCCCCACGCCTCGTTGCCGAACACCCAGGCCGTCGGGCGGCTCAGGTCGGGGACGCCGTCCTCGACCGATCCCGCGATGTCGAGCAGGTCGTCCAGGTCGAACGGTCCGACGCCGTCCGCGGCAAGCACGAGAAGGCCTGCCGAGCGCAGCGCGTCGATCGTCGTGGCGAGGTCCGCGCCCGTGACCACGGGCAGGTGGAACAGCGACCCGGCCGTCGACCGGACGACCTTCGGGTTGTGCACGTCGACACTCTCGCCCGTGAGCACGACGGCGTCCGCGCCCGCCGCATCCGCCGCACGGATCACGGTCCCCGCGTTGCCGGGGTCCCGCACGTTCGCCATGAGCGCGACGAGCCGTGGTGCGACGAGCTCGTCGATCGTGTGCGCCGTCAGGGCCGCGACCGCGACGACCTGCTGGCCGTCCGGGCTCATGGCGTCGAGCACCTCGACCGACCCCACGGACACCCGGATGCCGCGGTCCTGCGCCCCGACCACGATCTCCGGGTAGCGCTGCGCCGACTCGGCCGTGACGTAGACGTCGTGCACCTCGGCCCCGACCAGCACGGCCTCCCGGACCGCCTGCGGTCCCTCGACGACGAACCGACCGGCCCGCTGCCGCACCGACCGGCTGCTCAGCGACCGCACGGCCTTGACCCGCTCGGCCCGGGGGTTGCTCAGGGTTGGAGTGCTCACGGGGACATCATCGCGTGCCGGACCGGCGCGTCCCTCAGAACCAGTCGAGGAGGAACCGGAGCGGCGCCGTCGCTCCACGCCGAACACTCACCCAGCGAGACCGCCCCTGCTGTCGGGAGACGCGGTGGCCGACCGGTACGGAGACCAGGATCGCGCGACGAGCAGGACAGCGGCGGCGAGCAGGAGCACCTCCCTCACGGCGCCATGATTCCCGGGCCCTCACGCTCGGGGTCGAACAGCTCCGCCAGCTCCGACCAGAACGCCACCCGCACTGGGCGTCCGTTCGGGGCGAGGTCGTGCCGCAAGAACACGCGCCAGATGTAGTGCGAGAGATCGTGGCCCTCGACGGCGACGAGTGTCCGCTCCACGCTGAGCACCGGGCATTCCGGCCGCGGGTGCGCCGCCGGGAGATAGCAGTCGGCGAACAGCGGGACAAGGGCGGGAACGCGGGCGAGCTCGGCACGTGCCATCGCCGCGCGCTCTTCGAGGTCGATCGGTCGCGCGCCCCAGCGGGCCGGCCAGAAGTCGTGCTCGAGGACGTCGGCGACCACACCGTCGACGGGGGCCGTCACGCGAGCGCGCAGGTCACGGACCGAGCCCGAGCGCCAGTTGGGCCAGTGCGGACCGCGGGGCAGTCCCAAGCTGAGGAACGCGCGGTGCACCGGTGCGAAGCGAAAGCCGAACCGCTGCTCGACCCGCTCCACCTCGTCCCCGGTGAGGCCGCGGCCCGTCGGCTCGCCGCTGTGCCCGAGCATCTCGTGGGCCTCGACGGCGACGTCCCACGCACGCCGTGGGCCGACGATCGGCTCGCCGTTCGGGCGACGCGCAGAGTCCACCGGGTCAGGCAGAGACCGTGGACGACCGCACGAGACCGGAGCATAGCGGGGACGACGAAGCCCCCGGTAGGCGCCGCTCGGGTGAGCGGACCTCGGGGGCTCCGGGTACACCGACCCGCCGCCCGGCTCCGGCGTGGGAGCGCGGGGCGGTCGGGTTCAGCGAACGAGGGTCACGCAGCCTTCGGCGCGTTGACGTCCTCGGGCAGGGCAGCCTTGGCGGCGGCGACGAGCGTGTTGAACGTCGCGGCGTCGTTCACGGCGAGGTCGGCCAGCACACGGCGGTCCACCTCGATACCCGCGAGCTTCAGGCCCTGGATGAGTCGGTTGTAGGTCAGGCCCTGCTCACGCGCCGCAGCGTTGATCCGCTGGATCCACAGCTTGCGGAAGTCCTGCTTGCGGACCTTGCGGTCACGGTAGGAGTAGACGAGGGAGTGGGTGACCTGCTCCTTCGCCTTCCGGTAGAGGCGCGAACGCTGTCCGCGGTAACCGGCGGCGCGCTCGAGGGTTGTCCGGCGCTTCTTCTGGGCGTTTACTGCCCGCTTCACGCGTGCCACGTGATGCTCCTTGCTGGTCTCGGGCTCGGGATGGGCGACCGGGGCGCTGGTGCGCCCCCACGGTCACTTACCGAGCAGCTTCTTGATGCGGGGGGCGTCGGCAGGAGAGAGGACGAGGTCGCCGGCGATGCGGCGGGTGCGGCGGCTCGACTTGTGCTCGAGCAGGTGGCGACCGCCGGCCTGCTCGCGCATGACCTTGCCTGTCCCGGTGACCCGGAAGCGCTTCTTGGCACCGGAGTGCGTCTTGTTCTTCGGCATGGCTGCCGTGTCTCCTTGTCGTTACATCGCACGGGATCGTGCGACTCGTCTGGTGCGGTCCGACCGGTGGGTCAGGCCGTCCGTTCGTTCGGGTTCAGCTGGCCTCTTCCGAGGCATTCGTGCTGGTCTGTGACGGTGCCGGGGCGGCCGGTCCGGGACGCGGCGCGGGGCGCGGCGTACCGGTCGGCTTCGGCGTGGCCGACTTCGCAGCAGCCGTCGACCCCGCGGAGGCGGGAGTCGGGGTGGCAGGCTTCGAAGCGGCGGACGGGGACGGCCGCGGGGCCGACGTGGCGCTCGGACGTGCGGCGGCCGCGGGACGCGGTGCAGCAGCCGGGCGTGCAGCGGACGCGGCCGGGCGGGGTGCCGACGCAGCCGGGCGGGGCGCCGCGGCAGGCCGGGGTGCCGCTGCCGGACGAGGAGCCGTCGCGGGCCGGGCCGGCGCCGGGGCGGCCGGTGTCTCCGCGACGGCGGGCGTGACGGGCTCCACGGTCTGGACCTCCGCCGGAGCAGAGGGCTCGACTGCGGTCTCGACGACGGCCGGAGCCTCGACGACGGCCGGAGCCTCGACGACGGCCGGGGCCTCGACGGCGGCGGAAGCCTCGGCGGGAGCCTCAGCAGCTGCGGGCGCGGCCTTCTGCGCAGCAGCAGCCGCGTTCGCCTCGCGCTGCGCAGCGGCCTGAGCCGCACGACGCTGCTCCAGCTTCTGGTCGGCCTTCTTCTTCATCGGGCCGAGCACCATGATCATGTTGCGGCCGTCCTGCTTCGGCGAGCTCTCGACGAAGCCCAGCTCGCTGACGTCGTCGGCAAGCCGCTGCAGCAGGCGGATGCCCATCTCCGGGCGCGACTGCTCGCGGCCACGGAACATGATCATGACCTTGACCTTGTCCCCGGCGGTGAGGAACCGCTCGACGTGGCCCTTCTTGGTGCCGTAGTCGTGCGGGTCGATCTTCAGCCGGAAACGGATCTCCTTGAGGACCGTGTTGGTCTGGTTCCGCCGGGCCTCGCGGGCCTTCATGTCTGCTTCGTACTTGAACTTGCCGTAGTCCATGATCTTGCAGACCGGCGGACGAGCGTCAGGGGCCACCTCGACGAGGTCGAGGTCGGCGTCCTGGGCCAGGCGCAGGGCGTCCTCCACGCGGACGATCCCGACCTGCTCACCGTTGGGACCGACAAGGCGGACCTCGGCTACGCGGATCCGATCGTTGATGCGGGGCTCGCTGATGTGGTGCTCCTCAGGTTCGTGGTGTGGACCGCCAGGAACGAGGAAGGCCCCCGTCCTGGTCACAGGAGGAGGCCTCGACAGGTCCGCGACGCCAGCACAGCCGAAGCCATGCTCACTCGACCGGGAGCGGCTGGTGCCGTCCGGTGCGGACTGTGACCCGGACTCTGTCGTCGAAGCGAGTGTGACGTCGCATCGAGCTGTCGAGACCAAGGTGGGAGAGGACTCCACTTGTGCGCCTGGGTAGCCAGCGATCGACAGCCCAGGTCAGTCAGCGGTCAAGAATACCAGAGCCCGGCGCTCCGACCGAATCAGGCCGACGCGCCCACGTCGGCACGGACACCGGATGAGACGATCTGTCCATGTCACAGAGCACCGACCCCACCGCCGACGCCACCCGGGACATCGCCGACGTGGCCGCGGTCGAGGTCATCACCACGGCCGCAGTCCATCTCATGAGCGCAGCGGCCGTGAAGTGCGGGCTCGCGGAGGACGGCCCCACCGGCGCCGGTGCCGACTACCTGGACCTCGACGAGGCCCGCAAGCTCATCACGGCGCTCGCGGCGCTCGTGACCGCAGCCGCACCGGACATCGGCAACCAGCACGCCCGCTCGCTGCGGGACGGCCTGCGCTCGCTCCAGCTCGCGTTTCGCGAGGCGTCGCCGTTCCCCGACGCGCCCGGCGACGGGCCCGGCGAGAAGTTCACCGGCCCGGTCGTCTGACCGCCATCGCGCGCGTCGAGTCGCGCGTCCGTCGACGGGCCGCCCGGACGCGTAGGCCGTGCCGGACCGAGTGCCGACGAGGGTCCGCCGAGAGGGACCGCGGGAGGGGCGGCGGCTCGGTGGGACGGACCTCGACCGCTGCGGGCGGTGCGGCCGGCAGGCGCCGACGTCCCGCCCTGAGCACGACCAGGCCGGAGACCGCGATCCCGCCTCCGACGACGGCCGCGGTCAGGAACCCTGCACCGGACGCAGCGCGGTCGATGACGGCACCGCACAGCGGCGCACCGAGCGCGTTGCCGACGGTCGACATGGTGCCGCTCCAGCCCATGACCTCGCCCCGCCGGCCCTCCGGCACCAGTCGCACGAGCGTGGCGTTGATCGACGACAGCGCAGGCGCGCACGGCAGCCCCGCGACCACGACCGCGACCGCGAGCCAGACCTGACCGTGCGCGAACGCGGCAGGCGCCGTCGCGAGAGCGAGGACCGCGACGAGGACCAGCGGGGACGGTGAGCGGCGAGCGGTCCCGTGGACCAGGCCACCGATCACCGAGCCGCCCGCCCACAGCGCGATCATCCAGCCCACGTCCTGCGGACGACCGGCGTCGTTGAGGGTGGCCACGAGCGAGACGTCGGTGCCGACGAGGACGAACGCGGCGGCGACGCCAGCGAGCAGGACGACGACGAGTGCCGGGGTCAGCAGGCGGCTCGGCGCGCGGTCGTCGACGACAGGCAGGCTCACCCCGGACCTGGTCGGCGGGTCGGCCCACATGAGCAGGAGCCCCGCCAGGACGGTCAGCGATCCCACCACGGTCAGCGCCGTCTGCGTCGACGCCTGCGTGGCCAAGAGCACCCCGACGACGGGCGAGAGCATGAAGGTCAGCTCGACAGCGACCGAGTCGAGCGCGAACGCGGGGCGCTGGTGCTGGATCGGCACCAGGACCGACAGGGACTGTCGCGACACCGAGAACACCGGCACGAGGAAGAGCCCGCCGAGGAAGACCGCCGCGATCAGTGCCTCGTACGAGAGGTGCGGGGCAGTGAACCAGACCGCCGACTCGACGACGACCGACGGTGCGATCGCGCGCCGCAGGCCGAACCTGTCGACGAGCCGACCCCGCCACGGTGCGCCGAGCGCCATGCCGCCGGTCGCGGCACCGACGACGGCGCCCGCCTCCGCATAGCCCCGACCGAGGCCCGTGACCACGTGCAGCGTGAGGACGACCCCGATCATCGCGGCTGGGATCCGAGCCACGAAGGACACGACGAAGAGACGCGCGACGCCGGGAAGGCGCAGCACAGCTCCGTACGTCGTGGTGGGCATGACGACGATTGTGCGGGGTGGGCGCTGCGCGCTCGGCGTGATTTCGGGAGGACCCCGACATCCGCACGCGCCCTGTGGCCAAGCCCACACAGCCCGGCCTCCTATCCTGGGCCGATGGCGCCCGAAGAGCCTCCGCCGCGCGAGGAGCAGCCGACCTTCACGGCTGCGCAGCCCGCTGCGGCAGAACCGTGGGCACCCCGGCCGCCGGCGGTCGAGCCCGTGTGGCAGCCGGCTCCCACCGCGTCGCGACGCCCGCTGGTGGCGGTCCTGGTCCTGTCGGCGGTCCTCGTGCTCGTCCTCGTGGTCGCGGGCCTCCTTCTCGCGCGCATGGTCACGACGACGCAGGCGTGGGAGGACTCGAGCGCGGGATGGGAGCGGCTCGCCAACAAGGCCGCGACCGACCTGGCCACCACGCAGAGCGACCTGGCCGCGGCCCAGGCGTCGCTCGACACGACGACCTCGCAGCTCGCCACGGCGCAGGCGCGCATCACCGAGCTCGCCAACGAGAAGGCGCAGCTCGGTGACACGAGCGCGACGCAGCAGCAGCTGGCCGACTACCAGTCCCGGGTCTCGTCGGCGGCCGGCGAGGTGGCGACCGCGCTGACCGCCTGCATCGACAGCCAGCAGCAGCTCATCGGGTACCTCAAGGAGGCGGACCAGTACGACGCCGGGCAGCTGACCCAGTTCGGGCAGGACGTCCAGACGCTGTGCGGTCAGGCAACGGACGCGAACACCGCGCTGCAGGCCGAGCTGAAGCGATGATCCGACGACGGGTCGCGGCCGCCGTGGTGGGGATCGCGGCCCTTCTCGGTGGGTGCGGCATGCTGCCCACGCCGCCCGGCCCCGTGCCGTCCCGACTCGAACCGAGCATCGGGCCGGTTCCCGCTCCGACCTCGTCGGGAAACCTCTCCCCCGACGGCTTCGACACGGCGCAGCGGATCGCCGTGCGCATCCGCAACATCGGGTGCGGGGCGTTGTCGACCGGGTCCGGCTTCGCGATCGACGACCACACCGTCATCACCAACAAGCACGTGGTGGCGGACACGTCGACGCTCGAGGTGAGCACGTACGACGGGCGCGACCTGACGGCGACGGAGGCGGACACGGCCGGGCTGGCCGACCTCGCGATCGTCCGCACACGCGACACGCTCCCCACCGCACCCCAGCTCGCCGACGCCGACGCGCAGCTCGGCGACGCCGTGACCGTCGTCGGCTATCCCCTGGGACGGACCCTGACCGTCACGCCGGGGCACGTGGTCGCGCGACAGACGGACCCCCTGAACGCGACCCTCGGCGAGGTCCTCATGACCGATGCCCCCGTCGAGCCCGGCAGCTCCGGTTCGGCCGTGCTGGACTCCGACGGCCGCGTGGTCGGGGTGGTCTACGCGAAGGACCAGAACGGGCACAGCTTCGTGGTGCCTGTGAGCACGTTGCGGGCCATGCTGGACGACGACACGGCGTTCGCGCCGCTGACTCCCTGCACCAGCTGACCGACCCGGAGGACGACCATGGCTGCACCGCGATTCGACCCCTCGACACTGACGAACGCCGCGAACGAGTCCTTCGCGGTGCGGCGGGTGTTCGGGGACGCCTACGAGCGGGCCGGCGCCCTGGTCATCCCGGTGGCACGCGTCTGGGGCGCGACCGGGTCCGGCTCCGGCGGCGGTGAGATGGGGCTGCCGCACCATGGCGAGGAGGGTGCGGCCGAGAAGAGCGCCAGCGAGGGCCACGGCGGCGGAGGCGGGTACGCGACGCACGTCAAGGCGGTCGGCGTGTTCGTCGTGGACGACAGCGGCACGCACTGGCAGCCGACCCTCGACGTGAACCGGGTGATCCTGGGCGGTCAGCTCGTGGCAGCCGCCGTCCTCACGGTCTTCGCACTCGCCTGGGCGGTCAAGCGCCGCTGATCACGGCGCGTCCGGTCAACGCGCCGAGCGGGGCCGCAGCTCGAGCGAGTCGACCCGCGCGGCGACGAGCTCCACGGTGCCGAGCGCCTGGTTGACGGAGCCGAGCACGGCGTCCAGCCCCGCCCGGTCCAGTCCGGCCACCAGGTCCACGACGACCGCCACCTCCGCGCGCGTCCCGACGACGGCATCGACGGCGACCACCCCACGCACCGCGGACACCGCCTCGACGATCGCGACCCGGACCGCCGGGTCGACCCCGTCCGGGCCGACGGCCGGTTCCCAAGCCTGCTGCTGCGCCAGCGCCCAGACCGCCGGCCGCGGCAGGAGGACGGTCGTCGGACCGCCCGGGTCGACCACCAGCACCTCCCAGCCTTCGGTCACGGCCGACAGCGCGGCGCGCGCGACGTCGGACGGAACCGGCCGGGCGTCCGGCCGCCACGCCGTCATGGTGGCCACGGACGTGAAGACCGGCAGGGCTGTACGACCGTCGGGCGCCTGCAGCGCGACGATGCCGGCCGAGGCCTCCTTGTCGACGGTGTGCGCGTGGCCGTCGTGCACGACGACGTCCTCGACCTCGAGCTCGGCGAGCACCGGGACCAGCACGCGCGTGCCGTGCAGGGCGTCGACCACCGCCGCCACCGAACCCGTGCCCTCCTCCAGAGCCCGCAGAGCCGATGCGACACCGGCATCGGCCGTACCGTCGTCGCCGGCGAACGGCGACGACGGCGGCAGCTCACGGCCGGCCACGGTCACGGCCTGCCGGCGACGTCCAGGGCCTCAGGAAGCGTGAACGCGCCCGCGTACAGCGCCTTGCCGACGATCGAGC
The DNA here is from genome assembly GCF_000426185.1 of Cellulomonas sp. URHD0024. GTDB lineage: Bacteria > Actinomycetota > Actinomycetes > Actinomycetales > Cellulomonadaceae > Cellulomonas. Next base: position 30,778 of record NZ_AUEW01000010.1, read on the forward strand.
CCTCGACACCGAGCGGCACGAGGGTGCGCAGCACGCGGATGTCCTCGAGGCTCGAGACACCGCCGGAGGCCACGACGGGCGCGTCGGTCTTGGCGCACATCTGCTTGAGGAGCTCGACGTTCGGGCCGTTGAGCATGCCGTCCTTGGTCACGTCGGTGACCACGTAGCGCTCGCAGCCGACGTCCTCGAGGCGGGAGAGCACCTCCCAGAGGTCTCCCCCGTCCTGCGTCCAGCCGCGGGCCGCCAGCGTGGTGCCGCGCACGTCCAGGCCGACCGCGATCTTGTCGCCGTACTGCCCGATCATCCGCGCCGTCCACGACGGGTTCTCCAGCGCCGCCGTGCCGAGGTTCATCCGGGTCGCGCCCGTGGACAGTGCCCACTCGACCGACGCCTCGTCGCGGATCCCGCCGGACAGCTCGACCTTGACGCCCTTGCCGGACAGCTCGGCGGTGACCTCGGCGAGCAGTGCCGCGTTGGACCCCCGGCCGAACGCGGCGTCGAGGTCCACGAGGTGGATCCACTCCGCGCCGCCCGCGTACCAGTCGAGGGCGGCCGACAACGGGTCGCCGTAGCCGGTCTCGGTACCGGCGGCACCTTGGGTCAGCCGGACGGCCTGCCCGTCGGCGACGTCGACGGCGGGCAGCAGCTCGAGGCGGCGCTCGGTCATGGGTGGTTCTCCCTCTTCAAGGACGCGACCCAACGGGTCAGGACTGTGGCGCCCGCATCACCCGAGAGCTCGGGGCGCAGCTGCAAGGCGGTCAGGGGGCCGTTCTCGACGGCGGCGACGAACGGCTCGTCGTGCTGCGCCCACACGACGACAGGTGCGTTCAGCCGGGTGTCCGCGGGCCACGTCTCGAGCAGCGGGAACCGGAGGGCGGCGTAGGAGTGCGCGAACCGGAACGGGACGTCCTGCAGGCCGACGAAGAGCGCCGATCCCTCAGGGACGTCGACCGTCGACCAGCCGTCGTGCACGTGCGCGTCGACGGTGCCCGGCCACTCCTCGAGGCCGGAGACGCCGGGCCCCGTGAACATCGCGTGCAGCCCGACGTCGACCGCCAGGACCGCACGGCCGCCCGCGAGCCTGCGGTCGATCACCTGGTCGGCGCCGACCGCGCGCAGCTCGGCCATCAGGTCGGCCAGGTCACCCTCGCCGACGACGACCAGCCCGTCCGCGTCCAACCCGGCGCGTTTGTCCGCGGTGACGACGACCGAGGCGCCCGCACGTTCCAGCGCGGCGACGAACTCGGTGGCATCGCCCGTGCCGTGGTCGAGCACGACGACGGTGGGAGCGGGCACCCGGCAACGGTACCTGCGTCCTTCGAACGATCCTTGCCGGCGCCGGTCTGCGAGACGGGTTCACTCGTCGGCCCGAGCCGGCGCTTCGGCTCAGTCCTCCGACGTCGTGGTCGGACCGCCCTTGAGCTCGGCGCTGATCTGGTCCGCGTCGAGGATCGCGAGCGCGCTGCTGAGCGCGGCCGAGCTGAACGTGCCGTCGGACCGCGCCTGCAGCAGCGCCTCGCGCTGGGCATCGATGACGGCCAGCTGCAGCTCGAGCAGCTGGTCGGTGATGGAGCGGGGCTCGTCGGCCGCGAAGTCGGCTGCCCGGCGCAGGGACACCGACTTCATGCCGTCCAGCAGTCGCTGGTCGTAGCGCGACCCGTCGCGACGCACGAGGGTCGGGTCGTCGAGGAGCCCGACCGCCGCCTGCGACAGGGTCTGCAGCAGCTCGGCCCGTTCCGGGTCGTCGTCGGACGCCCCGGACGAGCCGACACCCAGCGTCCGCACCACCCACGGGAGCGTCCCGCCCTGCAGCAGCAGGCTGCCCGCCGCGACGACGAAGGCGATGAGGATGAGCAGCGAACGCCGCGGGGTGTCCTCGGGGAGCGTCTGGGCTGCGGCCAGCGTCACCGCACCCCGCATGCCCGCCCAGACGAGCACGGTGCCCTCCCGAGCCCCCAGCGGCTTCGCGACGAGATAGTCGATGTCGGCGAGCCCCCGAGTCACGCGCTGGGTCCACCTCGCGCGACGCCGTTCGATCCGGGGCCCCTCGGACTCGTCGTCGGCGAGGGTCTGGGTGACCTGGGCGTAGCGCGCCTTCATGCGGTCGCTCGCCGCCGCCTGCTTCGAGAGCCACCAGACCAGCGGCGACACGTAGAGGGCACGCACCGCGAGCGTCAGGGCGATCGCCGCGATCCCGAGCCCGACCGCGGGCAGAGCCGTCCCGTCGTCGTCCCGCGCCGCCGCGACGAGCTGCTGGAGCTCGTAGCCCATGACCAGGAACACCGCACCCTCGAGCAGCAGCTCGATGGTCCGCCAGTTCGACTCCTCCGCGAGCCGGTCCTGCGGGCGCAGGAACCGCGGCGCACCCTGCCCGGTCACCAGGCCGGCGACGACGGCCGCGACGAGGCCCGACGCCTGCAGCCGCTCTGCGGGCAGGAACGCGACGAACGGTGCGACGAACGAGACCGCAGTGCTCGCGGCGGCGTCGGGGAGGGCGGAACGGACGCGCAGGTTGAGCACGCCGACGACCGCCCCGATCACCGCGGCGACGACGACCGCGTAGACGAACTGCCCGAGCACGCTCCACAACGAGACCGTCACCGCGGTCGCCGCGATCGCGGACCGCAGAAGAACCAGCGCGGAGGCGTCGTTGAGCAGGCTCTCGCCCTCGAGCACCGTCACCAGCCGCGACGAGACGCCCAGCCGCTTCGTGATCGAGGTCGCGACCGCGTCCGTCGGGCTGACCACCGCACCGAGGGCGATGCCCCAGGCGACGCGGATGTCGAGCGCCCAGGCGAAGAACCACCCGAGCACGACCGCGGACAGCACGACGAGCACCACCGACAGCCCGCCGATCGCCCCGAAGTCCCGTCGGAAGTCCATGCCCGGCATCGACACCGCCGACGAGTACAGCAGCGGCGGCAGGACGCCCGCGAGGATCAGCTCGGGCTCGACGTGCAACGTCGGGGCACCCGGCACGAAGCTCGCCAGGACGCCGAGCACCACGAGCAGCAACGGACCGGCGATGCCGACCTTCGGTGCCAGCCGCGTGGCGGCGACGATGCCGATGACCGCCACGACCAGGACAGGCGCGCCCTCCATGAGGCCCCCTACTTCTTGGGCTTGCCCGCTCCCGTGATCATGCGCAGGGCCTTCCAGCGCGACAGGCCGACGGTCGACACGACGCCGTCGAGCGTGCCGACCTCCACGGAGCCCAGCAGCAGGTCCTCGAGGACGGCCGGGGCGTCGGAGAGCACCAGCCCGGGCGGCAGGTTGTCCCCCTGCTGGGCGCCGCCCACCCACCGGCTCGCCGTGATCTGTCCCTCGCGCCGCTCGAGCAGCACGATCGGCACCTGCCGCAGCAGCTGCGACACGGTCGCCGCCGACCCCCGGCTCGTCCCGGGCTCGCGGAGCACGGCGATCGCGCCCACCTCCGACAGGACGACATCGGCCTCGACCTTGGCGATCACGCACGTCGCCGCGAGCGGGGCCGCCTGCGCCACGGGAGTCAGCACGAGCGCCACCGACGGCTCCTCGGCCCCGCCCTCGAGCAGCGACGACAGGTCGTCGGGGATCTCGAAGTCGTCCGGGATCTCGTCGCTCACAGCGCACCCTTCGTCGACGGGATGCCGTCCACCCGCGGGTCCAGCTCGACCGCGAACCTGAGGGCGCGCGCGAGCGCCTTGAACTGGGCCTCCACGATGTGGTGCGGGTCCCGACCGGCGAGCACCCGGACGTGGATGCTGAATGCCGCGTGGTGCGCGATCGACTCGAGGACGTGCCGCGTCAGGGACCCGGTGAAGTGCCCGCCGATCAGGTGGAACTCCTGCCCGGGCGGCTCGCCGGTGTGCACGAGGTACGGCCGGCCGGACACGTCGACGACGGCCTGTGCCAGCGCTTCGTCCAGCGGCACGGTGGCGTCGCCGAACCGCGAGATGCCGCGCTTGTCGCCCAGAGCCTGACGCAGCGCCTGGCCGATGGTGATCGCTACGTCCTCGACCGTGTGGTGCGCGTCGATGTGCGTGTCGCCGGTCGCCTTGACGGTCAGGTCGATGAGCGAGTGCTTGCCCAGCGCCGTGAGCATGTGGTCGTAGAACGGCACGGTCGTCGAGATGTCCGTGCGACCGGTGCCGTCCAGGTCCAGCTCCACGAGCACGCTCGACTCGCTCGTCGCGCGCTCGATCCGCGCGGTCCGCGAGGACGTGTTCTTCGGGCTCGGGCTCACAGCGAGGCCACCTCCACCAGGGCGTCCTTGAACGCCTGCATCTCCTGCGGTGTGCCGACCGACACCCGCAGCCATCCGTCCGGGCCGACCTCACGGATCAGGACGCCTCGGTCGAGCAGACCCTGCCAGATCGCGTGCCGGTCGTCGAACACCCCGAAGAGCACGAAGTTCGCGTCGGAGTCGGCGACCGTCCACCCCTGCGCCCGCAGCCACACCACGAGCGCGTCGCGCTCGTCGCGGAGCGACCCGACCTGCGCCATCAGCTCGGGGGCGTGGCGCAGCGCGGCGCGCGCGGTCGCCTGGGTCACCGCGGACAGGTGGTAGGGCAGGCGCACCACGGTGAGCGCGTCGACGAACGTCGTCGAGGCGGCGAGGTAGCCGACGCGCGCACCGGCGAGCCCGAAGGCCTTGGACATGGTCCGGCTGACGGCGAGGTGCGGGTTGTCGGCGAGGAGCTCGAGCGCCGACGGCGTGCCCGCGCGCCGGAACTCGCCGTAGGCCTCGTCGACGACGACGACGCAGCCGCCCGGCACGCGGGCCGCGGCGTCCAGGACCGCCAGGACGGTGCTCGCCGGCAGCGCGGTGCCCGTGGGGTTGTTCGGGCTGGCGACAAGGACGACCGACGGCGCGTGCTGGGCGATCGCGGCGACGGCGACGTCCGGGTCGAGCCCGAAGTCCTCCTCGCGGCGGCCGGTCAGCCAGGCGGTCGACGTGTCGCGGGCGTACTCCGGGTACATCGAGTACGTCGGGGCGAACGACAGCGCCGTCCGCCCCGGCCCCCCGAACGCCTGCAGGAGGTGCAGCATGACCTCGTTGGAGCCGTTGGCGGCCCAGATCTGCTCCGGCGCCACGGCGACGCCCGACTCGACCAGCAGGTAGTCGGCCAGGTCGGCGCGCAACGCTGTGAAGTCGCGGTCCGGATAGCGGTTCAGGCCGGCGGCGGCCTCTGCCACAGCGGCCGCGATGTCCGCGACGACCTGCTCCGACGGACCGTACGGGTTCTCGTTGACGTTCAGGACGACCGGCACGTCCGGGTGCGGTGCGCCGTACGGCGCGATCCCCTCGAGCTCGGGGCGCAGCGGGAGCTGGGCGCCGAGGGCCGGCGCGGGACGGGCTTGTGCTGTCACGTGCCGAGTCTAGGGAACCGTTCGGGCACGTTCCGCAGCGGTCCAGGACGCGAGCCGTTCGAGGCCCTCGTCGAGGCTCACCACCGGCGACCAGCCGAGCGCCTCGCGCGTGCGTCGCTGGTCGAACCAGTGCGCCGTCGACAGCTGCTCCGCGGCGAACCGCGTCAGCGGCGGCTCCCCCGGCAGCGGCAACCGGGCCCAGGCGGTGTCCAGCACTCCGCCGACGCTGCGGGCGACCGCGGCAGGGACGTGCCTGCGCGGTGCGGGGACGCCGCAGGCCGCGCAGATCCCCCGCAGCAGCTCGAGGACCGGCCGCGGCTCGCCGTTGGTCACGACGTACGCGTGCCCGTAGGCCGCCTCGTCCGCCACCAGCGCTGCGACGAGCGCATCGACCGCGTTGTCGACGTAGGTCGTGTCGATGAGCGCCGCCCCGTCGCCCAGCACGGGGAGCCGCCCCTTGCGCGCGCGCTCGAGGACGCGCCCGACGAGCTGCGTGTCTCCGGGTCCCCAGACGACGTGCGGACGCACGGCGATGACGCGCAGGCCATCGGCGTCGTCGGCCGCGAGCGCGAGCAGCTCCGCGGCGGCCTTCGTCCGGGCGTAGTTCCCCCGCGCCCGGTCGGGGTCGGCCGCACCCGCACCCGCACCCGCCAGCGAGGTCCCGAGGTGGGCGACGGACGGCGACGAGACGTGCACGAACCGCGCGACACCGGCCTCACGTGCCGCGGCGAGCAGGTTCGCGGTGCCGCGGACGTTCACGTCCTCGTACTCGTCGTACGACCCGACGATCCCGGCCTTCGCCGCGAGGTGGATGACGGCCTCCCGGTCGCGGACCGCCTCGGCGACGGTTGCCGGGTCGGCCACCGAGCCACGGACGTCGGCCGCCACACCCGACGGGCCACGCTGCAGGGTGCGCACGTCGTGACCGTCAGCGACGAGCCGTGCTGCCACGGCACGCCCGAACATCCCGCTGGCGCCCGTGACCAGGACCCGCGTCACAGTCGCGCCCGCTCCCCCGCCAGCACCTTCTCTGCCCAGGCGGCGACGCGGATTCGGTCGACCTTCGAGTTGTGCCGGACGTCCGTGGGCAGCCGCGTCGCGACGAGGACAGCGGCGACGGACACCGGTTCCAGGGCCTCCCGGACGTTCGCCGCCAGCACGGCATCGGCGACCAGTGGCGCCTGCGACTCCGACTCGACGACGACCACGACCTGCTGCGTGCCGCGCGGACCGACGCCCACGACCGCCGCCGCGCGCACCCCGTGCACCGCCCGCGCCCGGAGCTCGAGGCCCACGGGGGTCACCACGCCGGCATCGGTGACGAGCACGTGCGCGAGGCGACCCTCGATCCACAGCCGACCGTCCGCATCGAGGTGCCCGACGTCCCCGGTCCGATGCCAGCCGGCGTCGCGCGCGGACGCGTCCTGCGTCAGCCAGAGGCCGTCGTAGCGCTCCTTCACGTGGGGCGCCGAGACGAGGACCTCGCCGGTGGCTCCCGGTGTGGTCGCCGGCTCGCCGGTGGCCGCACCGTCGGCAGCGAGCGCGCTGATCGCGATCCGGGCACCCGCGACGGGCCGACCGACACAGACGCCGTTGCCGGCGCCCGCTGCGCGCAACTCGTCGAGGGACACGTCCGTGACCAGCAACGACTCGGTCATCCCGTACGGGGTGTGCGCGTCGGCGGCAGGCATGAGTGCGACGGCGGCCTCCAGCAGGTCCGGCTGTACCGGTGCCCCGGCCGACAGGAACAGCCGGACGCCCCCCAACGCCGCTCGGTCGGCGTCGGCCAGGTCGTCGGCGGTACGGACGGCGTTCGCCAGGGCGGCGGGCGAGGCGAACACGACCGCCCCGTCGATCGCCCGGACGGCCTCGGCGAGCGCCGTGGCCGTGAGCGTGCCCGGCGCGGTGACGTCCATGTCCGGGCTCGCGCTCGTGGCGCCGAGCGCCGGCCCGAGGAGCACGAACGGCGCGAACGCGGCGACCAGGGGGCTGCCGGGACCGATGCCATAGGTCGCAGCGACCACGTCGCGGATCGCTCCGAGCCGCCGGTGCGTGTACGCGACGCCCTTGGCCGGTCCCGTCGAGCCGGAGGTGAACAGGATCGCCGCGTCCTCGTCGGGCGCCGGCCAGGGAAGCTCCTCCTCCCAGGACCGGCCGAGCGCGGCAACCTCGTCGAGGGACGCGGCGACGCCGAGCGCCCGTCGCACGCCGGGCCGCAGCGGCCCCGCACTGATCAGGGTGGGCGCCCAGCGCAGCCAGCGCGCCGCGACCAGCGCACGCTCGATGCCGATCACGACCTTCGGCTCGGCGGCACGCACCGCACGGGTCAGCCCCTGTACCCCGAGGCCCGCATCCGCGACGACGACGACGGCGCCCAGACGCAGGCACGCGTAGAGGATCGACGTCAGGTCGACGCCGGGTGGGACCAGCAGGGCGACCCGGTCGCCGGCCTTGACCTCGTACGCGGCCAGGCCGCGTGCCAGCTCGTCGGTCCGAGCCGCGAGGGTTCGCCAGCTCGCGCGACGCGCGCCGGCTCCCAGCTCGACGATCGCCGTCCCCTCGTCGTCGGACCGCTCGTCCAGTGCCGCGCCGAGCGGGCGGTACGGGGCGTCCGCGGGAGCCGGTGTCCGCTCCCCCGGAGAACCGCCGACGTCGCGGGCATCGAGCCAGCGCAGGACACCCCCGGCGACGTCGCGGTCCTCGACGACGAGGTGCCCCGCACCCTCGAACCGGTGCACGTCGGCGTGCGGCAGCCGTTCGCGAAGGTCGCGCAGGTACCGCGCAGTGAACACCGGGTCGCGTGGTCCCCAGAGGAGCAGGGCAGGCACGTCCAGCCGGCTCGCGCCGTCCGCGATCCGCTCCAGCTCCGGCCTGCTCGGGTGGTCGTGCGTGGCCGGGATGTCGGCGACGAACCCGCCGATCCCGCCGCGCCGGTCGGCCGAGCGGTAGGGCGCTCGGAAGCCGTCGGCAGTCAGCGGGTCCAGTCTCGGGTGCGCGATCGCGAGGGTGGTCTCGAGGAACGCCGACGTCGTCACCGTGCCGAGCGGGCGGACGGCCGGGGCCATCGCGAGTCGCAGGACCGGCGGCACGCGTTCGTCGACGGGCTGGTGCACGGCCGTGTTGGTGAGCACGACACCCGCGAGCTGGTCCGGGTGGTCGATCGCCCAGCCGAGGCTGATCAGCCCACCCCAGTCGTGCCCGACCGTGACGACCGGACCGGTGAGCCCGAGCACGTCGGTGAGTGCGCCGAGATCCCGGACCCGGTCGGCGAGCCGGTGGGTGTCGCCCGTGCGCTCGGAGAAGCCCATCTCGAGCTGGTCGACGGCGACCACACGCCAGGGCCGGTCCTCGCGGGCGCCGGCGGCCACGAGCCTGCGCCACAGGTACGACCACGTCGGGTTGCCGTGCACGCACAGCAGCGTGCCCACGGGTTCGCCGGTCAGCGTGGCGGCGTTGTCGAGAAGGTGCCAGCTGCGTGTCGTCGTGCCGGGACCGCCGGCGGGCACCTCGACGACGCGTGACCAGCGCGCGTCGATGCCACCCGCGTCGAGCAGTGCCTGGGGAGGCGAGGACGCGACCGTCGGGATGGTCCGGACCGTCACCAGACGATCTCGGCCATGGCCGTGTGCAGGCCGGACCCGACGCCCAGGCAGAGCACCCGGTCGCCGGACCGCAGAGAGTCGGCCTGCTCGGCGAGCGTCATCGGCAGGGCGGCGGGCCCGACGTTGCCCCAGCGGGGGAACGTCGTCGGCACCTTCTCCGGGTCGAGGTCGATCGCCTCGATGATCGACCGCGTGTGGATCGACGACACCTGGTGCGTGACCACGCGGTCGACACCGGACCAGTCCCAGTCCTCCTGCGCCTCGTTCCAGGCGTCGACGACCAGCTCCATCCCGCCGGCGAGCAGCCCGCCCGGGTCGGTCTTCATCCCGTCGATCCCGCCGACGCACAGCTCGTGGTGCTGAGTCGCCGACCGCGCGACCCCGCCGAGCAGCCGGTGCGCACCGGGGTGCAGCGACGCCGGGCCCAGGACCGCGGCCGCGGCGCCTGCACCCAGAGTCAACGTCGCGAACTCCTCCAGGAACTGCTCGCGCGTGCTGTCCGGACGGGCCAGGCGCTCGATCGTGGCCTCCTGCGTCGGGCGCGGGTCCTCACCGTTGACGATGACGGCGTACCGCACCTGGCCGGAGTCGATCAGCTGGGCGGCGAGCGTCATGCCGTTGACGAAGCCGAGGCACGCGTTGGTCAGGTCGAAGCCGAGCGCGCTGGACGGCAGCCCCAGACCGGAGTGGATGCGGGACGCGACCGAGGGCTCGAGGAAGGTCCGCGTCACCGACGTGTTGATCAGCAGGCCGACATCCCCGGCGTCGATCCCGGCTTCGGCGAGCGCCTTCGCACCCGCGGCGGTGGCGGCGTCGTCGAACGTCATCTTGCCGTCCCACCAGCGGCGCTCGTGCACCCCCGCAACCCTGGACAGCAGGCCCCTGGGCAGGTGGAGGCGTTTGAGCGTCGCCGCCAGGCGCTCGTCGAACGTGCTGGACGGCACGACGACCGGGGCCTCGATGCCGACGACGGCCAGGAGCGCGACGTCACGGTGGTGGAACGTCGCGTTGCCCGTCACAGGCGGTCCTCGTTTCGGCAGGGGAACAGAGTTCGTGCAGGGGCGCGCTCTGCGCGGCGTCGGGACGTCAGAATCGGGCTCGCACCGCCTCGCCGTGCGCCGGCAGCCCTTCGGCGTCCGCCAGGGCGACGATGCGGTCGGCGACCTCGGCGAGGGCGTCCGCGTCGTACTCGATCACCTGGACGGCGCGCAGGAAGGAGTGCACGCCCAGGCCACTGGTGAAGTGCGCGCAACCGCCCGTCGGCAGGACGTGGTTCGAGCCCGCCATGTAGTCGCCCAGCGAGACGGGCGAGTACGGGCCGACGAAGATCGCCCCGGCACTCGTGACGCGCTCCGCAAGGTCCGCCGCACCGACCGTCTGGATCTCGAGGTGCTCCGCGCCGTAGGCGTTCACCACCTCCAGGCCCTGCTCGAGGTCGTCGACGAGGACGATCGCGGACTGCTTGCCGCTGAGCGCCGTCGTGACGCGGCTGCGGTGCTTCGTCGCCTCCACCCGGTCGACCAGCTTGGCCTCGACCGACCCGGCGAGCTCGACGGAGGGCGTCACCAGGACGGCCGCGGCGAGCGGGTCGTGCTCGGCCTGCGACACGAGGTCGGCCGCCACGTGCGTGGCGTCCGCCGTACCGTCGGCAAGGATCGCGATCTCGGTGGGGCCCGCCTCGGCATCGATCCCTACGACGCCGCGGACCAGCCGCTTGGCAGCCGCCACGTAGACGTTGCCGGGACCGGTGATGACGTCGACCGGCTCGCAGAGGATCGCACCGTCCACGTCGTCGGACCCGTCCGAACCGTAAGCGAACATCGCGACCGCCTGCGCGCCCCCGACGGCGTAGACCTCGTCGACACCGAGCAGCGCACACGTCGCCAGCACCACCGGGTCGGGCAGGCCGCCCTCGTCCTTCTGCGGCGGGGACGCCACGGCGAGCGAGCCGACACCGGCCTCCTGCGCCGCGACCACGTTCATGACGACGGACGAGGGGTAGACCGCGAGTCCGCCGGGGACGTACAGACCGACCCGGCGTACCGGGACCCAGCGCTGGCGGACCTGCGCGCCGGGGACCAGCTCGACCGTGAAGTCGGCGGGCCGCTGTGCCGCGTGCACGAGGCGGACCCGACGGATCGTCTCGTCGAGCGCTGCCCGGACGTCCGGGTCGAGCGCGTCGACCGAAGCCGCGATGACGCCCGCGGGGACTCGAAGGTGAACCGGACGGACGCCGTCGAACCGCTCGGCCAGGTCGCGCAGCTCCGAAGCTCCGCGCTTACGCACGTCGGCGAGGATGGGGGCGACGACCTCGGTGGCGTGCTCGACGTCGACCTCGGCACGGGGAAGCTCGTCGAGGAGCTCACGGCGCGACAGGGTGCGACCGCGCAGGTCGATGCGGGTGATCACGAGCCGAGTCTATGACCGTCCCGGATCCGGGGCCTGACCACGCGCAACGGGCGAGCGTGCGCTGCGCCACACTGGTCGCCATGACCAGCGTCCCCATCTCCGACGACTCCATCCGGCTCGGCCAGTTCCTCAAGCTCGCCGACCTCGCCGACTCCGGGGCGCACGCCCGGGCGCTGCTCGAGGACGGGGCCGTCACCGTGAACGGTGAGGACGAGACGCGGCGCGGGCGCCAGCTCGTCAAGGGCGACGTGGTGGAGGTGGACCTGCCCACCGGGTACAAGGAAGCGACGGTCGGCTGAGGGTGCACGCGACCTGACGCGGCTGCCCGTCCCGGTCGACGACGGGGCGGCCGACCACCTGACCGGTGTGCACCTGCCACCCGTGTCGCCGCCGCCGACGGACGGGCACCAGGTCGACCTCGCCGCCCTGCCCGTCGCGCGCACGCGATCTACGCCTACCCGCGCACCGGCGGCCGACGGCGAGGTGCCCGACGGCTGGGACCAGATCCCCGGCGCTCGCGGGTGCACGCCGCGCCGTCGCACTGGCCCGGCACAGCGCTCAGTCCGTGACGTACAGGGGCAGGGCCACCCTGTACAGCTCCGCCCAGGCCCGGACCGGGTCGCCTGAGACGTGGTCAGCGAGCTGGCCGAGCGACGCATGCCACCCGGCGCCATAGCTGCGGGCGTTGGACTCCTCGAGGCGGTGGTGCTCCAGGACGAGGACCGCCCCGTCACCGTCCGGTCTGATCACGGCCTCCACCAGCGTCGTCGACTCGCCGGGGAACTCCCACTCGATGACCAACCGCTGCGGCGGTACGCACTCGCGGATCCGACCCGTCGCGTTCTCGGCGGCGCCAGCCACGTCCTCGCCCATCCGGAGCTCGTATCGACCACCCTCCCGCAGGTCTCCATAGACCGGTCCCAACCACCGCGCCAGCCGCCCCGGCTCGGTGACCGCGGACCACAGGTCTTCCGGTGACGTCCCGTACCGGCGCTCGAACCGCACGGTCGTGCCGTCGGCCGCCGGCAGCAGCGCGCCGCGCAGCTCAGACATCGTCGTCCCCTTCCCCGGCGGGGCGTCCTCGGACGCCACGCGCGACCTCCGTGTCGAGGGCCAGGAGCCGGCCCTCCCAGAACTGCCGGACGCTGCGCGCCCAGTGCTCGACCTCGTCGAACGGCTCCGGACGGACGGCGTACAGCCGCTGCTGCCCTCGGGGCATCGACTCGAGGATGCCGGCCTCCCTCAGCACACGCAGGTGCCGGGACGTGGCGGGCTGGCTGATGCCGAACTCGCTGCCGACCGCGGCGGCCAGATCACCGGCCGTCCGTTCACCGCCCGACAACAGCTCGACGAGCCGCCGCCGCACCGGATCCCCCAGAGCGTCCAACATGTGCACGCAGTGGATGTTTCCACTCGCAGTTATATAACGCAACCCTGAAGTATCGTCACGATGCCAGACAGCTCGGTCCGAGCAGCGCCTTCAGGTCACCGAAGAGGGACGGCGAGCGCTGGACGCGCAGACCGTGGTCGAGGCGCATGACCGTCGCCCGGCCGGGGCTCGTGAGCCGGAGGTGGACCTCCGTGACTCCGGGGTGCGTGGCGAGCACCTCGCGCAGGCGCTCGACGACGGGGGCCGTGCACCGCGCGACCGACATCGAGACGACCACCGGGGCGTCGGCGGCCTGGCTGACGTCCGGCAGCGAGACCTCCATGGCCTGGAGCTGCATCGTCTCGTCGCGACGCCGCACGCGGCCGCGGATGACGACGACCGCGTCCTCGGCCAGCGCGGTGGAGTACGCCAGGTAGGTCTCGCCGAAGAACATGATCTCGACCGAGCCCTCCATGTCCTCGATCGTGACCGCCGCCCACGGGTTGCCCTGTTTCGACATCTTGCGCTGCAACGACGTGATCAGACCGGCGACGACGACCGTCGAGCCGTCCGGGCGGGCCTCGTCGGCGAGCAGCGTGGCGATCGAGACGTCCGCTGCGGCCGCGAGCACATGCTCGAGGCCCGACAGCGGGTGGTCCGAGACGTAGAGCCCGAGCATCTCCCGCTCGAACGCGAGCCGCTGCTTCTTGTCCCAGTCCGGCAGGTCCGGCACGACGACCGCGAAACCCTGCGTGGCGTCGTCGCCGCCCATGAGGTCGGCGAAGAGGTCGAACTGACCCTCCGCCTCCTTGCGCTTGACCCCGATGACGGAGTCGACGGCCTGCTCGTGGACGAGCAGCAGGGCGCGGCGCGGGTGGCCCAGCGAGTCGAACGCCCCCGCCTTGATCAGCGACTCGATGGTCCGCTTGTTGCAGACGACGGCCGGCACCTTGTCGAGGAAGTCGGTGAACGAGGTGAACTCGCCCTTCTCCTCGCGCGACCGCACGATGGCGTCGACCACGTTGGCGCCCACGTTACGGACGGCCGTCAGGCCGAAGCGGATGTCCTTGCCGACGGCGGTGAAGTTGGCCGACGAGGAGTTGACGTCGGGCGGCAGGACCGTGATCCCCATGTGCCGCGCTTCGCCGAGGTACAGGGCCGACTTGTCCTTGTCGTCCCGCACGCTGGTGAGCAGCGCGGCCATGTACTCCGTCGAGTAGTTCGCCTTCAGGTACGCGGTCCAGTAGGAGATGACCCCGTACGCCGCCGAGTGCGCCTTGTTGAAGGCGTAGTCCGAGAACGGCAGCAGGATGTCCCACAGCGTCTGGACCGCGCCCATGGAGAATCCGCGCTCGATCATGCCGGCGGAGAAGCCCTCGAACTGCTTGTCCAGCTCGGACTTCTTCTTCTTGCCCATCGCGCGGCGCAGGATGTCGGCCTGCCCGAGGGAGTACCCGGCGACGCGCTGGGCGATCGCCATCACCTGCTCCTGGTACACGATCAGGCCGTACGTGGTGCCGAGGATCTCCGCCAGCGGCTCCTCGAGCTCCGGGTGGATCGGGGTGACCGGCTGGGCGCCCGTCTTGCGCAGCGCGTAGTTGGTGTGCGAGTTGGCACCCATCGGCCCCGGCCGGTAGAGCGCGCCGACGGCCGAGATGTCCTCGAAGTTGTCCGGGCGCATGAGCCGCAGCAGCGACCGCATGCCGCCGCCGTCGAGCTGGAACACCCCGAGGGTGTCGCCGCGACCCAGGAGCTCGTAGGTCGCCCGGTCGTCGAGCGCGAGATCCTCCAGGACCACCGGGTCCTTGCCGTTCATCACGATGTTCTCGAGCGCGTCGTCGAGGATCGTCAGGTTCCGGAGCCCGAGGAAGTCCATCTTGATCAGGCCGAGGCCCTCGGACGTCGGGTAGTCGAACTGCGTGATGACGGCGCCGTCCTGCGGGCGGCGCATGATCGGGATGATGTCGATCAGCGGGTCGCTCGACATGATCACACCGGCGGCGTGCACGCCCCACTGCCGCTTCAGCCCCTCGATGCCCTTGGCCAGCTCGACCACGCGCTGCGCCTCGGGGTCCGCGGCGTGGATCTGCCGGAACTCCTCGGCCTCGTTGTACCGCTTGTCGGCCGGGTCGAAGATGCCCGTGAGCGAGATATCCTTGCCCATGATCGCGGGCGGCATCGCCTTGGTGAGCTTCTCCCCCATGGCGTACGGCATGCCGAGCAGCCGCGCGGAGTCCTTGAGCGCCTGCTTGGCCTTGATGGTGCCGTAGGTGACGATCTGCGCGACGCGGTCCTCGCCGTACTTGTCCGTCACGTACCGGATGACCTCGCCGCGACGACGCTCGTCGAAGTCGACGTCGAAGTCGGGCATCGAGACGCGGTCCGGGTTCAGGAACCGCTCGAAGATCAGGCCGTGCTGGAGGGGGTCGAGGTCGGTGATCCGCATGGCGTACGCCGCCATGGAGCCGGCACCCGAACCACGGCCTGGTCCGACGCGGATGCCGTTGTTCTTGGCCCAGTTGATGAAGTCGGCGACCACGAGGAAGTACCCCGGGAAGCCCATGCCGGTGATGACCTCGGTCTCGAACTCGGCCTGCGTGCGCACCTCGTCGGGGATGCCGTCCGGGTAGCGCACGTGCAGGCCGGTCTCGACCTCCTTGATGAACCAGCTGGTCTCGTCCTCGCCCGGCGGGACCGGGTAGTTCGGCATGTAGTTGGCCGACGTGTTGAACGTGACCTCGCACTGCTCCGCCACGCGCAGGGTGTTGTCGCACGCCTCCGGCAGCTCGGCCCAGATGCGGCGCATCTCCTCGGCCGACTTCACGTAGAAGCCGTCACCGTCGAACTTGAACCGGTCCGGGTCCGTGAGCGTCGACCCGGAGTTGATCGCGAGCAGCGCGTCCTGGGAGCCGCGGTCCTCCTGCTTGACGTAGTGCAGGTCGTTGGTGGCGAGCAGCGGCGCACCGATCGTCTCCGCGACCCGCAGCAGGTCCTTGAGCACCCGGGTCTCGATGTCGATCCCGTGGTCCATCAGCTCGACGTAGAAGTACTCCTTGCCGAAGATGTCCTGCAGCTCCCCGGCCACGCGTACGGCCTCGTCCCACTGGCCCAGGCGCAGCCGGGTCTGGATCTCCCCGGACGGGCACCCGCTGGTGGCGATCAGTCCGCTGCCGTACCGCTGCAGCAGGTCACGGTCCATGCGGGGCCACTTGCCCATCTGCCCCTCGAGCGAGGCCAGCGAGCTGGCGCGCATGAGGTTGTGCAGACCCTCGTTGTTCCGGGCCAGCAACGTCATGTGGGTGTAGGAACCGCGCGCCGAGACGTCGTCCGCCTCCTGGCCCTGCTGACCGAACCGCACCCTCGTCTGGTCGAACCGGCTGGTGCCCGGGGTGACGTAGGCCTCGACCCCGATGATCGGCTTGATCCCGGCCGCCGTCGCCTTGGACCAGAAGTCGAAGGCGCCGAAGAGATAGCCGTGGTCCGTCGTCGCGATGGCCGTCTGGCCGAGCCGCTCGACCTCCGCGAACAGGTCGCCCAGCCGCGCCGCTCCGTCGAGCATCGAGTACTCGGTGTGCACGTGGAGGTGGACGAAGTCGGAGCCTCCAGCAGATGCCATGCGGGCGATCCT
Organism: Cellulomonas sp. URHD0024; assembly: GCF_000426185.1. GTDB lineage: Bacteria > Actinomycetota > Actinomycetes > Actinomycetales > Cellulomonadaceae > Cellulomonas. Next base: position 47,138 of record NZ_AUEW01000010.1, read on the forward strand.
ACGTGGCGGGGCCGACACCCTCCGGCGCGTCGTCCGCCGTGTCGGTGCCGGTGATCACCTTCACCGCATCCCGGTGCCAGATGGCCTCGTCGAGGTACCGCTCGGGCCGCGCGACGTAGCCCAGCCGGGCGTAGAAACCGAGCGCCTGCTCCTGCGCGCTGAGCTCCACGGACACGCGCCCGTCGACTCCGTAGCGCTCGAGCGCCGACGCCTCCAGCGCGGTCATGAGGAGCGCTCCGACGCCCCTCCCGCGCGCCGCAGCCTCGACCGCGACCCTGCCGATGTGAGCCGGCTCGCCCGCGTGGTGTGGCGGCAGCAGCCTGGCCGTGCCGAGGGCGGTGCCGTCGTCGTCGAGCGCCACGACGTGCAACGTTCTCGGGTCCTGGTCGCGGGCGTCGATCTCCGCGAGCGGGTCGACGCCCTGCTCGTTCACGAACACCGTCATGCGGATCGCGTTCATGGCCGCACGGAGCTCGTCGGTGTCCACCGGCACGACCCGGATCACGCGGACGCGCCCCGCAGCGTCAGGTGCACGGCGGCGGTGCCGGTCCACGGCGCCCGCGCGCCCCGGGTCCGGCGCTCCAGGGTCACGCGTAGCCGTCCTGCAGGGTCGCCAGCGCACGCGCCAGGTCCTGCGGGTACTCGCTCGTCAGCTCGAGCCAGTCGCCGGTGCTCGGGTGGTGGAAGCCCAGCCGCTTGGCGTGCAGCCACTGCCGTGTCAGGTGCACCCGCGCCGCCAGCGTGGGATCCGCACCGTAGGTGAGGTCTCCGACGCACGGATGCCGCAGCGCCGCGAAGTGCACGCGGATCTGGTGCGTGCGACCCGTCTCCAGGTGCACCTCCACCAGCGACGCCGCCGGAAGCATCTCGAGGACCTCGTAGTGCGTGACCGAGGGCTTGCCGTCCGCGACCACCGCGAACTTCCAGTCCGAGCTGGGGTGCCGGCCGATGGGTGCGTCGATGGTTCCGGTCGTCGGCTCCGGATGACCCTGCACCAGCGCGTGGTAGACCTTCTCGACCGTGCGCTCCTTGAACGCCCGCTTGAGCACCGTGTAGGCGTGCTCGCTCTTCGCGACCACCATGAGGCCGGACGTGCCGACGTCGAGCCGGTGCACGATCCCTTGTCGCTCCGCCGCCCCCGAGGTCGAGATGCGGTAGCCGGTAGCCAGCAGTGCGCCGACGACCGTCGGACCGACCCATCCCGGCGACGGGTGCGCAGCGACACCGACGGGCTTGTCGATGACGACGACGTCGTCGTCGTCGTACACGATCGTCATGCCCGGAACGGGCTCGGCGACGATCTCGACGCCTGCCGCGGGCACGACGTCGGGGATCTCGACCTCGAGCCAGCCGCCCGCGAGCAACCGGTCCGACTTGCCGAGCTCCTTGCCGTCCACGTGCACGCCGCCGGCCTCCGCGATCTCCGCCGCACGGGTACGGGACAGGCCCAAGAGGCGCGACAGGGCCGCGTCGACGCGTTCGCCCACGAGCCCGTCGGGCACGGGCATCGCGCGGGTCTCAGGCATTCTGCTCGGACGCGTCGGTCGAGCCGTCGGCGGGCTGGGGCTCGGCCGTGCGGACGACGGACTCGTCCTCCGCGCCCGGGTCGTCGAGGCCGGTCGAGGACGCGGTCTCGTTCGTGGCCCCGTCACCGGCCCGCACGTCACGCGACCCGTCGATGTGCACGCCGGTGGCGGCGAGAACCACGATCATGAGGGCAGCGACCACGATCGCGATGTCGGCGACATTGCCGACGAAGAAGTCCCAGTACGCGATGAAGTCGACCACCTTGCCGCGCGCGAAGCCTGTGTCGGTGACGCGGAACAGACGGTCGCCCAGGTTCCCGAGCGCGCCGCCGAGCAGGAGCCCGAGGGCGATCGCCCAGCCGCGCGATCCCATCCTGCGGCTGGCCCGGACGATGAAGACGATCACCGCGACCGCGACGAGCGTCAGCAGCCAGGTCATCCCCGTGGCGATCGACAGGGCCGCGCCAGGATTGCGCACCAGCTCCAGACCCAGCAGGACACCGACCAGGTCACGCCTGACGTAGGGCGTCAGGTTGTTCAGCGCCCACACCTTCGTCAGCTGGTCGAGGACCAGCACGACGACCGTGATCGACGAGAACAGGACCAGCAGCCGGCGCCGGCGCTGATTCGCCGTGGACGCGACGGCAGGATCGTCCGAGGTGATGGGCACCGCAGGAGTCTACGTGCGCGTCAGCGACGTTCTTCGCGCTGCTTGCACTCGACGCACAGGCCGGCCCGCGGGAACGCCTGCAGGCGCGCCTTGCCGATCGCGCGGCCGCAGGACTCGCAGGCGGCGAACGTGCCGTTGGAGATCCGTGCGAGAGCACGCTGCGTCTGCGAGAGCAGGTCGCGTGTGTTGTTGACGAGCGTCAGCTCCTGCTCGCGCTCGAGCGCGGACGAGCCGGAGTCCGCCTGGTCGTCGCCCGCACCGTCGCCCGAGTTGCGCAGCAGGTCCGAGAGCTCGGCGTCGGCCGCGGCGAGCTCGCTGGTCAAGCGGTCGATGTCGCCCGTGAGCTCTTCGGCGATGTCCTTGACCTCGCGTGCGGTCCAGGCCTTCTCCCCGTCACGGACGGGCAGCCCGCGAACGACCTTGGCCAGCTCCTTGGTGTCGGTGCTGACGTCGATCGCGCTCAGTGCATCGTTGATGGCCACTTGGATGGCCCCCCTGTCCTCGAAGTCACGTGACTGTATGCGGGTGTCGGACCGGACACAACACAACACGCCGGGTGAAACCCGGCACTCCGCTCAGAGCGGACGCGGGGTTGCACCCGGCGTGGTGTGTTGCGACGAACCCGACCTGACCTGTGGTGATGCTGTGACGCAGAGCCGGACGGGTGGCCGTCAGAGGTTCTGCGCGTCTCCGACCGTCTGCGGCTGTCCGGAACGCGGCGGCAGCGCGTTGCCCCGGTTGTCCAGGTCGCCGAGCAGGTTCTCGAGGTAGCTCTTGAGGCGCGTGCGGTAGTCCCGCTCGAACACCCGGAGCTCGTCGATCTTGCGCTCGAGGAGCGAGCGCTCCTGCTCGAGCTGTCCGAGCGTGCGCTGCGACGTCTCCTCAGCCTCCCGCACGATGCGGTTCGCCTGGCTCTTGGCCTCGCCGACGAGTCGGTCCGACTCCTCCTGGCCGCTGCGCACGTAGTCGTCGTGCAGCTTCTGGGCCAGAGCGAGCATCCCGGTGGCCGACTCAGGCTCGCTGGCGCGGGGCGCATCGGCGACAGGAGCGACGACCGGGGCCGGCGCCGCGATCGGGGCCGCGACGACCGGCGCCGGTGCCGGAACGGGCTCGGGGGCAGGCTCGGGCTTGGCGAGCGGGGCCGGCTGCTGGGCTCCCGCGCGGCTCAGCTCGGCGATGCGGCGCTCGGCGGCCGCAAGCTTGGTCTTGAGGTCGTCGTTCTCCCCCTGAAGGTCGCGGAGGGTGTTGACGACCTCGTCGAGGAAGTCGTCGACCTCGTCCTGGTCGTATCCCTCGCGGAACTTCGTGGCCTGGAACTTCTTGTTCAGGACCTCGTCTGCGGTCAGCAGGGCCATCGTCGTCACCTCTGTCGGTAGAGCTTGTCGGCTGGCTAGCCGGTCCGGCGGCAGTCCACCGACCGCCACGGGCCACGGTATCGGAGAAAGTCCTCGGTGCACGTCCCTACGACACGCCCACGGACGGGTGGTTCGGTGCCCTCAGAGCACCTGGAGAAGGATCACGCACGCGATGAAGAGGACCGTGAATGCCAGATCCAGGCTGACCGAGCCGATCCTCACCGGAGGCAGGATCCGCCTCAGGGCCTTCAGCGGCGGGTCCGTCACGGAGTAGGTCACCTCGGCGATCACGAGGGCGACACCGGACGGACGCCACTCACGCGCGAAGAACTGCACCCAGTCCAGAACGAGTCGAACCAGCAGGATCAGGAAGAAGACCAGGACGATGAAGTACAGGACCGACAGGACGAGTTGCACGCGTCAGCTCTGGTTGTAGAAGCCTGCGCGCGTCGGCTGCTCGGCCGGGGTGGGGGCCTCGCCCGCCACCTCGACGTGCGCCGGCGACAGCAGGAAGACCTTGCTGGTCACGCGCTCGATCGCGCCGTGCAGCCCGAAGATCAGGCCCGCGGAGAAGTCGACGAGACGCTTGGCGTCCGCGTCGTCCATGTCCGTCAGGTTCATGATCACCGGCGTGCCCTCGCGGAACGCCTCGCCGATCTTGCGGGCGTCGTTGTACGACCTCGGGTGGATCGTCGTGATCCGCCGCAGCTCGCCCGCTGGAGCGGGCGCCGGGACCGCCTGCGTCGGCACGGCCGAACGGGTCGGGCGGTGCAGCGGCGTGACCTGGGCCTCGTACTCGGTCGGCACAGCGACCTCCCCGTCGTCATAGTCCTCGAGGTAGTCCTCGTGCTCGGCCCTGTCGTCGGCCAGGCCGAGGTACAGCATCGTCTTGCGCAGCGCTCCGGCCATCGCCTTGGCTCCCTCCCCGCATTTCTGCGGACCACCCCGGAGCCCGCGCCGGACCCTGCCGGGTCACGAAGACGCTGATGGGCTCCCTCTGCCGGTCACGCTAGCAACGGGCGCCCGCGCACGACGTCGCGACACGCCCGCGCACCGGTGCGTTCATGCAGCGGGCGGCCTCACGACGCCGGCCGATCGGCCCGTGCGCGCCGAGCGCCGGAACGAGAACAGGTCGCCGTCTGTGAAGGTGTCCCGCTCGGAGACCGTGACGTCCAGCACGCCCAGTCCTCGCAGCACCGCAACTACGCCGGCTGGCAGGTCGAGCGACGGGGTTCCCCAGGAGGTGGTCGCGAACGTCTCCGGGACGACCCCGGCGACCTCGTCGCGCAGCTCGGCGGGTACCTCGTAGGAGCGACCCGAGATCGCCGGTCCGGTCGCCGCGCGGATGCGGTCGACGCCCGCGCCCGCATGGACCATGGCGGACACCGCGGTCTGCAGCACACCGGACACCAGTCCCCGGCGCCCGGCGTGCACCGCGGCGACGACACCAGCCGACGCGTCGGCGAGCAGTACCGGGACGCAGTCCGCCACCAGCACCCCGACCGCCACGTCCGGCGAGGTCGCGACGAGCGCGTCAGCCTCGCCCGCCGGCGCGCCTGACGGGCCGGCCAGGACCACCACACCGGTCCCGTGCACCTGGGTGGCGTAGACCACCGGCACGCCGACCCAGTCGTCGAGCACCGCGCGGTTGCGCGCGACCGTCGCCGGGTCGTCGCCGACGGCGAGCCCGAGGTTCAGCGAGTCGTACGGCGCGAGACTGGACCCACCGCGTCGCGTGCTGAAGCCCGCGCGCACCCCGGCCCCGAGATCGACGCCGTCGACGAGCACCGGACCTACTTGAGGAAGTCCGGCACGTCGAGCTCGTCGCGCTCACGGTCGCGGCGCGGCGCGTCCTCGGTGAAGATGCGCGGCACCTCGAGCGCTCCGGTGATCGGCGTGGGCTCCGCCTCCGTCGACAGGAACGCGGGGACGTCGGGCTGCGTCGCACCGGCGTACGCGCCGACCGGGACCCGGACATCCTCGCGCTCGGCGACCGGCCGCTGTGCGGGCACCTGCGCCGGGACGCTCGCGGGAGCCGGCGCCGTGCGGACCGCACCGGCGGAGTTGCCCGAGACCTGGCCGAGCGCACGCGCGTCACGGCGGACGGTGGGCGAGCCGCTGTCGAACCCGGCCGCGATGACCGTGACCCGGACCTCGTCGCCGAGAGCGTCGTCGATGACCGCGCCGAAGATGATGTTGGCCTCGGGGTGGGCGGCCTCCTGGACCAGTCGCGCGGCCTCGTTGATCTCGAACAGGCCGAGGTCCGAGCCGCCCTGGATGGACAGCAGGACGCCGTGCGCGCCGTCGATGCTGGCCTCGAGCAGCGGCGACGAGATCGCCATCTCGGCCGCCTGGACCGCACGGTCGTCGCCCCGGGCGAAGCCGATGCCCATGAGCGCGGAACCCGCACCCTGCATGACCGACTTCACGTCGGCGAAGTCGAGGTTGATCAGGCCGGGAGTCGTGATGAGGTCCGTGATGCCCTGCACGCCCGAGAGCAGCACCTGGTCCGCCGAGTGGAACGCGTCGAGCACCGACACGGACCGGTCCGAGATCTGGAGCAGGCGGTCGTTCGGGATCACGATGAGCGTGTCGACCTCGGCGCGCAGGGCCTCGATGCCCGAGTCTGCCTGGACCGAGCGGCGGCGACCCTCGAAGGTGAACGGTCGCGTGACGACACCGATGGTCAGCGCGCCGAGCGAGCGTGCGATCCGTGCGACGACCGGGGCCCCACCGGTGCCGGTGCCGCCACCCTCGCCCGCGGTGACGAAGACCATGTCCGCACCGCGCAGGACGTCCTCGATCTCGTCCTTGTGGTCCTCGGCGGCCTTCTTGCCGACCTCGGGGTCCGCGCCTGCGCCGAGGCCGCGCGTCAGCTCGCGGCCGATGTCGAGCTTCACGTCCGCGTCCGACATCAGCAGCGCCTGGGCGTCCGTGTTCACGGCGATGAACTCGACACCCTTGAGGCCGACCTCGATCATGCGGTTCACGGCGTTGACGCCGCCGCCGCCGATGCCGACGACCTTGATGACCGCCAGGTAGTTCTGCGGAGCTGCCACGGTGGGTGCCTCTCGTTCTGCGCGTTGCGTCTGGTGCCGGTGTGCGGCACGGGCCGCGGGGTCCGCCCGAGCGACACGCCCGGCCAGGTTCAAACCTTCACCCTCTAGTTGAGGGTTATAGTTATGTCACGTTCTGTCGACAGGCGTGACGCTAGGTCGCGCATCCGGCACTATCAACGACCGCGCCGCGCGTGTCGTGACTTGCCGACGAATCTCGCCCGCTACTTCGTGATGGGGAGCCGGGGGGCGGACACGTCGATGACCGTCGCACCCGCCGCAGCCGGCGACGCGCGCAGCACCTTGAGCACGGCCATCTTCAACGGCGTCTCGCGCGCGCTGCCCCAGTCGACCCGGACGCCGTCACGCAGCCGCATCGTCACGGTGTCCTGCGTGTGGGCCGAGACACCTCGGACCTCTGCCAGGAGGTCCGCCGGCAGCTGTTCCAGCACACCGAGCACCGCCGCCAACGTCCGCTTGTCGCCCACCGGGACCTCGACGACCGGCAGCCCGGCCGGCGCGGCGTCGACGCGGCCGACCTGGACACCGTCCTGGTCGAGGAGCGCGAAGCTCCCCCCGGAATCCCGGTCGGGCACCGCCGCCACCGGTTCGCGCGCGACGATCGTCACCGACAGCCCGGTCGGCCAGGCGCGGGTCACGCGCGCCTCGCGGACGCCGGGCACGTCGAGCAGCTCGTCGCGCAGCGCGACCGTGTCGAGACGAGGCAGCGGCGTTCCGGCGTGCGCCGCCACGACGCCCTGGACCTGCCCGACCGCGACGACCGTCCCCGCGCCCTCGACCACGACCCCGTCCGGATCGAGCGCGAGCACGGGCGAGGCGAAGAGCAGCCAAGCGAGCCCGACGACCCCCAGGACGACCGCGACCGCGATGATCAGTTGCCGGCGCGCGAGGTTCCGGCGCGCGCGGGCCCGCTCCGCGAACCGGGCGATGGAGCTCGTCGAGACGACGGGGGGCGCGACGGGGCCGCCGTAGGCGCGCGCTCGGCCCGCGGAGTACGTGGTCACCGACCGACCGGGGCCTGGGCCGGACGACCCGAGCTGCTCGGCGACGGCGGTGGGCTCCGTGCGCTTCGGCACGGGCTTCGTCACCGGTTCCGCGACGGCCGCGGGCGTCGGTCGCGCGACGGGCCTGGCGGGGCGGCTCGGTGCGGCTCCACGCGGGGCCGGGGGTCGCGACGGGCTCATTCGGCCCCACCGGTGAGCTCGTCGAGGACGACGGGCGCGAGGAGCGTGACGTCACCGGCGCCGACCGTGAGGACCAGGTCGCCCGGACGCGCTGCCCGCGCGACGGCCCGTGCAGCATCGAGTCGATCCGGAACGAACGCCGCCTTGCCCGCGGTCGGGACGCGGTCGACGATCATCGCGCCGGTGACCAGGGGGTCGAGGTCCTCACGGGCGGCGTACACGTCCGTCACGACGACCACGTCGGCGAGGTCGAGTGCGGCGCCGAACTCGGCGGCGAACGTCCGGGTGCGTGAGAAGAGATGTGGCTGGAAGAGGACGACCACCCGCCCGGTGCCGGCCACCGAACGGGCCTGCCGGAGCAGGGCGGCGACCTCGGTCGGGTGGTGTGCGTAGTCGTCGACGACCCGCACGCCGCCGGCCGTCCCCCGGTCCTCGAACCGGCGGCCCGTCCCCCGGAAGGCCCCGAGACCGGTGGCAACGGCGACCGGATCGGTGCCGAGCCGCCGCGCGGCCGCCCAGGCGCCGCCCGCGTTCAGCGCGTTGTGGACGCCGGGTACCGCGAGCCGGACGGTGAGCACACCGTCGGGCGTCGTCAGGTCGACGCTCCAGGCCGAGCCGTCCGGGCGTAGGTCGCCGACGACGACGTCCGCGGTCGGCGAGGTGCCGTACGTGACGACCTCGACGTCGCGGGCGGCCAGCTGGGCCCGCGCCCGGTCCACGAGTCGGACCGCGCCCGCGTCGTCGGCGCACGCGACGAGCGCGCCGCCGGGCCGGATGCGCTCGGCGAACGCGACGAACGCGTCCTCGAACGCGTCCGCGGAACCGTAGTGGTCGAGATGGTCCGGCTCGACGTTCGTCACGACCGCGACGAGCGGCGCGTACGCCAGGAACGACCCGTCGGACTCGTCGGCCTCGGCGACGAACGCCCGGCCGGACCCGTCCCGGCTGCCACCGAGGGATCCGTCGGCGGTGTAGACGGTGCCGCCGATCGCGAAGGACGGGTCGGCCCCGGCGTCGAGCAGCGCGGTCGCGACCATCGCCGACGTCGTCGTCTTGCCGTGCGCCCCGGCGACCGCCACCGCGTCCTTCCCGACCATGAGCGCGGCGAGCGCCTCCGAGCGGTGCAGCACCCGGATCCCCCGCTCCCGGGCGCGGACGAGCTCGGGGTTCGTGTCGCGCACGGCCGAGGAGACGACCAGCGTGTCGATGCCGTCGACGAGCGCCGCGTCGTGGCCGACGTGAACCGTGACACCGGCCTCGCGCAGGGCGGGCAGGGCGGGACCGTCGGCTGCGTCGGAGCCGCTCACGGGCAGACCGCGCGCGGCGAGCAGCGCAGCGATCGCCGACATCCCGGCACCCCCGACCCCGACGAGGTGCACCCGCCCGAGCTTTCCGGCTGCGAGCGGCCTGGGCGCCCGGGACGGCGCGGGGAGCTCGATCTCGACGAGCCGGGCGACCCTGGCCGCGGCGTCCCGCACGCCGACGCTCGCGGCAGCGCGACCCATGCGTGCCCGCGTCTCGGCGGCCGTGTCCCCGACCAGCAGGACAGGAAGGTGCGCGAGCAACCAGGCGGGATCGAGGTCGTCGTCCTCGACGAGCAGTCCACCGCCCGCGGCGACGACGCCGGCGGCGTTGAGCCGCTGCTCACCGTTGCCCACGGGCAGCGGGACGTACACGGCAGGGATACCGAGCGCGGCGAGCTCGCAGACCGTGCCGGCGCCGGATCGCCCGACCACGACGTCGGCCACGGCCAGGGCGAGGTGCATGTCGGTCAGGTACTCGCGGACCTGGTAGTGCTCGGCACCCGGCACGCCCTCGAGCGCGGCCCGCACGACGTCGGCCTTGCCTGCGCCGGTCAGGTGCAGGACCTGCACGCCTGCCGCCAGGAGCTCGGGCGCGGCACCGGCGACCGCCGCGTTGACGCTGACGGCGCCGAGCGAACCACCGGAGACGAGGAGCGTCGGCAGGCTCGGGTCGAGGCCCAGAGCGGCGGCGGCGGCGGCTCGCGCGGCGGACGCGTCCGCGGAGCGTTCGGCGAGCAGCCGGGCGATGGGCGCGCGCAGCGGAAGACCCGTGACCTGCGCGTCGGGCAGCGCGGTACCGGGGAACGTCACGGCGACGGACGTCGCCCAGCGGGCGCCGAGCCGGTTGGCCAACCCCGGACGCGCGTTCGCCTCGTGGATCACGACGGGGATCCTGCGACGACGGGCCGCGAGGTAGGCCGGCGTCGAGACGTAGCCGCCGAAGCCGACGACGACCTGCGCCCCGGACTCGTCGATCGCCGTCCCGGCGGCCCGGATCGCCGCGCGCAGCCGGCCGGGCAGCCGGAACCAGTCGAGGGTGGGGCGTCGCGGCAGCGGTACCCGCGGGACGACGGCGAGGTCGAGCCCGTGCTCGGGCACGAGTCGCGCCTCGAGGCCCTCGGCTGTGCCCAGGACCGTCAGGCGCGCGTTCGGGTGGCGCCGGCGCAGCTCGTCGGCCACCGCGAGCAGGGGGTTGACGTGTCCGGCCGTCCCGCCGCCGGCAAGGAGGACCGACGGAGGCCGGCGGTCGTCAGCCACGGGACCGCCCGACGACGGCGAGCGAGCGGCGGACGACGCTCGGCCGTGCGGCGAGCGCCTCCGCGGCACCGGGCTCCGAGCGCGCGAAAGAGATCAGCACGCCGAGCGCTGCCATGGTCATGATCAGGGCGGACCCCCCCGCAGACACCAACGGCAGTGGCACGCCGATCACCGGCGCGAGGCCGATGACCACGGCGATGTTCACGAGGGCCTGGCCGATGATCCAGCAAAGGATCGCGCCGGTGGCGATCTGCACGAACGGGTCCGGGTGGCGACGGATGATCCGGATCATGGCGAACGCGAGCAGCCCGAACAGCGCGAGCACGAGCAGCGTCCCGATCAGACCGAGCTCCTCACCGAGGATCGCGAAGATGAAGTCGTTGTGGGCGGCCGGCAGGTAGGACCACTTCTCACGGCTCTCCCCCAGTCCCAGACCTCCCCAGCCGCCGCTCGCCAGCCCGTAGCCCCCGTGCAGGGCCTGGTAGCAGGAGGACTGCGCGTCGCACTCGCTCCCGGAGACCCAGTCGAGGATGCGCTTCTTCCGGTTCGTGCTGGTCACCGTCAGCGCGGCCGTCAGACCGACGGCGAGCAGCGCCGAGAACCCGAACATCCGCAGGGGCAGACCGGCGACGAACAGCGCGCCGGCGACCAGCAGGAGCAGCACCATGGCCGTCCCGAGGTCGTGGCCGGCGAGCACCACGGCGAGCGCGAGCCCGGCGACGGGCACGACGGGGATGAGCGCGTGCCGCCACTGCCGGAGCAACGGGAGCTTGCGGGTCAGGACGGCCCCGAGCCACACGGCGAGCGCGAGCTTGATGGCCTCCGACGGCTGCGCCGAGAACCCACCGATGTGCACCCAGTTCTGGTTGCCGCCCACAGCCGCACCGCCCAGCGGGCTGAACACGAGGAGCTGGAACAGGATCGCTGCCCCGAGCACCGGCCACGCGAAGCGTTGGAGGAAGCGGACGGGCAGGCGTGCCAGGCCGACCATGATCGGGAGGCCGATCAGCGCGAACTGTGCCTGGTTGAGGAACACCTTGTAGGGCGATCCGCTCGCGTCGAGCGACTCGACGCTGGAGCTGGACAGCACCATGACGAGCCCGATGACGAGCAGGAGCGCGGCGGCGCCGATGAGCACGTAGTAGCTGGTCACTGCGCTGTTCCACTGCCCGAGCATCGACCCCGGGCGCACAGCGGGTGCACCCGGCTCGGCTCCGTGCTCCCGGGCGGGTCGCGGCGTCGTCGCGGTCATGCCCGGGGTCCCTCCTGCCTGGTCACGCGTCCTCGCCTGGTCACACGTCCTCGCCGAGCGCACGCACGGCGGCGGCGAACTCCTCACCTCGAGCGGCGTACGACGTGAACTGGTCCATCGACGCGCACGCGGGGGCGAGCAGAACGGTGATGCGCCCGGCCGTGGTCCCAAGCCCGGAAGCACCGGCGGCGAGCCGTCGTGCCTCGGTCACCGCGCTCGTCATCACGCTCCCAGTCTCACCGGCGTCCACCTCGACCACGGGGACCTCGGGTGCGTGTCGGGCGAGTGCCTCACGCAACGGTTCCCGGTCCACCCCGATCAGGACAACCCCGGCGAGCCGGTCTCGCCGTGACGCGACCAGCTCGTCGAAGCGAGCCCCCTTGGCGAGCCCGCCCGCGACCCACACGACCGACCCGGGCGCGAACGCCCCGAGCGCGGCCGCGGCCGCATGCGCGTTGGTGGCCTTCGAGTCGTCGACGTAGGCGATCTGGTCGATCGTCGCGACGGTCTCCAGCCGGTGCGCTCCGGTCGAGTAGGCACGCAGACCGGCGCGGACGGCCGAGGGATCCACCCCGTGCGCGAGCGCCAGCGCGGCCGCCGCGAGGGCGTTCGCGACGACGTGCGGCGGCACGGTCCCGTCCGGGCCGGCCAGCTGCGCCAGGTCCGCCAAGGTGCCCAGCTCGGCGGCGTGCGTGTGCCGGAGGCGCGCGAAACCACGGTCCACCAGGACGTCCTCGACGAGCCCGACCTGTCCGACGAGCGGCGTGCCGAGGGTGAACCCGACCGCCACGGCGCCGTCGACCACGTCCGCCTCGCGCACGAGCTCCTCGGTGCGGGTGTCGGCGAGGTTGTACACGCACGCGACCTGGGTGCGCTCGAAGATCCGGCCCTTGTCGGCCGCGTACGCCTCCAACGACCCGTGCCAGTCGAGGTGGTCGGCCGCGATGTTGAGCACGGCTGCGGCCTGTGCGGACATCGAGTGCGTGAAGTGCAGCTGGAAGCTCGACAGCTCGACGACGAGGACGTCGAGCGACGGGTCGGTGGCGGCGAGCACGACCGGCGGCCCGACGTTGCCGACCGCCGCGACGTCCCTGCCCGCGGCGCGCAGGATCGACTCGACCATGCCCACGGTGGTGGTCTTGCCGTTGGTGCCGGTCACGGCCAGCCAGGGCGCAGGACCTCCGCCGGACGCCCGGTCGACCCGCACCTGCCAGGCGAGCTCGACCTCGCTCCAGACGGGTAGCCCGCGTTCGAGCGCTGCCGCGAGCAACGGGTGGTCCGGGGCCAGGCCGGGAGAGGCGACGACGAGGGAGGCCCGGTCGAGAGCGGTCCCCTCGAGCAGCTCCGCGGTGCCGATCACGTCGTCGGCGTGGTCGTCGACCGGCACCACACGCACTCCGTGGGCGGCAAGCACCTCGGCTGCGGCCCGACCCGAGACGCCGAGGCCGGCAACGACGACCAGTGCGCCCTCAAGCTCGAGCGCCACCTACCCGGCCACCCACTCGGCATAGAAGATCCCGACGCCGAGCGCGACGAACAGCCCGGCGATGATCCAGAACCGGATGACGATGGTGACCTCGCCCCACCCCGAGAGCTCGAAGTGGTGATGCAGCGGTGCCATCTTGAAGACCCGTCGCCGGGTCAGCTTGAAGAAGCCGATCTGGATGACGTCGGACATCACCTCGAGCACGAACAGACCACCGATGATGGCGGCGAGGATCTCGGTCCGGGTCAGGATCGACAGCCCGGCGAGGGCACCGCCGAGGGCCAGCGAGCCGGTGTCGCCCATGAAGATCTTGGCCGGGCTGGCGTTCCACCACAGGAACCCGAAGCACGCGCCGACGATCGCGGCGGCGACGACAGCGAGGTCGAGGGGGTCGCGGGTCTCGTAGCAGCTGGGTCCGGCGGTCAGGAGGTGCTGGCAGCTCTGGTTGTTCTGCCAGACGCCGACGATGACGTAGGCGCCGAAGACGATGAGCGAGACACCCGTGGCCAGCCCGTCGAGGCCGTCGGTCAGGTTCACCGCGTTGGACCAGGCCGTGATGAGGAAGTTCGCCCAGACGATGAACAGCAGGATGCCGAGCGTCACCCCCCCGAAGGCCAGGTCGAGCTTGGTGTCGCGGATGAACGAGATGTTGGTGGACGCAGGCGTGCGGAGCTTGTCGTTCGAGAACTGCAGCGCGGCGACGGCGAACGTGACGCCCACGAGCCCCTGCCCGAGGATCTTCCAGCGTGCCTTGAGACCGAGGCTGCGTTGCCGGGAGATCTTGATGAAGTCGTCGAGGAACCCGACCAGGCCGAGCCCGGTCATCAGGAAGAGCACGAGGACGGCCGACGCGCTCGGCATCGTCCCGGTCGCGACCAGACCGCCGATCCAGCCCAGCAGCGTGGCCGCGATGATCACGACACCGCCCATCGTGGGGGTCCCGCGCTTGGTGAAGTGCGCTGTCGGGCCGTCCTGCCGGATGAACTGGCCGTACTGCTTGCGGACCAGGAACCGGATGAACAACGGCGTGCCGAACAGGGCGATGACCATGGACAGGCCGCCGGAGATCATCAGCGCTCTCACGACGCTGCTCCTTCGACGAGCCGGTCACCGAGGCGCCACAGGCCGGAACCGTACGACGACTTCACCAGGACGACGTCCCCCGAGCGCATCTCGGACTCCAGGAACCGCGTCGCCACGTCCAGGTCGTCGGCGAGCACGACCTCGTCCCCCCACGAGCCCTCGTGGTTGGCCCCGTCGCGGATGGCGCGGGCCCCCTCGCCCACGACGATCGTCAGGCCGATGTTCAGTCGCACGCAGAGCCGGCCGATGGCGTCGTGCGCGGTCCGCGCGTCCGGGCCGAGCTCGAGCATCTCGCCGAGAACCGCGATGGAGCGGCGGTCGCGTCCCGCCAGCACGGCGAGCGCCTTCAGGGCGGCGCGCATCGAGTCGGGGTTCGCGTTGTACGAGTCGTCGACGACCGTCACGCCGTCCGGACGGTCCACGACGTGCATGCGGTGCGGGCTCAGGGCGTCGGCGACCGACAGGCCTGCGGCGACCTCGTCGACGTCGAGGCCGAGAGCCAGCGCCGCGGCCGCCGCGCCGAGCGCGTTGTGCACGTGGTGCTCGCCGACGAGGCGCAGCTCGACCTGTGCCGAACGCTCCGGTGTCCCGAGCCGCGAGACCAGGGTGAAACGCGCGCGGCCCGCTCGATCGAGGACGACGTCGCGCGCGCCGACGGACGCCTCCGGCGCGGCGCCGAACGTCACGACGTCGCCCGGGGCCAGCGCCGACATCGCCGACACGCGGGGGTCGTCGGCGTTGAGCACGGCGACCCCGTCGGCGACGAGACCTTGCACGATCTCGGCCTTGGCCCGAGCCACCGCCTCGATCCCCCCGAAGCCGCCCAGGTGCGCCTGACCGACGACGAGCACGACGGCGACGTCCGGCGGTGCGATCTGGGTGAGGTAGTCGAGGTGTCCGGGCCCGCTCGCGCCCATCTCGAGAACCAGGAACCGGGTGGACTCGTCGGCCCGCAGGACCGTCAGCGGCAGGCCGATCTCGTTGTTGAACGACCGCACCGGCGCGACGGTGGGCCCGACGCTCCCGCACAGCTGCGCGAGCAGGTCCTTGGTGGTCGTCTTGCCCACCGACCCGGTGATGCCGACGACCTTGAGCCCGCTCCCGCCGGGTTCCCACGAGATCTCGCGCAACCGCTCGAGGACGGCGCGCGCCAGGTCCCCCAGTGCCTTCTCGACGTCCGGGACGACGACACTGGGAACGACCGCGCCACCGCTGCCGACGACGTCGCGAGCCGCGAGAACGAGCGCGGCGCCCGCCCGGACGGCGGCCGCCGCGTACTCGTGACCGTCGACGTGCTCCCCGGGCAGGGCGACGAAGAGACCGCCGAGGACCTCCTCGCGCGAGTCGACGACCACGGACCCGCTGACCAGGAGCGACGGGTCGACGCCACCGCGCAGCACGCCACCCGTCGCGGCCGCGATCTCGGCCGCCGTCAGGGCGATCACGCGTGCTGCTCCTGACGGTCCTCGAACGCCTCGAGCAGCACGAAACGATCGTTGTACCGGTGGAACACTCCGGCGATCTCCTGGGTCGGCTCGTGCCCCTTGCCCGTGATGATCACGGTGTCCTGCTCGTCGGCGAGGACCAGGGCGTCGCGGATGGCCTGCGCGCGACTCGTCGCCTCGTGCACGTCGACCAGGTCCGGGCGCTTCGCCCGCACTCCGTCGAGGATGGCGGATCGGATGGCTTCAGGCTGCTCGGAACGGGGGTTCTCGTCCGTGACGACGATCACGTCGGCGAGCTCGGCCGCGATCGACCCCATGATCGGTCGCTTGCCCTGGTCGCGGTCGCCGTCGGACCCGAACACGAGGATGAGCCGCCCGGGCGTGATGGGGCGGACCGCCTGGAGAGCCAGCACGAGCGCGTCAGGGGTGTGCGCGTAGTCGACGAGGGACAGCGGGAAACCGTCGCCGCGCTCGAGGACACGCTCCATCCGGCCGGGGATCTCGTGGGCGTGACCGACCGCATCGATCGCGACGTCCAGCGGGACGCCGGCCCGGTGCGCGAGCACGATCGCCAGCGCGGCGTTCGAGACGTTGACCAGACCCGGCAAGGGGCTGGCCGCCTGGTGCTCGGTGCCGTCCGGTCCGCGGAGCGCGAACGTCGAGCCCACACCGTCGAGACCGATGTCCGCGGCCGTGACGACCCAGTCCGCCTCCAGGCCCGATCCGACGTGCGTCGCGACCGACTCGACCGGGATACGCGCCTCTGCGGCGAGCCGCCGACCCCACTCGTCGTCGACGACCACGACGCCCCGACGGGCCTGACCCGGCGCGAACAGACGCGCCTTGTCCCGGAAGTAGCCCTCCATGTCGCCGTGGAAGTCGAGATGGTCGCGCTGCAGGTTGGAGAACCCGACGACGTCGAACTCGAGGCCGTTGACGCGGCCGAGGGCCAGCGCGTGCGAGCTGACCTCCATGGCGACGGCCGTCGCGTGCCGCTCGAGCGCCGCCGCGAGCAAGGCCTGCAGCGCCGGCGCCTCGACCGTCGTGCGCGGGCTCTCGATCGCGTCGTCGCCGATCCGCAGCTCCACCGTGCCGAGCAGCGCGGTCAGCGGGTGCACGACTCGCAGGGCGGCGTCGACGAAGTACGTCGTCGTGGTCTTGCCGTTGGTCCCCGTCACCCCGATCGACGTGAGCCGCTCGCCGGGCTGGTCGTGCGCCCACGCGGCGACCGGACCCGCGAGCGTCCGCGGGTCGTCGGTGAGCAGGACGGGCACGCGATCCGCGAGCTCGCCGATCAGCTCGAGACCCGACCGGTCCGTGACGATCGCCACCGCGCCGGCGTCGACAGCCTGCGTCGCGAACGTCGCGCCGTGCACCTTGAGGCCGGGCACCGCGACGAAGACGTCACCGTCGACGACGTCGCCGCTCGCCAGGCTCACACCCGTCAGCTGCGCATCGTCGGCGACCGGGAGTCCCGCTGCGACCAGGTCGAACGTCCCGACGAGGTCGGCGACCCGGTGGACCGCGGGATGCATCGGGCGCATCCGAGCCGGGGACGTCATGGGGAGAATCTACCCTGGGCGGACCTGCCCGACGGTCGCGCGCCGCGCCTCACCACGACGTCGGGAACAGCGTCGCCGTGCTGCCGGACGGCGCCACGCCGAGCTGGCCGAGCGTGTAGCCGGCGACGTCGCTGAACACCGGGGCCGCCACCGTGCCGCCGAAGATCGAGCTGCGGGGGTTGTGCAGGATCACGGCGACCACGATCCGCGGGTCGTCGGCCGGTGCCACGCCGATGAACGAGGCCGTGATGCCCTGCGTGCCGTCGGAGGCCCAGGCCTGGGCCGTACCGGTCTTTCCGGCCACCCGGTAGCCCGGGATCGCGGCGCTGGCGCCGGTGCCGTCGTCGACGACGCTCTCCATCATCGTGAGCACGGTCTTGGCCGTCTCCGGCGAGACGACCCGCGTCGTGGTCGGCGCGGCGACCGGTGTGAAGACGCCGTCCGGAGAGGTCCAGCCCTTGATGATGTGCGGCTGCACGCGCACGCCACCGTTGGCGATCGTCGCGAACACCTGCGCCGCCTGGATCGCTGTGACGGACACCGACTGACCGAACAGCACGGCGAACTTGTCGCGGCGCTGCCAGTCGTCCACGGGGTGCAGGATGCCGACCGACTCCCCCGGCATCTCGATGCCCGTCTTCGTCCCGAAGCCGAACTTCGCCAGGTAGTCGTACCGCGTCTGCACCGGAAGGTTCTGGCCGACCATGACCGTCCCCGTGTTGGAGGACTCCGCGAGGATCCCCGCGAGGGTCAGGTTCTCCACCCCGTGCTCGTGCGAGTCGTGGAACTTCTCCTTGCCGTCGGGCGAGTAGATGTACGGCACCTGGAACTGCGACGTGGGGGTCGCGACGTGGTTGTCGAGGATCGCGGACATCGTGATCACCTTGCCGGTCGAGCCGGGCTCGAACACGTCCGAGATCGCGCTCGAGAGCGAGCCGCCCTTCCAGTCCCCCGGATGGTTCGGGTCGACCGTGCGGGAGTCCGCGATGGCGTAGATGTCACCGGTCTTGGTGTCGATCACGATGGCCGAACCCGAGTCCGCCCCCGTGGCCGCCACCTGAGCGGTGAGCGCCGCGTACGTGCGGTACTGGATGTCCGACTTGATCGTGAGCATGGCGGAGTCGCCCTGCCGGGCCGGCTTCTCCTGCGAGTACCCCCCGGGGATCGCCTGGCCCTTGAGGCCACGCTCGTAGATCTCCTCGCCGGCCTTGCCGGTCAGGCGCTTGTTGAGCGAGAGCTCGAGGCCGTCCAGACCCGTGCCGTTGGAGTTGACGAACCCGAGAACGTTCCCGGCGAGCGAGCCGTTGGGGTACACGCGCTCGGAGACCTGGTCGACGTTGATGCCGGGCAGTCCGAGCTTGAGCACCTCACGGGCGACCTCGGGGAGCACGCCCTTCTTGATGTACACGAACTGACGATCGCCGACGAGGCTGCCCCCGAGCTCGGCGACGTTCATGTCCAGCAGCGGCGCGAGCCGGGCCGCGACACCGGCCGCGCCGTCAGGCACCGCGGGCGTGCGCGTGCTCCGGAACTTCTCGACGAGCTTCTGGTTCACGGAGATGTCGTACCGCTCGACGGATGCGGCGAGCGCGGTCCCGTCGGCGTCGGTGATCTCCCCGCGCCCACCGAGCAACGCCACCGAGCTGAGCCGGCCCTGCTGCGCATGGGCGGCGATGCTCGGGCCCTTCAGGCCTTGCACGAGGACGAGCTTGCCGGCGAACACGACGAGGGCGAGGACGACGAGGACGGTGAGGAACGCCATGCGGTTGCGCGCGCCCGACTCCACGGGCGGTGGGGCACCGGCGCCCACCGCGACCTCGACGGTCCGCGGCTGTCCGCCCGGTCGCGGCCGAGGCACGGTGCCGCCGCCCGCGGGCCGGC
Source organism: Cellulomonas sp. URHD0024 (assembly GCF_000426185.1). Lineage (GTDB taxonomy): Bacteria > Actinomycetota > Actinomycetes > Actinomycetales > Cellulomonadaceae > Cellulomonas. Next base: position 66,220 of record NZ_AUEW01000010.1, read on the forward strand.
CGGTGCTCGGCGGGCGGGCGGCGGTCCGTGCACGACCGGTGACCGGCGACGTCATCCGGCGGCCCCGGCCGGCTCGGGCGCGCCCTGCACGGATCCGTCGGAGAGCCTCAGCCAGCCCGTGCCGTTGGTCTTGACCATGCCGAGAGCCCCGGCCGCTGCGGCGAGGTGCTCGGGAGACGCCATGGCGTCCAGGTCCGCCTGCTTGTCCTTGGCGTCCTGGTCGAGCTGGCCGAGCTGGTTGGACAGGTCGTACTTCGCGTAGGCCGTCGACGCCATCGAGGTGTTCAGCAGGAGGGCGGAGAGCAGGGCTCCCGCGAGGATGGCCATGCAGGCAAGGATGAACGGCATTCGCGTCCGAGCGTGCTGCGGCGCGCGGACGACCAGCAGACGCGGTGCGGGTGGATTCTGCGGCGCGGTGCGGGGACGTGCCGGAGCGGTCCTGGTGCGGACAGCGGACTGGGCGCTCATTCCGCCCTCCTTCCGGTCGGTCGGGTCTGACGGCTGGGGAGCATGTGGTCAGGGGTGTCTCGGGTGCGCTCCGCTGCCCGGAGGCGTACCGACTGCGAGCGGGGGTTGCGTGCGATCTCGGCCTCGTCGGCCTCCTCCGCGCCGCGGGTCACCAGTCGCAGGTACGGCGCATGGGTCGCCGGCTCGACCGGCAGGTCCGGAGGCGCACTCGACGTCGCGCCCGCCGCCATGGCCCGCTTGACCGCGCGGTCCTCGAGCGAGTGGTAGGACTCGACGACCAGCCGGCCGCCGACCGCCAGCGCCTCGATCGACTGCGGCAGCGCGTTCTCGAGGATCTCGATCTCGCCGTTCACCTCGATGCGCAGCGCCTGGAACGTGCGCTTGGCGGGGTTGCCCCCGGTCTTGCGCGTCGCGGCGGGGATGTTCGCGCGCACGATGCTGACCAGCTCTCCGGTGCGCTCGAGCGGGCGCTTGGCGCGCTGCGCGACGATCGCCCGAGCGATGCGCGGTGCGAACCGCTCTTCGCCGTACTCGCGCAGGATCCGAGCCAGGTCGCGCTCGTCGTACGTGTTGAGCACGTCCGCGGCGGTCTGACCCGTCGTGGCGTCCATCCGCATGTCGAGCGGCGCGTCCGCGGAGTACGAGAAGCCGCGCTCGCGCTCGTCGAGCTGCAGCGACGACACCCCGAGGTCCATCAAGACGCCCTGGACCTTCGCGATGCCGAGATCTTCGAGGACCTCGCCGATCTCGTCGTACACGGCATGCACGCCCGTGAACCGGTCGCCGAAGGGTGCGAGGCGTCGGCCGGCGAGCTCCAGCGCCTGCGTGTCACGGTCGAGCCCGACGACGCGGACGTTCGGGAACGCCGCCAGGACACCCTCGGTGTGCCCACCCATGCCGAGCGTCGAGTCGACCAGCACCGCCGTGTCGTGGTCCGCGAACGCCGGCGCGAGCAGGTCGAGGCAGCGCTGCAGCAGGACGGGCGTGTGTCGGGAGGCGGCGTCGTCGGTCTCGCTCATCGTCTGCCTCCTGCCTTGTGTCGTTCGCGGAAAGGTGAGGTCGGACGGCCCTCCGCCGTCCGACCAGATCCCCCTCCGACCCTCTGACGCCGGGGAAGTGCGTCAGGAAAGTCGGGGGGAGGTCTCACCGGGCGGCCTGTGGCTGTGCTGGTGACGGGCGATGCCCTAGAACGGTCCGTTCGGGAAGACCTCCTCCGCCGTGTCGGCGTAACCGGCCTCCTGCTCGGACAGGTATGTCTCCCAGGCCTGCAGGTCCCAGATCTCGACGCGGGTCCCGGTCCCGATGACCGCGACGTCCCGGTCCAGCCCCGCGTACTTGCGCAGCATCGGCGGGATCGAGATGCGGCCCTGCTTGTCGGGCAGCTCGTCGCTGGCCCCGGACAGGAACACGCGCAGGTAGTCACGGGCCTGGCGGCTGGTCACGGGCGCCTGGCGCAGCTGGTCGTGCATGCGCTGGAACTCCGCCATCGGGAGCAGGAAGAGGCAACGCTCCTGACCGCGTGTCATGACGAGACCCGGCGCGAGCTGCCCGCGGAACTTGGCCGGAAGGATGAGCCGGCCTTTCTCGTCGAGTCGCGGGGTGTAGGTCCCGAGGAAGGGCGCGAAGGAGCCGAATGCGCCGGCGGACGGGTCATACGTCACCACGCCTCCTCTGCTCCCCGTGAGGACGCTCCCCGCCTCACCACGTGCCTCCACGCTACTCCACTTCACTCCACCGAGGCCCGGCGCTACCCGTGATTCACCCGTTCGGAACGACGTATGCGCAGGTCAGCCGTGTGGAGCGAAGTGGAGGAGATTCACACGCAGGCGCCCCGGCTCAGCGCGTCGCCTGGGTCCCGATGAGGCAAAATCGGGCGAAACGGGTGAAATTCCGCCCTTGAACGCCTCGCTGCACCTCGTGAACCGGTCCGCGTCCACGAACGTGGAGCGAAGTGGGGGACCATGCGCGATGAACGAGGGCGCCACGACCTTTAGGCTCGTGGCAGATCCGCCAAAGGAGGCGCCATGCTGCAGGCCACCCCGACGTCGACCGAGCTCGACGACGTCGTAGCCACCACGCTCCGGATGCGTGCTGCGATCGAGAGCGTCGTGACCGGCCGACCCGAGCTCGTCCGCGTCACGGTCGCCGTGCTGCTAGCCGAGGGCCACCTGCTCATCGAAGACGTTCCGGGCGTCGGCAAGACCACGCTCGCCAAGGCCCTCGCCCGGTCCATCGACTGCTCCGTCGGGCGGATCCAGTTCACGCCCGACCTGCTGCCCTCGGACCTGACAGGCGTCAACATCTACCGGTCGCAGACGCACGAGTTCGAATTCCGGCCCGGCCCCGTGTTCGCGCACATCGTCATCGGCGACGAGATCAACCGCGCCTCCCCCAAGACCCAGTCGGCGCTGCTCGAGTGCATGCAGGAGGCCCAGGCGACCGTCGACGGACGGACCTACCCGCTGCCGCGCCCGTTCCTGGTCGTCGCGACGCAGAACCCGGTCGAGATGGAGGGCACGTACCCGCTGCCCGAGGCGCAGCGCGACCGCTTCATGGCCCGGCTGACGGTCGGCTACCCGAGCATCGAGTCGGAGCTCGACATGCTCGACCTCCAGGAGACGTCCGACCCGATCGACAGCCTCGTCGCCGTGACGGACGCCGTGCAGGTCAAGGCGGCGATCGAGACGACCCGCCGCCTCTACGCCGCCCCGGCCGTCAAGCGGTACATCGTCGACCTGGTCACGGCGACCCGACAGGATCAGGGGCTGCGGCTCGGCGCCTCCCCGCGCGCCGCGATCCAGCTGCTGCGGGCGGCCAAGGCGCTCGCCGCGATGGACGGCCGGAACCACGTCCTGCCCGACGACGTCCAGCAGCTCACGGTGCCCGTGCTGGCCCACAGGCTCCTGCCGAGCACCGAGTCGCGGCTCTCCGGCCGCAGCACGTCCGACATCGTCACGGACATCGTCGCCCGCATCCCGCTGCCCGCATCGGCTACCGCCGGGCGGACCCGTCGCGCCGTCGGCTGATGCGACTGCGACCCACCGCTCGCGGGTGGACCCTCGCGGCCGCCGGGATCGCCGCGCTCCAGCTCGGGGTCGTGCTCGGCTCCGTCGACCTCGTCCGGATCGGGACCCTGCTCCTCCTGCTGGTCGTCGCCGCAGCGGTCGGGGTGCTCCTCTTCGACCCCGGCCGAGGCCGGCACCGGCTCGGCGTCACCCGCACCAGCTCCCCGAACCCCGTGCACGCCGGCTCCGATGCACAGATCGACGTCGTCATCGCCGCCACCGACCCGGCTGCCCGGGTACGCCTCGCCGGCCTGAAGTTCGCCGAGCAGGCCGCCACGGAGCTGTCCGGCGGTCGGCCTCTGCGCGCGCGCGTCGCCCGGGCGCCGCGCCGCGTCACCGTCAGCTACACGGTGCAGGCCGCGCGCCGCGGCCGCTGGCCGCTCGGGCCGCTCGTCGTCACGCGCAGCGACCCGTTCGGGGTCGTACGGGCGTCCGCGACCCTCGGCGAGCAGGCCGAGGTCTCGGTGTGGCCGACGGTCGTCCAGCTCCCCACCCCCGGTGACGTGCTCGTGGGCGAGCCCGACCGGGTCGCGCTCGGGGCCCGCACCCCGTCGACGGACGACGCCTCCCTGCGCGACTACCGCGAGGGTGACGACCTGCGACGAGTGCACTGGAGCAGCAGCGCCCGTCGAGGAGCGCTGATGGTCCGCTCCGACGAGCGAGCCGGCATGCGCCCCGTGTCCGTCCTGCTCGGCCTGCCCGCGCGGGCGTCCGCGCTGGAGTGGTCGATCTCCCTTGCGGCCTCGATGGCGCTCGCGATGCTCGAGGGTGGGCACCCGGTCCGGTTGGTCGGCGGCACGCTGTCGGAGACCGATGCCCGTCCCGACCCGCTCACCTTCGTGCACAGCCGCTCGGGCCCGGGCGCTCGAGCCGCCGTCCTCGACCGGACGATCGATCTCGAGGGTCCGCGCTCGAACGTGCAGGGCGAGGTGGACCTCGTCGCGAACGCGCACCTGCTGCACTCCACAGACTCCGCCGGCGGGATCGTGCTCGCGGTCCTCGGTCCGCTCGGCGCCTCGGCCCGTGCGGCGCTGGCCCACGTCGCCGACGACGCGCAGGCCTGGGCCGTGGTCCGCGCCGACACCCCGGCGCACGTCGCCGACGCGGAGGAGACGATCCGCGCACTGCGCCGGGCCGGCTGGCGCGCCTGCCGCGTCACGCAGGACGAACCGATCGTCGACTGCTGGCTCCGTCTCCTGGGGTCGGCCTCATGACCGGCCGCCTGAGTCCGATCCCTCGTGGGCCACGCGCCGCTCTGGGCACCATGCTCTTGGCACTCGCCACCTGCTCCAGCCTGCTCGCCCTGCAGAACCTGATGGTGCGGGGCACCTGGCTCTCCGCGAGCTGGCTCCTCGTCGTCGTCGTCGCAGCGGTCGTCATGGGTGTCCGCGCGGTCACCCGGTCGTGGTGGGCGCCCTCGCTGGCCGGACTGGTGGTGTCGGTCACGATCCTCCTGATCCGTTACGGCGCCACGCCCGGTCGCGTGCGGGTGCTCCCCGACGCCGGGTCGTTCCACCGCACCCTCGCCACCGCGGGCGAGGGAATCACCGTCATCAACCAGTCGCTCGTACCCATGCAGGGCGTCCGGTCGGTGGAGCTCCTCGTCGTGACCGGCGCTCTGGCCGTCTTCCTCCTCGCTGACGCCCTGGCGATCGGGCTCGGAGCACCGGCAGCGTCCGGCCTCGCGCTCGCGACGCTCTGGATCCCCGCTGTCGCCCTCGGCTTCCCCGCGAGCGGGTGGGCCCTCGCCTGGACCGCGATGTTCTACCTCCTCCTCCTCGCCCTGAGCGCAGCCCCGGCGACCGCCCACGCGGACCAGGGGCGACGCGCGTCCGTGGCGATCTTCTCGTCGCTGGCGCTGATCATCGCCACCGTCGTCATCGGGCCGGCCGTCGCCTCGTTCCCCGGCTGGGCGTCGATGAGCCTGCCGTCCTTCGGGTCCGGACCGGTCGGCCCGCTGCAGCTCAGCGACGACCTCGACCTGCGCCAGAGCCTCGGCAGCCGTTCCGGCCAGGTCGTCATGCGCTACACCGTCAAGCCCGGGACCGCGCCCGTCGACCCGCTCACGCCGTCGCCCGCGCCGAGCGCCTCGGGCGACGCTCCCCTGGGCACCGTCTCCGCCAGGACGGTGGGCCCGCTGCGCGCCTTCACCCTCGCCAGCTTCGACGGCAGCTCTTGGCAGCGCACGGACGCCCTCGAGCCGGCGTCCTGGGATCCCGCGACCCTGCTCACGTCGGACCCGAGACTGTTCGGCACGGCACCCGACGCCGAGCGCGGGACGCTCGCGGATGTCGCCGTCGACGTGGGCGCACTTCGCGAACGTCGACTCCCCATCAGTACGTTCCCCCGCACCGTCGTCGTCGACGGAGCGTGGCAGTACGACGGTGCGCGCGACGAGGTCATCGGTCGACGCGGCACCTACAACGGCATGCCGTACTCCATGCAGGTGGAGATCCCGAAGCTCACGAAGGACGAGCTGGCGTCGGCCCGGGTGGGCGACCCCAGCGACAGCGGAACGACCCTCGAGCTCCCGAAGACGTCGCACAGCGACGACGTCGCCCGGAAGGCGCGGGAGCTGACGGCCGATGCGAAGACGCCGTACCAGCGGGCGATGGCTCTGCAGACCTTCTTCCACGCGACGTCGAACTTCACGTACGACACCCACGTGGCACCGTCACGCTCGGACGACGCCGTCTGGGACTTCCTGCAGTCGACACACGGCTACTGCGTGCAGTTCGCCACCTCCATGACGATCATGGCGCGGACGCTCGGCATCCCGGCGCGGGTCGCCGTCGGGTTCCTGCCCGGCGAGCCCGACGACAACGGGACCTACGTCGTGACCGGGAAGCAGTCGCACGCCTGGCCCGAGCTCTACTTCGCCAACTACGGCTGGGTGCGGTTCGAACCCACGCCGGCCAGCCAGACCGGGCCGCTGCCCGCCTGGAGCGACCCGTTCTCGGGAGCCAACTCGCCCGAGAACCCGCAGGACGAGAACGTCCCGGCAGCCAGCCCCGGTGCCTCGCAGGCGCCCGCCCCGGTGACCCCGCGCAGCAACGCCGCGGCTCAGCAGGCGAGCACGGCCTGGCTCCCGGTCGGGATCACCGTAGGCATCGTCCTCGTGGTCGCGTCGCTCGCGCTGATCCTCGTCCGCCGTCGCGCCGGCCTCCTGCCCGACCTCACGCCGGAACGGGCGTGGTTGCGAGCCCGCCGACGGCTGGCCAAACGAGGGCTGGTCTGGTCGGACTCCGACACGCCCCGCACCGCCGTCGCGTCCGTCAACTCCCAGCTCATGACGCGCACAGGCGCAGAGCTGTCCGGCGAGTCAGCTGCCGCCCTGGTCGCCCTGGCCCGCGCAGTCGAGACCGAGCGTTACGCCCGTGAGGACGCGCAGACCGACGCAGCAGAGCTGGCGACGTGGGTGGACGCCCTCGTCGAAGGAGCAGAAGGTCTGCTCAGCGACCGCCGTCGCCGCGACGCCGTTCCCAGCGCTCCTCGAAACGGCTCATGAGGCCGGGCCGCCGCTTCTTCGCGGGCCGCACGGCACCATCTTCCTGAACCACACCACGCGGACCGGAGCGGCGGCCGCTGTGGCGCGGATCGGCGAACGCGAACGCCACCGCCGCGAACATCACGATGAATCCGACCACGCCGAGCACCGGCTGGCTGCCTGCGGCGCCGAGAACGAGCAGCAGAAGGCCGACCGCGGCACCGACGCCTGCGATCACGTACCGGCCGAACGGGCGACGCCCGCGCTGAGTCAGCGTGTTGGCGAGCCGAGGGTCGTCAGATGTCAGCTGACGTTCCATCTGCTCGAGCACACGCTGCTCGTACTCCGAGAGTGGCATCCTGACCCCCGTTGTCAGCTGTAAGCACCTGTGTTGCCCTCAGGATAGATCCGCGGGAACGAAGGTGGTAGTCGAGCGTGAGGGTACTCCACCAACCTGCGTGGTCCCTGCGTGGATGGACGCGCCGCCGAAACGGCCGCGCACCCGGTCCATCGCTTGTTCGACCTCACGGCGGCCTCTCGCAGGTTCACCCACCGCCTCCTCCAACGTGGGGTGCCGGATGGTGTCCGACGCCGCCGAGAGCCCGTCCACGCGAACGCCGACGAGCCGGACCGGCAGTCCGCCGAGGTCAACACCGGCGATCAGCTCGCGCGCCGCGAGGTAGAGCTCCCGGCCGACGTCGGTCGGCGTCTGCAAGGTCCGCGAGCGGGTCAGGGTGCGAAAGTCGGACGTCCGGATCTTGACGCTCACGGTCCGCGTCACGAGCCCCTTGAGGCGCAGCCGGGTGGCGCACCGGTCCGCCAGGTCCCGCGCCTTCTGCTGGACGACCGCGAGGTCCGCGACATCCACGACGAAGGTCTCCTCGGCGCTGACCGACTTCTCCGCACGATGCGGGAACACCGGCCTCGGGTCACGTCCCCACGAGAGGTCGAACAGGTGCGCACCGGCCACCCGGCCGACTGCCTGCTGGACGGTGGTGACGTCGCTGTCGGCGAGCTCAGCGACCGTGCGGATGCCCCACCGGGCGAGCGCGGCCTCCGTTCTCTCTCCGACGCCCCACAGCGCCCCGACAGGCAGCGACCGGAGGAAGTCGACTGTGGCGCGGCGCGGGATGAGCAACACCCCGTCGGGCTTGGCATGACCCGACGCCAGCTTGGCGACGAACTTCGTGGAACCGATGCCCACCGAGCAGGTGATCCCGTAGTGCTCGTGGACGCGGCGCCGGATCAGCGCCGCGATCACGGTGGGCGGCCCCAGACGTCGGCGGGCTCCGGCCACGTCCAGGAACGCCTCGTCCACGCTGACCTGCTCCACGAGCGCCGTCACGTCCCCGAGAAGCCGCATGACGCCCGTGGAGACCTCGTGGTAGGCGTGGTGGTCAGGTGGGACGACGATCGCCTGTGGGCACTGGCGCAACGCCGCCGACATGGGCATCGCCGCGTGCACGCCGAACGCCCTGGCCTCGTAGGTGGCCGCGAGAACGACACCCCGGGCCGCTCCCCCGACGACGACCGGTAGCCCGCGAAGCTGCGGACGACGGGCCAGCTCGACCGATGCGAAGAACGCGTCCATGTCGACGTGCAAGATCGAGCAGCCGTCCTCCTCGCGTCCCCAGTCGCGGTTGGCCACCGCCGACCGGGGCGCGCGACTCATGACGCCTGCAGGGCGTGGACGTCCCCACGGAGGTGGTGGTGGCCGACCCCGTCCCCGTGCACGGCCGTGCGCGCGGCATCCACGAAGTCCTCCGCCCAGAAGAGCGCCTGCTCGGCCCGCCCAGCGGAGAGCTCCTCGAACCGCCCGGCGTCAACGGCCGACCGCAGCGGCGCGGCGTCGGCGAAGTACGCCGACCAGGCAGCCAGCTCCGGAGCCGCCGCGTCCAGCAGCTGCCAGACGGTCCGCAACGCCTGGCGGCCCGGCCGCGTCGGCGCCGTCCGGGCAGCGACGACCGCCGCACCGGCCCGCAGTGCGGCCAGGTGGGCGTGGGTGAACAGCTCCCACGCCTCGCCGGAGAGCTGCGCGGCGACGAGCTCGGCGTCGGCGCGACGGAGCAGCTCGGCGGCACGGGTGGACTGCGGACCGGCCGAGGCCCCCACGGACCTGCTGTCGAGCTGCTGTGCCATCACGGCCTCCCTGGTCGTCTGCGAACCGTCCCTCAAGCATCGAACACTTGTTCGATGCTGTCAACCTCCGGCGGCCCGTACCGTGGGCCCATGCCCGCTCGCGATCGAACCTCCCGCCGGAGCACAGGCTCGCAGCGACCACCCACACGCGCGGCGGTGCGGGCCCTCTGGCCGACCGGACCGATGCCGATCTCCACGGGCACGGTCGAGCTGGAGCGCGACCCGGACGACCCCGACGGCGTCACCGTGCTGGTCAACGGCGTGCCGAGCTCCTATCTCGACCTCGCCGACCCCACGCGCCTGGTCTTCGAGTACATGCAGCAGATGGCGGAGGTCATCGACCGGGTCGGTCTCGCGGGCGGCCCCCTCGACGTCGTGCACCTCGGCGCCGCCGGGTGCGCGCTGGCACGCGCGATCGACGCCGAGCGGCCCGGCTCGCGACAGCTGGCGATCGAGCTGGACACAGCCCTGCCCGAGCTGGTGCGGGGCTGGTTCGACCTCCCCCGCGCGCCCGCGCTGCGGATCCGGGCCGGCGACGCCCGGGCGGAGCTGGAGAAGCTTCCCGACGCGTCGGCCGACGTCGTGATCCGCGACGTCTTCGCAGGCGACGTCACCCCGGGGCACGTCCGGACCCGTGAGATGGTCGCGCAGGTGGCACGTGTCCTTCGCCCGGGCGGGGTCTACCTGGTCAACACGGCCGACCGACCCCCGCTGGCCGGCGCCAGGGCCGAGGTCGCCACGATCGACCGACACTTCGCCGACGTGGCCGTCATCGCGGAGCCTGGGCTGCTGCGCGGGCGCGGCTACGGCAACCTCGTCGTCGCGGCGACCGACCACCCCGACCTGCTGGCGTCCTCGGCTCTCGCGCGTGGCATACGCAGCCTGCCGGCACCGGCCCGGCTGCTCCGCGAGGAGGAGCTCGTCGGCTTCGTCGCCGGCGCTCCGGAGCTGCGCGACGGACCGCCCGTGACGTGACGCCCGCAGGACGACGACAGGCTGCATCCCCGGGTCCGGGGCATGCAGCCTGTCGTCAGGTCGTGCGGGAGATCAGGTCAGAGCGGGCGGACGCTCTCGGCCTGCGGGCCCTTGGCGCCCTGCGTGATCTCGAACTCGACGCGCTGGCCCTCGTCGAGGCTGCGGTAGCCCGAGGAGTCGATGGCGGAGTAGTGGACGAAGACGTCGGCGCCGCCGCCGTCCTGGGCGATGAACCCGTAGCCCTTCTCAGCGTTGAACCACTTGACAGCACCCTGTGCCATGTTCGTTTCCTTCTGTTCCCACCGGTGGCGGCGCCGACCCTGCTGTCCGCGCCGTGCCGCAATGCCTCACGTCCTGCACCGGGTGACCCAGCCGAGAACGACTGGTCGGAACCGCTCCCCAGGCGCGAACGCCCAGGTCACGAGGCCGGTCAAGCGAGTCCGTCACTGCAACGGGTGCATCTTTGCATCGGTGCTGTGGGCTGCGCCACGTTTTCGTCCATCCGGCAGCCCGCTGAACGCAACGATTGCGTAAAGGTCCTCCGTCAGGCGGGTCCGCCGTCACCCTGCTGGGCCAGGAAGCGCTCGAACTCGGCACCCAGCTCGTCGGCTGTCGGGAGGTCCGAGGAGCCCGCGAGCAGGCTCGTCCGGCCGATGCTGCGCGTGAACGCGTCGTACTGCTCCTCGAGCGCGTGGACCACCGCGGCGACGTCCTCGGACGCGTCGACCTGGCGCTGGATCTCCTCCATCGCCTCGTCGGCGGCCGGCGTGAGGGACTCGACGTTCAGCTCGAGGCCGGTGGCGCCCTCCACCTTCTGCAACGCGGCCTGGCTTGCCTGCGGGAACGCCGACTGGGCGAGGTAGTGCGGCACGTGGACGGCGAAGCCGAGGGCGTCGTGCCCGTTCTGACCGAGGCGGAGCTCGAGCAGCGCGCTCGCACTCGCGGGTACCTGCACCGTGCCGAACCACGACGGGTGGTCGGCGACGAGCTCGGGGCGCGTGGCGTGTGCCGTCACGGACAGCGGGCGCGTGTGCGGGATACCCATCGGGATGCCGTGCAGACCGACGGTGAGGGACACGTCGAACCGCTCGACGATCTGCCGTACGGCGGCGACGTAGCGCTCCCACTGGACGTCGGGCTCGACGCCGTGCAGGAGGAGGAACGGGACGCCGTTGGTGTCCTCGACGACGTCGACGACGAGCTCGGGCTCGGCATACGAGGCCCACGTCGTCTGGTCGAAGGTCATGAGCGGACGACGCGAGCGGTAGTCGAGCAGCTGGTCGACGTCGAACGTGGCCAGCCGGGTGGTCGTGAGCTCGTCGAGGAGGTGCTCGGCAGCAAGCTGGCCGGCGTTCCCGGCGTCGACGAAGCCGCGGACGGCGTGCACGAGAACCGGACCCCCACCGTGGGCGGTGCGTGCCTCCACCTGGGCGGCCACCTCGGGGTCCACGTCGTAGATATCGCTCGGGTTCAGCATGCTCGTCTCATCTCCGTCCGGGGCGAGGGGCAGTCGACACGATCCACGGCCCATCGTTCTGAGCCGGCGCGCAACCCCTGCCGTTCCGGCTCAACGCCGCGTCGCTGAGACTTGTTCCGGGACCTGTGCCGGGCGCGGGGGCTCAGCGACCCGGGAGTCGGACGACCTCGACGAAGAACTCGTCGATGTGCCGGACGACCTCGATGAACCGGTCGAAGTCGACCGGCTTCGTCACGTAGGCGTTGGCGTGGAGCGCATAGCTGCGGACCACGTCCTCCTCCGCCTCGGACGTCGTCAGGACCACGACGGGGATGTGGCGCAGCGTCGCGTCCGACTTGATCGCCTCGAGGACCTCCCGGCCGTCCATCTTCGGCAGGTTCAGGTCCAGCAGGATCAGGTCGGGGGTCGGAGCCTCCGCGTGCTCGCCCGTCTTGCGCAGGAAGTCGAGTGCCGCGGCACCGTCGGCGACGACGGAGAGCCGGTTGCGCACCTTGTTGTCGGCGAACGCCTCACGGGTCATCAGCACGTCGCCCGGGTCGTCCTCGACCAGCAGGACGTCGATGACCTTCGTGTCGTTCATGCGTGCTCGCTCTCAGTCGGTTCGGGGGCGGCCGGCAGGGTCCACCGAATGCAGGTTCCCTCGGTGCCCGAGGTGTCGATGCCGATCTGTCCACCGTGGAACTCGACGATCCTCTTGCAGAGCGCGAGGCCGATTCCCGTGCCCGCGTACACGTCTTTCGGGTGCAGCCGCTGGAAGATGACGAAGACCCGCTCCGCGTACTGGTCGTCGATCCCGATGCCGTTGTCCCGGCACTCGAGCTCCCAGTAGTCTCCCACGCGACGTGCACCGATGTGGACCCTCGGCGGGCGCTCCGGCGCCCGGAACTTCAGGGAGTTCCCGACGAGGTTCTGGAGCAGCTGCACCAGCAACGGTGCCTCTCCCCGCACCACCGGCAGAGGGTCGTGGGTCACGACCGCGCCCGACTCGGTGACGGACTCGTCGAGATGCTCGAGGGCGCGCTTCAACGCGTCACCGAGGTCGACGTCGGACATCTCGACACCGAGGCGGCCGACTCGCGAGAACCCCAGCAGGTCCTGGATGAGCTGCTGCATGCGCTTGGCTCCGTCGACGGCGAACTCGATGTACTGGTCCGCGCGTTCGTCCAGCTGCTCGCCGTACCGCTTCTGCAGGAGCTGCGTGAAGCTGGCGACCTTGCGCAACGGCTCCTGAAGGTCGTGCGACGCGACGTAGGCGAACTGCTCCAGGTCCCGGTTCGAGCGGCGGAGCTCCTCGGCCTGCTCCGTCAGACGTGCGTGCGCGCTCTCGATCTCCGCGCGGGACGACTCGAGCACCTGGACCTGCGCGACGAGCGCTACCCGCATCCGCTCGACGTCGGCGGCCAGGTCCGTGATCTCACCAGGGCCCGTCACCTCGACGGCGTGCCCGAGGTCGCCCGACGACACCGCACGGGCGTCGGACGCGAGGTCGTCGAGAGGCTCGAGGATCCACCGCCGGAGGGTCACCCACAGCGCGATGCCGAGGGCGACGGCGGCCAGCACCAGGAGCCCGACCGTCGCACCGGCGACCCAGGTCCACCTCTGCAGCTCGGCGAGCGTACCGGCGCGGCGCTCCTTGAGCAGGTCCGCATACGCCGTCGCGGCCTGGCGGGCCTGGTCGAACAGGATCCGCCCTTCCTCGACCTGGGCGGGGGCGACCTCGGCCGGCCCGCCGGCGCGCACCTGCGCGATCACAGGTGCGGCGAACTGCTCGTTCCACTTCTGGCCCGCTTCGGCGACGGCCTGGGCTGCGGCGACGACCGCCTGGTCGCTGCCGTTGGCCGCCGCCTCCTCGGCGAGGGTGCGGTAGGAGAGGTCGTCGGACGTGGAGCGCTCGTACGGCCCCAGCGTGACGGGGTCACCGGTGAGCGCGAAACCGCGGACAGCCGTCTCGGAGTCGACGAGCTGGATGTATGCGCCGTCCGCCCGGGAGATCGCGAGGAACAACGTCTGGGTGACCTCGTCCTGCCGGTCCACGAGCCGGTCGAGCACCAGGGCGGTGCCGATCGCCACGATCGCCAGCACGGCGCCGGCCGCGATCAGCCACCCCCGGAGCCGGCGGCGCAGGGTCGTCGAGGACCGCCGGGCGCGCGCCGGTGGGGCAGCGCTCACGCGCCCCACCCCAGGACGACCAGCGCCGCGTCGTCGACGAGGTCGCCGCCGTGCAGCGCCCGGACGGCGTGCAGGGTCCGGGCGACCAGGTCGGTGTGGCCGACGCCGAGCGCGTCGTCGACGACCGACAGGAAGCCCGCCTTGCCCACCCGCTCCCGACCACCACCGACGGTGGCCTCCAGGACGCCGTCCGTGTAGAGCAGGATGCGCCAGGACCCGGCGAGGTCGAGTCTCATGGGTGCCCATGACCCGCTCACCGGGATGCCGAGCGCGCGACCCCGGGCGTGGGTGGGCAGGAGGGTCGAGGGAGGACCGAGCAGGAACGGCGCAGGGTGGCCGGCCAGGTACAGGTCGACGGACGCCCGGTCAGGCGGCACGCAGACCATGGCGACGGTCGTGAAGATCTCCGGCCGCGCACGCTCCGAGATGAGCACACGCTCGAGCAGCTCGAGGATGCCGTCGGCGGGGATGTCGGCGAGGACCAGGGTGCGCCACGCGGTCCGCAACGTCGCCCCCAGCGCCGCCTCGTCGGGGCCGTGCCCGCACACGTCGCCGATGAGCGCGAGGACCGTCCCGTCGGGCCGCTCGAAGACGTCGTAGAAGTCGCCCCCGAGGACGCCGTCGCGGCCGGCCCGGTAGCCGACCTGGACCTCGAGGTGCTCGTCGAGGATGGCGGGCGTGGGCAGGAGCGCGTGCTCGAGACGGTTGACCTCCTCGGCCCGCACGAGACTGCGGTAGAGCGCGCGGTCGGCGTCCTCGAGGTGACGGCGCTGGATCGCGTACCGCACCGACCGGGCGAGGAGCTCGGCATCCACCTCCCCCTTGACGAGGTAGTCCTGCGCGCCGGCGGCGACCGCTTCCAGACCGAGGTCGGTGCCGGCCAGCCCGGTCAGCACGACGACCCCGGGTGCGCCGGCGCCGAGCAGCCTCTCGAGCGCGGCGATGCCGACCGCGTCGGGCAGGCCCAGGTCGAGCAGCACCAGGTCGACGTCGAGGCCGTCGAGCGCCTCGTCGAGCGTGCGCGCCCAGCTGAGCTCCACCTCGAGGTGGGCATCCTGGAGAAGCTCCTCTACCAGCAACGCGTCGCCCGCGTCGTCCTCGACGAGGAGCAGCCGGAGCGGGGCGTCCCTGTCCTCCGTGGGGTTGCTCGCGCTGGCTCGTCGCGCGTCGGCGCGGACGTCGGTCACCGGTACCTCCTCTCGTGGCTCCCCGCAGGATAGGGGGACCCGCACGCGACCGCCTGACGGCGGACGGCCCTCCACCCGGACGGGTGCGTGCCAGAACCCCACGATCGGCGGATAATGGACGGCCGCTCTGTGCGCCGCGCGTCCCCCGACGCGCCGACGGGCGCTGGACGCACGGCCGGTCGACCCGGCGGAACGGAGAACGCCCACGTGGCAGGCATGGACAACGAGCTGGCCGGCGAGCAGCTGGTCGTCGACCAGCTCTACGGGCGGCTCGACGACCTGCGGGCGCAGACGCGTGCGCGGCTGGCCGAGGTCCGTCGCGAGGGTCCGTCCGGCTCCCCGCAGAACCGCAGCGAGCGCGATGCGTTCGCCACGTTGTACGAGGACCGGATCGCCCAGCTCGAAGCGGTCGAGGAGCGGCTCGTGTTCGGCCGCCTCGACCTCGCCGACGACACCCGCCGCTACATCGGCCGTATCGGACTGACGGATGCGGAGCAGAGCCAGCTGCTGACGGACTGGCGGGCGCCGGCCGCGCAGCCGTTCTACCGCGCGACCGCCAAGAACCCGGACGGCGTCGTCCAGCGCCGGCACGTCGTCACGCGGGGGCGGACCGTCACCAGCGTCGAGGACGAGGTGCTCGACCTGGAGCGGCTGGGCGACTCCGAGGCCCGCCTGTCCGGGCTGTCCGGCGAGGGCGCTCTCCTCGCGGGTCTCGCCGCGGGGCGCACGGGTCGGATGGGCGACATCGTCGCGACGATCCAGGGTGAGCAGGACGCGATCATCAGGTCCGAGCTGAACGGCGCGCTCGTCGTGCAGGGCGGTCCGGGTACCGGCAAGACCGCTGTCGCGCTGCATCGCGCCGCCTACCTGCTCTATGCGCACCGCCGGCTGCTCGAACGCTCTGGCGTTCTCCTCGTCGGTCCCAGCCGCACGTTCCTGCGGTACATCGACCAGGTGCTCCCCTCGCTCGGCGAGACCGGTGTGGTCACGACGACCGTCTCGGAGCTCTACCCCGGCATCGTCGCCACGGCGACCGAGGACGAGCGGCTCGCCGAGCTCAAGGGCCGCGCGCTGTGGGCCGACGTCATCGCCCGGGCGGTCCGGGACCGCGAGCGGGTACCCGCCCAGCCCGTGCACGTGCGCGTCGAGGGCCACGACCTGGTCATCCGGCCGGGCGACATCGCCTCGGCCATCGCCCGCGCCCGCCGCAACCACCGTCCGCACAACCAGGCCCGCATCGCGTTCGTGCGCGACATGCTCGGCCGGCTCGCGGACCAGTACGTGACGTCGCTCGGCCAGGACGTCCCGCCCGACGAGCGCGGCGAGATCATCGAGGAGATCCGCACCAACCGCGAGGTGCGCATCGCACTGAACCTCGCGTGGATGCCCATCACGCCGCAGAAGCTGCTCTCCGACCTGTTCAGCAAGCCCGCGCGGCTGGCGTCAGCCGCACCTGGCATGGCCTCGCAGCAGCGCGCGATGCTGCTGCGTGCCCCCGACGCTCCCTGGACGCCGGCGGACGTCCCCCTTCTCGACGAGGCCGCCGAGCTGCTCGGCGAGGACGACCAGGCGGCGCGGGCGGAGGCTCGCGCCGCGGCAGAGCGGCGCACGTCGGAGGTGGCGTACGCCCGACAGGTGCTCGAGTCGACGGGCGCCGGCGGGATGGTCTCGGCCGAGATGCTGGCTGACCGCTTCGCGACGACAGGTCCGACCCTCACGACGGCGGAGCGTGCCGCAGCGGACCGCTCGTGGACGTACGGCCACGTGGTGGTGGACGAGGCGCAGGAGCTGTCGGCGATGGCGTGGCGGTGCCTCCTGCGCCGGGTGCCGACGCGGTCCCTGACGATCGTCGGCGACGTCGCCCAGACGACCGCCGCCGCCGGTGCGCGCTCCTGGGCGAGCCAGCTGGACCCCGTCCTGCGCTCGTCGTGGCGACTCAACGAGCTCACCGTCAACTACCGGACACCCGCGGCGGTCGCCGACACGGCCCGTCGGGTCGCCGTCGCCGCTCGGCTCCCGGTCAGCCCGCTGACGTCGGCACGCGACGTGCCCGACTCGTTGATCGTCGAGCGCGTCCCGGCCGACGCGTTCGCGGAGACGGTCGCCCGTCGGGCCGAGAAGCTCAGTGCCGAGATCACCGACGAGACGGGCGCAGGGCGCCTCGCCGTCATCGCGGTCGACGCCCGGCTCGCCGAGATCACCGACGCGCTCGCCGGCGCCGGGCTGCGTGCGGCCGTCGGGACTGGCGCGAGCGCGGCTGACCTGGACGCGCAGCTGGTCGTGCTCACCCCCCGCGAGGCCAAGGGGTTGGAGTTCGATGTCGTCGTCCTCGTGGAGCCTGCCGAGGTGCTCGCCGCCAGCGCCGGTGACCTCTACGTCGCCATGACGCGCCCGACCCGGACGCTGCAGGTCGTCCACGACCGTCCCCTGCCGCAGGGTTGGTGAGCTGCCGCCGACTGTCCGCTGGGCGGACCGTCGCTAGGCCCGGGCCCCGACCAGGCGCACCATAGGCCCGTGCCCAAAGCCCTCCTGCTCGAAAATCTGCACCCTCAGGCCGTCTCGATCCTCGAGGCCGCCGGCTACGACGTGACCACCCGGACGGGCGCGCTCGACGAGTCCGAGCTCATCGACGCCCTCGAGGGCGTGCAGGTGCTCGGTATCCGGTCCAAGACCCACGTCACGGCCGAGGTGCTGGCCAACGCCCCCGACCTGGTCGCGATCGGCGCCTACTGCATCGGCACCAACCAGATCGACCTCGCCGACGCCGCCGCCCGCGGCGTCGCGACGTTCAACGCGCCCTTCTCCAACACGAGGTCGGTCGTCGAGATCGCGTTGGCCCAGATGATCGCGCTGACGCGGCGCCTGACCGAGTTCGACAAGGCGATGCACGACGGCGTCTGGAACAAGTCCGCGACCGGCGCGCACGAGATCCGCGGCCGGACGCTCGGCATCATCGGCTACGGCAACATCGGCACGCAGCTCTCGGTGCTCGCCGAGAACCTCGGTCTGTCGGTCGTGTTCTACGACACCGCCGAGAAGCTCGCGCTCGGCAACGCTCGCCGCATGGACACCCTCGACGAGCTCCTGGCGACCGCGGACATCGTGACTCTGCACGTCGACGGTCGCAGCGGGAACGCGGGGTTGTTCGGAGCCAAGCAGTTCGCTCAGATGCGGCCGGGCGCGGTCTTCCTGAACCTGTCACGCGGGTTCGTCGTCGACTACGCCGCGCTGCGCGACGCGGTCGTGTCGGGCCACGTCAGCGGTGCGGCGGTCGACGTGTTCCCCGTCGAGCCCAAGCGCAAGGGCGACCCGTTCGACTCCGAGCTGCGCGGCCTACCGAACGTCATCCTCACGCCGCACACGGGCGGATCGACCGAGGAGGCCCAGGAGGCGATCGGGCAGTTCGTCTCGGCGAAGCTTCGCGACTACATGAACACCGGCTCGACGACGCTGAGCGTCAACGTGCCCAACCTCGCTCTCGAGCAGAAGCCCGGCGTGCACCGGCTCGCGTACCTGCACCGCAACGTGCCGGGTGTGCTCGCCGCCGTCAACGCCACGCTCGCCGAGCACGGCGTGAACATCGAGGGCCAGCTGCTCACCACGTCCGGTGAGCTCGGCTACGTCGTCACCGACGCCGGAGCGCCGATCGACCCGGTCGTCGTCGACGCGCTCACCTCGCGGCCGGAGTCGGTCCGCCTGCGCCAGCTGTCCTGACCTGAACGACGAGGGGCCCGACCGTTCGACGGTCGGGCCCCTCGTCGTCGTCTTCGTCAGGCGGAGCCCGACTTGCGCTGGAACCGGCGCTGCGTGGGACCTGCGGTCTCCGAACCGTGGACCTGGCCCGTGTTCGAGGACCCGTCCGACGTCCGGTGCTGGTTCGTCTTCTTACGCTCGAGCGCCTCGCGGTACTTCGCCTTCGCGTCCTCGCTCACCGCTGCCGTGGTCGTCTTCTCGTCGTTCTTCGCCATGGGCGTTTCCTCCTGTGCGGTGTACGTCTGCGGTGTGGCGTCTGCGCCTCTCCCCCGCCAGCGTCCCTGAAGCCGGCCGATGACGCCACCCCTTCTCATCCCCGGCAGGTAGCGTCGCCCGGGTGGACCTGCCGCACCGCCGTTCCGGAGGGCTCTCGCTGCCTGTCGTCTCGCTCGGCCTGTGGCAGAACTTCGGCTCCGCGACACCGTTCGCCGACCAGCGTCGACTCGTCCTGCACGCCGTCGACCGAGGTGTCGTGCACCTGGATCTCGCGAACAACTACGGCCCCCCGCCGTTCGCCGCCGAGTCGTCGGTGGGCCGTCTGCTGGCCACCGACCTGCGCCGGGACGAGCTCGTCATCACGACGAAGGCCGGCTACCGCGCGTGGCCAGGACCCTACGGCGAGCACGGGTCCCGCAAGTACGTGCTGGCCTCCCTCGACGAGTCGCTGCGGCGGCTCGGGACCGACCGGGTCGACGTCTTCTACAGCCACCGGTTCGACCCGCACACCCCGCTCGAGGAGACGCTGGGCGCCCTGCAGTCCGCGGTGCGGTCCGGCAAGGCGCTGTACGCGGGGATCTCGTCGTACTCGGCCGACCGCACCGTCGCGGCGCTCGAGGTGGCACAGTCCATCGGGCTGTCACTGGCGGTGCACCAGCCCGCCTACTCGATGCTCAACCGCTGGGTCGAGCGACCCGGCGCCGATGGTCGCTCCCTGCTCGACGTCGCCTCGGCGGCCGGGATGGCCGTCGTCGCGTTCTCCCCACTCGGCCAAGGGGTCCTGACCACCCGGTACCTGCGCGGGATCCCGGCCGACTCACGCGTCGCCCGTGGCGGACCGCTCCGCCCGGAGTGGCTCACCGGCGAGGTCCTCGACCACGTGCGCGCGCTCGACGCGATCGCCGGGGCGGGTGGACGCACGCTGCCGCAGCTGGCGCTGGCCTGGGTGCTGCGCGACCCGCGGGTCACCTCGGTTCTCGTCGGCGCACGAACCACCGACCAGCTCGACGACAACCTCGCGTGCACCATGGGCCCGCCCCTCGAGGACGACGAGCTCGCAGCGATCGAGCCACATGCCGTCGATGCCGGGATCAACCTGTGGGGGTCGAGGTCGAGCGATCTGTGACCGGCAGGTGGCGCTCCCACCAGTGCAGGATGTGCTCGAACCGCTGCTGGCGATGTTTCGGCGTGCCTGAGCGGCTGAGCTCGTGGCCCTCGCCCGGGAACAGCAGCAGCTCGGCCTCGACGCCACGACGCTTGAGCTCCACGAACCAGCGCTGGCCCTGCTCCACAGGGCACCGCCAGTCCTGCTCGGAGTGGATCACCAGCGTCGGCGTCCGGACGGAGCCCACGTGGGCCATCGGCGACTGGGCGGCGACCGCGGCCGCACCGACCTCGTCTGCTGCGTCGCCGAGGTAGTCCAGGCCGAAGAACCAGCCGATGTCGCTCGATCCGACGAAGCTGACCGGGTCGAGGAAACCTCGCTCGACGATCGCCGCCGCGAACCGGTCCGTCCGGGTGGTCAGCCACGCCGTCAGGTAGCCACCGTACGAGCCGCCCATCACGCCGACCCGGCCACCGTCGAGGTCGGGGTCCTCCAGCGCCCGGCCGAGCAGCGCGAGCACGTCCTCGGTGTCCACCGTGCCGAAGGCGCCCCGCAGCGCCCGACCGTGCTCGGCGCCGTAGCCTGACGAACCGCGGGGGTTGCCGTACACGACCGCGTAGCCCGCCTGCGCGAGCACCTGGACCTCGTCGAAGAGCCCGTGCGTGTACTGCGAGAACGGGCCCCCGTGGATCATCACGATCGTGGGGTGCGGTCCGGCGCCGTCCGGGCGGAGCACCCATCCGTGCACCGGGTACCCGTCGGACGACCGGGTCGTGATCTCCACCGGCAGACGCACGTGCCCCGTGGCGTGCAGCTCCGCCGACAGGTCCGTCAGCGCGGTCGCACCACCGCCTGCATCGACGACGAACACGTCGCCCGTGGACGTCGGCGTCGACGCCGTGACCACGATCCGGCCGCCGCCCGCAGCAGCCCCCGACACGACGGCAGTGCTGTCGACCAGCGTCCGCAGAGAACCGTCGGTTCCCACCCGCAGGAGGCTGACGGCCCCGCGCCCCTCACCTGCCACCAGCGCACTGCCCTCGTGCTCCACGAGGACGCTGGTCAGCAGGTCGACGCTCTCCGGGTCCGTCAGGCGGACGGGGGTCGCCGACGGGTCCCCGAGCGCCACCCGGAACAGCCCGACCTGCGCAGCGACGAAGTCCCGGCCCGTCGGTCCCAGGTCGCTCGCGAGCAGCCACACCCACGGGCCGTCGGCGGACGGCAGGACCGCCTCGACATCGAGGGTGCTTCCGGCGTCGGCATCCGTGAGCGGGGCGGGCGGCCGCGGAGCTCCCACGGGGTGGGCGTCGATCAGCACAGCGTCCTGCCGCAGATCGGTCTCCCGGTCTCGGTGGCGAGCACTGGTCGCGACGAGACCGTCACCCGACGGCAGCCAGCGCGCACCACCGACCCCGACGTCCCCGCTGGTCAGCGCGAGCGGGTGGGGAAGCTCGTCGGCGTTCTCGTGCTCGCCGGCGGACCACTCGACGACGAACAGGTGCTGCGGTCGGTCGCGCACGAAGCCGACCCCGTCGGCGCGGTACCTCAGCTCGGTGACCAGCCGCGGCGGCTCGGCGCCCGGGCGCCCGTCGGGCTCGTACCGACCGGCTTCCGGCACGCGGGCCAGGTAGGCGATCCGTGAGCCGTCCGGGGAGAAGCGCGGTGACGACGCCCCGAGCGGGACATCGGTGAGCCGAACCGGCTCACCACCCGTGGCCTCGACGACGTGCACCTGGGGCTTGCCCTGCGGCTCCGCGCGCAGGAAGGCGACCCAGCGACCGTCAGCCGAGACGTCGGGTGAGGTGTCCCGGTGGCCCCGGGTCAGCCTGCGCGGACCGGCCGTCTCGTCGCCGAGCGGGACGGTCCACAGACCACCCGTGTACTCGTCGTCCGAGAGGCGCGGGCGGACGACCGACACGACAGCACGCGTGCCGTCCGGGCCGACCGCCGGCGGACCCGGAACTCGCAGGAACTCGATGTCGGTAGGCAGCACCAGACGAACCTATTCCGCTGCGCCCACTGACGTCGCGACGAAGCCCGTCAGTCCCGAACCGTCGACCCGGCCTGTGGTCCGTCCTCTGCGACGACGTCGCCGTCGGTGTCGATCTCGGCCTCGTGCTCCGCGCGCAGCACCGTGATCGCGGCCTCGAAGTCTTCCAGCGAGTCGAACGCCTGATAGACCGACGCGAAACGCAGGTAGGCGACCTCGTCGAGCTCACGGAGCGGACCCAGGATCGCCAGGCCGATCTCGTAGGCGTCGATCTCCGCCGACCCTGCGCCGCGCAGCGTCTCCTCGACCTTCTGGGCGAGCAGGGCGAGGTCGTCCTCGCTCACCGGGCGCCCCTGGCACGCCTTGCGCACGCCGCCGGCGATCTTCTCCCGGCTGAACGGCTCGGTCGCGCCCGACCGCTTGACCACGGACAGGCTCGCGGTCTCGACGGTGGTGAAGCGGCGGTTGCAGCTCGGGCACTGGCGCCTGCGACGGATGGTCGAACCGTCGTCCGACGTCCGCGAGTCGACGACCCGCGAGTCCGGGTTGCGGCAGAACGGACAGTGCACCGGATCCCCTTCGAGTGCGTGGCACCGGGCAACCGGCGCGGCGTCAGCAACGCCTCCGTGACGGTAGGCCAGCGGCTGCGCCGTCGCAAGGCGCCCCGCCTCGCCTCGGCTCCCGCACTCGCACAGGACACAGCGCCACGCTCATCCGCGTGACGCACGGCCCTCGGTGACACTCGACCCTCATCGCGCCGCGCCACGGCACCACAGCCGGCACGGCACCACGGCCGCGGCCCGAGGCCGACCGGACCGCCCGCAGCTGCATGCGGATTGACCCCACAACCACTCGCAGGCGCAGGAACCACATCCGCCAGTGCCCACGACCCGCGTGGCCCCCGAATCAGACACGCGGAACGACGATCACCTGACCAGCCATCAGGCCGGAGCCGGGCAGCTCGTTCAGGCGGACCAGCTCGACGACGACGTCGCGCACGTCCTGCCCGGGATCAGCGATGGTGCTCGCGATCTGCCACATCGTCTCGCCCTTCTGCACGACGTGCTGCTCGACCTGCTGCGCCGGCAGCGGGCTGTCCGCGGCGGCACGGCCGGCACCCAGGACCGCACCCGCGACCAGCACCAACGCAAGGAACCAGAGCACCAAGCGACCCCGCCCAGTCAGGGACAGGTCGGACAGGCGGGGAACGTCGGTACGGGACGAACGGGTCGCGGGACGCCCGGTCGAGGACGTCACCTTCGGCAGCGTCGGTGCCATCGCCATCGTGGTCATGATGTCCCTCGTCCTCGCTCGGCCCGGTGGATGCCGGGGACTTCGTCGTGGGGACTTCGTGCGAAGCCCTCGGTCTCGCACCGGCCGGAGCCGGTCGAACATGCGTTCGTCGTACGTCTGTACGATGTCTATCAGCACCGACCGACACTTGTCGAGACACGATCGAACAGATGTTTGATCTTCCGGCTCGAGTTCCCTAGGGTGGCGATGCAGGTAAAGAGCACCACGAGCCACTGACATGACCGCCCGGCAGCTGTTGACGGCACGCGTCACCGCAGGCCAGGACCAGTGCGGCACGACGACGACAGGACCGGCGGAGCTCGCAGCCGCCCGACACAGGAGGAGCGCAGTGACGGACTCACCGGACACGTCCCAGCCCGACAAGCCGGACCAGCGCAACCAGCCGGACGCTTCCGGCCAGGCCGGCCCGAAGGCGCAGGACGGTGCCGACCTGGCGACGATCCACGCACTCCCGGACGGCGCGCCGGGGCCGGACGGCCTCACGGCGCGTCAGCGACTGGTCCTCGACACCATCCGGTTGTCGGTCGAGTCCCGCGGCTACCCCCCGAGCATGCGTGAGATCGGCGAGGCCGTCGGTCTCACGAGCCCCTCGAGCGTCAAGCACCAGCTGACGGCGCTCGAGCGCAAGGGCTACCTCCGTCGGGATCCCAACCGGCCGCGCGCGATCGAGGTCGTGCACGCCGACGACTCCCGGGGCGTGGGCACGTGGACGGCACCGGACGGTAGCCGTGAGGCGTTCCCCGACCACGGCGAGGGCGAACGGATGCCTGCACCGTCCTACGTCCCGGTGGTGGGCCGTATCGCCGCCGGCGGCCCGATCCTCGCCGACCAGGTCGTGGAGGACGTCTTCCCGCTCCCCCGCCAGCTCGTCGGGGACGGGGACCTGTTCCTGCTGAAGGTCGTCGGCGACTCGATGATCGACGCGGCGATCTGCGACGGCGACTGGGTGGTCGTCCGGCGCCAGCCGGTCGCCGAGCAGGGCGAGATCGTCGCCGCGATGATCGACGGCGAAGCAACGGTCAAGACGCTCAAGCGCATCGACGGTCACGTCTGGCTCCTGCCGCACAACCCTGCGTACCAGCCGATCCCAGGCGACGAGTCGACGATCCTTGGTCGGGTCGTGAGCGTGCTGCGCAGTCTCTGACCGCTCGCCGGGTGCGCGGCGTACCGGGCGCACCCGGCCTGTCAGGATGCACGGCGCCGGTCGGCGGTCCACCCTGGACCGACCCAGACGCCGAGCCGAAGGAGCCAGTGATGCCCGGACGGATCCGCGACCCTCGCATCACGGGTGCAGCCATCGGCGAGGCGCTCGGGGCCGTCGGCGGGAGTGAGGGGCAGGTCACCCCAGCCGCCGACGCGTCGGACGCGGCGTCTCGCTCGGCGGCCGTCCCGAAGAGCGCCCGGCCTGGCGAGTACGAGGAGTGGTCTGTCGACGAGCTGCGCCACCGGGCGGCGGAGCTCGACATCGTCGGCCACTCGACGATGCGCAAGGACGAGCTCGTCGCGGCGTTGCGGAACCGATGACACGAGGTCGCCGCCCGAAGGGTGCACCACCCACGACCTCGCAGCTCACCGCTCGACCGGTCTCGGCGCAGACGGCCGAGGACCGTCAGGTGCCTGCGTCGGCCAACCCGAGCATGCTGTCCGGGGATCTCGTCTAGAAGCCGAACGTCCGCGCGACGTCACGCACGGCGTCGGCCGACCGGCGGAGCCCGGCGAGCTCGTCGTCGGAGAGCGGGACCGCGAGCCGCTCCCCGACGCCGTCGGCTCCGACGATCGCGGGTACGGACAGGCAGACGTCGCTGATCCCGTAGTAGTCGGTGAGCAACGACGAGACAGGTAGCACCCGGCCTTCGTCCTTGAGGATCGCCTCGATGATCCGCGAGCCGGCGAGGGCGACGGCGTAGTTCGTCGCACCCTTGCCCTCGATGATCCGGTACGCCGACTCGACGACCTCCCGGGCGATCGCGTCGCGAACCTCGGCTGTCAGCGGGCCATGCCCGTCGTGCCCCTGCCACTCGAGCAGCGGGACCGAGCCGATGCTCGCCGACCCCCACAACGGCAGCTCACTGTCCCCGTGCTCTCCGGCGATGTAGGCGTGCACGTTCTGGACGGCGACGCCGGTGTGCGCGGAGATCAGGTAGCGCAGCCGTGAGGAGTCGAGGACCGTGCCGGACCCGAACAGCTGCGTCGGCGGGAGGCCCGAGACCTGGAGCGCCGCGTACGTCACCACGTCGACCGGGTTGGTCACCATGACGTACACCGCGTGCGGCGCGACCTCCACGAGCCTCGGCAGCACCTTGCTGACCAGGCTGATCGTCGCCTCGGCCAGCGCGATCCGCGACTGACCAGGCTTCTGCTTGGCGCCCGCGGTGAACATGATCACGTCCGCGTCGGCGCACACGGAGATGTCGTCGGATCCGATCACCTGCGCCATCGGCATGAACTGGATCCCGTGCCCGAGATCCAGGACCTCGGCCCGCACCTTCGCCGCGTTGACGTCGTACAGCGCGACCGTGCGGGCGGCTCCCCGCAGCAAGGCGGCGTACGCCATCGTGGATCCGACGGCACCCGCGCCGACGATCGCCAGCTTGGTGCCTCGAGCGGAGCGGGAAGGCCGCAGGCCGAGATCTTCCACGTCCAGGCTCTCGGTCACGAACGGCCCTTCTGGTCGTCGGGAATCGCGAGGTCGCGAAGCGGTGACTTCGAGGCTAACCCGAACTCGTGAGCCGCCGCAGAGCAGCGGTCGCGGTCGCGCGGTCGGTCGTCCGCCAGAAGTCCGGCAGGCTCCGCGTGAGGAACGGCGCGTAGCGGGCCGTGGACAACCGGGGGTCGAGCACCGCGACGACACCGCGGTCGCTCGTGGTGCGGATCAGCCGCCCGGCTCCCTGCGCGAGCAGCAGCGCGGCGTGCGTCGCGGAGACGGCGAGGAAGCCGTTCCCGCCGGCCTTCTCCACGGCGTCGGAGCGCGCCGACTGCACGGGGTCGTCGGGCCGCGGGAACGGGATGCGGTCGATGATCACGAGGGTGCAGGTGCTGCCCGGCACGTCGACACCCTGCCAGAGCGAGAGGGTCCCGAACAGGCAGGTCGACTCGTCGGCGATGAACTGTGAGACGAGCGTGGGCAGCTGGTCGTCGCCCTGGACGAGGATCGGCACGTCGAGGCGTTCGCGCATGGCGGCGGCGGCGGCGTTCGCGGCACGGCGCGACGAGAACAGGCCCAGGGTTCGACCACCGGCCGCGGTCACCAGCTCGGCGATCTCGTCGAGCTGGGCCTCCGTGGCGGGTTCCCTCCCGGGCGGCGGAAGGTGCCGCGCGAGGTAGAGGATCCCTTGCTTCGGGTAGTCGAAAGGGCTGCCGACGTCGAGCCCGTGCCAGGGCACCGAGGACGGCGGCGTCGGGGTGTCCTGATCGAGCGATCCGGGGCCCACAGGAGCCGCTTCGGGCTGGACCTCGAGACCGACCGCGCGAGCGATCGGGTCGAACGAGCCGCCCAGCTCGAGCGTCGCCGAGGTGAGCACCCCGGACCGACCGCCGAGCAGATGCGTCCTGATCAGGCCGTTCACCGCGAGCGGGGCGGCAAACAACCGGGTCGAGACGTTCCCCCGGCGGTCCTCGGAGCGGGCGCACCACAGGACGGTGTGCCGGTTGTCGTCCGGGTCGGCGGCCATCCGGTCGGCCACCTCGAACAGGGCCAGCATCGTCGCCTGTGCCACCTTGCGACCGGCATCGGCCTGCGGCTGCGCACCGCCCTCCGGCTTCAGGACGCTGAGCAGCGCGCGCGTCGCGTCGCGAACGGCGGCCACGGCGTCCCGGGCCCCCGACGGCAGACCGTCCCGGAAGCGCGCCTCGGGCAGGCCCACCAGGACCCCGGCCAACGACTGGCTGGCGGAGTCCAGGTCCGTCGTCGGGATCCCACCGTGCCGTCGGGCCAGTCGGGAGGCGTGCTCGATGACCGCGACGGACAGCTCGGACGTGGCCTGGGCCGTCACACGGTCGGTCAGCTCGTGCGCCTCGTCGACGACGAGCACCTGGTGCTCGGGCAGCACGTTCGGGGACCCGGACGCCGCGATCCCGAGCATGGCGTGGTTCGTGACGACGACGTCTGCCTCGCGCGACGACGCCTTCGCCTTCTCGGGGAAGCACTCGGTGAGCATGGGGCACTTGGTACCGAGGCACTCGAGGGACGCCACGGACACCTGGCGCCAGGCCCGGTCCGTGACCCCGGGCACGAGGTCGTCCCGGTCTCCGGTCGTCGTCTCCTCGGCCCACTCCCGGAGCCGGACCACCTGGGCGCCGAGGTTCTCGCCGGCGCCGTCCGCGGCCGGGTGCTCGACGGCACCCGCATGGTCGCCGAGCTCGAACAGGGCTGCCTGTGGATCATCCTCCGGGTAGCCCCCGGCCACCTTGTGGACGCAGACGTAGTTGTGCCACCCCTTGAGCAGAGCGATGCTCGCCGGCCGTGGCAGGTGCGGTTCGAGTGCCTTAGCGACGAGCGGCAGGTCGCGCGTCATGATCTGCCGCTGGAGAGCGAGCGTGGCGGTGGAGATGACCACGTGCTCGTCCTCGAGGACCGCATGCCGGACGGCGGGGACGAGGTAGCCGAGCGACTTGCCGGTACCTGTGCCGGCCTGGACCAGCAGGTGCTCACCCTTGTCGATGGTCTCCGCGACGGCGACCGCCATCTGGTGCTGACCGTCGCGCCGCACACCGCCGAGCGCCCCGACCGCGACGTCGAGGAGGTCCTCGACAGAGGGATCGGTGTCCGGCACCGCGTCAGCCTAGTGGTGCGCGGCCGCCTCGAGCTCCGCCGCGAGGCCTGCATCGACCCGCGCGCGGATGGCCGTCCCGTCGGCGGTGTGCTCCTCGATCTGGATGTCGCCGTGCTCGTGGACGCGGCTGATCAGGTCGCCTCGGTGGTAGGGGACGACGAGGTCGACGCTCACGCCTGGGCGGGGCAGCTGGTCCGCGACCAGGGCCTGCAGCTCCTCGATCCCCTCGCCGCTGTGAGCGGAGACGACGATCGAGTGCACCTCCCGCGACCGCAGCCGCGCGATCGTCTCGGAAGTCGCGAGGTCGGCCTTGTTGAGCACGATGATCTCGGGCACGTCCATGGCGCCGGGGATGTCCGCGAACACGTGCCGGACCGCGGCGATCTGGCCCTCCGGGTCCGGGTGGGAGGCGTCGACGACGTGCAGGATCAGGTCCGCGTCGGCGACCTCCTCGAGGGTCGAGCGGAACGCCTCGACCAGCTGGTGCGGCAGCGACCGGACGAACCCGACGGTGTCCGCGAGCGTGTAGACGCGGCCGTCGATGGTCTCGGCGCGCCGGACCGTCGGGTCGAGCGTGGCGAACAGTGCGTTCTCCACCAGCACCCCGGCATTCGTCAGGCGGTTGAGCAGCGACGACTTGCCGGCGTTGGTGTACCCGGCGATCGCGACCGACGGGATCGCGTTCTTCTTGCGCGAGGCCCGCTTCGTCAGGCGAGCGGGCTCCATCGCGGCGATCTCGCGGCGCAGCTTGGCCATGCGATTGCGGATGCGACGCCGGTCGAGCTCGATCTTCGTCTCACCGGGTCCGCGTGAGCCCATGCCTGCGGCGGCGCCGCCGACCTGGCCACCGGCCTGCCGGGACATCGAGTCGCCCCACCCACGCAGACGGGGAAGGAGGTACTCGAGCTGTGCGAGCTCGACCTGAGCCTTGCCCTCACGCGACTTGGCGTGCTGGGCGAAGATGTCGAGGATCAGGGCGGTCCGGTCGACGACCTTGACGCGCACGATGTCCTCGAGCGCACGACGCTGCGACGGCGCGAGCTCGCCATCCACGACCACCGTGTCGGCCCCGACGGCCGCGACGAGCGTGGCCAGCTCGGCAGCCTTGCCGGAGCCGAGGTACGTGCCGGGGTCCGGTTTGGCCCTTCGCTGCAAGAGACCGTCCATGACCTGCGACCCGGCGGTCTCCGCAAGCGCAGCGAGCTCTCGCAACGAGATCTCGGCGTCCGTCACCGTGCCCGAGCCCCAGACACCGACCAGGACGACCTTCTCCAGCCGCAGCTGGCGGTACTCGACCTCGGTGACGTCCTCGAGCTCGGTGGACAGGCCCGCGACGCGGCGCAGCGAGGTGCGCTCCTCGAGGTCCAGCTGGTCACCGTCGTACGACGAGTGGACGGTGACGCCGGCCTGCAGCGCGGTCCCTGCCCGGGCGAGCACACGGGCCACGACATCGTCGGCCACGTCCTGCGCGGACCGGGTCACCGGGGTGTCCTGCGTCTCGCGGGTGGTGTGCTGCGGGTCGTTCACGCGGTTCCTCTTCTCCTGGCGTGCATCCAGGGTCCCACGCGAACCGGGCATGAGCAGAGGCATTTCGCTGCGAGCCGATCGGGCGGGGCTCGGTAAGGTCGGCGCCGTGACCGAGCACGACCACTACTTCACCGCCCACCCCGCGTCCGCCGAGGAGCGCCGGGTCCTGCGCGTGCACCTCGCCGGCCGCGAGCTCGAGGTCGAGACGGCGCGTGGCATCTTCTCCCCGGACCACGTCGACCTCGGCACCCGTGTCCTGCTCGACCACGCCCCCGACGCACCCGCGACGGGTCAGCTGCTCGACCTGGGATGCGGTTGGGGCCCGATCGCGCTGGCGCTCGCGCTGGAGTCCCCGGCCGCACACGTATGGGCCGTGGACGTCAACGAGCGGGCGCTGGACCTGGTGCGCCGCAACGCGTCGCGGGTGGGGGTCACGAACCTCACGGCCGCCCGGCCCGACGAGGTCCCCGACGACGTGAGGTTCGCCGCGATCTGGTCCAACCCGCCGATCCGGGTGGGCAAGGACGCGCTGCACGAGCTGCTCCTGCGCTGGCTCCCGCGGCTCACGGACGGCGGCTCGGCGCAGCTCGTCGTCGGGAAGAACCTCGGTGCGGATTCGCTGCAGCGCTGGATCGCGGACCAGCTGCCCGTGACGGTCGAGAGGACCGCCAGCGCGAAGGGGTTCCGCGTCCTGACGGTGACGTGAGCGTCCTCGAGGCCGGCCACGAGTGGCGGCGGCTGCGGACCACGACCTGGAGCATGTACGTCCTGATCTTCCTGGTCGCGTTCGAGTCGTTCGCCGTCACCACCGTGATGCCCACCGTGTCCCGCGCGCTCGACGGTGCGTCGCTGTACGCCTTCGCGTTCGCCGGGCCGCTCGCCACCGGCGTCATCGGCATGGTCGTCGCGGGGTCGTGGTGCGACCGGCACGGGCCGCGAGGGCCGCTCATGCTCGCCGCCGCCCTCTTCGCCGTCGGACTGGTCGCAGCCGGCCTCACCCCGACGATGGGCGTCCTGGTGCTGGGTCGCCTGGTGCAGGGCCTGGGCGGCGGCGCGATGACGGTCGCCCTCTACGTCATCGTGGCGCGCCTCTACCCCGGTGTGCTGCATCCTCGCGTGTTCGGTGGGTTCGCCGCGGCGTGGGTGCTGCCGGCGCTCGTCGGACCCGCCGCGGCCGGTGCCGTCGCGCAGCACGTCGGCTGGCGCTGGGTGTTCCTCGGCGTGGCCTTGCTGGTCCTGCCGGTGTCGTTGGTCCTCCTACCGGCCGTCAGGCGGATCGGGCCGCCGAGGACTCCGGCCACCGCCGCGAGGCGGGGTCGGCTGGCCTGGGCAACCCTCGCGGCCGCAGCCGTGCTCGGCCTGAACCTCGCGGTGTACGTCCCGCTCCCGTGGTCGGTCGCCGTCGCAGCGATCACCGGCGCAGCCGCGATCGTCGCCCTTCGACCGCTGGTCCCCCGAGGGAGCCTGCGAGCCGCGCGCGGGCTGCCGGCCGTCATCGCGACCCGGGGCCTGGTGGCGGGTGGCTTCCTCGGCGCGGAGGTCTACCTGCCGTACCTGCTCACCGATCGGTACGGCTTCTCGCCGACGACGGCCGGCATCGCTCTGACGCTCGCGGCACTGGCCTGGGCGAGCACGTCGTGGCTGCAGGGCCGGCTCGGTGACCGGCTGGCCAGCCGCGACGCGATCGTGCTCGGCGCGGCGCTGGTCGTGGTCTCCGTCAGCGGCGTGACCGTCGCGGCGGCCGCCCACCTCCCGCCGGCCGTGGCGATCGCGAGCTGGACCGTCGGAGGCGGTGGGATGGGTCTCGTCTACTCGCGGCTCACGGTGCTGGTGCTGGCCTACTCGTCGCCCGGCAGCCAGGGCACGCACAGCTCGGCGCTGTCGATCGCGGACTCGATTGGCGCAGCGCTCGCACTCGCCCTCACCGGCCTGGCGTTCACCTCGGTGCTCGCGTCCGGCACGGCACCGGACCTGCCGTTCGTGGCGAGCCTCCTCGTGGCGTGGCTGTTCGCCCTGGGTGCGATGGTCACTGCGCCACGCGTCCGGACGCGTCAGGCCGAGGCCGATCCCACCGACGCTGCCACCTCGAGCGCGCTCCGTAGCTGAGCGAGCGTCGGAACCCCGGACGCGCGTCGGGTGACCTCACCGGCGGCGTCCAGGACGAGGACCGTCGGCGTCACGTCGATGCCGAGCCGCTCACCGAGCGCGGTGTGGTCGGCGACGTCGAGATCCACGTGGGCCACGCCGTGGGTGGTGGCGACGGCCCGGTCCACGACGTGCCGGGTCGTCCGGCAGGGGGCGCAGAACGTGCTGGAGAACTGCACGACGGTCGCGCGCTCGCCGAGCGGCACGCCGAGCTCGTCGGGAGTCAGCCTCATCGCAGCGCCGAGAGGTCCACGTCCGCGGTAGCGACGAGCAGCGCGGGTCCGGCCAGCTCGACGTGGCCGCCGGGGAGCACGCTGACGCGCACCGTTCCGCCGGGCACGTCGACCAGCCAGACGTCAGGCGCACCCGCACCGGCCCAGGAACGGACCGCGAGCGCGGCGGCGCAGGCCCCCGTGCCGCACGACCGCGTCTCCCCCACGCCGCGCTCGTGCACCCGCATGCGGACGCGGCCCACGAGAGAGCCGTCGGGTGCGCGATCCTCGCCCAGCGGGACGACGAGCTCGACATTGACGCCGTTCGGCGGCACCGGGCTCACCACAGGGGCACGGGTGAGGTCGGCCCCGGTCAGCTCGTCCTCGTCCTGGAGGGCGAGCACGACGTGCGGGTTGCCGAGGTCGACGCTCAGGCCGGGGCGGGCGTCGTCGACACCGGCGACCGTCACCACGGCGTCCGACCCGGTCCCGGCGGCCTCGTCGCCGCCCGGCAGGAACCAGCGACCCATGTCCACGGCGTACCAGACGTCGTCGCCGATGCCCGCCTGCACGGGAACCCGCCGGACACGCTTGACGCCCGCGCGCGTGCCGAGGGCCAGCTCGCCGTCCGCCGCGTCCCACAGCCCGAGCCGCTCGAGGAAGGCGGCGAACACCCGGACGCCGTTGCCGCACATCTCCGCGACGGAGCCGTCGGCGTTGCGGTAGTCCATGAACCAGCGTGCACGCGGCTCCTCCGCCAGGACGGCGGCACCCTCCGGCAGGTGCTGCGTGCCGATCACCCGGATGACGCCGTCGGCACCGAGTCCCCCGCGACGGTCGGCGAGCTCTCGGACGAGGTCGGCGGACAGGTCGAGCGCTCCCTGCCTGTCGTCGAGAAGCACGAAGTCGTTCTGCGTGCCGTGTCCCTTGGTCACGTGCAGCATCGAGGTGGCCACGGCGGTCATGAGCCCAGGCTACGTCGTGGCGCGGGATCCTCGGTGGCCAGGCCGAGCTCGCCCTCGTCCGCTGCGGCGACGAGGCGCAGCGCACGCTCCACGAGCCGCGGGTCCTGCGCGTCGAGCCAGTGCACGCGCGGATCCCGTCCGAACCAGCCCATCTGCTTGCGCGCGAGGCGCCGCGTGCCGGCGGCGATGGCGTCGAAGGCCTCGTCCTGTGTGAGCTCGCCGCCCAGCATGGCAAGGATCTCTGCGTACCCGACGGCGCGCGAGGCCGTTCTGCCCAGACCGCTCGCGACCAGACTCTCGACCTCGTCGACCAGGCCACCACGCCGCATGCGCTCGACCCGACCGGCGATCCGCTCGTCCAGTACCCCTCGGTCGCAGTCGATCCCGATCTGCACCGCCGGAACCTCGTAGACGTGCTGCGGGAGCGTGGCCGAGTACGGCCGACCGGTCAGCGCGACCACCTCGAGCGCACGCACGATCCGGCGCGCGTTGCGCGGTCCGATCCCCTCGGCGGCCTGCGGGTCGACCGCTGCGAGCTCCGCGTGCAACGCCCGCGCACCCTCGGCCTCGACGCGAGCCTCCAGTGCGGCACGCACCTCGGCGTCGGTCCCGGGGAACTCCATGTGGTCGAGCAGCGCCCGCACGTACAGCCCGGAGCCGCCGACCGCCACCGACCTGTGCCCGCGCGACTCGATCTCGTCGAAGGTCGCCCGGGCGCGCTCCTGATAGTCCGCGACAGACGCGTCCTCGTGCGGGTCGAGGACGTCCAGGAGGTGGTGTTCGATCCCGCGGCGCTCGTCGAACGGCACCTTCGCGGTGCCGATGTCCATGCCGCGGTAGAGCTGCATCGCGTCGGCGTTGACGACCTCGCCCGCCAACGCCTCTGCGAGGGCGAGCCCGAGGTCCGACTTGCCGGTCGCGGTGGGCCCGACGACCGCGACGACGAGCGCCACTAGATGCTGGGCCGCGCGGGATCGCTCATGTCGATGGGCGCACTGGGCGTCTCGGGGATGAACCGCTTGGTCATCTCACGGAAGAAGCCGAGGGACGAGCCGATGCTCGTCGACAGCTGCAGGTCGAGCTGCGCGTCGCTCACCCCGCGGTCCCACGCGATCGTGTGCTCGGTGTAGATCGCGACCTCGTCCTCGTCGGCCTTCACGTAGACCTTGGGCCAGAGCATCTGCTGGGACCACTCGTTGCACGCGATCAGCATCGTGCCGAGCTCGGAGCGCGGGACCGTGTGGCCCCAGCGACCGCGGACCTGGAAGTACGCCTTCTGGGGTCCGGTCACCATGAACCAGAACGGGTTCCCGTCCCAGGCCGCGTACAGGTCGCCGTCCTCGTCCGTGCCGTACTTCGCGCCCTGCGCATCCAGGAGGGCGGCGGCCCGCTCGATCGACAGCGGCGGGAGGGTGGGCTCGGTGTTCTCGGCAGACATCGGTACCTCGTCGGGTCAGTCCGCGGCGGCGCTGCGGGCGTTGGTGGGTACGCAGACCTTACCGGCGCCGCGGCTCATGCCGGCACCGTCCAGACGAGCACCGCGTGCTGCGCGCCCAGCACGACCTCGTCCGCGAGAAGGCGCGCCTCGACCTCGAGATCGCCAGCCGCGCCGAGCAGCACCTGCCAGGGTGCCCATCCGCGGACGGCGAGCTCGGCGGCCAGACCGGGATCCGACGAGGCCAGGCGCGCCCGCGCATCCGGCTCGGCGTCTGCCAGGTCCGCCAGCAGAGCGGCGTCGTACGCCGGAGCGCGTTCGTCGTCGGCCAGCGGGGCGTCCGGTCCGTGCCGCCCACTGCCCGAGCCGACGACCACGAGGACGGTGCGCCGTTCCTCAGCGAGGGAACGGCCGAGCGCGGCGAGGGCGGTGGCTCCCGGCGCGGACGTCACCTCGACGACGCGCAGCCCCCGGTGCCGACCCGCGCGTGAGACCAGGTGGAGGGCGACCGCACTGGCCACCGACGGCTGGTCGCGACCCGCCGAGTCGTCGTCCAGGGTGAGGGTGCGCGTCGGCCACAGCACCCGGTCGTCGGGGACCCCGGCGGCGGCGAGCGACGTGCTGACCGTCCCACCGAGGACTCGGTCCGAGAGTCCCGGGGCGACGATCACGACCACGTCGGGCTCCAGCGCCATGACCTGCGTGATCGCCTCGAGCGTCGGATCGAGGAGGCTGTGCACGGAGACTGCGGCGCCGGTGACTCCGGCCACGAGCACCGCGGTGTCGGGGATCAGCGCGGCGGCGACGAGCATGGTCCGACGGTAGCGGCCGGACGGTGGGACTCTGGTCACCCCGTCCCCCAACGTGGGCGCCCGCCGGTATGGTCGTGCGCATGAGCTCGTTCGGGGATCGTGCGCGGCGTTGGTTCCGCGGCCCGGCACGCCCGGCGCCGTCGGGTCCCGTCACCCGGATCCCGGCGGACGACGAGGAGCTCCACGACCGCGTCGCCGAGCTCCTGGCCAAGGAGCTCGGGATCGCCGAGTCCTCGAACGACCTGCCGACCGACGTCTCCCCGGCGCGCATCGCGTCGTGGATGACCGACAACGCGTTCTCCTACTTCGTCGACAACGACGGCGATCTCGGCGGTCTGTGGCGCGGCCGGCTCTTCTACTTCTTCCTGTTCGGCGAGGACTCCGAGATCCTCCAGATCCGCGGCCAGTGGCACCGCGAGGTCGCGATCGAGCGGCTCGAAGAGGTGCTCGACATCTGCAACGAGTGGAACGCCGACCGGATCTGGCCCAAGGCCTACGTCCGCGTCCGCGACAACGGCCGCATCCACGTGGTGTCGGAGGTGGCGACGGACCTCGAGCACGGGGCCACCGACGCGCAGCTCAGCCAGATGCTCTTCTGCGGCCTGTCCACGGGGAGCATGTTCTTCGACGCGCTCGACGAGCGCTATCCCGACCCGGCGGGGGTCGCGCCGTGAGCGGCCCGGGCTGGCTGCTACGGGTCCTGGGTGGCCTGCCCAAGCCGACCAAGCGACCGATCCCCGGCGACGAGCCGCCGCTCCCGCTGACGCGCGAGCGCATCGCGGACTACCTGGTCGGCCGCGGGTACCGGTTCGTGGTGGACGACGACGGTGACCTCACCGGCACCTGGGACGGCAGCCGGTTCTGGTTCCTCATGCTCGGCGAGCAGCAGGAGATCCTCCAGGTCCGGGGCCGCTGGCACCGCAGCCTTCCGCTCGACCAGCGCGCCGCGACCGCCCTGGCCGTCAACGACTGGAACCGCGAGCGGATCTGGCCGAAGGCCTACCTGCGCGAGGAAGAGGGCGTCCTCGCGCTCTACAGCGAGGTCTCGGCGGACTTCGAGCCCGGCGTCACGGACATCCAGCTCGCTCAGCTGCTCGCCTGCGGACTGGGCACCGGCGTGCAGATGTTCTCGACCTTGGACGCCCTGCTCCCCCACGACGACGTGACGCCGCCGGACGTCCCCGACAACTAGCGGATCGACGGCAACCCGAGCACGACCGGCCCGGTGGGTCCACCCGTACCGCACGCGTCGCCGCCGCCACCGTGGCTGTGGTCGTCGCCCGAACGTCGATCCCAGGCATCGCCCGCGCGGGTGCGTCGGACCTCGAATCGGCCACCATCATCAGCCGCCGAGTCCGCGACGAGGTGGTAGGGCGCCGCGTAGGTGACGTCTACGCGCACCAGGTCGCCCGGTCGCGGTACCTCGCCGGACTCCCGAAGGGCGAAGTGCACCAGGCGGTTGTCGGCCGAACGGCCCGTGAGCCGGTGCGACGCACCGTCCTTGCGGCCCTCCGCCTCGGCCACCAGGACCTCGACGGTGCGGCCGACCTGCAGCTGGTTCCCCTCGAGCGAGATCCGGTCCTGCAGCGCTGCGAGCCGGACGTAGCGCTCCTGGACGACGGCCTTGGGCAGCTCGCCGGGCAGGTCGAACGCGGGGGTGCCCGGCCGCGGGGAGTACTGGAACGTGAACGCCGAGGAGAACCGGGAGGCCTCGACCACCCGCAGCGTCTCCTGGAAGTCCTCCTCCGTCTCCCCCGGGAACCCCACGATGATGTCCGTGGTGATCGCGGCGTCCGGCATCGCCTGGCGCACGCGGTCGAGGATGCCGAGGAACGTGTCCGACCGGTACGAGCGACGCATCGCGCGCAGGATGCGGTCCGAACCCGACTGCAACGGCATGTGGAGCTGCGGCATCACGGTCGGCGTCTGCGCCATCGCCTCGATGACGTCGTCGGTGAAGGCGGCGGGGTGCGGCGAGGTGAACCGCAACCGCTCGAGGCCCTCGATGGCGCCGGCCGCGCGCAGGAGCTTGGCGAACGCACCCCGGTCACCGAAACCGACGCCGTAGGAGTTCACGTTCTGCCCGAGCAGCGTCACCTCGACCGCGCCCTGTCCGACGAGCGCCTCGACCTCGGCGAGGACCTCGCCCGGGCGACGGTCGCGCTCCTTGCCCCGCAGGTGGGGGACGATGCAGAAGGTGCAGGTGTTGTTGCAGCCGACGCTGATCGACACCCAGCCCGCGTAGACGGACTCCCGCCGCGTCGGGAGGGTCGACGGGAAGACCTTGAGGGACTCCTCGATCTCGACCTGCGCCTCGGCGTTGTGCCTCGCCCGCTCGAGCAGCACCGGCAGGACGTCGAGGTTGTGGGTCCCGAAGACCACGTCCACCCACGGCGCCCGGTCGACGATCCCCGCACGGTCCTTCTGTGCGAGGCACCCGCCCACGGCGATCTGCATCCCCGGACGGGCTCGTTTGACGGCGGCCAGCCGGCCCAGGTTCCCGTAGAGCTTGTCGGCCGCGTTCTCACGGACCGCGCACGTGTTGATGACGACCACATCGGCGTCCTCGGTGGCAGCGGCGGCCGGGCTCGCGGCCACGTACCCCGCCTGCTCGAGCATGCCCGCCATGTGCTCCGAGTCGTGCACGTTCATCTGGCAGCCGAGCGTCTTGACGACGTACGTACGCGCGCCGGAGTCGCCGAACGTGTCGTCGGCGGTGGGCAGCAGGCTGGTCGGCATCACGGCCAAGGGTACGACCGCGGCGAGCAGGGCCGAATTCCCGTCATGCGCAACCGCGCATACCCGACTAGGTTGACCGGATGGTGGACCTCTCGGCCGCACCGACGGCGTCACATACCGCCGACGCGCTGGTCTCACTACAGGGCGTCGACAAGTACTTCGGGTCCTTGCACGTGCTCCAGAACATCGACCTCACCGTGGCTCGCGGTGAGGTCGTCGTCATCATCGGCCCGTCAGGCAGCGGCAAGTCGACTCTCTGCCGCACCATCAACCGCCTGGAGACGATCGACGCTGGCGTGATCGAGGTGGACGGCAAGGCACTCCCGCAGGAAGGCCGAGCGCTCGCCCGGCTCCGGGCGGACGTCGGGATGGTGTTCCAGTCCTTCAACCTGTTCGCGCACATGACCGTGCTCCAGAACGTCGTGCTCGGCCAGGTCAAGGCCCGGGGCGTGAAGACCTCCGCCGCGCGGACCACCGCCATGCAGCTGCTCGAGCGGGTGGGCGTCGCCGACCAGGCCGACAAGCTGCCCGCGCAGCTCTCGGGTGGTCAGCAGCAGCGCGTCGCGATCGCCCGCGCTCTGGCCATGCAGCCCAAGGTCATGCTCTTCGACGAACCGACCTCGGCGCTCGACCCGGAGATGATCAACGAGGTCCTCGACGTCATGGTCGGGCTCGCCCGTGACGGGATGACGATGCTCGTCGTCACGCACGAGATGGGCTTCGCCCGGCGCGCCGCGCACCGCGTGGTGTTCATGGACGCGGGCCAGATCGTCGAGGAGTCGGAACCCGAGACGTTCTTCACCGCGCCGACGAGCGCCCGCGCCCGCGACTTCCTCGCCAAGATCCTCTCCCACTGACACCTTCCTCCAGAGTCCGGCCACACCCACAGACCCGAAACGACACCGCAGGAACACACACAACAAAGGGGACCCAGGATGCGTACAGGACGAGTGGTCACGGCCCTGGCAGCGGCGGCGATGCTCTCACTGAGCGGCTGCTCCAGCAGTGACGACGACGATGCCGACTCCGGCTCGACGGGAGGGGCGTCCGAGAGCAGCGGCGGCGCGCAGGGCACCGTCCGCATCGGCATCAAGTTCGACCAACCGGGCCTCGGGTTCAAGGACGGCGACGAGTACACGGGGTTCGACGTCGACGTCGCCAGGTATGTGGCGAACGAGCTCGGGTACGGCGAGGACCAGATCGAGTTCGTCCAGTCGCCGTCCGCTCAGCGCGAGAACCTGCTCGAGACCGGTCAGGTCGACATGATCTTCGCGACGTACTCGATCACCGACAAGCGCAAGGAGGTCGTCTCGTTCGGCGGCCCCTACTTCGTCGCCGGGCAGGACCTGCTCGTCGCGGCGGACGACGACTCGATCAAGGGCCCCGAGGACCTCGAGGGCAAGAACCTCTGCTCCGTCACCGGCTCGACCTCCGCGCAGCGCATCAAGGACGAGTACGCGACGGGCACCAACCTGCTCGAGCAGCCGGGGTACGCCGAGTGCGTCACGGCCCTGACGGCTGGGTCGGTCGACGCCGTCACGACGGACGACATCATCCTGGCCGGTCTGGCCGCGGTGCCCGCGAACAAGGGCAAGGTCAAGGTCGTCGGCAACCCGTTCTCCGAGGAGAACTACGGGGTCGGCCTGCCCAAGGACAGCGACAAGTGCGAGGCGATCAACACCGCGATCAAGAAGATGATCGAGGACGGCACCTGGGACGAGCTCCTCGCCGACAACGTCGGCGCGTCGGGCTACAAGGCGAACACGGACCTGAATCCGCCGAAGCCGGCCGCCTGCAGCTGACCGCCCCACGTCCCGGAGGCCCGCCCGGGGCCTCCGGGACGTCTGCGCCCGAGAGGAGTGCCGGTGGACGACGGGTACCTGCAGCAGTACGTGTCCCTGTTCGAGGAGTTCGACGTCATCGGCGCCTTCTGGGTGAACATCCAGCTCACCGTGTACGCCGGGATCCTCGGCCTCGTCCTCGGCACCGTGCTGGCCACCATGCGCATCTCCCCCGTCCCGAGCCTGCGCTGGGCCGGGTCCGCCTACGTCACCGTGTTCCGGAACACCCCGCTCACGATCATCATGGTGTTCTGCGTGCTCGGGCTCTGGGGTCAGCTCGGCTGGACGCTGTCACCGGACTTCACGACGAACTTCTTCCGGTTCGCGGTCGTCGCCCTGACCGTCTACCACGCCGCCTTCTTCTGCGAGGCGCTGCGTTCGGGCGTCAACACGGTGCCGATCGGTCAGGCCGAGGCCGCCCGCGCGATCGGGCTGAGCTTCCTCCCGGCTGCGCGTCTCGTGATCCTGCCCCAGGCGTTCCGCGGGTCAGTCGCACCGCTCGGCAACGTCCTGATCGCCCTCATCAAGAACTCGACCGTCGCGGCCGCGGCCGGCGTCGCCGAGGCTGCCGGCCTGATGAAGACCATGATCGAGTTCCGACCCGACGTCATCCTCGCGATCTTCCTGACCTTCGCCTTCGGCTTCGTCGTTCTCGTCGTCCCCGTCGGGATGGCGACCACGGCACTGTCGCGACGACTGGCGGTCGTCCGATGACCGACTCCCCGCTCTTCGACACCCCCGGACCGCGGGCACGGCGCCGGATGCTCTGGATGAACATCGTCGGCGCGCTTGTCGTCGCCGGCATCGGGTTCCTGGTGCTGCGCGCGTTCGCG
The DNA here is from genome assembly GCF_000426185.1 of Cellulomonas sp. URHD0024. Lineage (GTDB taxonomy): Bacteria > Actinomycetota > Actinomycetes > Actinomycetales > Cellulomonadaceae > Cellulomonas. Next base: position 106,846 of record NZ_AUEW01000010.1, read on the forward strand.
GCCAAGGGACAGCTCGACGCCGACCTCTGGAACCCGTTCGTCGGTTCGCGTGCCTGGGAGAACTTCCTCCTGCCCGGACTCAAGGACACGCTCAAGGCCGCGGGCATCTCGATCGTGACCGCGAGCATCTTCGGGATCGTGTTCGGCATCGGCCGGCTCTCCCGCTCGTCGCTCGTGCGCCGTGTCAGCGGCGCGATCGTCGAGTTCTTCCGGGCCGTCCCGGTCCTGCTGATGATGATCTTCTTCTACCTCGGCATCGCGCGCCTGCACGTAGTCGAGCCGGCCGATCTGCCCCTGGTCGCGGTCGTGCTCGGGCTGACGTTCTACAACGGCTCCGTCTTCGCCGAGCTCATCCGGTCCGGCGTCCACAGCCTGCCGCGCGGTCAGCGCGAGGCGGCCCTCGCCGTCGGCCTGCGACCGACACAGTCGCTCCGGCTGATCGAGGTGCCCCAGGCGCTCATCGCCATGCTTCCGGCCATCGCGAGCCAGCTGGTCGTCATCCTCAAGGACACCGCGCTCGGCTCGATCATCACGTATCCGGACCTGCTCGACGCCGCCCGTCGGCTCGGATCGGGCGACGGCAACATCCTGCAGGCGCTGATGATCGCCGCAGGAATGTTCATCGTCATCAACTACGCGCTGACCCGCCTGGCGGGCCGCCTGGCGCGGCGGGTCGGCGGCCGGACCGCTGGCCGGCCACGCGCCGAGGCCCCCGGCCTCGCCGTCGGACCCGGGGCGACGTGACCTCTCGGTCAGCCGGCGGTCGCGCTCGCGCGGATCTCGCGGATGACCGTCACCTTGATCTCGCCCGGGTAGGCCAGGTCCGACTCGATGTGCCGTGCGATGGCGACCGCAAGCTGCGGCAGCGCGTAGTCGTCCACCTCGGACGGCTCGACGACGACCCGGACCTCACGGCCCGCGGACATGGCCAGCGCGCGACGCACACCGGCATGGGCAGCGACGAGCTGCTCGAGCTTGTCGATCCGCTCGACGTACTGGTCGAGCTCCTCCCGACGGGCACCGGGACGCGCCGCCGAGATCGCGTCGGCGACCTGGACGAGCACTGCCTCGACCGTCTCCGGCGGGACCTCGTCGTGGTGAGCGGCGATCGCGTTCACCACGGCGGGCGACTCCCCGTGCCGTCGAGCGAGGTCCGCGCCGACGGCCGCGTGCGTCCCGGGAAGCTGCGACGTGAGCGCCTTGCCCAGGTCGTGCAGGAACGCACCGCGCCGGGTGACCTCGACGTCGGCACCGACCTCCGCGGCGAGCGCGGCAGCGAGCAGACCCGTCTCGATGAGGTGCTCGAGGACGTTCTGCCCGTACGACGTGCGCAGACGGAGACGTCCGAGCGTGCGCACCAGCGTCGGATGCAGGCCCGCGATCCCGACGCGCTCTGCAGCGTCGTGGCCGGCCGCCTCCGTACGCTCCTCGGCACTCGCCAGGGCATCGCCGTACGCCTGCTCGATGCGTTGTGGGTGGATCCGACCGTCCGCCATCAGCGCCTCGAGCGTCACCTGCGCGATCTCGCGCCGCTCCGGGTCGTAGCACGAGAGCACGACCGAGTCGGGCTGGTCGTCGACGAGGACGTTCACACCGGTCAGTGCCTCGAAGGACCGGATGTTGCGGCCCTCCTTGCCGATGATCCGGCCCTTCATCTCGTCCGAGGGCAGCGGGAGAACCGTGATCGCCGACTGCGAGCTCGTGGCGACCGCGAGCCGCTGGACCGCTGTCGTGATGATCCGACGGGCACGCGCGTCCGCCGTGCGGCGCGCCTGGGCCTCGGCGCGGCGAACCTGCGCGGCGGCGTCGTTCTCGGCCTGGGTGGTGATCCGACGCGCCAGCTCGGCGCGGGCGTCCTCGGCTGTCATCCCGGAGATCGCCTCGAGCTCGGCGATCGCTGCACGGTCCACCTCGGCGATCCTGCGGGCGACGTCGCGGTCGATCTCGTCCCGGAGTCGAGACGCTTCACGCTGCTCGTGGGCGGCGCTGTCCGCGCGGGCGCGGGTCGTCTTCTGCAGCTCCTCGACTTCGGCACGATCGGCAGCCAGCGTCTGCTCGCGTTCCGCGGTCCGCACGTCTCGGCGCTCGGCGTCCGCCCGGAGCGCGCGCGCCTCGTCCTTGATCGCGGCGACGTCCTGCGCCGCCTGAGCTCGTTGGAGTCCCGCCTCGCGCCGAGCGACGAGGACGAGGACCAGCGCAACGAGGCAGGCGCCGAGCAGGCCGACGACGGTGGCCAGGGCGCCTGGGTCGTCCACTGAGTCATCCTCCGCTCGCCGTCCGCGTGTGCACGCTGCGCAGGTCGATCCGTGCGCTACCGCCATTCTCGCGCAGGTGAGGTGCACAAATGACGGACCGCCACCCGGCACGACCCGGACGATTCCCAACATCGTGAGCCTGAACAGTGTCGACGGGAGCGAAACATCCCGCGAGTCCCTCGGTTTGGCTGGTCCGGGACCCGACTGTCTCGGATGGCGTCGGCCGCTCGTCTGGGTCGCGACCCGGCGCCCGCTCCGCCCTCGTGGGTGCCGTGCTGGGGATCTGTCCGGCCAGGGCAGGCGGCCGAAGCGTCGTCCCCGGAGCACGCAGGACCCGACCCGCCGTGACCATCGGCGTGGATCCGCACCAGTTCGTCGTGGGCGTGGACACCCACGCCCTAGGACGCCTCGGCGCTCGTCACGAAGTCGGTGAGCGCCGCGGCCCACTGCTCGAAGGCGTCGAGGTGGGCGTCGTGCGAGGCGCCGACCAGGTCGACCCGCGTGGCGTCCCTCCCATGGGCGACGAAGCGGGCCTTCGCCTCCTCGGAGAACATGCCCCCGTCCGCGTAGACGACGAGGGTGGGCGCCACCACGCTCGCCCACTCCTCCCAGCGTGGCACCGCGACGTCGCGGATCGACGCGACCATCACGTCCGGGTCGAACCGCGGGTGGAGGCCGTCGGGGCGTTCGTCCAGGTCCGCCACCCACGCCTGGGCCAACGGCCCGTCACCCAGAGCGGCGCGCGCCTCGTCGCGACCTGCGAACGGGACCTTCCAGGAGCGGAAGTACTCACCGAGGTCCGCGCTCTCGTCCGCCGACCCGCCCCCTTCGTTGCACTCGAGCAGCACCAGCCTGCGCACGAGGTCCGGGCGGGCGGCCGCCACCAGCATCGCGGTGTGCGCGCCCATCGACTGCCCCACCACGTCGACAGGGCCGGACGACTCCGACTCGATCACCCGCACCACGTCCCCGACGAAGGCGGCTCGCGACGTGTCGGCGGGTACGCGGGTGCTCAGGCCGTGTCCGCGCTGGTCGACCAGGATCACCCGCCGGCCGGACAGCGCCTCGGCGGTGGGGACGAGCTCGCGGCTGCTGCCGGCCAGACCGTGCAGGATCACGACGGTCGGCTCCGCCCCGTCGACGACCGAGTAGGCGATCGTGGTGCCGTCCTCGACGCGGACCGTGCGGTGGTCCTGAATCACCGGGTGACCCTACAACGGCCCTCACCAAGGACCGTCCGACCCTGGAACACCGACGGACTCCCGGGTCGATGCCGTCAGCCGGTCAGTCCGGCTCCAAGCCGCCGGGGACCTCTGACGCCGCGTCGGCGAGCTCCTCACGCACCAGCCGTGACACGAGTCCCGGCGGGTAGCCCTTGCGACCGAGCGCCGCATACGTGCGCCTGGCCCGGGTCTGGGTGTCCAACGTGGAGGTCGCAGCAAGCTTGCGCCGCACGAGCGCGCGCGCCGCGGCCTCCTCGTCGTCGCCGTCGACCTCTTCCAGCGCAGAAGAGGCCAGCTCGTCGTCGATGCCCTTGCGACGCAGCTCCACCGCGATCGCTCTGCGGGACAGCCCACGTTCGGCGTGCCGGGTCCGCACGAGCATCCGTGCGAACTCGGCGTCGTCGATCAGTCCGACCTCGCTGAAACGGTCGAGCACCTTCTCGGCGACCGCGTCCGGAACGTCCTTGCGTGCCATCGCGTCCGCCAACTGGGCCCGACTTCGCGCCGCACCGGTCAGGAGCCGTAACGCGATCGCGCGCGCGACCGACTCCTGGTCCGGCTCGACGTCCGACGCGGCCGCGCCGACCGGGGGCGGCTCGTTGCCGCTCCGCCCCCGTCGGCCCGTCTGGAAGGCCATGCGTCTCAGAAGTCGACGGGCGCTGGGGCGTCGGCGGGTGCGTCGATCCGCGCGCCGATGCCGAGCTTCTCCTTGATCTTCTTGTCGAGCTCGTTGGCCAGGTCGGGGTTGTCCTTCAGGAAGGTGCGGGCGTTCTCCTTGCCCTGACCCAGCTGGTCGCCTTCGTACGTGTACCAGGCACCCGACTTGCGCACGAACCCGTGCTCCACGCCCATGTCGATCAGGCTGCCCTCGCGGGAGATGCCGACGCCGTAGAGGATGTCGAACTCCGCCTGCTTGAAGGGCGGCGCCATCTTGTTCTTGACGACCTTGACGCGGGTCCGGTTGCCGACCGCCTCCGTGCCCTCCTTGAGGGTCTCGATGCGACGGATGTCCAGACGCACCGAGGCGTAGAACTTGAGCGCCTTGCCACCGGTCGTGGTCTCAGGAGAACCGAAGAACACCCCGATCTTCTCGCGCAGCTGGTTGATGAAGATCGCCGTGGTGCCGGACTGGCTGAGCGCGCCGGTGATCTTGCGCAGTGCCTGCGACATCAGTCGCGCCTGCAGACCGACGTGGCTGTCCCCCATCTCGCCCTCGATCTCGGCCTTGGGCACGAGGGCCGCGACCGAGTCGATGACGACGATGTCGATCGCGCCGGAGCGGATCAGCATGTCCATGATCTCGAGCGCCTGCTCACCGGTGTCCGGCTGGGAGACGAGCAGCGCGTCCGTGTCCACGCCGAGCTTCTTGGCGTACTCGGGGTCCAGCGCGTGCTCCGCGTCGATGAACGCCGCGATGCCACCGGCGCGCTGCGCATTGGCGACCGCGTGAAGGGCCACCGTCGTCTTGCCCGAGGACTCCGGGCCATAGATCTCCACGACGCGGCCGCGGGGCAGCCCGCCGATACCGAGCGCGACGTCCAGCGCGATGGAGCCGGTGGGGATGACCTCCACCGGGGCACGCCCGTCGTCGCCGAGGCGCATGATCGATCCCTTGCCGAACTGGCGGTCGATCTGGCTCAGTGCTGCCTCGAGCGCCTTCTCGCGATCCTGTGGTGCGGCCATGGTGACCTCGTCTGTCTCGAGCAGCGTGTGCTGCGGTACGGGGGCTGGTCCTTGTCACGAGAGACGCTATGTCCGACCACCGACATCCCGGCCGAGCCCCCCCGTCCCCGCACTCTGGCGGGGGCTGTGGGCGGCTCAACCGCTCGCACGACACACCATACCGAACAGACGTTCGATCAGCTCCGACACGCCGCGCGTGTCGCCGAGATGCAGCGCAAGGAGCTCAGGAGAGCTCCAGCTGCTCGCCCGGCACCACCACATGCACGGCGAGGTCCGGAGCCACACGTGCGGCCGCGTGCGCGAAGGCGGGTCCGGCACGGTCCATCCACCCCGGGGGCAGTCGTCGCGACACCGGTGCGTGCAGCGTCCCCCAGTGCACGGGGACGGCGGCCCGGACCCCGACCGTCACGCAGGCACGCGCGGCCTGAGCGGGATCCATGTGCCCCCCCGAGAGGCGCGGTCCCCAGCCGCCCACCGGGATGAGAGCGAGGTCGATCGGCCCCTCGGCCAGGGCCGGCAGGTCCGCCATCGCGGGAAACGGGGACGTGTCCCCCGCGAACCAGATCCGGTAGGTCGGCGTGGTGACCAGGAACCCGTTGGCCGCGTTCGGCCGGTGCGGCATCGGCCGGTGGATGTGGACCGCCGGGACCAGTCGGACCCGGACCTGCGAGCCCGGGACGTCCCACCACTCGTGGTCGGTGAGTCCGGTCGCGCCCTCGATGCCACGCCGGCGCAGCCAGTGCGCGTTCGCGGGGGCCGTCAGCACCGGCGTCCCGCCGAGCTGACGCAGCGACCCCAGCTCGGCGTGGTCGTGGTGCAGGTGCGAGAGCAGCACGGTCGCCGAGCCCTGCCAGTCAGCGGGACGCGGGGCCGCGCCGCGCCGCCGCAGCAGACCGGCGTGCCGCAGGAGGAGCGGGTCGGTCAGCAGCCGCACACCGTCGAGATCGAGCACCGTGCTCGCGTGCCCGAGCCAGCGCAGCCGGAGCGTCACGGTCGAAGGCCCCGCGCCGCACCCCACCGGATCAGCTGCTCGTGCACGGACTCGGCACCCACGAGGATCTCGGCGTCGCCGACCGGCTCGCGCAGCTCGTCGTCCATCAGCCAGTGCGACGGGTGCAGCAGGAACGCGTGGTTCTGCGCGCCGCCGATCCCGCCGTGCGAGCCGACCTGCCCCTCGAAGGCGTGCACGTGGCCGGTCTCGCCCACCGTCGAGATCAGCAGCAGGTCGCCCGTGTGCGGCAGGCGCGCGGCGCGCACCAGGTCCGGACGCCCTCGCGGGCCGTAGGGCAGCAGCGGGTCCTCACCCTCGGGCTCGGCGCCCTCCTGCTCGAGCAGCACGAGTCCTCGTGGCCCGATGGCGACCAGTCCACCGTCGGCCGTGTCGACGACGACGACCCCCACACCCGGTCGGGCCGCAAGCCCGGTGACGAGTCCGGGCCACCTCGCCTGGAAGTCCTCGAGCGTGAGGCGATGCGGGACCCGTGGGAACCAGACGAGACCCAGGTTGCCCGATCCGACGGTGACCACGTCGGGCAGCTCGTCCGCGGCCTGCACCTTCGGGCGTCCCTGGTCCGGACCGAGCACCGCCGTGCGGTTGGAGAGGTTCAGCGCGCTGTTGACCAGGGCGTTCAGCGGTCCCCAGTCCTCACCGGTCCCGCTGTCCACCCCGTCGGCGGTCGGCTCGGCCATGAGCGCGCGGACCGAGTCCAGGAGGCTCTCCCCGCCGAGCTGCGCGTAGGTCGCCCCGAGCGCCTGCCCGTGGTCGGACAGGACGACGATCTCGTAGTCACGCGGCGCCACGGCGATCACCCGCTCGAGCGTGCCGAGCACTCGGTCGAGTCCCTCCAGCGACCGCAGCGACTCCGGGCGGGTCGGCCCTGCGTGGTGGGCGATCTCGTCGTAGTCGACGAGGTCGACGTAGATCGTCGGGTCTCCGCGCAGGAGCGCCTCGGCCACCAAGGACGTGTTGAGGTCGCGCAGCAGCACGTTGCTGATGCCGCGCAGGATGATGTACCAGCCCGCCCGGGAGATGCGCGGCTGCACGTCGCGCACCCGCTGACGACGGGCCTGGTAGAGCTCCTTGACCATCTCGCCGGCCGACACGGTGACCGCACGTGCGAGGACGAACGGGCTGGCGAAGAACCGCACGTACGCGGGACCCGGACCGAGGCCCCCGTCGGGGCCCTTCGTGCGCGAACGGCTCATCACGACGTACGCCGTCGTGGCGTCGCCCGAGAACATCGTCGAGATGGCTGTCCCTCCGCCTGCGAGGAGACCTTTCCCGGTGGTGAGCCGCTGCTCCACCAGCTCCGCGTCCTCCGGGTGGTTCGTCACGACGAGGCGGCCGAGGTCCCGGTCCCACCAGCGGAACGCAGGGATCTGGCCGGAGTCGCCGTGCAGCAGGCCGGCCTGGCTCGCCGGGGTCGTCGACGGGATGCGCGCCCACCAGTCCTCGAGCACGTGGTCGCCGCTGGTGATCCACCGCTGGATGTTCGGCGCCAACCCCGCCTCGATGGCCTCCCGCAGCACCGGCGCCGCGACCCCGTCCAGCTGCACGACGAGCATCCCTGCCTCCCGCGGCGCGCCGTCGCCCCGCTCGACGATGCCCTGACGCCGGGCGTGCCGACGCGCACGGCGCACGACCACCGCGATCACGTAGTCGCTGTCGTTCGCGCCCATGATCCAGCGGCCGACCGCCATGACGATCGCGGTGAGCACCAGCACTCCGAGGACGTCCCAGACGCTGTCGGCGGTGATGCCGGGGACGAGCCCGAGGGCTATCCACAGCACCGCGACCTGGGCCAGCAGCCCCAGGCCGAGGGCCAGCACCGCGCTGCCTCGACGAGCGAGAAAGCGCAGCGGGGCCCCGAGCAGGAGGTCGCCGATGGCCACGACCACCGCGGCGGCGATGATCGAGGCCGGGGTGTCGGAGCGCACGCCTTCGAGGAGCCACACCGCGATCGCGAGCCCCAGCGTCGTCGTGGTCAGCGTCAGGAGCGCTTCACCGGTGTCCTGCAGTGTGGGAACCCACGCACGAAGGCGCCGGCCGGTCGGGGACGTCATCGTGGGTGTCTCTCCTCAGGCCCGCGGCGGCGCCGGGCGGCGGGCGTCCGCCCCCCAGCGTGCCTTCTCGGGGATCTCGAGCTCGTCACACAGGGCGTGCCACACGGTGCGGGGTTCGACGTTGTCGTCCAGCGCCTGGACGGCGGTGCGCTGGTCGAGGGTGCCGAGAACCAGCTCACGGGTGAGCTCACGGCCGTGCGCAGCGCCGAGCACCTCGTCGACCAGCTGCCAGAACTCGCGATACCGCACGAGGCACAGCCTGCCACCTGCGCAGGGAGTTCGGTTCCCGAGCCCGTTGCGGGCACCCTGCTGTCGGGTGTGGGTGCCTGCGGCCACAATGACCCCGTGGTGCTGATGCGTTTCTCGGACCCGACCAGGACCTGGTTCACGGGTGCGTTCGCCGAGCCCACAGCCGCTCAGCTGGGCGCCTGGTCGGCGGTGGCTGGTGGGGACCACGCACTCGTGGTCGCGCCCACCGGCTCGGGCAAGACGCTCGCGGCCTTCCTGTGGGCCGTGGACGGGTTGCTGACCGGCGTACCGGTCGACGACCCGGTCGAGCGCTGCCGCGTGCTGTACGTGTCGCCGTTGAAGGCCCTGGCCACGGACGTCGAGCGGAACCTGCGTTCACCGCTCGTCGGTATCCGGCAGGCGGCACAGCGCCTTGGCACCACCCTCCCCGACGTCACGGTCGGCATCCGCACGGGCGACACCCCGCCGAGCGAGCGCAGGGCCTTCGCGACGAAGCCGCCGGACATCCTGATCACGACGCCCGAGTCGCTCTACCTGGTCCTCACCTCCGGCGCACGGGCCGGGCTGGCCGGGATCCGGACGGTGATCCTCGACGAGATCCACGCGGTCGCCGCCACCAAGCGCGGTGCGCACCTCGCCCTGTCGCTCGAACGCCTCGACGCGCTGCTCGAGCGCCCCGGCGGACCCGGACCGGCGCAGCGCATCGGGCTGTCCGCGACCGTGCAGCCGGTCGAGGCGGTCGCCGAGTTCCTCGGGGGCGCGCGTTCGCGCCAGGACGGCGGGCGTGATGTCGTCGTGGTGCAGCCGCCGTCGACCAAGCAGATCGTCGTCGACGTCGTCGTCCCGGTGCCGGACCTGGCGGACCTGCGTGCGGCGGGCACCCTCCCCGGCGACGACCTGTCCGGAGCCGCCGACGCACCCCTCGTGAGGCCCTCGATCTGGCCGCACGTCGAGGAGCGCGTGGTCGACCTCGTCGCCGAGCACCGCTCGACGCTCGTGTTCACCAACTCCCGCCGCGGCGCGGAACGGCTGACCGCCCGGATGAACGAGGTCTGGGCGGAGCGGCAGGGCGAGGAGGTGCCGGACCACGGCTCGGTGACGGCCGCATCCGTGCCCGGCCAGTCGGGCACCGCGGTGGGCGTCGACACGCGAGACGCCGCGACCATCCTGGCCCGCGCGCACCACGGGTCGATGAGCCGGGCGGAGCGGACGCGCACCGAGTCCGAGCTCAAGGCCGGGAACCTGCCGGCGGTCGTCGCGACCAGCTCTCTCGAGCTCGGTATCGACATGGGCGCGATCGACCTGGTGGTGCAGGTCGGGTCGCCGCCGTCCGTGGCGAGCGGGCTGCAACGCGTCGGTCGTGCCGGGCACCAGGTCGGGGCGGTGTCGCGCGGTGTGGTGTTCCCGACGTTCCGAGGTGAGCTCGTGGCGGCCGCCGTGACGGCCGAGCGGATGCGGACCGGCACGCTCGAACCACTGCACGTCCCGCGGAACCCGCTCGACGTCCTCGCCCAGCAGATCGTGGCGATGGTCGCGGTCGAGGACTGGACGCTCGACGGGCTGGCGGCCGTGGTCCGCCGGGCCGCGCCCTTCTCCGGCCTGGGCGACGCGACCCTGCGCGCCGTGCTCGACATGCTGGCCGGCCGGTACCCGAGCGAGGAGTTCGCCGAGCTGCGTCCGCGGCTGGTCTGGGACCGTGTCCGGGACGTGCTGAGCGGCCGCCCCGGATCGCTGCGCCTCGCGGTGACCAGCGGCGGGACCATCCCGGACCGCGGGATGTACGGGGTCTTCCTGGCCGGTGGAGCGCCGACCAGCGACGTGCCGGTCGATGCCGAACGCACCGGCGGCGCGCTGCGCGGCGGCAAGCGGGTGGGTGAGCTCGACGAGGAGATGGTCTACGAGTCGCGCGTCGGTGACATGTTCACGCTGGGGTCGAGCACGTGGCGCATCGACGACATCACGCCCGACCGCGTGCTCGTCACACCGGCACCGGGCGTCCCGGGTCGGCTCCCGTTCTGGAAGGGCGACGCCCCTGGTCGGCCCGCCGAGCTCGGTCGCGCGATGGGTGGGTGGGTCCGCGACGTGCTCGGGTCCTCGGACAGTCGAGCGCGCGTCGAGGCTGCCGGCCTGGACGCGTGGGCGGCCGACAACCTGCTCGCGTACCTGACCGAGCAGCAGGCCGCGACGGGAGAGGTTCCCTCGGACACCACGCTGGTGGTCGAGCGGTTCCGCGACGAGCTGGGCGACTGGCGGATCGTCGTGCACTCCCCCTACGGCGCCCGCGTGCACGCACCGTGGGCGATCGTGATCGGCGCCCGGCTGCGCGAGAAGTACGGCGTCGACGCGGCCGCGATGCACTCGGACGACGGCATCGTCCTGCGGCTGCCGGACATGCTCGACGCCGGTGCGGCTCTGGGGGACGACGTGTGGGCCGACGCCGCCGGACCGGCGATCGACCTCGCCGACCTGCTCATGGACGCCGACGAGGTGCTCGACGCGGTCCGGGCGGAGCTGGGATCGTCGGCGATGTTCGGTGCACGGTTCCGTGAGGCGGCCAGTCGGGCGCTGCTGCTCCCCCGACGCCGACCCGACCGACGGACACCCCTGTGGCAGCAGCGGCAGCGGTCGGCGCAGCTCCTCTCCGTCGCTTCCGAGTACCCGGACTTCCCGATCCTGCTCGAGGCCGTGCGCGAGTGCTTGCAGGACGACTTCGACACCGGTGCGCTCACGGCTCTCATGCGAGACGTTGCCGCGCGACGCGTACGCGTGGTCGAAGTGACGACGACGCAGCCGTCGCCCTTCGCACAGTCGCTGCTCTTCGGGTACACGGCGCAGTTCCTGTACGACGGGGACGCGCCCCTGGCGGAGCGGCGGGCCGCGGCCTTGACGCTCGACCCGACGCTGCTGGCCGAGCTGCTCGGTCAGGGCGGTGCGTCCCAGCTGGCCGACCTGCTGGACCCCGATGCCGTCCTGCGCACAGAGGCCGAGCTGAGCGGTCGCGCGCCGGAGCGGCAGGCGGGATCGCTGGAGCAGGTCGCTGACGTGGTGCGGCGGCACGGGCCGCTGTCCACCTCGGAGGTCGCCGAACGCGTCCAGCCTGCCGTCGTGGGGCAGGTGCCCAACTGGCTGTCGTCGCTCGAGGGGGCCCGCCGGCTGATCCGGGTCCGACTCGGCGGGGTGGCGCCCGAGCGGGCCGAGCAGTGGGCGGCGGTCGAGGACGCCGGCCGGCTGCGCGACGCGCTCGGCGTGGCCCTGCCGGTCGGCGTCCCGGAGGTGTTCACCGAGCTGGTGCCTGATCCCGTGGGCGACCTGCTGCGTCGGCACGCGCGCACACGCGGGCCGTTCACCGCCGCGGCCGCCGCGGCCCGGTTCGGGTGGGGCGTCGCGATCGTCACCGAGTCCCTGCGACGGCTCGAGCGCTCCGGTGTCCTGGTCCAGGGTCGCCTCCGGCCGGACGTGCTGGGCGGCACGGGCGACGAGTTCTGCGACGCCGACGTGCTGCGCCAGCTCAGGCGACGGTCGCTGGCCGCGCTGCGGGCCGAGGTCGAGCCGGTCGCGCCGCAGACCCTGGGGGTGTTCCTGCCGCGGTGGCAAGGGGTGCACCCGGTGGGCTGGTCGGCGCGTTCCTCGGCGACCGGCACGCTGCGGGGTGTCGACGGTGTCGCACGCGTGGTCGAGCAGCTCGCCGGATCGGTGATCCCGGCCTCGGCGCTGGAGACGCACGTCCTGCCCGCGCGCGTCCCGGACTACGTGCCCGCGATGCTCGACGAGCTGACCGCGGCGGGTGAGGTCGTCTGGGCCGGCCACGGTGCGCTGGCCGGGCACGACGGTCTTGTCTCCCTGCATCCCGCGTCCGTGGCCGACCTGACTCTGCCGCCCCTCTCGATCGGCGACGCCGACCAGGGCGAGCTGCATCAGGCGATCCTCTCGGCGCTCGGCGGCGGCGGAGCTTGGTTCCTCGCAGCGTTGACCGACCGGGTCCGCGAGCTGCTGGAGGAGTCGCCCACCCAGGTGGACGTCGCGACGGCCGTCTGGGACCTCGTGTGGGGCGGACAGGTCACCAACGACGGGCTGGCCCCCCTGCGCGCGTGGCTCGGCACGGGCACCACCGCCCACAAGACCCGGACCCCCACCCCGCGCGGGCGCGCCCTGCGCCCCAGGCTGGGCCTGCGGGCGGCGGTCCGTGTCGGCGGTTCGGCGCAGGTCGGATCCTCCCGGGGCACGGCACTCGCGGCCGGCGGCGGTCGCTGGTCCCTCCTGCCCGCGCGGGAGGCCGACCCCACCTTGCGCGCTCACGCGCTCGCAGCCCAGCTGCTCGACCGGCACGGCATCCTCACCCGCGCGGTCGCACCCGCCGAGGGGATCGGGTCGCAGTTCGCGGACGTCTACAAGGTGCTCTCGGCGCTCGAGCAGGGAGGTCAGGTGCGCCGGGGCTACTTCGTCGAACGCCTCGGTGGCTCCCAGTTCGCGCTGCCCGGTGCCGTCGACCGCCTCCGCATCGACGCCCAGGTGGTGGACCGCGCAACCGATCCCGATGAGCGGAAGGACCCCTCGGTGGTCGTGCTCGCGGCCACCGACCCGGCCAACCCGTACGGCGCGTCCCTGCCCTGGCCCGTTGCGTCCACGGACGGCGGGCACCGGCCCGGCCGCAAGGGCGGAGCGCTGGTCGTGCTGGTCGACGGTGCCCTCGTGCTCTACCTGGAACGCGGCGGCCGGACCGTGCTGTCGTTCTCGCTCGACAGCGCCGTACTGCTCGCGGCCGCAGACGGTCTGGCGGTCACCATGCGAACCCGGCACTTCGGTCGGCTGACCATCGCGCGGCTCGACGGCATCGACGTGCTCGGCGGCGGCGCGTTGCACGGGACCGTGGGCCAGGCCCTCGTCGCCGCCGGCTTCGCGCCGACGCCGCGTGGGCTGCGCCTGCCGGGGCAGTCATGACGCGAGCGACGACGGTGAGCCCGGCGCCCCAGCCCGTCCGGTCACGCCGCACGCTGCTCGTTGCTCCCCTCAGGTCGGCCGGCGAGCATGCCCGAGGGTGACGTCCTGCGTCGGACTGCGAATCGGCTCGACCTGGCGCTCACCGGCCAGGTCGTCGTGCGCTCGGACCTGCGCTGGCCCACCCCCGCCACCGTCGATCTGGTCGGCACGACGGTGCTCGGTACGCGGTCCTACGGAAAGCATCTGCTGACCCGGTTCGACGACGGGCGCACGCTGCACACGCACCTACGGATGGAGGGACGCTGGCGGGTCGAGCGGACCGGCTCCCCGCAGGCCGCGGCCCGCTCCGAGCAGGTCCGCGCCGTGCTCGCCACGGAGCAGTGGACAGCGATCGGGTACCAGCTGGGCATGCTCGATGTGGTGCGCACCGTCGACGAGCACGCGGTGATCGGCCATCTGGGACCGGATCTGCTCGGCGAGACGGTCGACGCCGACGAGGCGCTGCGCCGATGGGCCACCCGAGGCTCGACCCCGGTTGCCGAGGTCCTGCTCGACCAGCAGGTCGTCGCGGGCATCGGCACGATCTACTCGGCGGAGTCACTCTTCGCCGAGCGGATCTGGCCCTGGACGCCCGCTGACTCGATCCCCGACCCGTCCCGACTGCTCGCCGTGGCCCGTCGGCAGATGCAGCAGTCGGTGGTCACGGGCCTCCCACCCGGGCGCGTCCACGGCCGGCTGCGCCAACCGTGCGTGCGGTGCGGCACCCCGATCGCCGTCGGGCAGGCGCGCAGGCCGCCGATGGAACGGCCGATCTTCTACTGCCCGACCTGCCAGAAGCCGTCGAGCTGACATCGTGAACCGAGGGCGCAGGCGCCGCCCGCGGGCTGTCGTCGCGCGTGGGCGAGGGTGTGCGTCGGCGATGTCGTGCGTCGGCGGACGCGTGTGCGTCGGTGACGTCCTGCGTCGGCGGACGCGTGTGCGGCGGTGACGTCGTGCGTCGGCGGACGCGTGTGGGTCGGTGACGTCCTGCGTCGGCGGACGCGTGTGCGTCGACGATGTCGCGCGTCGGCGGACGCGTGTGCGTCGGTGACGTCGCGCGTCGGCGGACGCGTGTTCGTCGGTGATGTCGCGTGGAGAACGTCGTACTGCTTCGGCGGACCGTGTGCGGCGATGTCGCGCCACGGCGGGCGGCGTGCGCGGGCGGACATCGACTTGGGCCGGCACCGGCGACGACCGGCGGCTGACTCTCGGAACGACGAACGACGAACGGCCCGCGACCGAGGTCCACGAGCCGTTCGAAAGCGAGTGCGACGACGGTGTCGCGCGCGTCAGTCACGTGAGGCCGTGCCCCGGCGCCTGCGCTTCCCGAAGGACCCAGACGTCCGTGCACCGCGGTGGGCTGTCCGTGCGGTGCCGCGCCGATGCGCGGCCCGACCAGTCAGCCGATCGCTGCGAGCTCCGACCGCGACCGCGCCCAACCGCCGTCGGCGGAACCAGCCACCGACGCCGCCAGGTCCGCGGGGACCGTGTCCGGGATCAACAGACCCTCGGCCACCGCAACACGGTCGCTGACTTCACGCAGAACGAGCGACATGGGGACGTCCAACGCTTCGCAGATGCTGTTCAGCAGCTCCGAGGACGCTTCCTTCTGACCACGCTCCACCTCGCTCAGGTAGCCGAGCGAGACGCGGGCCGCAGACGACACCTCACGCAGGGTGCGCCCCTGGCGCTGTCGCGCGTCACGCAGAACGTCGCCGATCTCTCGACGGAGTACAACCATCCGGGCTCCCCCTCTCGCGTCACGTGTCTCTCCCGTACCGGGTGCCGTTGTCCGGAGAGGACTGGGCACCACCGCTCCCGGCTGTCCCTTGACCGGAAGAACTCCACCGTACCGTGCGCCGCCGACACGAGGAGGAGTCCTGCGCGCCGGAGGTCTAGTGCTCATCACGGTCCTTGCAACGACTGGCGGGTACATCGTGTTCCCGCCTACCACCTCATCGGCTTATAACGCCCTCAGGTTCACCTTCGTGGCGCACGTATTCGAGGGCGAGACGCAGGACCGCGTCCACCGCACCCGATCGGACCGTCGAGCGATCACCGGGCACGCGCAGGGAGCGCACCACCGCGCCGATGGGCGCGGCGACCGCGACATGGACGGTGCCGGGCGGATGGCCGTCCTGGGGATCGGGCCCGGCGACCCCCGTCGTCGCAAGCCCGACGTCTGCGCCGAGGCGCTCGCGGACCGCCTCGGCCATCTGGCGCGCCACCTCGGGGTCGACCGGCCCGCGGGCGGCAAGCAGCGCGCTGCCGACCCCGAGCACCGTGGCCTTGAGGTCGGTCGCGTAGGCGACGACGCCCCCGCGCAGGCTCGCCGACGCACCGGGGACGTCGACGATCGTGGAGCACACGAGCCCGCCGGTGAGCGACTCAGCGACCGCGACGCTCCACCCGCGCGAGCGCAGGACCGCGAGCAGCTCGGCAGCGGCCGTCATCGGTCAGAGTCCGGCGTACGGCGGCCGGCTCGCCGTCCGACGGATCTGGACGGCCGTCCGCACGTAGTCGACGCCGGTCACGACAGTGACGACGAGGGCGGCGGCCATGAAGGCGACGGCCAGCGCATGGACCCACGAGGGGAGAGCATCGAGCGGGAGCAGGTAGAGGCCGATCGCGACCGACTGCAGCACGGTCTTCAGCTTGCCGCCACGCGACGCGGGCAGCACGACGTAGCGCAGCAAGAAGAACCGCATGACCGTGATGCCGATCTCGCGCACCAGGATGATCAGGGTGACCCACCAGGACAGCTCGTCGAGCCAGGAGAGGAGCACGAGGGCCGTGCCGATCAGCAGCTTGTCGGCGATCGGGTCCAGCAGCTTGCCGATGTCGGTGATCTGACCGGACCGGCGGGCGAGCCAGCCGTCCATCCGGTCGGTGAGCGCCGCCACCACGAAGATCCCTGTCGCGACGAGCCGGCCGGAGGTGCTGTTCCCGCCGTCGACGAGGAGCGCCCACGCGAAGAACGGCACCAGCGCAATGCGCAGCACCGTGAGCATGTTCGCCAGGTTCCAGGGGGAAGGCGCGGCGTCGACCACCCGGACAGCCTAGGTGGACCGCAGCGATGCTCGGGCACGAGGCGGCACCTACTACAGTCCGCGTGTGACCCGCCACGCCCGCGCCGGCCGCCGCTCCCCGGTGGTGATCGCCTTGGCGATCGCTTTTCTCGTCGTCGCGAGCCTGGGCGCAGCGGCGGCGGCGCTGCACCCGTGGGCCCCGCCGGCGACGGGCTCGACGAGCTCGGCTCACGGTCCGGACGCCGTCGCCACCAGGTCGTCGGCCACACCGACCCCGACACCGACCCCCACGGCCGACCCCGACGCCGAGTTCACGATCGTCGCGGCCGGCGACGTCCTGCCGCACCTCCCGGTGCTCGCGGACGCGCGTGTGTCCGGCGGCGGGTACAACTTCGGGCCCCTCCTCGCGCCGATGAACCCATGGATCCAGGGGGCCGACCTGGCGCTCTGCCACATGGAGGTGCCGATCGCCCCGGCCGGCACGCGACCGAGCGGGTATCCCCTGTTCGGGACCGCGTCGGAGATCGCTGCTGATCTGAAGGCGCAGGGCTGGGACGGGTGCTCGACGGCGTCGAACCACTCCGTCGACCGTGGTTTCCCCGGCGTCGCCGCGACGCTCGACGCCTTCGACGCCGTGGGCCTGGGACACACCGGGACCGCCCGGAGCGCCCTCGAGCAGTCGCAGCCGCAGCTCTACCAGCTGGAGCGTGGGGGCCAGACCATCACCGTCGCGCACATCGCCGCGGCGTACGGGACGAACGGCATGCCGATCGCGGCCGACAAGCCCTGGTCCGTGAACCTCATCGACGTGCCGGCCATGGCGGCCCAGGCGGCAGCGGCCCGGACAGCCGGCGCCGATCTCGTGATCGCGAGCGTGCACTGCTGTGTGGAGTACCAGACCGCGCCGACGACCGAGCAGGTCGCGTTCGACCAGGCCCTCGCCGACACCGGCCAGTTCGACCTGCTCATCGGCCACCACGCCCACGTCCCCCAGCCCGTCGTGAAGCTCTCCGGCGGTCCGCGCGGCGAGGGCATGTGGGTGGCCTACGGCCTGGGCAACTTCCTCTCGAACCAGGACGATGCCTGCTGCGTCGAGAACACCGACTCGGGACTGCTGCTCACCGCGCACGTGTCCAGCCCGGGCGCGTTCCACGCCCGAGGCACCGTGGCGGGGCCCGCGCGGGTCACCGGGGTGGAGTGGACGCCGATCACCGTCGACCGGCTCGGTGGGCACCAGGTGCATGCGCTCGTCGACATACCGACCGGGACGAGCTCACTGAGCCCGGCCGCCGTCGCCGACCGCCTGGCGCGGGTGACCGCGGCCGCCGGGGACCAGGCGCCGCAGCGGACCACCCCGACGGCTCCGACCGGTCCCGCTCCGCTCGTCGTGCCGCGGACGGCCGGCTGACTCAGGTCGAGACGTCCCCCGGCTGCGCGGGTCCGTACAGCCACCCCTGGCCGTACCGCCACCCGTTGCGGTGCAGGAACTCGGCCTGCTCCTCGTGCTCGATACCCTCGGCGATCGTCACCATGGCCAGCTCGCGGGCGAGCGCCCCGAGCGCTCGGGCCACCTTGCCGGCGGTCGGGTCCTCGGGGATCCCCGAGGTGAACGACATGTCGAGCTTCACCCCCGCGACCGGCAGGTCACGCAGGTACGACAGCGGTGAGACGCCGGTGCCGAAGTCGTCCAGCAGGACGGGAACGCCCGCCGCCGACAGCTGCGTCAGCTCGTGCCGGATCCGCGTCCCGGAGGCCACGAGCGAGGACTCCGTCAGCTCCACGACGACGCGTCCCGCGGTGAGGCGGTGCCGCGAGATCTCGCCCAGCAGCGTCGTCGCGAACTCGCCGTCGCCGAGCTGGTCGGCCGAGACGTTGACGGAGACCCAGCGCGTCTTGTCGACGGTCGACGCCACGAACTCGACCACGCGCGTCGCGACGAACTGCCCGAGCGCGACGGCCATGCCGGCTTCCTGGATGTGCGGCAGGAACGATCCGGGCAGCAGAAGCCCGCGGTACGGGTGCTGCCAGCGGACGAGCGCCTCGTAGCCGACCACCCGGGCGTCGGCGAGGTCGACGATCGGCTGGTAGTGCACGACGAGCTGGTCCTCGGCGAGGGCGACGGCGAGCTCGCGCTGCAGGTCCGAGGCGGAGCCGGCGGTCATCGACGCCTCGAAGACCTCGGTGCGGCTGCGCCCGGATGCCTTGGCCCGGTAGAGCGCGGCGTCGGCGGCGGCCAGCAGCGCGGGCGCTCCCCCGGCGGCCGTCTCCGGGTCCGCGAGCGCGATCCCGATGCTCGCGGCGACGGTCAGCCGTCGGCGGCCGACACGGACCGTCTCGCGCAGGCCCGCGTGAACCGCCTGAGCGACCTCGAACACCGCCTTCGGGCCGTCGACGTCCTGGACGACGACGACGAACTCGTCGCCGCCGAGACGCGCCACCGTGCCCCGGCGCGCGGTGGCCGCCCGCAGGACGCCCGCGACGTGCACGAGCACCTCGTCACCGGCCGCGTGCCCGTAGCGGTCGTTGATCTCCTTGAACCCGTCGAGGTCGCACGCCAGCACGGCCACCCGCTCGCCGACGCCCGGCTGCTCGAGCACCGACTGCAGGACCTCTTGCAGCAGCGTGCGGTTGGCCAGGCCGGTCAGCGGGTCGTGCATCGCGCGGTGCGTCAGCATCTCGGCCTGCAGCCGGGACTCGGTGGAGTCCCGGACCTGCACGACGAAGTGGTCCGGCTGCCCGCTCGGGGTGCGGACGAGCGCGGCGTCGAGCGCGACCCAGACGAGATGGCCGTCGGCCCGCTGGTACTTCTTCTCGAGCGAGAACCGGTGCTGGCCGCCGCCGAGCAGCCGGTCGACCTCGAGGCGCTCCGCGGGCCGGCTGTCGGGCGTGCTGAGGTCCTCCATGCGATACCCGCGCAGGGCGCCGACACTCGTGCCGAGCAGCTCCGCGAACGCCGCGTTCGCCTCGACGATCTCCCAGTCGAGGTCGACGAGGGCCATGCCGATCGGTGCGTTCTCCATGGCGACCCGGAACTGCATCTCGCTGCGCGTGAGCGCCGCCTCGACCTCGCGACGTCCGGTGACGTCGACGAGCGTCGTCAGCATGGCGTCGGCGTCCCCGTCGCCGGCGGGTACGAGCTGGCTGGAGACCTGGACCATGCGTGCCTGGCTCCCGTCCGTGCCGGGCAGCGCGATGCCGACGAGGACGTGCCCCTCGTCGCCACCCCCGCGCGCCGCGATCGTGCGGTGGCTGAGCACCGCGGCAGGGTTCATGGCCAGGCCTTGCTCGTTGAGCAGGACCAGCGGCAGGTCCGCGATGGTGCGGCCGACAGAGCTCTCGGCGTCGATGCCCAGGATCGCCGCCGCCCGCTCCGACATGTCGAGCACCCGGCCCGTGAGGGACTGGACGAGCACGCCCTCCTTGGTCACCGACTGCAGCGCGTCGTAGCGGTGCCGCAGCTCGCGGCTGAGGGCGAGGAGCGCGTTGGCTCGTCGCACCTCGGCCCGCTGCTTGCCCAGCAGGACGAGGACGGACACGAGTGCGACCACGGCGACCATGGCGATCGCCAGGCTCACCATCTGCACCGAGCTCACCGGCGGCTGCCGGACCAGGGCCCGGCGTCCTCCTCCTCGGCACCGTCGAAGTAGTCGGTCGCGACCGGAGGTTCACCGGGCAGGGCACCGTCCGGTCCCGTCGCGTACGGGTCGTCGTCCTCGACAGGTGCACCGCGCAGCATCGCCAGGGTCCCCGCGAGGTCGTCCGGCTGGACCAGCACCTCGCGTGCCTTGGACCCTTCGGACGGTCCGACGATCTCGCGCGACTCGAGCAGGTCCATGAGCCGACCGGCCTTGGCGAACCCGACGCGCAGCTTGCGCTGGAGCATCGACGTCGACCCGAACTGCGTGGTCACGACGAGCTCCGCGGCCTGCAGCAGCAGGTCCAGGTCGTCGCCGATGTCGTCGTCCACCTGCTTCTTGGGCGCGACGGCGGCGATGTCCTGGCGGTAGACCGGCTTGAGCTGCTTCTTGACGTGCTCGACGACCGCGTGGATCTCCGACTCGGACACCCACGCACCCTGCGTGCGCATCGGCTTGGCGGCTCCCATCGGCAGGAACAGTGCGTCACCCTGTCCGATGAGCTTCTCGGCGCCCGGCTGGTCGAGCACGACCCGCGAGTCGGTCAGTGAGCTCGTCGCGAAGGCCAGGCGGGACGGCACGTTGGCCTTGATCAGACCCGTCACGACGTCGACCGACGGCCGCTGGGTGGCGAGGACGAGGTGGATGCCTGCCGCGCGGGCCAGCTGGGTGATGCGCTGGATGGAGGCCTCGACGTCGCGCGGCGCCACCATCATGAGGTCCGCCAGCTCGTCGACGACGACCAGCAGGTACGGGTACGTGGCGATCTTGCGCTCGGAGCCGGGCAGCGGCTTGACCTTGCCCAGTCGCACGGCCGCGTTGAAGTCGTCGATGTGCTTGAACCCGAAGTTCGCCAGGTCGTCGTACCGCGCCTCCATCTCACGCACCACCCACTCGAGGGCCTCGGCGGCCTTCTTGGGGTTGGTGATGATCGGCGTGATGAGGTGCGGGATGCCCTCGTAGACCGTGAGCTCGACGCGTTTCGGGTCGACGAGCACCATCCGCACCTCGTCGGGCGTCGCTCGCATGAGGATCGAGACGATCATCGAGTTCACGAAGCTGGACTTGCCCGCGCCGGTGGCGCCGGCGACGAGCAGGTGGGGCATCTTGGCCAGGTTGGCCGTGACGTAGCCGCCCTCGACGTCCTTGCCGACGCCGATGACCATCGGGTGCTCGGTGCGCTTGGCGGCGCTGGAGCGCAGCACGTCGCCGAGCGAGACCGTCTCGCGGTCCGTGTTCGGGATCTCGATGCCGATCGCCGACTTGCCGGGGATGGGCGACAGGATCCGCACGTCCGCGCTGGCGACCGCGTACGCGATGTTCTTGCTCAGTGCGGTGACCCGCTCGACCTTGACGGCCTGCCCGAGCTCGACCTCGTACCGGGTCACCGTCGGGCCACGCGTGAAGCCCGTGACCTTGGCGTCGATCTCGAAGGAGTCGAGCACGGTCGTCAGCGACTCGACGACGCGGTCGTTGGCAGCCGAGCGGACCTTGTGCGGTGCGCCCTTGGTGAGCGTCTCGTCCGACGGCAGCGTGTAGAGCACGTCGCCCTCGAGCATCGGCTGCTCGCCGCGCGGCACGGGGGTCGTCTCGGGGGCCGTGATCGGCTTCTTGGCGACGCGCGTGATCGGCTCGGTGTCCGGCGCTGCCTCGCGCTGCCGGGCGGCCTCCGCCTCGGCCTCGGCTGCCGCCGCGACGATCGCCGCGCGAGCGAAGGCCTCGTCGCCGTCGTACTCGTCCAGACGGGTCTCGTCGGCTTCGTCGACGGTCTCGGCACGCTTGCGACGACCGAGCAGGCTGGACCTCCTGAGCTTCTTCGGGGCGACCTCGGGCTCGTCGAGCGCGGTGTGGCCCGCGTTGATGACGAGGGGCTCGTCGTCGTCCTCGTCGTCCTGCGGCTCCTCGTCGCGGTGGTTGCCGGTGAGTCGGTCGTAGACGCCGCGTAGCCGCGGGATCACCTGGTGCACGGGCGTCTTGGTGACCACCAGCATGCCGAAGAACGCGAGCAGGACGAGCAGAGCGACGGCCACGCCAGGGGTGAGCAGGGTGGCCAGCGGCGTGCCGACCATCAGCCCGAGGATGCCGCCGGCGGAGCGCAGCGCCTCGAAGTCGTCGGTGCCGGGCAGGCCGGCGGAGATCTGCAGCAGCCCACAGACGGCGAGTGCGATAGCAGCGAGCCCGATGCCGATGCGGCCGTTGGCCTCGGTGCGGTCCGGGTGCCGCATCAGCCGGATCGCCAGACCCAGCAGGACGAGCGGTACGGCGACGCCCACCTTGCCGAACGTTCCGGCGACGATGCTGTGCACGACGGTTCCGGCCGTGCCGGACAGCGCCCACCACTCCCGGGCGGCGATCACGATCGCCAGGCCGAGCAGGGTGAACGCGACGCCGTCGCGACGGTGGGCAGGATCGAGGTCACGGGCTCCGCGACCGACGCGGCGGGCCGTGCCCCCGACGAGGTGCGCGCCGCCCATCCAGACCGCCTTGACCATCCGGATGGGCAGTGCTTGCTTGGGCGGCGGCGGTGGGCTCTTGCGAGGGGAGGGTCGACCGGTTCCGCCCCCACCGGCCCTGGCCGTCGCGGAGGAGCCCGTGCGCGGAGCGCCCGTACCCGGGGCGCGCGACGACGCCGACGCACCGGAACGGGCGCCTGAGGTGGACGTACGAGTCGCCATGGTCCTCAAACTAGCCGGGGCGGACCACGAGACGGCAGTGCTCGGGTGCGTGTCGGGCCTCGATCCGGCCCCGATCACCCCTGCAGCAGGCCGACGCCCAGCGCGACGACGCCCGCGGCGAGCATGAGCGCGCCGGCTCCGAGCAGGTACACGGACCGGTTCGGCTTGTCGCGAGCACGCCCCACGGCCGAGAAGAAGAACCCTGCGGGCATCAGGATCGCAGCGACCAGCACCCCGGTCTGCGCCAGCCAGCGCCAGAAGCCCGTGAGCGTCGTCGCCTCCCCCAGGAGCAGGCAGACCAGACCGAGCGTGACCAGCACTCCCGCGTGCGCGTGCCCGGCGCGGTAGAAGCTCCGCTGGAACTCGGTCGCGGGCTCGCGGCCCGACTGGACCCGCAGCAGGAACGCACCGCCGGCCTCGATGGCGACCACCGTCAGGGCAACGATCCCGGCGGTCGTCCGGGCGGCGTCGCTGAGCTCGATCATGGCGTCCTCCAGAGTTTGTGAACACTGTTATAGAACACTGTTCGCAAACCATCGTCAACGCTTAGACTCGCCGCCATGGCCCGGCCCCGCGTCCACGACGACGCCCTACGACTCCGCCTTCTCGACGAGGCGTCGGCGATCGTGTCGGCCTCGGGCGCCGACGCCCTGACCGTCCGAGACCTCGCGCGCCGGGCCGGCACGTCGTCCTCCGCGGTGTACTCGCTCTTCGGGAGCCGCGAGGACCTCGTGCGCGCGGTCGGCGACGAGGCGTTCGCCCGGTTCGCCGCACGCCTCGCCGCCGTCCCGCGGACGCAGGACCCCGCCGCGGACCTCCTCGGCCTGGGCCTCGCCTACCGGGAGCATGCGCTCCGGTACCCGAACTTCTACCGCGTGATGTTCAGCGCGGCGGGCGCCGGCGCCCGGGACGGGACACGCGGACCCGCGACGCAGAACGAGACGTTCCTGGTGCTCCGTGAGGCCGTGACCGCGCTCGTCGGCCGCGCGGTGGACGCCGAGCCCGCGGCGGTGGGTCTGTGGGCGCTCGTGCACGGACTCGTCGAGCTGGAGCTCGACGGGCTCCTGCCGGGCGACCAACCGGCCGCACGCTTCACGACGCTCCTGCGCGCGGCGGGCCCGGGCATCGTGTCGGTCGGTGGTGGCACCGTGGAGGCATGAAGGTCACCGCTGCGGGCGTCCGGCGCTATCGCGTGCACGCGCAACAGCTGGACCGCGCCACCCGGCCGGACCGGGCACCTGGGGATGCCGACGTGCTCGACCTCGGGGTGCAGGACACGGGGCCTGACGGCGCACTCTGGGCACTGGCCGTGCGAGGGGTGCCCGTCACGGCCGCGCACTGGCCGCACGAGATCGCGCTCGCCTGGACCCTGCGCGGGGCGCCGCACGCGTACCGTCGCGCGGACCTGCGGGACGTCGAACGCACGCTCCGTCCGTACTCGGAGGTCGACGCCGCCAAGCGCGTGCTCAACGCGGCCCGCCCGTTGAAGGCCGCCGGGATCCCCGTCACCGAGGCGCTCGCCACCACCGCGCGGACCATGCGAGAGGTCGTGACCGAGCCGCTCGCCAAGGGCGAGCTGTCCACCCGCATGACGGCCCGGATGCCCGAGCCGTACCTGCGGTGGTGCGAGGCCTGCCAGGCGACGCACATGTACGAGATGCCGTTCCGGCTGGCGGCCCTGCACGCGGGCCTCGAGCTCGGACCGGGGACCGCTCCCCCGGTCGTCCGTCGCATCCCCGGGTGGCCCTCCGCGCAGGTCGGAGCGCTCGCCCGGTCCGAGAAGGACGACGGCCGGCTGGACCCGATCCGCGGCCTGCTGCGCCTCCTCGGACCTGTGACGGCCAAGCAGGTGGCCGCGTACCTCGACGCTCCCGTGAAGGACGTCCTGGCGCGATGGCCGTCCGACGCCGTCACCGTGCAGGTCGACGGTGCGGACGCGGACCTGCTGGAGGGCGACCTCGACGCGTTGCACGATGCGGCCGACACGGACGTCGTGCGACTGCTCGGTGCCTACGACCTGTACCTGCAGGGCGGCGATCGTCGGCTGGTCGTGCCCGACACCGCGCGGCACCCGTCCCTGTGGCAGTCGCTCGGACGGCCCGGCGCCGTGCTCGCCGGCGGCGAGATCGTCGGCACCTGGCGCCCGAGGGCCCGGGGGAAGTCGCTCGGGATCGAGCTCGACGAGTGGCTCCCCTGGGACGCCGCCACCCGCGACGCAGTCGAGACGGAGCACGGGCGGTTGGCCGCGTTCCGGGGACTGGAACCGGTCTAGGCCCCGACCGGCAGGGCCGTCGAGACCTCGGTCGGCACGCCGCGCTGGAGCACGAGCAGCCGCTCGGAGCGGCCGCCGTCGGCCAGTCGCTCCTCGAGCACGCTCAGGGGTTCGACGAAGTGCGCCCAGTCGGTGTGGTGGACCGGGATCACGCGGGCCGGCGCCAGCAGGTCGACAGCGGCCGAGGCGAGCAGGGCGTCGAGCGTGACGGGCTCCGACCCGAACCGGCCGACGTTCGCACCGCCGACGAACAGGACCGCGAGGTCGACCGCGGGGAACCGTCGGGCGACGGCCGCGACCACGTCGAGCGAGGCGTTGTCCCCCGAGACGTACACGGTCGGGTTGCCCGGCGCCTCCAGCACGAAGCCCGTCACGACACCGCTGAGCGGCTCGGCACCCTCGGGTCCGTGCCGCGCCGGCACCGCGGTGACCGTCACGTCTCCCGCGTCGGTGGACTCCCAGGGCCGCAGACCCACGACGCCCGGGATGCGCTCCGCAGCGTCGGGCGTGGACAGGACCAGCCGCACGTCGGCCAGGAGCGTGCGGCCCGCGTCGTCGAGGTTGTCGGCGTGCTGGTCGTGCGAGAGCAGGACGACGTCGACCGGGCCCAGGTCGTCGAGCGCGATCGCTGGGCCGACGAGCTTCGTGAGCGTCACGCCGCCCCTCGGTCCGAAAGCACCGGGCCGGTCGAACGTCGGGTCGGTCAGGAACGTGAGACCGGCGTAGGTGAGTCGCAGGGTGGGTCCGCCGACGAGCGTGGCGGTGATCGGTGAGGTCATGCCCCCAGAGTCGTCGGGCCGATCACGGAGAACCAGTGGCCCAGAAGCCACCATTCGATAACATCGGGCCATGACGCTGCACGAGGTCGTCGTCCTCGCGTTCCCGGGCATCAGCCCTTTCCACCTGGCGGTCCCGTCCACGGTGTTCGCATCGCGGACCAGGTCGGCGCCCGAACCTCGCTACCGCGTCACGGTCTGCGCGCAGGTGCCGGGGCAGCTCACGACCAACGCGGGATACGACCTGTTCGTCGGACATGGCCTCGAGGCTCTCCGGGGCGCGCAGACCGTCGTCGTGCCCAGCTGGGACACCTCACTCGCACCGTCCGTCGAGCTCCTGGACGCCGTCCGCGCCGCACACGCCCGCGGGGCCCGGGTCGTGGGCCTCTGCCTCGGCTCCTTCGTCGTCGCAGCCGCCGGGCTCGTCGACGGTCGCGAGGTCGCGACGCACTGGTCGGCCGCTGCGGAGCTCGCCAGGCGCACACCGTCGGCCGCGGTGCGGTCCGACGTCCTGTGGTGCGACCTCGGCGACGTCGTCACGTCCGCGGGCGTCGCCGCCGCCCTCGACTGCTGCCTGCACGTGGTCCGCCGCGACCACGGCGCCACGTACGCCGCCGACGTCGCCCGCAGCCTCGTCCTCGCACCGCACCGCGACGGCAGCCAGGCCCAGTACATCCCTGCACCGGTCGCACCGACGGACGGCGTCGACCCGGTGGAGTGCGCGATCGCGTGGGCTCTGGCCCGGCTGGACGAGCCCCTGGACCTGGACACGTGGGCGGCGAGCGTGCACCAGTCGCGGCGGACGTTCACCCGTCAGTTCCGAGCCCGGACAGGCGCGAGCCCCGCACAGTGGCTCCTGCGGCAACGACTCGTGCACGCCCGGGTCCTGCTCGAGTCCACCGACCAGCCCGTCGAGCACGTCGCCCGCGCCTCCGGCTTCGGGTCGTCGGCCGCACTCCGCCAGCACTTCGCACGCGAGTTCCGGACGAGCCCGCGCCGGCACCGGGCCGCGTTCCGGTCCTGACCGGTCCATGTCGGAGGTCCGTCGTACCTTGGGGCGATGCGCGTCACGTCCGTCGGAGTGCCCGCACCGGCTCCTGAACCCACGCCCGCCCGTGAGCCGGTGCACGAAGCCCGACGTGCCCACGAACCTGCCCCGGTGAGCCGGCATGAGTAGACGTGGCTGGGCTCTCCTCCTCGCGGTCGGCGTCATCTGGGGCATCCCGTACCTGCTGATCAAGATCGCCGTCGGCGAGGTCACGCCGGTCATGGTCGTCTTCGTCCGGACGGCGCTCGGAGCGCTGCTGCTGATGCCGTTCGCCCTGCGCGCCGGCGGACTGCGCGTCCTGCGTGGGCACTGGAAGGCGCTGCTGGCGTTCGCGGCCCTCGAGATCGTCGGGCCATGGATCCTGCTGTCCAACGCCGAGACGACACTGGCGAGCTCCACCACCGGGCTGCTGATCGCGACGGTGCCGATCATCGCGGTCGTCCTCGGCAGGCTCGTCGGGGACCGCCGACCGGTGGCGGCCGTCCGATGGATCGGCCTGCTCATCGGCCTGGGCGGTGTCGCCCTCCTGCTGGGCCCGGGGGCGGCGAGCAGCGGCAACCCGTGGGCGGTCGCGCAGGTTCTGCTCGCGGCCGTCGGCTACGCAACCGCGCCCATGATCGCGGACCTGTTCCTGCGCGACGTGCCGGCGATCCCTCTGACGGCGACGTGCCTGGCCGTGACCGCACTGTTCTACCTTCCCATCGTCGTCGTCACCGGCCCGCACGACTGGCCCGCCCTCGACGGGGTGCTCGCGCTCGCGACGCTCGGCGCGGTCTGCACCGCGCTCGCCTTCGTCCTGTTCTTCCGGCTGATCATGGAGGTCGGCGCGGCACGCTCGACCCTCGTCGCGTACCTCAACCCTGTGGTGGCCGTCGCGCTCGGCGCCGTCGTCCTCGACGAGGCGATCACGCTCACGGTCGTCGCCGCGACGGCGCTCATCCTCGTCGGCTCCGCGGCTGCGTCCCGCCGGTCTCGGAACGCCGAGCCTGCGGCCGTCGACGTCGACGTCGACCCGGTCTCCGGGCAGGTGGAGCCGGTGCCACCGTCCTGAGACGCGTACGGGTGAAGGTTCGCCGAGTCCGTTGCTGACGCGCCTGTCGCTGCGAGGCTCGACGCATGTCCGCGCCCGAGCGCTCCGTCGACGGGGCGGAGCCTGCGTGGCCCGTCGACGGGTCCGTGCAGGTCGTGCGCTCGACACGACGCCGTGGCTGGTCGTGCGGCCAGACGGCCGTCCTGCTCGGGGCCCTGGTGTACGTGCTCCTGCCCATCGCCTACGCCACGGTCGTGCTCTCCGCCGCCGGCTCGATGGGTGGGATCACGAGCATCACACCCGAGGAACGGCGCCTCGCCACGATCGCCGTCGTCCTGGCGGTGCTGACCATCGGATGCGCGATCGGGGCGGTCGTCGTCGGGTGCGTCGTGCTGGTGCGAGGGTGGCGGGACCCGGCCTTCGCATGGATCGGCGTCGTGCTGGGTCTGATCCCCTTCCTCGGCGTGGTCGCGCTGGTCTTCGCCTCCCGCAGCTGACCTGGTCCCGAGGCGTCAGGCGTCGGAGCCGGGATGGCGGAGTCACCGAGACGATGCGATCCCTCCTGCCCCAGGTCCTCGCGGCGGTGGCTATCGAGGGGTGAAAGGGCTGCGCGAGGATCCTGACGCCAGGACGGCCCCGAGCCGCTCGCGCAGATCGGGGCCGTGCCTCGGTAGACGTCAGGCCTCGACGACCACCGGGATGATCATCGGGCGGCGACGCAGGCGGTTGGACACCCAACGACCGACGACCCGACGGATCACCTGCTGGAGGGAGTGCGCGTCGGAGTTCCCGTTGCGCGCAGCGTCCTCGAGGGCAGCCGTGAGCTCCGGGAGGATGTCGTCGAACACGGCGTCCTGCTCGGCGAACCCGCGCGCGTGGATCTGGGGGCCGGCCAGCACCTTCCCGTCGGCAGAGCTGACCACCGCGAAGATCGAGATGAAGCCCTCGTCCCCGAGGATCCGGCGGTCCTTGAGCTCGACCTCGGTGATCTCGCCGACGCTGGACCCGTCGACGTAGACGTAGCCGCAGGGCACCGCCCCGACGATGCTCGCCCGCCCGTTCACCAGGTCGACCACGATGCCGTCCTCGGCCAGCACGACGCGGTCGGCGGGGACGCCCGTCTGCACGGCGAGCGCGGCGTTGGCGACGAGGTGGCGGATCTCCCCGTGCACGGGCATGACGTTCCGGGGCCGCAGGATGTTGTAGCAGTACAAAAGCTCGCCGGCGCTGGCGTGGCCGGACACGTGCACCTTGGCGTTGCCCGAGTGCACGACGCGCGCACCGAGCCGCGTCAGGCCGTTGATCACGCGGAACACGGCGTTCTCGTTGCCCGGGATCAGCGACGACGCCATGATCACGGTGTCGCCGGGGCCGACGGACACCTTGTGGTCGTTGTTCGCGATCCGCGACAGCGCCGCCATCGGCTCGCCCTGCGACCCCGTGCACATCAGGACGATCTCGTCGTCGCGGAGCTGGTCGACCTGCTTCAGGTCGATGAGCACACCCTCGGGAACGTTCAGGTAACCCAGGTCGGCGGCGATGCCCATGTTGCGCACCATCGAGCGCCCGACGAGCGCGACGCGACGGTTGTGCGTGTAGGCGGCGTCGAGCACCTGCTGGACGCGGTGCACGTGCGACGCGAACGACGCGACGATGATCCGCTTGGTCGAGTCGGCGAACACCTGGTCCAGAACCGGTCCGATGCCGCGCTCGGGCGAGACGAACCCCGGCACCTCGGCGTTGGTGGAGTCGACCATGAACAGGTCGACGCCCTTCTCGCCGAGCCGCGCGAACGCGCGCAGGTCGGTGATCCGGCCGTCCATCGGCAGCTGGTCCATCTTGAAGTCGCCCGTGTGCAGCACCGTGCCCGCGCCCGTGGTCACGGCGACCGCGAGGGCGTCCGGGATCGAGTGGTTCACCGCGATGAACTCGCACTCGAAGGAGCCGAACGTCGACGTGTCCCCCTCGCGCACGACGCGGGTCACCGGGGCGATCCGGTGCTCCTTGAGCTTGGCCTCGATGAACGCGAGCGTCAGCTGCGAGCCGACCAGCGGGATGTCGCGGCGGAGGCGCAACAGGTACGGGACAGCACCGATGTGGTCCTCGTGCCCGTGGGTCAGGACGATCGCCTCGATGTCGTCGAGACGGTCCTTGATGTACTCGAAGTCCGGCAGGATCAGGTCGACGCCGGGTTGGTGGTCCTCGGGGAACAGGACACCGCAGTCGATGACGAGCAGGCGGCCGGCGAACTCGAGGACGGCCATGTTGCGGCCGACCTCACCGAGCCCTCCCAGCGCTACGACACGCAGGGCGCCGCTGGGCAGAGCCGGCGGCAGGGTGAGCTCGGGGTGCGGGTGACTCATGTGTCTCCTGGTGGGGTCAAATGCGGTCAGCCGACGACGACATCGAGCAGACCGGCGGCGCGGAGGCCGTCACGGATCAGCGCGAGCTCGTCGTCGGACGCGGGGACGAGCGGGAGGCGCACCGAGCGCTCGGGCGTGATGCCCAGCACCTGGAGCGCAGCCTTCGCGGCGACGGCCTGGAAGCCGGCACCGTTGAGCGCGTCGATCGCGGGAGTGATCGATCGGAAGACTCGGAGTGCCTCACGGTGGTCGCCGGCGTCGAACGCGCGCACGATGTCGGCGAGCTGGCGCCCGGCCACGTGGCCCGTGACGCTGACGATCCCGACGGCTCCGTTGGCCAGCAGGGTCAGCAACGCGCTGTCGTCGCCGGAGTACCAGGCGAGGCCGGTGCGGGCGAGGGTCTTGGCGGCCGCGTACGGGTCGCCCGACGCGTCCTTCATGGCGACGACGCGGTCGTGCTCGGCGAGCGCGTCGATCGTGGCGGCGGCGAACCGCACGCCCGTCCGACCCGGCACGTCGTAGAGCATCACAGGCAGGTCGGTGGCATCGGCGACGGCCTCGACGTGTCGCCGGACGCCCTCCTGCGAAGGTCGGGAGTAGTACGGGCTGACGACGAGAAGGCCGTGCGCGCCCGCCTCGGCCGCCTGCTCGGCCATCCGCACGGCGTGCGCGGTGTCATTGGAGCCGGCGCCGGCGACGACCCAGGCGTCGTCCCCGACGGCCTCGATCACTGCGGACACCAGCTCCGCCTTCTCAGGTGCGTGCGTGGTCGACGCCTCGCCCGTGGTGCCGTTGAGCACCAGACCGTCGTGGCCGCTGGCGACGAGGTGTCGGGCCAGCTGGACGGCGGTGTCGAGGTCGACCGCACCATCGGCAGTGAACGGCGTGACCATCGCGGTGAGCACGGACCCGAACGGGCGGGTGGGCGTGGCGATACGCGGCATGGGGCCACGGTACCGCCCTGGGACGTATCGGCGTGGTCGCCGATCACCGGCGCCCGTCGGCCGCGACCACGACCACGACCGCGACCGCGATCACGATCCGGGTGGCGTGAGCAGCGGTGCGGAGCCCGCAGTGACGAGCCGTACGACGTCGGGACCGGCGAGCGTGGCCTCGCCGGAGATGTGCCAGCCCGTGAGGTCGCCGTCGGGCAGCTCGGAGCGGCGGGCACGCAGCGTCCAGGGGCGGTCCGCCGGCTGGTTACCGGTGAGCAGGTCCGGCTGCCCCTCGACCGCCCCCGAGCTGTGCACCAGGACGTCGAGCTCGACGATGTCCGGTCCCTGCTCGCGGGCGGCCTGGATGACGCCGGTCACGGCCGTGCGGTTCTTCCGGGCCGCGACCATCCTCAGCCCACCTTCGCACCGGCGGAGGCGCTCTCGTAGAGGGCCTTGAGGTCCTGGGCCTGCCTGGCGAGGTCCGCACCGTCCTTGACGAGCTCGTCGATCAGCACCTTGATGGCGAGCGTGGTGCCGTCCGGTGGCGTCACCGACGACCGGACCCGGACGGCCGCGGTCATCGAGGCGCCCGACGCGGAGATCGTCGAGAGGCCGACGCTCGTGTCGGCGTTCCCGAACGACCTGGTGCTCGGCGTCGTCGACCCGTCGATCACGGTGATCGCCGCCGAACCCGGGAACGGGTCGCCGGCGTCGCCGCCGTTGTGGTTCTGCTCGAGGCCCTTGAGCCCGTCGGCCTGGACGAGGCCCACCTTGTAGTGGTTCTCGTCGGTGTTGCCCGGGATGGCGTCGTCGATGTGCCACAGGAGCAGGCCGGAGCCGGGCAGGGCGGCGTCGTACCCCGTCGGCTGCCGGTTCTCGAGCAGGAAGTACTCGGGACCGGCGACGCCGTCCTTCCAGAGGCGGAAGACGGTGTGCGACGTCTCGACCTCCGGGACGGTCAGCGGCCCGTCGGCCGAGACGACGGTGGTCGTCACCCAGCCCTGGTCCACCTTGCACCAGGCGCTCGGGTGCGCGGGCTGCTCGCCGGGGACCGCCCCGTTCCACGACCCGCCGGCCATGAGGCACCAGTCGCCGATACCCGCCGAGGAGTAGTCGATGTCGTACAGGTCCGGGAAGCCGAACAGCAGGTGTCCCAGCTCGTGCGCGCTGACCCCGATCTTGGCGTCCTCGGGGATGGTCAGGTAGCCGTAGATCTTGGTCTTGTCGGCCTTGTACGCCGTACCGAGCGTCGACTTGTGCGACCAGATGTCGCCGAGCGCGCCGGTCTCCTCGGCGCCCTTTCCGGCGTGCACCACGATGAAGGCGTCGACGAAGCCGTTCTTGTCGTTGTCGTACGGGGAGAAGTCGACGTCCTTGTTCGCAGCGACCGCGGCGTCGTGCGCCAGGACGGGCGACCGGAAGGGCGTGTCGTTCTTGCCCACACCCGAGCCGTTGGCCGCGTACCACGAGAGGGTGTGCGGCATCCGGTACGGGCCGACCACGACGCCGTCGAGCTGGACGAGGCCGTTGGTCACCTCGGTGTAGTACTCCTTCACGCTCCCGTGCGGCAGCGTTCCGGTGGAGAAGAACAGCGTCTCCATCTGCGCCTTCGTGGTGGTGAGGTGCTTGTCCGAGAAGTCGACGAGGACGATCGCGACGCGGACGGTGCCGCGCAAGGGCGCCCGGTCCGCGGCCGCACCGCGGATCCTCGTCAACGGCGTGCCGGCCGGGAACTCCTCGGGCGGCACGATCACGCCGTCGTTGAACCCGAGCGGACGCGGGTCACGCTCGATCCGCAGGAAAGGTGCCGCACCGTCCGTACGGGCCACCGCCTCGTTCGCGCCCTCGAGCGCCCTGGCCCACTGCTCACGCAGCTGGGGACTCGGCGGGACTGCGCAGGTGTGCTGGTGCTGGTCGGGCGTGAAGCCGGTCGCCGTGGAAGAGTCCGACATCGCCATGCCTCTCTGCATCGTGGCCGCGTCCCCTCCGAACGAGGTCCTGCCACCAAGAGCCTCCCGCGGAGCCGTCAGATACGCCAGGGCCGCAGCGGGTTCAGCGTCGCGTGTACGACTCGAACCGGTACCGGGTGCCGCCGGCCGTCGAGGTGAGCCAGGTCTGGTCCGGGTCGGCGCGCTTCCAGGCGCGCGGATCCAGCGCCGGCGCGCGCGTGTCGCCGCCCACGTCGAGGGAGACCATCGTCCGTTCGACGCGGTGCGCCAAGGGCAGGAAGAGCGCGTAGACCTCACCGCCGCCGACCACGAAGGCGTCTCGGTTCTCGATGAGCCGCAACGCCTCCTCGACGCCGTGCGCGACGAGGGCTCCGGCTGCCTCGAACGACGGGTTCCGCGTGAGCACGATGTTGTCGCGGTCCGGCAGCGGCCGGAACCGGGGCGGCAGCGAGTCCCACGTGCCGCGGCCCATGATGACCGGGTGCCCCCGGGTCAGGTCCCGGAAGTGGGCCATGTCCTCGGGCACGTGCCACGGCAGGGTGCCGTCGCGGCCGATGATCCCCGTGGGCGTCTGGGCCCAGACCAGGGTGACCGTCACACGGCCACCGGCGCCTTGATGGTCGGGTGGTGCTGGTAGCCGACGACCTCGATGTCCTCGAACGTGTAGTCGAAGATCGACGCCGCCCGGCGGAGGTTCACCGTGGGTGCCGGGTACGGCTCCCTGCTGAGCTGCTCGCGCACCTGGTCCACGTGGTTGTCGTAGATGTGGCAGTCGCCACCGGTCCAGACGAAGTCGCCCACCTCGAGATCGGCCTGCTGGGCGACCATGTGCGTCAGCAGCGCGTAGGAGGCGATGTTGAACGGGACGCCCAGGAACAGGTCCGCCGAGCGCTGGTACAGCTGGCACGAGAGCTTGCCGTCCGCCACGTAGAACTGGAAGAACGCGTGGCACGGGGCGAGGGCCATCGAGGGGATGTCGGCCACGTTCCACGCCGAGACGATGTGCCGACGGGAGTCGGGGTCGCGCCGCAGGTTCTCCATCAGCTGCGTGATCTGGTCGATGTGCCCACCGTCCGGCGTCGGCCAGCTGCGCCACTGGACCCCGTAGACCGGGCCCAGCTCGCCGTCGGGCGACGCCCACTCGTCCCAGATGGTGACCTTGTTCTCACGCAGCCACTCGACGTTCGACTCTCCGCGCAGGAACCACAGCAGCTCGTACGCGATCGAGCGCAGGTGCACACGCTTCGTCGTGACGAGGGGGAACCCCTGCGACAGGTCGAACCGCATCTGGTGGCCGAAGACGCTGCGGGTGCCGGTCCCCGTCCGATCGGCCTTGGTCGTGCCCGTCTCCAGGACGAGTCGCAGGAGGTCTTCGTACGGCGTCTCGATCATGTGGGCCATCGTATGGCGCCGGTGCTTCCCAGGAACGAGCAGAGAGGTGGTGCGGCGCCGACGGGAGAGCGAGACTGCGAGCATGACTCTGCCGCCCACCGTCGCCGCGCACGTCCCCACCGGCATCCTGATCGACGGGGCCTGGCGCCCCGCCGGGAGCGGGCGCACCTTTTCGGTGAACGACCCCGGCACCACCGAGTCGCTGTTCGACGTCGCCGACGGTGGTTCCGAGGACGCGCTCGACGCGCTGACGGCCGCGTCGGACGCTTTCCCGCAGTGGCGGGCCACCGCTCCACGGGTGCGCTCGGAGCTGCTGCGTGCCGTGTTCGAGACGATCACCGCGCGCACCGAGGACATCGCCGCGCTCGTGACCGCCGAGGGCGGCAAGCCGCTCGCCGAGTCACGCGCCGAGGTGGCCTACGGCGCCGACTACATCCGCTGGTACGCCGAGCAGGCGGTGCGGTTCGAGGGCCTCGCCCGCCGGGCTCCGTCGGGCGCCAACCACCAGCTCGTCCTGCGCCGCGCGGTCGGTCCGGCCCTGCTGATCACGCCGTGGAACTTCCCGATCGCGATGATCGCCCGCAAGGTGGCGCCGGCGCTCGCGGCCGGGTGCAGCGTCGTGATCAAGCCTGCCCAGCTCACCCCGCTGACCACGGCGTACGTCGCCGAGATCATCCGGGCGGAGCTCGCGGACCGCGGACTGCCGACCGGCGTGATCAACGTGGTGCCCTCGGCCTCCGCACGCAGCATCTCCGGTCCCTTGCTGTCGGACCCGCGGCTCCGGAAGCTGTCGTTCACCGGCTCGACCGAGGTCGGGTCGGCGTTGCTGAAGGCGTCGGCGGACACCGTCCTGCGCACCTCGATGGAGCTCGGGGGGAACGCCCCGTTCCTGGTGTTCGAGGACGCCGACATCGACGCCGCGGTGACGGGCGCCGTGCAGGCCAAGATGCGCAACGCGGGCCAGACCTGCGTGGCGGCCAACCGGTTCCTCGTGCACGCGTCCGTCGCCGAGGAGTTCACGGCAGCGCTGACCGTCGCGTTCGACAAGCTCGTCGTCGGGCACGGTGCCGACGAGGGCACGACGGTCGGTCCGCTGATCGAGCAGGCCGCGGTCGACCGGGTCGACGAGGTCGTCTCGGAGGCCGTGGACGGCGGTGCGCGCGTCCGGACCGGCGCCGAGCGACCGGACCGCCCGGGCTACTTCTACGCCCCGACGGTGCTCGACCGGGTCTCGCCGGACCTGCGAGTGATCACCGAGGAGACGTTCGGCCCCGTCGCGCCGGTGGTGACCTTCGGGTCCGAGGAGGAGGCCGTGGCGTTGGCCAACTCGACGCCGTTCGGACTGGTCGCCTACGCCTACACCCGGGACATCGCGCGGGTGCTGCGCCTTGCGGAGTCCGTCGACACCGGCATGCTCGGCGTGAACCGCGGCCTGGTCTCGGACGCGAGCGCACCGTTCGGTGGAGTGAAGTCGTCCGGGCTCGGCCGCGAGGGCGGCGAGGCCGGCATGGAGGAGTACCTCGAAAGCGTCTACGTCGCGATCTGAGACGGTTGCGTCCGTGACGGCACCCGACGACGACGGCCGGGCGGCCGTCCGGCAGGCGGCCTCGGTCTCGCTGGCCACCGGGCTCTACGGCGTCTCGTTCGGCGCGCTCGCGGTGGCAGCCGGCCTGTCCCTCCCGCAGACCGTCGCGCTGAGTCTCCTGATGTTCTCGGGCGGGTCGCAGTTCGCGTTCATCGGCGTGGTGGGCGCGGGCGGCCTCCCCGGAGCCGCCATCGCGACGGCCGGGCTGCTCGGTGTCCGCAACGGGCTGTACGGGCCGCAGGTCGCTCCGCTGCTCGGGGTGCACGGCTGGCGACGGGTCGCGGCGGCCCAGCTGACCATCGACGAGTCCACCGCCGTCGGCACGGCGCACGCGGGCCGGCGGGCGGCCCGGCTGGGATTCTGGTGGACGGGGATCGGCGTGTTCGTCCTGTGGAACACGTTCACGCTGGTGGGCGCGCTGCTCGGCGACGCGCTGGGCGACCCCCGCGCGTACGGCCTGGACGCGGCTGCGGCCGCTGCGTTCCTCGGTCTGGTCTGGCCGCGGGTCACCGGCAGGAACGCCCGGCACGCCCAGCTCGTCGCCGCCGGCGCCGTCGTGGTCGCCCTGCTGGCCACCCCGTTCGTCCCCGCCGGCATTCCCGTCCTGCTGGCGGCGATCGTCGCGATCCTCACCGGGCTGCTCACCGCGGCTCCCCCGACCCGGCCCGTGGCGTCCGCCGCATGAGCCCGGCCATGACCTGGGTCGCGCTCGTCGTCGCGAGTGCCGTCTGCTTCGGGCTCAAGCTCGCTGGGCACCTCGTGCCCGAGCACTGGCTCGCGCAGCCCCGGGTGGCGCGGACCGCCGCGCTCGTCACCGTCGCGCTCCTCTCCGCGCTCGTCGCGGTCCAGACGGCGACGACGGGGCGGCACATCGTCGTCGACGCGCGGCTGCCTGCCCTCCTCGTCGCCGCGATCGCGCTGGCGCTGCGCGCACCGTTCATCGTCGTCGTCGTGCTCGCTGCGCTCACCGCCGCCGGCCTTCGTGCGCTCGGGATGTCGTGAGCCGGTTAGGGTGACCGGGCCCATCCAGCACGACGAAGAGAGCAGGACGATGGCGCTGTTCCGCGAGAACGCCGACGTGTCGGTCCGGCCCGCGGTCAGGGGCGACGAGCATGCGATCGCGCGCCTCCAGGTCGACGCCTGGCGGGTCTCGCACGCGGACATCCTGGCCGGTGCCCTAGACCTGCTCGACGAGACCGCGATCGAGGGCCAGTGGGCCGCTGCCGTCGCGACGCCTCCAGGGGCCGGCTTCCGGGTGCTCGTGGCGTGCGAGGGTCCGACCGTCGTCGGCGTGGTGTCGCTGGCTCCCGTTCCCCCGCCCGAGGACCGCCCGTTCGACGCACCGGGCGGCGTGATCCTCACGCTCGAGGTCGAGCCGTCGCGGCAGCGGAGCGGCCACGGGTCACGGTTGCTCGCCGCGGCGGTCGACACGCTTCGTGAGGACCGTGCGGACCAGGTGCACACCTGGGTCCTCGACGGCGACAGCGCCCGGGCGCAGTTCCTCGCGTCCTGCGGCCTCGGTCCCGACGACGTCGCGCGCGAGCTGGCCTCCGGGACGTTGCCCGACGGCACGCCGCGAGTGGTCAGCGAGCACCGCTGGTCCGCGTCCATCTAGCCCCCGCCCACGCGAATCAGAGGATCTGCCGCGTTTTCGTCGGCAGATCCTCTGGTTCTTCGGGGCGGCGCGACGCTGGGCGGTCCGTCTAGGCCTTGTGGAGGGCGCTGGCCTTCCGTAGCGACTCCCTCGCGCGGCGCCGGTCGCCCGCCGCGTCGTAGGCGAAGGCCAGGTGGTACCAGGAGCGCCAGTCGTCGGGCTCGGCCTCCGCCAGCTCGCGGGCGGGCTCGAACGCCTCGCGCGCCGCCTTCCGGTCGATGCGTCCGCCCGGCGAGCGCGGCAGGTCGTCCACGGGCAGCTCGTCGGCGGCGGCGAGCTCGTCGGCCATCCGCTGCACGTCGACGGCCAGCGACCACTCCCGGGACACGAGCCAGACCACGACGAGCGGCAGCACCCAGAACGCGACGCCCAGGACGACCGCGACCGGCTCGCCCGTCTGGATCAGGGCGGTGGCGCGCGCGGCGACGAGCCAGACGTACAGGCCGAGCAGCGCGGTGAGGGTGACCGCGCCGGCGATAGCGGTCCACCGGGCCCGTGGGCTCACCGGGTCAGGCCAGGTCGAGCAGGTGCTCGAGCCCGACCGTCAGCCCGGGGCGGCTCCCGACCTGCCGGACGCCGAGCAGGACACCCGGCATGAAGCTCACGCGGTCGAACGAGTCCGTCCGGATGGTCAGCTGCTCCCCCGCGTTCCCCAGCAGGATCTCCTCGTGCGCCACCAGACCGCGCAGTCGGACCGAGTGCACCGGGATGCCGTCGACGGACGCACCGCGGGCACCGTCGAGGGTCTCCGACGTCGCGTCGGGCACCGGACCGAGACCGGCCGCGGCGCGCGCCGCGGCGATCGCGGCCGCCGTGTGCTTGGCGGTGCCGGACGGCGCGTCGATCTTGTCGGGGTGGTGCAGCTCGATGATCTCGACGGACTCGAACCAGCGGGCCGCCTTCGCGGCGAACGCCATGGCCAGGACCGCGCCGAGTGCGAAGTTCGGTGCGACGAGCACGCCCACGCTGGGACGCCTCGCCAGGTGGTCGCGCACGCGGGCCAACGACTCGTCGGTCCACCCCGTCGTGCCGACGACGACGTGGATCCCGGCGTCGACGAGCGCGTGCACGTTGCCCTCGGTGACGGCGGGGATCGTGAAGTCGATGGCCACGTCGGCGCCCGCAGCGCCGGCGAGGTCGTCGCCCGCGTCGAGCGCCACGACCAGCTCGAGGTCCGGTGCCCCCTCGACGGCACGGACGACGGTCTGTCCCATGCGGCCCGCAGCACCCAGCACGGCCACCTTGATGCGTTCGCTCACGGGGGGAAACCCTATCCGGCGACGAGCGCCTCGACGCCCGCCGCGAGCCGCCGCAGCTCCTCAGGCTCGGACCCTGTGAACCGTTCGACCTCTCGCGGCGCGTACCCCGCCCGCACGTACCAGCTCAGGGCCGCCACGACGGCCTCGGGACCCACGGCCCCAGGGCCCAACGCCTCGCGGAGGAACCTCGAGAACCGGACGGCGGTGAGGTAGTCGGTCGGCGGGACGCCGAGATGAGCGACCGACCACCGGTACAGCTCGGTGACCGTGCACCCGGCACGCCGGGCGAGGTCCGAGGCACGAACCAGGCCGCCGGCCTCGTCGATCGCCCGAAGCACGCCCGCGAACCGGTCGAGCTCGTCCGACGTGCGTCGCGGGATCGACCCGATCGCCTCGGTCACGAGGGCGACGGCAGCGGCGTCGAACGCCTCGCTCAGCAGGTGCTCGGCTGCGGCCTGCACACCCGAGCCGAGCAACGCGTCGACCTCGAGCCACTCGTCGGTCAGCGGCGTGCCGATGCGGGCGCCCGCCAGGGGGTGGAGCTGCAGGCCGAGCCGAACTGCGCCCGCCTCGCTCTGCCGGACCACCGCACGCGTGGTCAGCCCGCGCACCCCGGAGACGTCCGGCTCGCGCGTGCTGCCCAGGGGGTCGACCCGCACGCAGGGGCCGCCCAGCACGATCTGCAGCAGGCCGCGACCGTCCGGCAGGAGCACCTCCCGGGACGCGACCTCGTCGCGGACCACCCATGCGTGCTCGACGAGGTCGGCGATCGCGTGCGTCTCGAACCGCTGGTAGTAGGCCTGCGTGATGGGCATGCCCCATCATCGCCCCGCCGGTCACCAGTCGTGCATGGACCCGTCCGAGAGCCGGTTGATCGGCAGGTACGCGGCAGCGTAGGGATGTCCCGCGGCGACCTCGTCGTCGTACACCACGCCCAGGCCCGGTCCCTCGCCCGGGACCAGGAGACCCTCCTCGAACCGTACGTCCGAGCGGAACACCTCGTCCGTCGCCGCCGTGTGCGTCATGTACTCCTGGATGCCGAAGTTGGAGATCGCGACGCCCAGGTGCAAGGACGCCGCGAGGCCGACCGGCGAGATGTCGGTGGGGCCGTGCACGCCCGACTTGATCTGGTAGACGGCCGCGTAGTCGAGGATCCGCCGCAGCGCCGTGATGCCGCCGGCGTGCGTGACGGGCGAGCGGACGTAGTCGATGAGCTGCTCCTCGAACAGCTCGCGGTAGTCCCAGATGGTGTTGAACACCTCGCCGATGGCGAGCGGCGTCGTCGTGTGCGCGCGGACGCGCCGCAGGGCCGACGTGTTCTCCGCCGGGGTGACGTCCTCCAGCCAGAACAGGTCGAACGGCTCGAGGGACTTGCCGAGCTTCGCGGCCTGGATGGGCGTGAGCCGGTGGTGGGCGTCGTGCAGCAGGGGCAGCTCGGGCCCGAACTCGTTGCGGACCGCCTCGAACACCCCCGGGACGTGGCGCAGGTACGCGCGGGTGTCCCAGACCTCCTCCACGGGCGCGGCCGACCGGCGGGCGGGCTCGTGGTCGTAGCGCCCGGCGCCGTCGGAGGCGCTGGAGGCCACGCCGTAGACGGTCCCGAGGCCCGGGATGCCCGACTGGATGCGGATGGCGCGGAACCCCTGGTCCAGGTGGTCGCGCACCGAGTCGAACAGCTCCGGCAGGTCCGCACCGCTCGCGTGCCCGTAGGTCAGCGCGCCCGTGCGGCTCCGTCCGCCGAGCAGCTGGTACAGCGGCATGCCCGCCGCCCGCGCCTTGATGTCCCACAGCGCCGTGTCGACCGCAGCGATCGAGGCCATGGTGACCGGACCGCGCCGCCAGTACGCACCCCGGTACAGGAACTGCCACATGTCCTCGATCCGGTGCGCGTCCTTGCCGACCAGCAGCGGCACCACGTGCTCCGCCAGGTAGGCGACGACGGCCAGCTCGCGGCCGTTGAGCGTGGCGTCACCGAGGCCGACGAACCCGTCGTCGGTGGTGAGGCGCAGGGTGACGAAGTTGCGGCCCGGGCTCGTGACGAGCACCTCGGCGGACGTGATGAGCACGGTCAGAGCCTCTCGAGTTCGGTGATGCGGGTGGCGAGCGGGTCGAGCAGCTCCTCCGGGGCGTCGAGCGCTCGGAGGACCGCCGCCGACCGGGCCCGTGCGTCGAGCATCCCGCGCAACGCGTCGGCGAGCCCGCGGGAGGCGTCGTCGGTCGCTCCGAAGCGGACCAGGTAGGTCGACCAGGCTGCGAGCACGCCGAGCTGCGCGTGCCCGGGCGGGAGGTCGGCGGCGAGTCGTCGACGCAGCGGTTCGACGACGCGCACCGGCAGCTTGAACGACCCGTCGGCCGCGATCTGGGTGAGGACGTGGCGGATGCGCGGGTTGGCGAACCGCTGGCGCAGGGCGCCGAGCGCCTCGTCGATCTCGGCGGCGTCGAGGGGCAGGAGCGGGCGCGCCTCGTCCCAATGCAGCTCCAGCTCGTCCGCCAGCGGTCCGGCCGCGTCGGCGACCGTGTCGTATCCCAGCAGTCGGCCGCGGTACGCGAGCAGGGAGTGGCCGGCGTTGAGGAGCCAGAGCTTGCGCCGCTCGTACGGCTCGACGTCGTCGACGAACCGGGCGCCGGCCCGTTCCCACGGCGGCCTGCCGGCCGGGAAGTCGCCGCTGAGCACCCACTCGCTGAACGGCTCGGTGACCACGGGCACGGCGTCGGCGACACCGGTCAGCCCCTCAGCGACGGCACGGTCGTCGTGCGTCGTGCGCGGGGTGATCCGGTCCACCATCGTCGACACGAACGAGACGTTCCGCGCGACCCACTCGTCCAGGCTCGGGTCCACCAGCCGCGCGACACCTCGCACGACGCGCTCGGCCACCGACCCGTTCCCGGGCAGGTTGTCGCAGCTGACGACGGCGATCGGGCCGGCCCCGGCATCCCGGCGGGCGCGCAGACCGTCGACCACCCGCCCGGGTGCCGTGCGGGCGGCCTCCCCGGACACGAGTGCGGCGATGTCCGACCGGACGGACGGGTCGCTCGTGTCGAGGTCGCCGGATGCCGTCGCGTGGTACCCGGCCTCGGTGACGGTCAAGGTCAGGACCGACACCGCAGGGCTGCTCAGCACGGTCCGCCACGCCCGTTCGTCGGCACCGTCGTGCGCCGCCACGATGCTCTGCACGAGCGTCGCGGTGTCGCCCCCCGCTGCGCGTTCGATCACGGTGTAGACGCCGTCCTGGCCGGCGAGCGCCGTGGCCGCGGCCGCCGAGCGGCCGGTGAAGGCGGCGATCCCCCACGCGTCGTCGGCACGGTCCGTGTACCACGCCTGGTGCGCCCGGTGGAACGCGCCGAGCCCCAGGTGGGCCATGCGGACGGGTGGCCGCCTGGTCCGGTCAGGCACGGCGCTCCGCGACGCGCGCGTGCACTGCGCGCAGGTACGCGAGGTTGTCGCGGGTGCGCTCCTCCAGCGGCAGCTCGGTCGAGAAGTCCTCGAGCGTGATCCACCCGTCGTAGCCGTGCTCCGCGAGCGCCTCCAGGTACGCCTCGACATCTGCCTGCCCGCTGCGCAAGGGCGCCCAGTGCTCGGCCCAGGTCGTCGCGCCGTCGAACCCCTCGGTGCCCGTGACCGCCCACGCGACGTTCTTCACGTGGACGTGCGCCAGGTACGGGCCGAGCATCTGGAAGGCGGCGAGTGCGTCCTCCTGGCCCTCGATCACGAGGTTGCCGAGGTCGTGGATGACCCCCACGTGCTCGGGGTCGAGCCCGTCGACCAGCCGGATCGCGGCCGACGCGGAGGCCGTGATCGTGCGGTGGTGCAGCTCGACCAACGCCTTGACGCCGTACGCGTCGGCCCGTTCGGCGACCCAC
Source organism: Cellulomonas sp. URHD0024 (assembly GCF_000426185.1). GTDB lineage: Bacteria > Actinomycetota > Actinomycetes > Actinomycetales > Cellulomonadaceae > Cellulomonas. The sequence continues at coordinate 149,759 of NZ_AUEW01000010.1, forward strand.
TCGAGGTCCTTGCGTGCGCCCGCGAACAGGTCGCGGTAGTCGCCCGTCCCGAGCGCCGGCATCGTGACCCGCACCTGTCCGGCGCGGAGCACCGCAGTGGCCGAGAGCATGCGCTCGACGTTGGCGTGGTCGTCGCACCGCGCATAGCCGCCGAGGCCGGACAGCTCGAGCCCGGCTTCCCGGGTCACCCGCGCGATCTCGGGCAGCAGGCCCTCCAGGCCCGTGAGCGGCCAGGTCGCCCGATTGCCGGCCCAGAACCCGGGTGGGTCTGCGGGCGCCTGGTCCGTGATCCGCCACTCGACGCCGTCCCAACCCTGAGCCGCGAGGATCCTCGCGGCCTCGGCCGGCTCCCACTGCGGAGTCGACGCCGTGAACACCGAGTACCTCATGCCAGGACTCCCCCGGTTGCGACCGGCTCGTCGTCGAGCGCGCCGGACAGCACGTCCGCGACGAGCACGGGCCGACCCAGCGTCGCCGACAGGTACACGGCTCGGACGACGGCGAGGTCGAGCAGGGCGTCGACCACGCGGACCCCGGGCTCCCGGCCGGTGCGGACGGCGTCGACGACGTCCTCGAGCTGCCGGGCGTGCCCGACCACCCACGAGTCGTCGGCCTTGGCCGCTCCGCGCAGGTCGCCCGCAGGCACCAGGTCCGCCGCCCGGTTCTCGGGGGACCCGCCGGACGACAGGAACTCGAGCTGGTCGTCGTCGATCGTCGCCGAGCCCGCGGACCCGTGCACCGCGATCCGCACGCTGAGCCCCGGGTAGGCCGCGGTCGTGGCGTGCAGGACGGCGAGCGCTCCCGACGCGAAGCGGATCGTCGCGACGGCCACGTCCTCCACCTCGACCCGCTCGTGCGCCAGACCGCCCGTGTGCGCGAACACCTCGACGGGCTCGCCGAGGAACCACACGAGGAGGTCGACGGTGTGCACTCCCTGGTTCATCAGGGCACCCCCTCCGTCGAGCGCCCACGTCCCGCGCCAGTCCCCGGAGTCGTAGTACTCCTGGCTGCGCCACCACGCCACGGACGCGACCGCGCTGGTGAGCCGGCCGAGACCGCCACCGTGCGCCGCGCGGGCCACCGCCACGGACGCGGGGTCGAACCGGTGCTGGCAGATCACCGAGACCACCTGCCCCGGGCGGACCGCGGCGGCGAGCGCGCGGCCGCGATCCATCGTGACGTCGACCGGCTTCTCGACGACCACGTGGACGCCCGCCTCGACCGCCTCCAGTGCCAGCTCCACGTGGGTGCCGCTCGGAGTGCAGAGGACGACGAGGTCGACGGAGCCAGCTGCGAGCGCCTCCGTGAGCGACGAGAACACCGCCGGCCGTGGTGCTCCCAGCTCCTCGACCACGAGATCCGCGAGTGCCGCGACCTGCTCGGGTACGGGGTCGACGAGGGCGGTGAGCAGCAGCCCCTCGGTGCGGTCGATCGCGCGCGCGTGGTTGCGCGCGATCACCCCGCACCCGACCAGTGCGACGTTGAGGCTGCTGGTGATGCCAGTGCTGGTCATGCGAGTCCGACTCCGATCTGTGCGGTGAGCGCCGAGAAGGCTCGGGCGGCACGCCCGAACTCCCGGGGGCCGGAGAAGCCGCCGAGAGCGTTCACGTCTGTGAGGTGGGGCTCGAGCGAGGCGAACCCGGTGTAGCCGTCGTCGCGCAGGGCCGTGAGGGTCTCGAGCAGCTCGCCGTCCCCCTCGCCCCCGGGGACGACGGTGCCGTCCGCGGCCAGTGCGTCCTTCACCTGCAGGTAGTCGAGGTAGGGACGCAGGATGGCGTAGCCGTCGGTGAACGGCCGCACCCCGACCTGCACGTAGTTGGCGTTGTCCCAGGCGACGCGGAGCCGCTCCGACCCGACGGACTCGACGATGTCGAGGACCCGCGAGGGGATGTCCCCGTAGATGTCCTTCTCGTTCTCGTGCACGAGCGTGACCTCGTGGTCCTCGGCGAGCGTCGCGAGCGCCGCCATCCGCACGAGCACGTCGTCGCGGATGTCCTCAGGCGTGCGCTCCGCCGAACGGTAGAACGAGAAGATGCGGACGAACGGCGCCCCGAGCGCGTGCGCGGCGCGCAGGGCCCGGCCGAGCCGCTCCACCTCGTGCTCGACCGGCAGGGTGACGTCGACCTTGCCGATCGGCGACGCGATCGCCGACACGGCCATCCCGCGGTCACGCACGTGCGCGGCGAGCCGTGAGAGCTGGTCGTCGGTCAGGTCCACCACGTTGGTGTCCCAGGCGCTGCGCACCTCGATGTGCGCGGCACCGAGCGCCTGCAGGACGCTGAGCTGCACCACGGGATCGGCGTCGATCTCGTCCCCGAACCCCGACAGCTTCCAGTCGGTCATCTACTTCACTCCTCCGGCGGTCAGGCCACCCACGAGGTAGCGCTGGAACACGAGGTACAGCACGACGACCGGGACCGCACAGATCAGCGACGCGGCCATCATCTGACCGTAGAGCGGCAGTGCCCCGGTCTCCTGCGTGGCTCCGAACACCTGCAGCGCGACCGCGGCCGTGCGGGTCTCGGGGTTGGTCATGACGGACGCGAACAGTACGTCGTTCCAGCCGAGCAGGAACGCGAAGATCGCCGAGACGACGATCCCCGGCCACGACAGCGGCACGATGATCCGGGTCAGCACCCGCCACGACGAGGCCCCGTCGATCCGGGCGGCCTCCTCCAGCTCGCGGGGAAGCCCGCGGACGTACGTGACCATCACCCACGTCGAGAACGGCAGGGCGAACGTCAGGTAGGTGAGGAACACGGCCCACCGGGTGCCGATGGTCGGGATGCCGAGCAGGGTCGACGCGCTGGCGAAGAGGACGAAGACCGGCAGCAGCATCAGCGTGCCGGGGATCGACTGCAGGCCCAGCAGCCCCCGGAGCACGGTGAGCCGACCCCGGAAGGCGTACCGCACGAGCACGTACGCCGCGGACACGGAGACCAGCGCGCAGACCACCGCGACCGCGCCGCAGATGATCAGGCTGTTGGCGAGCCCGCGCCCGAGCGCCACCGTCGACCAGACGTGGAGGTAGTTCGACGGGTGCCACTCGCGCGGCCAGATCTCGCCGGCTGCGACGCCGATGTCGGAGTTCAGCGACGCCAGGACCATGTACGCAACGGGTCCGAGGACGACCAGCAGCAGCGCCACGATGACCGTGACGAGCAGCGGCCGAGGAAGGAGTCGGGTGACGTCGTCGTCACGCCGGCGACCGCCGGTGAGGGAGGGCGGTCGGATGATCAGCGCGCTCATCGGCGAACACGGTCCTCTCCGGAGTCGAGCCGGACGGCCCGCAGATAAAGGAACAGCGGGACGACGACGAGTGCGAGCGACACGACGGCCATCGCGGCCGACAGCCCGAACCGGAAGCTCTGGAAGCTCGTGACGTAGGTGAGCACGGGCAGCACCTCGACGTCGTGCGGCGCGGGGACCCCGAACAGCACGTAGGGCAACGTGAACGCGTTGACGTTGTGCAGGAACGAGATCACCAGGGCGAGCAGGATCGAGCCGCGCAGGTAGGGCAGGACGACGTACCGGAGCTTGGTCCACCACAGCGCACCGTCGAGCGCGGACGCCTCGTGGACCTCCTTGTCCACGGACTGCAGGCCGGCCAGGACGAGCAGGTAGTAGAACGGCCACGAGCTCCAGGACTGCACGAGGACCAGCGACCAGAAGCTCGTCGGACCGTTGAGCCAGAGCCCGACGTCGATCCCGACGGAGCCGACGACGTGGTCGAGGAGCCCCTGCGGGTGCATCATCGTCCGCCACACGGTCGCGACGACGAACGCCGGCAGGATGTACGGCACGAGGAAGACGGACCGTACGACCGCCCTGCCGCGGAACGCGTTCTGCGTGGCCAGCGCCGCGGCTATGCCGATGGGCATGGTGATCAGCGAGACGAGGAGCGCCTGGCTGACGCTCAGCCTCACGGCGTGCAGGAGCGAGGTGTCGTTGATCGCCTCGACGTAGTTCTGCAGCCCGACGAACGGTGCCTTCAGCCAGTGCTGGATCGTGTACTGGTCGAGGTCGATCACCGAGATGTAGAACGCCAGCGCGAGCGGCACGAGGATGACGAAGAACATCAGGAAGCCGCTCGGGGCGAGCATCCAGAACGGTCGGCCGTGCTGGTTCGGCCCGTTCGGGGTGCGACGCCGGCGGCGCCGGCCACCCGCGGGAGCGTGTCCCGCGGGTGACCGGCCGTCCGTCGGGTCGGTGGTGGTCGACACCGGATCGGTCGTGGTCATCGGTTCGGGCTACTTGGCCTTGTCGAGCGAGGCCTGCGCGGTCGACTGGGCTGTCTGGAGCGCGGCCTTGAGGTCCGACTCGCTGACGCCCCCGGCCTGCAGGGCGGGCAGCGCCTGGACGACGACGTTGGTCAGGGCGAGCTGTGTGTCGCCCCAGGCTCCGCTGAACGGCGTCCCGATGGCACCGGCGGACGACTCGAGGACGGGCTTGAGCAGCTCGTCGCCGGTCTGGATCGCCGTTGCCGCCTCCTGGTTGGTGGGCAGGTCACCGAACGTCTTGTTGTAGGACGTCTGGTTCTCGGTGCTGGTCAACATGTTGATCAGCGCGAGCGCCAGGTCCTGGTTCTTGGAGTACTTCGCGACGACCATGTTGTCGCCCGAGATGATGCTCGTCGCCGGCTTGCCGTCCCCGGGGTTCGTGGTCATGCCCGGCGGGACGGTCGGCATCAGCGCGTAGGCGTACTTGCCCGCCACGGCCGACTTGTCGAGGGTGACGCGCGACGTGGCGGAGACCATCGGCACGAAGCCGGCCTTGCCGTCCGCGAACGCGGCGACGGCCTGGGCGTTCTTCCAGCCCAGCGCAGCCGGGTCGACCACCTTGTCCTTCGAGTACCAGTCGAAGTAGGTCTGGTAGGCGGTCTGCGTCGGGTCGACGTCGATCTGCGCCTTGCCGTCCTCGAGGTTGAGGATCGGGTTGCCCGCCTGGATCGACATGCCCCAGATGAACTTCCACGGGTCGAAGCCGTCGGCGTACCCGATGGCGAGGCCGTGCACGTCGCCGGTGGTCAGCTTCTTCGCATCGTCGGTGAGCTCGTCCCACGTGGTCGGCAGGTCCGTGATCCCGGCGGCCGCCAGGAGGTCCTTGTTGTAGGCCATGACGAACGGCCGGCTCGCGAACGGCACGGCGATCTCGTTCTTCTCGTCGGGACCGGAGATGCCGAGCGTCGACGGGACGAACTTGTCACGCCCACCGACCTGGGCCCACTCCGCGTCGCCGAGCGTCATGAACGCGCCGGTCGCGTACGCGGTCGGTGTGAACGTGGTGCCGAGGCTGTAGACGTCCGGGCCCTGGCCCGAGAGCACCGAGGTCTGGATCTTGGTGAGCTCGTCGTTCGCGGAGGCGAAGGTCTCGAACTCGACCGTCGCGCCCGTCTCGGCCTTGAACTTGTCGGACACCTCGCCGAACCAGGTCTTCTGCTGCTCGGGGTACAGGCCGTTCGCGGCGATCATCACGTGCACGGTCTTGCCGGTGCCGTCGATCTTGGCGGCGGTGGCGGACCCGGCGGGCGACGACGACGACGCGGGCGAGTCCGACCCCGAACAACCGGCGAGGGCGAGACCGACGACCGCGATGCCGGCGAGCGCGCCCATGGCGTTGCGTGCCTTCATCTGACTCTCCTTTGAGTGCGATGGCGGGGCATTCTGACGGGCGAGTACGCCCGGTCTGTCGGGTTGGCTGCCCCGGTTGCGGCGACTCTATGGACGCGGCAACAACGACTGCAATCGTTTGCCAATGTTTGCCATCTTTTCGCCGGATGTGGTTTGCTCGCCCCCATGAGACCCCGCGCCGACGACGGCGCAGCGCGCCCTGCGACCCTGGCGGACATCGCGGCAGCCACAGGCGTCGCCACCTCGACCGTCTCGCGCGCCCTCACCAACCCCGCGCGCGTGAACGCGGCCACCCGCGAGCGGATCCAGAAGGTCGCCGCGGACATGCACTACGTGCCCAGCGCACCGGCCCGCGCACTGACGTCCGGCAAGACCAAGACGGTCGCCGTCCTGGTCTCCGACGTGACCAACCCGTTCTACTTCGACATCATCCGCGGGACGCAGCAGCAGCTGAAGGCGGCCGGCTACACGCAGCTGCTCGTGGACACCGAGGAGAGCGACGAGCTCGAGGACGGCATGCTGCACCGGCTTCGGCGGTCGTACGACGGCGCGATCCTTGCGGCGTCGCGCCTCTCGGAGCGCCGGCTCGTCGCCCTGTCCGCCGAGATCCCGCTCGTCGCGATCAACCGCCAGACCCCGGGCGTGCCGACGGTCTTCATCGACACCCCGAGCGGCATCGAGCAGGCGCTCGAGCACCTCGTCTCGCTCGGCCACACCCGGATCGCCTACGCCGCCGGCCCGGAGACCTCCTGGCCCAACGAGGGCCGGTGGCGGGCTCTGCAGCGCGCGGCCAAGCGCCACGGCCTGACGCCCGGGCGCATCGGACCGTTCGCGCCGCGTCGGTCGGCGGGCGCCGCAGCCGCCGACGCCGCCGTGAACGCCGGGATCACCGCCTGCATCGCGTTCAACGACCTGCTCGCCATCGGGATGCTGCAACGGCTCCGCCAACGGGGCGTGTCCGTGCCCGGGGAGATCTCCATCGTCGGCTGTGACGACATCTTCGGCGCGGACTTCTGCAACCCGCCGTTGACCACGCTCACGGCTCCCATCGAGCAGGCGGGACGGACCGCCGTGTCCATCCTCCTCGCACGGTTCGACGACCCGGCAGCGCCGGTCCCACGCCGCGGCGCGACCCTCCCGACGCATCTGACCATCCGCTCCTCGACCGGCCCGAGGGCCGGGAACGGCAGAAACCCATGACGCTGCTGCAGCCGCACCCCGACCGCCTCTTCCCGTCGGAGCCGGGCCAGCGCGACATCGCACGTCGCCTCTACGCCGAGGTCGCCCACGCGGCGATCTACTCGCCGCACGGGCACGTCGACGCGCGCCTCCTGCTCGACGACGAACCCTTCGGTGACCCCGCCGAGCTGCTCGTCACGCCGGACCACTACGTCCTGCGCCTCCTGCACGCCGCCGGAGTGCCCCTCGACGACCTGGGGCTGAGCAGGGACGGAGCCGCACGGACGAGCAGCGGACGGGCGGTCTGGCGGCGCCTGGCCGAGCACTGGGACCTGTTCCTCGGCACCCCGGTCCGGTTCTGGTTCGAGTCCGAGCTGCACGACGTCTTCGGTCTGACCGAGCACCCGTCGGCCGCGAACGCCGACGCCCAGTACGACCAGCTCGTCGACGCGCTCGCCCGGGACGCGTTCCGTCCGCGCGCGTTGTTCGAGCGGTTCGGCATCGAGGTCCTGGCCACCACCGACGACCCCGCCGACGACCTCTCGGCACACCTGGCGCTGCGCGCGGACCCGAGGTTCCGTGGCCGGGTGCTACCGACGTTCCGTGCGGATCGCTACATGGACCCGTCGGCCGCGACCTGGGCGGACTCGCTCGACCGGCTCGCCGGAGCGGCGGACGTCGACACGACCAGCTACGCCGGCCTGCTCGCGGCACTCCGGGTCCGCCGCGCTGCCTTCGCGGCCGCCGGCGCGACCGCCACGGACACCGGGGTGCTCGACGCGGGCAGCACGCCGCTCGCCGCTCCGGACGCAGAGCGCATCCACGCGGATGCGCTGCGCGGCATGGTCACCTCCGAGGACGCCGTCGCCTACCGCCGGAACATGCTCTTCCGGCTGGCCGAGATGTCGGCGCAGGACGGCCTGGTCATGCAGCTGCACCCCGGCGTGATCCGCAACCACCACGCCCCGACGCTCTCCGCGTTCGGTCCGGACACCGGTCACGACCTGCCCGACACCGGGGCGTTCACCCGTCCGCTCACGCCGATCCTGGACGCGTTCGGGACCGACCCGACGTTCCGGCTCGTGCTCTTCACCGTCGACGAGACCACCTTCAGCCGCGAGATCGCACCGCTGGCCGGTTTCTACCCGAGCGTCTACGCGGGCGCACCGTGGTGGTTCCTCGACTCTCCCGCGGCGATCTGGCGCTACCGGCAGGCCGTCACCGACAGCGCCGGGTTCACGAAGACCTCCGGGTTCATCGACGACACCCGTGCGTACTGCTCGATCCCTGCGCGCCACGACATGTCCCGCCGGGTCGATGCCGCCTACCTCGCCTCGCTGGTCGCGACCCACCAGATCACGGAGGACGACGCCCTCGCCGTGGCTCGCAGGCTCGTCGACGAGATCCCGCGCACCACCTTCCGGCTCGGCTGACCGCTCAAGCGGCACCGCAGGACGCCCGATACACGGTCATGACCGTCCTCCACGCACCGGCGGGCGCGCGACGGGCGACGCTGCTCACGCTCGGCGCCGTCGGCGTCGTCGTCCTCGTCCTGGCGTCCGTCCTGTGCGGATGGCAGGACGCGCTCTCCTCGAACGCCTGGGGCTGGCCGGCACTGACGCCCGGGGCGGTCCTCGGCGTCGGCGCACGCTGGGCGGTCTCGGTGACGCTGTGGTGCGCCGTCTGCTGGGTCGCCGTGGTGTCGAGCCGCCCGGCCGTGCGCCGCTGGATCGTCGCGGTCGCGGCCGGCGTCGTGGTCGGCTGGACCGCGGTGGGCGCCCGCTCCGCGTTCGCCACGATCGACACCGTCACCTGGTGGTGGTTGCCCTCCTGGCCGGGGCCGGTCGCGCCGACCTACGTGGCCCCGGCGAACGGTGCCAACCCGCTCGAGGTCGTCCCCGACGTCACCGTCGTCGGCCCGGGCGTGCTCATGCCGCTCGTACTGCTCGCCGCCGTCGTCGCGACGTGCCTCGCCGCCGGCCGCCAGCCCCGCTGGCCCGTCCGGGCTCGCTCGTCGATGCAGGGTTGGGCCGTGGCAAGCCTCGCCCTGGGCATCCCGGCGCTCGCCATCGGTGCCGTCAGCCTGTATCCGGCGGCCTCGCCCGGCGACGGCACCTCCCTGCACGACGGCATCGTCTTCGCCCTCGCGGACCCGGGCGTCTCACTGCTCGTCGCGATGGTGACCGTGACGCTGCTGGTCGGCCGCACGCCCGGCGGAACGCTCGTCTCCGTGGCCGTCGGGCTCTGCGCGACGGTCCCGCGCGCCTGGGGCTGGTCCCAGGGTGGCTCCGACACGCTGCTGGGGACAGCCGCGATCGGCGCTGTCGCGATCGCGGTCGCGGGCTGCATCGGACCGGCGGCGGCCGCCCTCACCCGCCTCGAGAAGGGCAGGGCGGGCGAGGCGGACGACTACCGGGTGTCGGCCTCAGTCCCCGAAGGGACCGACGCGGACGACCGAGCGTGGGCGTGACGCCAGGTCCGCCGCGAGGTCCTGCACGTCCTGCACCGTGACAGCGCGGATCGCCTCGAGCGACTCGTCGATGCTCATCAGCGACCCGTGGACCAGCTCGGACTTGCCGAGGCGGCTCATGCGCGACCCGGAGTCCTCCATGCCGAGCACCAGCCCGCCGGACAGCTGACCCATGGACCGCTCGAGCTCGGCCTGGGTGATGGGCGTCTGCGCGATCCGCTCCCACTCCTCGGCCATGAGCGTGACGACCTCGTCGACCCGCGCGGGCGTGCAGCCCGCGTAGAGGCCGAAGACGCCGGTGTCGGCGTGCCCCGACGCGAACGAGTACGTCGAGTAGGCCAGCCCGCGCCGCTCGCGGATCTCCTGGAAGAGTCGCGACGACATCCCGCCACCGAGGACCGCGTTGAGCACCGAGAGCGTGAACCGACGCGGGTCGGTGGCCGTCAGCGACGTGCTGCCGATGATGACGTTGGCCTGCTCGGTGGGGCGCCGGATGGTGCGTTCGACACCGCCGGCGGGGATCCCGAGTTCACCGGCCCCCAACCCCGTGCTGGACAGCCGTCGACCACGCGGCTCGGCACTCTCGTCGAGGGACCAGCCGCCCGTGTGCAGAGCCTCGGTGACCTGCTTGCACAGCAGGTCGTGGTCCACGCCACCCGCGGCCGTGACGACGAGCGTCGAGGACTGGTAGTGCTCCCGGTAGTGCTCCCACACAGCGTCGCGCGGAACCGCGCGGATGGTGTCCGGGGTGCCGCCGATCGGCCGACCCAGCGCGTGCTCGCCGAGCACCACGGCAGCGAACTGCTCGTGCACGACGTCGCTCGGGTCGTCGTCGTTCATCGCGAGCTCTTCGAGGATCACGCCGCGCTCGGTCTCGAGCTCGTCGGTGTCGAGGCGCGCGGAGGTGACCATGTCCGCGATGACGTCGACCGCCATCGGGAGATCGGTGTCGAGCACCCGGGCGTAGTAGCAGGTGTGCTCCTTGCCGGTGGCGGCGTTGGCCTCGCCACCGACCGCGTCGAACGCCTCGGCGATGTCCATCGCCGTGCGCCGCGCGGTGCCCTTGAACAGCAGGTGCTCGAGGAAGTGTGTCGAACCGTGGTGGCCGTCGGACTCGTCGCGCGAGCCGACGCCTACCCAGGCGCCCACGGTCGCCGAGCGCAGGCCCGGCATGTGCTCCGTGAGCACGCGGACCCCGCCGGGCAGGACGGAACGACGCACGATGGCGTCGCCGTCCTGCCCGACGGTCTGCTCACTGCCCGGCTGACCCGGGCGGACGAGCGGGAGGTCCAGAGGCACGTCAGGCGTCGACCGGCTCGGCAGCAGCCTCGGCGGCCGCCTCGTCTTCGACGACAGCGTGCAGCGACAGCTTGCCGCGCGGGTCGATCTCGCCGATCTCGACCTGGACCTTCTGCCCGATGGACAGGACGTCCTCGACGTTCTCGACGCGCTTTCCACCGACGAGGCGGCGGATCTGCGAGATGTGCAGCAGACCGTCCTTGCCCGGCGAGAGCGAGACGAACGCACCGAACGTGGTGGTCTTGACGACCGTGCCGACGAAGCGCTCACCGATCTCGGGCATGTGCGGGTTGGCGATCGCGTTGATCGCCGCACGCGCGGCCTCCGCCGACGGGCCGTCGGTGGCGCCGATGTAGACCGTGCCGTCGTCCTCGATCGAGATGTCGGCGCCGGTCTCCTCCTGGATCTGGTTGATCATCTTGCCCTTCGGCCCGATGACCTCGCCGATCTTGTCGACGGGGACCTTCACCGTGATGACGCGGGGAGCGAACGGGCTCATCTCGTCGGGCACGTCGATCGCCTCGGCGATGACGTCGAGGATCGCCAGGCGAGCCTCCTTGGCCTGGGTCAGCGCGCCGCCGAGCACCGAGGCGGGGATGCCGTCGAGCTTGGTGTCGAGCTGGATCGCCGTGACGAACTCGCGGGTACCGGCGACCTTGAAGTCCATGTCGCCGAACGCGTCCTCGGCGCCGAGGATGTCCGTGAGCGCCGCGTAGCGGGTCTCACCGTTCACCGTGTCGGACACGAGGCCCATGGCGATGCCGGCGACCGGCGCGCGCAGGGGCACACCGGCGTTGAGCAGCGACAGGGTGGACGCGCAGACCGAGCCCATCGACGTGGAGCCGTTGGAGCTCAGCGCCTCGGAGACCTGGCGGATGGCGTAGGGGAACTCCTCGCGGCTCGGGAGCACCGGCATGAGCGCGCGCTCGGCGAGCGCCCCGTGGCCGATCTCGCGACGCTTGGGCGAGCCCACGCGACCCGTCTCGCCCGTCGAGTAGGGCGGGAAGTTGTAGTTGTGCATGTAGCGCTTGCGCGTCTCCGGGGAGAGCGTGTCGAGCTGCTGCTCCATGCGCAGCATGTTCAGCGTGGTGACGCCCAGGATCTGGGTCTCGCCGCGCTCGAAGATCGCGGAGCCGTGCACGCGGGGCAGGACCTCGACCTCGGCCGACAGCGTGCGGATGTCCCGCAGGCCACGGCCGTCGATGCGGAAGCCGTCCGTGAGGATGCGCTGGCGGATGAGCTTCTTCTGGACCGAGCGGTACGCGGCCGACAGCTCCTTCTCGCGGCCCTCGAACTGCTCGGACAGGCCCGAGACGACCTCGCCCTTGATCTCGTCGAGACGGTTCTCGCGGGTCTGCTTGTCCGCGATGCTCAGGGCCTCGCTCAGCGACGCGGTCGAGGCGGCCTCGACGGCGGCGTAGGCGTCGTCCTGGTAGTCGGGGAACGTCGGGAAGACCTGGGTCTCCTTGGCGGCCTTGGCCGCGAGCTCCTGCTGCGCCTGGACGAGGGCCTTGATGAACGGCTTGGCGGCCTCGAGGCCCTGCGCGACGATCTCCTCCGTGGGGGCGACGCCACCCTCGAACTTGATGAGGTTCCAGGACTTCTCGGGGGCCTCGGCCTCGATCATGGCGATCGCGACGTCGTCGCCGACCACGCGACCCGCGACGACCATGTCGAACGTCGCGCGCTCACGCTCGGAGTAGCGCGGGAACGCCACCCACTGGCCGTCGACGAGCGCGATGCGCACGCCGCCGACGGGGCCGGAGAACGGCAGGCCCGACAGCTGGGTGGAGATGGACGCGGCGTTGATGGCCAGCGTGTCGTACGCGTCGTCCGGGTGGATCGACAGCACGGTGATGACGACCTGGACCTCGTTGCGCAGGCCCTTGACGAACAGGGGGCGCAGCGGGCGGTCGATGAGCCGGCACGCGAGGATGGCCTCGGTGGACGGACGGCCCTCGCGACGGAAGAACGAGCCGGGGATCTTGCCGGCCGCGTACGACCGCTCCTCGACGTCGATCGTCAGCGGGAAGAAGTCGAACTGGTCCTTCGGGTGCTTGCCGGCCGTGGTGGCGGCGAGCAGCGTGGTCTCACCGTCGAGGTAGGCGACGGCGGAGCCGGCGGCCTGCTTGGCGATGCGGCCGGTCTCGAAGCGGACGGTGCGGGTGCCGAAGCGACCGTTGTCGATCACGGCTTCGGCGAACTGGATCTCGGGACCCTCCATGGGTGCCCTCCTCTTTCGTGAAGGCGCCGGCCGTCCGCGAGCGATCTTCGATCGAGGCCACCGGAGTCTCCTTCGAGCTTCCGGAAGCCACTACCGAGGACCGGACCGAGCGGACCGACGCGGTGGGTGGTGCTGTGTCTAGCGACTGCGCGTAACACCACACCAGCCCGGACCCTGTTCCGGGTCCGGGCTGGTGGAAGGCGTTATCGGCGCAGGCCGAGCCGCTCGATGATGCTGCGGTAGCGGTTGATGTCGACCTTCTGGAGGTAACCGAGAAGGCGGCGACGCTGACCGACGAGCAGCAGCAGACCGCGGCGGCTGTGGTGGTCGTGCTTGTGGGTCTTGAGGTGCTCCGTGAGGTCCTTGATGCGCTGCGTCAGCATCGCGATCTGAACCTCGGGGGAACCGGTGTCACCCTCGTGGGTGGCGTACTCGGTCATGATGGACTGCTTGACGGCACTTTCGAGCGGCACTCGATCTCCTGGTTGACTCGTTGCGCGGTGCGCCGGGGCATGTCCACCCGGGCTCTCTCGTTCCGCGGCCGTTCAGACGGCAGCGACCATCGTACCAGGGGCGGTCGGTCAGTTCGGACACGCCCGGTCTGCCCGCCAGTTGGGTCAGGCGCCGCACCGCTCGCGCAGCCATCCGATGAGCAGGGCCTTCTCAGCCACCTGGACGCGGCTCCGCAGCGCCTCCACGTCGTCGCCCGGCAGGACCGGCACGGTGACCTGCGCCAGCACGGGGCCCTCGTCGTACTCCGCGGTGACGACGTGCACCGAGGCACCGCTGACGGGTGCCCCGTCGGCCAGGACCGCAGCGTGCACCCGGTCCCCGTACATGCCGACGCCACCGTAGGCGGGCAGCAGTGCCGGGTGGGTGTTCACGATCCGGCCCTCGTAGCGCTCCAGCACCTGTGGGCCCAGCAGCTTCATGTACCCGGCGAGCACGACGAGCTCTGCACCGGACGCGCTCAGCGCCTCGACCATCGCGCCGTCCAGAGCACCGGGGTCCGGGTGGGTGACGCCACTGAGGTGCACGGTCGGCACGCCCCGCTCGCGTGCGTGGACGAGCACCGCGGCCGCACTGTTGTTGCCGATGACGACGCAGACGTCCGCGTCGATCGTGGTCGCGGTGGCGTCGATGATCTCCGCCGCCGTGGTGCCGGTACCGGAGCCGAGCAGGGCGATGCGGGTGCGCGACACGCCGACCAGGATATCCGGGGCTACCGGAGGGTCGGTGTGCGGCACGTCAGCCGGCGTCGAGGATCTCGCGGGTGCGTGCGACGTCGTCGTTCATCCGGATGATCAGGTCGTCGATGGAGTCGAACCGCAGCGTCGGTCGGAGCCGTTCGACCAGCTCGAGGACGACCACCTGGTCGTAGAGGTCCAGGTCGGTGCGGTCGAGCACGTACGCCTCGACGCGCCGCTCGGACCCGTCGAAGGTGGGGTTGGTGCCGATGGAGATGGCCGCGGGCAGGACCTCCTCGACGCCCGACGCCCTGCGCAGCCAGCCCGCGTACACGCCGTCAGCGGGCACGAGGCCCGTCGCGTCGGGTCCGAGGTTCGCCGTCGGGAAGCCCAGGTCTCGGCCACGGGCGTCGCCGTGGACGACCGTTCCGCGGATCCGGTGCGGGCGGCCCAGCACGCGGGCGGCCTGCACCACGTCCCCGGCGTCGAGGAGCTCGCGCACCCAGGTCGACGACCAGCGACGACGCAGCGGGTCGGCGACGCGGTCCTCCGCACTGCCCGGGTCAGCCGACTCGGCCGGTGTGACGTCCTCGATGACCTCGACGTCGAACCCGTACGTCGCGCCGAGCTCCACCATCGTCGACAGGTCCCCCGAGTTGTTCCAGCCGAACCGCACGTCCCGGCCGACGACGACGGTCCGCGCCCGCAGACCGTCCACGAGGTAGCGGCGGACGAACTCGTCGGGCGTCTGCCGGGCGAACTCGAGCGTGTAGGTGAGCATCAGGACCGCGTCCAGGCCGGTGCGCTCGAGCAGCTCGAGCCGGTCGTCGTCGCCCGTGATGACCGGCGGTGCGGTGTCCGGGCGGTGCACCTGCTGCGGGTGCGGCGTGAACGTCACGGCCACGGCCTGCGCGTCGACGGCGCGGGCGTCGGCGCACATCCGCGTCAGCACGCTCGCGTGCCCGCGGTGGACGCCGTCGAAGTTGCCGATCGTGACGACCGAGGGCCCGAACCCGTCGGGGACCGCGGCCAGCTCCCGCCAGATCTGCACACGTGCTCCTTGCCGAGGCGTCGGGAGCCCGGTCGGACGCCCGACGGACAAGCCTGCCATCCTCTGCGGGCCGCGCGCGCCAGCGGCCCCGAAACTGGTCCGGCGGCTCGGTCGCGTGCGGATCAGGCGGGCGCGAAGACCAGCACCGGACGCACGGCACCGTCGCGGGTCTCGACCAGCGCGACGAGCCTGCCGTCCGGGGCGATGGCGGCCGTGGTCCCGGCCGACGGCTGGTCCGCGGCCGAGAGCCGCTGGCCGTAGGACAGGGCAACCGACTCCTCCGACGTGAGCTCGCGGACCGGGAAGGTCGCTCGGGCCGAGTCGGCGAGCGAGACGACGTCGATCGGCACGTCCTGCGCGACCAGCGCGAGCTCGTCCAGCGTTCGAGCGACGTCGAGGCCGTACCCGCCGACGCGCGTGCGCCGCAACGCCGTCAGGTGACCGCCGACGCCGAGAGCCGCGCCGAGGTCACGAGCGAGCGCACGCACGTAGGTCCCCGAGGAGACGACGACCACGACGTCCACGTCCAGCACGCCGTCGCCGGGCCTGACGGCCACCACGTCGAACCGCGAGACCGTCACGGGCCGCGACGCGAGCTCGACGTCCTCGCCGGCCCGCACCCGGGCGTAGGCCCGCTGGCCGTCGACCTTGATCGCCGACACGGCACTCGGGACCTGCTGGATGGCGCCGGTCAGCCGGCTGATCCCGCGATCCAGCGCCTCGCGCGTGACGCCCGAGGCGTCGACGACCGTGAGCGTCTCGCCCTCGGCGTCGTCGGTCGTGGTGCTGGCCCCCAGCCGGATCGTCGCCGTGTACTCCTTGTCCGCGCCGACGATGTACGTCAGGAGCCGGGTCGCCCGGCCGATCCCGATCACGAGCACGCCTGTCGCCATCGGGTCCAGCGTGCCGGCGTGACCGACCTTGCGGGTGCCCGCCAGCCAGCGCATCTTCGCCACCACGTCGTGGCTCGTCCAGCCTGCAGGCTTGTCGACGACGACGACACCGTCCGCCGCGGTCGGTCGCCGGGCAGAACCGTCCTTCGGCGTCATGCGGTGCGGCGCTGCTCGTCGATGTTCATCACGACACACTCGACCAGCGCGTCCATCCCGGCATCCTCCCCAGGGTGCGCGGGGGCGTCGACGGCGAGCAGGACGTTGATGAGCATGCCCGAGGCGACGAACATGCGGGCGTCGTCGTCGGACGCCCCCGTGCGGTCTCGGAAGAGCCGGAACGCCTCGCCGAGGGTGTGCCGGGCGATCTTGCCCACCTCGTCGTCCGTGCCCGCGAGGAAGCCGTGCATCGTCAGCCGCAGCAGGTCGCGGTCGTCGAGGAGCGCGACATACGCCTGCCCCATCCGGGCGCCCGCGTCGGGGCCGGGCTCGACGGAGCCGAGCGCCGCCTCGATCTCTGCCCCCGCCTGTCGGTAGGCCGCCAGGAACAGCTCGCGCTTGGAGCCGAAGAGCCGCACGACATAGGGCTGGGAGACGCCGGCCGCACGGGCCACCTCGTCGGTCGTCGCCGCGAATCCCTTGTCGGCGAACACACGTCGCGCGGCGGCGAGGATCTGGTCGCGGCGGGCGGCGCCGGTCATCCGCGACGACGTCGTCGCTGGAACCTGCTCATCGATCTGCTCGGACATGTTGACATGTTATCAGTCGATGCCTAACGTCGTCGTTGGTAGTAATCAATCAATGCCAACAAGACACCTGTCCACCAGAACTGCCCCAAGGAGCCACTCGTGACCCTCACGACACCAGCCGAGTCTCTGGCGCGGACCCCGGTCGGACCGCGCCCGACGCTCCGCCGGCGAGGCACGGCGATCGCCCTCGTCGCCGCCTCGGTCCCCATGTTCATGGCGACCCTGGACAACCTCGTCATGACCACCGCGCTCCCCGTCCTGAGGACCGAGCTCAACGCCTCGATCGAGCAGCTCCAGTGGATGATCAACGCGTACACGCTCAGCTTCGCGACGCTCATGATCGCCGCCGCAACGCTCGGTGACCGGCTCGGCCGACGTCGCGTGTTCATCGCCGGCATCGCGGTCTTCGGCGGTGCATCCATCCTGTCCGCCCTGTCCACCAGCCCCGAGATGCTCATCGGGGCGCGGGCCCTGCAGGGCGCCGGCGCGGCCGCGATCATGCCGCTGTCGCTCGCGCTCCTCGCCGGTGCCGTGCCGGCGAGCAAGCGCGCCATGGCGATCGGCGTCTGGGGCGGCGTCTCGGGTCTGGGCGTGGCGCTCGGCCCCGTGATCGGGGGCGCCGTCGTCGGCGGCATCTCGTGGGAGGCGATCTTCTGGATCAACGTCCCGGTCGCGCTCGTCGCCATCCCGCTGGTCCTGTGGGCGCTGCCCGAGTCGCACGGCCGCCGGCAGCCCATCGACCTCGTCGGCCTGGCGCTCGCCGGCACGTCCGTCCTGTTGATCGTCTGGTCGATCATCCGTGGCAACGACGACGGCTGGGGCTCCACGCGGGTCGTCGGCGGCCTGCTGGTCGGCGTCGCCCTCCTGCTTGCCTTCGTGGCCTGGGAGTCCCGCACCGACCACCCGCTCGTGCCCCTGCGCCTGTTCCGCGAGCGGTCGTTCTCCGTGGCCAACGTCAGCGCGCTGGCGTTCTCGTTCGGCGTGTTCGGTCTCGTCTTCCTGCTGGCCCAGTACCTGCAGATCGGGATGGGCTTCACTCCCCTGCAGGCCGGCGTCCGCACCCTGCCGTGGACCGCGGCGCCGATGATCTTCGCGCCCATCGCGGGCATCCTCGCTCCCCGCGTCGGCGTACGACCGCTGCTGTTCACCGGCCTCCTCCTGCAGGCCGCTGGTCTGGCGTGGCAGGGACTCCTCGTCACGAGCGACAGCCTGACGTACGTCGACCTCGTGCCCGGACTGGCGCTCGCGGGCATCGGGATGGGTCTGACCTTCGCCCCCAGCGCGACCGCGGTGCTCGCCGACATGGCCCCGGACGACCACGGGACCGCGAGCTCGGTCAACGCGACGATCCGGGAGATCGGCGGAGCGCTCGGCGTGGCGGCACTCGTCGCCGTGTTCACCGCCTCCGACGGCACCCTGACGCCGGGCGGGTACGCGGCCGGCCTGCAACCCGCGGCCTACGTCGCCGCGGTCGTCGTCGCACTCGGTGCGCTGGTCGTCCTGCTCTGGATGCCGAAGAACACCGGCAAGACGCTCCCCTGAAAACCAGCAACGTCCGCACTCGTGGGGCTGATACCCCACACGAGTGCGGACGTTGCGGCGTTCTGGGTGCGTGCCCTCAGTCCTCGTCGTCCTCGTCGGACTTCTTGTACGGGTCGGCGTCGCCCGCGAACGAGGACGCGGCCGCCAAGGCAGCCACCTCACGGTCGCGCCGGGCCGCCTCGATGAGGGCGGCGTCGAGCTGCGCCGACGTGTCCGGCAGGGCGTCGAGATGGAAGTCGAGCGACGGGGTCAGCCGGATACCGGTCTGCTTGCCGACCTCGGACCGGATGATCCCCTTGGCGCTCTCGAGCGCCTTGGCGGTGTCGCTGCGCGCGACGTCGTCCCCGAGGACGGTGTAGAAGACGTCCGCGTGCTGGAGATCACCGGTGACGCGCACGTCGGTGACGGTGACGAAGCCCAGCCGGGGGTCCTTGATCCGGGTGTCGAGCATCTGCGCGACGACCTGCTGGATGCGCTCGCTGAGCTTGCGGGCGCGGGCGGTGTCCGCCATCGGATCACTCCTTCTGTCTAGGTGAGAGACCGCAGGGCGGGCGAGGTCTCTCGCCCGCCCTGCGGTTCGTGATCAGACTGGGGTCAGGCGCGCGGCTTCTCGCGCATCTCCCAGGTCTCGATGGTGTCGCCGATCTCGACGTCGTTGAACGACCCGAGGCCGATACCGCACTCGAAGCCCTCGCGGACCTCCGTGGCGTCGTCCTTGAACCGCTTGAGCGACTCGATCGTCAGGTTGTCCCCGATGACCTTGCCGCCACGCGTGACACGCGCCTTCGTGTTCCGTCGGATGAGGCCCGACCGGACGATCGAGCCGGCGATGTTGCCGAACTTCGACGACCGGAAGACCTCGCGCACCTCGGCGGAACCGAGCTGCACCTCCTCGTACTCCGGCTTGAGCATGCCCTTGAGGGCCGCCTCGACGTCGTCGATCGCCTGGTAGATGACCGAGTAGAAGCGCACGTCGACGCCCTCACGGTCGGCCAGCTCCTCGACACGCTCCGCGTACTTGACGTTGAACCCGATGATGATCGCCGAGTCGACGGTCGCCAGGTTGACGTCGTTCTGCGTGATCGCACCGACACCGCGGTGGATGACCCGCAGATCGACCTCGTCGCCGACGTCGATCTTGAGCAGCGCGTCCTCGAGGGCCTCGACGGCACCCGAGACGTCGCCCTTGAGGACCAGGTTGAGGGTCTCGACCTTGCCCTGCTGGAGCGCCTGCGTGAAGTCCTCGAGGCTGATGCGCTTGCGACGCTTGGCCAGGAGGGCGGCACGCTCGGCCGCCTCGCGCTTCTCGCCGATCTGGCGCGCGGTGCGGTCGTCCGGAGCCACGATGAACGTGTCGCCGGCGCGGGGCACCGAGGTCAGACCGAGCACCTGGACCGGACGCGACGGCCCGGCCACGAGGACCGGCTCGCCGTGCTCGTCGAACATCGCGCGGACGCGGCCGTAGGCCGTGCCGGCGACGATCGAGTCGCCCACCTCGAGCGTGCCCGACTGGACGAGCACCGTCGCGACGGCACCGCGGCCCTTGTCGAGGTTCGCCTCGATGGCAACGCCACGAGCGTCCTTGTCGGCGTTGGCCCGCAGGTCGAGAGCGGCGTCCGCCGTGAGGAGGACCGCCTCGAGGAGCTGGTCGATGCCGACGTTCTGCTTCGCGGAGACGTCGACGAACATCGTGTCGCCGCCGTACTCCTCGGCCACCAGGTTGTACTCGGTGAGCTGCTGGCGGATCTTGTCGGGGTTGGCCCCCTCCTTGTCCACCTTGTTGACCGCGACCACGATCGGCACGCCGGCCGCCTGGGCGTGGTTGAGCGCCTCGATGGTCTGCGGCATCACGCCGTCGTCGGCCGCGACCACGAGGATCGCGATGTCGGTCACCTGCGCACCACGGGCACGCATGGCGGTGAACGCCTCGTGACCCGGGGTGTCGATGAACGTGACGGCACGGTCGATGCCCTCGTGCGTGGTGTGCACCTGGTAGGCACCGATGTGCTGCGTGATCCCGCCGGCCTCGCCCGCGACGACGTCCGTCTGGCGGATGGCGTCGAGGAGCTTGGTCTTTCCGTGGTCGACGTGGCCCATGACGGTGACGACCGGCGGGCGCGCCGTCAGGTCGTCGTCGCCCTCCGCCTCGAGCTCGGCATCCAGGTCGATGTCGAAGGCCCCGAGCAGCTCGCGGTCCTCCTCCTCGGCCGACACCATCTCGATGACGTAGCCGAGCTCGACCGCGAGCGTGCCGAACGTGTCCTCGTCGAGCGACTGCGTCGCCGTGGCCATCTCACCGAGGTGGAACAGCACCGTGACCAGAGCCGCCGGGTTGGCGTCGATCTTGTCGGCGAAGTCGTTCAGCGACGAGCCGTGGCGGAGGCGGACGACGGTCTTGCCGTTGCCGCGGGGGACCTGGACGCCGCCGAGCGACGGCGCCTGCATCTGCTCGAACTCTTGACGCTTCGCACGCTTCGACTTGCGGCCGCGGACGGGACGACCGCCCGCACGGCCGAAGGCACCCTGCGTGCTGCCGCGACCGGCACCACCGGGACGACCGCCGCCGCCACCGGGACGACCGGCGAAGCCGCCACCGCCGCCGGGGGCACCGCCGGGCGCGCCACCGGGTGCGCCGCCGGGACGACCGGCGTAGCCACCACGGGCACCGCCCGGACCGCCGCCTGCGCGACCGCCACCGGGACCGGCCGGACGCTCCCCGGGACGGCCGACACCGCTGGCCGTGCGGCCCGGCATCATGCCCGGGTTGGGGCGCGGACCGCCGGGACGGGGACCACCGGGACGGGGGCCACCGGGACGCTCGCCTGCCGACGCAGCGGGAGCCGCGCCGTCGGCCGGAGCGGGACGTCGGTCGCGGTCGCCCGGACGCGGCATGCCCTGCGAGGGCGCGAACGGGTTGTTGCCGGGACGCGGACCGCCGGGACGGTTCTCGCGCGGGCGCTCGCCCTGGCGGGGCATGCCCTGCGAGGGTGCGAAGGGGTTGTTGCCGGGGCGCGCGGCAGGCGCGGGCGCCTGACGCGGTCCGGGACGGACCGCGGGACTCGTCGACGACGCGGCAGCAGGAGCTGCGGCGGGCGCGGGGGCTGCGGCGGGTGCCGACGCGGCGGCCGGAGCCGGACGCGACGGGGCGGGAGCAGCCGGAGCCACGGCAACCGGCGCTGCTGCGGCCGGACGCGGTGCCTCGACGACGGGGGCGGCGGGTGCGGGGGCGGGCGCCGGCGCAGGACGCGCGGGTGCCTTGGGTGCTGCTGCTGCCGGCGCGGACGTTCCCGCACCTGCGGGGTACTCGTCGCGCAGCTTGCGGACGACCGGGGGTTCGATGGTCGACGATGCCGACCGGACGAACTCACCGAGATCGTTCAGCTTGGTCATGATGGTCTTGCTGTCGACCCCGAGCTCTTTCGCGAGCTCGTAGACGCGGACCTTGGCCACATCTCTCCTGTCTCGGTCCGCCCGGACAGGGTCGGACCGTCGTTAGTTCTGGGTACTCATCGCTGGGTACTCATCGGTGCGTGCTCATCGGGTAGCCATCGGCTTCCAGACCCGCTTCCCTCATCGACGATCGGCCTACGACGCCGGGATCTGCCCGGTGCCGCTCTCATCCTGCTTCTCCTCGACGTACCTGCGCACGGCGCTCACATCGAGCAGGCCCGCGTTGCGCAGTGCCCGCCCGAGTGCACGTCGGCGTTCGGCGGTGTCGAGGCATCCAGGATCGGGGTGCAGCCACGCCCCCCTGCCCGGCATCCGGCGACCGACGTCCACGGTCAGCGCGGGAACTCCCGCGGCATCCGTGGCGACGACCACCCTCAGCAGGGCTGACCTCGGGCCAGTGGCTCGGCACCCCACGCACGTCCGGACCGGACCCATGCCAGAGACCGCTTTCGCTGTCTGTGGGGTCCGCCGGCTCGACGGGAGGAGCCGGACATCCGGCCCAGCCGCAGTGAGTCTACCGCGCCGTGCCACTGGATGCGTCAATCGTGACGTCATTCACCGGCACTCGCGCCCTGCAGGTCGCCGGGCACCTCCGCGTCGGAGCGGATGTCGATGCGCCAGCCGGTCAGCTTGGCGGCGAGCCGGGCGTTCTGGCCCTCCTTGCCGATCGCCAGCGACAGCTGGTAGTCCGGCACGACGACCCGGGCGGCACGCGCCTCGGGGTCCACGACCGTCACCGACAGGACCCGGGCGGGCGACAGCGCGTGCGCGATCATCTCGGCCGGGTCGTCGGCGTGGTCGACGATGTCGATCTTCTCGCCGTGCAGCTCGGCCATGACGGCCCGGACGCGGCCGCCCATCGGGCCGATGCATGCACCCTTGGCGTTCACGCCGGCGACGGTCGCGCGGACGGCCATCTTGGTGCGGTGACCGGCCTCGCGCGCCATCGCGGTGATCTCGACGGTCCCGTCGGCCACCTCGGGGACCTCCAGCTCGAACAGCTTGCGCACCAGGTTCGGGTGTGTGCGGGACAGCGTGACCTGCGGGCCGCGCGGACCGCGGGCGACCTCGAGCACATAGCCGCGGATGCGGTCGCCGTGCACGTACTCCTCCCCCGGCACCTGCTCGTGGGCCGGCAGGACGGCCTCGGTGCCGCCCACGTCGATGAGCACGGTGCGCGGATCGCGTCCCTGCTGGATGACGCCGCCGAGCACCTCACCCTCCTTGCCACGGAACGCGCCCAGCACCTGGTCGTCCTCGGCGTCGCGGAGGCGCTGCACGATGACCTGCCGCGCCGTCGCGGTCGCGATGCGTCCGAACCCGTCGGGGGTGTGGTCGAACTCCGGCTCGTCGTGCGGTGCGTAGGTGGGTGCGTCGTCCTCCTGCGCCGGAGGCTCCTCGCGCGCCCAGACGGTCACGTGGCCACTCTTGCGGTCCACCTCGACGCGGGCCCGCGTGTGCGCGCCCGGCGTGCGGTGGTACGCCGAGAGGAGCGCCTGCTCGATCGCCGAGACGAGCACGTCGAGGCTGATCTCCCGCTCGCGCTCGAGCATCCTCAGCGTCTGCATGTCGATGTCCATCTCAGCTCTCCTGTCCGGCGTCGGCGTCGCTGCCGGCCTCGTCGTCGTCCACGGGCCCGACACCTGTCAGGTCAACCTCGACGTGCGCGGCGCGCACCTCGGACAAGGGGATCCGCACGGGCTCCCCCACCACCGGCTTGCGACCCTTGAGGCCAGGGGTCACCGGCACGACGACGATGGTGCCGTCGTCCGACCCCGTCCGCTCGACGGCCGTCAGCCGCCCGCTCACGGGCTCGTCGTCGTGCCTCTTCACGATCACGGTGTGACCCACGGCGTGCGTGAAGTGCCGGCGCTCGGTCAGCGGGCGGGACACCCCGGGGCTCATCACCTCGAGCGTGTACTCGCCGGTGATCGTGTCCGCCGCGTCCAACGCGTCGGAGACGGCGTGCGTCGCCTCGGCGATGCGGTCCAGGTCCAGGCCGCCGTCGTCGTCCTCGGTCACGTCGATCACGACCTCGACGACCGACCGACCTGCGGCGCGTCGCACCACGACGTCCTCCAGCAGCAGACCCACCGACTCGACGGCCGGCACGACGACCTGCCGGACCCGCTCGGCGTGTGCTGGGTGCTCTGGCGCGGCCATGTCAGCCTCCTGTCGGCTCCAGCGGGTCAGTGCCGAGGCAACGGATCGACCCTGTGATGTTGTGGGGTCCAGCGTAACGAGTCCGGGCGTGCCCGACCGCCGCCGCAGCAGCGCATGGCAGGATCACCGGCGATGCATCCCCCCTCGCACCCGCACCAGTACCCGGATGTCGCCTCGCGCGCCGGCCGGGTCGGTGTCGCGCTCGCCACACTCCTCGCTCTCGCGCTCCTGGCGGGTTGCGGTCTGCGGACCGAGACACCGCCGCCGGTCGAGCCGAGCCCCGACGCGATCGAGCAGGTACGCGGCCGAACGGTCGCCGACGCCCAGGCGCTGGCCGCAGACGCACGCGCGCTGTCCGCGACCGCCGCCGAGCCGGTCGCGCGCGTCCTGGCCGACGTCGCATCGTTCTCCGACCAGCACGCCGAGCAGGCGGGCGGCACCTACGTCTCCGGGCTGCCGACGCCGACCACGTCGCCGTCGACGGCTGCGGTGGTACCCGACGTGCCGACGTTCCTGGCCGACCTGGCGGCCGCGACCACGACCTCGCTGACCGATGCCGATGCGGTCGAGGACGGCACGCTCGCCCGGCTCGTGGCGTCGATCGCCACCTCACGCGCCGAGCTCACCGCCCGGCTCGCGAAGGCCGCCGGACTGCCCGCACCGGCGGTCGAGCCTGCGGACGAGGATGCCACCCCCGCTCCCACCGCGACCGAGCCCGCGACACCCGCGCCGAGCCCGAGCGTCGCCCTGCCTGCGTCCTCCCTCGACGCGCTCGCGCTCGCGCACGACCAGGCCGGATTCGGCTTCGAGGTGATCGCCGCGAAGCTGTCCGGCGACCAGCGCGCGACCGCCCGGGCGGCCGCGTCGTCCAACCGCTCCGAGAGCGAGCGATGGGCTCGTGCGTCGGGCAGCGACGGCACGCCGCGGGATCCACGCCGGGCCTCCTACGCGCTGCCGGCCGGGCTCGACGATCCCAGCGTCGCCGTCGCCCTCGGCCGCACGCTGGAGTCCGCGGTCGCGGACGCCTATGCCCATGCCGTGGCCACCGCTCCGGCGGGTGAGCGCGTGCCGCTGATCTCGGGCCTGCGCGCCGCGACGACCGCCGCCGCAACCTGGGGCGCTACCCCGGTCCCGTTCCCGGGCCTCCCCGAACAGGTCCAGAAGCCCACCACCTGAACCAGACGTCCGCACTCGTGGGTGCCCTAGGCCCCACGAGTGCGGACGTTTGGGGGTGGGTCAGCGGGACGTCCGCGTTCGTGGGTGCCAGGGGCCACACGAACGCGGACGTTGCGTCGGGTCAGGCGGTGAGCAGGGTGGCGACGAGGGCTGCCACGTGGTCGGCGGCCTGGTCGACCGCGACCTGCTCGGTCGTGCCACCGGTGCGCGGACGGACCTCCACGACACCCTCGGCGAGCCCGCGCCCGACGACGACGACCAGCGGCACACCCAGCAGCTCGGCGTCGGCGAACTTCACGCCGGGCGAGACGCGACCCGGGCGGTCGTCGTAGATGACCTCGACGCCGCGCGACGAGAGCTCGGTGGCCAGCACCTCGGCCGCCTCGAAGACCGCCGGGTCCTTGCCGGTGGCCACGACAGTCACGTGCGCGGGGGCGACGTGCGCGGGCCACGCGAGACCACGCTCGTCGTTGTTGGCCTCGGCCAGCGCGGCGAGCACGCGGGTCACACCGATGCCGTAGGAGCCCATCGTGACCACCTGCGACTTGCCGTTCTGGTCCAGCACGGTCAGGCCCAGCGCCTGGGCGTACTTGCGACCGAGCGCGAAGATGTGGCCGATCTCGATGCCGCGAGCCAGCTCCAGCGGTCCCGAACCGTCGGGCGCGAGGTCACCGGCACGCACCTCCGCGGCCTCGACCGTCCCGTCGGCGGTGAAGTCGCGGCCCGCGACGAGGTCGAACACGTGCCGGCCCGGCTCGTTCGCCCCCGTGATCCACCGGGTGCCGGGAACGACGCGCGGGTCGAGCACGTACCGCACGGCGGTGCGCTCCGCCCCCTCGGCGACGGGGACGTTCGGACCGATCGCGGCGGGGCCGATGTACCCCCGGACCAGCTCGGGGCGCGCGGCGAAGTCGGCGTCGCCCGCGGCCTCGACCTCGGCCGGCGACACGGCCGCCTCGAGGCGCTTCAGGTCCACCTCGCGGTCGCCCGGCAGACCGACGACGAGCAGCTCGCGCTCACCGGTCGGGTGCACGAGCGCGAGCACCACGTTCTTGAGGGTGTCGGCCGCCGTCCAGGCCCGGTCGGGCCGTGCGAAGCGCTCGTTCGCGAGGGCGACCAGCGAGTCGATGGTCGGAGTGTCCGGGGTGTCCTCGACGTGGGACGCGGGGGCGTCGTCGAACGGGACGGCGTCCGGGACCACCGTCGTGACGGCTTCCACGTTCGCCGCGTAGCCGCCGGCGGACCGGACGAACGTGTCCTCCCCGATCGCCGTCGGCGTCAGGAACTCCTCCGACCGGGAGCCGCCCATGGCGCCCGAGGTCGCCGCCACGATCACGTACTCGAGCCCGAGGCGCTCGAAGATCCGCTGGTAGGCCACGCGCTGCGCCTGGTAGGAGGCTTCGAGCCCCTCGTCGTCGACGTCGAAGGAGTAGGCGTCCTTCATGATGAACTCGCGCCCGCGGATCAGCCCAGCGCGCGGACGGGCCTCGTCGCGGTACTTCGTCTGGATCTGGAAGAGCGTCAGGGGCAGGTCCTTGTACGACGAGTACAGGTCCTTGACCAGCAGCGTGAAGAGCTCCTCGTGCGTGGGCGCGAGCAGGTAGTCACCGCCCTTGCGGTCCTTGAGGCGGAAGATGTTCGGGCCGTACTCGGTCCAGCGGCCGGTCGCCTCGTAGGGCTCCCGCGGCAGCAGCGCCGGGAAGTGCACCTCCTGCGCGCCCGCGGCGTTCATCTCCTCACGGACCACCGCCTCGACCTTGGCAAGCACCCGAAGGCCCAGCGGGAGCCAGGTGTAGATGCCCGGGGCAGCTCGACGGATGTAGCCGGCGCGCACCAGGAGCCGGTGGCTCGCGACCTCGGCGTCGACGGGGTCCTCGCGCAGTGTGCGGAAGAAGAGCGTGGAAAGGCGCAGAAGCATGACCGCGAGCCTAGTTGCTCGCGCCGAGCAGATTTACGGGAGCATGGGTGCGTGCCGGAGCTGCCCGAGGTCGAGGCGCTCGCGCAGTTCCTGCGCGGGCGGGCGGTCGACCACGTCGTGACGTCGGTCGAGATCGGCGCGATCAGCGCGCTCAAGACGTTCCGCCCGCCGCCGGACGCGCTCAAGGGCGGGGTCGTCGTCGACGTCCAGCGCCACGGGAAGTGGCTCGACCTCATGGTGGCGACGCCGACGGGCGAGCCGCTGCACCTGGTGTGGCACCTGTCGCGTGCGGGGTGGGTCCGCTGGTCCGAGCAGCTCTCCGACCGGCCGGTCCGACCGGGCAAGTCACCCATCGCGCTCCGCGTGCGGTTCGACGACGGCGCCGGCTTCGACCTGACCGAGGCGGGCACGCGCAAGCGGCTCGCGGTGCACGTCGTCGAGGACCCGCAGGACGTCCCGATGATCGCGACGTTGGGCGTCGAGCCCCTCTCGGAGGAGTTCACGACGGAACGCCTGCACGAGCTGCTCGCCGCCCGCAACCAGCAGGTCAAGGGACTGCTGCGCGACCAAGGCACCATCGCGGGGATCGGCAACGCGTACTCGGACGAGATCCTGCTGGTCGCCCGGATGAGCCCCTTCGCGATGACGAAGTCGTTCGACGCCACCAGGACCGCCACGCTCTACAGCGCGATCCACGACGTCCTCACCGAGGCGGTGCGGGCGGCGTCGGGCAAGCCGGCGGCCGAGCTCAAGGACGCGAAGCGACAAGGGATGCGCGTGCACGGACGCACGGGCGAACCGTGCCCGGGCTGGGACGGGGTGCCCTGCGGCGACACGGTGCACGAGGTGTCGTTCGCCGACTCCGCGCTGCAGTACTGCCCCACCTGTCAGACCGGCGGGAAGCCGCTCGCCGACCGACGGATGTCACGCCTGCTGCGCTGAGGCGGCAGAGGCAGGCGTCCGGCTCAGCGGGGTCGGCCGGTCAGAACAGGACGGTCGCGTAGGTGCCGACCTGGCGGAAGCCCACGGCACGGTAGGCCGCGAGCGCCCGAGCGTTGTAGCTGTTGACGTACAGCGAGACCACCGGGACGACCTCGGCGCGAGTCGCCTGCACGACGGCGGCCATGCCCGCCTCGGAGAGCCGCTCCCCGCGGCGGTCGGGCGCGACCCAGACCCCCTGGACCTGCGCGACGCCGCCGGCGACCGCGCCGAGCTCGGCCTTGAACACGACGTCCCTCCTCGACCGCGGCGAGGACGTGTCGACCCGCACGAACGACCGGCCCTGGGCGATCAGGTTGCGGACGCGCGTCTCGTAGGGGCCGCCCGGGCCACTGACGGGCGAGTAGCCGACCTCTTCGGTGAACATCTGGACGCAGGCCGGCAGGACGATGTCGAACTCCTCCGGGTTCGACCGGCGCACCCTCGGGTCGGCGGTCACCAGGGCGGCATGCTCGATCACCATCGACGGCTGGTCTTCGCGGACCTCGCGCGCCGCGGGCCAGAACTGCCGCAGGCGGCTCCACATCCCGAGGGTCGCGTCGGCGGGACCCACGATGGACGAGCAGCGACGACCCTGCAGGCGGGCGATCCCCGCGAACGCGTCGAGTGCCCGAGAGAGCGTGCGTGGGTCGTCAACGGGGACCACAGGAACCATGTTCGCGCCCGCGAAGCAGATGGCGACCAGCTCGTCGTCCTGCTCGTACCCCCAGAGGCTGCCACCTGCCGCACGCAGACCGCGACCGACGGCCTGCTCCAACCGGGCGGTGGCGAGCACGGAACCGACCGCATCACGTGCGCAGACGGCCAGCGCGCTCTCGAGGTCGACGTCCGAGAGGACCCGACCTCCAGCCCGGTTGTCGAGCAGAGCAGCGCGGCGTTGCACCATGAGGCGATCTTGCACCACCTCGGACCGATTCACCCTATCTACGGCGCGTCGATGTGATGAATTCCCGGTGGGTCCCCGAGCGGATTCGCCCGGTCAGCCCACCGTGACGACGGGGGCGCCCGCGCCGGCCTCGACCGGGTCCATCGACTCGGCGAGCCGCATGGCCTCCTCGATGAGGGTCTCGACGATGAGCGCCTCGGGCACGGTCTTGATGACCTCGCCGCGCACGAAGATCTGCCCCTTGCCGTTGCCCGAGGCGACGCCGAGATCGGCCTCGCGGGCCTCCCCGGGTCCGTTGACGACGCAGCCCATGACGGCGACGCGGAGCGGGACCTCCAACCCCTCGAGGCCAGCCGTCACGCGCTCCGCCAGCGTGTAGACGTCCACCTGGGCGCGACCGCACGACGGGCAGGACACGATCTCGAGCTTGCGGGGACGCAGGTTCAGCGACTGCAGGATCTGGATGCCGACCTTGACCTCTTCGACCGGAGGCGCGGACAGCGAGACGCGGATGGTGTCGCCGATGCCCTTGCTCAGCAGGGCACCGAACGCGGTCGCGGACTTGATCGTGCCCTGGAACGCAGGCCCGGCCTCGGTCACGCCGAGGTGCAGCGGCCAGTCGCCCCGCTCGGAGAGCAGCTCGTACGCGCGCACCATCACGACCGGGTCGTTGTGCTTGACGGAGATCTTGAAGTCGCGGAAGCCGTGCTCCTCGAAGAGCGACGCCTCCCAGACGGCCGACTCGACGAGCGCCTCGGGGGTGGCCTTGCCGTACTTGGCGAGCAGGCGCGGGTCGAGCGACCCGGCGTTCACGCCGATGCGGATCGAGACGCCGGCGTCCGTGGCGGTGCGGGCGATCTCCTTGACCTGGTCGTCGAACTTGCGGATGTTGCCCGGGTTGACCCGGACGGCCGCACAGCCGGCCTCGATCGCTGCGAACACGTACTTCGGCTGGAAGTGGATGTCCGCGATCACGGGGATCTGCGACTTGCGGGCGATCGCCGGCAGCGCGTCGGCGTCGTCCTGCGTCGGGACGGCCACGCGCACGATGTCGCAGCCCGCCGCGGTCAGCGCGGCGATCTGCTGCAGGGTCGCGTTGATGTCGGTGGTCGGCGTCGTGCACATGGACTGCACGCTCACCGGCGCGTCGCCGCCCACCTCGACCTTGCCGACACGGATCTTTCGGGTGGGACGCCGCGGCGCCAGCACGGGGACGGGCGCCTCCGGCATGCCGAGGCTGATCGGGATGCTCACGCCGCCATCATCGCACCCACGTCGCCGCGTGCCTTCTTTGTGGCAGTGGCGTGCACGACATCACCGTCAGATCTGCACCGGGTTGACGAGGTCCGCGTAGATCAGGAGCAGACCCACAGCCCCGAACAGGACGAAGACGCTGTACGCGAGCGGCACCAGCTTCGCGCTGTCGAAGGGGCCCGGGCGGGGCCGGCCACGGAGCCGGGCCACCTGTCGACGACCGCCCTCCCAGAGGGAGGCTGCCACGTGCCCGCCGTCGAGCGGCGGCAGCGGGATGAGGTTGAAGACGAACAGGGCGATGTTCAGGCTGGCGAGCATCAGGAGCAGGCCGGCGAGCTTGAGCCCCCAGTCGATGTCGTGCTCCGAGGCGATCTCGCCGGCGAACCGACCGACGCCGACCACCCCGACGACGCTGCTGGTGTCCCGCGGGGTGTCGTGCACGGTCGAGCTCCAGAGGTCGCCGACCTTCTGCGGGAACGTCGCGACGACCGCAGCCGTCTCGCCGGTCATCGTCGCGACCCGGCCCGGTATCCGCCAGATCGACTCGCGCTGGGTCTCCTCCTTGGGCCCGATGCCGATGAACCCGACGGACGAGGTCTTCGGGGTGCCGTCCGCGTTGAGCACCGCGTTGGCGTGCGCGTCGTAGACGGGTCGTTCGGCCACGACCGGCGTCACCGTGAGGTCGACGCTCGTGCCGTCCCGTTCAACGGTCACGGGTACCGCCTCGTCGCCGGTCGCTCGGATGAGCTTCGAGAGGTCCTCCCACGAGTCGACGGCGGTGCCGTTGTAGGAGGTGATGGTGTCGCCAGGCAGCAGACCCGCGGCAGCGCCGGGCGCGACGTCGTCGGTCGAGGTGCACTCCCGGGTTGCGGGCGCACTGACGGGGATCACGCAGGCGCTGACGGACTTGAGCGTGGTCGTCGGGCCGGGCAGACCGATCCCGACGAACACGATCGCCATCAGCACGAAGGCGATCACGAGGTTCATGACGGGCCCGCCGAGCATGACGACCAGCTTCTTCGGCGTCGACAGCCGGTAGAACGCGCGGTGGTCCTCGCCCTCGTGGATCTCCTCGGCGCTGGCGAGCCTGGCGTCCCGCGCCAGCCGTCCCACCCAGGTCCGGGCCTGGGGGTTGCCGACCGCCTCCGCGGGTGGGTACATCCCGACCAGCCGGACGAAGCCGCCGAGCGGGATCGCCTTGAACCCGTACTCGGTCTCGCCCTTGACGCGGGACCACAGCGTGGGGCCGAAGCCGACCATGTAGTGGCTCACCCGCACGCCGAAGCGCTTCGCGGGCACCATGTGTCCGACCTCGTGCAGCGCGATCGATCCGAGCAGCACGACGACGAAGATCAGCAGGCCAACCACGTACTCCATCGAGAACCTCCGTCACGGGACAGCGCCCCACCGAGCGTGGACCCTGAGCCCCGCCGGCCCATAGTCTCCCGCAACCCTGGGAACTTGCTGGACCCGCGCTGGGCTCACCCGGACGGCCGCAGAACGGAGTGCACGCGTCCTTCCCGGACCGCCCCGCGACTTCACCCTGTGGCGCCAGGGCGATGCACCGGCACGACACGCTTCGCACTAGCATCCCGCACGCCGCCCCGCGCGGGGAGCACGGAGCGACGGGAGCGACGACGTGGGACTTTTCGGACGCAATGGCGTGTCCGACGACGAGGCCGGCAAGCCAGGCCAGGCGGGGCCGATGCCGACCGGCGGGCCAGCTCCGGGACCGAGCGGGCCGCTCGACCCGATGGTCGGCGCGCGGATCGCGGGGCGCGAGACCCTGCAGCGGGTGCTCGCGGCGCTCAAGGACGAGCGTGGCGTCCAGATCGAGGCCGTCGCGACCGCGCTCGGTGCCCTCGCCGGACGGGCGTGTCAGCTGGCCGCGACGGACGGCGTGCAGAACCGACGACCGGAGTACGCCGGCCTGACCGTCATGCAGGTGGGGAGCAAGGACGGGCAGACCTACCTCATGGGTCCGGCGATCAACCGGCCGCTCGCCGAGAGCCAGTTCTCGGTGTGGTCGCTCGTCGCGGGGTACGCGCAGAGCAAGGGCGCCGTCCTGCCCGATCTGGGTGAGCTGTTCGCGCACGGGACGAGCACCGTCGGCGGCCCGGAGTTCGGACGGCCGCGCTACGCACCGGGGACCGCCGCGCCCTACCTGCCCGTCCAGTACCTCGCCGTGTGGGAGCCGATGCTGCCGCACGTCGTGCGGTTCGCGCCCGACCCGCAGCAGTGGCCGGTCGTCTACGGGTTGGCCGTGCAGGGTCTCTTCGAGTCGACCGGTGGACAGTTCGACCTCGCCGTCCTGACTCGGGTCGTGATGGACAGCGCGATCGCGACGTCGAAGGTCGTCCTCGCGACGTAGCACGGCCGGTCGCGAGGTGCGGGAGGGGCATCGAGGTGCGGTTTTCGTCGTCGCAGCCCTTTCCCGGCCCCGACATCGGCACTAGCGTCCGTGCATGGCTACCGATTCTCTTGCCAGCCCGTCGTCTGCCCTGCCCGCTCTCGAGCAACGCCGCTCCCTGCGGACGACGATCCCGGGTCCGCGCTCTGTCGCCCTCGGCGCGCGCCGTGCCGCGGCGGTGGCCGGCGGCGTCTCCTCGACGCTCCCCGTCTACGTCGCGCGCGCGTCCGGCGCCGTGATCGAGGACGTGGACGGCAACGTCTTCGTGGACCTCGGCGCCGGGATCGCCGTCACGTCGGTCGGAGCCAGCGCGCCCGAGGTGGCCGCAGCGGTGGCCGCCCAGGCGCTCGACTTCACGCACACGTGCTTCATGATCAGCCCCTACGAGGAGTACGTGGCGGTCTGCGAGGCGCTGGCACGGCTCACCCCCGGCGACCACGAGAAGCGTTCGGTCCTGGTGAACTCCGGCGCCGAGGCCGTCGAGAACGCCGTGAAGATCGCGCGCCGCGCGACCGGTCGCGACGCCCTGATCGTGCTCGACCACGCGTACCACGGCCGGACCAACCTCACGATGGCGATGACCGCCCGCGCCATGCCCTACAAGACGGGCTTCGGACCGTTCGCCGGCGAGGTGTACCGCGTGCCGGCGTCCTACCCGTTGCGCGACCCGGAGGGGATGACCGGCGAGCAGGCCGCGCGCCGCGCGATCGACGTAGCCGAGCGGCAGGTCGGCGCCGACCAGGTGGCCGCGATCGTCGTCGAGCCGATCCTCGGCGAGGGCGGCTTCGTCGTGCCGGCACCCGGCTTCCTGGCGACGCTGGCGGCGTGGGCGAAGGAGAAGGGGATCGTCTTCGTCGCCGACGAGGTGCAGACCGGCTTCGCGCGTACGGGTGCCATGTTCGCGTGCGAGCACGAGGGCGTCGTGCCAGACCTCATCGCGCTCGCCAAGGGCATCGCCGGCGGCCTGCCGCTCGGCGCGGTGACGGGTCGGGCCGAGCTGCTGGACGCGGTGCACGCAGGCGGTCTCGGCGGAACGTTCGGCGGGAACCCGGTGGCGTGCGCCGCCGCCCTCGCGAGCATCGACCTGTACGAGCGCACGGACCTGGTTGGAGCGGCGCAGGCCATCGAGGCCCGGGTGGTCCCCCGCCTGACCGCGAGCCTCGCCGACGTCGGTGCGGTCGCCCAGACCCGCGGGCGCGGCGCCATGCTCGCCATCGAGCTCGTCGTGCCCGGAACGCTCGACCCCGACAAGGCGGCCGCGCAGAGGGTGGCCGCGGCGTGCGCCGCGCAAGGCGTGCTGGTGCTGACCTGCGGCACCTGGGGCAACGTGCTGCGCCTGCTGCCGCCCCTGGTCATCGGCGACGCGCTCCTCGACGACGCCCTCACCGTGCTGGAGGGCGCGCTTCAGGCTCTGTAATCGGTGGACGGCCCGCCGGAGCGCTGTCATCGTCGCGACGATGACTCGGATCTGGGACGCCGCGACGGCGGAGCGCTACGACACACCGGGCACCGGCATGTTCGCACCAGAGGTCCTCGAGGCGGGCTACCTGCTCATCGACACGTATGACGTGCTGGACCAGCAGGTGGTGTCGCACCACGTGAGGTTCGACGACAGCACGCAGGCCACCGTGTTCCGCAGCCCTCACCGGTACATCTGGCCCGCGGAGCTGGACCTGATGGCGCAGCTCGCAGGCCTCGAGCTGGAGCGTCGGGACGCCGACTGGTCGGGCTCGCCGTTCACGGCCGACTCGCCCTCCCACGTCTCGGTGTACCGACGTCCGACCTAAGGCGTGCGCTCGTCGAGTCCCCAGGGCGACCCGTACCCGGCGGGCGTCGGCGCTGCCAGCAGCTCCAGGAACGGCACGGCGTCGAACGCCTCAGGGCCGAGCACGCCCGACCCGGACCACACCCCCGCGGCCAGGAGCTCGAGAGCGACGACCGGGTTGACGGCCGTCTGCCAGACGACGCACTGCGCGCCGTACTCGGCCATCGACCAGGCGTTGTCG
Organism: Cellulomonas sp. URHD0024; assembly: GCF_000426185.1. GTDB lineage: Bacteria > Actinomycetota > Actinomycetes > Actinomycetales > Cellulomonadaceae > Cellulomonas. The sequence goes on from NZ_AUEW01000010.1 coordinate 184,242, forward strand.
ACGATGTGGTGCAGGTAGACCTCGCGCGGGTCGCCGTCCTTGCCGGTGCCGGTGACGAGCAGCCCGGCGCAGGTGGACCCGGTCATCCGCGGACCGATCGTCGCGGGCTCCGGCAGGGACGCGGCAACCACGTCACGCGGACTGACCGGCACGCCCCGCACCAGAACCGGAACGGTGCTGTCGAGACCGAGCGTGTGCAGCGTGCGCAGCACCCCGATGAACTCCTCGCCCAGGCCGTACTTGAACGTGACCTTGCGAGCGTCGACCCAGCGGGGCATGAGGAGGACCTCCTCGTGCTCCACGTGCACGCACTCCACCTCGCCGATCGGGTCGGGGAACCGGAACACCTCCGGCTCGTGGAACGGTGCGGTCGTGAACCAGCCGTCCTCGAGACCCGCTCCCGCCTCGGCTCGGTCGGCGGACCAGATGACCGGCGGGTTGAGGCACTCCTCGATCGTCGTCCAGATCGAGAACGAGGGCGCGAACATCGGCTCGCCGTCGTCGCCGAGCACGACGAGGTTGGCGCCGTCGCGCACCCCGAGCTCGTCGATCGAGTCGAAGAGGTGGTCCGCCGCGTACCGCGCGAAGACGTCGGACAGGCCGGGCTCCACGCCGATGCCGACGAGTGCCAGGCGGCCCGCCGAGGCCCAGTCGTCGGCGGTCGCGAACTGCTCGTCCCCGAGCTTCACGCCGGTCAGCTCGTACGGGCGGTCCTGGTGGGGGTGGGACAGCGACATGGCCATGTCGAGGTAGTCGGCACCGGCGGCGCGCACCCCGTCGAAGATCGACATGACGAACCGCGGGTCCACCGCGTTCAGCACGTGGGTGGCGTGGTGCTCACGCACGAGCGCCTCGACCGCTTCGGGACTCGACGCGTCGACGACGGCCGCGGCGAACCGGCCCCCGACGACGTCCTGAGCGCTCGCTGCGTCGACCGTCCGCTGCGCACGGCCCAGATCCACGTCCGCGACGACGAGGCGCTCGAAGAACGTCCGCCGGGCCGCGATCCGGGCGACCGCGTCACCGACCCCTCCGCTACCGACGACCAGGATCCGCACGAGGTCCACCTCTCATCGGGTGCGACGTCGCACCCGTTCACCGTTCACCGTGCTCGGAGGCGTGTGCTCCGGGCATGACCGAGCAGCTGGACGATCACGACGATCGCGAGGGCCAGCACGAACATGAACGAGCTGATGACGTTGGCCTGCGGCGGGATGCCACGGGTCGCCGAGATGTACACGAACTTGGGGAACGTCTGGTAAGCGCCCGACGTGAAGTTGGTGACGATGAAGTCGTCGAAGCTCAGGCTGAAGGCGAGCAGCGCCGCGGCTGCGATCCCGGGCAGCAGAAGCGGGAACGTGACCCGCCAGAAGGCCTGCAGCGGGGAGGCGTACAGATCCGCGGCCGCCTCCTCGATCGCCGGGTCGAGGCTGGAGACGCGAGCCTTCGCCGTGACGACGACGAAGCTGACGCAGAACAGCACGTGGGAGGCGACGACGGTGTTGAAGCCCAGCGGCACCCGCACGGACAGGAACTGCGCCAGGAGCGCCGCGCCGAGCACCACCTCGGGAGTGGACATGGGCAGGAAGATGAGCAGGTTGGCGGCCGACCGCCCGCGGAACTGGAACCGCACGAGCCCGATGGCCAGCAGCGTGCCGAGCGCCGTGGCGATCACGGTGGACAGCAGCCCGACCTGCAGCGAGTGCCCGAACGCCTCGCACACCTGGGGCGCGCCGCACGGGTTGCGCCAGTTGTCCAGCGTGAAGCCGCGCCAGACGAGGTTCGTCTTGCCCGCGTCGTTGAACGAGAACACGACCGTGTAGGCGACCGGGACCAGGAGGAACAGGAATCCCAGGGCCGCGAAGGTCGGCACGATCGCGTCGCCGAGGCGTCGTCGTGCGGGCCTGGGCTCTCTGGAAGGCGCCGTGCGGAGGTCGACGCTCACAGGAGCTCCTCGGTTCCGGCGCGCCGGATGTACACGGTTACCAGCAGCATGATGGCCGCCATGAGGACGACGGACAGCGCCGCGGCCGTCGGGTAGTCGAGGACCTTGAAGAACCGGGCGTCGATGACCTGCCCGATCATCGTCGTGTTCGTGTTGTTGCCGAGCAGCGTGGCGTTCACGTAGTCACCGACGGCCGGGATGAACACCAGAAGCGTGCCCGCGACGACGCCGGGCAGCGAGAGCGGCCACGTCACCGTGCGGAACGTGGTGATCGGCGCCGCGTACAGGTCCGCGCCGGCCTCGAGCATCCGGGCGTCGAGGCGCTCCAGCCCGGCGAAGATGGGCAGGACCATGAACGGCAGGAAGTTGTACGTCAGGCCGCAGACGACCGCGAACGGGGTCGCCGTCAGCCGGGCGTCCTCCGGGAGCAGGTTGAGCCAGTGCAGGATGCTGACGACGAGCGAGTCGTCGGCGAGGATCTGCTTCCACGCAATCGTCCGCAGGATGAAGCTGGTGAAGAACGGCGCGACGACAAGAACGAGCAGCATTCCTTGCAAGAGCGTGCGACCGCGCGCTCGGACGGCGATCGCGTAGGCCATGGGGTACCCGATGACGAGCGCGGCCACCGTGGCCACGAGCGCGAACCAGAACGACCGGAGCATGACGGGCCAGAACTGCGACAGGGCGTGGACGTAGTTCTGCCAGTGCAGCGCGGGCTGGTACTGGCCGATGTCGCCGCCCGGGACGGGGACGTACAAGGACGTCGCCAGGAGCGCCCCGACGGGGACGACGAAGAGCAGGATCAGGTAGACGAGCCCCGGACCGACCAGGATCCAGTGCGAACGGGAACGCCTGCGGCGTGCGGGCGCGACCGGACCGGTCGAGACGCCCTCGTCGAGCACCGAGGCGATGCTCACGGCTCGTCGTCCAGGTCGAGGGTGCCCTCGTCGGGAGCGTCCGCGCCGTCCAGCGCGAACGTGAAGTCGGCGGACCAGGCCAGGCGCACCTGCGCACCGGGCTCGACCATCGAGCCGCCCAGCAGGTTCTGCGCGAACACCCCGAACGTGCCGAGTCCCGGGACCTCGACCTGGTACTGCGTGCTGACGCCCGTGAACGACACGTCCGTGACGGTCCCCGGGCCCAGCAGGTTCTCGGTCGACGACGGTTCCTGCTCGCCGACGAGCAGGCGCAGCTTCTCCGGACGGACACCGACCAGGACGTCCCCGCTGGACCGCACCGACCGGCCCTCGGGCACCAGGATCCGTGTCCCGGCGACGTCGACCGCCAGCAGGCCGGTCCTCGTGCGCTCGACCACAGTGCCGGGGACCAGGTTCGACTGGCCCAGGAAGTTGGCGACGAACGCCGTCCGTGGGAGCTCGTACAGCTCGGCGGGCGTGCCCATCTGCTCGATGCGCCCGTGGTTCATGACGGCGACCGTGTCGGCCATCGTCATGGCCTCTTCCTGGTCGTGCGTGACGTGGATGAACGTCAGGCCGACCTCGGTCTGGATGCGCTTGAGCTCGAGCTGCATCTGGCGGCGGAGCTTGAGGTCGAGGGCCCCGAGCGGTTCGTCGAGGAGGAGCACGGACGGCCGGTTGACCAGGGCGCGGGCCAGGGCGACCCGCTGCTGCTGGCCGCCCGAGAGCTGCGCCGGCCTTCGGTCGGCGAGATGTGCGAGCTCGACCAGGTCGAGGCCCTCTGCCACGCGACGGGCGATCTCGCTCTTGCCCTGCCGGCGCAGCCCGAACGCGACGTTCTCCCCGACGCTCAGGTGCGGGAAGAGCGCGTAGCTCTGGAAGACCGTGTTGACCGGCCGCTGGTGCGCGCGGGTCCCGGTGAGGTCGCGGCCGCCGATCGCGATCGTGCCGGAGGTGGGCTGCTCCAGACCGGCGACCATGCGCAGGGTCGTCGTCTTGCCGCAGCCCGACGGGCCGAGCAGCGCGAAGAACGAGCCCGACGGCACGGTCAGGCTCAGGTCGTCGACCGCGACGAAGTCGCCGAACACCTTGCTGACCCGCCTGATCTCCAGGGCAGCGCCCGTGTCGGTCGCGTCCTCGACGAGTGCGGTCGCGCCGTCGGCGGTGCTCGTCATGCGCCGATGACGGTGAGGAACTCGCCGTTGTAACGCTCTTCCTCGTCCGGCTCGAGCGTGCGAAACACGCTGACGTTGGACAGGATCTCGGGCGTCGGGAAGATCATCGGGTTCTCGGCGAGGTCCGGGTCGATCGCGTCCATCGCCTCCTTCGCACCCTGGACCGGGGTGATGTAGTTGACCCACGCCGCGACCTGCGCCGCCACCTCGGGGTCGTAGTAGTAGTCCATGAGCTTCTCGGCGTTGGAGCGGGCGGGCGAGCCGATCGGCACCATCATGTTGTCGCTCCAGAGCGTGCCGCCGGCGTCGGGGATCGCGAACTCGAACCGGTCGTCGGACTCGTAGTTCAGCGACGTGATGTCTCCCGACCAGCCGATGACCGCGATCGCGTCGCCCGACGACAGGTCCTGCGTGTACGAGTTGCCCAGCACCTTGCGGATGTGTCCCGAGCCGATCTTCTCCCGCAGGATGTCCAGCGAGGCGTAGAAGTCGTCGTCGGTCCAGTCACCCGACGGGTCGACGCCCTGGCTGAGCATGATCAGGCCCATGGTGTCGCGCATCTCGGAGAGCACCTCCACCCGCCCGGCCAGCTCCGACTTCCACAGGTCCTCGACCGAGTGCAGGCCACCCGGGACCTTCGACTTGTCCCAGGCGAGCCCGGCGAACCCCGACTGCCACGTCAGCGAGTGCTTGCGCCCCGGGTCGAAGTCGACGTTGACGAGGTTCTCCAGGATGTTCGTGGAGTTGGGCATCGCTGCCTTGTCGAGCGCCTGGGTGTACCCGAGGCGGATCATCCGCGCGGCCATCCAGTCGGTGAGGGTGACGATGTCGTAGCCGATGTCCTGGCCGTTCTTCAGCTGTCCGTTCACCTTGCCGTAGAAGGTGTCGTTGTCCTCGATGTCCTCGGCGTAGGTCACCCTGATGCCGGTCTTCGCCTCGAACGCCTCGAGCGTCGGGTACTCGGTGCCGTCGTCGTTCTGGTCGAGGTACTGCGTCCAGTTGGCCCACCGCACGAGCTTGTCGCTCGACGAGTTGTCCTTCGCCGCCGCCGAGGGCGCCGCGGTCGGACCGGTGCCGCACGCCGCGAGCAGCGCCGCGGCTCCGGCGGTGCCGGCTGCGCCGAGCAGGAACGACCGCCGCGACAGGTCGGTCGAACGCTCGCGACTGCGGCGCGTGGCGTGCGCGATCAGAGCCCGGACGCGCGGGTCGGTCGGTACAGGTCGACGACGCAAGGCGGTCATGAGGCTCCTCGGTTCCGGCAGTGCCACGGACGCGGTCCGACGGATCCTCGCAAACGGACGGCCGTCCAGCAAGGAATTCGTTGCTAAAGCACCCAGCCGCAACGAAAATGTTTCATGCCGGACGCATCAACCCCACGGATCGGTGGGCTCAGGCGTCGAACGCCGACATCACGTGCTTGATCCGGGTGTAGTCCTCGAACCCGTACATCGACAGGTCCTTGCCGTACCCCGACTGCTTGAAACCGCCGTGCGGCATCTCCGCGACGAACGGGATGTGGGTGTTGATCCAGACCACCCCGAAGTCGAGTGCACGGGACATGCGCAGCGCGCAGCCGTGGTTGGACGTCCACACGGAGCTCGACAGGCCGTACCGGACGCCGTTGGCCAACGCGATCGCCTCGTCCTCGTCCGTGAACGTCTGCACCGTGATGACCGGCCCGAAGATCTCGTCCTGGACGGCCTCGTCGTCCTGGCGGAGGCCGGCCACGACGGTGGCCTCGACGAAGTACCCGGTGCTGCCGATCCGGTGGCCACCGGCCACGACGGACGCGTGGTCGGGCAACCGGTCCAGGAAGCCGGTGACCCGGTCGAGCTGCAGCGCGTTGTTCACCGGGCCGAACGCGACGTCCGGGTCGTCCGGCATGCCGGTCTTCTGCCCGCGGGCGGCCTGCGCGAGTGCGGCGACGAAGTCGTCGTGCACCGAGGCGTGCACGAGGACCCGGGTGGCCGCCGTGCAGTCCTGGCCCGCGTTGTAGTACCCGGCGCCGGCGATGCCCTCGGCGGCGGCGGCGAGGTCGGCGTCGGCGAACACGATGACCGGCGCCTTGCCACCCAGCTCGAGGTGCACGCGCTTGAGCCCGGCCGACGCCGCCTCGGCGACCTGCGAGCCGGCCCGCACGGAGCCCGTGATCGCGACCATGTCCGGCCGGGGGTGCGCGACGAGCTCGCGACCGGTCGTCCGATCCCCGCAGACGACGTTCAGCACACCAGGCGGCAGCACCTCGGCCGCGACCTGCCCGAGGAGCAGCGTCGACGCCGGCGTGGTGTCCGACGGCTTGAGCACGACCGTGTTGCCGGCCGCGAGCGCCGGGGCGATCTTCCAGATCGCCATCATCAGGGGGTAGTTCCAGGGAGTGACCTGGCCGACGACACCGACAGGCTCGCGGCGCACCCAGGACGTGTGCCCCGCCAGGTACTCCCCCGCGCTCAGTCCGTCGAGCACCCGCGCGGCCCCGGCGAAGAAGCGCAGCTGGTCCACGCACGGCGGGACCTCGTCGGTCGCGGTCAGGTGCAGCGGCTTGCCGGTGTTCCGTGACTCGACTGCGACGAACTCGTCGGCACGCGACTCGACGGCGTCGGCCAGCCTCAGGAGAGCGAGCTGCCGTTCGGCCGGCGTCGTGCGGCCCCACGTGGTGAACGCCTGTGCGGCCGAGGCGTAGGCAGCGTCGATGTCGGCAGCACCGCTCAGCGGCGCGCGGGCGTACTCCCGACCGGTCGACGGGTCGACGACCGGCGTCGTGCGACCGTCCGCGGCGGGACGCAGCTCACCTCCGACGACGTTCAGCAGCTCGATGGACTGGTCCGGGGCCTGGCTCACGGTGGACTCCTTCGCGGCGATTTCGTCGGTGGTCGCACGGTACGCCGCCGTGAACGCCTCCGGCAGGGTTGGACAGACCTTTCGGCCGATCACCGGCCCCCAGTCCTCGGAATCAGAAGATTCTTCGGCCTGTCACAACGAATTCCTTGCATCCACGGCCTGAGCCGACCACGATCGGCGCGTGGGCACACGCAGACCGGCACAGGGCAGCACGGCGCTCGACGACGTCTCCAAGGCGATCGTCGAACAGCTCCAGGAGGACGGGCGTCGGCCGTACGCGACGATCGGCAAGGCGATCGGGCTGTCGGAGGCGGCCGTGCGGCAGCGCGTGCAGCGACTCACAGACTCGGGCGTCATGCAGATCGTCGCGGTGACGGACCCCCTGCAGGTGGGATTCACGCGGCAGGCGATGATCGGTCTGCGGTGCGAGGGCGACCTGGGGCTGGTCGCCGATGCGCTCGCGGACCTGCACGAGGTCGACTACGTGGTCATCACGGCGGGCGGCTTCGACCTGCTGTGCGAGGTCGTCTGCGAGGACGACGACCACCTCCTCGAGGTGCTCAACCAGAAGATCCGCTCGTTGCCGGGCGTGCGGTCCGCGGAGACCTTCGTGTACCTGAAGCTGCGCAAGCAGCTCTACAACTGGGGGACGAGATGAGCACCACCCGGCTGGGCACCGACAGGTCGCAGGCGGCACGGGACCACCTCTGGGGCCACTTCACGCGACAGAGTGCGTGGGAGAACGGCGTCCCGACGATCGTCCGCGGCGAGGGGCACCACATCTTCGACGACGCCGGACGGCAGTACATCGACGGCCTGTCCGGCCTGTTCGTCGTGCAGGCGGGTCACGGTCGCACCGAGCTCGCCGAGGCGGCACGTGTCCAGGCCGAGAAGCTGGCGTTCTTCCCGCTGTGGTCGTACGCGCACCCCGAGGCGATCGACCTGGCGGAACGTCTGGCGGCCCACGCCCCGGGCGACCTCAATCGCGTCTTCTTCACCACAGGCGGCGGTGAGGCCGTGGAGACCGCCTGGAAGCTGGCCAAGAACTACTTCAAGCTCACCGGCAAGCCGAACAAGTACAAGGTCATCTCCCGCTCGATCGCGTACCACGGCACCACCCACGGCGCCCTGTCCATCACCGGCCTGCCCACCCTCAAGGCACCGTTCGAGCCGCTCGTGCCGGGTGCGCACAAGGTGCCGAACACCAACGAGTACCGAGCACCGGACCACCTGCGCGACGACCCCAAGGCGTTCGGCCGTTGGGCTGCGGACCGCATCGGGGAGGCCATCGAGTTCGAAGGTCCGGACACGGTCGCTGCGGTGTTCCTCGAGCCCGTGCAGAACGCCGGCGGCTGCTTCCCGCCGCCTCCCGGGTACTTCGAGCGCGTGCGGGAGATCTGCGACGAGCACGACGTGCTGCTGGTATCGGACGAGGTCATCTGCGCCTTCGGCCGGATCGGCTCGATCTTCGCGTGCGACGACTTCGGGTACGTACCCGACATGATCACCTGCGCCAAGGGGATGACGTCCGGCTACTCCCCGATCGGAGCCCTCATCGCCTCGGACAAGCTGTACGAGCCGTTCGGACGCGGCAGTGCGTCGTTCGCGCACGGCTACACGTTCGGCGGGCACCCGGTCTCGGCCGCGGTCGCCCACGCGAACCTCGACCTGTTCGAGCGCGAGGGCATCACGGACCACGTCAAGGCCACTGCTCCGGCCTTCCGCCGCACCCTGGAGCAGCTCCTCGACCTGCCGATCGTCGGTGACGTGCGCGGTGAGGGTTTCTTCTACGGGATCGAGCTGGTCAAGGACAAGACCACCCGCGAGACGTTCGACGCCGACGAGAGCGAACGGCTGCTGCGCGGCTTCCTGTCCGGCGCGCTGTTCGAGGCGGGCCTGTACTGCCGCGCCGACGACCGCGGCGACCCCGTCATCCAGCTCGCTCCCCCGCTGACGTGCGGGCAGCAGCAGTTCGACGAGATCGAGCAGATCCTGCGCGGCGTTCTCACCGAGGCGTGGACCCACCTGTGACGGCTTCCTTGTCGCTGTGGTTCGACCAGGTGGCTGCCGAGGACCCCGACGCCCTGGTGGCCCGCGACCCGCTCGACGGGGACGACGTGGTCGACGTGGTCATCGTCGGAGCGGGGCTGACGGGTCTGTGGACCGCGTACTACCTTCTCGAGCACGACCCGGCGCTCGAGGTGCTGGTCGTCGAGGCCGAGGTTGCGGGATTCGGGGCGAGCGGGCGCAACGGCGGCTGGTGCTCCGCCCTCTTCCCGGTCTCCGCCGACGAGCTCGCGCGTCGGCACGGGCACGACGCCGCTGCCGACCTGCGCGCCGCCATGCGGGACACGGTCGTCGAGGTGGGTGGCGTGGCCGCGGCCGAGCAGATCGACTGCGGCTTCGCCTTCGGAGGCACCGTCACGCTCGCCCGGAACCGCCCGCAGCTCGAACGCATCGCCTCCGAGGTCGGCGCGGGCGCCCGGTGGGGCGACGAGTCCCACCTGCTCGGTCCCGAGGAGGTCGAGGAGCACGTGCGGGCCGCCGGCGTGATCGGCGGTTCCTACACGCCCGACTGCGCCCGGATCCAGCCCTTGCGGCTGGTCCGAGGGCTCGTGGACGTGCTGCTGTCCCGCGGTGCGCGGTTGGTCGAGGGCACCCGTGCCCTGCGCCTGTCACCGCGGGCCGTCGTCACCGACCACGGGACCGTCCGGGCCCGCTGGGTGATCCGCGCGACCGAGGCCTGGACGTCCCAGCTGCCCGGTTCGGAGCGCGACCTCGCGCCCGTGTACTCGCACATGATCGCCACCGAGCCGCTGCCGCCCGAGGTGTGGGCGCAGATCGGGCTCGACCGCGCCCAGACGTTCCACGACGCTCGGCACCTGATCGTCTACGGCCAGCGCACCACCGACGACCGGCTCGCGTTCGGTGGCCGCGGCGCCCCTTACCATCTGCGTTCCTCGATCCGCCCGGCCTACGACCAGGTCGCGTCGGCGGCCGAGCACCTGCGACGCGAGCTGGTCGACCTGTTCCCCGTCCTCGACCGGGCCGAGATCACGCACCGCTGGGGCGGCCCGCTCGGCGTGGCGCGCGACTGGAACCCGTCCGTCGGGCTCGACGCCGAGACCGGGATCGGCTGGGCCGGCGGGTACGTCGGCGACGGCGTCTCGACGACGAACCTGGCCGGCAGGACGTTGGCCGACCTGGTCGCGGGCTCCGAGTCGCCGCTGGTGCGCCTGCCCTGGGTGGGGCACCGCTCCCCCCGGTGGGAGCCGGAGCCGCTGCGGTGGGCAGGGATCACGGCCGCGCGTCGGGCCGCGGTGTGGGCCGACCGCACCGAGGTCCGGTCGGGGCACACGAGCCGGGTCGAGTCTGTCCTGAACACGGTCCTGCGCCGCTGACCGGCCATCCCCGGCCATCCCCGGCCAAGAATCAGGGGTTCTTCCGACGATTCACCGGCGAATCCTCTGATTCGCCGGGTCAGGCGCGGGCGAGCAGCTCGTGGGTGCGGGACCGGGCCCACGACTCGGCGTCGAGGACCGCGTCGAGCGTGAGGTCGTCGACACCGCCGTGCTCGCCGAGCACCTGCTCGACGGTCGCCACGATGTCCAGGAAGCCGATGCGCCCCCGCAGGAAGGCCTCGACGCACTCCTCGTTGGCCGCGTTGTAGACCGCCGGGTGCGTGGGGCTCGCCGCGACGGCCGCCCGGGCGAGCGCGACGGCGCCGAAGACCTCTTCGTCGAGCGGCTCGAACGTCCAGGCGGTCGCCTGCGTCCAGTCGCAGCCCGGCGCCACGTCGGGCACGCGGTCCGGCCAGCTCAGACCGAGGGCGATCGGCAGGCGCATGTCCGGCGGCGACGCCTGGGCCAGCGTCGACCCGTCGACGAACTCGACCATCGAGTGCACGACCGACTGCGGGTGCACGACGACGGTGATGTGCTCGACCGGCACGTCGAACAGCAGGTGCGCCTCGATGAGCTCGAGTCCCTTGTTCATCAGCGTCGCCGAGTTGATCGTGACGACAGGTCCCATCGACCACGTCGGGTGCGCCAACGCCTGCTGCGGAGTCACGCACTTGACCTGGTCGTGGGCCCATCCGCGGAACGGTCCCCCGGAGGCGGTGAGCACGAGCCTGCGCACCTCCGCGCGCGTGCCACCCCGCAGCGCCTGGGCGATCGCCGAGTGCTCCGAGTCCACCGGGACGAGCTGGTCGGGGCGCTGCCGGGCGGCCTGGACGAGCCGGCCGCCGACGACGAGCGACTCCTTGTTGGCCAGCGCGAGCGTGCTGCCGGCGCCCAGCGCTGCGAGGGTCGGACCGAGCCCGACGCTGCCCGTGACGCCATTGAGCACCACGTCGGCGCCGCGCCCGGCGAGCTCGGTCGATGCCTGCGGTCCGACGAGCACCTCGACGCCGGGAAGAGCGTCGCGCAGCGTGGGTCCTGCCGTGACGTCGGCCACCGCCACCGTGGACACCCCGAGCAGCTGCGCCTGCCGGACGAGGAGACCCAGGTCGCCGCCGCCGGCGCTGAGTCCAATGACGGTGAACCGGTCACGGTTGCGGGCGATGACGTCGATCGCCTGGGTGCCGATCGAGCCTGTGGACCCGAGCAGGACGACGGTTCTGTGACTCACGCACCCATCATCGCGGGTCGTGGCAGGATCGCCGCATGCCAGGATCTTCGCCCGGCCCCACGTCGAGCACAGCCTCTGCTCAGGGGTCCGCCACCCGCCTGCTCGTCCTCGGCTGCGTGCGCATCTTCCAGCCGGTGCACGGGTACTTCCTGCGCCGGGAGCTGATGAGCTGGGAGGTCGAGCGCTGGGCTCGCATCCACCCGGGATCGATCTACAACGCCCTGAAGACGCTCACCAAGGCCGGGCTGCTCGCAGAGATCGAGAGCCCCTCTGGTACCCGTCCGCAACGGACCACCTACGTCATCACCCGCGACGGCGACGAGGAGTTCCTCGCGCTCGTCCGGGCCGGGCTGCTCGAGACCGAGGACCTGCAGGTGTTCCTCACCGCGGTCAACATGGCGTACGCCCTCCCCCGCGACGAGGTCGTGCGGGCGATCCAGACGCGCATCGGTCTGCTCGAAGACCTGCTGACGGAGACCACCGCGTCGATCGGCGAGATCCTGGACGCCAAGGACACCCCCGACACGGCCAGCGAGGTGCCTCGCCTGCTGTCGGCGCACATCCGCGCCGACATCACCTGGGCGCACGAGTACCTGGGACGGCTGCGGTCCGGTGCGTATGCGTTCGACGGTGAGCCGCCGCTGTGGACCCCGACGCCCGAGCAGATCGAGACGGCGCGACTGGCCGGCGTCGGCCCGGGGGTCCTGCTCGTCGAGGCTGAGGGTCACGGTCTAGGGGACGCGTAATAGTCAAGGTTGACGAGTAATAGTCAATCTTGAATACTGGGGTCACCATCCGAAGGAGACCCCGCATGATCCATGCCCGCGGCCTGGCCCGCACCTACAAGACCCGTCGAGGAGACGTCGACGCCGTGCGCGGTGTCGACCTCGACGTCGACGCCGGCGAGATCGTCGGCTTCCTCGGCCCGAACGGGGCCGGCAAGACCACCACGCTCCGCATGCTGACCACGCTGCTGCGCCCGACGCGCGGCGAGGCGACCGTCGCGGGCGCCGACCTGCGCGGCGACCCCGGGACCGTCCGGCGTCGCATCGGCTACGTCGCGCAGTCGGGTTCGACCGCCAGCGAGGCACGCGCCGGCGAGGAGGTCGTCGACCATGCGCTGCTCTACGGCGTACCTCGCGACGTCGCGACCGCCCGCGGCCGCGAGCTCTTCGGTCAGCTCGAGCTCGACGGGCTCTGGGACCGCAAGGCGGGTTCTCTGTCCGGGGGCCAGCGCCGCCGGCTCGACATCGCGCTTGGCCTGATCCACACGCCGCGTCTCGTCTTCCTCGACGAACCGACCACCGGCCTGGACCCCCAGGCCCGCGCCAACCTCTGGACCCACGTGCGCGGCCTGCGGGACACCCGCGGCAGCACCGTCTTCCTCACCACGCACTACCTCGACGAGGCCGACGCGCTCTGCGACCGGATCCTCGTGATCGACAGCGGCCAGATCGTCGCCGAGGGCAGCCCTGAGGAGCTCAAGCAGCGGGTCAGCGGCGACGCGATCGTGCTCACCGCCACCGCTCCCGCAGACGTCGCCCGCATCGCGGCCGTCTCCGCACAGCTCCAGGGCGCCACCACGCCGGTCGTCGACGGCCTGGCCGTCGAGGTACGCGTCCCGCAGGGCCGCACCCAGCTCGCCGGGCTGTTGCGTGCGCTGGACGCCGACGGGGTCGAGATCGACGGTGTCGAGCTTCGTCGCCCGACCCTCGACGACGTGTTCCTGACCCTCACCGGGCGCTCGTTGCGGGACGGCGAACAGCGCCGCAACGAGGACACCGACGTCGACGCCACGGATGGAGCGGCAGCATGACCACCACCGAGACACCGGTCTTCCTCGACGAGCAGGCCGGCCGTTCGACGTTCGTGCGGGACACCGGCACGGTGTTCCGACGGGCGATGCGCATCTCTCTGCGCAACCCCGTCTGGTCCGTGATGGGCCTGCTCCAGCCCGTGCTCTACCTGTGCCTGTTCGGACCTCTTCTCGAGCCGATCGCGGGCCAGCTCGGCGCCACGAACTCGTACCAGATGTTCGTCCCGGGCCTCCTCGTGCAGCTGGGGATGTTCGGTGCGCTGTTCGTCGGCTTCGGCCTCATCGGCGAGTGGCGCGACGGAGTGATCGAGGCCGAGCGCGTCAGCCCCGCTCCCCGTGCCGCACTCGTGCTCGGTCGGGTCACCCGCGACGTCATCGTCGTCTTCGTGCAGGGTGTGGTCCTGTGCTCGGTGGCGTTCCTGTTCGGGCTCGAGGCGCCCTTCTGGGGCGTCGTGCTCGGGATCGTGACCGGTGCGCTGCTCGCCGCCGCGTTCGCGTCGGCCTCCTACGCGATCGCGCTCACGCTCAAGAGCGAGGACGCACTGGCCCCGCTGATGAACGGCATCGCCCTGCCGTTGCTCCTGCTGTCCGGGATCCTGCTGCCCATCACGGCCGCCACCGCCCCCGCGTGGCTGAACACGCTCTCCAACCTCAACCCCGTCAAGCACGTCGTCTCCGGCATCCGCGCCCAGTTCAACGGAGAGTTCGGCACCCCGACGGCGGTCTGGGGAGTCGTGACGGCGATCGCGCTCGCGGGGATCGGCATGTGGTTCGGGGCGCGAACCTTCAAGCGCGAGGACGGCTGAGCCACCGCACGGCCGCGGACGAGCAGCTCGGGGCGCGAACCTTCAAGCGCGAGGACGGCT
>NZ_AUEW01000011.1 GCF_000426185.1 Cellulomonas sp. URHD0024
CTCGACGTGGTCGCGACACCGACGACGTTCACGTGGGACTTCGGGGACGGCAGCGCGCACCTGCGCACGACCAGCCCCGGGCACGCCTACCCCCACCAGGACCTCACCCACGTCTACACCACGCTGGGCACGGTGACGGTGACGCTGACCACGACCTGGTCGGGGCGCTACCGGGTCGACGGGGACGACCAGTGGCACGACGTCGTCGGCACCGCCGAGACCACCAGCGCCGCCGCACCGTTCGACGTCGAGGAACGCCGCGCACACCTCGTCGCCAAGGACTGCAACCAGGACCCCCACCAACCCGGCTGCTGACTCAGAGGACGAGCAGCACGGCGATCGTCGTCACGACGAGGCCGATGACGATGTCGAGGACCTGCCACGCGCGCGGACGGGCGAACAGGGGACGCAGGTAGCCGGCGCCGAACCCGAGCGCCACGAACCACACGATGCTCGCCAGGGCGGCCCCGAAGCCGAACACCCACGCATCAGGTTCGTGCTGGTGCGCCAGCGAGCCGATGAGCACGACGGTGTCGAGGTAGACGTTCGGGTTGAGGAACGTCAGGGCGAGGCACGTGGTCACGACCGCCGAGAGGCTGGCCGGGCCGGAGGCCGCCGGATCGAGGACCTCGGGGTGCTGCGCGCGCCGGAACGAGCCGAACGCGAGCACCAGGAGAAACACGGCACCGACGTACTTGGTGACGGTGAGGACGGCCGGATGGTTGGCGATGACCGCGCCGAGGCCGGCGATGCCCGCGACGATCAGGAGCGCGTCAGCTGCCGAGCAGAGGACCACCACGGGCAGGACGTGCTCCCGTCGGATGCCCTGCCGAAGCACGAAGGCGTTCTGGGCGCCGATGGCGACGATGAGGCTCATCATCGTGAGGAACCCGGCGAGGGCGGCGGAGAGCATGACGGTGACGGTAGACGGACGCACTTGCTTAAGACCAGTTAAGGATCCGTATGAAGCATTAGGATCATTCATGTGGCGTTCGATCCCGACCAGCTGGGCGCCCTCGCGGCGGTGGTCCACGAGGGCACCTTCGACGCGGCCGCGCAACGTCTGCACATCACCCCCTCGGCGGTCAGCCAGCGGGTCAAAGCCCTAGAGCTGCAGGTCGGACGCGTGCTGGTGCTCCGCACGCGTCCGTGCAAGCCCACCGAGGACGGCGAGATCCTGGTCCGCCTGGCCGGTCAGGTGGACCTGCTGGGCCGTGATGCGCTCGGCCAGCTCGTGCCTGCTCCCGGCGGTGCGGGCGCAGCGCGCACGGGAGGGGCGTCCCGCCGGCTACCGGTAGCCGTCAACGACGACTCGATGTCGACCTGGTTCCCCGCGGCCGTCGCCGACCTCCCGCCGGACGTCCTGCTCGACCTGCGCCGCGAGGACCAGGACCTGTCGGCGGGGCTGCTCCGGGACGGGACGGTGATGGCCGCGGTCACGGCGGACCCGCGTGCGGTGCAGGGCTGTCGCGTCCGGCGCCTCGGCGCGATGCGCTACCTCGCGGTGGCTGCACCGCACAGGAAGGACCGCTGGTTCGGCGACGGGCTGACCGCGGAAGCGTTCGCGACGGCGCCGCTCTTGGCGTTCAACAGGGAGGATGGCCTGCAGGAACGGTTCGTCGCGGCCGTCGTCGGCAGGCGAACGGTGACGCCGATGGTGCACTACGTCCCGTCGCAGTCGGCGTTCGTCGGGCTCATCGAGGCGGGGCTCGGCTGGGGGATGGTGCCCGAGGTCGCGGCCCGGGACGGCCTCGAACGGGGGGCGCTCGTCGAGGTGCGGGCCGGGCGCACCCTGGACGTCCCGTTGTACTGGCAGCACTGGGCGTTGCGGACGCCGACGCTCGACGACCTGACCGACAGGGTGGTGCGCGCGGCGTCGGCGGCCCTGCGGCCGGTGCGACGGCACGGACCTCCCGCGGCGGTGTGACGAACCGCGTTTTGACCCTCCGCCAGGGCGGCCGGTAACCTAATGAGTCGTTGTGCGTCCCCGTTCGAGCGCCGGTGTACTCAGCACCGAGCCAGAACGGCTGGGCTGGTGCGTTCCCGCTCGCCGTCCGGATGCCATACGAGAGTTCTCATCGGCGGACCCGCACCCTGCGAGTTCCCGCCGCGACAAGATTCGCAACGAAACGAAGGCTGACGACCGTGCGTACGTACACCCCGAAGCCCGGCGACGTCGAGCGGAACTGGTACATCATCGACGCAAGCGATGTCGTCCTGGGCCGCTTGGCCACTCACGTGGCCACGTTGCTGCGCGGCAAGCACAAGGCGACCTTTGCTCCGCACGTCGATGGCGGTGACTTCGTCATCGTCATCAACGCGGAGAAGGTGGCCCTGACCGGCAACAAGCGCGAGAACAAGCTCGCGTACAGCCACTCCGGATACCCGGGTGGCCTGCGCGCCGTGGCCTACTCCGACCTCCTGGAGAAGCACCCCGAGCGCGCAATCGAGAAGGCGGTCCGCGGCATGCTCCCCAAGAGCTCGCTCGCGCGCCAGCAGCTCACCAAGCTCAAGGTCTACGCCGGTGCGGAGCACCCGCACGCGGCGCAGCAGCCGAAGCCCTTCGAGATCACCCAGGTTTCTCAGCAGGCGTGAGCCGGCTGAGCGCAGAGAACAAGGACGCGAGGAAACCAGTGGCAGAGACCACGGTCGACATCGACCTCGAGGGCGATGACACCCCCACCAGCTACACCTCCGAGACGGTCGCGCCCACCGGGCGCGGTCTGAGCAACGTGGCCCCGGCCAACGCGCTCGGTCGCCGCAAGGAGGCGATCGCCCGCGTGCGCATCGTCCCCGGCACCGGTCAGTGGAAGATCAACGGGCGCACGCTCGAGGACTACTTCCCCAACAAGGTGCACCAGCAGCTCGTCAACTCCCCGTTCAAGCTGGTCGACGTCGAGGGTCGCTTCGACGTCGTCGCCCGCATCACCGGCGGTGGCGTGAGCGGCCAGGCCGGTGCGCTGCGCCTGGGCATCGCCCGCGCGCTGAACGCGATCGACGAGGAGCACAACCGCCCGGCGCTGAAGAAGGCCGGCTTCCTGACCCGCGACGCCCGCGTCGTCGAGCGCAAGAAGGCCGGTCTCAAGAAGGCCCGCAAGGCTCCGCAGTACTCGAAGCGCTGATCGACGCTCTTCGGCCCGATGGCCTCGCAGGTCTCACGACCCGCGGGGCCATCGGCATGTCTGGGAGCATCAACGCGTGGGCGGTGGGATTCTCGCCCCAGCCTCGCGACGACGAAGGAGTCTGAGGACGATGGGGCAACTATTCGGTACGGACGGCGTGCGAGGGCTCGCCAACCGGGACGTCACCGCGGAGCTGGCGCTCGACCTGTCGGTCGCGGCGGCGCACGTGCTCGGGTCGCTCGGCGAGTTCGAGGGCCATCGGCCGCGGGCGATCGTGGGGCGCGACTCGCGTGCGTCGGGGGAGTTCCTGGCGGCGGCGGTCTCCGCCGGCCTGGCCTCGGCGGGGGTCGACGTGAACAACGTGGGTGTCCTGCCGACACCGGCCGTGGCCTTCTTGACCGCTGACCTCGGCGTCGACATCGGCGTCGTCCTGTCGGCGTCGCACAACCCGATGCCCGACAACGGCATCAAGTTCCTCGCGCGCGGCGGCCACAAGCTCGACGACGAGCTGGAGGCGGCCATCGAGGCGCGCATGGGCGAGGCGTGGGAACGGCCGCTGGGTGGCGCTGTCGGACGCATCCGCGTCGACACCGGCCGCGCCGGTGAGCAGTACGTCGAGCACCTGGTCAGCACGATCGACGCGCCCTTGACCGGCCTGCGCATCGCGGTCGACTGCGCGAACGGTGCCGCCAGCGAGGTCGGTCCGGTCGCCCTGCGGGCTGCGGGGGCCGACGTCGTCGTCATCAACGCGTCGCCCGACGGCCGCAACATCAACGAGCTCTGCGGGTCGACGCATCCGGAGCAGCTGCAGGCTGCCGTCGTCGCCTCCGGTGCGGACCTCGGCGTCGCGTTCGACGGGGACGCCGACCGCTGCCTGGCCGTGGACGCGTCCGGTGTGCTCGTGGACGGCGACCAGATCATGGGGATCCTGGCGGTGTCCATGCGCGACCGCGGTGACCTGGTGGACAACACCCTGGTCACCACCGTGATGAGCAACCTGGGCCTGAAGATCGCGATGACCGAGGCCGGGATCGCCACGATCCACACGGCGGTCGGCGACCGGTACGTGCTCGAGGCGATGCGCGCGGGCGGCTACGCGCTCGGCGGAGAGCAGTCGGGGCACATCATCATGGCCGCGCACGCGACGACGGGCGACGGCGTCCTGACCGCCCTGCAGCTCGCCGCGCGGGTCGCGGCGACCGGCGAGCCGATCGCGAAGCTGGCGAGCATCGTTCGTCGGCTGCCCCAGACGCTGGTCAACGTGCCCGGGGTCGACAAGGGAAGGACCGACGCCGACGGACCCCTGCTGGACGCCGTGCGGCTCGCCGAGGCGGGACTGGGCGACACGGGCCGCGTCCTGCTGCGGCCGTCGGGAACCGAGAACCTGGTGCGCGTGATGGTCGAGGCCGCCACGCAGGCAGAGGCGGACCGGGTGGCCCGCGTCCTGGCCGACGTCGTGAAGGAACGGCTCGCTCTGTGAGCGCGCTGGAGGCAGGTCCGCCGACGGCGCGGGTGAGTCCAGCTCGGCACTCGGGCCCCCAGTGGGACCAGGCGCTGCGGGACACGGCGTTGTGGATCATCGAAGCCGGCACGCGCGATGCGCGGGGAATCGCGCCGATCGTGCAGGCTGGGCACCCGGCGCTCCGCGCCGAGTCGACGCCGTACGACGCGCAGCTTTCCGACGAGGAGCTCGCAGCGCTGCTGGACGTCATGCACCGCACGATGCGGGCGGCGCCGGGCGTCGGCCTGGCCGCACCGCAGCTCGGTCTGCCCCTGGCGATCGCGGTGCTGGAGGACCCGGGGACGACGTCCGCCGAGCACGCGACCGCCCGGGAGCGCGAGCCGTTCCCGTACCGAGTCCTGGTGAACCCCTCGTACGAGCCGGTCGGTGACGAGCGGTCGTCGTTCTACGAGGGCTGCCTGAGCGTCGTCGGCTACACCGCGGTCGTGGCGCGCGCCCGGCAGGTGCGCCTGACGGGTCTCGACGAGCAGGGCGTCGAGCTCGACGAGCTGGTGACGGGCTGGTCCGCGCGGATCGTCCAGCACGAGACGGACCACCTGCGTGGAACGCTCTACCTCGACCGCGCCGAGCTGCGCTCGCTCGCAGCGACCGACGGCTTCGGGGCCCGGTGGGCCGCCGAACCGGCGCCCGCCGGGGCGAGCCACGCACTCGGGTTCCCGCTGGACTGACTCAGGGTCGGTGGGGCATACCCCAGGGTCTATCCGGGGGTTTCCCCCATGTCCGGCAGGTACCTGCGCTGCCTACCGTGGAGCACGACGACGGACGGCTACGGCGGGGGAATCAGGTGATCGAGACGTGGGCGCTGGCCCTCGCGGGGTCCCCGTGGATCTTCGCCGTCCTCTTCCTGTTCGCTGCCGTCGACGGCTTCTTCCCGCCGGTGCCGAGCGAGTCCCTGGTGATCGCGCTCGCGGCGGTGGCGGTCTCGAGCGGTGAGCCCAACATCTGGTTCGTCATGCTCGTCGCCGCTCTGGGCGCGTTCACGGGCGACCAGATCGCGTACCAGATCGGCAGCAAGGTCCGGGTGCGCCAGCTCCGGATCCTCCGCTCGGCGCGCGGGCAGGCGGCGATCGACTGGGCCGAGCGCGCGCTGGCCGAGCGGGGTGCCGCGTTCATCATCGCGGCGCGCTACATCCCCGTCGGTCGGGTGGCCGTGAACATGACGGCTGGAGCGGTGGGCTACCCGCGGCGTCGGTTCGTCGGGCTCACCGCGATCGCCGCCGTGACCTGGTCCGGCTACGCCGCGTTGATCGGCATCGGTGCGGGGGCGTGGCTCGGTGACCACACGCTGGTCGCCGTCGGCGCGGGGATGGTCGGCGGACTGGCGCTCGGTGTCGTCATCGACCGGGTCCTGAGTGCCTTGACCCGCAAGCGCCCCGA
The DNA here is from genome assembly GCF_000426185.1 of Cellulomonas sp. URHD0024. Taxonomy (GTDB): domain Bacteria; phylum Actinomycetota; class Actinomycetes; order Actinomycetales; family Cellulomonadaceae; genus Cellulomonas. The sequence goes on from NZ_AUEW01000011.1 coordinate 6,022, forward strand.
GGAGTCGGAGTCCGCGGAGGTCATCGAGCTCGCCACCGTTCCTGTGCTTCCGGTCACGGGACGCTCACGATCGGCCCCAGCGGCCTAACGATCCGGTATCGCAGCGTCATTACGCCCGTGACCGCCGTTACTCTCGGTGTGTGCCAACGGTGAAGCTGGCACTCCCATCTCGTTCTGACACCCGCAGGGGGTGCGCCGCGGCATGGGCTGCGAGCGGCGAGCGGGAGGCGAGATGGCCAGGTGGGCGAGGTGGACGGCGCTGATGGCGCTGCCCGCAGCCCTCGTCGTCAGCTCCTGCAGCTCGGCTCCCGCCGACCCGGTGCCCACCGCGGTCGTGGCGCCGGTGGCCGACTGCATGTCGCCCGACGTGCTCGACGACCTCGGTCTCGTGCCCGCCGCCGCGGAAGACGCCCAGAGGATCCCGACCGCCTCGGCTGCGCCCGGCAGGGTGCCGGACGACTTCGTGCCCGTGAGCGTGGTGGTCTGCACCCCGGACGGCTCGCTGCACGATGCGGCGGGCACCTGGCTCGCACTCACCGCCAGCCACCGCGAGGGTGACCTCGAGCCGCTCGTGGCGGCCCTGCGCAAGCCGTCGGCCCGGCGCGAGGGGACCTGCAGCTCCGCGCAGGTGGCGGCGGCTGCCCCTTCGGCGCTCTGGCTCGTCGACGCCCTGGGCCGAGCCCTGCGCCCGACCTGGCCGACCGATCACTGCGGTGTGCCGAGCAGCAAGGTCTCGAAGGCCCTGGCGAAGCTCGAGGAGACCGACAGCGTGAAGTACCCGGTGCGGCCGACGCCTTAGAGCTTGCGCAGCCGGACGCGCTGGACCGCGTGGTCGGGGCCCTTGGTGAGCACCAGGGTGGCGCGGCTGCGCGTCGGCAGGATGTTCTGGAGCAGGTTCGGGGCGTTGATCGAGTCCCAGATCGTCTCCGCGCGGTCGACCGCCTCGGCGTCGCTCAGCGCGGCGAACCGGTGGAAGTAGGACTCGGGCCGGGCGAAGGCGGTCTCCCGCAGGCGCAGGAACCGCTCGACGTACCACTGCCGGACGTCGGCGGTGCGGGCGTCGACGTAGATCGAGAAGTCGAAGAAGTCGCTGACCGCGAGACTGGAGGGGCCTTCGGACGACGGCCGGGCGGGCTGCAGGACGTTCAGGCCCTCGACGATGAGCACGTCGGGCCGGCTGACCACGATCTCGCGACCCGGCACGATGTCGTAGGTCAGGTGGTCGTACACCGGGACGGTGACCTCGGGCCGACCGGCCTTCACCTGGGAGACGAACCGCAGCAGCGCGCGACGGTCGTAGGACTCCGGGAAGCCCTTGCGCTCCATCAGGCCGCGCCGGGCGAGCTCGGCGTTCGGGTAGAGGAACCCGTCGGTGGTGACCAGCTGGACGCGGGGCGTGGCGGGCCAGCGGGCGAGCAGCTCGCGCAGCACGCGCGCGGTGGTGGACTTGCCGACGGCCACCGAACCGGCCACCCCGATGACGAACGGGGTGCCGCCGACGTCCTCGCGCAGGAACGTGCTCGAGGCCGCGTGCAGCCCGCGGGTCGCCTCGATGTGCAGGTCGAGCAGTCGCGAGATCGGGCGGTAGACGACGTCGACCTCGGCCAGGTCGATGGGGTCGCCCAGACCGGCGAGGCGCTCGACGTCGGCATCCGTCAGTGGCAGGGGCGTCGAGGCGGACAGGCGCGCCCAGGCGTCGCGGTCGAGGTCGACGAAGGGGGTGGCCAGGCTGAGCGAGGGCGGCACGGGACGATTGTGCCCGAGCCAGGGTGCCACGGGCGCGCCGGTAGACTCCCCGCCATGTGCGGAATCGTCGGGTACGTCGGAAGCCAGGTAGCCAGCGATCGTCCTTTGGACGTGGTGCTCGAAGGGCTCCGGCGGTTGGAGTACCGCGGTTACGACTCGGCCGGTGTCGCGCTGGTCAGCCCCGACGGCCTGCTGGCGACCGCCAAGAAGGCCGGCAAGCTGGCCAACCTCGTCGAGGAGCTGGACCTGCGACCTCTGCCGACGTCGACCGCGGCGATCGGCCACACCCGCTGGGCCACGCACGGCGGACCCACCGACGTGAACGCCCACCCGCACGTCGCCGGCAAGCTCGCGGTCATCCACAACGGCATCGTCGAGAACTTCGCGACGCTCAAGGCCGAGCTCGTCGGGCAGGGAGTCGAGTTCGAGTCGGAGACGGACACGGAGGTCGCCGCGCAGCTGATCGCCCGCGCCTACGAGTCCACGGGCGACCTGACGACGGCGATGACGGAGGTCGCCCGGGCGCTGCACGGCACGTTCACCCTTCTGGCGGTGCACGAGGACGCGCCTGACGTCGTCGTCGGCGCCCGGCACGACTCGCCGCTCGTCGTGGGTCTCGGCGACGGGGAGAACTTCCTCGGGTCCGACGTCGCCGCCTTCATCTCGCACACGCGCGAGGCACTCGAGCTGGGCCAGGACCAGGTGGTGACCATCACCCCCGGGACGGTCACGGTGACCGGCTTCGACGGGCTGCCCGCGCAGGCGCGCCGTTACACGGTCGACTGGGACGCCGCGGCCGCCGAGAAGGGCGGCTTCCGCTCGTTCATGGACAAGGAGATCCACGACCAGCCGCACGCCGTCGCGGACACGCTGCTCGGCCGCACGGACGCGCACGGTCGCCTCGTCCTCGACGAGGTCCGCATCGACGAGTCGGTCCTGCGTGCCGTCGACAAGATCGTCGTCGTCGCGTGCGGCACCGCCGCGTACGCCGGGCACGTGGCCAAGTACGCGATCGAGCACTGGTGCCGGATCCCCGTCGAGGTCGAGCTCGCGCACGAGTTCCGCTACCGGGACCCGGTGGTCAACGAGCGCACGCTCGTCGTCGCGGTGTCGCAGTCGGGCGAGACGATGGACACCCTCATGGCCGTGCGGCACGCGCGGGAGCAGGGGGCCAAGGTGCTCGCGCTGGTGAACACCCACGGGTCGACCATCCCCCGCGAGGCCGACGCGGTGCTCTACACGCACGCGGGCCCCGAGATCGCCGTCGCCTCCACCAAGGCGTTCCTCGCGCAGATCACCGCCGCGTACCTGCTCGGCCTGTACCTCGCGCAGCTGCGCGGGAACAAGTACGCCGACGAGGTCGCCGCGATCCTCGCCGAGCTGCGTGCCATGCCCGACAAGATCCAGCAGGTCCTCGACCGCGCCGACCGCGTGCGGGACACGGCGCGGTCGATGGTGGACACCACGTCGGTCCTCTTCCTCGGCCGGCACGTGGGCTTCCCGGTGGCGCTGGAGGGTGCGCTCAAGCTCAAGGAGCTCGCCTACATCCACGCCGAGGGGTTCGCCGCGGGCGAGCTGAAGCACGGGCCTATCGCACTGATCGAGGAGGGCCAACCGGTCTTCGTCATCGTGCCCTCGCCGCGCGGCCGCGACTCGCTGCACTCGAAGGTCGTCTCCAACATCCAGGAGATCCGCGCCCGGGGCGCACGCACCCTCGTCATCGCCGAGGACGGCGACGACGCGGTGCGGCCCTACGCGGACGAGGTGTTCTACGTGCCGCAGACGTCCACGCTGCTCGCGCCCCTGCTCGCCGTGGTACCGCTGCAGATCTTCGCCTGCGAGCTCGCCACGGCCAAGGGACTCGACGTCGACCAGCCGCGGAACCTGGCGAAGTCGGTCACGGTCGAGTGATCGTCGGGGTCGGTATCGACGTGGTCGACGTGGCCCGGTTCGTCGCGACCCTGCACCGCGTCCCCGCCCTGCGGGACCGGCTGTTCACACCGGAGGAGCGCGAGATGCCGGAGACGTCCTTGGCGGCGCGGTTCGCCGCCAAGGAGGCGATCGCCAAGGCCCTCGGCGCACCGGCCGGCATGAGCTGGCAGGACGCGACCGTGCGTCGCGTCGCCGGGGCGCAGCCCGTCGTCGAGGTGGTGGGCACCGTCGCGGCAGCCGCCTCCGCGGCCGGGGTGGACCGGTTCCACCTGTCCATCTCGCACGACGCGGGCATCGCGTCCGCGGTCGTCGTCGCGGAACGCGACTAGCGCAGCGCGGGCACCACCTGGGACTCGAAGAGCTCGATGCCTGAGCGGTCGTAGGCGGCCTCGAGGAAGTACGTGATCGCGTACCCCAGACCGATGTCCCGCAGAGCCTGCAGCTTCTCGACGATCTGCTCGGGCGTGCCGACCAGCGGTCCGTTGCGCAGGCTCTCGGCCTCGGCGGCGGCCTTCTCCGGGACGGTGTTGGACAGGTGCTCCTCGGCCCAGGCGATCCGGTCGTCGACGTCGGCCTCGGTCTCGCCGATGACGACGTTGTAGTTGGACGAGCGCGTGATCTCGTCGAACGGGCGACCGATGTCGTCACAGTGCCCGCGGAGCACGGACGACTTGTGCGCGAAGCCCTCGAGGGTGCCGTCGAAGTTGGTGTACTGCGCGTGCTCGGCAGCGATGCGCAGGGTCTTCTGCTCGCCGCCGCCGGCGATCCACAACGGGGGGCCGTCGAGCTGCAGGGGAAGTGGGGCCAGCTGCGCGCCGTCGACCTGGTAGTGGCGGCCGTCGAGCGTCGCGGTGCCGTTGGTCCACAGCTGCTTGAAGATCTGCACGCCCTCGTCGAGCATCGCGAGCCGCTCGCCGGCGCGCGGGAAGCCGTAGCCGTACGCACGCCATTCGTGCTCGTACCAGCCGGCGCCGATGCCCATCTCGATGCGGCCGCCGGAGATGACGTCCGCCGTGGCTGCGACCTTGGCCAGGTAGGCCGGGTTCCGGTAGGCCATGCAGGTGCACATCTGACCGAGGCGGACGCGGCTGGTGGAGGCGGCGAACGCGTTCATCAGGCTCCACGCCTCGTGCACCGCCTCGCCGTTCGGTGCCGGTACCGAGTGGAAGTGGTCGTAGACCCAGATCGACTCGAACGCGTCCCCCTCGTCGGCGTGCCGAGCCAGTCCGTTCATCACCTGCCAGTGGTCGCGGGCCTCGATGCCTGTGAGGTCCTGCCGCCAGCCCTGGGGGATGAAGAGTCCGAAGCGCATGCCCGGCAGGCTACCTCCGTCTCGCGCCGCCCGCGTTCGCACGGCTCGCGCGGAGCCGACAGGATGGGCACGTGCTGGAGTCGTGGACGTCGTCGCAGGTCCGAGCCGCCGAGGAGCCGTTGCTGGCCGCCGGCGAGCCGCTCATGGAGCGGGCCGCGTTCGCGTTGCACGTGCGTGTCGCGGGTGTGCTGCGCGAGCTCCGTGGCCGGGTCGGCGGCTCGCGCGTGCTCGTCCTGGCCGGGTCGGGGAACAACGGGGGAGACGCCCTGTACGCGGGTGCGCTGCTGGCGCGGCGGGGCGTCGACGTGCGTGCCGTGCTGGCGGGAGACCGTGTGCACGAGGGCGGCCTTGCGGCGTTGACGGCCGCCGGTGGTCGCGTGCTCGATCAACCCACAGACGCTGATCTGGTCCTCGACGGGCTGGTCGGCATCGGCGGGGACGGCTCGGGACTTCGGGGGCGCGCCGCGCAGATCGTCGACGCACTCGTCGGGAGCCCGTTCGTCGTCGCGGTGGACGTCCCGTCGGGGATCGGGGTCGACGACGGCCGGGCGACGGGGACCGTGCTCGACGCCGATGTGACGGTCACGTTCGGCGGTGCGAAGTCGGGGCTGCTCCTGCCGCCGGCCGCGCGACGGGCGGGGCGCGTCGAGGTGGTCGACATCGGCCTTCCCCTCGGCGGCAACCCGGCCGTGGCTCGGCTCGAGGCGAGCGACGTAGCGGCGCTGTGGCCTGTACCGACGGCAGAAGCGCACAAGTACACCCGAGGGGTCGTCGGGGTCGTTGCCGGGTCCCGGGCGTATCCGGGGGCCGCGATCCTCGCGACGAGCGCCGCACTGCGTGCGGGCGTCGGCATGGTGCGCTACCTGGGGGACGTCGGGGACCTTGTCGTCGCGCACAACCCCGAGGTGGTCGTCGGAAACGGGCGTGTCCAGGCCTGGGTGTTCGGGCCGGGAGTCTCGGCGGACGACGCGAGCCAGCGACGCCGGATCGCGTACGCGCTGGAGCACGTGGTCACCGGCGGTGAGCCGGCGGTCATCGACGCGGGCGCGCTCGAGCTGCTGCCTGAACGGGTCGGTCCGCACGCCGTGCTGACGCCGCACGCAGGCGAGCTCGCGGCGCTGCTCGTCGGGCGTGGCGAGCACGTCGACCGGGCGGGTGTCGAGGAGGAGCCGCTGCGCTGGACCCGCCGGGCGCACGAGCTCACCGGAGCGACGGTGCTGCTCAAGGGGCCCGTGACGCTCGTGGTCGGTGCGCACGGCGCCACCTATGCGCAGGCCGACGCGCCTGCGTGGCTCGCCACCGCGGGTGCGGGTGACGTCCTCGCCGGGTTGTTGGGGGCGCTCCTGGCTGCTCGGGTCGACGCGATCCACGAGGACCCGACGATCGCTGCCGCGCTCGCCGCGACGGCCGCCCTGGTGCATGGCCGCGCCGCTCACCGGGCCAACCCGGGCGGTCCGATCTCGGCCACCGCGGTCGCCGAGGCGATTCCCGGTACGGTCGCCGCGCTGGTCGACGGACCGTGAACGACGAGCTGCGGGCAAGGCTCGACGCGCTCCTGGCCTCGGGTGGACGGCGGATCCTCGGGCTCGTCGGCGCCCCCGGGGCCGGGAAGTCCACCCTCGCCGCCCAGGTGGCGAAGACCGTCGGGTCGCGCGCCGTCGTGGTGCCCATGGACGGGTTCCACCTCGCGCAGACCGAGCTCGACCGGCTCGGCCTGGCGGGTCGCAAGGGTGCGCCGGACACGTTCGACGCCGCCGGCTACGTGGCGTTGCTGCGGCGGCTGCGCTCCGAGCCGGGCACCGTGTACGCGCCCGAGTACCGCCGTGACCTGAAGAACGGGGTCGCCGGCGCGATCGCCGTACCTGCCGACGTGCCGCTCGTGGTGACGGAGGGCAACTACCTGCTTCTCGACGACCACGGGTTCGGCCCGGTGGCCGGCCTGCTCGACGAGTCGTGGTTCCTCGCGCCGCCCGACGAGGTCCGGCTGAGCCGACTGGTGGCGAGGCACGAGGAGTTCGGCAAGCCGCCCGAGGCTGCGCGCGCGTGGGCCGACGGTCCCGACGAGGCGAACGCCAGGCTGGTCGCGGCGACGGCTCAGCGGGCGTCCGTGATCGTGGGCCCGGGGATGGGAGACTGGGCGCCGTGAGCCAGTTCCCCGCGCGAGCCGTCGTCGACCTCGCGGCGATCCGCGGCAACGTGTCGTCACTGGCCGCACACGCTCCGAGTGCGCAGGTCATGGCCGTGGTCAAGGCGGACGCGTACGGCCACGGCCTGGTCCCGTCCGCGCGCGCAGCAGTTGCCGGTGGAGCGTCGTGGCTCGGGGCGGCCCAGGTGAGCGAGGCCGTGGAGCTGCGCCGGGCGGGGATCGTCGAACCCCGGATCCTGACATGGCTCTACGCGCCCGGGGCGCCCCTGAGGGAGGCGATCGAGGCCGACGTCGACGTCACCGTCTCGGCCGCCTGGGCGCTGGACGAGGTGGAGGCGGCCGCACGGGCGGCCGGGAGAACGGCCCGGGTGCAGCTCAAGGTGGACACGGGCCTGAGTCGCAACGGTGCGACTCCGGCCGATCTCGTCGCCCTCCTCCCGGCGGCTCTGGCGTTGCAGGCCGAGGGCGTGATCGACGTCGTCGGCCTGTGGTCGCACCTCGCGCTGGCCGACGAGCCGACGCACCCGACGGTCCGGCTCCAGGCCCAGGTCTTCGGCGAGGTGCTGGCGACCGTCGAGGCTGCCGGCGCCCGGCTCGAGGTCCGCCACCTGGCCAACTCCGCGGCGACCCTGACGACTCCGGCCGCCCACTACGACCTCGTACGCCCGGGGATCGCCGTCTACGGCCTGTCGCCGGTTCCACAGCTGGGCGGACCGGAGGAGTTCGGGCTCGTTCCGGCGATGACGGTGGAGGCCGAGCTCGCCAACGTGAAGCACGTACACGCGGGTTCGGGTGTCTCGTACGCTCACCAGTACGTCACGGCGCGGGACACCGTGCTGGGTCTGGTGCCGCTGGGCTACGCCGACGGGGTGCCGCGGCACGCCTCCGGGACGCAGGACCACCCGGGCGGTCCCGTGCGGGTCGGCGGGCGGACCGTGGGCGTGGCCGGGCGGGTCTGCATGGATCAGGTGGTGCTCGACCTGGGCCCCGACGCAGCCGAGCAGGCGGGCGACACGGTCGAGCTGTTCGGGACCGGCGCGGACGGCGGGCCGACGGCCGAGGACTGGGCGCGCGCGGCCGGGACGATCTCCTACGAGATCGTCACCCGCCTGGGTGCGCGGGTGCCGCGCGTGTACGTGGACAGCGAGGAGGGTGCATGACGCAGGTACGACTCCCGGACGCCGAGGCGACCCGGGCGTTCGGGAGGGCGCTCGCGGGCGTGCTGCGCGCGGGCGACCTGGTCGTGCTCACGGGCGACCTGGGTGCCGGGAAGACGACCCTGACGCAGGGCATCGGCGCCGGGCTCTCGGTGCGTGGGCAGGTGGCCTCGCCGACGTTCGTGATCGCGCGCGTGCACCCGTCGCTCGCGGGCGGGCCCGCTCTCGTGCACGTGGACGCCTACCGGCTGGGCTCGCTCGACGAGGTGGACGCGCTCGACCTCGACGCGAGCCTCGACGAGGCCGTGACGGTCGTGGAGTGGGGCGAGGGCTGGGTCGAGGGGCTCGCCGACGACCGCCTGGAGATCAGGCTGCAACGGCCGCGCGGCGGGTCGCTGGAGGAGCTCGACGATGCGGCGGCGGGCGAGCGGGTCGTCACGCTGACCCCGGTGGGCGCCCGATGGGCCGGCGTCGCCCTTCCCGACCCGGCGCTGCCGGGTTCGATGGCAGGCTGAGACCGTGCCCGTCCTCGCTCTCGACACGTCCGCTGCCGTCGCCGTCAGCCTGACCGACGACGACGGCAGCCTGCTGGCTGCCCGGTCCGACGAGCAGCAACGGCACCATGCCGAGCTCCTCACCCCGATGATCGCCGCTGTTCTGGCGGACGCAGGGGTGGACCGGCGCGACCTGACCTCGGTGGTCGTCGGCACCGGGCCCGCGCCCTTCACCGGCCTGCGGGTCGGCCTCGTGACCGCTCGGACGCTCGGGCTGGCGCTCGGCATCCCCGCCCGCGGCGTGCCCAGCCTCGACGCGATCGCGGCGGCGGCGTCGCGACGACTTCCTCCGGGGACCGACGTCCTCGTCGCGACCGATGCGCGTCGGCGCGAGGTCTACTGGTCGCTCTACCGGCTCGCCGGTCCGGGCCGGATCGAGGTGCTCGTCCCGCCGGCGGTGGGCGCGGCTGCCGAGGTGCCGACGAACGGTGCGCTCGTGATCGGGAGGGGCGCCGACCTCTACCGGGACGTGTTCGTCGCGGACGGTCCGGTCGTCGCCCCCGTCGGCGCCGTGGCGATCAGCCCCGACCTGCTCGAAGGCCTGCGCGACCCGGACCCGGCGGAGCTGGCACGACTGTCCCTGCAGCGGTCCGACGAGGCTCTGGACACCGAACCGCTCTACCTGCGTCGCCCGGACGCCGTGCCGCCCGCGGAACGCAAGCGCGCACTCGGATGACGGTGCTCGTCCGGCCGCTGACGGCTGCCGACCTGCCGACGCTCGTCCGCCTGGAGGGCGAGCTGTTCGGCCCGGCCGCCTGGTCCCCGGAGGGGCTGGCCGACGAGCTGGTCGGACCCGGGCGCTGGTATGTGGGCGTCGAGCAGGACGGGGACCTCGTCGGCTACGCGGGTCTGTGGTTCGACGGCTACGACGCCCAGGTGATGACCGTCGGGACGCAGGAGAAGTTCCAGGGTCAGGGTTTCGCGCGGTTGATGCTCGACAACCTGCTGGCGCGGGCCCGGGAGGTCGGCGCCGCCGTGGTCCTGCTGGAGGTCCGCGTCGACAACGAGCCGGCGATCCACCTGTACGAGAGCGCCGGTTTCGAGCGGCTGGGCAAGCGCCGCGCCTACTACCAACCGGGCAACATCGACGCCTGGACCATGCGACTGGACCTGCGAGGAGAGCCCCCATGAGGTACGACGTCCTCGTCACCGCGGAAGCGCTCGAGGCTGAGCTCGCCGGACCGCGCAGTCCGCTCCTGCTGGACGTGCGCTGGGCGCTCGGCCAGACGGACGGGCACGCGCGCTACGTCTCTGGCCACCTGCCCGGCGCGGTGTACGTCGACCTCGAGACGGAGCTGGCGGACCCGCCGACCGCGCGGGACGGACGGCACCCGCTGCCGTCCGACCTCCAGTCGTCCGCGCGCCGCTGGGGTGTGCGCGCAGACCGCCCGGTCGTCGCCTACGACGCCGTCGGCGGCATGTCGGCGGCGCGTGCCTGGTGGCTGCTGCGCTGGGCGGGTCTGGGCGACGTCCGGCTGCTCGACGGCGGCCTCGGGGCGTGGACCGGCCCGCTCGAGGCCGGCGAGGTCACCCCGACGCCGAGCGACGTCGTCCTGTCCGGAGGCGCGCTGGCCACGATCGACGCCGATGCGGCGGCCGGCTGGGACGGTTCGCTGCTCGACGCGCGCGCCGCGGAGCGCTTCCGCGGCGAGGTCGAGCCCGTGGACCCGCAGGCGGGCCACATCCCCGGTGCGCTGTCGTCCCCGACGGCCTGGCTTCTCGAGGCCGACGGCACCTTCCTCAGCGACGAGGCGCTGCGACGCAGGTTCGCCGAGCTCAGTCGTCCCGTGGCCGTCTACTGCGGCTCGGGTGTCACCGCCGCGCACGAGGTCGCCGCACTCGCGAGCATCGGCATCGACGCCGCGCTCTACCCCGGTTCGTGGTCGCAGTGGTCGAACGACCCGACCCGGCCGGTCGCGACGGGGGCATGACGAAGGCCGCGACCCGAGGGTCGCGGCCTTCGTCGAGGAGAGTCAGACGGTCTTCGAGACCTGGCTGAAGCTCAGGCGCTCCGCGCGGGCGCGGTGGGTGCCCGTGCCCTCGATGGTGCCGACGTTGATCACGAACAGCGACTTCCAGCCGTTGTCCGGGAAGAACTCCGCGTCGACGCCCGGGAAGTCCAGGCCCGCCATCGGTCCGGCGCCCAGGCCGGCAGCGCGCAGAGCGACGATCAGGTAGCCGGCCTGGATCAGCGCGCTGGTGCGCGCCATCTGCTCACGCGTCTCGGGCTGGCCCTCGAGGACGTCCTTGAAGGCGGCCGCGTGCGGCGCGAGCGTCGGCAGGTGCTCGTGGAAGCCGGTGTCCGCGGCGACGACGAGCGTGACCGGGGCGGCCAGCACGCGCTCGCGGTTCCCCTCGTTCATCAGGGCGGCAAGGCGCTCGCGGGCCTCCGGGCTACGCACGACGAGCAGGCGCAGCGGCACCGTGTTCATCGCGGTCGGGCCCCACTTGACCAGGTCGTAGACCGCGGCGAGCTGCTCGTCGGTGACCTCGCCCGGGAGGAACTCGGCGACGGTGCGTGCCTCGCGGAAGAGGAGGTCGGCGACGTCGTCGGCAACGGCCAACGCGGGCGTCGGGAAGTCGAGGCCGTCCAGGACTGTGGTGTCTGTGGTCATGTGTCGTTGAACCGTCAACTACTTGTCGATGTTCCGTTCGGCGGCGTGACGCCGGTCACGTGGAGCCGCGCAGATAAACTCCCCGCATGGCTGAACCCCTGGTGCTCGGGATCGAGACGTCGTGCGACGAGACCGGCGTCGCGCTGGTCCGCGGTCTCGACCTCCTCGTCGACTCCGTGGCCAGCTCGGTCGACGAGCACGCGCGGTTCGGCGGGATCATCCCGGAGATCGCCTCGCGGGCGCACCTGGAGGCGATGGTCCCGACGATCGAGCGGGCGCTGGCCACCGCGGACGTGTCGCTCGGAGCGGTGGACGCCATCGCGGTGACGGCCGGCCCGGGGCTCGTCGGTCCGCTGACCGTCGGCGCGGCCGCAGCCAAGGCGCTCGCCCTCGCCCTGGACAAGCCGCTGTACGGCGTCAACCACGTCATCGGGCACGCCGTGGTCGACGAGCTGGTCGACGGTGCCTTTCCCGAGCGTGTGATGGCCCTCGTGGTGTCCGGCGGGCACTCGTCGCTCCTGATGATCGACGACACCGTGAACGTCACGGAGCTCGGCTCGACGCTCGACGACGCGGCGGGGGAGGCGTTCGACAAGGTCGGCCGCCTGCTCGGCCTGCCCTACCCCGGCGGCCCGCACATCGACCGCCTGGCTCGTGACGGCAACCCGACCGCGATCCGCTTCCCGCGCGGTCTCACCGCCCCGAAGGACCAGGCCGCGCACGCCGCCGACTTCTCCTTCTCCGGGCTGAAGACGGCCGTCGCCCGCTGGGTCGAGGCCCGCCAGGACGCGGGTGAGGAGCTCCCGCTCAACGACGTCGCGGCCTCGTTCGCCGAGGCCGTCGCGGACGTGCTGACGGCCAAGACCATCGCGGCAGCCAAGAAGCACGGCGTCGCGACCCTCGTGATCGGCGGCGGGTTCTCCGCGAACTCCCAGCTGCGTGACATGGCCGCCAAGCGCTGCGCGGAGGCGGGAATCACCCTGCGCATCCCGCCGATCCGCTACTGCACCGACAACGGAGCGATGATCGCCGCGCTCGGTTCCGCCGTCGTGCGCCGCGGGCTGCCGCCGTCGTCGCTCGACCTACCGGTCGACTCCTCGATGCCGCTCACGCAGGTCCTGGTCTGAGGGGAAGGTCACGCGCGCTGGAGCGAGCGCGAGGTCGACCAGAGCCGCCAGAACCGTGCGCCGACCAGGTACGGAACCAGCAGCGCCAGGACGAGGAACACCGCGAACTGCCACGTGAGCGTCGCACCGGCCGAGATCGCGTCGTCGGTCCAGGTGAAGGTGGTCGTCGCGCCCAGGAACGTCGCTGTCGTCGTCCCGCCGCCGAGCTGCTCGAGCGTGGTGAGTGCTCCGACGCCGAACGCCATCCCGAGGGCCACGAGCGCCCCGAGTGTGAGGGCGGCCCACCAGCCGCCGGTGTTCCATCGGGGCATGCTGCGGTCCAGCTCGGCCAGGTAGCCGTCGGCGAGCACCCGCGGATGCCCGAGATCGGCGATGGCCTGCCTCATCCCCACCTCCGCGGCGGTGGCGTCGAGCTCGTTGCGCAGCTCGCGCTTGAGCCGTACGTACTGGGGGAAGTCCTGCACCGCCCAGCTGAACCGCAGCAGGTAGGCCTCGCGTCGGAACGTGTCGCGCAGCATCAGTTCTCCTTCGGGGTGCGTTCGAGGACGTGCTCGACGGTCACCGAGAGCTGCCGCCACGAGCGGGCGGTGGCCCAGAGCTGGTCGGTGCCGGTCGTCGTCGGCAGGTAGTACTTGCGGGCGGGGCCCGCGGTGGAGGCGACGAGGCGGGAGGAGATCAGCCCGTCGCGCTCGAGGCGGTTGAGCACGGGGTAGACCGTGCCGGCGGCGATGTCGTCCAGCCCGCTGTCGTGCAGCCGGGTGACCAGCTCGTAGCCGTACGACTCGCGCTCGCTGAGGAGGGCGAGCACGAGCATGGGCAGCACGCCCTTGAGCAGCTGCGGGTCTCGTGGCTCGTCCATGAGCCACACGCTATGCCTAGTAGTAGGTAATGACAAGTAGCAGGCTTTACAGAGGTCGGCCGGCCTTCATCTCCGCGACGAGCGACCGGACCACGGCATCCAGCTCGCCCGCATGACGTCGCGCCACGGCGCGCTGCCGCTGGTAGGACGCTCCCCGGCGCAGGACGACGCGGACCTGCTCGAGCTCCTCGGAACAGCCCAGCCGTTCGGCGACGGGCGCGAGGTCCACGAGCCACCGGCCGATGGCATCGGTGACCAGCTCCTCGTCGCCGGCTGCGTTCGTGATGATGATCGCGTCCATGCCGTACCGCGCGGAGCGCCACTTGTTCTCCTGGGCGAACCAGGGCGGCAGCGTCGGCAGGGTCTCGCCGCGGTCGAGCATCGAGCTGAAGTGCTCGACGAAGCAGTGGGTCAGCGAGGAGATGGCTCCGACCTCGAGCAGGTTCGATGCGCCGTCGGCGATCCGCATCTCGAGCGTCCCGAACCGCGGCGACGGCCGCACGTCCCAGCGGACCTCGTCGAACTGGTCGATGACGCCGGTGTGCATCATGTCCCCGATGTACTGCTCCAGCTGCGACCAGTCGTCGAACCCGAACGGCAGGCCGGCGGTGGGGAGCTGCTGGAAGAGCAGCGCGCGGTTCGAGGCGTAGCCGGTGTCCTTGCCTCCCCAGAACGGGGACGACGCCGACAGCGACTGGATGTGCGCGAACACGGTGAGCATCGCGCGGGAGATCGGCAGCACCTTGGCGCGGTCCTCGATGCCGACGTGCACGTGCACGCCATAGATGAGCATCTGCCGACCCCACCACTGCGTGCGGTCGATGAGCGTCGCGTACCGCTGCTTGTCGGTGACCTTCTGGTTCGACCACTGCGCGAACGGGTGCGTCCCGCTGCCCATGAGCTCGATCCGCAGCGGCTGCGCGGCCTCGCCGACGATGTCGAGAGCACGGTTCAGGTCGGCGACGGCCTCGGCCACGTTCGCGCTCTTCCCGGACCGCAGCTCGACGGTGTTCAGCAGAAGCTCCTGCGTGATCAGCGGGTGCTCGCCGCCGTCGTCGGGCCGCACCGCGGTCAGGATGGTCTCGGCGGCCTGGCGCAGGTCGCCCGAGTCGGCGTCGACGAGGGCGACCTCCCACTCGATGCCGATGCTGGACCGCTCGGAGTGCGCGAACGGGAGCGCGACCGGGGCGGCCATCAGGCGGCCTCGACCACGAGAACCTGCTGGCTGCCCGCGACGCGCGTCAGGACGATCGTCGCGAACGCGCTGCCCCGCAGGTCGAGCTGGCGCCGCAGCTGCTCCGGCACCACGGCCGTCCCGCGCTTCTTGATCGTCAGCTTCCCGACGTCCCGTTCGCGCAGGTAGGTCCTGAGCCGCTTGAGCCCGAACGGCATGGTGTCGAGGACGCGGTAGGCCGTCGCCGTGGGCACGGGCGTCAGCACGTCGGACGTCACGTAGGCGATGGTCGGGTCGACCAGCCGCCCTCGCACCTGGTCGGCGAGCTCACCGACGAGCCCGGCGCGGATGACCGCGCCGTCGGGCTCGTACAGGTAGGCACCGACCGCGCCCGACGGCGGCCGGTAGATGCCGTCGGGGTTGCTGGCCAGGATCGTGTGCGCCTGCCCGTCGCGCAGCACCAGCGCCGACCGACCTGACCCCTCGGGCGCGAGCGGCCCGAACCACAGGCCGAGCTCGACGACGTCGCCGTCGACCGACACCCATTGCGCGTGCGCATCGATCGGCAGGGCCGAGTGGGGGATGCCCGGCCCCAGCTTCAGCCCGAGCGCGGGCACCCGCTCGCGCAGCTCGAGCACACGGTCCAGCGCGGGCTCGTAGGCGGACGGGTCGAACACGCGGCTTCCCGACGAGGTCCGACGAGCCGGGTCGGCATACACCCCGTCGATCCCCTCGCCCTCGAGGTCCAGCGCGAGCCCGTCCCCGTGCCGCACCTCGGCGTCGGGGAAGTGCCGCAGGTTCACGGTCGCGATCGCGGCCGTCGCCTCGTCCACGTCGGTGGCCAGCACCCGCAGCCCGATGCCCGCCATCGCCATCGCATCGGCGCCGATGCCGCAGGTCAGGTCCGCCACGCGTGTGCTGCCGGCGTCCCGGAACCGTCGTGCGTGGTGGGCCGCGACGTTGAGGCGGGTGGCCTGCTCGAGGCCCGGCGCGGTGAACAGCATGCCTCCGGCGAAGTCCCCGAACTTGTCGACCGCCTTGGCCCGCAGCCGCGACTGCGTCAGCGCCGCGGCGACCAGCACCGGGTCGAGGCCCTCCTCGCGCAGCCGTTCCGAGAGAGCCATCGTGCGGGCCTCGTCGTAGGGCGGCAGCGCCGACAGCAGGGCCCAGCCGGTCGGGCTGAGCAGCTGGGAGAGGCCCTCGGAATCCATGTCGAGATCCTTTCACGGCGTACCGGTTCGCTGTCGGCAGTTGGCACTCGCCTTGACCGAGTGCTAACCCGTTCCTAGAGTGAGGAGCTGGCACTCTCCCCGTGAGTGTGCCAACGGCGCTCCAGGCCCCGGCACCCGCGACGACGGTGGCCTGACAGCGCTCTTCGGACTCACGAACTACTCACATGCGAAGGGGAGGTCCGCTGTGTCGGTCTCCATCAAGCCCCTCGAGGACCGGATCGTCGTCAAGACGCTCGAGGCAGAGACGACGACCGCTTCCGGTCTCGTCATCCCGGACAGTGCCAAGGAGAAGCCCCAGGAGGGCGAGGTCCTGGCGGTCGGCCCCGGCCGTGTCGACGACAACGGCAACCGGGTCCCGCTCGACGTCGCCGTCGGCGACAAGGTGATCTACTCCAAGTACGGCGGCACCGAGGTGAAGTACCAGGGCGAGGAGCTCCTCATCCTCTCGGCCCGCGACATCCTCGCGGTCGTCGTCAAGTGATCTGACGATCACCTGGCGAACAGCCACGTCGGTCCAACGGATCGAGCAGAACGGCCCCTCGGTCCTCGGACCGGGGGGCCGTTCTCGTCCCGCCTCCCTCGACGGGGATACCAGGTCGGTCCAGGCAGACGAAGACCCTCCGCGATCGGCGTTGATCGCGGAGGGTCTTCGTTCGAGGATCAGCTGACGCGAGCCCGGCGGCTGCGCTGGGCGAGCACGGCGGTGCGCTCGTCCTCCGAGAGCCCGCCCCAGACTCCGTACGGCTCGCGCACGGTCAGCGACTGCTCGCGGCACTCCTTGATGACCGGGCACGTGGCACAGATGGCCTTGGCAGCCTCGGCGCGGCGGCGGCGTGCGGATCCGCGCTCGCCCTCGGGGTGGAAGAAAAGGTCCTGGTCCGCGTCGCGGCAGGCGCCCTCGAACTGCCACTCCCAGAGATCCATCACGGGTCCGGGAAGTCGAGAGATCTCGGCCATGGTTCCTCCTCAGTCGCTCCGCCACGGCCGCGGGCGGCGGCTGTGCCGGATGATCGTGATACTGGCTGTCGCGGGGCGGGCCCCGCGGGATGACGCGTTGGGGAGGACGTTACAACCGCTTCAACAGTTGTTCAAGACCGGTTCGGTCCTTTCTCGATTGAAACGATTGGTCGCATTACCGCAGGCAGCGCGCCCGTGTCCAGACCCGTCCGCGGACGAACTTCCGCGCTCCACCTGGCAGAATCGCGCCATGGTCAGGTCCGGTGACGACGAGCCGCAGGTCGCCCACGCGCCCGCGCTCGCGGTTGCGGCGGTGGCTCGCAGGCTCGGCGTCGCACCCGCGACGTTGCGCACCTGGGACCGTCGGTACGGGCTCGGCCCCTCGGAGCACTCCGCTGGTGCGCACCGGCGGTACTCGGCGGCGGACGTCGAACGTCTCCTCGTCATGCGACGGCTCACGCTGGACGGGGTGGCCCCCGCGGAGTCGGCCCGGATCGCCCTGGCCAGCGACCTCTCGACGCCGTCGGACGGACGGGTCGCGGCTGAACGGACGCCGACCGCCGTGGTCGACGCGGCGCTGGCTGGTGACCTGGGCGGGTGCGGGCGTGTCCTCGCGCTCTCGCCGGACGCGGACGTCCTGGCCTGGTGGACAGGTCTTGTCGAGCCGGCGCTCGGCGCGCTCGCGCGTCGGACCGTGGTGGACCCGCCGGGTGTGGACGCCGTCGCGACCGTCCACTCGGCGGCCCTCACCGCGCTCCGCGACCGGACCGCCCCGTTCGAGGGAGCGCGACGCCCGGTCGTCCTCGTGCTCGTCGCCCCGCGGGAGCCGCGACCGCTCGTCGCCCATGCTGTGGCGGGGGCGCTCGCCTCGCACGGCGTCGATGCGCGGATCGTCGGCGGACCGGTCGGTGTGCACCACGCCTTCGAGCTCGTGGCGATGACCCGGACCCGCGCCGTCGTCACCATCGGCGAGGGGATGCACGTGGACCTCGAGGTCGTTCAGCGCATCGCGCAGGAGCATGCCGAGCTGCCGCAGTTCGTGATGGTCCCCGACCACGCGACGGCAGCTGTGCCCGTCGGACGCTCGGTGCACCGGGCGCATTCCTTCACCGGACTCGTGCACGAGGTGCTGGCCGTCACGCGTCGACCGGGAGAGGGCCTCACGGCGCAGGACCCCTAGCGCGCAGCGGTCTGATCAGCCAATTCACCCTCTCGGCGGACCTGCATTCGGGTGAGACATTCTGCGCTTGCGACGCATCGGCGGACGATTGCCCGACCTGCGGCCCGGTCGGTTGCCTCGAGAACTAACGTCACTCGTCCGGGCGACCGATACAGGTCAGGTGCCCCGGCGTGGGGTCCGAGAGGGGATCAACATGGCAGGAGTCGTGGTCTGTCACGGCTCGGCAGTCGTTCGTGAGCGACTGGTAGTGACGTCGATCGGAGTGCCGGCGCTGGGTCCTGTGCGCGCCGCTGCCTCTGTCGACGAGCTGCTGAGCCTCGCGCGTCGGATGCCTCCGACAGTCGTGCTGCTGGACGCGCACCTCGGTGCGCCCGGCGCCATCGAGGCGATCCGTCGTCTCCGGGCCGTTGCCCCCTCTGCCGCGATCGTGCTGCTCGCCGTCCCGGACGACACCGTCGCGCTCGACCGGGCGCTCGCGCTCGGCGCCCGCGGGTTCCTGGCGCCCGACGTCGGTCGCGCCGAGCTGTCCGCCGTCGCCGCGCACGTGCTTGCGAGCCCCGCGCTCCCGGTCACGGCCGGTGCACGCTCTGTACCCGTCGACGTGCCCAACCAGGCCGGCTTCACGCAGCGCACCGCCGCGGCCTCGGGCTCCGGCTCGGGTTCCGGCTCGGTCTCGGGTGACGGCCGCGTCTCGTCGCAGGTCTCCGTGGACTCGAACGCCGCACCCCTCGTCGTCGCCCCCACCTCGGGTGCGATCGCGGGCGTGCCGCTGACCAAGCGCGAGATCGAGGTGCTGGTCGGTATGAGCAACGGCCGCTCGAACGCGCAGATCGGCGCAGAGCTCTACCTCTCCGAGGACACGGTCAAGACGCACGCCCGTCGTCTGTTCCGCAAGCTGGGCGCCAACGACCGCGCTCAGGCGGTCGCCATCGGGCTCCGGCGCGGACTGATCCAGTAGCAACGCCGCGTATCCTGGGGCAATGACGGAGCCTTCGCCTGCCGACCCGTTCGCCCGCATCGGGCTGACCTACGACGACGTGCTCCTCCTGCCGGGGGAGACCGACGTGATCCCGAGCGAGGTCGACACGACCTCGCGCCTCACGCGAGAGATCTCGGTCCGGGTGCCGCTGCTGTCGGCCGCCATGGACACCGTCACCGAGTCGCGCATGGCCATCGCGATGGCGCGCCAGGGTGGCATCGGGATCCTGCATCGCAACCTGTCCATCGAGGACCAGGCGCACCAGGTCGACCTGGTGAAGCGTTCCGAGTCCGGCATGATCACCGACCCGGTCACCGTCTCGCCCGAGGCCACGCTGGCCGAGCTCGACCGCCTGTGCGGCACCTACCGCGTGTCCGGCCTGCCGGTCGTCGGGGCCGACGGGCTGCTCCTGGGCATCATCACCAACCGCGACCTGCGGTTCGTCCCCCCGGGCGAGTTCGAGAAGCTCCGCGTGCAGGAGATCATGACGGCGATGCCGCTGGTCACCGCGCCGGTCGGCATCGCGCGTGACGACGCTGCCGCGCTCCTCGCCAAGCACAAGATCGAGAAGCTCCCGCTGGTCGACGACGCGGGCATCCTGCGCGGTCTGATCACCGTCAAGGACTTCGTGAAGTCCGAGCAGTACCCCGACGCGACGAAGGACAGCGAGGGCCGGCTGGTCGTCGGTGCCGCCGTCGGATTCTTCGGAGACGCATGGGAGCGCGTGATCGCGTTGGTCGAGGCCGGGGTGGACGTGCTCGTCGTCGACACCGCCAACGGCCACGCGCGCCTGATGCTGGACATGGTCCGCCGGATCAAGGGTGATCCCGGCACGCGCCACGTCCAGGTCATCGGCGGCAACATCGCGACCCGCGACGGCGCCCAGGCGCTGGTCGACGCGGGGGTCGACGCCGTGAAGGTCGGCGTGGGTCCCGGCTCCATCTGTACGACCCGCGTGGTGGCCGGCGTGGGCGTCCCGCAGATCACCGCCATCTACGAGGCCTCCCTGGCGGCCAAGCCGGCCGGCGTCCCGGTGATCGGCGACGGCGGCCTGCAGTACTCCGGTGACATCGCCAAGGCGCTCGTCGCCGGCGCGGACACCGTGATGCTCGGCGGTCTGCTGGCCGGCTGCGACGAGTCGCCCGGCGACCTCGTGTTCGTCAACGGCAAGCAGTTCAAGCGCTACCGCGGCATGGCGTCGCTCGGCGCGATGCAGTCGCGCGGCGACCGCCGCTCGTACTCCAAGGACCGTTACTTCCAGGGCGACCTCTCCGACGACGAGATCATCACCGAGGGCATCGAGGGACAGGTCCCGTACCGCGGCCCACTCGCCGCCGTCGCACACCAGCTGATCGGTGGCCTGCACCAGTCGATGTTCTACGTCGGGGCCCGCACGGTCCCCGAGCTCCAGACGCGCGGCAAGTTCATCCGCATCACGCCCGCCGGGCTCAAGGAGTCGCACCCGCACGACGTGCAGATGGTCTCCGAGGCGCCGAACTACGCCGGCAGGTGACGGCACTCGACCCGGCCGACTTCTACACCGGCCTCGTCGCGGACCTGTACTCGCCGCTGCGGTCGTACGTTCCGGCGCCCGAGTCGTTCGCGTCGTTCGTCGCGACGAACGGCGAGCCCGCGCTCGAGCTCGGCTGCGGTGACGGTGACCCGC
The DNA here is from genome assembly GCF_000426185.1 of Cellulomonas sp. URHD0024. Lineage (GTDB taxonomy): Bacteria > Actinomycetota > Actinomycetes > Actinomycetales > Cellulomonadaceae > Cellulomonas. The sequence goes on from NZ_AUEW01000011.1 coordinate 26,658, forward strand.
TGCTCGCCCTGCGCGCGCTCGGGCTCGACGTGGACGGCGTCGACTCGTCGGCCGACATGCTGGAGCGGCTGCGGGTGCGCGCGGATGGCCTGGTGGTCACGGTCTACCAGCAGCGGTTCGAGGACCTCGACCTGCCCCGGCGCTACCAGTCGATCTTCGTCGCCGGGGCGACCTTCAACCTGCTGCCCTCCGACGAGCACGCGCTCGCCGCGCTGTCGCGGATCCGGGCGCACCTGCTTCCCGACGGGACCGCGAGGATCCCGCTGTGGATACCGCCGCCGTCCGACGGGCAGGGTGAGCTGAGCTCGGCGGTGGACGAGGACGGTGCCGTGATCCGGGTGTCCCTGCTCCACGAGGACTACGACGTCGTCGCCCGGACGCGACGCACGCGACTGTTCTACGAGCGCGTCCGTGACGGCGTCAGCCAGACCGCCGAGCGCGAGTGGCTGCTGCACTGGCACACCGTCGACGGCTTCCGCGCCCTGGCGACATCGGCCGGGCTGCTGGTTCAGGCCGTTCTCGACGACGACGGGGCACGAGCCGGCTCGGACGCCACCGCCTTCACGGTCCTGCTGCGCCCGGCGGGGTGACCGCCCGCTCATCGGCGGTGCCTCCGACATTCGTCGGAGCCCCGTGAGGGCCCGTCCATGCGGCGTCATCGGGATCGTTGACGCCGCATCTGCGTGCGCTGTAAGACTTGTCCCGGACCCGTGTGAAGACACCCGCACCGGCGTGCCGGTGGGCGCGGGGGCGTCATGTGCGGACGTTGGGACGTGGTCAGCGGTACGGCGGCGGTGGCTGCGATGACGTCGGCGATCCGTCGACGGAACGCGGACCAGTGAGCACGGCGCGTGGTCAGCGTGGGGCGACTTCGTCGCGCCGGTGCGGGCCAGGTCGGTCGCGTCCGGAGCGGCCGGTATGAGCACCGCCGTCGGCGCGCTGCTGGTCGTCGCAGGCGGCGGCCTCACGCTGGTGTTCCTCGTTCTCGTCCGTCGCGGCGCTCGATCGTCGGGGGCGGGCCAGTTGTGGTTCCTTCCCTTAGCGGCGCTGGCCTGCTTCGTCGCGGCGAGCGCGGTCTTCGTGACTTCGTGAGCCCATGACGGACGATCTCGGGGGTGGATGGTGACCGCGCTGCACCGTGCGTCCGCCGTGATGATTCTCGCCACCATCGTCGGCGTGCTTTCCTGCGTCGCGACCGTCCTGTTCTCTGGCTGGGCGAAGGACGACCGAAGAGCCCGGACGGCGCGACGGGCCGGGGCAGCGTTCTTGGTTCTTCTCTTGGGCGCCACGGCAACGTGGCTCCTGTCCGCGTGACCGCAGGACGAGCTGTGCAACGGAGGGAGAACCAATGAGCGCAATCAACGAGCAGCCTCCGGGACCGCGCGTCGTGACCCTGCGCCCGGTCGTCGCGCTGCAGGTCGTCGCATTCCTCGTGCTCGGGTTCGTGCTGGCAGGTGCCGGCCTCGCCTCGGCGCAGACCCTCGCGGTGTGTGGGCTCTGCCTCGTCGCCGCCGTGGCGCCGACCGTCATCCTGGTCCAGATCGTGCGCGGGAGGTGGACGCTCCGCGGCGCCACCACCACGAAGCTCGATGGCGCCTCGTGACCACGAGAGCCGAGATCAGATGGGCCCTGCTCCTGCTCGCTCTCGGCGGCTTCGTGGTGGCCGTCGCACTGTCGCACGGTGGCCATGGCGTGCTGCTTTTCAGCGCACTCGCGGGCATGCTCCTGATGCTGATCGCCGTTGTCGTCGCGGTTCGAGCCGTCGTCCTGCGGAACCGGAGGTGACAGTCCCGACGGGTCAGTCGCGGAAGGTCTCGATGCGGGCGCCGAGCTGGACCAGGCGGTCCTGCAGCTGCTCGTAGCCGCGCGCGATGATGTCGACGTCGCGCAGCACGGACGTGCCCTTGGCGGCGAGCATGGCGAGCAGGATGACGACCGCCGGTCGTAGCGCGGGCGGGCAGGAGACCTCGGTGCCGGACCAGTGCGTCGGGCCGCTGATCTGCAGGCGGTGGGCGTCGAGCAGCCGGACGTCGGCGCCGAGGCGGGTCAGATCGGTCAGGTGGATCGCGCGGCCCTCGTAGACCCAGTCGTGGATGAGGGTGGTGCCGTCGGCGCAGGCCGCGATCGCGGCGAAGAACGGCAGGTTGTCGATGTTCAGGCCCGGGAACGGCATCGGGTGGATCTTGTCGATGGGCGCACGCAGGTCGCTCGGGAACACCGTGACGTCGACCAGACGGGTGCGGCCGTTCTGCGCGGCGTACTCGTCGGAGAGCTCGTAGCGCAGGCCCATCTCGGCGAGGGTGGCCAGCTCGATCTCCATGAACTCGATCGGCACGCGGCCCACCGTGATCTCCGACGAGGTGACGATACCGGCGGTGAGCAGGCTCATCGCCTCGACCGGGTCCTCCGAGACGGCGTACTCCACGTCGGCGTCGATGTCTGCGAGCCCGTGCACGTGCAGTGTCGTGGTGCCGATCCCGTCGATCCGCACGCCGAGCAGCTCCAGGTAGAAGCAGAGGTCCTGGACCATGTAGTTGGGGCTGGCGTTGCGGATCGTGGTGACGCCCGTCCGGCGGGCGGCGGCCATGATGACGTTCTCGGTGACGGTGTCGCCGCGCTCGGTGAGGACGACCGTGAGGTCCCGCTTCTCGGAGCGCTCCACCATCGCGTGGTAGTCGCCGGCGGTCGCCGTGACCTCCAGGCCGAAGGGGCGAAGCCCGATCAGGTGCGGTTCGACGGTGCGCGTTCCGAGGTCACAACCACCGGCGTAGGGCAGGCGGAACTCGTCCTGCTGGCCGAGCAGCGGGCCGAGGAACATGATGATCGACCGGGTGCGGCGAGCCGCGTCCACGTCGATGTCCTCGAGCTGCAGCCGGTCGGGGACCACGATCTCCAGGTCTCGGCCGTCCGTCGACCAGACGGCCTTGACGCCGACCGAGCGCAGTACCTCGACGATGCGGTCGACCTCGACGATCCGGGCCACGTTGCGCAGGCGGGTGATACCGCGGTTGAGCAGCGACGCGCACAGCAGTGCGACGGCGCCGTTCTTGCTGGTGTTGACGTCGATCCGGCCGCTCAGCGTCTGACCGCCCTGCACGCGCAGGTGGGTGCGCTGCGGACCGCCGAGCGTCACGATGGGGGAGTCGAGGGCGGCTCCGATCCGGGTCAGCATCTCGAGGCTGACGTTCTGCGCACCCTGCTCGATGCGGTGGATCGCCGACTGGCTCGTGCCCAGCCGCTCCGCCAGCTGCGCCTGCGTGAGGCCCTGGTGCTGCCGCGCTGAGCGGACCAGCGAGCCGACGTGCGCGAGCGGATCGGACACGATCGGGAAGGAGCCGGTGCTGAGTGGGACCGGGGTGCTGGTCGTCGTCATGTGGACGACGTTAACTCATCTATGAGATAGCGCCACCTCGAATGCGCCTCGCGAATCGGGTCCTGGGCGATCTGTCCGGCCGCCGCAACTCAGCCGCGATATGACGTAACTCACCACAGCGTGCCGACGGGCTGGCGCGTCGGCCACACGTCGGACACCCCTGGCCCGTCGAGGCCCTGCTCCAGCCGCCACGCGTTGAGCCCCTCCGCCCACGCCTGGTGCGCAGCCGACTGGTACTCGTGCAGCGTGTCCAGGTCCAGCGAGGCGAGGTGCGGGAAGCGGCCGACGATCCGCTCCAGGACGTCGAGCGTCGCGACGACGTCGACGTCGGCGGTGTGCAGGGCGCCGGACTCGACGACCTCGTAGAACCCGCACAGGTCGACCAGCTTGCGCTTGCCGCGGCGGAGCTGGTCCTCCGCCCGGTCGAGGACGAGCGGGTCGATCACCGGGCGGGCCTCGTTGTAGAGGCGCTCCGGCAGGGTCCTCAGCCTGTGGCGCCGCAGCTCGGCATCGAGCAGGCACAGGTCGAACGTCGCGTTGTAGGCCACGACCGGGACGCCGTCACGGAAGGCCTGCGCCAGCTCGGTCGCGATCTCCTCCAGCGCCTGCTTGGGCTTGCTGCCGTGCCGGCGCGCGTGGTCCGTGCTGATGCCGTGGATGTCGGCAGCGGCCTGCGGGATGTCGACCCCGGGGTTGATGAGCCAGTTGCGGATGTGGGTGCCGGTCTCGTCGCGACGGACCAGTGCGGCGGTCACGATGCGGTCGTTGTCGACGTCGATCCCGGTGGTCTCGGTGTCGAAGCCGAGCAGTGGCCCGTCCGTCCAGCTCATCCGTGTCCTCATCCGTGTCCTGCGTCGATCGGTCTGCCGTCAGGATGGCACCGAGGTCCGACACGACCGTGCAGGCGGACCGCGTGCCGCGCGATCGGGAACGAACCGCACCCCCGGTAACCTTGCCTGGTGAGCAACGACATCGAGATCGGTCGCGGCAAGCGCGGGCGCCGCGCGTACTCCTTCGACGACGTGGCCGTCGTCCCGTCACGCCGCACGCGCGACCCGGAGGAGGTCTCCGTCGGCTGGCAGATCGACGCGTACCACTTCGACCTCCCGGTCCTCGCGGCTCCCATGGACTCCGTGATGAGCCCGGCCACCGCCGTCGCGCTCGGCAACGCCGGGGGGCTCGGCGTGCTGGACCTGGAGGGCCTCTGGACGCGGTACGAGGACCCGGCGCCGCTGCTCGAGGAGATCGCGACCTTCGACGCTGCCGGTGCGACCGCTCGCATGCAGGAGATCTACGCGGCCCCGATCCAGCCGGAGCTGATCACCGCCCGCCTCAAGGAGGTGCGCGCAGCCGGCGTCACCGTCGCGGGTGCCCTGTCCCCGCAGCGCACCAACGAGTTCTGGCGCACGGTCGTCGACGCCGGGGTGGACCTGTTCGTCATCCGCGGGACGACGGTGTCCGCCGAGCACGTGTCCGGCCGCGCCGAACCGCTGAACCTCAAGCGGTTCATCTACGAGCTCGACGTCCCCGTGATCGTCGGTGGCGCCTCCACCTACACCGCGGCCCTCCACCTGATGCGCACCGGCGCCGCGGGGGTGCTGGTCGGCTTCGGCGGCGGCGCGGCGCACACCACGCGACTCTCGCTCGGCATCCACGCGCCCATGGCGTCGGCGGTCGCGGACGTCGCCGCGGCCCGCCGCGACTACCTGGACGAGTCGGGCGGTCGGTACGTGCACGTCATCGCCGACGGAGGTGTGGGCCGCTCCGGCGACCTGGTCAAGGCTGTCGCGTGCGGTGCGGACGCCGTCATGCTCGGTGCTGCGCTGGCTCGTGCCACCGAGGCGCCGGGCCGGGGCTGGCACTGGGGTCCCGAGGCGCACCACCCGGAGCTGCCGCGCGGCGAGCGCGTCGAGGTGGGTACCGCGGGCTCGCTCCAGCAGATCCTCTTCGGCCCGGGACACACCGCCGACGGAACGCTCAACCTCATGGGTGCACTGCGCCGCGCGATGGCCACCACCGGCTACTCGGACCTCAAGGAGTTCCAGCGTGTCGAGGTCGTCGTGAGCCCGTACCAGCCCCACTGACACGGCGAGCTCCGAGCCCGCTGACGACTCGCGGCGTGCAGTCGCGTCGAGTGCTCAGCCGCCGCGCGTACCCTGCCGGGTATGGCGCACGACCCTGGACACATCGAGCTGCACGACCCCGAGACCGACCCGCTCGCGACGTACGTCCTCGAACCGGACGACATACGCACGCTCCTGCGTCGTGTCGTCGCGTCGCCGGGCGCCGCCACCTATACGTCGCACGCGCCGTTCACGGGCGGTCCGATCGCCGCCATCCCGCTGTCGAGCACGCAGGACGTGGCCCGCGCCGCACGGGCTGCCCGCTCGGCTCAGCGACTGTGGGCGGCCCGCCCGCTGCGTGAGCGGACCGCGGTGCTCTCCCGCGTCCACGACCTCGTGCTCGAACGCCAGAGCGACGTCCTCGACCTCATCCAGCTGGAGGCCGGCAAGGCGCGCGTCTCGGCGTTCGAGGAGGTCTGCGACATCGCGAACATCGCGCGGCACTACGCGCTGCGCGCCGGCCGCTACCTCGCACCCCGGCGGGTCGCCGGTCTCATCCCGGGCCTGACGACGACGCGGGTCCTGCGCCACCCGATCGGTGTGGTCGGCGTCGTCGCGCCCTGGAACTTCCCGCTGACCCTCACGCTCGGCGACGTGCTCCCGGCGCTCGTCGCGGGCAACGCGGTGATCCTGCGTCCCGACCCGCAGACGTCGCTCACGTCGCTGTGGGCCGCGGAGCTGCTGGAGGCGGCCGGGCTTCCCGACGGGCTGCTGCAGGTGGTCGTCGGGGACGGCTCGATCGGTGCGGCCGTGGTCGAGCACGTGGACCACGTGAGCTTCACGGGGTCGACGCGGACCGGGCGTCTCGTAGCCGCGCAGGCCGGCTCGCTCCTGGTACCGGCGACGCTCGAGCTCGGCGGCAAGAACCCGATGTACGTCGCCGAGGACGTGGATGTCGAGGTGGCCGCCGAGGGGGCCGTCCGCGCGTGCTTCGTCGGCACCGGTCAGGTCTGCGTCAGCATCGAGCGGATCTACGTCCACGAGGCCGTCGCCGACGAGTTCACCGAGGCCTTCGTGCGTCGCACAGGCGAGCTGCGGATCGGGTCGGGTCTCGACTACGCCTCCGACGTGGGTTCCCTGACCTCGGCCGCGCAGCTCGCGACGGTCGTCGAGCACGTCGAGGACGCCATCGGGCACGGGGCGACCGTGCTCGCCGGGGGCGTGCACCGCAGCGACCTCGGTCCATGGTTCTACGAGCCGACGATCCTTGCCGACGTCCCGGACGAGGCGCGCCTGGTCCGCGAGGAGACGTTCGGTCCCGTCGCGACGATCTACCGCGTCGCGTCCGACGACGAGGCCGTCGCCGCCATGAACGACTCCGACTTCGGCCTGAACGCGAGCATCTGGACCGCGAACACGCGCCGGGGTGCCGCACTGGCCGCCCGCGTCCGGTCCGGCTCGGTCAACGTCAACGAAGGCTATGTCGCGACCTGGGGCTCGGTCGGGGCGCCGCAGGGCGGGATCGGCGCGTCCGGCATGGGTGCGCGGCACGGTCGCGAGGGCCTCTGGGCGACGACCCGCGCGCAGACCGTCGCCGTCCAGCACGGGGTGCACGGCGTCCTCGGAGGTCCCGGCGTCGGTCTGCATCGGATGTTCGACCTCGGCACCGAGACGTGGCCGCGCCTCTACACGGAGGCACTGCGCGCGATGAAGACGTTCCGGCTGCCCTGATCCGCGGGTGGCGGGCGACGACGACGTCCGCGGTGCCATCGGACCCGGTCAGGCTCCCTTCTGGGAGCCGGGCGAGCACCACACGTCATGGCGGACACGGCGATGACCGTGCTGATCGGCCAGCGCGGACAGCTCAGGCGTGCCCGAGGTCGGCCGAGTCGTCGGGTGCGTCGCCGACGAGGTCGACGGCCTGCCGGGCGATCGCGAGCTCCTCGTTCGTGGGGACCACCATGACCGTGGTCGTCGCCCAGTCCGGGGAGATGATCCGCGGCTCGCGGATACGGCCGGCGTTCTTCTCGAGGTCGACCGCGATGCCCAGCGACTCGAGGTTCTCGAGGGCGCGGGCGCGGACGATCTCGTCGTTCTCGCCGACGCCCGCGGTGAACGCGATGACGTCGACGCGGCCGAGCACTGCGCAGTAGGCACCCACGTACTTGCGCAGCCGGTGCAGGTAGACGTCCAGCGCGAGGACGGCGTCCGGGTCGCCTGCATCGACGAGGCCGTGCAGGGCGCGGAAGTCGTTCTCGCCGGAGAGGCCCTTGAGGCCGGACCGCCGGTTGAGCAGGTCGTCGACGTCGTCGACACTCATGCCCGCGTTGCGCTGCAGGTGGATGAGCACCGCGGGGTCGAGGTCGCCCGAGCGGGTCCCCATCACCAGCCCTTCGAGCGGCGTCAGGCCCATGGACGTCTCGACCGCGACGCCACCCCGGACCGCCGACGCGGACGCGCCGTTGCCCAGGTGCAGCACGATCTGGTTGAGGTCCTGCGGGCGGCGACCCAGCACCTCGGCCACCCGCGTGGACACGTACTGGTGCGACGTCCCGTGGAAGCCGTAGCGCCGGACGCCGTAGGCCGCGGCGACCTCCTTGTCGATCGCGTACGTCGCCGCAGCCTCGGGGAGCGTGCGGAAGAACGCGGTGTCGAACACGACGACGTGCGGCACGTCGGGAAACAGCTCGCGGGCCACGCGGATGCCGGTGAGGTTGGGCGGGTTGTGCAGCGGAGCCAGCGGCGACAGGGCGTCGATCTGGTCCATGACCTCGTCCGTGACGAGAACCGGCCCGCCGAACACCGACCCGCCGTGCACCACGCGGTGGCCGACGGCGACGATGCCGGCCTCCTGCAGGTCGGGGCCCTGTTCCCGGAAGAGGTCGAGGACCGCGCGCAGCCCGGCGCCGTGGTCGGGCACCGGGTCTGTCCGGGAGGTCGTCGCATCCGCGAACGTGTGCTTGATCGAACCGACGGTCTCGCCGATCCGCTCGACGATGCCCGAGGCGAGCGCGGATCCGTGGACGGTGTCGACCAGCTGGTACTTGATCGACGACGACCCGGAGTTGACCACGAGAACGGTGCTCACGACTGGTCCTGCCCGTCTGCCTGTGCCTGGATCGCGGTGATGGCGACCGTGTTGACGATGTCCGAGACCAACGCCCCGCGGGACAGGTCGTTGACAGGCTTGCGCAGTCCCTGCAGGACAGGTCCGATGGCGACGGCTCCCGCCGAGCGCTGCACGGCCTTGTAGGTGTTGTTGCCGGTGTTGAGGTCGGGGAAGACGAACACTGTCGCGCGACCGGCCACCGCGGAGTCGGGCAGCTTGGTGCGCGCCACCGAGGCGTCGACGGCGGCGTCGTACTGGATCGGTCCTTCGACGGACAGGTCCGGCCGTCGGCTGCGGACCAGCGCCGTCGCCTCGCGGACCTTCTCGACGTCGGCGCCCGAGCCCGACTCGCCGGTCGAGTAGGAGAGCATCGCGATCCGCGGCTCGATGCCGAACTGCGCAGCGGTGCCCGCCGACGAGATCGCGATGTCGGCCAGCTGCTCGGCGGTCGGGTCCGGGATGACCGCACAGTCGGCGTACACGAGCACGCGGTCCTCGAGGCACATGAGGAACGCGCTCGACACGTTGGAGACGCCGGGGGAGGTCTTGATGATCTCGAACGACGGCTTGATCGTGTGCGCCGTCGTGTGGGCCGCGCCCGAGACCATGCCGTCCGCGAGGCCGAGCTTGACCATCATCGTGCCGAAGTAGGAGACCGACGAGACGATCTCGCGGGCGCGCTCGACGGTCATGCCCTTGTGCTTGCGCATCTGCGTGTACTCGACGGCGAACCGCTCGAGCAGCACGGGGTCGTGCGGGCTGATCACCGCGGCATCCTCCAGGTCGAGGCCCAGCTCGGTGGCACGTGCGCGGATCGTCGGCTCGTCGCCGAGGATCGTGAGCTGTGCGACACCCCGCTGCAGGAGGGTGGACGCCGCGCGCAGGACCCGGTCGTCGTCCCCCTCCGGGAGGACGACGTGCTTGCGGTCGTCCCGCGCGCGAGCCAGCAACGCGTACTCGAACATCAACGGGGTGACCACCTCGGGTCGCTCCACGTCGAGCGCGGCCAGCAGGGCTGCCCCGTCGACGTGCTGCTCGAAGAGCGACAGGGCAGTGTCGATCTTGCGCTGCGAGTCGCCACTGATGTGCCCGCGCGTGTCACCGACCGCGCTCGCGGACCGGAACGTGCCCAGCCCGGTGCTGATGATCGGCAACCGGCTGCCGAGACCCTCGATGAGCCGCATCACCGACGGTGACGGCATGAAGCCGCCGTTCAGGATGATGCCGGCCAGGGACGCGAAGCCCTCGGCCTGGTGGGCCATCAGCAGGCCGAGCAGCACGTCCGACCGGTCACCAGGGGTGATGACGACCGACCCGTCGGTCAGTCGGTCGAGCAGGTGCTCGATGGACATGGCGCCGACCATCACGTCGAGCACCTCGCGCGACATCAGCTCGTCGTCGCCGGCGATCAGACGTCCGTTGACCGCGGTGGTCAGCTCGCGCATCGTCGGAGCCGTGAGCAGCCGGTTCTCCGGGATCGCCCAGCCCGACTTGGTCCGGAGAGCATTGCGGACGACATCGAGCTCGCCCGCGCTGCAGCGGTTGGCGATCACGGAGACGACCTGTGCGTAGTTCGCCTCCATCTCGGTCACGACGACGTCCGCCACCTGCGCGATCTCGGACGGTGATCGGCCGTTCCCGTTGACGACGAGGACGACGGGGGCCCCGAGGTTGGCGGCGATCCGGGCGTTGTACGCCAGCTCCGTGGGACCGGCGACATCCGTGTAGTCGGTGCCGACCACGACGACGACGTCGCACCGGCGCTGCACGTCGTGGTACCGCGACACGATCTGCGACAGCGCGGCTTCCGGGTCCTGGTGGACCTGCTCGTACGTCACCCCGATGCACTCGTCGTAGGTGAGGTCCACGCCGTCGCGCTGCAGCAGCAGCTCGAGCACGTAGTCGATCACGGCCGTCGACCGCGCGATGGGGCGGAACACCCCGACGCGCTGCACGGTCCGCGTGAGGAGGTCGACCAGCCCGAGGGCGACGACGGACTTGCCGGTGTCGCCCTCGGGGGAGGTCACATAGATGCTGTGTGCCACGAACAGGTCTCCTGACCTCGGTCGACGTCCACGCTATTCGTTGTCGCCCCCGGTGGAGATTGTCGCGGCGACCTCACCCTCGGCCGCAGCGTCGCCGGCGTCCGGCCAGACCCAGTCGCGCACCTCGGGCAGGTCGTCGCCGTGCTCGCGCGTGTACTCGCGGGCCCGCAGCCGCTCGTCGACCATCTTCTGCCGAAGGCCCGCCTGGGCCGTCCGCAGCGAGGGCACGTTGTCGATGACGTCGATCACGAGGTGGAACCGGTCGAGGTCGTTGAGCATGACCATGTCGAACGGCGTCGTCGTGGTGCCCTCCTCCTTGTACCCGCGCACGTGGATGTTGGTGTGGCCCGTGCGGCGGTACGTCAGGCGGTGGATGAGCCACGGGTAGCCGTGGTACGCGAAGATCACGGGCCGATCCGGGGTGAACAGGCCGTCGAACTGCGCGTCCGACAGCCCGTGCGGGTGCTCCCGCTCGTCCTGCAGGCGCATCAGGTCGACCACGTTGATCACCCGGACCTTGAGGTCCGGCAGCTCGCGCTTGAGGATGTCCGCCGCGGCGAGCACCTCGAGCGTCGGCACGTCGCCGGCGCAGCCGAGGACCACGTCCGGCTTCTCGCCCGGCACCTCCGTGCCCGCCCACTCCCAGATGCCCAGACCCCGCGTGCAGTGCGCGACCGCCTCGTCCATCGTCAGGAAGTTCGGGGCCGGCTGCTTGCCGGTGACCACGACGTTCACGTACTGACGGCTGCGCAGGCAGTGGTCGTACGTGGACAGCAGGGTGTTCGCGTCCGGCGGGAAGTAGACGCGGACGACCTCGGCCTTCTTGTTCACGACGTGGTCGACGAACCCTGGGTCCTGGTGGCTGAAGCCGTTGTGGTCCTGGCGCCAGACGTGGCTGGACAGCAGGTAGTTGAGGCTCGCGATCGGGCGGCGCCACGGGATCTCGTCGGACACCTTCAGCCACTTGGCGTGCTGGTTGAACATCGAGTCGATGATGTGGATGAACGCCTCGTAGCAGTTGAACAGGCCGTGCCGGCCGGTGAGCAGGTAGCCCTCCAGCCAGCCCTGGCACTGGTGCTCGCTCAGCATCTCCATCACGCGGCCCGCGCGCGCCAGGTGCTCGTCCACGTCCGGGCCGTAGAAGTCGGCGTTCCACTGCTTGTCCGTCACCCCGAACACGGACTGGAGACGGTTCGAGGCGGTCTCGTCGGGACCGAAGATCCGGAAGTTGTCGGGGTTCTGCTTGATGACGTCCGTCAGCCAATCGCCCAGGACGCGCGGGGCCTCGCTGAACGAGCCGCCGGGCGTCGGCACGTCGACCGCGTAGTCGCGGAAGTCGGGGAGGCGCAGGTCCTTGAGCAGCAGGCCGCCGTTCGCGTGGGGGTTCGCGCTCATCCGCAGGTCGCCTTCGGGCGCGAGCGCGCGGATGTCCGCGTGCAGCGTCCCGAACTCGTCGAACAGCTCGCCCACGCCGTAGCTCTCGAGCCAGTCCTTGAGCACCTCGAGGTGCTCCGGGGTGTCCCGGGCGCTGGCCAGCGGCACCTGGTGCGCGCGCCACGAGCCCGTCGTCTTCTTGCCGTCGATGTAGTCCGGTCCGGTCCAGCCCTTGGGCGTGCGGAACACGATCATCGGCCACATCGGACGCTGCTCGCCGTCGCTCGCCTTGATGTCCGCGATCTCGTCGAGGACCTCGTCGAGGATGGTCGCGAACCGGGCGTGGATGCTGATCGCCGACTCGTCGTCGAACCCGGCGACGAACACGTGCGGCTTGTGCCCGTACCCGACCATGAGCGAGTTCAGCTCCTCGTCGCTGATGCGCGCGAGGACCGTCGGGTTGGCGATCTTGTAGCCGTTGAGGTGCAGGATCGGCAGGACGACGCCGTCCTTCTCGACGTTCACGAACTTGTTGGAGTGCCAGCTCGTGGCGAGCGGGCCGGTCTCGGCCTCGCCGTCGCCGACGATCGTGGCGACGAGCAGGTCGGGGTTGTCGAACGCCGCGCCGTACGCGTGGCTCAGGGCGTAGCCGAGCTCGCCGCCCTCGTGGATCGATCCCGGCGTCTCCGGGGCCACGTGGCTCGGGATGCCCCCGGGGAAGGAGAACTGCCGGAACAGCCGGCGCATGCCTTCGGCGTCGTCGGTGATGTCCGAGTAGACCTCGGAGTACGTGCCGTCGAGGTAGGCGCTGGCGACGAGTCCCGGGCCACCGTGCCCCGGACCGATGATGTAGATCGTCGACTGGTTGCGCTCCGCGATCGCGCGGTTCAGGTGCGCGTACAGGAAGTTCAGGCCGGGCGTCGTCCCCCAGTGACCCAGGAGGCGCGGCTTGACGTGGTCGCGTGTGAGCGGCTCCCGCAGCAGGGCGTTGTCCAGGAGGTAGATCTGCCCCACTGACAGGTAGTTGGCGGCACGCCACCACTTGTCGATCCGCGCGAGCGTCGGGCCGTCGACCGGCTGACCGGTGCCCCTGGGCCAGGTGGTGGGATTCGTGGTCGTGGTGCTCATGTGCGTGCGCTCCCCGTGATCACTCGGAGCCGCTGTCGGCTCCGGTGCCAGCCTCGTTGTCGGACGGTGACGCCACCTAGGGCCGTATGACCCGGATGTGCACCCTCGCTCTGCCATACAACCGCAGGTGAGGGCACCCCGCACAGGGGGAGGGCGAACGCCCGCCGAACACCTGGTGACGGTCCCCGCAGGTCGTCGCGTGCCGGACAGCCTCGGATGGGCGACGAGCTGCGGGGTACCGTGAGGCGTGACCGAGCGCGACCTTGTCGAGGGCATGGCTGCGCCGCCGCGCGAGCCTGCTCCGCACGTGTCCAGCTCGTCCAACCCTTCCGGTCCGCAGCCGGCCCAGGCGACGTCCGGCAGGCCGCAGGACGGGGGCCCGACGGCTGCCGCCGCTGCGGCGGTACCCGTGCGTTCCGGGTGGGAGCAGGCCGACCGGCGCCCGCCGACGACGATGCTCCGCGCCGCCCTTCGCCCTCGGATGCTCGTCATCCTGGTCCTGCTGCTCGCCGCCGCCGCTCTGTGCGCCCGGCTCGGCGTCTGGCAGCTCGACCGTGCGCAGGTTCGGGGCGCGTCTGCCGAGGCCCGGCACACCGCCGCTCTCGTCGCCGCGCCGCCGGTGCCGCTGGACACCGTGCTCCAGCCGCAGACGTCGTTCACCGGCCAGCTCGTCGGCCGCAAGGTCGCCGTGACCGGCACCTACGACCCGGCCGGCCAGCTCCTCGTCCCCGGTCGTGCGCACGACGGGCAGGTCGGCTACCTCGTCCTGACGCCCTTGCGCGTCGCCGCCGACGACTCGCCGGTCCTACCGGTCGTGCGCGGCTGGGTCGCGTCGCCCGCCGACGCAGACGTCCCGCCGACCGGTCCCGTCGACGTCGTCGGCTACCTGCAGGCCTCCGAGCAGGCGGGGTCAGGCGTGGCCGACGGGCGGAGCGAGGCGATCAGCTCGCCCGAGCTCCTCAACGCCTGGGGCGGTCCCATCTACACCGGGTATCTCGTGGTGGCGTCGTCGGATCCCGCGCAGTCGTCGGCCGTCCAGATCCTCGAACCGCCGACCAAGCCCGGTTCGGGTCTCAACATCCAGAACCTCGCCTACGCGGCCCAGTGGTGGATCTTCGGTGCGTTCGCGGTCCTGCTCTGGCTCCGTCTGGTGCGCGACGAGGCCCGCGGCGCCTCGGACGGCGTCGACGTTGCCGAAGCGTAGGGCTCGGGCGCCCCGGCCCGTCCTCTCCGTTCCGACCTAGCGCCACGTGGGACGCGAGTGCACTCGTGGGGCAAAGATCGCGCGTTCCTCGTTGACTCCTGGCCCGCTGGTCCCCAGGGGCGCTAGGTCGGTGCGGGCGGCGTCGGGCTCTCGCCTGTCGGGCCGGAGTCGTTCGCGGCGTCAGGCGTTCGGTGGGCGCCGGCGCAGCTGCTTCGTGGCCCGGCGCTGGCGTTCCGACTGGGCTCGGCGCTCGCGTGAGGCCCGGCTCGGACGGGCGGCCTTGCGGATCGGCCCCGGTGGAGCGAGGGCCTCGTCGAGCAGCGCGGCTGCGCGGACCACGGCGGCCTCGCGGTTGCGCAGCTGCGAGCGGTACTCCGAGGCGGCGATGGTGAGCACCTCGCCGCGCAGGCGTGGACGCAGCCGGTCCAGGACCCGGTCCTGCTGGGTCGGCGAGGTCCAGGGGATCCGCGCGAGGTCGACGGAGAGCTCGACCCGCGAGTCGGACGTGTTCACCGACTGGCCGCCCGGTCCACCGGAACGGGAGAACCGCCACGCGAGGGCGTCCTCGGGGACGACGATGCCCCCGCGCAGCTCGAAAGACCCGTACATGCTGAGCATCATCCCCTGGGCGCCCGCGTCCGGGAGGTCCTCACTCGTGCTGCCACGAGTGCCACAGGGCGGCGTAGTCGCCCCCGGCCGCGACCAGGTCGTCGTGGGCACCGATCTCGACGATCCGGCCGCCGTCGACCACCGCCACCCGGTCGGCGTCGTGCGCGGTGTGCAGGCGGTGGGCGATGGCCACGACGGTCCGGCCCTCGAGCACGGCTGACAGCGACCGCTCCAGGTGCCGGGCCGCCCGCGGGTCGAGCAGCGAGGTGGCCTCGTCGAGGACCAGCGTGTGCGGGTCGAGCAGCACGAGCCGGGCGAGCGCGATCTGCTGGGCCTGCGCCGGCGTCAGGGGTGCGCCGCCGGAACCGACCTCGGTGGCCAGTCCGTCGGGCAGCGCCTGGACCCAGTCCCACGCGTCGACTGCCCGCAGCGCCCGCTCGAGCGCCTCGGGTGAGGCGTCGACCTGGGCGAGCCGCAGGTTGTCCGCGACGGAGCCGACGAACACGTGGTGCTCCTGGGTGACGAGCGCGACGTGCCCGCGCAGCTGCTCGAGCGGGAGATCGACGAGCGGCACGCCGCCGACGGAGACCGTCCCGCCGCCCGGCGGGTGGATGCCCGCGAGCATGCGTCCGAGGGTCGACTTCCCCGCGCCCGACGGGCCGACCACAGCAAGGCGCTCACCGACGGCGAGGTCCAGGTCGATCCCGTGGAGCACGTCGTGGCCCTGGCGGTAGGCGTACGTGACGTCCCGGGCGGCGACTGTCTCGTCGACGGGCGTGCCCTCGCGCGCCTGCCGGTCCGGGTCGACGAGCTGCACGCCGACGATCCGGGCAAGTGAGGTCGCGGCCACCTGGATCTCGTCGACCCAGAAGATCAGCTCCCACACCGGCCCGGTGACCTGGTAGGTGTACAGGACGATCGCGGTGACGGCGCCGACGCTCACCATGCCCTGCGACACGAGGTACCCGCCCCAGAGCAGCACAGCGGCCGGCGCCAGGACGAACGTGGCATCGATGCCGGGGAACAGGATCGTGCGCAGCCGCAGCGTCGCCTTCTCGGCCGCGAACGCCTCGGCCAGGTCGGCGTTCACGCGGCTGAGCCGGCGCGGCCCCAGCCGCAGGGCGTCGACGGTTCGTGCGCCCTCGACGGACTCGGTGATCGTGCCGTTGAGCGTCGCGTACGCCGCCGACTCGCGCTGGTAGGCCGGCGTGGCCCGCTTGAGGTACCAGCGCGTGATCAGCAGGAGCGAGGGCACCCCGACGAACATCGCCAGCGCGACGAGCGGCGCGATGAACAGGCACGCGACCACCGTCAGCGTGATCGTGACGACCCCCACGATCACGCGCGGCACCCCGAACCGGACCGCGTGCTGCAGCTTGTTCACGTCGTTGGTCGTCCGTGCGACGAGGTCACCGGTCCCCGCCCTCTCGACGGTCGACAGCGGCAGGGCGGTGACCGCCTCGATGAACTCCTCGCGGAGCTCGGCGAAGACCTCCTCGCCGAAGACCATCGACGTGCGCTGGGCGAACCGCATGAGGACGGTCTGCGTGAGCACGGCCGCGGCGCCGATGAGCACGAGCCTGTCGATGTAGCGGGTCGTCGTCCCTGCCGTGACCGCGTTGACCAGGAGACCGAGGATCAGCGGCCCGGCGAGGCCGGCGGTCGCTGCAAGGGTGTGCAGCACGACGATGCGGAGCAGCGGGCGGCGGTGGCGCCGCAGGAGGACGGTCGCGTAGGCGCGCACGGTCGCCGAGTCGGCGATGGGGAGCTTCATCGGGCCAACGCCTCCTCGTCCATCCGTCGTCCGACGACCTCGCGGTACGCCGGGTCGTCGAGCAGCTCGTCGTGCTGCCCGCGGGCGACGACGACACCGTCCTGCAGGAACGCGACCTCGTCGACGTGGTCGAGCACGAGCGGGCTCGCCGTGACCACCAGCGTCGTGCGGCCGCGGCGGGCGTCGGCGAGCCGTGCCGCGATCCTCGCCTCCGTGTGCGCGTCGACGGCGCTGGTTGGCTCGACGAGCACGAGGATCTCCGGGTCGACGAGCAGGGCGCGAGCCAGCGCGACACGCTGACGCTGGCCACCCGACAGCGAGCGTCCCTTCTCGGGCAGGTCACCGTCGAGGCCGTCGGGCACGGAGTCGAGGACGTCGTGCGCGTCGGCGGTCGCGATCACGCGCAGCAGGTCGTCGCGTGAGGCGCTGCCGTGGACGTCCAGCGCGCCGCCCAGCGGTCCGGAGAACAGCTGCGGTGTCGCCTCGGCCACGACGATCCGTGCGCGTACGGCGTCCTTGTCGAGGTCGCGGAGAAGCACGCCGCCGAGTCGCACCGGCGTCTCGCGCTCCGCGAGGTCGTCGAACCGTCCGAGCCGCGTCGCCAGGCGCGCCGACTCGTCCGGGTCGGCGCTCACGAGCGCGAGCACGCGACCGGCGTCGACGACGAGCCCGCTGACCTCGTCGACGAGCGGGACGTGGGAAGGCGGCAGCGGCGCACGGCCCGGCTCCGAGCCGGTCGACGGAACCACCTGGAGCACCTTGATCACCTTGGCGGCGCCGATGTGCGCGCGCGTTGCGGCCTGCAACGTCTGCGTGGCGTTCTGCACGGGCCAGGCCAGGAACGCGGCGAACCCGTACGTCGCGACCAGCTGCCCGGGCGTCAGCGTGCCGGCCTGCGCCATGTGCGCACCCATCCAGATGAGCACGACCACGAAGCTGCCCGGCAGGAGCACCTGCAACGCGTCGAGCACCGACTGCGTCCGGGCCACCTCGACGCCTCGGCGGCGCGTCTCCTGCGACTGGGCGCGGTAGCGACCGGTGAACACGGACTCGCCGCCGATGCCGCGCAGGATGCGCAGGCCGGAGACCGTGTCAGCGCCCAGAGTCGTCAGCCGACCGGACGCCTCACGCTGTGCGGCCTGCCGCCGTTGCAGCGGCTTGACCAGCAGGCCGAGGGCCGCCGCGACGGTCGGCAGACCGAGGATGACGACGAGGCCGAGCGGCACGGACACGCGCAGCATGAGCACCGCGACGACCCCGTAGGCGACGAGGCTTCCCAGGAAGTTGGCGGCGAGAGCGTAGACCTCGCCGATCCGCAGGGCGTCGTTGGCGACCGCCGAGACCACCTCGCCGGTCGGGAGCTCTGCGGTGATCGCGTGGCCGCTGCGGGACACGGTCCGCCCGACGAGCTGCGAGGACGTGAAGGCAGCGCGGAGCCAGTTGGCGATCTCGAACCGGTGGGTCAGCGCTCCGGCGACGATCACGACCAGCCCGAGAGCGAGCAGGCTGGCGCACGCGCGCCAGAGCTCAGGTCCGAACCCGTGCTCGAGACCGTCGTCCACAGCACGACCGACGATGTAGGGCGTCACTGCCTGGGAGGCGAACACCGTGACCCCGAGCAGCACGGCGACCAGCAGGATGCCCCACTGCCGACGCGCCAGCCACCAGAGCAGCGCCCACGGCCCGCTCGTCGGCGGGGTGCCGGGGTCAGCCAGGGGGAGTGAACGCACGAGCAGCAACGTTACGGGCCGGTACCGACAAGCACCGAAGCCTTATCCGACCCGACGGTCGACGTGGCGACGTGGACGTCGGCGCGACCCGTGTCGGCGCCCGACTACCCTTGACCCGTGACGCAGACGCCCCCGCCGCCCGCCACCACGGACCACCGCCCGGTCCTCGTCGTCGACTTCGGAGCCCAGTACGCGCAGCTGATCGCGCGACGCGTGCGCGAGGCCAACGTCTACTCGGAGATCGTTCCGCACACCGCCTCGGTGCAGGACCTGCTGGCCAAGAACCCCGCCGCGATCATCCTGTCGGGCGGCCCGTCGTCCGTGTACGCGACCGGTGCACCGTTCGTCGACCCGGCTCTGTTCGAGGCCGGCGTCCCCGTGCTCGGCATCTGCTACGGGTTCCAGGCGATGGCGGCGGCGCTCGGCGGGACGGTCGCGCAGACCGGGCAGCGCGAGTACGGCGGCACGGCGGTCTCGGTCACGTCCGCAGGGACCGTGCTGTCCGGGAGCCCCGAGAACCAGACCGTCTGGATGAGCCACGGCGACGCGGTGCACGCGGCACCCGAAGGCTTCGAGGTCCTCGCGACGTCGGCCGGAAGTCCCGTCGCTGCGTTCGAGGACCGCACGCGGCGCCTCTTCGGCGTGCAGTGGCACCCGGAGGTCAAGCACTCCCCGCTCGGGCAGAAGGCGCTCGAGAACTTCCTGTACGAGGGCGCGGGCCTGGCGCCCGACTGGAACGCCGGCAACGTCGTCGCGGAGCAGGTGGAGAAGATCCGTGCGCAGGTCGGGTCGGCCCGCGTGATCTGCGGGCTGTCGGGCGGAGTCGACTCCTCGGTCGCCGCGGCGCTGGTGCAGAAGGCCGTCGGAAGCCAGCTCACCTGCGTGTTCGTCGACCACGGCCTGCTGCGGTCGGGCGAGGCCGAGCAGGTCGAGAAGGACTTCGTCGCCGCCACGGGCGTCCAGCTCAAGGTCGTCGACGCGCGTGACAGGTTCCTGCGCGCGCTCGCCGGGCACACCGATCCGGAGACCAAGCGCAAGATCATCGGTCGCGAGTTCATCCGGGTCTTCGAGGACGCAGCCCGCGAGATCGTGGAAGGCAGCGACGAGGAGGTCAAGTTCCTCGTCCAGGGCACCCTCTACCCCGACGTCGTCGAGTCCGGCGGCGGCGAGGGCGCGGCCAACATCAAGTCGCACCACAACGTCGGCGGGCTTCCCGACGACCTGCAGTTCGCGCTCGTCGAGCCGCTGCGCACCCTGTTCAAGGACGAGGTCCGCGCGGTCGGCCTCGAGCTCGGCGTGCCCGAGGGCATCGTGTGGCGCCAGCCGTTCCCGGGCCCGGGCCTGGGCATCCGGATCATCGGCGAGGTGACCGCCGAGCGCCTCGACATCCTGCGGGCAGCGGACGTCATCGCCCGCGAAGAGCTGACCCGGGCCGGCCTCGACCGCGACATCTGGCAGTGCCCGGTGGTCCTGCTGGCGGACGTCCGGTCGGTCGGCGTCCAGGGCGACGGCCGCACCTACGGCCACCCGGTCGTGCTGCGGCCCGTCTCGTCCGAGGACGCGATGACCGCGGACTGGACCCGCCTGCCGTACGACGTCCTGGCCACGATCTCGACCCGCATCACGAACGAGGTCCCGGAGGTCAACCGGGTGGTCCTCGACGTCACGAGCAAGCCGCCGGGCACGATCGAGTGGGAGTGATCTGCCCCGCGCGTGGGGGAGAATCGCCGCATGACTGAGTCCGTTGCGACGAACACCAAGGCGCAGGCCTGGCCGCGCAAGGCTGCGGGGGCCGCGCTTCGGTACCGGATCATGGCGTGGGCCACCGGCACGATGCTGCTCCTGCTCTGCCTCGAGCTGATCCTCAAGTACGGCTTCCACGCCAACGGCGTCGGTGCGGACGGACACCCGAACCCGGTGATCGGCGCCTGGGTCGCCTATGCGCACGGCTGGTTGTACGTCGTCTACCTCCTCACGGTCTTCGACCTGTGGTCCACGATGCGCTGGCGGCTCGGTCGCCTGGCCACGATGGCCGCGGCGGGCGTCGTGCCCGCCATGTCGTTCATCCTGGAGCGCAAGGTCCACACGCAGGCCGCTGCCCGTATCGAGGCCGCGACCGCCGCCCAGGCCTGACGTGCTGATCACCCACGTCAGCGACTGCTTCGCGCCGCGCACCGGCGGCATCGAGTCGCAGGTCGGCGACCTCGCCGCGCGGCAGGCGGCCGCGGGCCACGAGGTGCACGTCCTGACCGCCACGCTCGGCGAGGCCGGAGAGCGCGGCGGCGTGGTGGACCTGGAGAACGGCGTCCACGTCCACCGGCTCGGCGCGCGGCTGCCGTTCGACCTGCCCGTGAACCCCGTCGGTCCCCGGCTGCTGCGCGACGCCTACCGGTCCCTGCGGCCGGACGTCGTCCACGTGCACGCGGGGGTGCTGTCGCCGTTCGCGTTCGACGGTGCCCGGATCGCGCAGGACCTCGGCCTGCCCATGGCGATCACCTGGCACTGCATGCTCGACGGCGTCGTCGGACCGTTGCGTACCGTCGTCGGCCATTCTCGCTGGAACCGCACGTCGGCGGCGCTGAGCGCGGTGAGCACCGAGGCGGCGTCCCGGGTCCGCGAGGTCTTCGCGGCTGAGGTGTCGGTCCTCCCGAACGGCATCGACCTCGCTGCGTGGGGGCCGGCCCAGCGCACACCCGTCGCCGACGGCCCGCTCAGGCTCGTCTCGACGATGCGGCTCGCTCCGCGCAAGCGTGGGGTCCAGCTCGTCGAGCTCGTCGGCACGGCGGCGCGCCGGCTCGCTCCACCCGGGGTGCGGCTGTCGATCATCGGCTCCGGTCCGGCGCAGGCTCGGATCGCGGCGGCCGTGTCTGCACAGCGGCTCGGCGACATCGTCGAGCTGCGGGGTCGTCTGACGCGTCAACAGGTGCGTGCGGCGTACGCGGACGCGGACGTCTTCCTCGCCCCGGCGGAGCTCGAGGCCTTCGGGATCGCGGCGCTCGAGGCTCGAACGGCCGGTCTGGTCGTCGTCGCGCGACGGGGCACCGGCGTGGCGGAGTTCGTCGAGGACGGGGTCGACGGGTTCCTGGTCTCCGACGACGACGCGATGGCGGACGTCATCGTGCGCCTCGCGTCGGAGCGGTCCCTCCTCGACGCCATCGTCGCCCACAACCGGTCGACAGCGCCCGCCTTCGGGTGGGACCGCGTGCTGGCCGTAGCCGACGCCGAATACGCTCGCGCCCGCTCCCTGGCGCGCATTGCCTGATCAGGCGCACCACCGAATCCATAGGTTACGGGCATTCCCCGACATTTCTCGCTAACGTGTTCGTGTTCGGTTTCTTCTGGCATGAGCTGCGGCGCTCATCTGGCCCGTCACGGGTCCGGCTCCACCGCGGCGGGACTCGGAAGGGTAGAAATGACGACGACGACTGAGGTCGCAGGGTCCAAGGGGGTCCGCGTCATCGGGCTCCTCACATTGATCGCAGGCATCATCTTCATCATTGCCGGCGGTATCACGTGGGGGTCTGTGTCCAGCAACCTCGCGGCAGAGAAGATCACGGTCTCCGACGACGCGCAGCACTTCGGCGGACAGCTCGTCGACACTCCGTGGGAGGCCTGGTTCCAGGCCGACATCATCAACACGCACGCCCTGCACGCTTCCGAGGGCAAGACCTACGCCGAGCTGCCGCAGGACGACCCGAAGCGCGAGACCGTCATGACGGCCTCGTTCCTGCGGGCGTCGCTGTTCACCTCCGTCGTCGCCTTCGGGGTGGCTGCGCTGGTCGTCGGGCTCGGCGTGATCTTCATCCTGATCGGCTGGGCGCTCCGGCGCATCGGCCAGGGCCCGGCCGCAGCCGCGACCGCCACACCCGCCGCCGCCCGGCCGGCTCCGGCCGCGACGGCACCTGCGCCGGCTGCAACCCGGCCGACCACGGCTACGGAGCCGCCCGCCGCGCCGCCCGCCGCACCGACGGCCTGACGCACGCCGACGTCCGGTCCCCGCGACCGGGACCGGACGTCGGTGGTCAGTGTCGGGCGCGACGAGCGCCCGAGACGATCGATCCGACCAGCAGCGCGGTACCGGCCGCTGCCAGCAGGATGATCAGCGCCAGCTGGTAGTCGATGCGGGCGCCGGAAGCCCATGCGATCACGCCGAGACCGCATGCGGCAAGGATCAGGCCCCACACCACCGTGCCGACGCGGAGCCTGCGCGGTTGGGGCTCGGGGTCGGTGGTCGCGGCGACCATCGTGGGTGCGGGCTGGGTCCACGCAGGCGGTGTCGAGCCGGCCGTGAACAGGTCGAACGGGTCCGGCGCGTTCCGGGCCGGCGTGTCGTCGACCACGGGCTCGGTCGCGGCGGTGACCGCCTCGCTCGTCGTCGCTCCGGGCCGTTCCTCGGTATCGGCCTGCTCGAGCGCCACAGTGTCGACGACCGGGTGGTACGCCGCCGTCCCGGCCGGGTCGACGCCCTGTGCGTCGGGGTCTTCCACGACCAAGCTCTCGGCGACCGGATCCGGAACCGACGCCTCGGCGACCGGATCCGGAACCGACGCCTCGGCGACCGGATCCGGCACTGCCGCCTCGTCGGCCGGATCCGGAACCGACGCCTCGACGGCCGGGTCCGGCACTGACGCCTCGCCGCTCGAATCGGCCACCAACGGTTCGTCGACCGCGGAGTCCTGCTGGGATGTCTCGACGGGGCCGTCGGGCGACGGCTGGTCGTCGGGGGTGTGCTTCTCGGTGGTCATGGGGTCTCCTGCCCGGACGGGGTCGGCATCGCCGGACGAATGGCCGGCGGCCCGTCGACGATGTCGACCTGCCCGGCACCGACGCGGATCTGAAGGTGAAGTGCCGGGTCGTCGCCGCCCCCGGTGGTGAAGTTGCCGTCGTCGATGGCGACGCCGTCCTGCGAGCGGTGCTCGCCCGCCACGTTCCAGGCGATCTGGCCCGCGCCGATGTTGGCGTCGGCGTCGACGTCGACCCCTTCGGGAACGAGGACCGTCAGATTTCCTGCGGCCAGGGCGATGGGGACGACGAGGGTCTGATCCGTCATCGGGACGTCGGTCAGGTCGACGGTGACGTCGCCGAATCCCATCGACCAGCCCTGCGACGCCTCCTGGCGGCTGGTAGCTGTGACGTCCGAGGCGTTGAACTGGCGCTCGCCGTCGTTCTGCCAGAACGAGCTCGTGCTCGTCACGACGCCGAGCGGAACGGAGGCCAGCAGGCCCAGGACCGCGAGCCCTCCGAGCGCCCCGCTGGTGCGGCCGCGCAGACCCGAGACGATGATGCCGAGGCCTGCCAGGACGATCGCGACGCCGAGGGCGGTCAGTGCGACCGGACCGTCGAAACCAGCGGTCCGCTCCGCGATCAAGAGGGCGGCGAGCGTCAGGAGGCTCAGGGCGACGACCACCCCGACGGTCCCCGCGCCGGCTCCGGGTGTCCGCGGCTTCGGTGGCCGCGGGGGCTGCGGGGGACGGTGGTGCTTCGGGGGCACCGGCGGTGGTGGCGGCGGCGTGTACGCGGGAGTCGTATGGACGGGGGCTGCGTACACGGGCGGCGTGTAGGGAGGTGCTGAGCCGACGGGTGCTGTGGAGACCGGCGGTGCCGAAGCGGTCGTGGGGTAGGTCGGAACGTCGTCCCGCGGGCCAGAAGTTGTGGTCGTCGTCGGCGTCGGCGTCGGCGTCGGGAAGCCGTACGGCTGACGCACGGGCCGCGGGTTCTGGTTCACCACGACCAGCACGACCGCAACGATGCCGGCGACGAACAGCATCCACAGGAGACCCTGGACCCATCCCGGAGGCCCCCAGAAGAAGAACCAGGTGTCGCCCCTGCCGAATCCCACGAGCGTGAACGCGAGGGCGCCGAGCAGGGCGATGTCGAAACGTCCCAGGACCATCTCCTCGAGGTGGATCCGGCCGTCGCGCCGCTCGGGGAGCAGGGCCCAGGCGATGCCGTAGGCCACCAGACCGAGGCCACCGAGCAGCAACGACGCCGCGAAGATGCCGCGCACGAGCAGCGGGTCGATGCCGAACCGGTCCGCTGTGCCCGCGCTGACACCGGCGACCCAGCGGTCGTCGGCACGCGTGATGCCGAGGCGACGCACCGCGGCGAAGAAGCCGTCGGTGGGGCGGGCCGCGGGCGGCGCCGGTTCCTCGGGTGTGGGGGGAGTGCTCGTGTCCATGTGTCGATCCTGGTCGTCGCGCCGCACCTGTGACATCGGGTGTGCCCCTGAGACGACCCTGAACCTGGGGGCCGGCAGCCCTGACGTGGCCCCGAGAAGCACCCCTGGGGCTCGTCGGGCATGTGACGATCGGACCGTGCACCCCGCCGAACCTCTCGTCGCCCCACGACGACTCCCGCTGCGCCGCCCGGAGCGCGGGCGCTGGTTCGGCGGCGTCGCGCTGGGCCTGGCGGCGCACCTCGATCTACCCGTCGGCCTCGTGCGGCTCGCGTTCCTCGTCCTGACACCCGTGGCGGGCATCGGGCTGATGCTCTACCTGTTCTGGTGGCTCTCGATCCCCGTCGGCGATCCCGCCGACGCCGCACAGGGCGTGCGGCCGAGCACCCTGACGCGGTTGGCGCGGCGGCAGAACCTCGTCGAACCGGGCCGACGGGTCCCCGTCACCGACATCGCCATCGGCGCTCTGCTCGTCGTCGCGGCCGTGCTGCTGATCGCCGTGCGTGCGGGCGCCGACGTGCAGGTGGACTGGCTGCTGCCGGCGCTCATCGTGCTCGCCGGTCTGTGGCTCGCGTGGAGCCAGCTCGACGCGGCGCAGCGCGACCGGCTCCGGGACCGCGCCGGCGGTCGCACTCCGGTCAGCGTGGTGCGTGTTGCCGGCGGCATCCTGCTGGCCGGCGTCGGGGTCCTCCTGCTGATCGGCATGGCCTCTGGCCAGGGCGTCGAGCCGGCGACGCTCGCTCAGTCGATCATCGCGGCGATCGTCATGCTGGGCGGAGTGGCGCTCGTGCTCACCCCGTGGTGGCTCCGGCTGGTGCGCGAGCTCGGCGACGAGCGCGCCGCCCGCGCCCGGGAGTCCGAGCGGGCCGACATCGCGGCCCACCTGCACGACTCCGTGCTGCAGACGCTCGCGCTCATCCGGCTCCGTGCCGACGACCCTGCGGAGGTCGCGCGGATGGCGCGTGCGCAGGAGCGTGAGCTGCGTGAATGGCTCTACGACGACCGTCCGGCCCCCGGGACGTCGGTCGCGGCATCGCTGCGGGTGGTCGTCGCGGAGGTCGAGGACTCCCGTTCCGGACCGTCAGGGGATCCGGTCGCGATCGACTCGGTGGTCGTCGGGGACCGCGTGCCGGACGCCGACACCGAGGCGTTGCTGCAGGCCACCCGCGAGGCGTTGGTCAATGCGGTCGTCCACGGGCGGCCGCCGGTCTCGCTCTACCTGGAAGTCGGGCAGTCGCAGATCGAGGTGTTCGTACGGGACCATGGCGACGGGTTCGACCTCGACGAGGTCGCGTCCGACCGGTTCGGGGTACGCGAGTCGATCATCGGTCGCGTCCGCCGGCGGGGCGGCTCGGCGACGGTGACGTGCCGACCCGGGCACGGGACGGAGGTCCACCTGCTGGTGCCGTTCGCCGTGGGCTCGGGCAGCTCGGCCAGCTCGGGCGGGTTGGGTGCGTCAGGCTCAGGCTCGGACGAAGGAGAGGTGCGATGAGCGAGGTCGTCGATGTGGTGCTGGTGGACGACCACCACATGTTCCGCACGGGCGTGAAGGCGTCGCTGGACGCAGGCGTGCGCGTGGTGGGCGAGGCCGACACCGTCGACGAGGCGATCCGCCTCGTCAGGCAGCTGGCGCCGCCGGTGGTCCTGCTCGACGTGCACCTGCCCGGCGGTGACGGCGGTGGCGGCGCCGAGGTCATCCGCGCCTGCACCGACCTGCTGGGTTCGACGAGGTTCCTCGCCCTGTCGGTATCCGACGCCTCCGACGACGTCGTGGCGGTCATCCGTGCGGGTGCTCGCGGGTACGTCACCAAGAACATCGACGGCACGGACCTGTCCGACGCCGTCCGCCGGGTGGCGGGTGGGGACGCGGTCTTCTCGCCCCGGCTGGCCGGGTTCGTGCTCGACGCCTTCGGGTCGACGGCCGGCGACGTGGCGATCGGGGACGACGAGCTCGACCGCCTCTCCGCCCGTGAACGAGAGGTCATGCGCCTGATCGCGCGCGGCTACTCCTACCGCGAGGTCGCGTCCGAGCTGTTCATCTCGATCAAGACCGTCGAGACCCACGTCTCCGCCGTCCTGCGCAAGCTCCAGCTCTCCAGCCGCCACGAGCTGACCCGCTGGGCCGCCGCCAGGCGCCTGCTGTAGCAGGCAAGCCGGTGCGTGGCCGCACGGTGGCTGTTTCGCCGGACGACCCTCGCGTACCGAGCCTGTCGGGCTGAGGGGATTCGGGTGCGAAGGCGACGACCCCGCCGTCCGCGCTGCGGTCGACGCGCGGGCGGCGAGGTCGTCACTCGGTCAGCTACGTGCCCACTTCTGGTTGGTCGCGCCGGTGCAGGTGGCGATCCGGAGCTTGGTGCCGTTCGCGGTGCCGTGGCTGGTCGCCTCGAGACACCTGCCCGAGGGCACCCCGACCACCGTGCCGTCCGCATTCACGGTCCACTGCTGGCTGGTGCCGCCGGTGGCGCAGTCCCCGATGATGGCGGCCGAGCCGTCCGCGGTGCTGCCACCGCTGACGTCGAGGCACTTGCCGAGCACCGTCAGCTGGTTGCTCGCGGTCGCCGTGAACTGCTGCGCACCGGTGCCGTTGCAGTCGTACAGCTGGACTGCGGCGCCGTTGACGGCGTTCGCGCCGGGAACGTCGACGCAGCGACCGGACTCAGCGCCACGCAGCACGCCGACGACGGGGGTGACCGGGGTGGTGCCCCCGGCGCCGTAGACGTTCAGCTCCGCGATCGACCACCAGGAGCTGGCTGCCCCGGTCTGCACGACGCGGATGTAGCGGGCGTTCTGGGTGGGGAAGGTCGTCGAGACGAGCGCGCTGCTTCCCGTGCCGGTCGCTACCGCGGAGCCCCACGACGCACCGTCGTTCGAGACGAACACCTGGTACCCCCGCGGATAGTCGGCCGCGCTTCCCCCGGCGTCGAGGTCGATACGGCCGAACGGCTGGACGGAACCGAGGTCGATCGTCACCGACTGCCCGTTGGCCATCGGGACGCCGGTGGACCAACGGGTCGTGAGACTTCCGTCGATCGCGCGAGCGGGGACGTCGCCGCCGCCTGTCGACGACGCGGTGACGGTCCAGCCCGCCCGCGGCAGCGGGGTGCTCGGGTCGGTGCCACCACCACCACCACCGCCACCGCCGCCCGTGTCGGAGCCGGGCACGGTCCCCGTGAGCCGGATGTCTCGCGAGGACGAGCCCACGGACACCGTCTGGGTGCCGGGCGCCTTGGTCCACGAGCCGGCCCAGTACTGGAAGCTGCGGGCGTCGAGCGTGACGGTGGCGCGCTGCGTCTGACCCGGGTTGAGCTGGATCCGTGAGAAGCCGCGCAGGTTCCGCGGTGCCTCGCCGGCGGCCGACGGCTGCGTGACGTAGACCTGGGCGACCTCGGCGCCGGCGCGCGTGCCGGTGTTGGTGACGTCGAACGAGACGGCGACGTTGCCGGCACCGTCCGGGGCGCCGACGGTGAGGTTGCCGTAGCCGAACGTCGTGTAGGACAGGCCGAACCCGAACGGGAAGGCCGGTGCGATCGCCTTGGAGTCGTACCACCGGTAGCCGACGTTGATGCCCTCGGAGTACTGGACGGTGCTGGTCCCGGGGAACTGTGCCGCGGTGTTCGCGGGGACGTCGGCCAGCGACTTCGGGAACGTGACGGGCAGCTTGCCGGAGAAGCTGCTGTCCCCGAAGAGCAGGGACGCCAGCGCGTTGCCGTAGTCCTGACCCGGGTACCAGGCCTCGACGATCCCGCGTACCGAACCGGCCCACGGCATCGTCACGGCCGACCCGCTGTTCACGACGACGACCGTGTTCGGGTTCGCGGCGGCGACGTCGGCGATGAGCTGGTTCTGCGCTGCCGGGAGCTCGATGTCGCCGACGTCCGAGCCCTCGGACTCGAACTTGTTGGCGAAGACGACGGCCACGTCGGCTGTCCGTGCCGTGGCGATCGCCTGGTCGCGCAGGCTCTGGCCGGCCACCTGCCAGCCGAGCGTGAGGTTGGAGCCGCCGCCTGCCTGGAAGTAGTCGACCTGGATGGTGACGGCCTGGCCGGCGGTCAGGTTGATGGTGCCGGTCCTCGTGGTGGACGCCTGGGCGTTCCACATGTCGACGATCTTCTGGCCGTTGACGAACAACCGGCTGCCGTCGTCGCTGGTCAGGGAGAACGTGTAGGTGCCCGTGGTGGGCGGCGTGACCTTGCCGGTCCAGCGGCCGGACCAGTTCACGCCTCCCAGGCCGGCGACGGGCGCCGAGCCGTTCCAGCTGTAGTCGACGGCGGGCTCCACGCGGGTGCTCGCGGTGGGCGAGGCCTGCGTCGTGTTGTTGAAGTAGTCGACCGTCAGGCCGTGGCCCGTGCCGGAGACAGGTGTCAGGTAGCTGGTGTCGATGGCGGGCAGTGCGCCGTCGGAGCCCCCGGAGCCGGGTGCGTACGTGACGTTGACCGCGCTCCCGGCGCGCGCCCTGAGCCCGTCGAGCGGGCTGACCGTGCCGGACGGGTTGACGTTCGCGCTGCCTCCGCCCTGGTACATCGCGCCGCTCCCGCCTCCGGAGCCGATCACCGCGACGTTCTTGGTCGCTGACGTGAACGGCAGGACGCCGTTGGCGTTCTTCAGCAGGACCGAGCCCTGGGTGGCCACCTGGCGGGCGACCGCGACGTGGGCGGGCGTCGTGACGACCGCGCCGGTGCTGCCGACAGGCGCCCGGTCGAACAGGCCGCGCCGGAACATCGACGTCGTGATGCGCTTGACCTTGTCGTTGATCGTGGCCATGGAGACCTGGCCGTTGTTGACGGCCGTCGTCAGCGGTCCGCCGAAGAAGCGGGCGTCCGGCATCTCCATGTCGAGCCCGTTGGTGGCGGATGCCACGGTGGAGTGGGTGGCACCCCAGTCGGAGGTGACGAAGCCCTTGAAGCCCAGGTCGCCCTTGAGGATGCCGTTCAGGGTCGGGGCGGACTCGCAGGCGTACGGGCCGTTGATGAGGTTGTACGAGCACATCGCCGAGTCGACGCCGCCCTTGACGGCCGCCTCGAACGCGGGGGTGTAGATCTCGCGCATCGCACGGTCGCCGACGACCGCGTTGACGCCCATCCGGTTGGACTCCTGGTTGTTCGCGACGTAGTGCTTGACCTGCGCCATGACGCCCTGGCCCTGTACGCCCTGGATGTCGGCGACGCCGATCTGGCCCGCCAGGTAGGGGTCCTCCCCGAACGACTCGAACGCGCGGCCCCAGCGGGGGTCGCGGATGATGTTCACGGTCGGGCCGAGCTGGACGTTCGTGCCCTTGCCCTTCTGCTCCGCGCCGATGACGTCGCCGTACTGCCGCATCAGCGCCGTGTCCCAGGTCGCAGCGCCTGCGACGGGTGCGGCCAGCTGCGTGACGCCGGTGAACCCGTCGCCGGGTCCCACGGGGCCGTCCTGGAGGTGCAGCGCCGGGATGCCCAGGCGGGTGTTGGCGTCGATGCAGCCCGCATAGCCGCACGAGGTGCCACCGTGCAGCATCGTCAGCTTCTCGGCCGTCGTCATGGCGGCGACCAGGAGGTCCGCTCGTGCCTCGGGCGTCAGGCTCGTGTTGGTCCAGGGCTCACCGGCGGCGACAGCAGCAGGCGCGGCGACGAGCGTGGCGGCGGCCAGCACGCTGAACGCGGCTACGGCTGCGGCCGCGGCTCGACGGAAGGTGGATGCGCGTGGGGACATGGTTCAGCTCCGTTGCCGAATGGGTGTCGGTACGGCGACCCCGCGCGGTCGCAGCGCTCCCCGCCATTGGGAAGCGCCCCGACAGCATCCCCGAAAACTCGACAAAGGGGAACTGCGGATTTATCTGACTCAGCGTCAGATAGGCTCTCCCGCATGGATCTCGTCTACGAGCTACTCGTCGTCCTCCACCTCCTCGGCTGGGCCATCGTGCTCGGCGGCACGCTCGTGAGCCTGCGCCAGCCACGGATCGCGCCCGGCGTCCTGCATGGCATGCTGACGGCGCTCGTGACCGGGATCGTCCTCGCCGGGCTCGCGTCGGCCAAGGTCGGGACCGACCACGAGCCGCCCAGCGCCAAGCTGGCCGTCAAGCTGGTGATCGCCCTCGTCGCGACGTTCCTCGTGGTGCGTGGGGTGCGCAAGCCCGCCGTCGTCACCGCGGGATACCTCGGTGCGATCGCCGGCCTCGTCGTGGTCAACGTGGGAATCGCCGTCATCTGGCACTGATCTAAGGTCCTCTCCGTGGGATCAACGGGAGAGGTCGTCGTCGGGCTCGCCGTGCTCGTCGGCCTTGTCGGCGTCGTCGTGCAGATCCTGCCCGGGCTGCTCCTGGTGGCGGCGGCCGTCATCACCTGGGGTGTCGTGACGGGCGGGCCGGTCGGCTGGACCGTCGTGGCCGTGGCGGCGTTGGCGACCGGGCTCGCGTGGGTCGGTCAGTACGTGCTCGCCGGGCGCCATCTGAAGAGGGCGGGCGTTCCCTTCACGACGACGGTGGTCGGCGGGATCCTCGGGGTCGTGGGCTTCTTCGTGATCCCGGTCGTGGGGCTGATCGTGGGTTTCGTGCTCGGGGTGTTCCTCACGGAGTGGCTGCGCTCGCGAGACCCTCGCGTCGGCTGGCGCTCGACGGTCGCTGCGCTGCAGGCCACGGGGCTGACGATCCTCGTCGAGCTCGCGGGGGCGCTCGTCACGACGGCCGCGTGGATCCTCGGACTCGTCCTGACGTGAGCCCCCGGCGTCCACAGCGCGGGCCGTCCATGTGGGCGGCGGCGCCTACTCTGGGAGTGCCATGACCTCGCTCTTCGACTCCCTCTCGCTCTCCGTCCCCGGCGTGCCCTCACGGCCGCCCCGGGACGCGTCCGCCGTCCTTCCCTCCGGTCTGGCACCACGGACGGCCGACGACGAGGCGGAGGCCGACGCGGAGGAGCGCCGGGCTCGTCAGCAGGCGAAGGCCGACGCCCTCGTCGACGGGCTCAACCCGCAGCAGCGTGAGGCGGTCCTGCACCACGGCGGACCGCTGCTGATCGTCGCGGGCGCGGGCTCGGGCAAGACGCGGGTCCTGACGCACCGCATCGGGTACCTGCTGGCCACCCGCAGGGCGCGGGCCGGGGAGGTCCTCGCGATCACGTTCACCAACAAGGCCGCCGCCGAGATGCGCGAGCGGGTCGAGCAGCTCGTCGGTCCGGCAGCCGGTCGCATGTGGGTGTCCACGTTCCACTCGGCCTGCGTCCGGATCCTGCGGCGGGAGGCGGGCACCCTCGGGCTCCGGTCCAGCTTCTCGATCTACGACGCGGCGGACTCGCAGCGACTGCTCACGCTGGTGGCGCGCGAGCTCGACCTGGACCCCAAGCGCTACCCCGCCAAGGCGCTCGCCAACAAGATCTCGAACCTCAAGGACGAGCTGGTGGACCCGGAGACGTTCGCGGCGACCAACGGCAACGGCGCCACCAACGACTTCGACGCCGCGCTGGCGCAGGTCTACACGCGCTACCAGGCGCGCCTCAAGCAGGCCCACGCGCTCGACTTCGACGACCTGATCATGTCCACGGTGCACCTCCTGCAGGCCTACCCGGCGGTCGCGGAGCACTATCGGCGGCGGTTCCGGCACGTGCTCGTCGACGAGTACCAGGACACCAACCACGCGCAGTACGTGCTGGTCCGCGAGCTCGTGGGCTCCGGCAGGCCCGACGACGAGGTGCCGCAGGGCGAGCTGACCGTCGTCGGCGACGCCGACCAGTCGATCTACGCGTTCCGTGGCGCCTCGATCCGGAACATCCTCGAGTTCGAGGCCGACTACCCGGACGCCCGGACCATCCTGCTCGAGCAGAACTACCGCTCCACGCAGAACATCCTCTCGGCAGCGAACGCCGTGATCAGCCGCAACCCCGGCCGTGCCGGCAAGCGGCTGTGGACGGACTCGGGGGCGGGTGCGCAGATCGTGGCGTACGTCGCGGACACCGAGCACGAGGAGGCGCGGTTCGTCGCCGAGGAGATCGACCGGCTCGGTGACTCGGACAACGTGCGACCGGGCGACGTCGCGATCTTCTACCGCGCGAACGCGCAGTCCCGAGCGCTGGAGGAGGTGCTCGTCCGCGTCGGCCTGCCGTACAAGGTGGTCGGCGGCACGCGGTTCTACGAGCGCAAGGAGATCAAGGACGCGATCGCGTACCTGCGAGCGATCGCCAACCCCGACGACGACGTGAACGTCCGCCGCATCCTGAACGTGCCCAAGCGCGGGCTGGGGGACCGGTCCGAGGCGATGGTCGCTGGGTTCGCGGAGCGCGAGCGCATCTCGTTCGGAGCGGCGCTGGAGCGTCTCGACGAGGTACCCGGGCTGGGCACCCGCGCGATCGTCGGGCTCGGCTCCTTCGCGGAGATGATGTCCGAGCTGCGTTCTCTGGCCGCCGAGGCGGGTCCCGCCGAGGTGCTCGGTGCGGTGCTCGACCGTTCCGGCTACCTCGCCGAGCTGCGGGGGAGCGACGACCCCCAGGACGCCTCTCGCGTCGAGAACCTGGCCGAGCTGCACGCGGTCGCGGCCGAGTTCTCTGCGAGCGACCCCGACGGTGACCTCGCCGACTTCCTCGAGCGTGTCTCACTGGTGGCCGACTCCGACCAGATCCCGACGCCGGACGAGGCGGACCCGGGCGCGGCGAACCGGCCGGATCCGGGCGTGGTCACCCTGATGACCCTGCACACGGCCAAGGGCCTCGAGTTCCCCGTCGTGTTCCTCACGGGCATGGAGGACGGCACCTTCCCGCACCTGCGCTCGCTGTCCGACTCCGACCAGCTGGAGGAGGAGCGGCGGCTCGCGTACGTCGGGCTGACCCGGGCGCGGGAGCGGCTGTACATCTCGCGCGCCGCGGTGCGCACGGCGTGGGGCGTGCCCAACGAGTTCCCGCCGAGCCGGTTCCTCGACGACCTTCCCGACGAGCTCATCGACTGGCGTCGGCGCGAGTCCTCGACGTCGCAGCTGCGCGGCGGGTGGGGGTCGGGGTACGGGACCAGCGGCGGGTACCGGAACCAGTCGACGGGTGGTGGATACCGAAAGTCCGAGCGGGAGGCGCGTCCGACGTTGCCGTCGACCGGCGCGACGTTCGGCTCGGCCACACCGCGTCCGGACTCCGCGATCCCGCAGCTGGGCGTCGGCGACCGTGTCACGCACGACTCGTACGGGCTCGGGACCGTGGTCGCGATCGAGGGCGCCGGTCCGAACTCCGTGGCCAAGATCGACTTCGGGACGGACGGCATCAAGCGGCTGCTGCTCCGCTTCTCCCCGGTGACCAAGCTCTGACGGCCGCGAGGGGCGCGCTCAGACGTATCGGTGCAGCTCCACGGCCTGTTCGTAGGTCAGGGTCGGCACCTGCCGGCGGATCTCGGTGATCCCCGCGGACTCGCCGTGCTCCGTGCGCGCCGTGCGGACGCGCTCCACGTCCAGCGATCTGCGGGCCTCGTCGAGGGGACCGGGCCGGCGCTGGCGGCGTCGCCGATCGCCGGCCGCCGTCAGCGCCCAGGCGGCGAGCGGGACGGCGACGAGGATCACAGCCGTCCAGAGGGTCGCGGCCCGGTTGTAGGTCGACTTGTAGACCAGGAACGTGAGCGCGAGGACGCCGACCCCCAGGACGATCACGCTCCGGCGGGGGGCGCGCGTCGCGCGTCGCGACTCCGTCGGGTTCGTCTGTGCCATCACGAGCCGAGCGTACGTCGCTCCTGTGGTCGAGCGGGCGGTTCGGGTGGCCGCTCAGAAGGGCGGGCGACCGACGGCACAGTGGTGGGCCGGAGCGTGCCCGACGACGGCAGGAAGATCATGGCCGGTCCTCCGGCGTCTCCGCCCACGCCGCACCGACCGCGTGCCGGACGTCCTCGTCGGCGAGGCCGAGCGAGTCCAGCGCCCGGGCTGCCCGCGGGTCATCGAGCCGGACGACGGCGAGCAGCAGGTGGCCGGTGTCGATGCGCCGGTGCTTGAACCGCATGGCCTCGCGGAGGGACAGCTCGAACAGCTTGCGGCCGTCGCCGTCGAGCGCCTTCCTGCCGGCGGGTCGGGGCGTCAGTGCGATGTCGTCGAGCGCACCGGGTCCGAACTCGGACTCGACCTGGTTGCGTACGGCGTCGAGGTCGATGCCGACGACCGCCAGCGCACCTGCGTCCAGCCCCTCCGACGGGAGCGCGTGGACCGCCGCTCGCACCTGCGCCTCGTCGACACCGAGCCGGCCCAGTGCCCGGGAGGCGACCGCGGCGGGCGCCGCCACCATCCCGAGCAGCATGTGCTCGGCCCCGACTCGTTCAGCGCCACGTGCCTCCTCGGTCGCCAGGACGACGGCGGCGCGGGCCTCACTCGTGAATCTCTCGAACATCAGCCGAACCTCTTTCCGTACTTCTTGTGGACCGCCTGCCGGGACACGGTCAGCTCGGAGGCGATCTCCTGCCACGACCAGCCCATCTCGCGGGCGCGTTGGACGTGCAGTGCCTCGAGCCGGTCAGCCAGTGCGCGCAGTGCACGCACGGCGCGCAAGCCTTCCGCGGGCTCGGATGCTCCGGCCGCTGCGGTCATGAGTTCCTCGGACATGGTGTCAACCTACGTTGACGCCGCTACCGTGTCAACCTGGGTTGACACGCGAACCGGGTGGCCGGGCGCCTTCCACGTGGCCGGGGGGACCGTCATCGACGACGGCGGTGCGCCGTTCCGCCTCACGGACGTCCCCGTGACCGAGGACTGAGCGCCAGGTCCACGTGGTCGGCGCCGTCCGTCACGAGACCCCGGCTCGCGCGCGCTGCGCGTGAACGTCACGCACGACACATCTCTCGACGTCGAGCGATCTCTGACCGGCCGCTACCATCGACGGGGGCGATTCGGGGCGTACCGAGGCCGTCGAGCGCCGGTGATGAGAGGACCCAGACCAGGTGGACCTGTTCGAGTACCAGGCACGTGACATCTTCGAGAAGCACGGCGTCCCCGTGCTGGGTGGCGTCGTCGCCACGACCGCCGAGGAGGCCCGCGCCGGCGCGGAGCAGCTTCTGGGCGGCCAGCCCGGTGTGGTCGTCGTCAAGGCGCAGGTCAAGGTGGGCGGCCGCGGCAAGGCAGGCGGCGTCAAGCTCGCGCGTTCCGCGGACGAGGCTGCCGAGCAGGCCGACGCGATCCTGGGCATGGACATCAAGGGGCACACGGTCCATCGCGTGATGATCGCCGCGGGCGCCAAGATCGCCACCGAGTTCTACTTCTCGCTCCTGCTGGACCGCGCGGAGCGCCGCTACCTCGCCATGTGCTCGGTCGAGGGCGGCATGGAGATCGAACAGCTCGCCGTCGAGCGTCCCGAGGCGCTGGCCCGCGTGGCCGTCGACCCCCGCACCGGCATCGACCAGGCGAAGGCCGACGAGATCGTCGCGACCGCCGGCTTCGACGCTGCGATCGCCCCGAAGGTCGCGGCCGTGCTGCAGACGCTGTGGACGGTCTACAAGTCCGAGGACGCCACGCTCGTCGAGGTGAACCCGCTGGTCCTCACGGAGGACGGCGACGTCGTGGCGCTCGACGGCAAGGTCACGCTCGACGAGAACGCCGGCTTCCGGCACCCCGACCACGAGGCGCTCGAGGACACCGGCGAGACGGACCCGCTCGAGACCCGCGCCAAGGCAGCCGACCTCAACTACGTCAAGCTCGACGGCGAGGTCGGGATCATCGGCAACGGTGCCGGGCTCGTCATGAGCACCCTGGACGTCGTGGCGTACGCCGGTGAGCGGCACGGCGGGGTCAAGCCGGCCAACTTCCT
Organism: Cellulomonas sp. URHD0024; assembly: GCF_000426185.1. Classification (GTDB taxonomy): domain Bacteria; phylum Actinomycetota; class Actinomycetes; order Actinomycetales; family Cellulomonadaceae; genus Cellulomonas. The sequence continues at coordinate 62,962 of NZ_AUEW01000011.1, forward strand.
CGACATAGGCGGCGGCGCGAACGCGCAGATCATGGCGGCCGGTCTGGACATCATCCTGACGGACCCGCAGGTCAAGTCGGTGTTCGTGAACGTCTTCGGCGGGATCACTGCGTGCGACGAGGTCGCCAAGGGCATCGTCGCCGCGCTCGAGATCCTCGGCGACGAGGCGTCCAAGCCGCTCGTCGTGCGCCTCGACGGCAACAACGTGATCGAGGGTCGTCGGATCCTCGCCGAGGCCGGCCACCCGCTGGTCACGCTCGCAGAGACCATGGACGGCGGCGCCGACAAGGCAGCCGAGTTCGCCAACGCCTGACGCGCCTGAACTAGAGAGAAGCTGACACACACCATGGCGATCTTCCTGACCGAGGCATCCAAGGTCATCGTCCAGGGCATGACGGGTGCCGAGGGCCAGAAGCACACCACCCGCATGCTCGCGTCCGGCACGTCCGTCGTCGGCGGCGTCAACCCGCGCAAGGCCGGCACGTCCGTCACCTTGGGTGACGTGGAGGTGCCCGTCTTCGGCACCGTCGCGGAGGCCGTCGCGACGACCGGCGCCGACGTCTCCGTGATCTTCGTGCCGCCCGCTCACACCAAGGCCGCGGTCGTCGAGGCGATCGAGGCCGGCGTGCCGCTCGTCGTCATCATCACCGAGGGCGTCCCTGTCGCCGACACCGCCGAGTTCTTCGCGCTGGCCCAGGAGAACGGCGTGCGACTCATCGGCCCCAACTGCCCGGGTCTGATCAGCCCCGGAAAGTCGAACGTCGGCATCATCCCCGCGGACATCACGGGGCCCGGCCGCGTCGGCCTGGTCTCCAAGTCCGGCACGCTCACCTACCAGATGATGTACGAGCTGCGGGACTTCGGGTTCTCGACCGCCATCGGCATCGGCGGCGACCCGATCATCGGCACCACGCACATCGACGCGCTCGCCGCGTTCGAGGCGGACCCCGAGACCGAGGTCATCGTGATGATCGGTGAGATCGGTGGCGACGCCGAGGAGCGGGCCGCCGCCTACATCAAGGAGCACGTGACCAAGCCGGTCGTCGGCTACGTCGCGGGCTTCACCGCCCCCGAGGGCAAGACGATGGGGCACGCCGGCGCCATCGTGAGCGGCTCGTCCGGCACCGCGCAGGCGAAGAAGGAGGCCCTCGAGGCGGCCGGCGTCAAGGTCGGCAAGACGCCGTCCGAGACCGCTGCGCTCGCGCGCGAGCTGCTCGCCTGAGCTTTCCGACGAGGAGGCGTCGACCCGGTCGGGTCGGCGCCTCTTCTCGTCCGACGCGCCGGGCGAGGTACGCCCGAGCGGTGCGAACGGCAGCGACCATGGCACGGTGACTGTCACCCGCAGCGTCCTCGACCGCACCCGCCCGCGGTCCTCGCGCACGCGGGGGCGGCGCCGACCGGACGGGACCGAGCAGTTCTTCACCAGTGCGCTCGACGGGGCGCCGCGCTGGGTCGCCGGGGTCCTCGCGGCCCTGCAGGCGGCGCTGCTGTCGTTCCTCGTGCTGGTGCTGCCGGCGGTCGCGGCGTACGTCGCCACGTCTGCCGACCCGTCCAACGACGGCGTCGGCTGGTACAGGTCGGTCGGGGTCGGGACGTCGATCTGGCTGCTCGGGCACGGCGTGCCCGTGGTCGTGGGGTCCGTGTCGATCACGATCGTGCCGCTCGGTGTGACGCTCCTCGCGCTGTTCACCTGCTACGCCTCGGCTCGTCGCTCGGGCCTGGCCACCTGGCCGGGCTTCGGTGCGGGTGTGGCTGCGTACGTGCTGGTGGCCGTCGGCGCTGCACTGCTCGTGCACGTCCACGGTCTGGGGCTGGTGCGCGCTGTCGTCGGGGGAGTGGTCGTGTCCGGCCTCGGCCTCGGATCCGGTCTGCTGGCCCGACCCGAGGCGCCGGCCTGGCGCGAGCTGACCCGACCCCTGTGGACCCGCGTCCCGCACCCGGTCCGGACCGGCTCCACCGGCGGTCTGTTCGCGCTCGCCCTGCTGGTCGTCGTGGCGGCGGCCGTCGCCACGCTCTGGGTCGTCGCCGGGCGGGCCACCATCAGCGACGTCGTGCGCGGGCTCGGCATCGACGGGATCGGCGGCATCGTGCTGGCGTTCGCCGAGCTGGCCTTCGTGCCGAATCTCGTCGTCTGGGCCACGGCGTGGCTCACCGGCGACGGGTTCTCCGTCGGGTCCGGCACGCTCTTCGCGCCGGACGCGGTGGTCGGTGGGCCGTTGCCGGCCGTCCCGCTGCTCGGCGCGCTCCCGACGCCCGACGTCGCAGGTCCGGCCACCAGCATCGTGCCCATCGTCCTCGTCGGCATCGGGGCGCTGACGGGCCTGTACGTGCACAACCGGTTGCGGGCCACGCGCTGGTGGCACGTGCTCGCGGCCTCCGGGACGGCTGCCCTCGTCCTCGGTGCGCTGCTGAGCATCCTCGTCGCGCTCGCGAGCGGCAGCGTCGGCCCGGGGCGCCTGGAACACGTCGGCGCGAACGCGCTCCTCGTCGGGCTCCTGGGGAGCGCCATGGTTCTGCTCGGTGCCGTGGTGGTCGCGGTGCCCGGCGACCCTCTCGTTCGTCACCAGGTCCGTCGGCTCGTCGCCCGGGCGTCACGGTCGGGGACTCACGACGCGCAGGAGCACGCGCGTGAGCACGAGGACGAGCACGCCCTCGACTGAGGCTGAGGCTGAGGCTGAGGCTGAGGCTGAGGCTCAGGCTCAGGCTCAGGAACGCTTTTTGAGCCTGTCGCGCAGCTCGTTGAACGAGTTCTTCTCGTACTCGGCCTGACACGCCGTCTTCGCCGTCACGGTGAGCGCACCGTCACGACACGCCTGCCGGTCCAGCTCGGCGCGCAGGGCGAGCAGCGGAAACGCCGTCGCCATCGACCACAGCGACGCGATCACGAGGCCCGCGACGAGCATCGCCGGCAGGCCCCCGCGGACGTGCGCCCGACCGGCGACGACGAGCGCCCAGAGCCCGACGCCGATCGCCGCCAGCCCCACGACGGAGGCAACGAGGGAGTACGGCAGCCGCATGACGCTGACCAGCACGGAGGTGAGCACAGCCAGCGCGAAGTACCGGGCGAGGCGGCTTGCGCGCGCGGCACCCGCGGGATCGGTCGGCACAGGTGCGGGTACGGGTCGGGGCAGCGGGCCCGGCGCGTTCTGCTGCCATGCAGGCGGGTACTGCGGGTGCGGCTGCTGCTGCAGGTCCTGCCCGGGCGGGTCCGTCTGGTCGCCCGCGGGCTGGTGGGGGCGGTCCTCGGGGGGCCCGTACGGATTGCTCACGCCTGCATTCTCGCCCACGAACACAAGCACGCGGACCGGGCTCCACGGCCGCGGCGGTCGCCGGGACGCTCCGGCTCGCACCGGTAGGGTCGGCCCGTGAGTCAGCCCCAGCCTTGCGCGCACCCCGGTCCCGGTCGGCTCGTCGAGGCGGCGGTCGCGCAGTGAGCACCCTGGGTCAGCGTCCTTCCCCGTCCACCCGCGGCTCCGGTCGGCTCGTCGTGATGGTGTCCGGCACGGGTTCCAACCTCGCGGCCCTGATCGCCGCGCACGAGGACCCCGCCTACGGTGCACGGGTCGTGGCGGTCGTCGCGGACCGGCGGGGCATCCGCGCCCTGGACATCGCGGCCGAGGCGGGCATCCCGACCGCGGTCGTCTCGGTCGAGGACTTCGACGACCGGCGCCTGTGGGACGCGGCGATCGCCGAGACGGTAGCCGTGTTCAAGCCCGACCTCGTCGTGCTCGCCGGGTTCATGAAGCTCCTCGGCGCCACGTTCCTGGAGCGGTTCGGTGGGCGGATCATCAACACGCACCCGGCCCTGCTGCCGGCCTTCCCCGGCGCGCACGGCGTGCGGGACGCGCTGCGGTACGGCGCCAAGGTGACGGGCTGCACCGTGATGGTGGTCGACGAGGGCATCGACACGGGTCCGATCCTCGCGCAGGCGGCCGTCACCGTGGAGCCGGACGACGACGAGGCGACGCTGCACGAGCGGATCAAGGTCGTCGAACGGTCGCTCCTGGTGGAGTGGGTGGGCCGCATCGCGCGCGACGGTCTGCGGGTCGAGGGCCGCCACGCCGAGGCGGGCCGCTAGACTCGACCCCGGTCGTGACTGGCGCAGGTGGGTTCAACCACCGGGAAGCGGCCGCATCGCCCCCGCCACGCACCGCCCGCCTGGGTGCATGGGTCCGCTGTTCCGACCCATCTCTCCGGGAGCTGCCGTGTCTTCGACCCTTCGGCCTGTGCGCCGTGCCCTCGTCTCCGTCTACGACAAGACGGGCCTGACCGCCCTGGCCGGCGCGCTGCACGCCGCGGGCGTCGAGATCGTCTCCACCGGTTCCACCGCCGCGACGATCGCCGCAACGGGTGTGCCCGTCACCCGCGTCGAGGACCTCACCGGATTTCCCGAGTGCCTCGACGGCCGGGTCAAGACGCTGCACCCGCGCGTGCACGCCGGCGTGCTGGCGGACACGCGGCTCCCCGAGCACCTGCACCAGCTCGAGGAGCTGGGCATCGCGCCGTTCGAGCTGGTCGTCGTGAACCTGTACCCGTTCACCGCGACCGTCGCCTCCGGCGCTTCTCCCGACGAGTGCGTCGAGCAGATCGACATCGGCGGCCCGTCCATGGTGCGTGCCGCCGCGAAGAACCACCCCAGCGTGGCCGTCGTGGTCGATCCTGCTCGTTACGACGAGGTCGTCGCAGCCGTGGACGCGGGTGGGTTCACGCTGGAGGCCCGCCGACTGCTCGCCGCCGACGCGTTCGCGCACACCGCCGCCTACGACACCGCGGTGGCGTCCTGGTTCGCCGGCTCCTACGCGCCCGACGACGACAGCGGCTTCCCGACGTTCGCGGGGTCGACGTACGAGCGTGGCGAGGTGCTGCGCTACGGCGAGAACCCGCACCAGCAGGCCGCTCTGTACCTCACGCCCGACGGCGCGGCCGGACGCGGGCTCGCCGGCGGCGAGCAGCTCCACGGCAAGGCGATGAGCTACAACAACTACGTCGACGCCGACGCCGCCTGGCGTGCCGCGCACGACCACGACGCGCCGACCGTCGCGATCATCAAGCACGCCAACCCGTGCGGCATCGCGGTCGGCGCCGACGTCGCCGACGCCCACGCGAAGGCGCACGCCTGCGACCCGGTGTCCGCGTTCGGGGGCGTCATCGCGACCAACCGCACGCTCACCGCAGCGGCGGCCGAGCAGATCGCACCGGTGTTCACCGAGGTCGTCGTCGCCCCGGACTTCGAGCCCGAGGCGGTCGAGATCCTCAGCCGGAAGAAGAACATCCGCCTGCTGAAGGTCACCGGCCTGGACGCCCAGCGCATCGAGCAGCGTTCGGTCACCGGTGGCCTGCTGGTGCAGCAGCTCGACCGGATCGACGCCGCGGGCGACGACCCGGCGACCTGGACGCTCGCCGCGGGGTCAGCGGCCGACGAGGCGACGCTCACGGACCTCGTCTTCGCGTGGCGGGCCGTCCGGGCCGTGAAGTCGAACGCCATCCTGCTCGCGAACGACGGCGCGTCGGTCGGGGTCGGTATGGGACAGGTCAACCGGGTCGACTCGTGCGCGCTCGCCGTGACCCGGGCGAACACCGGTGACGTCCAGCGGGCCCGCGGGGCGGTCGCAGCCTCCGACGCGTTCTTCCCGTTCGCCGACGGCGCCCAGGTGCTCATCGACGCCGGCGTGCGGGCGATCGTCCAGCCGGGAGGCTCCGTGCGCGACGAGGAGGTCGTCGCAGCGGCGCAGGCCGCAGGCGTGACGCTCTACCTCACGGGTACCCGGCACTTCGCGCACTGACGCCTAGCGTGCCGCGTCCCGCAGGGGGACGGAGGGGTCGCGCACGCGCGCCCGGTCGAGAGAGGGCAGCCCGGCGGCGGTGAACAGCCGCCGGGCAGCCCCGACGTCGTGCGGGCGGTCGACGGTGAAGATCGCGCTGGCCTGGTCGGTCCCGGGCCGGAACCACAGTGCACCCCAGCCGTCCGAGCCTGCGGGGTCACCGCGCACGACGACCTCGTCGTCGACATGGCGCACACCGAACAGCGCGAGCTCGTGGCCCAGCTGCGTCGAGAAGACGTAGGGCGCCGGGTCGACGACGGCCTCGCCCGAACCGAGCAGGTCCGCGACCAGATCGGTCGGCCCGCGCAGGGCGCCGTCCCAGTGACCGCCCGGCACCCAGCCGTGCCGCGGCGATCTGCGCAGGGCGACGTCCCCGACCGCGCGGACGCTCCTGGGCGCGCCGATGACCACGTGGTGCTCGTCGACACGCAGCGACCCGTCCGGCTCCTGGGGGAGCGCCGCGCCGAGCCAGGCGGTGGTGGGTCGGGCGCCGATCGCGGCGAGCACGACGTCCGCCTGGACCAGGGTGCCGTCGGCCAGAGCGACGCCGTTGCCGCCTAGCTCGACGACGTGCGCACCCCGGCGCAGGCGCACGCCGGCCGACGCGTACCAGGGTGCGGTCAGGGCCCCGACCACCGGCCCGAGTGCCGCACCGAGCGGGTCCCCGGTCGCTTCCAGGACGGTCACGTCGACGCCTGCGGCCGAGGCGACGGTGGCGACCTCCGCGCCGATCCACCCTGCCCCGATGATGACGAGCCGGGCGCCGGGCACGAGTGCTGCACGCAGCACCGCCGCGTCCGCCGCGGTGTGCAGGGTCAGCGCCGCCTCCCAGCCGGGTGGGCGGACGGCGTGAGCGCCGGTCGCCACGACGACGACGTCGGCCGTGCGGACCCCGTCGCCGGTGTGCACGTCCACCCCGGAACGGGTGAGGGTGAGGCCGTGCGCGGGGGTCCCCAGCCGGACCTCGTCGGCGAGCGCGGGCAGGTCGGCGCCGATCTCGTCGCGCAACCAGGTGGGCTCGGGCCGGTCCAGGAGGTGCTTGGACAGGGGCGGCCGGTCGTAGGGTGCCAGCGGTTCGGCGCCCAGCACCTCGATCCGTCCGTCGAACCCCCGTTCCCGCAGCTCGGCGACCGTGCGGGTGGCCGCGAGCCCAGCTCCGACGACCAGCAACGTGCGCACGACGCGCGCGAGGCGGGTCGTGGATTCCTGGTCGCTCACCCGGCAACGGTAGTCTCCGGACGGGAGGCACATCGATGGTGCACGAGCGGACGAGCAGTGCTGCTGGGCTTCGCCCTGCGGGTCCGCAGCGTGCCACGACCCCGAAGCCGGAGCCGGTGGCCGAGCTGGCACCTCAGGCCGAGCCGGTGACCGAGCTCGCACCTGCGCCCGAGCCGGTGACCGAGCTCGCACCTGCGCCCGAGCCGGTGACCGAGCCGCCCATGAGCACCGGGCCGATCCCGGTCGAGGAGGCGCCCCTGGACCCGCGCGCCATAGCCCGTGCGTCGTTGGCAGCCGGGCGCAACGCCTCGCTGTGGTGGGTGAGCGCGGGGATCGGCGCGGCGATCCTGGTGTCGCTCGTCGTGGGTACGCAGGCAGGCGCGTTCGTGCTCGCCGGGGTCGTCGCCGCCTGCGGCGTCGTGCGGCTGGTGGTGTCCGCCCCCGGCCCGGTGGCACTGTCCGTCCGTGCCCGGTCGATCGACGTCACGGTGCTGTTCACCCTCGCCGTCGGTCTCGCGTTCTTCGCCGCGTTGCTGCCCGACGGTTGGTTCTGAGCGCCGACCGGGCGCACGTTCGGTGGAACCACGAGAGCCCGGGACCTCACGGTCCCGGGCTCTCGTCGTGGAACGAGCAGGTCAGCGCTCGGTGACGACCAGCGTGTCCTCGGTGGTGACGAACTCGTCGTCCTCCTCGAGCAGGTTGTCCTCGGGCGGCTCGGCGGCGAATGCGCGGTAGACGAGGCCCGCCAAGGCAGCGCCGAACAGTGGCGCGACCCAGAAGACCCAGAGCTGCTTCAGCGCCCAGCCGTCGGAGAAGATCACCGCGGCCGTGGAGCGGGCCGGGTTGAGCGAGGCGTTCGTGACGGGCATCGCGAAGAGGATCAGGACGGTCAGCGCCAGACCGATGGCGAACGGTGCGTACGCCTTGTTCGCGCGACGGTCCGTCACGCCGAGGATCACGCCGACGAAGACCGCGGTGACGATGATCTCGACGATCAGCGCCGTCGTCAGACCGAACTCGGACGACTGCTGTCCCTGGGTCGCGGTCTGGACGGTCGAGTACAGCGGCGAGTGCGTGCCGAAGCCGTTGGCGACGCTGGAGAAGAACCCGCGCGCGTCTGTCTTCTGGAGCAGCTCCGGCAGGGTCTTCGGGATGGTGATGAAGACGACGGCCGCCGCGACGGCGCCGCCGACCAGCTGCGCCAGCCAGTACGGGAGCACGTCGCGCCACGCCGTCCGGCCGCCGATCGCGGCACCGAGGGTCACGGCCGGGTTGAAGTGACCGCCGGAGACGTGTCCGACCGCGGCTGCACCGGCGAGCACGGCGACGCCGAACGCCAGGGCGATTCCGAGGGCCCCGCTGTTGTTGATCGCCGCGTAGAGCGCGACACCCAAGCCCGCCGCGACGAGGAAGAACGTGCCGAACAGCTCGGCGCCGAGGCGGGCGACAAGGCCGGGACCCGTGGAGACGACCGTGCCCGCGGGCACGTAGTACGCGTCGTAGGCCTCCTCCTCGTAGGTCTCCGTGGTCGGGTCGGCCGCCGGGGCCTGCGCGCCGGGCGTCTCCGTGGGTGCCTCGACGGCGGGCTCCGCCGGGATCTCGGCGTCGGTGGCGGCTGCGGGTGCCGTCGTGGCGTCCTGCGGTGCGTCGGGCTCGGGCTCAGGCAGGGCCGTGGCCTTGTCTGCGTTGTCCTGTGACATGTCGTTCCTGTCGTGAGAATCCGGAGATGTTGGGCAGGTGCGCGGAGCGTGCCACGCCCGGCTGTGCGAGCGTGCGGCCGACGCCTGGCCCCGTCGGGGGCCAGCATGCCAGTCGGGGCCCGCGTAGGTCACGGTGCGCGCCGATGCGGACTATGCGCAGAACCTCCCCATCCGCGACGGAGCCCTGACGCAAGTCTCTCGATGTCGAGTAATCTTGGCCGCGGACCCGCGCCGGCACCGTGCTCTTTCGAAGATCCCCCGTGCCGTGCCCCCACCCGTCCCAGCACAGGAGATCCCGCATGGCGAAGATCAAGGTTGTCGGCCCGGTCGTCGAGCTCGACGGCGACGAGATGACGCGCATCATCTGGCAGTTCATCAAGGACCGCCTGATCCACCCGTACCTCGACGTCGACCTGCGCTACTACGACCTGTCGATCCAGAACCGCGACGCCACCGACGACCAGGTGACCGTCGACGCCGCCCACGCCATCAAGGAGCACGGCGTCGGCGTGAAGTGCGCGACGATCACTCCGGACGAGGCGCGCGTCGAGGAGTTCGGGCTGAAGAAGATGTGGGTCTCGCCCAACGGCACGATCCGCAACATCCTCGGCGGCGTCGTCTTCCGCGAGCCCATCATCATCAGCAACATCCCGCGCCTGGTGCCCGGCTGGAACAAGCCGATCATCATCGGCCGTCACGCGTTCGGCGACCAGTACCGCGCCACCAACTTCAAGGTGCCCGGCGCCGGCACGCTGACCATGACGTACACGCCCGCGGACGGCTCCGAGCCGATCACGCAGCAGGTCGTCACCTACCCCGACGGCGGCGGTGTCGCCATGGGCATGTACAACTTCAACGACTCGATCCGTGACTTCGCGCGCGCCTCGTTCGCGTACGGCCTGCAGCGGAACTACCCGGTCTACCTGTCGACGAAGAACACGATCCTCAAGGCGTACGACGGCTCGTTCAAGGACATCTTCCAGGAGGTGTTCGACCAGGAGTTCGCCGCCGCGTTCGCTGAAAAGGGCCTCACCTACGAGCACCGCCTCATCGACGACATGGTCGCCGCGGCCATGAAGTGGGAGGGCGGCTACGTCTGGGCCTGCAAGAACTACGACGGTGACGTGCAGTCGGACACGGTCGCGCAGGGCTTCGGCTCGCTCGGCCTCATGACGTCCGTGCTGATGACCCCCGACGGCAAGACCGTCGAGGCCGAGGCGGCGCACGGAACGGTGACCCGCCACTACCGCCAGCACCAGGCCGGCAAGCCGACGTCGACGAACCCGATCGCGTCGATCTACGCCTGGACCGGCGGCCTCAAGCACCGTGGCCTCCTGGACGGCACGCCCGAGGTCACGCAGTTCGCCGAGACGCTCGAGCAGGTCGTCATCGAGACGGTCGAGTCCGGCGCCATGACCAAGGACCTCGCGGCCCTCGTCGGCCCGGACCAGAGCTGGCAGACCACCGAGGAGTTCCTGGCCACGCTCGACGCCAACCTGGCGGCCAAGCTCGCCTGACCACCTGGACGACCGACGGCGTCCACCTGCACGCAGGGTGGGCGCCGTCGCTCGTGCGCGGGGTAGCGTGAGGACGCCGACGTCGCCGATCGAAGGAGCCCGTTCGTGGCCAGCTCGCCCGTCACCGTGACCGTCACCGGAGCCGCCGGACAGATCGGCTACGCGCTGCTCTTCCGGATCGCCTCGGGCCAGCTGCTCGGCGCCGACGTCCCGGTCCGGCTGCGGCTCCTGGAGATCCCGCAGGCCGTCAAGGCGGCCGAGGGCACCGCGATGGAGCTCGACGACTGCGCGTTCGCGACGCTGGAGAGCGTGGAGATCTACGACGACGCGACGGCGGCGTTCGACGGCGTCAACGTCGCCCTGCTGGTGGGTGCCCGACCCCGCACGGCCGGCATGGAGCGCGGCGACCTGCTGTCCGCGAACGGCGGCATCTTCAAGCCCCAGGGTGAGGCACTGAACGCGGGCGCAGCGGACGACGTGCGGGTCCTCGTCGTCGGAAATCCCGCCAACACCAACGCGTTCATCGCGGCCTCGCACGCGCCCGACGTCCCGAGCGAGCGGTTCACGGCGATGACCCGCCTGGACCACAACCGCGCGGTCGCGCAGCTGGCGAAGAAGACCGGATCCGCGGTGGCCGACGTCGCGCGCTTGACCATCTGGGGCAACCACTCGGCCACTCAGTACCCGGACCTCTCGCACGCGACCGTGTCCGGCCGGCCCGCGCTGGCCGTGGTCGACGACGAGCCGTGGGTCCGTGACACCTTCATCCCGACCGTCGCCAAGCGCGGTGCGGCGATCATCGAGGCGCGGGGTGCGTCGTCGGCAGCGTCGGCGGCCAACGCGGCGATCGACCACGTGTTCTCGTGGGTCAACGGCACGCCGGCAGGCGACTGGACCTCGGCCGGCATCGTCTCCGACGGCTCCTACGGTGTGCCCGAGGGCCTGATCTCGTCGTTCCCCGTGACGTCCGAGGGCGGCGCGTGGCACATCGTGCCGGACCTCGACGTCGACGACTTCTCTCGCGGCCGGATCGACGCCTCGGTGGCCGAGCTCGTCGAGGAGCGGGACGCCGTACGGGCCCTCGGTCTGATCTGACGGGCCCGAGCCGACGTGTGGGCGCAGGACGTCGCCGTTCCGCGTCGTGGCACGAGCCTGCCGGCGTTCCTGGGCTGGGTCCTGCTCGGCGTCTGCGTCGGCGCGGGCTTCGGGTTCCCCGCGGCGATCGGGTTGGTGGCCGGGGTTGCTGCCCTGCTGCTCGGCGGGGTACTCGTGGCGCGGCAGGGGTTGGTGCCCGCTCAGTGGGGGATCCTGACGGGTCTGAGCGCGCTGCCGTTCTCGATCGCCTGGAAGAACCGGAACTGGCCCGACGCGTCCTGCGCCCCCTCGCTGCCCGTGTCCCGGTGCAGCACGTCGATGTCGCCGGTGCCGTTCGTGGTCGTCGGCGTCGTGCTCGTCGTGCTGGGCGTGGTCCTCTTCGTGCGCATGCGACGAGCACCCCGGCTCATCGAGCCGCCGACCAGGACGCGTCGGACGAGGTGACGCCTGACGCTCGGCCGGTGCCTCCCCGGACGGACGATGCTGGTCAGCTGTGCGACAGCCCGTCGAGCACCGACCGCACGACAGCGGCGAGTGCCGCCGGGTTGTCGTGCTGGACGAAGTGGCCGCTGGCCGGCAGGACCGCGAGCTCGACGCCGAGGTGGGCGTGCAGGGCCGCTGCCGCGGTGTGACGCAGGGGGGGCGAGTCCTGACCGACGGTGACCACGGTGCGGCCGTTGCCGTCGACCAGAGGGGACGGCTCGAAGCGTCGGAACATGGCCAGATCGCGTGCGACGGCGTCGGGATCGCCGGGCGCCATCGTCGGATCCCAGGACGAGCCGTACAGCGCACTGCCGAAGCCCGGGACGCCCCCGGAGGTCCAGCCCGCCACGACGTGGTCCAGCAGTCCGGGCGCCAGAGATCCGACCGCCGGTTCATGGAGCACCGCGCCCGCGAGGTGCGAGGATGCACAGGCGAGCGCCAGTCCGAGCGTCGCACCACCGCTCACGCCCACGACGACTGCACCGCGTGCGGCCGGTGCCAGCGCGGCGAGCTCGACCGCGAGATCGCCGCTGGAGGGGCGGTCGGGAACGACCAGCTCGACGTCGGGGAGCAGGGGTCGCAGGAGGTCCCAGACGCGGGCTGTGGTGGCGGCGCCGTGCACCAGGAGAACGCGGGTCATGGCGCGAAGCGTAAGCGGTGTTCTCGCACCAAATCGTGCTCAGGCGGACACGAGAGCGTTACGTGTCCCGTCCCCTCCGGAAACATCGCGCTCCTAGCCTCCAGGCATGGATACACCCACGGATACATTGCTGGATCCGGCCCGTCCGGGCCGTAGGTCGCAGCCATGACCTCGGATGCCGTCGCCCGCGCGGAGTCCCGCGTCGGGAAGCCCACGGCACTCCTCGAGGTGCGCAGCCTCACCAAGCGCTTCGGCGAGGTGCTGGCGAACTCGGACGTGGACCTCACGGTCATGCCCGGCACCGTGCACGGCCTCATCGGCGAGAACGGGGCCGGCAAGAGCACGCTCCTGAAGATGATCTACGGCGTCTACACCCCGGACGAGGGGCGGATGTTCGTGGACGGCAACCTGGTCGCCCCCGGGAACCCCGCCGACGCCCGCGGCCTCGGCATCGGCATGGTGTTCCAGGACCTGAGGCTCGTCCCCGCGCTCACCGTGGCCGAGAACATCGCCCTCGCCCTCCCCGACGGCCCGACCCTCAAGCTCAGGGCGCTGTCCGCCAAGATCGAGGCGGCGTCCAAGGAGTTCGGCCTCGCCGTGGACCCGACCGCCAAGGTGCGGCACCTGTCGATCGGGGAGCGGCAGCGCGCCGAGATCCTCAAGGTCCTGATGACCGGGGCGCGGCTCGTGATCCTCGACGAGCCCACCAGCGTGCTCGCACCGCAGGAGGTCGAGGCGCTGCTCACGGTCGTGGCCTCGCTCCGCGACCAGGGGCTCGGCATCGTCCTCGTGACGCACAAGCTCAACGAGGTCCGGGCGATCGCCGACCAGGTGACGGTCCTGCGCGGTGGCCAGGCGGTCCTCACGTCCGCCGACCCGAACGACTTCTCCGACGAGGAGCTCGTCGAGGCGATGGTCGGTCGGCGCGTTCCGCCGTTGTCGCGTGTGCGTCAGCCCGTCCCGGCGAGCGAGCGCGCGGTCCTGGAGCTGCAGGGCGCCACCGCGCTCGGCGACCGCGGGTACGTCGCGCTGAAGGGGGTGGACCTCGAGGTGCACCCGGGCGAGCTCGTCGGCGTGGCGGGCGTCGCGGGCAGCGGCCAGAAGGAGCTGTGCGAGGTCGCGCTCGGGCTCCGACCGGTCTCCGCAGGGTCGGTGAGGGTCGGCGACTCGCCGGCGTCGGGGCTCGGTCCGAGCGAAGCGATCGCCGCCGGGGCCGTTGCGATCCCGGAGGACCCGGTCGCGGACGCCGTGGTGCCTGGGCTCTCGGTGCTCGAGCACATGGTGCTGGACGGTCGCGAGGTCCCACGCCGCGGCTTCGGTATCGACTGGCAGGCCGTCGACGCCCGGACCACGGCGCTCGACGAGCGGGTCGGTCTTCGCATGGCGCCCAAGAAGCGGACGCTCGCGTCCCTCTCCGGAGGCAACATCCAGCGGGTGCTCCTGACGCGAGAGCTCGGCCAGGACGCCACGCTCGTCGTCGCCGCCTACCCGAGCCGCGGGCTCGACGTCGCGAACACGCGCCGCACGCAGGAGGTGCTGCTCGAGCACCGTGCCCGCGGCGCGGCCGTCCTGATGGTGTCCGAGGACCTGGACGAGCTCATCTCTGTGGCCGACCGGATCGCCGTCATGCACGACGGTCACCTGGTCGGCGTCATCGAGACCGCCGGTGCGGACCGGATGTCGATCGGCCGACTGATGCTCGGAGGCGTCGCATGACCCAGGAGGCGCAGGGAACGAGCGGCACCGGCACGGAGACGGGCGCCGGGACGATCCCGGAGCCGGACACCGAGGTCAGCACCGTGTCTGCCGACGAGACCGCGGCCGTGGCCGCTGCGATCGTCGCGACGGCACTGCCCGCCGAGGTCCCGACCGACCGAGGGCCCAAGATCAGCGCGGGATGGTCCACCGGCCTGCGGTGGTTCGTCGCGCTGCTCGCCGGGCTGATCCTGTTCGGCGCCTTCGTGCTCGCCAACGGTGCGGACCCGATCCAGGTCTACGCGGACATCTGGACCTCGACCCTCACCCAGTCGGGCCAGTTCCAGCAGATCATCCTGCGGGCCGCGCCGATCGCCCTCGCGGGCCTCGCGGTCGTCGTCCCCGCCCGGGCGGGTCTCGTGAACGTGGGCGGCGAGGGGCAGCTGATCATCGGTGGGATCGGCGCGGCCGCGGCCGCCCTGTGGCTGACGCCGCTGATGTCGCCGTGGGTCGTGGTGATCGCGATGATGCTCTTCGCGATGGTCGCCGGGGCGCTCTGGGCGGGGATCGCGGCAGCCATGCGGCTCGTGGTGAAGGTCAACGAGGCCGTCACGACGATGCTCCTGAACTACGTGGCCCTCTACACGATGCTGTTCCTGATCCTGGGCCCGTGGAAGGACCCGAAGGCGCTCGGGCAGTCGACGAGCGTCGAGCTGAACGACGCCGCCAAGCTCCCGGTGATCGCAGGAACCCAGATCCACATCGGCGTGATCATCGCGGTCGTCGCGGCCTTCGCCGTCTGGTTCGCCCTCACGCGCACCACCTGGGGCTTCCGCCTGTCGGTGGTCGGTGGCAACGGGGAGGCCGCCCGACGGGCCGGCATGCCCGTGGTCACCCTGATCCTCACCGCGCTGCTCCTCGGCGGCGCGCTGGCCGGGCTGGCGGGCTTCGTGCAGTTCGCGGGCATGGAGTACAAGCTGCGGCCGACCTTCGGCCTGACGATCGGCTACGTGGCGTTCCTCGCCAGCTGGCTGTCGCGGCACAAACCCTTGCCGCTGCTCCTCGCCTCGGTCGTCCTCGCCGCCATCGCGGTGTCCGGGAACAGCCTGCAGATCAACTCCGGTCTGCCGGCAGCGAGCGTGAACATCCTCATGGGCCTCCTGCTCGTCGCCGTCCTCGGCTGGACGAGCCCGCGAAAGGCGACATCATGATCATCGATCTCCTCGCCGGAGCCGTCCGCGGCGGCACGTCCATCATGTACGCGGGCCTGGGGGAGACCATCTCCGAGCGTGCCGGCATCATCAACCTCGGCACCGAGGGGTCGATGCTTCTCGGCGCGCTGGGCGGCTACGCGGTCACGGCGCACACCGGGAACCCGTGGCTCGGGGTGCTCGGCGGCGCGATGGCCGGTGCGCTGCTCAGCCTCGTGCACGCGGTCCTCGTCGTGAGCCGCGGAGCCAACCAGTTCGCCAGCGGCTTGACGCTCTACTTCCTCGCGCTGGGCGTCACCGCGCTCTTCGGCGTCGACTACGTCAGCCGGCAGATCAACTCGTTCACGCCGTACGCGGTACCGGGGCTGTCGGACATTCCGGGCCTCGGGCCGATCCTGTTCGACCACGACCCTCTCGTCTACATCGCGTTCGTCGCGGCACCGATCATCTGGTGGGTGCTGTTCCGCACACGGGTCGGCCTGCTGGTCCGGACCGCCGGCGAACGCTCCGAGGCCCTCGGCGTCAACGGCTACTCGATCAAGGCCGTCCGGTACTGGTCGACCGTCGCCGGTGGGGCGCTCGCCGGGATCGGCGGGGCGCACATCTCCATCGCCTACGCCAACAGCTGGTTCGAGAACATGATCGCCGGCCGGGGGTTCATCGCCGTCGCCCTCGTGATCTTCGCGATGTGGAACCCGCTGCGCATCATGGCCGGCGCCTACCTGTTCGGTATCGCGCTCTCCCTGGCCTCGGTGCTCCAGACGGCCGGCTACGCGGTGAACCAGTTCGCGCTGGCCGCGGTCCCGTTCGTCCTGACCCTCGTCGTCCTCGCTGTCCTGGGCAAGCGCACGATGCTCGCCGCCCCGGACGAGCTCTCCAAGGTCTTCGACAACAGTCGAACCGCCTGACCCCCTCATCAGTCCCCTCGACCGGAAGGTTCACCATGCGGATCCGACGTACAGCAGGCGCCCTGATCGCCGCGGCGGTGGTGGCGATCCTCGCCGCCTGCAGCCCCGCGGTCTCCGACGACGACCCCGGCAGCTCGTCGGCAGCCACGTCCTCCGACGCGGCACCGGGCAAGGACGCGACGACGGTCGGCGTCATCGCGGTCGGTCCGAAGGACGACTTCGGGTACAACCAGGCCGTGTACCAGGGTGTCGAGGCGCTCCGGAAGAACTTCCCGAAGATCAAGGTCCTCGACGCCTACAACATCCCCGAGGACGACACGGCCGCGACGACGATGGAGAGCATGATCGCGCAGGGCGCGACGATCATCTTCGCGACGAGCTACGGGCACCTCGATGCGGCCAAGCAGGTCGCTGCGGAGCACCCTGACGTCGTCGTCGTCCACCAGGGCGGTCTGCTCGACGACCCGGCGCCGGCCAACATGGGTTCGTACTTCGGCAGCGTCTACGAGCCGGTGTACCTGGCCGGCATCGCGGCGGGCGCCGCCACGAAGACCGGCAAGCTCGGCTACGTCTACGCCATCCCGATCCCGCAGACGCTGGCCAACATCAACGCCTTCACGCTGGGCGCACAGTCGGTGCGACCCGACGTCGAGGTCACGGCCGTCTCGACGACCAGCTGGTGCGACCCGGCCACGCAGGCCGACCGCGTGCAGTCGCTGCTCGGCTCCGGCGTCGACGTGGTCACGCAGCACCAGGACTGCACCAAGACGATCATCGAGGCCACCGAGGCCGCCGGCGCCTACACGGTCGGCTACCACGCGGACGCGTCGTCGCTGGCGCCGAAGGGCTGGCTGACGGGTTCCGAGTGGAACTGGGGCCCGCTCTACTCGGACATCGTCAAGACCGCGGTCGCCGGTGACTTCACAGGCAGCGACTACAACGCGAACTACCGCGCGAACATGGCCAGCGGCAAGAACCCGTTCGTCGCCTCGAAGTTCGGACCGAGCGTCACGGACGCGACCAAGGCCCTGATCGCCGACGCCGCCAAGAAGATCGAGGGCGGCGGCAGCCCGTTCACCGGCCCGATCACCGCGCAGGACGGCACGGTCAAGGTGGAAGCCGGCGTCACCCCGCCGATCGAGACCATCGAGCAGATGGACTACTTCGTCAAGGGCGTCACCGGCACCATCTCCTGACCACCGCCCCGGGGTCGGCCTCGTCGAGGTCGGCCCCGGGGTTTCTCCCAGACCCGAGGGGAACCATGAGCCCGTACGTCAACGCCACGACGCCGTACCCGTGGCCCTACGACGGCGACCTCGGCGGCGCGCAGACGGCGCTGCTGGTCGTCCTGACAGCGGACGCCGGTGCCGCCTCCCAGGACATCGCCGCGCAGCTCGAGTCCCTGGCCCACGCGGTCCGTGCGGCCGGCGGGACCGTGATCGTCGTGCGCACCACCGCGCCGCCGCCCGGCGGCTCCCGCCTGCGCGAGCCGGTCACGGCGTCCCAGGATCTGCCCGGCCTGCTGGTCCCGGACATCGACATGGTGGCGGGCGGAGTCGACGGCTACTACGCCAGCGACCTGGACATCGTGCTCCGCACAGGGCGGTATCGCCGGCTGATCCTGGCCGGCGTCGGCCTCGAGACCTGCGTCCACTCGACCATGCGCGACGCCAACGACCGCGGCTACGAGTGCCTGCTGGTCGTCGACGCCTGCGTGCCGATCGACCCCTCCCTGACCGGTGCCTCGGTGTCCAGCATCGAGATGTCCGGCGGCATCTTCGGTGCGGTCGGCCTGACCGCCGAGGTCGTCGCCGCCCTGATCCCTGTTCCTGCGCTCACCCCTGGAGACCTGTGATGACGACCGACCAGCTCACCACCGCCACGGACGTCGCCTTCGGGCCGGTCGAGGCGGAGCCGTACCCGTGGCCGTACGACGGCAGCTTCTCCCCGTCGACGACGGCGATCATCAACATCGACTGGCAACAGGACTTCTGCGGTCCGGGTGGCTACGTCGACGCCATGGGCTACGACCTCAACCTCACACGCGCCGGTCTGGCGCCCACCGCGGCGATGCTCGAGGTGGCCCGCGAGCTGGGCTTCCACGTCATCCACACGCGTGAGGGCCACCGCCCGGACCTGTCCGACCTGCCCGCGAACAAGCTCTGGCGGTCGCGACGGATCAACGCGGGCATCGGCGACTCGGGCCCGTGCGGTCGCATCCTCACGCGCGGCGAGCCCGGCTGGGAGATCGTCCCGGAGGTCGCACCGCTGCCCGGCGAGGTCATCATCGACAAGCCCGGCAAGGGCTCGTTCTACGCCACGGACCTGGACCTGATCCTGCGCTCCAAGGGGGTCACGCACATCATCCTGACCGGCATCACCACGGACGTCTGCGTGCACACGACCATGCGCGACGCCAACG
The DNA here is from genome assembly GCF_000426185.1 of Cellulomonas sp. URHD0024. Classification (GTDB taxonomy): domain Bacteria; phylum Actinomycetota; class Actinomycetes; order Actinomycetales; family Cellulomonadaceae; genus Cellulomonas. Next base: position 81,673 of record NZ_AUEW01000011.1, read on the forward strand.
ACCGCGGCTACGAGTGCCTGCTGCTGTCCGACTGCACGGGCGCGACCGACTACGGCAACTACCTGGCCGCACTCAACATGGTCAAGATGCAGGGCGGGGTCTTCGGCGCCGTGGCGGACTCCGCCGCGCTGCTGGCGTCCTGGGAGAACCCGCTCTGACCGCTACTTGAAGACGATGGTGCGGTGGCCGTCGAGCAGGACGCGGTGCTCGGCGTGCCAGCGCACGGCCCGCGCCAGTGCGCGCCGCTCGACGTCCTGACCGAGCGCGACCAGGTCCTCGACTGCCCTCGAGTGGTCGACGCGCTCGACGTCCTGCTCGATGATCGGGCCCTCGTCGAGCTCGCCGGTCACGTAGTGCGCCGTCGCGCCGATCAGCTTGACCCCGCGGTCGTGGGCCTGGGCGTAGGGGCGCGCGCCCTTGAACGAGGGCAGGAACGAGTGGTGGATGTTGATCACGCGGCCCTGCAGCGCCCGGCAGAGGTCGTCGGACAGGATCTGCATGTACCGCGCCAGGACGACGAGCTCGACGTCGAGCTCCTGGACGAGCTCGAGGAGCCGTCCTTCCGCCTGCGCCTTCGTCGCCGAGGTGACCGGCACGTGGTGGAACGGGATCCCGTAGAAGCTCGCCAGCGGCTCGAGGGCCGTGTGGTTCGAGACGACGGCGACCAGGTCGATGGGCAGGTTCTCCGACCGCTGCCGGAACGCCAGGTCGTTGAGGCAGTGCGCCGCCGTGGAGCCCATGACGAGCGTCCGGACGGGGCGACCGACGACGTCGAGCGTCCACTGCATGTCGAAGGCGCCACCCAGGGACGTGAGGGCGGACGTCAGGACGTCGCGCGGCGTCGACGCGGTGACCTGCACGCGCATGAAGAACAGGCCCGACAGCGGGTCGCCGAACTGCTGCGACTCGGTGATGTTCCCGCCGTGCTCGGCCAGCAGCCCGGCGACGGCGTGCACGATGCCGGGGCGGTCGGGGCAGGACAGAGACAGCACCCAGTGGGTCGGTTCGATGGTGGCGGAGGACACGAGTTCCGAGAGTAGTGGTCGCGGCGATCGGCTGACACGATGGGCGCCATGACGACCGCCGACCTCGACATCCGTTCGGTGACCCTCGACGACGCCGGGGAGCTCCTGACGCTCCGTCGGGCCGCATTCGTGACCGAGGCTCAGCAGTACGGGGACCCGCACATCCCGCCGCTGACGCAGACCCTCGACGAGCTGCGCGAGGACCTGGAGGCGGACGGCGTCATCACTCTCGGCGGCTGGCACGGGCACCGGCTCGTCGGGTCGATCCGCGTGCTGATCGAGGGCTCGAAGGCCACGCTCGGCCGGTTCGCGGTCGCCCCCGACCTGCAGGGCCAGGGGTTCGGCACGCAGATGCTCATGGCGATCCTCCCGTTCCTGCCTGACGGCATCGAGGAGGTCTGGGTGTTCACGGGCCGGGACTCGGTGCAGAACATCGCCCTCTACGCCAAGCACGGCTACGAGCACCAGCACGACCAGACCGCCGGCGACCTGACGTACGCGTACCTGCGCAAGATCCTGGGCGACGCGGAGCACGCCGAAAGCTGAGCCGGCCGGGAATCAGAGGATTGGCCGACGATTCGTCGGCACATCCTCTGAATCCTGTGGTCGCGATCCGGGCGGTGGGACGGGACGCCTTCGCACTTGCTACTCTGTGCGGCGTCGCGACTGGCGAAACGGGTGGGTCACCACCGGGGAGCGACGCAGCAGCAGCAGACCATGGGTCGGACGCCTGGGCCCCCGGTCACCCCACCGGTCCGACTACCGAGTGCGCGGTGACACCGTGCGCGCTGACTGCCAGGGAGTGCCATGAGCAACACCCCGATCCTCGATCAGAACATCTCCGAGCTCGACCCCGAGATCGCCGCCGTCCTCGACGGTGAGCTGGCACGCCAGCAGGGCACCCTCGAGATGATCGCGTCCGAGAACTTCGTCCCACGTGCGGTTCTGCAGGCGCAGGGCTCCGTGCTGACCAACAAGTACGCCGAGGGCTACCCCGGCCGCCGCTACTACGGCGGCTGCGAGCAGGTCGACATCGCCGAGAGCATCGCGATCGACCGCGCCACGTCGCTGTTCGGCGCGGAGCACGCCAACGTCCAGCCGCACTCGGGCGCGACCGCCAACGCGGCCGTGCTGCACGCCCTGATCAACGCGGGCGACAAGATCCTCGGCCTCGAGCTGGCCCACGGCGGCCACCTCACGCACGGCATGAAGATCAACTTCTCCGGCAAGCTCTACCAGGTCGGCGCGTACGGCGTGGACCCGGACACCTTCCTCGTCGACATGGACGTGGTGCGGGCCAAGGCGCTCGAGCAGCGCCCCGACGTGATCATCGGTGGCTGGTCCGCCTACCCGCGTCACCTCGACTTCGCGGCCTTCCGGTCCATCGCCGACGAGGTCGGCGCCAAGCTCTGGGTCGACATGGCGCACTTCGCCGGCCTGGTCGCCGCGGGCCTGCACCCGAGCCCCGTCCCGCACTCCGACGTGGTCTCCAGCACGGTGCACAAGACGATCGGCGGCCCCCGCTCGGGCTTCATCCTGAGCAAGGAGGAGTACGCCAAGAAGATCGACTCGGCCGTCTTCCCGGGCCAGCAGGGTGGCCCGCTCATGCACGTGATCGCCGCCAAGGCCGTCGCGTTCAAGGTCGCCGGCACCGAGGAGTTCAAGGACCGCCAGCAGCGCACGCTCGACGGTGCGCGCCTGATCGCCGAGCGGCTGTCCGCGCCGGACGTCACCAAGGCCGGCGTCTCGGTGCTCACGGGCGGCACGGACGTGCACCTCGTCCTCGTCGACCTGCGGCACTCGGACCTCGACGGCCAGCAGGCGGAGGACCTCCTGCACTCGGCCGGCATCACCGTCAACCGCAACGCGGTGCCCTTCGACCCGCGCCCCCCGCGCGTCACGTCGGGCCTGCGCATCGGCACGCCCGCCCTCGCGTCGCGCGGCTTCGGCGACGCGGAGTTCACGGAGGTGGCGGACATCATCGCGACCGCCCTGATCAACGGCGCCTCGACGGACCTCGATGCGCTGAAGGCCCGGGTGCTCAAGCTCACCGACGGCTTCCCGCTCTACGACGGACTGCAGCAGTACTGATGACGGCCGAGCTTCTCGACGGCACGGCCACTGCAGCGCATATCAAGGCGGAGCTGACCGAGCGGGTGGCCGCCCTGGCTGCCCGCGGGGTCACGCCCGGCCTCGGCACGCTCCTGGTCGGCGACGACCCGGGTTCGCGGTGGTACGTGGCCGGCAAGCACAAGGACTGCGCCGAGGTCGGCATCGCCTCGATCCGGGAGGACCTGCCCGACACGGCGACCCAGGACGAGATCGAGGCGGCGGTTCGACGGCTGAACGAGGACCCGGCCTGCACCGGGTTCATCGTGCAGCTGCCCTTGCCCAAGGGCATCGACACCAACCGGGTGCTCGAGCTGGTCGACCCCGACAAGGACGCCGACGGCCTGCACCCGACCAACCTCGGGCGCCTGGTCCTGCGGGTCAACGAGCCGGTCACCTCGCCGCTTCCGTGCACTCCGCGCGGCATCATCGAGCTGATCCTGCGGCACGGGATCGACCTGCACGGCGCGGACGTCGTCGTCGTCGGCCGGGGCGTGACGGTCGGGCGCTCGATCGGGCTGCTGCTCACGCGGCGGGAGATCAACGCGACCGTCACGCTCACGCACACGGGCACCGACGACCTGGCCGAGCACACCCGGAACGCGGACGTGATCGTGGCGGCGGCCGGTGTTCCGGGGATCATCACGGCGGACATCGTCAAGCCGGGTGCGGTCGTCGTCGACGTCGGCGTCTCGCGGGCCGTGGACCCGGAGACCGGCAAGAGCCGTGTCGTCGGCGACGTGGACCCCGGCGTGCTCGAGATCGCCTCCTGGGTCTCACCGAACCCGGGTGGCGTGGGGCCGATGACGCGGGCGATGCTGTTGAGCAACGTCGTCGACACCGCCGAACGGCTGCTCGGAGCCTGAACGACCCAGAAGCGCCCCGGGGAGACCCGGGGCGCTTCTGTCATGTCTCGAAGGGATCCGCTCATGGGAATCGTCCGTCCGCACCTCTGGTTCGACGACCAGGCCGAGGAGGCTGCACGGTTCTACGCCGACGTGATCCCGCGTACGACGATCGACTCGGTCGTCACCGCACCGCCGGGGACGCCCGGGATCTCCGAGGGAGCGGCCTTCATCATCGAGCTGACCATCGACGGCCTCCGGGCGACGTTCCTCAACGGCGGCCCGGTGCTCAAGCTCGACGACGCGTTCTCGTTCGTCCTCGACTGCCAGGACCAGAGCGAGGTCGACCACTACTGGGACGCCTTGACCGCCGACGGCGGTTCGCCGGGGCAGTGCGGTTGGCTCGTCGACAAGTTCGGCGTCTCATGGCAGGTCGTGCCCGCCCAGCTGGACCACGTCATGTCGGGCCCGGACACCGAGGGGGTGGCGCGGGCGATGGCAGCGATGCTCCAGATGACGAAGCTGGACGTGGCGGCGCTCGAGGCGGCCTACCGCGGGGACTGAACGGGCGTCGGTGGGCGAGCGCGTGCGAGGAGCGCCGACGGCGTGGGGTTGGATGGTCCGGTGCTGACCATCGCCTCTGTGAACGTCAACGGGATCCGCGCGGCCTACAAGCGGGGGATGGGGGCTTGGCTGGAGGCGCGCAAGCCTGACGTGGTGCTCCTGCAGGAGGTCCGGGCGTCCGACGAGATCCTCGCCGACCACCTCCCGTCCGGGGAGTGGCACCTGGCGCACGAGGCGAGCGAGACTGCGGGCCGGGCCGGTGTCGCGATCGCGTCGAGGCTGCCGATGACTGCGGTGCGGATCGGCCTGAAGACCGGCGTGACCAGCGACTCCGGGCGGTGGGTCGAGGCCGACCTGGCGCTGCCCGCGCACGAGGGAGCGCCCGCGCGCAGCATCACGGTGGTGTCGACGTACCTGCACTCGGCCACGGCCGGGCAGCCGTCGATGGACGAGAAGTACGCGTTCCTCGACCACGTCACGTCCCGGCTGGCCGACCTCGCCGAGGGCGGCGGGTACGCGGTCGTCGCCGGGGACGTCAACATCGCGCACCGCGAGGTGGACCTGAAGAACTGGAAGGGGAACCTCAAGCACGCGGGCTTCCTGCCGCGTGAGCGTGCCTACCTGGACCGCTGGTTCGACGACCTCGGCTGGCACGACCTCGGTCGAGAGCTCGGCGGCGAGGGTCCAGGGCCGTACACGTGGTGGTCGTGGCGCGGGCAGGCGTTCGACAACGACTCCGGTTGGCGCATCGACTACCAGCTGGCGACCTCGGACCTCGCGGACGCCGCCGTCAGCGCGACCGTGGACCGGGCCGCGACCTACGCCGAGCGGTTCAGCGACCACGCGCCCGTGGTCGTGCAGTACGACGTCTGAGCGGAGCCCGCTCCTGGTCCGGCGGACTCCGTGCGGACGAGTCGGTCCGCTCCGTGCGGAGGACGCGGTCGACCGGCGGCCGTGGCTACCGTGGTCGGATGACCGAACCCGTGCCCGGAGGCGCCTGGGGCGCAGGGCCTCCGTGGGCCGGCCGCCACTGGTCGGGCGGACGCCCGCGCTCGGCCTGGCTGGTGGTCCCGGTCGCGGCGCTCGCGACCGTGACGCTCCTGGGCTGCGTCTTCGCGTCGTTGTGGAAGACCTACGAGCGGTCCTTCGACGTCGGTGCTGCCCTGCTGCTGGTTCTGGCGCCCGCGTCGATCCTGCTCGTGGTCCGACGGGGAGCGTGGGCCGTCGTCGGGGGTGTGCTCGCGGTCCTCGGCCCGGTCGCCTATCTCGCCCTCGGCTACCCGCGCGGTCCGGCGGTGGTGCCGCTCGGCTTCGTCATCGTCGCCGCCGGAGCGACGCGGCAGCGTGCGCTGTCGCTCGGCGTGGGGCTCGCGGGCGTGCTCGGGGTGGTCGCGGTCGCCGTCGCGACGGGGGAGCCGAGCGCGGTGTACGCGGCGTTCACGGTGGTGGGGCTGGCGGTCGCGATGGTCCTGGGCGAGGGGGCGCGCGGGCGGCGCGAGCGGATGCGCGCGCTGACCGTGGCGCGCGAGTCACGGGAGGAGGCCGCGGTGGCCGCCGAGCGGCTCAGGATCGCGCGCGAGCTGCACGACGTGCTCGCCCACTCGTTGTCCGCGATCACCGTGCAGGCCGGCGTAGGACTGCACCTGATGGATCGGGAGCCGGAGCAGGCGCGCAAGGCGCTCGGCGCCATCCGGGACACCAGCAGGGACGCCCTGGACGAGGTGCGTGAGGTCCTCGGGGTGCTGCGGGCGCAGGGAGAGGCACCCCGGGAACCGGCCGCCGTGCGTGACCTCGACGGGTTGCTCGACCTCGTCCGGATGGCGCGGGACGACGGGTTGACCGTGGACGACGACGGGCTGGCGGAGGCCGTGGACGCGGTGCGCGGAGTCGTCCCCGAGGCGGCCGGGGTCGCGGTCCACCGCGCGCTGCAGGAGGCGCTGACCAACGTCCGGCGCCACTCACCGGCGACATCGGTGCAGGTCAGGCTCCTGGTGGAGGGCGGATCGCTCGGCCTGTCCGTGCGTGACGACGGTGAGGTACAAGAGCCGGTGCTGGAAGGGTACGGACTGCGAGGGATGCGCGAGCGGGTCGAGGGGCTGGGTGGTTCGCTGGTCGTCGAGCACACCGACGGGTTCCGGGTCAGCGTCGAGATCCCGTGGGCGGCCGCGCGATGATCCGGGTGCTCCTGGCCGACGACCAGGCTCTCGTGCGCGGGGGGTTCCGTGCCCTCATCGACGCGGAGGCGGACCTGACCGTCGTCGGCGAGGCGTCGACCGGTGACGAGGCGGTGCGGCTGGCGACGGAGCTGCTGCCTGACGTCGTCCTCATGGACATCCGCATGCCCGGGAGCGACGGCCTGACCGCGACCCGGCGGATCGTCGAGGACCCAGGAGCGAGTGGCGTCCGGGTGGTCGTCGTGACCACGTTCGAGCTCGACGAGTACGTCGCCGAGGCGATCCGCGCCGGCGCGTCCGGCTTCCTGGTCAAGGACACCGAGCCGGCGGACCTGCTGCGCGCGGTGCGCGTCGTCGCCGCCGGTGACGCGTTGCTCTCGCCGACGGTCACGCGAAGGCTCCTCGCCACGGTCGCGCGCGCGACCCGCGACGCCGTCGACGTCCCAGGCCTGGGCGACCTCACGCCACGCGAGCGGGAGGTCCTCGCGCTCGTCGCCGAAGGACTGTCCAACGACGAGATCGGCGCCCGGATGTTCCTGTCCCCGCTGACCGTCAAGACGCACGTGCTGCGCGCGATGGCCAAGGTCGGCGCGCGGGACCGGGCGCAGCTCGTCGTCGTCGCCTACGAGTCCGGGGTGGTGCGGCCCGGCTGGGCGTAGGCGGTGTGTACGGAGTACGTCGGACGCTCCGGCCGGACGACGACGGCGGAGGGTGCGGCAAGCGACTGTGGTGGTGCGGTCGACGGACGGCCGCCCCGACACGACCCGGAGGTCCTCATGTTCAGCTCGCTCGCCGCGGTGGCGGCACACCCCGTCGGCTGGGGATGGGGCTGGGGTCCCGGCCCGTGGTTCCTGTTCATCCCGTTCTTCTGGCTGGGCGTCATCGCCCTGTGCATCGTCTTCGGCGGGCGTCGGCGTCGCGCGTACTGGGCGGAGAACGGCGGCTGGGGTCCGCAGGGTCGCGGCACGCAGAGCGCCCGGGCGGTGCTCGCCGAGCGGTACGCCCGCGGCGAGCTCGACGAGGCCGAGTACCGCGCGCGGCTCGAGGTGCTGCTCGCCACGGCCCCGCAGCCGAGGGACTAGTGCACGGCAGCCTCCCGACGGACCGTCGCCCGGACGCCGTGTCAGGGGTTCCGCACGGCGTCCGTCGCGACGGCGGGCGCCGTCGGGAGGTCTCGCATGCGCAGAAGCGGCGAGATCAGCACCGGCAGCGCCGACACGGCGGTGACTGCGACCGCGATCCAGAGCGTTGCCTGGACACCCAGGTGGGTGCCGAGCCAGCCGCCCAGCAGTCCGCCGATCGGCATGGTGCCCCACACGATGAACCGGACGGACGCGTTCATCCGCCCGAGCAGGGCGGGCGGGCAGACCCGCTGGCGGAAGCTGACCTGGGCGACGTTGTAGAGCACGACCGTGAACGAGAACGTCGCTCCGCCGACGATCAGCACGAGGGCCGGGGGGAACGGGAGCACCCACGCGAGCGGTGTCAGCGCCGTCGCGGGAACCGCGGCGAGCATCGAGAGCGGGACGAGTCGTGCCTCGCCGACGCGCTCGGCGAGCCGGCCTGCGCCCACGGCACCGACGAGCCCGCCGATCGCGGAGGCCGAGACGACCGTGCCCCAGGCTCCGGTACCGAGGTCGAGCACCCGCAGCGCGTAGATGACCAGCACCGCGTTCGACATCGCGTTCGCGAAGTTTGCCAGGCCGGTCGTCGCGACGATCCGGCGCAGGATCGGCTGGTGCACGACGAACGAGAGCCCCTCCCCGATCTCCGTGCGTAGCGGACGGTGGGTCGACGGGTGTGGCGGAGCCTCGACGTGCCGGATGCGCCAGACGGCGAACGACGAGGCCAGGTAGGTCAGGACGTTCACCCCGATCAGGGCCGGCGCCGTGATGACCTTGAGCAGCAGCCCGCCGACCGCCGGGGCCGCGACCGCCGCGACCGACTGGGTCGCCTGCAGCTTCGAGTTGCCTTCGACGATGTGCTCCAGCCCGACCAGCCCTGGCACGTAGCTCTGGTGTGCGACGTCGAAGAACACCGACGCGACGCTGATCACCAGCCCGGCGACGATGAGCATCGGCACGGATGCGTGCCCGGAGACGGCGGCGGAGACGACGACGGCGAGCACGCCGGCGCGCACCAGGTCGGAGGTGACCAGGACGCGGCGCTTGCGCATCCTGTCCACCCAGGCGCCCGCCGGCAGGCCGATGACGAGGAACGCCGCAGTCTCGGCGGCGGTCAGCATGCCCATCTGCCACTCGTTCGCGGCCAGCTCCTGGACCGCGTAGACCGGGAGCGCCAACCCGGTCAGCTGGGCGCCGAACTGCCCGAGGGCGTCGCCGGTCCACAGGCGACGGAACTCGGCGTGGTGCACGAGGGACTCGCTCACGGCCACAGGATCGACAACTGATTCGGAAAAGTCAATCGGTGTGGGACGATCGCCTCGTGAGCGAGAAGGAGGTCGACGCGGACGCGCGGGCGCTTGCCAGCACGCTGCGGCTCCGGATCCTGCGGCTGTGTCTCGACGAACCGCTGACCAACCGCGAGATCGCTTCATGCCTCGACCGCAACCCTGCGACGATCCTGCATCACGTCCGCACCCTGGCCGACCGCGGCTTCCTGACCGCCCAACCGGTCCGACGCGGAGCCCGCGGGTCCCGCGAGGTGCCCTATCTCGCCACGGGAAAGTCGTGGCGGACGCCCGGACCGTCGTCCTCGTCCCGCATCCTCGTCGACACGTTCCTCGAGGAGGTCGCGCTCGTCGACCCGGCCGAGGTGATCGCTATCCGGCTCGGCCTACGGCTCGACGCCGCCGGGTACGCCGAGCTGGCCGAACGGGTCGGCGCGGTGTTCGAGGACTTCGCGAGCCGACCCCCGACACCCGGCGGGATGCCCTACTCGCTGTTCTTCGCGCTGCACGAGGACGCCACCCGCAAGGCGTCCCCGGGCAGCGCGGCAGCCGGCTAGTACCGGATGGCGTCGATCACCTTGACGCGTACCGCGACGCTCGCCGGGATGACCCCTGCCAGAGCCCCGACCGCCGTCGCGCAGAGCATGCCGATCACCGCGGCGGAGACCGGGAACGGCGGCATGTCCTGGATCCCGCCGCCGAACAGCGTGTCGACCGGGATGTTCTTGATGATCGCGACCGCCAGCGTGACGCCGACCAGGCCTGCGACGAACGTCGCGACCACCGACTCGAGCAGCACGCCGAAGAACACGCGACCGGACGTGGCGCCGAACGAGCGCCGGATGCCGATCTCGCGGATCCGGTAGCGAACGGTGACGAGGGCGATGTTGACCAGCCCGAGCCCGCCGAGCAGGAGGGCGAGCCCGCCGATCCCGATGCCGGCGTAGGTGGTCGCACGACCGAGCCCGCCGTCGCCGTGGTTGTTGCCCTGGACGTCCACCTGCCAACCGGGCGTGGCGGCCTGCATGTCCTGCGCGATCTGACGCTTCAGCGCGTGCACCTGGTCGGCAGGCACCCACAGGTACACGGTCGGCACCTGCATGGCCATGTTGGCGGCCGCCGTCCCCGCGGCGGGCGCGGCGCCGCCTGACCTGATGCCGGAGCCGTCGTCGCCGATCCACCGGTGGTACTGGTCGTAGAGCACCATCACGGCCGGGTCGGCCCCGGGCCAGTCGTCGTTCAGCACGCCGATGATCGAGGCCGTCACCGGCGCCTGGTCGCCGACCTCGACGGTGGGGTGGGTGGACAGGTCGGGCAGCCCGAGCGCTGTGAGGAAGGCCTTGTTGACGACGAGCGTCGGCGCGTACGCGGACTCGTCGACCTCCGCGAACCAGCGCCCTTCGGCGGGCACGATGCGGTCGATCGTGCCCAGGTCCACGTCCACCGTCCGGACCTGGACCGACCGCTTGCCGTCGGGCAGCCGCACCGGTGCCTGGATCCACTCGTCGCGGCTCGCGTAGGTGATCGAGTAGCGGTCGAGCAGGTTCGTGAACGCGTCGTCCCACGTGGTGGGTGTCGCAGCGGACTGGTCCATCGGGTAGGCGCTGACCATCAGCGTGACCTGGCGTCCGCTCTGCTTGTCGTTCTGCTCCTGGGTGGCCTGCTTGAGCATCGCGATGACGGCGGTCACGCTCGTGATCGCGGTCACCGCGCACGCGACCCCGATCAGCGCGAGCAGGACCCGCAGCTTGTGGATCCGCAGCTCGTCCCACGCCTCGACGATCGCCCCGACGATGCCCGTCACGCGAGGAGCCCGTTCTCGGGAAGGCGCGGGCCGGGCTCGAGCAGGCGCCGCTCCGTCGCACCCGACCGGTCCGCGACGAGCGTCGGCACGTCGCCCACCCAGTCGGTCTGCGCGTCCAGCTGGATCGGCACGAGGACGCCGTCGGCCAGCCGGTACTGCCGCTCGGCCCGCGCCGCGACGGCGAGGTCGTGCGTGATGGTCACGAGTGCCGCTCCGGTCTGCGACGCGATCTCGTCGAGCAGGTCCATCACGGCACCGCCGGTCTCCACGTCGAGCGCCCCGGTGGGTTCGTCGGCGAGGATCACACGCGGTCCGCGCACGAGGGCGCGGGCGATGGCGACGCGCTGCTGCTCGCCACCGGAGAGCTTGTCCGGCATGGTGTCGACGCGGTCACCCAGGCCGACGCGCTCGAGCATCTGCTGCGCGAGCCTGGTGCGGTTCCAGAACTGCTTCCCCCGCGCGTAGAGCAGGGGAGCGGTGACGTTCTCGAGCGCCGTCCGGCCGGGCAGGAGGTTGAACTGCTGGAAGACGAACCCGAAGTCCCGCCCGCGGCGTCGGGTGCGCGTGCCGTTGGAGAGGCGTCCGATCGGCACACCCTCGAGCAGGTACTCGCCCGTCGTGGGTGCGTCGAGCAGACCGAGGATGTTGAGCAGGGTCGACTTGCCCGTGCCGGAGCGTCCGACGACGGCCACGTGCTCGCCCGCACCGACCGACACGGTGACCCCGCGCAGGATGTGCAGCATCCGGTCGTCGGGCAGCCGTACCGAGCGGGTGACGTCCGTGAGCTCGAGGAGGCTCATCCGCCGCACACCTTCGGGTCGTAGTTCACGGCACAGTCGACCGGCAGGCCCTGACCACCGGGCACCGGGATGAACTCGAGGATCGAGTCGCCCTTGGCGAGCCCGGCCGTGACCTGGACGACCTTGCCGTCGGTGAGGCCGAGCGACACGGCCTTCTTCGTGTTCGTGCCGTCGGCGCCGACGAGCCACACGTTGCCCGTCTGGACGGTCCCCTGCACCGCAGAGATGGGCACGACGACGGCGCCCTGCACCGACCCGTTCGTGACCTCGACGCTGGCGCCCAGTCCGGCGAACGCGGTCACGCCCGCGGGGACGGCACACGAGACGGTTCCGCTCGAGGGCGGCGTCCCGACGGAGCCGTCCCCAGGATCCGGTGCCGTGCCCTCGGCCTGCGGAGCGGCGCCGACGCGCAGGCCCGTGCAGTCGAAGGGTGCCGGTCCGCCGTTGAGCGCCACGGACGCCTGGGTCGGTGCCCCGACCAGCCGGTACTGCTGGTCGGGCGTCAGCGTGCCGGTCACCGAGAGGGTTCCGGGCGCGACCGTCGCCACCTGGTCACCCACCGCGACCTCCTGGTCCTTGAGGGTCGGCAGCGACAGTGTCCCGGCGACGCCCGACTGCACGACGACCGTCTCGACCTTGGGCCTGACCTCGGTCGTCGTCGTCTCTCCCGTCTCAGGGTTCGTCGTCACCCGCGGCTCCTGAGGGGTCTCCTTGCGGATCTCCAGGATCGGTGTGCCGACCGCGACGACGGCGCCGTCCGTGGCGAGCAGCTTGCTGACCTTCCCGGCGAGCGTCGCCTTGACGAGGACGGCAGGGTCGGCGACCACGGTCGCCTGGATCGTCACCGCGTTGGTGACGTCCCCGGTCGCCACCTGGACGGTGGGCTCCACCGAGACGCCTGTCGGCTTGAGGGAGGTGTCCACGGTGCCGATGTCCGCGCCGGTGAACGCGATCTTCACCAGGGCGATCGCGATGACCGCCCAGACGAGCAGTCGGATGGTCGGAAAGACGATCCTGCGGGTGACCCCCACGGTCAAGCTCCTCGCGTCGATTAGGTGCTGCGGGCGCGCCGGAGCTTCCCCCGGGGTGGTGCTGGCGTCAGTGCTGGAATGCGGACGACTGCACGGACCGTACTGCCCGCGCAGGTGGCGGTGGATCCGTCCGCGGGATGATTCCTCGACCGGGCAACCACGCTTCGAGCACTACTGTGCAGTACGCAGTAGCGCGATCGGGTCGAACGGCGTGCCGCCTCAGGCGGCGGGCGCCTGCGCAGTGGCGACGAGGAACGCGGGAGGGTGGAGCCCGGCGTCGGCGAAGGCCTCCGCCACGGCCTGCGCGACCTGCTCGACGGCGTCCGTGCGCACGAGCGCGATCGCCGATCCTCCGAAGCCGCCCCCCGTCATCCGGGCACCGATCGCGCCCGACGCCATCGCCGAGCCGACCACCACGTCGAGCTCGCGGCAGGACACCTCGTAGTCGTCGCGGAGCGAGGCGTGCGACGCGTTCATCAGCGGGCCGACCGCGTCCACCACACCCGCGTCGAGCAGGGCGACGAACCAGGTCACACGGTCGATCTCCGTGACCACGTGCCGGACGCGGCGCACCTGCTCCTCGCCGTCGAGCTTGTCGAGCGCCCACTCCAGGCCCCGGGGATCGACGGTGATCTCGCGGAGCGTCTCGACGCCCAGGCGGGCGGCCGCGGCCTCGCACGACGCCCGACGGGCTGCGTACTGGCCGTCCACGAGCGCGTGCTCGGCGCGCGTGTCGACGACGAGGAGCGTGAGGTCGTGCGCGGCCAGGTCGAACGGCACCTGCCGCACCGACCCGTCGAGGCAGTCGAGCAGCAAGGCGTGTCCCGGGCGTGCGCGCAGGGCGGCCGCCTGGTCCATGCCGCCGGTCGGGGCGCCGGCGATCTCGTTCTCGGCGCGCACGCAGATCGTCGCGAGCTGCGTGCGGCCCGCGTCGTCCCCGGGACGTGCCAGGCCGAGGCCGAACACGGCGTCGAGCGCGACCGCGACCGATGCCTCGAGCGCCGCCGACGACGACAGCCCGGCGCCGTAAGGAACGCACGAGTCGACCGCGACGTCGAAGCCGCCGACCGCCAGCCCCGCCTCGCGCATCGCCCAGGCGACGCCGACGACGTAACCCGCCCAGCCGTCCACCGTGCCGGGAGCGACCGCCCCGAGCGCGACCTCGCGCACACCGTCGGGCTCCTGGGCGGACACGAGCCGGACGAGGTCGTCGTCGCGACGCCGCAGGGCGACGTACGTGCGGTGGGGGAGCGCGATCGGCAGGCACAGGCCGCCGTTGTAGTCGGTGTGCTCGCCGATCAGGTTGACCCGGCCGGGAGCCGACCAGGTGCCGTCGGGGGCGCCGTCGGCGAAGCGCGCCTCGAAGAGGCTCCGGACCCGCGCGCTGCCCTGCTCGGGCGTCCAGGCCTCGATCCAACGCACCGCAGCAGCTGCGCTCACGCGAGCTCCTGCAGCCGGGCCGCGATCCGCTCGGGCGTCGTGTCGCTGATCCAGGCCCCGACCCCCGACTCCACGCCGGCCAGGTACTTCAGCCTGCCGGGTGCGCGCAGGACCGAGAAGATCTCCAGGTGCAGGCGTGAGACGTCGCGGCCGTCACCGACGGGCGCCTGGTGCCAGCCCGAGATGTACGGCAGCGCGATCGCCTCGCCCTGCGGGCCGACGAAGTACCGGTCGAGACGCTGCAGCAGTGCGAGGTAGGTGCCGGCGAGGTCCTCGCGCTCGTCGTCGCTGAGCGACGGGAGGTCCGGCACGTCCCGGCGCGGGACCAGGTGCACCTCGACGGGCCAGCGCGCAGCGAACGGCACGTAGGCCACCCAGTGCTCCGACTCGATCACGATGCGCTCGGCGTGCTCGAGCTCGGCGTCCAGCACGTCACGCCCGAGCAGGCGTCCGGTGCGCGATGTGTAGGCACGGGCCTCGGCCAGCTTCGCCTGCGTCCGCGGGGTGACGTACGGGAAGGCGTAGATCTGCCCGTGCGGGTGGTGCAGCGTGACGCCGATCTCCTTGCCGCGGTTCTCGAAGACGAACACCTCCTCGATGCCCGGCAGCGCGCTGAGCGCCTCGGTCCGCTGCGCCCAGGCCTCGATGATCGTGCGCATGCGGTGCGGGCCCACCGTGCTCAGGGACGCCGTCGGGTCCGACGAGAAGCAGATGACCTCGCAGCGCCCGGCGGCCGGCCGCACGGTCCACAGCGGCTCGTGCGAGCGGAGGGTCGGCGTGTCCGGGACGTCCGGCACGGCGAGCAGCGACGGGAACCGGTTCTCGAAGACGACCACGTCGTAGTCCTCCGCCGGGACCTCGCCGTCCTGGTAGACGGCACCCGGCTGGGCCGGTGCGAGCGGGTTCGCGTCCGCCGGCGGCAGGAACGTGCGGTCCATCCGGTGCGCGGCCATCGGGATCCACTCACCGGTCAGAGGATCTCGCCGCAGCTCGGGGCTGGTGAGGCGGTGGACGACCCCGTCGGGCCCGGTGATCGGGGCGAAGCGGTCCGGCAGCGGCCGCGGGTCGTCGAGGCGACGGGTCCTGCTGCCGGAGACGTAGGGCTCGCTGTCGTCGAAGTAGAGCAGCTCGCGGCCGTCGGCCAGGTGGGTCCTCGTCAGACGGACAGGCGGTCGCATGGGCCCGCTCACGACTGTTCCTCCGGGGCTGTGGAGCTGGGCTGCCCCACCGTGACGAGGCGGAGCTGGGTGGCTCCGCCGGTCAGCTGTCGACGCGCGTCCGAGGGGAGGGAGTCGTCGCTGATCACGGTGTCCACGTCGTCGAGAGGCACGATGCGGGCGAGGCCGACCACGCCCCACTTGCTGTGGTCGGCAAGGACGGTGGTGACCGCCGCGCACGACATGAGCGCGCGGTCCGTGGCGGCCTCCGCCAGGTTGGGGGTGGTCAGGCCCGAGGCGTCGAATCCGTGCACGCCGAGGTACGTGCGGTCGACGCGCAGGCTCGCCAGTGTCGAGTCGGCGACCGGGCCGACGAGGGCGTCGGACGGCGTGCGCACACCACCCGTGAGGATGACCTGGACACCGGGGGCGCTGTGCAGCACGTCGGCGATCCGCAGACTGTTGGTGACAACCGTGAGCGGGCGCAGCGTGGGGTCCTGCGCGATGAGCTCCGCCACCAGGTAGGTCGTCGTGCCGGCGGACATCGCGATGGCCTGCCCGGGCTCGATCGTGCCGAGGGCGGCCTGTGCGATGACCGTCTTCTCGGCGCTGGCCCAGGCACGCTTGGCGTCGAAGCCGGGCTCGTCAGTGGGCCGTCCGGGCGCGTCGGACGCGACAGCACCGCCGTGCACGCGGCGCAGGAGGCCGGCCCGGGCGAGCTCGGCGATGTCGCGGCGGACCGTCATGTCCGAGACGTCGAGGCTCTCCACCAGCTCCGCTACGCGGGCGGCTCCGTGTGCGCGGACGGCGGAAAGGATGCGCTCCTGGCGCTGAGAGGCGAGCATTTGAACATCATCACACGAGATCGAACAGCACCCAACGTGCCAACGAGCGCTGCGTCGTCAGATCGGCGGGTGATTTTCCTCACCGGCCTGCCGGCGAGAGCCCCAGTGACCGCCCTGCCAGGCCACGACGCCGTGCTGCGAGAGACCGCGCCACGCCGCGCAACACCTCGGCAGCCGGCGAGTCCGGTTCCGACAGCACCACCGGGTAGCCGCCGTCGCCGGCTTCTCTCAGACGCGGGTCCAGGGGAACCTGCCCGAGAAGGGGAACCTCGCTCCCTGTGAGGTTCGAGAGGTTGTCGGCCACCCGCTGGCCGCCGCCCGACCCGAACAGCTCGAGCCGCGACCCGTCCGGCTGCGCGAGCCAGGACATGTTCTCCACCACGCCGACCACGTTCTGCCGCGTCTGCACCGCGATCGAACCGGCGCGCTCCGCAACCTCCGCCGCAGCGACCTGCGGCGTCGTGACCACCACGAGCTCGGAGCTGGGCAGCAGCTGGGCCACGGAGATCGCGATGTCGCCGGTGCCGGGCGGCAGGTCGAGCAGCAGCACGTCCAGGTCACCCCAGAACACGTCCGCGAGGAACTGCTGCAGCGCGCGGTGGAGCATGGGACCCCGCCAGACGACCGGCTGCCCCGGCGGCACGAACATCCCGATGGACACGACGAGCACGCCGAACGCCTCCGGCGGCAGCAGCATGTCGTCGACCCGGGTCGGCTGGCGCGTCACGCCGAGCATGCGGGGGATCGAGAAGCCGTAGATGTCCGCGTCCACGATGCCGACACGCAGGCCGTCTGCCGCCATCGCGACGGCGAGGTTGGCCGTGACGGAGGACTTGCCCACGCCGCCCTTGCCCGACGCGATCGCGAACACCTTGGTCAGCGACTGCGGCTGAGCGAACGGGATGACCGGCTCGGCGCCGGGACCGCGCAGGAGCGTGCGCAGGTCCGCGCGCTGCTCCGCAGACATGACGCCGAACACCACGTCGACGGTGGCGACGCCGTCCACCGCCGCGGCCGCCGCAGTCACGTCCCTGGTCAGCGTGTCCTTGAGGGGGCAGCCGGGGGTCGTCAGGTCGATCCCGATCCGGGCGTGGCTGCCGGTCAGGTCGATCGAGCGGACCATGCCCAGGTCGGTGATCGGTCGTTTGATCTCCGGGTCGAGCACGCCTGCCAGGGCGGCACGGATCGCGTCGGTCAACAGGTCGGACATGCCCCCATCGTAGGTGGGCCCGCGCCGCTCATCCGCCGTCGCTCGGACGCTGCGTCCGACGCGACTTCTTCGAGTCCTTGGACCTCGGCTCCGCGTCTGGATCCGCGCCGACGTCGCGGTCGGCGAGCATGTCCTCGAGCAGTGCCCGCAGCTCCGAGCGGACGAAGTCGCGGGTGGCGACCTCGGACAGCGCGATGCGCAGAGCCGCCATCTCGCGGGCCAGGAACTCCGTGTCGGCGAGGTTGCGCTCGGAGCGCTGGCGGTCCTGCTCGGCCTGGACCCGGTCGCGGTCGGTCTGCCGGTTCTGCGCGAGCAGGATGAGCGGCGCGGCGTACGACGCCTGGAGCGACAGGACCAGGGTGAGGGCCGTGAACCCGTTGGCGGCCTGGTCGAAACGCAGGTGCTCCGGCGCGTAGACGTTCCACCCGATCCAGAGGATGCAGAACAGGGTCAGGTAGATGATGAACCGCGGCGTGCCCAGGAACCGGGCGATGCTCTCCGAGATCTTGCCGGAGGCGTCCTCGTCGATCTGCGGGCGGCGGATCAGGACGCGTCGGGTCTCCCGTGGGGTGTCCAGGCGGTCAGCCACGGCTCACCCCCAGCTGGTCCTCGTCGTCGGTCTCGCGCCAGTCCTCGGGCAGCAGGTGGTCGAGCACGTCGTCCACCGAGACGACGCCGAGCAGACGCTTCTCGGCGTCGACGACCGGCAGGGCCAGCAGGTTGTACGTGGCGAGCTGCCGCGTGACGGCGAGCAGCGGGGCGCCGACCGGCAGCGCCTCGATGTCGGTGTCGATGATCGACCCGATGGCCTCGTGCGGCGGTTCGCGCAGCAGCCGCTGCAGGTGCACGACGCCGATGAAGCGACCCGTCGGCGTCTCCAGCGGCGGCCGCGCGACGAACACCATCGAGGCCAGCGCGGGCGTCAGGTCCTGGCGACGCACGTGTGCGAGGGCCGCGGCGATCGGTGTCTCCGGGCCCAGGATCACCGGTTCGGTGGTCATCAGGCCACCGGCCGTGTTGTCCTCGTAGGCGAGCAGCCGTCGGACGTCGCGAGCCTCCTCGGGCTCCATCAGCTCCAGCAGCTCGGCCTGCTGGTCGTCGGGCAGCTCCCCGAGCAGGTCGGCCGCGTCGTCGGGCTGCATGGCCTCCAGGACGTCGGCTGCGCGCGTGCGTGCCAGGCCCTGCAGGATGCCGACCTGGTCGTCCTCGGGCAGCTCCTCGAGCACGTCGGCGAGCCGCTCGTTGTCCAGCGCGCTGGCCACCTCGAGCCGTCGCGTCAGGCCGAGGTCGTGCAGCACGTCGGCGAGGTCGGCCGGCTTGAGGTCCTCGTACTGCGCGAGCATCAGCTCCGCACCCTGCGCCGCACTCGGCTGCGCGAGCCCCACGACCTCGTCGACGGAGACGAGCACGGTCTCGCCGCGCCGGCGCAGAAGGCCGGAACGGCCCACGGGGCGACGGCGGACGAACACCTTGGAGACCACCCAGTCGCCGTTGCGCTGCAGCTCGATGGCGACGTCCTCGATGCTCGCGACACCCGTTCCGTCGACGAACTCGACGGTGCGGTCCAACAGCTCACCGACGACGAGGGTCTCGAACGCGCGCTGCTCGAAGCGACGCATGTTGACCAGGCCGGTCGAGATCACCTGCCCGGAGTCGATCGACGTGACGCGCGTGAGAGGCAGGAACACGCGGCGACGACTGCCGACCTCGACGACCAGCCCGACGGCCCGGGGCGCGCCTTTGAGGCGCACCAGCACGACGACGTCGCGCACCCGTCCCACCTGGTCTCCGAGGGGGTCGAACACGCTCGTCCCGGCAAGGCGCGCGACGAAGACCCTGGTCCCGACGCTGCTCACGCCGGTCAGCCTAGACCGGAGCCACGGCATAGACCTGACACCGACGCCCGGTGTTCCACGGACCGTCACCGGGTGGTCGCTCGAACTGCGGTGGGGAGAGGATGGCGGTATGTCGTTCTCCGGCTCGAACCGTCCCCCGGGCGTCCCGACGCAGCCACAGGGTGAGACCGTCGCCGCCTACGACACGTACCTGCAGGCGCAGCGAGCCGTCGCGCACCTCGCGGACAAGGACTTCCCGGTGCAGCTCGTCACGATCGTCGGCACCGACCTGCGGATGGTCGAGCGCGTCACGGGACGGCTGTCCTACCCGCGCGCCGCCCTCGGGGGGTTCCTCACCGGTGCGTGGCTCGGGCTGTTCGTCGGGCTCCTGCTCACGCTGTTCTCCACCGAGGGGTCCGGCACCCCGATCTTCTCGGCGATCGTCATCGGCGGCGGGTTCGGCATGCTCTTCTCGGTCGTGACGTACTCGCTGACGCGCCGCCGCCGCGACTTCACGTCGACCAGCCAGATCGTCGCGTCGTCGTACGCGTTGCTGTGCCGGGGGGAGCAGGCGAACAGGGCACGCAACCTGCTGCGCGAGATCGGCGGCGTGCAGGGCGGCTGGTTCGGGCAACCCGCCGCCACCCCCGCCGTCACCACCACAGCACCGTCGGGTCCACCGGGTGCGTTCCCGCCTGCGGGGCCACCGCCCCCTGTCGACGACGCGCCGCGGACCTCGCCGCCGACCGCACCACCGACTCCGCCGAGCGAACGGCCCTAGCCGCGGCCCGGTGGCGGATGCGCGCGGCCCGACGCTCTGCGTACGTCAGCGGCGGCTCGGTCGTCGGCGCATCAGGCAGGGCGCTGCGGATCTCGCCGTGCGCGATCCTCGAGAACAGCAGAGCAGAGAGTCCTTCCATCACGTGCCTCCCGGTGCGAGCGGGACGCGGATCGTCCCTGCGCCGGTGTGACGCGCGATGGTCGGGCCGTTCGACTACTCGGAGCGAAGTCCGGCCATCCAGGCCTCGACGGCGGAGGGGTCCCTCGGCAGGGCCGCCGAGAGGTTCTCGTTGCCGTCCGCCGTGACGAGCACGTCGTCCTCGATGCGCACCCCGATCCCGCGGTACTCCTGCGGCACGAGCAGGTCGTCGGACTTGAAGTAGAGGCCCGGCTCGATGGTGAACACCATGCCCGACTCGAGAACGCCGTCCAGGTACAGCTCCGCCCGGGCCTGTGCGCAGTCGTGCACGTCGAGGCCGAGGTGGTGGCTCGTCCCGTGCACCATCCAGCGACGGTGGTGCTGGTTCTCCGGCAGGAGCGAGTCCTCCGCGGACACCGGGAGCAGCCCCCACTCGAAGAGCCGCTCGGCGATCACCTTCATCGCCGCGGCGTGCACGTCCCGGAACCTGGCACCAGGCACCGCGGCCGCGAACCCGGCGTCGGCGGCGTCGAGCACAGCCTGGTAGACCCGTCGCTGCACCTCCGTGAACGTGCCGTCGATAGGCAGCGTCCGCGTGATGTCGGCGGTGTACAGGGAGTCGATCTCGACGCCCGCGTCGATCAGGACCAGCTCGCCCTCGCGCACCCGGCCGTCGTTGTCCGTCCAGTGCAGCGTCGTCGCGTGCTCGCCGGCGGCGGCGATCGTCTCGTAGCCGACCGCGTTGCCCTCCTCGCGCGCGTGCCCGAGGAACGTCCCCTCGATCACGCGTTCACCGCGCGGGTGCGCTGTCGCGGCCGGCAGGCTGCGCACGACCTTCTCGAAGCCGTCGATCGTCGTCGCGACGGCGAGGCGCAGCTGCTCGATCTCGTACGCGTCCTTCACCAGCCGCAGCTCCGAGAGCGCCTCGGCGAGCACCTCGTCCCGGACGCCTGCCTGCTCGGCCGCTCGGATCTCCTCGACGACCGCCTCGATCGCCTCGTCGACCTCGGGCACCACCCGCAGCTGGACGCCGTCCTCGCCGACGTCCTTGGCGAGCGCGTCGCGCAGGTCGTCGATGTGGGCCGTCCGCACGCCGGTGAGCGTCTCGATGTCCTCGAGCGTCGGGCGGGCGCCCACCCAGAACTCGCCGTAGCGGCTGTCGGAGAAGAACTCCTCGGTGTCCCTGCCCGCCAGCGGACGGATGTACAGGACCGCCTGGTGCCCGCTGCCGTCGTCGCCCGATCCGTCCGCGACGGGATGCAGGACGAGCACCGCGTCCGGCTCCTGCTCGACGCCGAGACCCGTGAGGTGTGCGAAGGCGGAGTGCGGGCGGAACCGGTAGTCGGTGTCGTTGGAGCGGACCTTGAACGTGCCCGCCGGGATCACCAGACGCTCGCCGGGGAAACGGCCGGAGATCTCGGAGCGACGGCTCGCCGTGGCGTCCGCGGCCGGGCCGCGCGTCACGCTCGACGCGGGGCGTTCTCCCCAGCCCGAGGTGATGAACCGGAGGAACTCCGCCGACGACGGTCGCTGGGACCGGTTCGTGCCGCGATCCGCCAGGGGCTGCTCGGACGTGCTCTCCTCGCTCATGGACTCCATCTTCGCACCGGGGCCCACCGCTACCGTGGGGTCGTGCGCATCGACCTTCACACCCACTCCACCGCGTCCGACGGCACGGAGGCGCCCGGGGAGGTGCTCGCGGCCGCTGCCGCCGCAGGCCTCGACGTCGTCGCACTGACCGACCACGACACCACCGTCGGGTGGGACGAGGCGTCCGAATCGGCGCGTCGGCACGGGATCGACCTCGTGCTCGGCACCGAGGTGTCGGCGCGCGCCCACGGCATCAGCATCCACCTGCTGTCCTACCTGCAGGACCCTTCGCACAGCGCCCTGACGGCCGAGCTCGACAAGACCCGGGACGCGCGTGTCGGTCGAGCACGCGCGATGGTCGAGCTGCTCGCCCAGGACTACCCGATCACGTGGGACGACGTCGTCGCGCAGTCCCACGACGCAGTCGTCCTCGGCCGCCCCCACATCGCAGACGCCCTCGTCGCGCGCGGGATCGTGCCTGACAGGAACGCCGCCTTCGCCCGCCTCCTGCGTGCGGACGGTCCGTACCACGTGCCGCACTACGCCCCCGCCGGGGTCGACGCCGTGCGGGCGATCCGGGCGTCGGGCGGTGTGCCCGTCTTCGCGCACCCGGGCGCCGACGCGCGTGGGGAGGTGGTGCCCGACGCCGTCTTCGACGCCCTTGCCGACGCCGGTCTGGCCGGGCTCGAGGTCGCCCACCGGGACCACAGCCCCGCGCAGCGTGCCCGCCTGACGGCGATCGCCCAGCGTCTCGGCCTGTTGGTGACCGGGTCGAGCGACTATCACGGGTCCGGCAAGTCCAACCGGCTCGGGGAGAACCTGACCGACCCTGAGGTGCTCGCGGCGATCGAGGACCAGGGCACGACGAAGGTCGTACGGTCGTAGAGCCCATGGACACAGTCATCGACTGGCAGCTGTTCGGCTCGGTCTTCATCACGCTCTTCGTGATCATGGACCCACCTGGCACCGTGCCGATCTTCCTCGGGCTGACCGCCGCGATGACCCGCCAGCAGCGCAACCGGGCCGCCCGGCAGGCCGTGCTGGTCGCGCTCGGCGTGATCGTCGCGTTCGCGCTGTTCGGTCAGAAGCTCCTCGACTACCTCCAGATCACGCTGCCCGCCCTGCAGGCATCGGGAGGTCTGCTCCTGCTGCTCGTCTCCATGGAGCTGCTGACCGGGAAGATGGAGCAGCCGCAGCCCGCGGGCGACGGCCGCGTCAACGTGGCACTGGTCCCGCTCGGGACGCCGTTGCTGGCCGGCCCCGGGGCGATCGTCGCGGCGATGGTCTTCGTGCAGCAGTCCGACCAGACCGCTGCCGACTGGGTGGCGATCGCACTCGGCGTCTTCGCCGTGCACGTGTGCCTCTACCTGGCCATGCGGTTCGCCAACGTGATCCACCGGGTGCTCGGCGACGGCGGCACCATCCTGGTGACCCGGATCGCCGGCCTCCTGCTCGCGGCCATCGCGGTCCAGCTCATCGCGAACGCCGTGGAGGCGTTCATCAAGGCTGCGTAGCGGCGGCGACGGCGCCCTCCCGTGCACCGGGCGACGACGAACGGGCACGCACTCCGCTGTGGAGCACGTGCCCGTTGGTCGTGGTGCTGGTGTCAGGCGTCCGTGGACGGAGCCGGTGCCGAGCTCTCCGTGCCCGCGCTGGCGCCGCTGCGCGTGCGACGGCGGTTCCTGCTGCGACGGGCACCCGCGGCCGGGCCGGTGCCGGGCTCGCCGCTGACGTTCGCCGTCGAACCGGTCGTGCTGTCAGCCGACGACGCGTCGGTCGTCGCGCCACCCTCGCCGCCCTGGCCACGGCCGCGGCCACCGCGGCGACGCCGCGAGCCGCCCTCGCGGGGCTCGCCGTCGGCGGACTCGGGACGCGGTGTGCTCGTGCGCGGCGTGGACGAGCCGGCCCGCGAGCCACCGTTGCCAGGAGCGCTGCTGCCGGAACCGCCCGACCGGTGGTCGTGGCCGGACGGACGCGTGCCGCCGCCCCGCTTGCCGGTCTCGCCGAGGTCCTCGAGCTTCTCGGCGCCGAGCCCCTCGCGGGTCTGCTGCGACTTGGGCAGGCGGCCCTTGGTGCCGGCGGGGATGTCGAGGTCGGCGAACAGGTGCGCCGAGCTGGAGTACGTCTCGACGGGCTCGGGGATGCCGAGGCCGAGCGCCTTGTCGATGAGGCCCCAGCGGGGGATGTCGTCCCAGTCGACGAACGTGACGGCGGTCCCCTTGGCGCCCGCGCGGCCGGTGCGGCCCGTGCGGTGCAGGTACGTCTTCTCGTCCTCGGGGCACTGGTAGTTGATGACGTGCGTGACGGCCTCGACGTCGATGCCGCGGGCGGCCACGTCGGTGGCGACGAGGACGTCGACCTTGCCGTGCCGGAACGCGCGCAGGGCCTGCTCGCGGGCACCCTGGCCGAGGTCGCCGTGCAGCGCGCCGGCGGCGAAGCCGCGCTCGATCAGGTCGTCGGCCACCTTGGCGGCCGTCCGCTTGGTGCGGGCGAAGACGATGGTCAGGCCGCGGCCGTTCGCCTGCAGGATCCGGCTCAGGAGCTCGACCTTGTCCAGCGCGTGCGCACGGTAGACGACCTGCTTGATGTTCTTGACCGTCTGGCCGTCGTCGTCGGGGTCGGCGGCCCGGATGTGGGTCGGCTGGGTCATGTACCGGCGGGCCATCGCGACGACCGCGCCCGGCATGGTCGCCGAGAAGAGCATCGTGTGACGGCTGGCCGGGGTGGCGCTCAGGAGGGTCTCGACGTCGGGCAGGAAGCCGAGGTCCAGCATCTCGTCGGCCTCGTCGAGCACGACAGCCTTGACGCGGGACAGGTCGAGGTGGCGCTGCTTGAGCAGGTCGATCATGCGGCCGGGCGTCCCGACGACCACGTCGACGCCGCTGTTGAGCGCGGCGATCTGCGGCTCGTACGCGCGCCCGCCGTAGACCTGGAGCACGCGCACGGCACGGCGGGAGCTCATCGTGGCGAGGTCGCCGGCCACCTGCACCGCGAGCTCGCGGGTGGGGACGACGACGAGCGCCTGCGGCTTGCCAGGCTCGGGCAGCTGGTCGTAGCCCTCCTCGCCGGGGGCGACGACGCGGTGCAGCATCGGCACGCCGAAGCCGAGCGTCTTGCCGGTCCCGGTCTTCGCCTGGCCGATGATGTCGTGGCCGGACAGTGCCACGGGCAGGGTCATCGCCTGGATGGGGAAGGGGTGGGTGATCCCGGCGTCGGCCAGCGCCTGCACGATCTCGGGGCGCACGTCGAAGTCCGCGAACGAGGCCTCGACGGCCTGCACGGAGGACCAGGTGTTCTTGAGCGGGCGGGACATGGGCGCCGCCAGGGCAGACACCTGGTCTGCGATCTGGTCGGGCATGTCGTCGGGCGCGGTCGGGCTGATGTCGGTCGTCGTCACCAAAGGCTCTTCACTGCGAAGGGTGGTGGTCCGCGCGCTGTCCGAGGCCGACGAGAAGTTCGTCGGAGCGTCCCGGGCGACAGCGGAGTTCACCACGCGATGTGGCCGGCAGCCGATCGTGAAAGGCGACTCGCGAGCGTCGTCCGGACGGGTCCGGGGCTGAGCGAGGTGGGTCGGTTCTCTTGTGCAAACTCTTGCGTACGAGACGACCGGGCAACCGAATTACCGGTCCAGTCTATCTGACCGACCCGTCGACTCGTCCCGGACCCGCCGACGCCCCTTCCGACCGTCCAGGACCGGACTACGATCCTCGGATGACGACGATCCCCTCGCGACCCGAGACCGCTGGACGACCCGCCGGTCACACCGAGGAGAGCAGCGCCCTGGAGCTCGCCGACGCGGTCGAGCTGCTCGGACTCGTCGCCCAGCTCGAGCACGTCGCGTTCGGCCGGCTCGCCGCGGACGCGGCGCTCGCGCCGACCATCGAGCAACGGCTCGAGCTGAGCCGGTTCGCTGCCGGCGCCGTCGTTCGGCGCGACCGGATCCTGGCCCGGATCACCGAGATCGGCGGCGACCCGGTCGAGGCCGTGCGGGAGTACGACCATGTCCTCGACGACTTCGACGCCCGCACCCAGCCCAGCACGTGGTGGGAGCGGCTGCTCAAGGCCTACGTCGGGTATGGCGTCGCCGACGACTTCTGCAGGATGGCCGCGGAGGGTCTCGACGAGGGGTCGCGGGCGATCGTCCTCGAGGTCCTCGACGACGCGTCGCACGCCGAGCTGGCCGTGGCCGAGCTCGATGCGGCCGGGTCCGCGGACGGTGTGCTGACCGCGCGCCTCGCACTGTGGGGCCGCCGCCTGGTCGGAGAGGCGCTCGGCGTGGTGCAGCGGTTGCTCGTGCAGCGCCCCGCGCTCGTCCGGCTCGTCGCGCTCGGTTCCGCGCGGACACCGGTCGACGGTTCGGCGCCCGCCAACGGCGCGCCGACCAAGCTCTTCGGGGAGCTCACCGCGGCGCACACCCGCCGGATGGCCCGCCTCGGCCTCACCGCCTGACCGGCGCCTGACCGTCCTCAGACGACGAGCCCCGGACGTGACCGTCCGGGGCTCGCTGCTGTCGCGTCGTCAGATGTTGCCGAAACCGACCCGGCCCTTGGTCTCCGAACCGATCTCGATGTAGCCGAGGCTCGCGACCGGCACGATCACGCGGCGACCGCGCACGTCGGTGAGCTCGAGGGTCGGGCGACCACTGAGAGCGGCTGCGACGACGGCGCCGATCTCGTCGGGCGTCTGGTCCGACTCCAGGCTGATCTCGCGGGGCGAGTTCTGCACGCCGATGGTGATCTCCACCGTCATCTCTACCGTCCTTCTCGAACTGTCGGTACTCAAGCTGTCGCTGCCGACCGGCGGTCCGCCGGGGCACATCGTCCGATCCTAGGCGTCCTCGTAGACGAAGTCGGGCCGGATGAGCGCGGACACCCCACCCCAGGCGAGCTGCGTCACCAGCTCGACCGTGCGCTCGGGCGCCACGTCGTCCGGCTTGCGCAGCCGGTGCGTCGCCGCCCCTTGCGCCATGGCGATCAGCGAGATGGCCAAGAGGCCGGCATCCTCCAGCGACAAGGCCGTGACCTCGGACAGCACCGTCGTGATCCGGAGCGCAGCCTGCGACGAGGCGTGCTCGACGCGTGCGCGGACATCGGCGTCGTGCGTGACGTCGGACTCGAAGAGCAGGACGGACGCCTCACCCGCGCTCTCCACGAACATGACGTAGGCCTGCACGATCGCCGCGATGACGTCGCGCCCGTCACCTCGTCGGACCGGTCCTTGCTCGATGCCGGCCACGGCGGCGTCGACTGCGACGAGCAGGTCGGTGCCGCGCAGGTCGACGACGGCGAGGTACAGGTCGAGCTTGGAGGGGAAGTGCCGGTAGAGCACCGGCTTGCTCACCTCGGCGCGCTCGGCGATGTCGTCCATGGAGACGTGGTGGTAGCCCTCTGTGGAGAAGAGCTCCTGGGCGATGCGGAGCACTTGCGCCCGGCGCTCGTCTCGGGCCATCCGCGGGCTGCGCGGACGAGGGGTGGAGTCGTCTTTCCCGGCCGTCATCCCGTGATGGTAGCGACGTGTTGTGTCAACGATGCGACGATGGTGGTGTGACGATCCCCGGCGAAGGCCGGAAAGGCGACGAAGCACCGCTCGCGCACCGCCGTGCGCAGAGGCGTGTGCGCCGCAGTCGAGCCCGAACCCGTCGTCGCGGTCCTCTTGTCCTGGCGATGGTCGTCGGATTCGTCGCGGGTGCGGGAACCGCGTTCGTGGCCGCCGGGGACCCGCGCACGGAGAGCCTGTTCGGGGTGTCGACGAGTGCCACGGCCGACGCTTCCGACGGCCTCGACGCAGTTGCGCCCTTCGCCCAGGACGACCCGCTCGCGGAGCTCGACCGGATGGGCTTGCAGGGCCGTACCGCCGGCCGGTCGTCCGGTGAGCCGGACCCTGTCGTCGCTCCGTCGTCGGCCCCCCCGATCGTGGACGGGGTACCGAGCGTCGCCGCCCTGCCGCCGGGCCTGACCGCCGCCGACGTCTCCGCCGGGCTGCTGTCGGCGAACGTGCCCGAGGTCGCGGGCGGGTCGTTCGTCGTCGTCCCCGGAAGCGAGCCGGGACCGGGGATCGGCGCGGTCCGGACCGTCCGGGTGGAGGTCGAGCAGGGTCTGGCCGTGGACGGTGCAGCGTTCGCTGCGACCGTCATGTCGACGCTCAACGACCCGCGCAGCTGGGGCGGCGACGGGTCGATGTCGTTCGCGCGCACCGACGGCGAGGCGGAGATCCGCGTGCTGCTCGCCTCACCCAAGACCGTCGACGCGCTGTGCGCCCCGCTGCGGACCGGCGGGGAGGTCTCCTGCGGGCGGGCCGGGCACGCCGCTCTGAACCTGCGACGGTGGGTCGAGGCGACGCCGGAGTTCGCGTCCGACAAGACCATGTACCGGCAGTACCTGGTGAACCACGAGGTCGGACACCTGCTCGGGCACCAGCACGCCAGGTGCGGCGGGGCCGGCAAGGTCGCGCCCGTCATGCAGCAGCAGAGCTATCAGGTGGCCCCCTGCCTGCCGAACGCGTGGCCGTTCCCGTAGGACGCTGATCCGCTGTCCTGCGCGGGTCGCGCTCGAGCCTGTCGGTGGCTCGTGATGGACTCGTCTGCGTGACCACCGCGACGCCCGCCCTGCGCCTCGTGCGTCCGGCGTTGGCCGACGTCCCCGCCTCCGGGCCGGGCTCGCTGGTCCACCTCGACGCGGAGCAGGCTGCTGCTGTTGCAGCCGTGGCCCGCGGCACCGACCGGGCGTTGCTCGTGCTGGGCGCGCCGGGGACGGGCAAGACGACGGTCGCGCTGGAGTCGGTGGTCGCAGCGGTCGATGCCGGGACCGACCCGCACGACGTGCTGGTCATCGCGTCGAGCCGGCGATCGGCGGCAGACCTGCGGGACCGCCTCTCGGCCCGGCTGCGGGCGACCTCGGGCAGGCCGCTGGTGCAGACCGCCGCTGCGGCGGCGTTCTCCGTGCTGCGGGCACGTGCCGCGCTTCTCGGTGAACCCCCGCCGACGCTGGTCTCGGGGGCCGAGCAGGACCTGATGCTGGGCGAGCTGCTGGCCGGGCACGCGGCCGGCGACGGCGTTCCGATCGCCTGGCCGGCCGAGGTGCGGCCCGACGTCCTGCGGCTGCGCCCGTTCCGCGACGAGCTGCGCGACCTGCTCATGCGCGCGGCCGAGCGTGGCGTACGCCCCGCGGACCTCGCCGACCTCGGTCGCGTGCACAGCAGACCTGCCTGGGTCAGCGCCGCCCACCTGTACGAGGAGTACCTGGACATCGTCGAGCTGCGCACCGGCACGCCGGACCTCGGCGCGCGCCTCGACCCCGCGATCGTCGTCGACGAGGCGGCGCAGGCGCTGGTGACCTGGGAGGACGAGGTCGCCGGGGCCGTCCGCCCGCGCTGGAGCCTGGTCGTCGTGGACGACCACCAGGAGAGCACGTCCGCCACGGCCCGGTTCGTGCGCGCCCTGGCCGACGACGGCGCGCGCGTCGTCCTGCTCGCCGATCCCGATGCTGCCGTGCAGACGTTCCGTGGCGCCGCGCCGTCGCTGGTCGGGCGTGCGGTCGTCACCGGCACCGGTCCGGGCGAGCTCGGTGCCCGCACCTCGACACTGTCGACCGTGTGGCGCCACGACGCCGCGATGCGCCAGGTGGTGGAGCGGATCACGGAGCGGATCGGGACGGTCGGCGTGGTCCGGCACCGGCTGGCTACCGCCGTCGGGCAGGCCGGCACGGGGGCGCGCGTCGCACTCCTGCCGAGCACCGCCCAGGAGGCCGCGTACGTCGCCCACGCGTTGCGGACGGCGCACATCGAGCGCGGTGTGCCCTGGGGTGACATGGCCGTGATCGCACCGACGGGTGCACAGGTCACGGCACTTCGCCGCTCGCTGGCAGGCGCTGCGGTCCCCGTGAGCGTCCTCGGCAGCGACGTGCCCCTGCGCGACGAGCCCGCCGTGGCGCCCCTCCTCGACGCGATGCGGGCGTGCACGGGTGTCGTGCCGCTGGACGCCGGTGCAGCGACGCGTCTCGCGTGCTCGCCGCTCGGGGGCCTGGACGCGGTCGGGTTGCGACGCGTCCGTCGGGCGCTTCGCGCGCACGAGCTTGCCGGCGGGGGAGGTCGGGCCAGCGACGTGCTGCTGGTGGAGGCATTGGGCGGGCAGGCCTCCGACGAGCTGCCGCTCGCCGCGCGACCCGTCGTCCGCCTGGCCCGTGTGCTCGCCGCCGGACGTGCTGCGGCCGAGCGTCCCGACGCCGACGCGCAGACCGTGCTGTGGGCCCTCTGGGACGCGGCCGGCCAGGCGGAGGCCTGGCGACGGTCGGCGCTGGCGGGCGGCTCCGCAGGCGAGCGGGCGGACCGGGACCTGGACGCGGTCCTGGCGGTGTTCCGGGCCGCCGAGACGTTCGTGGACCGGATGCCGCGCTCGACGCCCGCCGCGTTCGTCGACTGGCTCCAGGCGCAGGACCTGCCGTCCGACTCGCTCGCCGCACGCGCTCGACGCGCGTCGGTCCAGGTGCTCACCCCCGCCGGTGCGGCCGGTCGGGAGTGGGAGGTCGTGGTGGTTGCCGGGGTGCAGGACGGAACGTGGCCGGACCTGCGCTTGCGGGACTCGCTGCTCGGCGCGCAGGCGCTGGTGGATGTGGTCGCGGGGCGAGCGAGCGCGTCCTCCGACCCTGCGCGGCAGGCGTCCGAGGCGCGGCGGGCCGTGCTCGCCGACGAGCTGCGGACCTTCGCGGTGGCGTGCTCCCGGGCGCGCACGTCGCTGCTCGTGACGGCCGTCGAGGACGTCGACCAGCAGCCGTCGTTGTTCGTCGAGCTGGTGGAGCCGAACGACGAGGACGCCGATCCCCGTCGGACGAGCGCGCCCGCGCCCCTGGACCTGCGTGGCCTGGTCGCCCAGCTGCGGGCGCACCTCGAGCAGTCGGCTGTCGACGGGGCGGAGCCGGAGCCCGCAGCGGCGCCGACCCTGGCCCGGCTTGCCGCGGCGGGCGTCTCGGGCGCCGACCCGGGGGAGTGGCTGGGGCTCGCGGCTCCGTCGAGCGACATCCCGCTCTGGGCGCCCGGCGAGCGTGTGCCGATCTCGCCCTCGAAGGTCGAGACCGCGCAGCGATGCGCCCTGCGCTGGGCGCTCGAGACGGCCGGGGGTACCGCGTCCGCGAGCGGTGGCCAGAACCTCGGCACGCTGCTGCACGCGATCGCGCAGGAGTGGCCACAAGGGACCGAGGCCGAGCTCTCTGCGGCACTGGACCGTCGCTGGGGCGAGCTCGGGCTCGGCACGGGCTGGCCGGCGATCGCGACGCGGCGGCGTGCGGACGCGATGGTGCACCGGCTCGCCGGCTACCTGCGCTCCGCGGGCGAGCCGCTCCTGGTGGAGGGTGCCTTCCTGCTCGAGACCGACCGCGCCACCCTGCGGGGCAGTGTCGACCGGATCGAGCAGGCGGACGACGGCACGGTGCGCGTGGTGGACCTCAAGACCGGTGCCAGCCCGCCGAGCGTGGCCAAGGCGGCGGAGAATCCTCAGCTCGGCGCCTACCAGCTCGCCGTGGACGCAGGGGCGTTCGGGGACCTGCCGCCCGGCGTGACCAGCGGTGGGGCCCAGCTGGTCTACCTGGGGACGGGCGCGGCAGCCGCAACCCGGGTACAGCCCGCTCTGGGCCCGGAGACCGACGAGCCCAGCTGGGCTCGCGTGATGGTCGACCAGGTCGCCGATCGGATGGCGGCGTCGACGTTCGAGGCGACGGCGAACGACCTCTGCGACCGGTGCCCGGTCCGGCGCTCGTGCCCGGCGCGTGGCGAGGGCGGACAGGTGGTCGCATGACCCTCCCGACGACGGACCTGCTGCTCGGGCCCCACACGACACCCACCTTGTCGGCCGCCCGGATCGCGGAGCTCGTGGACCAGCCTGCGCCGACCGACGAACAGCGTCGGATCATCGAGGCGCCGCTCGCGCCGTCGCTCGTCGTCGCCGGTGCGGGATCGGGAAAGACCGAGACGATGGCGGCCCGCGTGGTGTGGCTGCTGGCCAACGGCGTGGTGCAGCCAGACCAGGTCCTCGGGCTGACGTTCACCCGCAAGGCCGCCGGTGAGCTCGCCGAACGGGTGCGCAAGCGGCTCCGGACACTGTCCCGGGCGGCGGCCGCCCAAGGGGTCGCGCTCGCGGAGACCGCAGGCGGCGACGCACTCTCGGGACTCGCGCGGCCGACGATCTCCACCTACAACTCCTACGCCGCCTCGCTCGTCACGGACCATGCGCTTCGGTTGGGCCTCGACCCGTCCGCCCGCCTGCTCGGCGAGGCCGCGCAGTGGCAGCTGGCGAGCGACGTGGTCGAGGCGTGGAGCGGGGATCTCGACACCGACGCGGCGACCTCCACCGTGATCGAGGCCGTGCTGACCCTCTCGGGCGCCCTCGACGAGCACCTTCTCGACCCGGCCGCGGCGCGCGGCGGCATCGAGGACATCGTCGACGGTCTGCTCGCGACGCCGTCGGGGACGCCGCCGCGTGAGCCCTACGCGGAGATCAAGAAGCTGGTCCGGTCGCTCGGGGAACGCGTCCGCGTGCTGGAGCTCGTCGCGGAGTACCGGCAGCGCAAGCGCGCCGCGGACGCCATCGACTTCGGCGACCAGGTGGCGCTCGCCGCGCGGTTGGCTCTCGACGTCCCGGAGGTGGGTGTCGCAGAGCGCACGCGGTTCCGCGTCGTGCTGCTCGACGAGTACCAGGACACCTCCTACGCGCAGCTGACGCTGCTCGGCGCCCTGTTCGGCGAGGGGCATCCCGTGACCGCGGTCGGCGACCCGCACCAGTCGATCTACGGCTGGCGGGGTGCCAGCGCGGGTGGCCTCGAAGGGTTCCCGACCCAGTTCCCGCAGGTCCACGCGGACGGCTCCCGGAACCCGGCTGACGTGCACCAGCTGTCGACGTCGTGGCGCAACGACTCACGGATCCTCGCCGCTGCCAACCACGTCGCGGGTCCGTTGCGCGCAGCGAGCACCCGTGTCGAGGTTCCGGTCCTCGCCGCCCGCCCCGGCGCGGGCGAGGGTCGCGTCCACGGGTTCGTGGCAGCGACGGTCGAGGACGAGGCGACGGCTGTGGCCTCGTTCGTCGCCGAGCGGTGGCGACCGGCGGTCGACGGGTCGGCGCGGGTGAGCGCCGCGGTGCTGTGCCGCAAGCGCTCGCAGTTCGAGCCGCTGCGGCGTGCCCTGCGGGCCCGAGGTCTGCCGGTCGAGGTCGTCGGACTCGGCGGACTGCTGTCCGCGCCCGAGGTGGTGGACCTCGTCGCCGTGCTGCAGGCCGCGCACGACCCGTCGCGTGGCGACGCGCTCATGCGCCTGCTCACGGGCGCGCGCACCGCACTGGGCGCCGCCGATCTGCACGCACTGGCGGCATGGGCGGGCGAGCTTGCGGCCCGGCACACGGGCACGTCGCGGGTTCCGACCGATCGCGTCGAGGCCATCCCGGGCGCGCGCGCAGCCGCTCCGGGCGACGCGTGCGACGTCGGCGTCGCGCCGTTGGTGGAGGCCGATGCTGTCGACGAGCGCAGCATCGTCGACGCGCTCGACGCGATCGGGGAGCTTCCGGCAGCCGGGTGGACCAGTCGCAGCGGGCGGACCTTGAGCGCAACCGGACGGGCGCGGCTCCTCGACCTCGCCGCGCTGCTCCGGGTCGTCCGGTCGCACACCTACCTGTCGGTGCCCGAGCTCGTCGGGGAGGCGGAGCGCCTCCTCGGCCTGGACATCGAGGTCGCTGCCCGTGCCGGCACGACGCCCGGCCGGGCGAGAGCCCAGCTGGATGCGTTCCGCGACGTCGCTGGCGAGTTCGCACGGTCCGCGGACCATCCGAACCTCGGCGGCTTCCTGGCCTGGCTGGAGGCGGCCGAGGCGAAGGAGCACGGGCTCGACATGCCGGTCGCCGAGCCCGACCCGGATGCCGTGCAGCTGATCACGGTGCACGCGGCCAAGGGGCTCGAGTGGGACCTGGTCGCGGTGGCCGGACTGGTGGACGGCGGCCTGCCCGCGACCGCGACGCAGGGCAAGGAAGGACCGAAGGACTCGGCGTGGCTGACCGGGTTGGG
This sequence comes from Cellulomonas sp. URHD0024, assembly GCF_000426185.1. Taxonomy (GTDB): domain Bacteria; phylum Actinomycetota; class Actinomycetes; order Actinomycetales; family Cellulomonadaceae; genus Cellulomonas. The sequence goes on from NZ_AUEW01000011.1 coordinate 115,466, forward strand.
CTCGTTGCCGTACCCGCTGCGCGGCGACCGACACGACCTGCCGGAGTTCGCCTACGGGGGAGCCGCGGACCCGAAGGACCTGGAGGAGCGCCGCAAGGACTTCGTGTTCCGCGCGGGCGACCACCAGGTGGCCGAGGAGCGCCGACTGGCGTACGTCGCGCTGACGCGGGCCCGCACCCACCTGTTCCTGACGGCCGCGTGGTGGGGGGACGGGTCGCGCGCACGCAAGGTGTCGACGTTCCTGCACGAGCTGGCAGAGGCTGGGCTGGTCGAGCTCGACGCGTGGGAGCCTGCGCCGGCTGACGGCGAGGAGAACCCTCGCGCCGCCCTCGTCCTGGCGGCCTCCTGGCCGGCGGACCCGTTCGGGACCGACGGTGCGTCGACGCGACGTGCGCACGTCGAGAGCGCCGCGCACCGGGTGCGGGCAGCGATCCACAGGACGGCGGAGCAGGGGGCGGTCGGCGGTGCGGAAGCCCATCCCTGGGAGCTTCTCGCGACCCGGCTGCTGGCCGAGCAGGAACGCGTCCGCACGCCCTCGGCAGTGGTGGAGCTGCCGGCGCACCTGTCCGCCTCGGCGCTGGTCCGGCTGGAGAACGACCCGGCGGAGTTCGCGCGACATCTGCGCAGGCCGGTGCCGGCCGAGCCGTCGCCGCAGGCCCGTCGCGGCACCCGGTTCCACGCCTGGGTGGAGAGCTGGTACGGCTCGGCAGCCCTGGTCGATGTCGATGCGCTGCCCGGTGCCGACGACGACACGGCCGCCACGGACCTGGACGAGGAAGCGCTGCGCGAGGCGTTCCAGTCGACCGAGTGGGCGGACCGGTCGCCGATCGCCATCGAGGTGGATGTCGAGACGCCGGTGGACGGTTACGTGCTGCGGTCTCGGATCGATGCCGTGTTCACCGACCCTGCCCGTCGCGACGGAGTGGTGGTCGTCGACTGGAAGACCGGCGCACCTCCCACGGACGCGGCGAGCCGAGCGGCGCGCGAGGTGCAGCTCGCCGTATACCGGCTGGCGTGGTCGCGCTGGACCGGCGTTCCGCTCGATCGCGTCCGGGCGGCGTTCTGCTACGTCGGTTCGGCGACGACGGTCTACCCGGAGCGGCTGCTCGACGAGGTCGAGATCACGGCGCTCCTGCGTGCGGCGACCGCCCGCGAGGCGATGCCCGAACCGCGTCCCGTCCGCCCGGCGGGGGCGGGCACGAACCGGGCTGGGAGCCGGGACAACTCGCCTGCTCGGACGCGGTCCGGCTGGGCGGGACAGAAGGCTCGGCGCGCACCGGACCAGATGACGCTCGATCTCGACGGGCTCGCGGACGAGGCGCCGGCAGAGCGCTGAGCCCAGAGCGCTGAGCCCAGAGCGCTGAGCCCAGAGCGCACAGCGTGCGTGAGGCGCCCCGGGGAGTGGCTGCGGGACGAATCCCGCGAGTGACTGCGTGGCGAGGCCACGAGTGACGAGGCGCGCCCGTCACGCCATCTGGCGTTCGGCCTCCGCCTCGTCGAGGGCTCGCGTGTGGTCGTCGAGGTCCACCAGCATCGCAACGGCGTCGTCGATGATCTCGGCCTCGTTGGTCCGGACGCCGTACAGCAGCCAGCGGGCCAGTGCGAGCTCCCCGGCGAGGAGCGCCCGGTCGACCAGGTGCGGGTCGAGGAGCTCGGTCCGGCGCAGCTGGTACGCCTCCATGATCGAGTCGGCCGCCTCGGTCGGCGCCGCGACGAGCAGCCAGGCGAGGTCGTCGGCCGGGTCGGCGACGCATGCGTCGCCCCAGTGCAGGATCCCCGTGATCGTGTCGCCGCCCACGAGGACGCGCTCGGTGCTCAGGTCGCCGTGCACGACGGTCGGTCGGAACCGCCAGAGCGCGACGTCCTCGAGCCGGGACTCCCACCGGCGCAGGAGCGCAGGCGGCACCTTGCCGGTGCGAGCGGCCTCGTCGACCTCGGCCTGGCGACGCTGCCGGTACGCGGCCGCGTCGTACACGGGCAGGCCGGCGTTCTCGACGATGCTCGTCGGCAGCTCGTGCAGCGCAGCGAGCGCGCGACCGAGCGACGCCGCGAGACCCGGACCGGGCTGCAGGTGCTCGATGTCCAGCGACTGACCGGGGATCTCGAGGTGCACGGTGGCGCGGCCGCCCTCGGGCAGGTGCGCGAACCCGGCGGGAACCGGGACGGCGAACGGCAGTCGTCCGGCGGTCGCCTCGGGGCCCAGGAGACCGAGCAGGACGGCCTCCGCCTCGAGGGCTGCCCCGGCCGCGGCGTGCTGGGGCGCGCGAACCACCCAGCGCTGCCGGGTGGAGTCGATGACGACGGCCGTGTCGTAGTCGGTGCCGGGTCGAGGCGGACGACGAACGTCGAACGCGTCGAGGCCCGGCACGGCGACGGTTGCCAGTGCGGCCAGGGCGAGGGGTGAGCGGACCACGCGCCAAGGATAGGAGCGGGGCGCCGTGCATCCCGGGGAGCCGCCCGGCGTGTCCGTGCCTGATTTGCACCGTTGGTACGGCGCCGTCCCGATTGCCGGAGCCGCGTAGCGTGACGCCGTGATCGTTTCCGACGACCTCCCGCTGTCCCGCGCCGACATCGACCGCGCCGCGCACCGTCGAACCGAGGCCGACGTCCTCGCGACGGCCCTGCGTACCTCGTCGACGCGCATCCTGCTGGTCCGAGGCGGTTCGGTCGGCACCACACCCGAGGAGTCGATCGCGTTCCGGTCGGCCGCGGAGGTCGCCCACCTCCCGCACGCGGACGCAGCCGAGCCGGATGCCGACTGGTTGTTCCTCGGGGAGGACGGCGACGGCGTCACCTATCTCGCGCGGCGCGTCCCCGAGCCTGAGCCGCTGCCGCTCACCGGTGGACCGTCGGACGTGCTCGTGCACAACCGCGCGGAGGCAGAGCCGGCGGGCTGGACGTCGCTGCGGATGCTCGGCGCGTCGCTCGACGGCTCGGAGGCCGGCCTGGCGACGACGGCCGTGGCGCTGGATGCGTGGCACGACCGGCACGTCCGGTGCCCGCGGTGCGGCGCCGCGACCCGTGTGCAGCAGGCGGGGTGGACCCGGGTCTGCGTGGTCGACGGCTCGGAGCACTACCCGCGCACGGACCCCGCGGTGATCATGGCGGTGGTCGACGACGACGACCGCATCCTGCTCGGTCATGCCGCCGCGTGGGCGCCGGGACGGTGGTCGACGCTCGCCGGGTTCGTCGAGTCGGGGGAGTCGCTCGAGCACGCGGTCCGGCGCGAGGTGCTCGAGGAGACGGGCGTCGTCGTCGGCGACGTGTCCTACCGCGGCAGCCAGCCGTGGCCGTTCCCTGCGTCGCTCATGCTCGGCTTCCGGGCAGCGGCGCTCAGCACGGACGTGACCGTCGACGGGGTCGAGCTCGCCGAAGCGCGCTGGTTCTCGCGCGCCGAGCTGGCCTCGGCGGTCGCCGGCGGAGACGTCGTCCCGCCGGGCCGGGCGTCGATCGCGCGGGCCCTCGTCGAGGAGTGGTTCGGGGGACCGCTCTAGGACAGGCGGGCCTTGACCTGGACCAGCGACGGGTTGGTGGCCGCCGAGCCGTCGGGAAAGACCACCGTCGGGACGGTCTGGTTCCCGCCGTTGAGCGACTCGACGAGCGCGGCCGCATCGGGGTGGTCCTCGATGTCGATCTCCGTGTAGCCGATGCCCGCGGAGTCGAGCTGGGTCTTCAGCCGACGGCAGTAGCCGCACCAGGTCGTGGAGTACATGGTGACGGTGCCGGTCGCGGGCAGGGTCTGCGTGGTCATCGGTCCTCAGGCTGGTCGGTGGTCGGTGCTGCAGGCAACAACACGCGGGAGCAGGGTTCGATTCCGCGGCTCCTGGACTGATCGGCACGACGAGGCAGCCGGTCAAGTCTTCTCCACAGGCCGTGCCGCGCTGTCGGTGCGGGCTGCGAGACTGGGCGCGATGTCCTCCGAACCCCTCCTCGACGCGCTCGACCCCGAGCAACGCGTGGTCGCGACGACGCTGCGTGGCCCTGTCCGTGTGCTGGCAGGGGCCGGGACGGGCAAGACGCGGGCGATCACCCACCGGATCGCCTACGGCATCCAGGTGGGTGCGTACCGTCCCGGCAACGTGCTCGCGGTGACGTTCACGGCCCGCGCCGCGGGCGAGATGCGCACGAGACTGCGGCTGCTCGGCGCCTCGGGCGTGCAGGCGCGGACGTTCCACGCGGCCGCGCTGCGCCAGCTCGGCTTCTTCTGGCCCAAGGTGGTCGGAGGCGCGCCGCCGCGGATCCTCGAGAAGAAGCTGCAGGTCGTCGCGCACGCCGCACAGCTGGTCGGCGTCGAGACGGACCGGGAGAGCGTCCGCGACCTGGCCTCGGAGATCGAGTGGGCCAAGGTCTCGCTCGTCACGGCGGACGACTACGCGAAGGCGGCGGCCGCGACCGACCGCCCGGCACCGGGCGGTATCGACCCGCAGTCGGTCGCCCGTCTGATGGCGGCGTACGAGACGGCGAAGGACCAGCAGGGCGTCATCGACTTCGAGGACGTGCTGCTCCTGCTCGCCGCGATGCTGGGCGAGCGACGCGACGTGGCCGACTCGGTGCGCGAGCAGTACAAGTACTTCGTCGTCGACGAGTACCAGGACGTCAGCCCGCTGCAGCAGTACCTGCTCGACCAGTGGTTGGGCGGTCGCGACGAGCTGTGCGTGGTCGGTGACCCGAGCCAGACGATCTACTCGTTCGCCGGCGCCACGGCGCACCACCTCACAGCGTTCACGGCGTCCTACCCCCGGGCCACCACGATCGAGCTGGTCCGTGACTACCGCTCGACGCCTCAGGTCGTGGGCCTGGCCAACCACCTCATGCGCAGAGCCGACGGTCCGGCAGCGCTCGCTCTGCGTGCGCAACGGCCCGACGGCCCGGACGTCTCGTTCGTCTCCTACGCCGACGACGACGCGGAGGCGGCCGGCGTGACAGCGCGGATCGCCGCCCTGATCCGTGGGGGGGTGCCTGCCGCGGAGATCGCCGTCCTGTTCCGGACGAACGTGCAGTCGGAGGCCTTCGAGGCTGCGCTCGCGGACCGCGGCATCGGCTACCAGGTGCGCGGCAACGCCCGGTTCTTCGACCGCGCCGACGTGCGCAAGGCGCTGGTCCTGCTGCGCGGTGGCGCCCGGAGCGCGGACTCCGAGGTACCCATGCAGGAGTCCGTGCGGGACATCCTGCGCTCGGCAGGCTGGACGGAGAAGGCTCCGGAAGGCCGCGGCGCGAGCCGCGAGCGCTGGGACGCGCTCCAGGCGCTGGTGTCGCTCGCGGACGCGATCGCAGCAGCACCGCCGACGAGCGCCCCGCCGACGGTGTCGGACCTGGTCACCGAGCTCGACGAACGCGCCGCGGCGCAGCACGCTCCGGCGGTCGACGGGGTCACCCTCGCGTCGCTGCACGCTGCGAAGGGCCTCGAGTGGGAAGCCGTCTTCCTCGTCGGCCTCTCCGACGGCCTGCTGCCCACGGTGCAGGCGCAGACCGACGCCGCGATCGCCGAGGAGCGCAGGCTGCTCTACGTCGGCATCACCCGCGCGCGTGAGCACCTCGAGCTGTCCTACTCGCGCGCCCGTCATCCGAGGTCGCGCGCGTCACGCAACGTGTCGCGCTTCCTCGCCGACCTCTGGCCCGGCGAACGCCGGTCGGCCACGGTGCGCGCAGCGGCACCGGACGCGCAGATCGTCGAGTCGCTGACCCGGTGGCGCGACGCCCGCGCGGCGGAGCTGCGCCGGCAACCCGGCTCGGTGCTGACGACGGCGACCATCCGCGCGATCGCCGAGCGTCGCCCGACGACGCTGGAGGAGCTCGGTCAGGTGCGCGGCGTCGGCCCGACGATGCTGGCGGACGTCGGCGAACAGGTCCTCGAAGCGGCCCGGGCGGCAGTGCGTTGAGCCGAATGGCCGATGGCAGAAACTCGTCGAAGAATTCTCGTTAAATCGGTTGTCCGCCCTTGGAAGGCCGTCCTAGGGTGACGATGTCCCTGTTGATGGACCGCGCGGAGACGCGTGGGTCCGAGGTGAAGGAGGTGGGTGCCCTGATGAACATCACGAAGATCGAGACGACGAACGCCGTGTGCGCGTTCCTTCCGCGATCCCTTGCGCCCATCGCCTTCGGCGACCAGGGGAGCGCTCTGCCTACCGGCGGCGCTGCCCGTGAACTGACCGGCCGTCACGTGTCGAAGCGGACGTGGACCGATCGTCGTACGTACATCAGCCGGACTTCCATGATCTAGGCCCTGAAGAGGGCCATAGGCCGCGGAGTCCGAACTCGGATCCGCGGCCTTTGTCGTTTCTCCCGATGAATCGGGTGAGCACGAGGCGGTCGGTCCGGCACCGACGCACAAGCTCACCAGCAAGGACATCAGGAGGACATCGTGCGGCTCACGACGCTGCTCGACACGGTGAACCAGGGCGGATCCGGTCCTTGGCCCCTCACCGACAGCACGACCGACGACCAGCAGCAGTTCGACCGGCTGGTCGCCGACTTCATCCCGTGCCGGTCGCACGACCCGGAGCTCTGGTTCGCCGAGCGGACCGCCCAGGTCGAGCAGGCCAAGGCTCTCTGCCGGGAGTGCCCGCTGATCGAGGGTTGCCTGGCCGGTGCTCTCGAGCGGGCCGAACCCTGGGGCGTCTGGGGCGGCGAGGTGTTCATCGGCGGTGTGGTGGTCGCGACCAAGCGTGGTCGTGGACGCCCCCGGAAGGACGCGGCACCCGCAGCCTGACGCTACGGGGCGGCCGGGAGGGCGGTGCACCCGCAGTCAGGGTGCACCGCCCACGTGCGTTGTCGGGGGATCGCGTCCGGTGCGGCGACCTCGAGCACGGACCCTGGCGGCCACCCGACGGCGCCGTCGAGGTGTCCGAGGACGGCTGCGGTGCCCAGCCCGGAGGCGACGACCGCCGTGACCGCGGGCTCGTCCGCGGTGGCGCCGCCGCGGAGCTGGTCGAGCAGGGTCGGCCACCCGGGGTCGGCGGCGGTGCGGTGCAGGTCCAGGCAGCGCAGGCAGGGCCCCTGCCCCGGCACGACGAGCGGGCCGACGACAGTGTCGGCCTCCCGCACCACGACCGACAGGTGGGGGGTCCCGACGGAGACCAGCACGGGTGCGCGGTGGGGGTCGGCGACATCGGTCTCGACGAGGACGACGACGTCCGGCGAGCGCACGGCATCCGTCGACACCTGCGGTGCGACGTCGCGCAGCAGTCGGGCCGCGACGGCGGCACGCGCCGACCCGATGTCGGTCCAGCGGTACCCGGTCGGTCCGACGTCGACGGGTCGGACCGGGTGCTCGTCGTCCAGCAGAACCGTACCGACGCCTGCCGCTGCGAGGCCCACGGCGATCCCGAGGCCCGTCGGACCGAGGCCGAGGACGGCGACGACCCGCTGGGTGCGCGCATCGACCACGACGTCCCCGTCCGCGCTCGGCCGGAGCAGCGACCAGATCCGTGCGTCGACGGCCGCTGGGCAGCCCGGGACCGGCACCTCCGCGTCCTGCGTCAGGTGAGCCTGCGTCAGAAGGTCGGTCAGAGGAGGGTCGACCGCACTCAGGTCGGGGAGCAGGTCAGCCTGCGACGGCGTCAGGTCGGTGAGTCGCACCGCCCAGCGCGGGTCCGTGCCCACCTGCACCTCCGTCGCGGTCCGGCGCAGCACCCGGAGCCCTCCACGCAGTCGCATCCGGGGACTCTCGCACGACGGTGGTGCGGGCGGCGGCCGTCATCCACAGTCCGCCAGTCAGGGCATCGACCGCCCCGGGCATGCCGAAGGGCACCGTCCGTCCGGACGATGCCCCGTGGCTCGGTGCTCGGGTGAGTTCTCGGCCGGGTCAGGCCTTGCCGAGGATCCGGTTCAGCTTCGTGCCGCAGACCGGACAGACGGCCTTGGCCATGCGCCGACCCGATTCCGAGATGACGACGTCGCCCTCGGCCTCGCGCTTCTCCTTGCACTTCACGCAGTAGAACTCGCCTGCATACGTCTCAGCCATGGTGGCCTCCCTCGGTGTCGTGCACCGGGCCGGGGATCCGCCGGCCGGCGGCCGGGCGTGGTGAAGCACCGACGCCCGCGCGACGATCACAGTAGTGCGCGGATTCCCTGGGATCGGCGAGATCTCGCGGGACGCGCCGTGCGCGTACGGGGGAACAGTGTCGGACCAGCGCGCTAGCGTTTGCGTGTGCCGTCCACGCAGGACCTGTCGCAGGTCGAGATCCGCCGGTCGCGCAAACGCGTGCGCACGGTCTCGGCCTGGCGCGAGGGCGAGCGCACGATCGTTGCCGTTCCCGCACGGTTCACCCGGGCTCAGGAGAACGAGTGGGTCGAGCGGATGCTCGCTCGCCTGGAGGCGCAGGAGCGTCGTCGCAAGCCGTCGGACGTCGAGCTCGCCGCGCGGGCGCAGGACCTCTCGACGCGGTACCTCGGAGGCCGAGCCACCCCCACGACCGTCCGCTGGGCCACCAACCAGGGCCGTCGCTGGGGTTCCTGCACGCCGTCGGACGGCACGATCCGGATCTCCGACCGCGTCCGTGGGATGCCACGGTGGGTGCTCGACTACGTCGTCCTTCACGAGCTGACCCACCTGCTGCACGCCGGCCACGGTCCGGAGTTCTGGGCGGAGCTCGAGTCGTACCCGCGCACGGCACGGGCCAGGGGATTCCTCGAGGGCTACGCGTACGGCGCGGACCGGCCCGAGGGGCGGCCCGGGGGCGAGGGGCTCGACGATCTCACAGGCGAGGGACCGCAGGCCGCTTCGGCTGATCGCACCGACGACCGGGTGGACGACGAGTTCAGCGAGACCCTGTTCGGCGACGGGTAGCGACCTCGCCGGCGGACCTGCGACGAGTCGCCGGCAGGTTCAGCGCTGGTCGTCCGGATCTTCGCCCAGGATCTCGGCGAGCGCACGGTCGACCTCGGCTGCGTCGTCGACCGCGGTGGCGCGGCGGCTGGCATAGCCCGACGGGTCGTCGAGGTCCTCGGTGCCGGGCAGGAGATCGGGGTGGTCCCAGACGGCGTCGCGTGCGGCCGGACCGTTGTCGCGGGCGATCTGCGCCCAGAGCGCGGCCGCGTCACGCAGCCGGCGCGGTCGAAGCTCGAGTCCCACGAGGTTGGCGAACGTCTGCTCGGCCGGACCACCGGCGGCGCGGCGGCGGCGGATCATCTCGCGCAGAGCCATCGTGTGCGGCAGGTGGGGGAGCGACGCGTTGGACGCCACCTCGTCGACCCAGCCCTCGACGAGGGCCAGCGCGGTCTCCAGGCGTTCGAGAGCAGCGACCTGCTCGGGTGTCGTGTGCGGTGCGAAGACCCCACCGGACAGTGCCTGCTGCAGGGCCGCTGTGTCCGTCGGGTCGATGCTGGAGACGGCCTCCTCGAGCTGGTCGACGTCGATCGTGATGCCGCGGGCGTAGGCCTCGACCGTCGCCAGGAGGTGCGAGCGCAGCCATGGCACGTGCGTGAACAGTCGCGTGGCGGCGGCTTCTCGGACGGCGAGGAAGAGGCGTACCTCGTCGGCGGGGGCGTCGAGACCCTCGGCGAACGCGTCGACGTTCGCCGCGACGAGCGCCGGTGCGGGTCGGTCGAGGAGCGGGAGGCCGATGTCGGTGGTGCCGAAGACGCCGTGCGCGAGCGTGCCGGCGGCCTGTCCGACCTGCATGCCGAACACCGCAGACCCGAGCTGCCGCAGCAGCTGCGCGGGATCCAGTCCGGGTACCTCGTCCTGGACGTCCAGCCCGAGCGGCAGCGAGCCGCCGAGCGCGTTGACCAGGGCGGTGGACAGCGAGGATGCGACCGGTTCCGTCAGGGTCCGCCAGGTGGGCAGGGTGGCCTCGACCCACTCGGCACGGCTCCAGGCGTGCGGGGCCCCGGTCGAGGGTGGGAGGTCGGTGGCGGCATCGAGCCACAGCTCCGCGACCGTGAGGGCATCGAGCACCTGCTTGGCCTGCTGGGCGGTGAGCGAGGGGTCACCGCCGGAGGCCGCCTGCTGACGGGCCAGGTCGTGCGCCATCTGCCAGTTGACGGGCTCGTCGCCCGAGGCGGACAGCAGCGCCTGGACCTGCGCGACGACCTGCTGGAGCGCGGCCGGGTCGTCGGGCAGTCCGGAGGCCGCGGCCATCGCCGCTGGGTCGAAGCCCTGCTCCTGCAGCTCGCGGATCGCCTCGTCGGCGCCGTCGCCGAGCATCGCTCGCATCATCTGCTCCCAGGCGGGGACACCCTCACCTGGCACGGCCGAGTTGTCGGGGCTCACGATGTCCTCCTGGAACGACGGCGTGGAACGACTGCGGGAAACGCCGACCTGCGACGATGGGGCGGCTGCGAACCACGGTAACCACGCAGCGGGGAGAACGGGGCACGGTGGGGGAGCAGGTTCGCTCAGGGCGCAGCCCTCGGCGCGGTGACGATCCGTCGGCGGCGGAACCGACCGATGTGGTGGTCGTGGTGGGGCGCGGACCGGTCGCCAGGGCGCTCGCCGCCGCATGGTCGGACGGCTCCGGGGGCGAGGTGCGCACGGTCGACGAGCTGCCGCCGCAGGGTGCCCAGGACGTGCTCGCCGGTGCGGATGTCGTGGTGCTCGTGGGGCACACCGGGGACATGGTGCCGACGGGGACCCGCGGTGCGCGCGAGCGCCAGAAGGCGATCGTCGCGCACACCCAGCGGACCCTGTCCGCGGCGCGGGCGGTCGGTGCCCGGCAGCTCGTCGCGATCTCGTCGGCGACCGTGCACGGCGCCTGGCCCGACCGTCCGCGGATCCTCGACGGGGACGCCGTCGCCGCGTTCGACGAGGCCTCTCGGGGCGGGCTCGTCGGGGACCTGCTCGCGATGGAGGCGGTCCTCGAGCGTGGTGCGCGGCGGTCGAGGCCCGGGATCACGATCCTGCGCCCGGCCGCGCTGGCAGGCGGAGGAGTCGACACGTTCGTCTCCCGGCACTTCGAGGCGCCGAGGTTGCTGACAGTCCGGGGTGCGGCCCGACAGTGGCAGTTCGTCCACGTCGAGGACCTCGCGGCCGCCGCGCGGTTCGCCGTGCAGCACCGGCTGCTCGGTCCGCTGACGGTCGGCGCGACGGACGTGCTGGGGCCCGAGCAGGTGGAGCGGGCCGCCGGGATGCGACGGATCGAGCTCGCGGCGACGACCGCGTTCGGGACGGCGGAGCGCCTGCACAAGGTCGGTGTCCTGCCCTCGCCGGCGGCGGAGCTGGCCTTCGTCGTCTATCCCTGGACCGTGGCCTCGGACGGACTGCTCGCCGCCGGCTGGACGCCACGGTGGTCGAGCGCGCAGTGCCTCGACGCGCTGCTCGAGGGAGTGCAGGGTCGGCTGGCTGTCGCCGGTCGTCGGCTCGGCAGCCGGGACGCCGCGGCGATCGGTGCCGCGGGAGCGGCGGTCGCGTTCGTCGGCACCGCGGCCGTGTGGCGACAGGCGCGCGCGCGGCGAGGGCGCTGAGCCACATCCCGTGAGGGATGATCAGCAGGTGCTCGAGCAGCCCCCGGTGCCGTCGGAATCCGAGATCGATCCGTCGTACGCCTTCGACGAACCCGCGCCGCGGACCAGCCCGCGCTCCATCATGCTCTCGGCCGGGATGCTCGCGTCCGCCGTGCTCCTCGCTGTGCTGATCGTCCTGCCGGCCCCGTATGCGGTGAACAGCCCCGGTCCCACGCGCAACGTGCTCGGCGAGCACGACGGGACCCCGCTCATCGAGATCAAGGGCGCCGAGACCTTCCCGACGACCGGTGAGCTGCGCCTCACCACGGTCTCGGGTACCGGCGGTCCGGGCTTCCCCTCGAGCATCCGCGACGTCATCGGCGGCTGGGTCTCCGCGACGTCGGTGGTGGTCCCGGTCGAGACGCTCTACCCCCCGGACGCCTCGCAGGACGAGATCAACAAGTCCAACAACGCCGAGATGGTCTCCTCGCAGGAGAACGCGACCGTCGCGGCGCTGACCGAGCTCGGGTACGAGGTCCCGGCCACCCTGACCGTCGCTGGGACGGTCGAGGGCTCGGACGCGCACGGCAAGATCGAGAAGGGCGACGTCATCGTCTCCATCGACGGGGTCACCGTGCCGGACTACACCACGCTGCTGGACCACCTCGCCGGGGTCGACCCGGGCTCGACGATCACCCTGAAGGTCAACCGAGACGGTCAGCCGGTCGACGTGCCCATCGTGACGGGCACCAAGCCCGACGGCACCGCGCAGATCGGCATCTTCATCGACCCGACCTTCGACTACCCGGTGGACGTGAAGATCAGCATCGAGGACATCGGGGGCCCCAGCGCCGGCACGATGTTCGCGCTCGGGATCGTCGACAAGATGACACCGCAGGACGAGACGGGCGGCAAGAACGTCGCCGGCACGGGAACCATCGACGTCAACGGCGACGTCGGCCCGATCGGCGGGATCCAGCAGAAGATGCCCGGTGCGCTCCGCGACGGTGCCACGTGGTTCCTGGCGCCGTCGTCGAACTGCAACGAGGTCGTCGGGCACGTGCCCGAAGGGCTGCGGGTGGTCAAGATCTCCACGCTGCACGAGGCCCGGGAGGCCGTGACCGCGATCGGCGCGGGCAAGGGCGACGACCTGGCCACCTGCACGTCGTAGCGCTCAGTCGAACGTCGAGCGCACCGCGGCGACCAGCCCGGGCACGAGGTCCGGCCCCTGACCCACCTGGTCTGCGTCGTCGTTCGCTCGCGCGCGGACCGCGCACCACGACGGTCCGTCGCGCAGCGCCCCGACCACCAGGCGCACGTCCTGCCGCTCGGGATGGGCCAGCAGGTACTCCAGGGCAGCGGCGGCATCGGCGGGCATGGCCTCTTCGGCGGCGGGCGGCAGCACGACACGCTCGACCGTGACCGCCATCCCGTCGACGGTCGACGGCCAGGACAGCCCCGCGAGGAGCGACTCGAGGTCCGGCGCGACCGGCAGCTCCTCCTGCTCGATCGACGTCAGGTGCCAGGGCTGCACCGTCGCGGCCGCCAGGACGGCCGGGTCGAGCTGCGAGGCGAGTCCGGGCTCGGTCAGGAGCGCCTCCTGTGTGCGGACCAGCGCGAACACCCGCACCGGTCCGTCCCACCCCGCGTCGGCGACGTGGCGCTCGATCTCGAGGACGGAGTCGGCGAGCGCGCGCAGTGCGGGGTCCTGGGCAGGTTCGGTCATGCCTTGATCGTCGCACCAGAACTCGGTCGGACTCGAACCGGTAACGGCGGGAACCGGGGCTGCGGGCGACGCGTTCAGCGTTCGAGCGGTTCGCCCGGTGCGTCCGTTCGCGCCGGTCAGGTACCGTGCCAGACCTGCACCGAGGTTTCGCCGACGACGAGGACCGCAGCACCGTGACATCAGCAAACCCGCCCCGCCCAGCCGCTCGTCAGCGCCGGCGGGGAGCGCTCGTGCCCACCTTGATCGTGCTGGGTGTGCTCGTGATCGTCGTCCTGATCCTCGCCCAGGTGTGGACCGAGGTGCTCTGGTACCGCCAGCTCGGCTTCGGCCAGGTGCTGCTGACCGAGTGGGGGACCCGGCTCGCCCTGTTCGTCGTCGGGTTCGGGGTCATGGCCGGTGCGGTCGGGTGGAGCCTGAGCTTCGGCTACCGCTCCCGACCGGTGTACGCACCCTCGACCCAGGAGCAGGCGAACCTCGACCAGTATCGCGAGGCGATCGAGCCGCTGCGTCGGCTGGTGATGATCGTCGGCCCCGCGGTCCTGGGGCTCTTCGCAGGAGCGGCGGCCTCGCAGCAGTGGGAGACAGTGCAGCTCTGGATCCACGGCGGCACGGTCGGTCAGGTCGACCCGCAGTACAACATCGACCTCGGCTTCTACATGTTCACGCTGCCGGGCCTGCGGTTCGTCGCGTCGTTCCTCATGGCGGTCGCGGTGCTCGCGGGCATCGGCGCGCTGGCCACCCAGTACCTCTACGGCGGTCTGCGGATCGGCGGCCAGCGCGGCGGGGCGCCCCGCACCACCCGGGCCGCGCGCGTGCAGCTCGCGGTCATCGGCGCGGTGATCATGCTGATCATCGCCGCGAACTACTGGCTCGACCGGTACTCGATCCTCACCAAGAGCCAGAGCAACAAGTTCGCCGGGGCCTCGTTCACGGACGTGCACGCCGTCATCCCGTCCAAGGCGATCCTGGCCGGCGTCGCCGTCGTCATCGCCGGGGTCTTCATCTTCACGGCGATCCGGGGCAACTGGCGCTGGCCGCTCATCGGCGTCGGCCTCATGATCATCGCGGCCATCGCGATCGGCGGCATCTACCCGGCCGTCGTGCAGAAGTTCCAGGTTCAGCCGAACCAGCAGGACGCCGAGTCGGAGTACATCTCGCGCAACATCGACGCGACGCTCGACGCGTACGGGCTCAAGGACGTCGCGAAGAAGGACTACGCGGCGAAGGTCACGGCCGAGCCGCTCGCGCTGCGTCAGGACGCCGACACCACGGCGTCGATCCGGCTCCTGGACCCGCAGGTCGTCAGCCCGTCGTTCAAGCAGCTGGAGCAGATCCGCGGCTTCTACGACTTCCCCGACTCGCTGTCGGTCGACCGCTACGAGGTCAACGACGAGAGCCGCGACACGGTGATCGCCGTGCGCGAGCTCAATCTGGCGGGCCTGGACACGCAGCAGCGGAACTGGACCAACGACGCGACGGTCTACACGCACGGCTACGGCGTCGTCGCCGCGTTCGGCAACACCACGGCGGCACGCGGTGCCCCGGAGTTCTGGGAGCACAGCATCCCGTCCACGGGCGAGATGGGCCCCTACGAGCCACGCATCTACTTCAGCCCCAAGTCGCCGGAGTACTCGATCGTCGGTGCGCCCCAGGGTGCGAAGGGGTGGGAGCTCGACTACCCCGACGACGGGCCTTCCGGCGCAGCGAACACGGCGTTCCCGACGCAGAGCGTGAGTGCCGGACCGAGCATCGGGAACCCGTTGAACAAGCTGCTCTACGCGCTGAAGTTCGGCCAGGGCAACATCCTGTTCTCCGACCGCGTGACGTCCGCGTCGCAGATCCTGTACGACCGCGACCCGCGCGAACGCGTCCAGAAGGTCGCCCCGTACCTGACCCTCGACGGCCGCGTCTACCCGGCAGTGATCGACGGCCGGGTCAAGTGGGTCATCGACGGGTACACGACGTCCGACCAGTACCCGTACTCCGCGTCGCGCTCGCTGGACGCCGCCACGACCGACTCGCTGACCGAGACCTCGGAGACCATCCAGGCCCTCCAGCCCAAGAACGTGAACTACATCCGCAACTCGGTCAAGGCCACGGTCGACGCCTACGACGGCGCGGTCACGCTCTACGCGTGGGACGCCAAGGACCCGGTCCTCAAGGCGTGGTCGAAGACGTTCCCGACGTCGCTCAAGCCCATCTCCGAGATCGACGGCGCCACCATGGCCCACCTGCGCTACCCCGAGGACCTGTTCAAGGTGCAGCGCGACCTGCTCACCCGGTACCACGTCACCGACGCGGTCCAGTTCTTCTCCGGGAACGACTTCTGGAACACCCCGGACGACCCGACCAGCACCGTCAAGGTCCCGCAGCCGCCGTACTACCTGACGCTGAAGATGCCCGACCAGGACAAGGCCAAGTTCTCGCTGATGTCGACGTTCATCCCACGAGGAGACAATGCGCGCAACGTGATGACCGGCTACCTGGCCGTCGACGCGGACGCGGGCAACCAGGACGGCAAGCCGTCGGCCGACTACGGCAAGCTGCGCCTGCTCGAGCTGCCCCGCGACTCGACCGTGCCCGGACCGGGCCAGATGAACAACAAGTTCACGTCCGACCCGACGGTCTCGAACGAGCTGAACATCCTCGGTCGTGGAGACTCCAAGGTCCGCCGCGGCAACCTGCTGACGCTGCCCGTCGGTGGCGGACTGCTCTACGTCCAGCCCGTCTACGTCCAGGCCGCGACCGGCACCACGTACCCCACCCTGCAACGCGTGCTCGTCGGCTTCGGGGACAACATCGGCTTCGCGGACACCCTCGACGGCGCCCTCGACCAGGTGTTCGGCGGCGACTCCGGAGCTGCCGCCGGCGATGCGGGGACCAATCCAGGCGGGACTCCCACGACACCCCCGCCGCCGCCCACGACCGGTGACGGCACCGATGGCGCGTCGCAGGCCCAGGCCCGTGCCGACCTGACCAAGGCTCTGGAGCAGGCGAACAAGGCGATCCAGGACGGCCAGGCCGCCCTCGCGATCGGTGACTTCGCGGCCTACGGCGTCGCGCAGAAGAGCCTCGACTCGGCCATCGACGCGGCGCTCGCGGCGGAGGCCCGTCTGACCCCGACGGAGACGCCGTGACCGAGGCTTGTGTGACGTAGGCGACGGTCGTTCGCGGGCCCGCGATTTGGGTGCTCCTCCGCCCGTGGGGTAGGTTGTTACTACCGACGCGGGGTGGAGCAGCTCGGTAGCTCGCTGGGCTCATAACCCAGAGGTCGCAGGTTCAAATCCTGCCCCCGCTACACAGCGTCGAAGGCCCGGACCTGATGGTCCGGGCCTTCGTCGTTCACGCAACCAGCCCGATCTGACCGCATGCGCCCGAGCCGCAGTGCGGCCCACGTCCCGGTGCGCTGGCCGCCGCGGCGCGTCAAGGGAGCCCGGCACGGTCAAACTCCTGCTGAAGGCGCGGGCGACGGCGGTGGACCGACCCCCGAACCATCCACCCGATGCCCGCGCGTCGGAAGTTCTGGCCGGAGCGAGAGGAAGGGCGCCGACATGAAGAACACGAAGTCCGGCATCAAGAAGGCCCCCCGGCGGCGGGCAAGAACTCCATCGCGAAGTCGGCCGACAGGGGTCGTCTTGTACGGCAGCGCACGGTCGCAAACACCGGGTCGCACCACGCCGGAACGGACGACGCGGAACTGCTCGCCCAGCTCGAAGGGTTCGAGCCGGCGACAGCGATCATGCGCGACCGGTCGGCCGTCGCTCACATTGAGTCGGCCGTGCACGCCAAGCGCGTCGCCGAGCAGGACGTCGAGGACGCCGTGTTCGCCGCCCGTGCGGCTGGCGTGACGTGGACTGAGATCGGTGCTGCACTCGGCATCACCCATCAGGGCGCGATCAAGCGATACGGGGGCCGATGAGTCGTCGGGTCGATCCTCGGGCTCGCACCCGGCGATCGATCGCTGTCCGAGCAGCCTGGTTCGATCCTGATATGACTACCCCACTGCCCCCGCACGTGCCCTGGCATAGTCGCGTGACCTGCGGAGACGTGTCACCGCCGACCCGGAGATGACAGCCCTGGGAGGTTCCCCCGCATGACGAAGACCCGGACCGGATGGTCCGGCCTTCGTCGTTCGGCGGTAGCGGCCTGCGCGGCTACATCTCCTCCGCGGTCCCCGTCACACGAACGCGGCCTTCGCGCGGAACCTCCACGACGATGAGTGAAGGTCTCCCGGCCTCGGCCCCTTGGTCGACGGTGAGTACTGCCGGCACGTCGATGTGCCCGCCTGCCCTCAAGTACGCCCCAAGCCCGGCCGCTGCGGACCCCGTCGCCGGATCCTCCCGGATCCCACCCCGAGGGAACGGGTTCCGCGATGCGAACCGCGTCGGTGAGAGGCGATGCACAACCGGCACGGTGCCGTCCCACCCGTGTCTGTTCTGCAGATCCAGGACCGCGTCGCCGTCATGGTCGAGCCGCTCGAGGACGCCGCCTCGCACCGGTAGGAGGGGATGCAGGTTGCCACCGTGCACGAGCGCCGGACGCATCACCGGGTCAAGGTCTCGCCTGTCGAGTCGCACGGCGCTCAGCAGCTCGTCGACGAAGCCACCGTCGAGCTCCTCGACCGTCGTGTCGATCGCCACCAGGGTGGCGCGCTCCGTGGTCACCTCGACGGGCACGAGTCCGGCGTTCGTCGTCAGTCGAACCACTGACGCCGCGTTCCGCCGGCGCGCCAGGGCCACGCCAGACGCGATCGTCGCGTGCCCGCAGAACGCGATCTCCGCACGCGGGGTGAAGTACCGGGCCCGCGCGGCGTCCCGCTCGATCCCGGTGAGGAACGCGGTCTCGCTGAAGCCGAGCTCTGCCGCTGTCCGCAGCATGTCCGCGTCGCTGAGCTCCTCCGCGTCCAGCACGACTCCTGCCGGATTTCCGGACTCGCGGTTCGGCGTGGCGGTGGTGAACGACCGGTACCTCAGGATCTCCATGTGCTGATCGTCTCCGCGGACCACCCGGGATCTCGATAGCCAATCGGAGGGCGATGGCCCTGTCCCTGACGCCGGGGCGCGGCTGCCGGTCGACTCACGCGTCGTCGTCGGGGGGTGACGGGGCGCCGTCGCGCTCGTCGCGCTGGGCCCAGCGCAGCAGCGGCGCGAGGTCGAACACGGCGTCATCGATGCCGGCATGGAGATCACCGAGCTCGGCATAGCGTGCGGGCACGGTGCGCAGCGTGCAGTCGCGTGGATCGACGTCGTCGATCTCGTCCCAGCGCAGAGGGGTCGACACGGTCGCGTCCGGGGTTCCGCGCACCGAGTAGGCCGAGGCGATCGTGTGGTCCCGGGCGTTCTGGTTGTAGTCCACGAACACGAGCGAGGGATCCCGGTCACGTCGCCACCACGTGGTGGTGACGTCGCCCTGGGCACGGCGTTCCACCTCCCGGGCGAAGGCGAGCGCTGCTCGTCGCAGATCCGCGAAGCCGTGCTCGGGCGCGATCCGGACGTAGACGTGCAGGCCCGAGCCGCCGGAGGTCTTCGGCCAGCCCACAGCGCCCAGCTCGTCCAGGACCTCTCGCGCCACGTGCGCCACTCGCCGCACCCGGTCGAAGGGGCAGTCCGGCATCGGGTCCAGGTCGATGCGCCACTCGTCGGGGCGCTCGGTGTCGACCCGGCGACTGTTCCACGGGTGGAACTCGACGGTCGACATCTGCACCGCCCAGATGACGTGGGCCAGCTCCGTCACGCACAGCTCGTCGGCCGTGCGGCCGAAGCGCGGGAAGTAGACCTCCACCGTCTCCATCCACGACGGGGCGCCGCGCGGCAACCGCTTCTGGTGCACCTTCTCCCCGGTGACGCCCGTCGGGTAGCGGTGCAACATGCACGGGCGCTCCCGCAACGCACGCACGATCCCGTCACCCACGGCGAGGTAGTAGTTCGCGAGGTCGAGCTTGGTCGCCCCGCTGGCGGGGAAGTAGACACGGTCGGGGTTGGAGATCCGAACCGTGCGGGGGCCGACCTCGAGCTCTACGGCGGGTGAGTGTTCCGGGGCCATGCCTCATTCAAGACCCTGTCCGGCGATCACGGCCGAAGGCCCGGACCTTGATGGTCCGGGCCTTCGTCGTTCCTGCAGCCGGCGTGCGGCCCAGGTCGGCGGGGTCAGGTGCCCGGCGAACCCGCCCGAGATGCGTCAGCCGACCACCGTCGAGGTAGCCGTCGACGCGCCGAGCAGGTTGACGTTGCCGCTGTACTCCACCGACATCGTCCCGGCCGGCAGTGCCGTGGTGACGATGGTGGCCTGCCACACATCGCCGACCAGAGTGACCGCCTTGGCTGCCGAGACGTACACCGTTCCCACCTTCACGCGAACGGTTCCGGTCGGGGTCTGCCCGTCCACCCCGGTCACGGCGACGACGACCGTGGCCGCCTTGCCCTTCAGGGCGTTCTCGATGGTCGTCACAGCGACGGTGGACGCCGCCTTCGCGACGCTCACGGGAACGGTCTTGGTCGCGGCCTTCACCGTTGTGCTCTCGAGGTACTTGACGGTCAGGGAGTTCGTACCAGCGGGCAGCGTCGCCGGGAGGGTGACGCTCGCCTGGCCGTCCGCCAGCGTCGCCTCGCCGAGCTTGACCGTGCCCTTGAACACCTGGACGGTGCCGCCCGGCACGACGCCCGTGCTGTTGACCGTCACCGTGAGGGCTCCGGCTGTGCCGAACGTGAGCGCCGAGGGCGTCACCTCGATCGTCGCCGTTGCCTTGGCGACGGTCACGGCCCGGTCCCCGGCGCTCGACGCAGCAAACGTGTCGTTGCCGACGTAGCGGACCGACAGCTTGTGCGCGCCGACGTTGAGCGTTGCCGGCAGTGCGATCGTCGAGGTCGCGATCTGGGCGACGGTGCCGGCTGTCAGCGTGCCGCCCGCGACCTTCTCGGTGCCTTCCCAGATCTCCACGTTGCCGTCGACGGTGCCGGCTGCGGAGCCCCGAACGGTGACGGTGGCCGTTGCCGGCTTGCCGTACACGAGGGCCGTGATCACGGAGGTGGTCGTCGAAGCGGCACGGCTGACCGGGAGAGTCCCCGTGCCGGTGCCGGCGTCGATGTTGGCTGTCCCCGCGTAGGACACGCTGAACGCTGCGTCACCGACCGGAAGGGCAGTCGCTGCAGGGATGGGGAACGTCGCGCCGGCCGCAGAGACGGGCCTGTCGGCGATCTTCGTGTCCCCGTAGTAGAGCGTCGCTATCCCGGAGGGGACGCCGCCGTTCGTCGTGACGAGAACCTTGACCGACCCGACCTTCCCGTACACCAGGCCGGTCGGCGCGGTGAGCTGGACGGTCGGGGTGGCCTTCGCGACCGTGAGAGCCACAGTGGCCGACGCGGGTGCGATCTCGAGCGCTCCTGCGTACTTGACGGTCAGGGTGTACGACCCGGCGGCGAGGCTGGCCGCCAGCGGGACCGCGACGGCCCCGTCTGCGTTCGTCACGCCGCCACCGAGCCGGGCGGTGCCGTTGTAGACGGTGACGGCGGCCCCCGCGGGAACCTTCGCCCCGCCGACGGTGGCGGCGGCGTTGATCGTCGCGGCCTTGCCCCAGACGCTGCCTTCTGTCGTGGCCGTCAGCTCCGAGCCCTTGCCGTAGACCGTGAGCGTTCCGGCCCCGGTGGAGGGCGCCAGCCAGGCCGACCCGGTGTACTTCGCTGTCAGTGGGTACGTCCCGACCTTGAACGCGTAGTCGACCGGGATGCTGACCGACCCGTCACTGAGGGTTCCAGTGCCGAGCTTGGTCGTGCCGGAGAACAGGTCGACGGTTCCGTCGACGACCGTCCCGGCAGCCGTGACTGCGACCTTCACGTTCGTCGAGCCGTCGAGGTTCTTCGTTGCGGCCGTCACCGTGGTCTTGGGCACGGTCTTGGTGGTCGGGGTGCTGGCACCGGCGAGGGACACCTTGATCTGTGCGGTGCTTCCGTCTGCCGAGTTGACCGCGACCGTGAACCGGTTGTTGGGGCTCGCGTAGCTCTGCCCGGCGGCGAAGCTGGTGCGGATCGTTGTTCCGTCGCGCTTCGCCACGTTCACGAGCGTGTAGCCACCGCTCTCTTCCCGGTAGATGCGGACACCGGGGCTGTAGTACACCGGAGAGCCGGCGAGGGGGAACCGGCCCTCGCCGAGCATCTTGTAGATGGCGTTCGCGTCCGAGCCCGTCCCTGCGCGGTACTCGATCCAGTAGGGAACTGTGCTGCCGGGCAGCGTGAACTTCACCGCGCGGGTACCAGAGGTGCCATTCGACGGTGCGAGCGTGACGTCGGTCGTCGTGGCTTCGGCTCCGGGTGTGAGTGTCGTGACGGCGGCGTCTGTGCCGGGCGTTCCCAGACGAGCCTGGAACGACACGTCGAGAGAACCGGGGCCGACGCCCGCGTTGTTGTTGGCGAACGCCATCGGGCCGTACGCGGCGTAGTACTCCTTGATCGTCAGCGCACCGGTCGACGAGGGGTACTCGAGGTTCGAGTGGCCGAGGGACACGTTGTGTCCGAGCTCGTGGGTCGTGACGGTCAGCATGCTGCCGACCGAGTGGATGTAGCCACCGGAAGCCAGGCTGGTCCCGACCTGTGCGAGCCCGGCGTAGGGGTACTTGCTGCTGCATGACCAGGCGGAGTACACGATGAGGTGGTTGCCGTTGCCGTCGGCGCCACTAAAGCTCACGCCCGGGAACAGAGCGCTCGCCGCGTTCCACAAGGTCTCGGCTGCGACGCCGCACGATCCTGGCTTGGTGAGCGTGGCCGAGGCAGCGACGTCGGCTGTGCCGAATGCGCCTCGCCCTTCGCGAACCCAGTAGGCGAGGGTGTCGGCCGCGGACGTCTTCGCGGCGTCCAGAGAAACGCTGTTCGCCGCTGTCTGGGTGCTGTCGGCCACGTTGACCACGAACAGGTGAAGCGGAATGCTGCCCGGCGTGACTGCGACGGCGGCCTGCGGTGTGATGGTCGCGGCAAGGACGTCGGGCGCGTCGCCACCCGTAGTGGTCGGTGCGGCGATCGCCTCGACGGTGGCGACGACCTTGTCGCCGGAGGTTGCGTTCGCGAACGCGGCTTCCTTGGCAGCCGGGTCGACCGTGTGCAACTGGCCGTCGGCGGTCAGGATCGCGTAGCTCGTGTCGACGCTGCCAGTGAGCTCGTCAGCCTCGAACTTGACGAGGGTGCCGGTGAGGGCGGTTGTGGACGATGTCGTCGCCGCAAGCGACGGAGCGCCCACGGCCGAGGCTGTTGCCGCCACGGCCGCAGACGGGAGAGCGAGGCTCAGCCCCACGAACGCCGCGGCGCCGAGGGCGATGGCGCTCACGCGCGAGGAACGATCGGGCATCTGCGGCCTCCGTGGCTGGCGTTGCGGTGTGGCTGACACGGACCCATCCCCACCGAAAAGTCCCGGCGGGGCGCATGACGGACAATCGGACCGAAATGCGTCGGCTCGATCCCCGCTGGTCGTGTCCTCTGTGAAATCGGCGACCAAAGTTGATCGATGAGGATTTCGCCTGCGGTTTTCGGACAGGCATTCACGCCCGTTGCGCCTATTCGCCCATTCGAGGTAATGGTCATTCCATTGAGTGAATGCGTGCCCTCTGAGCGGCCGGCGGATGGGGGAACATGCTGGCTGTTCGGCGGGTCCGGGCCCTTCAAGACACGCTCACAGGGCGTCCGACGCCTCGCCCAGCGCGCCCAGGCGGGCCCGTCGACGCCTCGGACGGGGGCGGTTGTCCTCAGGCAAATGACGCGGTCCGGACGTGATGGTCCAGGCGCCGCTCGTTGGCGCACGCGGTACGCGCGTGGGAATGTGCTGCTGGAGCGTCATGAATCTCCGCCCGACGCCGATGATCGGCCTCATCGCGTGATGTGTCGGCCCGCCGATCGGCCCATCCGCAACCCGCCGTGCATGCCGCAGCGGACGGCGTGCTCCGGACGAGGACCGTCGCACGGGCGGTGAGCTAGGAGGGGTCCTGAGCGCCCTCGAAGCTCTGGGCTACGTGTCCTGCCGGACGCTGACGACGACGCCGCCGAACCTGGCCTCGCCCATGAGGCACTCCTGGCCGTCGACCCAGACGACCCCGTCGCGGGTGACCTGCGCGCAGACGGAGCGGTCGTCGGCGTGCTGCGCCTCGAACCCGCCGCCGAGGGACGTGTTGTAGCCCATGACCGGGCGGCCCTCGCCGCACACGCTCCTGGGGTAGCAGTCGTCGCACACGGCGGTCGGGTACCGCGGCGGGCCCAGCGCAGGACGCCCGCACAGGGGACACGGGTGGGCTCGGTCGTGCTCCCCGGGGACGGCGAGCAGCCAGTCGGTCGACGCGAGTGCCCGGAGCGCGCCCGACGCGGTCGGCTCCTTGGTGAGTCGGCGGAGGCGCACGAGCAACGCGTCGGCCCTGGCGGTGTCCGTCACGTCCGTTCGGAGCTCGGGTGCCAGATCGGCGACGCTGCTCAGACCGGCCTCCAGCGTGACGATAGCGGCGCGGTGCCACGCGCTGACGTCGTCGAGCGCGAGCGGGCGGCTCCTGTGCTGCACGGTGCGCCAGTAGTCCTCGACCGCCGCGGTCCGCGTGGGGTCGTCGCCCGGGTCGATCGACTCTCTGAAACCTCCGTCGACGGCGTGGATCGCGAGGCGCCGGTCGCACACGAACGCGAATCCGCCGCACCGTGGGTCGTCGTTGAAGCCTGCGTGGACGATCTCGACGACGGTGGTCGCATCCTGCGCGGTCTCGGTCGCCCACGCGCGGACATTCTCGCGTGTCACCGGAGGCTCGACCCCGGTCATCGTCGCGCCGATCGTGTGGGCACGTGGGCCGTTGCCGAGCGGCTCGACGTCGCTCGGTCGCCGAGGAGAGCCCGCACGCCACCCATCGTGGTCATGTGGTCGGCGGCAGCCAGCCGAGCTGGACCACCTGACGCCCGTGCGACCGGGTCACCAGCTGCCCGCGACCCGCGACCGACGGGACAGGCCGGACCGACCCGACGAGCGGTCCCTCGTCGGGGCTGCCCGACAGCACGAGCCCGGGGACGGCCAGGTCGCGCAACGCCTGCAGGACCGGGTCGAACAGGGCCCGGCTCGCACCACCGGCGCGACGCGTCAGGACGAGGTGAAGCCCGATGTCGCCGGCCTGCGCGAGCAGCGGGGCCAACGCGGCGACGGGGTTCCCGGTCGAGGTCGCGACGAGGTCGTAGTCGTCCACCAGGACGTACACCTCGGCACCGGACCACCACGACCGCGCCCGCAGCTGCTCCGCGGTGACGTTCGGGCCCGGCAGCCGGTTGCGTAGGTAGGCGGCCAGGTCCGAGAGCTCGCTGCTGGCTTGGTCCTGAGTGGTCAGATAGCCCGCGAGGTACTCGTCGGGGATCTCACCGAGCAGGGCGCGGCGCAGGTCGACGGCGAAGATCTGCGCCTGAGCCGGCGTGTAGAGGCGGCGGACCTCGGAGGCGACGGACCGCAGGAGCGTCGACTTGCCCGCGTCTCCGTCGCCGAACGCGTAGAGGTGGGCGTCCTCCGCCGGGTCCAGACCGAACGGCGCGAGGGCGGCCTCGTCGACGCCGAGCAGCAGGCGGCGGTCGTCGGGCCCGGCGACGCGCCGGATCTCGTCGAGGCTGACCTTGTCCGGCAGCAGACGCAGCTTCGGACCCGGTTCCCCGCGCCAGTGCTCGGCGACGGTCCGGACGAGGTGGTCGACGCCGGCACCGAGGGTGTCGGCGGAGCCGTCGGCGTCGACACGGGGCAGCGCCGCGAGGATGTGGTGGCGCGACGCGACGATGCCGCGACCGGGCCGCCCCGCCGGCACGTTCGCCGCGATCTTCCGGTCCAGCTCGGAGTCGCTCGGGTCGCCGAGGCGCAGCTCGATCCGCGTGCCGAACAGGTCCTTGACCTGGGTGCGGAAGTCCATCCACCGGCTGGAGGAGGCCAGCAGGTGCACGCCGAAGGTCAACCCTCGACCCGCAAGCGCCTGGAGCCGGGCCTCGAGCTCCTCGAACTCCGTGCGGACGGTTCCCCAGCCGTCGACGACGAGGAACACATCGCCGTACCCGTCGTCGGCGGTCCCCTGCGCGCGACGCGTCCGGTAGGTCTCCACGGAGTCGATCCGCTGCGCCCGGAAGTACCGCTCACGGGCGTTGACGATCCCCTCGATCTCGGCGACCACCCGGCGGACCACGTCAGGCTCGCTGCGCACGGCGACGCCCGCGACGTGCGGCAGGCCGGCGAACGGTGTGAACGTGCCGCCGCCGAAGTCGAGGACGTAGACCTGTACCTCACGGGGGGTGCGCGTGAGCGCGAGCCCGGTCACGACGGACCGCAGCAGCGTGCTCTTGCCCGAGCGCGGCCCGCCCACGATCGCGAGGTGGCCCGATGCACCCTCCAGGGAGATGTCGAGCGTCTCGCGGCGCTGCTCGAGCGGCTTGTCGACGATGCCGAGCGGGATACGCAGCATGCCCGCGTTCCGCCAGCCCGGCGAGACGAGACCGAGCTCCGGGTCGGCCACGAGGTCCGGCATGAGCTCGTCGTACGTGCTCGGGATCTCCAGTGGCGGCAACCAGACCTGGTGCGCCGGCGTCCCCTTGCCTGCCATCGCCTGCACGGCGATGTCGAAGGTCACGCGCTTCTCCTCGTCCTCCTCGACCACCGCCTCCGGCTCGTCGAGGACGGAGACG
Source organism: Cellulomonas sp. URHD0024 (assembly GCF_000426185.1). Lineage (GTDB taxonomy): Bacteria > Actinomycetota > Actinomycetes > Actinomycetales > Cellulomonadaceae > Cellulomonas. The sequence continues at coordinate 141,227 of NZ_AUEW01000011.1, forward strand.
GTGAGCACGGGCGCCGCGGTGAAGGACTCCAGACGGGCGCGCGAGCTGGCCCGCGTCTCCGGCGACGCCGCCCGGCGGCGACCCTTCGGAGCCCCCGACACGTAGGACGCGCGGAACTGGACCATCGACGTCGGGTCCGGCTTGAGGTAGCCGACGCCCGGGACCGGCGGGAGCTCGTAGGCGTCGGGCACTCCGAGGACGGTGCGCGACTCGGCCGCGGAGAACGTGCGCAGGCCGATGCGGTAGGACAGGTGCGAGTCGAGACCGCGGAGCCGGCCCTCCTCGAGCCGTTGGCTGGAGAGCAGCAGGTGCATCTGCAGGGACCGGCCCAGGCGGCCGATGGTCACGAACAGGTCGATGAACTCCGGCTTGGCCGTCAGCAGCTCGGAGAACTCGTCGCAGACGATCAGCAGGGCGGGCAGCGGGGCCAGGTCCGGGCGGTCGTCGCGACGAGCCTTCTCGTAGTCCGACACGTTGGCGAAGTTCCCCGCCGAGCGCAGCAGCTCCTGGCGGCGCACCATCTCGCCCTGCAGGGCGTCCTGCATGCGGTCGACGAGCGTGAGCTCCTCGCCGAGGTTGGTGATGATCGCGGAGACGTGCGGCATGTCGGCCATGCCGGCGAACGTCGCACCACCCTTGAAGTCGACGAGGACGAAGTTGAGGTCCTCGGGCGAGTGGGTGATCGCCAGCGCGAGGACGAGCGTGCGCAGCACCTCGGACTTGCCCGAACCCGTCGCGCCGATGATCAACCCGTGCGGGCCCATGCCCTGCTGTGCGGACTCCTTGATGTCGAGCGCGACGGGCTGGCCCTGCGGGGTGAGCCCGATCGGAACCCGGAGCCGGTCGCGCGCCAACCGCGGTCGCCACGTCGTGGCGAGGTCGAGGTCGCGGACGTCCCCGATGCCGAGCAGGTCCGTGAGCTCGGACGACGCGAGGCCCTCGGCACGCTCCGGCCCGCTGACCGGCGCGACCGGCAGCAGGCGGCGAGCCGTCGCCTCGGCCTCCGCCAGAGAGAGCAGGTCGCCGCGCATCTGCGTGGTCTCCAGGCCGTCGCGCTGCACCTCGAGCGGCACGCTCGTCCCGTCCGCGGTCGCCTCACCGAGCAGGAACCGCAGCGTGTACGGGTCGTCGAGCTCGTCCCAGCGCTCGGGCAGCACCAGCTGCGTGACACCGAGGACGCCGTCGGTCGTGAGGATGGCGTTGCCCAGCGGCACATGTCCGCCGTCGACGATCACGAGGACGTGCGGCAGCTGGCCGGCGCCTGCCGACGGTCCGAAGCGGGGTCGGTCGCGCAGGCCGTCCGGCAGCAGGTTCTCGACCTCGGCGAGCGAGGTGCCGATCATGCGCGCGGCTCCGACGGCGTCGTGGACGCTCGTGGAGTGTGCGTGGGGGAGCCACTTCACCCAGTCCCACTCCGGCAGGGCGCGGTCGGACGCGATCACGGCGACCTGCAGCACGTCCGGCGCGTGGAAGGTGCACAGCTGCGCGACGAGCGCCCGCGCGAAGCCGCGCGCCTCCGCCTCGGCTCCGGCCACCTCGACGGTGGCTGCGCTCCGGACGTCGAACGCCAGGGGCACGTCCTGCAGGACCCGGTGGGTGACGAGGAACCTGTGGGCTGCGGACGCCGCGACCGGGTCGAGCTGGGCCAGTGGCGCGGTCTGCGGCGGCTCGAGCTCGAGCGCCAGCTGCTGCGGCCCCGTGCCGACCCGGGCCGTCAGGAGGCCGGGCGAGTCTGCGCCTCGTTCCCACACGCGCGTCCGCTCCTCCGCGATCGCCGCGAGCGCCCGCGGGTCCGGGGCGTCCCACAGCGCAGCCTGGTACTGCGCGCGCCCGACCTGACGCACGGTCTTGCGCAGGTCCGTCAGGTAGGCGAGGTACTCGCGTCTGGCACCGATCACCGCAGCCTGGTGCTGTGCCCGCTGGCGCCAGCCGTTGACCCCGACGAACCCCAGTGACGCGACGAGGAACATCCCGGCGGCGATCATGCCCTTCGGACCGGGTGACGAGACCGCGACGAACACGATCGACCCGACGCTCCCCAGCATCGGGATGATGTTCGCCAGGACGCCACTGACCCCGTCGGATGGCTGGATCTCCGGCGGCGGCTGAAGGACGACCTGCCCAGTGGGCACAGGCCCCGGGCCGATGTCGGTGCTGCGCTGCGCCGTGATCGACATGCCCCCGCCGTCCTTGTCCTGCTGCCCGCGAGGCGGCGTCAGCCGCCCACTCGAATACCGACCGTTACGGTACCGGCTACGTCCAGCCCCGCCGCCCGCCGTCCGGGGGGTACCCGCCGACGGATCGGTCGCCGTCCGTCTGCACGGGAGCCTGGGAGCGCGAGTCTGTGAGCGCCTCGTCGCCCGTGGGGTTGCTGGTGAAGACGCCCGGTATGCCACGAGCGCGCGTGACGTGACGCGGCGAGAGAGAGCGCTGAACACCGACGACGAGACGAAGGGCGCCTCGAGGCCCTGATTGCGGCCGGCGCCCGTGGCGAGAGGGTGTCCGTCGGTCGACGGTCGTCGTGGCCAGCGGAGCGCAGGTCGACGAAGGGTTCTCCGGCTTCGTCCCGGTCCTCTACGACCGCGACGGAGGTCCGATGCTCGCGGTCTTCACGTCACTGGCTCGGCTGGGAGACGTGGCGGCGATCGCGCCGTACGCGACGTCCATGACCGGTCGTCCAGATGATGCCGCCCGGCACGGGGATCGTCGTCAACCCAGGGCGACGCCGAGGGTTTCGAGATGCTCCTCGACGTCGTCGCCGATCTGCGCGCGTCGCTGAACACCGGCCGAGAGGCCTGACTCCGCACGGACACGACCCCGACGGCGACCGAAAGGGTGACGTCCTTCCGCGAGCTGCCGCACGGCTGATGCGGCGGGTCAGGGCGTGATGTCGTTCGTCGGGACCGCCATCCGCGACGGCTCGTCGGGACCCCTGGTGTCCAGAGACGCGAAACGGGGCGCCTTGGCTTCCGCCAAGGCGCCCCGCAGAGTGAGCTCGCGAGCTGCTACCAGGTGTCGTCGTCGGGGGTGTCGAGGGTCACATGGGGTCCGGCGTCACGGGATCCGGCCCGGCCGGAGCTGCTGGCCCGTGCATCCTCGTCATCATCCAGACCGAGATCCGGGGCCAGGTAGCCCAGCGAGTTGCGACGGCGCTTGCCGGACTGGCCACCACCGCCACCGCCACCACCGGGCATCGGCCCACCGGCTCCGCCGGCGCGCGCACCAGCAGCCGTGCCCGTTCCGGCGGCTTGCTCGCCGGCGACGAGCGACGATGCCCCGCTCAGCGACGACGACCCCGCGCCCCGGGCTCCACCGAACGCTGAGCCCGCACCGGTGCCCGGCCCACGACCGCCGAGACCGGCGCCCTCGGTCAGACCCGCAGACCCGCCACGGGTGCCACCGAGTCCGGCACCGGCACCTGACCCGCCGACACCCGTCCCGCCAGCACCGATCCCGCCGACGCCCACGCCGCCGCCGAGGCGACCCATCGCACCCGAACCGAGCATCGCGCCACCGACGGTCGCCCCACCGGCCAGCGCGCCACCGACGCTCGAACCGCCGCCAGAGCCGCCACCCGCACCGGTCCCGGGAAACGTCCCGCTCGAACCGGTCCCACCGCCGACACCCGTTCCGCCGCTGCCACCGGGGAAGCCGCCAGAGCCCGTTCCGCCGGTACTCGGCGGGATCACGCCCCCCGTCGAACCATCAGGCGTCCCGGAACCCGAACCCGATCCCGATCCCGTCCCGGAACCCGATCCGTTCCCAGTCCCGGACCCTGACCCGTTCCCAGTCCCTGACCCGGACCCTGACCCAGTCCCAGTCCCTGACCCGGTCGAGGTCGAGGTCGGTCCTGCCGGGCCCCCTGTCGGGAGCAGTGGGACGCGCCCGCCGTGCCCACCACCGGTGGACCCACCAGCGGTACTCGGACTCGCGGTCGGCGAGGAGGTTCCGCCCGCGGCCGGGAGGACATGAACGTTGCTATCGAAGATGTCTGGGCCAAGTTGACCTGCGGCGGCGCGAAGGTCGGTCTGGAGGGTGCTCAGGGCCGCGGCTGCGTGGTCCTCGCGCCGGGAGGCGAGCTGGTTGGCGATCACGACACCAGCGGCCACACCGCCGATGGTTCCTTCCGGCCCGAGCGCGCTGCCGGCCGTCGCGGTGCCCCCCACGAGCGCGAGCCGTTCGAGCGTGCTCAACTCGTGGGGCAGGTCGTGGTACGCCTTCTGGGCGGTCTCGATCGCGGTCTTGGCCTGCGTCGCGGCATCGGCAGCCCGCTGAAGGCTCGCCCCGGTCGCGGTCAGGTTGTCGGCCAGCGTCCCGATGCGGGCCTTGGCGGCGTCCGCGCTCTCGCCGGTCATCCCCAGGTCCTCGACCAGCGCGACCAGTTCTCCGGAGTACTGCTTGAAGTCACGCATGACGGCGGTCAGAAGCTCTGGATCACCGTCGAGGGCCGACATGTCGGCGTCCAGAACCTTCTTGAGCTGATTTGCGTTCACACCCACGGTGCACCCCTGTCATCCGAACGAACAGCGACTACGACGACTACACATCGGCCGGTCATGACGCCCGGCCGGGAACGGCCCCGGAGCGACGCCGCACGAGGAGCACGACGACGAGCACCACGACCGCGACGAGCACGAGCATGACCGCGCCCAGGCCGAGCAGGTGCGACGGCGTCGAGGAGGTACCTGGCGTGCCGTCGGCCGGGGTGGTGGCGCTGCTGGTCGGGCTCGGGTCCGGCGACGACGTCGCCGGACCGGTGGGCGTGCCGGCGGCGGCCAGGACCTCTGCCTTGGTCGGCCCGAACTCGCCCGGGTCGTCCCACAGGAACGGGTTCACGTCGGGGTACTGGGTCGGGTCGTGCTCGAGCATGTGCCGCACGTTGACGATGCCGTACCCGTGCTCCGCGTCATGGGTCAGCGGGTGGTCCGCCGCGCCGGTGTTGATGGCCAGCGACTGCAGGATCTGGTTCGGGGTCGCCTTCGGGAACGCCGACCACACCAACGCCAACGCCGCCGACGTGTACGCCGCCGCATGTGACGAGCCCTCGGCCAAGCCGTACCGCGTCCAGTTGTCGTTCGCCACCGGCGTCAGGATCTGCTCACCGGGAGCCAGAACCCCGAGGTGAGGGCTCGACGACGCGAAGTCCGTCCGGGATCCGTCCGGGCCGATCGGTGCTACCGAGACCACCCCGTTGAACGCCCCGGGCGCTTGCGGGGCAGCATCGGCGTGGTTGGGCGTCGCCGCCACCAGGATCGTCCCGGAGGCCAACGCGGCCGGGATGTCCTCGACCGGGACCTGGGACGTCGGGGCAGCGCTTCCGAATGACATGCTCACGATCCTTGCGCCGTCGTGGATCGCGTCCATCAACGTCGAGGACCCGTCCAGCACGGTGTCGGCGAAGTGGCAGGCGTCGGCGTCCTGGTTCATGACGGTGCTGTAGTGGTGGACCTTCGCGCCGGGGGCGACCCCCTTGACCCCGGGCTGGCCCGGGACGCCGGCGCCGGTGCCGATGATCAGGGAGATCATGCCGGTGGCGTGCTGGGCCGACACGTCCGTGCCGGTGGATGGAAGCGCAGGGCCGCCGTCCTTCGTGGCGCACGCTCCGGCGGAGGTGATGTCCAGCCCGGCGAGGTCCGGGGCGTTCGGGTTCAGTGGGGTGTCCAGGACGGCGATGGTGACGCCAGCGCCGGTCGTCGACTTGTGGATCGTGTCCATGCCTGAGTCGTTGTAGTACCAGAGCCCGCCCTGCGGGTCAGCGGCAGCACCGAGCAACGCGGCTCCGACCGGCACCATCACCGCGGCGACGGCCACGGCACGCACGGCCCGCAGGCGACGCCTGCGCGGCCCGGCGGCGTGCGCGGTGGTCGCGCGCGGTGGTCGTGCGGTGAACGACAGCCTCATCCGATGCCAGAGCCCTGCGACGGAGGGACCGTGGGGGTGCCGGACTCGGGCACGGGCAGGTGTGCCGTCAGGACCGCGTGCACCGGGGCGTGCTGCGTCACGCCGGTGTTCGGGTCGTACCCGGTGTTCGTGGCCGGGTTGTACTCGTAGCCGGTCGTGGGGCCGGCGGGGGCCTGCCAGGGGGCGTTCTGGGCGGGCATCGGCGTCACGATCCCGTCGGCGCGGGCCGCCAACCGGGCCAGCCGGTCCTGTACCTCGGCGTCGATCAACGCGAGCCGGTCCGCGGACGCCGTCAGCGTGTCCCGGTATGCGCACAGCTGCTCACGCAGGCTGTTGATGTTCGACACGGCCTCGTGCAAGGCAGCGCTGTACGGCCTCGAGAACGAGCCACCCAACGCCGACCACGTGTCGCTGTCCTGACGTGCCTGCATCCTGCGCAGACCCTCGTGCAGGATCGTGACGTTCTCGTGCAGCTCGAGCAGCTTGTTCAGGCTGCGCTCGAGCTTGTCCCGGTCAAGTGTGACCTCACCAGCCATCACCGGCCCCCTTTCACAGTGTCGTTCGAGCCGCACAGCGCCGGTCCCGCCCAGAGGGGGACCGGCGCTGTGCGATCAGTCTTCCGTCGTGCCCTACCAGCGGGCTGCGTTGGACCGTTCGGTCGACTGGTAGTCCTCGCCGGAGGACGAGACGGCACGGCCCACATCGGCCAGCAGCGCCTTCATGTCGCTGATCGCGGCGGTCCACTTGGCCCGCGCCGCCTCGTAGGACGCGGCGGCCTCGCCGGACCAGTTCGCCCGCAGCGGTGCGAGCGACTGGTCCATGTCGGCCAGACGGGCCTCGATCTGGGTCGCGCCGGACTGGATGTCCGCCGCTGCGGTGGCCAGACCACCAAAGTTCACCTTCAGGTCGCTCATCAGCGTTCCCTCTCTCCTGGGTCTGGGGTTCAGCCGAGGCGACCCTGCAGCCGCGAGAACTGCGACTGCTGGGCGTCGTCGGACGCGACGTAGGCGGACTGCGAGGAGACCAGGTTGGCCTCGAACTCGTTCAACGCGGACACGATCTTGGTCGCGTCCTCGCGCCAGCGCGCCATCAACGCGTTGAACGCGACCGCACCCTGGCCCTGCCAGTGCGACCCGATACCGGCCAGCTTGCCCTCGAGCGAGCTCAGCTCACGCTGCAGCTCTGCACGCGAACGCGCGACCACATCAGCACCAGCCTTGAGCGCACCATCAGCCGCAGCAACCTCAGCAGCCATGACACCTCCCCTGCACACGACCCACGGGCCGACCCGGACGCCCACGACGGCAGGCGTCACCCTGGCGGAACACCAGGGACCGATAGGGAGCCTAGACGGTCCAGGTGACACATCACGGACGAAACGGAAAACTGGGGATACCGATCACCCTCCCGGTGGAAGGGTGATAGCTCGATGGCGCGCCGCTGCGCAGCCGTACGCCCGTCTACGATGTGGCTCCCGGCACCCGGCCGGCAGGGGGCAGGAGGTGGTCGTGAGCGCGCCGACTGCCGCACGCCGCCACCCGCACGTCCGGCTCGGCATCGACGTCGGTGACGAACGACGCGACATCGCGCTGCGCCCCGACATGCAGCTGGGCGACGCCATGCGGAGCGCGCTGCTCCCCGTCGGTGACGAGGGCGTCGTCGTGCTGGACTCCTCCGGTCGACAGGTGCCGCTCGACGTTGCGGTCGGCGACGTCGTCACGGACGGTGGTCTGCTGCACGTCGTGCGACGTGCCGCGCCCGGCGCACGCGGGAGGCGATGGGCCGCGCAGCGCCAGGACGTCGTCCTGCGGCGGCCGCCCGCCCAGCGCGGTGCGCTCGCCACGGCCGCAGCACTGGGCATCGTCGCCGCGGTCGTGGGCCTGGCGCCCGGCGCTCTGGAGAACCTCCCGGCGACGATCGCCGCGACGCTCCTCGGCGCGGCGGCCGTCGCCACGGTGCTGACCCGCACCGCGGAGCCGGCAGCGTCCGTCGCCGGACCGACGCTCGGGTTCGCCGCCGCCGTCCTCGTCCTGAACCCGACGGACTCGTCGAGCACCCGGCTCGCCGTGACCGCAGGGTTGGTGGTCGCCACCCTGCTTGCCGGTGCACGCCTGCTGGTGTCGAAGACCGCCCGGACCACCGACGACCTCGCCGGTCCGCTGTTCACGACGTGCGCCGCGATCGCTGTCGTCCAGGCTGCCGTCCTGCTCGCCGCGCTGCCTGCCGTGCTCGCCGCCGCGGTGCTGGTGGGTGCCGCGCCGCTCGTCGTGCGCCTCGCCCCGCAGCTCTCGATCACGGTTCCCGACGAGCAGCTGATCGACCTCTCGCGGGTCTCGCGGATGGCCCTGTCGGTGCGCGCCCGACCGACGCGGCCGCTCGGGCGGGTCAACGACCGGCTCGTGCTGCGCACCGTGGCCACGGCGGAGCGTCGCAAGCAGGTCGCGACGCTCGTCGCCTCCGTCCTCGCCCCAGCGTTGCTGCCGTGGGTGCTCATCTCCGCCTGGTCGACCGGATCGGGCACGGTGTCCCGCGTGGCCGCCGCCGTCCTGGTCGCCTGCCTCGTCGGCGCGTTCACCCTCGGCCCCCGGGGTCAGCGAGGCAGGACGGCTCGGTGGGCGCCGCGGCTCGCCGGCTCGTTCGTGCTCGTGGAGGCGGCAGTGCTCGCCCCTGTCCCGGGTGCGCGCATCGGTCTCGCGATCGGGGCTCTGGTCCTGGCGCTGGTGTTCGCCGCGCTCGTGCCGTCCGTCGGACGCGGGCGTCAGTCGGTGCTGGTCTCACACCTCGGCGACGGTCTCGAGCTGCTGGCGGTCAGCCTCTCGCTCCCCGCCGCGCTCTGCGCGGCGAACCTGATCGACACTCTGCGAACGGTGGCCTCCGGATGAGCGCAGGAACTGTGCAGACGTGCCTGTCGTGCGGACGCCCGGTCGACGCCACGACGCGCATGTGCGACGACTGCCGGTCCGCGGCCGAGGTCGTCGTCATCGAGCCGCACCGCCCGGCACGACCGGCTGGCGAGCCCGCGACGCCGACTCGGCGGTCGCGGTCCGGGAGGGCGCCTGGCGCCGCTCCAGGAAGTGACGTCGCGACGGTCGGCGAGCTGACGACGAGCGTGCAGTCGACCGTCGGCGCGCCGGTGGCAGCGTTGGGGGAGGACTTCTCCGGGACGGCGCCTGCTCGGGCAAGTCGAAGGCTCGCCGCATTCGCCGTGGACTCGGCGGCAGTCGCAGCCGCGACCGCGATCGCCTTCGTGCTCACGCGCAGCGTGCTGATCGCCGGGCTCGTGCTCGCGGAGCTTGTCGTCGGCGTCGTCGTCTGGGAGGCACGCACCGGGCGGACGTTCGGGAACCTGCTCCTCGGCCTCCGGGCGGCCCGGGCGGAGGCGCCGTACGCGATCGGCTCACCGCGCGCCGCGGCCCGCGGGCTCGTGGTGCTCGCCGGGACGGCGGTGGCCGGCCTGGGTCAGTGGGTCGTCGTCGGATCGAGCGGGTTCGACCGCGGTTCCCTCCGGCAGGGCTGGCACGACAAGGTGGGCCGGGCCGTCGTCGTCGACGTCCGGGCGCCTCGGACCCCGCCCGCTGCAGCGAGCGCCGCTTCCGGTTCCGTTGAAGGAGCCGCGCCCGCAGTTCCGGCTCCGGTGCCCGTGCCCGTGCCCGTGCCCGTGCCCGTGCCCGTGCCCGTGCCGGTGCCGGCCAGCCGCCCCGCGCCCGTCCCGTCGCGGCCGGTGGTCGCCCCGCCGCCCCCGCCCGCGCCACCGGTCGCCCCGGCGGCCCCGCCCGCGCCACCGGTCGCCCCGGCGGCCCCGCCCGCGCCGCCGGTCGCGCCGACGTCAGCCGCCTCCCCGCCGCCCGCGCCCCTCGCCCCGACCGTCTCAACCCCGTCGCCCGTGACCGTGCTGCCTGCAGCGCCCCCGGCACCGGTCGCGGTGCCCGCCGCACCGGTCACCACACCTGTGCAGGCCAGTACCGCTCGGACGGTGCCGCCGGGGCTCATCACCTCGCCGCCCGGATCCCCGGCGCCCAGGAGCTTCCTTCTGACGCTCGACGACGGCAGGCGGTTGGTCGTGCAGGGGTCGGGCGTCGTCGGGCGGTCGCCGCATGGTGAAGGTGTCGACCACGTCGTCACGATCGACGACTCGACCCGCTCGGTGTCCCGCACGCACGCGGCGTTCGGCGGGGGACCGGAGGGCTTCTGGGTCCAGGACGCCGGATCGGGGAACGGCACGATCGTCGTCCTGACGGACGGGCGTGCCTTCGTCGCGCCGCCGGACTCGCGCACACCGGTCCCGACAGGCTCCATCGTGCGCCTCGGGCAGCGCTCCTTCACGGTCACCGAGGTGCACCATGCTCCCTGACGCCCGCACCCGGTCCTGGGCGCCGCCCACGCCCACCGACAGTCCTGCGCACCACCAAGGAAACCGATGACCATGACCTCGTCCTCGACACCGGTCGGGACACTGCTGCGCCTGTCGGTGACGGCCGGAGAGCGCCGCGTGGACCTCGGCGTCCCCGGCAACGTCGCAGTCGTCGAGATCGTCCCCGGCCTTGCGCGGACGCTGGGTCTGCTCGAGGCCGGCACGGCGCACGGTGGGTACCGCCTCATCAGAGCCGACGGCACACCGGTCGACGGTGCACGCAGCCTGGTCGCGCAGGGCGTGGAGGACGGCGCCGTGCTCTCGCTGGAGTCCGGTGCCCGAGCGGCAGCGCCGCGGGTCTACGACGACGTCGTGGAGGCTGTGGCCGACGCGGTCGAGTCCCAGTACCGGCCGTGGACGCCCCGCGACAGCGCACTCGGTGCTGCGTGGGGTGCGGTGGCGCTCGTCGTCGTCAGCGCAGCCCTCCTGCTCGGCGCCGACACCGCCGCCACGTTGCCGCCGGTGCTCGCAGGCCTCGGTGCGGTGCTCGTGCTGGTCGCCGGCGCGGTCGTCGGGCGCGTCGGCGCGGAGCCCGTGACCGGTCGCATCCTCGTGCTCTCGTCCGGCGTCCTCGGCGCGGTCGCCGGGTTCACCGCGGGCGACCAACCCCCGTCCTGGGGCTGGCCGACGGTCTCGGCGGGCGTCGCGCTCCTTCTCGTCGGCCTGCTCGGTGTGCCCGCGCTCGCCGACGCGCGTGAGATCTCCGTCGCGCCCGTCCTGCTGGGTCTGGTGCTCGCGAGCACCGGCGTCGCCGTCGAGCTCACCGGTGCGGAGTCGGGTACCGTCCTGGCCGTCGTCGTCGCTGTCGTGATCACCGCCAGCGTCGGCCTGCCCTGGCTCGCCCTGTCGAGCACGCCGCTGCGGGTCGTTCCGGCCCGCACCGAAGCCGAGATCCTGCTCGAGCCCGCGCCGATCGATCCTGCATTCGTGCGGCAGCAGACGCAGCACGGCCTGCGGATGCAGGTCGCCCTGCGGATCGCGGTCGGCATCTTCTCGCTGCTCGCCATCCCGGCCGTCGCGGCGACCGGGGCCGTCGGCACCGTCCTGCTCGTCGTCGGATTCGCCGGGATCCTGCTGTCGGCGCGCCAGTCGTGGTCGCGGGCCGACGTCCTGGTCGTCGTCACGGGCGCGATCCTCGGGCTGACCGGCACGCTCGTCGCGGCCGCCCTGCTGCACCCCCAGTGGCGCGGTGTGCTGACGGCCGCCTCGGGAGTCGGTGCGATCCTCGTCGTCGGCGTCGGGCTCGTGGCCCCGGGACGTCGGGTCGGGCTGGCACGACTCGGGGACGTGGTCGAGGTGACCTGCCTCGCGATCCTTCTGCCGCTCGGCGTCACCGCCGCCGGGCTGGTCTGAGCGGACGGTCGGACGTGGCATCCAAGCGCGACCTCGTCGAGGCGCAGACCTACAGTCGCAGGCGACTTCTCACGGCATTCATCAGCGGCGCCCCGGGTGGGCAGGAGGCCGAACCGACCAAGCCGCTGCGCGGTGTCGTCGCCGGTGTGCTCCTGACGACTCTGATCGTCGTCGGGTCCCTCGCGTGGGGCCAGCTGAAGCCGTCGCTGCCGCAGGGTTGGGACGACGGGAGGCTCGTCGTCGTCAAGCAGGTGGGCACCCGGTACGTCAGCAGCAAGGGCGTGCTCTACCCGGTGCTGAACGTGACCAGCGCCCGGTTGGCGATCCCGTCGTCAGCCTTCGGCACCGTGCAGGTCTCGGAAGGGCAGATCGGGGACACGGCCCGAGGCGGAACCATCGGGATCGTCGGCGCACCGGACGCCCCGCCGGCACGCGCCGGCCTCGTGTCGACCGGGTGGCTCTCGTGCCTCGTCGCCGACGGTGCACAGACGTTGATCGGCGTCGACGTGCCCGTCGACACCGACGGCGACGGCGCTGCCGACCCCGCGGGCACGCCGGTGCCTGCCGACTCGGCGACCGCCGTGCTCGTCCGCACGGCCGGCGACCTCTACCTCGTCCAGGACGGGGTGCGTCATCGCGTCGCCGTGCAGGACGTCGCTGCGGTCGAGCGGGCGCTCGACGTCGAGGGCATCTCGCCGCACGACGCCCCCGCCGAGTGGCTCAACCTGTTCCCCGAAGGAACCGACATCGGACCGATCACGCTCAAGCACGCGGGCGACCCGGTGCCGTCCGCGTCCGCGCTGCCACCGGCCACTCTCGTGGGCACCGTGGTCGAGGTCAGCGCCGCCGGGGCGCCGGACCAGCACTACGTCGTCGACGCCAACGGCGAGCTGGCGCCGCTGAGCACCTTCGCCACCCCGCTCTACGCGCTCGGCTCCGGCGGGGCGGTCGGGGTGACCGCGCAGTTCACGAGCGCGGACGTCGCGAAGGTCGAGACGTCCACCCCTGTCGCCCCCGCCGACTGGCCGACGCGGCTGCCGGAGCTGGTCGATCCGCAGGATCCACCGTGCGCGCGCCTGACCACGGGTGAGACGGGTCGCGTCGACCTCGTGACGACCGAGGCCGACCCGCAGGCGCAGGCCGGAGTGGTCGTCGCACCGGGCGGCGGCGCACTCGTCGCGGCGCAGACCGCCGCGGGAGCGACGACGAAGGCACAGCTCGTCGACGAGAGCGGACGGGCGTTCCCCATCCCGGACCCCTCGGAGGAGCTTCTGGCGCGGCTCGGGTACCAGAGCGTGGACGTGGTCCCCGTCCCACCGGCCTGGACAGCGCTGCTGCCGAGCGGGCCGTCGCTGACGATCGAGGCGGCCTCGGTGCCGACGACACGGACGTGATGGCGCGGGCCTGGGCTCTCTGCGCCGCCGGCGCCCTCGTGGCAGGCGTGGCAACGGCCGGTCCAGCCGCGGCCGCAGCGGCGCCCACGCAGTGCGATCCGGGGACGGTGCAGCTCGTCGACCAGACCCCTCCCGCCCTGAAGACGCTCGCCGCGCAGAGCGCCTGGACGATCGCCACGGGTGCCGGGGTGCTCGTCGCGGTCGTCGACTCCGGCGTCAACCCGGCCAACTCGCACCTGTCGGCGGCCGTGGTGCCGGGCGTCGACCTCGTGGGACAGGACGTCGAGGTCACCGGGCGCGCGGACACCGACGGGCACGGCACGGCGATCGCCGGGCAGATCGCCGCACGGTCGGTCGACGGTTCGGGTGTCGTCGGGCTGGCCAAGCGCGCGACGATCCTTCCCGTCCGCGTCTTCTACGGGCAGAGCGACCAGGAGAAGCAAGCCGGCACGGACGTGCAGACGGACCGGATCGCCGCAGGGATCAGGTACGCAGCGACGAACGGCGCCAGGATCATCAACGTGTCGCTGAGCTCGCCGACCGACGACCCGGCGATGCGCGCGGCGGTCGACGAGGCCCTGGCCGTCGGCGCCCTGGTCGTGGCGAGCGCCGGCAACCGGTCCGCCGACCCCGACGCCCCCGACGGTCCGCGCTACCCGGCCGCCTACCCCGGCGTCCTCGGCGTGACCGCCACCGACGCCGACGGCCACGCCACCGATGACTCCTTCCACGGCGCACAGGTCGACGTCGCTGCGCCGGGCGTCAACGTGCTGACCACGTTCCACGCGGCCGGCGACTGCATGCTCGCCGGCGACGCTGCCGCGAGCAGCTGGGCGACGGCGTACGTGAGCGCCGCGGCGGCGCTCGTCGCCCAGCGTCATCCCGACGAGAGCCCGGCCGAGTGGGCGTACCGGCTCGAGGTCACCGCCGCGCGGGCTCAGCCCGACGCGCGCGACGACGCGCTCGGGTGGGGCGTCGTGCAGCCCACGGAGTCGCTGCTCTTCGTCGACGACGGAACGGCGCCGGGGCCCGACTCGCCGACCCATCCCCGCCCCGCCGTCCAGGCCGAACCCGCCACGCCGCTGGACGTGTCGGTCACAGCGCCTCCGCTGACCAGTGCGCGGTTGAGCGCCGCCTGGTGGGTCCTCGCCGGGGTGGCGGGCGTGCTGCTCGTCGTGCTGGCAGCCCGTATGGCACGACCTCGGCGCCGGGCGCGCTGAGTCGTCCGAGGTCAGGGGCCGTGGGTCGTTGGTCCGGTGTGTCGACGTCGCAAAGGTGTAACGCCTTCATCGGGGCGGCGATACGCGAAGGCGCGATTCGCCCGCGCGACCTCGAATAGCCCGAAAGGCATCCGGGTGGCAGGTAATGACATCTGGGCCAATATTCGGATAACCTGCGCGATGGCCGCATTAGCCTGTTGCGTGCCACTTGTCCGGTGGAGCGGCCCTCGCCCGCGGGGCTCTGCTCGTCCCGCTAGTATCGGCTCGCGACCGCCGCGCGCCAGTGCCCGCGGTGGTCGGCCGTGCTCGACGCGGTGCTCAGGACGGTCCCAGATGCGTTGACGGATCGTCCACCGCTCGAGGACGACGGGGCGCGAGAACTGCCGCTTCGTCGCATTTGTCGTTGTGCTACCGAATTGGCACACATTCCGGTGAATTTGTCGTCGCCGGCTCCAAAATACACCCGCTGCAGCGGCCGCCGTGCCTTGTCATGGCCATTATCACCACCTAGTCTCGGCACGATATTGTTTCCGGGTGACGAGGCGCGGGCGACCAACGACGGCCGACGGCAGCCCCCGACACCTACTCCGCGAGACGGAGCGCCATTCGAAGGAGAGCCGTGATGCGTACGAGCCGCGCGGGGAGCTGGTCCCGTAGCGACGGTGCCGGCAGGCCCCCGCGCTCCCTTGGAACACCCCGTCCACGACGCTCCGCCTCTGTCGCAGGTGCCGCGATCGCGGCCCTCGTCGCGCTGACGGCCGTCGGCTGCTCCGACAATGCGGCCAGCACGGCAGACGGCGCTCCCGCAGCAACGGGGGAGCTGCACATCGCCGTGCTCGACGACGCCTCCGCTCCGCTGCAGGAGGCCGCGGCCGCGCGGTTCAACAAGACGTCCTCGGTCAAGGCAGTTGTCGACAGGGTCGCCTCGAACGAGCTGGACTACCAGGCGTACGTGCAGTCGCGGCTCGGAAGCGCGCGAGCACCCGACCTGTTCATCACCGCGGGCGTGCCCGACCTCAAGCCTCTGCTCGACCGCGGCCTCGTCCTGCCCCTCGACAAGCTGATCAAAGACAACCCGGCGCTCAAGGACTCCTTCTTCGGAAACGTCTTCCAGGGCGAGGTGCTCGACGGCACGGCGTACGGGATTCCCTTCGGCGGCGTCGACCCCACGATCCTCTTCTACAACAAGAAGGTGCTGGCGGACGCCGGGCTGCAGCCGCCGAGCTCCTGGACCGACTTCGTGTCGCAGATCGAACCACTGAAGGCCGCGGGGAACCTCCCGATCGCGCTTGCCGGTCAGGACTCAGGGCCGACGCAGGAGTGGTTCGAGTACCTGTTCTCGCAGCACCTGGGCAACGACGTCGTCGCAGACGGTCTCGGCGGCAACGCGAGCATCTGGAACAGCGACGGAAGCCGGGCGTCGCTGAGCGACCTGAGGGCGATGCTGGACATGGGCGCGTTCGGGACGGGCTTCGACACCGAGCAGTCGGGTCCGGCCGGTTCGTCGCGGCTGGTCATCGGTGGCATCGCCGCCTACGAGCTGGTGAGCAGCACGAACTTCGCGAAGCTGCAGCAGGCCGACAAGAACTTCGTCGACACCAACCTGGGTTGGCTGGCCTTCCCGGAGCTCCAGGGCGGCGAGACGGGCGCGATCGTCGGCGACCTGAGCAGCTTCTACAACGTCAACGCGCAGACGAAGCAGCCCGTCGCGGTCGCTGCGTTCCTGAAGGAGCTCTACAGCGAGAAGTTCGTGAAGGACGAGGTCGCGCTGGGACAGGTCCCGCCGGTCGCCAGTGCGGGTGCCCTCATCCAGGCTGACCAGAAGGACCCGACGACCGCGTCGTACCTGTCCTTCGTCTTCAACCTCGTGAGCAAGGCTCCGACGTTCCAGCAGTCCTGGGACCAGACGGTCGCGGCGGACTACGGGGCCCGGATCCAGGGGGCGATGGAGCCCTACTTCGTGGGTGACCTGGACGCCGAGGGATGGATCGCCGAGATGAAGGCCGCGACCGCCCCGCAGCTGTGACCAGGCAGCAGGCCTGAGCCGGACGAGAGAGCCGGGGTTCGAGTGGCAGTCGCCGCTCGGGCCCCGGCTCTCCGCGTCACGGGGGCCGAGCCGGGTCAGCGGGGGCCGAGCCGGGTCAGCGGGGGCCGAGCCGGGTCAGCGAGGGCAGAGGCGGGTCACCGACGGCCGAGCCGGGTCGCGACGGCAGAGCCGGGTCAGCGACGGCAGAGCGGGATCGGCTGGGGCACAGCGGTCGCGCGCCTGATGCAGACGGGCGCGCAACGCGGCAGACGGCGCGACGGCGTCTGGCGACTCGTCAGTCGACGAACGGGGGGAGCAGGTCGTCGTCGGTCTCGCGGATCGCGGACTGCGAGACGTCCTTGGACTCCCGGTTGATGTTCAGCCTCCACCATGGTGCGTTCATGACTTCGATGATCCCGTGACGGGTGCGCTGGGAGCCAGGGCCGAAAGGCCCGACGGGCGCACGACGTCAAGCGCTGTGCACCGGCGACGGACCCGGACGCGACCGGGTCCGTCGCGACGGTAGCCTCACCGCCGGACCGGGTCGTGCCCGACATCTCCCGACTCGCGGTGAAACGTCGGGTGGGGGTGTCGGAGGCCGCCGGAAGCTCAGTGGCTCGTGGGCCGCGCATCGAAGGAGACGCCGCGTGACTGTCATCATCCGCATCGGCATTGCCGTCCTGTTCGTCAACGAGCTGATGATCGGCGCGTGGAACGCGATCGCGCCCGAGTCGTTCTACGCGCACTTCCCGACGGTGGACAGCACACCGCCGTTCAGCGAGCACCTCGCGCGGGACTTCGGCGGTGCGACCCTCGGCATCACCGTGCTGCTCGGGATCGCCCTGGTGTGGCCGAAGGCGCACTTCGTCGTTCCCGCCATGCTGGCGTACCTGGTGTTCGCCGTCCCGCACTTCGCGTTCCACCTGGAGCACCTGGCCCACCTGACGAGCAGCGAGGCGGTCTTCGTCGTCGTCGCGAACGCGTCCGTGGCCCTGCTCGCGGCCCTCGTGCTGGTGCTGACCCTCCTGCGCGACCGCCAGGTGGGGCAGGGCGACCCCCTGGTCGCCGCCGAGAAGGCTTCCGTCGCGGCCTGACGTCCGCGGCTAGGCGTGGGACCTGTGACGCGACGGGTCGGGTCGCTCGGCGTCCGTGACGGCGTCACCGCCCAGCACGACCACCCGTGAGCAGGTGTCGGCGCTGGAGCGTGCGGCCTCGGCGAGGGCGGCCAGCGCCGGTGCGTCGGTCACCTCCACCCCGCGCAGGTCGACGACCACCCGGCACGCGCCGGCGTCCAGCTGAACGAGCCGGATCGCGACGCCGAGCCGGATGGCGTGCGAGACGTCCATGCGGCCGGTGACCCTCAGGACGGGCGCTGACCCCGCGCGCTCCGCCGTCACCGCGAACCCGTCCGCCGAGATGGTCTTCAAGGGGTCGCTGTGGTCGCCGCGCAGGAGGGAGACGAGGATGTCGATCAGGTGGCCCTGCTCGAGGGCGTCGGCGTCGGCCGCGGCGGCCACGTTCACCAGTCGTTCGGCGAGAGCGCGGATGCGGATGTTCAGTCGCTGCGAGCACGACCTGAGGAGGCTGAAGGCCTCGGCGCTGTCCATGCCGAGCGCGACCATCAGGATGCCTTTGGCCTGGTCGATCGCCGCGTGGGCCTCGAGCGCCAGCGAGAGCTGGTCGTTCACGCTCTCCGCGACGACGCGATGGCGTTGCTGCGTGACGTCGACGACGGAACCGGAGATGACGCCCGACGTCGCGTCGTCGGAACTGACCGCGAGCACGACGACCCGTTCTGCACCCTGCAGGTCGCGCAGGCGGTACTCACAGCTGTGCGGTTCGACGGAATCGGGTGCAGCGAACGCGTGGCCGAGCACCGACAGCACCGTCGAGAGGTCGTCGGGGTGGACGTGGCTGAGGAAGACCCTCTGCGTCGGGACGACCTCGCCGGCCGACATGCCGTGGATGGCGAAGAGGCCGTCAGACCACCACCACCGGCCCGCCGGCTCGGCCGTTGGTATGCGAAAACGCCCTGAGGGGGAGAGGTCGGTCATGTTTCCTAGCCGTGGCCGGTGCCGCGACCCGCGAAAGCTGCGTTCCGAACCCGCGGGTGTCGTGCACCACAAAGACCATAGCTGCGTCGAGGTGCCCTGCGCGAGCATTCCGACCCGTTGCGTGCGACGTCTGGGCCCCGCGGTGGAGGAAGATGGTCGTGTGGGTGATGCCGCGGGGAGCGAGACGTGAGCGGACGAGCCGAGGTGCTCGCCGCGTTCGCCGTCGCCGCTGCGCGCGCGCCCGCGGAGGCGCCGTTGCCGGAGCGTCTGTGCCGGGCGTGCATCGACGTCCTCGGCGCCGACGGAGGGGCGATCACCCTCGCATCGACCAGGCCGGAACGCCTGACGCTGGACACGTCGGACGACACCTCCGCGCGCCTGGAGGACCTGCAGGACGTGCTCGGCGAAGGGCCTGGTCAGGACGCCTACCGGCAGGGCAGGGCGGTCGTCGCGCACGTCGACGGCAGCCTCGAAGGGCCGTTCCCGATGTTCGTCGAGCTGGCCGGGGACATCGCCGGCCCGGTCACCGTGTGGGCGATCCCGATGCACCCGGTGGGCGCGACGATCGGCGTCATCACCCTGTACCGAGCGGGCGGGGACCTGCGGTACAGCCTGGAGGACGCCCAGTTCCTGGCTGACGCGGTCGGGGCGGCGCTGCTGGACGACTCGACAGACCGCGACGACCGGTTCTCGGCGTGGGCGGACCGCGCGCGCGTGCACCAGGCGGTCGGCATGACGATCGCGCAGCTCGCCATCGGTCCCGACGACGCGATGGCCATCCTGCGCGCACACGCCTATGCGGAGGGCAAGACGCTCGACGTCATCGCGACCGACGTGGTGGAGCGACGACTCGACTTCTCTGGACCGGACGACAGCACGACCCGGAGCGAGTCTCGCCCCGAGGACAGCACGGGGAATGGGGATCAATGACCACGCGCAACTCTGCGCAGGCCCTGGCCGACGCGGCTAGCCACCTCGTCCAGCAGCACGACGTCACGAGCGTCCTCGCCCAGCTCGTGCAGGACTCTGCGCAGTTCATCCCCGCTGACGCCGCAGCCTTTCTCGCACGGACGGCCGACGGCACGTTCGAGCTCCTCAGCGCCAGCTCGCACAAGGCCGTCGAGATCGAGCTCTACCAAGCTCAGGCGATGACCGGACCGTGCATCGACGCGGCTCGCTCCGGCCACCCGACCGCGGCGGTGGGGGAGGCGCAGCTCCTCGCCGCCTGGCCCGAGGTCGGGCGGGCGATCGTCGACGCCGGGTTCCTCGCCGTGCATGCCTTCCCGATGCGGTGGCAGGGGGTGACGCTGGGCGGCTTGAACCTGTTCTCGACGCACCCTGACGGGCTCGACGGCCCGTCCTGCGTTCTCGCGCAGAGCTTCGCCGACTTCGCGACCCTCGCCGTGATCCAGCCCGAGGCGCTGGCCGACGACGACCTCGCGCACCGGGTGTCGGAGGCGCTCGCCGGTCGCGTGGTGGTGGAGCAGGCCAAGGGTGTGCTCGCCTACGACCTCGGGCTCGACATGGAGGCTGCGTACGCCGAGCTCGTCGAGCGTGCCGTCGCCCGGAGGTCCACGCTCGGACGGGTGGCGGCCGAGGTCCTCGGCGAAGCGCAGCGAAGGTAGGCACGTTCCACGACATGGCGATCGTCTCGCGCGGCGGCATGGGCACGATCTCCCACGTGGTCAGGGCCGACGGGCGGCGACCTGCTCGATCAGGCCCCGGTTCCTGCGCACGTGGCCCTCGACGGTGAACCCCATGGCCTCGACCTGCCGCAACGGACGGTGGCAGTAGCGCTCGCCCTGCAGAGGCACGGAGACGAGGTCGGCGAGCCTCTGGAGCCACCGGACGACCCGGCTCGTCGACTCGACGTGGTCGGCGAGGAGAAGCAGACCGCCGGGCCGGAGCACGCGTGCCAGCTCGTCGATGGAGCGCTTCTCGTCCCCGACACCGCACAGCGAGAAGGTCATGACGACGGTGTCGAACGAGGCGTCGTCGAACGGGAGGTCTCGCGCGTCGCCCCGCCGCAGATCGGCGACGAACCCGAGATCGGCGGCGCGCCGCGCCGCGACGGCGAGCATCGACCGGCTCCACTCGACGCCCGTGAAGTCGATGCCGGCCGGGTAGTGGGGGAGGTTCAGTCCGGTGCCGAGGGCGACCTCGAGCGTCCGGCCCGTCGCTCGGTGGCAGAGCCACGGCCGGGCGGCGCCGAACCAGCGCTTCTCCGCCGCGGACATGCGGGCCTCGTAGGTGCCGGCACGACGATCCCACGAGCGCTGCAGCCGGTCGTCGCGGCTCGTCATGGCGTCCAGCCCAGGTTCTAGGGTGAGTTCCGGACGGTGAACGTCCGGAAGGCGGGGGCCGTACGGCGGCGACACCGGGGGCCGCGGACTGCGACCGCCTCCGCTGGTGTTCACGGCGGTCCAGGCGCTGGCCCTGGTGATGGCCGTGCTCGACGGGCACCACGACGCCGACGACGCGACGCAGCCGGTCGGCACCGCTCTCGGCACGATCGTGCGGTCCCTGCCCGAGTCGGCCGGTGCCTGTGCGCGGCGACCGAGGGCCCCAGGTCCATCGACTGATCTGGCGCCGCCCGTTCGCGACGAGAGTCGTGCTGCGACGAGCTGCCGGTCATAGGTGGCCCTCGGCGTGCCGAGTGTCCGAGTTTTTCCCGACGACGCGCCGGGTGGAGTCTGCGGCCGGTCTGACCAGGGTCTGATATGGAGCGCTCCGAAGCGTTCAGCCCTTCGGATGGGTGCTAGCACCCAGATGGGTGATCTCTGTGGCAAGGGCCTGTCATAGGCGCCTGTGACTCCTGCAGGTCCGGCACGGACGACCGATGGGAGGCCTGTCCCTACCGAGAGGTCGCGTCAATGTCGACAATCGATCTGCCCATGGTCCGGAGCATCACCCTGGCCGACCTTCGCCGGGTCAACGCCCCCGTGGTGCTCGGCAGTCTCGTGGTCGTGCTCGTCGCCTGGGCGTCGGGTCTGCTCGGGCATGCCACCGATGCGGCGGAGCAGCGGGCCGAACAGGTCCAGCACCAACGGCAGGCCGCGCACCGGGTCCACGCACTCGCCGCCGACTGGTCCATCGAGCAGTCCTTCCTCGACGCATCCCGGCGCGACGCCATCATCGACACGCTCGGGACCGTCACCGCGGAACGCGCGGCGGTGGCGGCCGAGAGGGGCGCGGCGCTCACGAACGCGAGCGCCGTGCTCGACGGCTCGGCAGGTAAGGCTGACGACGCGAAGCGCGCCCAGCTCGCCGCCGCGATCGCCGTCCTCTCGGGACCCGAGACGGTGTACTCGCGGGTCGCCGTCGCGACCGCCGACGCCTCGCGCCTCGCCGGCGAGGTGTCCGCTGCCGAGGCGGCGTGGACCGTCGAGCAGCAGCGGCTCGCCACCGTGAGCGCCGCCGCCGCGGCCCACGACGCGGCCCGGAGCTCGGTCCGCAGCGCGGCGCGGGCCACCCCAGTGAGCCACGTCCGCACCACCCCGAACCTGCCGCGGGGCGGCACCGTGCAGGAGGTCGGGGAGGCGACCCTTCGCTCCCTGCCGGGCAACGCCGGCGTCACGATCCACTGGAACGACCCCGACATCGGCGGCCACCTCGGCGCAGTGTGGTCCGGCAACACGACGTACATCATGGTCAACGGCGCGGCGCTCGCCGGAAACCCGGGCAAGACCCGCGACGTCGTCCGGCACGAGATCGCGCACATCTACCAGGGCCGGCTCGCCGCCGCGAACGGGCTGTCGTGGAGCGAGCTCGGAAGGCGGATGTCCGCTGCCTTCGGCGCCAACCCGCAGGAGAAGGCCGCCGACTGCGTAGCCCGGCGGTTCGGCGCCTCGTGGACGTACTACACGAGCGACTGCGGTGGCGCGCAGAAGCAGGCGTGGGTGGACGGAATGATCGGCGGCCGCCTGCCCTGAGGGTGTAGAGACGTGCTGTGACCACAGGCTCAGCGTTCCGTTCCGGCGAGCTCCTCTGGCGGGAGCGCATGTCGACGAGCACGATCGTGCTCGGCTGGCTCGGGGTGGCGTTCGGGTTGCTGGTGCTCGGGGTGGGGGTCGCCCGGACGCTCCACCCCGTCGACACCTCTGCCGGCCCGGTGTACGTGGTCGTCGGGCTCGCCATCGCGTGGTTCAGCCTGGCCGGGTCGCTGCTTCCCGTCGTCGAGTCGCGATCGGCGGGGATCTACGTCCGCAACGTGCTGCACGAGACGTGGGTGCCGTGGGCAGCCGTCGTCCAGATCGTCCCGAACGCCCGCGTCAACGTCATCCTCGACGCCGGTCGGTTCGTCGGTGCCTGGGCGGTCCAACCCGGTGGGGGACGCGTCGACGCCGTCGTGGAACGGCTCACGGCGGACTGGCGCGCTGGGCCGAGGGGCGAGGGTGGAGCGGAGGAGGTCCGGCGGGTGTCGTGGCCGCCCGCGTCGGCGGTCGCGGTCGTCGCCGGCTACGTGGTCGTGGTGCTGGCCGTGAGCCTCGCGACCGGATGACAGCCGTGGGACGCGGACGGGTGAACGCCCACCCGACGGCTCACAGGTGCTAGCACCCAGTCGATAGTCGTCTTCGTGCAGCTGGACTACAGCAGGGCGGCAGCGAGGCCGCAGGTGAGACCGCGATGAGCGTGCTGACCTCCGGCTCGGCCCGGACCACCACCGCGGACCGGCCGACGACAACGGCGTCCGAGCCGATCACCGACCAGCTCGCCGACTCCGTGGACTGGTTCGCCGGCACGCTGGCGTCGTGGCGCCGCAGCAGCTGGTGCCGCGCCGTGGCCGTTCTCGCGATGCTCGGCGCGGTCGGCGACGCGCTGACGACGTCGAGGATCCCGCACGTCGAAGGCATCCACGAGGGCAACCCGGTCTCTGCGGCCGGGCAGGCGTTCGTCGGCTCGGTCCCGGTGTTCATGGTCCTGGTGACCATCCCGCTGGTGCTGATCTTCCTGGTCCTGGCCAACCGCCCGCGGTCCGCCTACACGTGGTTCATCTGGTTCGCGGTGGCAAGCGTCGGCGCGGTGAAGCTCGTCGTGACGTACTCGAACCTGGTCGTCCTCGGGACTGCCGCAGCCGGGTAGCTAGCCCGGCGGCAGCCTCAGCTGGATGCCCCGGACGTCCACCGCGGCGGGCCACCGGTGCAGGACGGCGAGCGTCTCGGGGTCGAAGGAGTTCCCCACGGCGCGCGCCAGGACCATCGCCTCCCCGGACATCAGGTAGGTCCGAGCGTTCAGCTGCCACGGCCGGTTGTCGATCCGATCGACCGACGCACCGCTCGGGTCCGTGCCGCCCGCATCCAACGTCTGGCCCGACAGGTCGACGGCGACGTCGCACCCCTCGTCGAGATCCCGTGAGAGCACGTCGAGGAGCGCGAGGGCGGCCGGTGCGTCGGCCTGGATGCATCCGTCGGGCAGGCGCGCGGCCATCGCGGCCGTCGGGAAGTCCACGAGGGTGGACGGTCGGAACGCGCCCACCACCAGCGCGAGCGGAACGCAGACCAGGACGGCGACCGGTACACGGGTGCGGTCGGGGACGGCCGCGACACCGGCGGCGACGACCAGCACCAGAGCGGGCGCGCAGAAGGCCGCGTAGCTCGGCAGGTAGGTCGGTGCGAGCAGGACGACGCTGCCCTGGGCGGCGAGCATCACCACCCACAACCGTCCCCGGCGCGCACGCCAGGCGACGACCGCCGCCGTCACGACGACCGCGCCGACCACGACCAGCAGCACCCTTCGCTGCGACGGGTCGTCGGTCACGTTCGTGACGTTCAGACCGGTCATGTCGAGCAGTCGGGTCATCGTCGGCAGGCCGTCGCGGGCCCGACCCACCTGGTCGAGCACGACGTAGCGGAACATGGTCGATCCGGCCGGCGCCGCGAACGGCAGGACCACGACCGACGCCGCCGCGGCTGCCGCGAGCGCCGCGCGAAGCGCCGGCTGCCACCCACGGACGGCGAGCTGCGAGACCAGCACGACGAGCACGGGCACGACGTCCCAGATCTTCACGACGACGCCCAGGCCGAGCACCGCGCCGCCCGCCCAGGTCCACCAGGGGCGCGCACCCTCGTCGGCCGAGCGCAGGAGCAGCAGCACACCTCCGAGCAGCGTGACCGTGCCTAGGGGCTCGAGCATGGTGAGCCGCTCCGTGTAGACGGCCGGCGCCGCCACCGCGTAGAGCAGGCCGCCGACGACAGCGGGCACGGCGCCCCACCGCCACGCGATACGCGTGACCAGGGCGGCGCTCGCGGCACCGACGAGCATGAAGCCGACCCGCGCCGCGACGAGCGCGTTCGAGTCGCTGGTCACGTGCGTGAGTGCCGCGAACGGCGCGAGCACGAGCGTGATCCCGGGCGGGTGCAGGAACAGGAAGTCGCGGTAGGGCAGCCGGCCGTGCACCAGGGCGACCGCGGAGGCGAAGTACACGCCGTCGTCGTACCCGTGGTAGCCGCGGACGCCCCGCGCGCCACCGCACACGATCCACCGCATCACGAACGCCAGGACCGCAGCGCCGGCCGTGATCAGCCGTCCGAGCGTCCGGGGCGCGAACCGGGGCAGCGCGAGGCGCGCGGCTCGTCGTGCCGCGGGTGTCGTGCTCAGGTCGACCGCCAACGCAGGGCTCCAGGGTTCGGGCGGACCGATTGTCGCACCCGGTGCGTCCCGCGCGGGGCCGGTCCTAATAGGGTGTGTGCCGCCGACGACGAGAGGGACACGCCCCGATGGACAAGGCCTGGCTGGATGCCACCCGCACCCCCGCGGAGCGGACCGAGCTGCTGCTCGCCCAGATGACGCTCGCGGAGAAGGTGGGGCAGCTGCACCAGCCTGCCAACGTCAGCGCTGCCGACGACGCCGAGTCCCTGCGGGCGGGTCGGATCGGCACGTCCCTGTCGGCGAGCGGCGCCACCGCCGGCAACGTGCGCGACGAGGGCGTGGCGGTCCGGGCGGTCAACGCGGTGCAGCGGATCGCCGTCGAGGAGTCGCGCCTCGGCATCCCGCTGCTCATGGCTCGCGACGTCATCCACGGGCACCGCACCGTCTTCCCGATCCCGCTCGGACAGGCGGCGACCTGGGACGCCGGGCTGGTGGAGCGTGGCGCCCGGCTGGCCGCGGTCGAGGCGAGCGCCGTCGGCATCGGCTGGACGTTCACGCCGATGATGGACATCACCGGCGACCACCGCTGGGGCCGTGTCGCGGAGAGCCTGGGGGAGGATCCGGTGCTGGCCGGTCGGCTGGCGGCGGCCACGGTCCGCGGGCTGCAGACCGACGACCTGTCGGCCCCGGACGCGATCGCGGCGTGCGCCAAGCACTACGTCGGCTACGGGCTGGCCGAGGGCGGCCGGGACTACAACTCGGTGACGGCCGGCGAGAACAGCCTGCGCAACCTGCAGCTGCGCCCGTTCCACGAGTGCGTCCGGGCGGGCGTCGCCACCGTCATGTCGAGCTTCAACGACATCGACGGCGTCCCGGTGCACGCGAACAGGCGATACCTGCGCGAGATCCTCAAGGACGAGTGGGCCTTCGACGGCGCGATCGTCAGCGACTGGGACGGCGTCGGGGAGATCGTGCAGCACCGAGTCGCCGCCGACCTGGCGGACGCCGCCCGTCAGGGGCTCGAGGCAGGTGTCGACATGGACATGGTCTCCGGGGCCTACCTCGCGCACCTCGAGCAGCTGGTGTCCGACGGTGCGGTATCCGTCGACCTGCTCGACGACGCCGTGCGACGGGTGCTCACCCTGAAGTTCCGGTGCGGGATCTTCGAGCACCCGTACACCGACGAGGACCTGGAGGCCCAGGTCTCGGGTTCCGACGAGCACCGCGCCGCGGCGCGCTCGGCGGCCGCAGCGTCGCTGGTGCTGCTGAAGAACGACGGCATCCTGCCGTTGGCGGCTGCGTCCGACGAGCGGATCCTGCTCACGGGTCCGCTGCTGGACGCCACCGATGCGCTCTTCGGGACGTGGACCTTGGACGGTCGCGCGGACGAGGTCGTCTCGATCGCCGACGGGCTCACGCGCTTCACCGGACCGGGTGCGCGGTCGGTGCCGTGGACGCACAGCGACCAGGTTCTGGCGGCGGCTCGCGAGGTGTCGACGGTGGTCGCGTTCGTCGGCGAGCACCCCGTGCGGTCCGGCGAGGCCAACTCGATCACGACGCTCGACCTTCCGGTCGGCCAGCTGGAGACGCTGCAGGCCATCAAGGCGGTCGGCGTCCGGCTGGTCGTCGTGGTGCTCGGTGGACGGGCGCTGTCCCTGCCGTGGATCGCCGAGCACGCCGACGCGGTGCTCTACGCCTGGCACCCCGGTTCGGAGGGCGGGAACGCGATCGCGGACGTGCTCTTCGGGGCCGTCGGCCCGCGCGGACGCCTGCCGATCACGCTGCCGCGGTCGGCGGGGCAGCAGCCGCTCGTGTACAACCACCGCTCGACCGGGCGCCCCATCGCGCTCGCGCGGGACGGGCAGTGGGGTCGGTACCAGGACAGCCTCTCCGCGCCGCTCTACCCGTTCGGGTTCGGGCTCACGTACGGCTCCGTCGAGTACTCGGGCGTCATGGTGCAAGGTGCGTCGCCGGTGACCGCCTCCGTCGTCGTGACGAACACCGGAGACCTCGCGTGCACCGAGGTGGTGCAGGTCTACGTGCGCGACGAGGTCGCCGCGGTCACGCGACCGGTCAAGGAGCTGCTCGACTGGGCCGTCGTCGAGCTGGCCGCCGGTGCGTCGCAGACCGTCCGGTTCACCATCGACGACGAGCGGCTCGGCTACTACGGGCCGGACGGACGGTTCCGCGTGGACCCGGGGGAGTTCGCACTCTGGATCGCGCCCGACTCCGCGAGCGGGGAACCGGTGTCGTTCACGCGGGCGTAGCGCCTTCAGACGCTCTTCAGCGCGCGCTCTCACGTCAGGGCGAACGTCGGACGTTCAGCCAGATCAGTGAACGTCCGATTGTTCCCATGAGTCCCGAATGTCGTGGACGATCGCACGTGGACGCGCCGAGGAGCGGATGACCCATGCCCGAGACATCGCAGCAGGAGCCTGAGCAGCCCGGTCGGACCGAGATCGCGCTCGGTCGCGTGGTCGAGGAGCACGGTTCGCGGATCGCCGAGCAGCCGCTGCGAGTCCGTGCGCTGCTCTCGGACGCCCTCGGCGCCGGGGCGCGCGACGAGCGGTCCGCCATCGACGCGCTCGTCATCGCCGCCGAGGAGGGCGTCGCCGCGGACCTGGGCCGCCGACGCCGCGGCGAGGGCACCGCGACCGACGACGAGCTGCTCGCCCGGCTGGAGTCTCGGGGTCTGTCCTCCGAGACCGCCACGGCGGCCGTGAGCGGCTGGGCGATCGCGCTCGGCGCCTCCACGAGCATCCCGGCCACGACGTCCGCGCCACGTCGCTCTGCCCCGGAGAGCACCGGCCGGCTGTCCCCCGAGGACGACCCCTGGCGGACGGACCTGCCCGAGACGTCCGTCGAGGCCGACGCCGCCCCTCCCGACGTCGAGTCTCCGGTCAGCCCTCGCTCGGAGTCGACCGGTACGGACCGGACGACGGTTGCCGCCGGCGAGGAGCGCCGGCGCTGGTCCTGGACCTGGGTGGCGGCGGTCGTCGCGGTGCTGGCCGTAGGCGGCGGTCTCTGGCTGGTGCTGCGACCGGATCCCGCCGGTGACCAGGTGGCGGTACCCGACGTCGTCGGGCGGGAGGTGTCGGCCGCGAAGGCGGCGGTCCAGGAGACAGGCCTGGTCTGGGGTACCACCGTCGACGCGGCCGACGACTCGGTGCCCGACGGGGCCGTCATCTCGACCGACCCGGCCGCAGCCACACCGGCAGACGAGGGCACGATCGTCGTGGCCACGATCTCCACCGGCCCTGCGGCTGTCGTCGTCCCCGACGTGACGGGCAAGACCGAGCAGGAAGCGGTCAGCAGTCTGACGGATGCGGGCCTCACGGTGAACCCGGTGCGGAGCATCGCCGACACTCCGCTCTATCCGCAGGGCCAGGTCGCGAAGACGGATCCCGTCGCCGGCGTCTCGGTCGCCTCGGGCGCCGAGATCGACCTGTGGGTGTCCACCGGCAACGTCGAGGTGCCCGACGTTCGCGGGATGCGGAGGCAGGAGGCGCTCGACGTCCTGAATGCCACGGCGCTCGCCGGCAAGACCTTGGAGGTCCCCTCCGACCAGCCCCCCGGCACCGTGATCGACCAGGTCGAGGCCCCCGGGACGCTGGTCAGGCAGGGCCGCACGATCAATGTCATGGTCGCCAGCGCGGGCTGATGCGGCGCCGGCCGGCGCCACGTCCCCCGAGCCCAACGCACGGCTTCGGAGATGCTTCAGCCCGGCTTCAACGCGGAACGGTCCACTGGGTGAACTCGGACGTTCAACCAGATCGGCGAACGTCCGATTGTTCCCATTCGCCCCGATATTCGGGACGATCTGCCTGTGGCCCCACAGAGGAGTGACCGACGATGAGCGACACATCTCCCAGCCACCCGCCCGAGCTCCCGCCTCCGTCGATGCTCGCGCTCGGCAGGGTCGTCGAGGAGCACGGGTCACGGATCGTCGACCAGCCGGCGCGGGTCCGGGCGCTCCTGTCGGACGCGATGGGTGCCGCGTCCCGCGACGAGCGGTCGGTCATCGACGCTCTCGTGATCGCCGCCGAGGAGGGGGTCGGCGCGGACCTACGGCAACGCCGGTACGGCGAGGACACGGTGACCGACGAGGAGCTCCTCGCGCGGCTCGAGGGCCGAGGGCTCTCGGTCGAGACGGCGAGCATGGCCGTCAGCGAGTGGGCTACCGCGCTGGGTGCGTACACGAGCGTCCCTGCCCCGGTCTCGGACCCGCGACGCTCCGTCCCCGAGACGACCGGCCAGGTGTCGTCGTCGGACCCCGACCAGACCGACGTCATCGCCACCTCCATGCTCGCCGACGTGTCCGAGGACGTCCTCGACGGCGATTCCGCCGTCCCGGAGGAGTCCGAGGTCGTCCCCGTCGTGAGCGCACCGTCGCACAGCCGACGTACGGCCCTCGTCGCGGGTCTCGCGCTCGCGCTGGTGCTGAGCGCCGCCGCCGTCGCGAACGCTTCCTTCGGCGCCGACGACGTCGACGCCGGCCCGACCGCCACGGCGAGCCACTCGGCGTCCAGCACACCGACCCGGACCCCGACCCCGACCCCGACCGTGGCCCCTGAGCCGTCGCCGACCACGGACCCCGCGGCCGCGGCTGCTGCGCAGGCTGCCGCTGACGCTGCCGCGGCCCAGGCCGCTGCGGATGCGGCGGCGGCGGCCGCTGCGCCGCCCACGGCCGGACGGGGCGGTGCAGCTGCGGGGTCCGGGTCCAAGAGCAAGGGGGGTGCGGCTCCCGCGGCCCCCGCGCCCGCAGCCCCTGCCGCGCCCGCCGCCCCCGCTGCGCCTGCTCCGGCTGCGCCTGCGCCGCCACCAGCGCCCGACCCGGTGGGCGTCGCGAAGAAGGCGATGACGCTTTCGAGCCGGAGCTACGAAGACACGGCCAAGGTCGATGCGGACGGATACCTGTACGACGTCACGATGGATGTCAACAAGATGCTCGTGAACGGCGGATCGGTGGCTCCCTACACGCTTCATGCCAGCCTCTCAGCCGGTCACGGTTCGGTCAGCTTCAGCGGCTCGACAATGGTGTTCTCGCCGCACCACAACGGTTACTACGAGGAGGTCGTCTCCATCTGGCTCACCGATCCGGCGACAGGCGCCAGAGGGAACACCGCGACCATCTCGATCATCATGAAGTGCAACGAGCTGTACACGTGCCACTGACATGACGAACGACGCCGAACACATGGTCCGGTCGCTGCGGGCTGCGTTGGACGGACCCTTGGATGCCGTCACCGCTCGCCCGGGGCGTCTCAGGGCTCGCCTCAACGCCGAGCTTGGAAGTGCGGCTCACGAGCACCGCAGCGACGTTCACCTGCTCGTGGCCGCCGCGGATGAGCGGCTCCCGCAGGGTCTCGTCGCGGCACAGCCGCTCGACCCCCGTTCCGTGCAGGACGCTGCGCAGAGGCTCGCCGACCTGCGCGGCTGGTCGATCGCGTCGAGCCTCGAGGTCGTCGGGACCTGGGCACAGGCGCTCGGCCTGCCGGTCACGGAGCGGACGTCGTCGACGCCGGTGCCGACGACACCCCCCGAACCGCAGTCGAACCCGGCGCCGGGCCGCAGCATGCGGACCGGTGACGCGGCGACGGCCGTGCCGACGGGTGTGGTGACGGAGGTGCCGTTCGACGAGGGCGCCGGAACGGAGGTCGCGGGACTGTCGTCCGTCGTCGTGTCGGAGATCGACGACCCGCTCGCGTCGGTCGTCGGATGGCCGGCGACGACTGCGAACGACGCCCGGCGTGCGCGCTCGCTGGGCTACACCGCGACGCATGGTGCCTACCGGGCCGACCGCGGCGTCGACCCGCGGTTCCGCTGGGTGATCCTCGGAGCAGCGCTCGCCCTCACCGGCGTCCTCCTGGCGGCCACGGGTGCGCTCGTGCCGTACCCGGTCGTCCTGGCCGCGGTCCTCGTCGTCAGCCTGATCCGCCCGGGCCTCCTCGTGGTCGACGACCTCGGCGTGCACTGGCACCCGTCGTCGCGCGGGAAGGGTGTGCTGGTCCCCTGGTCGGACGTCCGCGCGGACCCTGCGCGACCGGTGCTGGTGCTGCCGGTGGGGCGGATCTGGTGCAGGGCGGGCGTGCGGTCGGCCGTCGTGGCCGCGGTCCGGGCGGTCGGATCCGTGTCCGGCGCAGGGCAGCGGGGACCGGCGACGTGAGGTCGTCAGCCGACGATGCGCGCAGTCACCCCGGCGATGCCGATCTGGGTCCCCGGGACCAGGGCGACGGTCTGGCCGGCCGTGACGGTCGTCGTGGACCGGCCGGGGACGTCGACCTGCCAGCTCAGCGGTCCGCTGTTGCGCAGGCCCCACAGGTCCTTGGTCGGGTGGCGGGTGACCTCGCCCAGCGTGATCTCCAGGTCGTAGTCGCGGTAGACGTGGTGACGCAGCAGCCGGGTGCCGTCGTTGAGGACGAGGGTCCGGTCCCCGACGACGAGCCTGACGGTCGCGCCGACGGACTCCCGGCAGCTCCAGCAGCGGACCTCTGCGCCGTCGTCGGTCGCGTTCTCGGTACCGCACCACGGGCACACGACGATGCCGGCGAGGAGCCGAGCCATCGACGAGCGCCAGACGCTCTCGCGCACGCGTCGGGACGGGTCCCTCAGGCCGGTGGTGAAGGACTGGACGAACAGCTGGTGGACGTACGGCGGGAACGTCGGCCAGTTGGCCAGGACGGACGCGTGCTCCACCGGGTCGGGACGGTTCGTGTCGTCCGCCGGGTCGAACACGAAGACCGGGTGCACCCCGAACAGGTCGTCCTCGGCCGCGCGGTCGAGGCACTCGAAGGCGAGCTCGCGGGCGCCGAGCAGCGGGTGGTGCACCATCAGCAGGTAGAACGTCAGCACGGCGAGGGAGTGCAGGTCGGTCGAGGTGCTCGGGCCGAGCTCCCGACGGACGATCTCCGGCGCCATGAACCGACGGGTGCCCAGGACCACCCCGGGCTCGGCGCCGTCGACCCCGACGTTGTCGTTGTCGCAGATCAGAATCCGGCCGTCCCGCGGGTCGATGAAGACGTTCCCGAAGCTGATGTCGCGGTAGCAGAGCCCCTGCGAGTGCAGCTGCAGGAAGTTGTGCGCCAGGGCGAGGCAGGCCGCGACCACCGCGGACAGCGTGGCGGGCGCCCGGTTGCTCAGCACGTCGGAGAGCCGCACGAACTTCTCCGGGCGGATCGGCATGACGTACCCGAACGTGTCCGGGCCCTCGACGATGGCAGACGGCCACAGGAAGGCCGGACCGGGGCTGCCGCGCTCGACGAGGCGCCGCACGGAGGCCCGCGACGGCGTGCCGGCCGAGCCGGGCGTGTACCACTTGAGCGCGAGCCGCTGGATGGGGTCGTCGGCGCCGACCAGCTCGTAGACGACCCCCTGGCCGCCCTCGCCGAGAACGCGTCCGACGGTCCACACGGTGCTCTGGCGCGGCAGGCGCACGGTCTGGCCAAGGGTGAGCACGGTGCCATTGTCAGGGTGGGCCCGATGCGGTCACAAGGACGAACTACGAAGGGTGCGTGCCCCCATGGCTGACCGACCGGGGGCCGCGCTGGCGCGCCGCCCGCTGCACTTCGTCCTGCTGGTGGACTGCTCGGGATCGATGGCCGCCGACGGCAAGATGCAGGCGCTGAACAACGCGGTCCGGGAGGCGCTCCCGCACCTCGTCGACGTCGCCGGTGCCAACCCGCACGCCGAGATGCTCGTGCGCGCGATCGCGTTCTCGTCCGGTGCGCGCTGGCACGTCGCGGAGCCGACCCCCGTCGACGAGCTCGCCTGGCCCGACGTGACCAGCGGCGGCTACACCGACCTCGGCGCGGCCATCGACCTGCTCCGCAGCGCACTGACGGTGCCCCCGATGCAGTCGCGCGCGCTCCCTCCGGCGATCGTGCTGATCTCCGACGGGATGCCGACCGACGAGTACGAGCGTTCCCTCGGTGCGCTGCTCGACGAACCCTGGGGTGCACGGTCCGTCCGGATGGCGGTCGGGATCGGTCGGGACTGCGACCACGAGATGCTCATGCGCTTCATGGGCGGTGGTGAACCGGCGATGGCGAGCAACCCCGAGCAGCTCGTTGCCGCGATCCGCTGGGCGTCCATGCACGTGTCGCGCGTGGCGTCCGAGGCGCCGGGCGACGAGACCGAGATCCCCGTGCGCGGTGGGCCGCGGGTCGTGGCCGAGTCCACCTCCGAGGTCGTCTGGTGACCGACGTCCTGCTGCGCACGCCCCGATGGGAGGTCGTCGGCGCGAGCGTCCGCGGCGCGGCGCACGAGCGGGACGGGCGGCCCAACCAGGACGCGTTCGCCGCGCTCCCGCTCCCCGACGGTGGTGT
Source organism: Cellulomonas sp. URHD0024 (assembly GCF_000426185.1). Classification (GTDB taxonomy): domain Bacteria; phylum Actinomycetota; class Actinomycetes; order Actinomycetales; family Cellulomonadaceae; genus Cellulomonas. Next base: position 174,498 of record NZ_AUEW01000011.1, read on the forward strand.
GGCGGTCGCGGTCGCGGACGGGCACGGCGGGAAACGGTACGTCCGCAGTGCCGCAGGGTCACGGATCGCGGTCGAGGTCGCGTCGCGGCTGGCTGTCCAGGTCTTCGCGCGACGGCACTCCCACCGTGAGCTGGACCTGCGGGCGCTCGCCGCGGCGATCGTCGACGAGTGGCGCACCCGCGTCCTGCGCGATCTCGACGAGAACCCGTTCGAGCCCGGGGAGTCGATCGACGGCGTCGACCTGTCCGGGTCTCCGCTGGTCGCCTACGGGGCCACCTGCCTCCTGGCGGTCGTGTGCGCCCACGGTGCGACGCTGCTCCAGCTCGGGGACGGGGACATCGTCGTCCTCGACGGGACCGCCGTGTCCACCCCGGTGCCGGGCGACGGTCGTCTCGTCGGTGGGGTGACGACGAGCCTGTGCACGGGAACGGCGGCCGCGGACACCCGCTGCGCGGTGCTGGCCGACCGGGACGTCTCGCTCGTCCTGCTGGCCACCGACGGCTACTCCAACTCGTTCGCCGACGACGACTGGAGCGACCAGGTGCTCCCGGACATCGCGCGACGGATCCGGGCCGACGGCGCCTCGGCCGTCGCGACTGACCTGCCCGGCTGGATCGCCGAGTCGGCGTCGGTCGGCGGTGACGACACGACGGTCGTGGTGCTGGCCCGCGTCCTGCGGGTCGAGCGCCGACGGTTCCTGCGGCGCCGGACGACCCCGTGAGCGCCGGGATCACCTTGCTCGGGCCGGTCGCGCTCGTCGGGCCGGACGGGCCGGTCCACCTGGCGGGCAGGCTGCCTCGCGCCGTCCTCGCGCGGCTCGCGCTGTCGACCGGCAGGGTGGTCGCGACGTCGGCCCTCGTCGACGACCTGTGGCCGGACGCGCCGCCGGCGCGAGCGGTGAACGCCCTGCAGGTGTACGTCGCCGGGTTGCGCAAGTCGCTCGCCGCCGCCGGGCTCGACGGGGCGTTGGCCACGGTCGCGCCGGGCTACCGTCTCGACGTCCCGGCACGGTCGCTCGACATCGCGCGAGTCCGTGACGGGCGTCGCGCTGCGACGGCCGCAGCCCGCGCGGGTGACGTCGACGGCGCACTCGTCGCCTGTCGGACGGCGTTGGGGGAGTGGCGCGGCGAGCCGTTCGCCGACCTCCTGGACCTACCGTTCGCGCGCGTCGCGGCCACGGCCTGGCAGACGGAGCGCGTAGAGCTCGTCGAGGAGCTCGCGCAGCACGCGCTCTCGCTCGGTCGTCTGGACGGACTCGTGCACGAGCTCGAGCAGGTCGCGGCCGACAACCCGGTGCGTGAGCGGCTGTGGGGGCAGCTCGCGCTCGCCCTCTACCGGCGGGGCGACCAGGTCGGCGCGCTCGCGGCGGTCAGGACCGTCAAGGAGCGTCTCGCGGAGGACCTGGGGATCGATCCGGGTCCTGAGCTGCGCGACCTCGAGGTGCGGATCCTTCGGCAGGGTGAGTCGCTCGTGGGCGGGGTAGCGGGTCCCGCCCGCGGTGTGGCGTCGTCCATATCGACGACATCCGCGCAGACGGTCGCCCACGACGACCTGCAGGTCGGGTCGGCGCAGGTCGTGATGCCGGACGGCACGGTCGTCCCGCTCGTGCGGGTGCGGTCGCTGATCGGGCGCCAGGACGGGTGCCACATCAGGGTCCGGGACTCGGACGTCAGCCGCCGGCACGCGGCCATCGTCGCGTCTGCCGGTGGGCACGCCCTCGAGGACCTGGGCTCCACGAACGGCAGCTATGTGAACGGGGTGCTGGTGGATCGCCAGGTGCTCGCCGACGGCGACCGCATCGAGGTCGGCAACGCCGTCCTGCGGTATCACGCCGTCAGTCCCTGAGCACCTGCAGCTCGAGGCTGGCCCCCCGCGAGACGAGGTGCCCGCGGCCCGGTGGGACGGTTCCGCGGGCGGCGGGCAGGCGCACCTCGAGCACGTGACCGGCCTGGGCGCCGGGGCCGAGCACGATCGCGGTCCGCAGGCTGCCCAGGTAGCGCGTCCAGCCGTCGAAGCTGCGCGCCCAGTCGGTGGTCCGCGCCGCCACGAACGCACGCAGCCCCGTGTCGCGGGCGGCGCGCAGCGCCCGTTCCGTGCGGTCGGAGGTGCGTGCGGGCCAGGACTCGGCGTCGTCCACGAGAACCACCAGCCCCGCGGGCGCGCTCTCGCACGCATCCAGAAGTGCGTCGACGTCGTCGGGCGTGGTGGCGAACACGATGCAACGCGGGTCGTCTCGCATCACCGAGAGCGGTCCCGTGCGCGGTGCGAAGACAGCGAACCGGGTCTCGGCAGGGGCGCCTGCGGCGATGGTCGCCAGAGCCGTGCTGCGGCCGGTGCTGGACTCGCCGAGCACGAGCACGTGCTCACCCACCCGCACCGGGTCGAGGGTGAGCGGCTCGAGCTCGGGGCCGCCGACCCCGCACGTCCACGCGGCGGCCGGACCACCGGTACGCAGCGTCAGCCCGGCGCGGGACAGGTCGAGAGGCATCCGCTCGACCGGCCGCGGGCCCCCGAGGGCCACCTGGCCGGTCGGCGACGCCGCCGGAAGGTGCGGGCGGACCACCTGCACCTCGATGCCGTCCGCCACGAGTCCCCGTCCGGCGACCGCCGGGGGGAGGTCGTCGGCGCCCACACGCACGTCGAGCGCGGCGTAGTCGGCGCGGTCCGCGGCCCGCAGCATCAACCGTGGTCCGAACGCCGCAGACGTCACGACGCGCAGGTCGTGCGGCTGAGTCGTGGCGACCGCCAGGTGGAGCCCGACGCCCCGGCCGGCTCCGACGAGAGACTGGAGCACCTGAGCACCGCGACCGTCGTCGAGGTCCTCGGTCGCCTCCTTGAACATGGCGTAGTCGTCGATCAGCAGGAGGATGCGTGGTGCGTTCGCGGGTCGGTAGGTGCGTCGCTCCTCGACCGTCCGCGAGAGCCGTCCGAGCAGCCGGTCGAGTCGCTCGCGGTCGTCGACGCCGACGACGGCCGCCGTGTGCGGAAGCGCGAGCAGCGGGTCCAGCCCGCCACGCGCATCGAGCGCGTACACGTGCAGTGCGTCGGGCCCTGCGCGGCCGGCGAGGTCCGTGGCCACCCGGAGCAACGTCGTCGTCCGGCCCGATCGGGGTGCGCCCGTGACCAGCAGGTGCCCGGCGTCCAGGTCCGGCGTCCAGGTGGTGCGGCGCTGGAGTGCGGGCTGGTCGGCTAGGGCGAGCAGAACCTGGGTCGGTCCGGGCTCCGTCGCGGCGGGTAGGTCGTCGTCCGTGACCGACTCGGGCAACGGCGCGAGCCAGAGCGGCTGGGCCGCAGGTGCGCCGACCTCGAGGATCACCTCGACGAGACGGTCGAGCTCGCGCACCGCACCCCGAGGCGTTGCCGCCGACCGGGCGCGTGCAGGTCGTTCGTCGGCGAGCGGTCGGACGCTCGCAGCGACGCGTCCCTGCTGGACCAGCCGGGTGATCCGCGCGGTCTGGAACTCGACGACCGTCTCCTCCGCCCCACGACGCACAAGTCCCCGGCCCGGCGCGTCGACGGGGATCCGCGCGCCGTCGCGGCTCCCGATGATCTCCAGCGACTCCATCTCGTTGACCACGCGAAGGCACAGCCAGAGGTTGGTGTTCGCGCGCAGGGCGGGCGTCACCACGCCTGCAGGGCTCTGCGTCGCGAGGACCAGGTGGACCCCGAGGCTGCGGCCCTGCGTGGCGACGTTGTCGAGCCGTGCTCGTACCTCGGGTTGCTGCTGGACGAGCAGCGCGAACTCGTCGATCACGACGACGAGCAGCGCCAGGGGATCGCGGTCGGGCAGCTCTTCGTACGCCGAGATGTCGGCGCATCCCGCCGCGGCGAGCAGCCGCTTGCGCCGCGTGATCTCGGCCTCGAGCGCGACGAATGCGCGCCGGGCGAGCCGGGAGTCGGCCTCCAGGTCGGTGACGAGCCCGACCACATGGGGCAGCGAGGCGATCCGGTTGAACGTCGCACCGCCCTTGTAGTCGATGAGGAACAGGGTGAGCCGGTCCGGGGGATAGCCGGCGACGAGCGAGGCCAGCAGGGAGGCGAGCAGCTCGCTCTTGCCGGAGCCGGTCGTGCCTGCGACCACCGCATGCGGTCCGTCGGCTCGCAGATCGATCTCGACGGGTGTCGAGCGTTGGTCGACGCCGAGGACGCCGGTCGGCACCTGGCGCGCGTGGTCCTTCCAGCTCCGCAGCACGTCGTCGCGCGACAGGGCCGGGAGCCCTGCGAGGTCGAGCAGCCCGGTGGACGCGGTCCGACCACCGGTCCGGGCGCGCGGGTCGGAGAACCGGCCCAGGGCGAGCGCCAGGCCGGCGGCCCGTGCCGGGTCGGCCGCGACGGGTGCGAGGTGCCCGACGGCGTCGGGGAGGCCGGACGGGTCGGCGCGGCGGTCGGCCACCCGCAGGCGTACGTCCACCTCGGCGGGCAGGTCGCGTTCTTCGTCGGCCAGCACGACGAGCAGTCCTCGGTCCGCGGTCCAGAGCCGGAGCACGTCGCTGGCCTCGGGTACCGCGGACCGGGACAGGATCACGAGCCGACGGGTCGACCACGACCCGGCGCGCAGGTCGCTCTCGAGCCGCGACAACGACGCGCGGCACTCCTCGACGGTCCGAGGCAGTGCCTGCTCCGGAGCTGCGACGACGTGCGGCAGCCACCGCATCCACCCGTAGTCCTCGCCCCAGCCGACCGCCTGCAGACCCAACGCTGACGGGGCGTGCAGGACAGCGGCCTCGAGCACCAGGTGGGCGACGAGGTCCTGCACCTCCCCACGCCGGCCCCAGATCCCGAGCACGCCACCCCCGGGCCCCACGACGGGCACGGCAGAAACCGTCGAGTGCGTCGCGACGAGGGTGTCGAGCCGGGCGCTGAGCTCGGCCGACTCGCCCGAGTCGGTCCGGTCGACGTGCACGAGCACCCGCCGACCGCCGCGGCCGAGCGTGAGCCGCAGATGGTCCGGGTCGTTCGCGCGCCGTTCCCAGAGCCGTGGCGACCGCGTCCTGACCCACTCGTCGAGCGTCGTGAGGTCAGGACTCTGGTCGCGGAACGACTCCTTCTGCTCGGCGGCGACCGACGCCAGCCGCGTCTCGAGCGTGGCGAGCCGCTCGGTGAACTCGGCGGCCGCGTAGCGTCGCCTCGACCGGTCTCCGAGCACGCCGAGCAGCACGGTGCCGAGGCCGACCGCGGCCCCGACCAGCGCCAGCATCGGGATGTGCGTGACGAAGGCGATCGTGATCCCCCCGAGCGCGGCGAGAGCTCCGGTCCCGATCTGCCACGACACACCCCGTCCCCGCATCGACGGCGACTCCGGCACCCGCGGGCCCTTGATCTCCACCACCTCGGGCGGACGCTGGCGGCGGGGCCCGGGACTCACCGCCGGGTTGGGGACCGGCGGCGGACCGTGCAGCGAACCGGCCCGCGGTTCGGGAAGGTCCGCGACGACGAACAGGTCGCCGCGGCGCGCGCCCGCCTCGGCCCAGCGCAGGTCGGACCCAGGGTGCATACCGTCCTGCGGTCGGTAGAGGCCCGGCCGGCCGCGGGTCGTCGTGGAACGCGGCTCGTCGTCCAGGTAGGCGTCCAGTGCGGCGGCCACCTCGCCGACCGTCGCGTCCTCTCCGAGCTCGAGGCGTACGGCGCGCTCGACGGTGCCCCCCTCGCGCCGCGCGCGGATGTCGATGCTGGACGCCGACGCGTCCGCGACGCGGACCTCGACCCGCCAGGCGGAACGCCCGAGGGACACCTCGTCCCCGCTCACCAGCCGGTGCGCCCCCGTGATGGTCCGTCCGTTGACCTGGGTGCCGTTGCGCGATCCGAGGTCCTCGATCATCGCGCCGCCGGAGGACGGGCGCACCACTGCGTGCCGAGCCGACACGCGCGGGTCGGGCACCGGGACGTCGGCGGGCGCGGCGCGGCCGAGCACGACCTCGTCCACGAGGTCGAGCACTCGGGTGTCGCCCGTCGGTGAGGTCAGGGCGAGTCGAGCGGCGCCCGTTCCTCCCGCGCTGGCCACCGGCCGGAGCACCAACAACACGGTGGAGCCCAGGGTGATCACGGAACCCGGTGCGGCCAACGCCCGACGGTCCACCGGCACACCGTCGACGCTGGTCGGTGCCGTCGGGCTGAGGTGCCACACGACGAGGCCGTCGCCGTGCGGTGCCAACGAGGCGTGGCGCCGGGAGACGCGCGGGTCGTGCAGGCGGATGTCGACCCCCGCACGCCCGACGCTCAGGTCGCCGTCGACCGTGAGGTGGGTCCCGGTGTCCACGCCTGAGACGACTCTCACCTCGAGCACCCGTCGATCCCGCCCTTCGGCACGGCGTCCCTCGATCGGGGCGCTCCGGAGCGCGGCCGTTGTGACGAACGCGACAAATCAGGATGATACGGAACAACGGGACATCCGTGACGGGTTCAGGACGCCTTCAGGGCGACTTCAGCCATATGCCATGGGATGGCACTCGTGCGGCGGGATCGTCCCGCTCCGAATGAACGAACGGATGTGGTGACGATGGCGATCGCCGGCGATCTCGAGCAGCTGCTGACCCTCCAGCAGACCTTGGCCCGCAACGGGCAGTCCGTGGACGAGGTCACGACCTCGATCCGCTCGCAGCTGCAGGGCACTCGATGGGAGGGTCCGGCGGCGGACCGCTTCCGTGCGGCGTGGAACGCGGAGTTCGAGACCGCCCTGCGTCGCCTGCGCGAGGCCCTCGAGGATGCGTCGACGGAGGTCGCACGTCGGCGCGACGCTCTCGCCCAGGCCGGCAGCTGATCCGGCCGGGAGAGCAGGGACGAGCGGGCGGGAGCGGGCCATGGGTGTCGAACAGGCGGTCGGTGGTGATCCCACAGCGCTGCGAGCTCTGGCGGGATCGCTGAGACGCGACGCCGACGTGCTCGCCGACCGCGTCGCTCGGGTCGCGGGCCGGGTCGACCTGATGGTCTATGCCGGACCGGCGGCGGTCGCGTTCCGGCAGCGGATCGCCGACGCGCGGCAGCAGGCGTTCGAGGCCCAGAGCCGTATGCAGGCGCTCGCCGCGTGGTGCGAGCAACGTGCCGCCCTCGTCGAGGCCGGTGTCCTGTGAGCCGGAGCGGGTGGGTCACGTTCCGGTCGACCACGGCGCTGGACACCGTGGGCACGGGCGAGGTGACGGTCGTACGGGTCGGACCGCCGAGCGCGGACGGCGTCCGCGAGGCCGCCGACGCGCACGCCCGGGCTCTCCTGGCCGGTGCCCACACCGTGGCGGACGTGTCGGTCGCGACGGTCGGCGACCACGCCGGTCTCTGTCGTGAGCTCTCGGGTGACGGGGCCGGCACGGCCTACTACTGGGCGCAGCCGGACGGGATCTTCGTCGCGGTCGGCACCGCGCAGGACTCGTCGCCGATGGCGGCTCTGCTTGCGGCGGCGCCCGCCTCGGTCGTCCTGACCGTCGACGAGCTCGGGGCGGCCTGCGCCGCGCTCGGGCTCCCGTTGCCGGCGGGCGTCGCTGCCCCGTGGTGGGCAGACGAGTCGAGCTCGGTGCAGCAACGGGCCGTCTCGGCGGCGCTCGCCTCGCTGGATGTCCGGGGCGTCGCGGTCACCGGGGCGCTCGCCGCTCGTCTGCGGGCGCTGTCGAGCGCCGACCACGCGGTGTTCCTCACGATCGACGACGCCGATGGTGCGCGGGCCGCGCTGCTCGCCGGGGTCGACGGGGACTGGGTCGAGCTCGCGCACGCCGGCCCGGGTGCGGTTCGGGTCGCCTCGATCGGGTCCGACGTGGCCGGAGGGCTTCTCGGCGCTCTGCCGCGCGGTTCGTCGCAGGCGTCCGACGACGTGACGAGAACGACGACCGTCGAGAAGGTGCGTGCCGACCTGGCCGACGGATCGGTCACGGCGCTCGTCTCGGTCCGCGTCGCCCGGGCCGCCCGAGGTGTTCTCGAGGCCGACGAGGTCACCTGGACGGTCTCGGCACTCGGTGCCACCCACCGGTTGTGGACCGAGGGGACGGAGCTTCGACAGTCTTCCGTCTCCGCCGCGACGCTCGACGGCGCCCTCGCCGAGCTCACGTCCGACGCACGAACCGACCGGAGGGTGTCATGAGCTGGATCACGATCGACGTCGACGAGGTCGTCGCTGTCTCGCAGCTGGCGTACGACGCCATGCCCGAGGTGGTCGGGGTGCGCGACCGCCTGTACTCCGCCGGTCAGCAGTACGGGCTGGGCACCGCCGCGGGCCCCGTCGCGGCCGAGGCGACGGCGATCGCCTCGAGCGTCCGCCGGGTCGCGGAGGCCGTGCTCACCGAGGTGACCGACACGCTGCGGCGCGCGACAGCGCTCCTCGAGGGCGAGCAGACCGCTCAGGTCGCCTGCTGTCTGCAGGGGCCCGGGGCGCAGCTCGCGGTGGGCGGCTCCGCCGTGATCGGGGGTGGTTCGGTGGTCGGTGGGTCGGGTCAGGGGTGGTCGTTGGAGGGGGGTTCGGCGGTCTCGGACGCGATCATCGGGGGTGGTTCGGT
>NZ_AUEW01000012.1 GCF_000426185.1 Cellulomonas sp. URHD0024
GCACCCGTCACGCACGGACCGTTCAGCACGGTGTCCGTCAGCGTCGACGCCTGATCCTGCAACCCCGTCGGCGCCGGCGGCTGACACGCCACCCCCCGCCGCAGCTCACTGAGCCGCAGATCTACCGCCACTGTGCTGCGTTGAGAGGACCGCAAATCGCGCTCGCCCGCGCCTGCAGCCAACGTGACTGCATCCTGATCGGCAGTGGCTGTCGTTTCTTGCCCGATGCTCGGCGGTTGCGCACCGACCGTTGTGGCCCCGCATACGACAATCGAGACGGCAAGTGCGCCAGCCAGCACGAATCGCCTCATCAGGAGACCGGCGTGACATCGACTTCGCGGACGGACCAGCCCGCTTTCCATTCAAGGGCGATGGCGAGTTTGAACTGGGCGGCAGGAGCGCGATCCACCACGGTCCCTGCAGAGTCGAGTTCCAACCCAGCCGCCTGATCCATGACGACGTTGACGAGGTAGAACGCCGAAGGGCTGACCTCCGCCGCGGATACGTCCGCAACAGTCACCGCTCCGCCCGAGCCCTTGTGCGCCGCACTCGCCTGAGTTGCCACGTGGTCGTCCACGCTGCCGCAGAAAACGCAAGACGGGTCGGCTAGGGCATCCCATTCCGCGAGGTCAGCGGTCGCGTAAACGTACGGGTACAGATGGAGGAAGTACTCCGCCACGGCCGCGGCGTTGTCGGCGGTGGGTGGGCCGTCCATCGCCGATGGGCGCTCGGGCTTGATCGTCACGTCGACCGCTTGGGATGTCGGGGTCGGGGTCGACGTGGGTGTCGGGGTACGAGCTGGCGCGGTCGTCGTCGTCGGGTCCGGGTCCTTCGTCGCGTCGCTCGTGCAACCCGCGGTGAGCAGCAGACCGCCCAGCAGCGCCACGGACGCGAGCGAGCGACGGGTCCTTCTCCCCCTGAGCATGCGCAGAACCTACCGAAACCGGACAGGCGGCGGGGGCGGTTCTCCACAGCGCGGTCGGTCGGGCCTGGCGTAGTCGCGCGAACCCAGCGCCACTTGGTACGGGAGTCGCTGGAGTGACCTCAGATGGCGCCCGACCAGTCACACGGGTACCACGCGTCCCAGGAGGCGCTAGGTCGATACGAACCACCGCGCACAACGCGATCGGAGCGCGGAACCAGTCGAGCGAGTCCGCGGAGAGACCGACGCAGCGCCAGACCTACCGCGCCCGCTCCACGCGGCCCACGTCCCAGACCGGCTCCGGCGTCTCGATCACGTCGCCGTCGGCGCCGAACACCAGGAACCGGTCGAACGTGCGCGTGAACCAGCGGTCGTGCGTCACCGCCAGGACGGTCCCCTCGAACGCGGCCAGACCCGTCTCCAGCGCCTCCGCCGAGTGCAGGTCGAGGTTGTCGGTGGGCTCGTCGAGAAGCAGGAGCGTCGCTCCCCCGAGCTCGAGCAGCAGGATCTGCAGGCGGGCCTGCTGACCGCCGGAGAGCGTCTCGTACCGCTGCTCGGCGGCGCCGACGAGCTCGTACCGGTCCAGCGCCTTGGACGCCTGCTCCCGGCCGATGCCGGAACGATGCCCGTCGCCGCGATTCAGGATCTCGAGCAGCGTGCGGCCGACGAGCTCCGGGTGCCCGTGGTTCTGCGCGAACCACCCGGGACGCACGCGCGGGCCGAGGACGACGCGGCCGGTGTGCTTCACCGGCGCGACGGGGGTGTCGTCGGCGGGCTCGTGCTCGGGGCTCGGGTCGCTGCCGCCCGCGGCCAGCAGGCGCAGGAAGTGCGACTTGCCCGACCCGTTGGAGCCCAGGACCGCGACGCGCTCGCCGAACCAGACCTCGAGGTCGAACGGCTTCATCAGACCGGTCAGCTCGAGACCGGAAGCGACGACCGCTCGCTTCGCCGTCCGGCCGCCGTGCAGCCGGACGCGGACGTTCTGCTCGCGGGCCAGCAGGGTGGGCGGACCGGCGTCCTCGAACTTGCGCAGCCGCGTCTGGGCGGCCTGGTAGCGGGAGGCCAGACCGTCGTTGAACGCCGACTTGGTCTTGAGCGTGAGCACCAGCTCCTTGAGCTTGGCGTGCTCCTCCTCCCATCGTCGCAACAGCTCTTCCATCCGAGAACGCCGGTCTTCCCGGGCCTGGTGGTAGGTGCCGAAGCCGCCGCCATGCACCCAGACCGTCGCGCCCATGACGCCTGGCTCGAGGGTGGCCACCTGGGTGGCGACGTTCGCCAGCATCTCGCGGTCGTGAGACACGAACAGGACGGTCTTGTTCGAGGCGCGCAGCTTCTCCTCGAGCCAGCGCTTGGTCGGCACGTCGAGCGCGTTGTCGGGTTCGTCGAGCAGCAGGACCTCGTCGGGACCCCGCAGGAGCGCCTCCAGGACCAACCGCTTCTGCTCACCGCCGGACAGCGAGCGCACCTCGCGGTGCTGGGCCTCGTCGAACGGGATGCTCAGCACGGCGTCGGTGACCCGGTCCCAGCCGGCCTCCGCCTCGTAGCCGCCCACGTCGGCCCAGTCGACCAGGGCCTGCGCGTACCGCATCTGCGACGGCTCGTCGTCGGTCTCCATGATCGCGATCTCAGCGGCGCTCAGCTCGACGGCGGCGTCGCGCACCGCGGGCACCGCCAGCGAGGACAGCAGGTCCCGGATGGACCGGTCGTCATCGATCCGGCCGATGTCCTGGCGCATGATCCCGAGCCCGCCGCTGCGCCCGACCGAACCTGCGTGCGGCTGCTCGTCGCCCGCGACGATCCGCAGCAGCGTGGTCTTGCCCGCACCGTTGGGTCCGACGAGGGCCACCCGCGCTCCGTCACCGACCCGGAAGGTGACGTCGTCGAGGAGCGGACGGCCGTCGGAGAGCACGTAGCCGATACCGCCGATGTCGAGGTGACCCATACGACCAGTGTCCCCTGCGCGCACGAGTCAGCAGCACTCCAATACTGGCGCGCAGCCACGGCGGGTGCGAGGGTCGGTGGCATGAGCTACGACACCTCCGGGACCAGCAGCGACCCCGAGCTCGACAGCGAGGGCGACACCGACCAGCTCTCCAGCGAGGACACCCTCCTGGACCGGGGGGTGGACGACCTCCTCGACGAGGGCTACTCGGTGCCGCTACGCCCGCGATCGACCCACTACGGCGAGACCCCGTGGGAAGAGGCGCACCGCGAGACGATCGACCAGCGCATCGGCCAGGAGGAGCCCGAGGTCTGGGAGGCGCGCCAGATCCCGCTCGACGACCGGGAGCAGTACCGCGCGGGGCGGCTCGTCGAGGACGACGGCGCCGTCTCGGCCGGCGGTACGGACGGGTTCGCGATCGACGCCGGCATCTCGGGCGGCGCAGCGAGCGCCGAGGAGGCCGCAGTCCACCTGATCGCCGAGGAGTTCGTCGACGAGTCCCGCTACCACGACGACGACGACGAGATCTGAGGGTCCTACCCGCAGCAGCCCGCGTTCGCCGGTCGGGGGTCGACGTCGTGCGCCTCCCTGCGAGCGCGCGTCTGCGCGGCTCGCGCCCCGAGCTCCTCGTCGGCCGGATAACCCACCTCTTCCAGGGTCAACCCGTGCGCAGGCACCACGTGCGCACCAGCCAGCCGGCTCTTCGCGGCGAGCAGCTCGGCGGGCCAGCTCGGGCCGCGGCGCCCCTCGCCCACGGCCACGCTCGCGCCGACCAGGGTCCGCACCATGGAGTGGCAGAAGGCGTCGGCCTGCACGGTCGCGACGACGAGTCCCGCGTCCGGCCCGTCGAGCGGCCTCGACCAGCGGAAGACCTCCAGCGTGCGGATCGTGGTGGCCCCGGGACGCGGCTTGCAGTACGACGCGAAGTCGTGGCGGCCTTGGAGCGGTGTGCCCGCGCGATCCATCGCCTCGACGTCCAGCGGCCGCCGGTGCCAGAGCACGTGAGCGCGGGCCAGCGGGTCCCGCCGAGCAGCGTCGTCGCAGATCCGGTAGGTGTAGCGCCGCCGGAGTGCTGAGAACCGCGCGTCGAATCCCTCCGGCGCACGGGTCACGGCGTGGACGACCAGATCTGTCGGCAGGACACCGTCCAGCCGGGTGAGCAGCGCCTCGGCGATCGGCCGCTCCGCGCGCCCGCGCGAACGTTCCAGGAGATCGACCGGGATGTCGACATGTGCCACCTGTCCACGCGCGTGCACACCCGAGTCCGTCCGGCCGGCGACGGTCACCCGCGGTGGTCCGTCGGTGCGCAGCACCATGCCGAGCGCATCCTCGAGCAGGCCCTGGACCGTCCGCAGCCCCGGCTGCACCGCCCAGCCCGCGAACGCGGAGCCGTCGTAGGCCAGGTCCAGCCGCAGTCGCATGACGGGAGCTGTGCGGTCGTCGTCGCCCGGGCTCACGTTCACGGGTCCACACGCTAGTCGTCGCGCGCCCCACCTCGACGCGCCGCGCCACCCTCGGGACACCGTGAACAGCGATGTGGATGCGCGCGACGCCGTCCAGGTCGGTCTCGGCGCTCGCGAGCCGAGGCGGTCGGCGTCCTCCGCGTCCCCTCGATAGCGTGGCCACGTGTCCGCGACCGAAGGAGACCTGTTCACGCTCGCCGTCGACTGCGGCGGCGGCGGGATCAAGGCGTCCGTGCTCGACTCCGCGGGCACCCTGCACGCCCCGGCGGTCCGCGTCGCGACGCCTTATCCGCTGCCCCCCGACCGGCTGGTGTCGACGATCGCCGACATCGCCTCCGAGCTCCCCGCGGCCGACCGCGTCACGGTCGGCATGCCGGGAATGATCCGGCACGGTGTCGTCGTCGCGACCCCGCACTACGTCACACGCAGCGGACCTCGCAGCGCCGTGGACCCCGACCTGCTCGCTGCCTGGACCGGCTGCGACATCCGCGCCGGCGTCGAGGCGAGGCTCGGGCTGCCGACGCTGGTCCTCAACGACGCCGAGGTGCACGGTGCCGGCGTCGTCTCGGGCACCGGCATCGAGCTCGTCCTGACCCTGGGGACCGGTCTGGGTTCGGCGCTCTTCGACGGCGGTCAGCTCGCGCCGCACCTCGAGCTCTCGCACGCGCCAGTCCGTTGGGGCGTCACGTACGACGTCTACATCGGGCAGAACGAACGCGCCCATCTCGGCGACGGCCTCTGGTCCCGTCGCGTGCGTCGCGTTGTCGAGGGGCTGCGTCCGGTGTTCTTGTGGGACCGCCTCTACCTCGGCGGTGGCAACGCCCGGCAGGTCACGCCGCAGGTGCTGGCGAGGCTCGGCGACGACGTCGTGGTCGTACCGAACCAGGCGGGCATCGTCGGCGGCGTCAGAGCCTGGTCCCTCGGCCGCTGACTCCTACACTCCCCGGATGGCCCTCTTCTCGCGGCGACCGACCCCCGTCCCCGACCCATCGCTGCCGATGCTGTCGGTCGACGACGCCGAGTGGCTGCGCGCGACCGCGGTCGCGGAGTTCGCCCGCGCCGGTGCGCCCGACCCACGCGCCGTCGACGACTACCTGGTCGACGCCACCGGTGCCGTCTACGGGCTCGGCAACCTTGCGGCGATGCTCGGCGCGACACCCAAGCGCCAGCGCACCGACGCCGTGCGCGAGCACGCCCGGATCATCGTGACGGCCCAGCACCGCACCGAGCCGACGACGATCGACGACGTCGCCCACCTCGTCGTCGCTCGCGTCATGAGCTCGGAGGTCCCTGGCGACGGACCTGACCTGGCGCCCGGGCTCGTCGTGCGGGCCTGCATCGACTATCCCGAGAGCGTCTCGACACTCGGCTCCCTCGAGGCCTTCGGGGGCTGGGCAGCCGTCGAGCCGCTCGCCCTCTCCAACCTGCGACGGCTCCCGGTCCCGACGCACAAGCAGTCCGTCGCGCCGGGCGGAGGCGTCGTCCACATGCTCTGGTCCGACGACCTGTTCGGTGCGAGCAGGCTGCTCCTCCTCGACGAGCTGCTCTCCCGGCTGCTGCAGCTCGAGCGGCCGGCACACGGTGTGCTGGTCGCCGTGCCGCACCGGCACCTCCTGGTGCTGCACGTGGTCGAGGACGCCTCAGTCGTCACCGCCATGCAGTCCATGGTGCGGGTCGCCCTCGCGGGCTTGGACGCGCCCGGACCCGTCAGCCCGTTCGTCTACTACCGCGACCCGGCCGGGATCCTCCAGCAGGTCTCGCAGATCGGGGAGGACGGGAGCGTTCAGATCTCGGTCACCGGTGCGTTCGCCGACGCGATGAACGGCCTCGGGCTCACCTCCTGACCGTTGCGGTCCTCGACCTCGGCCAGTGCCTCCAGCAGCACGCGCGTGAACCTTGCAGGCTGGACCAGGTTCACCAGGTGCGTGGCACCCGGGACGACGACGAGCCGCCCGTCACGGCAGGCAGCCAGGAAGCGGCGTTCCTCACCGCGGAAGTGGTCGAGGCGGCCGTTCACCAGCCACACCGGTGCCTCGACGCGGCCCAGGTCCTCCAACGGCGTCGCCGCCGCCATCTCGCGCAGCACGTCGTCGGTGACCTCCAGCGCGAACCCGCCCGCGCCGGCATCTGCGGCTCCCGTGGGCGGCAGCGCGAGATCGACGAAGAACTGGTTCAGCCGCGCACCCCCGTCGGGCAGCCGGACGATGTACCGCGCCCCGAACGCCCACCCCGAGAGCAGGATGCGGTGCGGACGCGTCGAGCACGACGCAGCGAGCAGCCCCCTCACCTGCTCGGGGTGTCTCGCAGCGTGCCGGATGGCGACGTAGCCACCGAGGGACAGTCCGCCGACGAACGCGCCGCCACCGACCTCGTCGACCGCAACGGCCACGGTGTCCACGGCTGCGTCCAGCGTGAACGGTTCGCCGATCCGGGAACCGTGCCCCGGCAGATCCACCGCGACCGCCGTCCGACCGGCGCGCTCCAGCGACTCGAGCTGCGCCCGCCACATCGTCCGCGACGTCCGCAGCCCGTGCACCAGCACGACGGGCACGCTCATGATCGCGACTCTAGGCACGCACGCAGACACCCGCCAGACAGCGAGAGGGCCCGGAACCTGTGCGGTTCCGGGCCCTCTCGTGAGCTGCGTCAGGCCTTGTCGGCCTCGGGCGCGTCGGTCTCCTCGACCGCAGCGTCCTCGACGGGTGCATCCTCGACCGGAGCGTCCACGACAGCGTCCTCGGCCTTGTCGGCGTCGTCGGCCTTCTTCGCCTTCGGCGCAGCCTTCGCGGCGGCCTTGGTGGCCTCCTTCACGACGGCCTGCTTCGGGGAGAGGGGCTCGAGCACGAGCTCGATGACGGCCATCGGGGCGTTGTCGCCCTTGCGGGGGCCGATCTTGGTGATGCGCGTGTAGCCACCCTGACGCTCGGCGACAGCCGGCGCGATCTCGGTGAACAGCACGTGCACGACGGACTTGTCCTTGACGACGGTCATCACGCGGCGGCGGGCGTGCAGGTCACCACGCTTGGCGAACGTGATGAGGCGCTCGGCGAGCGGACGCAGGCGCTTGGCCTTCGTCTCGGTCGTCGTGATGCGCTTGTGCTCGAACAGCTGCGTCGCGAGGTTCGCGAGGATCAGCCGCTCGTGCGCCGGTCCGCCACCGAGCCGGGGACCCTTGGTGGGCGTAGGCATGGTTATTACTCCTTGAGTTCCAGTGATGGGCTACCAACGGACCCAGTCGGGCAGGTCCGTGGTTTCCCCGGCGTCAGTACTGCTCGTCCTCGACGAAGTCGCCCTCGTCGTCGCCGTAGTAGGCGGTGGCGGACGGGTCGAAGTCGAGCGGGCTGTCCTTGAGCGTCAGGCCGAGCTCGGCGAGCTTCTCCTTGACCTCGGTGATGGACTTCGCGCCGAAGTTGCGGATGTCCAGCAGGTCGGCCTCGGAGCGTGCAACGAGCTCACCCACGGAGTGGATGCCCTCACGCTTGAGGCAGTTGTAGGAGCGGATCGTGAGCTGCAGGTCCTCGATCGGCAGGGCGAGGTCGGCGGCGAGCGCGGCGTCCGTCGGCGACGGGCCGATCTCGATGCCCTCGGCCTCGACGTTGAGCTCGCGGGCCAGACCGAACAGCTCCACCAGCGTCTTACCGGCCGAGGCCAGCGCGTCGCGGGGGCCGATGGCCGACTTCGTCTCGACGTCGACGATCAGCTTGTCGAAGTCCGTGCGCTGCTCGACACGCGTCGCCTCGACCTTGTAGGTCACCTTGAGGACGGGCGAGTAGATCGAGTCGACCGGGATGCGGCCGATCTCGGCGTCGAACGACTTGTTCTGGTTCGCCGACACGTAGCCACGGCCACGCTCGACAGTCAGCTCGATCTCGAGCTTGCCCTTGTCGTTCAGCGTCGCGAGGTGCAGGTCGGGGTTGTGGACCTCGACACCGGCCGGCGGCACGATGTCCGCGGCGGTGACCTCACCGGCACCCTGCTTGCGCAGGTACATCACGACGGGCTCGTCGTTCTCCGAGGAGACGACCAGCTGCTTGATGTTGAGGATGATCTCGGTGACGTCTTCCTTGACACCGGGGACCGTCGAGAACTCGTGGAGCACGCCGTCGATACGGATCGACGTGACGGCGGCACCCGGGATGGAGGACAGCAGCGTCCGGCGGAGCGAGTTGCCGAGCGTGTAGCCGAAACCCGGCTCCAGGGGCTCGATGGAGAACCGCGACCGGTTCTCCGAGATGACCTCTTCGGTCAGGGTGGGGCGCTGTGCAATCAGCACGGTGTGTTTCCTCTCAGCGGGCGTCCGCCATATGACGCTGCGCAGTACTACGAGCCGACCTGGTCTCGGTCCACCTGGTCGGACGGACTGATGCCGGGCCGGTGCCCGAAGACACCGACCCGGCTACAACTGGGTCAGACGCGGCGGCGCTTGGGCGGACGGCAGCCGTTGTGCGCCTGGGGCGTGACGTCCTGGATCGAGCCGACCTCGAGGCCGGTCGCCTGGAGCGAGCGGATCGCGGTCTCACGGCCGGAGCCGGGGCCCTTGACGAAGACGTCGACCTTCTTCATCCCGTGCTCCTGAGCGCGGCGCGCAGCAGCCTCGGCGGCAAGCTGCGCCGCGAACGGCGTCGACTTGCGCGAGCCCTTGAAGCCCACCTGGCCCGACGAGGCGGACGCGATGACGGCGCCCGACGGGTCGGTGATGGAGATGATCGTGTTGTTGAACGTGCTCTTGATGTGCGCCTGGCCGTGGGAGACGTTCTTCTTCTCCTTGCGGCGCGGCTTGCGCACGGCGGAACGGGTCTTGGGAGGCATTCTCTTCTTCTCTCGAGGTCTTGGCGGCTTGCCCTGGCGCGAGGCGCCCGGGGCGGAGGGCTACTTGCGCCCGGCCTTCTTCTTGCCGGCGACGGTGCGCTTCGGGCCCTTGCGGGTACGCGCGTTGGTCTTCGTGCGCTGACCGCGCACAGGAAGGCCACGGCGGTGACGCAGGCCCTCGTAGCAGCCGATCTCGACCTTGCGGCGGATGTCGGCAGCGACCTCACGGCGGAGGTCGCCCTCGAGCTTGTAGTTGCCCTCGAGGAAGTCACGGAGCGCGACGAGCTCGGTGTCACCGAGGTCCTTCACGCGGATGTCCGGGCTGATCCCGGTGGCGACGAGGGTCGCCTGCGCGCGCGTGCGCCCGACGCCGTAGATGTAGGTGAGTGCGATCTCGAGCCGCTTCTCGCGGGGGAGGTCGACTCCGACAAGTCGTGCCATGTGCCTGGTGGCTCCTGAACTGCTTCGGAGGTCTTCCGCACCACCTCCCCGCGTACTGCGGGCCCCGGCCTCCGACCGAGGGTTCACCGGACCTGACGTCCGGAGTGGTGGTGCGCTGACGTGCTGGTGGTGCTAGATCCTGCTGAGCTTCAGGGCGTCAGCCCTGGCGCTGCTTGTGGCGCAGGTTCTCGCAGATCACCTGGACGCGACCGTGCCGGCGAATCACCTTGCACTTGTCGCAGATCTTCTTGACGCTGGGCTTGACCTTCATCGCGTGATTTCCTCCGCCGCCGTGTCCGCTCCCATGGGGAGGCTGACGGCGTGATCGAGTGGCTGTTACTTGTAGCGGTAGACGATCCGGCCACGGGACAGGTCGTACGGGCTCAGCTCCACCACCACACGGTCCTCTGGGAGGATCCTGATGTAGTGCTGACGCATCTTGCCCGAGATGTGGGCGAGCACCTTGTGGCCGTTGGTGAGCTCCACGCGAAACATCGCGTTTGGCAGAGCCTCCACGACGCTGCCCTCGATCTCGATGACACCGTCCTTCTTCGCCATATCCTCCGCTAACTGTTTGTCCGAGACTGTTCGACCCACGTCCGCCACGTCGCCCAGCGGGAAGCTGGCCGTCGTCGCTCGCGAGGAGAGTGCGGGTGCCCGTACCTGGCTGTCCGTGACGGAGAGCCGAGCCTTCGAGGAGCCCCTGGGTGGATCTCTGACGGATCAGTGACCACTCGAGGCGTTCCGATGAACCGGGCGCACACACCCAACGGACTATCTTACGGCATGGACGGCCTGCGACGAAACCGGTCGACGTTCCGTCAGGACCTGTCGCCCATCGAGGATCGGATGGGCGGCCGTGGCCACCACCCGACCGGCCGCCGCACCCACGAGAGCGGCCCGGGTCCCGGTCGACGACGAGGGCCGCCTCTCGGTGGAGAGGTGGCCCTCGCGCTCACGCCGAACCGTCAGTCGCGGTGCGTCGACCTGTCGCCCTCAGGCGCGACGGCGACGCAGCACGACCAGGGTGGCACCCGCAAGAACGAGGACCACCGCTGCGAGGAGGCCCGGCAGTGGCGATGCACCGGTCGCCGCGAGCACGTCACCGGGCTCGCCGTCGTCCGCCAGGACCTCGCTCGTGTCGGTGGAGCTCGGCGACGGGGCCGCGTGCGCCTCGACCGTCCCGGAGGGCGACGGCGTAGGCGCCGCGTTGACCTCGGCACCCGGCGGCACGGACGGGGACGGCGCGGGCAGCACCTCGTCCGTCGGTGTGGGCACGGGGACCGTCGACGGAGGCGGGGTGTGCGTCGAGGGAGTCGAGGCGGGTGTGGAGGGGGTCGGCGTCGACGGCGTCGGCGTCGGCGTCGGGACGTCGGTGGCGCACGCCGGCACCTTCACCATCGAGCTGAGGTCCCAGTGCTCGGCCGCGAAGATCGGGCCCCAACCCACGTAGTCCGTCGGGAAGGACGGGGCCGCCTTGCTCGTGAACACGGTGGTGGCGCCGTCGGCCTGGTCCTCCTGGACCGCCCAGCCATCGCCGCAGAGCGTCACGCCCTCGGGAAGGGCAGAGGCCACCGCGTCGAGCGTCAGGTTGCGGTAGGAGGCGGTCGGCCACACCGCCACCAGGTACTGCTGGGTCGAGTTCTCCCAGGACGCCGGCTTGGCGGCATCCTTCTTGAGGTAGACATAAGCGGCCGTCGACTGCTGCTGGGGCTGGTCGTGCGCCTGTGCAGCTCCCACGCCGATCGCGAGAAGGAGCGAGGCCACGGCAACCACGGAGCCACCGCGGCGGAGGAAGGGGATCGGGGAACGACGAACACTGCGCTGCATGAGTCACCCATCGCATCGAGTGCAGGCGCGCAGGTACCACGAGCCTGCCTGAGGTGAGCGCCCACCCTCCACCGCGCAGTCACCCGCGCGGGCCCCGGAGCGCCCATGGCGGATCGTCCGCCGCCGGGCAGGACCATATCCGACATTCCGGTCGGTGGGGCGTGATTCGTCGCCGAATGTCCGATTCAGCAGATCCGCCGGGTCGCCTCACTCCATCGGCGGTGGTCGCCGAACATTCGCACGCGCTGTCGCCGGCCGACGACCAGGGTCAGGCGAGCGGCGCAACGGTCACGCCGAGCTCGGAGAGCCTCCCCGCACCCCCGTCGACAGCCGTCAGCACCCAGATCCCGTCCGCCAGGATCGCGACCGAGTGCTCCCAGTGGGCGGCGCGCGAGCCGTCCTCGGTCACCACGGTCCACTCGTCGTCCAGCTCACGAGTGAACCGCGACCCGCGGACCAGCATCGGCTCGACGGCGACGCACAGGCCCGGTCGCAGCTTCGGGCCCCGGTCGCGCGTTCGGTAGTTGAGGACGTCCGGTGGCTGGTGCATCGCCGTGCCGATCCCGTGCCCGACGTACTCCTGCACGATGCCGTAGCGCGCTCCCCCGTTGAGGCCGGCCGACTGGGCCTCGTCGACGAGGTCCTCGACGGCCTCCCCCACGACGCCGAGCCGGTCGCCCGAGGCCAGAGCCGCGATACCGGCCCAGAGCGCGCGCTCGGTCGTCGCCGCCAGCTGCGTGTCGAGCTCGTCGCCGCCCTCGAGCACCACCGTGATGGCCGAGTCGCCGTGCCAGCCGTCCACGATCGCTCCGCAGTCGACGCTGACCAGGTCACCGTCAGTGAGGACACGCGAGCCAGGGATGCCGTGCACGACCTCGTCGTTGACCGAGATGCACAGCGTCGCGGGATAGCCGTGGTAGCCGAGGAAGGACGCCGTCGCTCCGTGGTCGCCGATCACCGTGGCAGCCATCGAGTCGAGCGCGGCCGTCGTCACGCCCGGTACCGCAGCCTCTCGCACGACACGGAGCGCCTCGGCAACGACGAGACCGGCGCGACGCATGAGCAGCACCTGCTCGGGCGACTTGTACTCGATACGCTCCCGGCCGAACATGGCGTGACCGCCCGGTCAGCCGATCGCTGTGTCGATCGAGGCGAGGAGCCGCGTGGTCACGTCGTCGACCTCGCCGATCGCGTCGACCTGCGTGAGCAGCCCGCGCCCGGCGTACACGGCGGCAATAGGTGCGGTCTCCTGGGCGTACACGTCCAGGCGGTGACGGATGACGTCCTCGGTGTCATCCTCGCGGCCCTCGATCTCGGCGCGCTTGAGCAGGCGCGGCACGACGACCTCCGGGTCGGCCTCGAGCTCGACGGCCAGGTCCAGCGCCACGCCGGCATCGGCGAGGATCGCGTCGAGCTCGCTCACCTGGGCGACGTTGCGCGGGTACCCGTCCAGCAGGAACCCGTCCGCCGCGTCCGGCTGCGCGAGGCGGTCGCGCACCATGTCGTTGGTGACCGAGTCCGGCACGAGAGCACCGCGCGACGTGTACTCCTGGACCTTGAGGCCCAGGGGTGTGCCGCCCTTGATGTTGGCGCGGAAGAGGTCGCCGGTCGAGATCGCCGGGATCCCCAGCGCCTCGGCCACGCGGACCGCCTGGGTGCCCTTGCCTGCGCCGGGGGCGCCGAGCAGGACGAGACGTCTGCTCATCGCAGGAATCCCTCGTAGTGACGCTGCTGAAGCTGCGACTCGATCTGCTTGACGGTCTCGAGCCCGACGCCGACGACGATGAGGATCGACGAGCCGCCGAACGGGATGTTCGTCCCCACGCCGAGCGCGATGAACACGATGGTCGGGATGAGCGCCACGACAGCGAGATAGATCGAGCCCGGCGCGGTGATGCGCGAGATCACGAAGTCGAGGTACTCGGCCGTCGGTCGGCCCGCACGGATACCCGGGATGAAGCCGCCGTACTTCTTCATGTTGTCCGCGACCTCGTCCGGGTTGAACGTGATCGCCGTGTAGAAGTAGCAGAAGAAGATGATCAGGAAGACGTAGAGCGCCAGGTGCAGCGGAGCGCTCTGCTGCGCGAGGTGACGCGAGATCCACTGCACCCAGGCAGCCGACGGGTCGCCGAACTGTGCGAGCAGCCCAGGGACCGCCAGCAGCGACGACGCGAAGATGATCGGGATCACGCCGGCCATGTTGATCTTGATCGGGATGTAGGTGCTCGAGCCGCCGTACATGCGCCGTCCGACCATGCGCTTGGCGTACTGCACCGGGATGCGACGCTGCGACTGCTCGACGAACACGACCATGCCGACGACCAGCACGATCACTGCCAGCACGATGATGAACTTGACGGGACCGTTGTCGCCGCCGGCGATCGACCACAGGGCCGTCGGGAAGCTCGCCGCGATCGACGTGAAGATCAGGAGCGACATGCCGTTCCCGACGCCACGCTCGGTGATGAGCTCGCCGAGCCACATGATCAGGCCCGTACCGGCGGTCATGGTGATCACCATGATCAGCAGGACGTACCAGGAGTCATTGGGGATGACCGACACGGAGCAGGTGCCGAAGAGCTGACCGCTGCGCGCGACCGTGATGATCGTCGTCGACTGCAGGATCGCCAGGCCGATGGTCAGGTACCGCGTGTACTGCGTCAGCTTCGCGGTGCCCGACTGGCCCTCCTTGTGCAGCTCCTCGAAACGGGGAATGACCACCCGGAGCAGCTGCACGATGATGCTCGCCGTGATGTACGGCATGATCCCGAGCGAGAAGACGGAGAGCTTGAGCAGCGCGCCGCCACTGAACAGGTTCACGAGACCCAGAAGGTCGTTGTTGCCCTTGCTCTCGTCGATGCACGTCTGGACGTTCGGGTAGGAAACCCCGGGGGTCGGCAGGAACGAGCCCACCCGGAAGATCACCATGATGCCGATGGTGAAGAGCAGCTTGCGCCGCAGGTCGGGCGTTCGGAACGCCCGCACGAATGCGCTGAGCACCTGTGTCCTCCTGAGCCGCCGAGGCGGGATCTCGTACGACCGGTCCATTCCGGCCGTGCCGCCTGCGAAGCGTCGCAGGCACCGGGGCACCCTAACTGATGCTGACGAACAAACGGAACGGGACCGGTGGGGAACTACGACCCCACCGGTCCCGAACTTCGATCAGTCCTGCGCGACGCTTCCACCGGCGGCCACGATCGCGTCCTTCGCGGACGCCGAGTAGGCGTCGACCGCGACAGAGACCTTGACCGTGAGCTCACCGGTGCCGAGCACCTTGACGGGCTGGCCCTTGCGGACCGCGCCCTTTGCCACCAGATCGGCGACCGTCACGTCGCCACCGTTCGGGTACAGCGCCGAGAGCTTGTCCAGGTTGACCACCTGGTACTCGACGCGGAACGGGTTCTTGAAGCCACGCAGCTTCGGAAGGCGCATGTGCAAGGGCATCTGCCCACCCTCGAAGCGCGTCGGCACCTGGTAGCGGGCCTTCGTGCCCTTGGTGCCACGACCGGCCGTCTTTCCCTTGGACGCCTCGCCACGACCCACACGGGTCTTGGCGGTCTTGGCGCCCGGAGCCGGACGAAGGTGGTGCATCTTGAGCGTGCCACCGTTGCCGGGCTTCGCAGCCTCCTCGGCAGCCTTGGCGGCAGCCGCGGAGACGGTCTTCTTCGGCGCAGCAGCCTTCGGCTCGGCCTTGGCCTTCGCCGGGGCCTTCGCCTTGGGCTCAGCCTTGGCGTCCGCCTTCGGCGCAGCCTCGGTTGCTGCCTCGGCCTTGGCGGCCTTGGCCTTGGTCGCCTTCGGAGCGGACTCCGTGTCGGCGGCCTTCTTCGCGGGGGCCTTCTTGGCGGCGGCCTTCTTAGGGGCCGTCACCTCCTCAGGCGTGTTCTCGTCTGCCATGGTCACTCCACCTCTTCGACCGCGACAAGGTGCGTCACCGTCTTGACCATGCCGCGGATCTCAGGACGGTCCTCCTTGACGACGACGTCGCCGATCCGCTTGAGGCCGAGGGTGCGCAGGGTGTCGCGCTGGTTCTGCTTGCCGCCGATGCCCGACCGTGTCTGGGTCACCTTGAGTCGAGCCATCAGGCACCTGCCTTCGTACCCGCTGCGGCAGCCAGGCCAGCAGCCTGGGCACGCAGGAGGGCAGCCGGGACGACGTGCTCGACCGGGAGCCCACGGCGCGCGGCCACAGCCTCCGGACGCTCGAGACCCTTGAGGGCCGCGACCGTCGCGTGCACGATGTTGATGGCGTTCGACGAACCGAGCGACTTGCTCAGGACGTCGTGGATGCCGGCGCACTCGAGCACGGCGCGCACCGGACCACCGGCGATCACACCGGTACCCGGGGACGCCGGACGCAGGAAGACGACACCGGCAGCGGCCTCACCCTGGATGGGGTGCGGGATGGTGCCCTGGATGCGGGGGACCTTGAAGAAGTTCTTCTTGGCCTCCTCGACACCCTTGGCGATCGCCGCGGGCACCTCCTTGGCCTTCCCGTAGCCGACGCCGACCGTGCCGTCGCCATCGCCGACCACGACGAGCGCGGTGAAGCTGAAGCGACGGCCGCCCTTGACGACCTTGGCGACGCGGTTGATCGTCACGACGCGCTCGAGGAACGCGCTCTTCTCTGCGGTGTCGCGGCCACCACGGCCGCCACCGTCACGGCCACGACCGCCGTCACGACGGTCACCGCCGCCGCCGGCCCCGGCGCCGCCCGCAGGCGCGCCGGTGTTGCTGCGCTGAGGAGCAGCCATCAGATTGTCCTCTTCTTAGTTCCGGAGTTCGTCGTCGTCACAGCTTCAGACCGCCCTCGCGAGCGCCGTCCGCAACCGCTGCGACGCGGCCGTGGTACTTGTTGCCGCCGCGGTCGAAGACCACAGCGTCAAGGCCGGCAGCCTTCGCACGCTCGGCGATGAGCTCGCCGACCTTGCGGGCCTTGGCAGTCTTGTCGTCGTTCGAGCCACGCAGGTCGGCCTCGAGGGTCGAGGCGGACACGAGCGTCTGGCCGATGCCGTCGTCCACGACCTGCGCCGTGATGTGCCGGGCGGACCGGGTCACGACGAGACGGGGACGGACAGCCGAGCCCGAGACCTTCTTGCGAAGGCGCAGGTGACGACGCTGGCGGGCAATGCGCTTGCCCTTGCCGATGATCTTGAGTGCCATGGTTACTTACCGGCCTTTCCGACCTTGCGACGCACGTTCTCGCCCGCGTACCGCACGCCCTTGCCCTTGTAAGGCTCAGGCTTGCGGATCTTGCGGATGTTCGCGGCGACCTCGCCGACCTGCTGCTTGTCGATGCCCTGCACCGAGAAGCGGGTCGGAGCCTCGACGACGAAGGTGATGCCCTCCGGCGGGTTGACCGTGACGGGGTGGCTGAACCCGAGCGCGAACTCGAGGTCGTCACCCTTGGCCGTCACGCGGTAACCGGTGCCGACGATCTCGAGCTTCTTGACGTAGCCGTCGGTCACGCCGATGACGAGGTTCGACAGCAGCGTGCGCGTGAGGCCGTGCAGCGAACGCGAGGCGCGCTCGTCGTCGGGGCGGGTGACCACGAGGGCACCTGCCTCGTCGCGCGCAACCTCGATGGGTGCGGGGATCGTGTGCGTCAGGGTGCCCTTGGGGCCCTTGACCGTCACGACCGCACCAGAGATGTTGACGTCCACGCCGGTGGGGACCGGGACGGGGACTCTGCCGATTCGGGACATGGCTAGCTCCTTTCCGTCTCGGACTTACCAGACGTAGGCGAGGACTTCCCCACCCACGCCCTTCTTGGCGGCCTGCTTGTCGGTGAGGAGACCGGAGGACGTGGACAGGATCGCCACGCCCAGGCCGCCGAGCACCTTGGGCAGGTTGGTCGACTTGGCGTACACGCGCAGGCCCGGCTTGGACACGCGCTTGACACCGGCGAGCGCACGCTCGCGGTTCGGGCCGTACTTCAGCTCGATGATGAGGTTCTTGCCGACGACGGCATCCTCGACCTTCCAGCCCGAGATGTAACCCTCGGCCTGCAGGATCTCCGCGATGTGCGACTTCAGCTTCGAGAACGGGATCAGCACGGTGTCGTGGTGAGCCGAGTTCGCGTTACGCAGCCGCGTGAGCAGGTCTGCGATGGGGTCGGTCATGGTCATGGGGCTTCCGCCCTTCCTCGCCGGGGTATCCCGCCCGTTGCTGGGCTGGACCTACCGACGTTCGTGTTGCGTGGAATTACCAGCTGCTCTTGGTGACGCCGGGGAGCTCGCCGCGGTGGGCCATCTCGCGCACGCAGATCCGGCACAGGCCGAACTTGCGGTACACCGAGTGGGGCCGGCCGCAACGCTGGCAGCGCGTGTAGCCACGCACCGCGAACTTCGGCTTGGCAGCAGCCTTGTTCTTGAGGGCAGTCTTCGCCATGGTCAGATCTCCTTGAACGGGAAGCCGAGGAGCTTGAGGAAAGCGCGACCCTCGTCGTCGGTGTCAGCGGTCGTGACGACCGTGATGTCCATCCCGCGGACCCGGTCGATCTTGTCCTGGTCGATCTCGTGGAACACGGACTGCTCCACGAGGCCGAAGGTGTAGTTGCCGTGGCCGTCGAACTGCTTGGGCGACAGGCCGCGGAAGTCACGGATGCGCGGGAGCGCGGTCGAGAGCAGACGGTCCAGGAACTCCCAGGCACGGTCGCCGCGCAGCGTGACGTGCGCGCCGATCGGCATGCCCTCACGCAGCTTGAACTGTGCGATGGACTTGCGAGCCTTGGTGACCTGCGGCTTCTGGCCCGTGATCTGCGTGAGGTCGCGGATCGCGCCCTCGATCAGCTTGGAGTCCTTGGCGGCCTCGCCGACACCCATGTTCACGACGACCTTCACCAGGCGCGCGACCTGGTTGATGTTCTCGTGACCGAACTGCTCGAAGAGCGCGTTGCGGATCTCGTCGTTGTACTTGGTCTTCAGACGGGGCAGCTCGACGGCTGTCTGAGTCTCGGTCATCAGATGTCCTTACCGGAGCGCTTGGCGACGCGGACCCGAACGGTGCGGGTACGGCCGTCGCGCTCGACCTGCTCGGTGCGGTAGCCGACCCGGGTGCCCTTCTTGGTCTCCGGGTCCACGAGCATCACGTTGCTGATGTGGATGGGGGCCTCGATCGTCTCGATGCCACCCGTGCGCGTGCCGCGCTGCGTCTGGCCGGCCTTGACGTGCTTGGTGACGCGCTGGACACCCTCCACGACGAGGCGCTGCGACTCGACGAGGACCTCGAGCACACGGCCCTGGCGTCCCTTGTCGCGGCCGGAGATGACGACGACGAGGTCGCCCTTCTTGATCTTCGCCATGGTCAGAGCACCTCCGGTGCCAGCGAGATGATCTTCATGAACTTCTTGTCGCGCAGCTCGCGCCCGACCGGGCCGAAGATGCGCGTGCCGCGGGGCTCGCCGTCGGCCTTGAGGATCACTGCGGCGTTCTCGTCGAACTTGATGTACGAACCGTCCGGACGGCGGCGCTCCTTGCGGGTGCGCACGATGACAGCCTTGACGACGTCGCCCTTCTTGACGTTGCCGCCGGGGATGGCGTCCTTGACGGTGGCGACGATGACGTCACCGATGCCTGCGTAACGACGGCCCGAACCACCGAGAACACGGATGCACAGGATCTCCTTGGCACCAGTGTTGTCAGCGACACGAAGCCGCGACTCCTGCTGAATCATTACTTCTCCTGTCGTCTGGCGGGTTCTCGCTCCACGGGGAACGAGCCTGGCCGAACGGGTAGTTGCCGTGATGCACACGTTGCGCCGGGTGTCGCTGCTGCGTCACCCGGCGCCCGTGGGCAACTGGGGGAACTGCTGTGTTACTTAGCCTTCTCGAGGACCTCGACCAGGCGGAAGCGCTTGGTAGCGCTCAGCGGCCGCGTCTCCATGATGAGGACGAGGTCCCCGACGCCGGCAGTGCCGTTCTCGTCGTGAGCCTTGACCTTGCTCGTGCGCCGGATGACCTTGCCGTAGAGCGGGTGCTTGACCCGGTCCTCGACCTCGACCACCACGGTCTTGTCCATCTTGTCGCTGACCACGTAGCCGCGGCGCGTCTTGCGGTCGCCACGCTTGACTGCAAGCGCCGTGACAGCGTCGGTGTTCTCTGCGTTCTTCTCGTCTGCCATCAGTCTCACTCGCTCGCGCTCGGGGCGGTACGGATGCCGAGCTCGCGCTCACGCAGGATCGTGTAGATCCGCGCGATGTCGCGACGAACGGCCTTCAGACGCCCGTGGCTCTCGAGCTGACCGGTTGCCGACTGGAAGCGGAGGTTGAACAGCTCCTCCTTGGACTTCTTCAGCTCGGCGACCAGCTTGTCGTCGTCGAAGGTGTCCAGCTCGCTGGGAGCCAGCTCCTTGGTGCCGATAGTCATCAGTTACCACCCTCGCGAACCACGAAACGTGTCTTCATCGGGAGCTTGTGCTGGGCGCGACGCATGGCCTCGCGCGCCAGGGGCTCCGGGACGCCGGCGAGCTCGAAGAGAACTCGGCCCGGCTTGACGTTGGCGATCCACCACTCGGGCGAGCCCTTGCCGGAACCCATGCGGGTCTCGGCGGGCTTCTTCGTGAGGGGGCGGTCCGGGTAGATGTTGATCCAGACCTTCCCTCCACGCTTGATGTGGCGGGTCATGGCGATACGTGCAGCCTCGATCTGCCGGTTGGTGACGTAGGCCGGCTCGAGAGCCTGGATGCCGAACTCACCGAAGGAGATCGCGGTACCACCGGTCGCGGCGCCGGAACGCCCCGGGTGGTGCTGCTTGCGGTGCTTCAGCCTGCGCGGGATGAGCATTGCGGTCAGGCCTCCGATCCGTTGTCAGTTGCAGCCGGCACCTCGGCCGGGGCGGCAGCCTCGGCCTCGGGCGCGGCGTCGCGGTCACGACGAGGAGCGCCACCGGCACGGGGGCCGCGGTCGCCACCACCGGGACGGTCCGTCCGCGGGCCACGAGCCGGGCGCGGGGCCTGGGTCGCCTGCTCGCGAGCAAACTCCTTCTCGGTCATGTCGCCCTTGTAGACCCACACCTTGACGCCGATGCGGCCGAAGGTGGTGCGAGCCTCGAAGAACCCGTAGTCGATGTTCGCGCGCAGCGTGTGCAGCGGCACACGACCCTCGCGGTAGAACTCCGTGCGGCTCATCTCCGCGCCACCGAGGCGGCCGGAGACCTGCACGCGGATGCCCTTGGCACCGGCGCGCTGAGCCGACTGGATGCCCTTGCGCATGGCGCGGCGGAACGAGACACGGCTCGCCAGCTGCTCGGCGATGCCCTGGGCGACCAGCTGTGCCTCGATCTCGGCGTTCTTGACCTCGAGGATGTTCAGCTGGACCTGCTTGCCCGTGAGCTTCTCGAGCTCGCCACGGATGCGGTCGGCCTCCGCACCACGACGCCCGATGACGATGCCCGGGCGGGCGGTGTGGATGTCGACACGAACGCGGTCACGCGTGCGCTCGATCTCGACCTTGGCGATACCGGCGCGCTCCAGACCCGTGCTCATGAGCTTGCGGATCTTGACGTCCTCGCCCACGTAGTCGCGGTAGCGCTGACCCGGCTTCGTCGAGTCGGCGAACCAACGCGAGCGGTGGTCGGTCGTGATGCCCAGGCGGTACCCGAGCGGGTTGACTTTCTGTCCCACTATCGGGCCCTTCCCTTCGATGTCTCACGCTCAGCGACGACCACGGTGATGTGGCTCGTCCGCTTGAGGATCTGACTGGCTCGGCCCTGCGCACGCGGACGGAACCGCTTGAGCGTCGGACCTTCGTCGACGAACACCTCGGAGATGTAGAGGTCGTTCTCGTCGAGACGCTCGTTGCTGCGCTTGGCAGCCTCACGAGCGTTCGCGATCGCGCTCTCGACAACCTTGAGGACGGTCTCCCCAGCGGCCTGCGGTGCGAACTTCAGCACCGCCACGGCCTCGCCGGCCTGCTTGCCACGGATGAGGTCCACGACGCGCCGGGCCTTCTGGGGCGTGACGCGGACGAACCGCGCCTTCGCCTTGGCTTCCATTGCTGTCCTGCCTTCTTGTCTCTGCCGGTGAGGGCGTCGCCTGGCTGACCCGGGGGTCAGCGGCGACGACCCTTCCGGTCGTCCTTCTCGTGGCCGCGGAACGTGCGCGTCGGGGAGAACTCGCCGAGCTTGTGCCCGACCATCGCCTCCGTCACGAACACCGGGGTGTGCTTGCGTCCGTCGTGCACAGCAAACGTGTGGCCGAGGAAGTCCGGCGTGATGACCGAACGGCGCGACCACGTCTTGATGACGTTCTTCGTGCCGGCGGTGTTCTGGACGTCGACCTTCTTCTGCAGGTGACCGTCGACGAACGGACCCTTCTTCAGGCTACGTGGCATCTCAGGCTCCTATCAGCGCTTGTTCTTGCCGGTACGCCGACGGCGCACGATGAGCTTGTCGCTCGGCTTGTTCGGACGACGGGTGCGACCCTCGGCCTGGCCCCACGGGCTGACGGGGTGACGTCCACCGGACGTCTTGCCCTCGCCACCACCGTGCGGGTGGTCGATCGGGTTCATGGCGACACCACGGACGGTCGGGCGCTTGCCCTTCCAGCGCATGCGGCCGGCCTTGCCCCAGTTGATGTTCGACTGCTCGGCGTTGCCCACCTCGCCGACCGTCGCGCGGCAGCGCAGGTCGACGTTCCGGATCTCACCGGACGGCATACGCAGCTGGGCGTAGGGGCCGTCCTTGGCGACGAGCTGCACGGAGGCACCAGCCGAACGGGCGATCTTCGCGCCGCCACCGGGCCGAAGCTCGATCGCGTGGATGACCGTACCGGTCGGGATGTTGCGCAGCGGCAGGTTGTTGCCGGGCTTGATGTCGGCGCCGGGGCCGTTCTCGATGCGGTCGCCCTGCTGCAGCTTGTTCGGCGCGATGATGTAGCGCTTCTCGCCGTCCGCGTAGTGCAGGAGCGCGATGCGGGCGGTGCGGTTGGGGTCGTACTCGATGTGAGCGACCTTGGCCGGCACGCCGTCCTTGTCATGGCGACGGAAGTCGATGACGCGGTATGCACGCTTGTGACCGCCACCCTGGTGGCGCGTGGTGATGCGACCCGTGGAGTTGCGGCCGCCCGTCTTGTGGAGGGGACGGACGAGCGACTTCTCCGGCGTGGATCGTGTGATCTCGACGAAGTCGGCCACGCTCGAGCCACGACGGCCCGGCGTTGTCGGCTTGTACTTACGGATTCCCATGAGTTCTCAGTCCTTATCAGCCGACCGGACCACCGAAGATGTCGATCGTTCCCTCGCGGAGGGTGACGATCGCACGCTTCGTGTCCTTGCGGCGGCCGGTGCCGAAACGGGTCCGACGGGACTTGCCCTGCCGGTTCGCGGTGTTGACCGAGTCGACCTTGACGCCGAAGACCTGCTCGACGGCAATCTTGATCTCGGTCTTGTTCGCCCGCGGGTCGACGAGGAAGGTGTACTTCCCCTCGTCGAGCAGGCCATAGCTCTTCTCGGAGACGACCGGCGCGAGCAGGATGTCGCGCGGGTTCTTGCCGATGTCGGTCACTTGGAGTCGCCCTTCGCGTCGGCAGCGCCCTTGACAGGCCCCGCGAGGAACGCGTCGAGCGCGCCCTGCGTGAACACGACGTCGTCCGAGATCAGGACGTCGTAGGTGTTGAGCTGGTCAGCGACCAGCAGGTGCACCCGCTCGACGTTCCGCAGCGACTTCCACGTGATCTCGTCCTGACGCTCGACGACGACCAGGACGTTCTTGCGTCCGGACAGGTTGTCGAGCACCGCGAGCGCGGACTTGGTCGACGGCGCGGTGCCCGGGGCGAAGCCCGTGACAACGTGCACGCGGCCGGCACGAGCGCGATCCGAGAGAGCACCACGGAGCGCCGCGGCCTTCATCTTCTTGGGGGTGCGCTGCGTGTAGTCACGCGGGGTGGGGCCGTGGACGACGCCACCACCGGCGAACTGCGGAGCACGCGTCGACCCCTGACGGGCGCGGCCGGTGCCCTTCTGCTTGTACGGCTTGCGCCCACCACCACGGACCTCGCCACGGCTCTTCGTGTCGTGGGTGCCCTGGCGAGCCGCTGCGCGCTGCGCGACGACGACCTGGTGGATCAGCGGGATGTTGGTCTGCACGTCGAAGACCTCGGCGGGCAGGTCGGTCGAGCCGGCCTTGTTGCCCTCGAAGTCGACGACGTCGACGGTCAGCGTGTCAGACATGGTCACGCCCCCTTCACGGCGGAACGCACGACCACGACGCCGCCCTTGGGGCCGGGAACGGCACCCTTGACAAGCAGGAAGCCCCGCTCGACGTCGACCGCGTGCACGGTCAGGTTCTGGGTGGTCTGGCGGTCCACGCCCATGCGACCGGCCATCTTGATGCCCTTGAACACGCGCGACGGCGTCGAAGCGCCACCGATCGAGCCGGGCTTGCGGTGGTTGCGGTGCGCACCGTGCGAGGCGCCGACGCCGTGGAAGCCGTGACGCTTCATGACACCGGCGGTGCCCTTGCCCTTGGTGGTGCCGATGACGTCCACGAGCGCGCCGGCCTCAAAGAGGTCTGCGGTGAGCTCCTGGCCGAGCGTGAACTCGGAGGCGTTCGGCGTACGGATCTCGGCCACGTGCCGGCGCGGCGTGACGCCGGCCTTCTCGAAGTGGCCCTTCAGCGGCTTGGTGACCTTGCGCGGGTCGATCTGGCCGTGGGCCAGCTGGACCGCGGCATAGCCGTCAGCGTCAGCGGAGCGCACCTGGGTCACGACGTTCGTCCCGACAGCGACGACGGTGACCGGGACGAGACGACCGTTGTCGTCCCACACCTGGGTCATGCCGAGCTTCGTGCCGATGAGGGCCGTGACTGCGCGCTCGTTCTGCTGGGTAACCATAGAAATCAGTTCCTTCCCAGCGTCAGAGCTTGATCTCGATGTTCACGTCCGCGGGCAGGTCGAGACGCATGAGCGAGTCGACGGCCTTCGGCGTGGGATCGATGATGTCGATGAGACGCTTGTGCGTGCGCATCTCGAAGTGCTCGCGGCTGTCCTTGTACTTGTGGGGCGAACGGATGACGCAGAAGACGTTCTTCTCCGTCGGCAGCGGCACCGGACCCACGACCGACGCACCAGCGCGAGTCACCGTGTCGACGATCTTGCGCGCCGAGCTGTCGATGACTTCGTGGTCGTAGGACTTGAGCCTGATGCGGATCTTCTGTCCCGCCATGGCGCGTCTACTTCTCTCTGTTGAAACCGGCTCCGTCCGACCCCCGCACTCGGGCGTGTCGCTTGGCGCGACACACCGTTGCGCTGCGTACCGTTGTCGGCACGAGATCGGTGGTTGTTGTCGGGCGCCAACCTCCGGGTGAACCCGGGGTCCAGACGCCGTCCACGTGTGTGAGCCCCGTCGTGTGCCGCGCGCGCAAACGCGCCGCCCTCGACTAGGCAACCTGAACAGTGTGCCAGACCGGACGCAGGAACTCCAATCGCCTGCGTCACACCTGGCCAGTTCTCCCACGTGATCTCGGCAACCCCACGGGGCACCTGCGCTGCACCGGACCCGACCCGGACCGCCGATCCGGTCGGTCCGCAACGCGCCGACGGACCGTCGAGTCGCCCACGGAGGGCCGCGGCGCACCCTCCGACGGTGCTTGGACGGTCCGTCGACGGATCGAGGCTCGCATGGAGCAGATCGCGACGTGGGGGCAGCCGCTCGGGCGCTCCGGGCGGCTACCCGGTGCGCGGGTCCGCGACGGAGGCGTCGCGTACGGGCGGCAGCACGCTGCGGTCATACGGTGCGGCGTGTCAGCGACGGATGCGTCGCACGCCTGCCGCCGACAGTGCGGCGTGTCAGCGACGGGTCTGCCGCCCAGGGTGCGGCGCGTCAGCGACGGGTCTGCCGCCCAGGGTGCGGCGCGTCAGCGACGGGTCTGCCGCCCAGGGTGCGGCGCGTCAGCGACGGATGCGTCGCACTCCTGCCGCCGCGAGCTGCGAGTCCAGCCGGCGGGCGTCCAACGCGGTGGTCCACGTCCAGCGCGTCATCCTCCGGCCGGTTGCTCGGATCCGGTCCTCCCGGAGCTTCTCCGCCCACAGTCGTTCCTCGACAGCCCGCTGGTCGTCGATCCCTGCGACCCGATACTTCTGGCGTCCGTCGAACTCGCCGACGAGCCCCACGCTCTCCCACCAGAAGTCCACGCGTCCGACGCGGCCGGCGCCGTCCACGACCTCTACCTGGAGCTGGGGCGGCTCCAGCCCGAGCTCGTGGATGCGCGCCCGACTCAAGGACTCCCCCACCGACTCGGCACGCTCGTCGGCGAAACCGACGACCGCTTTCGCCCGGCGGACCCCGCGTGCGGACCCGAGCCGTGAGACCTCGTCGCTCAGCACCGCTCGAGTGACGAGCCCCGTCCGCAACGCGTGATCGGCGGCGGTCACACCTGCCGCGAAGGAGCAGGTCCGCGCGAGGTCGACAACCGTTCGTGCGGCAGAGGTCACGACCACACCGTCGTGGGCCTCCGGCGAGGGAGGCAGCTCCGAGCCGTGCCATCGGAGCTGCCCGGACGAGCGACCGCCTCCGTTCCAGGCTCCGGACACGTGGACCACCGCGGGCCAGACGCCGATGATCGGCAGGCCCCAGACGGCGGCGGCGCTCTGATGGGAGAAGACGGCGCCCGGGAGGTCTCCGGCAGCGGCGAGAACCCGCAGGCGATGACGCCCGCCTGGGCCTGCCCCAGCCCACACCTCGGCCTCGACGTACGTCCCGCGTCGGACGCGCACCAAGACCCCAGCCGCTGCCAACCGTTCGAGTCGGCGCGAGTCATGACCGAGCCGACGCAGGTCGCCGGCCGAGACGAGACCCGACGCCCGCGCAACGAGCCCGATCTCGGCGATGCTCATGCGCCCCAGCCTGGATCGCCAGAGCCCTCGAGACATGGCGAGAACCGAGACGCTCGGCGGCTGGGTGGCTGGGGTCGCCTCATCCCTCGCGCTCGGGATCCGTCGGCGGACCGTTTCCGCGCATGCGGAGAGCACGCACCCATGGTCCGGGGGCGCACGGACGGTCCGTCGGCGCTCGGGTGCGAGCACAGCGGGGCGGGCCGCGCAGCAGGGGGAGCTGAGTGCACCCCGTCGGCGCTCGGGTGCGAGCGCAGCGCAGCGGGGCGCGCAGCGGGGCGCGCAGCGGGGCTTGCGTGCGCGAATCCGCATGCAGAAGGGCCCGGTCGCCGTGGCGACCGGGCCCTTCTGTCAGATCAGCTGCCCCGGGAGGGCGAGCATCACTTGATGATCTTGATGACCTTGCCCGAGCCGACCGTGCGGCCACCCTCGCGGATGGCGAAGCCGAGGCCCTCTTCCATCGCGATGGGCTGGATGAGGTTCACGTGGATCTCGGTGTTGTCGCCGGGCATGACCATCTCGGTGCCCTCAGGCAGCGTGATGACGCCGGTGACGTCGGTGGTGCGGAAGTAGAACTGGGGGCGGTAGTTCCCGTAGAACGGGTTGTGACGGCCACCCTCGTCCTTGGCCAGGATGTAGACCTGACCCTCGAACTCGGTGTGCGGCGTGATCGAGCCGGGCTTGACGACGACCTGGCCGCGCTCGACCTCCTCGCGCTTCGTGCCACGCAGGAGCAGACCGACGTTCTCGCCGGCCTCGGCGTAGTCGAGCAGCTTGCGGAACATCTCGACGCCGGTGACCGTGGTCTTGATCGCCTTCTCCTTGATGCCGACGATCTCCACCTCCTCGTTCACCTTGAGCTTGCCGCGCTCCACGCGACCGGTGACGACGGTGCCACGACCGGTGATCGTGAAGACGTCCTCGATCGGCATGAGGAAGGGCTTGTCGATGTCACGGACGGGGTCCGGGACGTTCTCGTCGACAGCGTCCAGCAGGTCCTGCACGGACTTGACCCAGACCGGGTCACCCTCGAGTGCCTTCAGGCCGGAGACGCGCACGACGGGGACGTCGTCGCCGTCGAAGCCCTGGGCCGAGAGAAGCTCGCGCACCTCGACCTCGACGAGCTCCAGGATCTCCTCATCGTCGACCATGTCGGTCTTGTTCAGCGCGACGAGCAGGTACGGCACGCCGACCTGACGGGCGAGCAGGACGTGCTCACGCGTCTGGGCCATCGGGCCGTCGGTGGCGGCGACGACGAGGATGGCGCCGTCCATCTGCGCCGCACCCGTGATCATGTTCTTGATGTAGTCCGCGTGGCCGGGTGCGTCGACGTGAGCGTAGTGACGCTTCTCCGTCTGGTACTCGACGTGCGCGATGTTGATGGTGATGCCGCGCTGCTTCTCCTCAGGGGCCTTGTCGATCTCGTCGAAAGGCGTGAAGGGGTTCAGGTCGGGGTACTTGTCGTGCAGCACCTTCGAGATGGCAGCGGTCAGCGTCGTCTTGCCGTGGTCGACGTGGCCGATGGTGCCGATGTTGACGTGCGGCTTCGTCCGCTCGAACTTCGCCTTGCCCACTGGGTGTCCTCCTCAGGACTTGGTAGAGATTGGCCGACGGTGCGGCTACCGGACGGTAGCTGCTTGGCGCGGCGTCCTACGGGTCGGTTTGTGTGATGGAACTACAGGTTTCGACCTGTGGGACTACTCGCCCCGGGTCTTCTTGATGATCTCGTCGGCAACGTTCCGAGGAACCTCGGCGTAGCTGTCGAACTGCATCGAGTACACAGCACGACCCTGGGTCTTGGACCGCAGGTCGCCGACGTACCCGAACATCTCGGAAAGGGGGACCTGTGCACGGACGACCTTCACGCCCGTCGCGTCCTCCATGGACTGGATCATGCCGCGGCGAGAGTTGATGTCGCCGATGACGTCACCCATGTACTCCTCAGGGGTACGGACCTCGACGGCCATGACCGGCTCCAGCAGAACCGGGTCGGCCTTGCGGACCGCTTCCTTGAGGATCATCGAACCCGCGATCTTGAACGCCATCTCCGAGGAGTCGACGTCGTGCGCGGCACCATCGAGCAGGATCGCCTTGACGCCCACGAGCGGGAAGCCCGCCAGCACGCCGAGCTGCATCGCGCTCTGGATCCCGGCGTCGACCGACGGGATGTACTCGCGCGGGATGCGGCCACCGGTGACCTTGTTCGAGAACTCGTAGATCTCGCCGTCCGCGGTGTCCAGCGGCTCGAAGGTCATCTGCACCTTCGCGTACTGGCCGGACCCACCGGTCTGCTTCTTGTGCGTGTAGTCGATCTTCTCGACCGAACGACGGATCGTCTCGCGGTAGGCCACCTGCGGCTTGCCGACGTTGGCCTCGACCTTGAACTCGCGACGCATGCGGTCGACGAGGATGTCGAGGTGGAGCTCACCCATGCCGCCGATGACGGTCTGGCCGGTCTCCTCGTCGTGCTTGACGCGGAAGGTCGGGTCCTCCTCGGCCAGCTTCTGGATGGCCACGGAGAGCTTCTCCTGGTCACCCTTCGTCTTCGGCTCGATGGCGACGTCGATGACCGGCTCCGGGAACGTCATCGACTCGAGCACCACGGGGGCGGCCGGGTCGCAGAGGGTGTCCCCTGTGGTGACGTCCTTCAGACCGATGAAGGCGTAGATGTGGCCGGCCGTGGCGTCCTCGACCGGGTTCTCCTTGTTGGAGTGCATCTGGAAGAGCTTCCCGATGCGCTCCTTCTTGTTCTTGGTCGAGTTGAGCACCTGGGCGCCCTGCGCCACCTTGCCGGAGTAGACCCGGACGTAGGTGAGCTTGCCGAAGAACGGGTGCGAGGCGACCTTGAACGCGAGGGCCGAGAACGGCTCCGTCGAGTCGGGGTGACGCTCGACGACGAGCTCGGGGTCCTTCATGTCGTGGCCCTCGACGGCCGGGACGTCCAGGGGCGTCGGCAGGTAGTCGATGACGGCGTCGAGCATGGGCTGGACGCCCTTGTTCTTGAACGCCGAACCACACAGGACCGGGTACGCCTGCGACTTGACCGTGAGCTGGCGGATGCCCGCCTTGATCTCGGCCTCGGTCAGCTCCTCGCCACCGAGGAACTTCTCGAGCAGCTCGTCGTCCGTCTCGGCGACGGCCTCGAGGAGCTCGGCGCGGTACTGCTCCGCCTTCTCGACGAGGTCGGCCGGGATGTCCTCGACCTCGTACTTCTCGCCGAGGGCGGTCTCGCCGCGCCAGACGAGGGCACGCATGGTGACCAGGTCGACGACGCCGATGAAGTCGTTCTCGGAGCCGATGGGCAGCTGGATGACCAGCGGCTTGGCCTTGAGTCGGTCGACGATCGTCTTCACCGTGAAGTAGAAGTCCGCGCCCAGCTTGTCCATCTTGTTGACGAAGCAGATGCGGGGGACGTCGTACTTGTCGGCCTGACGCCAGACGGTCTCGGACTGGGGCTCGACGCCCTCCTTGCCGTCGAACACGGCGACGGCACCGTCGAGGACGCGCAGCGAGCGCTCGACCTCGACCGTGAAGTCGACGTGACCGGGGGTGTCGATGATGTTGATCTGGTTGTCGTGCCAGTAGCAGGTCGTCGCGGCGGACGTGATCGTGATGCCGCGCTCCTGCTCCTGCTCCATCCAGTCCATCGTCGACGCACCGTCGTGCGTCTCACCGATCTTGTAGTTGACCCCGGTGTAGAACAGGATCCGCTCGGTGGTCGTCGTCTTGCCGGCATCGATGTGAGCCATGATGCCGATGTTGCGGACCTTCGTGAGGTCCGTCAGCACATCCAGTGCCACGTGAGTTGCCCCTTACAGGTTGGCTTGGGTGGCGCCACCGGTCCGGCCCGAGGATCGGACCGGCGGCGCAGCGCCCGAGGGTGCTGGGATTACCAGCGGTAGTGCGCGAAGGCCTTGTTGGACTCGGCCATCTTGTGCATGTCCTCACGACGCTTCACCGCGGCACCGAGGCCGTTGGACGCGTCGAGGATCTCGTTCATGAGGCGCTCGGTCATCGTCTTCTCGCGACGAGCGCGCGAGTAGTCCGTGAGCCAGCGCAGCGCGAGGGTGGTCTGGCGGACCGGACGAACCTCGACGGGCACCTGGTACGTGGCGCCACCGACGCGGCGCGAACGCACCTCGAGCGACGGGCGCACGTTGTCCAGGGCGCGCTTGAGCACGACGACCGGGTCGCCCTGCGTCTTCTCACGGACACCCTCGAGGGCGCCGTAGACGATGTGCTCCGCGACGGACTTCTTGCCGTCGAGCAGGACCTTGTTGATCAGCTGCGTGACGACCGGGGACCCGTAGACGGGGTCGATGACGAGCGGCCGCTTCGGGGCCGGACCCTTGCGAGGCATCAGCCCACCTTCTTCGCGCCGTAGCGGCTGCGCGCCTGCTTACGGTTCTTGACGCCCTGCGTGTCGAGTGCGCCACGGACGATCTTGTAACGAAC
The DNA here is from genome assembly GCF_000426185.1 of Cellulomonas sp. URHD0024. Lineage (GTDB taxonomy): Bacteria > Actinomycetota > Actinomycetes > Actinomycetales > Cellulomonadaceae > Cellulomonas. The sequence goes on from NZ_AUEW01000012.1 coordinate 30,684, forward strand.
ACCCGGGAGGTCCTTCACGCGGCCACCGCGGACGAGCACGATCGAGTGCTCCTGCAGGTTGTGACCGACACCGGGGATGTACGCGGTGACCTCGACCTGGCTCGAGAGACGAACGCGCGCGACCTTGCGGAGGGCGGAGTTCGGCTTCTTCGGGGTCGTGGTGTAGACGCGGGTGCACACACCGCGTCGCTGGGGGGAGCCCTTGAGGGCAGGCGTCTTCGACTTGTTCGACTTCGCCTGCCGGCCCTTGCGGACCAGCTGCTGGATCGTAGGCACTACGTCTCCGTCTGTTGGATGATCTCTGGTCGACCGGACCCGTCACCCAGGACGGCCGGCATGGTCGGGGATCGTCGCCCGTCGCGCGACTACCTCAGGTCTGGAGTCCCACACCGACCCCCGCGCTCGGGCGTGTCGCCCCGGCCTTCCGCACCGCATCCCGCAGGAACGCTCCTGGCGGGGTGACGACGCGGTGGAGGGAAACCACCCGATGCTCCCGGTGACGGACCCGCTCGCAAGAGGGATCCTTCGGGTGCATGCGCGAGAGCCCGACGGCGCGGGCACGGTGTCCTACGTTACCTGGCGTCCGAGGGGGCGTCAAAGCGACCTACCACACACCTCGACCGTACCCTCGTCACGAGTGACGTCGTGCTCAGTCTTCTGACTGGTGCGCTGCGCGGTCCGGCCATGGGCCCGTCTCGCGACGACGGTAGAGAGCGCGGGCCCCGACGCTGGTCACGAGGATCTCGGCTGTCCTGCCTCAACCGCCAGCGACCCGCCCGGCGCCCAGGGCCGGACCGCGCGTCTCTCCATGTACCACCGTTCCGGATCATCGACGGGAATCGCCAGCACACCGTCGCGCGATCCTGCCCGTAGCCGCGCCGGATCAGCCCGGCCGTCGGAGAGTCGATGCGCGGACGCGAGGAAGGCCGTCCGGAGGAGTACCTCGCGTCGTCCGGCCACGACCCTGAGACGCTCCAGACGCGAATGATCTTGGCGAAGATCCAGCGGGCGCTGGTCGGTCGCTCGCTCGACCGCTCGACGTGCCAGGAGTCGACGTCCTCCACAGGGATCACGAGCACGCCCTCGACCTCGCCCGGCGTCGCACCGAACGAGTACCGCACGTTCTGCGTGTCCTCGCTGACCTTCTTGCCGTAGGCCATGCCCGCCATGACCGTCATCCCCCACAGGCTCAACATGATCGGCATTCGGACGACCGGTTCACTAGTCACTAGTCAGGTGGTGGGGGCGAGAACGCCTCGGCGAGCTCCATCACCTCTGACTCCGTGAACGTCGGAGGAGGACCAGCGTTCGCTCGTGCGACAAGGTCATCGGGGACAGCGGCACCATAGGTCCGCACGTAGTAGGCGAGGTCTTGGCTCCAGACGTACACGCCATCTGTCAGGCGGTTGATGGGACTGACCGCCTGCCTCGTGGGATCCAGGACGTCGTCGGCTCGCTCCGAGGTGGCAACCAGCACGGCCCCCGCCTCGAGGTACGCCGCGACGGCCTCGCGGTCGCTCGGTCGCATCGGCTCCCGAATGGCGTCGTGAATGCTGGGACCGTCCGCGCGGCCATGACGCAGTTCCCTGAAGAACCCGATGCGCTCGAGCTGAGTCATCTTGCACCTTTCCCCGGAGTGAACGATCGCCACACGCCACTCAGGTCGCTGTCGGACGGCCCGATGCCTATCTTGCCGTTCGGCCAGATCCACAACGTGTCGGATGGCGCTTCCACGATCTCGCCGAGGGAGTCGGCCAGTCGCTGTGCCAATCCGTCGTCGCGTGCTCCTGTTCGACAGCTCAAGAGCCGAACAGGGCCACCGTCGTAGTCCGGCTGGCGCCTGATGAGGTCCGCGAGCACGCGGTGGTCGACGGCGACGTCGGTGCCATCGGCAGCCCGCAGGAACACGCTGTTCGGGTTCCCGTGGAGCCCGACGTCGTAGAAGCCGTCCTTCGGTGCGACTCTCTCGAAGTAGCGATTGATGCGCTCGGGCACGGGGAACCGATTCAGGTCCGCCGCCTCTGGAGTGTGGAAAAGTCGGTCGAGCAGGCCCGGGGCGTCGGCTGCCTTGGCGCCCGGAAGCTTGGCGCGCACGCCCGAGGCCATGCGGCGCAGCACGTCCTGCAACGCCTCGAGCAGGCGCTTCAAGGACTTCGCCGAGGCGATGACGTCGGTGACGGACCGGCCGACCCGCGTGGCCAGCGACGAGACCCGCGTCGTCACCTGCCCGACGATCACCGGTGTCGCCAGCCCGAGCGTGAACACGGCTTCGGCGGCCCACGAGATGATCGAGCCGACGAGCTGTGCCAGCGTGTCCCGCACCAGGTCGTGCACCACCTGGACGACCATCGCGCACGTCTTCAGGGCCCCGCCGATCGCGGACGCCGATCCGCCGGTCGTGCGGATCCGGTCCGCCAGACCGGCCGCGTACGCGGAGTACGCCGCGATCGACTCCCCCGACATCGCCTCCAGGTCGGCACGCACGATGCGCGTGAGCTCGTCGCCGGCGGCACCCATTGCGTCGGCGACGTTCTGCCACGTCCCAGCGAAGCCGAGGACGGCGCCGGCGTCGCCGGTCAGGTCGTTGAGCCATCCCTTGAGCGGTTCGAGGTGCTCCATCAGCCAGCCCAGGCCCGCGCCGATCAGCGAGCCCAGCGGGTCCACGACCGCTGCAGCGGTGTCGAGAGCGACTCCCAGGCCCGCGAGGCCCGCCGAGACCCACGACCCGGACTCCAGCGACGAGCAGAGGTCGCTGACGGACTCCAGCAGGCCTGCGCCACCGAACGCGGCCGAGGTGTCCACACGCCCCGCGACCAAAGGATTGCTGCTCACACGGTGCCCCCGCACGTTCGTCCCGACCGGGCACGAACCTAGCGTCGTGCCCGGGCGGACGCCAGACGCGTCACCGGCCTACCGAAAGCCCGCAGGGGGCCCACCGCGATGCGGTGAGCCCCCTGCGGGGTGGGTCGGATCGATCAGCGGTAGTCGCCGAAGTCGATGTCCTCGAGGGGGATCGCCTCGCCGGAGCCGAGGCCCAGGGCGGGGAAGTCGATCTCGTCGTAGCCGAAGGTCGGGTACAGCTCGGCCTTGGCCTCCTCGGTGGGCTCGACCGCGATGTTGCCGTAGCGGGGCAGACCCGTTCCGGCCGGGATGAGCTTGCCGAGGATGACGTTCTCCTTGAGGCCGAGCAGCGGGTCGGAACGGCCCGACATCGCAGCCTCGGTGAGCACGCGGGTGGTCTCCTGGAAGGAAGCCGCCGACAGCCACGAGTCCGTCGCGAGCGACGCCTTCGTGATGCCCATGAGCTCCGGACGACCGGAGGCCGGCTGGCCGCCCTCGGACACCGCAGCGCGGTTCGCGTCCTCGAAGCGCCCACGCTCGGCGAGCTCGCCGGGCAGCAGGTCGGTGGTGCCGGAGTCGAGGACCGTCACGCGACGCAGCATCTGCCGCACGATGACCTCGATGTGCTTGTCGTGGATGTCCACACCCTGGGAGGAGTAGACGACCTGGACCTCGTCGACAAGGTGCTTCTGCGTGGCACGCGGGCCGAGGATGCGCAGGACCTTCTTCGGGTCGACCGCACCCTGGACCAGCTGGGTACCGACGGAGACGTGGTCGCCGTCCGAGATCAGCAGGCGCGTGCGCTTGGTGATCGGGTAGGCGATCTCCTCGGAGCCGTCGTCGGGCGTGAGCACGAGGCGACGCGAACGGTCCCCGTCCTCGACCGCGATGCGACCGGAGAACTCCGCGATGGGCGCCTCACCCTTGGGGGTACGGGCCTCGAAGAGCTCCTGGACGCGGGGCAGACCCTGCGTGATGTCGTCGGCCGAGGCCACGCCACCGGTGTGGAACGTACGCATGGTCAGCTGCGTGCCGGGCTCACCGATCGACTGGGCCGCGATGATGCCGACGGCCTCGCCGATGTCGACGAGCTTGCCGGTGGCCAGCGAACGGCCGTAGCAGCGCGCGCAGGTGCCGACGCGGGACTCGCAGGTGAGCACCGAACGGATCTTGAGCGTGTCGACGCCCGCCTCGAGGAGACGGTCGAGCAGCACGTCGCCGACGTCGTCACCGGCGTGACCGATGACCTCGCCGTCCACCTCGATGTCGCTCGCCAGGGTGCGCGAGTAGACGCTCGTCTCCACCTTGTCGTGACGACGCAGGGGGCTGCCCGCACCGGCCGACGGGACACCGATCGGCATGGTCAGACCACGCTCGGTGCCACAGTCGTCCTCGCGGACGATGACGTCCTGCGAGACGTCCACCAGACGACGGGTCAGGTAGCCCGAGTCGGCGGTCCGCAGAGCGGTGTCCGCCAGACCCTTGCGGGCACCGTGCGTCGCGATGAAGTACTCGAGGACCGACAGCCCCTCGCGGTAGTTCGACTTGATCGGGCGAGGGATGATCTCGCCCTTCGGGTTGGCGACGAGGCCACGCATACCGGCGATCTGGCGAACCTGCATCCAGTTACCACGGGCTCCCGAACCGACCATCTTGTAGACGGTGTTGTGCTTCGGGAAGTTCTCCTGCATCGCCTTGGCGACCTTGTCCGTGGCCTGCGTCCAGATCTCGATGAGCTCCTGGCGACGCTCGTCGTCGGTGATCAGGCCCTTCTCGTACTGGCCCTGCACCTTCGCCGCGCGGCCCTCGTGCTCCTCGAGGATGCCGGCCTTGGCCGACGGGGTCGCGACGTCGGAGATGGAGATCGTGACGCCCGAACGGGTGGCCCAGCGGAAGCCGGCCTCCTTGAGCGCGTCCAGGGACGCGGCGACCTCGACCTTGGGGTACCGCTCGGCCAGGTCGTTGACGATGACCGAGAGGCGCTTCTTGTCGACGACGCCGTTCTCGTACGGGTAGTCGATCGGCAGCAGCTCGTTGAACAGCGCGCGACCCAGAGTCGTCTCGAAGACGAGCGCGTCGCCCTCGGTCCAGCCCTCGGGTGCCTGCTCCTCTGTGAGGACCAGGTCCTCGAAGCGGATCTTGATGACGGCGTTCAGGTCCAGGGTGCCCTGGTCGAACGCCATGATCGCCTCGGAGACCGTGCTGAACGAGCGGCCTGCGCCGAGCGCCTCGTCCTTGTCGTTCGTCAGGTGGTACAGACCGATGATCATGTCCTGCGAGGGCATGGTCACCGGACGACCGTCCGACGGCTTGAGGATGTTGTTGCTCGAGAGCATGAGGATGCGGGCCTCGGCCTGCGCCTCGGCGCTCAGGGGCAGGTGGACGGCCATCTGGTCACCGTCGAAGTCCGCGTTGAACGCGGCGCAGACGAGCGGGTGCAGGTGGATCGCCTTGCCCTCGACCAGCTGGGGCTCGAACGCCTGGATGCCCAGACGGTGCAGCGTCGGTGCGCGGTTGAGCAGCACCGGGTGCTCCGTGATGACCTCTTCGAGCACGTCCCAGACGACGGGGCGTGCGCGCTCGACCATGCGCTTCGCAGACTTGATGTTCTGCGCGTGGTTCAGGTCGACGAGGCGCTTCATGACGAACGGCTTGAACAGCTCGAGCGCCATCTGCTTGGGCAGGCCGCACTGGTGCAGCTTGAGCTGCGGGCCGACGACGATGACCGAACGGCCCGAGTAGTCGACGCGCTTGCCGAGCAGGTTCTGGCGGAACCGACCCTGCTTGCCCTTGAGCATGTCCGAGATGGACTTGAGCGGGCGGTTGCCCGGACCGGTCACCGGACGTCCACGGCGGCCGTTGTCGAACAGCGAGTCGACGGCCTCCTGGAGCATCCGCTTCTCGTTGTTGACGATGATCTCGGGCGCGCCGAGGTCGAGCAGCCGCTTGAGGCGGTTGTTCCGGTTGATCACGCGGCGGTACAGGTCGTTCAGGTCCGAGGTGGCGAAGCGGCCACCGTCGAGCTGGACCATCGGACGCAGGTCCGGCGGGATGACCGGGACGGCGTCGAGCACCATGCCGGTGGGCGAGTTGCTCGTCGTGAGGAACGCGTTGACGACCTTCAGACGCTTGAGGGCACGCGTCTTGCGCTGGCCCTTGCCCGTCTTGATGATCTCGCGCAGCGAGTCCGACTCGGCCTCCAGGTCGAAGGCCTCGAGGCGCTTCTGGATCGCCGCGGCGCCCATCGAGCCCTCGAAGTAGTTGCCGAAGCGGTCCTGGAGCTGGCGGTACAGCATCTCGTCGCCCTCGAGGTCGGCGACCTTGAGGTTCTTGAAGCGGTCCCACACGGTGTCCAGGCGCTCGAGCTCGAGGTCGGCACGCTTGCGCAGCTGGGCCATCTCGCGCTCGGCCGAGTCGCGCACCTTGCGGCGGGCGTCGGCCTTGGCACCCTCGGCCTCGAGCTCGGCCAGGTCGGCCTCGAGCTTGGTGGCGCGGGTGTTGATCTCGTTGTCGCGGCGGTCCGAGATCTCCTTCTTCTCCAGGTCGATCCCGTTCTGGAGGTTGGGGAGGTCCTCGTGCCGACCGTCGACGTCGACCCAGGTGATCATGTACGCCGCGAAGTAGATGACCTTCTCCAGGTCCTTCGGGGCGAGGTCGAGCAGGTAGCCGAGTCGCGACGGCACACCCTTGAAGAACCAGATGTGCGTGACGGGCGCGGCGAGCTCGATGTGGCCCATCCGCTCACGGCGGACCTTCGAGCGGGTCACCTCGACGCCGCAGCGCTCGCAGATGATGCCCTTGAAGCGCACGCGCTTGTACTTGCCGCAGTAGCACTCCCAGTCCCGGGTGGGACCGAAGATCTTCTCGCAGAACAGGCCATCCTTCTCCGGCTTCAGGGTCCGGTAGTTGATGGTCTCGGGCTTCTTGACCTCGCCGTGCGACCAGGCACGGATGTCGTCGGCAGTGGCAAGGCCGATACGCAGCTCGTCGAAGACGTTGACGTCGAGCAAGGGGGGTCCTACTTCCTTCGCTTGCCGGCTGTTCGAGCCGGCTGAACGGAAATGTTGCTAAGGGTGCGGGCACCTGCCGCCCGCCCTTCCGGAAGGGCGGCAGGGCTCGACGTCAGATCTCTTCGATGCTGCTGGCGTTCGGGCGCCGCGACAGGTCGATGCCGAGCTCCTCCGCTGCGCGGTAGACCTCGTCGTCGTTCTCCTTCATGTCGATGGAGACGCCGTCCGAGGAGAGCACCTCCACGTTCAGGCAGAGCGACTGCATCTCCTTGAGGAGCACCTTGAAGGACTCCGGGATGCCCGAGTCGGGGATGTTCTCCCCCTTGACGATCGCCTCGTACACCTTGACGCGTCCGGGGACGTCGTCCGACTTGATGGTGAGGAGCTCCTGCAGCGTGTAGGCAGCGCCGTACGCCTCCAGGGCCCACACCTCCATCTCGCCGAACCGCTGGCCACCGAACTGCGCCTTACCACCCAGCGGCTGCTGCGTGATCATCGAGTACGGGCCCGTGGAGCGAGCGTGGATCTTGTCGTCGACAAGGTGGTGCAGCTTGAGGATGTACATGTAGCCCACGGCCACCGGCTCCGGGAACGGCTCGCCGGAGCGGCCGTCGAAGAGGCGCGCCTTGCCGTCGCCACCGACGGTGCGGACACCGTCGCGGTTGGGCAGGGTCGAGGACAGCAGACCCGTCAGGGTCGCCTCGGGCACACCGTCGAACACCGGGGTCGCGACCGGGTTGCCGGCCGGCGACTTCGCCGCGATCGCGGGCACGCCGTCACGCCAGGACAGGTCGTCGCCGTCGGCGATCTCGATGTCCCAGCCCTGCTTGGCGACCCAACCGAGGTGCGTCTCGAGCACCTGGCCGACGTTCATGCGGCCGGGCACGCCGAGCGGGTTCAGGACGACGTCGACCGCGGTCCCGTCCGCGAGGAACGGCATGTCCTCGACGGGCAGGATCTTGGAGATGACGCCCTTGTTGCCGTGCCGGCCGGCCAGCTTGTCGCCGTCCGTGATCTTGCGGCGCTGCGCGATGTACACGCGGACCAGCTCGTTGACACCGGCGGGCAGCTCGTCGCCGTCCTCACGGCTGAACGTGCGGACCTCGATGACCGTGCCGGACTCGCCGTGGGGCACCTTGAGCGACGTGTCGCGGACCTCGCGCGCCTTCTCGCCGAAGATGGCGCGGAGCAGGCGCTCCTCAGGGGTCAGCTCGGTCTCGCCCTTGGGCGTGACCTTGCCGACGAGGATGTCGCCGGCCGCGACCTCGGCACCGATGCGGATGATCCCGCGCTCGTCGAGGTCCGCGAGGACCTCCTCGGAGACGTTGGGGATGTCCCGCGTGATCTCCTCCGGGCCGAGCTTGGTGTCGCGCGCGTCGACCTCGTGCTCCTCGATGTGGATCGAGGACAGGACGTCGTCCTGCACGAGGCGCTGCGACAGGATGATCGCGTCCTCGTAGTTGTGACCCTCCCAGGACATGAACGCCACCAGCAGGTTGCGGCCGAGCGCGAGCTCACCCTCGTCCGTGGCGGGGCCGTCCGCGAGCACCGAGTTGACCTCGACGCGCGCGCCGGTGTCGACCAGCACGCGCTGGTTGTAGCTGGTGCCCTGGTTGGAGCGGCGGAACTTGGCGACGCGGTGCGTCGAGGAGGTGCCGTCGTCGTTCGCGATGACGATCAGGTCGGCGGACACCTCGGTGACCACACCCGGCTTCGTCGCGACGATGACGTCGCCCGCGTCGATGGCCGCACGCCGCTCCATGCCGGTGCCCACGAGCGGGGCCTCGGAACGGACCAGCGGCACGGCCTGGCGCTGCATGTTGGCGCCCATGAGGGCACGGTTGGCGTCGTCGTGCTCGAGGAACGGGATCAGGGCCGTGGCCACCGACACCATCTGGCGCGGGGAGACGTCCATGTAGTCGACGGCCTCGCCGGCGACGTACTCGATCTCGCCGCCCTTGACGCGGACCAGGACGCGGTCCTCCTCGAAGGCACCGTTCGCCTTGAGGGGGGCGTTGGCCTGGGCGATGACGTGGCGGTCCTCGTCGTCGGCGGTCAGGTAGTGGACCTCGTCGGAGACCTTGCCCTTGATGACCTTGCGGTACGGGGTCTCGACGAAGCCGAACGGGTTGATGCGTCCGTACGTCGCGAGCGAGCCGATGAGGCCGATGTTCGGGCCCTCAGGGGTCTCGATCGGGCACATGCGGCCGTAGTGCGACGGGTGGACGTCACGGACCTCCATGCCGGCGCGGTCACGGGACAGACCACCCGGGCCCAGCGCGGACAGACGACGCTTGTGCGTCAGGCCGGCGAGCGGGTTGTTCTGGTCCATGAACTGCGACAGCTGCGACGTGCCGAAGAACTCCTTGATCGACGCCACCACGGGGCGGATGTTGATCAGGGTCTGCGGCGTGATCGCCTCGACGTCCTGCGTCGTCATGCGCTCGCGCACGACGCGCTCCATCCGCGACAGGCCCGTGCGGACCTGGTTCTGGATGAGCTCGCCGACCGCGCGGATGCGACGGTTGCCGAAGTGGTCGATGTCGTCGGTCTCGACGCGCAGCTCGATCGCCTCGCCGCCACGGCGGCCGGGCAGGGTCGGCAGGTCGATGTGCAGCGACGCGAGGTACTTGATCGTCGCGACGATGTCGTCACGCGAGAGCACCGAGTCGGCCAGCGGGACGTCCTCGCCGAGCTTCTTGTTCAGCTTGTAGCGGCCGACCTTGGCGAGGTCGTAGCGCTTCGGGTTGAAGTAGAAGTTCTCGATGAGCGCGCGACCGGCCTCGACCGTGGGCGGCTCGCCCGGGCGGATCTTGCGGTAGAGGTCGAGCAGCGCCTCGTCCTGCGTCTGGACGTGGTCCTTGTCCAGGGTGTCGATGACGGCGGGGTACGCGGCGAACTCCTCGCGGATCTCGGCGTCCGACATGCCGAGGGCCTTGAGCAGCACGGTGGCGTTCTGCTTGCGCTTGCGGTCGACGCGCACGCCGACGTTGTCGCGCTTGTCGATCTCGAACTCGAGCCAGGCGCCGCGGCTCGGGATGACCTTGGCCGTGAGGATGTCCTTGTCGGACGTCTTGTCGGCCGTGCGCTCGAAGTACACGCCGGGCGAACGGACGAGCTGCGAGACGACGACGCGCTCGGTGCCGTTGATGATGAAGGTGCCCCGCTCCGTCATGAGCGGGAAGTCGCCCATGAAGACCGTCTGGCTCTTGATCTCACCGGTGGTGTAGTTGACGAACTCCGCCGTGACGAACAGCGGGGCGGCGAAGGTGAAGTCCTTCTCCTTGCACTCCTCGGCCGTGTACTTCGGCGGCTCGAAGCGGTGCTCGCGGAAGGAGAGCGACATGGAGCCGCCGAAGTCCTCGATCGGCGAGATCTCCTCGAAGATCTCCTCCAGACCGGCGGTCTCGGGGACGTCCTGACGTCCGTTCTCGAGGGCCTTGGCAACTCGGCCCTGCCACTTCTCGTTACCGAGGAGCCAGTCGAAGCTCTCGGTCTGGAGACCCAGGAGGTCCGGGACCTCAAGTGGCTCGTGAATCTTGGCGAAAGAGATACGACGGGATGCGGTGCGGTTCGCGATGGCGTCGGCGGTCGGAGCAGAAGGGGTGCGCGAGGCAGCCAAAAGAGGGGTCCTTCCCAGCGGATCGAGTGCACGCTGCACTGGTCCTGGCTAGGCGCGATCCCCCGGCCGGCGAGCCCGTCACGACGTGTACGAACGACGTGGGTGGGCTCGGGTTATACGGGATCGCGGGCACAGGCCAGCGCAAAGCGCTAGCATACTCGTACGCACGGGCAAAGTCCACCCGCCATCGACACCTCTGAACGTCCCACTCGCGTGGGCCGACCCTGAGGCGTCCGGTCCGCGTCAGCCGCGTCAACTGCGCTGCTGCACGTGGCGACGACATTGGCGCCGCGCACATGGTGGCACACCGAGCGGGCCGGGGAAAGTCTGCCTGTGTACGGCTGGTGAACACGCGCCTGTCCGGCACGCTCCGTGCGCCTTCGGACAGCGCAACGAGGCCCGCATCCGTGACGGATGCGGGCCTCGTCGGATCTCCGGTGAACCCGGAGGTCAGATCACTTGAGGGTGACGGTGGCGCCAGCGGCCTCGAGGGTCTCCTTGGCCTTCTCGGCGGCCTCCTTGGCAACGCCCTCCAGGACGGCCTTGGGGGCGGCGTCAACGAGGTCCTTGGCCTCCTTCAGACCGAGGGACGTCAGGACGCGCACCTCCTTGATGACCTGGATCTTCTTCTCGCCGGCAGCCTCGAGGACGACGTCGAACGAGTCCTTCTCCTCCTCGACGACAGCCTCAGCGGCGCCACCGGCGCCGGCCGGGGCCGCGACGGCGACGGGAGCAGCAGCGGTGACCTCGAAGACCTCCTCGAAGGCCTTCACGAACTCGGAGAGCTCGATGAGGGAGAGCTCCTTGAACGCGTCGATGAGCTCGGTGGTGGTGAGCTTCGCCATGATGGCGGTTCCTTCCGTTCGGTGCCCGGTGGTCCTGGATGACCTGCGCGGGCGGGGGTTCAGATGAGCGCCTGCAGCCGAATGGCTCAGGCAGCGACCTCGGCCGACTCGTCCAGCTTGAGCCGGAGCGCGTCGACGGTGCGAACAGCCTGAGAAGCGGGGGCAGTGAACAGGTAGGCCGCCTGGTAGAGCTTGGCCTTGAACACGCCGGCCGCCTTGGCCAGCAGAACCTCACGGGACTCGAGGTCCGCGAGCTTGGTCACGTCCGCAGCGGTCAGGGCGCGTCCGTCGAGGACACCACCCTTGATGACCAGTGCGGGGTTCGCCTTGGCGAAGTCACGCAGTCCCTTGGCAGCCTCGACCGGGTCACCGGAGACGAAGGCGATCGCCGACGGGCCCGCAAGCACGTCGTCGAGGCCCTCGAGGCCGGCATCCTTGGCCGCGATCGCGGTCAGCGTGTTCTTCACCACGGAGTACGTTGCGTTGCCGCTGAGCGCCTTGCGCAGCCTCTTGAGCTGAGCAACGGTGAGCCCGCGGTACTCGGTCAGCACGGCCGCGTTGGAGTCACGGAACAGGTCCGTGAGCTCTGCGACAGCGGCTGCCTTGTCCGGCCTCGCCATGGCAATCCTTCCGATGGTGGTGCCACCGGTCGTCACGCCCCACAAACGAAAGAGCCCCGCGCAGGCGCGGGGCTCGTCATCAGGCTCGGCTTGCGCACGGGCCTTCCGGGAACACTCACCTGCGCTGGCCTCCGCGTGCTGCGGGACTTCGGGCGATCGTCAGGCGCTCACTGCGTGGGCGCGCGACGGTCGACGACCGGCGGTCTCTGGATGCCCCAAGAGTACGTGACGCCTGCGTGACAGCCAAATCGGTCCGTCACGCAGCTCCGTGGGCGCTGAACGTGCACCAGTTGACGAACCCCTCCGGGCTGTCCCGGTCGATGCGCCCACGGGCCGCGTGCAGGGCGCGCGCGAGCGTCAGTCCCTCACGCAGCCCCCGGTGCAGCTCGAGCATCAGGTCGACGGCCGCGACGTCGGGCACCGCCGCGATGCTGGCGACGACCCCCGCGGTCCCCTGCGCGAGCATCGCCGACACGAATCCGAGGACCTCGTCGCCGAGATAGGCGACATCGGCGCCCGAGTGGCAGGACGCGAGAACCAGGCGGTGCGGCGCGACGCCCGCGCCGTGGAGCTCCTGGACCGTCACAGGGCCGTCGGCGAGCAGGAGGGACGAGAACATCGGGTTGTCCGTACGGGACGTCCCGTGGCACGCGAGATGGGCGAGGTCAGCGTCCGCGAGTGCCGCCACAACCGCTGCGGCCGTGCCGGAGCTCGGCTCGAGAACCGTCGCGCCGGGGTGGAGGTCGACGAGCGCCTCGACCTCTTCGCGTGCGCCTTCGAGTCCCGGACCCGCGACCAGCACGGTCGCACCTTGGCCGGGCCGAGCGAGCGCCGCACGGCGCGTGCGGACCCAGATGGTGGCAGACGGCGCCTGCGTCAGCGGCCCGTCGTGCAGGCATGACCACGGCACACCGTGCAGCAGCCCGACCGGCACGACGACGAGCTCGGCGTCCGCGTCCACACCGAGCGGGGCGACGAGTATCGAGCGCAGCCGGGCGATGCGCAGGTCCGCGCTCGCACGGGCCGCGTCGGCCGCCTGCGGGCTGCGTGGGTTGGCCAGCCGCCGCAGGGCGAACAGCAGGGGGCGCAGCTCGTTCTGGACGTCGGCCGCGGCGCCGAGCTCGACCAGGCGGGCCTGCCTCGGCTCGACGACGACGGCGACGAGCCGCCCTTCCCGGGTCCCGAGCTCGACGAGCGTGGCCCCGGCGAGCTCGGCACGCAACGCGGTCAACCCCATCGGCCGCAGGTCCTGTGCAGGGTCCACGACGGGCTCGACGGAACGAGCCCACTCCGCCGTGCGGATCCTGTGGTCGTCCGCGGTCTCTGTCGTCACGACCGAGCGCCCGGTGCTCGAGGCTGCCTGCTCCTGCGTGTGCGTCCGCCGCTCGACCACGGCGTCGACCGACCGCGGGAACCGTGCCGTGAGCGCCGCCGCGCGGGTGCGTTCCATCCAGGCGAGCGTCTGGGCCGGAGAACCGGTCTCGAGCACGATTCCGAGGCCGATCTCGCCGAGCTCCGCCCCGTGACCGGAGGCCAGGGCGCGCAGCTCGATGGTGGGCAGGTTCGAGCGGTGCACCGCCAGGTCGCGCAGACCCGCGCGGCACTGGACCAGCGCCGACGCGGACCGACGTCGTGCCCTGTCGGCGAGCGCAGCTGCCAACCTGCCGCGCAGCCGGACCAGGACCTGACCCTCTCGACCGAGCTCGTGAGCGCGGACGAGCGTGGGCACCGCGTCACGGGGACGATCGACGTCGAGCGCGAGCCGGCCGGCGACCAGGTATGCCTCGACCGCGCTGTGCAGATGTCCAGCCCGCTCCAGGTTGCGTGCCGCCCGCCGCGCGGCGCGCAGCTCGGTGACCCCGGCCGAACGGAGGCGCAGGCGGGCCTCGACCCCGACGAGCACGGCCTTGTCCCGCCAGCCCGCGCGGTGTTGTCGCCTGGCCTCGTCGGCCGCGGCGTCGGCAAGGTCACGGGCGGCCTCGAGGTTCCCCGTGAGCAGGGAGATGTGCGCGAGCCGGAGCTTGGCCTCGGTCGCCATCAGAGCGCTGCCCACCGACACGAGCTCCTCGACGGCGCGCTCGGCCGCGGAGGTCGCCTCAGGGAGCAGCCGCAGGTCCACCATCGCGTCGGCGTACTCGTAGTAGTACTCGCCGAGGGGAACGCCTGCGTCCGTGTGTGCCTGGGCGGACCGCTCGAAGTCGACCAGTCCCTGCGCCAGACGCCCGGCCCGGACCGCGATCCACGCCCGGGTCTGCAGCACGGGACCGAGGAAGCCCGGCGCGTCGGCCGTCATAGCGACGGCGGCATCCGCCTGCTCCAGGGCCTGGTCGTAGGCCCCGCGCTCTGCGAGCGCGAGCGCGAGGTTGTTGTGGACCAGCCGGCCGACGAACTCCGAGCTGACGCCACCCGCCAGCAGCGCCCGGTACCGGGCCTCCGCCACCGCGGGCATCCCCGCGTTCTGTGCCACCACGGCCCGCGACACGAGGATCCGTTCGAGGACGCGGGCGCGCTCCCCTGCCTCGATGTCCGTGGCGCGACTGATCGCTGCGAGCGCAGCATCGAGATCGCGCATGGACCCATTGACCCGGCCGAGCTCTTGGAGGACCGTCGCACGCGTGACCAGCGCGCCCGCAGCGACCGAGTGCAGCTCGTGCCTACGAGCGACGTGGACCGCCTCGTTGAGCAGCCGGCGCGCGCCCGGATCGTCCATCCGTGCTCGAAGTGCCATCGCGAGCACTCGTAGGCTCAGGCCGAGGATCTCCGGGTCTTTTCGGCGACGGGCGGCCGCCACCGCGGCCGCCGCCTCGGTCTCGAGCGCGACCGGGTCCACATCTGCGGCAGCAAGAAGTGAACGCACGTGTATCAGGAGCGCGACTCGGCTCTCTGACAGTGCGAAGGGATCGTTGTGTGGAGTCGTCGGACCGGCCTCGACCCCTTGCGGGCACATCTTCCGAAGTCTAGGCGGAACGTGAAGGAGCAGACGTGAGTGTTTTCTCGGACGACCCCGCGACTCCGGGGCGCCCATTCGGCACGGACTACTCGTCGGGGCAGGAAGCCGAGGACGTCGACCCGCGCGTGCGGCTGCAGGTTCGACGCCAGGTCGACGAGCTGGTCCAGCGTCACGTCGACCCGGCCGTGCGCCGGCGGATGAACGGCACGATCCGCGGGCGCTGGTCCACCAGGCGCGGCGTCGCGCTCGATGTGCTGGAGACGACGAACGGCCAGGAGACGCTGGTGGTCGGCGGCGAGCTGCTCGTCACCGCCCGGTCCTGGGCGGACCCGGCCATCCAGGCCTATCTCACCCGTCGCCGGCTGGAACGCGTCGAGGTCGGCTGCCCTGACCTGGAGGACCGCCTCGTCCGGCTGGTCACCACGGGCACCGTACGACCCGGATACCTCGAGGACGTGGTCGACGAGCTGCGTCGTCGCGGCGCCGCGGCCTCGCTGACCCATGTCACGCCGCTGGCCGGCGTGATGAAGCCGCACGGCGTCTCCGTCCCCACGATCGGCACGTTCGGGGACTACGGCACGCACCCCGCCGGCGACGGTCCTGGCGCGAACGTCGCGATCATCGACACCGGCATCGACGCGCACCTGCGTTCCGACGGCTGGCTCACCGGCATCGAGCGGCGTGCGGACGTCCCGGCGACACATGCAGACGAGATGAACGTCGACCCGCTCGACAACACCCCCGCCGACGGCTTCCTGGACTTCTCGGCAGGCCACGGGACGTTCGTGGCCGGGGTCGTCGCGCAGGTCGCCCCGACCGCCGACATCGAGGTCTACCGCTCGTTGAGCACCGCCGGGGCGGGCAGCGAGATCGAGGTCGCCTGCGCCCTCATCCGCTCGGTGCGCGACGGGGCCGACGTCGTCAACCTGTCGCTCGGCACGCAGACGCAGTACGACCAGCCGTCGCTCGCCGTCGCCGCGGCGCTCGAGGTGGTCCGCGAGATCGAGGTCCAACGGGGCCGCGAGGTGCTCATCGTGGCCGCGGCCGGCAACTTCGGCGACACGACCCCCGTCTGGCCCGCCGCCTTCCGCCGGGTCGTCTCCGTCGGGTCGCTGACCGCCGACGCCCGGCCGAGCACCTTCTCGAGCAGAGGGTGGTGGGTCGACTGCTCCACCGTCGGCGAGGGCATCCTGTCGACGTTCGTCGAGGGCGAGCAGTCCCCCGACTTCACCGCCGACCCCGAGACCTTCCCCGAGAGCGCCTTCGCCCGGTGGAGCGGCACCTCGTTCGCCGCGCCACAGGTTGCAGGCGCCATCGCGCGCGTCATGCACGAGCACGGGCTCGGCCCGCGAGACGCGTACGTCCAGCTGCTCGCCTCGGGCACGCCCCTGCCGGACTTCGGCCAGACCTTCAGCATCCTTCCGGGGGTGTAATGATGCTGGGCACAGTGTGGCGGGCGCGACATGATGGCATCCACGTCGACAGACGAAAGGATGGACGCGTGGACAACGACGACCCGTACCGCGCGTGGGACTCTCCGGCGCTCGTCGCCGGTGCGCTCGACGGCGACCAGGGAGCCTGGACCGAGATCGTGCGTCGGCACGCGCCCGCCGTGATCGCCCGTGTGCGGCAGTTCCGGCTGACACCGCACCAGGCCGAGGACGTGGCGCAGACCGTCTGGCTCAACCTGCTGGAGAACCTCGACAAGCTGCGCGACCCGCACGCCCTGCCGGGCTGGATCGCGACGACGGCGCGGCACGAGTGCATCCGCGTCACCAACCTCAACCGCCGCACGGTGCCCGTGGACCCGCAGGGTGGCCGGCTCGACGGTGCGGCGGAGTCCGACCTGGACGAGCGCATCTTGCTGGTGGAGCGCGAACGGGCTCTGCGAGAGGGGCTCGCGGAGCTCCCGACGCACCAGCGCGAGGTACTGCTCATGCTGGCGGTCGACCCCCCGCTGAGCTACGCCGAGATCGCCGAGAAGCTCGGCGTGCCCATCGGCTCGATCGGCCCCACCCGGGGTCGAGGCCTCGCGCGGCTTCGTGAGACGGCCGCGATCAAGAACTATGTGGCGGCCTGGACGGCCCCCGCAGCAGGAGAGGGAGGCCGCGATGTCCTGGCACTCGGATGACCGCACCCGTGCCCAGTCCCCCTGGGCCGACGACGACGCGCTCGGCGCGAACCTCGCGACAGCCGTCGCGGGAGCAGATTTGTACGACCGCGTCCTCGCCAGCGCCGACCTGGCGTTCCGGGCTCACCGCGGGATGGTGGAGGCGCGCGGGGGCCTCGAGATGGACCTGATGCTGCTGCAGCTCGTCTACGACTCGGGGTCGCTCGAGGCGTCGGCCGGCGTTCGCGACCGGTCGGGTGGCACCTCGCGCACTCTCGTCTTCGAGGGCGACGCGCTGAGCGTGGAGGTCGAGGTCGAGACCACCTCGATCGAGGGCCAGCTCATTCCCCCGCGGCCCGGCCACGTGACGTTGCGGACGCCCTCCGACGACGTGGCCTCCGTCGACACCGACGACGTGGGGTACTTCCGGTTCGACGTCCGGCCCGACGGTCCCCTGCGGCTCGAGTGCAGCAACGGAGAGGGCACCTGCGTCACGCAGTGGCTCCCGTACTGAGCGTGGAACGACGAAGGCCCGGTCCCCATGGGACCGGGCCTTCGTCGACAACACCCAGAATCAGGCGGCGTCGTCCTCGGCGGTGAGGTTCCGCGTCCGGTTCTGGTCGACCAGGATGCCGGGGCCGTTCGTGGTCGAGAACGTCGCCTTGGCGATGTAGCGACCCTTCGAGGCGGACGGCTTCAGACGCAGGATCTCGTCGAGCGCGGCGGCGTAGTTCTCCACCAGCTGCACGTCGCTGAACGACGTCTTGCCGATGATGAAGCAGAGGTTCGCGTGACGGTCCACGCGGAACTCGATCTTGCCGCCCTTGATGTCGGCGACGGCCTTGGCCACGTCCATCGTCACGGTGCCGGTCTTCGGGTTCGGCATGAGCCCACGCGGGCCCAGGACCTTGCCCAGTCGACCGACCTTGCCCATGAGGTCCGGCGTCGCGACGGCGGAGTCGAAGTCGGTGTATCCGGCCGCGACCTTGTCGATCAGCTCGTCGCCACCGACCTCGTCGGCACCGGCGGCACGGGCCTGCTCGGCACGCTCGCCCGTCGCGAAGACGATGACGCGGGCGGTCTTGCCGGTGCCGTGGGGCAGGTTGACCGTGCCACGGACCATCTGGTCCGCCTTGCGCGGGTCCACACCGAGGCGGAAGGCGACCTCGACGGTCGCGTCGTACTTGGTGGTCGACGTCGCCTGCGCGAGCCGGACAGCCTCGAGCGGGCTGTAGAGGTTGCCCGCCTCGATCTTCTCGGCGGCGTTGCGGTACGCCTTGCTGTGCTTAGCCATCTGCTTGGTTCTCCTTGTGAGCAGTCGTGGTCTGTCGGGCCGCACATGGCCCTGCCACTGGGGGTGTTACGGGTAGATCAGCCCTGGACCGTGATGCCCATCGAACGGGCGGTGCCCGCGATGATCTTCTCGGCCGCGGCCAGGTCGTTCGCGTTGAGGTCCTCGAGCTTGGTGCTCGCGATCTCGGTGATCTGCGCCTTGGTCAGCGAGGCGACCTTGACGGTGTGCGGCGTCGGCGAGCCCTTGGCCACACCGGCGGCCTTCTTGATGAGCTCCGCGGCCGGCGGCGTCTTCGTGATGAAGGTGAACGAGCGGTCCTCGTACACCGTGATCTCCACGGGGATGACGTTGCCGCGCTGCGCCTCGGTGGCCGCGTTGTACGCCTTGCAGAACTCCATGATGTTGACGCCGTGCTGACCCAGCGCCGGACCGATCGGCGGCGCGGGGGTGGCGGCGCCGGCCTTGATCTGGAGCTTGATCAGGCCGGTGACCTTCTTCTTCGGGGGCATGCTGAACTTCCGTTCTGTGTCGTGGGCCGACGCCGTGGGCGATGACCCGGTTGCAGGACCCGTCCGCTGGACGGGCTTCCAGTCAGATCTTGGCGACCTGGCTGAAGGACAGCTCGACCGGGGTCTCCCGGCCGAAGATGGACACGAGCACCTTGAGCTTCTGGTTCTCGGCGCTGATCTCCGAGATCGTCGCCGGCAAGGTGTCGAACGGGCCGTCGGTCACGGTGACCGACTCGCCGATGGTGAAGTCGACCTTGATCTGTGAGGCGGCCTTGGCGGCGCTGGCAGCGGTCGTCGGGGTCTTGGGCTCCAGCGACGGCGCGAGCATCGAGAAGACCTCGTCGAGCGTCAGCGGCACCGGCTGGTGGGTGTGGCCGACGAAGCCCGTGACGCCCGGGGTGTGCCGGACGGCGCCCCACGACTCGTCGGTCAGGTCCATGCGCACCAGGACGTAGCCGGGGATCCGCACGCGCTTGACGACCTTGCGCTGAGCGTTCTTGATCTCCACGACCTCTTCCATGGGGACCTCCACCGCGTAGATGAAGTCCTCCATGTTCAGGCTCTGGCGACGGTTCTCCAGGTTGGCCTTCACGCGGTTCTCGTAGCCGGCGTAGGAGTGGATGACGTACCAGTCACCCAGCTGGCTGCGGAGCTGGGCCTTGAACGCGGCGACCGGGTCCTCGTCGACGTCGGGCTCGTCCTCGACCTCGTCGGACTCGACGGCGTCCTGCGGCTCGGCGTCGTCCCCGGCCTCCTCAGAGCCGTCGACCTCGCCGTCGGCGTCGCTCTCGGTGGCGTCGACGAGCTCGACACCCTCGGCGTCCCCGGCCGATGCCTCGACCGCCTCGACCGACGCGAGGGCGTCGTCGAGCTCAATCTCGGCGCCCGTCGTGGGCTCCTGCGACTCCTGCGACACGTGCGAACCTGCCTTCTCTAGCGAATGCGCCCCGGCGTGCCGGAGCGGTGAGCGCCCCACCGGAGCGGAGCGTCTGCGGGACGGCGGGCGTCAGCCGCCGAAGACCCAGAACGTGAGCTTGCCGACCGCGAGGTCCACCACGGTGACGAACGCCATGATCACGGCGACGAACACCAGCACGACGCTGGTGTAGGTCACCAGGTCGGGCCGCGTCGGGTAGACGACCTTCTTGAGCTCGCCCTTGACCTGACGGAAGAACAACCCGGTCCGGGCGAACAGTCCGGGACGCTCCTTGCCCTTGCGGGCAGGCTTGGTCGACGGGCGCGCCGCCGAACCCTCGGCGTCGGACGCCGCAGCCGGTGCTGTTTCGCTCACGTCTGGCCCCTACGTCTCGTGGTGGTCGGGTTCCGTGCGGAACCCGACGATCGGACGGGCCGACGCGTCGCGCCGGACCGACCGGCGGTCCTGCTCACTGTCCAGCCCTTGCGAGGCTGGATCCGTGCGCAGGGTAGACAGGACTCGAACCTGCAACCTGCGGTTTTGGAGACCGCTGCGCTACCAATTGCGCCACTACCCTTCGGCGACCTCGACCGCCATGAAACGCCGCGCGCGCACCGATGGCCACCACCCGGAGGGGGGACCGTCAGCACCCGGCACACTGACTGCGCTGCACTTCTGCATGCGCGCTCGCACTGCCGGGGCACGGCTCATCATGGCGGATGTCAACCGCCGGGGGTCCACTGTACGCGACGAGGACGGCTGGGTCGAACCACGGTCACGCCGTCGTCCGAGCGGCTGCACGGCGTCTCGTCGCGACACGTGGAACACGTTCGCCCGACCAGTGAAATGCATGGGCACCGCCCCACGTGACGTCTGCCACTATGGGGGCCGTGAGCGAGCAGACGTCCTCCCCCCGTCCCCGCGTTTCCACCCGAGTGGCCGCGATCGCCGAATCGGCGACGTTGGCGGTCGACGCCAAGGCGAAGGCGCTGAAGGCCGCCGGGCGCCCGGTCATCGGCTTCGGTGCCGGCGAGCCCGACTTCCCGACGCCCGGGTACATCGTCGACGCGGCCATCGCGGCTGCGAAGGACCCGGCGAACCACCGGTACACGCCGGCCGCCGGGTTGCCCGCGATGCGTGAGGCCGTGGCCGCCAAGACGCTGCGTGACTCCGGGTACGAGGTCAAGCCGTCGCAGGTCCTGGTGACGAACGGCGGCAAGCAGGCCGTCTACCAGGCGTTCGCGGCGATCGTCGACCCGGGTGACGAGATCCTGCTGCCCGCCCCGTACTGGACCACCTACCCCGAGGCGATCAGGCTGGCCGGCGGCGTGCCCGTCGAGGTCTTCGCCGGCGCCGAGCAGGGCTACCTGGTCACCGTCGAGCAGCTCGAGGCCGCGCGCACCCCCCAGACCAAGGCGTTGCTGTTCTGCTCCCCCTCGAACCCCACCGGTGCGGTCTACTCCCCCGAGCAGACGATCGAGATCGGGCGGTGGGCCCTCGAGCACGGGATCTGGGTGATCACCGACGAGATCTACGAGCACCTGACCTACGACCACGCGGTGTTCACGCCCATCCTGCGCGTCGTTCCCGAGCTCGCCGACACGACGATCGTGCTGAACGGCGTCGCGAAGACCTACGCCATGACCGGCTGGCGCGTGGGCTGGATGATCGGGCCGGCCGACGTGATCGCCGCCGCGACCAACCTGCAGTCGCACCTGACCTCGAACGTCGCCAACGTGTCGCAACGGGCGGCCATCGCCGCACTGACCGACGACCTGGCAGCGGTCGAGGAGATGCGCCACGCGTTCGACCGTCGGCGCAAGCTGATCGTCGAGATGCTCAGCGTGATCCCCGGCTTCGAGGTGCCCGTCCCGCAGGGCGCGTTCTACGTGTACCCCTCGGTGCAGGGCGTGCTCGGCCGCACGATCCGCGGGGTCACGCCGACCACCTCTGCCGAGCTCGCCACTCTCATCCTCGAGCAGGCCGAGGTCGCGGTGGTGCCCGGCGAGGCGTTCGGCCCCAGCGGGTACCTGCGGTTCTCGTACGCGCTCGGCGACGACGACCTCATCGAGGGCATCAGCCGCATCCAGGCGCTGCTCGCGCAGTAGGCGTCGGCCCGGTAGCCCTCCGGCTTCCCTGCCCGCGGACGGTCCCGCGCGGACATACTGTCCGACATGTCCCGCAGCGTCGGTGTCGCCGGTCGTGCTCATGCACGGCCGCGCGCCCGGCGCGAGGTGCCGACGACGGCCACGGGGTCGATCGCGATCGGACGGCGAACGCTCGCGCTCCTGACGGTCCGCGCCCGTCTGCTCGCCGCTGTCGTCGCGCTCTCGGCGGTCGCGGTGCTCACCGCCGGCGGTTCCGCCTTCGCTCTCCAGACGCGTGCTACCGACGCGCGGATCGACAACTCGCTGTCCCGTGCGGTCGCCGCGCTGCGCGTCGTCGAGACCTCGGCCGACCCGACCACGGGGCTGGCGTGGACACGGACCTCGCTGCTGCTCGAGGAGAGCGTGCGCAGCCAGGTGCCGAGCGAGAACGAAGGAGTGCTGACCTTCATCGACTCGACACCGCGTTGGTACGCGGCGCTCGCCACGCAGGCCCTCCGGCTGGACGAGGACCCGGTGCTGGTGAGCGTGCTCGAGGCAGTCCCGCCGAGCGACCCCGTCCGGACGCGAACCGTGCGGACACCCACCACCGAGTACCGACTCGTCACGGTTCCGGCGTCGATCGCGGGTGACGCCGAGCAGGGGGTGTTCGTCGTCGCGTACGACCGGACGGCCGAGCTGGCCAGCCTGCACAGCTCGTTCCGGACGTTCCTCGCGGTCGGCGGGTTGGCGCTCGCGATCATCGCACTGGTCGCCTGGTTCGTGGTCGGGCGGCTCTTGCGGCCGGTCCGGCTGCTGCGCGACACGACGCGTCGGATCACCGAGTCCGACCTGTCCGAACGCATCGACGTCTCCGGTCGCGACGACCTGTCGGACCTGGCCCGTACGGTGAACGCGATGCTGGGGCGGCTGGAGCGTGCGTTCGGGTCGCAGCGCGAGCTCGTCGACGACGTCGGGCACGAGCTGCGCACTCCGCTGACCGTCGTGCGCGGGCACCTCGAGCTGCTCGACCCGCGCGATCCCGACGACGTCCGCGCCACGCAGGCCCTCGCGCTGGACGAGCTCGACCGCATGCAGCGCCTGGTGAACGACCTCGTCACGCTGGCTACGGCGGACCGGCCGGACTTCGTGCGATACGCCCCCACCGACATCGGGCGCCTCACGGACGACGTGCACGACAAGGCGCGCGGGCTGGGCGACAGACGCTGGGTGGTCGCCGCGCGGGCCGACGTCGTCGTCCAGCTCGACGCACAGAGGATCACGCAGGCGTGGCTGCAGCTGCTGGCGAACGCGCACCGCTACTCGGACCCCGGCTCGACCGTGCGCCTGGGGTCGGAGGTCGCGGGCGACCGCCTGCTCATCTGGGTTCGCGACGAGGGCAGCGGTGTGCCACCCGAGGAGATGGAGCAGATCTTCGAGCGGTTCCACCGTGGCCGTGCGGATCGCACGACCCACGGCGCCGGCCTGGGACTACCGATCGTCGCGGCGATCGCGGCGGCGCACCACGGACGCGTCTTCGTCGAGCAGCCGCCCGCGCACGTCGGGTCCGGCGGTGCCGTGTTCGTGCTCGACCTGCCGGCGCGCGACCTCGTCGTCGGCGAGACCCGGCGCACACGGTCCCGGGCGCTGGTGCGCCGATGACCCGCATCCTGATCGCCGAGGACGAGGAGCGGATCGCGTCGTTCGTCGCCAAGGGCCTGCGCGCCGAGGGCTTCGAGACGACCGCCGTGACGACCGGTCAGGAGGCGATCTCCCGCGTGCGCGCAGGCGACGTCCACCTGCTCGTCCTCGACCTCGGACTGCCCGACATCGACGGCTTCGAGGTCCTGAACCGGCTGCGCGCCCAGGGCTCCACCGTGCCCGTGATCGTGCTGACGGCGCGGTCGTCGGTGACCGACACCGTCACGGGGCTGGAGTCGGGGGCCGACGACTACATGTCCAAGCCGTTCCGGTTCGAGGAGCTGCTCGCGCGCGTCCGGCTGCGGCTGCGCGCGTCGGGCACGCCGTCGGGCGAGACCTCGATGCTCCGGCACGGCACCCTGCAGCTCGACCTGCGCACGCGTCGGATCCGGTCGGGCGACTCCGAGGTGGACCTGTCGGCCCGTGAGTTCGCGCTGGCCGAGACGTTCCTGCGGCACCCGGGCGAAGTGCTCAGCCGCGAGCGCCTGCTGTCCGAGGTGTGGGGGTACGACTTCGACCCGGGGTCCAACGTCGTGGACGTGTACGTGCGCTATCTGCGTCGCAAGGTGGGCGCCGAGCACTTCGACACCGTGCGCGGCGTCGGCTACCGGCTGGCGGATGCGGGCTCCTGCGACTGACAGACTGACCCGGTGCGAGACCTGGCCACCCTGCCCAAGGCCCACCTGCACCTGCACTTCACGGGATCGATGCGCGTGTCGACGCTGGCCTCGCTCGCACAGAGCCACGGCCTGCACCTTCCGGACGCACTCCTGGACGACGACCCGCTGCACGTGCCCGCCGACGAGCGCGGCTGGTTTCGGTTCCAGCGCCTGTACGACGCCGCACGGGCGTGCGTCCGATCCGAGGCGGACATGCGGCGGATCGTCGACGAGGCAGCCTTCGACGACGCCGCAGAGGGCTCCGGGCGGCTCGAGATCCAGGTGGATCCGACGTCCTACGCGCCGTTCGTCGGTGGCCTCACGCCCGCGCTGGAGATCGTGCTGGACGCCGCCCGGGCTGCCTCTCTCGCGCACGGCCTGGACATCGGGGTCATCGTCGCGGCCTCCCGGATGCGGCATCCGCTCGACGCACGGATCCTCGCGCGCCTGGCAGCGCACCATGCCGGCGAGGGTCCCGGTCAGGTGATCGGCTTCGGGCTGTCCAACGACGAGCGCCGTGGCGAGACCGCCGAGTTCGCCCACGCGTTCGGCATCGCCCGCGACGCCGGGCTCGCCTCCGTCCCGCACGGCGGAGAGCTGCTCGGTCCCGCGCACGTCGAGGACGTCCTCGACCACCTCCGTCCCGACCGGCTCGGGCACGGCGTGCGGTCGGTTGAGGACCCGCGGGTGCTCGACCGGGTGGTGTCGTCGGGGATCGCGCTCGAGCTGTGCCCGGCGTCGAACGTGTCGCTCGGGATCTACCCGACGACCGCGGACGTGCCGCTGCGTTCGTTGGTGGACGCGGGCGCAGCCGTGGCGCTCGGCGCCGACGATCCTCTGCTGTTCCGGTCCCGCCTGGTCGACCAGTACGAGATCGCACGCCAGGTACACGGCTTCACCGACGGCGAGCTCGCCGACCTGGCGCGCTCCTCGATCCGCGCCAGCCGCGCGTCCGACGCAGTCAAGACGCGCCTGCTTGCGGGCGTCGACACGTGGCTCGCTTCCTGACGGTTCGCCCCAGCCCGCGTTCCTTGACGCGGGGAGGGTCCACGGTGCATTGTGTCAATCATTCGATACATTGACACATAGGAGTTCGAGTGCCGCTCTACCAGGCGATCCTGCTGACGCCGATCCTGCTGCTCTTCACCGTCGTCGCCTGGAGCCTGCGACCCGTGCGCACGGTCGGCCCGACCACACCGTCGGAGGCGTGGGTAGCCGCCGAGAGGCATGCGCGCCGGGTCGTCGCGTTCGCCTGGCTGGTGCTGCTGCTCGCCCCTGCCCAGGCGCTTCTCGTCATCGAGAGCGGACGCGCGTTCAACCTCCTCGCCCTCGGTGGACCGATGATCGCCGCGCTGCCGCTGATCGGCGGCATGGGGTTCCTGGCGGTCGGAGCGATCGGCGAGGTCACGTGGCCGCGTCCGGTGGGCGCCGTGCGGCGCGCTGCGCTGGAGCGGCGCAGGGTTCGGGACATCGCCCCCCGGGGGCTGTCGATCCTCACCGGCACGTGGACGGCCCTGCTCGTAGCGGTGCTCGTCGTCTGTGGCGCCGTGGCAGACGACCCTGGTGGGGCACTCTCCAAGGCGGACAGCCTCGGTTACTTCCGCGTCGCGCGCCCGTTCCCGGGGTGGCACTACGGACGTCCCCTCATGCTCGCGCTCGTCCTCGTCCTTCTGGCGACGTTCGTCGTGCTCGCCCTCGTGGCACGTCGGCCCCCGGTCAGCGACACCGCTCCCGCGGCGGACGTGGCTCTGCGTCGCACCTCGTGCCGTCGCATCCTGGCGGGGGTCCAGCTCGTCCTGGCGTGGACCTTCGCCGGATGCCTGTTCTTCTCGGCTCGTGCGATCGGCGTGCTCGAGACGTCCTGGGCTCTCGGGCCGGACGCATGGGAGACGATCCGGCTAGCCAGCGAGTACGTGGCCGTGTCCATCCCCGTCGTGTCGGCCGTGATCGCGGTACGTGGCTCGCGTGCGAAGGCGCCCGCCCCGGCTCAGGTGCCGGCTGAGCTGGTGACCGCATGAGCGCCCAGCTGGAGGTCGACGTCACCTCGGGCGTGCCGGCGTTCGAGCAGATCCGGGCGCAGGTCGTCGCGCACGTCGCCGCCGGTCGGCTGGTCACCGGTGACCGGCTGCCGACGATCCGCGCCCTGGCCACCGACCTCGGCCTCGCGGCCGGGACCGTGGCACGCGCGTTCCACGAGCTCGAGGCCGAGGGGGTCGTCGAGACCCGTCGCCGCGCGGGGACGGTCATCGCTGCCGGCGCCTCCGTTCCCACGGACATCGCCCGGCGTGCCGCGCAGACCTACGTCGCGGCCGTGCGGGCCGCCGGGCTGGCGGACGACGAGGCGCTCGCACTGGTGCGGGGCGCCCTCCTGGGCACACCGGCGCAGGCCGCCCCGGCCCTCGCGCATCCCGGTGGCCCAGCACTGCACCCGTCGGCCCGGTAGCCGCTCGCCAGCTTGTCGATGCGCACGCCATTCGGAGCAATGACGTGCGTATCGACAAGCTCGGCACGGACGAGGTCCCGGCCGGCGGCCGGGCGGGCCCGTCAGAGGGTGACGCCTACCAGCACCGGTTCCGGCTCCAGGGTGACCGCGAAGGTGGACGCGACGCCGTCGCGCACCTCACGGGCGACCGCGAGCAGGTCCTGCGCCGTCGCACTCCCCCGGTTGGTCAGGGCGAGGGTGTGCTTGGTGGACAGGGTCGCCCGGCCGGGGGCGCCGTAGCCGCGGGCGAAGCCGGCCCGGTCGATGAGCCAGGCGGCGCTCGTCTTGACCAGACCGTCCGCCGCGGGGAACCGGGGGGCGTCGGCGGGCAGAGCGGCGGCCTCGGCAGGCGTGAGCAGCGGGTTGGTGAAGAACGAGCCCGCGCTCCACGTGTCGTGGTCGGCAGCGTCGAGCACCATGCCCTTGCCCGCACGGAGCTGCAGGACCGCCGACCGCACGTCGGTCAGCGGTGCCCGCTCGCCCACCGCGATGCCGAGCGTGCGCGCCAGCTCCGGGTACGCCACAGGGCGCGACAGGTCGCCGGGTCGCAGCTGGAACGTCACGTCGAGGACCACGTACCGCGGGGTCGGCGACCAGGGGGCCTGTGGGTCGGCGTCGTCGGCGCCGTGCATCGAGCGCTTGAGCAAGGAGGTGCGATAGCCGAAGGCGAGCGTGACCAGCGGCAACGACCGGACCCGACCGCGAGCGCGGTCCCACACCCGAACGACCGAGATGCTCTGCGACACCTCCTGGCCGTACGCGCCGACGTTCTGCACGGGCGTCGCGCCGGTGGACCCGGGAATGCCCGAGAGCGCCTCGATGCCGGTGAGCTCCTGCTCGACGGCATACCGCACGACGTCGTCCCAGGGTGTTCCCGCGGGGACGGTGAGGGTCGCGCCGGCGCACGCAGAGGCGTCCGGGACGTCGACGCCCGAGCGGACGTCCCGCACGACGACGCCGTCGAAGCCCGCGTCGGAGACGAGCAGGTTGGAGCCACCGCCGACGACGAGCAGGGGCTCGCCGTCCGCGTCCGCAGCCCGTACGGCGTCGAGCAGCTCGGCCTCTGTGCTCGTCTCGACGTACCGGGCGGCCGGCCCGCCGACGCGCAGCGTGGTCAGGTCGGCGAGCGTGGTCCCGGCGGACCGGACGGAGGGCCACACGATCGCCGGGGGGACGGTCGCGGGGGAACAGTCGGCGGTGCTCAGCTCGGTCTGCACGCGCTCAGGTTAGTCCTGGGCCGTGTCGGCGCCGACGCGCAAGGGAGCGGCGGCCCCCACCACGCTCAGGCCGAGCGCGATCGGGGCGATCACGACGAGCAGGGCGTGCCGGTAGCCGACGTGCTGGGCGAGGAGCCCGATGAGCGGCGGACCGGCCAGGAACGCGCTGTACCCGATGGTCGCGACCACGCTGACCCGCGCAGGCGCGCGCGCGGGGTCGTCGGCTGCCGCGCTGAGCCCGACGGGGAACCCGAATGCAGCCCCGGTCCCCCAGGCCACCACGCCGACGAGTGCGAGCCACAGCGGCCCGGCCAGGGCGAAGACCAGCAGACCGACGAGCGACAGCGCCGCGCACAGCCGCAGGACGACGACGCGACCGCGCCTGTCGAGCAGCGTGCCGCCGAACCAGCGCATGGCGGTCATCGCGGCGACGAACACCCCGAAGGCCAGCGCGCCGAGAGCCTCGGCGGTGTTGAAGCCGTCGACGACCGCGAGGCTGACCCAGTCGTTGGCCGAACCCTCGGTCAGCGCGGCCGCCAGCACGATGAGCCCGATCAGCAGCGTGCGCGGTTCGACCCAGGCGGCGAGCGCACCGCGAGCGCCCTTCTCGGGAGCGTCCTCGTGCGCGACGGCGGCCTCGTCGGCGGGCGGCAGGAACCGGCGCACCACGATCCCGACGACGACGACCGAGGCGAACACGACGACCGGGATGTGCACGACGACGGGCACGTGCAGCGCCGCCATCGCGGCAGCGAGACCGGCGGCGGCGACCGTGCCGAACGAGAAGCCGGCGTGGTAGCGCGGCATGATCGTGCGGCCCAGGTGCTGCTCGACGGCCGCACCCTCGAGGTTCATCGCGGCATCCCAGACGCCGGTCCCGACGCCGAACAGGACGAGCCCGAGCCCGACGACGACGACCTGACCGAGGGCGACCCCGACCGACGCGACGACGAGCCCGGTCGCATTCAGCACCGCGAACGCGAACACCGTCCGGCGGGCGCCGAGCTTCTCGACGACCATGCCCGCCAGGGGCAGCGACAGCAGCGACCCGACCGCGCCGATGAGCAGCAGGGCACCCATCTGGGCGGGCGAGAACCCGAGGCCGTCGCGGATCGCGGGCAGGCGCGCGGCCCACGTCGCGAAGTTGAAGCCGTTGAGGAAGAAGACGACGAACACCGCCACGGAGGCGCGCTCGACGAGGCGCGCGTGGGAGGTCGTCACGGTTCGATCGTCCTGCACGGGGTCGGTCACGGCACACGCACCAGCCGACGGCGGCGCGTGAGCCGCCTCCGGACGACGTGCCGGGACACGAGCGCCCCGACGGGGTCCGCTCCGGCTGCCGGGTCCCGCTCCGCATGAGCGAACGCGACCGGGTCGAAGGACGCGATCGGGTCGAAGGCCGCGACCGGGTCCGTGCCGGCGTCGGCGAAGACGGCCGGGTCCGGCCCGGCGCCGTCCCCCTGCGAGGACCGGTCTGCCGGCCGCTCGGGGGCGACGCGCCGGGCGAGCAGCACGCTGGCCACCATCGCGACCGTGATGAGCACCAGCGCGTGCCGGGCTCCGGTCGCGGCGGCGGCGAGGCCGAGCAGCGGCGGTGCGGCGATCGAGGCCACGGACGCGAACGACGAGACGACCGCGACCCGACCTGCGGCGCGCATCGGGTCGTCGGAGGCAGCCGCGATGCCGATCGGCACGGCGAGCGCGGCCCCGAAGCCCCAGAGCACGACACCGACCCCGGCGAGCGGAAGGGTGGGCGCGAAGCCGAACAGCAGGAGCCCGACGATCGCGACGGAGCCGGAGGCCCGCAGGACGACCACGCGGCCCAGCCGATCGATCAGGTGGGTACCCAGCAGCCGGACCAGCGTCATCGCGCCGACGAACACGCCGAGCATCGCGGCGCCGACCGCCTCGGGCTCGGTGAAGCCGTCGACGACCGCGAGCGAGAGCCAGTCGTTGGCGGACCCCTCGGACAGCGCGGCGGCCATCACGACGACACCGATGAGCAGCGTCCGCGGCTCGCGCCACGAGTCGAGCGCGCTGGCGATCCGACGTCGACGACCAGCGGGAACCGCGGCGCCTGTGCGAACCGGTCCCGAGGCCACCGCGACGGACCCCGTCCGCGGGCGGTCGCCGGGCGCCGCGTCGAGCACCACGCCGCGCAGCGACCCGAGCCGCCACGCGACCGCGACGGCCGCGACCACGCAGAACTGCCACGCGACGGAGATGTCGAAGTGCGCCGCGAGCGCCCCGATCGCGGACCCGACGACCGCGCCGATCGAGAACGCCGCGTGGAACTGCGGGATCACCGTGCGGCCCATGGCCCGCTCGATGCGGGCGGACTCGACGTTCAACGGCACGTTGCCCAGCGCGATGGCCACGCCGTTCAGGAAGATGCCGACGCCGAGCAGCGGGACCGACCCCGCCGTCGGGCCGATGCCCATGAGCACGTACCCGACCGCCAGCACCACCGTGGACAGGAGCAGGGAGGTGCGGCTGCCGAACCGCTGCACCACGATCCCGGCGAACGTCACGGTCAGCAGCGCTCCCAGAGAGCCGATCAGGAGCATCAGGCCGAGCTCGGCGGTCGACAGGTCGAGCAGGTCCCGGACGGCCGGGATCCGTGCGAGCCAGCTGGAGAAGATGATGCCGGTGAGGGCGAACAGTCCCATCAGCAGCCAACGCGCTCGACTCACGGCAGCGGGCAGCCCGGGGCGGGCGGGGTGACTCACGAGGGCTCCGAGACGGTGGTGGCGAGGAAGAAGTGGTCTGTCCTGGTATGCCGGTCGAATCGATTCGACACACGGGCGATCGCTGGGGTCGAATCGATTTGAGGGACGGCGCCATTCTGCGGGTACGCTTGCCGCTGCGTCAAACAGAATCGTGTCGTGCCTCCGCGGTTGGCCGCTCGAAGGCGCCCTCGACGACCTGCAGCAACGCACCTCGGAGGTCCGCCCTGTCCCCGTCCCGCCCCACGCTGGCCGACGTCGCCGCCGCAGCGGGCGTCTCCGTGTCGACTGCCTCGCTCGCGTTCTCCGGCGCCGGGCCCATCGCCGGCGCCACCCGCCAGAAGGTCCTCGATGCCGCCGTCCGGCTCGACTACTCCGGGCCCAACCCCCTCGGTCAGCAGCTGCGCCGCGGGCGCTCGGGGATCGTCGGGGTCGTCGTCGGCGACTCCCTGGGCCGATCGTTCCGCGACCCCGTGTCCATCCAGGTGCTCGACGGATTGGTGAGCACCCTGGGCCCGCTCGACCTGGGCGTGCTGCTCATCCCGGGCTCCAGCGACCCGGCGGGCCCGGTGGTCGACCCGCTCGTCGAGACGGCAGCCATGGACGTCGCAGTGCTCATGTGGGGCGGAACCACCGACGACCCGATGCTCAGCGCCCTGCGCCGACGCGGCATCCCCGCCGTCATCGTCGAGGGCAAGAGCTCCGAGGACGTCGCGTCGGTCGGCATCGACGACCGCGGCGGCATCCGGCAGGCGGCCGAGCACCTCCTCTCGCTCGGGCACACCCGGATCGCGACCGTCACCCTTCCGTTCAACCGACTCCGCAACGAGGGCCTTGTCGACGAGGACCGCATGACCCACCTCGAGTGGGAGATCACGAAGCGGCGCATGGCCGGCGTCACCGACGCGGGCGTCACCCCGGTCGCCGTCTACGAGACCCCCGCGTCGCTGGTGGAGCACGGCCGGTCGGCAGGTCTCGCACTCCTGACCGACGCCGACCGCCGCCCCACTGCCGTCGCCTGCCAGTCGGACCTGCTCGCGTCCGGGGTCGTGCTGGCGGCGCGCGAGCTCGGGTTGCGCGTCCCCCAGGACGTGTCGGTGTGCGGGTTCGACGGGCTCGACCTGCCCTGGCTCGCACCCGACGTCCTCACGACCGTCGCGCAGCCGCTCGCCGAGAAGGGCGCGGCGATCGGGCACGCGGTGGAGGACGTGCTCGCCGGTGAGCCGCCCACGTATCGAGAACTGCCCGTGGAGCTGCGGATCGGGACGACGACGGGGCCGGCACCGACCCCGTCCGACGGTCCTACAGCCTGACGACCGCCTGGGCCTTACCCAGCACCCGGGCCCCGTCGAGGCTCACGGTCAGGTCGATGCGCGCGGTCCCCGCCGCGGCGTCCAGCGCTCCGACGACGGCGACGACCTCGACGGTCGCCGCACCGGGGTCCGGAACGGGAACGGGCCGCGTGAAGCGCACCTGATAGTCGACGACCCGGCCCGGGTCCCCAGCCCAGTCGGCGACGACGGCCCCGGCGGCACCCATGGTCCACATGCCGTGCGCGATGACGTCGGGCAGCCCGACGGAGGTGGCGACGCGCGCGTTCCAGTGGATCGGGTTGAAGTCGCCACTGGCACCCGCGTAGCGGACCAGCCGTGCGCGGTCGACGGTGACCTCGCGACGTGCGACCTCGGTGCCGACGGTCAGGTCGTCGCTCATGAGTCCTCCGGACGCACCGCGAGGCTCGACACGACGGTCGCCACGGCCTCGCCGGACTCGTCGGCGATCTCCGCACGCGTCGTGATCATGGCCAGGCCCGCCCGGACGGTGATCGAGTCGACGTGCAGCACCGTCACCAGCCGGTCACCGGCGTGGATGGGCCTGTGGTGCGTGAACCGCTCGTCGGCGTGCACCACGCGGCTGAAGTCGATGCCGGCTGCGGGGTCCTCGAACAGCTGGGCCTCGGCGCGCTGGGCGACCACGACGGCAAACGTCGGGGGCGCGATCACGTCGGGGTAACCGAGCGCGCGCGCCGCCGACGGATCCGTGTGGGCGGGGTGGGAGGCACCGACAGCGTCGGCGAACTCCCGGAGCTTCTCGCGACCTACCTCGTAGACCGCGTTCGGCGGGTACTCGCGTCCCGCGTAGCTCGTGTCGACCTGCATCCTCGTCGTCAGGCGAGCGAGATCAGCGGGTCTCGCGGTGGACCGTGTGACGGTTGTCGCGGGGGCAGAACTTCTTCATCTCGAGACGGTCGGGGTCGTTCCGACGGTTCTTCTTCGTGATGTAGTTCCGCTCCTTGCACTCAGTGCACGCGAGCGTGATCTTCGGACGGACGTCCGAGCTCTTGCTGGCCATGGTCTTGCCACCTCTCGCACCTGCTAGGGCGCTGCGATTCTGTCGTTGCGCGCCGGCCGACGCGCTGTTGTGTCACTTGGCGGTAGCGGGAGCGGGACTCGAACCCGCGACACCACGATTATGAGCCGTGTGCTCTAACCACCTGAGCTACCCCGCCACTGTCGGTGGGATCTGGGGACGTGCCGCAGGCAGTTACGCAGCGGCACTTCCTTCGAACACACCACAGAGCCCCGAAAGGGAATCGAACCCTTGACCTTCTCCTTACCATGGAGACGCTCTGCCGACTGAGCTATCGGGGCAGCGCGAGCAAGGTTACACGGGCCCTGGGGTCCTCGCGAAATCGGCCCCGTCCGAGGGCCTGCGCATCCGCGTCGAGCGCGTGATCATGCGCCGAAAGTCGTTGCTCCTCGGTGCGCCCGGGTGCAGGCTGGCTGTGTCCCACCTGTGGGGAGGCCGACGATGACCGGTGTGACCGTGCAGCTCGTCGCGCCGGGGGCCGACGAGGACCTCGAACGGGGCGCACTGCGCCTGCGGGACGAGCTGCTCGCCCTCGCGGTGGACGACGTCCGGCCACTCACCGGCGGCGAGGCGCCGCCCGGCAGCCGGGGGCCGTCGGCGGCCGAGATCGGCGCGCTGATGGTCTCCCTCGGCCCCTCGGTGCAGCTCCTGCAGAGCGTCGTCCAGAGCATCGCCGCGTGGCTCAGGCGTGACCGGTCGGTAGCGGGCGTCAAGGTCTCGATCGACGGCGACGTCATCGAGCTCACCGCCGCGACCGGCGACCAGCAGTCCCAGCTCGTCCAGGCGTGGTTGGCGCGCCACGGCGGCACAGCACCATGACTGCCCACCGTCGGGCGCTGATCGTCGCGGTCGACGAGTACGCCGATGCCGGTCTCCGTCGGCTGCTCGCACCCGCGAGCGACGCCGCCGCGCTCGCGGAGGCCCTCGCCGCGCCGGGCGTCGGTGACTTCGCGGTCGACGTCGTGCACAACGGGACCGCCCAGGAGATCCGGCTGTCGGTCGAGGACTTCTTCGCCGACGCCCATCCCGACGACCTGCTGCTCGTGCACTTCTCGGGACACGGGCTGAAGAACGCCGGTGGCGAGCTGTTCCTCGCGGCAGCGGACTCGCGCCCGGACCGCCTCGCCTCGACCGCGGTCGCGGCGGACTTCGTGAACCGGCAGATGGCCGAGAGCCGCGCGCAGCGCATCGCCCTGTTCCTCGACTGCTGCTACGGCGGCGCGTTCCCCCGCGGCATGGTGGTCCGCGGTGCCGGAGACGTGCAGGTGCGGGAGGCGTTCGCCGAGACGGAACGGTCGTCCGGGGGGCGCGGCCGCGTCGTCGTGACGGCCTCCAGCGCGGTCGAGTACGCCTTCGAGGGGGCCGAGCTCGCGCCAGGGGCACTGCCTGACCCGTCGGTGTTCACCGGGGCGCTCGTCCGTGGCCTGACCACCGGCGACGCCGATCGGGACGGCGACGGATGGGTCGGTCTGCACGAGCTCTTCGGCTACGTCACCGAGCAGGTCCGTCGGTCCACCCCGCACCAGACGCCGCACCTGTGGGCGTTCGGCTCCGAGGGTGAGCTGCTGATCGCGCACAGCGGACGTCGGACGATCTCGGCCCGGACTCCCGCGCCCGAGCTGCTGGAGGCGGCCGCCAGCCCGTTGTCCGCCACCCGGCTCGGCGTCGCGATCGAGCTCCGTGAGCTGCTGGTCGGCCAGGACGTCGCGGTCGCCCTCGGCGCGTGGCAGGCGTTGAACAGCATGCTCGGCGACGACAGCAGGCGCGTCGACGACGTCGTCCAGACCGCTCTCGCCGAATGCAGGCTGACGTTCGAGCCGCCCGAGCTCGTCGTCGGCAGCGACTCCGCGGCGGTCCACCAGGTACGGCTCGTCGGGCCGCCCTTGGCACGATCGGCGTCCGTCGCCGTCGACGAGCCGTGGCTCCACGCCGACGTGGACGACGCAGGGCTGCGGGTGACGGTCACGCCGGACGCCGACGTCGCCCACGCGGGCACGGTTCGCGTGACCACCCCGGTCGGCGTGCATACGCTCGCGGTCAGCACGGTGGCGAAGAAGACACGCGGCCGCCCGGCCACCCGGGCGTCGAGCACCCCGGACGACCGTCCCGCACCAGCGCCGACCGGCGATCATCCGGCGCCGGGGCCGCAGCGGTCCGCGACGCGCGATCGGCCGGCCGTCGTGCCGGTGTCCGGCTCCTCGGCACCGACCGACGGCTCGACACCGTCCCGGACGCCGGTGTGGGCCGCCGGGGGCATGGTGCTCCTGCTGGTCGGCATCACGGTGGGCAGCCTTCGCTTCGTGACCTGGACGAGCTCGATCACCGACGGAGGCGCAGGCAGCTCTCGGGCGTTCGCCATCCCTGCCGCCCTCCTGAGCGTGCTCGTGGTGGCGTCTGTCGTGTGGCCGAACCTGGGCTCCGTCGCGCTCGGCTGCGCCGCGGGCGGCTTCGTCGCGTACCTCGGGTTCGGCCTGTTCACGCTGATGTCCGGTCTCGGATACGAGACCGACGACGCGACGTGGAGGGCGATCGTCATCGAGTCGCTCGTCGGCGTCCTGGTCGCGCTCGCGGCACTCGTCCTGCGCCGCGACCTCACGCCGGCGCCACGGCTCAGCGCCCGCACACCCCCGGTGGCGGTCGTCCTGCTGGTCCTCGGGCTCGGGTCGTCGGCCGGCTTCCCGTTCACCGGAGAGCACGACTCGACGGTGGCCGACGCGACCGCGTGGTACCTGGTGCTGCCGGCGGCGTTCGCACTCGTCGTCGGCGCGGCCGTCCTGCTCCGAGGGAGCGCACGCCTGGGACACGTGCTGGACGCGGCCGCATACGCCGTGCTCGCCGTCTCGACCTTCCAGGTGGTCGCCTGGCTGCTCCGCAACGGCGCCCTGGACAACCTCGCGCTGCTGGCCGTCCTCGGTGCGGCGCTGCTCGCCGGAGCCGTCCTGGTCAACGCTCGGGCGCGATCGGCAGGAACGCGACAGGCCGGCCCCTGAGGGACCGGCCTGTCGTTCCGTGGCGGGTGAGGGATTCGAACCCCCGTAGGCGTTGCCAGCTGATTTACAGTCAGCCCCCTTTGGCCACTCGGGTAACCCGCCAGGGTGGTGCCCACCGTCTCACGCCCGTCCAGCCTCGACTGGTCGGCCGCGCGAGCAGCGTGCGGGTGGAAGGATAGCAACTCCCGGGCAGTGCTAGCGAAACGGTGACGCCCACCCGTGGCGTCCGTGGCTATCCGCGGGCACGGACCAGTCGAGCAGAAGGAGAAGTCATGGCGAGCGAAGCGTCGTTCGACGTCGTCAGCAAGGTCGACCACCAGGAGGTGGACAACGCGCTGAACCAGGCCGCGAAGGAGATCGCCCAGCGGTACGACTTCAAGGGCGTCGGCGCCTCGATCGCCTGGAGCGGCGAGAAGATCCTCATGATCGCCAACTCCAGCGAACGCGTCCTGGCGGTCCTCGACGTCTTCCAGACGAAGCTCATCAAGCGTGGCATCTCCCTGAAGTCGCTGGACACCGGCGAGGACGGCCCCGAGCCGAAGCCGTCCGGCAAGGAGTACCGGCTCGAGGCCCTGATCAAGGAGGGCCTGAGCAGCGAGACCGCCAAGAAGGTCGCCAAGATCGTCCGCGACGAAGGACCCAAGGGCATCAAGACGCAGATCCAGGGCGACGAGCTCCGCGTGACCGGCAAGAGCCGCGACGACCTCCAGGCCGTCATCGCGCTGCTCAAGGGATCCGACGTCGACGCCGACCTCCAGTTCACGAACTACCGCTGACCTCCCGGCCGCCCGGGGCGCGGCTGAGCCCCTCACGGGCGGATCAGGAAGCTGACCTCCCAGTCCTCGTGGGTCTCGCCGTCCAGCGAGAGCCGCCACTCGTAGCGCTGGCCGGCCCTGAGGTTCATGCCCGGGCCGATGCCGAAGGCGAGGGGCACGTCGATCGGGGTTCCCGCGGGGACGTCCGGCGGCCGGCCCGCCTCGACGTTGCCCTCGATGCGCAGCGGTGCCGTGCCGTTGGGGCCGTTGACGAGGACGGGCTTGCCGTCGGCGTCGAGCAGCTCGACGACGACGGCTCGGCTCTGGTCGGTCTCGTCCCAGCCGAACTGCAGCAGGAGGATGATCGCGGCCGGCGGGGTCGGGGTCGTCGTCGTCGACCAGGCGAGGCCCAGGGCGTCGACCTTGCCGTCCGACACCTTGGCCGCGTCGGCGAGCAGGAGCTTGGCCCTCACAGGACCGGGGGCGTGCTGAGCATGAGGTCTCCTCAGTAGCGGGTGATGCCGCCCTGCTGGTCGGCCTGCTTCTCCAGGCGGGCGATGCGGTCCGCCATGGGCGGGTGCGTGGCGAAGAGCTTGCCCATGCCTGCGCCCTTGAACGGGTTCGCGATCATCAGGTGCGACACGTCGACCAGCTCGCGGTCCTGCGGCAGCGGCGCGGCCTGGGTGCCCCGCTCGAGCTTGCGCAGTGCGGAGGCCAGCGCCAACGGGTCACCCGTGAGTGCGGCCCCGTCCTCGTCGGCGTCGTACTCGCGGGTGCGGCTGATGGCCAGCTGGACCAGCATCGCGGCCACGGGCGCGAGGAGGGCGAGCAGGAGGCCGGCGATGGGGTTGCCACGGTCCCGGTCGTTGCCTCCCCCGCCGAAGAAGAGGGCGAACTGCGCGAGCGACGTGATGACGCCCGCGACGGCGGCGGCGACCGACGACGTGAGGATGTCGCGGTTGTAGACGTGCATCAGCTCGTGGCCCAGGACGCCGCGCAGCTCGCGCTCGTCGAGGAGGGCGAGGATCCCCTCCGTGCAGCACACGGCCGCGTTCGCCGGGTTGCGGCCGGTCGCGAACGCGTTCGGGGCGGCCGTCGGCGAGATGTACAGGCGCGGCATCGGTTGACGGGCCTGCGTCGACAGCTCGCGGACGATGCGGTACATCGAGGGCGCCTCGAGCTCGCTCACCGGCCGGGCCCGCATCGCGCGGATGGCGATCTTGTCCGAGTTCCAGTAGCTGTACGCCGTCATGACCAGGCCGAGGGCGGTGAACAGCACGAGGAACTTGGGCGTCCCACCGCCCAGCAGCCAGCCGATCCCCAGCAGGATCGCCCACATCACACCAAACAGCGCAGCAGTCTTCAACCCGTTGAAGTGCCGGTGGCCCATCGTCTTCCCATCTCTCGTCTGCACCCCTGAAACGCGCACGGACCCGCTCCGGTTCCCTCGTATCCTGGGTGCCACGACCCACCGATCGACCGGAGAACCCCTGTGCGCCTCGCCCGCTGGTCCGCCCTCGCCGCCATTGTCGCCCTCGCCCTGGCCGCCTGCGCACCCACCGACGACTCCTCCGGGAGCGCTCCCAGTGCGACCGACGGCTCGCTAACGACGCTCAAGGACGGCGTCCTGACCGTCGCGACGTCGGATCCCGCCTACGGCCCGTGGGTCGTCGACAACGACCCGTCGTCCGGCAAGGGGTTCGAGTCCGCGGTCGCGTACGCGGTCGCCGAGCAGCTCGGGTTCGACAAGGACCACGTGACGTGGGTGAACGACAGCTTCGACCAGATCATCGCGCCCGGCGCCAAGGACTTCGACATCGCCCTGAACCAGGTGTCGATCAGCGATGAGCGCAGGGCCAGCCTGGACTTCAGCTCGCCCTACTACGAGACAGCGCAGGCCGTCGTCACGCTGAAGGGCTCGAAGGCGCAGGACGCGACGTCCCTGGCCGCCCTCAAGCCCCTGCGCATCGGCGCGATGGTCGGCACCACGAGCCTCACGTCGGCGCAGGAGACGATCGACCCGAGCACACCGGTCCAGGTGTTCAACGACAACGACCAGGTCAAGCAGGCGCTGACCTCGGGGCTCGTCGACGCGATCGTGGTCGACCTGCCGACGGCCCTGTACATCACGGCGGCCGAGCTGGACGGCGGCATCGTGCTCGGCCAGCTGGCGGACAGCGCCGGTGGGGACGCGTTCGGGATCGTGCTCGACAAGAACAGCCCACTGACGCCTGCGGTCACGACGGCCGTCGACGCGCTGCGCTCGAACGGCACGCTCGCCGACCTCGAGGCCACGTGGCTCACCGACGCCGCAGGTGCTCCGGTCCTCCAGTGAGCACGACGACGCCCTGGGTGCCCTCGGCACGGCAGCAGGAGCGCGACGCCTTCCGACGTGCCCGCACGCGCCGCTCGGCCGGTGTCGCCATCGTGTCGACCGTCGCGCTCGTGGCGATCGCCTGGCTGGCCCTCGTCTCCTCCCCCGGCTGGCCGCGGGTCAAGGCGTCGTTCTTCGACTGGGACGTCGCCACCGCGTCGTTCCCCGCGATCCTGCAGGGCCTCTGGCTGAACATCAGGGTGATGGCGTGCAGCGCGGTCGTCATCGTCGTCGTCGCGATGGCCCTCGCGCTGATGCGCACGGTGCGCGGTCCCGCGTTCTTCCCGCTGCGCGCGCTCTCCACGGCCTACGTCGACATCTTCCGCGGGCTCCCGCTGATCCTCGTGATGCTGCTCGTCGGGTTCGGGCTGCCCGGGCTGCGCCTGCAGGGCATCCCGACGTCCGCGGTGTGGCTCGGCGGGCTCGCCCTCGTCCTGACCTACTCGGCCTATGTGGCCGAGGTGTTCCGGGCGGGGATCGAGTCGGTGCACCCCTCGCAGGTGGCGGCCGCCCGCTCGCTCGGACTGACGCACGGGCAGTCGCTACGCCACGTCGTGCTGCCGCAGGCCGTGCGCAACGTGATCCCGCCCCTGCTGAACGACCTGGTCTCGCTGTCCAAGGACTCCGGCCTGATCTCGATCCTGGGTGCGATCGACGCCGTCCGTGCCGCGCAGATCGAGACCGCGAAGTACGCCAACTTCACGCCCTACGTCGTGGCGGGCATCATGTTCGTGCTCCTCACGTTCCCGCTCACGCGGTTCACCGACGCCCTCGCGCGGCGGTCGGGCTGGATCGGCGCGCAGAGCACCATCGCAGGCAGCGGGGCCCTGCGGTGAGCCGCGCGCGTCACCTCCCGCCGGCTCGCCTCGACGCTCCGCTGCTCTCCGTCCGGAAGGTCCGCAAGTCGTTCGGCGACCACCTCGTCCTCGACGACCTCTCGCTCGACGTCGACGCGCACCGCGTCGTGGTCCTGATCGGTGCCTCCGGCTCGGGCAAGTCGACCCTGCTGCGGTGCATCGACCTGCTCGAGGACATCGACGACGGCGAGATCGAGCTGGAGGGTCGGGACATCACCGACCCTCGACTCGACGCCAACGCGGTGCGCGCGCGCATCGGGATGGTGTTCCAGGCCTACAACCTGTTCCCCCACCTGCGCGTGCTCGACAACGTGACCCTCGCCCCACGGCTGGTGCACGGGAGCGCGCGCAAGGACGCCGAGGACGAGGCGATGGCCGTGCTCGAGCGCGTCGGCCTGGCCGCCAAGGCCCAGGCGTTCCCCGACGCGCTGTCCGGCGGTCAGCAGCAGCGCGTCGCCATCGCGCGCGCCCTCGTCGCCAAGCCCGCGGTGATGCTGCTCGACGAGGTGACCAGCGCCCTCGATCCGGAGCTCGTCGGCGAGGTGCTCGCACTGCTCGCCGAGCTCAAGGAGACCGGGCTGACCATGGTGGTCGCCACGCACGAGATGGGCTTCGCGCGCGAGGTCGCCGACGAGGTGTGCTTCCTGCACCAGGGCAGGATCCACGAGCGCGGGGCGCCCGCGCAGGTGCTCGGCGACCCGCAGGAGGAACGCACGCGCGAGTTCCTCCGGCGGATCACCGGCTGACGTTCAGTCCTGCGGGAGCGTCTGCCCCAGAGCCACGGCGACCATGTGGTCGCGCGGGACCAGCTTGATGCGCTCGCGGCCGTGCGGCTCGCCCAGCGAGCGCTCGTACGTGTCCAGGAGCTCCCAGCCCGACCACTGGATGACGTCGACCCTGCGGCTGGTGAGGAACTCGACGACGGCCGACGGGTCGCGGTCGGTGGCGGTGTAGAACGCCTCGCCGCCTGCGGCGACGTCCTCGCCGAGGTGCCGGATGGTCTCGGACGCGTCGGACTTGGTGTGGCCGATGAGGCCGACGGGACCACGCTTGATCCAGCCCGTCGCGTACACACCCTGCAGGTGCTCGCCGTCGACGTCGACGACGCGGCCCTCACGGTTCGGGATGACGCCGGCGACGTCGTCGAAGGGGATGTCCACGAGCGGCGACCCGAAGTAGCCGACCGCGCGGTACACGGCGCCGACGGCCCAGTCGTGGGTCTGGCCGGTGCCGGTGACGTTGCCGTCGCCGTTGAGCGCCGTCCGCTCGGTGCGGAGCCCGACCACCTTGCCGTCCTCGCCGAGCACCTCGACGGGCTTGTGCAGGAAGTGCAGGTGGATGCGCCGGCTC
This sequence comes from Cellulomonas sp. URHD0024, assembly GCF_000426185.1. Taxonomy (GTDB): domain Bacteria; phylum Actinomycetota; class Actinomycetes; order Actinomycetales; family Cellulomonadaceae; genus Cellulomonas. The sequence continues at coordinate 71,966 of NZ_AUEW01000012.1, forward strand.
GCGGTGTTCTCCTCCGGCTCCTTCAGCGTCCAGTCGGTCAGCGTCTTGACGACCTGCTTGGTCTGGTTCGAGGAGTGGATGGCCGCCATCGAGCCCTCGTCGAAGTCGAAGTCCTCGGGGTAGACGATGACGTCGACGTCCGGGACGTGGCCCAGCTCGCGCAGCTCCAGCGGGGAGAACTTGACCTGGGCCGGACCGCGGCGCGCGAACACGTGCACGTCCGTGACGGGCGAGGCCTTGAGGATGTCGTAGACGTTGCCCGGCAGCTCGGTCGGGAGCAGGTCGTCGGCGTGCTTGGCCAGGATGCGCGCCACGTCGAGCGCGACGTTGCCGGCGCCGAGGACTGCGACGTGCTGCGCGTTCAGGGGCCACGTCCGCGGGACGTCCGGGTGGCCGTCGTACCAGGACACGAAGTCGGCGGCGCCGTAGGAGCCCTCGAGGTCGATGCCCGGGACGGGCAGCTCGGCGTCGCGGATCGAGCCGGTCGAGAAGATCACGGCGTCGTAGAACTGCCGCAGGTCGTCGAGCTTGAGGTCGGTGCCGTAGTCGACGTTGGCCAGCAGGCGGATGTCGCCGCGGCTCAGCACGTTCTGCAGCGCCACGATGATCTGCTTGATCCGGGGGTGGTCCGGGGCCACGCCGTAGCGGACCAGGCCGAAGGGCGCGGGCAGGCGCTCGAACAGGTCGATGCTGACGTCGAGGTCCGTCTTCGACAGGATGTCGGCGGCGTAGATGCCGGCCGGTCCTGCGCCGACGATGGCGACTCGCAGGGTGCTCACGGGTGCGCTTGCCTTCCGATCTTGGGGGCTTGTGTCCAGCCGAGGGTGCGCGGAAATCGGCATCTGCAGGGCTGTGCAAGGGCCAGTGTAGGGCGCACGGTGAGGTCACCCTGAGTCGCCCGCCAGAATGCGGACACGCGTGAGACGGCGTGTCGCGACCGCGACCCACGCCGGACGGGTGTCCGACGCCCCGCTCCGCCGGCCGGGCGGGGTCTCGCTGCGGGCGCGCGCCACCCGCGTCCGCCGTCTGCGGCGCCGGCTATCGAGACCGTCGCGTGAGCGTCGCGTCCACCACGACCGCCGTCACGTTGTCCGTGCCACCGGCCGCGAGCGCCGCCGCCACCAGTCGGTCTGCCGCGTCCTGAGGGTCGTCCGCGGCGCGCAGCTCGGCCTCGATCCGGGCGTCGGACAACGGGTCGGTCAGGCCGTCGGAGCACACCAGCATCCGGTCGCCCGGGCTGACCGGAAGGAGCCAGACGTCCGGCTCGACCTCCCGGTTCCCGCCGCCCAGCACCCTCGTGACCACGTTGCGCCGCGGGTGCCTGCTGGCGTCCTCCGCGGCCACGACGCCAGCCGCGACGAGCTCCGCGACCTCCGAGTGGTCCTGCGTGACCTGCTCCAGCACCCCGCCGGCCATCCGGTACGTGCGGGAGTCGCCGATGTTGACGACCAGCCAGCACGGCACGTCGTCGTGCTCGGTGAGCACCACCCCGGTCGCCGTCGTCCCCGGTCGTCTGCCGACTCCCTTGGGCAGCCCCCGGACCGCGGCGTGCGCCTCCTGGACGATCCGCTGGGCGTCGGCCAGGCCGGGAGCACCGTCGGCCAGGCTGCGCAGGATGTCGATCGCCGTCCGGCTGGCCACCTCGCCACGGTCGTGCCCGCCCATGCCGTCCGCGACGAGGAACACCCCGTCCTGTGTCCAGACCGAGTCCTCGTTGCGGTCGCGCTCGGCGCGCTCGGTGGCGACCCCGACCCGGAGGCGTACCCGGGCGTCGTTCACGGGGTCGCGACGAGAGCCGCGCTCGCAGGCTTCATCGCTGCCCCGTCCCGGTCGCTGGCTCGCGCGGGTCCACTCCCTGAACCTGCGCCCGATCGTCGGCCAGCATAACGACGGCCGGTCGACGGTGCACCGAGGCTCCCGAGGTCGGTGCCGGACGGCGTGACCGCACGGACCTGCGGTGGGCACCTCCGCGGATCGGCCGAAAGGACCAGCGCCCTGCGCACCGTTCAGCCGTTCGGCCGTGCCGCGCCGGTCTTGCCGGCCGATGTGGCGGCCCGGGGAGCATCGGGACGATCGAAGCCCACCCATCTTGGAGGCTCCCGATGTTGTCGCAGACCTTGTACCGCCTGGGCCGGACGGCGGCCCACCGCCCCTGGGCCGTGATCTCGGCGTGGCTGGTGCTCACCGTGCTCGTCGTCGGCGCGTCCGGCGCCTTCGGCGCGAAGCTCGAGGACTCGTTCCGTGTGCCCGGCCTCGACTCGCAGCAGGCCAACGACCTGCTCGAGTCCGCCGGATCCGGGCAGGCGGGCCTCACGGCGCAGGTCGTCGTCACGCCCGCCGGCGGCGGCTCGTTCGCCGACGACCCCGCGGCCCGGGCCGCGCTCGACCGGCTCCAGGGAGCCGCGGCGGCCCTGCCTCACGTCCTGGGCACGACCGACCCGGCCGGGGCGCTTGCCGGCTCGAGCGACCAGGCCGGCATCGTGTCCCCCGACGGACGCGTCGCGCTCCTACGCATCCAGTACCCGACCGTCGAGGACCTCTCGGCCGCGGACCTGGACAACCTCAAGGGGCTCGACGGCGGTCCGGCACTGCGGGTGGAGAAGGGGGGCGACCTCTACTTCGCCTACGAGGAGTCCACCGGCAACGCCGGCGAGCTCGTCGGCATCCTGGCCGCCCTCGCCATCCTGTTCCTGGCGTTCGGGTCGGTGACCGCGGCGGCGCTGCCCATCGGCATGGCCGTGCTCGGGCTGGCGGTGGGGACCGGTGCCATGGCGCTGCTCGCGAACGCCATCGTCATCCCCAGCTACGCGCCCGTCCTCGGGGCGATGGTCGGTCTCGGTGTCGGGATCGACTACGCGCTGTTCGTCACGACCCGGCACCGCGAGTACCTCGCGCGCGGGCTGTCGATCGGGGACTCGATCGCGCGCTCGATCGCCACGGCGGGGCGGCCCGTGGTGTTCGCCGGCGGGATCGTCGTCGTGTCGATCCTGGGCCTGGCGGTTGCTCAGGTGCCGTTCATGACCGCGGGCGGGATCGCCATCTCGATGGTCGTGCTGATCATGGTCGCCGCCTCCGTCACCCTGCTCCCCGCGCTGCTGGCCCTCGGCGGACGGCGGGTGGTCGGACGCCGGCCCGTCCACGCCACCAGCCCGGGCTGGGCGCGCTGGACCCGGCACGTCACCCGACACCCCCGCGTGTACCTCGTCGGCGTGACCGCGCTGCTCGTCGCGCTGGCGGCTCCCCTGCTCGCGCTGCGCGTCGGCATCCCCGACGACGGCGCCCTGCCGCCGAGCTTCACCCAACGCCAGGCGTACGACCTGGTCGCCCAGGGGTTCGGGCCGGGCCGCAACGGTCCGCTCGTGATCGCCGTCGCGCTGGGCGGCGACGACGCCGTGCTGGTCCCCCTCGCGGCCGCGATCGCCGACGACCCCGGAATCGAGAGCGTCGAGGCACCCGTCGTCCGCGGCGACGTCGGCACGCTCGTCGCCTACGCCACGACGGGCCCGCAGGACGCGGCGACCGGCGCGACGATCGACCGCCTCCGCTCCGAGGTCTTCCCTGCGGCACTCGTCGACACCCCGGCACGCGCTCACGTCGGCGGGCAGACCGCGAACTTCGCCGACGTCGGCGTCCGGGTCAACGACCGGCTGCCCGTGTTCATCCTGACCGTGCTCGGGATGTCGTTCGTGCTGCTGGTCCTCGTGTTCCGGTCGGTGCTGGTGCCCCTGAAGGCGGTCCTGCTCAACCTCCTGAGCATCGGGGCGTCCTACGGCGTGATGGTGATGGTGTTCCAGTGGGGCTGGGGCGCGGACCTCATCGGGCTCGAGTCCACCGTGCCGATCGTGTCGTTCATCCCGATGTTCATGTTCGCGATCCTGTTCGGGCTCTCGATGGACTACGAGGTCTTCCTGCTGAGCCGGGTGCGCGAGGAGCTGGCTGCCCTCGGCGGGCCCGAGACCGGGTCCAACGAGCTGGCCGTCATCGACGGGGTCGCCAAGACGGGCCGCGTCATCACGTCGGCGGCGCTGATCATGGTCTGCGTGTTCTCGGCCTTCGTGCTGGGTGCGGACGCCGCGACCAAGATGTTCGGCATCGGCCTGTCCACCGCGATCCTGATCGACGCGACCCTCGTCCGGATGGTGCTGGTGCCTGCGACGATGAAGCTGCTCGGTCGCGCCAACTGGTGGGTGCCGCGCTGGCTGGACCGGGTGCTCCCGCGCGTCGACGTCGACAGCGAGGAGCGCCTGCCCGAGAAGGCCCTGGTCTCCGCCTAGCCCGTGCTGGGCTGGTCGGTCGGGGCCGGCCAGTCCAGCTCCGACCGGCTGCGCAGCTCGATGGAGCGCTTGCCGAACCGGACGATCCAGCCGGCCTCGATCCTCGCCCTCTTGCCCGGGGCGAGGATGAGCTCGGAGCCGTCCGGACGGACCAGCACCGTCCCGTTGGTCGAGCCCCGGTCGACGACCCACAGGCGGTTGCCGCGGCGCTCCTGCCCGAACGCGAGGTGCACGCGAGAGATCGATCCGCCGGGATCGTCGATCGCGACGAGGTGCGTGAGACCCGGTTCGCTGTCCGGGTCCCGCCCGATCACCCCGTCGCCCTCGACCTCGAGGCGCATCCCGGTGTCGAACACGAGCACGAGGCCGGGGTCCGTCACCCTCGCAGGCGGTTCCTCCGGGCGGAGCCGGGCGTGCTCCAGCTCGGGCAGGCCGGGGTCGGCCGGTCGGATCTCCGGCTCGAGCAGGCCGTCGGGTCGGTGTGTGGACCGGCCGCCGATCCGCGGGAGGCGCGGCATGCGTCGTGGGGTCTTGGCGACGATGGAGAGCGCCACCGTCTCCGGGCTCTTGATGACCGGCCCCGGTGCCGCGGGCGCCGGCATCCCGGCGACCAGACGGTTCGGGACGTCGATCAGGCGGGCGTCGGCAGGCGCCGCCGGGGCCGCTGCCTTCCCAGGACGCCGCCCGGGCGGTCCTGTGATGACCGCGACCCGTTCAACCTCCGTCGAGACGCTGATCGACTTCCAGGGTGCGGCGCGGACGAGACCGGGAGCGGTCCCGATGACCGGCCCGACGGTAGCCGGAGCCGGCCGCGGCGGGGCGACCGTCCCGGGCGCGGGACGCACCAGACCGAGCGCGGGCGCCGGGGCGAGCGCGCGGACGACGGCCGGAGCGGTGCCCGGACCCTCGGCAGCGGCCTCCCGCACGGAACGCGCCCTCAGCACGAGCGTGCGGGCGGCCTTGTCGTGCCAGCCGCGCCGGGCAGGCGAGCGGTCCCAGGCGCCCGACGAGACGACCACCCACGCACCCACGAGCAGGACGAGCGCCCCGGCGAGCTCGACGAGGACGCGCACCCCGACAGCGGGCAGACCCGCGGGTCGGTGGGTGCGCGATCCCATCGTGCGGATCCCGAACAGGGCGTTGCCGACGGTGGCGCCCGTGCTCGCCTCGACGAGCCACTGCGTCAGGGCGCCGACGACCAGCAGGCCGGGGACGGCGATCGCGGCCGTGCTCCACGACCCGTCCGCCTCACGAGGGCCACCGGATGCGAGCGCGACCGCGTAACCGACGCCCGCAGCGAGGACGAGGACGAGGACGTCGACGGTGAAAGCCAGGACGCGCAGGCCGACGGGCGCGACGGTCTGCGGGGTGATCTCGGCGACCGCATCAAGAACCGGTCGCGGGGGTGCGGCGCGTGCAGCCGGCGGGGCGGGTGCACCGCACGCCGCGCAGCGCCTGGCGCCGGGCGCGACAGGCGCACCACAGGCCGCACACGGCGTGCTCACGACGGACCTCCCGGAGGCGACTCATCGGCGGGTCGCTGCCACATGGTGCCAGACCGTGCGCGGAGCGTGCACCGGACCGGACCGGACCGGTCAGGATGCGCGGTCGACCAGCGCGTCCGCGAACGAGACCAGCGCGTCCTTGACCGGTCCGTCCTCGAGCGCGTCCAGCTCGAGGACGGCCGACCGGGCCAGGGTCACCGCTCGGTCGCGCGTCTCGGCGACCACCGGGTGCACTCGCAGCGCCTCGACCGCGCAGGCGAGAGCGCCGTCGTCGGTGAGATCGGAGTCGAGCAGCGCGAGCACCTCGCGGTCCTGCGCCGTGGCGTCCGACGAGGCGGCGCGGGCGCGCAGCAGCAGCGCCGGCATCGTCGGCACACGCTCGCGCAGGTCGGTACCCGGCGTCTTGCCCGTCGTGGCACCGTCCGAGGTCAGGTCGATGACGTCGTCCGCAAGCTGGAACGCGACCCCGATCTTCTCGCCGAACGCGGCCACGATGGCCACGACGTCCGGGCGGCAGCCCGAGAACATCGCACCGAAGCGCGCCGACGTCGCGATGAGCGAGGCCGTCTTGTCGGCCAGTACCTGCAGGTAGTGGGCGACGTGGTCGTCCTCGGGTCGCGGACCCACCGTCTCGTGCAGCTGGCCGAGGCAGAGTCGCTCGAAGGTCGCCGCCTGGATGCGGACGGCCTCCGGGCCCAGTCCGGCGACGGTGGCGGACGCCCGGGCGAACAGCAGGTCACCCGTGAGGATGGCCACCGAGTTGCCCCACACCTCGTGCGCGGCCGGCGCACCGCGGCGCAGCGGGGCCGAGTCCATGACGTCGTCGTGGTAGAGCGTCGCGAGGTGCGTGAGCTCCACCACCACCGCCGCGTCGATCACCTCGAGCCTGGAGCCGTCGCCGAGCTCGGCGGCGAGCAGCGTCAGGAGCGGGCGAAGACGCTTGCCCCCGGCGTTGACCAGGTGGCGCGACGCGTCGTCGGCCAACGGGTCGACGTTGGTGACCGCGTCACGCAGCCGCTCCTCGACGATCCCCAGTCGTGCGGACAGGCGCTCGCCCAGGGCGGCATCGGCCAGCGGAAAGGCCGTCATCGAGGTCACTGCACGAACCTATCTTCCCGACGGTCGGATCTTGGCACCGGGCACAGCCGTGTGATCACGGAAGGAACGACGCCACGGTCTGGATGGCCTCGATGACCGGCGAGGGAGCGACGCCCAGCAGGATCGTGAGCAGAGCGCAGATCGCGATCGCCGCGACTGCGAGTCCCTCGGTCTTCACGACCGTCGTGGTGAGGGTCGATCGGGCCTCGACCTTCGTCTCGACGGCGAGGGCCGAGTCCCCGAGGGACGGGTCCCCGGGCTCGGTCTCCGCGACGTCGTAGGCGCCGGCCGCGGCCACCGGCTCCTCGCCGGCGCCCGAGGGGCCGGTGAAGAACATCAGCACGATGATGCGCACGTAGAAGAACGCGGCTGCCGCCGAGGCGAGCACGCCGATGAGGGCCAGCGGCCAGGCGCCGGCGTCCACCGCAGCCGCGAAGACGCCGAACTTCCCGATGAAGCCCGCGGTCAACGGGATGCCCGCGAACGAGAGCAGGAACAAGGAGAACGTCACGGCGAGCACCGGGTTGGTCCGGCCCAGACCGGCCCACTGCGACAGGTGCGTGGCCTCGCCGAGGATGGGACCGGGGGTGCCGTCGGCGGACTGGCCCGCCCGCTCGCGCACCAGCCACACGATGCCGAACGCGCCGATCGTCGCGACGCCGTAGACGAGCAGGTAGAAGAGGACCGCGGTGATGCCCGCCTGGTTCAGCGCGATGATGCCCGTGAGGATGAACCCGGAGTGCGCGATCGAGGAGTAGGCGAGCACCCGCTTCATGTCGCTCTGCACCAGCGCGCCGACCGTGCCGATGACCATCGTGAGGATGGCGACCGTCCACAGCACGACGCCGAGGTCCCAGCTCATGCCCGGGAAGACCGTGTACACGATCCGCAGCAGCGCGCCGAACGCGGCGACCTTGGTGCACGCACCCATGAAGCCGGTGATCGGCGTCGGGGCGCCCTGGTAGACGTCCGGGGTCCAGGTGTGGAACGGCACGGCGCCGACCTTGAACAGCAGGCCCGAGAGGATCAGCACGGCGCCGACCAGGAGCAGGCTCTCCATGCCGTTGGGCGTGCCGATCGCCGTGGCGATGTCCGAGTACCGCAGCGACCCGCTGTACCCGTAGATGAGCGCGATGCCGAACAGGAAGAGCGCGGACGCGAACGCGCCGAGCAGGAAGTACTTCATCGACGCCTCCTGCGAGAGCAGGCGACGACGTCGTGCCATGCCCGCGAGCAGGTAGAGCGGCAGGGAGAGCACCTCGAGCGCGACGAAGAGCGTCAGCAGGTCGCCCGCGGCCGGGAAGATCAGCATGCCGCCGGTCGCGAACAGGACCAGCGGGTAGATCTCCGTCTGGCGCACCCCCTTGCGGCGGGCGACCTCCTCGTAGTCCGAGCCCGGCACCGCGGCGGCGTTCGGCGCGAACGCGTCCTCACCGGTCTCCGTGCGGTCCGCGATGATCAGGAGCGAGACCAGCGCGAGCAGCGAGATGGTTCCCCACAGGACGAGCGTCGGTCCGTCGACGAGCAGCGAACCGCCGAGCACCGTCGTGCCGCCGGTGTCCTCGACGCCCGACCACAGGAGCGCCACCGCGACGAGCGCACCGACCAGCGCCACCAGCGCGAGCGCGAGCTGCGTGGTCCGACGTGCCTTCGCGGGGACGAACGCCTCGACGAGGACGCCGATGATCGCGGCGCCCAGGACGATGATGACGGGGCTCAGGGCGCCCCAGTCGATCGTGGGTGCGGTGAACATCACTTGCTCCCATCTGCAGGCAGATCGGTCACGCCGACCTGCTCGAGGGTGACGGTCGCCGGAGGGCTGACCAGGTCGAGCGCGGGCCGCGGCACGAAGCCGAAGACCACCATGAGGGCGAGCAGCGGCGCGATGACCCACCGCTCACGGCCGCTCAGGTCGCGGGTGCCTTCGAGGTCGGCCGGGGTCGGTCCGGTGAACACCCGCTGGTAGAGCCACAGGATGTAGACCGCGGCGAGCACGACGCCGACCGTCGAGACGATCGACGCGGCGGGGTGCCGCGCGAACGTGCCCACGATGACCAGGAACTCGCTGATGAACGTGGACAAGCCAGGCAGGGACAGGACGCTCAGGCCAGCCACCAGGAAGAAGCCGGCGAGCACGGGCACGATCTTCTGCAGCCCGCCGAACGCCGAGATCTCCTGCGAGCCACGCCGGGCGACCAGGAAGCCGGCGAGCAGGAACATCGCCCCCGTCGAGAGCCCGTGGTTGACCATGTAGAAGGACGAGCCCGCGATCGACGTGGACGTGAACGCGAAGATGCCCAGGACGATGAAGCCGAAGTGCGACACCGAGGTGTACGCGATCAGCCGCATGATGTCCTTCTGCCCGATCGCCAGCGCCGCGCCGTAGAGGATCGAGACGAGCGCCAGCACGATGATGACGGGGGCCGCCCAGCGCGACGCGTCCGGGAACAGTGGCAGGCACAGGGTGAGCATCCCGAAGGTGCCGACCTTGTCCAGCACACCGACCAGCAGTGTGGACGTTCCCGCGGGCGCCTGCTGCGCCGCGTCGGGGAGCCAGGTGTGCACGGGGAACATCGGCGCCTTGATGGCGAACGCCAGGAAGAACGCCAGGAACAGCAGCTTCTCGGTGGTGGGCGCGATGTCGAGACCCGTGAGGTGCGCCGTGAGGAAGCCGTCCGACCCTCCGGGGCCCTGCAGGTACAGCGCGATCACCGCGACGAGCATGATCAGGCCGCCGGCGAGCGAGTAGAGCAGGAACTTCACCGCCGCGTAGCGCCGCTGCGCGCCGCCGAACATGCCGATCATGAAGTAGACCGGGATCAGCATGGCCTCGAACAGGACGTAGAACAGGAACACGTCCCGCGCCGCGAACACCGCGACCATGAACGCCTCGAGGAGCAGGACGAGCGCGAGGTAGAGCCGCAGCCGGTCCGTCGGCACGCCTCGAGATCCCTGCTCCCGCCAGGCGGCGAGCACCACGAGCGGGACCAGCACGATCGACATGAGCACGAGCGCGAGGCCCACCCCGTTGACGCCGACCGCGTAGGAGACGCCGATCGCCGGGATCCACGCGTGCTGCTCGTAGAGCTGGACCGTCGCCGAGGTGCCCGTGTCGAAACCGAGCAGGAGCGCGCCGACCCCGAGGGCGAGCACGAGGAGCGTCACGACGAGAGCGACGGACCTCGTGTGCTTGCGGAGACCGGCCGGGAGCGCCCAGAGCAGCACCGCGCCGACGATCGGCACGACGATGAGGGCGGTCAGCCAGGGGAAGGAGGACGACATCGGTGTGAGCTCCATCACTTCTGGATGACCAGGACGACGAGGACGAGGACGACGAGCCCGAGCAGCATCGAGGCGGCGTAGGACCGCACATAGCCGGTCTGGACGCGTCGGGCGAGCCCACCCAGGCCGACCGTGGACCGGCCGACGCTCGTGACGGTGCCGTCGATCGCGGTGCGGTCGACGTAGACGAGCGAACGGGTCAGGGCCTGGCCCGGCTCGACGAGCACGACGTCGTTGACGACGTCCTGGTAGAGGTCGACGCGGGCCGCACGGGTCAGCGACGTGCCGACCGGCGGGACGACGGGGACGTGCGATGCGGCGTACCGCCGGTAGGCGATGACGATGCCGACGGCCACGAGCGCCAGGGTGACGATCTTCAGGGGCAGCGCGGGGATCACCGGATCATCCTCGATCGGCGTCCCGAGCACCGGCGTCAGCCAGTCGACGAACTTGCTGCCGGCGTTGAGGTACCAGCCCAGCCCGAACGACCCGACGGCCAGGACGATCATCGGCCAGGTCATCAACCTCGGGGACTCGTGCGGGTGCTGCTGCTCGCCGTCGGTCCTCGTCGTCCAGCGCTTCTCGCCCTCGAAGGTCATGAAGAACAGACGCGACATGTAGAAGGCGGTGATCGCGGCGCCCAGCAGCGCCACCGACCCGAACACCCAGGCACGCCAGGGCGCCCCCTCCACCGGGACGAACGCCGCCTCGATGATGTGGTCCTTGCTGAAGAAGCCCGAGAACGGCGGCACTCCCATGATCGCGAGCCAGCCGCACCCGAACGTGATGTACGTGATCTTCATGTACCGGGCCAGCGCGCCGAAGTGGCGCATGTTCACCTGGTCGTCCATGCCGTGCATCACGGACCCGGCACCGAGGAACATGCCGGCCTTGAAGAAGCCGTGGGTGATCAGGTGGAAGATCGCGAAGGCGTAGCCGACCGGACCGAGTCCGGCGGCGAGCACCATGTAGCCGATCTGCGACATCGTCGAGGCAGCCAGCGCCTTCTTGATGTCGTCCTTGGCGCAACCGACGATCGCCCCGAACAGCAGCGTGATCGCGCCGACGCACACGACGACGAGCTGCGCGTCGGGTGCGGCGTTGAACAGGGGGGCCGACCGGACGATCAGGTAGACACCGGCGGTCACCATGGTCGCGGCGTGGATGAGGGCCGACACGGGCGTGGGACCGGCCATCGCGTCACCGAGCCAGGACTGCAGCGGGAACTGCGCGGACTTACCGCAGGCGGCCAGCAGCAGCATGATCGCGATGCCGTTGAGCGTCGCCTGGCTCGTCGTCCCGCTCACACCGTTGAGCACGGAATCGAAGCTGACGCTGCCGAACGTCGCAAACATCAGGCCCATCGCGATGATGAGCCCGAGATCGCCGATGCGGTTGGCCACGAACGCCTTCTTCGCGGCCACCGCGTAGTCGAGCCGGTAGTTCCAGAACCCGATCAGCAGGTACGACGCCAGGCCGACGCCCTCCCAGCCGAAGAACAGCAGCAGGTAGCTGTTGGCCAGCACCAGCGTGAGCATCGCCGCGATGAACAGGTTGAGGTAGGCGAAGAACCGGCGACGGTCAGCGTCGTGCTCCATGTACGCGACCGCGTAGATGTGGATGAGCGTGCCGACGAACGTGACCAGCAGGACGAACGTCAGGGACAGCGGGTCGAGACGCATCCCCGCGTTCAGGTGGAACGCGCCCGCGTCGATCCAGTGGTGCGTCAGGTTCACGTCCAGCACGCGCGAGCCCTCGGGCCGCTGGAGCATCTTGACGAAGACGGTCGCGCCGACGACGAACGCGGCGGACGACGCCAGCACGCCGAGCCAATGGCCCCAGCGGTCGGTCCGGCGCCCGAGCAGCAGCAGCACCGCCGCGCTGAGCAGCGGGATGCCGATGAGCAGCGGCGCCACGAGCAGGACGCCCGCCTGCACCGTCTCGGTGACCGGAGTGATCGTGGTGTCTGATGGCAGGCTCGCCACCAGGGCTGTCAGGGTGTGCACGTCCCGGCCCCTCAGTTCTTCAACAGGTTGACGTCGTCGACCGAGGCCGAGCGTCGGGTTCGGAAGATGGCCACGATGATCGAGAGGCCCACGACGACCTCGGCTGCGGCGACGACCATCACGAAGAAGGCCATCACCTGCCCCGTGAGATCACCGTGGATGCGCGAGAACGTGACGAGCGTGAGGTTGGTGGCGTTGAGCATGAGCTCGACCCCCATGAACACGATGATCGCGTTGCGCCGCAGCAGAACCGTCGTCGCACCCAGCGAGAACAGGATCGCTGCCAGGACCAGGTAGTGGGACAGGCTCACTGGTTGTCCTCCGTCGCTGCTGCCTCAGGGTCGTCCGAGGTGCCGAACTGCTTGCCCGCGACCACCGACCCGCCTGCCAGCACCCGGTCGATGCGAGCGGCGAACTCCTCGGCGTCGGCCTCCTGGCCGCGGATGCGCAGGACGCGCGGGACCGAGCTCTCCAGCGGACGGCCGTCCGGCCCGAGCGCCGGGACGTCCATCGCGTTGTGCCGGGCGTACACGCCCGGCGCGGGCAGCGGCGTGAGCGTCGCTCCCGCAGCCACGCGGGCGTCTGCCCGTTCCCTCTGGCCGACCTTCGGGGTGAGCCGCTGCCGGTGCGTCAGGACCAGTGCGCCGAGCGCCGCGGTGACCAGCAGGGCGCCGACCGCCTCGAACGCGAAGACGTACTGGCCGAACAGGATCTCGGCGATGCCCTGCGGGTTGTTGTCGACCGCCTCGGGCGAGAAGCCCTGGGCGTCGTAGACGGCTGTCACGACGACTCCGACCAGCACGGCGGCAAGACCGATGCCCGCGATCAGGGCGATCCACCGCTGGGCTCGGATGGTCTCGACGAGCGAGTCGGACCCGTCCACACCCACGAGCATGAGGACGAACAGGAAGAGCATCATCACCGCGCCGGTGTAGACGACCACCTGCACCATCCCGAGGAACACCGCACCCTGCGCGATGTAGAGGATGGCCAGCGAGATCATGATCGTGATCACGAGCAGCGCCGCGTGCACGGCCTTCTTGACGACGAGCAGCCCGATCCCCGCCAGCACCATGACCGGCGCGAGGAACCAGAAGAGGACCGCCTCACCGCTCGAGGTCTGGCCGGTCTCGCTCAGCGCGTGGAGCAGCGCCGCGCTCATCGGGTGCCCTGCTTCGTGGCCGCCGCGACCGTGGCAGCCATGACGGCAGCCGTCGGACCGGGCACGTTCGCGACCTCGAGGCCCGCGCCGCCGGGCAGCGTGGGGTCGTCGGGACGGTGCTCCGCGACCCAGGCGACCTGCGCAGGCGTCGACCCGGTGACCTCGCCGCGGTAGTAGTCGGTGTCCGTCGTGCCCTCGACCATCGGGTGCGGCGCCTGCAGCATGCCGCTGCGCAGCGGCGCCAGGAGGTCCTGCTTCTCCCAGATCATCCCCGCACGGGTCGGGCCCGCCAGCTCGTACTCGTTGGTCATCGTCAACGCCCGCGTCGGGCACGCCTCGATGCAGAGGCCGCAGAAGATGCAGCGCAGGTAGTTGATCTGGTAGACGCTGCCGTACCGCTCACCGGGCGAGTGCTGCGCCTCGGGGGTGTTGTCGCCACCCTCGACGTAGATCGCGTCCGCCGGGCACGCCCAGGCGCACAGCTCGCACCCGATGCACTTCTCGAGGCCGTCCGCGTAGCGGTTGAGCTGGTGACGACCGTGGTAGCGCGGCTTGGCCGGCACCTTCTCCGACGGGTACTGCTCCGTCACCGTCGGCCGGAACATGTTCGAGAGGGTGACGCCGAAGCCACCGACCGGCGCGAAGAGGGTCGCCGCCCAGTTCCGCGGCTCGATCAGCGACTCGTAGCCCGTGGGCGCGGCGGGCGTGCCGACGTCGCCGGCCTTCGGGCGCGTCGCTGCGGCCTTGCCGGGCGTCGCAGGCTTGCCCGCCGACTTCGCGGGCCTGCCCGCGGCCGCGGAGGACGCCGGCCTGCGGGTCGGCTGCTTGCCGGATCCCGCGGGGCGTGGGGGCGTGGGCTTGTCAGCCACCGTGCACCTCGCTGCTCTCGTTGCTGCTGTCGATCTCGTCGCCGCCCGCCGGTCCGGCTGTCACGGATGCCGTGGCCTTCGCCTGCTCCGCCAGCCGCTGCTTGCGCGGGGACGGAGGCAGCACCTGGCCGGGCATCGGCGGCACGGGGTAGCCCCCGGCGAACGGGTCGTACACCTTGGGCCCGGTTGGAGGCGGCGGAGCGTCCTTGTTCCGTTCGGGCAGGAACATCGACACGACCACCACCACGGCGAGCAGCCCCGCCAGGGCGAAGAGGATCTTCCTCATCGGGACGTCGGTGAACAGGTCCGTGCCCCGGAACACGCCGAGGAACACGACCCAGCCGAGCGCGACCGGGATCAGGACCTTCCAGCCGATCTTCATGAACTGGTCGTAGCGGAAGCGCAGCACCGAGCCGCGGACCCAGACGAAGAAGAACATGAAGATCCAGATCTTGGCGACGAACCACAGCACCGGCCACCAGCCGTGGTTGAACATGCCGTCGTTGATCAGGGAGATCGGTGCGGGTGCACGCCATCCGCCGAGGAACAGCGTGGTGGCGATCGCCGAGACGTTGAGCATGTTGATGTACTCGGCGAGGAAGAACCACGCGAACTTCATCGACGAGTACTCGGTCATGTAGCCGGAGACCAGCTCGCCCTCGGCCTCGGGCAGGTCGAACGGGAGGCGGTTCGTCTCGCCGACCATCGAGACGAGGTAGATCAGGAACGCCGGGAACAGCGGGATGATCCACCAGAGCCCGACCTGGGAGGTCACGATCGCGGACGTCGACATCGACCCCGCGACGACGAACACCGTCACCAGCGAGAGCCCCATCGCGAGCTCGTAGCTGATCACCTGGGCGGTCGAGCGGACGGAGCCGAGCAGCGGGTACGTCGACCCGGACGACCAGCCGCCGAGCACGATGCCGTACACGCCGACCGACGCGCACGCCAGGATGTACAGGACGGCGACGGGGAAGTCCGTCAGCTGCAGGGGCGTCTCGACGCCGAACATGTTGACCATCGGCCCGAACGGGATGACCGCGAACACCAGCAGCGAGCAGAACACCGCGATCATCGGTGCGACGACGTAGACGATCTTGTCAGCCGCCGTGACCGTCATGTCCTCCTTGACCAGGAGCTTCATGGCGTCGGCCAGGGACTGGAGCAGACCGAACGGGCCGTGCACGTTCGGGCCGGGCCGCTGCTGCATCCGCCCGACGACCTTGCGCTCGAACCAGATGGCGAACAGCACGCTGACCAGCAAGAACACGACGATCGCGACGGCCTTGATCAGGACGATCCACCAGGTGTCGTCGCTGAAGCTCGCCGTGACCGGCGCGAGGGCGTCTGTAGGGATCACGCGCTGGCCTCCTGGTTCTGTCGAGCCCCTGGTGCGAGACGCACCAGGTCTCCCGCGTCGGCGTGCAGGGCGTCGCGGACGGCGCTGCCCAGCGAGTTCGTCGGCACCCAGACCACGTGGTCCGGCATCTCGGTGACGACGACCGGCAGCGTGATCGTGCCGGCGTCGGTGCTCACCGCGATCAGGTCACCGTCGAGGACCCCCACGCTCTGGGCGGTCCCGAGCGAGATCCGGGCGACCGCGCGCTTGGCGGTGCCCGCCAGGAACGGCTCGCCCGACTGCAGGCGGCCGGTGTCGAGCAGCTGGTGCCACGTGGCGAGGACCGCCGTGCCCGGGGTCACCGTCGGCGGCTCATCGGCTGCCACGGACGGCGCGGCGACCCGAGAGCCGTCCCACCCGCCCAGCTGGTCGAGCTCGGCGTGCACGGCGGACAGGGACTGCAGGCCCAGGTCGACGCCCAGGGCGTCGGCGAGCCGGTCGAGCACGCGGTGGTCGGCGAGGGCGTGCGACACGAGCGCCTGCGGGAACGGGCGCGGACGTCCCTCCCACGTGACGAACGTGCCCGACTTCTCGCTGGGCGGCGCGACCGGCAGGACGACGTCCGCACGGTCGGTCACCTCGGAGCGGCGCACCTCGAGCGACACCAGGAACGGGACGACGTCGAGCGCCTCACGGGCGATCGCGGGGTCCGGCAGGTCCGCGGGTTCGAGACCGCCGACCACGAGCCCGCCGAGCAGACCCGCGCGGGCAGCAGCGATGATCTCGCCCGTCGAGCGCCCCGGGTCGGCGGGAAGGCTGTCGACTCCCCAGACGGCCGCCAGGTCGACGCGGGCCGCCGAGTCGGCGACGGGACGTCCGCCCGGCAGCAGCGACGGCAGGAGGCCGGCCTCGACGGCGGACCGCTCGCCCACGCGGCGCGGGATCCACGCCAGACGGGCACCGGTGCGCGTCGCGAGCCGCAGCGCCGCGGAGTACCCACCGGTCACGGTCGCGAGACGCTCGCCGACGAGGATGAGGGATCCGTCGGCCGCCAGCGCCGACACGACGTCGTCGGAGAGCCCGTCCAGCACCTCCGCCTCCGTGCCCGGTGCCGACGGGACGAGGGTCCCGTTCAGGCGCTGGAGGCCACGGCTCTCCAGCGCGGCGACCGACAGGACGCGGGTCTTGTGGTCCAGGACCGCGGAGCGCAGGCGCAGGAACGCGATCCCGGCCTCCTCCTCGAGCTCCAGGCCCACGAGCAGCACGGCCGGTGCCTTGTCGAGGTCCGCGAACGTGACCTCGAGCGTGCGACCGGCCACGTGGTGGCCCAGGAACGCCTCCTCCTCCGCGGAGTGCGGGCGTGCCCGACCGTCCACGTCGTTGGTGCCGAGCGCGACGCGCGCGAACTTGCCGTACGCGTACGCGTCCTCGAGGGTCAGGCGACCGCCGGCCAGGACGGCCCAGCCGGTCGCGGGCTCGCGCGGGTCGACCGGAGAGGCCGCGGCGCGCAGGCCGGCAGCCGCCACGTCGAGCGCCTCCAGCCAGCTGGCCGGCTCGAGCTCACCGTCGGCGTTGCGGACCAGCGGCGTCGTGATGCGGTCCGGGGCGGTCTGCCACGTGAAGGCGAAGCGGTCCTTGTCGGTGATCCACTCCTGGTTCACCGTCGGGTCCTCGCCCGCCAGCCGGCGCAGGACGACGCCTCGCCGGTGGTCGACCCGGATGGCCGACCCCTGCGCGTCGTGCTCGCCGACGCCGGGCGTGGAGACGAGGTCGAACGGCCGCGACCGGAAGCGGTACGCCGCGCTGGTCAGGGCGCCGACCGGGCAGATCTGGACGGTGTTGCCAGAGAAGTACGACGCGAACGGGCGGCCGGACGTGTCCTCGGCCGCGGCACCCAGCGGCGTCTCGCCCTCGAACCCGAGGACCGCGGTGTCGAACCGGCCGATCTGCTGGTTGGCACCGCGCTTCTGCAGGTCGATGAACACGTCGCCGGCGATCTCCTCGGAGAACCGCGTGCAGCGCTGGCACAGGACGCAGCGCTCCCGGTCGAGCAGGATCTGCGTCGAGATCGCGATCGGCTTGGGGAACGTGCGCTTGACGTCGACGAACCGGGTGCTCGCGCGCCCGTTGCTCATCGCCTGGTTCTGCAGCGGGCACTCGCCGCCCTTGTCGCAGACCGGGCAGTCCAGCGGGTGGTTGATGAGCAGCAGCTCCATGACGCCGTGCTGCGCCTTGTCCGCCTCGGGCGACGTGTGCTGCGTCTTGACCTGCATGCCGGGGCTGGCTTCCAACGTGCAGGACGCCTGCGGCTTGGGCATCTTCGACAGTGCGCCGTCGCGGCCGGGTGCCCACACCTCGACCAGGCACTGGCGGCAGGCGCCGGCCGGTGCGAGCAGCGGGTGGTCGCAGAACCGCGGGATCTGGATCCCCAGCTCCTCGGCGGCGCGGATGACCAGGGTGCCCTTGGGCACCACGGTCTCGATCCCGTCGATGCTGAACGTGACGGTGTCCGTCGGCGTCGGTCGGGCTTCGGCGGGCGCCGACGGGACCAGCTTGCTGGTCGGCCCGCTGGACAGGATCGTCATGCGTGGACCCCCGCGAGGACGCCGGTCTGACGCGGCGTGTAGGTGAACAGCGAGCTGTGCTCGGGTGGGAAGAGCACGTCGGCGGGTGTCCGTGTGCCCGCCTCGAACTCCTCCCGGAAGTACTGGACGGCCGACGTGATCGGGCTCGTCGCGCCGTCGCCCAGGGCGCAGAACGCCCGACCCAGGATGTTGTCGCACAGGTCGAGCAGCAGGTCGATGTCCGCGGACGTGCCCTGGCCGGCCTCGAGGCGCTGCAGCACCTGCGTGAGCCAGTAGGTGCCCTCGCGGCACGGGGTG
Organism: Cellulomonas sp. URHD0024; assembly: GCF_000426185.1. Taxonomy (GTDB): domain Bacteria; phylum Actinomycetota; class Actinomycetes; order Actinomycetales; family Cellulomonadaceae; genus Cellulomonas. The sequence continues at coordinate 90,386 of NZ_AUEW01000012.1, forward strand.
CACTTGCCGCACGACTCGTGCTTGTAGAACTCGGTCCAGCGCGTCACCGCACGGACCACCGAGGTGGTCTCGTCGAAGATCTGCAGGGCACGGGTCCCGAGCATGGAGCCGGCCGTCGCGACCGACTCGTAGTCGAGCGGGACGTCGAGGTGCGCCGCCGTGAAGATCGGCGTCGAGGAGCCGCCCGGCGTCCAGAACTTCAGCTCGTGGCCCTCGCGGATGCCGCCGGCCATGTCGAGCAGCTCACGCAGCGTGATGCCCAGCGGAGCCTCGTACTGGCCGGGCCGCGTGACGTGGCCGGACAGCGAGAAGAGGCCGTGGCCCGTGGAACGCTCGGTGCCCATCGCCTTGAACCAGTCCGAGCCGCCGACGACGATGCCGGGCACGGAGGCGATCGACTCCACGTTGTTCACCACGGTGGGGCGGGCGTACAGGCCGGCGACGGCCGGGAACGGCGGCTTGAGCCGCGGCTGGCCGCGCAGTCCCTCGAGGGAGTCGAGCAGCGCCGTCTCCTCGCCGCAGATGTACGCGCCCGCGCCGGAGTGCAGCGTGATCTCGAGGTCGTAGCCGGAGCCGAGGATGTCGGTGCCCAGGTAGCCCGCCGCGCGAGCCTCCTCGATCGCGAGCAGCAGGCGTCGGTAGACGTGCAGGACCTCGCCGCGGACGTAGAGGAACGCGTGGTCGCAGCCGATCGCGTAGCTCGTGATGATCATGCCCTCGATCAGGTGCTGCGGGCTGGCCATCATGAGCGGGATGTCCTTGCAGGTCCCGGGCTCGGACTCGTCCGCATTGACGACGAGGTAGCGCGGGCCACCGTCGGGCGCGGGCAGGAAGCCCCACTTCATGCCCGTCGGGAAGCCTGCACCGCCACGACCGCGCAGGCCGGAGTCCTTGACCATCGTGACCACGTCGGCCGGGGCCAGCGAGAGCGCCTTGCGCAGGCCCTCGTAGCCGCCCGCGCCCTCGTAGGTCGCCAGGGTCCACGAGCGGTCGGCGTCCCACGTCTCCGTGAGCACCGGGGTGAGCGTCGTGGCCATCAGGACTCCTTCGCTTCGCCGGAGGTCTGCTTCTTCTGCTCGCCCGCGGGCGACACGTCCCCGGACGTCGTGGCGGGCCGCTGGGCGCTGGACTGCTCGCCGCCGACCTTCGGCTCGCCACCGGCGGGTGCCGCGGTGCCGGACGCCTGCAGCGGCGGGGCCTTCCAGCCCTCCGCCCGCGCCAGCTCGATCCCCCGCAGCGTCGGAACGCCGCCGCCGACGCCCTCGTTCGCGCGGCCGTCGCCGAACCCGGCCAGCACGCGGGACATCTCCTTGAAGCTCACGACCGTGTCAGCGCCGCGGGTGGGGACCACCGGGTTGCCTGCACTGATCGTGTCGACGATCTCGCGGGCGCTGTCGGGCGTCTGGTTGTCGAAGAACTCCCAGTTGACCATCACCACCGGCGCGTAGTCGCAGGCGGCGTTGCACTCGATGCGCTCGAGGGTGATCCGACCGTCGTCCGTGGTCTCGTCGTGCCCGACGCCGAGGCAGTCCGAGAGCTCCTCCCAGATGGCGTCGCCACCCATGACCGCACAGAGGGTGTTGATGCAGACCCCGACCGTGTAGTCGCCGTTGGGGTGCCGCTTGTACTGCGTGTAGAAGGTGGCGACCGCGGAGACCTCGGCCGTCGTCAGGCCCAGGTGCGACGCGCAGAACGCGATGCCACGGGGGCTCACGTAGCCGTCCTCCGACTGCACCAGGTGGAGCATGGGCAGCAGCGCCGAGCGGGCCTGCGGGTAGCGGGCGACGATCGCGTCCGAGTCGGCCGTCAGGCGCGCGTGCGTCTCGGCGTCGTAGGACGTGCGGTGCGTCTGCCCGGGCGTTCTTCCAGCTTCGACCGACATCAGCGGTCCACCCCTCCGAGCACAGGGTCGAGGGACGCGACGGCGACGACGACGTCGGCCACCTGCCCGCCCTCGCACATGATGGACGTCGCCTGCAGGTTGTTGAACGACGGGTCCCGGAAGTGCGCGCGGTACGGACGCGTCCCTCCGTCGGACACCAGGTGCACGCCGAGCTCGCCGCGCGGGTGCTCGACGGTCTGGAACACCTGACCGGCCGGCACGCGGAAGCCCTCGGTGACGAGCTTGAAGTGGTGGATCAGAGCCTCCATCGAGGTGCCCATGATCTCGCGGATGTGGTCGAGCGAGTTGCCCATGCCGTCCGCGCCGATCGCCATCTGCGCAGGCCAGGCCACCTTCTTGTCCGCCACCATGACCGGGCCAGGGCCCATCTTCTGCAGGCGGTCGAGGGTCTGCTCGACGATCTTCATCGACTGGTAGCACTCCTCGACCCGCACCACGAGGCGTCCCCACGAGTCGGCGGTGTCGGCCACCGGGACGTCGAAGTCGTACGTCTCGTAGCCGCAGTAGGGCGTGGCCTTGCGGACGTCGTACGGCAGACCCGCGCTGCGGAGCACAGGACCCGTCACCCCGAGCGCCATGCAGCCCGACAGGCCCAGGTAGCCGACGCCCTTGAGGCGCAGGTGCAGGATCGGGTTGGCCATCATCAGGTCTTCGAGCTGCTTGAAGTACTTGCGGACCTGGACGAGCGCCTCGCGGATCGTGTCGATCGCGCCCGGGGGGATGTCCTGCGCGACGCCACCGGGACGGATGAACGCGTGGTTCATGCGCAGACCGGTGATCAGCTCGAGCACCTTGAGGATCTCCTCGCGGGCGGTGAAGCCCACGGTCATGATCGTCGTCGCGCCCAGCTCGTTCCCGCCGGTGGCCAGGCAGACCAGGTGGCTCGTGATGCGGTTGAGCTCCATGAGCAGGACCCGGATGACGGTCGCACGCTCCGGCACGTCGTCGGTGACGCCCAGCAGCTTCTCCACGGCCAGGCAGTACGCGGCCTCCTGGAACAGCGGAGCCACGTAGTCCATGCGCGTGCAGAACGTCACGCCCTGGGTCCAGTTGCGGAACTCCATGTTCTTCTCGATGCCGGTGTGCAGGTAGCCGATGCCCGCGCGGGCCTCGGTCACCGTCTCGCCGTCGATCTCGAGCATGAGCCGGAGCACGCCGTGGGTCGACGGGTGCTGCGGGCCCATGTTGACGACGATCCGCTCCTCGCCGAGGCGGGCGGCCTCCTCGGCGATGTCGGACCAGTCCCCACCGGACGCCTCGAAGAAGGGGACGCCCTCGGTGTCGGAGTCGACGACCCGTGCCGTCGATCGGGGGGTCTGAGTGGTCATCGGTACGACCTCCGCTGGTCCGGGGGCGGCACGGTGGCGCCCTTGTACTCGACCGGGATCCCCCCGAGGGGGTAGTCCTTGCGCTGCGGGTGCCCCGGCCAGTCGTCGGGCATCTCGATGCGGGCGAGCGCGGGATGACCGTCGAAGATGATCCCGAAGAAGTCGTACGTCTCGCGCTCGTGCCAGTCGTTGGCCGGATACACCGCGACCGTCGACGGGATGTGCGGGTCCAGGTCGGACACCGCGACCTCGAAGCGCAGGCGTCGCGAGTGCGTCACCGACATCAGGTGGTAGACCGCGTGCAGCTCGCGGCCGGCGTCGTGGGGGTAGTGCACGCCGGAGACGCCCAGGCTGAGCTCGAACCGCAGGTCCTGGTCGTCGCGCAGCGCCCGCGCCACCTCGACCACGTGCTCACGGCGGACGTGCAGCGTGAGCTCCTCGCGGTCGATCACGACCGACTCGACCGCGTTGGCGTAGCCCGTACCGGACTCGTCGAGGATCTCGGCCAGGATGTCGACGACCTCGTCGAACCAGCCGCCGTAGGGGCGCTCGCTCGCGCCCGGGAGCGCGATCGGCGCCACCAGGCCGCCGTAGCCGGAGGTGTCGCCCGAGCCGGTCACGCCGAACATGCCCTGCCGGACGTCGACGATGTCGATCGGCGTGCGGGTCATGTTCTGGGCGCCGGCCTCGAGGGCCGCCTCCGTGGTCGACTGCGCTCCCGTGGCTGGGGCGCCCGGCTTCACCGCAGCCGCGGCATCCGTCTTCTCCTCGCTCACTTCAGAAGTCCCGTCATGTGCGACGTCGGCGTCGCGGCCAGTGCGGCTGCCTCGGCCGCCGCGGCGGCGTTCTTGCGGTTGGCGCCGAGCGGCTCGTTCTGGATCTGCTCGTGCAGCGCGAGGATCGCGTTGATGAGCATCTCGGGGCGCGGCGGGCAGCCCGGCAGGTAGATGTCGACCGGGATGATGTGGTCGACGCCCTGGACGATCGCGTAGTTGTTGAACATGCCGCCGCTGCTGGCGCAGACCCCCATCGAGAGCACCCACTTGGGCTCCGACATCTGGTCGTAGACCTGGCGCACCACCGGGGCCATCTTCTGGCTCACCCGGCCGGCGACGATCATCAGGTCCGCCTGGCGCGGCGACGCGCGGAACACCTCCATGCCGAAGCGGGAGATGTCGAACCGAGGCGTGCCCGCGGCCATCATCTCGATGGCACAGCACGCGAGGCCGAACGTCACGGGCCACAGCGACGACTTGCGGAAGTAGCCGACGAGGTCCTCGACCGTCGTGAGCAGGAAGCCTGACGGCGCCTCTTCGATCCCCATCTCAAACCTCCGGACATGCTGTTGAACGAGCTGCTGTGCGGGCCCCGACGACGACGATCAGTCCCACTCGAAGCCCCCACGACGCCACTCGTAGACGAACGGGACCGTGATGATCAGCAGGAACCCGATCATCGCGACGAGCCCGAACATGGCGAGCGTGGCGAAGCTGACAGCCCACGGGTAGAGGAAGACCACCTCGATGTCGAAGACGATGAAGGTCATCGCGACGAGGTAGTACTTGATCGGGAAGCGACCGCCGCCGATGGCGTGCGGGGTGGGCTCGATGCCGCACTCGTACGCCTCGAGCTTGGCGCGGTTGTACCGCTTCGGGCCCAGGATGACCGAGGAGCCGACGCCGCCGAGCGCCATGAGGGCGGCGATGCCCATCAAGAACAGCAGCGGAACGTACGGGTTGCTCATCGCGCGTCACTCCTCATCGGCGAGGTGGTGCTTCGGGGTGGGTACTGCCGGTGGGTCGTGCTTCAGGCGGCCGGCGCGAGCCGGCTCAGTCCAGCGATGACCCGATCGACCAGGTCACCACCGCGTGGTTCGTAGCAGTCGGACAAGAGCTTCAGGACGAACTTCATGACGAGCGGCCGAGGCAGGCCGTACCGCGTGCACACCCGCATGATCTCCGGGTGCTCGATGAGCCGGACGAAGATCCGGCCGAGCGTGTAGTAACCGCCGAGATCATCCTTCATCCGGCGCTGGTATGTGGCGAACGCGCGCTCCCGGCCGGCGGCGGTCCCCCGCGCCAGCCCCTGCGCGATCGCGTCGGCGGCTACCCGGCCCGCCTGTAGACCGTACGCGATGCCCTCACCGTTGAACGGGCTGATCATCCCGGCCGAGTCGCCGACGAGCATCAGACCGTTGCCGTACAGCGGCCCGCGGTTGAACCCCATGGGCAGCGCCGCGCCGCGGACGGAACCGACCTGGTTGTCCGGCGTGAACTCCCACTCGGCCGGGGCGTTGGCCATCCACTTGGCGAACAGCGCCCTGTAGTCGACCTTCGTCGCCGCCGCGGTGCTCGCCACGGAGCCCAGACCCACGTTCGCGGTGCCGTCGCCCAGCGCGAAGATCCAGCCGTAGCCCGGCATCAGGTTCGACCTGTGCGGCTCGCCGTCCCAGAGCTCGAGGTGGCTCTCCATCCACGCGTCGTCGTGCCGCGGGGTGCGGAAGTAGGTGCGGACCGCGACACCCATCGGGCGGTCCATGCGCTTCTCGAGCCCCATCCCGGTGGCCAGCCGTGCGGACACTCCGTCCGCCGCGATGACGATCGGTGCGCGGTACGTGGCGGCCCCGTCGACGGTCTTCGCCGTGACTCCGACGACCCGACCCGAGCGCTCGTCGCGAAGTGCGCCCGTGACGTTCGTGCGTTCCTGCAGCTTGGCGCCCGCGGCTCGTGCGTGGTCGACCAGCGTGTGGTCGAGCGACATCCGCGACTTCGCGAGCCCGTACGACGGGTAGCTCGACAGCTCGGGCCACTCGAGCTCGAGGCGGTGTCCCCCGCCGATCACGCGCAGACCCCGGTTGCGGATCCAGCCGTCCTGCTCGCGGATCGGCAGTCCCATCCGCACGAGCTCGGCGACGGCGCGCGGCGTCAGACCGTCTCCGCAGACCTTGTCCCGGGGGAACTCGGACTTCTCGAGGAGCAGCACGTCCAGGCCCGCGGAGGCACAGTGAAAAGCGGCGGCGGACCCTGCCGGGCCCGCGCCCACGACGATGACGTCCGCGTCATCGTGCGCTGCTTCCACCACCAGTGACCCCACTTGTGACGCTGTTCACGTACTTGTTCGGCGAGTCTAACCACGGCCAGAATCGATGTCTGCGAAGGCTTGGCTTACTTGCGACGAGAGGCGCGGGATGGCGCTGATCTGCCCGAAGACACGCCCACACCAGCACCCGACCGGCGACGCCTTGGTCGCCGCGCCCCATTGTTCACCCCCCGGACCGGATGAGTCCCGGTAATCCTCAGGTCGGCGTGCCGAACGCTCGTCGACGACCGACCCGTGACCGGCTCCGAACCGCCCGCGGCGCGGCCCCGCGCTCTCGTCGGAGATCCGGCAGAGGCGTGCGTACCTAGCGCCAGTTGGTGCGGGAGTGACGTCTGAGGCTTCCCAGCCGCCACCGGAGGGCTGCACGCGTCTCACGCGCCCCCAGGTGGCGCTAGGTCGGAGCGTTCGCGCCCGCCGGCCCCGCTCCGGCCGCGTGCGCTCCGGTCAGGCCGGGCGCGTCGCGCGGTGGAGTGCCACGACGCCGCCCGTGAGGTTGCGGAAGGCCACCTCGCTCCAGCCGGTGCTCTTCACGATCCGGCCGAGCTCGGTCTGGTCCGGCCAGGCGCGGATGGACTCGGCGAGGTAGACGTAGGCGTCGGGGGCCTTGGTCACCGCCCGCGCGACCGGGGGCAGGGCCCGCATGAGGTAGTTGGTGTAGACCGTGCGGAACGGCGCGAACGTGGGCCGCGAGAACTCGCAGACGACCAGCCGGCCGCCGGGCTTGGTCACGCGGTAGAGCTCCTCGAGGGCGCCCTCGACATCCGACACGTTGCGCAGGCCGAACGACATCGTGACCGCGTCGAAGGACTGGTCGGCGAACGGCAGGTGCAACGCGTCCCCCGCGACGAACGCCAGGTCGGGACGGCGCCGCTTGCCCACCTCGAGCATCCCCACGGACAGGTCGCAGGCGATCACGCGGACACCGGCGTCGGCCATGGGTTCCGACGAGGTGCCGGTGCCGGCGGCCAGGTCGAGCACGGTCTGACCGGGCTGGGCGTCGACGGCCTTGATGGTGGCGCGGCGCCAGGCACGGTCCTGACCGAGCGACAGGACGTCGTTGGTGCGGTCGTAGCGGGCGGCCACGGCGTCGAACATCACAGCGACGTCGTGCGGGTCCTTGTCGAGGCTGGCGCGCGGCATGGCTCTATCGTCGCAGGTCCGCCGCGCGAGGGACGAACCGGTGACTCCTGTGGTGCGCCTGAGGGCCTGACTGGCTCGAGGGCGCGGGAGCCTTACCCTGGAGACGATGAGCCAGCAGCCCACCGCCCCGGCGACGACGGGGATCCCGGTCCCCCACCCGCTCGTGGTCCGCACCGTCGCGCTCGATGACCTCGCCGGGCGACGCGCCGCCAGCGACCTGCTCGACCTGCTCCCGTCGACGGGGACGCCCCTCGCGTGGGTCCGTCGCGGGGACGGACTGGTGGCGTGGGGCGAGACCCTGCGGGTCCAGGTCACCGGGCCGGACCGCTTCGCGGAGGCCGAGCGCGCGTGGCAGGAGCTCCTGACCCACGCGATCGTGCGTGACGAGGTGCAGGTTCCCGGGTCCGGGCCGATCGCCTTCGGCTCGTTCGCGTTCGACGACGAGTCGCCGGCGGGCGGCGTGGTCGTCGTGCCCACCGTCGTGGTCGGCCGACGCGGCGGACGGACCTGGCTCACGACGATCACCACGGGCGCCCGCCTCGGGAGGGTGCCGCGGCTGAGCGACGTCACCGGCCCGCGCGTGGCCCCGACCGACCCCGGGACCGTGGTCTACGAGGACGCCGACCGTGACGACTGGCGCGACGTCGTCGCGCGGGGCATCGCGGCCGTCCGGGCGGGCGAGGTCGAGAAGGTCGTCCTCGCGCGCGACGTCCACGCGCGCACCGAGCACCCCGTCGACGCCCGGTGGGCGCTCGAACGCCTGGCCGACGAGTACGAGTCCTGCTGGACGTTCAGCGTCGACGGCCTGGTCGGCGCGACCCCCGAGCTGCTCGTCCGGTCCGAGAAGGGGCTCGTCACCTCGCGCGTGCTCGCCGGGACAATCCGACGGACCGGCGACGACAACGCCGACCTCGCCCGCGCCGCGATCCTCGCGCACTCCTCGAAGGACCTGGAGGAGCACGAGTACGCGGTGCAGTCCGTCGCCGACGCGCTCGGCCCGTTCTGCTCGTCGACGAACGTCCCGGACGTGCCGTTCGTGCTGCACCTGCCCAACGTCCTGCACCTGGCCTCCGACGTCACCGGCGTCCTGTCCTCGACCGACGGGACGCACCCGTCGTCCCTCGCGCTCGCGGCTGCGCTGCACCCGACGGCCGCCGTCTGCGGCACCCCGACGGTCGCCGCTCGCGAGCTGATCCGGAGCATCGAGGGCATCGACCGCGCTCGGTACGCCGGCCCGGTCGGCTGGTTCGGTGCCGACGGCGACGGCGAGTGGGGCATCGCGCTGCGCTCGGCACACATCGACGCCGACGACCCGCGCCGTGTCCGCCTGTTCGCCGGCTGCGGCATCGTCGCCGCGTCCGACCCGGCCGCCGAGCTCGCCGAGTCGGAGGCCAAGCTCGAGCCGATGCGGCACGCGCTGGGCCGCGACGTCACCACCGCCTGAGCCGGGGCGCGCCCGTCTCGCCCTCGTCTCGCCCGAGATCCAGAAGATCTGCCGGTAAATCTGCGGCAGATCCTCTGAATCGTGGGGTCGGGTCGGGCAGCGGATCGCGACCCAGAGCCGACCGCTGGCGGCGGCGCCTGGTGCGCCGACGGCGCCCGCTGTGCCTGGTGCCGTCGCTGCGGACGGGCCCCGGGCGCGCGGCCGGTCTCGGAACGCCGAAGTCCCGAACCGCGCGGACGCGGTTCGGGACTGTGCGGTCCGTGTCGGACCGCAGGGGTGCGGCTCATGGGTGCGAGCCGCTGGGACTGACCGTCCGGGCAGGAGGATGACCCGCCCAGGACCGGCGGCCGGATCCCCGATGGGGGGGTGCGAGGACCGGCGGCCGCCGGCGGTCAGCTGGTCGATCGCGACCGATCAGTCGATCAGCCGTTGCCCTGCTGCTGGCTCTGGAACCACTTCCACAGCTCGTCAGGGCTCATGCCGCCCGGGAGGCCGTTGGCGCCACCCTGGTCGGAGCCGTTGCCCTGGCCGAGGTCGGGGGCCTGCTGGCTTCCGTCGCCACCGTTGTCGCTGCCGCCGTTGTCGCTGCCGCCGTTGTCGCTGCCGCCGTTGTCGTTGCTGCCGCCGTTCGAGGACGCCGCGGACTCGGGGCGGACCGCGAGCGTGACGTCGATGTCCGACGACTTGCCGTCGCGGACGACCGTCAGCGTGACCTTGGTGTCGGACGGGAGCGCCCGGACGTAGGCGGTGAGGGACTCCGCACCGGCGACGGCCTTGCCGTCGATGGCGACGATCGCGTCCTTCGCCTTGATGCCGCCCTTCGCGGCGGGCGAGCCGTCGCTGACCGAGTCGACGACCGCACCGCGGCGGGTCACGTCGTCAGCGGTCGCGGTGCCGTCCGAGAGGGACACGCCCAGGAAGGCGTGCTCGGCCGTGCCGTCCTCGACGAGCTGTGCGGCGATGTTCTTCACCAGGTCGACCGGGATGGCGAAGCCGAGCCCGATCGAGCCGGACTGCTGCGACAGCGTGGCGATCGAGGAGTTGATCCCGATCACGCGGCCGGAGGCGTCGAACAGCGGGCCACCGGAGTTGCCCGGGTTCACCGCGGCGTCCACCTGGATGGCGTTGGTGACGGTCGCGTCGCCGCCGTTCTCGCCCGACGTGGAGACCGGACGGTCGACCGCGGACACGATGCCCGTCGTGACGGTGCTCGCCAGGCCGAGCGGGTTGCCCACGGCCATGACCGGCTGGCCGACGACGACCTTCGAGGAGCTGCCGAACGCGGCAGCCTTCAGGTCCTTCGGCGGGTCGGTGAGCTTGATGACCGCGAGGTCGGTGGTCGGGTCGGTGCCGACGACGGTGGCCTTGAAGATGCGGCCGTCGCTGAGCGTGACGGAGATGCTGTCCTTGTCGGCGTCGCCGACGACGTGGTTGTTGGTCACGATGTGGCCGGTGTCGTCGACGATCACGCCGGAGCCCTCGGCGCCGCTGCTGCCGCCGTTCAAGGTCACCGAGATGGCGACGACCGAGGCCTGCACGGCCTTGGAGACCGCCTCCCAGTCGGGGTTGTCGTTCGAGGAGCCGGAGACCGGGACGGCGTTGTTGTTGTCCGCGCCGATCGTCGCGAGCGAGGCCGGACGGCCGACCGAGCCCGAGGCGTCGTCGTCCGAGAGGGAGTGCACGACGCCGCCGGTCGCGACGGCCGCGACGATCGCGGCGGCAGCGGCCGCGGACGTGATCGGGATCCACGTGCGCCGCTTGCGCGGTGCCGGGGCCGTCGGCGGGAGCTGCTGCTGACCGGCAGGCACCTGCAGCGGCACCTGGTAGGGCGCCGACTGGTGGGCGATCGGCTGCTGCACCAGCGCCGGGTCCTGCATCGAGGCGCGCTGCGCGGCGTCCCACTGGGCCCGACGGACGGCCTCGGCCTGGGCGGCGAGCGCCGCCTGCTGGGCGGCGGCTGCCTGGGCGGCGTCGTACGCGGCGCGCTGGTCGGCCGGGGCGGCCGGGTGCGGCGGGGTGAACGGGTTGGTGGGGTGCGCCGCGGGGGCGACCGGCAGCGGCTGCGTCGCCTGGACGGGCGGAAGCGGCTGGGTCGAGGCGACGACGGGCTGCGTCGAGGCGACGACGGGCTGGCTCGGCGCGACGGGCGTGATCGGCTCGGTCGGGTTCTCAGCGTGCAGGTCGCCGGCGTCGGCGCCGTGCTCGGGGGTGCTGGTCATGTCTGTGGCCTCCTTGGTCGAGTACCACTACACATGCCGGCGCTGGAACCACCCTCTGCAGAACCTGGGAATTGTCTGCGAGTTTCACATGGATCCAGGACCTCAGTCCTGGATCGCGTGCGCCACGGCCGCGGCAACCTCCGAGGCCAGACGCTCGCCGAGGGCTCGTCGACCGTTCCGGTCGACACGCACCTCGACCACGCTGAGGCCCGGTCCGGGTGCGGCGAGGGCGGGCAGGAGGCCGTCGACGTCGACGACCCGGGTGTGCCGGACGCCGTAGCCCGCGCAGAGGGCCGCGATGTCGGCACCGTGCGGGGTCGCGAACACCCGCTCGAACACGTCCGACCGCTCGGGCTCACCCGGTTCCAGCGTCGCGAAGATCGAACCGCCGTCGTCGTTGGCGACGACGAGCTGCAGGTGCGCCCCCTGCTCGAGCGGTCCTCGAAGCAGCCCGCCGACGTCGTGCAGGAACGTCAGGTCGCCGAGGAGCGCGCGGACGCGGCGGTCCGGCAGGCCGAGGGCGACGCCGACCGCGGTGCTGATGGTGCCGTCGATCCCGGCGAGGCCGCGGTTGGCGACGACGACGGGCGGTGCCGACCAGCGCGCCACCAGGTCGAGGTCGCGCACCGGGTTCGACGAGCCGACCACGAGGACGTCGTCGGGCGCGCTGACCTCGGCGACCGCACGCGCGAGCGCGGGACCGGTGACCCGGGTGCCGCTGCGGGACCGCCGGCCCTCGTCCGCGCCGTCGAGCACGCCGTCGACGGCACCACCGGCGGCCTTGTCGGCGGCCTGCCACACCTCGAGCCAGCCCTCCGGGGCCCGCATCCGCCCGTTGCGCATCCGCGCGGGCGCGTCGAGCAGCACCTCGCTCGCGTTGCGGCTGGCGTCCGGCCAGTCGACGCCCCGCGTCCCGATGACGACGACCTCGACGTCGGCGCGCCCGAGCAGCCGCTGCACCGGCCGGGACAGGGTCGGGCGCCCGAGCACGATCGCCCGCCGCACGGAGCCACCGAGCACGGGGTGCGCGAGGAGGTGCACGTAGGTCGCGATCGCGTTGGGGCCGCCTCGCGCACCCGACGACGGTTCGGCGAGCAACGGCCAGCCGTTCGCCTCGGCAAGCCGGCGCGCCAGCGGTCCGGCCTCGTCACCGGCCACGACGACCGTCGGCGCACCACCGCGCCGGCCGCCGGCGGTCGGTTCCGCAGCCGGCGTCACGGCGAGGACGGGGCGAGGCTGCACGTGGGTCAGCCCGACGGCGGACGGCTCCGGCCACGGTCCGGGTCCGGGCACGAGGGGCTCGCGGAACGCGAGGTTCAGGTGCACGGGGCCGGGGTCGCCGGTGCGCGCACCCGTCGCGGCCGCGAGCGCGCGCGCGACCGTCCGGCGCAGGTCACGGGCCTCCTCGGGCCGCCCGTCGGGCGCAGGCAGGTCGAGACCGAGCCGGACGGCGCTACCGAACAGGCCGACCTGCACGGTGGTCTGGTTCGCACCCGTGCCCCGCAGCTCATGCGGGCGGTCGGCGGTGAGCACGACCAGCGGCAGGCCGCTGTGGTGCGCCTCGAGGACCGCCGGGTGCAGGTTGGCGGCGGCGGTCCCCGAGGTCGTGACCACCGCGACCGGACGCGGCGGGACAGGTCCGCCGTCGATCCCGACCGCCGACGCGCGGACGAGCCCGAGGGCGACGAACGCCGCGGACCGCTCGTCGATGCGCACGTGCAGCCGCAGCGCCGGCGCCCCCGCGGGTCGGTCCGCCCGCGCGGCATCCGCCAGCGCGTACGCCAGGGGTGCGCTCCGGGAACCCGGCGCGAGCACCACGTCCTCGACACCGAGAGCCGCGAGCGCCTGGACGAGGACACGGGCCGCAGATGTCGCGGGATCAGCCCCGGCGCCCGTCGTCGTCACGCCTGCCATCATGCCCGAGCCTCGACGGCCGCGATGCGTCGGCGCCACCGGTCGGCCAGGTCCGGCGCCGCGGCGGAGCGCGTCAGCGACGCGCTGTCCGGCGCGGGTCGACGGACCGCGATCGCACCGTCCTGCGGGAGGAGCGGTTCCGCGACGAGGTCGACCGCGAGCAGCTGCGCGGTCGCGAGCCCGCAGGCGTACGGCAGCTCGGGCAGGGCGGCGGCGAGCGCGATCCCGGCCGCCAGCCCGATCGACGACTCCAGGGCGCTCGACACGACCACGGGCAGCCGGATCGCCTCGGCGAGCTCCAGGCACGCACGGACGCCCCCCAGCGGCTGCACCTTGAGCACGACCACGTCCGCGGCCTGCGCCCGTGCCACCGCCAGCGGGTCCTGGGCGCGGCGGATGGACTCGTCTGCGGCGAGCGGCACATGGCTGCGTCGGCGCAGGGCCGCCAGGTCGTCGACCGTCGGCACGGGCTGCTCGGCGTACTCGAGCCCCCCCGCAGCGCGGTCGAGCACCCTCAGCCGTGCCACGGCTGTGTCGACGTCCCACGCGGCATTGGCGTCGACGCGGATCGCGCCGGACGGGCCGAGGGCGTCGCGGACCGCTTCCAGGCGAGCGATCTCGTCGGCGATCGACTGCCCGGGCTCGGCGACCTTGACCTTGGCGGTCCGGCATCCGCCCGATTCCCCCACCAACCGGTGCGCGGTGGCAGCGTCGACCGCCGGGATGGTCACGTTCACCGGGATGCGGTCACGGACGGGCGCCGGCCACCCCTCGTCGGCGGCCTCGCGGGCCGCGCGCCACCACGCCAGCGACTCCTGCGCGTCGTAGTCCCAGAACGGGCTGAACTCGCCCCAGCCCGCGTCCCCGCGGACGAGGACGCCGTCGCGGACCGTCAGCCCACGGAACCTGGTCCGCAGCGGTACGGCCCAGACGTGCAGGTCAGCGGGCATGCCACAACCCTACGACCGTCCGTCGGCGGGAGACCTCCAGGCCGCGACGAGCAGGGCCTGGGCCGTCGGCCGGATCGGTCGGTTCTCCGTCAGGGCGCTCACCACGGCGCCGTCGACGATCGCGATCGTCACGGGAGCGCTCGTCGGGGCACCGACGAGGGACACCAACCGCTCGACGGCGTCGTCGACGGACGAACGGCCCGCCGCGAACGCGCGGGCCAGTGCGGCATCTCGGCCACCACCCAGAAGGTGCTCGTAGTGGCTGCGCACCTCGCCGTCGTCGCCTGCCGGCAGGACGGCGTCGGCGACGAGGGTCGCCGCCGCATGCGGGTCCTGCGAGACACGTTGACCGTCGTACCGGGCGGATCGTGCGTGTGCCGCCCACGCCTGCGCCAGGGCAGCGCCCGCCGCCTCCGCGAGCTCGTCGAGACTCCCGAAGTAGTAGGTCGTGGCGGAGACCGAGGCCCCGGCCTCCTGTGCGACCCGGCGGTGCGTCAGCGCACCCGGCCCCTCCCGGAGCATGAGCGTGGCCGCCGCGCGGGCGAGATCGGCGCGGCGACGCTCGCCCTTGCCGGTGGATCCGACCCTCGGCCGCACGGTCGACGTCGACATCAGTGGCCTCCGCCGGAGAGGTTGAGCCCCACCACCCCGGCGACGACGAGGACGAGCGAGACGATCTTCAGCACCGACACCGACTCGCCCAGGAACACGATGGCGAGGACCGCGGTGAGCGCCGCGCCGATGCCCACCCAGACGCCGTACGCGACACCGACGGGCAGCGACTTGAGCGCCCACGCCAGGCCGCCCATCGACGCGACGAGCATGACGACGAAGAGCACGCTCGGCCAGAGCTTGGTGAAGCCGTCGGACGCCTTGAGGCTCAGCGCCCAGCCGGCCTCCAGCGTGCCGGACAGGATGAGGACGACCCACGCCATAGAGATGCACCCCCGTGCAGTGCTGCCCGGACGATCCACGGGCCGCTCGAGCATGTGCGCCGGGTGGCAGTGTCCGCCGTCACGCGCACGTTCTGGTACAAGTGTACCAAAAGGTTAGGGTGGGTGCCGTGAACCTTCCGGCAGCCGTCAGCGACACCTTCGACCCCACGCGGTGGCGGACGGTCCACGGATTCGAGGACCTCACCGACCTCACGTACCACCGCGGCGTGGCGCGAGCAGAGGGCGCCGAGTCCGACCTCCCCGTCGTCCGCATCGCCTTCGACCGTCCCGAGGTCCGCAACGCCTTCCGGCCGCACACCGTCGACGAGCTGTACCGGGTGCTCGACCACGCGCGCACCACCTCGACGGTCGGCACCGTGCTCCTGACCGGGAACGGACCGGCGCCGAAGGACGGCGTCTGGGCGTTCTGCTCGGGGGGTGACCAGCGCATCCGTGGGCGTGACGGCTACCGGTACGCCGAGGGCGAGACCGCCGAGGGCATCGACCCGGCACGGGCCGGGAGGCTGCACATCCTCGAGGTCCAGCGGCTCATCCGCACAATGCCCAAGGTCGTGGTCGCGCTGGTCAACGGCTGGGCGGCCGGTGGGGGCCACTCGCTGCACGTCGTCGCCGACCTGACGATCGCCAGTCGCGAGCACGCACGGTTCATGCAGACCGACGCGAACGTCGGCTCGTTCGACGGTGGCTACGGCTCCGCGCTGCTGGCCAAGCAGGTCGGGCAGAAGCGGGCGAGGGAGATCTTCTTCCTGGCCCGCGAGTACTCGGCGGACCAGGCCCTCGCGTGGGGCGCGGTCAACGACGTCGTGGCGCACGCAGACCTCGAGGAGGCCGGGCTCGAGTACGCGCGGATCGTCGCGACCAAGTCGCCGCAGGCCATCCGGATGCTGAAGTTCGCGTTCAACCTCGCCGACGACGGCCTGGCCGGCCAGCAGGTGTTCGCCGGCGAGGCGACGCGGCTGGCCTACATGACGGACGAAGCCGTCGAGGGACGCGACGCGTTCCTGCAGCGCCGCGAGCCCGACTGGTCGGGCTTCCCGTACGCCTACTGACCGGTCCGGCCGGCCGGCCGGCCTGGCGACCGGGGTTCACCGACCGCCGACCGCCCAGCCTGCGAGGTCGACCACGGCGCCGACGACGCCCGCCGCGGCGACGAGCAGCGCGACCAGGACGACACCCGACACGACGACGGCGACCATCGACCGGACGTCGTGCTCGCGGCTCTGGGAGTGCGTGAGATCTGCCATGCCCCCAGGCTCGCCGGGCACACCCCCCGCACGCATCGGCCCACGGTCGCGTGCCTGAGGCGGCGCGTCATCCCTGCGACGGACTCCGCCGACGAAGTCAGCCGACGGTGAGGGATCCCGAGCCCTTGGGCACCAGCTCGACCCACGTGTTGCCCGGCGCCAGGTAGGCGGGCGTGCCGTCGGCCGCGAAGAGACGCATCGACGCGTCCTGGGAGTCCTTCTTCCAGGTCACCGGCACCACCTTGCCGCCCGTCGCGACGACGCCCTCGCCCGATCCGACGAGCGAATAGGTCGGCACGGACGCGTGGTTCTGCGCGTGGTACTTGGTGGGCGGGTGGGCAGCCGTGATCGAGACGACGTTCACGGCGGAAAGTCGGGCTCCCCCACGGGCGACGGAGGGGGTGGCCCCTTCGGACCGGAGCCAGGTGTTCGACGCCGCGTTCCACGCCCAGGTGGGGCTGGACGCCGTGGACAGGTGGAAGGAGAGCGTGGTCGCGGGAGTGCCGCGGAGGACCGCCGTCGCCCGGTCGGCGCTGCGCCCGATGAGGAACTGCTCGGCCGGCGGCGCCTGGTGGTCTGCGTCCGCCTGGGCCCAGAACTTGGTCGGGGTGCCGTACACGTTGTGCGGCGCCGCCCGGTCCGAGGTCCGGTACATGCCGGGGGCGCCTGCGTCGTGGCTGATCATCTGCACGCCGCTCGCGGCGACGAGCTCGAGGATGCCTGGCTGGCCGCCCGAGAACGCGAGCAGCCCGTGCATCGGCGCGAGGATCAGCGGGTCCATCGGACGCACAGATCGGATGGGACCCACCTCGGCAGGCACCTGCGAGTGGAACACGGCGACGAACCGGGCCACGTCGAACTCGACGATCGTCTCCCAGACCATGTCGGCCTGCTCCAGGCCCGACTGCGGCCGGGCCGCCGAGGTGTTCTCGATCTTGACCGCGAGCGACGGCCGAGCGGCAGGGTCTCCGGCGATACCGGTCAGGGGCCAGCGCGGAGTCACCGCAGGGGCGGGCGCGGCCCCCTTCTCCGACGAGAGCGTCGGTCCTACCGTGACGCTCGTCGGACCGGCAGTCGGCTCGGGATCCGGAGAGCCGCAGGCCACGAGCACCAGCAGCGCACCGAGCCCCAGGCCGATCGACCCGACACGCGTCCTTGCCCTCATACCGACTCCCCTTGTCGTCCCAGACCTCATGCCTCAGGTTCCCACGGGCCGTCGTTCGGGCGCGGGAGCACAGGCCGGGTCAGCTCATCGTGACGGAACCGGTTCCCCTGGGCACCAGCTCGATCCACGTGACGCCGGGGGCCAGGGTCGCGGTGGAACCGTCGGCGGCCGTCAGGGTGAGCACCTCGTTCACGGAGCCCTTCTTCCAGGTCACCGAGACCGACTTGCCGCCGGTGGACAGCGTGCCCTCGCCGGTGCCCTCGAGGACCGTGGCGGGGACCGGGTTGCCGGCGGGGTCGATGGTGCCGGAGTCGACCAGCTGGACGGACAGCGTGACGATGTTGGTCGCGCTGATCCGTGTCCCCGAGCGGACGACCGCCGGAGTGCTGCCCTCGGAGCGCAGGTAGGTGCCCGAGCCCGCGTCCCATGACCAGGTCGGCTTCTCGGAGCCGGACAGCTGCACGCGGACCGTCCCGGCGGGCGCGCCGGACGCGATGGCGGTCGCGGCATCGGCCTGCTTGGCGACGACGAACTGCGGCGCCGGGGCGGCACCGTGGTCGGCGTCCGCCTGGCCCCAGAACGTCTGCGGCGTGCCGTACACGTTGTGCGGGGCCGGGCCGACGCCCTTCTTGCGGTAGAACCCGTCGGCACCGGCGTCCATGCTGATCGTCTGGATGCCGGCGACCTTGAGGGCGGCGACGAAGGGCGCCTGCCCGCCCGAGAACGCGATGAGTCCGTGCATCGGAGCCAGGATCGCGGGGTCCATCGGGCGCACCGACCGGATGGGTCCGAGCTCGGCCGGCACCTGCGAGTGGTAGACGGCCACGAACCGGCTGATGCCGCCCTCGACGACCTCTTCCCAGATGTTGTCCGCCTGGTCCAGACCCGTCTGCGGGCGGGCGTCGCTGGAGTTCTCGATCTTGACCGCCAGAGCGGGACGCACCGGCATGTCCGTGGCCGCGATGCCCGTCAACGGCCAGCGCGGCGGGACGACGGGTGCCGGTGGCGGGACCTTCGCGGGCTCGATCGCGGCCGCCTTGGAGACGTTCGGGAGCGGGGTCTGCGTGGGAGTGTCGTTCGACCCGCCGCTGCAGGCGGCGAGCAACGACATGGCACCCACGGCGACGACGAGCAGCGCCGGGACACGGCGAGCGCGGATGAGGGCAGTGGGCACGGTGAGCTCCTTCAGTCGGACCGCCCGACACTCTACGGCGCCCTGCCGTGCGGGCCCGGGACCCGGGGCCGCGCCTTAGGGTGAGCCGGTGAGCCGGCCCCTGCGCGACCTCCCCGCACGCGCCGACCTCCTGATCCCCGCCCTCGCGGCGGCCCTCGACGGTGCCGGTCCGGCGGTCGGCGTCGGCGTCGGGGACGAGCCGGTCGAGGTTCCCGACGACGTCGCCCTCGTCGTGCGGACGTCCGGGTCGACGGGTGAGCCACGCCGGGTGCTGCTCTCGGCGTCGGCCCTCCGCGCGTCCGCGCAGGCCACGGCGGACCGGCTCGACGGACCGGGGAGCTGGCTGCTCGCCCTTCCGACCCAGCACATCGCGGGTCTCCAGGTGCTCGTGCGGTCGGTGCTCGCGGGGACCGAACCGGTCGTCGTCCCCGACGGGCCGTTCCGCCCACCGCGCTTCGTGCAGGCCGTCGCGACGATGGCTGCAGGCCCGCGGTACACGTCCCTCGTGCCCACCCAGCTGGCCCGCCTCCTCGACGACGCGGAGGGCACCGACGCGCTGCGCACGTTCGACGCGGTGCTCGTCGGCGGGGCGGCGACCGGACCAGAGCTGCTCGACCGCGCCCGACTCGCCCGGGTCGTCGTCGTCACCACGTACGGCATGTCCGAGACGTGCGGCGGCTGCGTGTACGACGGCGTCCCGCTGGACGGGGTCTCCGTCAGGATCGGCGACGACGGCCGCATCATGCTGGCCGGTCCGGTGCTCGCCACGGGGTACACGACAGGTGCCGAGGACTCGTTCGTCCACCTCGAAGGCACCCGCTGGCTCCGCACCTCCGACCTCGGCTCCTGGGACGGCACCCGGCTCACCGTGCTCGGTCGGTCCGACGACGTGCTGGTCAGCGGGGGCACCAAGGTGTCCCCGCAGGCGGTCGAGGCAGTGCTCGAACCGCTCGGCGAGGTGGTCGTCGTGGGGATCGCCGACGACGAGTGGGGGCAGGTCGTCGTCGCGCTCGTCGTCCCCCGCCCGGGGACGGTGCCGACCCTCGAGCAGGCGCGCGCCGCCGTCACCGACCGCCTCGGCGCTGCCCACGCACCCCGCCACCTCGTGGTCACGGGTTCGCTCCCGCTGCGCGGGCCGGGCAAGATCGACCGTCGGGCCGCCACGCAGCTCGCCGACGACCTGCTCGCACGAGCGAACCCGACCGGGAGGAACGACACGTGACCACTGCCAGCGACTGGGTGCAGGGCGCACGACTGCGCACGCTGCCCGCCGCCGCCGCGCCGGTCCTCGTCGGCAGCGGCGCGGCCGCCCAGCTCGACGCGTTCGACCTGGGCCGCGCCGCGCTGGCGCTCGGGGTCGCCCTGGCCCTCCAGGTGGGCGTCAACTACGCCAACGACTACTCCGACGGCATCCGCGGCACGGACGTCGACCGGGTCGGGCCCCTGCGCCTGACCGCGTCCGGGACCGCGAGCCCCCGAACCGTGAAGGGCGCGGCGTTCACGGCGTTCGGCATCGCCGCGATCCTGGGTCTGTGGCTCGTCTCGCTCGCCGGCCAGTGGTGGCTGCTCGCCGTCGGCGCCGTCTCGATCCTCGCGGCCTGGGGGTACACGGGTGGCCGCAGACCGTACGGCTACCGCGGGCTGGGCGAGGTCGGCGTCTTCACGTTCTTCGGACTGGTCGCCGTGCTGGGCACCACCTACACGCAGGCCGGTGAGCTGTCCTGGGCCGCCTGGGTCGGTGCTGTCGCCGTCGGGATGCTCGCGTGCGCCCTGCTGATGGCCAACAACCTGCGGGACGTGCCCACCGACGCCCTCGTCGGCAAAAGGACGCTGGCCGTGCGCCTCGGCGACCACCGGTCCCGGCGGGTGTACGCGGCGCTGGTCGTGCTGCCCGTGCTGCTGGGCGGGATCGTGTGCGCGTTCGCGAACCCGTGGACGCTCATCGTGCTGCTGCTGCTGTTCCCGTCGGTCGCGCTGGCCGCGACCGTGCTGCTCGGCGCCCGCGGTCGGGCCCTGGTGCCGGTGCTCATGTTCACCGGGCTGCTCGAGCTGGCGTTCGGCGTGCTGCTCGGGGTCGGGTTGGCGCTCTGAGCCGCTCTAGGCACTCTCGTGGCGGGCGGCGTCGTCGGCCGCGTCCTCGACGGCCGCGTCGTCGTCCGTTCGTCGCGCCCGCTGCGACCGGTCCGCCAGGTACCGCGCGGCGGAGTCCCGCGGTCCTGACAACAGGACGTAGGAGAAGCCCCACGCCAGGAACGCGGCCACGACCGGCGCGAGCCACGAGTGCATGCCGACGGCCCAGAGCACGACGAAGGAGACCGCGAACAGGGCCAGGCGCAGGAGCGAGAAGAGCAGGACGGGCACGGTCACAGGGTAGGCCGGGTGGAGCCGACGCCGTGCGCGCAGGCGTCTATTGTGACGAGATGCGCAACCTCGTCGTCCTGGCGCTCATCGGCCTGGCGATCTACTGCCTGTTCGACATCGTGCGCAGCACGCGCGACGAGCGGCTCGGGATCCACCCCTTGCTCTGGATCGTGTTCGTGCTCTTCGTCCCGCTGCTGGGCGTGCTGGTGTGGCTCGGGGTGCGCTGGTCCCGGCGTGCCGCCTACGCGGAGCTCTCCGACGCTCCTCCCGCCAAGCGACCCGAACGCCTGCGCTCGTCGGCACCCGACGACGACCCGGACTTCCTGCGTCGGCTCGACGAAGAGCGACGCCGAAACGACGGGCCGCCTGCGGCTTCGTGACCGGTGGACCACACCTAGCGGTTTTTCACCCGCTGCGCTCGGTCGTCTTGATGCGTGACACGTTCGAGGGAGCGCTCCCTGGAACTTCTCGGTTCACCTTGACAGGGGGTTTGTCCGGGTAGAAGGTCATCCCTCAGAGAGCGCTCCCTCGCGCTCTCCCGCCCGATCCCACCCTGTCAATGACGACCCTTGGGGGAAGCATGGCTCCCGTTCTACGCCCAGCAGCCGGTCCGCCGGCTGTGGGAGGCCGTTCCGCCGGCCGCACGGCAATCGCCGCACTCGCAGTGCTCGCGGTGGCGCTCGGACTGGCGGCGGTCCACGCCGACCAGGCGCACGCCGCGACCGTCGTCCTGTCGCAGGGCAAGACGACCACCGCCTCTTCCGTCGAGTCCGCCGCGACCCCCGCGAGCTCGGCCACCGATGGCAACGCCGGCACCCGCTGGTCCAGCTCGTTCGCGGACAACCAGTGGATCCAGGTGGACCTCGGATCGACGCAGACGTTCACCGAGATCGACCTCACCTGGGAGGCGGCCTACGCCTCCGCCTACACGATCGCGGTCTCGGACAACGGCTCGACCTGGAACACCCTGAGCAACGGCACGGCGACGTCGCCGGCCAAGCAGGCGCTCGCGATCAACGGCTCCGGGCGCTACGTGCGCCTCACCGGCACCACTCGGGCGACCGGGTACGGGATCTCGCTGTTCGAGTTCCAGGTCCTCGGCTCGACCACCCCGCCCGCCAACCCGACACTCGTCTCGAAGGGCAAGCCGACGACGGCGTCGTCCTCCGAGTCGGCCGCCACGCCGGCGAGCTCGGCAACGGACGGCGACCTCGGCACCCGCTGGTCGAGCGCGTTCGCCGACCCGCAGTGGCTCCAGGTCGACCTCGGCTCGCCGACGACGCTCAGCCGGGTGGACCTCACCTGGGAGGCGGCCTACGCCAGCAAGTACACGATCCAGACGTCCACGGATGGCACCACCTGGAACACGGCGTCGACGCAGAGCATCACGAGCAACGCGAAGCAGTCGATCGCGTTGAGCGGCGTCGCGCGCTACGTCCGCCTCAACGCGACCGCACGGGCCACCGGCTACGGCGTCTCGCTCTGGGAGTTCGAGGTCTTCGGCTCCGCCGGCTCGACCACCCCGCCCGTGACCACCCCTCCGGTCACCACACCCCCGGTCACGACGCCTCCGGTCGACCCCGGCACGTCCGTGCTCCTCAGCTACAAGAAGCCGGGCACGGCGTCGTCCAGCCAGGATGACGGCACCTGCTACCAGTGCACACCGGACAAGGCGCTCGACGCCGACGCCGCCTCGCGCTGGGCCTCCGCCAACCCGGCCGGCTGGGTCGACCCGGGCTGGATCCAGGTGGACCTCGCCGCGACCGCACACATCACCAAGGTCGTCCTGCAGTGGGACCCCGCGTACGCCACGGGCTACCAGATCCAGGTCTCGCCCAACGGCACCACCTGGAACACCATCTACACGACGACCACGGGCAAGGGCCTCAAGGAGACCCTGAACGTCACCGGTGACGGTCGCTACGTCCGCCTCAACCTGACCAAGCGCAGCAGCGCCTACGGGTACTCGCTGTACGGGTTCGACGTCTACGGCACCGGCGGCCAGCCCGTCCAGCCGCCGACCTCGAACATCCCGGCGCCGAACTTCACGCGCCTCGCGTTCGCGGACGAGTTCAACGGCGCTGCAGGTTCGGGCCCGGACACCTCCAAGTGGACGGTGGACGCCGGTACCGGCCAGAACGGCGAGCAGCAGTACTACACGCCGTCGGGCAACCTCAACATGGACGGTCAGGGTCACCTGGTCATCCAGGCCCGCAAGGAGGCCGCAGGCGGGGCGCAGTACACCTCGGGCCGCATGAACACGTCGAACAAGTACATGTTCACCTACGGCCGCGTCGAGGCGCGCATCAAGGTCCCCACAGGTCAGGGCTACTGGCCGGCGTTCTGGATGATGGGCGCCGACTTCCTCACCGGCCGGCCGTGGCCGTACAACGGCGAGGTCGACATCATGGAGGTCCTGGGCAAGGACACCACGACGTCGTACTCGACGCTGCACGCACCCGCGTACAACGGTGCGGGTGGCTACGGCGGCTCGTACAAGCTGCCCAGCGGTGCGCCGCTGTCGAACGACTACCACGTCTGGGCCGCGGAGTGGGACGCCTCCGGCATCCGCTACTACCTCGACAACCAGCTGGTCTTCACGGCCGACAAGGCGACCGTGGAGTCGACGCGTGGTCCGTGGATCTACGACCACGACTTCTACGTGATCCTCAACCTCGCGGTGGGCGGTGACTGGCCGGGTCCGGTGGACGCGACCACGCCGTTCCCGTCGTCGATGCTCGTGGACTACGTGCGGGTCTACCGCTGATCCAGGCAGGCGGCGGGGCCGAGGCCATGGGCCTTGGTCCCGCCGCACTGCTGTGCAGTGCTATGAAAGGACCCATGACCAGCAGGCCTGCGCCGTCCACCATCGAAGAGGTGGCACGTCGGGCCGGGGTCTCACGCTCCACCGTGTCCCGTGTGCTGAACGGCGTCGCGACGGTGGACCCCAAGATGCGTCGCGCGGTCGACGACGCCGTCCGCGCCACGGGGTATGTGCCCAACCTCGCCGCGCGGTCCCTGGTCACCCGCCGGACCAACTCGGTGGCGCTCGTGATCTCGGAGCCCCCGTCGGGGTCGGCCGGCGCCGAGTTCCTGCAGCGCATCTTCTCCGACCCCTACTTCGGACGCGTGACCGCGGGTGCCCAGCTGGTCCTGCGCGCCACCGGAGTCCACCTGGTCGTCGTGCCCGCCGACCGCGAGGCCCACGACTTCGTCCTCAGCTACCTGCGGCAGGGGCACGTCGACGGTGTGCTGTTCCTGTCCGGCGGCGACGAGCACGGCCTGCCCCGCGCGCTCTTCGACATGAACGTGCCCGTCGTCCTCTCCCACCAGCCCACCGCGGCGCTGCCGGTGAGCTGGGTCGACGCCGACCAGACCATCGGTGGCCGGTTGGCTGCGGAGCACCTGGGCCGACTCGGCCGGCGCCGGGCCGTCGTCCTCGCCGGTCAGCCGGAGGTGGCGGCCGCCCGCGAGCGGCTCGACGGGTTCCGGACGGCTGCCGGGCAGCTGGGCATCGACGTCACGGTCGTGCACGGCGACTTCTCCGCCCGCAGCGGGACGGCGGGAGGGCGCACGATCGTCGCGGAGCACCCGGACACCGACGCCGTCTTCGCCGCGAACGACCTCGTGGCGGAGGCCGTCGTCCGGGTCCTGGTCGACGCCGGTCGCCGGGTGCCCGAGGACGTCGCGGTCATCGGGTTCGACGACAGCACGACCGCGAGCGACGCTGTCCCGGCGCTCACCACGATCCGTCAGCCGGTCGAGGACATGGCCGGCGAGATGGCCCGACTGCTCCTGGACCGCATCCGACAGCCCGAGCAGCCCTCACGCGGTGTCATGTTCACCCCGACCCTGGTGGTGCGGGAGACGGCGTAGGGACGGTTCACAGG
This sequence comes from Cellulomonas sp. URHD0024, assembly GCF_000426185.1. Taxonomy (GTDB): domain Bacteria; phylum Actinomycetota; class Actinomycetes; order Actinomycetales; family Cellulomonadaceae; genus Cellulomonas. The sequence goes on from NZ_AUEW01000012.1 coordinate 115,173, forward strand.
CCCGAGTACGAGTGCTTCCCGGTGACCACCAGGTTCACGACCGTGAAGTTCATGAGCACGACGGCGTAGCCGACGAAGACGAAGTACGACGCCCGCCGCCCGCTCCAGCCTCGCGTGGTCCGCGCGTGCAGGTACGCCGCGTAGACCACCCACGCGACGAACGTGCCGACCTCCTTGGGGTCCCAGCCCCAGTAGCGGCCCCAGGCGTGCTCGGCCCAGACGGCGCCGCCGATGAGCGTGAAGGTCCACAGGACGAACGCGACGGCGTTGAGCCGGAACGACATCGCTTCCAGGTCGCGGCCGCTCGGCACCTGCTCGAGCCAGCTGAACCGGCGGCCGCCGAGCGCGCGCCGTGCGGCGTTGCCGTCCTCGACCGTGACCTCCTCCCGGTAGCTCTTGAGGACCTGGAGGACCGACGTGCCGAACGCCACGGTGAAGATGCCGGTGGCGGCGATGGCGACGCCGACGTGCAGCACGAGCCAGTAGCTCTGCAGGGCCGGCTGGACGGCGTCGGCCTTGATGTAGAACCAGTTGAGCGCCACGACCAGCGCGACGACGGCCAGGCCTATGACGACGACCGACAGGAACGCGATGATGCGGCGCCGCTGCACGATCGCGAGGATCAGCGTGGCCCAGAACACCGCGACGAGCGTGAACTCGTACATGTTCGCGGTGGGCCAGCGCCCGGCGGCGAACCCGCGCAGCACGATCCCGCCGAACAGCAGCGCGATGCCGACGTAGTGCGTCGAGCGCGCGATCCCCTCGGCCTTGACGGAACGGCTCGGTGCGCGCTGGTCGGCGGACCCGGCGGCCGCGGAGACCTGTCCACCGGCGCCCGCGGACACGAGGGCGGGCTGCTTGACGCGCTGGGAGCCTTCGGCGATCCGCGCGAGGTCGACGGCGTAGGCGATGAGCGCGACGGTGAACGCGGTCGCGGCGCCCCAGATGAGCAGGGTGCTCAGGTCACCGGTGTTCATGGCGTGCCCTCTCGGTCTTCTCGTGTGGGCCCAGGTGACGGTGCGAGCGTCGCAGCGAGCACCCGGTCCAGCTCGGGCTGCAGCCCGACGTCGTCGCCGCGCGCCAGTCCGGCAGCGGTCACCACTGTACGGCCGGCGTGGTCGTCGCGGCCCGGCACGAACCGCATCCAGACCCGTCGACGCGGCGCGAACAGGGAGGTCGCGAGCCCGGCGAACGCCATCAGCGCGAACACCAGGATGTAGACGAGCGCGGGGTCGTGGCGCAGGTCGAGCGCGACGAACCGCTTGAGCCCGTTGAACGTGAGGGTCCCGAGGCCGTCGGGCAGCTCGACGGTCTCACCGGGCTTCACGACGAGGACCACCGGATCGCCCTCGGCATCCTCGAGCTGCGTCATCCGAGCCTCGTCGAGCTCGTAGACGTTCTGCGGGACGCCCGCGTCGAGCCCGAGGTTCCCCTCCCAGACGTTCAGCACGAGGACCGGGTCGTTCGGCTCGGGGAACTGCGAGACGTAGGCCGGGCCGCGCGGGGTCTGCACCGTCTTCTTCGTCGGCAGCAGGAACCCGATCAGCCCGATCTGCTTGTCCCGGTCCTCGACGTTCGCCACCTTCACCACGCCCTTGGACGTGTAGACCTGGTCCTGCGGGAGGAACGGCGTGACGCCCCCGGCGACCACCTTCCCCGAGGCGTCCCGGATCGTCAGGTCGGGTGCGTAGCCGTTGCCCTGCAGGTAGACCTTGGCACCGCCCGCGTCGAGCGGGTGGTTGACCTTGATCGTCTTGGCCTCCGGCTCGCCGCCCGGCTCGGTCAGCGTCACGTGGGCGGTGAAGTCGCGCGACGCGAGCGTGTCCGGGTCGAACCGGGACTCGAAGTCGTCGAGCTTCAGCGTGAACGGGACCAGGCTGGTCGGTGCGAACGCGGTGCCGCGCTCGAACGTGTCGTAGGAGCCCTGCGAGTTGGCGAACCCACGGCCCTGCACCACGATCATCTGCCCGCGGTAGTGCAGCACCTGGCCGGTCGCCACGGAGATGAGCAGCCCGACGAGGGCCAGGTGGAACACCAGGTTGCCGGTCTCGCGCAGGTAGCCACGCTCCCCCGCGACCGACCACGTGCCGTCGCCCTCGTCGCGCGCCTCGACCCGGTACGTGGGGACGAAGGGCAGCAGACGCCAGCCGCGCCGCAGCACGCTCGTCGCCGTCTGCGCGAGCTCTTCGGGGGTTTCGTCGGACAGACCGTCGCCCTGTGCCGGGAACCGGCCGAACCGTCGCGGCGCACGCGGCGGCCGACCCCGCACACCCGCCAGGTGCACCTTGGTCCGGGGCAGGATGCAGCCGACCAGCGAGACGAACAGCAGCAGGTAGATCGCGCTGAACCAGACCGACGAGTACACGTTGAAGGCGCCGATGCGGTCCAGCAGGGGCCCGAGCGTCGGGTGCGCGGTCAGGTACGTGACCACCCGCTCAGGATGCTGGGCGCGCTGCGGCCAGACCGTGCCGGGCACCGCGGCGACCGCGAGCAGCATGAGCAGAAGGAGGGCGACGCGCATGCTCGTGAGCTGCCGCCACGCCCACCGCAGCCAGCCGGTCGGGCCGATTCCCTGGACGACGGGCTTGGGGCCCTCCGGGCCGTCCGCCGGCTCGGTGAAGACGTCCGAGATGCCTTCGGGGCGGTACTGGCTCATGTCAGACCACCGGCACGAACGGGTCGTCGCCCTGGACGAGCCCCTGCATCCAGGCGGCCCACTGGCCCCAGACGCCGGTGACCAGCGCGAGACCGAGGACGATGAGCATCCCGCCGCCGAACCGCATGATCGCGAGCCGGTGCCGCCGCAGGAACGCGAGGGCCTTGGCGCTGCGCTCGACGCTGAACGCCACGATGAGGAAGGGCAGGCCGAGGCCCAGGCAGAAGGCGACGGCCAGGATGCCTCCGCGGCCGGCGGTCCCGCCGTCGAGCGACAGCGCGATGATCGCGGCGAGCGTCGGGCCGATGCAGGGCGCCCAGCCGAGCCCGAACGTGATGCCGAGCAACGGCGCACCCCACAGACCGGCGCGCGGAGCGAGATGCATCCGGCGCTCGTTCTGCAGGAACGGCACGAACCCGAGGAACGCGAGGCCCATGACGATGACGACGACACCCAGGACCCGCATGAGGACGTCCTGGTACTCCAGCAGCACCCCGCCCAGCGAGCCCGCCAGGACGCCGAACGCCAGGTAGACGACCGTGAACCCGGCGACGAAGAGCGACACGCCGAGCATCAGGCGGCTGCGTTGCGGCTTCGGCGCGAGCGTGCCGATCGGCCTGGTGCCCCCTACGAGCACAGCGCTCCCGGAGCCCGTCATCCCGCCCAGGTAGCCCAGGTAGGCGGGCACGAGCGGCAGGACGCAGGGCGACGCGAACGAGACCAGCCCGGCGAGCAGCGCAATCGGGACGGCCAGCAGCAACGACCCGGAGATGATGGCCTGGCCGAAGGCATCACCGGCGCTCGCGACGATGCTCACGACGCCGGTGTCGGGGCCGGCGTCGTGGACGTCTCGTCGAGCAGCTCGTCGAGCGTCGAACGCAGCGTCGACGGGTCCACGACGCCGAGCAGGCGCGCGGCCACGCGGCCGCTGCGGTCGAGCACGATCGTCGTCGGCACCGCGTTGATCGGCACGATGCCCTCGAGCGCCGCGGTCGCCGAGCCGTCGGCGTCGTCGATGCTCGGGTACGGCACGTCGAACTTCGTCTGGAACGACTGCGCGTCGCCGGCGTCGTCCGTGTGGTTGATGCCCAGGAGGTGCACACCCTGGTCGGCGTAGTCGTTCGCGGCCGCCACCAGGTCCGGCGCCTCGGCGCGGCACGGCGGGCAGTTGGCGTACCAGGTGTTCAGGACGACGACGTCACCGCGCCAGCCCGACACGTCCTGCGCCGTGCCCTCGTAGTCGGTGCCCGCGAGCTCGACCGGCCCCGAGCGGTCGCCGACCGCCCAGGTGCGGGCGCTGCCGTCGTTGGAGACGTAACCCTGCTGCGCGACGTCGTTGCTGCTGGCCGGCTGGCCGCAGCCGGCGAGCAGCAACGCTCCGGCCGCGAGCATGCCCGTCGTGAGCACCGCCACGAGCCGTCCGCGCACGTCAGGCCCCCGCGACGGTCTTGGTCCCGGGCAGCAGCGCCGCAGCCGGCTCGCTGTAGCCGATGCCGACCAGGGTGTCACCCTCGTAGCGCAGGCTGGTCAGGGACGCGACGGAGCACTGGCGTCGGCGCGGGTCGTGCCAGAGGCGACGGTTCTCGAGGGCCAGGCGGGTGACCCAGACCGGCAGCTGGTGGCTGACGAGCACGGCCTCGTGACCCCGCGCGAGCACCAGGGCGTCCGCGACGGCGGCGAGCATCCGCTCGACCTGCTCGGTGTACGGCTCGCCCCAGGACGGGCGGAACGGGTTGCGCAGGTACGGCCAGTGCTCGGGGTGCCGCAGAGACCCGTCGCCGACACCGAACTTGAGGCCCTCGAAGTGGTTGCCCGCCTCGATGATGCGCGGCTCGGTGGCGATCTCGAGGCCGAACGCGGCCGCGATGGGCGTGGCGGTCTCCTGCGCGCGCTGCAGCGGGGACGCGATCACGGCGACGACGTCGCGGCGGGCCGGCGGGGCCGACACCTGCGTGTCACGGACCCGACGCTCACCACCGGGAGCGCCCGACGACGTGCCCCCCAGGTGGTCGGCGACCGTCTGAGCCATGGCGGCGCCGCGCTCGGACAGGTGGTATCCCGGCAGTCGGCCGTAGAGCACGCCCGCGGGGTTGTGCACCTCGCCGTGCCGCATCAGGTGGATCGTGGTGGCGACCATGGGGTCAGTCTCGCAAACAGACCTGTGCGCTCAGCACGCGTCGGGCTCTGCCTCGACGTGACACGCGCCACCCGTGAGGTGGACACGGACCGTCTCCATGGCATCTCCGAGCGCCGCGAACTGCTCCGGGGTGAGCACGTCGACCAGGTGGTCGCGCACCGACTGCACGTGTCCGGGCGCCGCCGCGACCAGCGTCTCCCAGCCCTTGTCGGTCATCGTCGCGTTCACGCCACGGGCGTCGGACTCGCAGGGCACGCGAGCGACGAGGCCCGACTCCTCCATGCGGCGGACCGTGTGCGTCAGCCGGCTGCGCGAGTGAGCGACGTTGTCGGCGAGCTGCGCCATGCGCAGGGTCCTGGCGGGGGCCTCGGACAGGCGGACCAGCACCTCGTACTCGTGCGTGGACAACCCGGACTTGGCGTCGAGCTCGTGCTCCAGGACGGCCAGGAGCCGCGCGACGCCCTGACGGAAGGAGCGCCAGGTCTGCTGCTGCTCGTCCGTCAGCCAGACGACGGTCTCGGCCGTGACCTCTGTGCTCGTGCTCACAACGCCCTCCGGGTTGCAGGTGGACTCCGAGTGTAGTACAACTTTGAACTAACGGATTAGTTGATCGTTCAACATCTCGGAGGACATGCCATGAGCACCACGACCACGACCGCACTCCCCACGGGCCTGACCACGGGCACCTGGACCATCGACGCCTCGCACACCGAGGCGACCTTCACCGTGCGGCACGCCGGCATCTCGAAGGTCCGCGGCACCGTCGCGGTCACCGAGGGCACCATCACGGTCGGCGAGAACCTCGAGGCCACCTCCGTCTCGGTGACGCTCGACCCGTCCACGGTCTCGACCGGCGACGCGAACCGCGACGGCCACCTGAAGAGCGGCGACTTCTTCGACGTCGAGAAGTTCGGCCAGTGGACGTTCGTCTCCACCGGCGTGCGCGAGGAGGGCAAGAAGCACGTCATCGTCGGCGACCTGACGATCCACGGCGAGACCCGTTCCGTCGAGCTCGACACCGAGTTCAACGGCACGGCGGTCGACCCGTTCGGCAACACGCGCGCGGGCTTCGAGGCCAGCGTCGTCATCTCCCGCAAGGACTTCGGCCTGACCTGGAACGCGGCCCTCGAGGCCGGCGGCGTCCTCGTCGGCGACAAGGTCACGATCGCGCTCGACGTGTCGGCCATCAAGAGCTGACCTCCACCCTGCGCATGACGAGAGCCGGTGCCCTTCGAGGCACCGGCTCTCGTCATGCCGAGTCCCCGGTACCGGCGCGGCGATGGTCGTGGAACGCCAGGATCTGCAGCTCGGAGGCCACGTCCACGGCCCGCAGGTCCACGTTCTCGGGAACCCGCAGCGCCCGGGGAGCGAACGTGAGGATGCCGACGACGCCCGCCCCGACGAGCGCGTCGCACACGGCCTGCGCGCTCGCCGCCGGGGTCGCGATGATGCCGATGGTCGCGTCGGTGGTGCGGACCAGGTCGGCCAGGCCCTCGGAGGGCTGCACGACGAGGCCCGCCACCGACGTGCCGACGACGGCCGGGTCGGTATCCACCAGCCCGACGACCGCGAAGCCGCGCTCGGCGAACACCGAGTAGCTCGCCAGCGCGTGCCCCAGGTTGCCGATGCCGACGATGACCACGCGGCGCTGCGTCTTGAGCCCGAGCACCACACCGATCTGCTCCGAGAGGTGCTCCACGTCGTACCCGACCCCGCGCCTGCCGTACGACCCGAGGAACGACAGGTCCTTGCGCAGCTGCGCCGGGGTGACGCCGGCCGCGTCGGCGAGCTCGTCGGACGACGTCGTCACGACACCCTCGAACCCCTGCAGCGCCCGCAGGTACCCGGGCAGCCGCGCGACGGTGGACGGCGGCACCTCGCGGGCCGGCCCGTTCGTGCGGACCCTCGGGGCTGCCCGAGGTCCCGTCCGTTGCGTGTCCACATCGACCCCCGCGACAGCATTGTCGACCCGTCCGGGCCAGATCCTGACCGTCAGGGTAGGGGGCGGACCGCACCCCGGGTAAGAGCCCTTCTCAGACGCGCGGGATCGATCCGCCAGTAGCCCTGCTGGACACCGTCCACCTCCACGACCGGGACCAGCTCGCCGAGCTCGTCGGCGAGGTCCCTCCCGTCGTAGGGGCCGGCATCGATGTCGACCTCGGCCCAGTCCACGCCGGTCTCGTCGCACACCGCGCGAACCACCTCGCGGGCGTCGTCGCACAGGTGGCACCCTGCGCGGCCGTAGAGCAGAACTCGCTGCTGAACCCTGTTCGCCATGTGTTCACGGTACCGACCGAGGACCTGCGCGCTCGGCCAGTCTGCGTCGTTACAGTGGAAGCGTGCGCCCGGCTGCCGTGAGTTCCCTCGCCCTGAACCCGGTCCCCCGGGCGCCCGGGGCAGGACCGGACGGACCTCGCACAGGCGCGTTCTTCGACGTCGACAACACGATCATCCGCGGTGCCAGCTCGTTCCACCTGGCCAAGGGCCTGTACCTGCGCGGCTTCTTCCGCAAGCGGGACCTGTTCCGGTTCGGCCTGCACCAGCTCCGCTACCTCACGTTCGGCGAGAACAAGCAGCAGATCGACGAGGTCCGCCAGCGTGCTCTGGAGATCATGACCGGCCACTCCGTCGCCGAGGTCACCGCGATCGCCGAGGACGTCTACGACGAGGTCCTGCTGCTGCGCATCTACCCCGGCACCCAGCGACTGCTGGACGAGCACATCGCCGCCGGCCACTCGGTCTGGCTGGTCACGGCGACGCCACGCGAGATCGGCGAGATCATCGCTCGCCGTCTGGGCGCGACCGGCGCGCTCGGCACCATCGCAGAGCACAAGGACGGCTACTACACCGGCCGCCTGGTCGGTGACATGCTGCACGGTCGCGCCAAGGCGCAGGCGGTCCGCGCGATCGCGGAGGCCAACGGGATCGACCTGGCGCAGTCCTACGCCTACGGCGACTCGACCAACGACGTGCCGATCCTGTCCGAGGTCGGCTTCCCTTGCGCGATCAACCCGGACCGCCGTCTGCGTCGGCACGCCGCCGAGGTGGGCTGGCCCGTCCGCGAGTTCCGGACCCGCCGCCGCAACGCGCGCCGCGGCACGACCGTGGTCAGCCTCGCGGGTCTCGCGTGGGCGTTCGGCCTGGTGGCCCGGACCGTCGTCCGGTCCTGGCGCGGGTCGCACGACGCATGACCGTTCGCCCCGCACTCCCCTCCGACGTGCCGGCGCTCGCCGACCTCGCCGCGCTGACGTTCCCGCTCGCCTGCCCGCCGGGCTCGACCGCCGAGGACCAGCGCGCCTTCGTCGACGCCGTGCTCTCCCCCGAGCGGTTCGCGTCCTACCTCGCCGCTCCGGATCGCGCCGTGCTCGTCGCCGACGACGGACCCGTGCTGATCGGCTACACGATGCTCGTGTTCTCGACGCCCACCGACCCCGAGGTGGTCGCGGCCCTGACCCTCGAACCGACCGTCGAGCTGTCGAAGTGCTACGTCCACCCGGACCACCACGGCGCCGGCCTCGCGCACGCGCTCATGGCGTCGTCCCTGGACGTTGCGCGCACGCGGGGGGCCGCCGGGATCTGGCTCGGGGTCAACCAGCAGAACGCTCGGGCCCGCGCGTTCTACGAACGGTCCGGCTTCGCCGTCGTCGGCACCAAGCACTTCACCGTGGGCACCCGCGTCGAGGACGACTACGTCCTCGAACGCCCCCTCTGACGCCCCGGCGCAACAAAACGGGCCCGGCGTCTGCCGAGCCCGTCGTGCTGCTCCCTCACGCCGAGCGGGCTCGGCGCGGGGTCACTTCTTGTTGCGGCGCTGGTGACGCGTCTTGCGAAGAAGCTTGCGGTGCTTCTTCTTGGCCATCCGCTTGCGGCGCTTCTTGATGACGGAACCCATGGGTCCTCACTTCATTTCCGAGTGGAGGCCCGGCGGACGGGCCGTGCCTGCTGGTGGTCGATCGATGCGCGCGCAATGCCGTTGGAACCGAGTCGCCCACGCACGGAGAAAGTCCGAGGCTCTACCTTACGCGATCTTCAGAGCCCTCCGCGACGCCCGTCCCGGACAGGACCGGTTCAGGAGCTCTTGCGGTCCTCGTCGGCGGCCGAGGTCTCGACCGGCAGCGACGTGGCCAGGTAGTGGTCGAGGGCGTCCTGCGGGACACGGAAGGACCGTCCCACGCGGACACCGGGCAGCTCGCCCGAGTGCAGCAGGCGGTAGACGGTCATCTTGGAGACGCGCATGACCTCGGCGACCTCGAGCACGGTCAGGTACCGGGTGCGCGCCGGCTGCTCGCTCATGTGGTCGTGTCTCCTTCTCCGCCCCAGCGACGTGCGGGCTCCGCACATCCACCGGAGGATGCCCGGTCAGCGTAGTGGCGCGTGGGACTGAAGTGAAAGGGGTGACGGCTGGGACTCGCTCGTGCGGCCCAGTGGCGCGGGCGCTCAGTCCAGGTCCGGGTCGAGCCCCAGCAGCGGGAAGGCCGCCGACCGCGTCGCGCGGACGGCGCGGTCGACGTCGTCGCTCGGGTCGTAGCCGGAGGTCCACGGGCTGAACCGGGCGTCCCGACCGTCGGTCATCCGGTCGGGACCCTGCCGGCCGAAGCGCTCCTGGACGAGGTCGCGCCACGTCTCGGGGACCGCCGTGGCCGGGTCGACGGGCTGGTGGGTCGCGACGCCGATGAGGTGGGTCCACGAGCGCGGCACCACGTCGACGACCGCGTACCCGCCACCACCGAGGGCCACCCAGCGACCGCCGGCGGCCTCGTGCGCGAGTCGGTGCAGCAGCTGCGCGGCCGCGCGCTGGCCGTCGATGCTCATGCGCAGGTGGGTCAGCGGGTCGAGCACGTGCGTGTCGCACCCGTGCTGGGTGACCAGCACGTCCGGCGCGAACGCGCGCACGACCGCGGGGACCACCGCGTCGATCGCGCGCAGCCACCCGGCGTCGCCCGTGCCCGAGGGCAGGGCGAGGTTCACGGCGGTCCCCGGCGCGTCGTCGCCGCCCGTCTCCCGCGGGTGACCGGTGCCAGGGAACAGCGCGTGACCGGTCTCGTGCACGGACACCGTGAGCACGCGGGGCTCGTCCCAGAAGACCGCCTGCACCCCGTCCCCGTGGTGGGCGTCGACGTCGACGTAGGCCACCCGCTGGGCGCCCGCCTCGAGGAGGGCCCGGATGCCGACCGCCGCGTCGTTGTAGACGCAGAAGCCCGACGCGGCTGCGGGCATCGCATGGTGCAGGCCGCCCGTGACGTTCACCGCGTGGGCTGCGCGGCCCTCCCAGACGGCCAGCATCGAGTCCACCGTCCCCTGCACGATGCGCGCGGAGGCCTCGTGCATGTCCGGGAAGATCGGGTCGTCGCTGGTGCCGAGGCCGTGCTCGAGGTCGACGACCCCGTCCGTCGCGGCCCGGTGGACGGCCGCGATGTAGGCGCGGTCGTGCACCCGTGCCAGCAGGTCGTCGGTCGCGACGCCGGCGTCGGCCATCACGACGTCGGGGGCGTCGAACAGGCCGAGGTCCTGCGCCAGCCGGATCGTCAGGTCCAGCCGCGCGGACGTCATCGGGTGTCCCTGCCCGAAGTCGTACGCGAGCATGTCGGGCGACCACACGACGCGGACCGGTCCCGTCAGGGGCTGCTCCTCCGCCGGCGTCATACGCCCACCGTCGCATCCCCTCGGTCCGGTGTCGATCTCACGCCGAGGTGTCTGTCCGGTCCCGGCCGCGCGTGCGTGCCAGAGTGAGCCCGTTCGGTGCTGAGCGGGAGGTTCGATGGCGCGGGGTGGCCCCGGCGTGACGGTGTGGTTGCGCGAGTTCGTCGACCGCTCGGCCCGTCACTCACCGGCTCGGCTGGCGCTCGGCGTGTTCGCCCTCGTCATCGGGATCGTCACCGTTCTGCTGTCCGCACCCTGGTCGACCACGAGCGGGCACCGGCCGGACCTCGTGGACGCACTGTTCACCGCGACCTCCGCCAGCACCGTCACGGGTCTCGTCGTCGTGCCCACGGGAAGCTACTGGTCGACGGCCGGACTGGTCGTGATCCTGGTCGCCATCCAGATCGGCGGCCTGGGCGTCATGACCCTGGCGTCGCTGCTCGGCATGGCGGTCTCCCGGCGCATCGGCCTGACGCAGCGACTCCTCGTCTCCTCGGAGACCAAGGAGACGCGGCTCGGCGAGGTCGGTTCGCTGATCCGGACCGTCGTCATCACGTCGGTCACGCTCGAGGCGTTCATCGCCCTCGTCCTGTTCCCCCGGTTCCTCGTGCACAACGAGTCCGCCGGCGAGGCCGCCTGGCACGCCACCTTCTACGCGGTGTCTGCCTTCAACAACGCCGGCTTCGTGCCCACCACCTACGGCCTCGACCCGTTCGTGTCGGACTGGTGGGTCCTCCTGCCCATCATCGTCGGCGTCTTCATCGGCTCGCTCGGCTTCCCGGTGATCCTCAACGTCACCCGTCACCTGCGCGAACCGCGCCGCTGGAGCCTGCACTCCAAGCTGACGATCACGACGAGCCTTGCCCTGGTGGTCGTGGGGGCCGTGCTGATCGCTGCGCTCGAGTGGACGAACCCGGAGACGTTCGCACCCCTCGACTTCAGCGGCACCGCGCTCTCGTCGCTCTTCGCCGGGGTCATGCCCCGCTCGGGCGGCTTCTCGACGGTGGACGTCGGACAGATGCGCCAGTCGACCTGGCTCGTCACCGACGCCCTCATGTTCGTCGGTGGCGGCTCGGCCTCGACAGCAGGTGGCATCAAGGTGACGACTCTGGCGGTCATGCTGCTGGCGATCATTGCCGAGGGGCGCGGCGACAGGGATGTCGAGGCGTACGGTCGACGCATCCCGCGCGCCGCGCTGCAGGTCGCCATCGCGGTCACCATGGTCTCCGCCACGTTCGTCCTCGTCGCGTCGCTCCTGCTGCTGTCGATGACCTCGACGTACGGTCTCGACCAGGTGCTGCTCGAGGTGATCTCGGCGTTCGCCACGTGCGGGTTGTCCACCGGCATCACCCCTCACCTGCCCGAGAATGCCAAGTACGTGCTCGTCGTTCTCATGTTCATCGGCCGAACTGGCACGATGACGCTTGCGGCCGCGCTCGCGCTCCGCAATCGCCGTCGCGTGATCCGGCTACCGGAAGAGAGGCCGATCATTGGCTGACAGATTCGGCGACCAGTCCAAGGGGTCGCAGAACGCTCCGCGCGCACCGAAGAAGGATGCGGGCGTGCTCGTCATCGGGCTCGGCCGGTTCGGGTCGGCCATCGCCGCGACCCTCGACCGGCTCGGCCAGGACGTGCTCGCCGTCGAGCGCAACCCGGAGCTCGTCGCGCAGTGGGCGGGCCGGATCGCGCTCGTCGAGGCGGATGCCGCCAACCCCGACGCCCTCGAGCAGCTCGGCGCCCGCGAGTTCCCCGTGGCCGTCGTCGGGGTGGGGTCCTACCTCGAGGCCTCCGTGCTGATCACCGGCAACCTGGTCGACATCGGCGTGCCGCAGATCTGGGCCAAGGCCGTCAGCAACGAGCACGCCCGCATCCTCCAGCGGATCGGCGCGCACCACGTGGTGCAGCCCGAGGCCGATGTCGGCGCACGCGTGGCGCACCTGGTGTCCGGCAAGCTGCTCGACTACATCGAGGTCGAGGACGGGTTCACCATCGTCAAGATGCGCCCGCCCAAGGAGACCCAGGGGTTCACGCTCGCGCAGTCGAAGGTCCGCCAGCGGTACGGCGTGACGGTCGTCGGGGTGAAGAGCCCCGGCGAGGACTTCGTCTACGCGACGCCCGAGACGCGGCTGTCGTCGAACGACCTGATCATCGTCTCGGGCCACGCCGACCTGCTGGAGCGCTTCGCCGCGCGCCCCTGAGCCGGGTCCGCGCCGCCGGGTCCGCGCCGCACGGTCCTACTGCGTCGACTCGACGATCACGGCGCGCAGCCGCGCGAGCACGTCCTGGTCGCCCTGGTGGCGCAGGTCGGCACCGGTCGACCGGCCCCAGAGCCACAGGTCGAGCCCCCAGGCGCTCCCGCTGATCGTCGCCGCGACGTCCTCGTCGTCGCCCTCCCACGGGGCGCCGTCGACCGCCTCCGCACACTCCTCGTCGTAGGTGGTCCCCGTCGTCGGCGACGTCCCGGTGAAGCGGCCCAGCGCCATGACCCACTCACGACCCGCGTCGGTGGCGACGATCCGGACGCGTGCACCGTCCGGCGCGAACGCGGCCCACGGCGGCAGACCGCTGACCATGACCGTGAGCATCTCGTCGACGCCGTCGGCCGCGAGCTCGCCGCCCGGGTCCGTCACCGGCACGCCCGCGACCTGCTCGGCGTCGACCCGGTGCACGACCGCCTCGTGGGCCTGTCGCCGGTACACCCAGGCCACCGTGCCGCCCCGCGGCGACCAGGACCAGCACGGGTCGTCAGGTGCGCGCGCCGCGAGGGCGTCGAGCAGTACCGAGGTCCGCGTACGCAGGAACGGGACCAGCTCGTCGTCCGAGCGCCGCTCCGTCTCCTCGAGGTCGTCCGGACCGGTCGGCGCCTGCCGGACCAGCTGCGCCCAGAAGTCCTGGACCTCACCGAGGTGGTAGGCGAGGTCGGCGGCGTCCCAGTCGTCGCAGGACGGCACGCGGGCGGCCGGCGGGGCGAGCGCGAGCGCATCGGCCGCGCGGGCGGACTCACGGGCGATCACCTCGGCGTAGTCGGCAGGCACGAACGCCCGTCGTTCCTGGAACAGGCTCATGAACCGCACGGTAGTCACGGCCACCGACATGCACCCGCCGAGGACCCGGCCTACCGTGGCGCGTGCTTCCCGACGCGTTTCGCCGTCACGGCCCGGCCCTGAGTCTCGCCGCCCTGCTCGGCGCGTCCGGCGTGATCCACCTGAGCCGGCCGCGGGTGTACCGCGGCCTGATCCCGCACGCGCTCGGCGACCCCGGGCCGTGGGTGCTGGGCAGCGGGATCGCCGAGCTCGGATGCGCCGCGGCGCTCGCCGTTCCGGCGACCCGCCGCCTCGGCGGGCACGCCTCGGCGGTGCTGCTCGTCGGCGTCTTTCCGGGGAACGTCACGATGGCGGTGCGCTCCCGCGGGCGCTGGGCCGCGGTGGCGTGGGCCCGGCTGCCGTTGCAGGTGCCGCTCGTCGCGTGGGCCCTGTCCGTCGCGCGCAGGGCTACACCGGCCCCGTGAGGTAGCGCTGCAGGGTCGGCGCGACGAGCTCGACGACGCGCGGGACGGGGAGCGACGCGATGGGCTCGATGTACGCGATGTTGCGCGCGAGCAGGACACCGGCGACGTGCGACACGACCAGCGAGATGCGCAGCTGCCGGTCGGGTGCGGGCAGCAGCTGCGCGACCGCCGCGTACACCTCGCGCCCGGCGTACCCGAGCAGCGCCTCGGCGTGCACCTCGCTGGAGCCGAGGCCCGCGAAGGCGACCCGGAACGCGGCACCACCGTCCGCCTCCCACAGCTCGAGGATCGTGGTCAGCAGCCGCGCGCCGAGGCCCTCGAGGCCACCGGCGGTCACACCGACGACGAGGTCCGCGGGGTCCGCCCGCGCCGGGACCATGCCCGCGGCGAACAGCTCCGACTTGTGCGAGAAGTAGTGCCGGACGAGCGCAGGGTCGACGTCCGCCCGACGGGCGACCGACCGGATGCTCGCACCGTCGTACCCTCGCTCGGCGAACTCCGCGCGCGCCGCGGCGAGGATGGTGCCGCGGGTGTCGCCGCCGGACGGTCGCCGGCCGCGCGGCCGCGCGGACTCGGTGGGACCCGCCTCGGACGTCGTCATGCTTCGAGCCTAGGACCGCTTCCCGAGGAGCGGCTCGGCGAGGTGGGCTTCACCCGAAAGGCTTCACAGCTTCACGACGAGTACTGCGCACCAAGCTCCCGTGAGCGGTTCCGTGCCGCCTCGGCAGCCGCGACGATGCCCGCTCGGACGCCGTGCGCATCGAGCACCTGCACGGCGGCGACCGTGGTGCCGCCCGGCGACGAGACGCGCTCACGCAGGACCGCCGGATGGTCTCCGGACTGCGCGGCGAGGGCGGCGGAACCCTCGACGGTGGCCACGGCGAGCCTCGTCGCGACGTCTCTGCTCAGACCGAGCAGCACCCCCGCCTCGGCCATGGCGTCGATCACGTAGAACGCGTACGCGGGACCGGACCCCGAGATCGCGGTGACCGCGTCCAGGTCCGACTCCGCGACCCGCAGCACCAGACCCGTCGCGGCGAGCATCTTCTCGACGAGCACCAGGTGCCCGACGCTCGCGTGCGTCCCTGCCGCGATCGCGCTGGCGCCCTTGCCGACGACCGCCGGGGTGTTCGGCATGACGCGCACCACGGGCGTGCCCTGCGCGAGCCGCTTCTCATAGCTCGCGATCGGCAGACCCGCCGCCACGCTGACCACGAGCGCGCCGCCGCGCAGTGCCGGTCGGATCTCGTCGAGCACGGACGCGACGACGTTCGGCTTCACCGCCAGGAGCACGACGTCGGCGCGCGCGGCGGCCTGCGCGTTGGACGCCCCGGTCCGCACGCCGTAGGTCGTGGCCAGCTCGCCCGCGCGCTCGACCGCACGCTCGGTGACCTCGACCTGATCGGTGGACCAGCCGGCGGTCAGCAGCGCGCTCAGCAGGGTCTCCCCCATGACACCGCCGCCCAGCACCGCCACCTGCGGCGTGCCCTGCTGTGTGACCGGCTCCGTCATCGTCGTCCTCCGTCCGTGCCGCGGTCGCGACGCGCAGAGCCTACCGACGTGTCGGCGTGGGTGACCTCAGCCCTCGGCTCCCAGCCGCTTGCCGATCTCCCAACGCTGGCCCCACGGGTCCACGACGCTGCCCACCCGCCAGCCGTAGTCGTCGGTCATCTCGTTCTCCGGCGTCGCACCGGCGTCGACCGCCCGCGCCCACAGAGCGTCGGGGTCGTCGACGACCAGGATCAGCCACGCCGACCGGGAACCGACGGCAGCCGGCGAGCGCCGGTCGGATCCCTCGCCGGACAGCCAGAAGCTCGCACCCTGCACCTCCAGCTGGATCACGCCGCCGTCCGGCACGCGGTGCTGCTCCGTCGCGCCGAACGCCTCGGCGTAGAACTGCGCGGCTGCGGGGACGTCCGGCACGACGAGGTCGGGCTCGATGCTGGCCATGCCGCCATGGTTCGCGTGGTTCGGCACCGAACGCAAGGTGCACCGGTCGAACCGGCGCACGGAGCGGCCGTCTTGCCCACCTGTGAGCCCAGGTCCTGGCCGGGCGTCTACGACGAGGGCAGCAGGAGCCCGTCGCGAATCAGGCCGCGTGCCGACGGCAGGACGTCGGCGGCCACCGCGTCGGCACCTACGTCCAGGAGCGCCCCCAGGGCGTTGACGATCTGGCCGACCGACAGGTCACCGTCGCAGGCCCCGACGAAGCCCGCGAGCGCTGTGCCCGCCTGCACCGCCCGGCCGAAGCCGCCGCCCTGACGCAGGAGGACGACCTGCGGGTCGGGGTCGCCCGGCGTCAGGTAACGCTCCTCGGTCACGTCCGGCGCGACGGCGAGGTGCGCGGCCAGCAGGCCCTCGTCGTCGTGGAACTCCAGCCAGTCGTGCGCCGCCAGGGAGGCGGCGATCACGGGGCCGAGGGGCTGGCGGACGGACCCGGTCGCCTCCTCCAGCCGGCGCAGCGTCGGCGCGCCCGCGACCGGCTTGCGCAGGGTCAGGAACCCGAACCCGATGCCCTCGACGTCCCGGGAGGCGAAGTCGTCCAGCCACGACCCGTACCGGGCGGCCCACGCGTCACGGTCCCGGTCGGGCGTCGTGCCGCCGTCGCGGATCCACGTCTCCGCGTACTGCGCGGGGTCCTGCAGCTCGCGCTGGACGACCCAACCGTCCAACCCGGACGCGTCGAGCCAGCTGCCGACGCGCTCGTGCCAGTCCTCGCCACGCCGGACCTCCCAGTTGCCCAGCAGCTGCGCGACCCCGCCGGGGGCCAGCACCGCACCGACGCCCTCGACCAGCTCGCGCACGATCGCGTCACCGGAACGGCCGCCGTCGCGGTACTCGTACGCGGGCATGTCCGGCGTGCGGGGTGTGATCACGAACGGCGGGTTGCTCACGACCAGGTCGACGTGCTCGTCGGCGACCGGCTCGAGCATCGAACCGGCCCGCAGCTCGAGCGGGACAGCGGCCAGCAGCGCGTTGAACCGCGCGAACTCCAGCGCCCGACGGGAGATGTCGGTTCCGATCACCCGGCGGGAGTGGCGCGACGCGTGCAGGGCCTGGATGCCGCAGCCCGTGCCCAGGTCGAGGACCAGCGCTCGCGGGTCGCGCACCGTCACCTGCGCCAGCGTGGTCGACGCCCCACCGACGCCCAGCACGTGGTCGGTGCGCAGCGCACGCCCGGTGGCCAGCTCGCCCAGGTCGGACGCGATCCACCAGTCGACCTCGCCGCCCCCGTCGACGGCCGCGTACGGGCGAAGGTCGACGAGTGCCCGGACGTCGTCGCCGTCGAGCTCCACCAGACCGAGCGCGACCGCACCGGCGACACCGAGCGTGCGAAAGGCCCGCTCGAGCCGACGGACCGGTACGGCGGAGCCGAGCAGGAACGTCCGGACGAGCACGGCGACGGGTTCGCCGGATCCTTCGGTCGCGCGCAGGGCCGGGACGGGCTCCTCGCGGTGCAGGGCGTCCGCCGCGACCGTCCCGAGCACCTCCTCGACCCCGGCGACGCCGTACCCCGCTGCCATGAGGTCGTCGCGAAGCCGGTCGATCAGCAAGGGGTCGTGTTCCACGACGCCAGTCTGTCAGCGCAGGTCGACGACGATCGGTCGGTGGTCGCTGCCGGCGTCGACCGCAGGGCCGTCGAGCACGGTCGCGGGGCCGACGACGAGATCCGGCGTCGCGAACACCGCGTCGATCCGCTGCCGGGCACCGCTCGACGGGAACGTGGGACCGGTCGGGGCTGCCGGTGCACCCAGGTGCGCCGTGAGCCGCGTCCACACCGAGCCGGCCGGCTGCTCGTTCAGGTCGCCGAGCACGACGGTCCGGGCGGTCGGGACCACCGACGCCAGCAGCCGGTCGAGGTGCGCCGCCCGCTCCGCGCTGACCAAGGAGAAGTGCACGACGACGAACGTGATCCCGTCGACCTGCGCCACGGCGACGCCGCGGCGCGTGCGACCCGGTCGCCAGGACAGGCGGATCGCGTGCGCGCTCTGCACCGGCAGGTCCCGCACGAGCAGCGCGGTCGTCCGGGCGCCGTGGCCGCTCACCACCGGCTCCATGCCCACGGCTCGGCCGAACCTCCGCATCCGCGCGCGACCGAAGAGGCCCCGGGGTGGCTCCTGGACCGCGAGCACGTCCGGCTCGGCGGAGCGCACCACGGTCGCGGCCGCCCGCGCAGACATGTGCAACCCCTTGAGGTTGTACGTCATCACTCTCATGAGCCCAGCAGCGCCAGCAGTCGCGCGAGCTCGACCAGCTCGCTGTCGGTCAGGGCAGCGAACGCCGACTGCTCCGCCAGACCGCCCATCGTCGCCGCACGGGTGACCCGTCCCGCCGCGGTGAGCGTCACGACCTTCGACCGCCGGTTGAACGTGTCTTCCGACCGTGTCACCAGCCCGAGAGCGACCAGACGCTCGACCAGGGTGGTGACGTTCGACCTGTCGCAGCGCAGGGCTACCGCGAGGTCCTTCATCGCGGGAGGGTCGCACCTCGGGTCGAGGTTCCACAGGAGCTCGGCGAGCGGAGGGGTCAACCGGCTCGGCCGCACCAGCTCGTCGACGTCGTTGCCCACCGCGCGCGAGCACGCCGCGAACGCGACCGCCGCCTCGCGAACCAGGTCGATGCGCTGCACGGAGGACACGATAGCGACGCCCCCGGTCGCCGCGACCGGGGGCGTCGACGAGTGCGTCAACGGGCGAGCAGCTTCTCCGCCTCACGCGTCAGGTCGCCCTTGTCGTCGCGCGCCGCCCGCAGGCGGGAGGCGATGACGGCACCGAACGCGATCGCCGCGGCCACCGCCGCGATGCCGAGCCGGAGCGCGGTGTTGGCGTCGGCGCCCACCGACACGGCCACGACGGCCGGGGCGATGAGCAGAGCCACGAGGTTCATGACCTTGATCAGCGGGTTGATGGCCGGGCCGGCGGTGTCCTTGAACGGGTCGCCGACGGTGTCGCCGATGACCGCCGCCGCGTGGGCGTCGGACCCCTTGCCGCCGAAGTTCCCGTCCTCGACGATCTTCTTCGCGTTGTCCCAGGCACCGCCCGAGTTGGCCAGGAAGACCGCCATGAGGACGCCGGTCGCGATCGCGCCGCCCAGGAACCCGGCCAGCGGCCCGACGCCGAGTCCGAAGCCGACAGCGATCGGCGCGAACGCGGCCAGCAGGCCCGGGGTGGCGAGCTCGCGCAGCGAGTCACGCGTGCAGATGTCGACCACTCGGCCGTACTCCGGGCGGACCTCGTAGGTCATGATCCCGGGGTTGTCGCGGAACTGGCGACGCACCTCGAACACGATGGCACCGGCCGCGCGGGTGACCGCGTCGATGGCCAGGCCGGAGAACAGGAACACCGTCGCGCCACCCAGGATCACGCCGACGAGCGTGACCGGGCTGATGATCTGGTAGTTCACCATCGCGTGCAGGAGGTCGCTGCCGGGAACGGTCGTCCCCGGCTTCCAGTCGGGCAGCGCCTTGCCGATCGCGGTCAGGACGGCCTCCTGGTAGGAGCCGAACAGCGCGGTAGCGGCGAGCACGGCGGTCGCGATCGCGATCCCCTTGGTCACCGCCTTCGTGGTGTTGCCGACGGCGTCGAGGTCGGTGAGGATCTGCGCACCCTCCGCCGTCACGTCGCCCGACATCTCGGCGATGCCCTGGGCGTTGTCGCTGACCGGGCCGAACGTGTCCATCGCGACGATGACCCCGACGGTGGTGAGCAGGCCGCAGCCGGCCACGGCGATGAGGAACAGCGCCAGCGTCACGGAGCCGCCGGCGAGCAGGAAGACCCCGCAGATCGCCGCGGCGATGATGCCCGCCGTGTAGACGGCGGACTCGAAACCGACGCCGATGCCCGACAGGACGACGGTGGCGGCACCGGTGAGCGTGGTGCGCGCGACGTGCAGCGTCGGCTTGCTCGTCGTGCCCGTGAAGTAGCCCGTGACCCAGAGGATGACGCCCGCCAGGACCACCCCGATGGCGACCGCGACCGAGGCGACGAGCCGCGGGTCGCCGGAGTGACCGGCCAGGGTGCCGCCGTCGAAGCCGTCGAAGGTGTCCGGGAGGTAGACGAACGCGGCGGCGGCCGACAGCAGGACGCCGATCAGCGCGGAGATGTAGAAGCCCCGGTTGATCGCGGTGAGGCCGGACTCGGACCCGCGGACCCGCGTGATCAGGACGCCGAGCACCGCGACGATCGCGCCCATCGCGGTCACGATGAGCGGGAACACCAGGCCCTGCTCACCGAACGCGACCTTGCCGAGGATGAGGGCGGCGACGAGGGTCACCGCGTAGGACTCGAAGAGGTCGGCTGCCATGCCGGCGCAGTCACCGACGTTGTCGCCGACGTTGTCCGCGATGGTCGCGGCGTTGCGCGGGTCGTCCTCGGGGATGCCCTGCTCGACCTTGCCGACGAGGTCGGCGCCCACGTCCGCCGCCTTGGTGAAGATGCCACCGCCGACGCGCATGAACATGGCGAGCAGGGCAGCGCCGAAGCCGAAGCCCTCGAGCACGGCGGGCGCCTGCTCCTTGTAGATCAGGACGACCGACGACGCGCCGAGCAGGCCGAGACCGACCACGCTCATGCCGACGAACCCACCGGTCCGGAACGCGATCCGCGCACCCTCGGCGCGTCCGCCGGCCTGGGAGGCGGCCGCGGCGACGCGCAGGTTCGCCCGCGTCGCGAGCCACATGCCGAGGTAGCCGATCGTGGCGGAGAACACCGCACCGATCAGGAAGAAGACCGAACGCCCGACCTTGACGCCGCTGTCGCCCGGCAGCAGGAAGAGCAGGGCGCAGACGACGACCGCGAAGACCGCCAGGGTGCGGAACTGCCGGCTCAGGTAGGCCGACGCGCCCTCCTGCACTGCCTTGGCGATGTCCTGCATCTTCTCGGTGCCCTCACCCGCGGCGAGGACCTGGCGACGAAGTACGACAGCGACGATCAGCGACACGACGGCGATCGCCGCGATGACGCCGACGATCGTGATGCTCGTGGACCCGAGCTCGACCATGCATCCTCCTCGACATCGATGCGGCCCCCCCGGACCGCACCCTGTCATCCAGCCCCGTTGCCGTGTGACCGGGTGAGTCTAGCCATGAGATGTGACGTGGATCGCACGACGACGCGTCCGAAATGTGACCGCGAGGGAACCGCCGCCGCTACCCCCGGTCCGCCGCCGCCGGCGCTCGTCACGCACCCAGTGCGGCCTCGAGGGTGTCGTGCACGGTGAACACCTGCAGCAGCGCTGTCAGGCGCAGGACCTTGAGCAGCCGCTCCGAGTCGATGACCAGCTGGAGCGTGCCGCCCTGCGAGCGCACCTTCTTCAGCGTCCCGACGAGCACCCCGAGCCCGGTCGAGTCCATGAACTGCACGGCGCGCAGGTCGATGACGAGGTCGAACCGTTCCCGCTCGAGGACGTTGGAGATCTCGTCCCGCAGGGCGTCGGCCGACGACACGTCGATCTCCCCCGCCACCTCGACGACCGTTCGGGAGCCCTCGTCCCTGCTCGACACGCGAATATCCACAGGTCCCTCCCTCCCGTACGCATTCAAACAGACTCGCCCCGTACGCGTTCGGTCACGTCAGACCCCAACCGTTCCGATGTGACAGACGTCTGCGTGGGTATGGAGCACACGAGGAGAACCGGTGAGCTGGGAGTCTGAGCTGGGGGCGCTGGTAGCGACGCGCGGTTCCGCGCTCGTCGCCTACGCGTACCTGCTGACCGGCGACGGCCACGCTGCCGAGGACCTCGTCCAGGAGGGGCTCGTCAACGCGTACTCGCGACGACGACCCCGCGACGTCCAGTGGGTCGAGGCCTATGTGCGCCGCGTCATCCTCAACACCTACCTCGACGCCTACCGGTCCAGGAAGCGGCTGGCGTCCGTCACCCACCTGCTGGCACAGGACCCGTCCGCTGACGCGCACGCCCAGGCCGGCGACCGCGCCGACGTCGCACGCGCGCTCACCGTCCTGACCCCCCGCGAACGCGCCTGCGTCGTCCTGCGCTTCTACGACGACCTCACGCTGCCTGAGATCGGCCACCGACTCGGCATCTCCGACGGCGCCGTCAAGCGCTACCTGTCCGACGCCCGCCGCAAGCTCGAACCGGAGCTCGGACCCCAGCCAGGGCTGACCACCGAGGATCTGAGCACCATCGCGACGGGAGGCCGGTCATGAACCGCGATCTGCAGAACGCGCTCCACGAGCTCGCCGACCGCGTCGAGAGCAGCCACGTCGAGACGACCCGTGGCGCAGGACTTCCGCTCCCGACGATCACGGCCCGTGCCCGGCGCAACCGGCACCGCCGCACGCTCGTGAGCCTTGTCGGCGCCGCGGCCGCCGTCGTGCTCGTCGGCGGTGCCGCGTACGCCGTGCTGCCCGACGAGCAGCAGGCCAACCCGCCGGCCGTCAGCCCCACTCTCCGGACCCCGACCCCGAGCCCGACGACGTCGACGGCCGCCGTCGTGCTGCCCACCGGGAACCCCGCACTGCCGTTCGGCGCCTGCGGCTCCCTCGCCGCCACGGCCCCGGAAGCTCCGGTCGACCCGGACTACTCGATCGAGGTGACCTCACCGAGCACGGTCGACGCCGGTGGCGGGCTGACCGTCACCGCGCGGGTCGAGACGCCGCTCCAGAACGGTGTCCACGTCGTCGGAGCCGCTCCGGGCGCCGGGCCGACGTTCGCGGTGACCAAGGACGGCGTCGTCGTCGCCGGCGGGGACCTGTACGACGGGACCCGGACCGATCTCGTCTCCTTCGAAGGGGTCCAAGGGCCCCTGCCGGTCTACCTCGGCCGGATCTCTCTCGAGGTGTGCGACGCCGGGAACAGCGCCGTCAGCACGGGGCGGCCGCTCCCTGGCGGCGCGTACGAGCTGCACTCGCTGGTGCAGCTGACCCCGATAGGGGTCGACCCGTCGATCGTCGAGGACGGCACCGTCGAGGACCTGGTCGCCCACGGCGACGCCCAGCCGGTCACGGCCGTCGGACCCGCCATCCCGTTCACGATTTTCGGCGACGCCCAGGCCATGTCGGCCAGGCCCGGCTCGATCCCCGTCGGCACGGGCATCTTCGGTGACAGGCTGATGCCCGAACCGCTCACGTGCGGCGACGCGCTGCCGGGCCCGAGCGATCCCGGGACGGTTGCGGGGCTCTCGCTCGACGTCGAGCCATCGACCCTGTCGGTCCTGGCCGGAGAGCCGCTCCCCTACGCGGCCGGCCTCACCAACAGAGGCGCCGCTCGTGCGGGCACCGACCTGCAGCACCCGCCGTACTTCCTCGTCGCGGACGGCGGCACGATCGTCGGGAGCACCCGTTCGGACGCGGCCTCTGCCAGGACGCGGGCCGACCTCGGGACGAGGAGCACGCTGGACCTCAGCGACTCAGCCGTGCTCACAAGGTGCGGCACGGCGGGCAACGACCCCGCTCCGCTGGCTCGCGGCACCTACACGGTCGTCCCGGTCGTCGACGTCGCTGTCGACCTGTTCGTCGACGGCGTGCACCACTCGACCTCGGTGTCGGTCACGGACCTCCCGGTCCAGGTCACGATCTCCTGAGGCGGGGCCGGCGCTCGGTGTCGGAGGACGTCGGTAGGTTCGCGTCGTGGCACAGACGTCGTTGGTGGGGAAGGTCGCGCTCGTCGCCGGTGCGACGCGTGGGGCCGGTCGCGGGATCGCGGTCGCTCTCGGGGAGGCGGGCGCCACCGTCTACTGCACGGGTCGCAGCAGCGGCGCAGCGCGGTCCGGGTACGACCGGTCCGAGACGATCGAGGAGACCGCCTCAGCGGTCACCGCCGCCGGCGGCACAGGCATCCCCGTGCGCGTGGACCACTCTGTTCCCGACGAGGTGGCGGCGCTGGCCGACCGGATCGCCGACGACCACGGTCGGCTCGACGTGCTGGTCAACGACGTGTGGGGCGGCGAGAACCTCATCGAGTGGGACGTGCCGGTCTGGGAGCACGACCTCGCGGGTGGCCTGCAGATGCTCGACAACGTCACGCGCACGCACCTGATCACCAGCCACTTCGCGCTGCGGCTGCTGACCCGGACCCCGGGCGGGCTCGTCGTCGAGATGACCGACGGGACCCGCGAGCACAACGACGCGAACTACCGGGTGTCGACGTTCTACGACCTGGCCAAGGCCGTGCCCCTACGACTCGCTTTCACGTTGGCCCGCGAGCTGGCACCGGTGGGCGGCACCGCCGTCGCGCTGACGCCCGGCTGGCTGCGCTCCGAGATGATGCTCGAGCACATGGGCGTCACGGAGGAGACGTGGCGGGATGCCACCGACCGGCACTTCGCCGCGATCTCCGAGAGCCCGCTGTTCGTCGGGCGGGCGGTCGCCGGTCTTGCCGCCGATCCGGACGTGCGCCGCCGCAACGGTGGCTCCTTCTCGTCGGGCGGGCTCGCCCAGGAGTACGGGTTCACCGACGTCGACGGATCGCGGCCCGACTGCTGGCGCTACCTCGACGAGGTCCAGGGCGCCGGTCGACCGCCGGACGCGACCGGGTATCGCTGACGCGTGTGTCAGCCGACGACGAAACGGAGGCCCTTGCCGGGCCGCAGCTGCCCGATCACGTCCAGAGCCCGACCCCGGACCACCGCGAGGACGGGGTAGCCACCCGTGACCGGATGGTCGACGCCGAACACGACCGGCTGGCCGTCGGGCGGGATCTGCACCGCACCCGGCACCAGACCGGCCGAGGGCAGCTCGCGGGCCTGGCGGCGCCGGACCGCCGGGCCGGACAGCCGCAACGCGACGCGGTTGGTCGCGGGGGTGACGGTGAACTCGTGACCGCACAGGGCGGCAAGTCCGTCGTCGAACCAGGTCACCTGCGGACCGGGCTGGACGGGCAGGACGATCTCGGTAGGCCACGGGCGCTGCGGGGCGAGGTCGACGATCGGCCAGTCCCGCGGTGCCGGCCCGACGGGGAGCACGTCGCCGGCGGCCAGGGGCGCAGGGCCGATGCCTGCGAACTGGTCGGTGGACCTCGAACCCAGGACCGCCGGGACCGCTATCCCGCCGCGGACGGCCACGTACGACCGCAGCCCGACGGTCGACGTCCCGAGGCGCACCTGCGAACCGGCCGCCAGCTCCAGCACCGCGTCGTGCGCGACCGGCCTCCCGTCGATCCACACCGGACCGGGCGCCCCCGTGATCGCGACGGTCACCGGTCCGAGCGTCCGGACGCGCAGCCCACCGAGCAGCACTTCCAGGCCTGCGGCGTGCTCGTCGTTGGCGACGAGCCGGTTGGCCAGCCGCAGCGCCCCGGCGTCGGCGGCGCCCGACCGGCCGACGCCGACGTGCGCCCACCCGGGCCGCCCCAGGTCCTGGACGAGCGTGAGCACGCCCGGGTCGATCACCTCGATCACGACGTGCTCACGAACCGGACCCGCGTGCCGGGGCGCAGCAGCGCCGGCGGGTCCCGGTCCACGTCGAACAGGGGGACCGCGCACCGCCCGAGCAGTCGCCAGCCGCCCGGGGTCGCCGCCGGGTAGACGGCGCTGAACTCGTCGGCGATCGCCACCGACCCCGCCGGGACCTTCTGCCGCGGCGAGGCGAGCCGCGGAAGCCTCAGCGCAGGGTCGAGCCCGGTCAGGTACGCGAAGCCGGGCATGAAGCCGCCGAACGCGACCGTGTACTGCGCCGCGGTGTGCCGGGCGACGACCTCCGCCACGGACAGACCGGTCAGCTCGGCGACGCCCGCGAGGTCCTCGCCGTCATAGACCACCTCGAGCGTGACCGGCTCGTCCGGCACCGCCTCGGCTGCCGTCCGTCGCTGCGCCCAGGCATGGGCGACCACGGGTTCGAGCGCGCCGGGATCAGCACCCCGGGCGACCCGCAGCAGCAGGGTGCGGGCGGCAGGCACCTGGTCGACGATCGTCGCGACGACCGTCGGCGCGCTGGCGGCCGCGGCCCTCGGGGCCGGCGTCCCCTCCTGCGCCGCCGGTGGTCGGGCCGCCCGATCTCTCGCGGCTCGGATCGCGTCGTCGAGCGCCCGGACGGCGGCCAGGTCCGCGAGCTCGACGAGCACCGCGTCGTCGCCGAACCACAGCACGCGCGGCTGACCGACCGTCCCGTCGCCGGGCTCTGCGCTCATGGCATCGTGAACGGCTGCACGATGATCCCCGACTCCTCCAGGGCCTGGCGGACGGACCGGGCGAGCGCCAGGGCTCCGGGAGTGTCCGAGTGGACGCACACCGACTCCGCGCGCAGCTCCACATCCGTCCCGTCGACGGACGTGACGACGCCCTCGTCGACGATCCGGACGACGCGGGCCGCCACCTGAGCCGGGTCGGTGACCAGTGCGCCGTCCTCGGAGCGGGGGACGAGCGTCCCGTCGGCTCGGTAGCCGCGGTCCGCGAACGCCTCGGCGACCGTGCGCAGCCCGCGCGCCGCCGCGATCGCGAGCACCGCCGACCCGGGCAGGCCGACCACCGGCAGGTCCACGGCTTCCACGACCGCTCGAGCGTGGCCCTCGTCGTGCACGACCGTGTTGTAGAGCGCACCGTGCGGCTTCACGTAGGCCACGGTGGCGCCGACCACGCGCGCCACGGCCTGCAGCGCCCCCACCTGGTAGGCCACCTGGGCGCGGAGCACGTCCGGCGGGACGTCGAGGGCCCGACGGCCGAAGTGCTCGCGGTCGAGGTAGGAGACGTGAGCCCCGATGGACACGCCACGCACCGCGGCGGCCCGGCAGACCGTCGCCATCACGCGCGGATCACCGGCGTGGAACCCGCATGCGACGTTCGCGCTGGTCACGACGTCGAGCAGCAGCGCATCCAGACCTGCGACCCCCGGCTCCCAGACGTCGATCTCCTCGCCGAGGTCGCAGTTCAGGTCGATGTGGGCCGCCATGCCTCCGATCCTGCCAGCAGCGCGTCGCCGGCGGCTGACGGTGCGAGGATGACCCGGTGGCGCGAACCGGCGAGCTCCTCGACGTGTTGCTGGCAGGGGGCCGACGAGCCGAACGGATGACACACGTCCGGCACCTGCCGGCACGCGCGGGCACCCAGGCCGACTGGCCGTCGTGGGCCGACGACGACCTCGTGCGGGGCTACCGGGCCCTCGGGGTGGAACACCCGTGGACCCATCAGGTGGCGGCGGCGGACGCGGCCTGGTCCGGCCGGCACACCGTCCTGGCCACGTCGACCGGGTCCGGCAAGTCGCTCGCATTCTGGCTGCCGGCCCTGTCCCGCGTCCGCACGGCGGCGGCCCGCTCGACGCTCGACCCCGGGCGCATCGAGTCGCTCGCCCGTCGCGCGACGACCCTCTACCTGTGCCCGACCAAGGCGCTCGCCGCCGACCAGCTCGTCGCGCTGGACCGGTTGCTCGTCGCGTCCCGGACCCAGGACACGCGCATCGCGACGTGCGACGGCGACACCTCGCTGGAGGAGCGTCGCTGGGTGCAGGAGTATGCCGACGTCGTGCTCACCAACCCCGACTTCCTGCACTTCGCACTCCTGCCGCAGCACCGGCGGTGGGCGCGGCTGCTCGGGTCGCTGCAGTTCGTGGTGCTCGACGAGTGCCACGCCTTCCGCGGCGTCTTCGGCGCGCACGTCGGGCTCGTCCTGCGCCGGCTGCGTCGGCTCGCCGAGTCCTACGGCGCGACGCCGACGTTCCTGCTGGCCTCCGCGACGACGGCCGACCCGGCGGTCAGCGCGGCGCGGCTGGTCGGCGTGGACCCGTCCGACGTGACCGCGGTGACCGACGACGCCTCCCCCGCCGGGCGAAAGACGTTCGTCCTCTGGCAGCCGCCGGAGCTGCCCGGCATCTCCTTTCCGACGTCGGACGACGACCCATGGGCGAGCGACCTGCCGCTGCCCGACCTCGCCCGCGCCCCGGACGCCCTGGGACCACCCGCGCCGGACGACGTCTGGGGGACGTCCGCTGGGACGGAGCGGGTCTCCTCCTCCGGTGCCCTGAGCACGCCGCCGGTCGCTGCGGAGCCGGTCCCGCTCGGGTCCGCGATCGCCGCGTTGGCGGTCGTCGCGGGCGCGCGGGAGGGCTCCGGACCGGTCGGCACCGGTGAGCGCGTCGTGAGTGAGCCCGCCGACCGTCCGCGTCGCACCGCGACCGCCGAGATCGCCGACCTCCTGGCTGACCTGACCATCGCGGGCGCCCGCACGCTGGCGTTCACGCGTTCGCGCCGCGGGGCCGAGTCCGTCGCTGCGTCCACCCGCGCACACCTCGAGGAGGTGGACCCGTCCCTCGGCCGGGCCGTGTCGGCCTACCGCGGCGGCTACCTGCCCGAGGAGCGGCGTGCGCTGGAGCACGCGATCCGGACCGGCTCACTGCTGTCGCTCGCGACGACGAACGCTCTCGAGCTCGGCGTCGACATCTCCGGGCTCGATGCGGTGCTGATCGCGGGCTGGCCCGGGACTCGCGTGTCGCTCTGGCAGCAGGCCGGTCGCGCGGGACGCGCCGGCGCGGACGGACTGGTCGCCCTCGTCGCGCGGGAGGACCCGCTCGACACGTTCCTCGTGCACCACCCCGAGGCGATCTTCGACACCCCGGTCGAGGCCACCGTCTTCGACACCACCAACCCCTACGTCCTCGCCCCGCACCTGTGCGCCGCGGCCGCCGAGCTGCCGTTGCGCTTCGAGGAGCTCGAACGGTTCGGGCCGCGGACGTTCGAGCTGCTCGGCGAGCTGGTCGAGCGGGGCGCACTGCGTCGGCGGCCGTCCGGCTGGTACTGGACCCGCAACGAGGTGGCCAGCCGCCTGACCGACCTGCGCGGCTCCGGCGGGGAGCCCGTCCGCGTCGTCGAGTCCGTGACCGGACGCCTGCTCGGCACCGTCGACGCGGCGTCCTCCGACTCCACCGTGCACACCGGCGCCGTCTACGTGCACCAGGGGGCGACGTTCGTCGTCGACGAGCTGCGCCTGGAAGACGGCGTCGCGCTGGTCACCCGCCGGGACGTCGACTACGGCACCTGGTCCCGGCACGCGACGAGCACCGAGATCCGCTCCGTCGACGCGCAGGTCCCCTGGGGGCCCGTCACGTGGGGGTTCGGCGCCGTCGACGTCACCACTCAGGTCACCGGCTACCAGCGCAAACGCATCCCCGACCTCCAGATCCTCGGGAACGAGACCCTCGACATGCCCGCCCGCACCCTGCGCACGACCGCCGTCTGGTGGACCGCTCCCCCGTCGGTCCTGGAGGCGGCGGGCGTCGATGCCGAGACCGCGCCGGGCGCTCTGCACGCCGCGGAGCACGCCTCGATCGGGCTGCTTCCCCTGCTCGCCACCTGTGACCGCTGGGACCTGGGCGGCCTCTCCACGGCGCTGCACGCCGACACGGGGGTGGCCACGGTCTTCGTGCACGACGGCTATCCCGGCGGAGCGGGTTTCGCGGAGCGCGGGTTCAGGCTCGGCGCCACCTGGCTGCGCGCCACCCGCGACGCGATCGCGGCGTGCCGGTGCCGGTCGGGCTGTCCGTCCTGCGTCCAGTCCCCCAAGTGCGGCAACGCGAACAACCCGCTGGAGAAGGCCGCCGCGATCCGCCTGCTCGACGCGGTCCTGGCCCACGCCCCCACCTGACCCTCCCTCAGTCCTCTACCCGCCTCGTTCCCGGGCCGAGGCCGGACCGGCACGCGCCTCGGCCGAGGCCAACCCGACGCGCGTCGGCACCACGACCCGTATACGCACCACACCCCGGCCCTGGTCCTCGCAGATCGTCAGGCGCCCGCCGTTGCGCGACGCCGCCTGTGCGGCGATCCCGCACGGGTCCCCGCCGCCCGCCGGCAGCAGTCGGGACGCCGCGGCCAGGGCCGCCAGGTCGGCGGCCCCCTGAGCACGCCCGCGCGCCGAGTGCGCGGACGCCAGCAGCCCGAGCAAGCCCGTCATCAGGACCACGACGCACACCAGCCCGAGCAGCAGCACCGTCCCGGACCCGTCGTCGCCGACCGGAGGTCCCGTCCAGCGCCTCGCGCTTCCCGCCGGACGGCGTCCAGGTGCGCCGAACTGTCGCGCTCCGACCCGCAACCTGGTCACGGCTCGTCCCGCGCGACCGATGTGGCCGAGGCACGCAACGGCACGCCGCGCCACGGTCCCACGGTGTGGGTCACCGTGACGCCCGCCCACCCGTCGGACCGCGACACGCGCACGTCGGCGTCGGCACCGGCCACCCGACGCGCCGTCGCGACGACCATCGCATCGTCCTCGCCGAGCGCAGCCGATCGTGCGCCGGCCCGGGCACCGTCGGAGCACCGCGCCTGTGTGATCGCCGCCGAGGAGACCGCGAGCAGCGCGACCAGCACGAGCACCACGGCCGGCAGCCCGACCGCCAGCTCTGCCGTGACGCTCCCCCGGTCCCGCGCGCTCACTGGGCCAGCGCCTGCCGGATGAGGGCCAGGAGGAGCCCCTTCACCTCGTCGCCGCGGAGGATCACGACGAGCAGCCCCGCGAACCCGACCGCCGCGAGCGTCGCGATCGCGTACTCGGCGGTCGCCATCCCGGCCTCGGCCAGATCGTCGTGAACGTGCCGTCCGCGGTCCCGGAGCAACCTCGTCACGCCCGGCAGCACGGCCCGGCGGCGGGCGGCCAACCGCGGTTCGAGGAAGTGCACGGACCGGTCTGCCGGCATCGGCTCCTGCCACGGCGGTGCGGTCCGGCGATCGGTGGCGCTGGTCGGATCCTCGTCGCGGGTCATGTCCGTCTCCTCTCGTCGGGACGCCGTCGATCCGGCGTCCGACCAGCGTGCGTCCGCACGGTCCACCGCTACGGGCCTCCACGGATCGGCATGCGGCGCCGGGGCTGTGGGCGTCTCGGCGACGACCAGGTACGGGTGCGGGCCGGCCGTGTAGGCGCTCGGACAGGTGCGGGTCGGCCGGCGAGGCAGTCGGACACAGACGACCCGCCCGACGACGGTCCCGACGGTCCGGGTCAGCCGCCGAACAGACCGGCCGCGAGGCTGAGCACCATCGGGACGAGACCCAGCAGCACGAACGCGGGCAGGAAGCACAGGCCGAGCGGCAGGACGAGTCGCACGCCCAACGCGCCGGCCGCAGCGCGCGCCCTGGCTCGGCGCCGACGCCGGAGCTCGTCAGCACGCGCGCGGAGCGCCGGCCCGGGCGCGGAGCCCGTGGTCCAGCTGGCCTCGAGGACCTCTGCGACGTCGCTCAGACCTGCGGCCGAGCCTGCCCACGCCGACGCCCATGACGCCCCGAGCAGCAGCGACGCGGACGCCCGCGAGAGGTGCTCGCCGGCGGCACCCCTCGCCGCCGATCCGACCGCGGCGAGCGCACGCGGCAACGACGCACCGGTCGAGAGGGCAACCTCCACGAGGTCGAGCAGCAGCACGGGGTCCGAGGCCGTCGGCGTGACCACAGCGGCCGGTAGGGCCGGCGAACGCGGCACGGGGCCCCGGCTCCACCAGGGGCTCGTCGCGCCGAGCACGGCGAGCACGACGACGAGGCCGCTCACGCCGCCCGCCGCTCGGCCTCGTCGGCTCCCGCGAACCGGTGCCCCGGGCCGCCGGGGGCGCGAGGCCGTCGCCCTCCGTCGTCGAGCAGTCGTCGACCTCGGTCGGCGTTCCTCGGTCGCCGTCGGGGCACGGTGTCGGCTCGCTCCGCCCGTGCGAGCAGCGCCCGCGTCCACCACCGCCCCAGGACGACGAGCACGGCACCGACCACGGCCGCGGCCGTCCCGACGCCTCCGGCGAGCACGACCTGCACCGGGTGCGCCCCGAGCGCCACGCCGAGGACCAGGCCCAGGAGCGGCAACCACGCCAGGACCTGGGCGGTCGCACGCGGACCGGCAAGGGCGGCGGTCCGCTCGCCCTCGCACTCCTCGTCGGCGGCCAGCCCGATCGCCACGCGGTCCAGCACCGTCGCGAGGGGGGCACCCAGGTCGTCCGACAACCGTGCGGCCGCGACGACCGCTGCGGCCCGCTGGGCGAGCGCGTCGTGCCCCCGCCTGCGTCGCGCGGCCCGACCCACGAGCTGCTCGACCGTGGGCACCCGACCCACCGGCCAACCCAGGGCCCGAGCCCAGGCAGCCGACGGCGCTGCTCCGGCGCGCAGCTGCGCCGCGGCCAGCGTGACCACGGCTGACAGCTCGAGGTCGTCGTCGCCGCCCGTTGCCCCGCGCCGTCGGCCGACCCCACGCGCACGTCGGAGCACGACGAGCCGAGGCACGGGCACGCCGAGGACCGCGATCCCCGCGAGCACGCCAAGCCCGACGAGCTCCGTCATCCGTGGGAACCGCCGAGCCCGAGTCGTTCGGCGAGTGCGGGCCATCCCGGTCCGCTGACGCACGTGCCACCAGCGTCCGCGCGCACGGCGTCGACCACCTCGAGCGTCCCGCCTCCGGAACGCCGGACCACGCCGACCTCGGCGACGTACCGCACGGCCCGATCCGGCCCGGAACGCCGCAGGTGCAGCACCGCGTCGATCGCGCTGGACGCCTGCGCGGCGACGGCGTCGCGCGACATCCCGGCCAGCGCCGCCAGCGCCTCGAGGCGTGCCGGGACGTCCTCGGCAGCGTTCGCGTGCACGGTCGCGCACCCACCGTCGTGCCCGGTGTTCAAGGCCGTGAGCACGTCCCGGACCTCAGCACCACGGCACTCGCCCAGGACGATCCGGTCGGGACGCATCCGCAGCGCGGTCCGGACCAGCTCGCTCAGGCCGACGCTGCCGGCGCCGTCGACGTTGGGCCGCCGGGCGAGGAGCCGGACGACGTGCGGATGGTTCGGTCGCAGCTCCCCGGCCTCTTCGATGACGACGATCCGCTCGTCGTGCGGCACCAGCGACAGCAGCGCCGCCAGCAGGGTCGTCTTGCCGGAACCCGTCGCGCCGGAGATCAGCACGTTCGCGCGGGTGGCGACCAGCGCGCGGACCATGGGCACGAGGGTGACCGCGAGCGTGCCGGAGGTGACAAGCTCGTCGACCGTCAGTGCCCGCGACCGCACCACGCGCAGGCTCAGCAGCACGCCGGTGCCGGCGACGGGCGGCAGGACCGCGTGCAGGCGCGTGCCGTCGGGCAACCGCGCATCGACCGTCGGCGAGGCGTCGTCGAGCCTCTGCTGACCGGCCGCCGCGAGCCGGACGGCGAGCGCCCGCACGTCCGACTCCGACCCCAGGTCGAGGGCCGCGGGCACCAACCGGCCGGCCCGCTCGACCCACACGTCCCGCGGCCCGTTGACCAGCACGTCCGTCACGTCGGGGTCGTCGAGCAGCGCCTGCAGCGGACCGGCCCCGAAGAGCTCGCCCCGCACCGTCCGCGACGTCGCAGACAACGCGCTCGACCCGAGCACCACGCCGGACGACCGGGCCGCCGCCTCGACCGCCACCTCCAGCGCGTCACCGACCCCGACCCGGGCGCGGACCCGGTCGAGGAACGCCGGGTCGACGCTCACAGCACACCACGCACGAGCCGAGCGGCCGTCCGGGCGGTCCGGCCCCGGGCCGGCGGTCCGCCGCGTTCGAGTGCGGGCGCGAGCCGCCGGTCCCGGCGCAGCGTCGCGAGGACCGGCAGGTCGACCGCCGCCGCGAGCTCCGATGCACCCAGGCCCCCGGGCGCGGGTCCGCGCACGACGAGCCCCACGTCCGGTCCGTCGAGGAACGGCCGCATGGCCAGGACACCCGCCACCGAGCGCAGGTCCCGGGGCGCGACGACGAGCACGCTGTCGCACACGGCCACGAGCGACTCACCGGTCACGACGGCGGCCCGGTCGAGGTCGAGCACGACGGCACCGAGCGCCGAGCAGAGTCCGTGCAGCACGTCGGCGACGACGGCAGGCTCGGGCACACCGGGCCGGAACCGGTCGGAGCTCAGCACCGCGCACCGCCCCCACCGCGGCAGGAGCGCGACGACGTCGGAGCCCGACACGTCGCCGCGCGCGCCGACCAGGTCGGGCCAGCGGACCCCGTCGGTCCCCTCGAGCCCGAGCAGCACGTCGATCCCACCCGACGCCCGGTCCAGGTCGACCAGAGCCGTCGAGGTGCGCACCGCCAGCCCCCGCGCGACCGTCGCGGCGAAGGTCGAGGCCCCCGCGCCGCCGCGTGCTGCCACGACTCCGAGCACCACGGCCGCCACGTCCACCCCGTCCCGGCCGGTCGGTCGCCGGCACCTGCCCAGGCTCCCCCGCGGGGAGAGGCCGACGACGGCCAGACGAAGAGAACGCGACGAGCTCCGGGCTGTGGACGGCTCACCGCCGCAGGACGAGCGCTGGGTCGTGGTCACCTCATCGACCACTGGCTCGCAGGGCTGTCCATCGTCCGCACCGGCGACGGCACCAACACTCTGGCCGGGGCGACCGGCCGATCTGCACTGGTCCTGCCCGGGAGGCGGGACATCGGGGCCACACTTCTCGACATGAGCTCAGCAGAAGAACCGGTGCCGGCGCTGGACCGGCCGCTGGCCACGGATCGACTCACCCTGCGCCCGGCGAACGCCGACGACGCCGCAGCCACCTGGGCCTACCGACGGCTCGACTCGGTCAACGAATGGCTCACCGGCACCCCGAGCGAGCCGGCCGCCTTCCGTGCGTACTTCACGGACCCGGCACGGCTCGCTCGAACTCTCGTCGTCGAGCTGCGGCACGGCTCGCAGCCGACGATCGTCGGCGACCTGATGCTCCGCCGCGAGGACGCGTGGGCCCAGCGCGAGGTGGCCGACGAGGCGCGTGGCGCCCAGGCCGAGCTCGGCTGGGTGCTCGATCCCGCCCACTGCGGCCACGGGTACGCCACCGAGGCCGTCCGCGAGCTCGTCCGGCACGCCTTCGAGGACCTCGCCGTGCGACGCGTCGTCGCCAACGCCTTCCTCGACAACGACGCGTCCGTGCGGCTCATGGAACGCCTGGGGATGCGCCGTGAGGTGCATGCGGTCAGCGAGTCGCTGCACCGGTCCGGGCGCTGGCTGGACAGCGTGGGGTACGCCCTGCTCGCCGACGAGTGGCGTGCACGTCACGGGATCTGTCGGTGACTGCCGTTAGGCTCGCGGAGCACGCAGCCGACCACCGCACACCGGAGCAGCATGGACGAGCAGGAGACGCCTGAGACGAAGTCGTCCGGGCCTCGGGCTGCGGCATTCTTCGACCTCG
Organism: Cellulomonas sp. URHD0024; assembly: GCF_000426185.1. Classification (GTDB taxonomy): domain Bacteria; phylum Actinomycetota; class Actinomycetes; order Actinomycetales; family Cellulomonadaceae; genus Cellulomonas. The sequence continues at coordinate 150,143 of NZ_AUEW01000012.1, forward strand.
ACAAGACGATCATCGCGACGTCGTCGGCCACCGCGTTCTCCCGGTCGTTCCTCGCGGAGGGCCTGCTCACCCGCCGGGCCGTGATGCGGGGCGCGTACGCCCAGCTGTTGTACCTGCTCGGGGGTGCCGACGAGGGCCAGACCGAGCGCCTACGGGCCCAGCTGAGTCGGATGGTGACGGGCTGGGACGTCGCACTGGTCTCCTCGATCGTCGCCGAGACGTTGCACGAGTCCATCGACCCGACCGTCTACCTCGAGGCGGTCGCGCTCATCGCCGAGCACCACGCGGCAGGGCGCGACGTCGTGGTGGTGTCGGCGTCGGGGGCCGAGGTGGTCGAGCCGATCGCGGCCGCCCTCGGCGCGGACCACGTGATCGCGACCCGGATGCACGTCGTCGACGGCCGGTACACGGGCGACATCGACTTCTACGCGTACGGCGACAACAAGGCCTCCGCGATCACGGCACTCGCGGACGAGCAGGGCTACGACCTGTCACAGAGCTACGCCTACTCCGACTCCATCACCGACGCCCCGATGCTCGGCGTGGTGGGCCACGCGTTCGCGGTGAACCCCGACCGGGCGCTGCGCAGGCTGGTCGCCGAGAAGGACTGGGACACGCTCAGCTTCAACCGGCCCGTGCCGCTGTTCTCGTTCCCACGTCCGCCTGCCCGCGTGATCACGTCCGGTGCGGTCGTGCTCGTGGCAGTCGCCGTCCTCGTCACGTGGTTGGTCGTCAGACGCCGTCGTCGGCGCTGAGCCCGTCCAGGACCGACGAACGCGACCGACCCCGGACGAACGACAGCGCCCCCTGAGGGGCGCCGTCGCCAACGATGACCGGAGGGTGAACATGCGTGCACCGGCGTCGGTCGCTACGGGACCAGCCCGGTCGACCTGCCCATAGGTGGGCTCTCCTGCGCGTGGGTGCCCTCGCGGGTCATGCAGTTGTGACCCCCTTGTTACTCCGCTGCGACTCGGATGGGAACCCCCACCTGCGGGGCCGCAGGCCAGGACGGTTCGGTCGTCGCATGCTGGGACGGCGGTCCGGTGGGTGGGACGAACCGGGTCTCCGCCTGAGACGCGGGTCAGTCCTGCGGCAGCGCCCCCGCGAGCACGCCGTCGGCCACCGCTCGCGCCCGGGCGGCGCCGGCGACCGCCGCCGCGGAGCAGGCCTCGATCCAGCCGGCCACACCCGGGTGCGTCCCGGTGGCGAACCCCGCGGCCGCGCCCAGGTACGGGTTCACCGACCACGACTCGATCAGCGAACCGGTCGGGTCCAGCCCACGCGTCGTCTGCAGGAGCCGCGCCATCGACCGCGCTACGACGCCGTTGCCGGCGCGGAACGGCCGCAAGGTCAGCAGCTCGGCGTGCACGACGGCGGCGACGACGAGCGCAGGCGCCTCCGAGGCGGCCACGGTCGAGGACAGCAGGTCGACGCGCGCCGCCAGCGCATCGCCGACGAGCGCAGGCCCGAGGCCGGTCAGGTCGGCGGGGGGCAGGTCCACCCGCAGCCGGCCCACGTGCTCCGCCGGGAGCCAGCCGCCGGTCGCCGCGGCGTGCACGCGCGCCAGCAGCTGGCCGAAGGGCGGCAGCGCGGCGGCACCGCGGGCGCCCAGCGCCGGCATCAGCTCCTCGACGACGACGGCCGCGCGCAGGGCACCGGCCACCACCGGCTCGTCGTCGGAAAGCCCGTGGGAGAGACCACCGGTGGCCAGTGCCCGCACCACGGACAGCGGCACTCGCGCGCCCTCCAGCTCCGCCGAGGCGCGCACGGAACGCAGCCCCGCCTCGGCTCGCACCTCACGCCACCGGCGCCGGTACGCCTCGTGCCAGCGCAGCTCCTCGCACGCGACGCGTGCACGCTCCACGGCCTCACGGACGCCGGGCAGCTGCAGCAGCGGGTCGAGAGTCACGCGCGCCACCTTACGAGCGAGTAGCCCGACGAAGGCGACAGAATGGCCAGATGGTGTCCCCCAGCGTCTCCTCGTCCATCACGGCGCGACTGGAGGTGCGGGCCCGTCCGACGGCGGTCAGCGAGCTCACCACCGCCATCGAGAAGGCCGGTGGCATCGTCACCGCGCTCGACGTGACCGCCTCCGGCCACGAGCAGATGACCGTCGACGTCACCTGCGCGACCCGCGGCGAGCAGCACGCGGCGGAGATCGTCGACGCGCTGCGCGTGCTGACCGGGGTCGTCGTCGACCGGGTCTCCGACCGCACCTTCCTCATGCACCTGGGCGGCAAGCTGTCCATCGAGTCCAAGGTCCCGCTGCGCAACCGCGACGACCTGTCGATGGCCTACACCCCGGGCGTCGCGCGCGTCTGCGAGGCGATCGCGGCCCACCCGGAGGACGCCCGCCGCCTCACCATCAAGCGCAACACGATCGCCGTGGTCACCGACGGTACGGCGGTCCTCGGCCTCGGCAACATCGGTCCGCTCGCGTCGCTGCCCGTGATGGAGGGCAAGGCCGTGCTGTTCAAGCGGTTCGCGGGGATCGACGCGTTCCCGATCGCGCTGGACACGACAGACGTGGACCAGATCGTCGAGACGATCTGTGCGATCGCCCCCGTGTTCGCCGGGATCAACCTCGAGGACTTCTCGGCGCCGCGGTGCTTCGAGATCGAGGCCCGCCTGCGGGACCGTCTCGACATCCCCGTGTTCCACGACGACCAGCACGGCACCGCGATCGTCGTCGTGGCGGCGCTGACCAACGCGCTCAAGGTCGTCGGCAAGCAGCTCGAGACCGTGCGCATCGTGCTCTCGGGCGCCGGAGCGGCCGGGACCGCCGTGCTGAAGCTGCTCCTGGCGGCAGGCGCGCGCGACGTCGTCGTCGCCGACATCGACGGTGTCATCCGGCACGATCGAGCAGGCCTCGCGGCGTCCCTCGTGTGGACCGCCTCCGTCACCAACCCCCGGGGCATCATCGGGTCGATCCCCGACGCCCTCAAGGACGCCGACGTCTTCATCGGGGTCTCGGCGCCCGACGTCATCACCGGCGACGACGTCGCGACGATGGCCTCCGACTCGATCGTGTTCGCGCTGGCGAACCCCCGCCCGGAGGTGGACCCGGACGACGCGGCGCTGCACGCGGCCGTCGTCGGGACCGGTCGGTCGGACTTCGCCAACCAGATCAACAACGTCCTGGCGTTCCCGGGGGTCTTCCGGGGCCTGCTCGACTCGCAGTCGCACCGGATCACCGACCAGATGCTCCTCGCCGCGGCCTACGCCCTGGCCTCGGTGGTCACCGATGCGGAGCTCAACCCGACCTACATCGTCCCCAGCGTCTTCAACCCGGAGGTCACGACGAGGGTCGCCGCGGCCGTGGCGCACGCCGGCCAGTACGCGGCACCGGCGGAGCCGATGACCTACGCGATCTGAAGCCACCGGCAGGCACGCGCGACGCGAGCGGAGGGTGTGGGAACACGGTGCAGTACGCCCTCGGTGGGCAGGGGCGGCCGTGTGGTCGTCCCTGCCCACCGGGTCAGGCGGTCAGCTCACCGCGGTGAGGGTCCACCGCTGGTTGGCGCCACCGGACAGGTCCCACTGCTGGATCCCGGCACCGTCGGCGGTGGAGTTGTCCCGCACGTCCAGGGCCTTGCCCGAGTGCTTGGCCGTCAGGGTGCACCCACCGGCGACCGCGTTCAGGCGCCACTGCTGGTTGCCGCCACCGGAGTAGTCCCACTGCTGGACCCCGGCACCGTTGGCGGTCGAGACCCCCGCCACGTCCAACGCCTTGCCGCTGAGCGTGGACACGACCTTGTAGTAGCCGCCGGAGGTGGCCGTCACCACCCACTTCTGGTTGCTGCCACCGCCGTAGGTCCACTGCTGGATCGCGGCACCGTTGGCCGTCGAGTTGTCCCGCACGTCCAGCGCCTTGCCGCTCGACGCCGAAGTGATCCGGTACGTCG
>NZ_AUEW01000013.1 GCF_000426185.1 Cellulomonas sp. URHD0024
ATCGCGGACCGGCAGACGTCCACGATCGAGCACTTCTCGCCGTTCAAGAAGATGATGCAGCGCGTGGGGAGCCGGGTCGTCAACTTCGCCGCCGACACGGACCTGCCGGACGCGGCGAGCGGGTTCCGGGCGTACTCGCGTGCCTCGCTGTACCGCCTGAACATCGTCACCGAGTTCAGCTACTGCATGGAGACGATCATCCAGGCGGGGCACAAGCGGCTGCGCATCGAGAGCGTTCCGGTGACGACGAACGCGAAGACCCGCGAGTCGCGGCTCTTCACCAGCAGCTTCCAGCACATGCGCAAGTCCGGCTCCGCGATCGTGCGCAGCTACCTGATGTTCAAGCCGTACGTGATCTTCGTGACCCTGACGGTCGTGTTCGGCGTGCTGGCACTCATCCCGTTCGTTCGCTTCGCTTGGCTCTGGACCAGCGGCGAGGGAGCCGGCGGCCACGTGCAGTCGCTGGTCTTCGGGTCGATCATGGCCGTCGCGGCCCTGCTGTCCGTGTCGCTCGGCGTGCTCTCGGACCTCCAGCGCGTCAACCGCGTGCTGCTCGAGGACCAGCTCGAACGGATCAAGGAGCTGCAGTACCGGAAGTGACCTCGTCGGGGTCGACGGGCGTGAGCGCGCCGTCCGCGCCGATCGTCGCCACCCACAGCCGCGAGGTCGTCCGGCCCGCCCGGTAGGGGATCCTCTGCAGGCGCTCGTGCCAGGCCGTGATCGTCGTCGTGCGCAGCGGGTCGGGCACCACCCCGTCCGGCCACGGCACGTTGTACGGGTCGAAGGTGACGAGCTTGACCTCCTGGTCGCCCCACGCCTCCTTGAGCGCCACCAGGTCGGCGGTCGACAACGTGGTCAGCGCCTGGATGACCTGGACGTCGCACATCGTCCGGAGCGTGGCCAGGTAGGGCGGCGCCTCTCCGGCGTGGACGTAGACCACCGGGTCGTCCCCGACGGCGTCGCACACCGTGTGTGCCTCGGGGAGGCGCCCGTCCTGCTCGATCGAGACCGCCGCGGGCCCCCAGGTCAGCGCTGGGAAGAGGGCGACGACGACGGCGCCGACGACGGCGGCTGCGGGGGCGGCCCATGACGACCTTCGGGACCAGAGCGCGTCGAGCGTCACGGCGGCGGCCAGCAGGAAGCCGGGGATGGTCACCGGGAGGAACCGCCGCATCGCCCAGATCTGGTCCGGCGTGATGTTGACGACCCACAGGTAGAGCAGCGACGGCGCGACGACGACCCCGAACACGAGCGCGAGTCGGGGGTCGCGCTTGGCCACGACCCGGTGCAGGACGACCGCCAGCCCGATGACCGCGAGCACCACCATGGGCCAGCCGTAGTACCAGGCGTGCCATGACAGGGACGACTCGTCGTAGCTGCGGGTCGGGTCGAGCACCATGCCGGCCTTCTCCTGCAAGGAGGCCACGTGCGCGGAGTACCCGCTGTGGGCCGGGACGTGGTGGTTGACCATCCACAGCGGGCGGCTGGCCAGGAAGACGGCGACGACCACCACGGCGGCCGCCGCGGCGTTGGCCAGCCTGGGCTTGTGTGCAAGGACCCACCGGCGCGCGGGGTCGAGCCGGTAGAGCATCCCGAGCACGACGACCCCCACCACCGCGACGACGAGCACGGCGATGAGCGAGGTGAACTGCTGGTAGTGGTCGAAGAGGTAGCCCTCGCTGTAGAGGCGCAGGTCCAGGTAGCCCAGCAGGACCATCGAGAGTGCGCCGCCCGCGACGAGCCCGACGGCGACGAGCTGACGGCGCCGGGTCCGCGGCGGGACTGCGGCGGCGGCCGTCAGCCCGATGCCGACGACCAGCCCCACGACCGACGCGGCCCCGTCGATGCGCACGAGGGCGGTCGCACCGATCATGGCCCCGGCGACCAGGTACCGGGGCGACGACCGGGTCTCGATCGCCGACCACGCCATGGTCAGCCCACCGAACACCAGGGCGAGCGCGAGCGGCTCGGTGTAGGCCGCGCGCGAGAAGACGACCATCGGCATGGAGAGCGCGAGTGCGACGACGGGGACGAGCGAGAAGGCGGGCCGCACGACCCGACGCGCCAGCGCGAAGACCGCCAGCAGGCCCACGGCGCCGATCAGCAGGTTCGCCCGCATCACGGCGTGCTCACCCCCGGCCCAGCCGGCCAGGCCGAGCATCCCGGGGAGCAGCTTGGCGCCCTGCACCTGCAACGACCCGCCCACCATCTCGTACGCACCGGTCGCTGCCGTCACGTCCTGGAACCCCAGGTCGACGGCCCGGGCGGCGCCGACCGGGATGTTGGGGGAGGCGTGGCCGGACAGCCAGAGACCCTCGAGCGTGAGGAAGCCCGGGTCGCGCCAGACAGTGATGAACTGGGACGCGAACGGGATGTTGACGCCCAACCAGACGACGACCGTCCCGAGCGCGGCGAACGACGACACGAGGTGCGCGCGCGTCACCGTGATCGCGGCGGGCGTCAGCCGCCAGGTCGCGACGACGACGACGACGAGCAGCGGCAGCACGACGAACGGCCGGAACTGCGAGCAGAGCACGCACACCGCGACCACGAGGGCGGTCCAGAACAGCAGCATCACGATCCGGTCGGGCAGACCCACCACGACCTTGGCCCAGCGGGCCGGCTCGGACTTCACGGGCGCGTGTGGGCTGGCCACCTGCTGCGGCTCGGCCGTACTCGTGCGCGTTGGGTTCACGTGCGCGGTCTCGTCTCTCTTCGGGGGCTGGGCACCGGCGACCCTATCCGCGCGGTCGGTGTCGCCGATTCTCACTGATCATCGCCGAGCACGGCGCCGGGCGCTCGACGTGCGAGCGCGGCACGGTGCCGGTTGTCGGCCAGGACGGCCGCGCCGGCGCTGAGGAAGTCGCCGGCGATCATCAGCGCACGGCTGACGAGAGCGAGCGCGAGAGCAGCGGACGCGTCCATCACCGGCGCCAGGGCGGCCACCAGCGCCACCTCACGCGCGCCCGCACCGGCGGGCAGGAAGACGATCACGAACCCGACCACCCAGGCCAGCGCGTAGGCGCCGGTGGTCAGCAGGCCGAGGCTCGGCGACGAGAACCCCGAGCCGGCCGCCAGGATCCACAGGTGCGCGCCGAACGCGACCCACATCACGAGCGCCCACACCGAGGACCGCAGCAGCGTCGGACCCGTGATCGCGTCGCCGCCGGGTCGGTGCAGGACCCGACGCGCGAGCGTCATGACCCTGTTGAACACCGCAGGCACGAGCATCACGATGCCCGCGACGGCGACGAAGAGCAGCCACCAGTAGGTGCGGACGGCGTCGGCCGACGCGATCGACAGGGTCGACCCCGCGACCACGATCCCCACGACGAGCCCGATGACGAGCTGGGTGAGCGCGGCCGACGCGGCCCTGCTGCGCGGGACGCCGTACTCCGTCGACAGCTCCGCCTGCGCGAGGACCGGCCAGATGGAGCCGGGGATGTACTTGCCCAGCTGGCTCAGGAAGAAGACCCGCGCGGCCGCGGGCACGGGCAGCGGCGAACCCATGCCCGCCAGCACGGAGCGCCAGGACAGCGCGGCAGCGACGAGCCCGACGAGCACGAACCCGAACGCACCGGTGATGCTGGCGGCGTCCAGCTGCCGCACGGCGTCCACGATGTCCGACCAGTGTCCGGCGAGGAACACCGCCACGAACGCCACGACGAGGACCGCCGCGGCCGCCTTGACCCACTGGGTGCGGGTACGGCGAGGGGTCGCCTGGTCCGGGGTGGGCTGCACCCGTCGATCGTACGGGCGCGTCGGCGCCGTCCCGGGCGCCGCCGGTACTCTCCGAGCCATGTCCACCGTGCTGTTCGTCACCAGGAAGTTCCCGCCGTCGGTCGGCGGGATGGAGACGCTGGCGGCGGACGTCTGGCACGCGCTCGAGGGTGACGGTGCCCGGCTCGTCGCTCACGGCGGCTCCAACAGGTCGCTGCCGGCGTTCCTCGTCCGCGCCGTGCGCACGACCAGGCGGGCGGCCCGTCGGCGGGAGGTCGACCTGGTCCTCGCGGGCGACGTCCTGATGTTCCTGGCCCTGCGGCCGTTCGTGCGCCCGGGGCGGGTGCGGCTCGCGACCATGGCCATGGGCAAGGACGTCGTCTGGCCACGGCGGCCCTACCAGTGGCTCGTCCGGCGGTGGCTTCCCGATGCCCACCTGGTCCTCGCGATCAGCCAGGCGACCGAGGCGACGACCGTCGCGGCGGGTGTCCCGCCTGATGCCGTGCGCGTGGTGCGGCTGGGCGTGGAGGTGCCCGAGCGGACGGTCGACCGGCCGGCGGCGCACCTGGAGCTGCGCTCGAGCCTCGGCGTCGACCCCGGCGCCGTCGTGATCGCGACCCTCGGTCGCCTCGTGCGGCGCAAGGGGGTCGCGTGGTTCATCCGCGAGGTGCTGCCGGGGCTGCCCGCGCAGTGCGTGTACGTGGTCGCCGGGGACGGCGAGGACCGGGCCGACGTGCTCGACGCGCGCGCCTCTCTCGAGGATCCCGGACGCGTCCGCCTCCTGGGCCGCGTCGACGATGCTGGTCGCGAGCTCCTGCTGCGTGGGTGCGACGTCTTCGCCCAGCCGAACATCCCTGTCGACGGCGACATGGAGGGTTTCGGCCTGGTGGCCGTCGAGGCGGCGATGCGCGGTGCGCTGGTCGTGGCTGCGGATCTGGAGGGGCTGCGCGACGCGGTCGTCGACGGCGAGACCGGCATCCTCGTGGCCCCGCAGGACACCGACGCGTGGGTCCGGGCGCTCGACGCGGTCGTGGGGGACGCCGGGGTCGAGGCGCTGGCCGAGCGGTACGCGAGCGGGTGCCGGCAGCTCTACAGCCGCGAACGGATGGGCGCGGAGCTTCGGCAGGCGGTCGGCCTCGCGCCGAGCGTCCGGTCCGGTTCCTAGCGGGAGACCGTGATCCGCTCGGAGGCGACGAGCCTCGCCGCTCGGTCGGGGTCGGCGTCGAGGGCCTTCGACAGGGCGTCGTCGACGAGCACCACCGAGCCACCCCGCGCGAGGACGCCGAGCACACGGGCGACGTCGTGCTCCGAGGTCCGACCGGGGCCGGCGGCGACGAGCACGCGGTCGGGACCGTCGGGCTGTGTCGCCAGGGCCCAGGCGACCAGCTCGCCGTGCGTCGGGCCGGGGTCCATGGCCGGGTCGGTCGGTGCAGGCTCGGGTGCCCACCCGATGACGTCGCCGTAGGTCATCACAGACGCTGCGGCGTCCAGGGCGCCGGGGGGCAGGTCGCCGAGGAACCTGCGCGCGAGGGCAGGCAGGCTCACCGCGACGAGCTGCGCGTGCGAACCGACGTGCTGGGCGGGGGAGTCGGTCACGACCACGTCCGTGCGCGGGCCGCCCGGAAGGACGACACAGCCGCCGGCGCGCCACACCGCGAGCTGCCACACCAGCGTCCGCCAGTGGGTCGGCAGGTCGAGCAGGACCCGGGTGCCGGGTTCGACGTCCAGCTCCTCGACCAGCAGGTTCGTGGTCTTCGACACCCAGTTGTCGAGCACCGCGCCCGAGAGCTCGACCCGGTCGCCGTCTGCCGCGTACCAGGTGATCCGCGGCCGGCCGGGCTCGCGCGTCAGGAGGGCGAGGAGGTCGGCGATGGTCGTCGGAGGCACGCCGCAACCCTACGGCGACACGCCCGGGGGTCGGGAATTGCTCAAGTTCACCCGGCAGAACCGGGCAAATACCACCTGTCCGCTTGACCAACGCGAACGACACGCGTGTAATTCCATAGAACGGATTCACCCGCGGCAGAACTCTCCCACAGCAGCACCGGGTGCAGCAGCACCCCATCCACAGCAGCACCCAGCACAACGAAGATCGCACGGAGGCACGCATGTGGAATCTGCTCGACAACGACGAGATCTTCCCGTCGGACGCACGCAAGGCTGCACAGACGCAGGCCTCCAACGTGCTTCCGATCTTCGGCGCCCTCGAGGACGAGGGGCCCATGGGATGGCAGGAGCGCGCGCTCTGTGCCCAGACCGACCCGGAGGCGTTCTTCCCTGAGAAGGGCGGCTCCACTCGCGAGGCCAAGAAGGTGTGCACCGGATGCGACGTCCGCTCCGAGTGCCTCGAGTACGCACTGCAGAACGACGAGCGCTTCGGGATCTGGGGCGGACTGTCCGAGCGCGAGCGGCGCAAGCTCAAGCGGCGTGTCGTCTGACCTTCACAGGTCGTCGGGGCGTGTCGCTCCCGGGCTCACGGGGACGCTGCCGCACGATGTCCCGAGCATGACTGACACGCTCCAGCCCGTGGACGTTCCCACGGCGACCTCGTCCACACCGGTGACCCCGCCGGTGTCCGTGCCTGTCTCTGCCGTTCTCGTCACCCACGGCCGAACCCCGTACCTCGAGACCACTCTTGCGGCCCTGGCGCAGCAGACGCGTCGTCCGATGCGCGTGTTCCTCGTCGATGTCTCCCACGTTCCCGACGAGGCCGTCGAGCCCGCGTTCCGCCGGATCTTCGCCGCGGCCGACGACGCATCGCGGGGGCCGTCACCCGCACTTCACCTCGTGCACACGCCCGGCGCGCGCACGTTCGGGCACGCCGTGCGACGCGCGCTCGCGAGCGAGGTCGGGCCGACGACCAGCTGGCTGTGGCTCCTGCACGACGACAGCGCACCGGCCGACACCGCGCTCGCCGAGCTGGTCCGCGCCGTCGGGCGGGCACCGTCCGTCGCGGTGGCGGGCGTCAAGCAGCGGACCTGGACGGATCCCGAGCGGCTGCTCGAGGTCGGTCTGCGCACGTCCCGCTCCGGCCGTCGGATGACGGACGTCGAGCCGGGCGAGCTGGACCAGGGGCAGCACGACGGTCGCGACGACGTGCTCGGGGTCGGCCTGGCCGGCGCGCTGGTCCGGCGCGACGTCTGGGACGCCCTGCGTGGCACCGACCCGCTGCTCGGACCCTTCGGGGACGGCTTCGACCTTTCCCGGCGGGCGCGCCTGGCCGGGCACCGCGTCGTCGTCGTGCCGTCGGCCGTCGTCCGCCACGCGCAGGCGGGATACCTCGGTCTGCGGACCGCGGAGTCGCGCGTCCCGACCGACCTCGATGGGGACGGCGAGGACGACGCCGCCGACCCGCGGCACTCGTTCGACGCCCGCCGACGAGCGCTCGTGCACAGCCGGCTCGTCGGGGCGCCCATGCCTCTGGTGCCGTTCGTCGCGCTCATGGCGATCGTCGGCGCGGTCGTCCGGTCGCTCTGGCAGCTCGCCGTGAAGCAGCCGGGACTGGCCGTCGCCGAGCTTCGCTCGGTGCTGGTCGCGGTCTGCCGGCCTGCGGGCGTGGTGCGCGCGCGGGCCCGAGCGACACGCACCCGCAGGCTGCCGCGGCGGGCTCTGCGTCCGCTCCAGGCCGGCGTGCGCGACGTGTGGTCGCAGTCCCGTGACCGGCGGCTCGCCCGCGCGGAGGTCCGGCGCGTCGTCCAGGCGCCCAGCGAGCTCGAGCTGCGAGAGCTCTCCGCGCTGGCGACCAAGCGCCGGGTCACGCTCGTCGTCCTCGTGGGTGGTCTCGCGATCATCAGCGCCGTCGCCCTCGGGACGCTGCTGGCCCCCGTGGTCGGCGGGGCCCGGCTGGTCGGTGACGCGCTCCTTCCGACGACCGCCCGGCTCGGCGACCTCTGGAGCGCAGCGACCTCGGGCTGGGTCGCCGGGGGTCTCGGCGCGCCGGGGCCGGCCGACGCGTTGCTGACCGTGCTCGTCGGCCCGACCGCCGCCGCCGGTGGCTCGTCGTCGGCCGTCGTGGCAGTGCTCCTGCTCGGCTCCCTCGTGCTCGCTGGGATCGCCGCCTGGGCAGCAGCGGGAGCCGTGACTCGCTCGGTGGGGGTGCGGGCCTGGGCCGCCGTCGTCTGGGCCGCTGCACCCGCGTTGCTCCTCGGTCTGGGCGCGGGCCGGCTCGGTGCCGTCGTGGCCCACGTGGGGCTGCCGTGGGTGGGCCTGGGGCTGGCGCGTGCGATCGGGGTGCAGCGGGTCGACCAGGTGCTCTCCGGCGTGGCGACCGCCAAGCGCGTCGACGACGACGACGTCGATCCCGAGGGACCCGTGACGTCGTCTCTGCCGCACCCCCGACTCGCGACCGACTCCGGACAGACCCCCGCGGTGGCGCCCGCCGACGTGACCGCTCGAGTGGGTGCAGCCGATCCCACGGGCTCGATCGCCGCGGCGGCCGGTGCTGCCCTGGCGTTCGCACTCGTCGTGGCGGGTGCACCGGTGCTGCTGGTTCCCGGCGTCCTGGCGCTGTGCGTCGTGGCGCTGTCCGCACCACGCCGCCGCGGGCGGGTCCTGCTCGCCGCCGTCCCGGCAGTGGTCCTGCTGGCCCCGACGCTCCTGGAGGCGGCGCGCCGCGGGCTCCCCGGCTGGTGCCTCCTCGTCGCCGACCCCGGTCTGCCCGTGCCGTCGCAGCCGACCGACCCGGTCAGCCGGCTGCTGGGTGTCCCGTCCGACCCCGGCTCGCTCGTGGGGACCGGGCTGGCGTCCGGACTCACGCACGCCCTGCCGCTCGCCGTCGGTGCGGTCGTCCTGGTCCTGGCCGTGCTCGCGCTCCTGCGCGGCGCACCCGTGGCGCGGGCCGTGCGCGGTGCCTGGGTGGTCGCGGGGATCGGGTTGGCGACCGCCACGGTCGTCGGGCTCGTCCCGGTGGCGGTCGACGGCGGGTCGGTCGTGCGCGGCTGGTCGGGTCCGGGGCTCTCGCTGGCCGGCGCCGGTCTGCTGGTCGCCGCCCTGATCGGCACGGATCGGTTGCGCGAGCGTCTCGGGCGCTACACGTTCGGCGTGCGTCAGCTGCTCGCTGCGCTGCTGTCGCTCGTCGCCGTCGTCGTGCCGCTGGTCTGGCTGGGCACGTGGACCTGGCAGGCCAGGACGGGCGACGCCGTCGCGCTGCGCACGCTCGACGGCCCGATCGTCCCGGCGGTCGGGCAGCAGGCGCAGGAGACGCCCGCTTCGTCGCGGGTGCTCGCCGTGAGCGCCGGTCCCGAGCAGGGCAGCGACCCGACCGCGACCTGGCAGCTGATGCGCGGCGACGGCCCGGCCCTGGTCGACCAGGCCGCCGCGGCGTGGACCCGGACGCTGGAGGGCGACCTGACCGAGACGTCGGCGACCCCGGCCGACGCCGCGACGCAGGAGGTCGACGCGCTGGTCGCGCGCCTCGCCACGGCCGCGAGCGGTGACGTCGCCGGTGAGCTGGGCTCGCTCGGGGTCGCGGACGTCCTCGTCCCGGCACTGCCCGGTCCGGTGGCCGCCGACCCGCTGGCCAAGGCGGCACGCGACGAGCTGGTGAGCAGGCTGGACGCGACGGCGGGCCTCCAGCGGGTCACGGCCAACGCCGCAGGCACGCTGTGGCGCGTCCAGGCGACGGCGCCCGGCGCCGGGATCGCCGCACCGAGCGTCGTGACGTCGTGGGCCCGGGTGCTGCCTGACGGCGCGGCGGTTGCGGACCCGTCGGCCCAGGCAGTCGAGGTGCCCTCGGCCGGCCGCGCCGTCGACACGTCGGTTCCGGCCGGCGACGCCGGGCGCCGCCTGGTCCTCGCCGAGCGTGCCGACCCGCACTGGCACGCCTACCTGGACGGGGAGTCGTTGCGAGCGCTCCATGACGGATGGCGGCAGTCGTTCGAGCTCGGCGCGGGCGCGGGTGACCTCGTCGTCCGGTACGACAGTCCCGACCGGACACCGGTGCTTGCTCTGCAGTCGCTCGTGCTGCTCGTCACCGTGCTGCTCGCGGTACCCGTCCGTCGACGCCGCGGCGGGCGTACCTGGAGCGGACGCTCATGACCGACACCGCCCCCTCCTCGTCGCGCGTCTGGCTCGGCCGGACCGCTCGCGCCGCGTCGGGACTCGTCGTGCTGGGCCTGACGGTCGCCGTCGTCGCCGCAGGCACCCGCGTACCGGACGTCGACGACTCGAGCGTCCCTGCGACCCGCGTGCCGGTCCCGCCGTCGGCGACGACGCTCGTCTGCCCGGGACCGCTGATCCTCCCGGACGACACGGGCCGGGGTGACTCGCAGTTCGACCCGACGCCGGTGGCCCCCATGACCACGCTCACGGCCCTCACCGCGTCCCCGACCGGGCCCGGCACCCTCGCCCCGCTCGATCGTTCGACGACGTGGGCGAAGCTCAAGGCCGGCGGCGACGCGGTCCAGGTGCCGTCGGTAGCAGCCCCGTCGATCGTGCGCGTCGAGCCGGTCGACGTCCCCGCGCGGGTCGGGGCGGTCGCGGCGGGACTCGTCACCGCCGGTGACCTGCGGGGTCTGTCCGCCGCCTCCTGCCAGCAGCCCGTGGGCGACGCCTGGCTCCTCGGCGGCGCCACCGATCTCGGCAGCACCGCCCAGCTGGTGCTGGACAACCCCGGTACGACGCCTGCGGAGGTGGGGATCGAGGTCTGGGGCCCCAACGGCCCGGTGGACCTCACCGGCGAGCGGTATCTGGTGGCGCCGGGCGCGGAGCGCGTGATCGTGCTCGGCGGCATCGCCTCGGAACAGCGCAGGCTCGGGCTGCACGTGGTGGCGACGGGCGGGCGCGTCGGCGTCCACCTGCAGGACTCGGTCCTCGACGGCTTCACCCCCGGCGGTACGGAGCTCGTCGTGCCCGGTGCCGTGCCGGCTACCCGACAGGTGGTGCCGGGCATCTCGGTGGTCGCGTCCACCGTGGACGATCCGAGCGCGCCCGCACTGCGCCTGCTCGCACCCGGTGACGCCGGGACCAGCGCGAAGGTCACGCTGCTCGGACCGGACGGCGTCGTCGAGCTCCCCGGCGCGGACACCGTCACGCTCGTACCGGGGGAGGTCACGGACGTCCCGCTCGGCGGACTCCCGGCGGGCGCGTACACCGCCGTGGTCGACGCTCGCGTACCGGTGCTCGCGTCGGCGGTGATGTCGCGACCCGGTTCGCTCGGACCGCTCGACGACGCGCCGAGCGTCGAGCGGGCCTGGGCCGCCGCGACCGTTCCTGGCCGTAGCGGTGTCGTCGCGCTGCCTGCGGGCACCAAGGGCACCCTCGTGCTCTCGGCCGTCGCGCGTGGAACGGATGCCGCGGACGGCGGCCCGGCCTCGGGTCGGCTGAGGCTTCTCGGCGCGGACGGGGTGGTGCTCGCGCAGCGCTCGGTCAGCATCCCGGCCGGCACGACCAGCGCCTGGACGCTGGACGAGCTTGCGTCGGGAACGGGGCCGGTCGGGGCGGCCGCGTCCAAGCCGGGCCCGTCCAAGGGCGTCGTGGGCCTGGATCTCGTGACCGACGACGGTGAAGCCGTCGCGCTCGCGTGGGCGCTCGTCGCGTACGTGACCGAGCCCGACGGGACGCTGTTCTCCGTCCTCGACCCCGTGGCGGTCCCGCACGCCGCGCCGGACGTGCCGGTCCGCGAGGACCCGCGGCTGGGCACCCGCTAGGAGGACGCCGCCCGGATCTCCGCGCGCTCGCGGAGCCGCAGGCCGAGCGCGGCCGCCCGGCGGACCGGCCACTGGTACCAGTGCGGGTAGCGGTGCCCGACGTACTTGGCGGCGCTCGCATGGTGCGCGGCGATCATCTTGGCCGGCTTCGCACGCCACGACGTGCCGCCCACGTGCGTCACCCTGGCCTGCGGGACGTAGAGGTTCGTCCACCCGGCGTGGCCCAGTCGCGCGCCGAGGTCGACGTCCTCGAAGAACATGAAGTAGTCGTCGTCGAATCCTCCGATCGCCTCGAAGGCCTCCCGGCGCAGCAGCAGGCACGCCCCCGACAGCCAGCCGGCGGCCCGCTCCTGGCCCGAGGTCTCGTGCTCGGCCCGGTACCGCCGCGTCCACGGGTTGCCCGGCCACACCCGGACGAACAGTGCATGGCCCGCGCCCTGCGTCAGGGAGGGGAGCGCACGCGCAGACGGGTAGACCGTGCCGTCCGGGTTCAGCAGCGCGGGACCCGCCGACCCGATCCGCTCGTCGGCACCCGCCGCCTCGACGAGCACGTCGAGCGAGCCCGGTTCCCACTCGAGGTCGGAGTTCGCGACGAGGATCCACGGTGCGGTGCACCCCTGCGCGCCCACGTTCGCACCGCCGCCGTACCCGAGGTTCGCGGGCGCGACCAGCAGGTGGGCGCCGAACTCGGCGGCGACGGCCGCAGAGACGCTCTGGTCCGTCCCGTTGTCGACGAGGACGAGCTCGACAGGGCGCGTGGAAGCCGTCGCCAAGGTACGGGCGAACGCCGCGAGCTCGTCGCCGGGATGGAAGACGACGCAGACGACGCGGACGAGAGTTCTCGGGACAACGGGGGTCATCGTCCGCACAGGTTAGTGCGCGTCCCGGTAGTCCGGGTCCACGTCGTCCGGGGACCGGCCGAGAAGGTGAGCGACCTGCTCGACCACGACGTCGCGAACCAGGTCCGCCATGTCGAACGGGTCACCGGCGCGAGACTCGACCGGGCGGCGGTAGATGACGATCCGGGCCTGCAGGCCGGCGTCCGCGGGGAAGTAGCGCCCGAGCGGCACGCCGCCGCGTTCCCACGGGGCGGGGTCCGAGGGTGGGACGTCCTCGACCGCGAACTCGGTGCCGGACAGCTGCCTGGTCCAGCGACGCTCGATCCGCTCGACCGCGTCCAGCACCAGGTCGTCGAACCTCTCCGCACGTGTGCGGTAGGCGGGCATCGTGCTGGGCAGGAGCGGCCCCCTCGGTCCCCGACCGCGCCGGTCCCGCCGTCGGACGGGCTGCACCGCGACCGAGGGGACCGACATGGCGCGACGCCCCACGCCGGCGGTCCGGCGGGCGGGGGGTGGGGGTGAGGTGCTCACCCGAGAACTGTAGTTCGAGTACCGGCGTCGGCGTGGGGAACGCGGCGTGTCTGGCCCCAGGGGTACCGTCAGCCCGTGAGATCTGTGAGGCAGTGCACGCGCACGGCGTGCGGCCGTCCGGCGGTGGCGACGCTGACCTACGTGTACGCCGACTCGACCGCGGTCCTCGGCCCGCTGGCGCAGCAGGCGGAGCCGCACTCGTACGACCTGTGCATGGAGCACGCGGAGCGGCTGACAGCCCCCCGGGGCTGGGAGGTCGTCCGGCTGACACCGGAGTTCGCCCCCGCTGCCCCGAGCCGCGACGACCTGCTCGCCCTCGCGGACGCCGTGCGCGAGGCGGGACGGCAGCCGGAGGCTGAGCCGCTCCCCGAGGCCGTCGGGTCGGCTCTGGCCGAGGCGCCTCGGCGTGGGCATCTGCGGGTGCTGCGAGGAGAGGGCTGACATGGCCCGGCGCAAGGGGGACGCGGCTCGCGCGCGTGCTCAGCAGGCGGCCGAGCCCCTCGGGTCGATCAGTCAGCCCCTGGGGCCGGCGGTCCCCGGGACGGCGGCGTGCCTGCGGTGCGGCGAGACCCAGATGACCCGGATCCGGATGGCACTGACCTCGGGGCGGCAGGTGCTCTTCGTCTCGTGCCCGGCGTGCGAGCAGCGCAACTGGTTCCCGCTCGACGGCAACGGCACCCCGCTGCCGCGCGACGAGGTCATGGGTGCCGACGAGTAGGGCGTCGAACGCCGCCGGGTAGCATGTCGCCGTGACCTCCCCTGCAGCTGACCGTGTCGATCTGTCTGCCCTGATCAAGGCCTATGACGTCCGGGGTGTCGTCCCCGAGGAGCTGAACCCGACGGTGGCGCGAGCCATCGGCGCAGCGTTCGCGGACGTCGTGGTCATCCCGGAGTCCGAGGGACGCGCGCGCGTCGTCATCGGCAACGACATGCGCCCCTCCGGTCCTGAGCTCGTCGCGGCATTCGCCGAGGGACTGGCGCTGCGCGGTGTGGACGTCGTCCGGATCGGCCTCGCGTCGACGGACGGCCTGTACTACGCGTCGGGCGCGCTCGACATCCCCGGCGCCATGTTCACCGCGAGCCACAACCCGGCGCAGTACAACGGGATCAAGCTCTGCCGCAAGGGTGCGCGCCCGGTGGGGCAGGACAGCGGGCTGACCCAGGTGCGCGAGCTCGCGGGCGACTACCTGGCGACGGGGGAGATCCCCGTGGTCGCCCCCGAGGAGGTCGGCTCCGTCACCGACCAGGACATGCTCGCGGACTACTCGGCGTTCCTGCGCTCGCTCGTCGACCTCTCGCAGATCCGGCCGCTCAAGGTCGTCGTCGACGCGGGCAACGGGATGGGCGGCTTCACGGCTCCCGCCGTGCTCGGCACGGGTGCCGGCCTGCCCGGGCTGCCGCTCGACGTGGTCCCGCTGTACTTCGAGCTCGACGGCACGTTCCCCAACCACGAGGCCAACCCGCTCGAGCCCGAGAACCTGCGTGATCTGCAGGCAGCCGTCGTCGAGCACGACGCCGACATCGGTCTCGCGTTCGACGGCGACGCCGACCGCTGCTTCGTCGTCGACGAGCACGGGGATCCGGTGAGCCCCTCCGCCATCACCGCGCTGGTCGGCCTGCGCGAGGTGGCGCGGGAGCGAGCCGCAGGCCGGACCCCGACGGTGATCCACAACCTGATCACGTCGCAGGTCGTCCCGGACCTGCTGGGTGCCGCTGGGGCGAAGACGGTCCGCACGCGCGTCGGCCACTCGTTCATCAAGGCGGAGATGGCGAACAACGACGCCGTCTTCGGTGGCGAGCACAGCGCGCACTACTACTTCCGCGACTTCTTCTTCGCGGACACGGGCATGCTCGCCGCGCTGCACGTGCTCGCCGCGCTCGGTGGTCAGCCGCACCCGCTGTCGGCCCTCGCGGAGCAGTTCCAGCCGTACTCGGCCAGCGGGGAGATCAACTCCAGGGTCACGGACGTGGCGGCCGCGCGGGGGCGGGTGGTCGACGCCTACGTCACGCAGCAGGGCGCCGGCCCGGTGGTCGTCGACGAGATGGACGGGTTGACCGTGTCGCACTGGGACGGGCACCCGCAGTGGTGGTTCAACCTGCGCTCCTCCAACACCGAGCCACTGCTGCGCCTGAACGTCGAGGCGGCCGACGAGGACATCATGGAGAAGGTGCGGGACGACGTCCTCGCGCTGGTGCGGCAGGTCGAGCCGTGAGCGACGACCCGCGCACCGATGCCCGCGTGCTGGAGCACTGGGCGCGTGACCTCCTGCGCTGCCCCGTGACGGGGGCGACCCTCGTCGACGGGGTCGGACCGGACGGCGAGCCGACGCTCGTCTCCACCGACCCGGACAACCCGCTGGCCTATCCCGTCCGCGACGGCATCCCCGTGCTGCTCGCCGACGCGGGCGTCCCCGTCAAGCGCGGCTGATGGCGCACGAGGGCGGCGGTACCCGGGCGATCCTGGCTGCGCTCGCAGCCAACCTCGGTATCGCGGCGACGAAGTTCGTCGCGTACCTGCTGACGCTGTCCAGCTCGATGCTGGCGGAGGCCGTGCACTCGCTCGCCGACTCGGGCAACCAGCTCCTCCTGCTGCTCGGCGGCAAGAGGGCAAGGCGTGAGGCGGACGTCGACCACCCGTTCGGCTACGGCCGAGAGCGGTACGTCTACTCGTTCATCGTCTCGATCGTCCTGTTCTCGCTCGGCGGCCTGTTCGCGTTGTACGAGGCGTGGCACAAGTGGCAGGACCCGCACCCGATCGAGGGCAGGTGGTGGTGGGTTCCCCTGGCCGTCCTGGGCGCGTCGATGGTGCTCGAGGGCTTCTCGTTCCGCACGGCGATCAAGGAGTCCAACCACACCCGCGGCGACCAGTCCTGGGTCTCCTTCGTGCGGACCGCGAAGGCGCCGGAGCTGCCGGTCGTGCTGCTGGAGGACTTCGGCGCCCTCATCGGCCTGGTCCTCGCGTTCTTCGGCGTGGGGCTCACGCTCGTCACCGGCAACGGCAAGTTCGACGCGCTGGGCACGGCCGGCATCGGCGTGCTGCTCGTCCTCATCGCGATCGTGCTGGCCCTCGAGACCAAGTCTCTGCTGCTCGGGGAGTCGGCGACGGCCAAGGACGTCGAGGCGATCAGCACGGCCCTCGTCGGCCCCGGCGTCACGTCCGTGATCCACCTGCGCACCCTGCACCTGGGTCCGGAGGAGCTGCTCGTCGCAGCGAAGATCGAGGTCGACGGCGCGACGAGCGCCGCCGACGTCGCCGCCGCGATCGACGCGGCCGAGCTGCGCGTGCGTGCCGCCGTCCCGATCGCACGGGTCATCTACCTCGAACCCGACCTGCGCAGGGCCGTCGAAAGCCCCGCCTGACCGGGTCGCGCGGCTAGCATGGCCGCGACGGCGTGGGTGATGCCCGCAGACCTAGAGGGGTCGCGCCGGCGTGAGCGTCCCGTGCACGCACGGGTCTGCTCCGCTGTGCTTATCGAATGCCCATCGCTGCGCACCGTCAGGAGTGACATGTCCACGTTCTCTGAGGCACCCGGCCGGTTCAAGGTCCGCGACCTCTCACTGGCCGAGGCCGGCCGTCACCAGATCCGGCTTGCCGAGCACGAGATGCCGGGCCTCATGGCCCTGCGCGCCGAGTTCGGCCCGACCCAGCCGCTCGCCGGTGCCCGCATCGCCGGCTCGCTGCACATGACCGTCCAGACCGCCGTGCTCATCGAGACGCTCGTCGCCCTCGGCGCGGAGGTGCGCTGGGCGTCCTGCAACATCTTCTCGACGCAGGACGAGGCCGCCGCCGCGATCGTCGTCGGCCCCGCTGGGTCCGTCGAGGCACCGGACGGTGTCCCCGTGTTCGCCTGGAAGGGCGAGTCGCTGCAGGAGTACTGGGAGTGCACCGAGCAGATCCTCGTGTGGCCCGGGGGAGCCGGACCGAACATGATCCTCGACGACGGCGGCGACGCCACGCTGCTGGTGCACAAGGGTGTCGAGTACGAGGCCGCCGGTGCCGTGCCCGGCAACCCGGTCCCCGGGGACGCGGACTACTCCGAGGAGCTCGCGGTCATCCTCGACACGCTGCGCGCCTCGCTCGCGGCCGACCCCCAGCGGTGGACCACCATCGCCGCGGAGATCAAGGGCGTGACCGAGGAGACGACGACCGGCGTGCACCGCCTGTACCAGCTCGCCGAGGCGGGTGGCCTCCTGTTCCCGGCGATCAACGTCAACGACTCGGTCACCAAGTCGAAGTTCGACAACAAGTACGGCATCCGCCACTCGCTGCCCGACGGCATCAACCGCGCCACGGACGTGCTGATGGGTGGCAAGGTCGCGTTCGTCGCCGGCTACGGCGACGTGGGCAAGGGTGCCGCGGAGGCGTTCCGCGGGCAGGGAGCCCGCGTGATCGTGTCCGAGGTGGACCCGATCTGTGCGTTGCAGGCCGCGATGGACGGGTTCCAGGTCGCCCTGCTCGACGACGTCCTCGGGCAGGCCGACTTCTTCATCACGACGACGGGCAACAAGGACGTCATCTCCGCCGCGCAGATGTCGGCCATGAAGAACAAGGCCGTCGTCGGCAACATCGGGCACTTCGACAACGAGATCGACATGGCCGGGTTGGCAGCGGTGCCGGGCATCACGCGCACGGAGATCAAGCCGCAGGTCCACGAGTGGACATTCCCCGCCGACGACGAGCGGCCCGAGCGGTCGATCATCGTGCTCTCCGAGGGACGGCTGCTGAACCTGGGCAACGCGACCGGTCACCCGTCGTTCGTCATGAGCAACTCCTTCTCCAACCAGGTGATCGGCCAGATCGAGCTGTTCACCAAGCCCGGCGAGTACGCCCGGGAGGTCTACCGCCTGCCCAAGGTCCTGGACGAGAAGGTCGCGCGGCTGCACCTGGACGCCTTGGGCGTCCGCCTCACGGAGCTGACCAAGTCACAGGCCGAGTACCTCGGCGTCGACGCGGCCGGACCGTACAAGCCCGAGCACTACCGGTACTGAGGTCCGGGTTCAGTCCAGCGGGTCCGGGATGCCGTGGGGAAGACGGTGCAGCTGCATCGCCTCGACGGCATCCCGGTGCCCGGCCCGCTGCAGGGCCACGTACTCGCGGTTGCGACGCTCGGTGAGCACCGCGGTCAGGAACGCCTCGGGATGCGTCCCCACCGGCGGCAGCGGGTTCACGTACCGCTCCATCTCGGTGCTGAGCCGGGTGCCGAGCTGGACGCGTGACGTCGGGTGCAGGGTGACCGTGCGACCCAGGAACTGACGCGCAGACAATGCCAGCGCGTCGGGCAGGCGAGCGATGTCGGCGGTGTGCGCCCACCGTGCGAGCTGCGGCGGCATCATCAGGGGAGCGCGCTGCGCCACGGTGCCTCGCACACGCACCGCGTAGGTCCCGGCCAGGACGTCGCCGACCCGTTTGCCCTGGGGGTTCACCGTCGAGGTGATGAACGCGACGGTGCCGAGGGTCAGCCAGAGCTCCACGATGCCGACGAGCGCCCGGACGAGCGACTGCCGGAGCACGATCGGGCCTCCGTCGTCGCGCACGATCCGGATCCCCAGCGCGAGCTTCCCGAGCGAACGCCCCCGCGTGAGGGTGTCCACGGTCGTCGGGACGACGAGCGTGATCGTCGCGATGATGACGATGGACATGATGCGGGCCGTGTGCTCGGTCGGGGAGAGCAGACCGGTGACCGGCAGGATCACGAAGAACACGACCGCACCGAGCACCAGCAGATCGATCAGCGCGGCGACGAGCCGGACCGGCGACGACGTGGGCCGCGACTCGAGGACGACACCCTCGCCGATGATGATCCCGTCCATGCAGCCCCCGTCCGTGCAGTTGCGCGTGCCCTCGTCCCGGTCGGGCTCTTGGCGCAGAGTAGCCGCTGCCGGCCTGCTCGGGATGGCACCATGTGCGGATGGACCTCGATGCGTACGAGCGGGTGCGTGCCGGCGCGTGGGCGCGGCTCGACGAGCTCGCGGGTCGGCGGCGACTGAGCGGCGCCGAGGCCGACGAGCTGGTCCGGCTGTACCAGGCCACCGCGACGGACCTCTCGGTCATCCGTTCCAGCGCTCCGGACCCGGTGACGGTCGCCAAGCTCTCGCAGCTGGTGGCTCGTGGTCGCACCGCGATCGCGGGCTCGCACGAGGCGAGCTGGCGCGACGTCACGCGGTTCGTCGTGGTGTCGCTGCCCGCGGCGCTCTATCGCATCCGCTGGTGGACCGTCGCCGTGGCCTTCGGCTTCGTGGTGCTGGCCTGTGCCTCGGGATTCTGGGTGGCCACGCAGCCCGAGGCGCTCGCGCTGATGGGCACGCCCGCCGAGCAGCAGCGGTACGTCGACGACATGTTCCAGCAGTACTACGACCCGGGCGCCGGCTTCGCGGCGATGGTGTGGACCAACAACGCCTTCCTGACCGCGGTCTGCATCGCCACCGGTTTCACCGGGATCGGACCGCTGTACTTCCAGGTCAGCAACGCGGTCGGCGTCGGTTCCACGGGCGGGATGATGGCCGCGCACGGACAGCTGGACGTCTTCCTGCAGAGCATCGCGCCGCACGGGCTGCTGGAGCTGACGTCGGTCTTCGTGGCGGGTGCCGCCGGTCTCCGGCTCTTCTGGACGTGGCTCGTCCCGGGGCCGCGCACCCGCTCGCGGGCCCTCGCCCAGGAGGGTCGGTCGTTGGTCACCGTCGTGATCGGGTTGGTCGGGACGTTGGCCGTCTCCGGGCTGATCGAGGGATTCGTGACCGGGTCGACGATGCCCTGGGCCCTGAAGATCGCGCTCGGCGTGCTCGCAGTGACCGCGTTCTGGGTCTACACGATCGTCCTGGGCAGGCGCGCGGTGCGCGACGGTGAGACCGGCGACCTCGAACCGGACCGCGCCGGGTACGTCCTGGCGATGGCCGGCTGAGGTCGACGCCCGTCCGCCGTCCGGCCCTCAGTCGTCGACGACGAGCACCCGGTGCGTGTCTGCCTCGTCGGCCATGAACCGGACGAGGCCGGCTGCCTCGTCCTCGAGGAGGCGTCGGTCCGACGCCGAGACGGCGGCGAACGGGCGGACGGTGAGCGTCGCCGGCTCGCCGCCCGTGCGGGACACGGCCCACGTCCCGGCCACGCGACCGTCGAGCAGGAAGGTGGCGGGGATGACGCCGTTGGGCGACGCGAGCAGGCGCCGGTGCTCCTGCGAGACGATCCGGGTCCGGTCGGCATGTCCGAGCAGGACGTTGTCGTAGTCCGGCAGGAACCGCACGGGTGCCGGCGTCTGCGGGTCGGGCAGGAGCCCGTCAGGGACGTCCAGCAGCTCGCGCGGCCGCACACCACCGGGAGCCGGATCGGCCCGGTAGCGCACGATGCGGTCGCCGAGACGGTTCACGACGTCGCGCAGCCCGCCGAGCCCGGACCAGCTCTGGACGTCCGTGACGGAGGCCGGGCCGAAGGCGCGCAGGTAGCGCAGCACGAGCCGTTCGAGCTCGTGGAGGCGCACGGCCGGGTCGGACAGGTCGGCCGACGCGCTGCCGAACCACGCGTCCGCCGTGGTCCAGGTGGTCGCGCCCGACCGTCCCCAGACGCCGCGGGGAGGCACCTGGACGAGCGGCAGGGTGTCTCGGGCAGCGTAGGCGAGCGAGCCGGGCGCGACGCTCGGCCAGCGTTCCGCCAGCAGGCGGCCGAGGTCGGTGGTGACCCGAGGCTCGTCCTCCACCAGGCTCCGGGCCGCGGCCGCGACCGCGGGGACGTCGACGCCCCGCAGGGCAGCGGCGTGCTGGGCATTGACCTGCAAATCGCGCGCGTAGATCGGGGCCATGAGCGCGGGCAGCACCAGCGCGTCCTGACGCGTCACCAGGTGGATGGTGCCGCGCATCACCGCGATGCGCGCGACCGTGCGGGCCCAGAACGCGTCGCCCAGCTCTGCGTGCCCGAAGTCCGCAACCCGGCTCCACAGACCGACGTAGGGCGACCAGGCGTTCTGCGCCTGCTGCCCGACGAGGTGCTCGACCACGCCCAGCGCGGGGCCCTCGTGCCGGTCGAGCAGGTGCTGGCGTGCGAGCAGCGCGCGGTTCAGCTGAGCGGGCGAGAGCAGGTCGCCCGGTGCGGGTGCGGTCACGTCGACCTCCTGTGTCGGACCGGGTCCCGGTGCGTCCGGCGCGTGCGGCCACCCTGTCAGAGGCGGCCGGCCGCCTTGAGGGCCAGGTACGTGTCGGCAAGCTTGGGCGCGAGGTTGTCGGGGAGGGCGTCCAGGACCTCGACGCCGCGCTGACGCAGCCGTACCGCGACAGCGGCGCGTTCCAGGCCCACGCGCTCGGCCGCGGCGGCGTCGAACACCGCCGCGGCGTCGTGCCGGGCAGAGCGCAGAGCGTCCACCTCGGGATCCGCGACCGACGCCAGGACGACCTGGTGCCGCTCGGTCAGCTGGTTCACGACGCCCAGCAGCCCGTGCTCGACGGCCGCCGGGTCGAGCGCGCTCAGCAGGACGACGAGTGCGCGCTGGCTCAACCGCTGGCGCACCTGTCCGACGATCCCCGCCCAGTCGGCCTCGATGAGCTGCGGCTCGGCGAGCGCGAGGGCGTCGGCGAACGCCGGCATGACCCGCGGGCCGCTCTGACCGGCCACCCGACCGCGCACCGTGCGGTCGTAGACGATCAGCTCGACGCGGTCGCCGGCGCGGGTGGCCAGGGCCGCCAGCAGGAGCGCGGCCTCGATCGACGCGTCGATCCGGGGGGCGTCCTGGACGCGGACGGCCGAGGTCCTGGACGTGTCGAGGACGATCAGGACCCGTCGGTCGCGCTCCGGACGCCACGTGCGCACGACCACGTCGGCGCGCCGGGCCGTCGCCCGCCAGTCGATCGCGCGCACATCGTCGCCGATGACGTACTCGCGCAACGAGTCGAACTCCGTGCCCGGGCCACGGACCTGGACCGCGGCGCGTCCGTCGAGCTCGCGCAGACGGGCGAGCCTGCTCGGCAGGTGCTTGCGCGACGCGAACTCCGGCAGCACGCGCAGCCGACCGGGCACGGTCAGCGACGCCTGCCGGCCGGCGAGGCCGAGCGGACCGAACGTCCGGATCGTCACCAGGTCGGCGTGCGCGTCGCCCCGGCGGGTGGGTCGCAGGGTCGTGGTCACCCGGCGTCCGTCGCCGGCCGGGACCTCGATGCGATGCCGGTTGTCGTCGGCGCCGCTCGACGGGGGCCACGCGTCGCGCACGAGCGCACGAAGCTTGCGTCGGCCCACGTTGGTCAGTGTCAGCGTCGAGCGTGCGGCCTCCGTCAACCGCACGGACGACGGCACCTCGCGGCGCACGGCGACCTGCCGGGGCGACGCGGCGAGCAGCGCGTCCAGCACGCACACCACGAGCACCAGCACGGTCCAGAGCAGCACGGTGCCGGTCGCGGGCAGCAGGACGACCGCGAGGATCCCGGCAGCCGCGAGCGCGACCGCGCGCCACGTGACCGCCATCAGCGCTTCCCGTGGATCACGGGTGTCATCGAGGGACGGGTACGGACGCGAGGACCGTGTCGATCACGCTCTCCGTGCTGACGCCCTCGAGCTCGGCCTCCGCCCGTAGCTGGACGCGGTGGCGCAGCGTCGGGTGGGCGAGCGCCTTGACGTCGTCGGGCGTCACGAACGCGCGACCGGACAACCACGCCCAGGCGCGCGAGGTGCCGAGCAGCGCGGTGGCCCCACGCGGCGAGACGCCCAAGGACAGCGACGGGGAGCGCCGCGTGGCCCGGCACACGTCGACCGTGTACCCGAGCACCTCGGGCGACATCTGCACCCGTGCCACCTCGGTGCGCGCGGCCGCCAGCATCGACGGCGACGCCACCGGGCGCACGCCGGCGGCCTGCAGGTCGCGCGGGTCGAAGCCCGCCGAGTGCCGTCGGAGCACCTCGATCTCCTCGTGGCGCTCCGGCAGGCCGAGCACCAGCTTGAGCAGGAATCGGTCCAGCTGTGCCTCCGGCAGCGTGTACGTGCCCTCGTACTCGACCGGGTTCTGGGTCGCGATCACCAGGAAGGGGTCCGGGAGCGGGCGAGGCGTGCCGTCGACGGACACCTGCCGCTCCTCCATGGCCTCGAGCAGAGACGCCTGAGTCTTGGGAGGCGTCCGGTTGATCTCGTCAGCGAGCAGCAGGTTCGTGAACACCGGCCCCTCACGGAACGAGAACTCGGCCGTCCGTGCGTCGTAGACGAGAGAACCCGTGACGTCACCGGGCATGAGGTCGGGGGTGAACTGGACGCGCTTGGTCTGCAGCTCCAGCGCCGCCGAGAGGGTGCGCACGAGAAGCGTCTTGGCGACGCCGGGCACGCCTTCGAGCAGCACGTGCCCGCGGCACAGGAGGGCGATGATGAGGCCGCTGATCGCGGCGTCCTGCCCGACGACGGCCTTGGACACCTCCGTGCGCACCGCGGCGAGCGCGGCGCGCAGCTCCTGCGAGGGGCCGGACGTCTGGGGCCGTGCCGCAGGCGCCGCGGGGGCCGCCAGGGGCGCCGCCGGCGCGGGCGGGTGCCCCACCGGCGCCGCCGGCGGGGGTGGCGCGGCCGGCGGGTAGCCACCTGCGGGGGGCCACGCGCCCGGCTGGGCAGGAGCCGCGGCACGGTGCGGCGCCCGCGCCGGCGCCGGGCTGGGTGGTGCCGTCGGCGGCCACTGCTGGCTGTCGTCGCTCACGATCGGTGAACCTCGCTCTCGAGATGGTCCAGGTCCCGCGCAAGCTGCGCGAGCCCGTTGTCGTCTGTGGGGGGTGGCCCGTACAAGAGCGCCTCGACCTGGTCCGATCGGCGCCCGGACGCGCGGGCGAGCGCCTCGATGACGACCAGCGGCGCCGCGGAGCGCGGCAGTCCGAGACGGGCGCAGGACCGTGCCGCCGCGCCGGCGCGCAGTGCTGCGGCGGCATGCCCGTACGCGCGCGAGCGCCGGTACAGCCGACCGCGTCCGCGTGTGGTCTCACCGGCCCGGACGACGACCGGCATCTTCTCGGTCACGACGCGACCGAGCCGACGACCGCGCCACAGTGCCGCCACCGCGGCGACGAGCAGCAGCTGCAGGCCGACGACGTAGACCACCGGTGGGACGACGTCGGCGATCCCGGGGCGGGACGAGCCGCCGGCCTCGACGTCGTCGGGCGACGGGATGTACCAGACGAGCCGCTCGTGGCGACCGAGCATGCGCAGCACCAACGCGGCATTGCCCTCGTCCGCCAGCCGCTCGTTGGTCAGCGGTGCACGGTCCGTCAGCACCGCCACGCGCTGATCGTCGACGGTCGTGACACCGTAGGCGCCGCCCGCGCTGGTCGCCGAGCCGGGGGCCGGGAAGCACACCACTGCGGTGCCGTCGAGGGCCTGCAGGTAGCCCGTCGCCGTGATCGTCCCGGCAGCGACGGCGTCCGGGTCGTCGCACTCGGCCGTCCGCTTCTGGGGGATGCCGGTGGTCGAACCGGCCCCGAGCGAGCCCGTCAGCTCGCTGACGGCCCAGTCCGCGTCGACGAGCACGAGGTCCGCGCCGGTCTTGCGCAGCACGTCGGTGTGCGAGGTGTCGATCAACGCGTCCCCGACGAGCAGCACGGTCGAGTCCGGGCCGGCGAGCCTCTCGACGTCGGCGATCCTGCGGACGTAGCGGACGTCGACGCCCTGGTCGCCCAGGATCTGTGCCGCGGCGCGTGCGCCACCCGGGAGCGCGTTGTCCGGGGCGAGCGACGCCGTCGAGGTGACTGGTTCGGGCAGTGCGGCGAGGAGGCCGACGAGGCAGAGCAGCCCGAGGATGCCCAGAGGCATCCGCCACCGGCGCCAGCGCGATGCCGCGCGAGACCGTCCCGTGGTCCCGTCGCCGACGACGGGCGCGGCGTGGGTGGTGAGGACCGGTGCGCTCATCGGGGCACGCTCGGCACCGCATCGGCAGGAGCGGACGGCCGAGCGGCGCGGACGTGGGCGTCGAGCTCGCGGACGAGGGCGTCGTCGTCGGGCGTCGCCGACTCGTGGCCGTAGGCGACGGCGTCGAACAGCCGTCCGGCAGCGACCAGGTCCGTGCGCAGACCGGGCAGCCGGACGGCCGCGTCGTCGGCCGCCTCGTGCGCCGTCCGGGCCGGACGCTCGTCGAGCACCGTGCGCTCCTCGAGGCTGCGCACGACGGCCCGGAACCGCTCGAGCACGGCGAGCGTCCAGTCCTGGGCCTTCGCGGCCGCGTCGGCCGCACGACGGATCTGGTCGGAGGTCCGGCCGTCGCCGGCGTCGAGGACGCTGCGCTCGGACGCCACCCGTCGCGCGCGGCGCACGGGCCCGTTCACGAGGAACGCGACGACGACGACGGCTGCGATGAGGGCTACGACGACCGCGAGGGCGACCGGGCTGAGGCCGCTCGGGGTGCTGATCCCGGAGAGCTGCTCCGACAGCCACGTCAGCAGCCGGCTGAGCAGGGACGGGCGCTGGTGGTAGACGGGGTCGAGGAGCTCGTCGCTGGCCCAGCGCCGAGCGGTCGCGGCGTCGGGATCGACCGGGACGTCGCCCGCCAGCCCCAGCGCGCCCGCGACCGCCCGGGCCGGCAGGTTCACGCCTTCTGCTCCGCGGCCCGCGCGAGCTCGACGTCGAGACCCTCGCGACGCATCCGGACGTCGATGTAGAGCAGCGCCGTGACGGCGGCGACGAACGTCGTCGCGAGCGTCAGCGCGATCACGTTGGCGATGCCGTTGATGGCGATGGAGGCGAACGACCGGCCGCCGGTGTCGCCCATGAACAGCGAGGTGAACAGCTGCGCGGGAGCGGTGAAGATCGCCGCGATGATGCTGGACAGGACGCTGGTCAGCAACCAGATCCCGAACAGCCGCCAGAAGCTGCCACGGGTGAGCCTCCAGGCGCGCGCGACGGTCTTGCCGAACCCCTTGCCCTCGAGCATGAGAGCAGGCGGGACCAGGAGCGTCCGCACGCTCGCCCACAGCACGACGACCAGGTAGCCGAGGGAGCCGAGGAGGCCGAGCACGATGGCGAGCCCGAGGTACCCGTTCGCGCCGAGCAGGGCCACGACGGCGACCCCCGCCCCGACCACGACGACGGCCGCCACGATCACGAGCAGGGAGAAGGCGACGACGAGCCAGACGCGTCCGGACCGCAGGACGTCCCGGACGGACACGACCTGGCCGAGGACGGACCTGCTCACGGACACGATCAGCAGACCCGTGAGGATGGTTGTCGCGAGCTCCGTGATCGGCAGCGCGGACAGCTGGGCCACCGACGCGCTCATGCTCGAGCTGAACCCGTAGAGGCCCTCGGGATCCAGCTCCTCCGCGAGATCGGTGAACTGCGCCGAGAGGAGGCCCTGGACGTACCAGGTGATGAGGGACTGGAGCGCCACGGCGATCGTGACGACGATCGCGGACAGGCCGAACATCACCTTGGGGTTCGCGCGGATCGCGCGGAAGGCGCCGTCGTAGATCTCGCCGAGCCCTATCGGCCGCAGCGGGATGATCCCCGGCTGCAACGCCGGCGGCCGCCACGAGGCGCCAGGGGGCGGGGTCATCGGCTGTCCCCAGCCGGGCGCTCCGGGAGCCGCGACCCAGCCGGGCGGGGGCGACTGGGGCTGGCCGTAGCCGGGCGGAGGGGCCTGCTGGCCGTAGCCGGGCGGAGGGGCCTGCTGGCCGTAGCCGGGTGCAGGGGCCTGCTGGCCGTACGCGGGAGGGGCCGTCGGCTGTCCGTAGACCGGTGGGTAGCCCCCCGGCGGGACGTAGACGGGAGGCTCGTCGGGCGTCGGGTGCGGCGCAGGGGCTTCGGTGCCGGCCGGGGAGGTCCAGGCCGGTTCCTGCGGAACGTCGTCGTGCGGGCTCGTCATGCGAGCGCTGCTCCCTCGGCTCGGTTGTGCGTTCACGCGGGGGAGCCAGTTCCGGGCCCCCGCGGAGGAATCATCGTGCCATGGCGGCCGGTCCGCGGGAGACGCGACCGGGTGATCTGTGTGCGGTGTGCCGCATGGCAGACACGCTCACGCCTGGTACTGGCCTCCCCGCAGACGCTGGAGTGCGAGAATGCGCGCATGAAGGGACGCGTACTGGTGGTCGACGACGACACCGCGCTGGCCGAGATGATCGGCATCGTGCTGCGCTCTGAGGGTTTCGACCCGGTGTTCTGCGAGGACGGTGACGCGGCGCTGGGCGTGTTCCGGGCGACGCAGCCGGACCTCGTCCTGCTCGATCTCATGCTGCCGGGCAAGGACGGCAACGAGGTCTGTCGGCAGATCCGCGCCGAGTCCGGTGTGCCGATCGTGATGCTCACGGCGAAGAGCGACACGGTCGACCTGGTGCTGGGCCTGGAGTCCGGGGCCGACGACTACATCTCCAAGCCGTTCAAGCCCAAGGAGCTCGTCGCCCGGGTCCGTGCCCGGCTGCGGCGCAGCGACGAGCCCGCACCCGAGCACCTCTCCATCGGCGACGTGTCCATCGACGTCCCCGGTCACCGCGTCTCGCGTGCCGGCAGGCCCGTGTCGTTGACGCCTCTCGAGTTCGACCTCCTCGTGGCCCTGGCGCGCAAGCCGTGGCAGGTGTTCACCCGTGAGGTGCTGCTCGAGAAGGTCTGGGGGTACCGGCACGCCGCGGACACCCGCCTGGTCAACGTCCACGTGCAGCGGCTGCGCTCGAAGATCGAGAACGACCCGGAGCAGCCGGAGATCGTCGTGACCGTGCGTGGCGTCGGCTACAAGGCGGGCGTGGCTTCGACGTGATGGTCGTGCCGTGAGTGCGGCGGCGGCGCTCCCGTGCGGGTGAGAAGCGCGTGGCGGCTGGTCCGGGCGCGCACGATGCGGCGGGTCCGCTCGGCTGCGCACGCGTGGCGCAGCTCGCTGCAGGTCCGCGTCATCACCACCACGATGGCCATCGGCCTCGTCGCGCTCGCGGTCATCGGTGTCTACGTGAGCCAGCGCATGCGGGACGACATCTTCCAGTCCCGCGTCGACCAGGTGCTCGAGGAGAGTGCGCGCTCCACCAAGGTGGCGCAGGCGACGTTCGACGCCTCGACGGCTGCCACGGGCACGGACCTCCAACGCCAGCTGTTGCTCGTCGCGTCCGCGCAGCAGTCAGGCGGCTCGGGGGAGCGAGAGGTCTTCCTCCTGCAGGCGCCGCAGCAGAAGGGCGTCGCGGCCACGGGGGCGACCACCACCACCGACAAGTCCCTCCTCGGCCTGGTGAGCCAGGAGCTCCGGTTGGCGACGGCCACGGGCGGTCAGCACTGGCAGTCGGTCGCCTGGCCGACCGACGGGGGTGACGAGCCCGCCGTCATGGTCGGCCAGGACGTCGAGGTGCGCGGCGCGGGGACCTACCAGCTCTTCTTCCTCTACAGCCTTCAGGCGGAGCAGGACCGGCTCGACTTCCTCCAGCGCACGCTCCTGGTGGCGGCCCTGGCCCTCGTCGCGCTCCTCGGCAGCATGACCTGGCTCGTCACGCGGCAGGCGGTCCGGCCCGTGCGCCGCGCCGCCGAGGTGGCCGAACGACTCGCGGACGGTCACCTGTCCGAGCGGATGCCGGAGCGTGGCGAGGACGAGATGGCGACGCTCGCTCGATCGTTCAACGAGATGGCGGCCAGCCTGCAGGACCAGATCCACCGCATGGAAGACCTGTCGACGCTGCAACGGCGGTTCGTCTCGGACGTGTCGCACGAGCTGCGCACGCCGCTGACCACGGTCCGGATGGCCGGCGAGATGATCTACTCCGCCCGCGGCAGCTTCGACCCGGCGGTCAAGCGCTCGGCGGAGCTGCTGCAGACGCAGCTCGACCGGTTCGAGGAGCTGCTCGCCGACCTGCTCGAGATCAGCCGGTTCGATGCGGGCGCGGCGACGCTCGAAGCGGGTGGACGAGACGTTCGTGACGTGGTCGTCGCGGCCGTCGACCATGCCACCCCGCTCGCGGAGCGGCGCAGCACGTGGCTGCGGGTCTACGTGCCCGAGAAGCAGTGCGTGGCGGACATCGACCCCCGCCGCGTCGAGCGCATCCTGCGCAACCTGCTGGTGAACGCGATCGAGCACGCCGAGGGGACGGCGGTCGAGGTGACCGTGGGCGTCGACGCGCACGCGGTGGCCGTGACGGTCAGGGACCGCGGCGTCGGCATGACGCCCGACGAGGCGCAGCACGTGTTCGACCGGTTCTGGCGGGCGGACCCGGCCCGGGCGCGCACCACCGGCGGAACCGGGCTCGGGCTTGCCATCTCTCTCGAGGACGCCCACCTGCACGGCGGCTGGCTGGAGGCCTGGGGCAGGCCGGGTCGAGGGGCGTGCTTCCGCCTCACCCTGCCGCGGCGCGCCGGCATCCGGCTGACCGACTCGCCGCTGCCGCTGGTGCCGGACGAGACGCCGGACGTCGACGCGGTGCGCGTCCCGGTCGTGCGCGCGAGCACCGACCCCGCCTCGCTCCCGGACCTGGACCACGGGTCGGGCGATCACCCCGAGCCCGCCGACGAGCGCCAGGAGGTCCGATGAGGTCGCACCGTGTCCGGCGCGCGCAGGGTGGCGGACTTGCTGGTCTCGTCCTGCTGCTCGCGTCCGCATGCGCGGCGATCCCGATGTCGGGTCCCCCGCAGAAGAGCGAGATCAAGATCTCCACGCCGGCCGACATCCAGGTGCTGGCAGCCGGACCGGCCGAGGACGCCACGCCGCAGGAGATCGTGGACGGCTTTCTCGCCGCGAGCGCGGCCGGATTCTCCGACGACTTCGACACCGCCCGTGAGTACCTCGCGGGTGCGGCGAAGGTGAAGTGGCAGCCGCTCTCGGGCCAGGTCGTCGCAGGGCCCATCGCGTGGGCGCCGAGCGCGAGCGTCGCGGAGGTCGTCGGGGACGTCCCCGTGTCGGCCCGCGTGGACGGCGACGGACAGTACGTCGAGGCACCGCCGAACGCGGTCGAGTCCGTCACGTTCGACCTCGTCCAGGACGACAGCGACCAGTGGCGGATCTCCGGGCTGCCCGACGGACTGATCCTGCGGGATCAGGACTTCGAGCGGACCTTTCAGTCGACCCCGATCTACTTCCTCTCGCCGGACAAGACGTTCCTCGTGCCGGACACGCGGTGGCTGCCGAAGAAGAACCTGCAGACCGCCGTCGTCCAGGAGCTCTTGCAGGGCCCGTCGCCGTGGCTCAGTGATGCTGTGACCTCGGCGATCCCGGAGGGCGCCCAGCTGGATGCGGAGTCCGTGCTCCTGAACCGCGACGACGGCGTGGCCCACGTCGGGCTCAGCCCCCTGCTGGCCGTGACCCGGGCCGACACGCCACTGCTGCTCGCGCAGATCAACGAGAGCCTGCGACTGGTACCGGGGGTCGGGTCGGTCGAGGTCACCGCTGTGCCCGCCGGCGGGAACGCGGCTACCGACGGGGTGCCGCTCGTGGGCGACCCCGCGAAGCTGGATCACGGCACGGCGCCCGCAGGGAACGTCGAGTTCCTCCAGGCAGACCGGCTCGTCTCGCTCTCGCGCAGCGAGGTCGTGCCCGTCGGAGGCGTCGGCACGCTCGAGGGCCTGGACGCGCGGAGCCCCGCGGTCAGTGCCGACGGGTCGCTGCGCGTGCTGCTCTCCGGCCCCAACACGTTGGTGACCGCACCGACGCCCGAGACTCCGGCGCATGCCCTGTTCACGGGTGGCTCGCTCGCCGCACCGTCGATCGACCGCCTCGGCTGGACGTGGACGGCCTCGTCGAACGACGGGATCGTCGCGGTCAAGGCGGGCTCTCCGACGGTCTCCGTCCTCGCCGACTGGCTCACGGGCCGGATCGTGCGGGCGGTGCGGGTGTCGCCGGACGGCACCCGGCTGGCGGTGATCTCGTCGGGGGCC
This sequence comes from Cellulomonas sp. URHD0024, assembly GCF_000426185.1. GTDB lineage: Bacteria > Actinomycetota > Actinomycetes > Actinomycetales > Cellulomonadaceae > Cellulomonas. The sequence continues at coordinate 30,498 of NZ_AUEW01000013.1, forward strand.
GACGGCGTCGCGATCCAGGTCTCCGGGATCATCCGCGACGAGTCGGGGGCACCGCAGCAGATCGGTGACGGGGTCCGGGCGGGTGCGTCGATGGTCGATGCCACGTCCGTCGTCTGGATCGACGAGTCGACGCTGGGTGTGCTCGGACGCAGCACCGGCAACATCGCGGTGCACCTGGTCCCGGTCTCGGGACCCACGCAGTCGTTGCCTGAGGTCGCTGACCCGACGGGCATGGCGGGTGGCATCGTGATCTACGTGACGACGCTCGACGGGAGCCTGCGCCGGTACGTCGACACCACCTGGGCGCCGGTCGCCGGCGTCACGGGAGCGTCCTACCCGAGCTATCCGGGCTGAGCCGTCCCCAGCCCGGCCGTCTCGTGCTCGGGAAGAACGGAGCGCCCGAACGTGACCGAGGGGCTCATGCTCGTCGCGTGACCTCGTTCCTGCGTGACCTCGTCGGGCTCCTGCTCCCGGTGGAGTGCGCGGGTTGCGGCCTCGACGACCTCCCGTGGTGCCCGGGGTGCGCCGCGCTCCTGTCCGGCGCTGCCTGGCGGTGCGAGAACCGGGCGCCGCGCCTGGACCGCATGGACGGGCGCGGCGCCCTCCCGGTGTGGACGCTCGCGGACTGCACCGGGGACGTCCGGCGGGCGATCATCGCGTGGAAGGACCGCGGCCGCGGCGACCTGACCGCACCGCTGGCGGACGCGATGGCCCGCCAGGCGGCACAGGTCGCGGGGGTCCTTGCGCCGGCCGCACCGCTCCTCGTGGTGCCGGCGCCGTCGACGGCGGCGTCGCGCAGACGTCGGGGCGGCAACCTCGTCGACGAGCTCGCGGCGGCGGTCGTCGAGGGTCTGCTCGCCGACGGTGTCCGGGCCGAGCTCGCGCCGGTCCTGAACCGCGCGAGCGGCGGCGACCAGGTCGGGCTCGGGGCTCGGGACCGGGCACGCAACCTCGCCGGGCAGCTCTCGGTGCCGGACCGCAAGACGCGGTGGGTGACCGGGCGAGCCGCGGTGATCGTGGACGACGTCCTGACCACCGGCGCGACGTTCGCGGCGTCGCGCCGGGCCCTCGAGCGAGCCGGCGGCGGCGTCGTCGCGGGCCTGACGCTCGCCTCGACCCCGGGGCCGTCCCGCCCTCCGGTCCTTCCGGACCGGCCCGTTGTCCGCCCCTCGGACGCCCGCGGGTGATCCCCGGCGTGGGAGTGGTCACGGGTGGGTCACGGGGTTAGCGTGGGGCCAGAGCCGGCGCCGGGCCGGGGTCGATCCGACGGATCGACCCGGATCGGCTGCGGGAGGAGGTGACGCCGCCCGACTGCCTTCAGGGCAGCCCAACGCATGTCATCCGGGCGGAAGAAACCCGCCCCCGACCTCGCAGGAGGCTCACATGGAGATCGTGGTTGCCGGCCGGCACACCGAAGTGCTCCCGAAGTACCGGGCGCACGTCGAGCAGAAGCTCGCAAAAGTCGAGCAGCTGGCCCCCCGCGCCCAGCGCATCGATGTCGTCGTGTCGCACGAGACGAACCCCCGCCAGTCCGGAAGCTCCGAACGCGTCGAGCTCACCGTGGTGGACCGAGGTCCCGTGATCCGCGCCGAAGCGTGCGCAGACGACAGGTACGCGGCCCTCGACATGGCGCTCAACAAGCTGCTCGAGCGGCTTCGCAGGACACGTGACCGGCGCAAGGACCACCGCAACCACACTCCGATCACCCCGCTGGACGTCCGCCCGCCCGAGCCTGAACCCGAGGTCCCGGAGCCGGTCGACCCGCTGGCGGCGGTGGAGACGACGCTCGGCGACTCGCCGGTGATCATCCGCGAGAAGGTGCACGCAGCCCACCCCATGACCGTCGACGACGCGCTCTACGAGATGGAGCTCGTCGGGCACGACTTCTTCCTGTTCATCGACGCCGAGACCGCGCAGCCGTCCGTCGCGTACCGCCGGCGCGGCTGGAGCTACGGCGTGATCAAGCTCGACACCGCCGTGTCGCACGCCCCGCAGGTCGCCGGCGTCGTCTGACGGCAGCTCTGCGCGCCCGAGCACGCCACGGATGCGACGACGCCCGGCCCACCGGCCGGGCGTCGTCGTGTCCGTGCGGGTGTGTGCCCGTCGGGGCGCCGCGTGTCGGAGGTCGACGGCAGGATTGCCCCGTGACCGCCGAACGCCTCAGCCTGTCGCAGGCCCGACGCATCGCCCTGCGCGCGCAGGGCCTCGACGCGCCGCGGCCGCTACGGGGTGCACCACCGACGATGCGGCAGTTCCAGCAGGTGGTCGACCGGCTCGGCGTCCTGCAGATCGACTCCGTCAACGTCCTCGCCCGGGCGCACCTGATGCCGACGTTCTCGCGGATCGGCGCCTACGACACGTCGCTGCTCGACGCGGCCGCGGGACGGGCGCCGCGCAGGCTCGTCGAGACGTGGGCCCACATGGCCTCGTTCGTCCCACCCGAGACCTACCGGCTCCTCGACTGGCGCCGGCGCGCCTACCGCAGCGAGGCGTGGGGCTCGATCGCCGAGGTGCCGTTGAAGCGCGCACCGGTCCTGGCGGAGGTCCGGGAGATCATCGCGTCGCGGGGGCCCGTCACGGCGCGCGAGGTCCAGGAGTCGTTCGAGGCCGACCATCCGACCACCCGCACCGAGTGGGGCTGGAACTGGACGGTGGCCAAACGAGTGCTCGAGTTCCTGTTCTTCACGGGCGAGGTCACGTCGGCGGGTCGCAACGGCGCGTTCGAGCGCCGGTACGACCTGACGTCGCGCGTGATCCCGCCCGACGTCCTCGCCGCGGCCGAAACGCCGGAGGCCGACTGCGTCCGGGCCCTGGTCGAGATCGGAGCCCGGGCGCACGGCATCGGCACCCTGCGCAGCTTCGCGGACTACTTCCGCGTCAAGCAGGCCCCTGCGGCGCGGGCCGTCGCCGAGCTGGTCGAAGAGGGCAAGCTCGTCGAGGTCACTGTCGACGGGTGGGACGAGGGCCGGGTCTGGCGGCACCGCGACGCGAGCCTGCCACGACGAGCGACCGGGCGTGCGCTGCTCAACCCGTTCGATCCGCTCGTCTTCGAGCGACGCCGCGTCGAGGCGCTCTTCGGGCTGCGGTACCGGATCGAGATCTACGTTCCCGAGCCGCAACGGGTCTGGGGGTACTACGTGCTGCCGTTCCTGCTGGGTGAGTCGCTCCCGGCGCTCGTCGACCTCAAGGCCGACCGTCAGGCCGGTGTCCTGCGGGTCCAGGCGGCCCACCGCAGCCCGGGATCGCAGGCGCACGTCGTCGAGGAGCTGGCGACGGAGCTGCACGAGCTCGCCGCCTGGTTGGGTCTGGGCGAGGTCGTCGTCGCCGACCGTGGGGACCTCGCCGCGCCGCTGAAGGCTGCGGTCCGGTGAACGGCCGCTCTCTTCGACGTCCGAGAGCGGTGCCGCACGGCACCCGGACCAGCGTCGTCGCTGCCGGTCGCGCGCGTTCACGCTGGGCAGAACCCCTCCCGGGCAACCTGGCCGTGGATCTTCGCCCACGCCCGGTCGGCTCGCCTACGATGGACGGGCCCGGCCGTGCGGCCGGCACCCAAGCCGCTCCGACGCCGCGCGCGCCCGGAGTGCGAACACGTCGGGAGTAGTGCGTGCCAGCGATCCTCGAGAAGGTCCTGCGCCTCGGTGAAGGCCGGATCGTCAAGAAGCTGTCGGGCATCGCCCAGCAGGTCAACACCCTGGAGGACAGCTTCGTCGCGCTGTCCGACGCCGAGCTGCGCGAGGAGACCGACCGGTTCCGTGCGCGCCTCGCGGACGGGGAGTCCATGGACGATCTGCTCGCCGAGGCGTTCGCGGCGGTGCGCGAGGCCGCACGCCGCACGCTCGGCCAGCGACACTTCGACGTCCAGCTCATGGGTGGCGCGGCGCTGCACCTCGGCAACATCGCCGAGATGAAGACCGGCGAGGGCAAGACCCTCGTGGCCACAGCCCCGGCGTACCTGAACGCGCTGGCCGGCAAGGGCGTCCACGTCGTCACGGTCAACGACTACCTGGCCAGCTACCAGTCCGAGCTCATGGGCCGCGTCTACCGGTTCCTCGGCCTGACCAGCGGCGTCATCCTCTCGACGCAGACCCCGGCGGATCGTCGCGAGCAGTACGCGGCCGACATCACCTACGGCACGAACAACGAGTTCGGGTTCGACTACCTGCGCGACAACATGGCGTGGAGCACCGACGAGCTCGTCCAGCGCGGTCACAACTTCGCGATCGTCGACGAGGTCGACTCGATCCTCATCGACGAGGCGCGCACGCCGCTGATCATCTCCGGCCCCGCCTCGGGCGACGCCAACCGCTGGTACGCCGAGTTCGCCAAGGTCACCCGCCGCCTGCAGGCCGAGCGTGACTACGAGGTCGACGAGAAGAAGCGCACCATCGGCGTGCTCGAGCCCGGCATCGAGCGGGTCGAGGACTACCTGGGAATCGAGAACCTGTACGAGTCGCTGAACACGCCGCTCATCGGGTTCCTCAACAACGCGATCAAGGCCCAGGAGCTGTTCAAGCGCGACAAGGACTACGTCGTGATGAACGGCGAGGTCCTGATCGTCGACGAGCACACAGGCCGCATCCTGCCCGGCCGCCGCTACAACGAGGGCATGCACCAGGCGATCGAGGCCAAGGAGGGCGTGGCCATCAAGGCCGAGAACCAGACCCTCGCCACGATCACGCTGCAGAACTACTTCCGGCTCTACGGCAAGCTCTCGGGCATGACCGGAACCGCCGAGACGGAGGCGGCGGAGTTCCAGGGCACCTACAACCTCGGCGTCGTGCCCATCCCGACGAACCGCGAGATGCAGCGCATCGACCAGCGCGACTTCGTCTACAAGAGCGAGGACGGCAAGTTCGACGCCGTGGTCGCCGACATCGTCGAACGGCACGCGAAGGGCCAGCCGGTCCTGGTGGGCACGACGAGCGTCGAGAAGAGCGAGCTGCTGTCGAGCAAGCTCAAGAAGCAGGGCGTCCCGCACGAGGTCCTGAACGCCAAGCACCACGCGCGTGAGGCGTCGATCGTGGCGCAGGCGGGTCGCAAGGGCGCTGTCACGGTCGCGACGAACATGGCCGGCCGCGGTACGGACATCATGCTGGGCGGCAACGCCGAGTTCATGGCCGTCGAGGATCTGGCGTCCCGCGGGCTCGACCCGGCGGAGAATGCCGAGGAGTACGAGGCCGCGTGGCCGTTCGCCCTCGCGAAGGCCAAGGAGTCGGTGGCGGCGGAGCACGACGAGGTCGCCGAGCTGGGCGGGCTCTACGTGCTCGGCACCGAGCGGCACGAGTCGCGCCGCATCGACAACCAGCTGCGTGGCCGGTCCGGCCGTCAGGGCGACCCGGGGGAGTCCCGGTTCTATCTGTCGATGCAGGACGACCTGATGCGCCTGTTCAACTCCGGTCTGGCGGAGTCGATGATGACGCGGGCCGGGTTCCCGGAGGACATGCCGCTGGAGTCCAAGATCGTCACGCGTGGTATCCAGTCCGCGCAGTCGCAGGTCGAGTCCCGTAACTTCGAGATCCGCAAGAACGTCCTGAAGTACGACGACGTGATGTCCCGTCAGCGCGAGGTCGTCTACAAGGAGCGTCGACGCGTCCTGCAGGGTGAGGACCTTCACCTGCAGATCACGCACTTCCGCGAGGACGTCCTGACCGACTACATCGCCGCGGCGACCGCCGAGGGGCGTCCGGAAGACTGGGACCTGGACGCTCTCTGGACCGCCCTGAAGGCCGTGTACCCGGTCTCGATCACGCCGGACGAGGTGGTCGAGGAGGCAGGGGGACCGACCCGCCTCTCTGCGGACCTCATCAAGCGCGAGATCCTCTCGGACGCCGAGGTGGCCTACGCCGAGCGTGAGGAGAAGATCGGCGAGGAGAACATGCGCCAGCTCGAGCGGCGCGTGACCCTGTCGGTCCTCGACCGCAAGTGGCGCGAGCACCTCTACGAGATGGACTACCTCAAGGAGGGCATCGGCTTGCGGGCGATGGCCCAGCGCGACCCGCTGGTCGAGTACCAGCGCGAGGGGTTCCAGCTCTTCAACGCGATGAACGACGCGATCAAGGAGGAGACGATCGGCTACCTGTTCAACCTGGAGGTCCAGGTGCAGGAAGCGGCCCCGCCGGCCGTCTCGCTCGACTCCGTCGTCGCTGCCGCTTCTGGTCCCGGTGCGGCGGCCGCCGATCGGCCTGCCGCGGGCAAGCTCGTCGCGAAGGGCATCGACGGCCCGGCGGAGCAGGCGCCGCTGCAGTACTCGGCGCCGTCGGTCGACGGTGACGGTGGTGTGGTCACGCGTGGAACGAGCCCGTCCGGGAACAACGGCGGCACGCCCGCGTCCGGTTCCACCGACGGCTCGGGCAACCGTGAGGAACGCCGGAAGGCGGCAAAGCAGCAGCGCAAGCGCTGACGATCGACGCGGCTGGCCCGTCCACCTCCCGCGGTGGGCGGGCCATCGCTGTGCTCGCGCACGTCCCCGGTTTCGAGCGCCTCGCTGGCCGAACGTGCTCCCGCACCTCGTCAGCCGATCTCGAGGGCCGTCGCACGCCAGGCGCCGCGGTGCGCCTCGAGACGGAGTGCGACTGCCCGCACGCGGCCGGAGTCGTCGGCGACGACGCTGACCTCGTGCGCCGTCGCGACGATCGGGCTCAGCCGGAACCGTCTGACCACCGGCCGCCGAACGCCTCGTGGCGCCTGCACGACGCGCGCAGCCAGGGCGCTGCGCACCCGGATCGCCTCGTAGACCCCTGGCGCGAGCCAGCGGGCGAGCTGGGCGACCGGTCGGCGCCCCGCGAGCACCTCCAACGCCGCCAGCGCGATCGAGCACCCGACGGCAGCGGGGTCGGCCGACGGGACCGCGCTCGGGAGGTCGGTGTCGTCGGTCGTGGCGGCGCTCTCCAGTGCCCGCAGGACCGAGACCCGCGCCGTGAGCGTCGGGGCGGGCGGGTGCGCGGGTTCCGTGGCGAGGGGGACACGTGCCTTGGGCGGGTCCGGGACCAGTCGGATCCGAGGTTCGGCAGCCGGGATCGGCTCCGCGCCGAGCACCACGAACGCGTCCTCCGCGCTCGATGCCGTCAGGTCGAGCGCAACGGCGCTCATGACGAGGCCCCGTCGAGCGTGATCGGCGCAGTGAGCTCCTGACCGGCGACGATCAGGCCCGGATCGGGTCCGATCACGGTCGCGTTCGCGTGGTACCACTGCGGCCACGACGCGGCGATCTCGGCGTCACTCGCATCCGGTGCAAGGTGGCGGGCCGCGATCGCCCACAGGCTGTCGCCCGCGACGACGACGACGTCGCCGGTTCGCGCCTCCCGGTTCGTGCCTGCTGCAGGGGCTGGCGTCTGCGCAGCGGCGGGGGCTGCCGCTTGCGGTGCGGGGGCGACAGGCGTCGACACCGGTGCCGGGAGCGGCGTCGCTGGCGCCGGGAGCGGCGTCGCTGGCGCCAGTTCCGGCGTCGCTGGGGTCGAGACCGGCGTCGCTGGGGTGGGGACGGCCGAGGTCGCGGTCGGCGCACTGCCCGACGCAGCGGTGGGGACGTCGACTGGTGGAGCGGCCGTGGCGGGCGTGGGCCCGGGTGCAGCAGCGTCGGCAGGTGTGGTGACGGCCCAACCGAAGTCGTCGGCCGTGACGCTCGATGCCGCGGCCGTCGCGGTGGGAGGGGGTGTCGGCGCGACTGCTGCGGAGGCGCCTGTCGCAGCGCCGAGCCCGATGCTCGCGCCGACCACGAGGACGAGCGATCGGCGCACGACGGTCGGCGCGCACCGGTGCACGACGCGTTCTCCCAGGTGCCAGCTCGACCCGACGAGGCGCGCGGCCAGGCAGCCCAGTGCGAGGAGCGCGGACGCGGCGAGCCACCCGGCGACGAGCGCACCGGTCCCGCAGACGGCGATCTCGACGAGAGAGTCGACGGTACGAACCGACGACGCGGTGGCCAGCGTGTGCGCCCGGGTCGCCAGGCCGTATGCCAGCGCGCAGCCGACGAGCGTCGCGACGACGAGCCCGAGCGTCGTCGTCGCGATCGTCGGTCGGTGCGACCGGACGTGAGGAACCGGTGGAGCGGTCGCGCTCCGGGGAGCGGCGTCGATCGCCATGATTGACCCTCGATCGTGTCGTTTGATGCAGTTTGATCTGCCTTGAGGGTCATAGATGTACCTGAATGTCCGAGTTGTGTCCACTCCTGCCGTGGTGAGTGCCCGACGAACCCGCGCAGTGCTGCACCTCAGCACGGGGAGCCAGAACCTGACCGTGGACTCGGCGGCGCGCCCCGGAGCCGGTGGCGTGCGCCGCCGCTGCGTCCCCTACGGTGCTCGGATGCGGTGGGAGCAGCTGTTCGAAGACATGGAGGCCCAGCTGGCGGCGGGTCGGCTCGCGGACGTGCGCGCGGACGTCGCCGAGCTGGCTCGGGCCGAGCGTGCGTCGGTGACGCTCTCGGCGCGGGTGCGTGCGTCCGTCGGGCGGACGGTGCGCCTACGGATCGGCGAGGAGCAACCGATCACGGGGACGGTGGTGGAGGGGGCCCCCGAGTGGGTGCTCCTGGCGACGTCGTCGACCCGTCGCAGCCTCGTCCCGGTGGCCGCGATCGCGGCGGTGGACGGGCTCGTCCACGATGCTGCGCCCGCACCGGGGCTCGTCGAGTCTCGGCTGGGGCTCGGTCAGGTGCTGCGAGCGTTGGCGCGGGACCGTGTCGGGGTGCGCGTCAATGCTCGTGGCGTCGAGGTGATCGGCCGGATCGACAGGGTCGGCGCCGACCACCTGGACGTCACGGAGGTGGGCACGCCGGGACGGCCCACGATCTGGGCCGTGCCGTTCGACGGGCTCCGCGTCGTGCACGAGGCGTGAGCCACGCGCGGCCGCGCGTCTCCCCGGAGCGGACGTGGCCGGTCGCCTGCGGTCAGCCGGCGTCGGTGCTCGACGTCGCTTCCGACGAGTTGCGGGCGCGCGTCTCCTCGTACATGCGCTGGATGTACTTCTCCAGCTCCGCCGACTCGATGCGCCACTGCAGCCGGCCACCGATCTGGATGGCCGGCAGCTCACCGGAGCGCACGAGGGCGTAGGCCTGCGGGGCCGAGATGTTGAGGACCTCGGTGACGTCCGCGAGGGTCAGGAACCGCGAAGGCATGACCGCAGTCTGGCACGCAGTGGCGCCGGAACCGGTTTGTCCACAATGCTCCGTTCTCGCCCGCGGAGTGCGTTCCGCGCGGCAGGATGGCCGTCCGGCACCGGACGGCAGGCGGAACAGGGAGACATGGACACCAGCGTGATCGATCTGCCCGCGCCCGTCGCGGCGCGGCTGCGTCGGCCCGGCTGGCGCGACCCGCGTCTGCTCGCGGGCATCGCCATGGTCGCGGCCTCGGTGCTGCTGGGGTCGTGGGTCGTGCGGACCGCGCAGGCGACCGTCCCCGTCTACGTGTCGCGTGCGGCCCTCGTCCCGGGGGACCGGCTCGAGGCGAGCCGGCTCGCCGTCGTCGACGTCCGCCTGGGCACGGTGAACCTCCGCCACTATCTGCGCGCCGACGAGCCCCTCACCGACGGGGTCGTCGTGCGGGTCGTCGGTCGGGGCGAGCTCGTTCCGGCCTCGGCGATCGGGGACGCCGGCGAGCTCGACCTGCGGCCGGTGTCGGTCACGCTGGAGCGCACGCCGTCGCAGGACGTGACGGCCGGCGCGCAGGTCGACCTCTGGCTCACGCCGACGCCGCCCACCGGTGAGGACGTCGCTCCCGCGAGGCCGCAGCAGCTGGCGACGAACCTCGTCGTGGCCGAGGTGACCACGCAGGACGGTGCCTTCAGCGTCGGCGGAGGGACGCAGGTCCAGGTGCTCGTGCCGAGCGCGCAGCTGCCGGTCATCCTCGGGGCGCTCGCGGCCGACGGCACCATCGACGTGGTGCCCGTCCCGGGCACGGGGCGCTGACGTGTCGGTCGGGGTGCTGTGCGCGGTGCAGGGCTCCGCGGAGTCGATCATCGTGCAGGCCGTCGAGCGCACGGGAGGCCGACTGAGCGTCACCCGCCGATGTGCCGACCTGACCGAGCTGCTCGCGGCAGCGGAGGCGGGGCTGGGGAGGCTGGCGGTCGTCTCGGGAGACCTGGACCTGCTCGACCGCGAAGCCGTAGAGCTCCTGCACCGGGCCGGCGTGCGGGTGGTGGGCGTCGGTGACGTGACGCGGCCCTGGCTCGGCGAACGGCTCGCGGCGCTCGGCGCCGATCTCGTCGTCATGGAGCCGCAGGACGACGACGCAGGCGGCGCGATGGTCCGCGAGGCGCTCGCGATCCTCGAGTCGGGCGGTGGCCCGGAGTCCGCCCTCCCGCCGCCCGAGGAGGTGCCCGTCCGTCGTCCCGCTGCCGGGCTGGTCGTCGCCGTGTGGGGTCCGACAGGGGCGCCGGGTCGGACGACGGTCGCGGTCAACGTCGCCGCCGAGCTGGCTGCGGCGGGGCGCCGAACGCTCCTGGTCGATGCGGACACCTACGGCGGCTGCGTCGCGCAGGTGGTCGGGATGCTCGACGAGGCACCCGGGCTGGCCGCAGCGGCGCGTGCCGCGGGCCAGGGCGCTCTCGACCTGATGGCGCTCGCGCGCCTCACCCCGCAGATCTCGCCCGACCTGCGCGTGCTGTCCGGCATCTCGCGCGCCGATCGCTGGCCGGAGCTGCCCTCGTCGTCGCTCGATGCCGTGTGGGCCGTCTCGCGTGCGCTGTGCGAGTGGACGGTGATCGACTGCGGCTTCAACCTCGAGCAGGACGAGCTGTTGAGCTACGACACCCGGGCTCCGCGTCGCAACGCCGCGACCCTCAGCGCGCTGGAGGCCGCCGACGTCGTCCTCGTCGTCGGCTCTGGCGATCCGGTGGGCATCCAGCGCCTCGTGCGCGGCCTGAGCGAGCTCACGGACCTCGGGCTCGGCGGAACCCGGATGGTCCTGGTCAACCGCGTCCGGGCGTCGGTCGCCGGGGCGCACCCGGGCGACGCCGTGCAGCAGGCCCTCGCGCGGTACGCGGGTGTGGCCGACGCGCACCTCGTCCCTGACGACCGGCCCTCGCTCGACGCCGCGCTCCTCGAGGCCCGCACGCTGAGGGAGGTCGCACCCGGCTCGCCCGCGAGGCGAGCCCTGGCCGCGGTCGCCGCGCAGGTGGACGTGATGCTGGCGCCGGTCGCCGCGGCCGTCGCCGGCTGACTGCGGTCGTCAACGAGCCGACGGGTTTCTGGCGTGGGAGTCGCCCGATCCGGCGGAGGCGGGGTCGGGTTCTGGCGCGGGAGCGGACCGATGCGCGCTGCGCCGGGCACACTGGGCGGGTGCGCATCTACGTTCCCGCGACCCTCGACCAGATCGAGCCCGCAGCAGGCCCGCTGACCCCGCGTCGGGTGCATGCCGTCACGCCGGCGCTCCGGGAGATGTTTCCCGACGAGGACGACGAGGGTCTCGAGTTCGCGGCCCAGCTGGCGGCAGCCGACGACTCGCTCGCCCTGCTGGGTGAGCTCCCCGGCGCGCCGCGTGCGCGGCTCGTGGTGTCGGTCGACGTGTCGCAGGACGACGTGCGCCCGCTGCTCGACGACGACGAGGTCCCGAGTGCTCTGGACCTGCTGCGCGCGGTGGACCTCGAGGACATCGCATGCGTCCACGTGGACGAGCCGGGGGTGGGAGTCGACGTCGATGCGGCGATCAGCGGAGACGACGCGGCGATCGAGCGCCTCGACGAGCGCGACCTGCTCTGGTACGACGCCTCCGAGCTGGGCGCCATCCCGCGTTGAGGGTGGCCTTCGTCACGCAACGGGGGCCTGGTTGGACCCTGCCCCCGCGACCGGGTAGTGTTCACCGCCGGTACGACGTCCGGCTGCACACAGGTCCGCCCCGCCAGGCGACCCGCGCGCGCCGGGCGTTATACCCCCATGGGGTATGGTGTAATTGGCAGCACGACTGATTCTGGTTCAGTTAGTCTAGGTTCGAGTCCTGGTACCCCAGCGCGGCACGTGCCGTTCTGAAGTGCAGTTTCGGTGCACCGAGGTGCATCGGGTAAAGTGTTCACTCGCAAGCGAGGCCCACGGGTCCCGCAGCGTATAGGCCCCCGTTGTGTAGCGGCCTAGCACGCCGCCCTCTCACGGCGGTAGCGCCGGTTCGAATCCGGTCGGGGGTACGTAGAGAAAGGCCCGGTCCTGGAGGACCGGGCCTTTGTCGTTCCCGGGCAACCCACGCGGGCCGGTGATCGATCACGTCTGCTGATCGGTGGCGATGCGCACGCGTCGTTGGACGTCCCGCGATGCCGGCACCAGACTCGTCCCATGACCTCGGTCCTCAGCCTCGCCCCGCGCCGCACGGCGCTGGCCAGCCACGTGCTGGTCGTCGTGCCGCGTGCGTGTCGACGCTGTCCGGACTCGATGTCGAGCCACAGCCTCTCGCGCCGCTGATCTCGCGCCGCCCGCTGTCGCCCGTCGGCTGAGCCGACCAGGCCCCCGTCGTGGGGCCCTCCACGCACGTGCACGACACCCGCCTGCCCTGAGCCGTCTCCGGTGCGGTCGGGCGTCGGTGCTGCGCGCACCCAGGAAGCGACCACCGAACACCACACCAGGAGCATCATCGTGACCACTCGTCAGCTCAAGCTCGGCGCCGTCCTCATGGGCGTCGGCGGCCCGGGGCAGCACGCCACCTGGCTCAGCCCCGAGATCCCCGGCAACGCCAGCGTCGACATCCACTGGTACATCGAGCGGGCCCGACAGGCCGAGGCCGCCAAGTTCGACCTCGTCTTCATCGTCGACAGCCAGTTCATCACCCCCGACTCGCCGCACCACTACCTCAACCGCCTCGAGCCGTTGACGCTCCTGTCGGCCCTCGCCGTGAGCACCAGCAACATCGGGCTCGTCGGCACCCTGACCACCTCGTACAACGAGCCGTTCAACGTGGCCCGACGCCTGGGCTCCCTGGACGTGATCAGCGGAGGCCGTGCCGGCTGGAACGTCGTGGCGACGGGGGACGGCGGAACCGCGGGCAACTACAGCCGCGACGAGCACTTCGACTACGCCACCCGATACGGCCGAGCGCTCGAGCACGTGAACGTGGTCAAGGGCCTGTGGGACTCCTACGAGGACGACGCGTTCCCGCGGGACAAGGAGAACGGCGTGTTCTTAGACCGCACCCGCCAGCACCAGCTGAACCACAAGGGTGAGTACTTCTCGGTCGTCGGTCCGCTGAACATCGAGCGCTCGCGGCAGGGACATCCGGTGATCTTCCAGGCGGGCGACTCCGACGAGGGCCGCGACCTGGGTGCGACGATCGCCGACGCGATCTTCACGCACGCACCGACCCTGGAAGCGGGCCAGGCGTTCTACCAGGACATCAAGGCGCGGGCCGTCGCGCAGGGGCGCGACCCGGAGCACGTCCTGATCCTGCCGGGCGTCTTCCCGATCATCGGGGACACCGACGAGGACGCGCGCGCCAAGGAGCAGGCGATCCTCGGGAGCAAGAGCTTCGAGCGGGCGCTCGCGGAGTTCGGGCGTCCGTTCGGCTGGCACGACTTCTCGCAGTACGACCTCGACGCACCGTTCCCGGAGGTCGGCGACCTCGGCGACCGGAGCTTCAAGACCCAGGCCGAGCGGATCAAGGCGCTGGCCAAGGAGAACAGCTACACGCTGCGGCAGGTCGTCGAGGTCGTCTCGACGAGTCGCCGCTCGCCCTTCGTCGGCTCCGCTCTGACGGTCGCCGACGAGATCCAGCGCTGGTTCGAGGGCCGGGCGTTGGACGGCCTGAACATCCACACCAGCGTGCCGAGCGAGTTCGCCCGCTTCACCGACGAGGTGCTCCCGATCCTGCGAGAGCGCGGGATCGTCCGCAGCGAGTACGAGTCCACGACGCTGCGCGGCAACCTCGGGCTGCCCGTCCCGGAGAACGTCCACACGGCCGCCCGCGCGGATCAGCGCCAGCCGTCCCTCGTCTGACACAGCCCCATCCACACCACACGGAAAGTCCCATGAGACGACTCAGAACAGCCGCAGCCCTGACCACCGCACTCGCCGCGTCGCTCCTGCTCGCGGCCTGCGGCGGGACCGCCGGCGGAGCCGCCCCGGCCGATGTCACGCACACGCCCGACCCCGACAAGCCCCAGGTCCTCAAGTGGGCGATCGACTTCCCCGCCAACTGGGACCCGGTCGTCTCGGGCAGCGGCGCGCAGTTCCGCATCCTGGCGCTCGCCTATGCCTCGCTCACCGAGATCGACGACCACGGCGTCGCGCAGCCCGGCCTGGCGAAGAGCTGGGACTACAACGACGCCGGCGACCAGGTGACGTTCCACCTGCGCCCCGGTCTGAAGTTCACCGATGGGACTCCTCTGGACGCCGAGGCGGTCAAGCTCTACATCGAGCGCGCCAAGACGCAGGAGAACTCGGCGCTGGACGGCGACCTCGGCTCGATCGCGTCGGTCGACGCGGCCAGTGACACCGACGTCGTCGTGCACCTCACGCAGACCGACTACCAGCTGCCGCTCCTGCTCGGCCAGCGCGTCGCACAGATCACGAGCCCCGAGGCGGCGAAGGACCCGGCCAAGCTCAACACGTCGCCCGTCGGCGCCGGACCGTTCGTCGTCAAGGAGCTCGTCACGGGTTCGCACGCGGTCCTGGTGAAGAACCCCGACTACTGGGACGCCGCACACATCACCATCGACGAGGTGGACCTGTCGGCCGTCCCGGACCCCGCGACCGTCGTGTCGGGCATCCAGACCGGGGTCTTCGACTTCGCCTACCTCGCCCCGAGCCAGGTCAAGGCCGCCGAGGCGGCGGGTCTCGACGTCGTGAAGCAGCCCGGCTACAACGCGGCGAACATCAGCCTGAACATCAACAAGGCGCCGTTCGACGACCCCAGGGTGGTCGACGCCGTGCGCTACGCGGTCAACCGCAAGGAGTTCGTCGACAAGGTCACCTTCGGCACCGGCGCCGCGACGGACCAGCCGTTCCCGTCGGGCTACATCGCCTACGACCAGAAGTCCGCGAACCTGTGGCCGTACGACCCGGAGAAGTCCAAGGCGCTCCTGGCCGAGGCCGGCCACGCCCACGACATCTCGGTCGACCTGGTCATCCCGACCGAGCAGCCGGCTGCGGAGATCGTGCAGTCCCAGCTCGCCGCCGTGGGGATCACGGTCAAGATCAAGGTGCAGCCGGACTGGGCGACACCGTTCTTCGCCAAGGACCTCGCCCTGTCGCTCTACGGCACGACGGGTCGGGAGTCGCCGGTGCAGACGCTCACCGCGCACTTCGGTCCGCAGGGTCCGCTGAACCTCTCCTCGCCGTACGTCCCGCAGGGTTTCGACGCGGCGATCGCGCTGGCCCGGCAGACGCCGCTCGACTCGCCGGACTACGCGAAGAACCTGCAGGCGGCGACACGTGCGGGCCTGGAGAGCCAGGCGCTGGTGTTCACCTACAGCCAGCCCAACCTCTTCGTGAAGAGCCCTCGGGTCTCCGACCTGCCCGCCATCCCCGGCCAGGTGCACTGGACCGGCGTCACGGTCGCCGAGAAGTAGCGAAGGCCCGCCGGGGCGCGCCCCGCGCCCCGGCGGTCCACCGACACGAGAGAGGAGGTACTCACGATGAGCAGCACGACCGCGAACCGCGGCTGGGCACGGACGCACGGCGTCTCGCGCGCTCTGGGCCGCACGCTGGCCGTCTTCGTCCCCGTGTTCTTCCTCGGCACGTTCATCACGTTCGCGCTGCGGCAGCTGAGCGGTCTCAGCCCGGCGCACCTCCAGCTCGGCGAGTCCGCGACACCCGAGAAGGTCGCTCAGCTCGAGGCGCAGTGGGGGCTCGACGAGCCGTTCCTCACCCAGTACTGGCACTGGCTCGAGTCGCTGCTGCACGGCGATCTCGGCATGAGCTGGGTCGACGGCACGTCCATCTCGTCGGCGCTCGTCGGACGGGCGATCATCAGCCTGTCGATCGCGGGCCTCGCGCTCGTCATCGGGGTGACGGTCGGGTTCGCGCTCGGCACGCTCGCCGCCCTCTGGCAGACCACCTGGGTGGACCGCGCGATCACCGGGTTCACCACGGTCATCTCGGTGATGCCGTCGTTCGTCGTGGGGATCGCGCTGGTCGCCGTGTTCGCCGTGACGCTCGGCTGGTTCCCGTCCGCGGGCTACGTGCCGATCTCGCAAGGTCTCACGCCCTGGTTCGAGCACATCTGGCTCCCGGCGCTGGCCATCAGCTTCGACACCATCGCCGACGTCGCGCGGCAGCTGCGGTCGGGGCTCATCGGTGCCTACCGGGAGAACTACGTGACGGGCGCCATCGTGCGCGGACTGGGACCGCGACGGATCTTCTTCGTCCACGTGCTGCGCAACGGCATCGGCCCCGCGCTCACCGTCCTGGGCATGAAGTTCCCGAACCTGCTCGGCGGGGCGGTGGTCACCGAGGCGATCTTCGGCCTCGCCGGCTACGGGAAGTACGCCGCGGACTCCGCCCAGCGTGGCGACGTCCCCGCCGTCCAGGGCGTCCTGGTCGTCTCGATCGTCGTGGTCGTCGTCTTCAACCTGCTGGTCAACACCGCCCTGGTGCGGATCACGCCCGCGTCGTCGAGAGGGGTCTGAGCCATGGTCCGACGCATCGCTCGCCTCCGCAGCGGCCGGCTCGCGCTGGGGATCCTGCTCGTCGTCCTGGTCCTGGCGGTCTTCGGACCCGCGCTCGCGCCGTTCGACCCGCTCGCAGGGACGGACGCGGCGCTGGCCGGTCCGTCCGCCGACCACTGGCTCGGCACCGACTACCTCGGCCGTGACGTGCTGAGCCGCATCCTCGCCGGTTCGACCGTGAGCGTCCTGGGTGCCGTGCAGGTCGCTCTGATCGCTCTGGTCGTCGGCGCCGTCCCGGGCATCCTGTCGGTCTACCTCGGCCGCTCGTTCGAATGGCTGTCGCTGCGGCTCGTCGACACCCTGATCGCCCTGCCGTTCCTGGTCTTCGCCGTCGCGGTGACCGCGCTGCTGGGCAACGGCATCCCGCAGGCCATGTTCACCGTGGGCATCCTCGTCTCGCCGGTGTTCTACCGGGTCTCCCGCGCGGCGGCGCTCACGGTCTCGCGCTCGCAGTACGTCGAGGCGGCGCTGCTGTCGGGCGCCTCGATCGGCTGGGTCGTGCGCAAGCACGTGTGGGCGAAGGTCCTGCCGCCGCTGTCGATCGCGCTCGCGACGACCATGGGCGCCGGCTTCGTCGTCGTCTCGAGCCTGACGTTCCTGGGGATCGGGGTGCAGCCGCCCGCACCGACGTGGGGCGGCGTGCTCGCCTCGGAGCTCCAGTACCTGAGCTACCAGCCCTGGGCGCCGCTCGTGCCGACCGTCCTCATCATGCTCACGGTCTGGGCCTTCAACCTGCTTGCCGACGCCGTCCGAGACGTGACCGGCGAGGCCGGCCGTGCCCTCACGCGGCCCGTCACCACCCCCGTCGCTCCCGTCACCCAGAGAACCGCCTAGGAGATCCCATGGCCGACGACGACATCGTCCTGTCGCTCCGCGACGTCACGATCACCAACACCGCCGACGGCGCCCACCTCGTGCGCGGTGTCGACCTCACGCTGCGTCGGGGTGCCGTGCTGGGCATCGTGGGGGAGTCCGGGAGCGGCAAGACACTGACGTGCCGGGCGGTGCTGGGCATCCTCCCACCGCGGTTCGAGGTGTCCGGCGGCGAGATCGACCTGCTCGGCGAGGACGTCGCCGGCCTGTCCGCGAGGGACTGGCAGCGGTTGCGGGGCACCGAGATCACGGCGGTGTTCCAGGACCCGGCGTCGTACCTGAACCCGTCGATCCGGGTGGGCAAGCAGATCGCCGAGGTCGTGCGCGTCAAGAAGCGGGTGTCACGCAAGGCTGCCCAGGCGGAGGCGCTGGCCCTGCTGGACGCGGTCCGCCTGCGCAACCCCGCCCGCGTCTACGACCAGTACCCGCACGAGCTGTCGGGCGGGATGCTGCAGCGCGTCCTGATCGCCACCGCCGTCGCGTTGGACCCCCAGATCCTCATCGCCGACGAGGCGACCACGGCGCTCGACGTCACCGTGCAGGCCGAGATCCTCGACCTGCTCCTCGAGCTCAAGGAGCGCACCGGTCTGTCGCTGATCGTCGTCTCGCACGACCTGGCGGTCGTCGCGCAGCTCTGCGACGAGGTGCTCGTCATGCGGGGCGGCGAGATCGTCGAGCGCGGTCGCACGGACGACATCCTGTTCGACCCGCAGCACGAGTACACGCGCCTCCTGATCGACGAGCACAACCGGTACGGCCTGGACCGGTTCCTGACGCTCGGGACGGTCCCCGACGAGATGAAGGAGCTGACCGGTGTCGCCTGACGCTCCGCTGCTGCAGGTCGCGGACCTCGACGTGCACTACGGCTCCCGTCGCTCGCGCACCCAGGCGCTGCACGGTGCCTCGCTCGACGTCTTCCGCGGCGAGACGGTGGGCATCATCGGCGAGACCGGGTCCGGCAAGTCGACGCTGGCCCGCGCCGCCGTGGGGCTGATCTCCGTGTCCGGCGGCTCCGTGACGATCGGTGGCGAGGTGGTCACGGGATTCAGCGACCGGAAGTGGCGTGACTTCCGGCGTCGTGGCGTGGTCCAGCTGGTCTTCCAGGACCCGCTGCGGAGCCTCGACCCCGACAACACGATCGGTGCCTCGCTGGCCGAGCCGCTGATCCTGCAGGGCCGCGCGTCGCGCAGCGAGATCGCGGACGTGATCCGCACGCACCTCGCGCGGGTACGGCTGGACGAGGACGTGCTCGACCGGCTGCCCGGCGAGCTCTCGGGCGGTCAGCGTCAGCGCGTCGCCGTGGCCCGCGCCCTGGTCACCGGCCCCGAGCTGGTGATCCTCGACGAGCCCGTCAGTGCACTCGACTCGGCGAACCGGGTCCAGGTCCTCGAGATCCTTGCCGACCTGCGCGCGTCGGGAGTGGCACTCGTGTTCATCTCCCACGATCTGGGCTCCGTCGCCGGCATCACCGACCGCGTGGCTGTCCTGTACCAGGGCTCGGTCGTCGAGGTCGACGTGACCGACGCGATCGTCAACCGGCCCCAGCACGACTACACCCGACTGCTGGTGGGCTCCGCGCCCACCTTGGCCACCGGCTCGCTCGACCGAGCCCGTCGCGACGAGCTGCGCTCGCTCGTCGGAGCTCCCTGAGAGGTAGGCAGAACCATGACCGACGACAGACTCCGGGCGACCGGCGGCCGCGAGGTCGACACCGTCCGGTTCCCCATCGGCAGGCCGCCGCGCGAGGTCGACGTGCTCGTCGTCGGCGCCGGACCGGTCGGCCTGTCCGCCGCCGTCGAGCTGACCGGGCTCGGCGTCGACGTCGCGGTGGTCGACGCCGGCACCTCGGCCTCCCTGGCACGCGCCGGCGCGATCGGGCACACGCCCCGTGTCGTCGAGCTGTTCCGGCGTTGGGGCCTGCTGCAGCAGATCCGCGACGAGTGGACCTTCCCACCCGAGTGGAACCGCGGCACGCAGTTCGTCACCTCGCTCGCCGGCCACACGCTGGTCGCACCGCCGCGTCGAGGCTTCGCCCAGGCGAGCGTGACGCCGTTCTCCCTGGCGGACACCATCCGCCGGCCGCAGTCCGTGCTGCAGAAGGTGTTCCTCGAGCGGCTCGAGGCGCACAGCGTCAGCGTGACGGGCGGGTGGCGCGTCGAGGACGTGCAGGACTCCGGCGACGGCATGGTGACGACGGTCGTCGGCAACGGCGAACGGCGCGAGGTGCGTTCCCGCTACGTCATCGGCGCCGACGGGGGTCGGAGCACTGTCCGTCGGCTCGCTGGAATCGGACGGACAGGCGAGTACGCGACCGAGAAGCACTACCGTCTCGTCGTGCGCACGCAGCCGAGGGCAGTCGGCCCCGCGCCGAGCGGCGTCAACATCGTGTTCAACCAGCACGCCTCCGGGTTCCTGGCCGCCATCAGCAGCACCGACTGGCGCGCGTACTCCGAGCCGTACGCCCTGGACGCCGAGCCGACGCAGCACGAGCTTCTCGCCACGGCGCGAGCAGCGTTCGGGATCCCGGACCTCGACCTCGAGCTGGTGTCGGTGACGTCGTTCTTCCGCGCCACCCGGATCGCGGACACGTTCCGCCTCGGCCGCATCCTGCTCGCGGGCGACGCCGCGCACGTGCGGGCACCCGGCGGCAACCTCGGCGAGGGCTTCGGGGACGTCGTCAACCTCGGCTGGAAGCTCGCCGCGGTGCTGCGCGGGCAGGGCGGCGACGCTCTGCTCGACTCCTACGACCGTGAGCGACGGCCGCACAACTGGCGGGTCGCCGAGCACGCCCTGGCGCGCTCGCAGGCAGCGGCGGCGACGCTCGCGGAGATCCGTCGTCTCGGCGTGCCCGACGACGCCGACACGACCGCCGAGGCCGTGGCCACCCGCGCGCTCATCGGTGGTCTCATCTCGGCGGGCTACTCCCCGTCGCCCGGCGTGACGTTCGACGAGCGGTACGACGACTCGCCGGTCGTCGCGTACGAGCCGGGTCAGGCGCAGGACGACCACCCGTGGGCGGCCGAGCGCTACGTCCTCGACCCGCGGCCCGGACACCGGGCGCCCGATGGGTACATCGACGCGTTCGGCGACACGCTCTACGACCGCATCGGGCAGGACCTGGCGCTCCTGGTGCTCGGCGGGACGGGCGGGTCCGACGTCGAGGCGTTCGAGGCCTCCGCCGCGGAGCGCGGGATCTCGCTGTCGGTCGTGCACCTGGACGACGAGCACGTCCGGGACCTGTACGGCGCCGATCTCGTGCTCGTTCGGCCCGACCACCACGTCGCCTGGCGCGGCGACCACCTTCCCCAGGGCGCCGCCGCGGTGCTCGACGTCGTGCTCGGCCAGCGAGCTCTCGTCCACCTCTGACCCTCATAGAAACGGTTCCCCCACCATGTCCACCAGCACTCTGACGGCAACCCGGGTCCGGGTCCTGCCACCCTCGACCGTCCAGCCGCGCGGGGCCCTGCTCGTCGTGCCGGGCCGCGGTGAGCACCTCGGCCACTACGGCCGTTTCGCGCAGCGGATCGCCGCCGACGGCTACGTCGTCGACGTCCTGGACACGCTGCCGTCCGGCGCGGCCGAGCTGAGCGAGCTGCTCGCCGAGATCGACGGGGAGGAGTCGGCGATCGACGGCCCACGGGTCCTGGTCGGTGTGGACTCGGGTGCGGCGGTCGTCGTGGACGCGGTCCGGCAGGGGCTGGTCAGCCCGGCCGCGGTGATCGTCGCGGGTGCTGTCGTGGGGGAGGCCGTGTCGCACGCGGCCGACGACGCAGGCGAGATCGCCCAGCGGACGTCGTGCCCCGTGCACCGGGGGCTGCTCGGAGAGGACCCGCGGTACCGGCGCGCGCTCGGCACGGTCACGGACGCCTCCCGCGCGTGGGGGGTCTCGGTCGCCTCAAGGGAGCCCTCCGGCACGGCGAACGGACCCTGGTACGTCGGGATCCCGGTCCTCGCGCTGCACGGGAACGACGATGGCGTGTCGCCGTTGCGGGACGTCGTCCGGGCCATGTCGTGGTGGCCCGACGCCGAGCTGCTCGCCGTTCGTGACGGGGTTCACGACGTGCTCAACGACGTCTCGCACCGCACGGTCGCCGCCTCGGTGGTGCAGTTCCTGGAGCGCGTCCGGTCCGGCAACTCCCACCGGTCCCTCATCGTGCGGGTGCCGCTCGGCAACTCCTTCGAGCAGGACGGGACGGGCATCTGATGAGGTACGGCTACTGGACCCCGATCTACGGGGGCTTCCTGCGCAACGTGGGCGACGAGGGCATGCCGGCGACGTTCGACTACGTCAAGAAGGTCTCCCAGACGGCGGACCGGCTGGGCTACGACCTGACGCTCGTCCCAGAGCTCTATCTCAACGACCGCAAGGGTGTGACGGCGCCCAGCCTCGAGGCGTGGGAGCTCGCAGCAGCCATCGCGGCGGTGACCGAGCACGTCGAGATCATGGTCGCGGTGCGGCCCGGGTTCCACCTGCCGGCGGTGCTGGCCAAGCGTGCGGCGACCCTCGACGACATCAGCCACGGACGGCTCGCGCTCAACGTGGTCTCGGCGTGGTGGGCGCAGGAGGCCAAGCAGTACGGCGGGATCTTCGGCGTGCACGACGAGCGGTACGCGCGGACCGAGGAGTGGGTCGACGTGGTGACCGGCCTGTGGCGCGAGACGCCGTTCTCGTACGACGGCAGCTTCTACACGGTGGAGGACGCCATTCTCGAGCCCAAGCCGCAGCGCAGGCCGCCCATCTGGGCCGGGGGAGAGAGCGAGGGCGGCAAGGCGTCCATCGCGACGTTCGCCGACGCCTACGTGATGCACGGTGGCACGGTCGAGGAGGTGGGCGGCAAGATCGCCGAGATGGCCCGCCGCCGCGAGGCGATCGGCAAGGACCCGTTCGTCGAGACCGGGATGGCCGCCTACGTGATCGTCCGGGACACGGAGCGCGAGGCGCGGGCGGAGCTCGAGCGCATCACGACCGTGCCCGTCGAGGGTGCCGGCGCCAGCTACGCCTCGTACCGGGAGTTCGTGCAGCACTCGCAGCTCGAGCGATCGGTGAGCCTGCAGGAGTACTCGGTAGGCACACGAGGGCTCCGCCCGGGCCTCGTCGGGACCGCCGAGCAGGTCGCCGAGAAGCTGCTCGCCTACGAGGAGGCCGGGCTCGGGCTCGTGCTGCTGCAGTCCTCACCGCTGGACAGTGAGCTCGAGCGGATCGCCGAGCAGGTCTTCCCGCTGGTCGGCCGCACCGCGAGGCTGCCGGCCCTCGTCTGACACGAACGTCCGCACTCGTGTGGCCTATGGCGACCACGAGTGCGGACGTTGTCCCCTCGCCTGACGCGGACGTCCGCGCTCGTGTGGCCTATGGCGACCACGAGTGCGGACGTTGCGGTGTGTTGGTCAGTCAGGCGGCCACGAGGGCGCGGTCGTCGACGAGGCGACGCACCGCCGCGGCGGCGACCCGGCCGATCTCGGGGTCTGCGCCACGGCGGACACGTACCTCGAGCGAGAGCGGCTCGACGGGCGGGAGGTCCTCACGGACGACGAGCCCGAGGGGCGGCTCCCCGATGAGCGGGAGCAGCGTGACGCCGAGGCCGGCCCGCACGGCCGCGTGCACTCCCGCGAGATGCGGCGACTCGGCGGCGACGTGCGGGCGCAGACCCTCCGAGGAGAGCGTCTGCACCGCTCGTCGACGGATCGCGCACGGCTCGTCGAACGCGACGAACGACGTGCTCGAACCGCGCCTCCACTGCGGTGCGGACACCCAGACGAGCGGGATCGTGCCCGCGGAGTGCCCGGACGGGCTCGTGCTCCCGAGCAGGAGCGCGGCGTCGACGCTGCCGCCGTCGACGGCGTGGTTCAGCGCCGTGGTGCGGTCGAGCCGGAAGCGCAGCGTCCCACGGTGCAGGTCGCCGAGCGCACTGCTCACTGCAGGGAGGAGGTCGTCGGCACCGTGCTCGGTCGAGCCGAAGACGAGCTCGGCGACCGGGAGCCGGACGCCGAGGCTGCTCAGTGCGGCGTCGTGGGCCTCCAGGACCCGGCGTGACTCCGCGACCAGCACCTCACCGGCGACGGTGAACCGTGAGCCTCGGCCGTCCTTCTCGACGAGCGGGCGCCCGATGGTCCTCTCCAGGCGCCGGATGTGCTGGCTGACCGCGCTCTGGGTGAGGTGCAGCGACGCTGCCGCCCGATGGAACCCGCCACAGTCCGCCACAGCCACGAGGCTGCGGAGCGGGCCGATGTCCAGGGTGAGGTTCACGGCGGGGAGTCTGGGCCACGCCGTAGGGGCTGGCCAGGGATGAACGGGATCGTCTCACTCTGCGGGACCGTTCAGTGCTGGCCGCGCGGCCCGCCCGAGGTCGTCGGGAGCAGGCTGACCACCACCGCGGCGACGGCAGCGCACAGCCCGCCGAGGAAGATCCCGGTGACGATCACGTCGACGATCCCGCCGCCGCCGAGGGCGCTCAGCACGCCGCCGCCGACGAACCCGCCGACGAACGACCACAGCGCCGCACGCCTGCGCTGCCTGCGCCGAGCAGCGGCGGCGCCGCGGACCGCCACGGTCAGTCCGCGGTGCGGCGCAGGACCTCGGTCAGCCGGTTGGCCGCCGAGACGACCGCCGCAGCGTGCAGGCGACCGGGCTGCCGGGAGAGACGCTCCAGCGGACCGGACACCGACACGGCGGCAACGATCCGTCCGGACGGGCCGCGGACCGGCGCCGAGACGGACGCGACGCCGACCTCGCGCTCGGACACCGACTGTGCCCACCCGCGGCGACGGACGCCGGACAGGATCGTCGCGGTGAACTTGGCGCCCTGCAGACCGCGGTGCAGTCGGTCGGGCTCCTCCCACGCGAGCAGGATCTGTGCGGCGGACCCGGCGTGCATCGTCAGCGTCGCACCGACCGGGATCGAGTCGCGCAGCCCGATGGGGCGCTCCGCTGCGGCGACACAGATGCGCTGGTCACCCTGGCGACGGTAGAGCTGCGCGCTCTCGCCCGTGTGGTCGCGCAGGGCGGCGAGCACGGGCCCCGCTGCGGCCAGCAGCCGATCCTCGCCGGCCGCCGTTGCGAGCTCCGAGAGGCGCGGTCCGAGCACGAACCGGCCCTGCATGTCGCGGGCGACGAGGCGGTGGTGCTCGAGGGCCACGGCCAGCCGGTGGGCCGTCGGGCGAGCAAGATGGGTGGCGGTGACGAGCTGCGCCAAGGTGGCCGGACCGGCCTCCAGGGCGCTGAGAACGGATGCGGCCTTGTCCAGCACGCCGACTCCGCTAGAGTTGTCCATAGGTCGATATTGGCGTCTCGCAGGCTGAGATGCAAGTACGACGCACGGAGAGCCGGGAAATCCACACTCCCGGACGAATGAACGACGAGAGAACGGACCGAGAAGATGGCCGGCACGTTGGCAGAGAAGGTCTGGGACGCGCACGTCGTGCGGCAGGGCACCGAGGGTGCACCCGACCTGCTCTACATCGACCTGCACCTGGTGCACGAGGTCACGAGCCCGCAGGCGTTCGAGGGTCTGAGGCTCGCAGGCCGGAAGGTCCGCCGCCCGGACCTGACGCTGGCGACGGAGGACCACAACACCCCGACGCTCGACATCGACCGTCCGATCGCCGACGAGACGAGCCGGACGCAGATCCAGACGCTGCGCAACAACGCGGCGGAGTTCGGCGTCCGCATCCACTCGCTGGGCGACGCCGACCAGGGGATCGTCCACCAGGT
This sequence comes from Cellulomonas sp. URHD0024, assembly GCF_000426185.1. Classification (GTDB taxonomy): domain Bacteria; phylum Actinomycetota; class Actinomycetes; order Actinomycetales; family Cellulomonadaceae; genus Cellulomonas. Next base: position 55,654 of record NZ_AUEW01000013.1, read on the forward strand.
CGGTCCGCAGCTCGGCCTGACGCAGCCTGGCCTCACGGTCGTGTGTGGCGACTCGCACACGTCGACGCACGGCGCCTTCGGTGCGCTGGCGTTCGGGATCGGTACCAGCGAGGTCGAGCACGTCCTCGCCACGCAGACGCTGCCGCTCGCTCCGTTCAAGACGATGGCGATCACGGTCGACGGCGCGCTCCCGTCCGGCGCGACGAGCAAGGACATCATCCTGGCGATCATCGCCAAGATCGGGACCGGCGGCGGTCAGGGCTACGTGCTCGAGTACCGCGGCGAGGCCATCCGCGCCCTGTCGATGGAAGCCCGCATGACCGTCTGCAACATGTCGATCGAGGCGGGCGCGCGCGCCGGCATGATCGCGCCCGACGAGACCACGTTCGAGTACCTCAAGGGCCGCCCGCACGCGCCCGAGGGTGCGGACTGGGACGCCGCGGTCGCGTACTGGTCGACCCTCAAGTCCGACGACGATGCCGAGTTCGACGTCGAGGTCGTCCTCAAGGCCGAGGACCTCGAGCCGTTCGTCACGTGGGGCACCAACCCTGGACAGGGACTGCCGCTGTCCGGCTCGGTCCCGGTCCCCGAGGAGATCGCCGACCCCAACGAGCGCGTAGCCGCCGAGCGGGCCATCGAGTACATGGGACTGACGCCCGGCCAGCCGCTGCGTGAGATCAAGGTCGACACGGTGTTCATCGGCTCGTGCACCAACGGCCGCATCGAGGACCTGCGCTCCGTCGCCAAGGTCATCCAGGGCAAGCGCCGGGCCGACGACGTCCGCGTCCTCGTGGTCCCCGCCTCCGCGCGCGTCCGCCTCCAGGCCGAGGCCGAGGGGCTCGACAAGATCTTCCTCGACTTCGGTGCGGAGTGGCGCAACGCCGGGTGCTCCATGTGCCTCGGCATGAACCCCGACCAGCTCGCCCCGGGGGAGCGGTCGGCGTCCACGTCGAACCGCAACTTCGAGGGGCGCCAGGGCAAGGGCGGCCGGACGCACCTCGTCTCGCCGCTCGTCGCGGCCGCGACCGCGATCCGCGGCACCCTGTCGTCGTACTCCGACCTCGAGTCGGGCGCCCCGACGCCCGACGGCAGCCCGCTCACCGACCTCCAGACGGTCTGACGACCGCAGAACTGGGAAGAGAGAACCGTCATGGAGAAGTTCAGCCAGCACACCGGCGTCGGCGTCCCGCTTCGGCGCAGCAACGTGGACACCGACCAGATCATCCCGGCCGTCTACCTCAAGCGCGTCACGCGCACAGGGTTCGAGGACGCTCTGTTCGCCGCCTGGCGCGGCGACCCGGCGTTCGTCCTCAACCAGGACGCCTACAAGCCCGGCTCGGTCCTCGTCGCCGGACCCGACTTCGGCACCGGGTCGTCCCGTGAGCACGCCGTCTGGGCGCTCAAGGACTACGGCTTCAAGGTCGTCATCTCGAACCGGTTCGCGGACATCTTCCGTGGCAACTCCGGCAAGCAGGGGCTGCTCGCCGCGCAGGCGTCGCAGGAGGACATCGAGCTCATCTGGAAGATCCTCGAGACCCGCCCGGGCACCGAGATCACGGTCGACCTCGAGTCGAGGACGATCACCTGCGACGACGTCGTGGTGCCGTTCCAGGTGGACGACTACACGCGCTGGCGCCTGCTCGAGGGCCTCGACGACATCGGCCTGACGCTCGAGCACGCCGACGAGATCGCCGCGTTCGAGGCGGCGCGTGAGCCGTGGCGTCCGGCCACCCTGCCGGCCAAGCACCTGCCCCCCGTCGAGATCGTCGCCGCGCGCCCCGTCGCCGCCGTGCCGGTCGAGATCGGCCGTCTGCCCTGACGTCGGTCTGCGGCGGGTCCCATCTGCGGATCCGCCGCAGGTCGCTACGGTGGGCAGCGAGCCCGGCGTAGGTGCGTCGGCCAGGAGGGACTGATCATGACGGGCAAGTCCGAGCTCGCCGACAGGATCGCGGCACGCGGCTGGAGCAGGGCGGCTGCCTCGAGTGCCGTCGACGCTGTGCTCGACGCGATCACCTCCGCCCTCGCCGCCGGCGAGCGCGTGACTCTGACCGGGTTCGGCACGTTCGAGTCCGCTCCACGGGCCGCCCGGACGGCGCGCAACCCCCAGACCGGGGCCGCGATCGACGTCCCGTCGACGACAGTGGCACGGTTCCACCCGGGAGCGACCCTGCGGTCGCGGGTGGCCTCCGGCGCGGTCACACCGCTCCCGGCGCTCTCTGCGGTGCCCGTCGGAACGCTCGCGCCGGCCGGTTCCGAAAGGGCCTCCGGCCGCACGCCGGCGACGTCGTCGGTCCCCAAGAAGGTCAAGGCGACGCCCGTCGCCGAGACGTCGACCGTCCCGAAGTCCAAGGACAAGGCAGCCGCGCCGGCAAAGGTCGCGAAGAGCTCGAAGGATTCGAAGAGCTCGAAGAGCTCGAAGGGTTCGACGAGCTCGGCGAAGGCCAAGAGCGAGACCAAGAGCTCCGCGGCCAAGAAGGCGTCGAAGCCCGCGGGCAAGAAGGCCGATGCCAAGTCCAAGGGCAAGAAGAAGAAGTAGTGGGCCCCCTCGACGCGGTGTGAACGTTCTGCACCATTGCGGCGTGCCGGACCGGGTCTGGTCAGGTGCACGAGGGCCGGTAGGAGACGATGGTCCGATGAGCGATCTGCTGTACATCGACGGGGGAAACCCGCTGTCGGGCGACATCACGGTCCGGGGAGCCAAGAACTTCGTCTCCAAGGCGATGGTGGCGGCCGTGCTGGGTGAGACCCCGAGCGTGCTGCGCAACGTGCCGCAGATCCGGGACGTCGCCGTCGTCACCGGTCTTCTGGAGCTGCACGGTGTGCGGGTCGACGCCGACGCCGCTGGTGGCACCCTGCACCTGGACCCGACGGACGTCGAGTCGGCGCACGTCGCCGACATCGACACGCACGCCGGCTCGAGCCGCATCCCGATCCTGTTCTGCGGCCCGCTGCTGCACCGGCTGGGCGAGGCGTTCATCCCGGACCTGGGCGGCTGCCGGATCGGCGACCGGCCCATCAACTACCACCTCGACATCCTGCGGCAGTTCGGCGCGGTCGTGCAGAAGACCGACAACGGCATCCACATCCGCGCACCGAGGCGGCTGCAGGGCACGAAGATCGCGCTGCCGTACCCGAGCGTCGGGGCGACGGAACAGCTCCTGCTCACCGCGGTGCGTGCCGAGGGCCTCACCGAGCTCGCCAACGCGGCGATCGAGCCCGAGATCATGGACCTGATCAACGTCCTGCAGAAGATGGGCGCGATCATCTCCGTCGACACCGACCGGGTGATCCGGATCGAGGGCGTCGACCGGCTCGTGGGCTTCCAGCACACCGCGCTCTCCGACCGGATCGAGGCGGCGTCCTGGGCCTCCGCGGCCCTGTCCACCGGCGGTGACGTGTACGTGCGCGGCGCCACGCAGCCCGAGATGACCACGTTCCTCAACACGTTCCGCAAGGTGGGTGGGGAGTTCGCCGTCGACGACCAGGGCATCCGGTTCTTCCACCCCGGAGGGGACCTGCGCTCTCTGCAGCTGGAGACCCACGTCCACCCGGGGTTCATGACCGACTGGCAGCAGCCGCTCGTCGTCGCGCTGACGCAGGCGCGCGGGCTGTCTATCGTGCACGAGACCGTGTACGAGAACCGGTTCGGGTTCGTCGACGCGCTCGTCGGCATGGGCGCGACGATCCAGGTCTACAAGGAGTGCCTGGGCAGTCGGCCGTGCCGGTTCGGGCAGCGCAACTTCTACCACTCGGCCGTGATCTCGGGACCGACGCCGCTGACCGCTGCCGACATCGAGGTGCCAGACCTGCGGGGAGGGTTCAGCCACCTGATCGCCGCGCTCACCGCCAAGGGCACGTCGTCCGTTCGTGGCATCAGCCTGATCGACCGTGGGTACGAGCGCTTCACGGAGAAGCTCGAGGCGCTCGGCGCGCAGTTCAGCCGCGAGCTGACGCGCGCTTGAGCCCGGTAGCATCGGCTCCCGTGCATCCCCCCGCAAGGTCCAACCGTGCCTACCGCACCGTCGCGCACCTCGTCCGTCCGCTGCTGAGGGCGATGACGCGCAAGGACTGGCACGGCGTCGAGCACATGCCCACCGAGCGCGGCTTCATCGCCGCGTCCAACCACATGACGAACATCGACCCTCTGACGTTCGCGTACTTCCTGTGGGAGAGCGGGTTCGCCCCGAAGATCCTGGCGAAGGCCTCGCTGTTCAAGGTTCCCGTGATGGGCAAGGTGCTGCATGCGACCGGGCAGATCCCGGTCTACCGGAACACCGTCTCCGCTGCGGAGTCGTTGACCGCCGCGATCGACGCCATCAACGACGGTGACTGCGTGGCGGTGTTCCCCGAAGGCACCCTGACGCGGGACCCGGACCTGTGGCCGATGGTCGGCAAGACGGGCGTCGCGCGGCTGGCACTGACCACCAGGGCGCCGGTCGTGCCCGTCGCGCAGTGGGGCCCGCAGCTGCTGCTGGGCCGGTACCAGAAGATGCTTCGGCCGATCCCGCGCAAGACGATCACCATCGTCGCCGGGCCCCCCGTGGACCTGAGCGACCTCTACGACAACCCGCAGGACACGGCCACGCTGCGCGAGGCCACCGAGCGGGTCATGGCTGCGATCGGCGCCTTGCTCACCGAGATCCGCGGTGAGCAGCCGCCCGAGGTCCGCTACGACATGCGCAAGCCGGTCGACCCGGGCGAGAACAGCGTCGCCGGCGACCACGCGACGAAGCCCGAGCAGCCGTGACGGCCTTGCGGGCTGCCGTTCTCGGTGCCGGATCCTGGGGCACCACGTTCGCCGCGGTCCTCGCCGACGCGGGGTGTTCCGTGACGGTCTGGGGCCGCGACGAGGAGGTGTGCCGGCAGATCACCGACGAGCACCGCAACGAGGCGTACCTGCCGGGGATCACCCTGCCCGCCGGTGTCACGGCATCGTCCGACCCGTCGGTGGTGCTCGCCGGTGCCGACCTGGTCGCCATAGCGATCCCGTCGCAGTCCGCCCGCGCGCTGCTGACCCCGCTGCGTCCGCTCGTCCCTGCGCACTCCGTCGCGGTGTCGCTGATGAAGGGCGTCGAGCTGTCGACGGACCGCCGGATGAGCGAGGTCGTGGCTGACTCGTTCGACATCCCGGCCTCGCGCGTCGCCGTGGTCTCCGGTCCGAACCTGGCGCTCGAGATCGCCCAGCGACAGCCGACCGCCACCGTGGTGGCGTCCACCAGCGAGGCCACCGCGCAGTTCGTCGCCAACGCCTGCGCGTCTGCGTACTTCCGCCCGTACACGAACGGCGACGTCGTCGGCGTGGAGCTCTGCGGAGCCGTCAAGAACGTGATCGCGCTCGCCGTCGGCATCTCCCAGGGGCGCGGTCTGGGCTACAACACCATGGCCACCGTGATCACCCGTGGTCTGGTCGAGATGACCCGCCTCGGTCTCGCGCTCGGTGCGGACGCCGACACGTTCCCCGGGCTCGCAGGCCTCGGCGATCTCATGGCCACGTGCGCCTCGCCCGACTCGCGCAACCACGCCCTGGGCGGGCACATCGGTCGCGGCATGACGCTCGACGAGGCGATCGCGGCTACCGGGGGGACCGCAGAGGGTGTGAAGTCCTCGCGGTCCGTCCTCGAGCTGGCCGCGTCGCTGGGCGTCGAGATGCCGATCACCTCCGCGGTCGTGCGCGTCCTGCACGAGGGGCTGCCGATCGAGCAGCTCGCCGCGTTGCTGCTCGCGCGCCCGCACAAGGCCGAGGGCGTCTGAGCCCGAGGTCGGTCCGCTGGACCCGTCAGTCCCGCGCCGGTGCCACCGGCGCGCGGATGCCCCTGCCGTGCGTGGCCGTGCTGCGCGGAGTGACGCTTCCGCGCGCGGCAGCCGAGGGTGTGTCGACCTAGCGCCTGGTGTGACGCATGGTGCCTGCTGAGGTGGCTCGGCCGCCGCACGCCTTCACTCCTGTCCCAGGAGGCGCTAGGTGCGCACGACGAGGCGCGCACGGCGAGCTCGGCAACGCGAGGCCCGTACGGCTGCGTCCCTACGGCTACGTCCGGACGGCCCCGCGGGCTAGGAGCCGGCGAGAGAGCGCAGGGCGCGGTCCAGGTCGCCCCAGAGGTCCTCGACGTCCTCGATGCCCACCGACAACCGCAGGAGGTCCTCGGGGACGGTGAGGGACTCGGTGGCGAAGCGACGCCGCCGCTCCAGGCTGGACTCGACACCGCCGAGGCTCGTGGCCGGGACCCAGAGCTCGAGCGCCTTGACGACCAGGTCCGCGGCCGCGGCACCGCCGCGCGGGCGCAGGCCGATGATCGACCCGTAGCCCTCCATGAGCCGGGTGGCGCGCTCGTGGCCGGGGTCGCCGCGCAGGCTCGGGTGGCGGACCTCGGCGACCGCGGGGTGCTCGGACAGACGCCGGGCCAGCTCGGCGGCGTTCGCCTGGGCACGCTCGACGCGCAGTGCCAGCGTGCGCAGCCCGCGCAGGGCGAGCCAGACCTCGAACGGCCCGGCGATCGACCCGTGCAGGGTGCGGTACGCGTGCAGCCTCGCGTGCAGGGCGTCGTCGTCGGCCAGGGCCGCCCCCAGGACCACGTCGCTGTGGCCGGCCAGGTACTTGGTGACCGAGTGGACGACGATGTCGGCGCCGTGCTCGAACGGTCTCTGCACGAGCGGTGTGGCGAACGTGTTGTCCACGCCGACGAGCGCGCCCGCGGCATGTGCGGCCTCGACGAGGACCGGAAGGTCGGCCACCTCGAGCATCGGGTTCGTGGGCGACTCGACCCAGAGCATCGACGTCCCGGGCAGCGCGGCGACGACCGAGTCGGTGTCGTCGATGTCGACCAGCGCGACGTCGACCCCGTGCCGCTCGGCAAGGTCGCGGGCGTAGCCGATGGTCACCTGGTAGGCGTGCCGGGGCAGGACGAGGCGACCTCCGTCGGGGATCAGCGAGAACGCGCCGGCGATCGCGGCCATGCCCGACCCGAAGACGAGCGCAGGATGTGCGGACCCCTCCAACCGGCCGAGCGCGTCCTCGAACGGGTGCCACGCCTCGGTGTCCATGCGCCCGTAGAGCAGCTCGCCGGCGCCGGGGACGCCCTGCGAGACGTTCGTCGACGAGAGCACCACGGGCAGGTTGAGGGCCCCACCCTGGTGGCGGTCCGGCCTGCCTGCGCTCACGACGACGGTGGCGGGCGACAGTCCGCCGGGCTGCTCTCGGGTCACCGGGCCAGGCTATCGGGGACGCCACGGAGCGGGCGCCGGGGCGTCCCGCCGGGCGCAGGGACGTCCGGCGTCGCACCGCCGGGTAAGGTTCGGCCCGATGGACACCACCGCAGACCTCCCGACCCGTCGACCGCGTGTGATGGTGCTGTTCGGCGGCCGCTCCGGCGAGCACGCGATCAGCTGTGCGACGGCGGGAGGCGTGCTCCGCGCGATCGACCGTGACCGCTACGACGTCCTCGCGGTCGGGATCACGCCGGCAGGCCGCTGGGTGCTCGCGGAGGACGACCCGGACCGCTGGGCGATCGTCGACGGTCGGCTCCCGCAGGTGGAGGACACGGCGGCCCACGTGCTGCTCCCGCAGGCGGTCGACGACCGTGACGTGCAGGTCCTCGAGTCCGGGCGGCTGCCGCGGGTGCTGGGCGAGGTCGACGTCGTCTTCCCTCTGCTGCACGGTCCCTTCGGGGAGGACGGCACGCTGCAGGGCATGCTCGAGCTGGCCGACGTCCGGTACGTCGGTGCCGGTGTCCTGGCCTCGGCGGTCGGCATGGACAAGCACATGATGAAGCTCGTCCTGGCCGGGCACGGCCTACCCGTCGGGCCGTTCGTCGTCGTCCTGCCGGGTGAGCTCGACCGCGACCCCGCGGGCGTCTCGGAGCGCGCTGCCGCCCTCGGGCTCCCGTTGTTCGTCAAGCCTGCTCGCGCGGGTTCCAGCCTCGGCATCACGCGCGTGACGGACCTCGCAGACCTACCCGCGGCGATCCGGGCAGCGCACGTGCACGACCCCAAGGTGATCGTCGAGGCGGCGATCGTCGGACGCGAGATCGAGTGCGGGGTGCTCGGCGGTCGCGACGGCGCCCGCGCGCGAGCGTCACTGCCGGGCGAGATCGTCGTCACGGACCCACGGCACACGTTCTACGACTTCGACGCCAAGTACCTGGACGAGGCCGGCGTGACGCTCGCGTGCCCGGCCGAGCTCTCGGAGGCCGAGACGGCTGCCGTGAGGGAGGTGGCTGTCCGGACGTTCGAGGCCGTGGGATGCGAGGGACTGGCGCGGGTCGACGTCTTCGTGACTGCGACGGGCGAGGTCGTCGTCAACGAGATCAACACGATGCCCGGGTTCACGCCGTTCTCCATGTATCCGCGCATGTGGCAGGCGTCGGGCGTCCCGTACTCGGAGCTCGTCGACGAGCTGATCCGGCTCGCGCTGGAGCGCCCGACCGGTCTGCGCTGAGACACGAGCTCGGCGCAATGCGGGCAGGCCCACGGAGCGCATTCGGGAAGACCCACGAGTTGCGTTCCCGGGGCAACGAAGTCACCATGAATTCAGCCGGGTGCCGTACTGTCTGGGCATTCGTGGTGGACTGGTCCGTGACGAGGACGTGGCGGATCAGCAGGCGTCTCCACCACTGTCGGGACGCCCACCAGCGTCTTTCGCCCCTGCCGAGCGGCGGGTGCATCGGCGGGTACGTCCAGAAGCGGGCGGCCCCACGTAGAACGGTTGTGACTTTCTTGAGCGTCGCGCTGCTCGCACCCCCCGTCCACCGCACGGCACCCTGGGCCTTCGCATGAGCCCCGAGGGTGCCGGAGCGACCGCTGAGCTGTCTGCGGGCGCCCGGAACGCCAGTGACTACTCCGCGCTGGCCGCGCAGATCCGCGAGTCGGGTCTGATGTCGCGCCGCTACGGCTACTACTGGAGCCGGATGATCCTGGCCGCCGCGGCGTTCGCCGGTGTCTGGGTCGCGGTCGTCCTCATCGGGGACTCCTGGTGGCAGCTCGCCGTCGCCGCAGTGCTGGCCGTGGTGCTCACGCAGCTGGCCTTCCTCGGGCACGACAGCGCGCACCGGCAGATCTTCACCTCCGGCGCGTGGAACGACTGGACCGCCCGCATCATCGCCGGTGGGTTCGTCGGCCTCTCAGCCTCGTGGTGGCGCAACAAGCACAACCGGCACCACGCCAGCCCGAACCAGCAGGGCTCGGACCCGGACATCGCGCCGGGTGTCGTCGCGTGGACGTCCGACGTCGTCGACGAGCGTCCGGGACTGCGTGGGTGGTTCGGGCGCAACCAGGGCTGGTTCTTCTTCCCGCTGCTCACGCTCGAGGGCATGAGCCTGCACCTCTCGAGCGTGCGTGCGCTGACGGCCAAGGGTCCGGTGGCCAACCGCGCGGTCGACCTGTCGATCGTCCTCGGGCGCCTCATCGCCTACGTCGCGATCCTGCTGGTGCTGCTTCCGCCGGGCAAGGCGGTCGCGTTCTTCTTCGTGCAGATGGCCCTGTTCGGCGTCTTCCTCGGCGGGTCCTTCGCGCCCAACCACAAGGGCATGCCGATCATCCCCGAGGGGATGAAGGTGGACTTCCTGCGGCGCCAGGTGCTCACGTCGCGCAACATCCGGGGCGGCGTGGCCGTCGACTTCGCGATGGGCGGCCTGAACTACCAGGTCGAGCACCACCTCTTCCCGAGCATGCCGCGCCCGAACCTCAAGCACGTCCAGCCTGTCGTGCGGGAGTACTGCGAGCGGTTGGGCGTGAAGTACACGGAGGTCGGGTTCTTCTCGTCGTACCGGATCATCGTCAAGTACCTCAACAACGTCGGGCTGGCCGACCGGGGTGCGTTCGACTGCCCGGTCGCGGCCCAGTACGGCCGCTGACGCGCTAGAGGCAGGAGCGGCGCTTCTCCGTCATCGCGACGGCGGGGCCCAGCTGGTCGACGTACGAGGTGTCGGTCGCCGCGGCCACCGAGGCGGGCACGTGCAGCTCGACGGCCGGGACGCGGCCGTACGTCGTCAGCGTCCAGCTGCCGTCGTCGTTCTCGACGGTGACCCAGTCGATGCTCGGTCCGCCGGGCGTCTCGACCTTCTGGCAGTGCTCGGTCGTGGGGCCCAGCGGTTCCACCCCGCACCGGAGGACGATCGGCGCGCCGGGCTCGCCCCACGCGGTCGTCGCCTGGGCGGTGGTGTCCCGCTGAGGTAGGCCCTGGCCGAGGGAGTCGGGCATCGCGAGCACGACGCTCGCGCACACCGGGTCGGTGGCGTAGGGGGCAACCTGGGCCGCGACCGCACCGGAGCACCCGGCGAGGAGTCCGAGGATGGCGACGACGGCGCCAGCAGCGGCGGGTCGTCGGTTGCGCACGGGGCCACGGTAACCCGGCGGCCCCGACGACCCTCTACCGTGTCCGGGTGAGCACCAGCGACGGCCCCCTCGTCTCGGAGCTGTCCGAAGAGGCGCTCCTGGCCCGGATCTTCCCTCTCCTCCCGCGCGGCTCGGGCACCCTCCTCGCACCCGGCGACGACGCAGCCGTGGTCGCCGCGCCCGACGGCCGGTTCGTCGTGACGACGGACGTGCTCGTCGAGGACCGGCACTTCCGACGCGCGTGGTCCTGCGGGCAGGACGTGGGCCGACGAGCGGCCGTGCAGAACCTGGCGGACGTCGCGGCCATGGGCGCGCGGCCGACGAGCCTGGTGGTCGCGCTCGTCATTCCGGCGGACCTCCCGGTGACGTGGGTCGAGGGGTTGGCCGTCGGACTGGCGCAGGAGTGCGGGCCGCGCGGCGTCGGGGTCGTCGGCGGCGACCTGTCCGGCGGTCCTGCGGTCGTCGTCGCGGTCACGGCGCACGGGGACCTCGAGGGCCGCGCTCCCGTGCTGCGGTCCGGCGCCCGGCCGGGCGACGTGGTGGCGCACGCCGGCGTCGCCGGGTGGTCGGCCGCCGGTCTCGCCCTGCTCCACGCGTCAGCTCCCGCCCTCGACGACGAGCTCGTCGGGGCCTATCTGCACCCGTCGTCGCCGCTCGAGGCAGGACCGGCGGCGGCGTTGGCGGGGGCGACCGCGATGATGGACGTCTCGGACGGCCTCCTGCGCGACGCCGGCCGGATCGCCCGCGCGAGCGGTGCGGTCCTGGACCTCGAGGCGCCCGCAACGGCCTTTGCCGACGACGTCGCGCGGCTCGGCCCTGTGGCTGCGGCGCTCGGTGCGTCTGCGGAGCGCTGGGTGCTCGACGGGGGAGAGGACCACGGCCTGCTCGCGACCTTCCCCCCGACCGTCCCGCTGCCCTCGGGCTTCCGTGTGATCGGGCGGGTGCGCGCGGGAGCGTCGGGGGTCCTCGTCGACGGGTCAGCGGCGTCGCCGACGTCGGGCTGGGACCACTTCGCGGGGCGCTGACGCCCGAACCGTCCCGTCGTCCGCCCGGGCGCTCAGCCGCGGCGGTAGCGGACCTCGAGCAGGTTCTCTCCGCCGATCTCGTCGTACCGCTCCACCCCGTCGGCCTGGAAGCCGTGCCTCCGGTAGAAGTGGCGCGCGCGCTCGTTGTCGGCCAGCACCCACAGGGAGATCGGGGTCTTCTCCCCGACGGACGCGATCACGGTCCGCATGAGGTCGCGCGCCACACCGTGCCCCCAGATGCCGGGGTCGAGGTAGATCGAGTAGATCTCACGGTCGCCGCGGCCGGCATCCTCGTCGCGGCTGGGCCCGATGGTGACGAAGCCGACCACGGAGGGTCCGTTCAGCGCGACCCACACGAGAATCTCGTCGGAGCCGCCGGGGCGAAGGTAGGACGCCCACTCTGCGGACCGTTCCTCGACGTCGAGCGCGGCCAGGTAGCCCTCGGGCACGATGCCGGCGTACGCCTCCTGCCATGACCGCACATGCACGCGGGCGATCCCAGCGGCGTCCCCCTCGGCGGCGGGGCGGATCGTCACGTCGTCCAGCTGCTCGACCATGGACGTCACCTTGCCACACGAACCGGACATGACGAAGGCCCCCGAGGTGAACAACCTCGTGGGCCTTCGTCGTTCGTCTGGAAGACGTCAGATGGCGCGCTGCACCTTGCCGGCCTTGAGGCACGACGTGCACACGTTGAGACGCTTGGGCGTCCCCGCGACGACGGCACGCACGCGCTGGATGTTGGGGTTCCAGCGCCGCTTCGTGCGCACGTGCGAGTGCGAGATGCTGTGCCCGAAGCTCGGGCCCTTGGCGCAGACGTCGCAGTTGGCAGCCACGGTCTTCTCCTGTTGCTCTGTACGGTCATCAGCCGCATGTTGCGGCGAAGTCTTTGGTCCTTCGTGGGCGAGAGCGCACGAGCGACCCGACTCCGGAACGAGGATTCGGGGGCCGCTGCGGGGCACCACCAGTGCCCGACATGGCCGGGCAACCGGTCAAGACTAGCCCATGACGCACGTCGACCCAAATGTGGGTCCCATGCTGCAAGGTGGTGCCCGGACGGGACGCTCGGTCGGAGCGGTCCGAGGGTGGACCCCCAAGCGGTCCGACAGCACGGACGAGATCGACGGAGGTGCGGTGGAGCGGTTGGAGGCAGCGGCGTTGCGTGCCTGGGCGGCTGCGTCCCACGCCGCGCTGACGGGTTCGCGCGATCGGATCGACGCCGTCAACGTCTTCCCGGTGCCCGACTCCGACACGGGCACGAACGTGTGGCTCACCGTCGCTGGGGGCGTCGACGCGCTCGAGGGCCAACCGGCCGTCGTGGGGGAGGACGCGCGGGACGTCGCCCGGACGTTCGCCCGCGGCGCGATGCGGTCGGCCCGCGGCAACTCGGGCGTCATCGTCAGCCAGTACCTGACCGGGTTTGCGCAGGCGCTGCCCGCGCACGCGGACGCGCTCGACGTCGCGCGGTGCCTGGCCGCGGGTGCCCGGGCGGCGCGCGGGGCGATGCAGGAGCCGCAGGAGGGCACGATCCTCACGCTCGCTGACGCCGTCGCCGCCGGTGCCGTCACCGCAGCCGACGCGGGTGCGGACCTCGCCACGATGCTCACGTCGGTCGTCGCAGACGCGCACGTGGCCCTCGCCGGGATCAGCGCCGAGCACCCCGTGCTCCGGGCAGCACACGTCCTGGATGCCGGAGCCTGTGCGTTGCTCGTCCTGCTGGACGCGCTCGCCCGGGTCGTCGGCGGTACGCCCCCGAACGGCGACTCGCTCGCGTGGCTGCCTGCATCGCCCACCCACCCGTGGCCGGTGGAAGCGGCCGGGGGCGCGTTCGAGGTGATGCTCCTGGTCAGCGATGTGGAGCGAGATCTCGATGCGCCCCTGCACGCAGCCATGGCGGTGCTCGGGGACTCGGTGGCTGTCGTCGGCGGGGACGGCACGTGGCATGTGCACGTGCACACCGACGATCCTGCGGCGGCCATCGCGGCGGCGGACATCGGCCGCCGCGAGCAGGTGCTCGTCCGGATGGTGGCTGCCGCGCACGCGTCCTCGGCGCAGAACGACGACGCGCGCTGCGGTGTCGTCGTCTGCACGAGCTCCGCACAGATGGCCGGCTGGTACGCCTCGACGGGTGCCGTCACGCTCGTGCGGTGCCCCGAGGTGCCCGTCAGCGCGCGTCACCTCGACCGTGCGGTGACGGACACGGGGGCGTCACGCGTCGCGGTGCTTGCCGGAGACGCGGTCGACGACGCCGAGCTGGCACGGCTCGTCGCGACGAACCAGGGCGTCGAGCTGCTGGACGCCGGCGACGAGCTGCGGGTCGCGGTCGCGGCGCTCGCGCTGGCGTCGGCCTCGGAGGCCGGGCTGTCCGCGGCGCGCCAAGCGCTGGGTCGGCTGCGGTCCGTCGAGCTCGACGACGTGTCGACGATGTCGGTGCGCGACGCAGCCGACGCGCTCGTGCGATCGGCAGGCGGTCCGGTCGAGAGCCTGACCGTGCTGCTGCGGGACGCCGGGTGGACCGTCGACGAGCTGGCCGGCTACCTCGCGGAGCACCACCCCGGTGTCGAGCCCACGGTGGTGGGGCCGACCGGTCGGGGGCCGGCGGTCCTGATCGGGCTGGACTGACGATGGCGGGTACGCAGCGAGCGCGGGCGAGCCGTAGCGGGCTCGTCTACGAGGACGGGGTGCACACGCCCACGGATCCGATGACGGAGCCGGTTCCGGCCCGGAACGCCGCGGACCTCAAGAAGTTCGCGACGCTCGGCATCGAGACCAAGGCCGACCTGCTGGTGCACTACCCCTGGCGGTACGCGGACTCGCGTGAGGTCACGGACATCGCGAGCCTCGCGATCGGGCTCAACGTCGCGCTGATCGCGCGGGTGCGCGGCGCGCAGATGAAGCACGCGGCCAAGACCGGAAGACCGCGGGTCGAGGCGACGATCACCGACGGCAACCGGTCGCTCAGCCTGGTGATCTTCACCGCGAACGAGGGCGTCGCGAGGTGGCACCTGGACCGCTTGGCGGTCGGCGAGCTGGGCCTGTTCTCGGGCGAGATCAACGTGTTCAACGGCAGGCTGCAGCTCGCCAACCCCGTGTACCAGATCCTCGGCAGCGTCGAGGACGAGGCGCGGGCGATGGAGGAGGCCGAGTGGCCGATACCGATCTACTCCGCCACCAAGGGCCTGGACTCGGAGTCGATCCGCGCGGCGCTGCGCAAGGTCCTCGACCCGCTCACCGACGACGAGGTCCCCGATCCGGTGCCACCTCACATCCGTGAGGCGCGCGGGCTCGGGTCGCGTCTGAAGGCCTTGCGGGACGTGCACGTCCCGCGCGAAGAGGCAGACGTGCACCGTGGGCAGGCCCGCCTGCGCTACGAGGAGGCGTTCGTCCTCCAGGTCGAGCTCGCGAGGCGGCGAGCACGCGCGCAGCGGGAGGCGTCGACGGCTCGTCCGCCACGCCCCGGGGGCCTGCTCGCAGCGTTCGATGCTCGGCTCCCGTTCGACCTCACACCGGGGCAGCTCCTGGCCGGCGCGCAGATCGGCGACGACCTGGCGCTCGACCGCCCGATGCAGCGCCTGCTGCAGGGCGAGGTCGGCTCGGGCAAGACGGTGGTCGCCCTGCGGGCGATGCTGCAGGTCATCGACGCGGGCGGCCAGGCCGCGATGCTGGCTCCGACGTCCGTGCTGGCCGCGCAGCACGTCCGGACGCTGCGTGCGCTGCTCGGCGACCTCGCCGAGGGCGGCATGCTCGGCGGCTCCGAGATCGGCACGCGGGTCGCCCTGCTGACCGGTGCGCAGGGGGCTGCCGAGCGCAAGACCAACCTGCTCGACGCCGCGAGCGGCCAAGCGGGCATCGTCGTGGGCACGCACGCGCTCCTCTCCAGCCCGGTCCAGTTCGCGGACCTCGGGCTCGTGGTGATCGACGAGCAGCACAAGTTCGGCGTCGAGCAGCGCGGCGCCCTGCTGGCCAAGGCCACGACCGTCCCGCACCTGCTGGTCACCACCGCCACGCCGATCCCGCGCACGGTGGCGAT
This sequence comes from Cellulomonas sp. URHD0024, assembly GCF_000426185.1. GTDB lineage: Bacteria > Actinomycetota > Actinomycetes > Actinomycetales > Cellulomonadaceae > Cellulomonas. The sequence continues at coordinate 71,035 of NZ_AUEW01000013.1, forward strand.
GACGGTGTTCGGCGAGCTGGAGATCTCGGAGCTGCGCGAGGTGCCGGCCGGGCGCAGCGGGATCACGACGCACGTCGTCCCGGTGGGTGTCCCGGCCTGGATGGACCGGACGTGGCGCCGCGTGGGCGAGGAGGTAGCGCGCGGCGGGCGCGCCTTCGTCGTGTGCGCGCGGATCGACCCCGACGACGACGCCCTCATGAACGAGGACGACGGCGACGACCTGTACCTCGACGCCGACGAGCCGACGACGGTCGGCGAGGCGACCGCACCGGGCGCCAAGCCGCCGAAGCGCCCGCTGCGCGCGGTGCTCGAGGTCGCCGAGACCCTGCGACAGGACGACAGGCTCGGCGGCGCGGCCGTCGGCGTGCTGCACGGTCGCATGTCGGGGGAGGAGAAGGACCAGGCGATCGCCGACTTCGCGTCCGGGAAGACGCCGGTGCTGGTCTCGACGACGGTGATCGAGGTCGGCGTCGACGTGCCTTCGGCCACGGTCATGGTCGTTCTGGACGCGCACGTGTTCGGGCTCTCGCAGCTGCACCAGCTCCGCGGTCGCATCGGCCGCGGTCGCCAGCCCGGCATCTGCCTGCTCGTCTCGGACGCGCCCGACGGCAGCACCGCGGGGAGGCGGCTCGAGGCGCTCTCGGCCACCTCCGACGGGTTCGAGCTGGCACGGGTCGACCTCCTGCTGAGGCGGGAGGGCGACGTGCTGGGCGCCGCTCAGTCGGGCCGCCGGGGGACGCTGCGGTTCTTGCGCGTGGTCAGCGACGGCGCCGTCATCGACCGGGCGCGCGAGGACGCGCGTGCGCTCGTCGACGCCGATCCCGACCTGGCGCAGTGGCCTGACCTGCGTCACGCGATCGACGACCAGCTCGCGGACGGTCGCGAGGACTTCCTCGGGCAGACGTGAGGCGCGGCGCCGGGGCGCTCCCGCCACGACTACCCTGACGATCGTGTCGAAGCCCGTCATCAGCGCCAAGGACCTGCTCGTCGGCTACGGCGGCGCCCCCGTCTGCGCCCCGGTCACGTTCACGCTCGCTCCCGGAAAGGTCATCGCGCTCGTCGGCGCCAACGGCTCGGGCAAGTCCACCGTGCTGCGCGCCGTCATCGGCCTCCTCGAACCCTCCGGCGGCACGCTGCAGGTCTTCGGCGCGAAGGTCGACGAGCGTGACGTCGGCTTCCGGACGAAGGTGGCCAGCGTCCTCGACGACGACGCGTACTTCCCGGCGCTCACCGTCTCCGAACACCTCTACCTGACCGCCCGCGGACACGGGGTGAAGGGCGCGGACGGCGTCGTCTCCGAGCTCCTCGGCGAGTTCGGGCTCGCCGACCACGCCAAGTCGCTCCCGGTCGCGCTCTCCTCGGGCCAGCGACGTCGACTCCTGCTCGCGGCCGGGTTCGTGCGGCCGCGCTCCCTGCTGGTCCTCGACGAACCCGAGCAGCGACTCGACCGCGCGATGCGGGACCGGCTCGCGGCCAGGATCGTCGCCGAGAAGAAGGCCGGCGGTGCGGTGCTCGTCGCGACGCACGACCCCGACCTGCTGCGCGCGATCGCCGACCGGGCCGTGCACGTCTCGGACGAGGTCTCCCGGCTGCTGCCCGCCGACCAGGCCGCGGACCTGATCTCGCGGGAGAACCCGTGAGCGAGGACGACCAGCTCGACGGCGGTCCCGCGGTCCAGCCGTTCCAGCTCAGCCCGATCCCGCGGGCGAAGAGCATCCGCAAGTACACCGCCCAGGCGGCGAGCGTGCGCAGCACCGCGACGATCGGGTCGTTGCTCGGGGACGTGTACTACGCGGTGATCAGCATCGCCATCGCCATCGGCATCGCCCTCGGGGCGTCCCAGGCGATGCGGGTGGCCCTGCCGCCGGAGCCGGACATCAGCAGCCCCTGGAACCTCAGCCTGGCCAGCCTGGTGATCGTCATCCTCATCGCCCTCGCCGGCGTGGTGCTGTCTCTCGCGGGCCGGCTTGGGCCGGTCGGTGCCGGGGGCGCCGAGGCGGCCTGGTGGCTGGGCCTGCCCGTCGACCGTCGTGGTCTGCTGCGGCCGGCTTCGCGGCGTCTGCCGGTGCTCGCGGGACTCGTCGCCGCGGTCATCGTGGCGCTGCTGGACGCGGGCCTGCTCGCAGACGCCGGATCGCGGGTCTCACGGGTCGCCGTGGCCGCTGCGTTCGTCGCGGCGGGCATCGTCCTGCTCGCCGGGGTGGGACAGTCGGCGAGCGTCTCGCGGCGCGCGATCGCGTTCGTCGGCGATGTCCTGCTGTTCCTGGCGCCCGTCGCGGCCGTCGTCCTCGCGGGGCTGGGCTGGTCCGCCGACGCGGTGCCGAGCCCGCCGTGGTGGCTCGTCGCCGCGCTGCTGGTCGTCGTCGCAGCTCTCGCGTTCCTCGTCGACTCTCGGCTCGCTCGGATGCCCGAGAAGACGCTGCGTGAGAGTGGCTCGGTGGCCACGCAGGCGGCCGGCGCGGTCGTGTCGATGGACTCTCGCGAGCTCGGCCGTGCGCTCACGGACGGAGCAGCCGCGCCGGTGCGCCGCTGGACGTCCAGGCTGCGTACCGCACGGGGCCCCGCGACTGCTCTGATCACCGCCGACCTGGCCGTCCTGCGGCGCTCGGCCCGGCACGTCGTGCAGCTGTTCGTCGCTGCTCTGGTCCCTGTGCTGGTCAGCACGGTGCCGGAGCTCGCGAGCCCGTTCGGTGTGCTGCTCTCGATCCTCGTCGCGGGGTACGTCGCGATGAGCGCGACCGGTGAGGGTGCGCGACGGGCTGAGATGGCGCCGATCCTCGACCGGCTCCTGCCGATCGACGCGCAGACCGTGCGACGACTGCGGATGGTCGTGCCCGCCGGCGCCATGCTGCTGTGGTCGGTCGTCGCGTTCGCTGCAGTCGGTCGCTGGGCCTCCGACGTGCCCAACTGGATCGCCCTCGGGGTCATCTCGACGCCGGTGTGGGCGGCTGCGGCGGTCAGGTCGTCGTACCGACCGGCCCCGGACTGGGGAGGGGCGCTGGTCTCGACGCCGATGGGTGCCCTGCCGACCGGTGTTGCGTCGGTCCTGGCGCGCGGCCCGGACGTCGTGGTCCTCGGCCTGCTGCCCGTGTGGATCGCCGTGCTCCTGCGCACGATCAACACGCCGCTCATGACCGCGCAGATCGTGCTGTCCGCCATCGCCGTGGCCGTCGCGTCGTCGATCAAGAAGGGCTCCCTCATGGAGCGGATGATGGATGCCCAGGAGAACGCCAAGGCGGGAGCCGCGAGGTGAGCCGTGTCGTCGCGGGATCCGTCGGCGGCCGGATCCTGCAGGTTCCGCGCACCGGCACGAGACCGACGAGCGAACGCGTCCGGGAGGCGCTCTTCTCGCGGCTCGAGCACCTCGACGTCGTGGACGGCGCGCGCGTGCTGGACCTCTACGCGGGGTCGGGCGCGCTCGGCATCGAGGCGGCGAGCCGCGGAGCGGCGCACGTCACCCTCGTCGACTCGGCCAGGGACGCGGCCGACGCGTGCCGCCGGAACGTGGCGGCCCTCGGGCTCGCCGACCGCGTCGTCGTCGCCGCCGAGAAGGCCGACCGGTTCGTGCAGCGCCCGACGACCTGGGACCTCGTCCTGGTCGACCCGCCGTACGACGTCACCGAGGACGACCTCGCGGCCGTCCTGGCACCGTTGGCCCTGTCGGCGCACGGGGTTCTCGTCGTCGAGCGGGCGCGGCGATCGCCCGAGCCGACCTGGCCGGACGGGGTGACGCTGATCGACCACCGCGCGTACGGCGACACGGTGATGTGGTTCGCCGAGACGTCAAGGTGACCCGCGCAGGACGGTGAGGTGCGGCCCGCCGAGGTCCACGCCGCCGACGGCGCTGAAGCCCGCCCGTCGGTAGAACGGCAGGTTCCGCGGATCGGTCGTCGCGAGGTACGTACCCAAGCCGTCGAGACGAGCCTGCGCCACGCCGGCGTCGAGCAGCATCCGACCGACCCCGCGTCCCTGGTGCTCGGGCGCGACGGCGAGGTAGTTCAGGTAGGCGGCGGGCTCTGCAGGCGCGAACGTCGACGCGCGCCCCAGCGAGCCGAGGATCTCGGCGGCACGCTCGGGCCCGACGAGCAGCGCGAGGACCTGTGCCGGTGCGGGGAGGGACGGCTCGACCGGCGGGCCGTCCGGCAGCCGCCAGGCCGCGACGCCGACGACCGAGCCGCGCAGGCGTGCGACGTGCACGCGGCCACCCGCGAGGTAGCGGTCCACGGACGGCCCCAGCCACGCGGCACACGCGTCGTCGCGAGTGGCGTCGTCCGGCAGCGCCCAGACCATCAGCGGGTCGTCGCGGTAGGCGCGGGCGAGAACGGTGCGGATGGCCGGCGCGTCCGCCCAGGTGGCGGCCTCGATGCTCGGGTGGTCCACGGCCGAGACGGCGTGCTCGTCGACGCCCGGCCCGCGAGTCTCGTCCATGGGCCGATGCTAGGGCGCAGCGTGTGGGCCGCGACCAGGCGGACGCGCTGGCCTACCCTGACGCTGTGACCATCGCCGTGTGCCCGGGGTCGTTCGACCCGATCACCCTCGGGCACGTCGACGTGGTCCGCCGCGCCCGCTCGATGTTCGACGAGGTGGTGGTGGGGGTCGCGACGAACTCGTCGAAGTCCGCGCTGCTGGGGGTGGAGGCGCGCGTCGCGCTGGCCCGCGCCGCCTTCGAGGGGATCGACGGTGTCCGCGTCGAGCCGGTGGACGGGTTGCTCGCCGAGTTCGTGCGGGCCGTGCGTGCGAATGCCGTGGTCAAGGGTCTGCGCGGTGGGGCCGACTTCGACGCGGAGCTGCCGATGGCCCTCATGAACAGACACCTGGCCGGCGTGGAGACGGTGTTCGTCGTGGGTGACCCGGCGCTCGCGCACATCGCGTCGTCGCTGGTCAAGGACGTCGCACGGTACGGCGGTGCGATCGACGACCTCGTCCCGCCGGGCGTGGGGGATGCGGTGCGTGCTGCAGTAGGACGAGAGGATCGAACATGACAGAGCAGGACGACCCGACGACCCGGCCCGAAGGGCTGACCGGCGTGCTGGACGCGATCGCCACGGCGGTCTCGACGGCGCGGGCGATGCCCATGTCGTCGTCGGTCCTCGTCAACCGCGCCGAGCTGCTGGACCTGGTCGAGCAGGCGCGCGACGTGCTGCCCACCCAGCTCACCCGCGCCGACCAGGTGCTGGCGGACGCGGCGGCGGCTCGCGCGGAGGCGCAGGCGGGTGCGGACGAGATCCTCGCGCGTGCGCGCCGCGAGGCCGCGGCGCTCGTCGACCAGGAGGCGGTCGTGGTGGCCGCGCGCGAGCGGGCCGCCGAGCTGGTGGCCGAGGCTGAGGAGACCGCCGAGCGCCTGCAGCGCGACGCCGACGACTACTGCGACCGCCGTCTGGCCGACTTCGAGATCGACCTGGGCAAGGTGCTCGGCCAGGTGCAGGCGGGGCGCGCGAAGCTCGCGGGCCGGTTGGGCGACGACTGAGACGTCCGCCACCCCGACACGATTTGGGTGGCCCGTGACCTGTGCCGTAGAGTTGTCCGTTGGTTCTGCCGGACATGGCACGGACCGAGATCAACGAGGGGACCCTGGCCGTGCAGCGCCCTGTTCACCTCGATCCTCGTTCGCCCTTCGTGCTCGACACGCACGAGCTCGGGAGACGTCCAGGATCGACGCGGACCGTGCAGCGCACCGTGGGCGCCCCGGAGGATCTCGGTACTGACGTGATCGGCGTCCCCACCGGGAACGACGTCGAGCTGGATCTGCGGCTCGAGGCGGTCATGGAGGGGGTCCTGGTCACCGGATCCGTCCGCAGCCGGGCGATCGGGGAGTGCGTGCGCTGCCTGGGTGAGGTCATCGAGGATGTCGATGTCTCGCTCACGGAGCTGTACGTCTATCCCGAGCGTGCGGCAGTTGCGGCCGAGGACGGAGACGACGAGGAGGACGTGCGTGAGCTCGAGGGTGACCTGATCGACCTCGAGCCTGCGTTGCGAGACACGGTTGTCCCGGCTCTGCCGTTCCAGCCGCTGTGCCGCCCCGACTGCCCTGGCCTGTGCTCCGAGTGTGGTGCCCGGCTGGCGGACGACCCTGACCATTCGCATGAGACGCTTGATCCTCGCTGGGCCGCTCTGGGCGGCCTCGTGAGCTCGAACGACGAGACGAAAGAGAGCTAGCCGTGGCTGTTCCGAAGCGCAAGATGTCGCGCAGCAACACCCGTGCGCGTCGGTCGCAGTGGAAGACCACTGCCACGACGCTCCACACCTGCCCCAAGTGCAAGGCGAACAAGATGCCGCACACGGCATGCCCGTCGTGCGGTACCTACAAGGACCGCTCGTACGCCGAGGCTGTCCGTAGCGAGTTCGAGGTTCGCTGAGCACGTCGCTGAGCGACGCCGTGCTGCACCCGATGACCGGAGGACCGGCGTGAGTGCCACGGCTGACCAGCTGCTCGAGAAGCTCGGGGTCCATCTGGACCCCGAGCTTCTTGTGCTTGCACTGACGCACCGGTCCTTCGCGCACGAGGCCGGCGGGCTGCCGACCAACGAGCGGCTCGAGTTCCTCGGTGACACGGTGCTCGGGCTCGTCGTCACGGAGTCCTTGTTCCGGACGCATCCCTCGCTCTCCGAGGGCTCGCTCGCCAAGATGCGGGCAGCCACGGTGTCCCAGCGCGCGCTCGCCGTCGTCGCCCGGGAGCTCGACCTGGGCAGCTACGTGCTGCTGGGCAAGGGTGAGCTGTCGACCGGGGGGACGCAGAAGGACTCGATCCTGTCCGACACCCTCGAGGCGGTGTTCGGCGCGGTCTACCTGTCGCACGGTCTCGAGACCGCGCGCGCCCTGGTCGAGCGGCTCGTCGGCCCGTCGCTCGTGGCCGCTGCCGACCTGGGCGCCGGCCTCGACTGGAAGACGTCGCTGCAGGAGCTGTCCGCGGCCATGGGTCTCGGGGCGCCGGTCTACGACGTCGACGGCGAGGGTCCCGACCACGCCCGCACGTTCACCGCGCGGGCCGTCGTCGACGGCGTGACCCGTGGCGTGGGGGTCGGCCGCGCCAAGAAGGTGGCCGAGCAGGACGCCGCGGCCGACGCGTACCGCACGCTCGAGGATCTGCGCTCGGCGCAGGCCTGATCCGGCTCGAACACGCACGTGCCCGAGCTGCCCGAGGTCGAGACCGTCCGCGACGGACTCGCGCGTCACGTGCTGGGCCGCACGGTCTCCCGGGTGGAGGTGCATCGCGACTACTCCGTCCGCCGGCACGTGGGCGGTCCGCTCGACTTCGCCGGCCGGCTCTCCGGACGACGCCTCGAGGCAGCGGTTCGCCGTGGCAAGTTCCTGTGGCTCCTGCTCGACGACGAGGACGACGCCCTGATGGCGCACCTCGGCATGAGCGGCCAGCTGCTGGTCCGCACCGAACCGGTCGACCACCCGCACCTGCGCGTGCGACTGACCCTCGACGACGGCTTCCTCGACTTCGTCGACCAGCGGACGTTCGGGCACCTGAGCGTGCCGGACCTCGTGCCGACGGCGGACGGAGCACCTGGAGGGCTCGGCGCCGACCGTCCGGTCGTCCCGGAGCCCGTCGCCCACATCGCGCGCGACCTGCTGGACCCGGCTCTCGACCACGACGCGCTCGTCAGGGGCGTCCGCACGCGGAAGACCGGGATCAAGCGCGCTCTGCTCGACCAGACCCTCGTGTCGGGCATCGGCAACATCTACGCGGACGAGGGCCTCTGGCGTGCGCAGCTGCACTACGCACGACCCACGGAGAAGCTCCGGGTGGCCGAGGTCGAGCGTGCGCTCGCGGGCGCCCGAGAGGTCATGAGCGAGGCGCTCGAGCAGGGCGGCACGAGCTTCGACGCGCTGTACGTGAACGTGAACGGGAACTCGGGGTACTTCGACCGGTCGCTCAAGGTCTACGGCCAGGAGGGGCGGCCCTGTCCGCGCTGCGGCACGCCGGTGCGGCGCGACGAGTTCATGAACCGCTCGTCCTACAGCTGCCCGCACTGCCAGCCCCGGCCGCGCAGCGGTCGCTTCTAGCCGCGGGCGACGACGTTCTTCAGCTCACTCCCGGCCAGGAACGCCACGAGGTTCTCGCTCACGAGCTCGCCCGCGCCGAGCGGTCTGCCTCCCGCTGCGTGGGGCGTGAGCAGGATCCGCGGTTCGGCCCAGAGCGGTGAGCCGGCCGGCAGCGGCTCCGTGTCGAAGACGTCCAGGGCTGCGCCCGCGATCAGGCCGTCGCGGACCGCACTCAGGAGCGCCTCCTCGTCGAGGACCGAACCCCGGCCCACGTTGACCACGAACGCGTGGTTCGGGAGCAGGTCGAAGACCGCGCGGTCGAGAACACGCGAGTTCTGGGGCGTCGCCGGCAGGAGCGAGACGAGGACGTCAGCCCGGGGGAGGGCATCGGGCAGGTCGAAGGTCGAGATGACGGGGTACCCGTGCCGGGTGCCCGCGGTCCGCGCGACGCCCTGTACCTCTGCGCCGAGCGCGGTCAGCAGCGGAGCGAGCCGTGCGGCGATCGAGCCGAAGCCCCAGATCAGCACACGTGCTCCCGCCAGGCTGCGGAACTCCATACCCGGGCGGAACGCCTGCATGCCGCCGAGCTCGTGGGCCCACCGATGCTCGTCCTGCGCGCGCACGCACTCGGGCAACCGGCGCGCGGCCGCCAGCAGCAGGGCGAGAGTGTGCTCGGCGACCGGTCCGTCGTGCAGACCGCGGCCCGAGGTGATGGTCACCTCCGGAGCGAACCCGGCAGCCAGCACCGCGTCCGGGCCCGCGGCGAGCGTCTGGACCCACCGCAGCCGGGTCAACCTGCGGGCGGCGTCCGACAGCTGGCGGTCCCCGTTGCCCCAGACGACGAGAGCCTCGGCGTCCAGCACGTCGTCGGGCAGCGGCTGGGCGATGTCGTAGCGGGCCACCTGGACACCGGTCGGAACGGTCGGCGAATCGGACATCGATGAGGGCAGCAGCAGGGTAGTCACCTCGCTACGATGCCACCGTGCCAGCCATCAGCGCTCCCGCAGTCGTCGAGGGGTGGCCCATCTCGGTGATGATCGTCGACGACCACGAGGTCGTGCGTCGCGGGATCGCGGAGGTCGTCGACCGTGCCGACGGCATGCGTGTCGTCGCGGAGGCGAGCTCGGTGGCCGAGGGGCTGCACCGGGCAGGTCTGGTACGACCCCAGGTCGTCCTCGTGGACCTGCTCCTGCCGGACGGCACGGGTGTCGACCTGATGCTCGCCCTGCACCGGGCCCTCCCGGACACGCGTTCCATCGTGCTCACGTCGTTCGGTGACGAGGACGCCGTGGATGCGGCGCTGGAGGCCGGCGCCGTCGCGTTCCTGCTCAAGACCGTGCGCGGCAGCGAGATCGCCGACGCCATCCGAGCCGTGGCCGCGGGCCGGATCCTGCTCGACGAGCGGTCGGTGATCCGTCACCGCGGCGAGAACGGGGACCTGCGGAGCACCCTTACGCCGAGTGAGGCGCGCGTGGTCGACCTCATCGCGGACGGGCTGTCCAACCGGGAGATCGCGGAGCGGCTCGGCGTCGTGGAGAAGACGGTGAAGAACCACACGACGTCGATCCTCGCCAAGATGGGTCTGCAGCGCCGGACGCAGGTCGCCGCCTGGGTGGCGTCGCGCAAGCACTCCGGTTGGCGTGGCGAGCCGAGCTCCTGACGCCTGCGTCGACCCCTCTGGTCAGGACAGAGGTGCCGACCACGCGAGCAGCGTGCCGACACCGTCGTGCACGGGTCGCACCGCGAACGTCCCTTCCCGCGCACGTGCCCGCGAAGCGAGATTCACTGTCCCCGACCGGCGCGCGGGGTCCGCCGGGATGCCGATGCCGTCGTCCTGCACCTCGACGAGCACCGCAGACGGGGTCACGACGAGCCGTACGGCGACGGCATGGGCCTCGGCGTGCCGGGCGGCGTTGGCGAGCGCCTCGCGCACGACGGCGACGACGTCCGAGGCCAGAGATCCACCGACGCGTTCGTCGAGCCGGTCCTCGTCGAGGTCGCCCTCCGTCGCCGTCGTGCCGTCCAGCGTCGCGACGAACCGAGGTGCGAACCCGAGCCCGGTCCGCGCGAGCTCGACCTCGCGCCGCAGGCGGGCGACGAGCCCGACGCTGCCGTCCGGGTCGCGCAGGTCGTGCACGATGTGCCGGATCTCGCGGACCGAGCCGTCGACGTTCTCCAGCGCGAGGTCCACGACGTCGGTCAGCTCGGCGGGGTCGACGCCGCGGGCGGCACGGCGGCGCACCGTCTCGAGCTGCAGGCCGGTGGCGAAGAGCTGCTGGATCGCGAGGTCGTGCAGGTCCCGGGCGATCCGCTCGCGTTCGTCGACGAGTGCCGCCGCGTCCTCGGCGGCCCTCGCCTGAGCGAGGACGTAGGCGAGCGCGGCCCGCTGGGAGAACGACACGGCGGTAGCCAGGTCGGCGTCGTCGAACTGGGGCCCACCCGTCGCGCGGAGCAGGATCAGCACGCCGAGGCCGCGGCCGGGCGCGTGGAACGGGGCGAACAGTGCCGGCCCGAACGCACGCATGACCGGCGAGGCGACGGTCTCGGCATCCTGGAGCGACGGGATCCTCATCCCCGTGCCGGTCACGAGGACCAGGTCGGCCCGCGAACCGGTCGGCATGGGCGTGCCGACCAGGCGCTCGCCGTCCTGACCGACCGCCAGCTCGACGATCAGCTCGCCTCCGACCCCGGGCAGCGCGAGCGCGACGGTCTGGGCCTCGCCCACCTCACGGGCGGTCGACGCGATGTGCCGGAGCGCGTCTTCGGCGTCCACACCCTCCAGGAGCATGGTCGTGATCGCCTGCTCGGCCCGCAGCCAGGTCTCTCGACGCTCGGCCTCGGCGTACAGCTGGGCGTTGCCGACCGCGGCACCAGCGGCGCCGGCGAGCGCCGCGACGATCTTCTCGTCGGCGGCCGTGAAGGGCACCGGCTTGCCGGCGAGGTACAGGTGGCCGAACACGCGAGAGCCGACGTGCAGGGTTGCGCCCAGGAACGAGCCCGGCGCCGGTGCACCCGTGTGCGGGAAGCCGTCGAACGACGGGTGCTCGCGCAGGTCGACGAGTCGATGTGCTCCCTCGGTCGGGAGGGCACCCAGGACCGCGGGGCGCTGCGGTCCGTCCCGCAGTGCCTTGGCGAGCGCGCCGGCCTCGCCGGTCCGGACGAACGTGATCGACCGGCCGTGCGAGTCGCGCACGTCGATCGCGCCGTACCGTGCCCCGGTGAGCCGTGCGCTGACCCGCACGAACCGGTCGAGGACCGCCTCGAGGTCGAGCTCGCCGGCCACTGCCACCATGGCGTCGAGCAGCTCGTCGAGCGCCTCGGCGCTGAGGTCGGAGCCGGACGCCACCTCGTCACGCACGAGCCGTCCCCCCGCCCTCGCTCTCGAGCTCCAGCGCCACACGGTAGTCGGGAACGCTTGCCCGCAGGTCTGCGTGGGTGCCGCGGGCCTGCACCCGCCCGTCCTGGAGCCAGAGCACGTCGTCCGCCGCGCCGAGGGGGCTCAGGCGGTGCGTCACCACGACGACTCCTCGGGGATCGCGCAGGAGGTCGGTGACCAGGGCATCAGCGGTGGCGGGGTCGAGGTGCTCGGCCGGCTCGTCGAGAAGCAGCAGGGGTGCCGACGAGAGCAGTACGCGAGCGACGAGCAGGCGTCGGCGCTCGCCGCCGGAGACGGTTCGTGCGTCGGGTCCCAGCACGGTGTCCAGGCCCTGCGGCAGGCCGGCCAGCCAGGCGCCCAGGGCGACGCGGTCGAGGACTGCGGTCGCCTCCTCGCGCGTCACGTCGCCGCGTGCGACGCGCAGGTTCTCCAGGACCGTCGTGCCGAACACGTGCGCGTCCTCGGTGCCGACCAGCACGGTGGCAGCGACCGCCTCCCGGCCGTAGTGCGAGATCTCGGCTCCGTCGAGCACCAGCGTGCCCGAGCGTTCCGGCAGCAGGCCGGCCAGCGTCAGCAGCGTCGTCGTCTTCCCTGTCCCCGAGGGGCCGACGATCGCGACCGACCGCCCCGGCCGCAGGGCGAGGTCGAGGCCGGCCACGACGGTCGGGCCGTCCGGCCAGGCGCAGGCGAGGTCGGTCGCGACGAGGTCGGGCAGCGGCCGACGCGCATCGTCCTGCATCGAGCCGGCGCCGCCGGTCCCGCCCGTCGCGGCTGAGTCGTCGAGGAGTGCGAGCACCCGCGCCGCGGCGGCGCGCGAGCGGTGCACCTGGACCATGGCGGCGGGCAGGAGCGCGGTCGCCTCGAACGCGGCGAGCGGGGTCAGCACGATCACCGCGAGGTCGACGGCCGCGAGTCGACCCGCAGTGACGGCCGGGATGCCCGTGACGAGGGCGGCGAGCACCGCGAGACCGACCGCCAGCTGGCCCAGGCCCGCGGCGATCGCCGCCGACGGCGCGCCGCGGTCGGTGGCCTCGGCTATCTGGCCGTCCGCCGTGCGCAGCGCGGTCATCTCCGTGGGAACCCGGCCGGCCACTGCGAGCGGCCCGGCGTCGTCGAGCAGCCCGAGCGCCGCAGCGGTCATGTCCGCGTGCCCCTGCACGGCGCGCTGCTCGCTGATCCGCGCGCCCCGAGAGGCGAGCGCCGGCGCGACGACGCCGGCGAGGACCAGGCAGGCGGCCAACGCCAGCCCGGCGGGTGGCCAGAACAGGCACATGACGACGGAGGTGAGCAGCCCGAGAAGGGCGGCGACCCCGATCGGCAGCAGCCCGCGGACGACGACGTCACCGACCGCGTCGACGTCGGCACCGACCCGGGCGAGCAGGTCGCCGCGACGCAGCCGCAGCAGCGACTCCGTCCGGCCGACGGCGAGCCGGTCGTAGAGCGTGGTGCGCAGCCGGGTCATGCCGCGCAGCGCGACATCGTGCGACACGAGGCGCTCGACGTAGCGCAGCACCCCGCGACCGACTCCGAACGCACGGACGGCGACCGTGGCGACGGACAGCTCCAGCACGGGTGGCATCTGCGACGCGCGGGCGATCAGCCAGGCCGCCGTTCCGGCGAGCGCGACCGCGCAGCCGAGCGCGAGGGTGCCGAGCAGCAGGGCGAGCGCGACGCGGCGACGGTCGACGTCGAGCAGCCCGACCGCACGGCGCAGCGTTCCCCGGGGCGGCGTCATACCGGCACGGCTCTGTCGATGCTGGCACCGACCTCGACGACGACGTCGGCACAGGCCACGAGCGCGGGCCGGTGCGCCACGAGCAGTACCGTGCGCCCGGCCTCCCGCAGCGCCCGGATGGTGTCGAGGACCACCCTCTCGCCGGCGGCGTCGAGGTGCGCGGTCGGCTCGTCGAGGATCACCAGCGGTGCGTCCGAGACCAGTGCCCTGGTCAGGGCGACCCGCTGCCGCTGGCCGAGGCTGAGGCCCGCCCCGCCGCGTCCGAGCTCGGTCTGCCAGCCGTCCGGCACGCTGGCCAGCACCGCGTCGAGGCCCGTGAGGGCGGCCGCTGCGGCGTTCGAGCTCCCGACGACAGACGCGACCGTGCCCGGCTCCAGGACGGGCCGCTGGGGGAGCCACGACACCTGCGACCAGAAGGTCGCGGGGTCGATCTCCGACAGGTCGAGCGCCCCCACGGTCACGGAGCCCTCGTCCGGCCGGACGAGGCCGAGCAGGACGTCGACGGCCGTCGACTTTCCCACGCCGCTCGGCCCGGTCAGAGCGACGACGGCGCCGGGGTGGATCGACAGGTCGAGACCGGCGGGCGTGCATCCGCCGGACGTCCGGACGCCGACCGCGGTGAGGGTGATCGTGGCGGTGCGCAGGTCGGGGGCCGGTTCGACGCCCGCCGGCGGCAACGGCGTCTCCAGGACGGCGAACGCCTGCGCGGCTGCCGCGACTCCGTCGGCCGCCGCGTGGAACTGCGCGCCCACCTGGCGCAGCGGCAGGAAGACCTCGGGCGCGAGGACGAGCACCGCGATCCCGGTGGTGAGCGCGAGGTCTCCGGCGACGAGTCGCAGCCCGATCGCGACCGCGACGAGCGCGACGGAGAGCGTGGTCAGCAGCTCCAGCACCATGCCGGACAGGAAGGCGATCCGCAGCGTTCCCATGGTCGCCTCGCGGTGGGCGTCGCCGAGCGCCCGCACCCGAGCCCCCTGCCCACGCTCGCGACCGTGCGCGCGCAGCGTGGGCAACCCGGCCAGCAGATCGAGCACCTGCGCGCCCAGCCGCTGCATGGTGACCAGGCCCCGCTCCGAACGACCTTGGGTCAGCTTGCCGACGAGGATCATGAAGATCGGGACGAGCGGAAGAACGCCGACCATGATCGCGGCGGAGATCCAGTCCAGGCCGAGCACGACCAGCAGGACCCCGGGCGTCACGGTCGCGGCCAGCAGGAGCTGCGGGAGGTACCGGACGAAGTACGGCTGCAGGTTGTCGAGCCCCCGGGTCGCGAGGGTGACCACACCCGGACCCTCGCCGGACGCCAGCCAGCGTGGTCCGAGCGCGACCGCGTGCTCGACCACCTGCTCGCGCAGCTCGGCGATCGTCGCCGTCGCCGCGCGATGAGCGAAGCGTTCCTGCCCGCTCGTGACCAGCACCCGTGCGCCGACGACGGCCGCGAGCCACGCGATCGTCGGCCGGAGCGAGGCCAGGGTCGCACCGTCGTGCACCGCGCCTCCCAGGGCGTGCGCGAGCAGCAGCGCCTGGCAGACGACGAGAGCCGCCGTCGCGACCCCGAACCCGGTGGTGAGGAAGACGTATCCCCGAGCGGAGCGGGCGTACCGCAGCAGCCGCGGGTCGAGCGGCCTCACCCCTTGGCTGCGGGCTGGGGCTGCTCGACCTTGTCGAACGTGAGGCCCGTGTGCTCGGGGATGCTCGACGTCGAGATGCGCTTGCGGAACACCCAGTACGTCCAGCCCTGGTAGAGCACGACGATCGGCGTCAGGACCACGGCGACCCAGGTCATGACGACGAGTGTGTAGTGCGTCGAGGACGCGTTGTCGATGGTCAAGGAGTTGGCCGGGTCGAACGCGGGCATGACGTCCGGGTACATCGAGCCGAAGATCAGCACGACGGCGGAGACGATGGCCACGGCGGACGCGGTGAAGGCGAGCCCTTCTCGACGACCGCGTGCAGCCACCACCACCACGACGAGCGAGATCGCGGCGGCCGCGACGGCGATCCAGGTCCACGCGACCGAGTACGCGATCTGCGCCCACACCGCCCAGGAGCCCGCCACGACCAGCGTCAGGATCGACGACCGAGCGGCGAACGCGCCGGCCCGTTCCCGGATGTCGCCGTCGGACTTCAGTGCCAGGAACACCGCTCCGTGCGTCAGGAAGAGGAGCAGGGTGGTGGCCCCGCCGAGCAGCGCGAACGGGTTGAGCAGGGTCCAGAACCCGCCGACGTACTGGTGGTCCGCGTCGAGCTCGACCCCGCGCACGAGATTGGCGAACGCGACGCCCCACAGCAGCGAGGGAACCCAGGACCCGACCATCAGCGCGCCGTCGGCGAGCGAGCGCCACCGGTCGTCGTTGATCTTCCCGCGCCACTCGAAGGCCACGACCCGCACGATCAACGCCAGCAGGATGAGCAGCAGCGGCAGGTAGAAGCCGCTGAACATCGTGGCGTACCACTCCGGGAACGCCGCGAACGTGGCGCCGCCGGCGGTGAGCAGCCAGACCTCGTTGCCGTCCCAGGTGGGGCCGATGGTGTTGATCATGACGCGGCGGTCGCGGTCACGGGCGGCACGGTCCCCGCGCGCCATGAGCCCGAGCAGTATCCCGACGCCGAAGTCGAAGCCCTCGAGCACGAGGTAGCCGGTCCACAGGACCGCGATCAGCAGGAACCAGACGACGTTCAGATCCATGGCCGGGTTCCTCTCAGTAGGCGAACGACAGCGGACGCTCAGCAGCATCCGGGTCGATGTGGTTGTCGGGGTTGTCGGGGCTGTGGTCGCGCTCGGAGTCCGCGACGCCCTCGATGGTGTAGCGGTGCATCAGGCGGTACCAGAACACCGCGAGCACGCCGTAGAGGAGCGTGAACGCGATCAGCGACGTGGCCACGGTTCCCGCGCTGACGACCGTGGACACCCCGTGCTGCGTCAACAGCCAGACGCCGTCGACCCCTGACGGGTTGGGCGCGACCACCCAGGGTTGGCGGCCCATCTCGGTGAAGACCCAGCCGAAGGACGACGCCAGGAACGGGGTCGCGAGCGCGACGATCGCCAACCGGCCGATCCACGGGCTCCCGCTGACCCGCCCACGACGGGTCACCCAGAACGCGAAGACCGCGAGCGCCGCCGAACCGAGGCCGAAGCCGATCATCAGGCGGAACGACCAGTACGTGATCGCGAGGTTGGGCTGGTAGGAGATCGGGTTGCCTGCGTCGTCGGTGAACCCGTACTTCTCCTCGTACTGCTTCTGCAGGTCCTGCACGCCGGGGAGCGGGGCACTCCAGTCCCCGCTGGCCAGGAACGACGTGAGCCCGGGAATCTCGATGATGTGGTTGACGCCCTCGCACGAGTTGCTGAGGTCACCGATGGCCAGCAGCGAGAACGACGCACCGTCCACGGTCTCGCACAGGGCCTCGGCCGACGACATCTTCATCGGCTGCTGCTGGAACATCAGCTTGGCCTGCTGGTCGCCGCTCAGCGCGACCCCGACTCCCGCGAGGAACATGACGACGACGCCCAGGACGACGGCGGGGCGGTAGACGTCGCGTGCCTTGTCGACCTGCCCGGCGCGCACCAGACGCACCATCCACCACGCCGCGATCCCGGCGACGAAGGTGCCCGCCGTGAGGAAGGCCGCCGTGATGGTGTGCGGGAACGCCGCCCACAGCGTCGAGTTGGTGAGCACGGCGCCGATGTCGTTCATCTCGGCGCGGCCGGTCGCCTCGTTCCAGACGGCGCCGACCGGGTGCTGCATCCAGGAGTTGGCCGCGAGGATGAAGAACGCCGACAGGTTGGTGGACAGCGCGACGGCCCAGATGGTGGCCAGGTGGATCTTCTTGGGGAGCTTGTCCCACCCGAAGATCCACAGCCCGAGGAACGTGGACTCGACGAAGAACGCGGCGAGTGCCTCCATGGCCAGGGGCGCCCCGAAGACGTCCCCGACGAACCGCGAGTACTCCGACCAGTTCATGCCGAACTGGAACTCCTGCACGATGCCGGTCGCCACACCGATCGCGAAGTTGATCAGGAGGAGCTTGCCGAAGAACTTGGTCAGCCGCAGCCAGCGCTCGTTGCCCGTGACCACCCAGATGGTCTGCATGATCGCGACCAGCGGTGCAAGCCCGATCGTGAGCGGCACGAAGATGAAGTGGTAGACGGTCGTGGCGCCGAACTGTAGGCGGGCCAGGTCGAGCGGGTCCACGGGATGCCTCCGTCGGGTGTCTGCAACGGTCCTCCCCATCCTGCCTCTAGCCGGGCCGTCTGAGTACAGGGACCTTCGGCACATGCGGACGCCGTGTCACATTCGGTAGGCCAGAGGGGACTCGGAGCTCCGGAGCCAGGCTCCGCACGAGCGGCAGGGCGGTTGCGTCGGCGCGGTGCAGCTCGGCGTGGTGCAGTTCGGAGTGGCAGCACGCGACGACCGGTCGCTGTGCGATACTGGCCGCGGCTCCCTGGGCGACCACACCGTCACGGGACCCTTGAGCTCGCAGCATCAGCTTGTCGTGCGCGCCAGCCGCCGCCCTGCCAGTCGGACGCCCCAGATCGGGACGCCGGCCAGGCCTCGCAGGCGATGGCGCCGACTCGGTGCAGCAGCCACGACCGCCGACTTTCCGTCGCCGCGCAGAACGCGTGCGACGACCGACCTGCCGAGTACCGCCTGATGTGTGGGTGGCGATGCTCGGTACCCAGGAGCACTTCGCGTGACCGACGAATCCACCCGTACCCAGCAGGACGCAGCAGCAACGACGGACGCCGGGGCCGGAGCGCCACCGTCCCCCCCGCGTCGCCGCCGTGCCACCCGTGTCACCGCCGCGCCGAGCAACGATGCACCGGCCGAGGCCATCACGACGCTGCCGACCCCGCAGCCCGAGCCCGTGGCGGCGCCGGTCGCAATCGAGCCGGCCGAGGTCGCTGCGCCCGCGGCACCCGTCAAGAAGTCCCGCCGCGTGACCCGAACCGTCGTTCCGGTGACCTCGGAGCAGGCCGTCGAGACGACCACCGAGACGACCGCCGCCGAGGGCTCCGCTGTCCCGGCTGAGCCTGTCGAGGCGCCGGCCGTCCTGCCCGCGGACGCCACGACCCCCGACGACGCACCGCCTGCCAAGGCGCCGCGTCGTCGCCGCGCCAGCGCGCGCCCCGTCGCGACGCCGGAGCCCATCGCCGAGACCGAGCCCTCGGACGTCGCCGAGACCGAGCCCTCGGACGTCGTCGAGACCCCGGAGGACGTCGAGCCCGAGGTCGCCGAGGAACCGAAGTCGACGCCGACGATCGACGTCCTGGCCGAGTTCGCATCGAGCGCACCTGCCGCACCTGCCGCACCCGCGTCCAGCACCACCAGCACGACGACGACCGGTCCGCGGCTCGCGACCACCGCGCTGCTCTTCCAGGCTCCGGAACCGAGCGCGACCCGCCCGCGGCGCCGTCGTGCGCAGGCCGGCACCGGATCGCCCGAGGAGATCTCCGAGGCCGCGCACCGGGTCGAGCCGGAGGCCGTCGTCGAGGCCGTCCAGGACGTCGAGGTCGACGTCGAGGTCGAGGCCGACGTCGTCGCGACGGAGACCGGGACGTCATCGGCGTCGCGCGGCTCTCGTCGACGGGGCCGGCGGGGTCGCAGCGGCACCGCTGCGGGTTCCGACGACTCCCTGGATGCGGTTGCCGAAGACCTGGAGGCCGCGTTCGCACGTGACCTCGCGCAGGACCTCGCACAGTCTGACGAGGGTGCGGACGAGAACGTCGAGGACCAGGACGACGACGAGGACGACGAGGGTGCCGAAGGCGGCGGGACGGGTACCGGTGCGCCGCGCCGTCGTCGTCGCCGGGGCGGTCGTGGCCGTCGAAGCCGTTCCGACTCGCCGGCCGGTCCGGGCGCGTCCGACGAGGACGAGGACGACACCGACGAGCACGCCGCGGCGGACGACGCCGACGGCTCCGACGAGGCCGACTCGGACGAGTCCGGCGCCGACGAGGGCGGGACGAGCCGTCGTCGGCGCCGTCGTCGTCGCGGCTCCTCCGGTGGTTCGGGCGACGGCGGCGAGCCGCGCGCGGCTCGCACCCGGGCGCCCAGCGACGAGGTCACCGCGCTGCGTGGCTCGACGCGTCTGGAGGCCAAGCGCCAGCGCCGCCGGGACGGTCGGGACGCCGGTCGTCGTCGGCAGATCATCACCGAGTCCGAGTTCCTGGCCCGCCGTGAGTCGGTCGAACGCACGATGATCGTCCGCGAGAAGAACGCGCGGACGCAGATCGCGGTGCTCGAGGACGGCGTGCTGGTCGAGCACTACGTGTCCAACCAGGCGCAGACGTCGATGGTCGGCAACGTCTACCTCGGTCGCGTGCAGAACGTGCTGCCCAGCATGGAGGCGGCCTTCGTCGACGTCGGCAAGGGCCGCAACGCCGTGCTGTACGCGGGCGAGGTCAACTGGGACGCCACGGGCCTCGAGGGCGGCTCCGCGCGCCGGATCGAGCAGGCGCTGAAGTCCGGCGACCCGGTGCTCGTCCAGGTCACCAAGGACCCGATCGGGCACAAGGGTGCCCGGCTGACCTCGCAGGTCACGCTCGCCGGCCGGTACCTGGTCTACGTCCCCGGTGGCGGCATGACCGGCATCAGCCGCAAGCTCCCGGACACCGAGCGCAACCGCCTCAAGCGGATCCTGCGTGAGATCGTCCCCGAGGCGGCCGGCGTCATCGTGCGCACCGCCGCCGAGGGCGCCTCGGAGGACGAGCTGCGCGCCGACATCGCCCGCCTGCAGGGCCAGTGGGAGGCGATCGAGAAGAAGTCGAAGACCGCGTCCGCGCCCGCACTGCTGCAGGGCGAGCCGGACATGGCCATCCGCGTGGTCCGGGACATCTTCAACGACGACTTCTCGAAGCTCGTCGTCGAGGGTGCCGAGGCGTGGTCGACGATCTCGTCGTACATCGACGAGCTGGCACCGGACCTCGCGCAGAAGGTCGAACGCTGGACCTCGCAGACGGACGTGTTCTCCGTGCACCGCATCGACGAGCAGCTGGCCAAGGGCATGGACCGCAAGGTCTGGCTGCCCTCGGGCGGCTCGCTGGTGATCGACCGCACCGAGGCGATGACCGTCGTCGACGTCAACACCGGCAAGTTCACCGGTTCCGGCGGCACGCTCGAGGAGACCGTGACGCGCAACAACCTCGAGGCCGCCGAGGAGATCGTCCGTCAGCTCCGGCTGCGTGACATCGGCGGGATCATCGTCATCGACTTCATCGACATGGTGCTCGAGTCGAACCGCGACCTCGTGCTGCGCCGACTCGTCGAGTGCCTGGGTCGCGACCGCACCAAGCACCAGGTCGCGGAGGTCACGTCCCTGGGTCTGGTGCAGATGACGCGCAAGCGGGTCGGCCAGGGCCTGGTCGAGGCGTTCAGCGAGACGTGCGAGCACTGCCACGGCCGCGGCTTCATCGTGCACGACGAGCCGATCGAGAAGGCCAACCAGCGCCCCGACGCCGGCGAGCAGCTCCCGCCGTCGAACGGTGACGGCGCCGCCCCGCGGTCCCGCCGCAAGCGTGGTGGGACGGCCAAGGAACCGATCCTGCACCTGCCGCACGTCGGCGTTCCCGTCCTGCCGGAGGCCCGTGAGGCCGTCAAGGCGACCCTCGCGACCATCGCGGCGGCAGCGGCGCACGCGCACGAGCACGAGCACGAGCACGCTGCTGCCGTGGTCCTCGACCAGGAGGCGCCCGCGCACGAGGTCACCGAGGTGGAGACCGAGCAGGCCAGCCCGGCGGCTGCGCTGGACGTCTTCGCGGAGCTCGCGGTCTCGCACCCCGGTGCCGGCACCACGACGACCGACGAGCCGGCCGACGGCGAGGTCGAGGAGCTGGAGCTGACCCCGGTCCCGGCCGACGTGTTCGAGTCCGACGACGAGGCTGGGGACGAGTCTGTAGACCAGTCCCACACGGAGTCCGCCGACGAGCCCGTCGACGAGCCGGTCGACGAGCCCCAGCCGGCCGACGAGTCCGCGAGCGAGACCGAGCACGAGTACGACCAGCACTGAGCCCGACCCCCCGGGGCGGCGTGCGTTGTGTCACGTCGCCGCCGGGGGAGCCGTCCAGGTTTGACCCGCAGCCGTGTGGTCCGTACTCTTGAACGTCGGCGCGTCGTGTGCGCGCTGATCATGTGTGCCGCCTGATCCTGAGGATCGGCGTCGACGCGAACCCCCCACGGGACCGGCGCAGACCGGTGGTGCGGGATGTGCGCGGGCGCTGGGGGCAGGTACGAGCAAGTTCTACGACATTCGCAGTTCGACGAGCAGAGATGAGCAGCAACGTGGTGTACGCGATCGTGAAGGCTGGCGGCCGCCAGGAGAAGGTCGCTGTCGGCGACGTCGTCGTCGTCGACCGCCTCTCCGCGCAGGCCGGCGCGACCATCGAGCTGCCCGCCCTGCTGCTCGTCGACGGTGCGACGGTCACCACCGACGCCTCGGCGCTGGCCAAGGTGAAGGTCACGGCGGAGGTCGTGCGGGACGAGAAGGGTCCCAAGATCGACATCCTCAAGTACAAGAACAAGACCGGCTACCGCAAGCGCCAGGGTCACCGCCAGAAGCTGACCCGCCTCAAGGTCACCGGCATCTCCTGATCTCGCGCCGCGGCCGATGGCTGCGGACCCCCACACTCTGAGCACGAAAGCAGGAATGTCATGGCACACAAGAAGGGCGCGAGCTCCTCGCGCAACGGTCGCGACTCGAACGCCCAGCGCCTCGGCGTCAAGCGGTTCGGTGGCCAGGTCGTCAAGGCCGGCGAGATCATCGTCCGCCAGCGCGGCACGCACTTCCACCCCGGCGTGAACGTCGGCCGTGGCGGCGACGACACGCTGTTCGCGCTCGCCCCCGGTGCCGTCACGTTCGGCACGCGCCGTGGGCGCAAGGTCATCGACGTCGTGGTGGCTGCTGAGGTCTGAGTGTTGTGACGCGCGGCATCGGTCCGCGTCAGGTATTCGTGGAGGGGCGCACCGGTGCGGTGCGCCCCTTTCGCGTGTGAGTATCGAACGAGAGCAAGAAGAGAGGTTCAGCCGTGGTGACATTCGTCGACCGGGTCGTGCTGCACGCGACCGGCGGTGACGGTGGGCACGGTTGTGCGTCCATCCACCGGGAGAAGTTCAAGCCGCTCGCGGGCCCCGACGGGGGCAACGGCGGCAATGGTGGATCGGTGATCATCGAGGTCGACCCGCAGGTCACGACGTTGCTCGACTACCACCACCTGCCGCACCGGCACGCCCCGTCGGGCACCCAGGGCATGGGCGACCACCGCTCGGGCTCGACGGGCGGCGACCTCGTGCTCGGTGTCCCGGACGGCACGGTGGTCAAGGACGTCGAGGGCAACGTGCTGGCAGACCTCGTCGGCGTGGGTGCCCAGTACGTCGCAGCCCCCGGCGGCCGCGGTGGCCTGGGCAACGCGGCCCTGGCGTCGGCCCGCCGCAAGGCCCCCGGCTTCGCGCTGCTGGGGGAGCCCGGCGAGGCGCACGACGTCGTGCTCGAGCTCAAGACGATCGCGGACGTCGCCCTCGTCGGCTACCCGAGCGCCGGCAAGTCGAGCCTCGTGGCCGCCATCTCGGCGGCCCGTCCGAAGATCGCCGACTACCCGTTCACGACGCTGGTGCCCAACCTCGGCGTCGTCCAGGCCGGCACCGCCCGGTACACCGTCGCCGACGTCCCCGGGCTCATCCCGGGCGCGTCCGAGGGCCGCGGCCTGGGCCTGGAGTTCCTGCGCCACATCGAGCGCTGCGCGGTCATCGTGCACGTTCTCGACTGCGCGACCCTCGAGCCGGACCGCGACCCGATCTCGGACCTCGACGTCATCGAGGCCGAGCTCGCGACGTACGCGGGCGACCTGAGCATCGAGGGTGGTCGGGTGCCGATCACCGAGCGACCGCAGATCGTCGTGCTCAACAAGATCGACGTGCCCGAGGCGCGCGACCTGGCCGAGCTGGTCAAGCCCGAGCTCGAGGCCCGTGGGCTGCGCGTGTTCGAGGTGTCGACAGCCAGCCACGAAGGTCTGCGACCGCTCACGTTCGCGCTCGGAGAGATCGTCGACAAAGCTCGTCGAGACGCACCTGTGCCCGAGAACACGCGGGTCGTCCTGCGTCCCAAGGCCGTCGACGATGCGGGGTTCACGGTCACGCGGCGCGAGGTCGAGGGCCAGGGCGTCTACTTCTGGATCCGTGGCGACAAGCCTGAGCGCTGGGTCCGCCAGACGGACTTCTCGAACGACGAGGCCGTCGGCTACCTCGCCGACCGGCTCGCGCGCCTCGGCGTCGAGGAGCAGCTCTTCAAGACCGGAGCCGTGCCCGGCGACGAGGTGCGGATCGGCCCCGAGCACAATGCGGTCGTCTTCGACTGGGAGCCGACGCTCATGACCGGCGCCGAGTTCCTGGGCGGCCCTCGCGGCGTCGACCTGCGCATCGAGGACCGGTCGCGTCCGACGCGTGGTGAGAAGCGTCAGGAGTACAAGGAGCGCATGGACGCCAAGACGGAGGCGCGCGAGGAGCTCTGGACCGAGCGCGAGGCCGGCGTGTGGACGGACGCGGCCTCCGAGTGACGTCCGGCTCGCGGATATCAACCGGGATCTGCCCTGTTCGCGCGGCAGAATGCCGGTCGTGACCGTCGACGCCCTGCAGGACCGCCAGCAGCTGGTCACCGCGTCTCGCGTCGTCGTGAAGATCGGCTCCTCGTCCCTGACGACCCCCGACGGTCGGCTCGCGCCGGAGCGTCTGAACGCGCTGGTCGACGTGCTCGCGGCGCGGCGCGCGGCCGGGGGCCAGGTCGTGCTGGTGTCGTCCGGGGCCATCGCGGCCGGGATCGGGCCCCTCGGCCTGGCGGCTCGTCCGAAGGACCTGGCGACCCAGCAGGCCGCCGCCTCGGTGGGCCAGGGGCTCCTCGTCGCGCACTACACGGCGGCGTTCGCGCGGCACGGGCTGCAGGTCGGGCAGGTGCTGCTGACCGCGGACGACACGGTCCGACGCGTGCACTACCGCAACGCGCACCGGGCCCTGACGCGCCTGCTCGACCTCGGCATCGTGCCGGTGATCAACGAGAACGACGCCGTCGCCACCGACGAGATCCGGTTCGGCGACAACGACCGCCTGGCCGCCCTCGTCTCGCACCTCGTGCACGCCGACGCGCTCATGCTGCTCAGCGACGTCGACTCGCTCTACACGGGACCGCCCTCGCGGGACGGCTCCCGGCGCATCGCCTCGGTGGTCGTCGCGGAGGACCTCGAGGGGATCGACGTGGCCTCGCGGGGGAGCGCCGTGGGCACGGGCGGCATGGTGACCAAGCTGGAGTCGGTGGCGATCGCGACCCAGTCGGGCGTCCCGGTGATCCTGACGTCTGCGGCCCAGGCCGCGCAGGCGCTCGCCGGCGAGGACGTCGGCACCTGGTTCACCGCGACCGGTCGGCGCACGTCGATCCGCAGGCTCTGGCTCGCGCACGCCGCGCACACCCGCGGTCGGCTCGTGCTCGACGCCGGTGCCGTGCGTGCCGTCGTCGAGCGGGGGACCTCGCTCCTGCCTGCGGGTGTGACCGGGTTCGAGGGGGCCTTCGAGGAGGGCGACCCCGTCGAGCTCGTCGGCCCGGACGGCGCGCTGATCGGCCGCGGGCTCGTGGCCTACGACGCGAGCGAGGTGCCCGGGCTGCTCGGCCGCTCGACGCAGGACCTGCGCGCCGAGCTCGGCCCCGGCTACGACCGGGAGCTCGTCCACCGCGACGACCTGGTCCTGGTCCGCAAGCGCCGCTAGCCCGCGCTTCGTCCCCGCAACGTCCGCACTCGGTGGGGTTACTGCCCCCACGAGTGCGGACGTTGCCGAGATCGGGAGTTCTCCGCGAACGACGAAGGGGCGGGCCGACGCTGCGGCCCGCCCCTTCGTGCGGTGTCAGCTACCGATCCACGCCTGCGTCAGCTGGTCGAGGCGCGAGTCCGCACCCAGCTGCACGTCGTGCACGTCGCTGTTCAGGCCGAGGAACGTGGTCAGCTCGTGCACCGGGACCACGTGGTGCTGCGTGACCAGTCGCTCCTGCGCGTCCGCGAGGACGGCGTTGCGTTCCGTCGCGTCGCCGATGGTCAGCTGCTTCTGCAGGAGGGTCTCGAGGTCGGGGTCGGCGATCTTGTAGAAGTTCGTCGCCGCCGTCGAGTACTGCGTGCGCAGGACGTCACCGTCGGCCCGGCTGAGGTTGCCCCACACCAGGTCGAACGAGCCGTCCTTCAGCTTCGCCTGGAAGTCCGGCACCGTGCCGCTCCAGAGCTGCGCGTCGATGCCGTTGGCCTTGAGCTCCTGCTGGATGAGCTCGACCGAGGTCTGGTTCGGGGAGAAGTTCGTGATCCAGACCAGGACTGGGGCCAGCGGCTTGCCGTCCTTGGCGTAGATGCCGTCCGATCCCTTGGCCCAGCCGGCCTTCTCGAGGACCGACGCCGCCTTCTTCGGGTCGGTCACGATGTCCTTGCTGACGTCGGCGACGCCCGGCGTCGTGCTCGCCAGCGGCCCTTCGGCGACCGCGAAGCCGTCGTTGAGGGCCGTGTCGCGGACCTCGGTCGGGTTGACGGTGAGCGCGATGGCCTCGCGGACCGCCGGGTCCGAACCGAGTGCGCCGGCCTCGTTGAACGTGAGGCCGAACGTGATGCCGGGGTTGGCCCGGCTCACGAGGTCGAATCCGGAGTCCTTCAGGGTCGCGATGTCGGTCGGCTGCACGCCGCCGATCACGTTCACCTGGTCGGAGGTCAGCGCTCCCGTGCGCACGCCCGCCTCGGGGATCACCTGGAACGTGACGGAGTCGAGGTGGGCGTTGCCGGTGTTCGTGCGGCCGTCGGGGCCCCAGGCGTACTCGGGCCGGGCCTTCAGCACGGTCTCCGTGTCCTTCGTGTAGTGGTCGAGCGTGAAGGGCCCGGTGCCGACGACACCCGTGCCGCTGGCGCGGTCGTCGAACGGGATCGCGAGCGTGGAGTCGGCGACGATCCCGAGGGCGACCGCGGACGTCGCCTGCGGGAACGCCGCGTTCGGCGCCTTGAAGGCGACCTTCACCGTCAACGGGCCGACGGCGGTCGTGCCCACGTAGCCGGTGAAGTTCGGTGCCGCGGAGCTCTTGGCACCCGCCGCGACCGCGTCGTCGAAGGTCTTCTTCACGGAGTCTGCGGTGAACGGCGTGCCGTCGGAGAACGTCACGCCGTCGCGCAGCGTGAAGGTGAACTCGGTCGCGTCGGCGTTCGCCTCCCACGTCGTGGCGAGCCAGGGCTTCAGCGAGCCGTCGGCGGGGTCCTGCCAGAGCAGGGAGTCGACGATCTGGCGGGTCACGTACAGGGTGTCGTTGCCGGAGCCGATGCCGGACGGGTTCAGCGAGATCGGGTCGTTCCCGATGGCGAACGTGAGGTCGCCGCCGTCGACCGGCGTGTCGGCGGCCTGCGAGGCGCTCGACGAGCTCCCGTCGCTGGCCGCGTCCGAGCCCGACGAGCAGGCGGCGAGCAGCAGGGCGGTGGTGGCGATGCCGGCCAGGAGGACGGCGTGACGGCGCGAGGGTCGTCGGACGGACATGATCTGGTGCTCCTTGCTGAGGGTGGGTGAGGGCGCGCGGGGCTCAGTCGCGTCGACACGAGGTCACGACGCACCCCCTTGGCCGACGCGCACACGGCCGCCGGGGATGGCCGACAGCAGTTCGGCGGTGTACGGGTCGGCGGGTCGTGCGAACACACCCTCGACCGGGCCCTGCTCGACGATGCGGCCGCGCTGCAGGACGGCGACCTCGTGGGCCACCTGACGCACCACGGCGAGGTCGTGCGAGATGAACAGGTAGGACAGCCCGAGCTCCGCCTGGAGCTGGGCCAGCAGGTCGAGGATCTGCGCCTGGACCGAGACGTCCAGCGCGGACACGGGCTCGTCCAGGACGACCAGCTCGGGCTTCAGCGCGAGGGCGCGGGCGATCGCGACGCGCTGTCGCTGCCCGCCCGAGAGCTCGGCAGGTCGGCGCAGGAGGACCGTGCGGGGCAGCGCGACGACGTCCAGCAGCTCGGCGGCCCGGGCGGCGCGCTCGGTCCGCGACCCGACCCCGAACGCGTTCAGAGGCTCGGTGATGATCCGCTGGACGGAGAAGCGCGGGTCGAGCGAGGCATAGGGGTTCTGGTAGACCACCTGCATCCGGCGACGCAGCAGCCGGAGCGCGGCTCCGTGGGTGTGGGTGACGTCGACGCCGTCGACCAGCACCGACCCAGACGTCGGCTCCGCGAGCCGCAGCGCGAGCCGGGCGGTGGTCGACTTGCCCGACCCGGACTCGCCGACGAGCGCGAGGGTGCGACCCTTCGGCAGGACGAACGAGACGTCGTCGACCGCCCGGAGCGTCCCGCCCCCGGCGGAGCGGGGGAGCGTGAAGTCCTTGGTCAGCCTCCGCACCTCGAGGACCGGGACGGCGGACGGGGGCACGGGCGCGGCGATGACGCGGGCTCCGCGCAGGCTGGGCGCCGCGGCCAGCAGCTCGCGCGTGTACGGGTCGCTCGGCGAGCCGAGCACCTCGTCGGGAGTGCCCTGCTCGACGACCCGTCCCTGGGACATCACGACGATGCGGTCCGCACGGTCGGCGGCCACGCCCAGGTCGTGCGTGATGAGCAGCACGCCGGTACCTGCTCCCGTGGTCAGCTGCTCGAGATGGTCGAGGATCTGGCGCTGCACCGTGACGTCGAGTGCGCTCGTGGGCTCGTCGGCCACGAGCAGGCGCGGCTTCGCGGCGAGCGCGATGGCGATGAGCACGCGCTGGCGCATACCGCCCGAGAGCTCGTGCGGGTACTGGCGGGCGCGGACCTCCGGATCGGACAGCCCCGCGCGCCGGAGCGCCTCGACGGCCTCGAGGTCGGCGTTCTTGCGGTCGGCGAGACCGTGGATGCGCAGGACCTCCGCAACCTGCTCGCCGATCCGCGTCACGGGGTTGAGGGACACGGTCGGGTCCTGCGGGACGAGTCCGACCAGGATGCCGCGGACGTTCCGCAGCGCCCGCTGGGAGGCGTTGACGACGTCATGGCCGAGGAGGTCGATGCTGCCGTGGTCGACGACCGCGGCCGGTGCGAGCAGCCGGACCACCGCCGCGGCGGTGGTCGACTTGCCGGAACCCGACTCGCCGACGACCGCGACGGTCTCGCCGGCGTCGACGTGCAGGGAGACGTCCCGGACGGCGCGAACGGTGCCTCGTCGGGTCCGGTACGCGACCTCGAGGTCGGTGACGGTCAGCAGGCGCTCGCTCACAGGACGTTCCCCTCCTGCC
The DNA here is from genome assembly GCF_000426185.1 of Cellulomonas sp. URHD0024. Classification (GTDB taxonomy): domain Bacteria; phylum Actinomycetota; class Actinomycetes; order Actinomycetales; family Cellulomonadaceae; genus Cellulomonas. Next base: position 99,384 of record NZ_AUEW01000013.1, read on the forward strand.
GGTCGATCGCCCGGGAGATGCGGCCGGCCGCCAGCACCGTGAGCGCGATCGTCAGACCTGGCAGCGTGGTGAGCCACCAGGACGTGCGCAGGTAGTCGCGCCCGCCCGAGACGAGGGCTCCCCACTCGGGCGCGGGCGGTGGAGCGCCGAACCCGAGGAAGCTCAGTGCGGACACCGCGAGGATGGCGGTGCCGAGCTGCAGCGCTGCCAGGACGACGACAGGACCGGACGCGTTGGGCAGCACGTGCTGGAACAGCACGGACCACCAGCGGCTGCCTCCGGCGTGCGCTGCCTCGACGTACACCGACGACCGCACGCGCAGGACCTCGGACCGCATGATCCGCGAGACGGTCGCCACGCTGGCCAGGCCGACGGCGACGGCCACCTTGACGGTCCCGAACCCGAGCGCGGTGATCAGGGCGAGCGAGAGCAGCAGGGCCGGGATGGAGAGCAGCACGTCGACGATCCGCATGACGACGTCGTCGAACACCCCCCCGACGAAACCGGCCAGGAGGCCGACGACCGCGCCGACGAGCAGGCCGACCCCGACCGCCACGAGGGCAGCCTCGAGGGTCAGGTGCGTGCCGTGCACCACCCGCGTGTACAGGTCGCGTCCGAGCTGGTCCGTGCCGAACCAGTGGGCCGACGACGGACCCTGCAGCTTGTCCGCGGGAACGCCGACGAGGGGGTCGCCGGGCGCGAGGAGGCTCGGCGCGAAGGCGGCGAGGAGCACCACGGCGATCCAGGCCGCCGCGATCAGCAGCCCGGGCGTGCGCAGGAGGTCACGGAGCCAGGCGAACCGGCCGCGGGCCTGGGCGTCCTGCCGGTCGCGCAGGGCGTCGGCGAGGCGGTCCTTGGAGGTGGTGGCGAAGTCGTCGACCGTCGGGTCGTCGAGGAGGTCGGTCATGTCACACCCCCGCCGTCGCGGGCTCGAGCGCGGGAGCGGCCTGGGCCCCAGGGGCGACCTTGGCCGCCCGTGGGTGGCGCACGATCCGGGGGTCGAGCAACGGGTAGAGCAGATCCACCGCCAGGTTGACCAGGACGAACACCGCGGCGGCGAACAGCACGATCCCCTGCACCACCGGGATGTCCTGCGCGCTGACCGAGGTCGCGGTGAGTCGGCCGATCCCCGGGCGGGAGAACACGGTCTCGGTGACCACGGCCCCGGCGAGGAGCTCGCCGATGACCAGGCCGATCACCGTGAGGGCGGGGAGCGAGGCGTTGCGCAGCGCGTGCCGGAAGTGGACACGCACCGGGCCCGCGCCCTTCGCGCGTGCGGTGTCCACGTACGGCTGCCGCAGGCTGTGCTGGAGGCTCCGGGACAGCATCTGCGCGATGATCGCGGCCGTCGGCACGGCCAGCGTCACCGCCGGGAGCACGATCGAGGAGAAGCCCTTGTTGCCGACGGCCGGGAAGATCGGGTGGGCGAACGAGAACCACTGCACGAGCATCAGGCCGAACCAGAAGGACGGGATCGCGACGCCGAGCGGCGGCAGACCGAGGAGGGCGTTGGACAGTCCGCGCGAACGGGCGAGGGTGGCGACGACGGCCAGCCCACCGCCCACCACGAGCGCGAGCAGGAACGCGGCGGCGGCGATGGACGCGGTCGACGGGACGGCGTCGGCGATCAGGGCGGCGACGGGGCGGTGCAGGACGACCGACGAGCCGAGGTCTCCGTGCAGGGCGGCGCCCAGGTGCGTGACGTACTGCGCCGGCAGGGGCTGGTCGAGCCCGTACTGCGCTCGCAGCGCGTCGAGCTGCGCCGGGGTGACGTCCGAGGAGTCGCTCCCGTACATCAGCGAGACGGGGTCACCGGGCAGCGCGTAGAGCACGACGAACGAGACCGTGTAGGCCGCCCAGAGCACCAGGAGCGCCTGCCCGAGACGGGCGAGCACGTAGCGGTTCATCGTGGGCCCCGGCGGTAGGCGCGCATCGGTCGTACCTCGCTTCGTCATCTGTGCTTGCACGGCGGGTGCCGTGCCGGGTCGTCACCTGGAGCACCCCGTCACGGGAAGGGTTGCTGTCCGACCAACCAGGGTTTGTCGCCGGAGCTCGAGACCGGCCGTGAAAGTAGGGACCCGGTCGGTCGTCGTCAACGGTCTGCCGGGACGTCTCACGAACTGGACAGGGCGCCCGCAGACCGAGATGTGAGACGTCTGCCGTCGACCGTTGACTTCCGTCCCGTCGCCGCAGACGCTCCCGCCGCCCGTCGACACAGCGCTGACCAGCTCACCAGGGGAACCATGTCCGTCGTCCTCGTCCCGTCCACCCTCGAGGCCCGCTACGGCGGGATCGCTCCGGCCGACGTCGCCAGCAGCGACGTCATCGAGCTCCAGCTCGCGCACCGCTCGGTGCGGCGCTATCTGCCCGACGACGTCTCGGACGCCGAGCTCGCCGCCGTCGTCGCCGCCGCGCAGTCCGCCGCGACCAGCTCGAACCTCCAGCTGTGGAGCGTCGTCGCGGTCCGCGACGAGGAGCGCCGCGCGGCTCTGGCCGCGCTCGCAGGCAACCAGGCGCACATCAGCCAGGCGCCGCTGCTGCTCGTCTGGCTGGTCGACCTCGGCCGCGCCCACGCCATCGCCGCGGCGCACGACGCGCCTACCGAGGGCGCCGACTTCCTCGAGACGGCGGTCGTCGGTTTCGTCGACGCCGCCCTGGCCGCACAGAACGCGGCGCTCGCGGCCGAGTCGCTGGGGCTGGGCACCGTGTACATCGGAGCGCTACGCAACAGTCCGGCCGAGGTCGCCGACCTGCTGCACCTGCCGCGTCACGTCTTCGCCGCCTTCGGGCTCGTCGTCGGGCGGCCCGACCTGTCCGAGAACACGCGGGTGAAGCCACGTCTGCCCCAGTCGGCCGTGCTGCACCACGAGGTCTACGACGACGCGGAGCACGCGGACGCCGTCGCCGGCTACGAGGAGCGCATCGGAGACTTCTACGCCGCCGAGGGGCTGTCGCACTCCTGGGTCGAGCGGCTGCTCGCCCGGTTGTCGGGCCCGGAGGCGCTCAACGGTCGTGACCAGCTCCGCTCGGCGCTCGAGGCGCAGGGGTTCGAGCTGCGATGAGCACAGCCACGATCACGATCACCGCAGTGCCGTGGACACACCCGCACGCGGGGCGGCTGCGCGACCTGATGGACGAGGAGCTGGGCGCCCGCTACGCCGACCTGAGAGCACTGCGCGGGCCGCGCGTGCCGGTCGAGCCCGCCTCCGTGCTGGTGACGTTCGTCGCGTACGACGGCGAACGCCCGGTCGCTACGGCTGCACTGCGCCGTGCGCACGGGTTCTACGAGGTCAAGCGCGTGTTCGTCGCCGCATCGCACCGCCGCGTCGGCCTCGCAGCCCGCCTGCTCGGCGCACTCGGCGACCGGGCGTCGGCGGCCGGGGTGCGGACCCTCGTGCTGCAGACCGGGACGCGTCAGCCGGAGGCCGTCGCCCTGTACGAGCGGGAGGGCTGGCAGGCAGCTCCGGCATTCGGTGAGTACGTCGGCGACGAGCTCAGCCTGTGCTTCGCCAAGGAGCTGTCATGAGCCGCGCTCTCGGTCCGCTCTCCGTGTCGCCCGTCGGTCTCGGCGGCATGTCGCTGACCGGTGCGTACGGCACGGCCGACCGCGAGGAGTCGGTGGCGACCGTGCTGCGCGGCCTCGACCTCGGGGTGACGTTCTTCGACACCGCCGACGTGTATGCGGACGGAGAGAACGAGCGCCTGCTCGGTCCGCTGCTCGCGCCCCACCGGGACCGGGTGGTGCTGGCCACGAAGGTCGGCCTGGGCGTGGCCGGGCGCGAGGTGGACGGTCGGCCCGAGCACGTGCACCAGGCGATCGACGCGAGCCTGCAGCGGCTGGGCTGGGACCACGTCGACCTCTACTACCTGCACCGGGTCGACCCTCAGGTGCCGATCGAGGAGACCGTCGGTGCGCTCGCGGACGTGGTGCGGGCGGGCAAGGCCCGGCACGTCGGCCTGTCGGAGGCGTCCGCCGCGACGATCCGGCGCGCGCACGCCGTGCACCCGATCGCGGCCGTCCAGAGCGAGTACTCGCTGTTCCACCGCGGAGCCGAGGACGAGGTGCTGCCCACGCTGCGGGAGCTCGGCATCGGCTTCGTGCCGTTCTCTCCGCTCGGGCGGGGGATCCTCACCGGCGCCGTGACGTCGACCGCCTTCGACCCGGGCGACACGCGCGCACGCCACGAGCGCTACCAGGGGGAGGCGTTCGCGTCGAACGTGCGCCTCGTCGAGCGGCTGAGCGCGCTCGCCGACGCCCGCGGCGTGCCCGTCGCGCGGCTCGCGCTCGCCTGGGTGCTCGCGCAGGGCGACGACATCGTCCCGATCCCCGGCACACGGCACGCGGACCACCTCGCGTCCAACGTGGCTGCCGCCGACCTCGTGCTCGACGACGCCGACCTGGCCGCGATCGTCGACGCCGTGCCCGCCGGCGCGGTCGTCGGTGTCCGGCACCCGCAGCCGCACCTGCTGGACGGCTGACGCGCACCGATGACGACCACCTCTGACGTCCGGGAGGCGCCGGCCGGACCCGTGGTCCGGTCCCGGGTGCTCGCGGTCTGCCTCGTCGTGGGGTTCGCGACGCTCGTGGACCAGGCGATCCTGACGGTCGCCGTCCCCTCGATCCGCGGGTCGCTGTCGGCCGGCACGAGCGAGGTCCAGTGGATCCTCGCGGCCTACTCGTTGGCGTTCGCGGTCGCCCTGGTCCCCGCCGGGCGGCTCGGAGACGCACGTGGGCGCCGCGCCCTGCTCATCGGGGGCGTCGCCGCCTTCTCGGTGTTCAGCCTCGTCGGCGCGACGGCGCACGACCCGGCCGTGGTCGTGATCGCCCGGCTTCTTCAGGGCGCCGGTGCAGGTACCGCGAACCCGCAGGTCATCGGCCTCGTCCAGGATCACTTCCCGGGACGCGAACGGACACGCGCCCTCGGCCTGTACGCGACCGTCGGGGCCTTCGCGGGCGTGGTCGCGCCGTTGATCGGCGGGACCGTCATCGGCGTCGCCGGAACACCGGACGCCTGGCGCTGGGTCATGGTGTTCAACGTCCCCTTCGGCCTGGCTGCGGCCGTGCTGGGATGGCGCTGGCTCCCGCGCCGCTCGACGGTCCCTCGGACGCCCGACCTCGACCTGACCGGGCTCGGTCTGCTCGCCGCGGCGACTGTCGCGTTGCTGGTACCGGTCGTCGTGGTCAGCGGAGGCGGCGACCGCGCGACCGGCCCTGCCGGGATCCCGACCGTCGCGTACGCGACGCTGTTCGCTCTCGCGGTGGCGGGCTTCGTACTGTGGGAGCGTCGCTACGCGCGGCGCGGCCGCACCCCGATCCTGCTGCCGCAGCTGATCGGCAACCGTGGCTTCGCGCTCGGCACGGCCGTGGCGATGTTCTCGTTCGGTGCCGCCCTGGGTTCCTCGCTCGTGCTCACCCTCTTCCTGCAGGAGGGCCTCGGGCTGACCGCCCTGCACGCGGGTCTCGTCTCCACGCCTGCCGCCGTGATCGGTGGCGTGGCGTCCGCGCTCGCCTGGCGGATCTCCGGCGGACGCGGTCGTTCCGCAGTGACGTGGAGCTTCGGCGTGGTCGTGCTCGGCACGCTGGCCACCCTCGCGCTCGTCGTGCTCGCGCCGCCGACCGCCGCGGTGGTCGGCATCACGATCACGCTGGTCGTCACGAGCGCGGCCGGTGGCCTGGCGGCCGTGCCCAACCAGTCGTTGACGCTCGGGCACGCCACCGCCGGTGCGCACGGGCTCGCCGCCGGCTTCCTGCAGGTGTCCCAGCGCATCTCGTCGACCGTCTGCATCGCGGGACTGGGAGGCGTGGTGCTCGCGTCGGCCGTACCCGGCGACCTCGGGTCCTACCGGCGAGCGACTGCCACCGGTCTCGCGATCACGGCTGGCCTGGTCCTGTGCGGCGCCGTCTGCTCGTGGCTCGACCGCACGCCCCGCTCGTCCGTCCCGACCCAGGACGTCACGACGCAGACCGTCCCGACGACGTCCGCCCTGTTCACGGCCGCCCGGTCGTAAAACCACGAGGAGAACACCATGACCGAGACCGCATCCCGTCCCGGCGCCCCCGCCGAGCACCTCAGCCTGGAGGAGGCAGCAGCGCTCGCGCCCGCGGTCAGCGCCCAGGAAGCCGCCGAGCGCGTCGCAGACGGCGCGTTCCTGCTGGACGTCCGCAGCGACGCCGGGCGGTCTCGCACGGGAGCCATCCCCGGCGCGACCGTCGGCGACCGGTACGCCATCGACGACGAGTTCGACCTCGCGGCCGCCACGCGCCACGCGCCCGTGGTCTCGTTGGACACGCCGATCGTGGTCGTCTGCGGCTCGGTGCGCGGCTCGGGGCCCGTCGCCGCGGAGCTGCGGGCGAAGGGCTTCACCGACGTCGTCCACGTCGACGGCGGCTTCGGTGCCTGGAAGGAGGCGGGGCTGCCCGCCAAGGAGCCGACGGCCTGATGAGCGTCCCCTCCACCGCGTTCCTCGACGAGCTGCGCGCGCTCACGGAGCGGCGCCGCGCATCCTTCGTCCCGCTGACGTCCCCGTTCGACGGGGCGGACGAGGCGTCGCGCGCCCTCGTGCGGGCAGCGGCGAGCGCCGGGGAGGGCGACGTCCTCGATGTCGCGCGCGCGATCCACTCCCACCCGGAGGAGGCGTTCCGCGAGGTCCGCTCGGTCGCGGCGATCGCGGATCTGCTCGGTTCGCGCGGTGTTCCCACGACGGTCGGTTCGCACGGACTCTCGACGGCGCTCCGGGCGGGCTTGACCAAGGTCGGACCCGACGACGGCGCTGTTCGGGCGGACGCCGGTCCGACGATCGCGATCCTCGCGGAGTACGACGCCCTGCCCGACGTCGGTCACGCGTGCGGGCACCACCTGATCGCCGGCGCCGCGACCGGGGCGTTCCTCGCGCTGGTCCGGGCGGTCGGGAGCGGCCTCGACCTGCCGGGCCGTGTCCTGCTGCTGGGCACGCCGGCGGAGGAGGGGAGCTCGGGCAAGGAGATCCTGGCGCGCAACGGGTTCTTCGCGGGCGTGGACGCCGCGATCATGGTCCACCCGTTCGGCTTCGACGTCGTCGACCACCCGTTCCTCGGCCGTCGGCAGCTGCGCGTCACGTACCACGGGGTCGCCGCGCACGCGTCGGCGAGCCCGTTCATGGGGCGCAACGCCCTCGACGCCGTGGCGCTGAACTACCAGGCGGTGGCGATGCTCCGCCAGCACATCCCACCGAGCGACCGCGTGCACGGCGTGGTGCTCGAGGGCGGGACCCGGCCGAGCGTGGTGCCCGAGCGGGCCACCGTCGAGTACTACGTCCGCTCGGCCAGCCCGACGACCCTCAAGGACCTGTCCGAGCGTCTGGCGGACATCGCGCGCGGTGCCGCCCTGGCCACGGGCACCACGGCCGAGCTCGTCTGGGACACCGCACCGTTCACGCTCCCGGTCCGGACCAACGGCCCGCTGGGGGAGCGCTGGGCCGTGCACCAGGCCGGTCAGGGGCGGACCGTGCTGGCCGGCGGCGTCGTCCCGGAGCTCCTTGCGGCGTCCACCGACTTCGGGAACGTCAGCGTGCGGCTGCCGGGCATCCACCCGATGATCGCGGTCAGCGACCCCGACGTCGCGCTGCACACCCGCGAGTTCGCGGAGGTCGCCGGCGGTCCACGGGGGGACGCGGCCGCGATCGACGGCGCGGTAGGGCTCGCGCTGACGGCGCTCGACTACCTCGCCGACCCGGCTCTGCGGGCGGCCGTCACGCAGGACTTCGAGGACGCCGGCGGCGTCCTGGACGTCGAGGGGTACTTCTCATGAGCGAGCTGCTCCGGTGCCCCGTTGCTCGAACGAAGGAGACGGCATGAGCGTCGACGTGCGGACCGCGCGGCCCGACGAGTACGACGCGGTCGCAACGCTGACCGAGCACGGGTTCGCGACGGGGCCGTTCGGCCCGTCCCAGGATCCGGCGCGGCTCGCTCTCCTGCGCGACGCCGCCGGCCGGGCAGCGGCCGGCGACCTGCTCGTCGCCGCGGACGGGGACCGGTTGCTCGGCACCGCGAGCCTGCTGCGCCCCGATTCCGGGTACACCCGGCAGGCCCGGGACGGCGAGGCCGAGCTCCGGCTGCTCGCCACGGCGCCGGACGCGCGCGGACAGGGCGTCGGCGCGGCCCTGCTGGCAGCGTCGGTCGATCGCGCACGCGCGTGGGGCGTCTCGGCGCTGGTGCTCGACACCGGCGCACGCAACGTGGCCTCCCAGCGGCTCTACCACCGGCTCGGGTTCGAGCGGCTGGTCGAGCGCGAGTCCGTCGAAGGTCTGGTCGTGTTCGGTTACGACTTCTCGCGGACCGGCCTGGTCGTCCGCCTCGTCGCGCCGCACGAGTACGAGCGCGTCGCCGAGCTGTCGGTGGAGGCCTACGCGCACGACTACGACATCTCCGACGAGTACCGCACGTCGCTGGCCGACGTGGCGACCCGGGCGCGCGAGCACGAGGTCTGGGTAGTCGAGGACCTGGCGACCGGCGAGCTGCTCGGGACGGTCGCCACCCCGCGGCCGGGAGGGCACATCTCGCCGCTCGGCCAAGAAGGTGAGCTCGACTTCCGGCTGCTCGCGGTCTCCCCGGCCGCCCGGCGCCGGGGGATCGGGGCCCTGCTCACCGAGCACGTGATCACCCTGGCCCGCCGGCGCAGCCTCGACCGCGTCGTCATGAACTCCGGACCCCAGATGCTCGGCGCACACGCGCTCTACCACCGCCTCGGCTTCGTCCGGCTCACCGATCGTGAGACCCGGGTCGTCGCCGGCGGCACCCTGCTCGCCTTCGGGTTCGACACCGCCCCACTAGCGCAAGGAGCACGTCCGTGAAGTTCCAGGTCCTCGACATCGTCCCGCACGGCCCCCACCCCGTCACCGGCGAGCTGCTCGACCCGTCCACCCGGCTGGAGCGCGTCGTCGAGACCGCGGTGCTCGCCGAGCAGCTCGGGCTCGAATCGTTCGCGGTGGGGGAGCGGCACGCCGGTGACTTCCTGTCGTCGTCGCCGACCGTCCTGCTCGGCGCGCTCGCGCAGGCGACGGAGCGGATCCTGCTCAGCACGGGTGTGACCGTGCTCAGCCTGCTCGACCCCGTCCGTGTCGCCGAGGACTACGCGACCATCGACCTGCTCTCGCGCGGGCGGCTGGAGATCGTCATCGGCAAGGGCAACGAGGACCGGCACTTCCCGCTGTTCGGGCTCGCGCTGGAGCACCAGTACGACTACCTGGAGGAGAACTACGAGCTCCTCAAGCGCCTGCTCGGCGAGGAGCACGTCGACTGGCAGGGCACGTTCCACGCACCGCTGACCGACGCCACGACGCTCCCGCGTCCGTACGACGGCCCCTTCCGCATCTGGCACGGCTCGGCGACCAGCACGATCGCGGTCGACCTCGCCGCCAAGCACGGCGACCCCATCGTGTCCGCCAACGCCCTGCAGCCGCGCGAGAACTACAAGGTGCTCATCGACCGGTACCGCGAGCAGCTGGTCGCCCACGGGCACGACCCGTCCGTCGGCTACGTGGGCTCCGGCTCGGGTGGCCTGTTCCTGGCCGACACCACCGAGCAGGCGACCGAGGAGTACCGCGCGGTGTACGAGGGGTTCGCGGCGCGCATGGCGGCCCGGCACGTCGGCGAGACGCGGCCCGGCAAGGTCTCGTCGTTCACGCACATCGAGGACGCCGTCGAGCGTGGCCCGGCCCTCGTCGGCTCCCCGGAGCGTGTCGCGGAGAAGATCCTGGACTACCACGGCTCGTACGGGCACGACCTGCAGTCGGTCTCGCTCAACCCGGTGCTGCCGTACGAGCAGCAGAAAGACGTGCTGCGCCGGTTCGCCGAGGAGGTCGTCCCGCTGGTCCGTGCCGAGGTGTCGACGACCCTGTGGGGACCGCAGGATCCGGGTCGCGCCCGTGGCCTGGACCGCCTGCTGGCCGTCTGACGTGGCGGTCGAGTTCCTCGGCGCCGGGTACGGCAACCCGTCGACCGAGACCACGCCACTCGTCGGACCTGTGTGGGATCCCGGCTACACGCGGGAGATCGTGCGCGCGCACGAAGCGAGCGGCTGGGACCACGTGCTGTTCCCGTACGCGTCCGACGGTCCGGACCCCGCGCAGGCGGCGGCCTGGGCGGCGGCGCACACGGACCGTATCCGGCTGCGGGTCGCGCACCGCCCCAACGTCTCGGCGCCCACCTTCGCCGCCAAGACGTTCGCGACGCTCGACACCGCGTCCGGCGGGCGCGTCACCGTGCACCTCATCGCGGGCGGTCTGACCAGCGACCAGCGGGCCGAGGGTGACGACCTCGACAAGGACGCGCGCTACGACCGGCTCGCCGAGTACGCGATAGTGCTCCTGCAGTCGTGGACCTCGTCGCGGCCGTTCACGCACGTCGGCCCGTACTACCGCGCGCAGGAGTTCGTCCTGCGCGCTCGGTCGCCGGCGCGCCCTGGCCTCTCGGCGGGCGGAGCGTCGCGACGAGCCCTCGAGGTCGGTGCGCGCGTCGCCGACGTGTTCGCGTTCTTCGGCGAACCGCTGGCGGCGACCGCTGCGCAGGTCCAGCTGCTCCGGTCGTTCGCCGCCGCAGCAGACCGGCCGTCGCCGCGCCTGCAGATCGCGTTCCGGCCGATCGTCGCGCCCACGGACGAGGAGGCCTGGGCCAAGGCGCGTGCCATCCGCGCGCGCATCGACGAGCTGGCGGCGCCGCGGGCGGTCCGGACCCTGACCGAGGCGCCACGCGAACCGGGCAAGCTGCCTGAGAACACCGCGAACCTGCGCCTCGCCGAGCTGGCCGCGTCGGGGGAGCGGCACGACCGGGCGCTGTGGACCCCGACCGTCGCTGGTGCGGGCGGCCTGCCCACGAGCGCGACGGCTCTCGTCGGCTCGTACCGAACCGTCGCCGACGCCCTGCTGGACTACGTCGACCTGGGCTTCGAGATCTTCGGGCTGCGCGGGTACGACCTGCTCGCGGACGCGGTCGAGTTCGGCGAGAACGTCATCCCGCTGGTCCACGCGGGTGTGGCCGCTCGCGCCGGGACTACCCTGACCCCATGACCACGTCGCTCGAGCAGCCGCTCCTGCAAGCACCCGAGACGCCGGACGTCACGGCCGCTGTCCGCACCGTCGCGGAGCGCGCCAAGGTCGCGTCCCGCACCCTCGCCACCGCCACCCGCGCGACCAAGGACGCCGCGCTGCGTGCCATGGCCGACGCCCTGGTCGAGGCGACGCCGCAGATCATCGAGGCCAACGCGGTGGATCTGGAGCGCGGACGCGTCAACGGCACGTCCGCCGGTCTCCTGGACCGCCTGGAGCTCACACCGGAGCGGATCGTCGGGATCGCCGACGCCCTGCGTGAGCTCGCCGCGCTGCCCGACCCGGTCGGCGAGGTGGTCCGCGGCTCGACGCTGCCGAACGGGCTGCGCATGCGGCAGGTCCGCGTCCCGATGGGCGTCGTGGGCATGATCTACGAAGCCCGACCGAACGTGACCGTCGACGCCGCCGGGCTCGCGCTCAAGAGCGGCAACGCGGTGATCCTGCGCGGTGGGTCCGCCGCTGCGGCGAGCAACGAGCTGATCGTCGACGTCCTGTCGCGCGCCCTCGTCTCCCAGCGCCTGCCCGGTGCGCTCGTCCAGTCGATCGACGCGTACGGGCGCGAGGGTGCGGTCGCACTCATGCACGCCCGCGGGCTGGTCGACATCCTGGTCCCGCGCGGCGGAGCCGACCTGATCCAGACCGTCGTCCGCGAGTCGACCGTTCCCGTGGTCGAGACCGGCGTCGGCAACGTGCACGTCTACGTGGACGAGACCGCGGACCTCGCGATGGCGCTGCCCATCCTGCTGAACGCGAAGACGCAGCGTGTCGGGGTCTGCAACGCCGCGGAGACCCTTCTCGTCCACCGGGCGGTGGCCGACGAGTTCCTGCCGGTGGCGATCGCGATGCTCGCCGACGAGGGCGTGACGATCCACGGGTGTGAGGAAACTCTCGCGCTGGCACCCGAAGAGGCTGACGTGGTGCCGGCCACCGACGAGGACTGGGCGACGGAGTACCTCTCGCTCGACCTGGCTGTCCGCGTCGTCGACGACCTGGACGAGGCCCTGGAGCACATCCACCGCTGGAGCTCGGGGCACACCGAGGCGATCGTCACGCAGGACCTGGCCGCCTCCGAGCGGTTCGTGGCCGAGGTGGACTCCGCCGCGGTCATGGTCAACGCCTCGACGAGGTTCACCGACGGTGGTCAGCTGGGCCTCGGCGCGGAGATCGGCATCTCCACGCAGAAGCTGCACGCGCGAGGGCCGATGGGCCTTGCCGAGCTGACGACGACCAAGTGGATCGTGCACGGAGACGGGCACGTCAGGCCCTGAAACCACAGCCGATCGTGCGACACTGATCGCACCCGCCCCACCCCTGGAGGACTGTCGTGCGTGTTGCCGCTGAAGCTGCCGAGGCTGTGAACGAGCTGCCCTTCGAGCCGTGGGTCTTCGGCGTCGGCGCGTTCGTCGGGCTCGTCGCCATGATGCTCATCGCGTACGCGTTCAAGAGCGTCGGGACGCGCCACTGACCCGGACCCCCGGAGGGAGCGACCGCTCGCGCGGTCGAGGGATCGACGGAGGGATCGACCGATGACGCAGTCGTCCGTCCGGAGGCAGCGCCTCGGGGTCATGGGCGGCACGTTCGATCCCATCCACCACGGCCACCTGGTCGCCGCGAGCGAGGTCGCCGCGAGGTTCGACCTCGACGAGGTCGTCTTCGTCCCCACGGGTCAGCCGACGTTCAAGCTCGACCAGGCCGTGACGCTCGCGGAGCACCGCTACCTGATGACCGTCATCGCGACGGCGTCGAACCCGCGGTTCACCGTGAGCCGGGTGGACGTGGACCGAGCGGGTGTGACATACACCGTCGACACGCTCCGAGACCTCAAGACGGCGCGACCGGACGCCGAACTGTTCTTCATCACGGGTGCGGACGCCATCACGCAGATCCTGACGTGGAAGGATGCGGACGAGCTCTTCTCGATGGCGCAGTTCGTGGCGGTCACCCGCCCAGGACACGCGTTGTCGATCGACGGGCTCCCCGGGGATCGAGTCCAGGTCCTGGAGGTCCCAGCCCTGGCGATCTCGTCGACGGATGTCCGCGCACGCGAGAGTGCCGGGCAACCGGTGTGGTACCTCGTCCCGGACGGGGTTGTTCAGTACATCGCCAAGCACAGGTTGTATCGAGGAATGTCATGAGTGAAACCGGAGAGCGGCGCAGTCGCCGTGAGCTTCACCGGCCCGAGACGGGTTCCGTCGAGGGTGTCGCGCCCGACGCCGGGTCCGCGGCGCCCCAGCCGACCCCGCCGGCCACGTCGGCGGCTCCGGTCTCCCGCCGTGCGATGCGCGAACAGGGCACCGACAGCTCGGCTGTCACTGGTGCCACCGACGCGGCGCGGTCCCGCCGATCCATCCGGGACACCGCGCTCGACCCCACGAGTGCCCGACCCGGCTCGCCGGCGGTCCCGACGACACGACCGGAGTCCTGGTCCGCGCCGTCCCCGTCCTCGGGCGGCTCCGTGCCGAGCCCGTCCCGGACGCCGGCGTCGACCCAGCAGGCTGCGTCGGCGACGGCCAGGCCCTCGTCGCCACCGGCGGCAGCGCCCGCACGCCCGCAGCCCGCCGCCCCGGCGCGGCCGCCGGCCCAGTCGCGGTCGGCGCAAGCGCAGCCGTCGGCTCCTGCACCGACCGCCCAGCAGTGGGGACAGCGCGGCGCCGAACCGGGACCAGCGTCCGCTCCGGCGCCGGGATCCGGCTCGGCCGCACCGGTCGCTCGCCCCACCCAGCCGTCCCCGGTTCCGACCCGCACCCCGGTCCAGGCCGCGGGCGCACAGCCGCCCGCGACCTCCGCGACCCGTCCAGGAACGACTCCGCCGTCGGCCCAGCCGGTCGGTGCTCAGCCGAACGTCCCTGCGCGGTCGAGCGTCCTGCCCGGTGCCGCGCAGCCGGCCCCGACAGCGCGTCCGGCGACGCCCCCCGGGTTCGGGCAGCAGCCGCCGCTCGCTGGGCAGTCGTCGCCCGCGTCGGGACTCGACGGTCCGGCGGCGGCACGCCGTGATGGGCCGAGCTGGATCGCCGCGACCCCGGCCGCCTCCGCAGCCTCCGCCCCGCCGGCCTCCGCCCAGGCGTGGGCGCCGGCTGGTGCGACCGAGGTGCAGGGCGCGCCGACGTGGCAGCCCAGTCCGGCGCAGTCCCGCTCGACCGCACCCGCCGGCGGCCGACCGAGCGAACCCCAGGCCTCCGCGCCCGCGCAGAGCTGGGCCCCGACACCGAGCGCCTCCGCGGACGTCGCTCCGGCACCGGTGGCCTGGGCCCCGACGGCCCCGGCCTCGGCGGGTGGCACCGTGCCGGCCCCGCGCGTGGGCACGGAAGGCTTCGCCGCCGGCCCGGTCGCCGCCTCGGCGCCGGCCCAGGCGACCGGCGCGCCTCACGACGAGGACGACGAGGACGACGAGGACCTCCGGCCCCGGCACCCGTACAGCTGGTTGCACTTCCTCGCGCTGATCCTGGTGGCGTTCGTGCTCGGCTTCCTCATCGTGCTCCTGTGGAGCCAGTCGGGTGGCCTCAGCGCCTCGGGTACCGGCCCGGCACCCGCATCGGCCTCGGCCGTGCCCATGTCACTCGGCCTCGTCGCCGATCCCGTCTGATCCCCCCAACCCGAGGAGACCCGTGGCTGCGACCGAACGTGCTATCGAGCTTGCCGTAGCGGCGGCTCGCGCCGCGTCCGACATCAAGGCCGAGGAGATCATCGCGCTCGACGTGAGCGAGCAGCTGGTGCTCACCGATGTCTTCCTCATCGCCTCCGGCACCAACGAGCGGCAGGTCGGCGCGATCGTCGACGCCGTCGAGGAGTCCCTGTTCAAGCTCGGTGCGAAGCCGATCCGGCGCGAGGGCAAGAGCGCGGGCCGCTGGGTGCTCGTCGACTTCGGTGACATCGTCGTCCACGTACAGCACGCCGAGGACCGGGTGTACTACGCGCTCGAGCGGCTGTGGAAGGACTGCCCGGTGATCGACCTGCCCGCCGACGCCCGGGGGACCGACGAGGGCGCCGACGCGTGACGGCTGGTCGTCTGCTCCTGGTACGGCACGGTCGCACCGCCTACAACTCGCAGGCGCGGCTGCAGGGCCAGGTCGACATCCCGCTCGACGAGGTGGGCCGCTGGCAGGCTCGTACGGCCGTGGCGCTGCTCCTCGCTCGGCACGAGCCGACCGTCGTCGTCACCTCCGACCTGACGCGCGCCCACGAGACGGCGAGGTTCGTCGCACGGGCGGCAGGGCTGGACCTCCTCGTCGACCCCCGGCTTCGCGAGCGCGGGTTCGGCGTCTGGGAAGGGCTGACCGGCGACGACCTGCGGCGCGACTGGGCCGACGAGTTCGCCGTCTGGCGGGCCGGCGGCCAGCCCGAGGGTGTCGGCGCCGAGACGCGCGCCGAGGTCGCTGCGCGGACGAGCGAAGGCATCAGGGAGCACGTGGCCGCGCTCGGTCGCGACGACACCCTGGTGGTCGTCTCGCACGGCTCGGCGATCAGCAGCGCGGTCGGCGCGCTGCTCGGGATGCCGGAGGACTGGCACGGATTCAGCGGCATGCACAACGCCCACTGGACCGAGCTGATCGCTACCCGGGGGGACATCGCCCCCGCCTGGAGGATGGTCGGCTACAACCTCGGTCCGACGGATGCGTCCTCCGACTGGAACGCCGGTCCGGACTCCGCGCACGACGCCGACTCCGAGACCCGCGACCCCGATTAGCGTTTGGGCGGCCGATCGTCGTAAACTCTCCCAGCGCCCGCAAGGGCGTGGTGGCCCGTCACGGCGGGCCGCGGGGCTGTGGCGCAGCTGGTAGCGCACCTGCATGGCATGCAGGGGGTCAGGGGTTCGAATCCCCTCAGCTCCACCGAAAGTGCTGGTCAGAGGCCACGCCGGGATCCTGAACATAGGAGCCTGACGTGGCCACTAGCCATTTAATAGACACTCATCGGTTGAGACTCGACCAGTGCGGGTCGAGTCTCGGGCCGCTTCGCGCGTGTTACGGCTCCCTGGGCACACCTGTGACCATGGAGACCAACGACGTGGTGTCGGCCATCGAGCCGGCGATGACTCTGCCCGAGCTCGCTGCGTACCTGTCGGTGAGCACCCAGGCGCTGTACGACCTGCGTTCGCAGGGGCGCGGCCCGCGAGGCTTTCGTGTCGGACGCCAGCTGCGCTTCCGGGACAGCGAGATCCAGGCGTGGCTGGCACGCATGGAGGTGGCCGACGGCGAGCGGCATCAAAGACCGGCCGGGCTGTGAGCCGCGGACGGCCGCGGACCGCGATCGGCACGTTCGGCGAGATCGCGCTCGTCGACCTGGGCAATCGGTACCGGGCGACGACACGCTACCGCGACCTGGACGGCCGGCTGCGCCGGGTGACGGCGGTTGCGAGCAGCCGGCGCGCCGCGACTGCCCGGCTCAAGGCGAAGCTCGTCGACCGCGCCGGCTACGGCAGCGGGGGACTGCTCAGCGTGTCCAGCCCGTTCGGCGACCTGTGCGACCTGTGGCTGGCGGATCTGGAGCTGCGGGACATCTCCGAGGGCACCAAGGACAACTATCGTGATGACCTGCGTCTGCACGTGCGGCCGGTGCTCGAGTCCTACGCCCTCGGCGAGATCACCACAGGACGCGTCGAGTGGCTTTTACGGCGCGAGGCTGCCATCTCGCACTCGCGGGCCAAGCACACGCGCACACTGCTCAACCAGATGTTCGCCTTCGCGCTGCGGCACGACGCCCTCGCGCGTAACCCGGTCCAGGGGACCTCCCCACTGATCAAGCCCAAACGGGAGATCGAGGCGATGACCCTGGAGCAGGTCCAAGCGATCCGTGCCGCCGCCGCAGCATGGCGCACCGGATCCGGCGTGCTCGGGCCGAAGCCGGACGGCCAGGTCCGTGACATCTGCGAGGTGCTGCTCGGCACGTCAATGCGCCCTGGGGAGGTCCTCGCTCTGCGGCCCTGCGACATCGACGACACCAGCCGAGGCATGATCGCTCACGTGCGGGGCACGGTCGTACGACGGCAGGGGATGCGGGACTTCCGCCAAGACCACGCCAAGACCGATGCCTCGCACCGCAGCATCGCCGTGCCGGAGTTCGCAGCCCGGGTACTGCGCCGCCGACTGGCACACGTTGCCTCCGAGCAGAGCGAAGTCACGATCTTCCACAACCGCAACGGCGGCGTCATCACCCTGCACAACCTTCGCCGCACGTTCCGCGAGTTCCTCACTGACGCCGGACTCACCGATTCGGGAATCACTCCCCGCTGGTATCGGCGCACGGGCGCAACCGTGCTTGCTCGCGGTCTCGGGATCGACGCGGCCGCGTCGTTTCTCGGGCACACCAGCACGGCGATCACCGAAGGGCACTACGTCGCGCCCGACCAGTCTGTCGACCTGTCGCCTGCTGCTGTGCTCGAAAGGACCCTGCGGCCGGTCGATCCGGACGGGTCGTTGCTTGTGGTGGGAAACAACGACGAGGAGCTCGATGCGCTTGACCGAATCGACAGAACCGAGGGCCCGGACGAGGCAGCTTGATGAGCGCCTGTGGCCCTGTTGGCTCGTGACTGGAATCGAACCAGTAACAGCCGGCAATCCTCGCAACTGGGTGTGGCCTGGCGTCAGCGGCGCGGGACGCTGCCAGAGCCGCTCAGAATGGCAACGGCAGGATTCGCACGCCGCGCTCGGGCGTGTCGCACACACTCGGCGATTCGGGTCGTCTTGTGGGAACGCGCGCGTAGCGTCCGGGTCATGGCGTCCTCAGAGCTCGACATCCTTGGAGACATTCTCGACGAGCTGTGCGCCGACGATGTTGGGTGGGTCGATTGGGAGGACGCAGGCTCTGACGACGACAAGGTGCTCGCGATGGTGTCCGCCGGACGAGCTCGGACACCGCGCGCAGTACACGATGCGGCCGGAGCTCGCAGTCGGACTGCTGATCGTGGTAGCTCGGAGTGTTCAGAGCACGCTGCGCAGGTTCGCCGCTCGCGACCCTGACGTGTTCCGGAGCTTCGACGTCGTGCACGAGCGGCCGATCGCCGTCATCCGGGACCGACGCCGTCCTGCGCGCGCACCGGTAGCTCGTCATGGCACTCACGTACCGAGGCGTCAGTTAGTGATATGACCAAACAGTCCCGTCGGTGTCCGTCAAATCTGCTGGCCGAACTAGCCACTTTCCCTCAGGGGAGACCACCGGAGTGCCATCCGATGTCCACAGCGTTGCACGCCGTCCATCTGATTCGCGCCAAGCGTGTGGGCCAGGATGCGCGGCCAGCCGCTGGCACTCCGCATCTGCGAGTCGGCCGCCTCGATAGGGAAACGGAATTTGGCACACCGCCTCGGTCGTCACGGCGTCACACTAGTGGCTGCCAAGGCGCTCGCCACCCCGCATCTGTGCAGGTCACTATGTAGCGGTCCCGACGCCTCCCAGGGTGAGTCGGGGACCGGTGCTTGCTCATGGCCCGATTCCCTTGGGGTATGGCGTCGGCGCGCGGCGCGATTCAAAGTCGTCCCCTCATACTTGGGCGCATGAAGCCGAGCAAGGTCCGCCGTCGCCTGAACGACTCGCTCACAGGACGGAGAATCGTGACGGCGGTTCGGGATTCGTTCGAGATCTCTCTGACCGACGGGTTCGTCATCGCGATGACGGAGGACTGGGTCGTCATGCACACCCTTGCTGACGGCGTCTATCTGGACGACATCGTGATGCTTCGGCTCGGGGACATCTCACGTGTCTGGTTCCGCGATGACGACGCCTACCACCATCGAGCTGTCGAAGCCCTCGACAAGAGCGTTGCGGTCTTCGATTGCGACGACAGCGTCGATGCCTGCGAGTTGCTCAAGGTAGCGTCTGCCACGGCCGAGATCTTCGCGGTCCGTTTGGAGATGCTCGACAGGGAACCGCTTGCCATCGGTCGTCTGACCAGGCTTCGGAAGAAGTCATTTGATCTGCACTACGTAGGCCGCGACGGCGTCTGGGCCAATCAGGTCGAACGATGGAAGTACCAGGACCTCACGCGGATCGAGCTGGGTGGGCGGTACCTGCAGGCGCTCAACAGTTTCTCCGATCCGCACCCGCTAGCCGAAGAGGGCTCATGACAGACGAGGGTGAGCGGGAACGATCACGCAGCACGGCTCATGTTGCCCCGTGGTGATCGTCAGAAGTGGTCGTTGGCTCTACGACGACACCGTCGAGAAGCCGGTCGACATCGTCGGGCTGCCCTACGACTTCTGGTTCGAGCTCGGTAAGGCCGATGAGCAGCTGGAGCCAGGCGAGACGCCCACCACACCCGGCGAGTGTGGCTTGCTGTTCTACGTGCGCGTCCGGCACGCCGGCGAGACCTCGACTCCCACGTGGCCCGACTCCGCCGGCTACGCAACGATCAACGAAGCAATGCACGCGGCGGAAGGACGCGCACCCACCGCGATCATCTGGAATGCGCCCGAGCCCGACACGGATGACCGGTTGAGAGACACGCCTTAATGAAGCGCGGTACGGCCGAGTGGCCGGGAGTATTCGACGACGGGCTCGTGTTGCCGGACAGTCGCCAACGTCGGGATTCGCGTGGCCGCCTGCCCGACGGAGCGGTACAGCGCAGCGGTGTTTCCTGTCGTAGCGGGTGGCGCGCTGACCCGGGCCGTTGGCGGTAGTCGAAGTTTCGCGGTGACGAGTGCTGGGTCGTCCGTGATCTGGTCACCAGTGAGGTCGGCCACCCGGACCTGCACAGCGCCGGATGCCGCCATCGCGGCGAATGTTGTGGCGTTCCATTCGGCGACCCGCGCCATGCTGTGCACGGCTCCGTTGACGAGCGCGGCGTAGCGGCGGGTGATGGCGTCGTTGAAGCCAGTCAGGCGCAGCGGTTGGTGCAAGGGGATCAGATCGTTGAGCAGCTGGCGGACCTCCGTGATGTCTTCGCGGATCGCGGGGTCCGGCACAGCGGGTGTCAGATATTGCTGCAGGTCTGCGCAGACGCGTTGCCAGGCTCGTCCGCCCGTCAGGATCCAGTTGGTCGCGCCCACCTCGTTCGACCGGTCGTCGGCCTGATGTTCGGTGGATCTCGCATTGACGCCGGTCCGGACGGCCAGGTCGAGCCCGTGCAGCACTGCGGCGTGGGCGTGTACGGCGACGCCGAGGCCGGCGAGGTCCCGCAGGGTCCCCATGGCGTGCTCGGGTGTCGCGGCCAGGGCCCAGGCTGCGTGCCGCAACCGGCCGAGGCGGTCCGCCAACTCGTCGATCGGGTTCCCGACGCGCACGGTGTGGTCGTTGAGCGGGATGTCCCACAGACCGTGTCCCGGAGTCGTCGACTCGGCTAGGTGGTGCAGGTGCCGGGCGCGTCGTATGGGTTCTTGGATGCCTGGGAGCCACTGCTGCAGGTCCGCCCAGGGGACGCCGGCTTGGATCGCGCGTAGTCCCAGTGGCTGTTGCGTGGCGAGCTGGACTTCAGTCAGTTGCGCGACCGTTCCGAGCGCGGAGCGTCGGCGGGCGTCGTCGAGGACGATCCGGGCGTATTCGCTGAGCGGGGTGAGGTGTGGTCCGTGGTGGGTGGCGAGCAGGTCGCCCGCCGCTCCGAGCCGCCGGCTCGCGTCGAGCCAGGGATGAGTGAAGTCGAAGTCAGGGTAGGGGTTTTCGACTCGCCGTGGGTTGATGGCCTGGATGGAGGCGAAGAGTCCGACGGCGGAGCGGTCGATGTCGCCGTCGGTGTCGGCCTGATGGACCAGGAGGTGGGTGCGTACGTGCTGGGGGTCGACGAGCGCCCATGTATGTGCCCGAAGGGCGTCCAGCGTGTCGTAGTAGGCGCCGATGACGTTGCGGGCGTGGTCTGGGGAGGTGAACCCGTAGCGCAGGAACTGGAGAAACCCGCTGCGCAGGTCGGCAGCTGCTTGGCCGACGAGGTCGCCATATGTCGTCACGGCAAGTCGCCGAGGATGCTGGTTCGTGCGGTGAAGACCTTGCCTGCGACACGGGCGAGGCAGGCGGTCTCCGCGGGCGCGGTGCCGGCGTCGATGAGCGCGTAGGTGCGTTCGAGGATCGCGTCGGCGAGGCGTCCGACAACGTGTCGGGCGTCCACCGGTTCGTCGCTGCGGTGCAGCGGGCCCAGGTCGATGGCGATGGCGCCGGTGGCGAGGTGTTCGTAGAGCCACTCAAGCTCGTCTCGTGCCTCCCGAAGGTCGAGAGAAGCGGACATGACGTCGACCCCCGCGGCCAGAGACAGGCCGAGGCTGAGCCGCATGGCGGCGTGGCTGGCGGTGTAGAGCAGAGACCACAGTCCGTGCCAGTCCGGCTCGGCGAACTCGATCAGGACGCCCGCTGGTGTTTCCCACGTGGTGCTCACTGTGATGCCTCCGTCGTGATGGCCGTTCGAAGCACGGTGCTCGGTCTGATCCGTCCTGGTGATCGATTCCTGGGATCTGTGGATGACCGACCGCCATGCCATTAGGTGTGCCCGCAGACCTGTAAGACGCAAGGTCGTCGAGCGAGGGGCGAAGAGAGCCATGACACCTCTGGCACCACCCGATCGATCACAGGCCTGCGGATCGCGTGTTACGGGGTTCCGGGCACACCTGTGGGCATGACAACGAGCGTGTTGGCGTCGACCCGATCCGTGCCGCGATGGTGATGACGTTGCACCGGCTGACGGCCGGGGCGGGCTATCAGTACCTGCTGAAGCACACGGCGACCGGGGACTGTGATCGGTCCGGCGGCGCGTCCTTGACCGCCTACTACACGCAGTCCGGGAACCCGCCGGGCCGCTGGCTTGGGGCCGGGCTGACTGGGATCGGGGGCGTGGAGGCCGTCGGGCTCGAGGTCGGCGCCTTGGTCGAGGAGACGCCGATGGCGCGACTGTTCGGACAGGGCTGTGACCCGCTGACCGGTGCGCCGCTGGGGCACTCCTACCGGGTGGGCGAACCGGTGGCGAAGCGGGTCGAGGCGCAGGTTCGGGCTTTGCCGGCGCTGATGGTTCCGGACGCGCGCCGGGCGGCGATCGCGGCGATCACCCGCGTTGAGCTCTCCCGGAGCGCACCGAAGGCGATCGCGGGGTTCGATCTGACGTTCACGCCCCCGAAGTCGGTCTCGACGTTGTGGGCGGTCGCCGACGACCACACCCAGGCGGTCATCCTGGAAGCGCATCGGGCCGCGGTCGAACAGGCGTTGGCGTTCTTGCAGGATCGTGCGCTCTTCACCCGGACCGGGCACGCGGGATGCCGCCAGGAGCTGACCCAGGGCGCGGTCGCGGTCGGGTTCGACCACTGGGACTCCCGGGCCGGAGACCCGAACCTGCACACCCATGTAGTTGTAGCGAACAAGGTCCAGGGCCCGGACGGGACATGGCGGTCTCTGGATTCGCGTGCCCTGCATCACGCGACGGTGACGATCTCTGAGGTGTACGACGCTCTGATGGCCGACGAGCTGGCTCGCCGGCTGCCCGTGCGGTGGGGGTGGCGGCATCGCGGGCCACGGCGCAGCCCGCGTCTAGAGGTCAAGGGGGTCGGTGATGGGTTGATGGGGGAGTTCTCGACGCGGTCCACACGCATCGATGAGGCAATGACGGACCAGGTCGCGAAGTTCGCTGCGACTCATGGCCGCACACCGAACCGGATCGAGATCACCCGGCTGCGCCAGCAGGTCACCCGTGCGACGCGTCCGCGAAAGCACGTGCGGCCGCTGGTCGAACTGCTGGCTGCGTGGCGCAAGCGTGCAGCCGAGTTGACCGGCCGCACCCCAGAACAACTCACGGACCAGGCGGTCGGGCGGAGCCGAACTGTTTCGCGGCGCGCCGTTGACGTCGCTGGTGAGGAGATCCGTGCCCTGGCGGAGACTGTTCTGGGGGACGTGATGGAGCGGCGCTCGACGTGGACCCGGTGGAACGTATTGGCCGAGGCAGCACGGCTCACCCGCGGAATCGCGATGGCCAGCCCGCCGGACCGTCTCGCGCTGCTCGATGCCGTCGCGGATGCGGCGCTCAGCGGCGCGGTCTCGATCGCCGCACCGCAGCTCTTCGTGCCCGGACCGGGGTATCAGCGTCCGGACGGGACGTCGGTGTTCGATCGTCCAGACGAGGAGCGGTTCACCGATCAGCGCATCCTGGCCGCAGAAGCTCGGCTCCTGAGCGCGGCAGCCCGCGAGGATGGGCCCGCGACATCAGCCGCGGCGCTCGTAGTAGCAGCCGCCGACCAGAGGATGCGCCTGGCAGCCGATCAAGTCGAGGTTGTGCGGCGGGTTGCGATGTCCGGACGGCGCCTGGAAATCCTGGTCGGTCCGGCAGGGTCAGGCAAGACAACGACGTTGCGTGGGGTGCGTCGCGCCTGGGAGCACACCTACGGGCGTGGTTCGGCGGTCGGTCTGGCGCCGTCCAGCTCGGCGGCCGCCGAGCTAGCCAAGGCGCTGAACGTCGCATGTGAGAACACCGCCAAGTGGATTCATGAGTCCGTCGGACAGGGCGCCCAGCGCCGTGCCGCGGTCACCGCAAGGCTCAATGTGGCGCGCGATGCCGCCGGCAAGGCCGCTGACCGGCGGGCAGTCCGGATCATCGAGACCGCGCTGGCCGGGCAGGCCCACGAAGCGACCCGGTGGTCACTTCGACCCGGGCAGCTGGTCATCGTCGACGAAGCCTCCCTGGCCGGGACCTTCACGTTAGACACAATCGTCACCCAGGCCGACGTAGCGGGCGCCAAAGTGCTGCTCGTCGGCGACCACGCCCAGCTGTCCGCGGTTGACGCCGGAGGCGCGTTCGCGCTGCTCGCACACCGGACAAGCCCCGCCCGGTTGACATCGCTGTGGCGGTTCAGCCAACCGTGGGAAGCCGCCGCCAGCCTCGGCCTGCGCGACGGCAACCCGAGCGTGCTGGAGGACTACGTCGAGCACGACCGTGTGCACTCCGGGGCGGCCGAGGCGATGCTCGAGGACGCCTACACCGCCTGGGCGAACGACCTCGATGCCGGAAGCGATGCGATCTTGCTCGCCCCCGACGCCCGCACCGTCGCCGCTCTGAACGCCCGGGCACACCGCGACCGAGTCGCCGACGGACTCGTCGCCCCCACCGGCGTCCCGACGGCCTCTGGGGAACTGGTCGGCGTCGGGGACCGCATCGTCACCCGCCGCAACGATCGGACCCTGCGCCCATTGGCGTGCGGCCCCCACGCCTACGTGCGCAACGGAGACCTATGGATCGTGACCGATACCCAGCCGGACGGGTCCGTAACGGCGTCGCGGACCCGGTCCGCGGCTGGCACTGACTCGGCGACGGTCCTGCTGCCCGCCGGGTACGTCCAACACGACGTTGAGCTCGGCTACGCCATTACCACCCACCGCGCACAAGGCATCACCGTCGATCGCGCGCACGTGCTCGCCCACCCCGGCATGGCCCGAGAAAACCTCTACGTCGCGATATCCCGTGGCCGACACGCCAACCACATCTACGTCGCGCTAGACGCCGTCGACCCCGACTGTGACGATCTGCCCGACGTCCCGACGAACACCACAGGCCGCGAGGTCCTGGCCACGATCATCACCAGCCCAGGAGCCGAACAGTCCGCGACCGCGCAGATCGTCACCGCGCAAGAGGCCGCAGGATCGGTGCATCGCCTCGAACCCATCCGCCGCACCCTCCTCGCGGAGGCATCCCGCAACCGGTGGACCCTCGCACTGCAGCACTGCGGCTTGAGCCAAACGGAGATGCACACGCTGGCCACCTCACCGGACGCCGTTCGCCTGTTCGCCACACTCGACAAGATCGCCACGGTGACCACCGACCCGGTCACCGTGCTTCGAGAGTCCGTTGCGGTGACAGCCAACGACGCATCAACGGTGGCGTCCCTCGCTGGCGCAGCGAACGCGTGGCTGCGGTCCCGCGTGGAGAACCCGCATGACGTCCCAGCCACCAGCACCGGCGCCGGCCTCGGCGACGACGGCCTCGCAATGCTCGAGTCGATCCAGGAATTGATCGAGCAACGCACCACCGCTCTCACAGACGCGGTTCTCGATCACCGTCCCGCGTGGCTGGAACGGCTCGGGCCTGAGCCGCGCGATCCCGGCGCCCGCGCGGCATGGCTCGCGGAAATCACCACCACCGTCGCCCATCTCGACCAGCAGCGCCCGACCCAACCGATCGATGTGCATCGAGCACCCACACGATCCCCTGAGGCGGTGAGGACCCGGTGACCCGGATCCGACGCAACCCCCGAGCGGTCCAGTGGGCGTTCTTTCCCGCTCGGCAACTGCAGGCACCGATAGGGCCACCCACACCGATCGTCTGGTCGGCGTTCAGCGACCAAGAGCAGGAGAACCTCCTCGAAGACCTGGAACTGTGGGTCGACTGGCTCGTCGAGCGGTACCGCCTCGACCACCGCGTCGTACCGCCGTGCTGGATGCGGCACGGCGAACTCGTCGAAGAACTCTCCGCCCTGCACCTTGCCTGGCAAAGCGCGTTCGCATCTAGTGCCACGGCCGATTCACCCTTGAACTGGCATGAGCACTTCGCCGTCTCCCGACAGCGCGTCGCCGACTGGGTCTCGAGAACCGGGTGCCGGCCCGACGCCCACCGGGAACCGCATGTGCACGGCGGAGCTCTCAGAGGGGCCAGTGGGGAGGAGCGGGCGGACGAGTGAGGGCCCGAGCGCGGTCGCCCAGCCCGGTGCCGACGACGGCTGAAACACACCGCTGAGCTTCGCTTGAGAGCGAACGCAGTGCGAGAGCCTTGGAAAGTGATGCCCGCGGACCGCAAAGAAACGATCCGTTCACCTGCACCGGGTTAGGTGGATCGCGATCACGCCATCGCTAGCAAGCTTCGCGTTCCCGCTTCTGCCCGGCCATCGCTGCCTGCGCACTACTCGACGGCCGCGCTCGACGCGCACCTCGGACGGTTCGGGACTACCTCGACTCTCGCTTCTTCGTGCTTCGCAATCAGCCCTTTCCCGATCAGCCCCCGAACACGCTCCTCGCGACCGCAACGGCGTGGGTAGCCGATTCGATGGAGCACGGTCGGAGTACTAGTCGCGCGTCACCACCGACTCAGCCCTTGCCCGAAAGGGTGGATCGGGCTGGCGATCGGGGGTTCTTCCGCCAGGAGGTCAAGGTCACCTTCGCCCGCCGCCGATGATCGTCGCGCTGCCTGTTGCGTGATGGGTCAAGTTTTCTTCGGCGTTTTGGTGAGGGTTGTCTGTGCTCCGGTTCTTGAGTGTGCCCGTTTCTCGTGTGGTGGCGGCGGTCGTGGCGATCACCTTGATGTCGCTGGGTGTCTCGGTGCCCGCCACGGCGGCGGACGAGCCGGGGGCGTGGAGCGGGACCGTGTCGTTGTCGACGTCCGC
>NZ_AUEW01000014.1 GCF_000426185.1 Cellulomonas sp. URHD0024
GGGGGTGGTTCGGTGGTCGGTGGGTCGGGTCAGGGGTGGTCGTTGGAGGGGGGTTCGGCGGTCTCGGACGCGATCATCGGGGGTGGTTCGGTGGTCGGTGGGTCGGGTCAGGGGTGGTCGTTGGAGGGCGGTTCGGCGGTCTCCGACGCGATCATCGGGGCCGCTTCTGTCCAGAGCGGGCCGACGAGCATTGGCCTGTACGACGCGATCGCGAGGGCGAGCATCACGCACCCCGAGCTCCGGGGGCTGTACCGCCAGATGCTGTTCGCCGATTCCGTGAAGAACACGCTCTCCGACCTTCCGAACGGCTGGGGCCTGCAAGTCCTCGGCAGTTCGTACCCCTTCTGAGAGGGGTGGCTGACATGGGCGCTCCAGGCGCGGTGGTCGTGACGTGGGACGACGGGCACGTCCGTGTCCCCGCAGGCGCCGGACCGGTGACGATCGGGCGCGACCCGTCGAGCTCCGTGGTCCTCACCTCGTCGTCGGTGTCCCGCGCTCATGCGCTGCTCACCGCCGACGAGCACGGGTGGTCGTTCCGCGACCGCGGCTCCGCGCAGGGCAGCTACATCGACGGGATGCGGGTCGGTGAGGCCCGGCTCGGGCCGTCGACGGTGGTCACGCTCGGTCGCGGGTCGGGTGCGGTGGCCGTGCAGCTGCAGGTCGAGGTTCCGGCGTCGAGCGGGCCTCTGCCCCTGCGCGAACAGCTGGGGCTCGAGACGTCCCTCGACGAGGGCACCGAGGTCGCCGGCCTCGCGCCGGCGCGCGCGACCGTCGTCGGCCAGCTGCCACCGCGGGCAACGCTGACGGTGCGCGTCGCGGGGCAGCCTGACGTCGTGGTGTCCGACGGCGTCGGCGCGACGTTGGGTCGTGAGGTCGGCAACGACGTCGTCCTCGCCGGGCGCAGCGTGTCCCGCCGGCACGGGCGCATAGAGCGCGAGGCCGACGCCTGGGTCTACACCGACCTGTCGTCGTCGGGCGGTTCCTGGTCGAACGGGTCGCGGGTCGAGCGGCTCCTCGTGTCGGAGGCGTCGTCGGTGCGGCTCGGCGACCCGGACAGCGGCGTGCTGGTGCAGCTGCTGCCGGACGGCGCCGCCGGACCAGGTGTGCGTCGGCCGTCGAGACGACTCGTCGACCGTGTGCCCCGGTCCGCACTCGTGGCGGCGACCGTCGTGCTGGCGCTGGTCGTCGTGGGGACGGTCGTCGCCGTGACCCGAGGCAGCAGCGTGAGCACCGACGACCTCGCGCGCGCCACGGTGCAGATCTCCTACGACGAAGGGTCGGGGTCGGGCACGGTCATCGACGCCCGGCGCGGACTGATCCTGACGAACGCGCACGTGGCGGAGCCCCAGGCTGCCGGCCAGGCGCTGCTCTACGACAGGTTGCAGCCCGACGTCCGGGACAACTCGAAGCAGCTCGTCGTCAGCATCGCCGAGAGCGCCGGCTCGAACGCGGAACCGCGCTTCGTGGCCGACGTCGTCGCCGTGGACGGATACCTGGACCTCGCGGTCGTCAAGATCCTCCGGACGCTGTCCGGGGCGACGGTCCGCCCGAAGGACCTGCAGGGCCTGACGGCGGTGGACCTCGGCGACTCCGACGCCGTCACCTCCGAGGACGAGGTCCGGATCTTCGGCTACCCGGGCGCCTCGCAGTCGTCGGCGCCGACCGCCACCCGCGGCGTCGTCGCCGGGGTGGTCAACGACGACCGTCTCGGGCTCGACCGCGGGTTCCTGAACGTCGACGCCGAGATCTCACCCGGCAACTCGGGAGGCCTGGCGGCCGACCTGGAGGGACGGATCATCGGGGTGCCGACGCTCCTGCGGGCCGACCGGATCGGGTCGCTGCGTCCGATCGCGCTGGCCGCGCCACTGATCGCGGCGGCACGAGCGGACAAGAAGTACGTCTCGCCGTACGTGACCCCCGAGCTGGACGCCGCCGCTGAGATCACCGACGTCGGGTTGGTCGCCGCCGACTCGGCAGGGGCGGTGACAGGTGGTTGTACCGATCCCGGTGACACGGGTGCGGTTGCGATCGGATTCACCTACACGGGCTTCCCCGGCGGGGACGAGCACATCGATCTCGCGGTCGAGCTGGTCGGTGCCGACGGGCGGCTGTGGGCGAGCTCGTCGCCGCCGTTCCCCCAACCGCTGGGTGCCGACGGATGCTTCACGGCGACGTTCGACGGGCTGGAGAGCGGCACCTACGACATCCTCGTCGGCGCGGGACCGTTCCTGGAGATCCTGTACGCGGACAAGCACGCCAAGGTGACCGTCGACTGAGGTGTTCAGCGCGTCGAGGTGAGGTGCCGCGCCCGTCGGGGCTCGGGGATGCCGGTGTCCGCGCGGGCCGGGATCCGACGCTCGAGCTCGTCGGCGACGGCTCGCCAGCACCTCTCGGCCTGCCGGAGGTAGGCGGTCACGTCCTCCGGGCCGACGTGGCCGATCGTGCCCACGCCGTCGGCGGCGTCGAGCGCGTCGAAGCCGCGCTCGATCGCCTGCTTCGAGGCCCAGTAGCTCGTCGCGTCCCGTGCGGCAGCCGGCGTCACCAGCTCGAGCGCCGCCGCTGCGTCCTCGAACAGCGACCGGACCAGAGCGATCGCGTGCGGCCGCTCGCCCAGTGACATCTGGCCGGCCGCGACGGCCACGGCGCTCACGATCGTCGACCCGGCCAGGTGCTCGACCGTCTCCCGCAGCGCGTCGGGGCGGACCTGGATCTGGAGCAGGAGCGCGACGGTCCTGCCGAGCAGGGTCTCGTTGCGGGCCCGGCTGACCCGCTGCCGCTCGGCGGCGTCGCGAGCCTCGTCCTCGGCCCGCAGCGCGTCTGCCAGCGCCTCGCGCTCGCGTCGCTCGGTCTCCTGGCGGGCCGCCGTGACGTGCCGGGACACGATCTCCGTCGCGGCCCGGACATGGCGGGCGCTCTCGGCCTGCGCCTTGAGCACGACGTCGGTGGCGCACTGGTTGACAGGGGACGCGTACCCGGAGTCGGTGTAGCCGAAGAGGGCGACCCGGTGCTCCTCGGCGTACAGCACCGCGACCTTGGTGAACCCGGCGCGCGAGTAGAAGACGGCGACGGTCGCGCCGGCCGCCGCGCGCAGGCGCTCGATGTCGGATCGTTCGACGGGGCTGCGCTGGTGCTCGACGCGTCCGGAGAAGTCGTCACCGACGAGGTCGAGGCTGTTGTCGATCTGCGTCTGGGGGTCGAGATTGACCCGCACGTCCACGAACGCGAGGACGGTGCGGGCGTGGCGCTCGGCGAAGTGCTCGGCATCTCGCCACTGCGGGTTCTTCGTCACCTGGACCACTCCACCTCCAGCCGTCGTCGTGGGCGCCCGGTCGACAACTCGAGGCTAGGGGGGTGAACAGTCCGAGCACGCGGTCCGTTGGGGTGACCCACGGCAGGACAAATCGTCGGCACGGTCCCACGGATCGGGCGAATCGCCCAGCCTCGGGCCGTGGCGTCCCTCCTTCGTGGTGGCAAGGTGGGGGGATGACCGCAGGCTGGCCGCAGTTCGAGCCTGCTCTCGGGCGCGCGACGGAGCACGCCCGGGAGTGGCTCGCGTCTCTGCGCGAGCGGCCGGTGCATCCGCGGGCCCGCGAGGAGCTGAGCTTCGGCGGTCCGCTGCCGGACGGCCCGACCGATGCGGCTCTCGTGGTCGACGAGCTCGCCGCCGGGATCGAGCCGGGGTTGATGGCCATGCCGTCGGGACGGTTCTTCGGGTGGGTGATCGGCGGCTCGCACCCGGCCGCGCTGGCCGCGGACTGGCTCACGAGCGCGTGGGACCAGAACACCGCGATGCGGTACGCGACACCTGGCACGGTCGCCGTGGAGGACGCGGCGGCCGCGTGGCTGCTCGAGCTGCTCGGGTTGCCCGCCACGGCGGACGTCGGGTTCGTGACCGGGGCGGCGATGGCGAACTTCACCGGGTTGGCGGCCGGCCGCCAGCAGGTGCTGTCCGACGTCGGCTGGGACCTGAATCGCGACGGGCTGGCGGGCGGGCCGCGGGTCCGGGTGCTCGTCGGCGAGGAACGGCACGGCACGCTCGACCTGGCGCTGCGGTACCTCGGCCTGGGGGCGCCGGAACCTGTGGC
Organism: Cellulomonas sp. URHD0024; assembly: GCF_000426185.1. Lineage (GTDB taxonomy): Bacteria > Actinomycetota > Actinomycetes > Actinomycetales > Cellulomonadaceae > Cellulomonas. The sequence goes on from NZ_AUEW01000014.1 coordinate 4,086, forward strand.
CGCGGACGACCAGGGGCGACTGGTCCTCGACGATCTCGAGCGGGCCCTCGCCGCCGGCGACGGCCCGACGATCGTGTGCCTGCAGGCCGGCAACCTGCACTCCGGGGCGTTCGACCCGTTGGCGGGCGCCATCGAGCTGGCGCACGCGCACGGAGCCTGGGTGCACGTCGACGGTGCGTTCGGGCTGTGGGCCGCGGCGTCACCACGGCTGCGACACCTGACCGAGGGGCTGGCGGGTGCCGACTCCTGGGCGACCGACGCCCACAAGACGCTCAACGTGCCGTACGACTGCGGCGTCGCCGTCGTCGCCCGGCGCGAGCCCCTGCGGCGCGCCTTCGGCATGCAGGCGGAGTACTTCGCTGCCTTCGCGGGCGAGAGCGACCCTCACGACAAGGTTCCCGAGCTGTCGCGACGAGCGCGCGGGGTGTCGGTCTGGGCGGCGCTGCGCTCGCTGGGCCGGTCCGGGGTCGAGGACCTGGTGGACCGGCTCGTCCTGCGCGCGCAGCAGATCGCCGACGGCCTCGCGGCGATCGACGGCGCCGAGATCGTGAACGAGGTGGTGTTCACCCAGGTCAGCGTCGCGTTCGGTTCCGACGAGCGGACCCGGCGCGTGGGCGAGGCGCTCATCGCGGACGGCGGCACGTGGATGTCGGGGTCGCACTGGCAGGGTCGCGACATCCTTCGCGTGTCGGTGAGCAACTGGTCGACGGACGAGGAGGACGTCGCGCGCTCCCTCGAGGCGGTGCGTCGGGCGGTCGCCGTGGCGGGCTGAGTCCGGCGCTCTCACCGGAGCGCGACAGCCGCGACGCGCGGGCTCACTCCCCGTCCGGGTCGTGCACGGGCGGGGCTGCGGGGGGCTGCCCGGGGAAGGGTCCGGCAGACCCGACCGGTGCGCCGACACCGAGCGGGACCCGCTGGTACGCCTGTGGCTGCGGTGCCGGCTGCACGCGGGGGTGCGCCCGACGGTACCGGCGGACGAGGACGGCGATCCCCCAGGCGAGCAGACCACCGAGGACGAGCCACGGGAGCAGGACACCGAGCACGATCACCAGAGCCTCGACCACCGTGACCAGGGAGCTCCACCCGGCGGCGACCCCGTCGAAGAACGAGTCCGGACCGGAGGTCTTCTGTGCCGGCGCGAGGGCGGGACCGTAGAGCGCGATCGTCAGGGTCGACAGGGACACCTGCTCCGCCAGCCGCGCTCGCTCGCTCTTGAGCTGCTCCAGGTTGGTCTGCCGGTCGGACAGTGCGCTCTCTGCGGCGATGACGTCGGCGCTCGTCGTGGCCTTGTTCAGGAGGTCCTCCATGCGGGCCACCGAGATCTCCAGGCCGTGGATGCGGGCGTCGAGATCCTGCGCCGCGCCCGTCACGTCCTGGGCGTCGAGCTTGATCTCGTCGACCGTGCCGAGCGTGCGGAGCTCGTCGAGCGCACCGCTGACCTCGCTGGCCGGAAGCCGGATCGTGAGCTCGGCCGTGCCGACGTCCTGCGACGTCGCCGCGTGCTCGGTGCGGTCGTCGACGCGGCCGCCGGCCTTCTCCGTGAGCGTGACGATCGCCGCGGCGGTCTTCTGCGGGCTGTCGACGGTCATCCGGACGTCGCCGGTCTGGATGACCTGGCGCTGGTCGTCGGCCGCGGAGGCCGCGAACTCGTCACCCGACTTCGCGCCCGTGTCGTCGACCGCGGCCCCGGCGGGGGCGTCCTGCGGCGCGCTGCTGTCGTTGGTCCCCGAGTCGCTCGCGCTGCAGCCGGCGAGCAGAGCGCTCAGCGTCAGGACGGCGGCCGCGGCCAGCGCGGCGCCGCGGTGGGAGGTGGTCCGGCTGCGGTGACTCGTCGTCGACGTCATGGCGTGAACGTAGGCGATACGCGGTCGGCGTGGTTCCGGACGGGGGCAATCGTGATCGAGGGTGGCCCGAACTGCTGCAATCGTGACCGGGCCGTAGCGGTTCGGTTGCCGGACGCGCGCGCGACCTGCACGGACGCCGGGGCGCGCGACGCCTCACACCGCGTACGCACGGGCGGTCCACAGGTGGACCGCAGCGAACGCCCGCCACGGGCGCCACGGCGCAGCGGCGACGGCCACCGCGCGCGCGTCGTCGAGCCGCAGCATCCGTCGGAGCACCAGATCGCCGGTGGGCAGCGCATCCCGGTCCCCGAGCACCCGCAGGGCCAGGTAGTCGACGGTCCACGCGCCGATCCCGGGCAGCGACAGCAGCCGCGCGCGGACGTCGTCGGCCTCCGTACCGACGAGATCGGGCTGGAGCCGGAGCCCGTCGGCGCAGGCGACCGCCAGTGCGTGCACCGTCCGGGCACGCGCGTGCGTGATGCGGACGACGCGCTGCAGGTCCGCCGGGTCCACCGACGCGAGCCTGCTCGCCGACGGGTAGACGATCAGGCCCTCCGGACCGGGCGAGCCGTAGGCGGCCGCGAGACGACCCCCGAAGACGCGCGCGGCGCCGAGCGAGACCTGCTGACCGAGCACCGTGGTGACCGCGGCCTCGAAGCCGTCCGGGTGCCCGAGGATCCGCAGCGACGGTCGCACGGACACCAGCGGACCGAGGACGGGGTCGTCGGCGAAGGCGGCCGTGACCGGGCCGAGGTCGTCCGCCAGCCCGAACCACCGATCGGCCAGGCTCTCGAGCGCTGCGGGTGATCCCGTCGACGACCGCACCGTGACGCAGTCAGGAGCCAGCCGCGCCTCGACCACCGCCGGCTCTCCGTCGAGGGTCACCATCCGTCGAACGGTGTCGGCGGTGACCAGCTCGACCCCGGGCACGGCGTGCGCGACGAGCGAAGCGACCGCGGGGGCAGGGTCGAACGGGCGTCGGACGGTCACGGTCCTGGTCACGGACAGCAACGCTAGCCGTCCGGCTCTTTGCACGTTCGATGACGTTGCATGGTGCAGTTGCGGCAGAACCGTGGCAGGGAGAGAATCGATGCAGCCAACCTCCTGACGTTCTAGGAGGCTGGCTGGAGGAAGGTCTGAACCGCGTTGCAGAGGGCCGCGGCGAGAGCCGGGCCGCCCGTCAGGGTCCAGGGAGCGCGCCAAGCCTCGTGCCGGCGAGACGCCTCTCCGACAGGCCCCGTCTCCGGTCACGGAGACGGGGCCTCTCTAGCGTCTGTGCCCGAATGGCGAGGTCTGCCTACGCTGTGGCGCGTGCCCCTGATGCCCTTCGCGCAGCCAGCCGCCACCGACGTCGGCCATGACGTCCAAGGCGTCGTCGTCCCGGTGCTCGCGGTCCTTGCCGCGATCGTCGTCGCCTACATGCTGGCGACGCTCGTCGCCGTGCTGGTGAGCAGGGTCGCGCGCAGGTCCGCGACCGCCGCGGACCTGAGTCGCCGCCTCCGTCGTCCGCTGCGCGCCGTGCTGCTGGTCATCGCGATCTGGGTCGCGCTGCGACTGAGCACCGATCCGGCCAGGTGGACGGTGCAGGTCGAGCACCTGCTGCTGATCGCCCTGATCATCGCCGTGACCTGGCTGATTGGTGGCCTCGCGTTCGTGCTCGAGGACGCCGCCGTCCACCGGTACCGCATCGACGTCGCCGACAACCGGCACGCCCGACGCGTCCGCACGCAGGTGCAGGTGCTGCGCCGGATCACCGTGGCGATCCTCGTGGTCTGCGCGACCGCCGGGATCCTCCTGACCTTCCCGTCCGCCCGCGCGCTCGGCGCGAGCCTGCTGGCGTCGGCGGGTCTGATCTCGATCGTCGCCGGTCTGGCCGCCCAGAGCTCGCTGGCCAACGTGTTCGCCGGGTTGCAGCTGGCGTTCACCGACGCGATCCGGGTCGACGACGTCGTCGTCGTCGACACGCAGTGGGGACGGATCGAGGAGATCACGCTGACCTACGTCGTGCTGCACCTCTGGGACGACCGACGGCTGATCCTGCCGTCCACGTACTTCACGGCGACGCCCTTCGAGAACTGGACGCGACGCGCCGCCGACCTGCTCGGCACGGTCGAGCTCGACCTCGACTGGGAGGTACCGGTCGAGCAGATGCGCGCCGAGCTGGTCCGCCTGCTCGAGCACACCGACCTGTGGGACCGGCGCGTCGGCATCCTGCAGGTGACCGACGCCACGGGTGGGCACGTCCGTGTCCGGGCGCTGGCCAGCGCCGTCGACGCCCCGACCCTGTTCGACCTGCGCTGCTACGTGCGCGAGGGCCTGGTGGCCTGGCTCCAGAACGTGGCGCCGCAGGGGATACCGCGGACGCGGTGGGAGGGCACGGCGCCGGTCCCGGCGGAGACGCGTCGTGCCCGCCGGGAGGAGGCGGCGTCCCGCCCGACCCCGGCCCTCCCGCTGCCGGGTGCCTGGTCCGGTACCGACGCCGACAACGGCACGGCCGACGACACGATGACGATCACGACCGGTGGCAACGACGCGCGCCTGTTCACGGGCAGCATCGACGCGCTCGAGCGTTCGCGGCACTTCACCGGGCCGGGGCAGGGCGTGATCGACGAGCGCGAGCAGACCGCGCACGACCACGGCGAGGGCCGACCCCCCGCGTGAGCATCCAGCCCGTCTCCCACGAGGTGCTGGTCGAGCGGGTGGTCTCGGCGACGCTCGCAGCCGGGCCCGGCAGGGTCCGGGTGATCGTCGACGGGGCGCCGCCCACCCGGCCGGGCGCGCTCGCGGACGCCCTCGTCGGCCCCCTTCGAGCCGCGGGCCGCGCGGTGGTGCGCGTGCACGCCGACGACTTCCTACGTCCCGCCTCGCTGCGCTGGGAGTTCGGTCGGTTCGAGCCCGACGCGTACCTGGAGGACCGGCTCGACCTCGGCGCCCTGGGTCGTGAGGTCCTCGGCCGCTTCGTCGAGGAGGGCCGCTACCTGCCGTCGCTGTGGGACGCGTCGGCGGACCGGGCGACGCGCGCACCGTACGCGCCGGCACCCGAGGAGGCGGTGCTGGTCCTCGACGGCAGCCTGCTGCTCGGCCGCTGGCTGGACCACGAGGTCGCCGTGCACCTGACCCTCCGGCCGGCGTCGCTGGCGCGGCGCACCCCGGCCGACGAGCGTTGGACGCTGCCCGCGTTCGCGCGCTACGACGAGGAGATGCTGCCCTCGGCGGTCGCGGACCTCGTCGTGCACGTGGACGACCCGCGGCACCCCGCGCTGGAGGTCACGCGACCGCCGCACTGACCCGTTCCGCGAGCCGCCGCGTCGCGGCGACCAGCTCGGCCGGGCCGACGATGTGCAGCGGCGCACCGAACATCGCCATCTGCGCCGCGAGCCCGTCCCACGACCACGACGACAGGACGACCCGGCACCGCCGCGCCGAGACCGCCTCGACCAGCCCGTCACGGCCGGCCCACCGGGCCACCTCCTCGGCGGGTCGATCGATCAGAGCCTCGCCGCGGATGGCGGAGCGCCAGGGGGAGATCGATGCGAACCGCTCGGCGACGAAGGTCGCGACGTCCGCGTCCGGCAGCGCACGGGGTGCGAACCGGGGCCCGGCCGGCGTCTTCGGGGTCATCCGGTCCACGCGGTACGTGCGCCAGTCCGAGCGGTCCAGGTCGTACCCGACGAGGTACCAGCGGTCGCCCCACGTGACCAGGTGGTGCGCCTCCGCACGGCGCGGGATTCCGAGCGGGTTCTCGGTGCCGCCCGCGTAGTCGAAACGGAGCACCTCGCGGGCCCGCACGGCGCTGCCGAGAATGATCAGCGTCTCGGCGTCGACCGACGGGCGCTTCCGCGTCGAGGCCCGGCTCACGCTCGTGATCTGCAGGGCCTCCGCGGCCGACCGCAACCGTGCGGGCATCACCTGGCGCAGCGTCGCCAGCGCGCGCACGGCGGCCTCGTCGACCCCGGCGACCCCGGTCGACGCGGTCTGCAGCGCGACGACCAGGGCGACGGCCTGCTCGTCGTCGAGAAGCAGGGGCGGCATGTGCGTTCCGGGCTCGAGCCGGTAGCCGCCGTCCGGACCTTTGGAGGCGTGCACCGGATAGCCGAGGTCCCGTAGCCGGTCGACGTCGCGGCGCACCGTGCGCGGGCTGACGCCGAGCCGGTCGGCGAGCACGTCGCCAGGCCAGTCCCGGCGCGTCTGGAGCAGCGACAGGAGCGCGAGCAGGCGGGAGGACGGCGTGGACATGACGTCAGGATGCCACGCAGTAGCGGACAGGATCTGACCGCTACCTCGGGAAGAGTCGTCTCGTACCCCTCCCGGAAGGAAGAGCTGATGATCCAGACCCGAGGACTGACCAAGGTGTTCGAGGTGAGCAAGACGCAGACCGTGCACGCCGTGCGCGGGATCGACCTCGACATCGCGCCCGGCGAGCTCGTCGCGGTGCTCGGCCCGAACGGCGCCGGCAAGACGACGACCATGCGGATGCTCACGACGCTCGTGCGGCCCACCGCCGGCACCGCGGTCGTGGCGGGTGTCGACGTGGTGCGGGACCCCGCCACGGTGCGGCGGCACATCGGCTACGTCGGCCAGGGCAACGGCGCCGGCCACACCCAGCGCGGTGTCGACGAGCTGTTCTCCCAGGGGCTGATCTACGGCCTCGACCGTCCCTCCGCGCGGCGGCGCGCGCACGAGCTGGTCGATGCCCTCGACCTGTCCGCGCACGCCACCCGCAAGGTCAGCGAGCTGTCCGGCGGCCAGCGGCGCCGCCTCGACGTCGCGCTCGGCCTGGTCCACGCGCCGCAGCTGCTGTTCCTCGACGAGCCGAGCACCGGCCTCGACCCGCAGAACCGCGCGAATCTCTGGGACCACATCCTGCGGCTGCGCGCGGAGCACGAGATGACCATCATGCTCACCACGCACTACCTCGACGAAGCCGACACCATGGCCGAGCGGGTCGTCGTCGTGGACCACGGTCAGGTCATCGCCGACGACACCGCCGACGGCCTCAAGCGCACGCTCGCCGGAGATCGGGTGGTGCTCACGACCACCGGGTCGGCGGCCGTCGTCGCGGGGCTGCTGGCGCACGTCCCCGGTGCACGGGACGTCGTCGTGGACGGCGCGCGCGTCGAAGCCCGCGTGGCTGACGCGGGAACCGCCGTCCCGGAACTCGTGATCGCGGCGTCGCGGGCGGGCGCGCCGCTGCTCGAGGCGCTCGCGGTCCGACCGACCCTCGACGACGTCTTCCTGGCGCTGACCGGCCGCTCCTTGCGCGACGAGCAGGCCTCTTCTTCCTCCGACGAGATCGAAGGGCGGGACGCAGCATGAGCACGCTGACACTCGAGACCCCCGTTCGGGCGGTTCCGACCTCCTCCAGGCGTCCCTGGTTCTCGGACGTCTGGCTCGTCATGACCCGCGAGCTGCGGCCCGTGGTCCGCGAACCGTTCTCGGTGGTCTTCGGCCTGATCCAGCCGCTGGTCTTCCTCGCGCTGTTCGGCCCGCTGCTCGCCGGCTCCACCGACCTGCCGTCGGCCGACGTCTGGCAGTGGTTCGTCCCCGCGATCCTCGTGATGACCACCCTCTTCGGCACGTCGATCACCGGCTCGAACCTGCAGACGGACATGCAGACGGGTGCCCACGAGCGGCTGCTGGTCACGCCGCTGTCGCGGTCGTCGCAGCTGGTCGGGCGCTCGCTCAAGGAGATCGTGCCGCTGGTTGCCCAGGCGCTCGTCGTGATCGTGGTCATGCTGCCGTTCGGGTTCCGCGCCGACCCCGTCGGCGCCGTGGTGGGTCTGGCCATGCTGGCGGTGCTGGGCGTCGGGCTCGGGTCGCTCAGCTACGCGCTGGCCATCGCCGTCCGAAAGCAGGAGTGGATGTTCTGGGCCGTCCAGCAGACCGTCCTGTTCCCGCTGCTGATCCTGTCGGGGATGCTGCTGCCCATCGAGTCCGGTCCCCAGTGGATGAAGGTCGCGTCTGCGTTCGACCCGCTGCGCTGGGTGGTCGAGGCCGAGCGCGCCCTGTTCGCGGGTGACCTGACCGTGTCGGCCGTGGCGTGGGGCTGGGTCGCCGCCGTCCTCACCGCCGTCGTCGGGCTCGTCGTCGGGGTGCGCACGCTCCTGCGGTCCGCCGACTGACCTCACGTTCCGTGCCCGTCGCGCGTCTTCCTCTCGAGGGCGCGCGACGGGCGTGTCGGAGGGAGGGTCCAGGATGGACGCATGCTTGTCGACGAGACCGGCACCGCTGTGAGCGCCACCGCTGTGACCCACACCGTGGTGACCACGCCGCTCGGGCCGACCACGCTGGTCGCGCACGACGGCAGGCTGAGCGCGTTGCTGATGCCGAGCTCGAAGTACGCCGAGGTACAGGGTCCGTTCGGGGAGCGCGACGACGACGGTTTCGGCGAGGTCCGCACCCAGCTCGACGAGTACTTCGCCGGCAGGCGGACCGCGTTCGACCTCCCGCTGGCGCTGGTCGGCACCCCGTTCCAGGTGCGGGTGTGGGAGGGGTTGCTGGCGATCCCCTACGGGCAGACGTGGTCCTACGGCCAGGTCGCCGAGTCGATCGGCCTCGACCCGCGCACGTCGTCGCGGGCGGTCGGCGCGGCCAACGGCCGGAACCGGATCGCCGTCGTCGTCCCCTGCCACCGCGTCATCGGCGCGAACGGCACGCTGACGGGGTTCGCGGCGGGCCTCGACCGCAAGCGGTTCCTCCTGGAGCTCGAGGAGGGGACGCCCGATCTGCTCTTCTGACCTGCGCCGCCCGGGATGACCTGGAAAAGTCGTCGGCATGAGAGTCGTCGTCGTCGGGGCCAGCGGGAACGTCGGAACCGCCGTGCTGCGCCGGTTCTCCGGCGACCCGAGCGTCACGTCGGTGGTGGCGGTCGCGCGCCGCATCCCGTCGCACGACCCCGGGCCGCCCTACGACGTGGCGCAGTGGGTGTCCGTCGACGTGCGCGGCCCGTCGGCGGTGGACCAGCTGACCAGCGCGTTCGCGGGTGCGGACTCCGTGGTGCACCTCGCCTGGGCGATCCAGCCGAGCCACCGCCGCGGCTACCTCCACGAGGTCAACGTCACCGGCACGAGGAACGTCGTGGACGCCTGCCGACGTGCCGGTGTCCGGCACCTGGTGGTCGCCTCGTCCGTGGGCGCCTACTCGCCCGCCCCCGACGACGTGCCGCGTAGCGAGGGCTGGGCCACGGACGGCGTGCCCTCCTCGTCGTACAGCGTCGACAAGACGGAGGTCGAACGACTGCTCGACGACGTCTCGGACCTTTCCGTCGCCCGGCTGCGCACCGCCCTGGTCTTCCAGCGCCCCGCGGGCCAGGAGATCGCGCGGTACTTCCTCGGCCCGTGGGCGCCCAAGCGCGCGCTCCGCGGGCATCTCCCCGCACTTCCCTGGCCGACAGGTCTGCGCCTGCAGACCGTGCACGCGAGCGATGTCGCCGCCGCCTACCGCGAGGCGGTGGTCCGGCGCGTGCAGGGGCCGTTCAACATCGCCGGCCCGGGCGTCCTGCGCGGGCAGGACGTCGCGGACGTCGTCGCTCGGGGGCGCGTGCGCGAGGTCCCGCCCGGCGCGGTCCGGCCACTCCTGACCGCCGCGTGGCACGGTCGTGCCGTGCCCGTGGGCCCGGGCTGGCTGGACATGGCGCTCGCCGCCCCGCTGCTGGACACGACGCGCGCCGTTCGCGAGCTGGACTTCCGATCGCAGTGGTCGGCGGTCGAGTCTCTGCGCGACCTGGTCGACGGGATCGGGACCGGCGCCGGCACCGCCAGTCCGCCGCTGCGGCCGCGCCACCGGCGCTCGTCGAGGTCGACCGCCCCCCGCCGTGAGGCATCCTCGACCCATGGCTGACGAGTTTCCCGCGGAACGGCACGTGTACGGCCGGCTCGACGCCCCGGTGACGATCCTCGAGTTCGGGGACCTCGAGTGCCCGTACTGCCGGGCGGCGGCGGGACCGCTCAAGGAGCTCGTCGACTCCTCCGACGGGCGGGTCCGCCTGGTCTGGCGGCACTTCCCGCTGTTCGAGGTGCACCCGTACGCGCTGTCGGCGGCGCTCGCCGCCGAGGTGGCCGGGCGGCACGGGAAGTTCTGGGAGATGCACGACGCCCTGCTCGCCGAGCAGTCCCGGTTGACCGAGCCCGACCTGCGGCGTGCGGCGGAGGCGATGGGCATCGATCCGGCCGAGGTCGTCGGCGATCGGGCTCAGGCGCTGGCGCCCGCGGTGCAGGGCGACTACACCGCGGGGATCGAGCTGGGCGTCCGGGGGACGCCCGCCATCTACGTCGACGGCACGTACTTCCACGGCAAGGTGACGTTGGCGCGGTTGCGAGAGGCGGTGGATGCGGCGTGAGCGTCCTGCGGACGGCGATGGTCACGGGCGCCGGGCGGGGGATCGGCCGCGGGATCGCCCTCGGGCTCGCGCAGGCCGGGTACCGGGTCGCCCTGGTCGGCCGGACACGGGCGCACCTGGACTCCGTGGCCGACGAGATCGGCGGGTCGGCGTTCGTGGCGGCGGCCGACCTCATCGACCCGACCGAGGTCGACGACGCCGTCGTGCGGGCCGAGGACGAGCTGGGCGGCATCGGGCTGCTGGTCAACAACGCGGGCGTGATCGAGCGTTCGTCGACGGACTTCGTCGAGGACGACGTCGAGGACTCCTGGCGCGTGATCGAGGCGAACGTGCGCGGACCGCTGCTGGTGACGCACGCGGTGCTGCCGGGGATGCTCGCGCGGGGGAGCGGGCGCGTGGTCAACCTCAACTCCGGCGCCGGCCACCGCGCGATGACCGAGTACACCGGCTACGCGATCAGCAAGGGCGCGCTCGCGCGGTTCACCACCCAGCTCGACGCGCAGTACCGCGACCGGGGGCTGCGGGTGATCGACCTGGCACCCGGGCACGTCGAGACCCAGATGACGACGGCCATGCCGATGCACGCGGGCCGGACGCAGTGGACGCCCGTCGAGGCGGTCGCGGAGCTGGTACGCGCGTTCGGCGACGGGGAGCTCGACGCGCTCTCCGGGCGCTTCGTGCGCGCCGGCACGGACACGGTCTCGTCGCTGCAGGCCGCCACCGCCCAGATCCTCGCCGCCGATGCCCGCACCCTGAGCCTGAGCCGCTACGGCGACGACGACCCGATCGGCTGACCCCGCGGAGCTTCGGGCACGCTGCCGACCGGGTCAGCCGACCGCCGCGTCCGGCCCGCCACGTGTAGCGGCGCGCGGCGTCCGGACCTAGCGCCACGTGTAGCGGCGCGCGGCGTCCGGACCTAGCGCCACGTGTAGCGGCGCGCGTCGTCCGGACCTAGCGCCACCTGGGACGGGAGCAGCCGCGTGTGACGCTTCGAGCGCCCACAGGCGTCACATCCGTCCCGTGCGTCCCGGGTGCCGCTACCTCGACACGCCGGGACCGCGCACTCGGCTCGTCCCGACGATCACCAGGACGTCATTGCGGCCTTCGAGAGCGTTCGTGAACGAGTCCCGGAGCAGGCGCTACGTCGCCGGCGCGGTCCACGGCAGCGGGGGAAGGGCCGGCGGGGGACCGTCGCCGGTGGGGGAGCACAGCGGCAGCCGCTCACCGAGCCACCGCAGCAGGATCGACCCGATGACGGCGGCGGTCAGCGACCCGGCGAGGATGCCGATCTTGGCGTTGTCGAGCATCGTCCGGTCGTCGAAGGCGAGCTCCGCGATGAACAGGGAGATGGTGAACCCGATGCCGGCGAGCACGGCGCCGCCGAGCAGGTGGCCCCAGCGGACGCGGCCGGGCAGCTCGCCGAGACCGAACCGCAGGGCGATCGTCGAGGCGCCGGTGATGCCGACCGCGTTCCCCAGGACGAGCGCGACCGCGACGCCGATGGCGAGACGCGAGTGAGCGGCGGCGCTCAGTGAGTCGCTGTCCAGCACGATCCCGGCGTTGGCCAGGCCGAACAGCGGCACGACGACGAACGCGCTCCACGGGTGCAGGATGCGCTGCAGCCGGTCGTTCGTCGGGACCGCCGCCCGCGCCGCGAGCTCCGCCAGGTGCTCACGGTCGGCCGTCGGCGCGACGATGAGGTCGCGCCCGTATCCGGCGACCTCCTCGACGACCTCCCGCTCTGCCGGCCGTGCGGGGACGAGCAGCCCGATGATCACGCCGGCCAACGTCGCGTGCACCCCTGAGGCCTGGACCGCGAACCACAGCGCGATGCCCGCCAGGACGTAGGGCGCGAGCTGCCAGACCTTGAGCCAGCGCATGACGACGACGCCGAGCACGATCGCCGCCGCGAGCGCGAGGGCCATGCCGTCGATGTCGGACGTGTAGAAGACCGACATCACGGTGATCGCGCCGATGTCGTCGACGATCGCGAGCGTGAGCAGGAAGAGCCGGAGCCGGTCGGGGCACTTGGGCCCGAAGAGGGCGAGGATGCCGACCAGGAACGCGGTGTCGGTCGACATCACGACGCCCCAGCCGTGGGCCGCGTCGGTACCGCCGTTGAACGCCAGGTAGATGAGGATCGGGACGAGCAGCCCGCCCAGCGCGCCGAGCGCCGGGACCGCGACGGTCCGCTTGTCACGCAGGTCGCCGGTGGTCGCCTCGCGGCTGATCTCGAGGCCGACGACGAGGAAGAAGATCGCCATCGCGGCGTCGTTGACCCACCCGTGCAGGTCGAGCTCGACGCCCCAGGTGCCGACGTGGAACCCGGCGGTCGTCGCCCAGAACGACTCGTACGCGTCGGACCACGGCGAGTTCGCCCAGACCAGCGCGACGATCGTGGCAGCCAGGAGGTAGATCGCACTGCCGGCCTCGTTGGTCAGGAAGTCCTTGACCGTCGGCTGCAGCCCGGGAAGCGACACCCGCAGAGAGGGGCCGGGGCTCGTGGAGGTCGCCGACATGCGCACCAAACTCGCAGGTCGGCGACCTCGGCGCAACGGCTCCTAGAAGTCCTTCTCGGGGTCCCCGCGCAGTGCCGCGACGTGGTCGGGGACGTAGGACGACAGCTCGCGCGGTGGTCGGACGTACCCGGTCGAGGACGGCGGCCGGTCGGGCAGGACGATCTGCTCCTCGTGCGGCACGTCGGTGTACGGGATCGTGGACAGCAGGTGGCTGATCATGTTGAGGCGGGCGTGCTTCTTGATGTCCGACTCGACGACGTACCAGGGACTGGTGGGCACGTCGGTGTGCACGAGCATCTCGTCCTTGGCGCGGGAGTACTCCTCCCAGCGGCTGATGGACTCGAGGTCCATCGGGCTCAGCTTCCACTGGCGCACGGGGTCGTCCAGGCGTGACCGGAAACGCCGGAGCTGTTCGGTGTCGGAGACCGAGAACCAGTACTTGCGCAGCAGGATGCCGTCCTCGATGAGCATCTGCTCGAAGATCGGCGTCTGGCGCATGAACCGGCTGTACTCCTGCGGCGTGCAGAACCCCATGACCTTCTCGACCCCGGCCCGGTTGTACCAGGAGCGGTCGAACAGGACCATCTCTCCCGCTGCCGGCAGCTGCGCCACGTACCGCTGGTAGTACCACTGGCTCTTCTCGCGCTCGGTCGGCGTCGGGAGCGCTGCGACGCGCGCGACGCGCGGGCTGAGGTACTCGGTGATGCGCTTGATCGTTCCGCCCTTGCCCGCGGCGTCGCGTCCCTCGAACACGACCACGATCCGCGCACCCGTCGTCCTGGCCCACTGCTGCACCTTCGACAGCTCGGCCTGGAGGCGGAAGAGCTCGGCCTCGTAGACGTCGTTGGGGATCTTGCCCTTCTTGTCCTTCTTGTGAGATTTCTTCGCCATGTGCCGACGGTAGCGGGTGGACGTATCGAGCGAACGTCCAACGGTGTCGCCGCACCTCCCACGTCCAGCCGCGCGGCTCCGAGGAGGAGCCGGGCGGCTGGACGAGCGGAGCTCAGCCGGCCGTCGCGGGCTCGGCGCCGACGGGCTCCGCGATCGTCTCGTCGGGCATGCCGTCGGCGATCGACCACGCCTCCTCGCTCACCGTGCGCGGCCAGACCGCTGCCGCGACCAGGTAGGCGATCAGCGACGCAGCGAACGCGTAGAAGGTCGGCCAGCCGTCGAACGACGGGTCGATCCACGAGTTCTCGATGTACCAGACGTCGTTCGGCACACCGTAGATCGTCGGCGTCAGCACGAAGAGCACGAGCCGCACGCCGACGCCGAACACGAGGGCGGCGACCGCCGCGCGCGTCCCGCCGCGCTTCCAGAACAACCCGAGGATGAACGGCACGAGCAGCCCGGCCAGCATCAGGTCGAACGCGAGGGTGAGCAGGATGCCGGTCTGCGCGACCTTCAGTGCGATGGCGATGCCGAGCAGCACGATCGGGATCATGGCGACCCGGGTCCAGAGCAGCAGGGGATCGCGGACGCCCTCTTCCTTGACCGACGCGACGCGCCGGACGCCGAAGATGTTGCGGACTGCCACGGCGGAGGTGGCCAGGATTGCCCCGGAGGCGGTCGAGAACGACGCCGCGACGATGCCTGACAGGACGAGGATCGTCAGGCCGGAGGGTGCGTAGTCGTCGAGGAGCTGGAAGAGGATCGGTCCGTCGTCGGTGGTCAGGCCGAGCACCGACGATGCCGACAGGGCGACCATCGCGAACGCCACACCGATGATCGCGGTCCCCGCGGCGCCCGTGAAGCACGACTTCTGCGCGGTCTGCGGGTTGCGGGCGGCGAAGATGCGCTGCATGAAGTCGATGGCGACGATGTCGCCGATGCCGAGCGCGACGAGCGTCGCCCAGTTGATCGGGGCGCCGGCGCTGGTCTGGGTCAGCTGCTCGACGTCGAACGGACCCATGCCGTCGGCCACGTGGAACCCGTAGGTCATGCCGAACCAGACGACCAGCGACGCGGTGGCGGCGATCGTGATGACGATCTGGATCGCGGCCGTGTAGGCGTCGGAGAACATCCCGCCGCCGATCGTGTAGCAGAGCACGAGGCCCACCGCGATCAGCACACCGGCCGTGTAGTTGATGCCGAGGAACCGCTCGAGCAGGAACCCGCACGCCACGAGGTTTCCTGCCATGAGGATGGCGAAGGCGAAGATCATGAACACCGACGACGCCACCTCGACCCCACGTCCGTACCGCAGCCGGTAGAAGTCGGCCAGCGTGAAGAGCTTCATGCGGTTCATCGGTTTGGCCAGGAACAGGCCGGTGAGGAGCAGGCAGATGGCGAGTCCGATCGCGAGGGACGCGCCGGCCCAGAAGCCGAACGATGCCGAGAGGTCGGTGTTACCGACCGTGGCGTTCGAGTCGACGGCGGCGGCCATCAGGGAGGCCGCGACGAGCGGGACGCCCAGGCGGCGGCCCGCGACGAGGTAGTTGGCGCTGTCGCCGTCGACCTTGCGGGCGACGACGATCCCGACGATGACGACGGCCAGGACGGTGAGACCGACTCCGGTGATGATCATGGGGGCTCCGGGAGGAAGGCCTGCGGACGCAGGCGTGGGCCAGCAGGTCGGGGCGGTGGAGAACGATCCGGCCGGAGTTTCTGTCGGCCGACAGGTTCATTGACCACCCGGCCTGTGTCAGATCCGCTGCGCGCACGAAACGCTTGTGTTAAATCGGCTGCTGCAGCTCGTGTGACGGGGGATTCAGAGGATTCGCCGCGGAAAGGGCGGCAGATCTTCTGAATCCCGGGCGGAGGGCCGGGCGGACCGACGGGCGGACGGTCGCCCGGGGTCGGACGCTGAGGGTCAGACGCGGACAGGGAGAGTGCGGGCGAACGCGACCTCGGTCGGCGTGCAGCCGACGAGCCGCAGGACCCCGTCGGCGACCGTGTCCTGCACTGTGGCGACGTCGAGGTCGGGGGTGTCCCGGCGGCGCAGGATCACCGACTCGACGAGCCCGAGCACGAGCTCGCCGCGGTCGGAGGAGTCGTCGTCGGACGCCGCGTCCGCCAGCTCGCTGTACCGGGCGCGCAGCCGCGAGCGCAGCGCGTGGAACTCCGCGAACTGCTCCCCGGCCACCTCCGGCAGGACGTAGAGGACGCCGAGGTTCACGGGCCCGGCGGTCAGCAGCCCCACGTCGGCATGGGCCAGCGCTCGCAGCCGAGCAGCCGGCGGCTCCGCGCCGGCGGCCAGGGCGTCGGCGAGGTCGAGCGACGGGCGCACGGTGCCGAGCAGGAGCTCGAGCAGGATCGCGTCCTTGCCGGGGAAGTGGTGGTAGATCGAGGCCTGCCGGACCCCGGCGGCATCGGCGATCGCCCGGGTGCTGGTCGACGTGAAGCCGACGGTGCAGAACAGGGCCGCGGCGGCGTCTAGCACGTCTCGACGGGTGTCGCGCTCACCGTCGGGATCGCCGCTCGCGCGGGGTCGACCGGGTCTGCGTGCCATGGCGAGCCGACGCTACCACCGAGCCCGGAGCCCGACGTTCGCGCCGGTGCACGGGTCCGTAACAGGAGGTTTACCTCGCGGTGATCGCCGCGGAACACCCGGGTCCGAGCCTGTTTCTGTCAGCCGACAGAAACAGAGGACGCGATGACCGCCATCACCACCGGGACCACCGCCGGCGCGCGCGAGCACGCCCGGGCGCAGGAGGCCGCCGCCGTCGGCACGGTCGCGACGATGCCGACCAGGCCCGCGAACAGCTGGCCGTCACCGCCCACCGAGATCGACGCGCAGGCGCTCGTGCACGCCGAGGTCGTGGCGGGCGGCGGCTACGCGCACCTGGTCGTCGCGCGCGGCACCCACATCCGGCTCACGGACCTGCAGGGCGACGCGTGTGCGCATCTCCTCGCCTACCGCCTGGACCGGCCGTGGGAGCGGCTCAACGTCGCCGACACCGTCAAGGTCCAGTGGCAGGTCTACCTCACGGCCGGCCACCTGCTGCTCAGCGACCAGGGCCGCGTGCTCGCGAGCATCGTCGGCGACTCGTCGGCACACCAGGACGCGCTCTACGGGACCACGACCCGGGCCCGCAACGACGAGCGCTACGGCGACGGCAGCGCCCAGGGCCCGACGCCGGCTGGTCGCGAGCTGTTGGCGCTCGCGGCCGCCAAGCACGACCTGTCCCGACGAGACCTGCCGCCGAGCATCTCCTTCTTCCAGGGCGTACGGATCGACGACGAGGGTCATCCGGTGTTCGAGGGCTCTGCCGGACCGGGTGCCGCCGTCACGCTGCGCGCCGAGGTGCCGTTGCTCCTGCTCGTCGCCAACACAGCGCATCCGCTCGATCCGCGCGAGTTCGTGAGCACGCCGCTCGAGGTCCTGGCGTGGCGCGGTGAGCCGACCACCCCCGCAGATCCGCTCTGGAACGCCACACCGGAGGGGCGCCGCGCCTTCGTCAACACTCGGGAAGACCTCACCGCACGGGGGATCGCATGACCACGCTCCTGGACGACGTCGTCCCCGCCCGCGCACCCTGGTCGGCGGTGGTCCGCCAGGGCGACGTGCTCACGATCGTCGACCTCGGTGGCAACCAGGCTGTCGACTTCCTCGTCTTCGACGCCGCCGACACGTCCCTGCGGTACAGCGCGCCCGACACCATCCAGGGTCAGGACTCGGTCTTCCTGACGACGGGATCGATCCTGCGCGACTGCGAGTACGGACCGCTGATGACCGTCGTCGCCGACGAGGTCGGTCGCCACGACACCCTCGGCGGCGCGTGCTCCAAGGAGTCGAACACCCTGCGCTACGGCAACCAGACGTGGGCTCAGCACGCCTGCGTCGAGAACTTCCTCGCCGAGGGCGGACGACACGGCCTGGGCAAGCGCGACCTGGTGTCCAACATCAACTGGTACATGAACGTGCCGGTCGACGCCGACGGCGCCCTCGGCATCGTCGACGGCATCTCCGCGCCGGGCCTGTCCGTGTCGCTGCGGGCGGAGCGCGACGTGCTGGTGGTCGTGAGCAACTGCCCCCAGATCAACAACCCGTGCAACGGCTTCGATCCGACGCCGGTGCGGTTGGTCGTGACTGGACCGCAAGCACGCACCGACGAGCAGGCACAGCCATGAGCGGTTTCGACACTCTCCTCGTCGCGAACCGTGGCGAGATCGCCGTCCGGATCCTGCGCACCGCCAAGGAGCTCGGGCTGCGCACGGTCGCGGTCTACTCGGACGCCGACGCGGGCGCCCCGCACGTCCACCTCGCCGACGTCGCTGTTCGCCTCGGCCCGGCGCCGGCCGCGCAGTCGTACCTGCGCTCGGACCTCATCCTCGAGGCCGGCCTCGCGCAGGGTGCCGGCGCGATCCACCCGGGCTACGGCTTCCTGTCCGAGAACGCCGCGTTCGCCCGTGCTGCCGAAGCGGCGGGCATCGCGTTCGTGGGTCCGACCCCGGCGCAGCTCGAGCTGTTCGGGTCGAAGCACACGGCGCGGGACGCCGCTCGGGCGGTCGACATGCCGATGCTCGCCGGCACCGGCCTCCTCGACACCGTTGAGGAGGCTGCCGCGGCCGCGGAGCAGATCGGCTACCCCGTGATGCTCAAGGCCACGGCGGGCGGCGGCGGCATCGGCATGCGCGCGTGCGCGAACGCCGACGAGCTGGTCGCCGCGTGGGAGGCCGTCCGGCGCACCGCCGGCGCGGCCTTCGGGTCGGCCGGGGTGTACCTCGAGCGGCTGATCACCGCAGCCCGGCACGTCGAGGTGCAGGTGTTCGGCGACGGGCTCGGCCGCGTCGTCACGCTCGGCGACCGGGACTGCTCCCTGCAGCGTCGCCACCAGAAGGTCGTGGAGGAGGCACCCGCGCCCGGGCTTCCCGACGAGGTCCGCGCGCTCGTCGCGTCCAGCGCGCGCACGCTCGCGGAGTCTGTCGACTACCGGTCAGCGGGCACCGTCGAGTTCGTCTACGACGCCGAGCGGCAGGAGGCGGCGTTCCTCGAGGTCAACACCCGCCTGCAGGTCGAGCACCCGGTGACGGAGGCGGTGTTCGGCGTCGACCTGGTCGGCTGGATGATCCGACTGGCGCAGGGAGAGACGTCCGTCGTCGACACCCCGCTGCAGCCGCGCGGTGCAGCCGTCGAGGCCCGCGTCTATGCCGAGAACCCCGACCGCGACCACCTGCCGAGCGCGGGCGCGGTCACGGCGTTCGAGGTCCCCGTCGGCGTCCGAGTCGACACGTGGGTCGAGCCTGGCCTCGAGGTGTCTACCCACTACGACCCCTTGCTGGCCAAGGTGATCACCGCGGGCCCGTCGCGTGCGGACGCCTGGGCGGCGCTCGGTCACGCGCTGGAGGAGACCCGACTGACCGGCATCGCGACGAACCTGGGACTGCTGCGGACGATCGTGCACGCGCCCGAGGTCGCAGCCGCGCAGCACCACACGGGCACCCTGGCGCACCTGCGCGACCAGACGCCGCGCATCGAGGTGCTGCGCCCCGGGATGCTCACGACCGTCCAGGACTGGCCCGGGCGGACAGGTCTGTGGCACGTCGGCATCCCACCGTCGGGGCCGATGGACGACCTGTCCTTCCGCCTCGGCAACACGGCGCTCGGCAACCCCGAGGGCGTGCCGGGCCTGGAGTGCACGATGGCCGGCCCGGAGCTCCGGTTCGTCACCGGGGCGACGGTCATGGTGACGGGTGCTCCGGCCGCAGTCGCCCTGGACGACCGCCCGGTCCCGCAGTGGGAGCCGGTGGAGGTCCCGGCCGGTGGTGTGCTGACCATCGGCGCCCCCGCCGTGGGGATGCGCACCTACCTCCTGGTCAGGGGTGGCCTGGACATCCCGGAGGTGCTCGGATCGGCCGCCACGTTCGACCTGGGCAGGATCGGTGGCGCGACGGGCGTCCCGCTGCGGCCGGGCGACCAGGTGGGGATCGCGCCGGCCGGCCCCGCAGGGGCCCGACCGGTCCGGCTGACCGACCGCCCCTTGATCACCGGCGACTGGCGGATCGGCGCGCTCGAGGGTCCGCACGCAGCACCGGAGTTCTTCACACCGGGGGACGTCGAGGAGTTCTACTCCACCACCTGGTCCGTCCACTTCAACTCGGCGCGCACCGGCGTCCGGCTCGTCGGCCCCAAGCCCACCTGGGCGCGACCCGACGGCGGCGAGGCGGGCCTGCACCCGTCGAACATCCACGACACCCCGTACGCCGTCGGCGCGGTCGACTACACCGGCGACCTGCCGATCCTGCTCGGCCCCGACGGACCGTCCCTCGGCGGCTTCACGTGCCCGGCGACGGTCGCCCTCGGCCAGCTGTGGAAGCTGGGCCAGCTGCGACCGGGCGACGCCGTGACGTTCGTCCCGGTCGACGAGGCGCAGGCTGATGCGCTCAGACGGCGCCCGCAGGCCGTGCCCGCCGCGACCCGGCAGGCCCACGAGGACGGTGGCATCCTCGCCCGCACGGACAGCGACACGGCGGTCACCTACCGCCGCAGCGGCGACGACAACCTGCTCGTCGAGTACGGCGCCATGACCCTCGACCTCGCCTCGCGGATGCGCGTGCACGCCCTGGCGCAGGAGGTCCAGCAGCGAGTGGACCACGACGGGCTTCGCGGCATCGTCGACCTCACACCCGGCATCCGTTCGCTCCAGCTCCACGTCGACCCCGACCGCCTTCCGCTGCGCAAGGCCCTCGATCTCGTCCGCGAGATCGAGGACACGCTGCCGGCCACCACGGACCTCGTCGTGCCGAGCCGCACGGTCCATCTGCCGCTGAGCTGGGACGACCCGGCCACCCGCGAGGCGATCGAGCGCTACATGGCCGGCGTCCGCGACGACGCTCCGTGGTGCCCGTGGAACATCGAGTTCATCCGCCGGATCAACGGGCTGTCGTCCGTCGACGACGTCTATCGCACCGTGTTCGACGCCTCCTACCTCGTGATGGGACTCGGTGACGTCTACCTCGGCGCCCCCGTCGCGACGCCGCTGGACCCGCGCCACCGGCTGGTCACGACGAAGTACAACCCGGCCCGCACCTGGACCCCGCAGAACGCCGTCGGCATCGGCGGCGCCTACTTGTGCATCTACGGCATGGAAGGTCCCGGCGGCTACCAGTTCGTCGGTCGGACCATCCAGGTCTGGGACACCCACGCCCGCCACAGGCCGTTCGAGCCGGGCACGCCGTGGCTGCTGCGGTTCTTCGACACCATCCGCTGGTACCCCGTGGGCGCCGACGAGCTGCTCGACATGCGCGCCGACATGGCCGCCGGTCGCCTCGACGTGGCCATCGATCCGGGCACGTTCTCGATCGCCGAGCACCAGCAGTTCCTGTCCGCGAACGCCCCGTCCATCGAGGCGTTCCGCGCACAGCAGGCCGGCGCGTTCGGCGCCGAGCGCGACGCCTGGGCCGCCGCCGGTGAGTTCGACCGCCGCGCCGACGCGGACCTCCCGCTCGCGGTCGTCGGTGGCGGTGTCGACGTCCCTGACGGCTGCGAGGGCATGGAGGCTCCCTTCGTCGCGACGGTCTTCCGCGTCGACGTCCGCCCCGGCGACACGGTCGAGCGGGGGCAGCAGCTCCTCGCCCTCGAGGCCATGAAGATGGAGGCGCCGGTGACGGCGACCATCGGCGGCACGATCGTCGACGTCGTCGTCACGCCCGGCGACCAGGTCGGCCCGGGCCAGGTCCTGGTCATCGTCGAACCCACCGCGGTGACGACGGCGGCCTGAGCGGGGCTCGTGCTGTTCGTCCGGCGGCGGGACGCCGTGAACCTCACAGTCGCCCCCGGCACCCAGTGCGCGAAAGGTTCCGCACGCGCAACCGGGGACGCAGGTCGACCGAAACACGGCCTCCCTAGCGTTCGGGACGTACCCCACCCCGTCCTTCCCGGAGGTTTCTCATGGCGACACCGCTCGTGACCGCCGACGCCCCAGGCACCACCACGGCGTCCGCACCGCTCGACACCGGCGCCCTCACGGGGGCGCCGATCACCACCCGTCCCGGCCGTTGGATCGACGGCTGGAACCCCGAGGACGCCGGCCAGTGGGCGTCCGTCGGCAGGTCCATCGCGAAGCGCAACCTCGGGCTGTCGATCTTCGCGGAGTTCCTCGGGTTCGCCGTCTGGGCCGTGTGGAGCATCGTGGTCCCGCAGCTGGCGGGCGTCGGGTTCGTGCTCAGTGTCGACCAGACGTTCTGGCTGATCGCGGTGCCGAGCCTCGTCGGCGCGACGCTGCGGATCCCGTACACGTTCGCGGTCCCGCTGTTCGGCGGGCGCAACTGGACGATCATCTCGGCGCTCCTCCTGCTCATCCCGACCATCGGGCTGGGGATCGTCGTGCAGAACCCGTCGTGGGGCTTCGGTGCCCTGCTCGCGGTCGCGTGCCTGGCCGGCGTCGGCGGCGGCAACTTCGCGTCCTCGATGGCGAACATCTCGTTCTTCTACCCGGAGAAGGAGAAGGGCCGGGCGCTCGGCCTGAACGCGGCCGGTGGCAACCTCGGCACCGCCGCGGTCCAGTGGGCCGTGCCGATCGTGATCGCCATCGGCGCGGGCATCAGCCTGCAGCGCGCCGGGTTCATGTTCGTGCCGCTGGTCGTCCTCGCGGCGTTCCTGGCGTGGAAGTACATGAACAACCTGTCCAACGCGAAGTCGGACCCCCGCTCCTACGGCGTAGCCACCAAGTCGCGGCACACCTGGATCCTCTCGTTCATCTACATCGGCACCTTCGGCTCGTTCATCGGGTTCGCCGGGGCCTTCCCGACGCTGCTCAAGGGCCAGTTCCCGGACGTCACGATCTCGATCGCGTTCGCCGGTGCACTCGTCGGCTCCCTGGCCCGTCCGCTCGGCGGGATCCTGGCCGACAAGCTCGGCGGCGCACGCGTCACCATCGCCGCGTTCACGATCATGGGCGTCGGTGTCGTCTGCGCGATCTTCGCCCTGCGCGCCCACTCCTTCGGCGCGTTCCTCGCGAGCTTCCTCGTCCTGTTCACCGCGACCGGTGCGGGCAACGGCTCGGTCTACCGGATGATCCCGGCGGTCTTCCGGTTCGGGGTCACCGACGAGGCCGACCGCCTCCGTCGCATCCGCGCGGCGGCCGGGTGCATCGGCATCGCGGGTGCGATCGGTGCCTTCGGTGGGTTCCTGGTCCCGCGTGGGTTCGCGGCCTCCACCTCGCTGACCGGCAACATCCAGGCCGCGCTCTGGGTGATCGTCGGCTTCTACCTGGTGATGGGGCTGACCACCTGGGCCGTCTACCAGCGGCGCTCCGGCCAGTTCGGCACCACCGTCATCTGAGCTGCCTGCACGTCGGCGCCGGCCCCGGGGACACCCGCGGCCGGCGCCGTCGCGCTCCGGACATACGCCGCCTGACCTGCGTGTGGGCTAGGTTCGCGACGTGGACGTCTTCCGTTGCCCTCGCTGCGCAACCATCGCCTTCGTCGAGTCGACCGACTGCTCCGCATGCGGGCTGGACATCGGCCTCCACCCGCCGACGCTCACGATGCGCGCCGCACCCGACCAGGGCACCGATGTCGACGGCTCGTGGTGGTTCCCGTGCGGCAACCGCGCGTGGGGGTGCAACTGGTTGGTCGCCGGCGACGCGGGCTCCGGCCGGTGCCTCGCGTGCCGGCTGACGCGCACCCGACCGAGCAGCGACGACACCCTCGCGCTGGAGAAGCTCGCGAGCGCGTCCGCCGACAAGCGCCGCCTGCTGGTCCAGCTCGCCGACCACGGCCTGCCGGTCGTGCCCTGGTACGAGAAGAAGGGCGGCCTCGGCTTCGACCTGCTCTCCTCGCGTTCCGACGGCGCCCGCGTCCTCATCGGCCACGCCAACGGGATCATCACGATCGACCTGGCGGAGTCGCTCGACGCGCACCGCGAGGCGCTGCGGATCAGCCTCGGGGAGCCGTACCGCACGATGCTCGGCCACTTCCGGCACGAGGTCGGGCACTACTACCAGTGGATCCTCGTCGAGCAGACGGACTGGATCGACGAGTGCCGCACGATCTTCGGCGACGAGCGGGCGTCCTACAAGGACGCGATCGCCCGCCACTACCTGGTGGGGCCACCGCTGGACTGGAGCGACGGCTTCATCTCGTCATACGCATCTATGCATCCGTGGGAGGACTTCGCGGAGTGCTTCGCGCACTACCTGCACCTCACCAGCACCCTGATCACGTCCGGCGCGGGCCACCTGAGCGTGAAGATGGAGGGGGTCCCGACGATCCCCGACCACGAGATCGCCCCGCGCACCAGCTACGCGGACGCGACGATGGACGACATCCTCGGCGACTGGCTCCCGCTGGCGACCTTCTTCAACCGCGTCAACCGCGCGATGGGCAAGCACGACCTCTACCCCTTCGAGATCCCGGAGCCGGTCGCCCGCAAGCTCGACTTCGTGCACCGCGTGGTGACGTCGTCGCGGGTGCCGGTGCCCCTCGGGTCCGGGGTCAGCTGACCTTCACGCTGAACGTGTCGTAGCCGGTCGCGCCGTCCGGGACCTCTCCCTGGACGGCGCCGGTCTGGGGGCCCTGCGGGTCGAACGCGCGCACGAACAGCTGGTGATCGCCCGGCGAGGCGTCCCACGTCCAGGACCACTGGCGCCAGGAGTCGATGCCGCCGTCGTCGGCGAGCGTGGCGTCGCTCCACGACCCGTCGTCGACGCGAACCTGGACCTTCGTCACGCCGCGGTGCTGCGCCCAGGCCGTCCCAGCCACGACGACGGAGCCCGCGGGGACGGTGGTGCCGGGCCTGGGCACGTCGATGCGCGACTGCGTCTTGATCGGTCCTTCCGCCGACCAGCCGCGCTGCGTCCAGTACGCCTCGGCGTCCGCGAAGCGCGTGACCTCCAGGTCCTTGACCCACTTCGTCGCGGACACGTAGCCGTACAGCCCCGGGACCACCATCCGCACGGGGAAGCCGTGCTCGAAGGGCAGGGGTTCGCCGTCCATCGCGATGGCGAGCAGCGCGTCGCGCCCGTCCATGAGGACCTCCAGAGGGGTGCCCGCGGTGAAGCCGTCGACGCTCGTCGACAGGACCATGTCGGCATCGCCGGTCGGCCTCGCCTTCTCGAGCAGCCCCTTGATCGGCAATCCCAGCCACTTCTGGTTGCTGATGAGGGTTCCGCCGACCGGGTTCGACACGCACGCGAGCGTCACATAGGCCTCGACGAGGTCCGAGGCGATGAGCTCGTCCCAGGTCAGCGTCACCTCCTGCTCGACCAGCCCGTGGATGCGCAGCTTCCAGGTGGCCGGGTCGACCGTCGGCACCACCAGCGCGGTGTCGATCCGGTAGAACTCGTCGGCAGGCGTCAGCCACGGCTCGACACCCTCGACGCCGATGTCGACGCCGGCCGGCACCGGGGCCGCGGTGGTGGTCGCCTTCGGGATGACCACGCCGCCGCGCGAGGCCTGCGCCGCGCGGGCGTTCGCGCCGAAGGTCCGGCCGAGAAACAGAGCGACCGTGCCGGCTGCCCCGGCGACGAGCGACGCCTGGAGGAACTGCCGCCGCTCGAGAGAGGCCTTGCCTGCCGAGCCGCTCTCGTCGGGGATGCGACGGACGAGGAACCGCAACGTCCACAGGCCGGCCACCGTCCCCACGACGCTCGGCACGACCGCCAACGCCCCGGCGTCGGGGCGCGCGACCGCGGCGAAGGCGGAGGCCGCGCCGAGCAGGACGACGAGGGTCGCGCCCCACGCCCACCGGCGAGCGGCCAGCACCCCGGCGAGGGCGGCCAGCGCGAGCACGACGACGACCTCGCCGATCCTGAGCACGAGCTTGTCGTTGGTGCCGAAGTTCGTGGTCGCGAACTGCTTGAGCCACTGCGGGGTCGCGTCGACGAACGCCGAGCCGACCGCGACGAGCGGGTCGGAGGTCGGTCCGGTGAGCAGGGAGACGCACGCACCGACGCCGATCGTCACGACCCCCGCGACCAGCCCCGCGACCGCGGCCAGAGCCGTCGTCCGACGTCCCGCCATCCGAATGCCTCCTCGACGCACCACACGTAGGGCCGACTCTGCCCCCTGGGTGGCGGCTTGTCGTCATCCAGGGCGGCTCGGGCAGGAACTCACAGGTCCGGGGACCCCAACGACGCCGGCACGTGGGCACCCTGCCCCAGCTCGACGAGGGCGGAACGGACGCGTTCCGCAGCCGCGTCCAGCGCAGCGCCCGGCAGGTCGGTGCGGGCGTTGGCGAACGTCAGGCTCGCCTCGTCCCACGCCGGCAGCACGTGCAGGTGCAGGTGCGGGACCTCGAACCCGGCGACGAGCAGGGCCGCCCGCGGAGCGTCCCAGGCGTGCTGCTGGGCCTGGCCGATCGTGCGCGCGACGAGCATCAGGTGGGTGAGCACGTCGTCGGGCGCGTCGGTCAGCTGGAGGATCTCGGCGCGGGGGACCACGAGCACGTGCCCGTCGGTGATGGGCGCGATGGTGCCGAAGGCGACGGCGACCTCGTCGGCCCACACGAACCGGCCGGGGATGTCGCCGTCGATGATCTTGGTGAACAAGGTGGCCATGTGAACCCACGCTAGTGCGGCGACGCGGCGGCCCGGGCGGCGATCACCCGTGCGCACTCCAGTGCCCCGGTGCCCGTGGTGTCCACCTCGAGGTCGTAGACCACGCCGTCGTGGACGAGCGAGGCCTGCTGGGCCGCCATGCCGATGGGGCGATCACCCCGGGCGACCTCGCGGGCCGTCGCGACGAGCGGGTCGCACCGGACGCCGACCCAGAGCACGTCCAGCCCGTCGAGCGCCACGCGCCAGCGCTCCTGGGAGGCTGCGCCGCCGAGGAACACGTCGTCGACGATGAGGTGCGCGCCCGCCCGCGCCATGGCGGCCATACCGGCCATCCACGCCGCCTCCAGCTCCCGGAAGGCCGAGCCGACGGACACCGTGCCGTCGTCGGCGATGTCGATCCCGTCGGACGTCCGCAAGGACGCGGGCAGGGCGTCGACCAGCGAGTCGATCGCGGCGGCGAGCCAGGGATCGGGCAGGACGTCCTGGAGGCACCGGAGGATCTGCGACTTGCCCGAGCTGGAGCCGCCGTTGAGCACGATCACCTGAGGAGCCACCGGACCACGCTAGAGGGCGCCCGAGCGATGTCACGCCCGTTCGCGGGCGAGCCTCTGCAACGCCAGCACGGTGTTCCAGTTGCGTGCCGTGCCCACGCGGCCGGAGGCCCTGGACAGCACGTCGATGGTCAGCTTCGAGCGGCCCTGCCCGTCGGGGTAGTAGGCGTAGGTCTCACGGTCGGCCCAGACCAGGACCTCGCGGCCGTACCGGCTCGGGTCGAAGTCCCCGGCGGTCGTCGCGACGGGTCCGTCCCAGAAGACGGCGACGAGATGAGCCGGATCGTCGGCAGCCTCCGTGGTGAACGGTAGGCCGTCGACGACCGAGGACCACTGCTCCAAGGTGCGGGCGATCACGGGGATGTCGAAGCCGAACTCGTCGGCGAAGGCCGCGGACAGTCCGGCGGCGACATCCGCACCAGGCGCGGGGACGAGCACCAGGTTGCCGCTGTTCACGTACGTGGTCACGTCCGTGTGCCCGAGGGACGACGCCACGGACCTCAGCTGGGCGGACGTGACCTTGCGGCCGCCGACGTTCACGGCTCGGAGCAGGGCGATCACGGGACTCATGGGCCCACTCTCACACCCCCTGCCCACACCGTGTGCGCGAAAGGTTCCTCCGGGGTAACGGCCACGCACCTGCGGCGCAACACCGGCTTCCTACCGTCGGAGATGTCCCAGCCACCCCGTTCGACGGAGCAGCACATGACTCAGCACCTGGTGGTCGTCGGCGGCGGCATGGTCGCCCAGCGACTGGTCGAGGCCCTGCGCGACCGGGACGTCGCCGGCACGTGGCGGATCACGGTCCTGGCCGAGGAGCCGCGCCGGCCGTACGACCGTGTCGCGCTCACCAGCTACTTCTCCGGCCGCGACGCCGACGACCTGGCACTCGGCGACCCGGCCCTGTGGGACGACCCGCTGGTCACCCTCGTGCGCGACGACGCCGTGGTCACCCTGGACCGCACTGCGAAGACCGTCACCACGAAGCGCGGCCGCACCGAGCGCTACGACCACCTGGTGATGGCCACCGGCTCGTCGGCCTGGGTGCCGCCTCTGGAGGGCGCGGACCTGCCGGGCGTCTTCGTCTACCGGACCGTGGACGACGTCGCCGAGCTCCGCGGCTACGTCGAGAAGCTCTCCCAGGACCGGGTGGTCAAGGGTGCGGTCCTCGGCGGTGGCCTGCTCGGCCTGGAGGCCGCGGGAGCCCTGCAGGCACTCGGCGCCAAGACCACCGTGCTCCAGGTGGGCACCCACCTGATGTCCGCTCAGGTCGACCTCGGCGGTGGCGAGGCGCTGCGGCGGCTGATCAACCAGCTCGGCGTCGGGGTCCGGCTCAACGCGATGACCACCAAGATCCGTCCCCACCGCCGGGGCGGGGTCGGTCGGCTGGAGCTGGCCGACGGGGGTCGTCTCGACGCGGACGTCGTCGTGATCGCCGCCGGTGTCCGGCCGCGCGACGAGCTCGGGCGCGCCGCCGACCTCAGCATCGGGGAGCGCGGCGGCATCGTCGTCGACGACACCTGCCTGACCAGCGACGCCGACATCTCCGCGGTGGGCGAGGTCGCGTGCATCCAGGGCGCCTGCATCGGGCTCGTCGCACCCGGGTACGCGATGGCCGAGATCACGGCGGACCGGCTGCTCGGCGGCTCGTCCACCTTCCCCGGCGCCGACACGGCCACCAAGCTCAAGCTCTCGGGCGTCGACGTGGCGTCCTTCGGCGACGCCTTCGCCACCACGCCCGGCGCGCTGGAGATCGTCTGGGCCGACCCGGTGGGCGGCGTCTACAAGAAGCTGGTGATGTCCGACGACGCGCGGACGCTGCTGGGTGGCGTCCTCGTCGGCGATGCCTCCGCCTACGCGAGCCTGCGCCCGATGCTCGGCCGCGAGCTGCCCGGCGACCCGGCGGCGTTCCTGCTCCCCGAGGGCGGCGGCGGTGCACCCGAGCTCGAGCTTCCCGACGACGCGGGCGTGTGCTCGTGCAACAACGTCTCCGCGGGGACCATCCGCGGTGCGGTCACCGAGCACGCGTGCACCGACCTCGGCGCGGTCAAGGCATGCACGAAGGCCGGCACCTCGTGCGGCTCGTGCCTGCCCTTGGTGAAGAAGCTGATGACGACCGAGCTGACCAAGCAGGGCGTGACGGTCAGCTCGGCGCTGTGCGAGCACTTCTCGCTGAGCCGGGCGCAGCTCTACGACGCCATCAGGGTGTCCGGGGTGTCGTCGTTCACGGCCGTGATCGAGCGGTTCGGCACCGGGCGCGGCTGCGACATCTGCCGGCCCACGGTGGCCTCGATCCTGGCGACGACCTCCCCGGCACACGTCCTCGAGGGGGAGCGCGCGGCGCTGCAGGACACCAACGACCACGTCATGGCCAACCTCCAGAAGGACGGCTCCTACTCGGTGGTGCCGCGCATCCCGGGTGGTGAGGTCACCCCCGAGGGTCTGATCGCGATCGGGTCGGTGGCCAAGGAGTTCGGCCTCTACACCAAGATCACCGGCGGCCAGCGGATCGATCTGTTCGGCGCCCGGATCGACCAGCTCCCGGTGATCTGGGGTCGGCTGGTGGACGCGGGCTTCGAGTCCGGGCACGCGTACGGGAAGTCGCTGCGCACGGTGAAGTCCTGCGTCGGGTCCACCTGGTGCCGGTTCGGCGTGCAGGACTCCGTGGCGCTCGCGGTGATGCTCGAGCTCCGGTACCGCGGCCTGCGCTCGCCGCACAAGATCAAGCTCGGCGTCTCCGGGTGCGCCCGCGAGTGCGCCGAGGCCCGCGGCAAGGACGTCGGCGTCATCGCGACCGACAAGGGCTGGAACGTCTACGTCGGCGGAAACGGCGGGTTCACACCGCGGCACGCACAGCTGCTCGCGGAGGACCTCTCGACGGAGGACCTCGTGCGGACCATCGACCGGTTCCTGCTCTACTACGTCCGCACCGCCGACCGGCTGCAGCGCACGGCGCCGTGGATCGACGAGGTCGAGGGCGGTCTCGACGGCGTCCGGTCCGTGGTGCTCGAGGACTCGCTGGGCATCTGCGCCGACCTGGACGCCCAGATGGACGCGCACGTCGACGAGTACGAGGACGAGTGGCGCGCGACGCTCGAGGACCCGGAGAAGCTGCGCCGTTTCGCGTCCTTCGTCAACGCGCCGGAGACGCCCGATCCGTCGCTCGCCTACGTCCCGGAGCGCGGGCAGTCGCGCCCGGCGACCCTCGACGAGCGCGAGGCCGCGCTCCGCGGGGAACCCGTCCTCGTCGCCGGCACAACCCTGGAGGTCCGCTCATGACCGCGTTGGACGTCGCACCCGTGCAAGCCGACGTCGCCGGCTGGACCGTCGTGTGCCGGCTCTCGGACCTGGCTCCGGAGCGCGGTGCCGCCGCGTTGCTCGCCGACGGCGACCAGGTCGCCTTGTTCCGGCTCGTCGACGACCGCGTCTTCGCGGTCCAGCAGCATGACCCGTTCAGCGACGCGTACGTGATCTCCCGGGGGATCGTCGGCTCACGTCGGATCGACGACATCGACGTACCGACCGTGGCGTCTCCGATGTACAAGCAGGTGTTCGCCCTGCAGACCGGCCGGTGCCTGGACGTCGCGGGCAAGGTCCCGGCCCGTGGACTCCTACCCGACCTGAGCGTCTGGCCCGTTCGCGTGCGTGACGGGCTCGTCGAGGTGGCGCGATGACGACGATGCTCGGGCTCGACCTCACCGGTCGACGGGTGCTCGTGGTCGGCGGCGGACCGGTCGCCGCTCGTCGGGTGCAGGCGCTGCTCGCCGACGCCGCCCGGGTGGTCGTCGTCGCGCCGCAGCTGTGCGAGGCGCTGTCGAGCCTGCACACCTGGGGACTGGTCGAGTGGCACGCGCGCGAGGTGGTGGCGGAGGATCTCGACGGCGTGTGGCTCGTCCACACGGCCACGGGCGACCGGGGCACGGACGCCGCGGTGGTCGGCTGGGCGCAGGAGCGTCGGACGTTCTGCGTCGACGCGGGAGCCTCGCGGGGTTCCGCGCGGACACCGGCGACGACCCAGCAGGGAGACGTCCTCGTCGGTGTCGTCTCGACCGGCACGCCGGACCCGGGGCGCACGCAGGTGGTCCGTGACGCGATCGCGACGTCGCTGCGCGAGGGCGACGTGGACCTGCGGCGCCGCCGCACCGCCACGGGCCGCGTCGTGCTCGTCGGCGGCGGCCCTGGCGACGTCGGGCTGCTCACCCTCGCCGGCCGACGCGCGCTCGCGGAGGCCGACGTCGTGGTGACGGACCGGCTGGGGCCGGTCGCCGTGCTGGACGAGCTGCACCCGGACGTCGAGGTCATCGACGTCGGCAAGACGCCCGGCAACCACCCGGTCCCGCAGCACGAGATCGGCCGGATCCTCGTGGAGCAGGCGCAACGGGGACGCGTCGTCGTCCGGCTCAAGGGCGGCGACCCCTTCGTCTACGGCCGCGGTGGCGAGGAGGTGCTCGCCTGCCGTGAGGCGGGCGTCGACGTGACCGTCATCCCCGGGGTCAGCAGCGCGTTCGGCGCGCCGGCCGCCGCCGGCATCCCGCTGACCCACCGCGGGACCGTCGGCGCCGTTCACGTGATGAACGGGCACGACGGCTGGTCGCCCGCCGCGCTGCTCGGTCTGCGCGAGAGGTCGTGCACCGTCGTGGTGCTCATGGGCGTCAGTGCGCTGCCCACCCTCGTTCGGACGGCGCTCGACGACGGGATCGACCCGCAGACGCCGGTCGCACTGATCGAGGAGGGCAGCTTGCCTGGTCAGCGCGTCACGCGTGCCGTGCTGTCCGACGTCGTGGACGTCGCCGCCTCCGCCGGGGTCCGCGCGCCCGCCGTCCTCGTGCTCGGCGCGGTGGCCGCGGAAGGCCTGCTGGAAGCGGAAACAGGGACGGAACGTTCACCCGTCACAATGGCGTCGTGAGCGAACCTATCGACCAGACGCTTGCCGGGTGCGTCGTCCTCGTGACGGCCGATCGCCGGTCTGCGGAGCTGGCCGCTGCACTCGGTCGGCGGGGTGCCGCCATCCGACACGCGCCGGCCCTGAGCATGGTTCCGCACATCGACGACGCGGCCCTCCTGGAGGGCACCCGCTCCCTGCTCGCCGACCCGCCGGACACGGTGATCGTGACGACGGGCATCGGGTTCCGAGGGTGGATCGAGGCCGCCGACGCCTACGGTCTCGCCGAGCCCCTCGTCGCGATGCTGCGGGACACGCGGATCGTCGCGCGCGGCCCGAAGGCGCGTGGCGCGATCCAGGCCGCCGGGCTGACGGCCGACTGGGTGGCCGAGTCGGAGACGAGCGCCGAGATCGCCGAGGTGCTGCTCGACGAGGGCGTCGCGGGCCGCGACATCGCGGTGCAGCACCACGGTGCCGGCGCCGACGGGCTGGACGAGGCGTTCGCCGCAGCGGGTGCCCGCGTCCGCAGCCTGGTCGTGTACCGCTGGGGTCCGCCGCCGGACGCCGCGGTCGTCGAGGCCTCCGTCCGGTCCGTCGCCGCGGGCGAGGTCGACGCGGTCGTCTTCACCTCCGCACCGGGCGCGGCCGCCTGGCTCACGGCCGCCGACGACGCAGGAGTGGCCGACCAGATCGCGCGGCTCGCCCGGCGGGGCAGCGTCGTGATGGCAGCCGTCGGTCCGATCACCGCCAAGCCCCTGCAGGAGCGAGGGATCGAGCCGCTCGTCCCCGAACGCGGGCGACTCGGATCACTGGTCCGCGCGGTCGTCGGTCACTACGGTGGCCTCGAGGCGTTGCAGACCATCGCCGGTCCGTTGCAGGTGCACCGCGGCGCAGCCGTGCTCGACGGACGGGTGCTGGCCCTCACGCCGACGGGTCTCGAAGTGCTCCGGCTGCTCGTCAAGGCGCGAGGGTCGGTGGTCCCGCGTGAGCACGTGCTGGCGGTGCTGCCGGGTGACTCCACCGATCCGCATGCCGCGGAGGTCGCCATCGCGCGTCTCCGCGACGCGACCGGCAGCCGGGCGCTCATCAAGACCGTGGTGAAGAGGGGTTACCGTCTCGGGCTGGAGGAGGTTCGATGACCAACGCACTGCATGCCCGTGGGCCCGTGCCCGAGTACTCGTCGCCGGCCCGTCCGGTGCTCGTGGGCTGTTCGCACGGCACCGACGACGTGCAGGGCCGCGCGGCCGTCCGGTCGATCCTCAAGGGTGCCGCCGCCGCGCGCCCCGAGCTGGACGTGCGCGAGGCGTTCGTCGACGTCCAGCAGCCCGAGGTCGCCGACGTCGTCGCCGATGCGCTCGAAGGGGACGCCGCCGGTGCGGTCGTCGTGCCGCTGCTCCTGTCGGCCGGCTTCCACGTCAAGGTGGACATCGCGGCGGCCGTCGACCAGCCCGGGGCCACGGCGGCATCGCCCCTGGGCCCGGACCCCCGGCTCGTGGACATCCTGGTGGACCGCCTCAGGGCGGTCGACGTCGGTCCGGACGACCTGGTCGTGCTTGCCGCTGCCGGGTCGACCGACCCGGCAGCCGCCCTCGCTGTCGAGCAGGTCGCGGCGGGCCTGGCCGACCGCATCGAGCAGCCCGTGACGATCGGCTACGGCGCGGGCGCCGAACCGCGCGTGCCCGCCGCGGTGGCGGCGGCGCGCGCGGACCTGCCCGTGGGCGGACGCGTCGTCATCGCGTCGTACCTGCTGGCCCCGGGCTACTTCCACGACCGAGTGCTCGAGGCAGGGGCCGACCTGGTCACCGACCCGCTGGCCCCCGACGACAGGCTGGTCCAGATCGTCCTGGACCGCTACGACGCGGCGACCTGACCGCCGGTCAGAGGTAGCGCAGCGGGTCGAACTCGTCGAGCGGGATGATCCTCAGGCGGGGCAGCTGGACGTTGAACGCGGCCACGTCACCCTCGAGGTCGAAGGTCGACAGTCCCTTGGCGGTGAGCGCGGCAAGCTGGGTGCTGGTGAACTCCCGGAACGCGAGCAGGCCGACCCGGCGTGCGTCGTCGTCGACGAGGACCTCGAGCTCGGGCGCGAAGTCACCGTCGTGGCTGGCCAGCAGGACGTCGCCGCCGCGGCCGGCGATGGCCTCGAGCGTGCGCTTGATGCCGATGTCCACGACCTTCTCGTACGACTCACCGGACAGCGGGATCGGCTGGAACCCGATGGCCAGCAGCGCCTGCACGAACGACATGGGGAGCGAGCCGTTGGACGCGTTGAGGAAGAAGAGCGCCTTGACCGGTTGGTCCCAGGTCTGCTGGGCGAACGTCAGCACGCGCTCCCAGCGCGGACGCTGCTCGGGGGTCGGTCGCCCGCCGAGGATGGAGGATCCGAGCGTGGCGTCGATGTTCTCGCCGTCCACCAGGAGGTAGGTGGTGCGCTGTGCCGCCTCGGTGCTCATCGCCCCACCGTATCGGCAGGCTCGTCGTGAAGGCCCGTACGCCAGGGGACGCGCCTGGGTGGAACACCGACGAGCCGGATCCGGTTGGCACTCCATACGTACGCATGGACACGGAGAGGGAGCACGGTGACGGAGCACCTGACCACTGACGGCGCGACGGAGGACGCACGCGACCCGGCCGAGCTCCCCGGCGCGCGCGAGGCGGCCCAGGCGTGGGAGTCCTTGTTCCGGGCCCAGGTCGCGCTGATGCGCCGCTTCCAGCGCGACGACGTGTGGGGCCCCCTGACGATCCGCGAGTACGACGTGCTCTTCACGCTCTCCGGCTGCGCGGACCGGACCGCGCGCCTCAAGGAGCTGGGGGAGGAGAGCCTGTTGACCCAGCCGAGCCTGTCCCGGCTCGTCGAGCGTCTCGAGGCTGCCGGGCTCGTCGCGCGAGGGCCGGTCGAAGGCGACGCCCGCGGGGTGGCGGTGCGGCTGACCGACGAGGGCGCTCGTGTGCAGCGCGAGATCGGCTATCGCCACGTGCAGTCGATCCGCCGTCTCGTGGGGGGTGCTCTCGACGCCGAGGAGCTCGCGACGCTGCGGACACTGACCGACAAGCTGCGCGCGGCGCAGGCCGGCATCCCCGACCCGGCCTGAGGTTCAGGCGCGGAGCGCCCGCAGCTCGGCGGCTATTGCGGCGGTCGCTGGACGTGCCGCCGGTTCGGGTGCCGTCATGGCCCGCAGCAGCCGGGTCCAGTCACGACCCAGGTGCGGGGGGAGCTCGGGCGGGTCCAGCAGTCGGGCGAGGCCGCTGGCCAGGGGCGTGCCCGGGTACGCACGCTTCCCCGTGAGGCACTCGAGCAGCACCAGGCCGAGCGAGTAGACG
This sequence comes from Cellulomonas sp. URHD0024, assembly GCF_000426185.1. GTDB lineage: Bacteria > Actinomycetota > Actinomycetes > Actinomycetales > Cellulomonadaceae > Cellulomonas. The sequence goes on from NZ_AUEW01000014.1 coordinate 38,983, forward strand.
TCGCTGGCGGGGCCCGCGGGCGCCCCGAGGGCCTGCTCGGGGCTCTGGTAGCTGGCCGTGCCCGACCAGCCGCGGGGGGTCCCGGGACCGGCGGTCGCCGACACGGCGATGCCGAAGTCCGCGAGGACGACCGGGAGTGCGGGTGCATCGACGGCCCCGGTCGGACTGCGGTCGGCGGCCACGAGGACGTTCGACGGCTTGACGTCCCGGTGCACCACCCCCGCGCCGTGCGCGTGCCCGAGTGCGAGGGCGAGCTGCCGTCCGACGTCGGCGGTCACCTCGGGGGCGAGCGCTCCGGCGGCGATCGTGTCGCGCAGCGTCGGGCCGTCGACGAGCTCCATGACGAGGAAGGCGACCGGACCGATGTCTGGCAGCATGTCCGCGCCCACGTCGAGCAGGGCGACCAGGCTCGGGTAGGCCAGCGACGACAGCACACGGGCCTCGTCCGCGTATCGCCGGATCTCCTCAGGCCGTGCGTCGCCGATCTGGAAGAGCTTGAGCGCGACCGAGCGGTGGAGTCTCTCGTCCCACGCCCGGAACACCTCGCCCGATGCGCCGCGGCCCAGCCGGTCCACGAGGCGGTATCGGCGGGCGAGCGGTCGCCGGCTCGGCGGCGGGCGATCGGTCGTCGGCACGGAGAAGCCTTCTGGCTCGGGGCTACGGGCGGCTCCGACGGTAGAAGGGGACCGCGCAGGGCGCATGTTGACGGGACCGCGCATCCGGGTGATCTTGCGAGGGCGCATCGGCTTGCAACGACATGCAAGCGGTTTGCGCGAGGGCGCGTACGATGACGCGCATGTCACGGCGACTCGCAGAGGTAGCGCGCAAGGTCGGTGTCTCCGAAGCCACCGTGAGCAGAGTGCTCAACGGCAAGCCCGGAGTGTCCGAGTCCACTCGCGAGGCGGTGCTGACCGCGCTCGACGTCCTCGGCTACGAACGGCCGACCAAGCTCCGCGGTGAGCGCGCCCGGCTGGTCGGGCTTGTGCTCCCCGAGCTGCAGAACCCGATCTTCCCGGCGTTTGCCGAGGTCGTCGGCGGAGCGCTCGCTCAGCAAGGTTTCACACCGGTGCTGTGCACCCAGACGGCGGGCGGCGTGTCCGAGGCCGACTACGTCGAGCTCCTCCTGGGGCAGCAGGTCTCGGGCATCGTGTTCGCGGGGGGTCACTACGCCCAGCGCGACGCCACGCACGACCACTACGAGCGGCTGACCGGTCGCAACCTGCCGGTCGTCCTCATCAACGCCTCCATCGGGGAGCTTCCGTTCCCCCGGGTGTCGTGCGACGACGAGGTGGCGATCGAGCAGGCCATCGGGCACCTGGCGTCGCTCGGGCACACGACGATCGGCCTGGTCCTGGGGCCGGTCGACCACGTCCCGTCCGAGCGCAAGCTGCGCGCGGCCCAGGTGATCATGCGGCGTCTGGGCCTCGAGCTGACCGAGAACCAGGTGGTCCGCAGCGCCTACTCCCTCGAGAGCGGGCAGGCCGCCGGCAACCGACTGCTGCGCGAGGGCGTGACCGGCATCGTCTGCGCGAGCGACCCGCTCGCCCTCGGCGTCATCCGTGCGGCGCGTCGCGCCGGCCTGAACGTGCCGGACGACGTGTCGGTGGTCGGCTACGACGACTCGGCGTTCATGAGCTGTACCGAGCCCCCGCTGACCACGGTCCGCCAGCCGATCGAACCGATGGGACGGGCGGCCATCGACCTCCTCGTCAGCCAGATCCACGGAGCCGTGGTCCCGCACGACGAGCTGCTCTTCGAGCCCGAGCTCGTGGTGCGCGGGTCGACCGGCCCCGCTCGCGCCCGCCAGGTCGTCCCCGTCTAGACGCAGAGTCGTGCTGCCTTCGTGACCTCCTGGTGCGAGCGTCGTCGTCGGTGTGCGACGACGACCCGCAGTGGTGCGCCCGGCACGACGTCTCCGCGGTGGAGCGCTTCACCCTGAGCCCCTCGTCGCCCTCCGGCGGCGGGGGGCTCGTGCTCGTGCTCGCGTCCTGCACAGTGAACGGCAGCCCGTCGTCGATCAAGTATCACCGTCCCTTTGGTCACGCTTCGATAACTACTCTGTCAGGTTCTTGCGTACTTTCAGTCGAGTCCTTTAGTGTCCATCTCGCGACGATGACGTAGCGACGGCACATGAGAGATGAGACCGCAGTGACGCAGCCTCAACCCGAGACCGACCCACAGTGGTGGCGCGGTGCGGTGATCTACCAGGTCTACCCGCGCAGCTTCGCCGACGGGAACGGTGACGGGACCGGGGACCTCGAGGGACTGCGGCTGCGCCTGCCCTACCTGCGTGACCTCGGCGTCGACGCGATCTGGGTGACCCCGTGGTACGTCTCCCCGCTGGCCGACGGCGGCTACGACGTCGCGGACTACCGGGCCATCGACCCCGCGTTCGGCACGCTCGCCCAGGCGGAACGGCTGATCGACGAGGCCCTCGCGCTGGGCATCCGCACGATCATCGACGTCGTGCCCAACCACGTCTCCGACCAGCACGCCTGGTTCCAGGCGGCCCTCGCCTCCGGACCCGGTTCGCCGGAGCGGGCACGCTTCTGGTTCCACCCCGGCAAGGGTGAGAACGGCGACCAGATCCCGACCCACTGGGTCTCGGACTTCCAGGGCAGCACCTGGACGCGGACGACGAACCCCGACGGCACCCCGGGCGAGTGGTATCTGCACCTGTTCGCGCCGGCGCAGCCGGACGTCAACTGGTCGCACCCGGACGTCGTCGTGGAGTTCGAGGACGTGCTGCGCTTCTGGTTCGACCGCGGCGTTGCCGGCATCCGGATCGACTCGGCCGCCCTGCTCATCAAGGACCCGGCGCTGCCGGAGGTCCCGGAGCACCCGGGTCCCGGCGAGCACCCGCACGTCGACCGCGACGAGCTGCACGACGTCTACCGCAGCTGGCGTGCGGTCGCCGACTCCTACCCCGGCACCCGGGTCCTCGTCGGCGAGGTCTGGTTGCGGGACACCGAGCGGTTCGCGCTGTACCTGCGTCCCGACGAGATGCACACGGCCTTCAACTTCGACTTCATGGCGCGTCCGTGGGACGCCAAGCAGTTCCGGGAGTCGATCGAGCTGACCCTGGCGGCGCACGGCCCGGTCGGGGCGCCGGCCACCTGGGTCCTGTCCAACCACGACGTCACGCGTCCCGTCACCCGCTACGGGCGGGAGGACAGCTCGTTCGCCTTCACGGCGAAGCGATTCGGCACGAAGACCGACCTGGCCGTCGGCCTGCGTCGCGCACGTGCCGCCGCGATGCTCACCGCGGCCCTCCCGGGCTCCCTGTACATCTTCCAGGGCGACGAGCTGGGCCTGCCCGAGGTGGAGGACCTGCCGCTCGAGCTGTTGCAGGACCCCATGCACTTCCGATCCGAGGGCGTCGACCCCGGCCGGGACGGCTGCCGTGTGCCGCTGCCCTGGTCCGGGACGTCCGCCCCGTTCGGGTTCAGTCCTGACGGCGCGACCGCGGAGCCCTGGCTCCCGCAGCCCGCCGACTGGAGTGCGCTCACCGTCGAGGGACAGGAGTCGGACCACACGTCGACGCTGCACCTGTACCGCGACGTGCTCGCGCTACGCCGCTCCGAGCCCACTCTGGGTGACGGGCCGTTGAGCTGGCTCGACCCGCTCGACACCTCCGACGACGTGCTCGCGTTCGCCCGCGGCGACCTCGTGTGCGTCGTCAACCTGGGCGATGCGCCCGCACCTCTGCCCGCCCACACCGACATCCTGCTGACGAGCGCGCCGCTCGTGGCAGGGCTGCTCCCACGCGACACCGCTGCGTGGTTGCGCACGGCTCGACCCTGACACCGCCCCCGATTTGTTCCAGCCCGTCCGCACCACCCGACCCGGCACCCTGCCGGGTACGGACAATCTCCCGAAGGAGTGACGATGAGGTCCTCACGCACCACCGCGCTCGCCATGGCCGGTGTGCTGTCCCTCGGCCTGCTGGCCGCGTGCAGCTCGAACGACGACTCCAGCGACGGTACGTCCGCATCCGCAACCGGCGACGAGAAGGTGACCATCACGGTCGCCGGGCTCAAGCCGGGCGCCGAGGCCGACGCCGTCTCCCAGCTCAACGAGCGCGTCGCGGCGTTCGAGGTGAAGTACCCGAACATCACGGTGAAGCCGCAGGAGTACAACTGGCTCGCGTCGACGTTCACCACGCAGCTCGCCGGTGGCACGCTGCCGAACGTCTTCGAGATCCCGCTGACCGATGCCAAGACGCTGATCGAGAACGACCAGCTGGCCGACATCAACGACCAGTTCAAGCAGCTCCCGTACGCCGACCAGTTCAATCCGGCGCTCCTCGAGGCCGGCACGGGCAGCGACGGGGACGTCTACGCGATCCCGGCCAAGTCCATCTACGGCGTGGCGCTGCACTACAACCGCAAGCTCTTCACGCAGGCCGGCCTCGACCCTGACAAGCCGCCGACGACGTGGACCGAGGTCCGCGAGGACGCCAAGACGATCCACGACAAGACCGGCGTCGCCGGCTACGGGATGATGGCGCTCGACAACGCGGGTGGCTGGCAGCTCGTCGCCGGTGCCAACTCGCGCGGCGGCACGGTGCAGACCCAGGACGGCGACAAGTACAAGGCCAACCTGGCCGACCCCACCGTCAAGGCGCAGCTGCAGCTCCTGCACGACATGCGGTTCACGGACAACTCGATCCTGCCGCGTGTCGACATGGGCTGGGGCGAGATCAACCAGGCGTTCGCAGCCGGTGAGATCGCGATGTACACCTCCGGCTCGGACGTCTACAACGCGCTCGTCGAGAACAACGGCGTCACCCCCGACTGGGGCTACGGCCTGACCGCGATCCCGACCGACGGCAAGGGTGGCGCCCTGACGGGTGGCACGCTCGCGGCGGTCACCAAGCAGTCGAGCGACGCGCAGAAGGACGCGGCGATCAAGTGGATCGACTTCTGGTACCTGGCCAAGAGCCTCGACCAGGAGCAGGCCGTCGCCGACGCCAAGACCCGCAACGAGGCCAAGCAGGCCGTCGGCACACCGGTGCTGCCGATCTTCAGCAAGGAGCAGTACGCCACGGCGCTCGACTGGGTCAAGGACTACATCAACGTCCCGCTCGACGACATGAAGGGCTACACGGACGTCATGTTCACACAGCCCAACTTCCCCGAGATCAGCGCGTCGACGCAGGAAACCTACGCGCTGCTGTTCCCGATCGTGCAGGCTGTCCTGACCGACCAGAACGCCGACATCGACGCTCTGCTCAAGGACGCCAACACGCAGGACCAGGCACTGCTCGACCAGGGCTGACGGATCGGTGCCCGGCGCGAGATCGTCCTCGCGCCGGGCACGGGCCGCCCGGCATCGTCGCCTTCGAAGAACGGACAATCGCATGACCACGGACGACACCGTCGTCGCCCCGAACCGCCGGAGGGTTCGCACCCCCGTCACGTGGGTCCGCGGCGGGGGGCTCAGTGCCCTCGTCTTCGCGCTCCCGATGCTGGTGATCTTCGCGGTCTTCTCCTGGCTGCCGATCTTCCGTGCCGTGGTGATGAGCTTCCAGAAGACCAACCTGTACGAGACGTCGTGGGTCGGGTTGCAGAACTTCGAGCGGGTCTTCGCGGATCCCCTGCTCCCGACGGCCGTGCGGAACACCATCTGGTTCGCGATCCTCGCGCTGATCTTCGGCTACCCCGTCCCGCTCCTCGCCGCCGTGCTGATGAGCGAGGTCCGGCGCATGAAGGGCTGGTACTCCGCACTCGCGTACCTCCCCGTCGTGGTTCCCCCGGTCGTCGCGGTGCTGCTGTGGAAGTTCTTCTACGACCCGCGCCCCGAGGGCGTGTTCAACGTGATCCTCGGTTGGTTCGGCATCGGACCGCAGCCATGGCTCTCGAGCATCACGATGGCCATGCCGTCGCTGGTGCTGGAGGCCACCTGGGCCGCCGCGGGCGGGACCGTGATCATCTACCTCGCCGCCCTCACGGCCGTGCCCCCCGAGCTCTACGACGCCGCCGAGGTCGACGGCGCGGGCATCTGGCGCAAGCTCTGGCACGTCCTGCTTCCGCAGCTGCGCGGGATCCTGTTCATCACCTTGATCCTCCAGATCATCGGGACCGCGCAGGTGTTCCTCGAGCCGTTCCTGTTCACCGGTGGCGGTCCTGCGAACTCCACGGTCACCGTCCTGCTGCTCATCTACAAGTACGCGTTCGGTACGAGCCTCGGCGGCCGGTACGGCGAGGCGACGGCGTTGTCGCTGCTCCTCGCCGTGTTCCTGGCGGTCCTGTCCATCCTCTACTTCCGCCTCACTCGCCGTTGGAGCACCTCGTGACGACGACATCCGACACCCCGCCCTCGACCGAGGAGCCGCTGCCGTCCGTGGGTGCAGCGACGGGACAGGCGTCCGCGGCAGCACCCAGTGCGATCCTGGCCGGCGCTCTTCGTCGCACGAAGAAGCGGTCCGACGAAGAGGACCGGCACGCCGTCTCGAGCTCGGACTGGCGTCGGGCGTCGGTGCGCACGACCCTCGGGACCTCCCAGGTGATCCTGTTGGTCCTGCTGGTCGTCGCCTGCGTCGGACCGCTCCTGCTGCTGGCCAAGTTCGCCATCACGCCGACGCAGGACATCATCCGCACACCGCTGGCGATCTTTCCCCACGGTGTCGACTGGAACAACCTCCACGAGGCCTGGTTCACGGTCAACATCCGCAAGTACTTCGTCAACACGATCGTGCTGGCGGCCGGCTCCTGGTTCATGCAGGTGCTCGTCGCCACGACGGGCGGGTTCCTGATCTCGGTGCTCCGACCGCGTTACGCCAAGGCGCTGCAGTCGGCCGTGCTCGCGACGCTCTTCGTCCCGGCCGTCGTCCTGCTGGTCCCGCTCTACCTGACCATCCTGAACACGCCGATCCTGCACCTGAACCTGATCAACAACTACTTCGGGGTCTGGTTGCCGGCCGGGGCGAGCGCGTTCAACGTGGTGCTGGTCGCGAGGTTCTTCGACAACCTGCCACGCGAGATCTTCGAGGCTGCGCGCGTCGACGGCGCGGGACCGTTCCGGCTGTTCTGGTCGATCGTGCTGCCCATGAGCAAGCCGATCATCGGGGTCGTGTCGGTGTTCGCCGTCATCGCGTCCTGGAAGGACTTCCTCTGGCCGTTCCTCGTGCTCAGCAACCCGGACCTGCAGCCCTTGTCCGTCCGCCTGCCGTCCATCGAGTCGACCACGGACAAGGGCGTGCTCATGGCAGCCCTGGCCATCTCGACACTCATCCCGATCGTGCTGTTCCTGGTCTTCCAGCGGATGTTCCTGCGTGGTGCAGGGCTCGGGGGAGCGGTGAAGGGGTGAGGGCGGACCGGGAGCGATAGGTCTCGAGCGCCGCGCTCAGCAGGAGCAGGCCGGCCACGAGACCGATGGTGAACCGGACCGCCACGACGCCGAGGTCCTCGGGCCACACCACCTCGGCGTCGGGCGTCGTCGCGAGGTACGCCGTGAAGGGCAGCTTCCAGGCGCTCCAGGCGAAGAGCATCCCGGACCCCACCCAGGTGGCCAGGAACGGGACCCAGACCGGCAGCCGCCCGGGCCGGGAACGGCTCATGGCCCAGGCCGACCAGGCAGCTGTGCCCGCCCAGATGGCGGTGGTGGCCGACATGAGCCGCCAGTCCGTCGCGCGAGCGTCCGGATGGTCCAGCCCGAGTGTGCCGCCGACGGTCCAGTAGACGTCGACGACGGCCACCGCGGCAGCAGCCACCACGGCCGCCCGGCCGCGTGCGCTCAGGGGTGTCGCGGGTCGCTCGCGCAGCCTGCCGACGAAGGCCACGGGCCAGCGCGCACGGAGGTAGAGCGGCAGCGCGACGGCGATGCCGAGGGCGAGACCGGCGAAGCTGACTTCGATCAGTCCGGCCTCCCAGGCGGGCATGCCGGGTCCCGTGTCCTGCGTCGCGCGGCCCTCCCCGGAGCCACCCAGCACGCTGGTGACCAGCAGGTACGGCATCATCGACACGAGGAAACCGGCGCCGACCCACGCGAACGTGAGCACGGGCGCGGCCGGTACGCGGGCGCCCCAGGGCTGCGCCATCGCGAGGCACAGCACGATGCCTCCGGACGCGAGCACGATCGTCACGATGTTGAGCGCGACCCACGAGGCCAGCGTGAATCCCGGGTCGACGGGCAGCAGCCCCAGGAGTGCACCGATCACCCAGCACACCTTGATGACCAGGTACGGCGTGATCGACAACGCCCCGCCGTACGCGAATGCCCTGCGCACTTTCGCCATGTCCATGCCGGCCATCGTGCTCGCCACGCCCTGTGGTCCCGCTGAGAGCGGCCGCCGAGTGATTCTGACAACGCGTGTCATCCATCTCACGCCCGGGCCGGGCCGTCCGCGTCCAGCGGCCCATCGGGCCGGTGGGATGATCGAGCGGTGGCCCCTGACACTGCCGTGAGCCCGAGCTCGTCCTCGAACGCCGCCAGTCCCGTCGCCCCCTACGACGCGCTGCTGCTGTTCTCGTTCGGCGGACCCGATGGTCCCGACGACGTCCTGCCGTTCCTGCGCAACGTGACCGCCGGCAAGAACATCCCCGACGAACGACTGGCCGTCGTCGCCGAGCACTACCACCACTTCGGGGGCGCCAGCCCGATCAACGGCCAGAACGTGGCCCTGCAGCGCGCACTCGCCGAGGAGCTCGCCCGCCGCGGGATCGACCTGCCGGTCCTGTGGGGCAACCGCAACTGGACGCCGTACACCAAGGACGCGCTCGCAGCCGCCCACGCGGACGGTGCGCAGCGGGTCCTCGCGCTCGTGACCAGCGCGTACTCGTCGTACTCCGGGTGCCGCCAGTACCGGGAGAACCTCTGGGCGTCGTTGGACGAGCTGGCCGACGACCTCGGGCTGGCGACGCACCCGCTCGTCGTCGACAAGGTGCACTCGTACTTCAACCACCCGGGGTTCGTCGAAGCGAACATCGACGCCGTCGTCGAGGCATACGCGACCGTGCCCTCGGACGCACGGCTGGTCTTCGTCACGCACTCGATCCCGGACACGATGGAGGAGGCGTCCGCGGTGTCGGGCGCCTCCTACCGCGCGCAGCACCTCGACGTCGCGGCCCTGGTCGCGGCCGGAGCGTCCGCCCGGCTCGGGCACCCCGTCGGCTGGGACCTCGCCTACTGCTCGCGCTCGGGTCCGCCGAGCCAGCCGTGGCTGGAGCCCGACGTGAACGACCGCCTCACGGCTCTGGCGGCCGACGGCGTCGCCGCCGTCGTCCTGTCGCCGATCGGGTTCGTCTCGGACCACATGGAGGTCGCCTTCGACCTCGACACCGAGGCGTTGGCCACCGCCGCGGAGCTCGGTCTCGTCGCGGTACGCGCGGACTCCGTCGGCGTCCGGGAGCCGTTCGTGCGCGCTCTGGTGGACCTGGTGGTCGAGCGTGCCGCCGCCGCGCGTGCCCTGGACGCCGGACTCGTGCCTGAGCCGGCCGTCGCCGTCGGCACCTTCCCGGCCGTGCGCGACGTCTGCGCGCCCGGCTGCTGCCTCATGCGCGCCGGCCAGCCCACCGGGATCCCCGCCGCCTGCTCGTCGGACCCCCGAGCGTGAACAACCCTCTGAACCGTTGGAGAACTTGCGATGACGCATGACAGCGCCGAAGCCATCAACGCCACCGTCCGCTACACGATGTGGACCGTCTTCGCCCTGGAAGAGGTGCTGCCCGAGAGCGACCGCGAGCGCGGCGAGCTGATCTCCGACGCGCTGGCCGCCGTGTCCCACGACGGGCTGGTCGTCCGTGGCTGGTACGACGTCGCCGGTCTGCGGGCCGACGCCGACCTGATGGTCTGGTGGCACGCCGAGACGGTCGAGGAGGTGCAGGGTGCCTACCAGCGGTTCCGCGCCAGCGCACTGGGCCGGCACCTGCTGCCCGTGTGGTCCGTCGTGGGTCTGCACCGTCCGGCCGAGTTCAACCGGTCGCACGTCCCCGCGTTCCTCTCGGGTGAGCCCGCCGGGGACTACCTCTGCGTCTACCCGTTCGTCCGCTCGTACGACTGGTACGTGCTCCCCGAGGACGATCGCCGCCGCATGCTCGTCGAGCACGGGCAGGCCGCCCGCGGGTACGCCGACGTCCGCGCGAACACCGTGTCCGCGTTCGCGCTCGGCGACTACGAGTGGATCCTCGCGTTCGAGGCGCCGGAGCTGCACCGCATCGTCGACCTGATGCGCGACCTGCGCGCCACCGACGCCCGCCGGCACGTCCGCGAGGAGATCCCGTTCTACACCGGCCCCCGCGTCACCCTCGAGGCCTGGGCGGATCGTCAGCCGCGCGGCTGAGCCGTTCGGTGGCAGGATCGTCGGATGGTCGACCTCGCGGGGACATGGCGGTTCACGGCGGTTCAAGGTGCTGACGTCGCGGCCGGGATGCGGTCAGCGCCGTTCCTGACGTTCGACGGCGACGGACAGGTCTACGGCGACGCGGGCGTGAACCGCGTGCGCGGTACGTGGGAGCTGGTCGGCACCAGGTTGGTGTTCGGGCCGATGGTCTCGACGATGATGGCGGGACCGCCCGAGGCGATGACCTGCGAGCAGCGGATCCTGCGCCTCCTGGGCGACCCCGTCGAGGTGATCGCTCCCGACGGCGACACCATCGAGCTGGACGGCTCGGGCGGTGCAGCCACCCTGGTCCGCGACCAGTCGGCGGCGGACAGCGCGGTCTAGCGGGCCCCGCCGACGCACGGCGCCGCCCGCGCCGGGTCGGCTCGGGCCCGCGACTCGGTGCCAAGCGCCCGTCCGTCGCCGCGCGAACCTAGCGGCACCTGTGACACCTGTGCCGGCTGTGAGCTCCTGACGCGCTGTCACGGCCTCACGCGTGCGCACCTGTCCCAAGTGCCGCTAGGCCCGAACGCCCCGTCAGGCGGGGACCGTCGCCGGCCAGCGGGCGGCGACCGCCTCGATCGTGTGCTGACGGGTGGCGAGGTCGAAGGCCGTGCCGGTGATCATGAGCTCGTCCGCCTGGGTCCGGCGCACCAGCGCGTTCAGCTCGTCGACGGCGCGGTCCGCGGTCGTCGCGATCTGGGTGCCGGGGAACTTCTCGAAGAACTCGGCCGCCTGCACGGGGTCGATCTCGGCGAGGACGGCGGCCGCGTCGTCCGGGGAGACGATGGGACCCAGCGGTCGCCCGGTCCGTAGGGACAGAGCCATCACGCGGCTCGGGCCGGCCAGGTGGAGCGCTTCCTCGTCGGAACCCGCGACGAGCACCGACGCCGAGACCATGAGGTGCGGCTGGTCGAGCAGGGACGACGAGCGGAAGGACGACCGGTACGCCTCGGCCGCCTGCAGGGTGAGCCCGGTGTTGAAGTGGTTGGCGTACGAGAAGGGCAGCCCCAGGCGGCCCGCGAGCTGTGCACTGAACAGCGACGACCCGAGCAGCCAGACCTCGGGCGCGGAGACCGCGGCAGGGGTCGCGGACAGCCGGGAGGCGCGCAGGGAACCGGCGTGACCGTCCACGGGGACTCCGAGCAGGACCAGGACGTCGATCAGCTCGGCCGGGAAGTCGTCGGCACCCAGGCCGTCGACGGTGCGACGCAGCGCGGCGGCCGTCATCGGGTCGGCGCCGGGTGCGCGGCCGATGCCGAGGTCGACGCGGCCCGGGTGCAGGGCCTCGAGCATCGCGAACTGCTCGGCGATCACGAGCGACGGGTGGTTGGGCAGCATGACGCCGCCCGAACCGACGCGGATCGTGGACGTGGACGCCGCGAGGTGCGCGAGCAGCACGCCGGGGGAGGTCGACGCGACCGCGGCCATCGAGTGGTGCTCGGCCACCCAGAACCGCCGGTAGCCGGCGGCCTCGGCGGTGCGGGCCAGCGCTGTGGAGGCGGCGAGGGCGTCGCCGGAGGTCTGGCCGACGGAGACGGGTGCGGTGTCGAGGACGGAGAGCGGTACCGGAGTCACGTCAGTCGCAACGCCCCCGCCTGCCTCGGTACTCCCGGGCTACGGGTAGAGCCCGCGGATCTGGTGTGCCTCGGCGACCCGTCGGACGCCGATGGCCAGGGCCGCGTCCCGCAGCGAGATGCCCTCCGCCGAAGCGAGCGCCGCCACGGCCCGGTGGGCGGTGACCATGCGGTGCTCGAGCCGGTCCTCGATCTCTGGCTCGGTCCACCAGTAGGCCTGGTTGGCCTGGACCCACTCGAAGTACGAGACGACGACACCGCCGGCGTTGGCCAGGATGTCGGGCACGACGACGACTCCGCGCTCCGCGAGGACGCGGTCGCCCTCGCTCGTGGTGGGGCCGTTGGCTCCCTCGACCACCCAGCGCGCCTTGACGTTGACCGCGGTCTCCGCGTCGATCACGCCCTCGACCGCGGCCGGGACCAGCACGTCGACGTCGAGGGCCAGCAGGTCGACGTTGTCGATCGGGTCGCCGCCGTCGAAGCCGGCGACACGGCCGGTGCGCTGGACGTGCCGAAGCAGCGCAGCCACGTCGAGCCCGTCGCTGCGGACCACCCCTCCGGACTCGTCGGACACTGCGACCACGCGCGTTCCGGCCTCGGACAGGAACCGGGCCGCGTGCGACCCCACCTTCCCGAACCCCTGGACGGCCGCGGTGACCTCGTCGAGCTTGACGCCGGCGTCCCCGAGTGCCGCGGCCGCCGCGTGCACGACACCGCGGGAGGTCGCGGTCGCGCGACCGAGCGAGCCGCCGACGGCGAGAGGCTTACCCGTCGTGACCGCGGGGATGGTGTAGCCCTGGCTGACCGAGTAGGTGTCCATGACCCACGCCATGGTCTGCTCGTCGGTGCCGACGTCGGGCGCCATGATGTCCCGCTCCGGGCCGATGATCGGCATGATCTCGCTGGTGTAGCGCCGGGTCACCCGCTCCAGCTCCTGCGTGGAGTGCTGCCGGGGGTCGATGGTCACGCCTCCTTTGGCGCCGCCGTACGGCACGTCGACCACCGCACACTTCCAGGTCATCCACATCGCCAGCGCGCGGACCTCGTCGACGTCCACCGAGGCGGAGTACCGCAGGCCGCCCTTGCCCGGCCCGCGCGAGATGTTGTGCTGGACGCGGTAGCCCATGAACAGCTCGATCTCGCCGTCGTCGCGACGCAGCGGCACCGCCACGTTCATCTCGCGGCGTGGTGTGGCGAGCATCTGGTGCAGGCCTTCGTCGTAGCCGAGGATCTCGACCGCCGACGCGAGCTGCGTCCTGGCGGTGTCGAGCGGGCTCGCTGGCTGCGGGGTCTTCGTGAGGTCCGTCACACGGCCACCCTGTCACTCCCGGTGCTGTCCGCCAGGGAGGCCCGAGGGGCGAGCCGCCGGTGTCCACGCTCCGGGCACGAACGGGTGTCGGAACGGCCGCAGAACGGCTGCCTGATCTGGCCGCACGGCGGCGCAGGGCAGAGACTGGAGCGGATTCCCGACGAAGGAGCGGCATGTCGCAGGACGTCACGAACGATGCGGTCCGGCTGGCCCGGGAGTGGCTCTCGGCGACCGCCGAGGGGCAGACGGCTCGGGAGCGACGCACGACCGGCAGGCTCGCGGCGCTCGTCGCCGACCCGGCTGGGCTGGAGCTCGCGGTGCGCTTCGTCGACCGCGTCGCCCGTCCGCAGGACGTGCGCGTGGCCGCGCGAGAGCTGGCCGAGCTGAGCGCGTCGTCGGCGGGGTTCCTCGGGCGGGCCGACAAGGCGCTGCTCGGGCTGGGGTCGCGGGTCGGTCCGATGCTGCCGTCGGTCGTCGTGCCGGCGGCACGCGAGCGGTTGCGATCGCTGGTCGGGCACCTGGTTGCCGACGACGGACCCGGCCTGACCAAGCACCTCGCCCGCACGCGGGCCGACGGGTTCCGGCTGAACCTGAACCTGCTGGGCGAGGCGGTGCTGGGGGAGCGCGAGGCGGCGGCGCGGCTCGCCCGCGTGACGGCCCTCGTCGAACGCAGCGATGTCGACTACGTCTCGGTCAAGGTCTCCGCGGTCGCGAGCCAGCTGTCCACGTGGGACACCGAGGGGTCGGTCGCGCGGGTGGTGGAGCGGCTGCGACCGTTGTACCTGACGGCCGCCGAGCACGGCACGTTCCTCAACCTCGACATGGAGGAGTACCGCGACCTCACGCTGACGGTCCGGGTGTTCGAGCGGCTGGCGTCGGACCCTGCGCTGGCCCGCGCGCCCATGGGCATCGTGCTGCAGGCCTACCTGCCGGACGCGCCCGACGCCCTCGACGAGCTGACGTCGGTGGCGCAGGAGCGGTCCGGGGACGCCCGTCTCAAGGTGCGGCTGGTCAAAGGTGCCAACCTCGCGATGGAACAGGTCGAGTCCGAGCTGCACGGCTGGCCGCAGGCTCCCTACACGTCGAAGGCCGAGGTCGACGCCGCCTACCTGCGGCTCGTCGACCGCGCCCTGTCGCCGGAACGCACCGCCCACATGCGGGTCGGCGTCGCCAGCCACAACCTGTTCCACGGCGCTGCCGCCCACCTGATCGCCCAGGAGCGCGGGGTCGGCGAGGCACTCGACGTCGAGATGCTGCAGGGCATGGCACCCGCCCAGGCCCGAGCGGTCCGCGACACGGTCGGCTCGGTGCTGCTCTACACGCCGGTCGTCGCGCGGCACGACTTCGACGTCGCCATCGCCTACCTGGTGCGCCGGCTGGAGGAGAACGCCGCGAGCCAGAACTTCCTGCACGCCCTGTTCGCCGACGAGGCCGCGATGGACGCCCAGGAGTCCGCCTTCCGCGACGCCTACCGCGACCGGTCCCTTCCGTCCACCACGCCCCGTCGTCTGGCCCGCCCGTCGATGGACGTGTCCGACGCGTTCGAGAACACGCCGGACACGGACCCGGCGGCCGCGATGGCGCGTGCCTGGGCGCGCGGGATCGTCGAGCGCGAGATCGACGCGCCGCCCGGCGCCGTGGTCGTGTCGTCCGTCGCCGAGGTCGACGAGGTCGTCGCGCGCGCGACCGCGGCGGCTCCTGCCTGGGCCGCGACGTCGCCCGCCGACCGGGCCAAGGCGCTGCGCCGCGTGGCCGAGTCGTTGGAGGAGGCGCGCATGGACCTCGTGGCCGCCATGGTCCACGAGGCCGGGAAGACCGTGGCCGAGGCCGACCCCGAGGTCAGCGAGGCGGTCGACTTCGCCCGCTACTACGCGGATCGGGCAACGGATCTCGGCGCCGTGCGTGGTGCCGTCCACATCCCGTCCGGCCTCTCCGTGGTGACGCCGCCGTGGAACTTCCCGGTCGCGATCCCCGTCGGCTCGGTGCTCGCGTCGCTCGCTGCGGGCAGCGCCGTGATCGTCAAGCCCGCTCCGCAGACGCCTCTGTGCGGGCAGGTGGCGATGGCCGCGATCCAGGCCGGGCTCGACGTACCGGGCGCGCTGACCGTGGTGCTGAGCCCCGAGGGACCGGTCGGACGCCATCTGGTGACGCACCCGTCCGTGTCTCGCGTCCTGCTGACCGGCTCGATCGAGACCGCGCGTCTGTTCGCCGGCTGGCGCCCCTCGCTCGACGTGATCGCGGAGACCTCCGGCAAGAACGCGCTGGTCATCACGCCGTCCGCCGACGTCGACCTCGCCGTCGCCGACCTCGTGCGTTCGGCGTTCGGGCACGCCGGGCAGAAGTGCTCGGCCGCGTCGCTCGCGATCCTCGTCGGAACAGCGGGGCGCTCCGACCGCCTGCGCCGCCAGCTCGCCGACGCCGTCTCGTCCCTGCGCGTCGGCGCGTCCACCGACCTGGGCAACGCGGTGGGCCCGCTGACAGAGCCCGCAGACGGCAAGCTGCTCCGGGCCCTGACCACGCTGGACGAGGGGGAGTCGTGGCTGATCACGCCGCGTCGCCTGGACTCCACCGGGCGTCTCTGGTCGCCGGGCGTGAAGTTCGGGGTCCAGCGGGGCTCGTGGTTCCACACCACCGAGTGCTTCGGGCCGGTGCTCGGGATCATGTTCGTCGAGACCCTCGACGCGGCGATCGACGCCCAGAACGCCACCGCGTTCGGCCTGACCGGTGGGCTGCACTCGCTCGAGGAGGCCGAGATCGCGCACTGGCTCGACCGCGTCGAGGTCGGCAACGCCTACGTCAACCGGCACATCACCGGCGCCATCGTGCGGCGACAGCCGTTCGGGGGGTGGAAGGCCTCGACCGTCGGTCCCGGTGCCAAGGCGGGCGGCCCGCACTACGTCGCGCAGATCGGGTCGTGGGCGGATGGTCCGGACGTTCCGTCCGACGACGCCGAGTGGCTCGCCTGGGCCTCGGGCGACGACGACCGCGTGTGGGCGTCCGAGTTCGCGGTCGAGCACGACCCGTCCCACCTGCGCGTCGAGGCGAACGCCTTGCGCTACCGGCCGATCCCGCTGCTGACGATCCGGGTCGGCGACGGTGCACGCCCCGTCGAAGTGGATCGCGTCCGGCATGCCGCCGCCACGGCCGGTGTGAGCGTGACGGTCAGCTCGGCGGCGTCCGAGCCGCACGAGAGCTTCGCCGCGCGCGTCCGCGACGGCTGGGTCTCCGGCCGCATCCGCGTCGTCGGCGACGCCCCGGGTCTCCGCGAGGCCGCCGTCACCCGGCTGGGCGAGGTGACGGTCCTGGACGCCCCGGTGGTCGCCAGCGCCGCCCGGGAGCTCCTCACGGTCGTCCGCGAACAGGTCGTCAGCCGCACCCTGCACCGCTTCGGCCACGTCCCGCCGACCGTCGCCGCCGACCTGTCGTGACGCCGAGCTTGTGGATACGCACGCCATTGGCGCGTTTGGCGTGCGCAACGACAAGCTCGTCGCTACGAACGCGCGATCGCGACCGGTGAACGGCCGACGTCTACGCGGACGCGCGGATGACCAGCTCGGGGGCGAAGATCAGCGGCTCGGTCGGGGAGGCGCCGTTCAGCTGAGCCAGGAGCCGGGCGCCGGCGGCGCGGGCCATCGCGACGACGGGCTGGATGACGGAGGTCAGCGGCGGGACGGTCGACGCGGCGACGCCGAGGTTGTCGTAGCCGACCACGGCGACGTCACCGGGAACCTCCTTGCCCCGTTCGGCGAGCACCCCGAGGGCACCGGCGGCCATGAGGTCGGAGGCGATGAACAGCGCGTCGAGGTCGGGGTACCGGTCGAGGATGTCGCGGGCTGCGGCGGTCCCCGAGGCGAGCGTGAAGTCGCCGTAGGCGATGGCGTCGTCGGCCATGCCGGCGGCCGCCATCGCGCTGCGCCAGCCGGCGAGCCGGTCGATGCCGCCGGCCATGTCCTGGGGCCCGGCGATCGTGCCGATGCGCTTGTACCCGCGCTCGATGAGGTGCTCGGTCGCGATGCGGCCACCCGCGACGTTGTCGGTGTCGACGTACTGGACGCCCCGGTCCTGGACGGACAGCGGACGGCCGACGAACACGTTCGGCACCCGTGAGGCCTGCAGGGCTCGGTCGAGCTCGTCGTTGCGGTGGTGGGACACCACGATCGCTCCGTCGACGTGCCCGTTGCGCAGGTAGCGCACGGTCCGCTCGCTCTCACCGGGGCGGGCGATGACGAGCACCACCTGCACGTCCGAGTCGGCCAGCGAGGTGCTCAGGCCGTTCAGGGTGCCCGCGAAGAACGGGTCGGACAGGACGCGCTCGTCGGGCTCGGGAACCACGAGGGCGATCGAGTCGGTGCGCCGGGTCACCAGCGACCGGGCGGCGCGATTCGGTGTGTAGCCGAGATCGGCGACGGCCAGCTCGACCGACGCGAGTGCCTCGGGGGAGACCCGGAGGCCACCGTTGATGGCGCGCGACGCCGTCGAGCGAGACACCCCAGCACGCTCGGCCACCTGCTCGAGAGTGGGTGCCGCAGGTGCGTCCTGCGGGTGGTGCATGATCACCGGACTTCCCCTTCGTGTGCGGTTGGCCCGTGTGGTGCCACGGCGGACCGCCCAGCCGTCGTCGGCGGGCTTGGGGTCCCGGTACCCAACCTAGGGCGGGCACCGGGACCAGGGACGGGCTCAGCCCTTGACGGCTCCGGCCATGATCCCGGCGACCAGGTGGCGGCCGGTGAAAAGGAACAGGACCAGCAGCGGGATGGTCATCAGGAACACGCCCGCCAGGACCAGCGAGTAGTCGACGAAGTAGTTCGCTTGCAGCAGCCGTATCGCCAGCGGGAGTGTGGGGTTCTGGTTGCTCAGGACGATCGAGGGCCAGAAGAAGTTGACCCACTGCGCGACGAATGTGAAGAGGGCGAGCATCGCCGCGGCCGGCCGGGCGGCCGGGAGCGCGATCGACCAGAACGTGCGGATCATGCTGGCGCCGTCCACGCGGGCCGCCTCGATGAGCTCGTACGGCAGGGCCTCCTCGAGGTACTGCGTCATCCAGAAGACGCCGAACGCGGTGACCAGGCCCGGCACGATCACGGCCTGCAGCTTGCCTATCCAGTGCAGGTCGGTCATCAGGATGTACATCGGCACGACGCCGAGCTGCGTCGGGACCGCCATCGTGGCGATCACGAACACCAGGAGCCATCCGCGTCCACGGAACCGCAGCTTCGCGAACGAGAAGCCCGCGAGCGTCGAGAAGAGCACCACCGACGCCGACGTGACCACCGAGATGATCACCGAGTTGGTGAACGCCTTCCAGAAGCTGAACGCCTCCGAGTGGATGACCAGGCTGAAGTTGTGGAACAGCGTGGAGTCCGGCAGCAGCTGTGGCAGGGGGTCCTTCGCGATCGAGATCGGGTCGGAGGAGCCGATCAGGACGGTGTAGTACAGCGGGGCGAGGCCGACGAGCACGGCGACGAGCAGCACCGTGTAGGTGAGCCAGCGCGGACGCCGGTCATAACCGCCCAGCTTGGCGCGGCGTGCGGACCTGCGGGCCGCGGAGCGGGCGGCGCCGGCTCCTGCGGTCTGAGCGACGACGGGGCCGGAGCTCAT
Source organism: Cellulomonas sp. URHD0024 (assembly GCF_000426185.1). Lineage (GTDB taxonomy): Bacteria > Actinomycetota > Actinomycetes > Actinomycetales > Cellulomonadaceae > Cellulomonas. Next base: position 57,788 of record NZ_AUEW01000014.1, read on the forward strand.
GACGCCCTCCTCTTGGCTGCGGCGCGCTCGGCGGAACGACGGGTGCGCCGGCTGGGCAAGTCGGAGCCTCCGGTCGCGATCCGTCGGGTGGCGGCAAAGTTGACGAAACCGATGACGACGATGATGAGGAAGAGCAGCCACGCGATTGCGGCGGCACGTCCGAGGTTGTGCTGGTTGCCCCATCCGACGTCGTACAGGAACAGCGTCGTGGTCAGCCACTGCTTGGACGCTCCGCCGGTGCCGGTCGCGTCGTACACGCGCGGCTCGTCGAAGATCTGCAGACCACCGATGGTCGAGGTGATCACGACGAAGATGATCGTCGCGCGGATCTGCGGGATGGTGATCGAGAAGAACTGACGCATCCGGCCGGCGCCGTCGATGATCGCGGCCTCGTACAGCTCACGAGGGACCGCCTGCATCGCGGCGAGGCAGATCAAGGTGGTGTAGCCGGTCCATCGGAAGTCCACCATCGACGCGATCGCGACGTGGCTGGCCAGGACGTTCACGTGCCACTGCACGGCGGGCAGGCCGATCGCCTCGAGCCCGGCGTTGATGAGGCCGGACTTGTCGGCGAACAGGCGACCGAAGATCATGCCGACCGCGACCGGCGCGACGACGTAGGGCAGCAGCACGCCCATCCGCCAGAAGGTCTTCGAGCGCAGGTTCTGGTCGAGGAACGCCGCGAGCACGAGGGCGATGATGACCTGCGGGACGGACGAGAGGACGAAGATCGACAGCGTGTTGCGCAACGACGTCCAGAAGTGCGGCTGGGCGAAGACGTCCGTGTAGTTCTGGAACCCGACGAACTCGCCCTTGCCGAACAGCAGGTTCCAGGAGTGCATCGACACGTACGCCGTGTAGGCGATCGGGAACAGGCCAACGATGAGGAACAGGATGAAGAACGGCGAGATGTAGAGGTACGGCGAGAACTTCACGTCCCAGCGTCCGAGCCGCTGCTTGAAGCCGACCCGGCGGGGCGGCCGGGGGGGTGCGGTCGCCGCGTCCTGCGCGGCGTCGCGAGTCTGTGTGGGCATGACGACCTCGAGAGGGAGTGGGGACGGACGAAGCCCGGGGCGGTCCGGTAGGCGGATCGCCCCGGGCTTCGGTCGGGTCCGGGGCGATCCGTCAGACGGGCCCCGGATCGCCGGCCGGGACACTCAGGTCCCGGCCGGCGTTCGGCTCACAGGCCCAGTGCAGAGAAGTCCGAGAGGGTGGTCTGCCACGAGGCGGCCGGGTCCACGTTCTCGTACTCGACGCGCTTGATGCCGTCCTGGACCGTCTGGTGGACCTTGAAGTAGTTCGGGCCCTTGAACGGGATGACGTCGATCGCGGCGATGCGGTCGGTGAAGATGGCGCCCTTCGGGGCGTCGTTGAAGAACGGGGCCTTCGCCGACTGCACCTCATCGGACTTCTGGGCCTCGAGCTGGCTCGGGAAGTTGCCCGTCTTGATGAACGCCTTGGTCTGGATCTCGGGCGAGGTCAGCCACGCCGCGAGCTCCTTGGCCTCAGCCGTGTGCTTGCCGGAGGCCGGCACCGTCAGGTACGAGCCACCCCAGTTGCCGCCGCCGCCGGGGAACGCGTTGGCGATGTTCCAGCCGGTGACGCCGCCGGCGCGCTCTTCGATCGGGCCGGTCATCCACGACGGGCAGAGCATCGTCGCGAAGCCGTTCGACTGGAACGCGGCGTCCCAGTCGGGCGACCACTGGTCGAGCTTGGCGGACAGGGCCTGGACCTCGGGCGAGGTGACCTTGTCGTACAGCTTCTTGATCTCGGCGTTGTCCTTGAGGTTGGTCGGGGTGCCGTCCTTCGGGTTCTCGTAGGCGGCCTTGACCTGGTTGATCATGCCCTGGTAGGTCGCGACGCCCGAGTCGAACCACGCGGAGTCAGACGCGGCGACGAACTTCGTGCCGAGCGCGAAGTAGTCGTCCCACGTGCCCACCGCGGCCGCGACGGCCTCGGGGTCGCTCGGCAGACCGGCGGCCTTGAGCAGGTCCTGCCGGTAGCAGATCGCCTCGGGGCCGGTGTCGGTGCCGTAGCCGATCAGCTTGCCGTCGTCGAGCGTCGCGTTACCCACCACGGCGTCGGACCAGCGGCCCTCGACCGACGGGTCGGCCAGGTCGACGAACTCGTCCGGCGCCTGGCGCAGCTCCGGCAGCCAGTCGATCTCGATGGCCTCGATGTCGGCCAGGCCTTCGCCGCCGGCGCCGAGCTTCGTGACGAGGTTCGTGTGGGCGTCCTCGGACTTGGCGGCCTTGGTCTGCTTGACGGTGACGTTCGGGTGGGCCTTGGTGTACTCCGCGAACAGTTCGTCGCTGTAACCGAAGTCGTTGAACGTCGCGATCGTGAGGGTGACCGGCTTGTTCGAAGCGGTCGACTCGTCGTCGCTGCTGTCGCCGTCACCGGAGGAACATGCCGTGGCGAGCATGGCGATGCTGGCGGCACCCGCAACTGCCACCCACATCTTGTTAGAGGTCTTGCGCACAATGACTCCCTTGTCAGTCGGACGGCGTCCTCGCCGTCACCCGAGGGCTCCCGTGGTCCCTGCGCGGGACCTCAGGTGGGCCTGGTGGACCCGGCGTGGTCGCGCTCCCATCCGCAGATTGCGGGAGCGTTCCCACGCGTTGCGGAGAACTGTCGTCGGAGGCCCCCCGGGTGTCAAGCATGTCGTTCTGACGGGGTGGCGTGGTAGCGATCCCACGGTCATGAACGCGCAGGTCAATGACTCTTTACCGCTAAGGACTCGTTACCGAATTGTTACGGGCGTGACGGGCGATTTGTGACCTCGTGAACCCGATCGTGGGAGCGTGGTCATGCTCGTCGTCGAGCCTGGGTCACGCGTGGTCGGCCAGCCACCGTCGCGCCACGTCCTGCTCCACCTCGAGCGCCGCACGCACCGCTCCGGCTGCCGCGTTCTCGATGGTCGACCCGAACAGCGGCAGCGTCGAGCGCAGGTCGCCGTCGTAGCTGACCGTGCTCGCGCTCGGGCCCGACGGCACGAGCCGGGTCCGCCCGCTGAGCCTGACCGGAGCACCCGCGATGTCCAGCACCACCGTGCCGATCCGGGAGCCGTCGGCTGCGGCGGCCTCCCAGGCCTCCACCTGGCGGACGTCGATGCTGTTGCCGACGAATCCGCGCAGGTGCGACGGGATCTGGTCGGTAGGCAGCGACCGCCGGGTGGTGACGGTGAACTCCGCGTCGGCGGAGCCGGTGATGTCGACGTGCTGCTCGAGCGCGCCGCTGGCCCGGACCTTCGCGTGCACGTAGTCCGGGTTGCTCAGGAGGAGGCCCGCGTCGTGGGCTCCGGTCGGCAGGTCCAGGGTCACGTTCAGTCGCACGAGGGGTCCTTGGTGGTGGGTGGTGGTCGTCCGAGGGTAGCCGAGCCCCGTCGGTGCGACCGGTCCGACGCCGTGCCCACGCCGCCTACCCTTGTGTGGTGTCCACACTGAGCACCCTCGTCGCTCGCCACGCGGCCCTCGACGGCCCAGATCTCGAGTGGCTGCACCTTCTGGCAGGCGACTGGCAGGTGCTCTCCGACCTCGCGTTCGCGGACCTCGTGCTCTGGCTGCCGACCGGCGACGGTGACTTCGTCGCGGTCGCCCAGTGCCGGCCGTCCACGGGTGCGACCGTGCACTACGACGACGTCGTCGGCTCGACCGCGCCGGACGGTCAGCGTCCACAGCTGCAGCGCTCGCTGGACGAGCGGGCTGCCCAGCGCTCGCGCGAGCCGCGCTGGTTCGGCTCCTACGCCGTGCGCGAGGAGGCCGTGCCGGTGGTGCACAACGGCCGGGCGATCGCCGTCCTCGCACGCCAGACCAACCTCGGCGGTGCGCGCACGCCCAGCAGGCTCGAGCTCAACTACGTCGAGGCCGCCGACGACATCTTCGCGATGGTCGGCCGCGGGGAGTTCCCGGCTCCCGACGCGCCGACCGGCCCGCGTCGCGGCGCGCCCCGGGTCGGCGACGGGCTCGTCCGCCTGAACTCCGAGGGGGAGGTGCTGTACGCCAGCCCGAACGCACTGTCCTGCTTCCACCGTCTCGGCGTCGTCGGTGACCTCGTCGGCCGTTCCCTCGTCGAGGTCACGGCCGACCTCATCGCGCAGGACGAGGACACGGTCGACGAGTCCATGCCGCTCGTCCTCATGGGTCGTGCGCCGTGGCGGGTCGACGTCGAGTCCCGCGGGGTGGCCCTGTCGCTGCGGTCCGTGCCGCTCACCGAGCACGGCCAGCGCGTCGGCGCGGTGCTCCTGTGTCGCGACGTGTCCGAGCTGCGACGGCGTGAGCGCGAGCTGATCACCAAGGACGCGACGATCCGCGAGATCCACCACCGCGTGAAGAACAACCTGCAGACCGTCGCGGCGTTGCTGCGGCTGCAGTCCCGACGGATGAGCAGCCCCGAGGCGCGCGAGGCGCTGGGGGAGGCCATGCGCCGCGTCGCGACGATCGCCCTCGTGCACGAGACCCTGTCGCAGACGCTCGACGAGTCCGTGCCGTTCGACGACCTGGTCGGCCGCAGCCTGCGTCTCGCCGCCGACGTGGCCACCGAGGGCGCGCACGTGCGGACGACGGTGCGTGGGTCGTTCGGCTCGATCCCGGCGGAGGACGCCACCGCGCTCGCGCTCATCCTCACCGAGCTCGTGACGAATGCGGTCGAGCACGGGTTCGACGGCCGCGAGTCAGGGTCGGTCGAGGTGATCGTGGACCGGCAGGACGACGTGATCCGCGTCGAGGTGGCGGACGACGGCTCCGGTCTGCCCGCCGATCGGTCGACCGGTGCCGGCTCCGGGCTCGGCACGCAGATCGTCTCGACGCTCGTCACCAACGAGATGCGCGGCACCATCGCCTGGTCGACCCGCGAGGGCGGCGGGACGTCGGTGGTCATCGAGGCCCGGCTGCGTGCCCCCCGAGACGCCGGGACCTTGATCTAGCGTCGTCGGGTTCCTGCGGCGGCACCTCGGTGGCGTCGTGACGTGTCGATGCTGCGGCACTTGTGACGCCTGTCGCCGGCTGTGGCGTGTCGATCGCCTTCGATCGCCTCAGCGGCCACTCCTGCACCAAGTGGCGCTAGGTCCGGACGCGCGGCGCCGTGCGGAAGGGGCGCGGACGCGCCGGGCGCCGCGCGGAAGGGGCTCGGACGCGGGTCGCCGCGCGGAAGGGGCGCGGACGCGCCGGGCGCCGCGCGGAAAGGGCTCGGACGTCAGAGGCGCGCGTCTCGACGACGGGTGCTCGCGCTGCCAGACGCACGAACGCCGCGTTCCCCGGCGGGGGAACGCGGCGTTCGACGTGTTGCGAGGTCAGCTGGCGCGGCGCTGGCGCGCGGTGCGGCGCTTGAGAGCTCGGCGCTCGTCCTCGGACAGACCGCCCCAGACGCCTGCGTCCTGGCCGGTCTCGATCGCCCACTTCAGGCAGGTGTCGACGACGGGGCAACGGCGGCAGACGCCCTTGGCCTCCTCGATCTGCATCAGGGCGGGGCCGGTGTTCCCGATCGGGAAGAACAGCTCGGGGTCCTCGTCGAGACACGCCGCGCGGTGGCGCCAATCCATGAGTTCTCTCCTAGGCACACGTCGGTCCCGCGCCGGGGTTTGGGCGCGCGCAACGAGACATGAAATTGAGGGGGTGCGGGGGGGTTGTGGTGCTCTCACAAGAGTCACATCCGGCCGCCGTCCGCACAAGGGGTTACGGGGAGGTTTCATGTCGGTAACGACTGAGGCGTTCGTCACACCTGTGTCGGGCCTGTGGGTGAGCCACGTCACGGCGTCGCCGCAGGTCGGAGCCTATCTAGGACGGACGTCCAGGTCAGAAGCCTGCGCTGACCTCGCACTTCGCAACACATGGTGTACGAGAGTGCTCCGTCGACGTGGTATCGCAGAGCGTTCCAGGGGCAGCCAGATACGTCGCGGCGGTTGAGCGACGACGCCGGTGACCGGCGCAGTCCCTAGGCTCGTCGGGTGACCGACCGACGCCCACCCGTACTGCTCGTGGTCTGCTGCCTGATCGTCCTGGAGGCTGCGGCGTTCGCCGGGCTCGGGCTGGCGGTCGGAGCCGAGCTGGTGCGCGGTCGCGCCACGATGCCCGGCGCGACCGCCTTCCTCGCTGTCTGCGCCCTCGGCGTCGCCGCGCTGCTCGGCCTGTGCGCTCGGGGACTCTGGCGCGGCCGGCGCTGGGCGCGGTCGCCCGTGATCATGTGGCAGATCCTGCTCGTCGTCCTCGCGCTCGGCTGGTTCGGTTCGGAGCCGTCGGCGTGGGCGCCGGTGGTGATCGTGATGGCGATCGGGATCGCCGGCGGTCTGCTGGTTCCCGCGGTCGTACGCGCGACGACCCCGCCCCGTGACGGTCAGCCCGGGTCGTAGACCTGGAGCGGGGTCACGTCGCGCCCGAGCACGAGCGCGCCCCGACCGACCGTGCGGCGGCCGGGATCGGCCAGCCACCTCGCACGGGGTCCGACGAGCTCGGCGGAGGCGGCGTCGTGGAGGTCGAGGACCAGGACGCGCCGACCTCGGAGCAGACCTGGCAGCGCGCCCCGATAGGCAGCTGCCGCAGCCTGGGCGGTGCTCGTCGCGACGATCCGCCTGCCCAGCGTCCCGACGAGGTCCGGGTGCTCGCGCTCGAGCTCGTCCAGGTCGTCGACCAGCAGCGTCACGTCGTCGGGGAGGGCGGTCGCGTCGCTCGCGTGCGTGACCGGGAAGATGTCGCCCGGCGACGAGTCCGGGGTCAGTCGCACCACGGCACGTCCCGTCCGGGCGAGCCCGAGACCGACGACGGCCAGGGCGGTGCTGCGGCCGGAACCCGGCGGACCCGCGATCAGCAGGCCTCGGGACAGGTCGACTCGGACCGGTGCCGCAGCGTCGCCGCCGACGCCCAGCAGGACGTGCCACGGCGCTGCCGTCCCGTCGTCGACGAGGGGTGCCGTCGTCGGCAGTCGTCGCACGCGCACGATCGAGGCGTCCGGCGCCGCTGCCGGCGTGGTCGACGCGCGCGGGACCGCGACCTGGACGAGTTGCGCAGTGCCGGGAGCGAGGTGGACGGCCCGCCCCGGCGTCGTCCGGGGGCCGGCGAGGACGGCAGGCACCCCGGCGAGCGAGTCGAGCAGAGGGTCGGCGACCGGGAGCACCAGACGATCCCGGAACGCACCGGCGTGCTGCGTGGCCGCTGAGCCGACGTCGGCGCTGGCTGCCACCGCCGTGCCGGCGGTCCCGCTCCCGCGCCAGAGGGCCGTCAGGCGGTCGGCACCCGCACCACGGGCGAGCTCGCCGAGGGGGCCGAGCACCAGATCGAGCCGGTCGACGAGCAGCACGGTCCGGCGTCCGGTCGGGCTGTCGAGGAGCTCCAGCAGTCGGGCGGTCTCGACCGCGTCGTCGATCGCCAGCACCGTGCCCAGCGTCCCGTGAGCGTCGCCCGCCCGTAGCAGGGCGGTCGCCTCGTCGGGCAGACCCACCGCGTGCACCACCCCGCCGGTCGCGAGCGCGGCCAGACCGACGGCGACGAGCGTCGTCGACCGACCGGAGCGCGGTCCCCCCAGGACCAGCAGGTGCCCGCCCGTGGGGTCCCACCGGACGGCCGCGCGACGCTGCTCGTCGGGAAGGTCGGCGACGGCGAGCGCCAGGCCTGGCCCCGCCTCGACGTCCTCCGCACCGACGACGGCCGGCAGGGCGGGCAGCCACGGCGGTCGCCGGGCCGGCCGGGCGATCGCTGCCTCGACCGCGGCGGCGACCCAGGCGGGTACCGGATCGAGAGGGCGATCGGCCGATGCCGGGGTCCACGTCGGCACGCAGGCCCACGGCGTGGCGAGGCGCACCGGCGGGACATCCGCGGTGGCGACAGCCCGTGCCACCTGCACGGCCACGAGCTCGAGGGAGCCGCGGCGGACCAGCGCGCGGCCGGGAGTGCGCGGGTCGATCGCGGCCGCGTCCGGGGCCTCGAGCACGTCGGTCGAGTCCGTCGCGTCGGCGACCCGCAGGGCGATGCGCAGGCTGACGTTCGCGCGCAGGTCCGCCCCGATCGCGCCCGCCGGCCGCTGGGTGGCCAGGACGAGGTGCACGCCGAGCGCACGGCCCTGCGCGGCGAGGCGGGCCAGCGCACCCGACGCGTCCGGTACGTCCTCGGTCAGCGCACGCAGCTCGTCGACCACCACGAGCAGGCGTGCGGGTGTCTCGGGCGAGTGCGGGTCGAGCTCGGCGACATCGCGTGCGCCGGCGGCGACCAGCACACGCTCCCGGCGGCGCAGCTCCGCCCGCAGCCCGCTCAGCACCCGGTGGGCGTGCGCCGCGTCGAGATCGGTGACGTGCTCGAGGACGTGCGGCAGCCCGGCGACGGCGCCGAGCCCGGTGCCGCCCTTGAAGTCGACGAGCAGGACGGCCAGCCGATCCGGCGGGTGGGTCAGGGCCAGGGCCAGCACGATGCTCGTCAGGAGCTCGGACTTGCCCGCCCCCGTGGTGCCGGCGACGAGCGTGTGGGGTCCGTCAGCGACGAGGTCGACGGTCACCGGCCGCCCGGCGACGCCGGTGCCGAGCGCGACGACGAACCCGTGCCGCGACCGGCCCCAGGCAGCGCAGACCGCGGCGGCGTCGGGTGTCGGGATGCCCGGCTGCGCGCCGAGGGTGGCGTTCTCGGGGAGGTCGCTGCGAGCCTCGCGTGCAGAGCGCCTCCCGGCGGCCCGCCGGACCTGGGCCTCCGCCGTCGGCACGTCGACGGCGTGGCGTGGAACGGGGGAGACGGTGCCCTGCGGGTCGTGGTGGCGCACGGCGACGCGGGACACCTCGATCCGCGACCGGCACCACGCCGGCACGTCGGCAGCGCTCGCGGCGAGGAGCACCACCCGTTGCGCGGGAGGGGCGCTGGACCTCCAGCGTGCGAGGTCGGCGAGATGGGGCGGGTCGTCGACGACGACGATCGCCGGCCCCTCGTCGGGCCCCGGGAGGCCGGTCCCGCTCGACCCCGCCCAGACGCACCAGGCCCAGTCCTGCGGCCGTCCGCTGCGGACGACGAGGGAACCGCGCAGGTGCGTGCCGAGGGCGGCCAGCACGGTGGCTCGCGCCACCGGCAGGGCGAGGGATCGAGGTCCGAGGATCGCGACAGCTCCGCCGTCGTCCCAGGGGACTGCCGCCTCGAAGGGCTCGTCACCCGGCCTCGCGCGCACCGTCGCCGCGACGAGGCCCGCGGGGTCCTCGGGCACCGTCAGGCCGCCCGGCTGCTCCCGTCGCCGACGGACCCGCACCGAGCCGATCGCGCCGAGCAGCCCGACCAGCCCGACGAGCGCGAGCAGCGGTTGGTGCAGCGCGACGGCGAGCGCCGCCGACCCGAGGAGCGGGGTCAGCCAGGTGACGGCCGGGGATCGCGCGGCGACGGGCGCTGGCGGCAGCGGCTCGGGGGGCGTCCGCGGCCGCAGGGCGTACGTGGTCGCGCCAACCGTGCGCTCGGCCCCCGGCCGCCACCGTCGCCAGCGGCATCCCGTGCGGACGTCGACCCGGTCGCCGCGGCGTCGGACCGTCAGACCGGGTGCGACGCCCAGCCTCGCGCGGTCGGGAACGCCGACCAGGACGCCGCACGCGGGCCCGGCGACCGTCGCGACGTGCCAGTCGGCTCGAAGGGCCGTCTCTGCCGACGAACGTGGGAGTGGGCCGAGGCTCAGCACGCACCCGTGCACCAGCGGGGTCTGACCGGCCACGTGGGACTCGTCGAGAACCTGGTCCGCGACGGCGAGGCGGTGCCCGGTGCCGGCCCAGGCCGGATGGCCGCTGACGCGCGCGAGGGCGGGGCGAAGCTCCGCCAGAGCGGTGCCGGGCGCGATCTCGACATCCGTCGCGACGGTCCCCGCACCACGTTCGGGGTCGGGGTGGAGCAGGGTGAGGCGCACCCGGCGACGATGCCTGCTCGGCGTGGGTCATGGACCGTCGCCCGAGGGCCCTGTGGACGACCGGGGGCCGTCCACAGGGCCGTGGGCTCAGTCGACTGCGAGCGCCGCGACCGGCGAGGTGCGGGCCGCCGTCCGACCCGGCAGCACTGAGGCGAGCAGGCCGGCGACCAGCGCGACGAGCATGACGAGCAGCAGATCCCGCCACGGCACGCTGAGCACGACCTCTTCGAGGCTGCCGAAGATCACCGCGGACCCGGCCCACCCGTAGAGAAGACCGAGCCCGGCCCCGAGCAGCGCCCCCACGCCCGCGATGAGCATCCCCTCCACCGCGAGCATCCAGCGCAGCTGGCGGCGTGACAGCCCGATGGCACGTAGCGTCGCGGACTCCCGTCGCCTCTCCAGGACCGACAACGACAGGGTGTTCGCGACGCCGATGAGCGCGATGACGACGGCCACCGCGAGCAGGCCGATCACGATCCCCAGCATGGTGTCCACGAACCGTGCGTCGCTCACGCGCTGGGCCGCGGCGCTGACGACCTCCAACGTGCCGTCGGGAAGGGCGCTGCGGACGTCCTGCAGCACCTCGCCCGGGTCGGCGTCGGGGTCGAGCGACACCCAGACGGAGGACACGGGCGCGTCCGGCGCGATCCGGTCGAACGTCGCGTTCGTGACGATCGCCTGGTACCCACCCAGGTCGCTCCCGACCGCGTGCACCTCGACGGACGGTCCGTCCGGACCCGTGCCCCCGTCGGCCGCGCGTGTCTCGGCGCGGACCTTCACGTCACCGGTCAGGTGGAGGTCCTTGGCCGAGGCGGGCACCAGGATGGTGTCGTCCGCGAGGCCGGCGACCGGAGCGTCGCCGCGCAGGACCGCGGCGATGTCCTCGCGGTCGCCCCCGACGAGCGGGAGCGACCCGTTGTCCGAGTTGACGACGACCTCACGGAGGAAGACCACCTTGCGGACCCCGTCGACGCGTCCGAGCGCCTGCCGGACGCCGGTCACGTCGATCGCCTGGGTTCCGTCGCCGAAGGCCTGATCGACGAGGAGGTCGACGGGATAGTGGTCGTCGAGCTCGCGGCTCATCGTCGTCCGCGCGCTGGCCGCGCCGGTGCTCATCATGACCACGAGCGTGACGCCGATGAGCAGAGCCGTACTGGTCGCGGCGGTGCGTCGCGGGTTGCGCACGGTGTTGGCGGCGGCCAGCTTGGCGCTGGTCCCCGTCGAGGCCAGTGCCCGTCCGACCAGCGCGACGATCCTGGGTACCCAGAACACCGCCCCGAGCAGCACCCCCAGGAACGACACGGCGCCGCCCAGCATCCCGACGCCGAGCAGGTAGTTGGCGCTGCCGGGGACTCGGTTGGCCATCAGGGCGGCGAGCACGAGCAGCCCCGCCCCGCCGGCGACGAACAGCAGCGAGATGGCGAGACGGACCCTGCCGGCGAGCGCCCGGACCGCCGGGGCGTCGACGGGGCGCAGTGCGGCGACCGGCGCGACCCGGGTCGCCTCGCGTGCCGGCACCAGGGCCGAGAGCACCGTGACCAGCGTGCCGACGAGGAGCGGGACGAGCACGACCGCGGGCGTGATCTGGACCATCGACGGCAGCGGCGCGTCGACCTCGGCGCGGTTGAGGGCGGCGAGCGCGGTCTGGGCGAGCACGGTGCCGGCGACGAGCCCGACGAGCGCGGATCCGAAGCCGAGGATCGCCGCCTCGAGCAGCACGGACCGGCGCAGCTGGCCCTTGGTCGCCCCGACGCACCTGAGCAGCGCGAGCGTGTGGGCGCGTTGCGCCACGAGCACCTGGAAGGTGTTGGCGATGACGAGTGCCGCCACGAGCAGCGCGACCGCTGCGAAGCCGAGCACGGACGCCAGCAGGAAGTCGTCGCCGTTCGACATCTCGGATATTTTGGCCGACGCCGCCTCGTCCCTCGTCATGACCGTGGCGCTGTCGATCAGAGGGCTGAGGGAGTCACGCAGCTCGGTGGGCGTGACGCCGGCTGCGGCAGCCACCAGGTAGGTGTCCGCCACCTCCGCCGGGTCGTCCAGCCCGAGCTGCTGCACGGCCCCGGGTGTCACCAGGCCGGCGCCGCCGAACTGCGACCAGGCGTGCCGCGGGTCGTCGGTGATGCCGACCACGACGAGGTCGGCCAGCTGGCCGCTCGGCTCTCGGGCCTCGACGGTGTCGCCGACGTCGATGCCGAGCGCCGACGCGGTGGCCGGCGGCAGGGCGATCTCGTTCGGCGTCCGCGGTGCGGTGCCGTGCGCGACGGTCAACGTGCCCAGGCGCGGGTCGGACGGTACGGGAAGGACCATCTGCAGCCGGGTCCGGCCGTGGCGGATCTCGAGCGAGGGTGGTGCGAGCGGGTCGGCGAACGCCACGGTGGGCTGGTCGTGGATCGCCCTGCGCTCCGCCGGCGTCAGGACGCCGCCGCTGACGACGACATCTGCTCGCGCGTACTGGGCGGTCACGGCGTCGTACCCCGTGCGCGTGATGACGCCGCCCGCGATCAGCGTGGCGGCGAGGAAGGCGGCACCGATCGCGATGGCGACCGCTGCGGCGGAGAGTCGGCCCAGGCTGCGGCGCATCTGGGCGAGCGTGAGACGCAGCATCAGCGGACCACCGGCTGGTCGAGGGCGCGGAGCGCGTCGAGCCCCATGAGCACGGACTCCGGGGTGGGGTCGTCGATGTCCCCCGCGATCCGCCCGTCGGCGAGCATGACGACCCGGTCGGCGTACGCGGCCGCGGTCGGGTCGTGCGTGACCATGATGATCGTGCGACCCAGCTCCCGGACGGACCGTCGCAGGAAGCTCAGCACCTCGGCGCCCGACCGGGAGTCGAGGTTGCCCGTCGGCTCGTCGGCGAACACGACATCGGGCCGGGCGATCAGGGCCCGGGCGATCGCGACACGCTGCTGCTGCCCACCGGACAGCTCGCTCGGTCGGTGGGTCAGCCGCTGGCCCAGCCCGAGCGTCTCGACGAGGGTGTCGAACCACTCCCGGTCGACGGGTGCCCCGGCAAGCTCGAGGGGCAGGAGGATGTTCTGCTCCGCCGTGAACATGGGCAGCAGGTTGAACGACTGGAAGACGAAGCCGACGCGGTCGCGCCGCAACCGGGTCAGCGCGTCGTCGCCGAGCGCCGTGATCTCGGTGTCGCCCAGCCGGGCCGTGCCGGAGGTGGCCTGGTCGAGCCCGGCGAGCACGTGCATCAGCGTCGACTTGCCCGAGCCCGACGGGCCCATGATCGCGGTGAACGCACCGGCAGCGAAGTCGACGTCGACCCCGTCCAGCGCGTGGACGGCAGCTGCTCCACGGCCGTACACCTTGGTCAGCGCGCGAGCGCTCGAGGCAGGGGGCAGGTCGACGGGGCGGTAGACGGTGGTGTCCACGGGTGCGGCTCCTTCAGTCGGTGACGTCCTCGACGCTACGGAGCGGTCCGCAGGCGCCACATCAGGCCACGGTGTCGTCCCGTGTCATCCCGTGGTCGCACGGAGGGCCTGGTCACGAGCCGGGTCGCACCAGTCCGGTCTCGTACGCGACGACGACCGCCTGCACGCGGTCACGGGCGTGCAGCTTGGCCAGGATGCGCCCGACGTGCGTCTTGACGGTCGCCTCGGCGACGAACAGGTCCTGGCCGATCTCGGTGTTCGACCGACCGCGTGCCATGAGGACGAGCACCTCGCGCTCGCGGTCCGTGAGGTCCGCGACCGCCAGACGGGCAGGGTCGCTCGGGGCGCCCGGCTCGTCGGGTGGCAGCACGGTGACGAGATGCTCCAGCAGCCGACGGGTGCTCGACGGGGCGATGACCGCGTCCCCGCGGTGCACCGTCCGGATGGCGCCGAGCATCTCCTCCGGCGGCGCGTCCTTCAGCAGGAACCCGCTCGCCCCCGCGCGGATCGCGGACATGACGTACTCGTCGAGGTCGAAGGTGGTGAGCACGATGACCTTGGGCGCCGGGGAGAGGTCCGTGCCGTGCCCGACGATCTCCGCCGTCGCCGCGAGGCCGTCCATCGTCGGCATCCGGACGTCCATGAGGACGACGTCGACGACACCCGGGTGGGTCGCCGGGTCGAGAGCGCGGACCGCCTGCGCGCCGTCGCCCGCCTCGACGACCACCTCGAGGTCGGACTGGCTGTCGATCACCATCCGGAAGCCCGCGCGGACCAGCTGCTGGTCGTCGACGAGTGCCACGCGAATGGGCGGGCCGGCCTGCTCGGTCATGTGCTCTCCTGTGATCTGCCGGGTGGGGTCGGGAGGTGGGCGCGGACCCGAAAGCCGCCGCCGGGCCGGGGTCCCGCGCTGACGGTCCCGGCGAACATGGTCGCCCGCTCGCGCATGCCGAGAAGACCCTGTCCGAGACCGTCGGAGTCCGCGGACGCGCCGCGGCCGTCGTCGCTGACCTCGAGCACGATCCCCTCCGGCAACCACTGCACCAGCACCGAGACGAGCGGGTCGGGTCCGGCGTGCTTGAGCACGTTGGTGAGTGCTTCCTGGGCGATGCGGTAGACCGTCAGGCCGGTGCCGGGCGGCAGGTTGCGCGGCGAGCCCATGCGCACGAGCGAGACCCGCATGCCGCTCGCCCGCATCTGCTCGACGAGCGTCCCGACGTCGGACTCGGCCGGCTGCGGTTCGAACTCGAGAGCCGCGTCGTCGCTGCCCCGCAGGACGCCCAGGAGCCGGCGCATGTCGGTCAGCGCCGCCCGACCGGTCTCCCCGATGGTCCCCAGGGCCCGCGTCGCGGCCGCCGGGTCGGCCTCGGCTGCGTACCGGCCGCCGTCGGCCTGCGCGATCATCACGGTCAACGAGTGGGCGACGATGTCGTGCATCTCGCGGGCGATGCGCGCCCGCTCGGCGGCGGTCGCGATCTGCGTCTGCTGGTCCCGCTCGATCTCGAGCCGCCGGGCGCGGTCCTCGAGGGCCTCGAGCCGCTCGCGCCGGGTGCGTCGGACGAGCCCGAACGCCCAGACCGCGAGCGCGGCGATCGACACGAACGCTGCGGCGGCCGTGGCCGTCGGGCCCGCGTACTGCCCGTACACGTTCGACCCGACGATCGCCGCACCGACCAGCGCACCGACGATCGCGACCCGGTGCGCCCACCGGGGCCCGTGCACGGTGACGGAGTACAGGGCGACCAGCACGAGCGCGTCCGCCGGGACCAGCATCGGGATGCCGAGCATCGTCTGCAGCAGGGCGAAGGTGTAGACGGTCGCCGCCGAGGCGGTCGGACGCACGCGCCGCCACGCGAGCGGGACGGCGAGGCCCAGCGTGAGCACAGTCGTCTGCAGGAGGCTCTGTCCCCACGACGTGGCACCGAACGCGACCGACGACGGGAGCACGAAGAGCAGGAGGAGCGTCGAGAAGGTGGCGTCGACGACGAACCGGTGTGCCTCCTCCCAGCGCAGCAGCCGCTCCCAATAAGTCACCCCCCGAGGGTAGGGGCGGCCCCACGGCCCGGCGTGCCCCCTGGGGCGGACCCGCCGCGCCGGACGTACACCGCAGGGCGCAGGAAGTGACACGCGGTGCCACTGGTGGACCACACCGTCCCGTGACCTAGCATGGGCCAATGACCCAGGTGCTGCTGGCAGAGGACGATCCCGCGATTGCCGAGCCTTTGGCCCGGGCGCTCGGGCGTGAAGGTTATGACGTGCGTGTGCAAGGAACGGGTCAAGGGGCGATCGACGGAGCTGCGGCGGCCGACCTGGTCGTGCTGGACCTCGGCCTGCCGGACATGGACGGCCTGGACGTGGCCCGAGCCATCCGCAACCTCGGCCTGACCACGCCTCTTCTCGTCCTGACGGCACGTGCCGACGAGGTCGATCTGGTGGTCGGCCTGGACGCCGGAGCCGACGACTACGTGACCAAGCCGTTCCGCCTCGCCGAGCTGCTGGCGCGGGTCCGCGCCCTGCTGCGCCGCAGCGTGGGAGACCCGGGCGACGAGGACGAGGTGCACGCGCAGAACGTCCGCGTCGACGTCGCTGCGCACCGTGCCTTCCAGGGTGAGCGCGAGCTGCACCTCACGGCGAAGGAGTTCGACCTCCTGCGCGTGCTCGTCGGTGCCGCGGGGACCGTCGTGGCCCGCGAGACCCTCATGCGCGAGGTCTGGGGATCGGACCCGACCGGCTCCACCAAGACGCTGGACATGCACGTGTCCTGGCTGCGTCGCAAGCTCGGCGACGACGCCAACGCGCCGCGGTACGTCACCACCGTCCGCGGGATGGGCTTCCGTTTCGAGACCGGTGGCGCAAGCAGCAGCACGGGCGGTTGAGCGTTGCGCCGTCGCGTCCTGCAGGCGACGATCGCGGCGGTCACCGTCGCGGTCGTCCTGCTGGGCTTTCCCCTGGCGTTCCTCGGCGCCCAGCTCGTGCGCGAGAACGAGATGCAGGCGCTCAAGGCCCGTGCGGACACCGTCGCGCGCTCGATCGACTTCCGTGAGCAGCAGGACATCGAGCTGCCCGGCCCGATGCTCGAGGTGGCGACCGGCGGCCCGGGGGACATCCCTGCGTCGGTGACCGTCCAGGCACCCAACGGCCAGTTCTACCAGGCCGGCGACCACGTGCAGGGGCGGACGCTCTCCGTGCAGGTCACCTCGCAGACGGGTGCGGTGGTGAACCTGTACGTCTCCTGGTGGGACGTCTTCTGGCAGAGCGCCCGGGTGATCGCGCTCGTCGTCGCCGCGGCGGTGGTCGCGTTCGCGGCCGGGATCGCGATGGCCATCTGGCAGGCCAACCGCCTGACCGCTCCGCTCGTCTACCTTGCTGCCTCCGCGGAGCAGCTCGGTGCGGGGCAGGTGCGCCCGCGGCTCGAACCGTCAGGCGTCGAGGAGATCGACCTCGTCGCCGCCGAGCTGGCGCGCAGCGCCGACCGGATGGCCGCTCGCCTCGCGGCCGAGCGGCAGTTCGCGGCCGACGCCTCGCACCAGCTGCGCACGCCGCTCACCGCGCTGACGATGCGGCTCGAGGAGATCATGCTCGCGACGGACGACCCGGACGTGAGCGAGGAGGCCCGGATCTCCTTGGAGCAGGTCGAGCGCCTCGTCCGCGTCGTCGACGACCTGCTGGCCAGCTCGCGGCGCGCGCAGGGCGGTACGACCGAGGCGCTCATGCTCATCGACGTCGTCCGCCAGCAGGAGGAGGAGTGGCAGCCGACCTTCGACGCCGCCGGGCGGCACATCGTCGTCGAGGTGGATCCCGCCACGCAGGTGCTCGCGACGCCGGGAGCGCTCGCGCAGGTCCTGGCGACGCTGATCGAGAACTCCCTCAAGCACGGCGCAGGAACCACGACCGTCCGCGCCCGTACCGGCGGGTCCTCGGGCGCCGTGGTGGTCGAGGTGGCCGACGAGGGTGCCGGTGTCCCCGACGACCTGGCGCCGCGGATCTTCGAGCGCGAGGTCACCTCCGGGCGCGGGACGGGTCTGGGACTGGCCCTGGCCCGCGACCTGGCGTCTGCGGACGGCGGCCGGCTCGAGCTCGCCCAGCGGCGGCCGGCTGTCTTCGCCCTGTTCCTGTCCGGGGTCCCGTCGTCGATGCGTCCGGATGTCGTCGTCCCCATGGGGAGGGTCGTGACCCGACCGAGCAGACGGCGCTGACCGCCTGCGACAGCACCGCCGAGTCTGTCCAGTTCGCCACATTTGTCCGTTACAGTGAAGGCCCCGAAGGGCACTGCCAGAGCTTCAGGAGACGATCGTTCTGTACCGACTCGCACCCGCCATCCAGCACTACGCGTGGGGTTCGACCACCGCGATCCCGGACGTGCTCGCCACGGTGCCCGACGGCAGCCCGGTCGCGGAGGCGTGGTTCGGGGCGCACACGAGTGCACCGTCGGCCGCGCGGACCGACGACGGGTCGACGACGCTCGACGAGCTGATCGCGTCCGACCCTGACTTCCACCTCGGCCGCGACATCGCGTCCCGGTTCGAGTCACGGCTCCCGTACCTGCTCAAGATCATCGCCGCCGAGGTGCCCCTGTCGTTGCAGGTGCACCCGAGCATGGAACGGGCGCGGACGGGTTTCGCGGAGGAGGAGGCCGCCGGGATCGCCGTCACGGCACCCGAGCGGAGCTACCGCGACCGCAACCACAAGCCGGAGCTCGTCTACGCGCTGACCCGGTTCGACGCGATGGTCGGCTTCCGGGCCCCGCGTCGGGCCGCGGAGCTGCTGGGCGATCTCGACGCGCCGCTCGCGCACGACCTGCACGCCATCCTCGTCGCGGACCCCAGCTCGAACGGTGTCCGCGCCGCGTTCGAGTGGCTGCTCGCCCCGGACACCCGGCCCGGTCCGGCCGACGTGGCCAAGTTCGCGGAGGCGTGCCAGCGTCGGCTGCACGACGGGTCACCGTCCCCGCGGACCGACCGGACGGTCATCCGGTTGTCCGAGGCCTACCCGGGCGACCCGGGCGCCGTCACGTCGGTGCTGCTGAACCCGGTGACCCTGCAACCGGGCGAGGCCCTCTTCGTTCCCACCGGCACGGTCCACGCCTACCTGCACGGGGTGGGGGTCGAGATCATGGCGAACTCGGACAACGTCCTGCGGGCCGGGCTGACTCGCAAGCACGTCGACGTCGAAGAGCTCCTGCGCAACGTCGACTGCGTCGCGGCACCGCCCATCCGCATCGCGCCGGAACGGGTGTTCACGTCCACGCGCATCTTCTACGCGCCCGTCGAGGACTTCGAGCTGTCCGTGACCCGCCTGACGGACGACGGCGTCGCGACGATCCCGGGCCGAGGCCCGCGCGTGCTCCTCTGCCTCGAGGGTGAGGTCGAGGTGGCGACGGCCGGAGGTGATCCGGTGCTGCTGCGGCGCGGCCAGGCCGCCTTCATCCCGGCCGCCGACGGTCCGCTCTCCGCATCGGGCGACGCCATGATCGTTCAGGCAGACGTGCCCTGACCGGCCGAGATGTGCTCGACCACGCCTCGCCAGGCGCGCCGTCCTTCCGTGTCAGACCGACGTCGTCCGGCCGGCCGGGGGCGCCACACGGTGACCGGTGAACACCCACCGCTTGTAGCCGACGTAGCGCAGCACGGTCCCGATCCCGATGCCGAGGACGGTCGCGACGTTGTCGGCGAACGCGTTGGTGAGCTCGAGCGCGTAGTGCGAGATCGCAAGGGTGAGCACGGGGACGCCGGCGCAGACGATGTTGATGCCGGCGAAGACGATCAGCTCGCGCGCCTGGCGGTCGGTCCGCTGACCGGAGAACGTCCAGTGCCGGTTCCCGACCCATGACACGAGCGTCGCAGCGACCAGCGAGATGACCTTGGCGGTCACGGGCTTCTGCTCGAGCAGGTGTCCCGGGCCGAACCTCAGCAGGTTGAACAGCCCGAGGTCGACGACGAACGCGAGCCCGCCGACGGACAGGAAGCGCAGGATCTCGTAGGTGCGCGCCCGAGTGGCCGAGACCACGATGGCAGGCTCGGGCGCGACCGTCTGGTCGGCCGCCGTCGAACCGCGCGGGACGGAGAGCCCGTCCATCGGCTCGTCACTCGTGCTCACAGCTCTCCCACCGCTCGCGTTCGCGCTCCCGCTCGGTGTCGCGGTGAGACCGCGAGGATATCGTGCCCGGGCGAGCGGCTCGGCGGCGGCGTCCCACGTGGCGCTCGCGACGGACGTGGTGCGTGGCGCTCGACTAGTGTCGTCGCCCGTGACAGCACCCGTGGTGGCAGTGGTGGGCGGTGGCCAGCTGGCCCGCATGATGGCGCCGGCGGCGACGGCCCTGGGCCTGCACCTGCGCGTCCTGGTCGAGAGCCCGACGTCGTCGGCGGCGCAGGTCGTCGTGGACGCACCGGTCGGGGCCGCGTCGGACGAGACCGCGATCGAGCGGCTCGCCGTCGGCGCCGACGCCCTGACGTTCGAGCACGAGCACGTCCCGAACGCGCTCCTGGACCGGCTCGAGGCGGCGGGTACCTCGGTGCAACCGCGGGCGGGCGCCCTCGTTCACGCGCAGGACAAGATCGTGATGCGCACACGCCTGACGGAGCTCGGGATCCCCTGTCCCCGGTGGGCGGCCCTGACCTCCCGCGCGGACCTCGACGCGTTCCTGGCCGGCGGCGAGGCCGTCGTCAAGACCTCGCGCGGAGGCTACGACGGCAAGGGGGTCCGTCTGGTGCGGTCGTCCCACGAGGTCGCCGACTGGTTCTCGGCGGTCGCCGACGGCACCGGTGCGCCGCTGCTCGCCGAGGAGAAGGTCCCGTTCACCCGCGAGCTCGCCGTCCTCGTGGCGCGTCGGCCGAGCGGCGAGGTCCGCACGTGGCCCGTCGTCGAGTCGATCCAGCGTGACGGTGTGTGCTCCGAGGTGATCGCGCCCGCCCCGGACCTGCCCCCGGCGACCCGGGACCGAGCGGTCGACGTGGCGACGCGGATCGCCGAAGGGCTCGGCGTCACCGGTGTGCTCGCCGTCGAGCTGTTCGAGGTCCCGGGCGACGACGGCACGCCGTCGGTGCTGGTCAACGAGCTCGCGATGCGCCCGCACAACTCCGGGCACTGGACGATCGACGGTTCGGTCACGAGCCAGTTCGAGCAGCACCTGCGCGCGGTGCTCGACCTGCCGCTGGGCGACACGACGCCGACCTTCCCGTGGACGGTGATGGCCAACGTGCTCGGCAGCACCCTCGCCGACCCCACGGACGCACTGCCACAGGTCGACCCGACGGCGAAGGTCCACCTGTACGGCAAGGAGGTCCGGTCCGGCCGCAAGCTCGGTCACGTGAACGTCGGCGGCGACGACCTGGCCGACGTCCGAGCGCGGGCCGTCGCCGCGGCGGCGCTCCTGCGCGGTGACGCGCTCTGACGCGTCCGCCGGCCGTGAACAGGGCGCCGCACGGCGCGTGGCCTGGGACATGATGGGTCCGGGGCGACGACGTCGCGGATCGGACCAGCAGCACAGGTGAGCGGACGGGGACAACGATGGCAGCGCAGGCCCAGGTCGGGATCGTCATGGGATCGGACTCGGACTGGTCGGTCATGCAGGCCGCCGCACTCGCGCTCGGCGAGTTCGCCGTCCCGATCGAGGTCGACGTGGTCTCCGCCCACCGGCAGCCCGACAAGATGATCACGTACGGCCGTACCGCCGTCGACCGGGGTCTGCGCGTGATCATCGCGGGAGCCGGGGGAGCGGCCCACCTCCCGGGCATGCTCGCGTCCGTCACGACGTTGCCGGTCATCGGGGTGCCGGTACCGCTCGCGCTCCTGGACGGCATGGACTCGCTGCTGTCGATCGTCCAGATGCC
This sequence comes from Cellulomonas sp. URHD0024, assembly GCF_000426185.1. Taxonomy (GTDB): domain Bacteria; phylum Actinomycetota; class Actinomycetes; order Actinomycetales; family Cellulomonadaceae; genus Cellulomonas. The sequence continues at coordinate 78,849 of NZ_AUEW01000014.1, forward strand.
GGCGGGCGTCCCGGTCGCCACGGTCTCGATCGGCGGGGCACGGAATGCGGGACTGCTCGCGGTGCGGATCCTCGCCTCGGGAACGGACGACGAGGCCGTGCGGCTGCGGGCGGCGATGGCCGTGTTCCAGGAGGACCTGAAGGGTCAGGCCGACGGAAAGGGCGAGCGACTGCGCGCGCACACGAACGCGCGCCCGACCATCGGGTTCAGCGTCTGACGACGGGTCAGGCGGTCGGCATCCCGCCGACCGGGCCGGGCGGCAGCGTCCCGTCGCGGACGGCCACCCAGAAGGCCGGTGTGAGGTCGGGGTCGAGCCGGACCGTGGACCCCACCCCGCCCGGGCGGTAGTTGAGGCTCTTGATCGGGGGTGTGCCGGTCACGCCACCTGGACCGTTGGCCGCGCGAAACGCGAGCGCCAGCCTCCCCAGGTCGACGATCCCCGTCCCGTCACTGACCTTCAGCGCACGGGTGCCGGCGTCGATCAGCGCCACCTGCTTGTGGGGATGGAACACGAGGGACCCGGGCTTGACCTTGCCCATCACGGCGCTGATGAGCTGTCGCTGCCGTTCGGCGCGACCGACGTCGCCGGTCGGGTCCGCTTTGCGCATCCGCGCGAACGCGAGCGCCTGCGTACCGTCGACGTCGTGGCACCCTGCGGTCCAGACCATGTTCGAGTCGTGGTCGTTGACGTCCGCGTCGTGGCACAGGTGCACACCACCGACCGCGGTGACGATCTGCTCGACGCCGGCCATCCCGATCTCGGCGTAGTGGTCGACGGTCAGCCCGGTGAGCCCTTCGACCGTCTGCACGAGCAACGGAGCCTGGCCCCAGGAGAAGGCCGCGTTGAGCTTCGCCGACCCGTGCCCGGGGATGGCGACGTACGTGTCGCGCGGCAGGGAGATGAGCGCGACGGGACCGTGCTCGGGAACCTGCAGCACGAGGATCGTGTCGGTGCGTGCACCCGCGGTGCCGTCGTCCTTGATGCCGCCGTCCGCACGCGAGTCGGAGCCCGTCAGCAGGTACGTGGTTCCCGGCGTGTTCGCGGCGCCGCTCAGGGCGGGCGTGTGCTGCACCTTGCCGTTCGCCCACACGGTCAAGCCGATCGGCCACGCGAGCAGCACCACGAGCACGAGGACCGCGACCAGGGCCACCAGCGGCCACCGCTTGCGGCGCGTCGACGGTGCCGTGGCACGAACGGCTGGGGTCCGGGTCGAGGGTGCGGGCGGCGGCGTCGACGGTCGTCGCCCGGCGGGCCGCGAGGCGGTGCTCCGCGGTGCTGCCGGCGCCGACGTGGTTCGCGGGCCGGTCACGCTCGGCGCCGTCGCACGCGGCGCCGGAGGACGTACCACCCGCGCCCCCCCGACCTCGACGGCCGGTGCTTGCGGACGTGCGGACGGGGACTGCGGCGCGAACGACTCAGGCCGGCTCGGTGCCGGCGGGCGTCGCTGGGACGGCGTGGGTGTGGTCGTGGGTCGGGGCGGCTTTCCGACGACGATCGGTCGGGCGTCCGGCGACGATGCGGCCGGTGCGGCCCCGCCGGGCGCGAAGCTCGGTGGCGGCGTACGGCTGGTGCGTTCCTCGGACGCCATCGTCAGCAGACGTCGGTCGTGTCGCCGGCCGAGAACTCTTCCTTGCCTGCGGCCTTCGTCGGCGCCGGCGTCGGGGACGTCGCGGGGGCCGGCGTCGTCGCGGTGCCGCCCGGCGTCGTGGGTGTGGGTGTGGCGGGCGTGGCACCCGCGGGCGGGGTGTCGTGCGCCATGTCCGCCCAGACCTTCGCGGCCGCGGACGTCCACTCGACGCGGTTGCGGTCGGACTTGGCGGGCGCCCAGGGAATCGTCACGAACGTGATGTTATGACGGTCGATGTTGCGAAGGTTGTAGGCGAGGCCGGTCATGTCGGCGACCGACATGCCGTTGTCGACCGTCAGCGAGCTGGTCGCTGCGCTCAGGAAGCGGACGAGCTTGCCGGGGTTGGCCAGAACGTTCGCGGACAGCACCTCACGCGCCATCGACGCGACGAGCTTCTGCTGGTTGCCGATCCGGTTCGTGTCGGAGCCGTCCCCGACGTTGTGCCGCGCGCGGGCGTACGCGAGCGCCGTCGGTCCGTCCAACGTCTGCTGGCCCGCCGTCGGGATGTTGAGCCCGGCCAGCTTGTCCTTCATCGGCTTCGGGATGCACATGGGGACCCCGCCGATCGCCTGGACCATCGACTGGAAGCCCTGGAAGTCCACGACGGCGAAGTGGTCGATCGAGACGCCCGTGTTCTCCTGCACCGTGCTGATGGTGCATGCGGCCGCGGAGGGCATGTCGCCGCCCATGTCCCAGCCGGTGGCGAACGCCGAGTTGAACATCCCGTGCGTGGCCCTGCTCGTCTTGCCGTTCGTCATCGTGCACGACGGGATGTCGACCAGCGAGTCGCGGGGGATCGACACGATCGAGATCCGTGACCGGTCTGCCGAGATGTGCATGACCATCGTCGTGTCGGAGCGCATGCCCGAGGCCTTGCCGCCGATCTTGGCGTTGACACCGTCTCGCTGGTCCGAGCCGAGGATGAGGATGTTGACGGCCTTGCCTGCGTCCGGGTCACCCGGGTCGTGCGCGGCGGACGACGGGACCGGCTTCACCAGACCCGCCACGTCGACGGTGTGGACGTTCCCCTGCAGCCTCACGGCGAGCGCCGCGCTGCCTGCCGCCCCGAACGCCACCACCGCGACGGCGGTCAGGGCGATGCCCCGCAGCAAGCCGTGGGTCCGGACGCGGCGGGCGTGACGGGCGGCACGAGGGCGCGAGGGAGAGGCGTGGCGAATGGTCACCGGACGATCGTAGGAGGTGGATGTTCGCTCGTCGGGGAGCACACGGTCGAGCGAGGTGGAGGATCTGTGCAGATCAGCGCACGTGCGACGACAGCGCCGAGCGGTCAGCGCCCGAGCTGCGCGTACTTGGCCTCGGTCGCGTCCTTCTGCGGGCGCCACCACGACTCGTTCTCCTGGTACCAGGCGACGGTCGCCTCGAGGCCGGCGCGGAAGTTCGGGTAGCGCGGCGCCCAGCCGAGCTCGTCACGCAGCTTCGTCGAGTCGATCGCGTAGCGCAGGTCGTGGCCGGGGCGGTCGCTCACGAGGTCGTAGGCGTCCTTGGACTGGCCCATGATCTCGAGGATGTCCTCGACGACGGCCTTGTTGTTCTCCTCGCCGTCCGCACCGATGAGGTAGGTCTCGCCGAGGCGTCCGCGCTCGATGATGGCCCACACCGCGCTGTTGTGGTCCTCGACGTGGATCCAGTCGCGCACGTTCTCGCCCGAGCCGTACAGCTTCGGGCGGACGCCGTCGATCACGTTGGTGATCTGGCGCGGGATGAACTTCTCGACGTGCTGGAAGGGACCGTAGTTGTTGGAGCAGTTCGAGATCGTGGCGCGGACCCCGAAGCTGCGGGCCCACGCCCGCACGAGCAGGTCGGAGGCGGCCTTCGTCGACGAGTACGGGCTCGACGGGTTGTAGGGGGTCTCCGGCGTGAACTTGGCCGGGTCGTCGAGCTCGAGGTCGCCGTAGACCTCGTCGGTCGAGATGTGGTGGTAGCGCACGTCGTGCCGGCGGACCGCCTCGAGCAGCTGGTAGGTGCCGATGACGTTGGTCCGGACGAACGGCCACGGGTCGTGCAGCGAGTTGTCGTTGTGCGACTCGGCCGCGAAGTGCACCACCAGGTCCACGTCCTTGACCAGCGTGTCGACGATGTCCGGGTCGGAGATGTCGCCCTTGGCGAAGACGATCTGCCCGTCGACCGGGTCCAGGCTGCGCTCGTCGCCTGCGTACGTGAGCGCGTCGAGCACGGTGACGCGGACGTCCGGACGCTCGCGCACGGTCTGGTGGACGAAGTTGGAGCCGATGAAGCCGGCTCCGCCGGTGACGAGCACATGCATGGATGCCTCCTGGTTGGTTCGACCCACGAGCCTAGCCGTGCCGGTGCGCACCGATGGTGTGGATAGGGTTCCACCCACGACCCGATCGAAGGGGGTTCATGGTTCCCGCACGGCAGGCGCGAGCGCTGCTCGGCTGGCCGTTGGTCACGTTCGCCTGCTGGCTCGCAGCGGTCGCCTACGCCGTCCTCCCGCTCGCATCGAGCTTGCTCGATCGCACGGTCTTCCTCGGATCGGACGTGCTGCTGGGCTTCGCGCCGTGGCGAGGGACCGGCGCGACCGAACCCGCGGTCGCGAATCGATGGGTGGGCGACACCCTCGATGCGGCCGTGCCGACCACGACGCTGCTCTCGGACGCCGTCCGGCAGGGCCACCTGCTGACGTGGAACGCCTTCGTGAGCGGGGGGACGCCGCTCGGCTCCGTGCCCGACTCGGGCCTCGCCAACCCGCTGTCCTGGCCGTGGCTGCTCTTCCCGGCCCGGTACGCGCCGGGTGTCGTCCAGCTCGTCGTCGTGGCCGTCGCGATCGCGGGGACGGCGCTCCTCCTGCGCAGGTACGGGCTCCCGTCGGCCGCTCAGGCCGTCGGCGGGCTGGTCTTCGCCTCCACCGGGTTCATGGTCGCGTGGACCAGCTGGCCGCAGGTGCGGGTGGCTGCGCTGCTGCCGTGGCTGTTCTGGGCGGTCGATCGGCTGGTCATGAACAGGCGGGTGCGTGACGGCGTGCCCGTCGCGCTGGTCCTCGCCGCGATGCTCCTCGGTGGGTTCCACGCCGTCACGGCCTGGGCCGTGATGGCGGTGGTGCCCTACGCCGTCGTCCGGTGCGCCATGGCACGGAGCACGGTCCGGGCGTGGTTGCACGTCACGACGATCGGCGTCGGCGCCGGCATCGTCGGCTTCGCACTGGCAGGGTTCCAGGTCGTGCCGTTCGCGCTGCAGGCGGTCGGGGTCATCGACTTCGACGTGCGGCGGCAGACGGCGGACGCGCACCTGACCCTGCCGACGTTCGCCACCACAGTCGTCCCCGGTGCCCTGGGCTGGCCCGACGACCTGGCGTGGGACTGGGAGGGCGCGGGGTGGAACCCGGTCGAGCGGTTCGCGTTCCTCGGCGTCGCCGCGGTCGTCCTGGTGCTCGTGGGCCTCCTCGTGCGCCCGCGCACGGTACGCGCGCCCGACGCCCACGCCTTCGCGCTGGCGGGGGCGGCCGTCTGCGTCGTCCTGATCTTCGGCGTCGGCCCGTTCCTCGGCTGGGCGCAGCACCTCCCGGTCTTCTCGACGAACATCGTGACGCGCCTGCGCTCGCTCCTCGGCTTGTTCGTGGCGATCTCTGCGGCCTTCGGGATGGCGGCGCTCCTCGCGCCCGCCGGACTGCGCGTCCAGCTGCGTGACACGGTGGGCGGCCGTGCGATCGTCGGTGCGGCCTCCCGCGTCGCGGTCGTGGTCCTCGTGGCTGCCGGGACCGCGCTCGCGGTGCGACGAGCCCTCGCCGTCACGCCGGCGGCCTCGGCGGGGGCCGCCCGGACTGAAGCGCTCGTCGCGCTCGTCGCCGGTGCCCTCGTGCTCGGGGCCGCGGTCGTCGTCTGGGCGCGTCCGCGGCCGGGCGCGGTGGTGGCGGTGCTGGTCGTGGTGCCCGTCGTGCTGGGGGCGCAGGCGCTGGACGTGACGCGACACTGGTGGCCGACGTCCTCCGTCGACACGTTCTACCCGGTGACGGACACGCACCGCTTCCTCGACGCGAACCTGGGCCACGAGCGGTACGGCGCCGTCGGCAAGGCGATGTTCGGTGCCGGTGCGATGTACGAGCAGCGCGCGGTCGCGGGGCACGCGTTCCACACCCCGGGCTGGAAGCGGATGCTCACGGCGGCCGCCCCGGACGCGATGCTCTCGCCGACGTACTCGTCGCTGACCGTCCCTTCACTGTCGTCGCCGGCGCTGGACCGGCTCGCGACGCGCTACGCGGTGGCCGACCCGCGCGACGAGGTGCCCGGCGTGGTGACGGCCTCAGGCGCGCCTGCCGGGACGACCACGCTCGACGCGGCGACCTCCGTCGAGACGGCGGTGACCGGCCCGCTGCGCGGTGCGCGGCTCGCGCTCACCGTCGACCACGGCGACGCCGTGGAGGTGCGCGTCGAGGTCCGCGGTCCTGACGGCGCAGCTCGGGCGCGGGCCACGACCACAGTCACGCCGGCGTCCGCCGGTCTCGGCGTCTGGGTCGCCCTCGACGCGGACGATGTCGACGCCGACGCGGAGCGCACAATCGCCCTCTCCGTCGTCGGCCCCGGCGCGGTGACCGTCCCGACGGACGCGGACGGCGACTGGGTGGTCGACGTCGTCCGCCCGACTGCGGACGGGCTGAACGTGGCGGACACGGGCAGTGCGACCGTCTACGAGCGAACGAACGCCCTGCCGCGTTTCCGGTGGGCGTCCCGGGCCGTGGTCGAGACCGACGAGGACGCGCGCGTGACGCTGCTCGCCGGAGGGACGGTGCCCGACGACACAGTCGTCCTCGAGCACCCCGACCAGGCCGCGACGGCGTCTGCGACGAGCTCGGGGCACGGCGAGGTCCAGGTCCTCGCGGACCGTGGCGACTCGCTCGCCCTGAGCGTGGACGCGGACGGTCCCGGGTGGCTCGTGGTCGCGGATGCGCTGCGGCCGGGTGGGTGGCACGCCGAGGTCGACGGAGTGCCCGCGGAGCTCCTCGACGCCGACGAGGCGCTGTCCGCCATCCGGGTCGACGCCGGAACCCACGAGGTGAGCCTGCAGTACGACCCGCCCGGCATGCGGGCGGGCTGGCTGCTGACGGCGTCGGGCTGGTTGGTCGTGCTCCTGGTCGTCGGTGGCGCGGCAGTCCGTGACCGTCGCTCGCGTCGACGGTCGGTCACGACGTGAGCGCCGAGGTCGCGACCGCCGAAGGGCATGTTGCGCCCGCGGTCCCGGACGCCTGGGCGGCGATCGCCCGCCTGCTCGGATCGCGCTTCGTCACGGTGCTGCTGATCACGGTCTTCGCTGCGCAGGCGGCGTGGGTCGCGGTGACGGCGCGGTCCAGCGTCTACGACGAGGCGGGGCTGCACCTGCCGTCGATCGCCTTGCTCGCCCGCGGCGGCCCCTTCCTCCACCAGGCGCCCGACGACATCTGGCTCGGCGACCTCGAGCGCTCGGGCAGCTACCTGTACTGGTGGGTGCTGTCACTGGTCGTGCGTGTCGCGGGGCTCGATCCCATCGACGACATGGCTGTCCTGCGACTGGTCTCGGTCGCGATCGCCGCCGTCGGTGCGGCCTACGTCTGGCGCCTTGGCAGAGCGCTCGGTCTCGGGCCGGTGGGCGCGAACGTCGCGCTGCTCGTCGTCACCGCCAACCCGCTTCTGGTGTTCATCAGCGGCACGGTGAACTACGACGTCGGACTCCACACGCTCGCGTGGATGTTCCTGTACTACACGGTGCGGGTGCTGCGCTCGCGTACGCCGAGGCCCGGCCTGTACATCGCCGCCGTCACGACCTGCGGGGCGGCCTCCTTGACCAAGTACACCTTCCTCGCCCTGGCGCCCGTGCTCGTCGTCGCGATCCTCGTGCACGGGGCTCGGACGCGCGGGTGGTGGCGCGAGCTGCGGAGCTATTGGCGCGCGTCACCGTTCGTCCTCGTCCGCCGCGCCGTCGGCGTCGTCCTGATGGCCGCGGTCATCGCCCTGGTGCTCGAGCGGTACGGGCTGAACCTCGCGCGGTACGGCACCCTCGTGCCCTCGTGCGACGTCGTCCACACCCCGGCGCTCTGCGACCAGTTCGGTCCCATCCTGCGCAACCGCGTCTACGACGCGGTGCACGAGCCGGACACCGCACTGACGTGGTCGACCGCGACGGCCTACGTCACCGAGCAGTGGGTACCGCTGATGCTGGAGCGCGCGACCCTGATCGGGGTCGTGCCCCTCGGCGGCTCGCGTGCGACATGGGTCGGGACCCCGGTGCAGCTCGCGCTCACGCCGTGGCTCGCGGGCGCACTGCTGGTCGCCGCCTTCGCCCGGCTCGTGGTCCGCCGCCGAGCGGTCGAGCTCGTCCTGGCAGCGGGGTGCCTCACCTACGTCGGGGCACTGTTCGCACTGAACCTCAGCGACTGGCTCCGCCAAGACGTCGCCGCCGGCGTGGCGACACGCTACGTGCTGGTGCTGCTCCCGGTCGTCGTCGTCCTCGCGACGCTCGCGGCGGCCGACCTCGGCCGCGCGCTGCCGGCGCGGGTGCGCCCGCCCGCCGCGGTCGTGGCCGGCCTCGGCCTGGCCGTGCTCCTCGTGGCGGCGCGCGCGGGGCTGCTGTCGTTCGTGACCGCGGTCGACGCGACGTGGCTCCGCGTCGATCCGGGAACGTGGCGATCCCGCGTCACGCTCTTCCTGCACCGGCTGAGCGGGCCGGCGGACCGCTAGCTCACGCCCGGTACCCGCCGGACGGGGCGCCGGGAGGGACCAGGAGACGCTCGACCTCCCGGCGCGCGACCCGGGCGCTGCGCCCGATCGCACGTCGCTCGCGCAGCAGGTGCGGCAGCATCGCGGCCCACGACCGCAGGGCCCGCAGCCGCGTCCGGACGACCCAGCCCGGCTGCCGGCGGCGGAGTGCGATCGAGGCGGTCGTGACGACGAACCGGGTGAGGCAGCGCGCGACGAGCCGGCCCGAGCCGCACTTCGTGAGAAGCGCCAGCCGGTTGCGGGCGTCGTGGAACCGGAAGAACTCACTGCCCTCGCCGGAGGAGGCCGCGTGCACGTGGTCGACGATCGCGCCGGGGCAGTGCTCGACCCGGTATCCGGCGAGGCGCAGCCGCCAGGACAGGTCGGTGTCCTCGTAGTACATGAAGAACCGCTCGTCGAAGAGGCCGACCTCGTGCAGCGCGGACATGCGCAGGATCGCCGCCGCTCCGCTCACCCCGAAGACCCCGCGTGGCGGGTGATGGTGCCGCGCGTCGGCCAGCCAGCCGCGATCCATGCCGAAGCCGTCGGTGCGCATCTCGTTGCCGGTCGAGTTGACGAGGTGGTCCGTGCCGTCCGGGTCCGCGACCCAACGCCCGTCCGGGCCACCCACCGAGCTCGCGTCGTCCTCGGTCGCGGGGCGGAAAGGCTCCGCCAGCAGGACGGTCGCGGCCATCGCAGCGACGGACGGGTCGGCCGCGTCCATCGCGCGGACCAGTGCGGCGACGGCCTCGGGTCGGGCCGTCGCGTCGTTGTTCAGGAGGATGGCATAGCGGGACCGCACGGTGCGCAGGGCGAGGTTGTTGCCGCCTGCGAAGCCGAGGTTCGCGCCCGCCCGGATGAGCGTGACGTCGGGCCTGCGCGACGCCACCAGGTCTGCCGTGCCGTCCGACGACGCGTTGTCGACGACCACCACCTCCATGCGGAGCCCGTCGAGCTGCTGGCCTGCGAGCGAGTCGAGACAGGTGAGCACCAGGTCTGCCGCGTCGTAGGTCACGGTGACGACCGTGACGTCCGGTCCCACGGACGCGTCGGGCTGCGGGCCTGCGCCGCTGGTCATGCCGCTGCTCGACGGTACGCGCCGAGGGTCGCCCGGGCGCAGGCCCCCCAGGTGAACCGGGACGCCCAGGCGCGACGGGAGTCCTGGGAGGCCGCGTCATCGGGTGCGTCGAGCGCCCGTCCCAGCGCGTCGGCGATCGAGTCGGCGTCCGACGGGTCGGCGAAGGCGGCGTGCGGTCCGGCCACCTCGCGCAGGACGGGCAGGTCGGCGGCGACGACCGGCCGGCCCGCCGCGAGCGCCTCGAGGACGGGCAGGCCGAAGCCCTCGTCGAGGGAGGGCAGCGCGAGCGCCCTCGCGCCGGCCACGACCGCGCGCAGATCGGAGTCGGTGAGGAAGCCCGTGCGCACGATGCCGTCGCCGGTCAGATCGGTCGCTCGGCCGGCGGGCCCGGCGAGCACGAGGCGTGGCACGTCGGGCCGCGAAGCGCGCAGGCGTGCGTGCGCCGCGATCAGGCGGCCCAGGTTCTTGCGGGGGTCCAGCGACCCCACGAACACGATGTACTCCTCGTCGAGGCCCAGTCGTACCCGGGTCGGCACGTCCGGGGGAGTGGCGGCCGCCCAGGCCGGGTCGACGCCGAGCGGGGTGACCGTCAGCCGCTCGTCGGGGAGACCGTAGCGCTCCTGCACGGCGCGGCCCGTGGCCGCAGTGGGGACGACCACGTGGGCGCCACGGTCCAGCGCCCGTGGCACGAGCGCCGCGTACTGCAGGCTGTCGGGGGCGACAGTCTCGGGCAGCTCGAGGTACGTGAGGTCGTGCAGCGTCACGACCTCCGCGGCGCGCCGGGTCGGCGGGGAGACGAAGTTGGTCCCGTGGAAGACCGTCGTCCCGCCGACGAGCGTCTCGATCCGCGGCTGGTCCCCCCGCAGCCATGCCGCTCGCAGCGCACGCGCGGGGATCCGTGGCCCGACCTGACGAACGCCGTCCGGCAGGTCGGGTACCCGCCCTCGCCGCGCGCTCCACGTGGTGACGCGGACGTCGAGCGTGTCAGGTCCGTCGAGCTGGGCCAGGGCACCCACGAGCTCGGCGACGTACCGCCCGATGCCGGTGCGGGTACCGAGCAGCGGTGTCGCGTCCAGTGTCACCCTCACGGCCGGAATGGTCTCACGCTGCCGGAGGGGAACCACCCGTTCGGGTGTTGTCGGGCACCGTGGGTCGTGGAGTAGCGTTCGCACGCCCCATACCCTTGGGTGGACGCCGAGGTCCGCGAGAGGATTGCGCCGTGCCCACCTATGACGTCGCTGTCGACGAGTCCGCCGACAACAACTCCCACGCGCTCATCGTGCAGTTCGTCGGCCACGACAAGCGCGTCCTGGACGTGGGATGCGCGACCGGCTACCTCGGTGAGGTGCTGCGTCGGCGGGGCTGCGTCGTGACGGGGATCGAGCGCGACCCGGCCGCCCTGGCCGCAGCGGAGAAGGTGCTCGACGAGGTGGTCGCCGCCGACCTCGAGACCGTCGTCCTCGCCGACCACTTCGCGCCGGAGTCGTTCGACGTCATCATCTTCGGCGACGTGCTCGAGCACCTCACCGATCCCGAGCGCCTGCTGCGGGCCGCCACCGCCTTGCTCGCCCCGCGTGGCTACGTCGTCATCTCGGTGCCGAACGTCACGCACGGCTCCGTCCGCCTTGCCCTGCTGCAGGGTCGGTGGCGGTACACCGATCGCGGGCTTCTCGACACGACGCACGTGCGGTTCTTCACGCGCACCTCCCTGACGACACTGGTGCGGTCGTCCGGACTCGTCGAGGTGGACGTCGTCCCGACGACGGCCGACGCTCTCGACGTGGAGGTCGACGTCGACGCGACGGCCCTGCCCGAAGGCGTGCTGGACTGGGTGCGCGAACAACCGGATGCGGACACGTACCAGTTCGTCGTCCGCGCGGTCCGCGCCGACGCCGACGGCGCCCTCGAACGCGCGCAGGGCGCTGCCGCCGAGGCGAGCCGGCGCGCCGCGAGCCTCGAGCACGAGGTGGCCGGTCTGGCCGCGAACGTCGGCAGCCTCGAGCGGGCCCTCGAGCACGAGCGCGCGCGACGAGACGACGCGGAAGCCGAGCTTCGGGCGGTGTACGGGACGCGGTCGATGCGGCTCCTGGCACGACCTCGCGGGTGGTGGGCGGCCGCGCGCCGCCGCTGACGTCTCGTCGCCGCCGGTCCCACTCGCCGGCCCTGCCACAGCCGGTTGTCCGGACCGTCCCGGACCGTCCCGGTTCGTCCGGCGGCCGCTCAGGCGACACGCTGGCCGGTCATTGACTCGTCCTGCGCACGGTGGTTCCGTGTCAACCCGACCGGACCGCCGATGGAGCGAACCCGGGTGTCAGTGTGGACGGGGTCGACATGTTGGTGGGCAGCAGCCGAGCAGGACGACGACTGGCTCGGGTCGGCGCCATCGTCGCGCTCGTCGTGGGGATCGTCGGCGTCGGTGTGCCGACCGCGGCCGACGCGTCGTCGTTCGACCCCGGCTACATCATCAGCGACGGCGTCTTCTACGACAGCACGTCGATGACGGCGGCGGACATCCAGCGGTTCCTGACGTCGCACAACCAGGGCTGTGCGACCGGGTTCACGTGCCTGTACCAGTACCAGACAGCGACGACCACCAAGCCCGCCGATGCGTACTGCGACGGCTACACCGGCTCGTCGAGCGAGCCCGCGAACGTCATCCTGCAGAAGGTCGCGCGCTCGTGCGGCGTCAACCCCCGCGTCCTGCTGACGAAGCTCCAGGTCGAGAGCAGTCTCGTGACCCGCGTGAGCCCGACCTACGACAACGCGTACCGGAAGGCCATGGGCTACGCCTGCCCGGACACCGCCCCCTGCGACCCCTCGAAGATGGGCTTCTTCAACCAGGTCTACAACGCGGCGCGTCAGTTCGAGTCCTACCGGCTCGGGACGGGGTGGTGGTACGTCAAGGGTGGGACGTACGACATGCTCTACAACCCGAACCGGGCGTGCGGCACCGGTCGGATCACGTTGCGCAGCCAGGCGACGGCCGGCCTGTACCTCTACACGCCGTACCAGCCGAACGCCGCGCTCCTCTCGGGGCGGCCCGACGGCTGCTCGTCGTACGGCAACTACAACTTCTGGAAGATCTACACCGGGTGGTTCGGGTCGACCAGCTTCTCGATGCTGGAGCAGTTCCGCAGCTGGTACGACGTCGCGGCCAACGAGGCCCTGGCCGGCGACCCGATCGCCAACGGCGTCTCGGTGCCCGGCGGCGTCTCTCAGCGGTTCGCGCACGTGACGGTGTACTCGTCGCCGTGGACCGGCGTGCAGTACACCCGGGGACTGGTGGACGTCTTCTACCCCGCCGCCGGCGGGCCCGGCGGCCCGCTCGGATTCCCCGCGCGTTCGCCTGAGGTCGCGGTCGCCGACGGGCTCAGCCAGGACTTCGTGAACGGAACCCTGTACATCGGTCCGCGCGGCAAGTGGGGCCCCGTGCTCGGCTGGATGAACCAGGCCTACGTCGGTGTCGGCGGCGGACCCGCGAGGATGGGGTTCCCGGTCTCCGGCCAGCGCAGTGTCGCCGGGGGCCTGGTCCAGAGCTTCGAGTCCGGAGCGATCTACGTGTCGGGCGGGTCGGGCGCGTGGCCGGTCATGTCGGCGGTGAACAAGGTCTACGTCGCCCGAGGCGGCCCCTCTGGGAGTCTCGGCTTCCCGAAGGCGAGGCAGGTCGCAGACTCGGGTGGTCGGCGGCAGGACTTCCAAGGTGGCCGGCTCTACGTCGGGCCCAAGTCCTCGGGTGTCGTCTCGGGGTGGATGCTCCAGGCGTACACGGGCGTCGGCGGTGGCCCGGGATCGCTCGGCTTCCCGACCGGGGAGCAGAAGGTCGCGTCGGGCGGGATCTACCAGGCCTTCGAGAAGGGCTACATCTACATCTCCGGTGCGACCGGCGCCGTCGTCGTGCCGTCGTGGGTGAACACGTTCTACGTCGCGGCCGGTGGCACCGGTGCGTTGGGTTACCCCACGCATCGGGTCGTCTCGGTGGCCGGTGGCCTCCGACAGGACGCGGAGCGGGGCTCGGTGTTCATCGGTCCGCGGGGTGCATGGGGCTCGGTCTCGGGGTGGATGCTCCAGGCCTACCTCGGTGTCGGCGGCGGGCCTGCACTCCTCGGCTTCCCGACGTCCTCCCGCGACGACACGGTCGCGGGCGGCCTGACGCGGTCGTTCGAGTACGGCCACCTGTGGATCTCTGGTTCCACGGGCGCCTGGGCGACGCTGGGCAAGGTCGATGCGGCATTCACCGGCGCCGGTGGCGCGGGCGGGTGGCTCGGCTTCCCGGTCGGACCTCAGCAGAACGTCTCGGGTGGTGGAGTGCAGCAGCGGTTCCAGCACGGCACGATCGTCGTCCCGGCCTCCGGCTCGGCGCAGGTCACTCGCGGCTGACGCCGAGAACGCAGGTCTCTCGCGGCTGACGACGCGAGAACTTCGTCACAAGGCCGGGGTGCGCGACCGCCATGACGTGCCCGGCTACAGTGGGTCGGCTTCCCATGCCGACGAAGGGGCTCCGTTGCACCGTCTTGCCGTCTATCTCTTCTTCGACCCCCTCGGCGTCGTCGACGACTACGTCACCCACAAGCTCGGCCGTCTGCGGGAGGACGTCGAGCGGATCGTGGTCATCGCCAACGAGCCGCTGTCGGACGTCGGCCGCAAGATGCTCGAGTCCGTCGCGGACGTCGTGTGGACCCGGCCGAACGAGGGCTTCGACGTCGGGGCCTACCGGGACGCGCTCCTGCGCGTGGGTTGGGACGAGCTGGCGACGTACGACGAGGTCCACCTCCTCAACTACACGTTCTTCGGGCCCATCGGGTCGTTCCGGCCGATGCTCGACCGCATGGACGCGCAGGACGTCGACTTCTGGGGCCTGACGGAGCATCGAGAGATGCGGCCGAACCCGTTCGCCGACCCGCCCGACCCGGAGCGGCTGCCGGCGCACATCCAGTCCACCTGGCTCGTGGTCCGGCAGCGCATGGTGACGTCTCCCGAGTTCGTCGACTACTGGGAGTCGATGCCGGCCATCCGCTCCTACGACGACTCGGTGCTGCGGCACGAGGCACGGTTCACGGAGCACTTCTCGGAGCGGGGCTTCACCTACGCGGTGGCCTTCCCGGAGTCGAGCTTCCCGTCGGACAACCCCGCGCTGGAGAACGCCGAGCTGCTGCTCGAGGCGGGGTGCCCGATGGTCAAGCGTCGGGTGTTCTTCATGGACCCGCTGTACATGGAGAGCCAGTCGATCATCGCCCGGCGGGTGCTGGATCGTCTCGAGACCCTCGACTACCCCATGGCGCTCGTGTGGCAGAACCTCGTCCGCACCACCGCGCCGCGCACGCTCCACACCAACATGTCGCTGCTCGAGGTCCTCACCGACGAGGTCGTGCCCGCACCGGAGCCACTCCCTCGGGTGGTCGTCGTCGCGCACATGTTCTATCCCGAGATGGCCGACGAGGTGTCCGGGTACCTCGACCACATCCCGGTGCCGTTCGACCTCGTCGTCACGACCGACACGCCCGCGAAGCAGTCGGAGCTCGAGCGACGGTTCGCCGGGCGAGCGGCGGCTCTGGACGTGCGGGTCGTCACGACGAACGCCGGGCGTGACGTCTCGGCACTGCTGGTCGACTGTGCAGACGTGCTCGAGGCCGGGCGGTACGACCTCGTCTGCAAGGTGCACTCGAAGCGTTCGCCGCAGGACC
Source organism: Cellulomonas sp. URHD0024 (assembly GCF_000426185.1). Classification (GTDB taxonomy): domain Bacteria; phylum Actinomycetota; class Actinomycetes; order Actinomycetales; family Cellulomonadaceae; genus Cellulomonas. Next base: position 93,940 of record NZ_AUEW01000014.1, read on the forward strand.
CGTACAACGCCGCTACGTCGTTCAAGGACTACCTGTTCGAGAACCTGCTGTCGTCGCCCGGTTACGTGAGCCAGGTCCTCGCGCTCTTCGCCGCCCAGCCGTCGATGGGAGCGCTGTTCCCCCCGACCGTCAACATCGGGTACCCGACCCTGGGCCATGCGTGGTTCACGAATCGCCCGCGTGCAGACGAGCTCGCCGAGGACCTCAACATGGTGAACCCGTTCGACGAGTTCACGCCCATCGCCCCCCTCGGCAGCATGTACTGGGCGCGGCCGGAGGCCCTGCGCCGCCTCGTCGACCACGGCTTCACCGCCCAGGACTTCGAGGGTGAGAAGTATGGCGACGGCGGCCTCACGCACGTGCTCGAGCGCATGGTCGCCTACGTCGCGATGGCGGAGGGCTTCCATGTGCGCTCGGCGATGACGACCAGGTGGGCGGGCATCGGCTACACGTTCCTCGAGTACCGCCTCCAGCTGCTCGCAGCCGGGCTCCCTGCGCGGTCGGACGAGCAGCCGGCGGCGCTCGCGCACCTGCGTGAGCTCACGAACCCGGTGGTGTGGCTCAAGTGGCGCCTCTCGAACCACCGGCTCGTCGCCGCCACGCTCCGGCCGGCCTACCGGCTCGCCCGGAGGTCGTACCGCCTAGCTCGGAGGCGGCCGGCTTCGTGATCGCGACTCCTTCCCGCGTGACGCCGAGGGCGGTGCCGCGTGGTCTTTAGCTCCTACCAGTTCGTCTTCGTCTTCCTACCGATCTTCTTCCTCATCTACTTCGCGCTGCGGCCGAACCTGCGCAACCTGTTCATCCTCATCGCGAGCCTGGTCTTCTACTACCTCGGCGACTCGAACGGCATCACCGCCCTGCTGCTCGCCATCGTGCTCAACTACGGCGTCGGTCGAGCCCTGGGCCCGGCGGCGACCCTGACGGAGACGCCACGATCCGACGGCTGGCGGCGGGCGTGGATCGTGGTCGGGCTGGTGCTCAACCTCGCCGTCCTGATCTGGTACAAGTACGTCGGCTTCGTCACGACGACCATCGACAACCTCGCGAGCACGCTGGGCCACCCGGGCCTCGTTCCGATCGTCGAGGTCGCGCTGCCGCTGGGCATCAGCTTCTTCGTGTTCCAGGGGATCAGCTACCTCGTCGACGTGTGGCGCGGCACCATCGCGCCAACCCGGAACCTCATCGTGTTCGGCGCGTACAAGTCGATGTTCCCGCAGCTCATCGCCGGGCCCATCGTCCGGTACAAGGACATCGCAGAGGCGCTCGACCACCGCGACGTCAAGGTCACGATGGTGTACGAGGGCATCATCCGGTTCATCACCGGCTTCGCGAAGAAGGTGCTGCTCGCCGACACGTTCGCGGTCACGGCGGACGCCCTGTTCGCGCTGCCGGACGACCAGCTGACGACGGCGACCGCCTGGATGGCGACGTTCGCGTACACGCTGCAGATCTACTTCGACTTCTCCGCCTACTCCGACATGGCGATCGGCATGGGCATGATGATGGGGTTCCGGTTCCCCGAGAACTTCAACTATCCGTACTCGTCGGTCTCGATCCAGGAGTTCTGGCGGCGATGGCACATGACCCTGTCGGGATGGTTCCGCGACTACGTGTACATCCCGCTGGGCGGCAACCGGCGCGGCACGGTCCGGACGTACGTCAACCTCCTCGTCGTGTTCACCCTGACGGGTCTGTGGCACGGCGCAGCCTGGACGTTCGTGGTCTGGGGTCTGTGGCACGGTCTGTTCATGGTGATCGAGCGCTTCGTCGACACGAGCAGGGTGCCAACCGTGCTCCGCTGGATCGGCACGATGGCGATCGTGGTCGTCGGGTGGGTGCTCTTCCGCGCGGAGTCGTTCGGCAAGGCGATGGACATGCTCCTGCTCATGGTCGGCGTCGGCAACGACGGGGCCGGGCGGCCGCTCGGCGAGTTCGTCACCCCGTGGTTCCTCCTCATGGCAGCCATCGCGTGCGTGCTGGCGTTCCCGGTGTACCCGTGGGCCAAGGCGCATCTCGCGGTCCGCACCCGCGTCGTCCTGGGCGCCGCACTGTTCCCCGCGTTCTTCATCATCGCGAGCACGAAGGTGCTCGCCGGTGCGTACAGCCCGTTCCTGTACTTCCGGTTCTGACACGAGAGTCCCAGGTTGTCATGAAACTTCGGTACCAGAATCTCGGCCCCCGGGTGGCGGTCGTCGCGTTCATGCTCGCGCTCGTCGCGCCCGGGATCGCTGTCGCCCTCTCAGGACCGGTTCGCGCGACGGTGGCCGCCGTCATTCAGGACCCCTCCACCTGGCCGGCGCAGTCGAACCGTCTTCGTGCGGCCACCCCGTTGTGGAACAACGCCGTGAGCGGCTACTCGACGATGCTCTACCGGCTCGGTACCTCCTCGAACGACGGCTTCGGCGTGATCGGTCGCGACCGGTGGATGTTCCTCGGCGACATCCAGAACGCCAACTTCGCGCAGGCGCTCGGGCGGCGCACGTACACGAAGGAGGAGATCGACCTCTGGGCGCTGCAGGTCGGCCAGGAGCAGCAGTGGCTCGAGACTCGCGGCATCCCCATGCTCTTCGTCGTCGGTCCCGCGAAGTGGGAGGTGTACAAGGACAAGATGCCGCGCTGGAGCGACGGGCAGATCGGCGAGCACATCTTCGACCAGGTTCTGGACGCCCACCCCGAGCTCCCGCTCGTCGACCTGCGCCAGACGCTCGTGGACGGCCGGTCGACGGCCGACACCTACTCCGCCCTGAACAGCCACTGGACCGACTACGGAGCGCTCGTCGGGTGGACGGAGATCGCCAAGCGGCTCCAGGAGGCGCTGCCGGGCTCGCCGCCGATGTTCGTCCCGAAGGCCACCGGGGTGCACACGATCGACACCGGCAACGAGTTCGAGTCGACGATGGGGATCCGGGCCCCGAACCCCTGGACCGTGCCCGACCTGGACGAGCCGCTGCCGTCGTACGAGACCGTGCAGCAGGACGGAACGACGTCGACCACGTCCGGTACGCAGGTCACGAGCCTGCTGGACCTGCCTCGGACGACGAAGAACCCTGCTGCGGGCAACCACCTCACCGCGCTCGTGCTGCGCGACTCGATGGGAGACGCGATCTCGCCGTACCTGCAGGCGTCGTTCGGCACGCTCGTGCAGGTGCGGCACAACATCGACGATCCCGCGCAGACGCCCAACGTCCAGGCCCTCGTGGACCTCGTCCACCCGGACGTCGTCGTGTACGAGATGGCCGAACGTCACTTCAACTCCGGACTCGTCGACCCCGGGGCGTGGCTCACGGCGAACCGCTACGACCAGGCGTCGACCGAGGGGGAGTCGTCCTGGGTCGAGGCCGAGCCGGCGGCAGCCACGATCGACGTGCGCGGCAGCCTCTCGCTGACCTCGTCGGCCGCGCTCAGCTGGACCCCGACGGGAGAGGGCGAGCAGCTGCTGCGTCTGTCGTTGCTCGCTGACGCGCCGGGCCAGCTCGTCGTGACGGCGGGCGACGGCACGTCCCAGGTCCTGCGCGTCGCACGTGACTCCAACGTGCTGTTCGCCGCGCTGCCGGCGGGGTCGGGGGGGACGGCCACGCTGTCGATCGGCGCGGGGTCCGGCGGGATGCACCTCACCTCCGCGACGGTGCGGGCCGCACAGTGACCACGCCGACAGGCACGTGCCTGGTCACGGGCGGTGCCGGGTTCATCGGGTGCGCCCTCTCGCCCGCGCTCGCCGACCGGTTCGACCGTGTCGTCGTGCTCGACAACCTGCACCCGCAGGTGCACGCGCGCCACGAGCGACCGGCCGCGCTGGACGCACGGGTCGAGCTCGTCGTCGGCGACGTCGCCTCTCGTGACGTGTGGGACGACCTCCTGAGCGGCGGCATCCGCCCGGACACGATCGTCCACCTGGCGGCTGAGACCGGCACGGCACAGTCGCTGACCGAGGCGACGCGGCATGCCGAGGTCAACGTCATCGGGACTACGCAGATGCTCGACGCCCTCGTCCGGCACGACGCGTTGCCGACGCAGGTCCTGCTGACCTCCAGCCGAGCGGTGTACGGCGAGGGCGCGTGGACCAGTCCCGACGGCGCCGTCGTGTACCCAGGACAGCGCTCGCACGCCCAGCTCGAGGCGCAGCGGTGGGACGCCGTCGACGGCGGGTCCGCGCTCCCTCACCGGGCGAGCCGGACCGTGCCGCGTCCGACCAGCGTGTACGGCTCCACAAAGCTCGCGCAGGAGCACGTGCTCGGTGCCTGGGCGCTCGCGGTCGGCGTCGTGCCGATCGTCCTGCGGCTGCAGAACGTCTATGGCCCGGGGCAGTCCCTGTCGAACCCCTACACCGGCATCGTGCCGTTCTTCGCCGGGCTCGCCCGCCGCGGGGAGGCCGCACCGCTGTACGAGGATGGCCAGATCGTGCGCGACTTCGTGTTCATCGACGACGTGGCCGCGGCGATCCTCGCCGCGCTGCGGGACGGCAGGGCGACGCCCGACCCGTACGATGTCGGCTCGGGTTCGGCCAACACCATCGCGCGGCTCGCAGAGCTCGTCGCGGCCCGGTACGGGGCGCCCGCACCTGTCGTCGTCGGTCGGTTCCGCGACGGTGACGTCCGGTACGCGGCCGCCGACGTCAGCGACACGGTTCGCGAGCTCGGCTGGACGCCGACCGTCGACGTCAGCGAAGGGGTCGACCGGCTGTGCGCCTGGATCGACTCATGGGAGAGGGGTGAGGGGTGAGGATCGCCGGAGAGGTCTCGGACGTCGTCGCTTCGCGGGAGCTGTTGGGCAACCTCGTCCAGCGGGACCTGCGCAGCCGGTACCGCGGAACGGTGCTGGGCTGGCTGTGGTCGCTGATCAACCCGCTCGCCACCACGTTGATCTTCACCGTGGTGTTCTCGGTGATCATGAAGGTGCAGCCGACCACGGGTGCCGACGGGCTGGTCTCCTACCCCTTGTTCCTGCTCTGCGCGCTGCTGCCGTGGAACTTCTTCTCCACCGTGGTGCAGGGCGGTCAGTCGATCCTGCTGAACAACGCGAACCTCATCAAGAAGACGTACTTCCCGCGGCGCCTGCTCCTGCTCGCGCACGTCGGCTCCTCGTTCGTGACCTTCCTGATCGAGATGGCCGTGCTGCTCGTCATCTTCGCGTTCTTCGGTGTGAACACGCTGCCGTGGATCCCTCTGCTGCTGGTCTTCATGGTGCTCGTGGCGCTGTTCGGGCTCGGCATCGCACTCGCGCTGTCGGTGTGGAACGTCTACTTCCGCGACGTGGCCCACTTCGTGGCGCTGTTCATGCAGATCTGGTTCTACGCGACGCCGATCATCTACCCCATCACGCTGGTGTCCAGCGTGGAGGGCGGATCGAGCTGGGCCTCCGGGCTGCCGCTGACCACGTTGTACGAGCTGAACCCTCTGGTCAGCTTCTTCGAGCCGATCAGGGACATGCTCTACGGCGGCACGTTCCCCGAGTGGCACATGATCGGGCTGGCGGTGCTCGCGACGGCGGTCTCCCTGCTGCTCGGCAACCTGGCGTTCCGGCGGCTGGAGCCCCGGCTGGCGGAGGAGCTGTGATGGACGACGCGATGCTCGTCGAGGACGTGTCGAAGAGGTTCCGGATCTACCACGAGCGCAACCAGTCGCTGAAGTCGGCGGTGATGCGGCGCGGTCGCGCTCAGTTCGAGGAGTTCTGGGCCCTGCGGGACGTCGACCTGGCGATCCCGCACGGCAAGACCTTCGGCCTCGTGGGGCACAACGGCTCGGGCAAGAGCACCCTGCTCAAGTGCCTGGCCCGCATCCTCGTTCCCGACTCGGGCAGGATCACGTCGCAGGGCCGCATCTCGGCCCTGCTCGAGCTCGGGGCAGGCTTCCACGCGGAGCTGTCGGGGCGCGACAACGTCTACCTGAACGGGTCGATCCTCGGGCTGTCGAGGCGGGACATCGACGCTCGGTTCGACGACATCGTGTCGTTCGCGGGTCTGGAGCAGTTCATCGACTCGCCGGTCAAGAACTACTCGTCCGGGATGTACGTACGGCTCGGCTTCTCGGTCGCTATCAACGTCGAGCCCGACATCCTGCTCGTGGACGAGGTGCTCGCGGTCGGCGACGAGGAGTTCCAGCGCCGTTCCCTGGAGAAGTTCCAGCAGTTCCGGGACGACGGCAGGACGGTCGTCGTGGTGAGCCACGCGCTGGGGACGATGCAGACGATGTGCGACGAGGTGGCCTGGCTCGACCACGGGCGGATCCTCGGCGTGGGGGACCCCGAGGACATCATCGGCCGCTATGCCGGTGCGGTCGGCACGAGCGAGCCGGAGGCCCCCGACGGCGGCTCCTGCGAGGCCCGGGTCACCAGCGTGGTCGTGAGCGGTGAGCACGGTGCGGCCACGACCGTGAGCGGCGAGGCGACCCGGTTCCGGGTCGAGTGGTCTGCGGACGAGGACGTCCGCGACGTCGAGCACACGCTCACCATCCGCACCCTGGACGGCGTGACGCTCGCGGTCGCCTCGTCGGGCGGAACGGGTGCGCGGACTCTGAAGCGTGGCGACGGCGCGGTCGAGCTGGTCGTCCCTCGACTGCCGCTCGTCGCGGGCACCTACGTCGTGGACGCCACACTCAACCGTCCCGCTGACGGGCACGTCGTGCACCGGGCGGACCACGTCGCGGAGTTCGTCGTCCACCCCGCAGCCGACTCCGACGGCTCGGTCGGGCTCGTCGCGCTCGGTGGGACCTGGGTCTCGACCGGTCGCTAGCCGGCGCGGATCGCGTCCTGGTAAGCAGCGAGCGTCGCCTCGGCGGCGGCGTCCCAGGAGAACGTCGCCGCCCGGGCGAGGCCGCGGGCCGCCCAGGCGCGGCCCGGTGCACCGATCGCGTCGAGCAGACCTCGGGCGAGGGCGTCCGCGTCCAGCGCCGGCACCGTCGCTCCTGCGTCGCCGAGGACCTCTGCGCACGACGTCCCGGACGACGTGACCACGGGCACGCCGTGCGCCATGGCCTCGAGCACCGGTAGCCCGAAGCCCTCCGCCAACGAGGGGAACGCGAAGGCCGACGCTCCTGCGTACAGGGCGTGCAGGTCGGCGTCCGGGACGAAGCCGGTGAACCTGACCCGCTCCCGTCGGGCCGTGGGGACGACCGGGACGGCGCCCCACCCGGGTGGGCCGACGAGCACCAGGTCCAGGTCTGGCTGCGCCTCGGCCACCTGGTCGAACGCCTCGAGCAGTGTCGACAGGTTCTTGCGCGGCTCGACGGTGCCGGCCCACATGACGTACGGCCGCGGGAGGGCGTACCGGCGTCGCACGTCGGCGACGTCGGCCTCGCTGGGCGTCGGGACGTCGACGCCGTGCGGCACGACGCGGAGCCGGTCCCTGTCCAACCCGGCCTCGGCGCACCGGTCCGCCGTGGTCAGGCTCGGCACGATCACGACGGCCGCACGGGCGTCCACGTCGTCGAGCGCGCGCCGGAACCAGGCGTTGCCGTGCGGTGTGAACGCCTCGGGCCGGTCGAGGAACGCCAGGTCGTGCACCGTGACGACCAGGGGGAGCCTGGTCGGCGGCGTCGCCCAGGTCGTCGCGTGCACGACCTGTACGCCCCGGATCCGCGCCTCCGGGCGCGGCGCGCGCAGCCGCTGCCACGACTGGTAGAGCGCGGTCCGAGGCAGGCGGGAGTGCACCACCGGCACCGGCAGCGGCCCACCGACCGGCGGCGCGTCGTGCCGTGCGGCGAGCCCGACGGGCTTGACGTCGTCTCGCCGGGCCAGAGCGCCGACGAGGTTGCGGACGTACGTCCCGGACCCGCCCGGCGTGGCCTGCCAGAGCTGCTCGACGACGACGGCGGCGCGGAGCGGGGAGTCGGCCACGCGCTCAGACTAGGCGAGTTCCCGCACGGGGACGCGCGGCCCGGGTGCGAGAATCGGGCCTCGTGACCCTTCGCGTGCTGCTCGACGCCACCGCCATCCCCAGAGCGCGGGGAGGTGTGGGCCGCTATGTCGACGACCTGGTACCCGCGCTGGTCGCCACGGGGCTGGAGCTCGTGGTGGCCGCCCAGCGCGCCGACGTCGAGCAGTTCGAGGGCAGCGGTGCGCGCGTGGTCGCCGCTCCGGGAGCGGTCCGTGCGCGGGGCGCGCGGCTCGTCTGGGAGCAGACGATGCTGCCTGCGCTCGCTCGCCGGGTGCGGGCGGACGTGCTGCACAGCCCGCACTACACGCGCCCGCTCGTGCGTACCGTGCCGACGGTGGTGACGCTGCACGACGCGACGTTCTTCAGTCATCCTCATCTGCACGACGGGCTCAAGGTCCGGCTCTTCAAGGCCGCGACGCGCGGCGCGGTGCGGCACGCGGACGCGCTCGTGGTGCCCTCGGTCGCGACGCGCGACGAGGTGCTGCGCTTCGTGCCGGGCGACCGCTCGCGGTTCCATGTCGCCTACCACGGCGTCGACGCGCGGGTGTTCCGGCCGACGGGCCCCGACGAACGCGCGCGGGTGGCGGCGAAGCTCGGCGTGACCGGTCCGTGGGTCGCCTTTCTCGGCACCCTCGAGCCGCGCAAGAACGTGCCGGCGCTCGTCCGTGCCTGGGTGGACGCGAGCGCGGGTCGACCCGACCCTCCGGCGCTCGTCCTGGCCGGGGCACGCGGGTGGGATCAGGACGTCGACGCGGCGGTCGCGGCGGTCCCCAGCGGGCTGCGTGTCGTCGCGCCGGGGTACCTCCCGGTCGAGGACCTCGCGCCGCTCCTCGGAGGCGCGGCCGTGGTCGCCTACCCGTCGCTCGGCGAGGGATTCGGTCTGCCCGTCCTGGAAGCGATCGCGTGCGGCGCCTGCGTCCTGACCACTCGCGAGCTGTCGCTGCCGGAGGTGGGCGGAGACGCGGTCGAGTACTGCGGGACCGAGCGCCCGGACATCGCGGCGGGCCTCACACGCCTTCTCGACGACCCCGAGCGGCGTGCCGAGCTCGGCGCCGCCGCGCTGGCCCGCAGCTCGCGGTTCACGTGGGCGGCGTCCGCGCAGGCACACGTCCGGGCGTACGAGGCAGCCGTGGGACGCTGATGCTCAGCCTCGTCGAAGGCCGCCCACCCACGCCTCGACGTCGGCGAGCTGCGGCAGCAAGCCCTGCTCGCGAGCCTCGGACAGACCAGGGGCGGCGGTGTCCTTGTCCGACAGCTTCGCGGTGATCGGTCGCCCGGCGCGGTCGGTCGTGGGCCACGCGATGCCGACCTCGGGATCGAGCGGGTGGATGCCGTGCTCGCGTTCCGGTGCGTATCCCGTCGAGCACAGGTACAGCACCGTGGAGTCGTCCTCCAACGCCATGAAGGCGTGCCCGAGGCCCTCGGACAGGTAGATGGCTCGACGGTCGGTGTCGTCGAGCAGAACCGCATCCCAGGTGCCGAACGTCGGAGAGCCGACGCGCAGGTCGACGGCGACGTCGAGCACCGCGCCGCGAGCGCAGGTGACGTACTTGGCCTGGCCGGGGGGGACGTCGGCGAAGTGGACGCCACGCAGGACGCCCGCCTCGGACACGGAGCAGTTCGCCTGCTGCAGATCGAGCGGGTGTCCGAGGTGCTCGGCGAAGGCGTCGACCTTGAACCACTCGAGGAAGACCCCGCGCGGGTCCCCGAACTGCCGTGGCGTGATCTCCCAGGCTCCGGGGACCTTGAGCTCGCGGTACTGCACGTGTTCCTCCTCTGGACGGGCGCGTCCCAGGGTATCGGTGCCCGTAGGCTTGTCCGACCCTGACCGGACGGAGATCGACATGCGGTGGCTGGTGACCGGTGCCCGCGGCATGCTGGGCCGCGACGTGGTGGCGCTGCTGACCGCGCTGGGCGACGACGTCACCGCGCTCGGACGCGACGATCTCGACGTCCGCGACCACTCCGCGACACGTGAGATCGCACGGGGCCACGACGTGGTGCTCAACTGCGCGGCATGGACGGCCGTCGACGACGCCGAGGCGCACGAGCCGGACGCCTTCGCGGTGAACGCGGTGGGTGCGGGGAACCTCGCGCGCGCCGCACGCCTGGCCGGGGCTCGCATCGTCCAGATCTCGACGGACTACGTGTTCTCAGGCGAGCGGGTGGGCGAGGACGGGTACCCGGAGGACGCACCCGTCGCGCCGCGGTCTGCGTACGGGCGGACGAAGGCAGCAGGGGAGTGGGCCGTGCGGGCGGAGGCGCCCGACCATCTCGTCGTCCGGACCGCCTGGCTCTACGGCAGCGGCCCCTGCTTCCCGAGGACCGCGCTGAGCGTCGTGCGTGCCAAGGGCGCGATCGACGTCGTCGACGACCAGATCGGTCAGCCGACGTCGACGGTCGACCTGGCTGACCTCGTGGTCCGTCTCGTGCGAGCGGACGCTCCGGCCGGCACGTACCACGGCACGGCCTCGGGCCGGACGTCGTGGTTCGGGTTCGCACGTTCCGTCGTCGAAGCCGCAGGCTTCGACACCGGGGTCGTGCGCGCGACCACGAGCTCGGCGTTCCCGCGCCCCGCGGTGCGCCCGGCGTTCTCCGTCCTGGGCCACGACCGGCTCGAGGCAGCGGGCGTGGCACCGATCGGCCCGTGGGAGGACCGGTGGCGCGAGCACGCGGCCGACGTCCTGCAGGCGCCGGCCGAATCCCTGTCCTGACCCGTCGACTCGAAGGCATCCCATGCACGTGCTCGTCACCGGCGCCGCCGGGTACATCGGTCGCCATGTCGTCACGGCGCTCGCCGACCGCGGCGCCGACGTCACCGCTGTCGTGCGCGGTGTCGCGGCGCAGGGACTCGTGGATCCCCGCGCCGCCGTCGTCGACGGTGACATCTTCTCCGGCGACCTGCTCGAGCCGGCGACGGTGCCGGACGTCGTGGTGCACCTCGCATGGGAGGCGGGCTTCGTCCACAACCACCCCGCCCACATGGAACGGCTCTCCGACCACTACCGCTTCCTTGCCGGCCTCTCGGAGCTGGGAGTCCGGAGAATCGTCGCGCTCGGCACGATGCACGAGGTGGGCTATCACGAGGGCCCGATCGACGAGTCCACCCCGACCCGCCCGACGACGCTCTACGGCGTCGCGAAGGACGCCCTGCGCCGCGCGATGGAGATCCGGCTGGCGGGTGAGACGACGCAGTGGCTGTGGCTGAGGTGCTTCTACATCACCGGGGACGACGCACGGAGCAACTCGGTCTTCGCGAAGATGCTCGGAGCGGCCGCCGAGGGGCGGCGGACGTTCCCGTTCACGTCGGGCACCGCACTGTTCGACTTCATCGACGTCGCCGACCTCGGGGACCAGATCGCCGCCGCGGCGCTCCAGGACTCGGTCCTGGGCATCGTCAACTGCTGCTCGGGGGAGCCGCAGTCACTCGGTGAGCGCGCCGAGCGGTTCATCGCCGAGCGGGGCCTCGACCTCGACCTCGAGTACGGTGCGTTCCCCGACCGCCCTGGGGACTCTCCGGGCGTGTGGGGCGATGCGAGCCGCATCCGCGCGATCCTGGCCGCTGAGCGCCGCTGATCGGCGGTCCGACCGTCGCCTGCGCGCTCGCCTGCTCAGTGCCACCCGTGGTGGCGGGAGTGGTGCTTGTGCGCGTCCCCGAGGAGGTCGTCGGTCACCAGCTCGGCGGCCACGAGGCGCTCCCGGCGCTCGGCGTCCTCGAGCAGCGCGTGCGTGGTGAGGTTGCTCGCGAGCACGACGGACCCCTCGTTGACGAGCGGGCGCAGGAGCGCACGGATCGAGTGACCGTCGAGGTAGTCGGGCGCGTGCATGAGCACGCGCTCCCCGGTGCGGCCGGCGCGCGCGCCGTCGGTCGGCGCGAGCAGGTGCTCGAACGACACCCGCTCGCCGTCGTCGATCGCGGAGGCGGAGGGCGCGACGGGTGTCTCGGCCACGACCTCGTCAGGGTGGTCGGGCAGCACGGCCGCAGCATCGATCGCGTCCGGCGGCAGGGGGGCGCCGAACCGTCGAGCGCCGGCGGGCAGTGCGACCGCGATCGTGCGCTCGGCGGCCGGGGCCAGCGCGAGGTCGTTGGTGACGGCGATGTCGACGGGCGCCGTGGGCTGGCCGAGCACGAGGCACGAACCGGATCGCCAGACTGCCAGCGCCCAGACGATGGAGCGCCAGTGGCCCGGCAGGTCGAGCCCTACCCGGGTTCCCGGGCTCGCGCCGAGCTCCTGCACCAGGAGGTTCGTCGTCCTGCCCACCCAGCTGTCGAGCTCCGCCGCGGTGAGCTCGACACGCTCGTCGTCGTCGCCGTACCAGGTCACGCGGGGAGACGGCCCCGACTGGCGAAGCCCGGCGAGGAGCTCGGCGACGCTGGTTGCGGTCATGTCGTCACCCTATCGAGCGGCGCCCCGGTTGCCGGTCGGTCGCGAGGCGCCGGACCATCGGCACGGAAGCGCCCGAGAGCCGCAGGCCGGCCGGCGCTACGATTCGCCACGATGATGTGCCCGCGGCACCGGCCAGGCGGGACCCGACGGGACGGTCAATGAAGGTCTTCATCCAGATTCCCTGCCTCAACGAGGAGTTGACGATCCCGTCGGTCCTGGCGTCCATACCGAGCCGCATCGACGGGGTCGACGAGCTCGAGATCCTCGTCATCGACGACGGCTCGACCGACCGGACCGTCGAGGTGGCCCAGTCCCTGGGTGTCAAGCACGTCGTGCGGCACGCACGGAACATGGGCCTGGCGAGGTCGTTCCGTGACGGCGTGGACTACGCGTTGGCGCACGGGGCGGACATCGTCGTGAACACGGACGGCGACAACCAGTACCCGCAGGACCGGATCCCGGACCTCGTCGCGCCGATCGTCTCGGGGCGCGCCGACATCGTCATCGCGGACCGGCAGACGTCCACGATCGAGCACTTCTCGCCGTTCAAGAAGATGATGCAGCGCGTGGGGAGCCGGGTCGTCAACTTCGCCGCCGACACGGACCTGCCGGACGCGGCGAGCGGGTTCCGGGCGTACTCGCGTGCCTCGCTGTACCGCCTGAACGTCGTCACCGAGTT
>NZ_AUEW01000015.1 GCF_000426185.1 Cellulomonas sp. URHD0024
TTCCAGCTGTGGGCCAAGGGCCCGGGCTACCCCAACGGCATCATCGTCCCATCGAGCTGGCTGTCCCCGACCTTCGAGACCCTTCCCTCCGGGTGGTCCTCGTCCACAGCCCTGGCCGGCAACAGCGGCGAGTACGCATCCGCCGACATCCAGGCCACCACTGTCGTGCTCACCGACGTCACCGGCACGACCCACACGTACACGAAGAAGTCCGAGGGCGGGTACGCGCCCCCGTCGGGCGAGTTCAGCGTCCTGGCGTTGTCCGGTGCCGGCCTGGTGAACCTGACCGACGAGGACGGAACCGTCTACGTCTTCGGCACCAACGGCCGCCTAGAGTCCTCGACCCCCCCGACCGACGCGAAGAAGCCCGCCGCGCCCAAGGTCGCCTGGCGCGGGGCGACCGGTCAGCTCGACTCGGTCACCGACCGCGCCTCGGGCAAGCAGGTCCAGTTCTACTACTCCGGTGACCTGGCGCCCGAGGGCGGAACTGCGCCGGCCTGCCCGGCCGATGCCCTGGCACCGCTGGGGATGACCTGCCGGATCGTCTACCCGCCAGCTTCCGGCAGCGGGGTGGGTGAGTCGACCTGGCTGCGCTACAACTCCGACGGTCGCCTCATCCGCATCATCGACCCGGGGAACGAGGTCACCGACTTCGAGTACGAGACCACCGGCGAGCTCAGGGCGCTGCGCACCCCGCTGATCATGGACTGGCTCGGGGCCGACGTGACCCGGAATGCGTCGGACGCCAACAAGGTGCAGGTCGTCTACGACAACCTCGCCGCGAAGTCGCCGAAGGCCAAGACGATCACCATGCCGGCCGCTGACGGCATCACCGCGGCAGGCCGACCAGCAACCAGCTTCGATTACACGAACGCGACCACCACGAACGTGGACCGCACGGGCATCTCCGGGCACGCGCGCACGGTCACCTTCGACAACGCCTGGCGCACACTCACGGACGCCACGCCGAGCGGTGCCACGACCAGGAAAGTCTGGGACCCGGCCAAGGACCTCGTTCTGTCCGCCACCGATCCTCTGGGCCGGATGTCGACGAAGATCTACGACGACCGCGACCGGCCGACCGAGTCGTTCGGACCGGCTGACACGTCGTGCTTCGGTGCTGACCGCCGTCCCGTCGCCTCCTGCATCGCGACCACGGCGCATTCGACGACCGGCTACGACGAGGGGATGCCCGGTCTGAACACCGCCTATTACAGCGGCGGAGCGCTGGCCGGCCAGCCGAAGGCGTTCGGCCTGGGTCTGGGCACCGGCAGCCTCACCAGGGACTGGGGTACTGCGATGCCGGACCCGAGCATCACCACAGCCCCGTGGGGTACGCGATTGACCGGACTGATCAGGTTCCCGCAGGCCGGGACCTACACGCTCACCGCCGGCGGCGACGACCAGCTCCAGGTGTGGATCGACGACATCCGTGTGCTCGCACCACCGACCAACGCGACGAACTCGTCGAACGTCAGCCGGCCGGCGCCTGGATGGGCGCGAATCAGAATTGACTACGTCAACGCTGTTGGTCCCGGCAAGCTGGCGATGTCCTGGTCCGGTCCCGGGGTGACGACCGGTTCGATCCCCGACTCGGCCTTGACGCCTGACTACGGGCTCGTCACCAGCACGACGAAGGACGACACCGCACCCGCGGCCGTACCGGCAGGTACACCTGCCGTCGTCTCGGCCCAGGTTCCCGCCCAGATGTCCCGCATCGGGTACGGGTCGAGCCCGTGGCTCGGCCAGGCGCTGACCACGACCGAGGACCCCAACGGCCTCGCACTGACAACCACGACGAGCTACGAGGTGCCAGGCGTCGGCTTCGGCCGTCGTACCGGCCGCTGGCTGCCGGCTGCGACAGCGTCGGGGACGTTCGATGCCGGCCGAGGCACGAGCGACACCTACTATTCGGACACGGACATCCAGCCGAACGAGTGTGCCGTGCCGGCGGGTGCCAAACCGGCGGGCTTGGTCAAGACCACGACAGGTCCGTCGCCCAGTACTGGTTCTCCGATCTCGACGACCGTCGTCTACGACAACTACGGCCGACCGCTGGGCAACAAGACCTCCGGTGACACCGCCTGGACGTGCACCACGTTCGACGCGCGCGGGCGCATCGAGAAGGTGACGTACCCCGGCGCGACCAGCACGCGTACGGTCACGTCGTTGTACAAGGTCGGGGGCGACCCGCTGACCACGTCGGTGTCCGACTCGGCGGTCGCATCTGCGAACGGTGGCACGGTCACGACGAAGGTCGACCTGCTCGGCAGGGTCGTCTCCTACACCGACGTGTGGGGCGTCACGACGCTCACGACCTACGACACTGCCGGCCGCCCGTCCGGATCGACGACAACCGTGAAGGCGACGAACGGCACCGTGCGTACGTACGCCTCGGGGGTCACGTACAACGCGGACAGCCAGGTCAAGACCGTCATCGACGGCGGCAAGACGCTGACCGACGGTGGCAAGACGATCGCCGACATCACATACGACCGCGGCGAGGTCGCCAGCGTCTCCTACCCGACAGCCTCCGCCACGACGGCGGGCAACGGCACGTCGACGACGTTCACCCATTCATCCGCGGGCATGCTCGCCAAGCTCGACCACACTTTCGTGGGCTCGGCCGCCGTCTCCGACCAGGTCGTGCGTTCTCAGTCAGGACGCGTGCTCACGGCGAACGTGACGGACGGCTCGACGGTCTCGAGCGCGGCGTACTGGTACGACGGTGCGGGTCGGTTGGCGCGCGCGGACATTCCCGGCCACAAGCTGGAGTACGGTTTCGCCCAGTCAGGCACATGTGGAGCCAACACGTCGGCCGGCCGTGATGGCAACCGGACGATGCTGACGGATACTCCGACCGGGCTGGCCGCACGCACGACCGCGTACTGCTACGACTGGGCCGATCGTCTCGTCTCGACGACCGTCACCAACCCGGTCTCGGGGGCGAGCCCGGTGACGGGAACGAGCCTGAGCGCTACCAACCTGCAGTACGACGCCCAGGGCAACACGACCAAGCTCGCCGACCAGAACCTGGCCTATGACAGCGCGGGGCGGCACGTCTCGACCACGACGGACTCGGGATCGTTCGTGACCTACCAGCGCGACGCGACCAACCGGATCATCGCCCGAGCGGGCCAGGACGTGGGGACGACGTCTGTCCACTACGGCTTCACCGGCGACGGTGACACCGCCGACCTGGTCATGGACACCTCGAACAACGTCACGCAGCGCCAGCTTGCGCTGCCCGGCGGAGTCCTGGTCAGCCTGCCAACTTCGGGCACGGCCACCTGGTCGTACCCGAACATCCACGGCGACGTCATTGTCACGGCCGACGCCACTGGAGCCCGCACCGGCGCATTGACGACGTACGACCCGTTCGGTCAGGTGCTGGACCCGTCCACGAAGGCCATCGGAACTCCGAAGGCGGAGGACTCGGTCGGGGACAACTTGCCCTCGAACATCGACAACGCGTGGGTCGGCCAGAACCAGAAGATGTACGAGCACATCAGCACGATCGCTGCCATCGAGATGGGGGCCCGGGTGTACGTCGGGACGCTCGGCCGCTTCTTGTCGGTCGACCCCGTCGAAGGGGGCGTCGACAACGACTATGTCTACCCGCCCGATCCGATCAACGACTCTGACCTGACTGGGCTCGCCTACGGTTACCGGCACTCGTATGTGATCTATGGGGCCCGTGAGCGCAAGATGACGCCAAGAAAGATCATGGCTGCGATGCAGAGTCATCTCGGAGCTTACTTTCCGATGCCGGCCGGGGGTTGTTCGAAGAACCTGAAGGTCGGTACAAAATGCAATCTCTTCGGAAAGAGCCCGGTTAAGGTTGTCGCGATGGATGCGACGTCTTTCACCTTCGTCTCTCTTCCTGGCCATAAAGAGGGTGCGAACCACAAGATTACATTCTCGATCACGCAAGATTCGCGTGGGCGCCTGCGGCTCAACGTCTACGCACGCGGCGGGGATGGTGGACTGAACGCGCAATGGCCGGGATCTTCCATCAATTCCGGTGCTACGAATGTATTGTGGGGAAAGTTCGCGACCAATCTCACGAGTTCCTTCGGAATCATCGAGGGAGGCTGACGATGGCAATCGACGACGACCACCGGCCAGGTGCCTACCGGACATGGTCGACGGCACTGGTAATTCTTGTCCAAGTAGGCCTCGCATGTGTGGTTCTGCTTGACACGTCCTACTATTTGTCCAACCTCTTTGCCGCGGGAGCGCCCCTTGCTGATATCGGCGGGACGGCATTGCTTCCGCTTGCAGCTGCGGCTGGGGTGGTCTTCGAGCTGGTGACGATCGCTAGGCGGCGCCGCGTCGCGGGCTGGGTGCTTGCGCTCGTCTCGTTCCTCGTATTTGCCGCACTGGTATGGAACGTGGCCACCGCCCCGTTCTAGATTCGTTGCTCGGCCCTGGGGCCCGCCGTCGCTCCCGCGGATGATCGGCGAGGGTCGCCGCGATGTTCCGTGGCGGTCACAGTTGATGCGGTTCGCATGGAAAGGTCGCGCTTCTCGGTACTTCCCCGTCGAGATCGTCATAGCTTATTCACGCGGGGGTCGTCGAAACGCTGACCAGGGAGGACCCGATGACCGGAGCAGGGCCCCGGCCGACGGCGCGGCGCGTCAGGACTGCCTACGCGTCCTGATCGTCGTCGCAGCGCTGCTCATCGTTCTCGCTGCGGTGATCGTCTTGATCGTCCCTCGGCCCGGGCGGCGTATGCCTACGTCGCCCGGGTCGCTGGCGACCAGGCGTCGACCCACCGCCGGACTAGAACGGGCTGTCGTTCACGAACTGGAACTGGAGCCGCGCGTCCGAGTCGCGCGGAACCATGAGCGTCGTCGCGCTGGGCGACCACTGCGTCGGCACGAGGAACATGGCCGACGGCCCCTGCACCAGCAGTCGCAGCCCGCGGTAGCGGTACCGCGGCTCGTCGGTGAGGGCTGCACAGTCGGGATCCGGCGCGTTGCCGGAAAGCCAGCACAAATCTTCAGGGGCCGCGACGGTGTTGCGCAGGTGCAGGTCGGCGGGGCTGTCGAGGATGACCGCCGGAAGCTGGTCGAGGTTGCGGGCGACGCTCTGGGCCTGCCCGCGCCCGGACCACTCGGCGGTGATGGACACGGCCCAGAACGCGGCGGCCACCACGAGAACCCATAGCCCGGCGACGACCCCGGGCGCCTTGGTCGTCGCGAAGGGCAGGGCGGAGGCGCAGACGCCGGCCCCGACGCCGATCAGGCAGGCGGACACCAGCGACAGGTACAGCCACGCCCCCCACCACGCGTAGGCGAGCAGGAGCACGAGACCCAGGCCCAGCACGGCGCTGCTCCCAATGACCCAGCGGCGCGCGACGCGGCGGATGTGCGCGTCGCCTTCGGGGAGCAGCCGGCGCTCGTCGGCCTCCGCCCGGAGCCGCCCGTGCAGAGCGACGGCCGCGACGGAGAGGACGACGAGCACGAGCAGGGGGACGAGCAGCGGCTGCGGGCTGCGCATCACGTAGTCCCGCGGGGTCAGCCCGATCGTGTCCACATCGACCCCGAAGTACGCGTACTGCGACTTGGTGTAGACGTAGCCGAAGTAGAACAGCAGGGTGCTGATCAGCGTGATCGGTGCGGCGATCTGGGTGGCGGTGGACAGCCACTGCGGCAGCGTCCGGCCGGCAGGTGCCGCCATGTCAGCCGCCACCGGCCGCGACGGCCTCCAGGTCGAGGTCGGGGGAGACGTCCGCGCTGTCGTCGATCGTCTGAGTGAGGCTCGCGCAGTCGGGCGCCGACAGCGGAGCCGTGCACGTCAGCGTGCCGACCATGCCGACGAGGGCCTGCGCCGACGGGGTCCCGGCCCGCACGAATCCGATGACGCACGTCGAGTCGTCGACGGTGATCTTGGCGCCGTCGCACCACTGCACACCGTTGCCGCTGTCCCCGCAGGCGTCGTGGGACGCGGTCCAGGTCTGCGGTACGACCGCGGGGTGGTCGACCGTGAACCACAGGCCGTCGGTGAGCTGTGGCAGCCCGTCACCGCCCCACGTCCAGAACACGCAGACGGTGTCGGGCGCGACGAGGTTGCCGGCGCCCGTGCCGGCGACCGCGGTCGTGAGGACCGGCTGGGCGGGCGCCTCGGGCAGCGGCTCCTCCTGCGCGCCGGTGCCCTGCGTCGGGACGGCGGCCGGCGGCTGCTCGGGCGGTACCGATGCGGGAGGCTCGCTCACCGGAACGTCGCAGGCGCCCAGCAGACCGAGCAGCCCGGCGCCGGCAACGAGCGCCACGAGGCGTCCAGGGTGTCGTGCCATCGGGTCACCTCCGACCGACGTTGGGGCTGGCGACACCAGGAAAGGGCGCCGACCCCACCGTTCAGATACTCGCGTAGTCCATGCCCATGCGCGCGCGGACGTCGCGCAGGGTCGCATCGGCCAGCTCGTTCGCGCGCGCGTTGCCCTCGGCGACCAGCGACGCGACGAGCCCCGGCTCCGCGGCCAGCTCTCGACGTCGAGCCCGCAGCGGCGCGAGGTGCGCGACGAGGGCGTCGCCCACCAGCGCCTTCAGTGCGCCGGAGCCGTCGAGACGCTCGGCGATCTGTTCCGGACCCTCACCCGTGCACAGCGACGCGAGCAGGAGCAGGTTGGCCACCTCGGGCCGCCCGACCGGGTCGTAGGTCAGGTGCCGGTCGGAGTCGGTGCGCGCCGACCGGACCAGCCGGACGGTCTCGTCGGCCGTCGCGCGGAGCTCGATCCCGTTCCCGCGGCTCTTGCTCATCTTGCGCCCGTCGGTGCCGAGGACGACCGGGGCGTCCGACAGCAGCCCGACGGGTTCGACGAAGGTGTCGCCGTACCGCTGGTTGAACCGGCGCGCGATCGTGCGCGTGAGCTCCAGGTGCGGCTGCTGGTCGCGGCCGACGGGCACGACGTCGGCGTGGCAGAACAGGATGTCGGCCGCCTGATGGACCGGGTAGGTCAGCAGGAGCCCGGACATGGCTCGGCCTGAGGCCGCCCGTTCGGCCTTGACGGTCGGGTTGCGGTCGAGCTCGGCGACGCTGACCAGCGAGAGGAACGGCAGCATCAGCTGGTGCAGGGCAGGGACGGCGCTGTGCGTGAAGATCGTGGCGGCCGCGGGGTCGATGCCCGCGGCCAGGTAGTCGAGGACGACCTCGCGCACGTTCGCGGCGATGTCGCCCGTGTCGTCCCGGTCGGTGATCACCTGGTAGTCGGCGACCACGAGCAGGGTCTCGACGCCCTCGCGCTGCAGGCGCACCCGGTTCTCGACGCTGCCGAACAGGTGACCGATGTGGAGCGGCCCGGTGGGTCGCTCGCCGGTGAGCATTCGATGCATGGGAACTCCTCAGAAAGGAGCTGCTGGCGCGTCACGACAGAGAAAGACCCCCGGCGCCGCGCGAGCAGCTCGGGGGTACGACGACCGGAGGCTGCTACGGGTGCAGCGGGCGCCAGGTGGTGGTCGTGGTCATGCACGCAGGCTAGTCGACGAGTTCCGCGGCGCGGAAGGAGGGAGAATCGGTCCATGCCGCCGCGTCGCCGAACAGACCCCGCGGACGGGCGGGCTGCGCTGGCCGCGTGGCGCGCCGACCCGTCCCAGGTGCCGTCGAGACGCACGGCCGTCCGGTTCACGCTCGAGGAGCTCGCCGACGTCGCGCCCGGGAACGCCGTCGAGGTGCGCGTGCCGCCCGACGGTGCGGTGCAGGCCGTCGAGGGACCTCGTCACACGAGGGGCACCCCGCCCAACGTCGTCGAGACCGATCCGCAGACCTGGCTGCAGCTCGCGACCGGAGTGCTGACCTGGGACGACGCCGTCGCCGGCGGACGGATCCGCGCCTCCGGCGAGCGTGCGGACCTGCGGGACTGGCTCCCGCTGCAGGCCGCCCGCGCGCGGTCGTGAACACGACCTGACCTAGGATCACGACGTGCCCGACGCCCCCCTGCCGGCAGACCCAGAGCCCACGACCCCGGCGCATCCCGAGCCGACCGTGCCCGTCGACCCCGAGCCCGCCACCCCGGTCACCTCCGAGCCCGCCACCCCGGTCACGTCCGAGCCCGCCAGCCCGGTCACGTCCGAGTCGCCGCCTAGGGACACCGAGCGGCTCCCCACCCCCGAAGAGCTGACCGCGGCGCGGGATGCGACGATCCGGCACGCTCCCAAGTTCGGCGCCTTCATCGCGGCGGGTGCGATCGTCGGCTTCCTCCTCGCGCTCATCGTCACGGCGATCGTGCGTCCCACCATCCCGCGCGCGTCCGACGGGTCCGGGTTCCTCCCGTTCCTCGACGGCGAGAACGCGGTGACGACGGTGCTGGCCCTCACCGGAGCGGTCGTCGGCGGGTTCGTCGGCGGCCTCCTCGCGGTCCTGGCCGATCGGCGCAGCGTGCGGCAGACGGGTCGCGACGACGTCTGAGGGCTGGTCGCGTTCGTCGCCCGGCCGTCGTCGTATGAGACGATGAGGCAGTGGCCCCCCGCGCAGACGGACGTCTGAACCACGACCTCCTCCCCAACGAAAAAGGCCCTCAGGACGCTTGTGGCGTCTTCGGTGTCTGGGCTCCCGGCGAGGAAGTCGCCAAGCTCACCTACTTCGGGCTCTACGCCCTGCAGCATCGCGGCCAGGAGTCGGCGGGCATCGCCACCTCCAACGGCCAGCAGCTGCTCGTCTACAAGGACATGGGACTGGTGTCCCAGGTCTTCGACGAGACCGCGCTGAACGCCCTGCAGGGGCACATCGCGATCGGGCACTGCCGCTACTCGACGACCGGTGGCAGCACGTGGGAGAACGCGCAGCCGACGCTCGGACCGACGTCCGCCGGCACCGTCGCCCTGGGCCACAACGGCAACCTCACGAATGCGGCCGAGCTGGTCGACCTCGTCGCGGAGCGCTACGGCAGCCAGCGGCGCGGCGAGCTGGCTCGCGGCAACACCACGGACACCGCGCTGATCACGGCGCTGCTCGCTGGGGACCCGGACCACACGCTCGAGGCCACGGCGCTCGAGGTGCTCCCGCGGCTGCGCGGCGCGTTCAGCCTGGTGTTCATGGACGAGCACACGCTGTACGCCGCGCGTGACCCGCAGGGCGTGCGCCCGCTGGTGCTGGGACGGCTGGAGCGCGGTTGGGTGGTGGCCAGCGAGACGCCGGCGCTCGACATCGTGGGCGCGTCGTTCGTGCGCGAGATCGACCCGGGCGAGTTCATCGCGATCGACGCCGACGGGCTGCGCAGCACCAAGTTCGCGACGCCGGACCGCGCAGGTTGCGTCTTCGAGTACGTCTACCTGGCGCGTCCCGACACCACGATCGCCGGCAGGTCCGTGCACGCCGCCCGCGTGGCGATGGGTCGTCGGCTGGCCGTGGAGCACCCCGTCGAGGCCGACCTCGTCATCCCGGTGCCCGAGTCGGGCACGCCCGCTGCGGTCGGGTACGCCGCCGAGTCGGGTATCCCCTTCGGTCAGGGCCTGACCAAGAACGCCTACGTCGGCCGCACGTTCATCCAGCCGTCGCAGACCTTGCGGCAGCTCGGCATCCGGCTCAAGCTCAACCCGCTGCGCGAGGTCATCCGCGGCAAGCGTCTGGTGGTCGTCGACGACTCGATCGTCCGCGGCAACACCCAGCGCGCCCTCGTCCGCATGCTGCGCGAGGCCGGTGCGGCCGAGGTGCACGTGCGGATCAGCTCCCCGCCCGTCAAGTGGCCGTGCTTCTACGGCATCGACTTCGCCTCCCGTGCGGAGCTCATCGCGAACGGGCTGTCTCCCGACGAGATCGCGGCCTCCCTGGGCGCGGACTCCCTCGGCTACATCTCCACGGAGGGCATGATCGCCGCCACCGAGCAGCCCGCGTCGCAGCTCTGCGCCGCCTGCTTCACCGGTCAGTACCCGATCGAGCTGCCGGCAGGCGACCGCCTGGGCAAGTACCTGCTGGAGCAGAACGAGCTCCCGCTGGGCGCACCCGAGGACGGCCTGCTCTCGATCGTCCCGAGCGTCGGCGGCGGCACCGCGCTGGACCACCCGTGAACGGGGCGCAGGTCACCTATGCGGCCGCCGGTGTCGACACCGAGGCCGGTGACAAGGCCGTCGAGCTGATGAAGGACGCGGTGCGGGCCACGCACGGGCCGCAGGTGCTCGGCGGGGTCGGCGGATTCGCGGGCCTCTACGACGCCAGTGCTCTGCTGACCTACCGCAAGCCGCTGCTGGCCACCTCGACGGACGGCGTCGGCACCAAGGTCGCCATCGCCCAGGCCCTCGACATCCACCACACCATCGGGTTCGACCTGGTCGGCATGGTCGTCGACGACATCGTCGTGGTCGGCGCCAAGCCGCTGTTCATGACCGACTACATCGCGTGCGGACGCGTGGTTCCCGAACGCATCGCGGGCATCGTGCGTGGCATCGCTGCCGCCTGCTCCGTGGCCGGTACCGCCCTCGTCGGCGGCGAGACCGCGGAGCACCCCGGCTTGCTGGGTGCCGACGACTACGACGTGGCTGGTGCTGCGACCGGCGTGGTCGAGGCCGACCAGCTGCTCGGGCCGGAGCGTGTGCGCGCGGGCGACGTGCTGATCGCCCTGGGGTCGAGCGGCCTGCACTCGAACGGCTACTCGCTGGTGCGCAAGGTCGTCCAGGTGGCCGGCTGGCAGCTCGACCGCCACGTCGAGGAGCTCGGCCGCACGCTCGGGGAGGAGCTCCTCGAACCGACCCGCGTCTACGCGAGCGACTGCCTGGCCCTCGTGGAACGGGCGACCGTCGACGGTGTGCACGCGTACAGCCACGTCACCGGCGGAGGCCTCGCCTCGAACGTCGCGCGCGTGCTCCCGCAGGGGCTCGTCGCGGACATCGACCGTGGCGGCTGGCAGCTCCCGCCGATCTTCTCGCTGGTGCAGAGCCTGGGGCAGGTCCCGTGGACCGACCTCGAGGGCACCCTGAACCTGGGCGTCGGCATGGTCGCCATCGTCGCGCCGGACGCCGTGGACGGCGTTCTCGCGCACGCGCGCGAGCTGGGCATGTCCGCCTGGGCACTCGGCACCGTGCGGTCGTCGGACCCGTCGACGGACGTCGTGGGGTCACCCGGGTTCGTCGCCGGGACCAAGGGCGTGCACGGCGGAGCGGTCCAGCTCACGGGCGCCTACCGCGTCTGAGGGGCTCAGTCTGGGTCTCGGGTCTTCATGCGAGTGTTCGCTCGACCCGCCCGCGTCCGTCGAACAGCCGTGGTGGTTCGACCGGCCCGTGTCGCTCGAGGCCGCCCGCGTCGACCTTGGGCCGGCGCGTCGCTCGAACCCGTGCGCGTCGGCTCGAGTCCGCCCGCAGGGGCCGGCCCCCCGGGCAGGTCCGTGGACGAAAACCAGCAGGGTGTCGCCGGCGCCCGAAGACGGTACGCACCAGCGACAACCCTGCTGTGGCTTCGCGCAGGGAACCTGCGCAGACCTCGCGATGACCGCGAGGTCAGAGACTTACCGCGTCAACGATCGTCGTCCGACCAACGGCGGTAGTCGTCGTCGTCGTCAGAGTCGGTCTCCACAACCGCGCGAGAGCGGTTGTCGGTCACGACATCGTTGTGGCCGTGCGACGTGAGCTCCTGCTCGAGAGCCCGGTAGTTGGTCTCCGGGCTGAAGTACTTCAGCTCCCGGGCAACCTTCGTCTGCTTAGCCTTCTGACGGCCGCGCCCCATGGCATCGACCCCCTCTTACGTGGATGCGGGGCGGCTCCGTGCTGACACGTGCGGCCCCGGGGTGCTGAATTTTCGTCTCTTCGTGGGGCAACCGTACATGGTCGTCGCGTATTCCGACCACTCGCGCCGGGCGATGCTCGTCACGTGTCCGAGACATCCCCATTGGCGTCGCCCGGCCGGTCGTATCGTCACGGCGTCCCGGGGGTGGACACTGGCGCCGGACCAGCCGGACAGACGTCCAGATCATGGCGCTCCCTCGGCGTGTCGGGGTGGTTTGCCCGTTTGGTCGGGTTTAGTCTGGTGCGACCGCTCGTAGGGGAGCGGTCGTGCGTGATGCAGGAGCATGCTGTGAAGATCGCTCATAGAGCGCTCTACGGGTATGCGATATGTCTGCCTTTCATGCATGCTGGGTGAGATGTCCCGCTTTGCGGACCGGCGACGGTCCGATGGTCGATCGACTCGTCGATTCGTCGGCGCAGTCGCACCCGAAGAAACCGGGTACCGATGCCGTCGGTGCCGAGTGTCAGATGCCGCCAGGAGGCAGCTCGTGAACGCACACACTGCAGAGTCCGAGACTCTGCTCACCCCCTCCGAGGTTGCCACGCTCTTCCGCGTGGACCCCAAGACGGTGACCCGTTGGGCCAAGGCCGGAAAGCTGTCGTCGATCCGCACGCTGGGTGGACACCGCCGCTACCGCGAGTCCGAGGTTCGTGACCTTCTCAACGGTATTCCGCAGCAACGTTCGGACGGCTGACATAACAGCAGGCTGACAGCCCGGGCCGCACACCCGGGGTGCAAGCGCGCCCAGCAACGAGGCCGAGCGCGCGCGGGCCCTCACGGGGCCACACGTCTCTGAGCATCCTCCGCGGCTGCGAGAGGACGGGAACCACCCGTTCAGTCGCCGCGACGCGCCGCAACGACTGCGACGAGCGCCACCAGCGCAGCGACCCCGGCCGCGACACTCCCGAGGACCTTCAACGCCCGCGTGCGAGCCTCCGGCCCGCTGTCACCGGTCGTGGCGTCCGTCCACAGCCGTCGCCCGTTCTCGATCGCCCTGCCTGCCTGCGCCCGCGGGTCGAGTCGGGCGACGAGCTCGTCGATCGACTCGGCCAGCTCGGCACGCGCCACCTTGATGTCCGCCTCGATAGCGACCATCTTCGGTGTGCTGAACGGCTCGACGGGCTTGGCGGGGGTGTCGGTCGTGTCGTCGCTCATGAGCGGATCCCTGTCTTGATCGCGTCGATGTCTTCCTGCACGCTCTCGATCGCCTGGATGGGTGCCGGGGTGCCCTTCTTGATGCTCCGGATGCCGAGCCAGGCGAGCAGGGCGACGACGATCAGCAGCAGGACAGTGATGATCAGGGCCGACAGCCAGAGGTCGACGACCAGGGCCAGCGCGATGATGGCCGTCGTGATGGCCGCGCCGAGGAAGTAGAGCGCGAGCACGCCTGCGCCGGCGAGCAGCCCGGCGCCGGTGCCGATCTTCTGCGCCCGCCCGGTGAGCTCGGCCTTGAACAGCTCGATCTCCGCCCGGACGAGCCTCTCGGCCGTCCCGCTGATCTCGGCGACGAGCTTGCCCAGGGATCGTTCGTCACCTGGGGGTCCCGACTGGGTGGTCATGGCGCAACCTCTCGCTCTGGTGACTCTCCGAGGTACAAGTGTGCTGGTCGCAGCGCCGACACGCGAGATATGCGGTGGTATGTCTTCGCGCGGTGCGCGGTCTGCGCGCGGTGGTCAGTCTTCCCAGGGGTGGACGTGCTCCTCGGCCGGGTGGGTCGGCTCGTGCACGCGGACGACCGAGATGGCCGGTCCCGTCTGAGGCAGGTGGCGGCGTCCCCAGGCGGCGGCGCCGGCGCCGACGAGCACCAGCGCGACGCCGATGATCAGCGCCGCCAGCCAGGGCTCCACCGCGTGCGAGAGACCGAGGACGGCCGCGGTGACGAACAGCGCGAGACCGAAGAACGTCACCAGCGCCGCGATGCCGAACGCGATCGCCGACGGACGCACCTCGACCGCTCGGGCGCGGACGCTGCTGGCGACGGCGTTGATCTCCGTCTGCACGGCCTCGCGCACGTGGTCCTCGACGCGCTCGATGCTCTCGCGCGCCTTCTCGGTGAACGGCTCGGTGATGCGGTCGAAGAAGCTCCTCGACCGCTCGGACTTCTCAGGACCGGAGGTGCTGGTCATGGGCGTTTTCCTTCCGCTGAGGTGCTGGGCTCCACCCTAGGTGTCGCGGCGCCGTCAGCGGTGCCGACAGGCTTGCGGCAGGTCCGCGTCGATGGCGGATGCGGAGCCCTCGGCGGCGCGGCCCGGCTGCTCGGCCGAGGTCCCAGGCCGACGCTCACACGACGAAGCCCCGCACCGGATCCGTCCCGGGCGGGGCTTGCGTGGTGGCTCCGACGGGCGTCGATCCCGTGACCTCACGATTTTCAGTCGTGCGCTCTACCAACTGAGCTACAGAGCCTTGAAACGAGAACGCCGGTCCGTAGACCGGCGAATCGAGCGACCCCGACGGGACTTGAACCCGCGACCTCCGCCGTGACAGGGCGGCGCGCTAACCAACTGCGCTACGGGGCCTTGGTGGTGCTAAGGCCTTCTTGCAACTGCGTGTCCTACTCGTACCCCCAACGGGATTCGAACCCGTGCTACCGCCGTGAAAGGGCGGGGTCCTAGGCCGCTAGACGATGGGGGCTAGTCCAACCCCTGACGTCGAGGCGTCGGAAGACCGGTGATGAGCATACGGGGTCATCGGCCCGATCTCCAAAGCGGCTCCGCGCGGCCCGTCGCCGCTGGCCTTGCGGCCCCCTCCGACGAGGCTCCGGCCTGCGAGGATGGGCTCATGGTCGAGATGACGCGTGCCGAGTTCGAGGACGCGGTGCGCGACGCGCTCGACGAGATCCCGGACGAGCTGGCCGCGATGATGGACAACGTCGTGGTGCTCGTCGAGGACTCGCCGCCGCCCGAGGAGCCGGACCTGCTCGGCCTGTACGAAGGGACGCCGCTGACCGAACGCGGCGACTTCTGGGCCTCCGGCTCGCTGCCCGACCGCATCACGATCTACCGGCTGCCGACGCTCGACTTCTGCGAGGACCGCGACGAGGTGGTCGAGGAGGTCGCGGTGACGGTCGTGCACGAGATCGCGCACCACTTCGGGATCGACGACGATCGACTGCACGCGCTCGGGTGGGGCTGATCCGGGTGGGTCACGACCACGACCACTCGACCGCCGCGCAGGCGCACCGGGGGCGGCTCCTGGTCGTGCTCGTGCTGACGCTGGTGGTCCTCGTGGTCGAGGTCGTCGGCGGGGTCGTGTCCGGGTCGTTCGCCCTGGTCGCGGACGCCGGACACATGCTGACCGATGCCGCCGGGGTCGGCCTGGCGCTCGGGGCCACCGCGCTGGCCATGCGGCCCGCGACCGCCGCCCGGACGTTCGGGTGGCAGCGTGCCGAGATACTCGCCGCGCTCGTGAACGGCCTGGTGATCGGGCTCGTCGGGGTGCTCGTGATCGTCGGCGGCGTGCGACGCCTGGTGACGCCCGAACCCCTCGACGGCGCCCTGATGCTCGGCGTCGCCTGCGTGGGGCTCGTCGCCAATGCCGTGAGCCTCGCCCTTCTGCGCCCCGGCCAGGGGGAGTCGCTGACCGTCCGGGGTGCGTACCTCGAGGTCTTCGGTGACCTTCTCGGGTCGGTCGCGGTGGTCGTCGCGGCCGTCGTCGTGCTGGCGACGGGGTTCCTGCGAGCCGACGGCATCGCGTCCGTGCTGATCGGCCTGATGATCGTGCCGCGCGCCCTCGGGCTCCTGCGTGACGTTGCCGGGGTGCTGCTGGAGGCGACCCCGCGCGGGGTCGACCTGGACGCGATCCGGTCGCACATCTGCGGGGTGCCCGGGGTTCTCGGCGTGCACGACCTGCACGCCTGGACCATCACGTCCGGGGTGCCGGTGCTCTCCGCGCACGTCGAGGTCCCCGACGAGCTGCTCGCCAGCGGCGAGGCCGGCCGTGTCCTCGACGACCTGCGGCACTGCCTCGCCGGCCACTTCGACGTCGCGCACTGCACGTTCCAGCTGGAACCTCCGTCGGCCACCCGCGAGGAGCGTCACTCGCACGCCTGACCGGCGGCCTTCTCGATGCTCGGCTCAAGGTCGCGCGCAGCGATGCCGAGTCACGGGCGTGGCAGGGGAGCAGGGAATCAGCCCGGGCTGGTACGACGACGGGGCGACGGCTGCCGTCGTGCGCTGGTTCGACGGCTCCCGGTGGACGGAGCACACCAGGCCCGCTCCCACGATGCCCGTGGCGCCTGCGCCCAGCCACGCGTTCCAGCCCGTGCCCGCGACCACGCAGACGTTCCTGCCAGGGCCCGCCTCGTCACCTGTGCACAGGCCGGAGGAGCGCCGGTCGCCGGCGTCGAGCCCGGTGCAGTCCGCGTTCCCGACGTTCGGGGAGGCGCCCGGGTCGCCGCTCGGCGCAGCCTTCGGCGGTGGGACGTTCGGATCCCCTGCGCAGGGCTACGGGTCGCCGGCGTTCGGGGGCTTCGGCGCGGGTGCGGGGTCCGGCCCCTGGTCGCGAGGGCTCGCCAACCAGGCGGAAGCCGCGAAGGTCCGTCGACGTGTCACGCAGGAGCTGTGGCTCGGCATCGGCAGCCTGCTGCTCGGGATCGTCGTCGCCGCCTGGCTCACGTCGGCGGGCGCACCGACGATCGTCCGGTACCTCCCCCGCGCGGCCGCCTTCGCCGGCTTCTTCATGCTGCGCAGCTGCCGCAAGAGCTACAAGCAGATGGTGGAGCTGGGCGGTCGGCCGTGGAGCTCGGGGCAGATCGCTCTGGCCGTCGTCGCGGGGTCAACCGCCGTCCTGGTCTACGTCAGCACGATCATCGCCGTCGTCGTCGCGGGAACCGGATCGGCGCGGCTCGGTCCGGAGGGGGCAGGCTCCTGCTGGCGCGAGACCGCCAAGGTCGCCACCCACGTGTCCTGCGACAAGCCGCACGACTACGTCGGCGTCCAGGTCGTCACCGACAAGAGTCAGTGCCCGGCAGAGGCCAGGGCCGTCATGCCGCGCGACGACGGGACCGGCACCTTGCTGTGCATGGCCCCGGACCCGGAGCCGGTCAGCTGACGAACCCGTAGCCCGACCAACGTGCTCCCTGGTAACCGTCGGCCGCGGCAAGCAGCACGAGCGCGATCCTGACCAGGACCGAGGTGACACGGAACGGGCGCGAGCGCATGGCTCTCCTTCGGCTGCTGCGGGGACTGCGCGGCCATGATCCGCGGACCCTGACCCCCTGGCGCTCGAGTCCACGTCTGGCCGGACCGTAGGGTCGGGGGATGGTTGCCGTGGGGATCGTGGTGCTGCCGCAGGATCGGTGGGACGTCGGGCGAGAGAAGTGGCTCCTCGCCGAGGAGTGGGGCTTCGACCACGCCTGGACGTACGACCACCTGGCGTGGCGGACGCTCGTGGACCAGCCGTGGTTCGCGACCGTCCCGCTGCTCGCCGCGGCAGCGGCGGTCACGTCCCGCATCGGTCTGGGAACGCTCGTCGCATCGCCGAACTTCCGGCATCCGGTGCCCTTCGCCAAGGACGTGCTGGGTCTCGACGACATCAGCGGTGGCCGGTTCCTGCTCGGGATCGGTGCCGGCGGCGAGGGCCTCGACTCGTGGGTGGCCGGTGACCCGGTCAGCCGCGGGATGCGGACGCGGCGGTTCGAGGAGTTCGTCGGCCTCGTCGACACGTTGCTGACCACCCCGGTCACCACGCACCAGGGGGAGTTCTACCGCGCCGACGGCGCCCGGATGATCCCCGGCACCATCGCCCGGCCGCGGACGCCCTTCGTCGTCGCCGCCAACGGGCCGCGCACGATGGCGCTCGCGGCGAGGTACGGGCAGGGCTGGGTCACGTACGGGCAGACGTTCCTGTCCGAGGGGGGCGACCCGGCAGCCGAGCAGGAGCAGTGGTGGGCGGGTCTCGCGACGATGCAGGAGAGCGTCGACCAGGCTGTCGCCGCTCACCGGGACGCCAGCGAGCCGCCGCTGCGTCGGTACCTCTCCTTGGACGGCGCACCGATCTTCTCGATGCAGTCGGCGGAGCTCGTCGTCGAGGGGGTGGAGCGTGCGGCTGCGCTGGGATTCACCGACGTGATCGTGCACTGGCCCCGCGACGCGGGCGTCTACGCGGGCTCACCGGCCGCCCTGGAGGCCCTCGTCGCCCACCTCCCACGGCTGCACGCCCTGGACGTTCCGCCACGCTGACCGCACCGATGCGGGCTCGGACGGTGCGGGCGGCTCAGTGGGCCCGGCGGGCTGACCAGGCGCTCGTGACCATGTCGAGGAGGGTGTGGCGCATCTGCCAGTCGAGGTCGCGTGCGGCGAGCTCGCCGCTGGCGACGATCCGGGCGGGGTCGCCGGGCCGTCGCGTGGCGAGCTCGGGCTCGAACGTGATGCCGGTCGCCTGCGCCATGGCGGTCATGATCTCCCGGACGGAGACGCCGTCGCCGGAGCCCAGGTTGTAGACGGGCTCGAGCGTGCGACCCTCGGTGAGCGCCTGGGCCGCCGTGACGTGCGACGCGGCGAGGTCGGCGACGTGCAGGTAGTCGCGGACGCAGGTGCCGTCGGGCGTCGGGTAGTCGGTGCCGTTGATCCGTGGCGTGCGGCCTGCGGCAAGCGCGTCGAGGACCAGCGGAAAGAGGTTGTGCGGGCTGGTGTCGTAGAGGTCGTCGGTGGCCGAGCCGACCACGTTGAAGTACCGCAGCGAGGTGTGCCGGAGGCCGGCCGCGCGCGCCTGGTCGGCCAGGAGCCACTCGCCGATGAGCTTGGACTCGCCGTACGGGGACTGCGGGTTCGTGGCCGTGGTCTCGGTGACCAGGTCCACGTCCGGGGTGCCGTAGACCGCTGCCGACGAGGAGAACACGATCGCGTCGACACCCTGCGAGGCCATCGCCTCGAGCAGGTGCACCGTTCCCGTGACGTTCTGCTCGTACGTGTGCAGCGGACGGCTGACCGAGACCCCGGCGTACTTGAACCCGGCGAGGTGCACGACGCCCACGATGCCGTGCTGGCTGAGCGTGTCCGCGACCAGGTCGGTGTCGAGGATCGAGCCCTCGACCAGCGGGACGCCGCCGGGGACGAAGTCCTTGTGCCCGCTGGACAGATCGTCGAGGACCACGGTGCTCAGGCCGACCTGCCCGAACGCCCGAACCACGTGCGACCCGATGTACCCGGCACCGCCTGTGACCAGCCATGTCATGGAGGTGAGCCTACCGACGCGGCGCGGTGTTCGGAGGGGGACCGTGGCGAGACGGCGCGCGGACCTGCCAGATGCCGGCCAAGGGGCTGATCACCGCCATCATGCCCAGACCCTGCACGCGTTCTGGGTGAGTTTGGGCCCGTTCGACCGTCGTCCCTGGCTAGAGTGCCCGGCATGGCGAACGTCAGTGCGCACGACTGGTCGGTCTTCCTGCTGATCGTCGGGCTGCGGCTGGTGGTGCCGCTGTTCATCCCGCGGTTCCCGCTGCCGGCGCTCCTGGCGGCCCTCGTCATCGACGGCATCGACCAGACCGTGTTCGCGACGTTCACCGACCTGCCGCTGGACAACTACCAGTCCTACGACAAGGCGCTGGACATCTACTACCTGACCATCGCGTACCTGTCGGTGATCAGGAACTGGCGCAACCCCTTCGCGCTCGGGGTCGCCGCCGCGCTCTGGTACTACCGGCTGGTCGGCGTGCTCGCGTTCGAGCTGACCGGCGAGCGGTGGCTGCTGATGCTCTTCCCTAACACGTTCGAGTACTTCGTGATCGCGATCGAGGTCGTCCGCACGCGCAGGGACGCGGGACGGCTCGCGAACCGCGCATTCGTGTGGACCGCCGCGCTGATCTGGGTGTTCATCAAGCTGCCGCAGGAGTGGTGGATCCACGTCGCGCAGCTCGACTTCACCGACGAGTTCAAGGAGCGTGTGCTCGGCGTGCCGGGGACCTCCACCTGGGCCGAGGGTGTCGCGAACCGGCCGTGGGTGGTCGTCGGGCTGCTGGTCCTGATCGCCGTGCTCGTGATCGTCGGGCTGCGGCTGGCGCGCCGGTTGCCGCCCGCCGACTGGCCCTTCACCCTCGACTCCGACGTCATCGCGCGACGCGTCGGCTGGATCCCGCGAGGACCCGTCGCCGTCGCGCCCCGCGGGGTCGGGCACGTGCTCGAGAAGGTCGCCCTCGCCGGTCTGGTCAGCATGATCATGTTCCTGTCGTGGCCACTGCTCGACGCCCGGCTCTCGGTGGTGTTCCTCGTCGTGGCCGCCACCGTGGTGGCCTTCGCCGGGCTGGCCGTCTGGCGGGCGCGGACCGGACGCGCCGGAGCCGTGCACCTGGGCGTGCAGGTCGCCGTCAACACCGTGATCAGTGTCGTCGCGATGCTGGTGTTCGCCGCGCTGGCCACCCGCGGCGCGGCCGACCTGTCCGCCGGCGACGTGCTCCTGTTCGCCTACATCGTCGCGCTGATCGTCACGCTCTACGACCGCTACTCCGCCCGCCGCGAGGCCATGGTGCCGTCGCCGGAGCTCGTCACGGTGTGAGGGCAGCAAGGACCGTCAGCGCGGGACCGCCCCGACGGGCTGTCAGACGTGCTCGGAGTGGTCGGGTGGGCCGTCAGAGGGCGCCGGACCCCACGTCGGCGAGCAGCCGGTCGGTCTCGTCCTGGACGTGCGTCGCCAGCTCGGCGAACTTGGCGGCGTGCGCGCGTGCGTGGTGCGCGCAGAACTGCAGCTCGCCGACGGGCAGGAAGACCCGCACGTAGGCCCGGGCACCGCAGCGGTCGCAGCGGTCGGCTGCGGTCAGAGGTTGTGTCTTCGTGGTGTCCATGTGCGCGTCAACGTCGCCCGGCCGGGTTCGATGCCCGCAGGACCGGGTGATTCGCTCAGCGCGTAGCGACGTCGACGTCGCCGTTCCGCCGGCATCCGTGACGTGGGATCTTGGGGCCATGGAGATCCTGCCCGGTGCCGGTGTCGCCGACGTCACGATCGGCGATCGGCGGGCTGACGTCGAGGAGCGACTCGGTCCGCCCGTCCATCCCGGCACGTCCCCGCGGGCGGTGTACCGCACCGATCCGTCACTCGTCGTGAGCTACGACGGCGACGTCGTCGAGCTCGTGGAGATCGCCTGTACGGGCGGCGGTCAGGAGGTCTTCTTCGACGGTGTGCAGCTGTCGTACCGCGTCATGGACGATGTGGTGGCGGAGCTCGAGGCCAAGGGTCACCGGTGCACTGTGTCGGACGTCGGGTTCGACGTCGTGGCGGGGTTCTCGCTGTTCTCGATGTCGTCCTCGGATGCCCGCGCGCTCGACCCGCTCGCCGGTGACGCCGACGAGCGCGCGATCGTCGAAGGGGTGAGCGTGGCGCCGTACGCCTACTTCGTCGGCACCTGACCGGCCGCCGTCCCGCCCGCGGTGGATCCAGCAGACCTCTCAGTGCAGCTCCCGGCGCATGACCACGCGGTCGCGCCCGCCGCTGTGCGCGCTCGTCGCGGAGACCTGGACGAACCCGCCCGCCTCGAAGAGCCGGGTGGTCCCGACGTACCCGGAGACGACATCGACCCGGTCGTCCTGCGGGACGACGACGGGGTAGCCCTCGACGACGTCGGCGCCCTGCTCTCGCGCGTGCTCGACCGCGCCGGCGAGCAGCTGGTGCATCAGACCTCGGCGGCGAAACCCGGCGCGCACGACGAAGCAGACGATGCTCCACGCGTCGCGGTCGTCGAGGAACGGGATCGTGCGGGAGTGCATGAGCCGCCGGTAGCTGCTGCGCGGTGCGACCGAGCACCAGCCCGCGACCACACCGTCGACGTACGCGAGCACCCCTGGTCCGGGCTCCTGCGCGCACTCGTCGCGCATGTACTGCGCGCGCTCGTCCTCAGGCACCCGGCTGTCCCGGTACGACATGCACCAGCAGCCCCGGCCGCCGGGCTTCTTGACGCCGACGACCTCGGAGAAGTCGTCGTACCGACCCACTGCGGGACGCACCTGGACGGCCATCACGCCATCGTACGAAGGTGGCACGCCGCCGGGGTGCGGCGAAGGTCACGCCTCGGTGTCGTGGTCGGGGTGGATGTCACGCAGGCCGAGTGCGCGCGTGAACGCTGCGACCGCTGGGGCGGCCGCCTCGAGCAGCGCCCGCTCGTCGGAGGTCAGTGCCGACAGGCCGTAGGTGACCTGGCGGGCCGCGCGGGTCCGAGCAGCTTCTCGTAGGAGTGGGACCTGGGCGGTCGCGCGGTGCGCGAGGTGCCCGCGCGGGCCCCGCGTCGACTCGACGAGGCCCGCTTGCTGGAGCGACCGGAGCGCCTTGTTGACGGTGGCGACGGGCAGTGCCGCGGATCTGGCGATCTCGTCGGCGCTCGCGGCCGCGACCCGCGTGATCTGCGCGAGGACGGCCACCTCCATCGACCCGAGGACACGGCCGACGGTGCGCACCTCGCCGGGGGTCCGCACGGTCGGGTTGACGCTCTCGGCCTGCTCGAGGAGGTCGACGAGCGCCGCGACCACCGGATCGATCATCTCGACGCCGCCAGCGCGGCAAGGCGTAAGGCTCCGGCGAGCTCCGCCCCCGTGCCGAGCTCGGCCGCGATCACCTCGGTCGCGGCCGCGGTCGCGGGCTGCGCGTGCCGCCGGACCGACGACTCGACCCCGGCCACGAATGCCGGGACGGCGCCCAGCTCGCCGCCGACGACGATCGCGCCAGGGTTGAGCAGGTTGCACAGGTCGGCGACGACCCGGCCGAGCGTACGGCCGGCCTCGTTGACGATGCGGACGGTGACCTCGTCGGGCGAGTCGATGCCGATCTGGTCCGGTGTCGCGGTGGGTCGGGTGTGGGCGATGCGGGCGAGGACCGCTGACGCCGAGACCACGGACTCCAGGCACCCGCGGCTGCCGCAGCGGCACAGCTCGGCCGCGCCCGCCAGGTGGGTGTGCCCGATCTCGCCGGCGAGCCCGGTGGAGCCGCGGAAGAGGTGCCCGTCGATCACCATGGCCGCCCCGATGCCGTGCGAGGCCTTGACGTACAGGAACGTGTCGTGGAGGCGGCCCGCGCCCCCGTGCTGCTCGCCGGCGGCCCCGATGACGGTGTCGTTCTCGACCTGGACCGGCACACCGAGCCGGCGTTCGAGCTCGCGCGCGGGCGCGAGACCGACCCAGCTCGACAAGATGGTCGACGAGCGGACGAGCCCGGTGCGCGCGTCGAGCGGACCAGGGATCCCCGCCGTCACAGCGGTCGGCTGCCCGGCTCCGTGCTCGGCCAGCATCTCGTCGAGCAGGCGAGCTGCGGTGTCCATCGCGTCGTCCGCGCGCAGGTCCACGTCGACGGGCGCGCGGCGCTCGCCGAGCAGGGTGCCGAACCGGTCGGCGAGGGCGACGGCCACGTGGGCGTGCCCGAAGTCGATGCCCGCGACCGCGCCGCCGCTCACCACGGCCCGCAGCAACGCGCCGGGCCGGCCGCTGCCGGAGCCGGGGCCCTTCTCCTGCGGCGCGACCTCGACGACGCGACCTTCGTCGATCAGCCGGGCGACCGCGCCCGCAACAGTGCTCCTGGACAGGCCGGTGCGCTCGACCAGGTCCGTGCGGGTCATCGAGCCGAAGCTGCTGATCAGCTGGTACAGGTCGTCGCGCGTGCGGTCTCTCGGCGAGGCCTGCGGCAGCGTCGTCATGGCCGCACTCTAGGCCCACGGGTCAGCCATTCCAACGATGACCGGACGAATAATGCGCCGCTCACCGTTCAAAAATGCGGAAGCGTTCCCATCTTTTCACGCGTTGACACGTCGAAACCATCGCGCATACGGTCACGAAAGCGAGATTTCGACCGGTTTGGCGTGCATTGAAGCAGTCGGTGCCTCGTTCTCTCGCGCCCATCGTTGTCAAGGAGGACGACCATGCACCTGCATCACCACGTCGCCCGGCGGGCCACTGTCGTGGTCACCGCCGCGGCGTTGAGCCTGGTCGGAGCGGGCGTCGCGCACGCGGCGACGACCGACCCGAACCCGTCGCAGCAAGAGCTCGACCATGCCGCCCTCTCCCGGGAGGCGGCCGGCGAGGGCATGGTCCTGCTGGACAACAAGGGCGGCGCGCTGCCCATGGCTCGCACCGGCAACGTCGCCGTGTTCGGGGTCGGCGCGTACAAGACCGTCAAGGGCGGCACCGGCTCGGGAGACGTCAACAACCGGTACACCATCACGGTGCGCCAGGGCCTCGAGGGTGCCGGGTACGCGGTGACGACGAGCAGTGCCTACTGGGACGCCATGACGGCGGCGTACGACGCGAAGTACGCGAACGGCGGCGGCAACCCCTTCGGGCCGCCGATCGACTACTCCTCCGTCGAGCAGCCCCTCACGCCGGCGAGCGTTCAGCCGACCGCGCCCACCGACACCGCGATCTTCGTCGTCGCGCGCAACTCGGGCGAGGGCACCGACCGCTCGTCGGGGCAGGGCGACTTCCTGCTGCGTGACGTCGAGCGCGCGGACATCCAGCTCATCGGCCAGACGTACAAGCACGTGGTGGTGGTCCTGAACGTCGGCGGCGTCGTCGACACCTCGTTCTACGCGCAGATCAACGGGTCTACGGCCGACCCGACCGGCAAGGCCCCGCTCGACTCGCTGCTGCTCATGAGCCAGCCGGGCCAGGAGGCCGGCAACGCGCTGGTCGACGTGCTCAAGGGCACAGTGACACCGTCCGGCAAGCTCACCGACACGTGGGCGTCGCAGTACTCCTACTACCCGGCGTCGGCGACGTTCGCCAACGCGGACGGCAACCCGTTGCGTGAGCAGTACTCCGAGGGCATCTACGTCGGTTACCGGTACTTCGACTCCTTCTACAGGTCGATCGACCCGGCCCACCCGGCCGGCGTCGTCACCTACCCGTTCGGGTACGGCGGCTCGTACACGACGTTCCGCATCGAGACCGAGAAGGTGCGCGCCGACGCCGAGCACGTCACGGTGAAGGCCAGGGTGACCAACACGGGCCGCAAGGCGAGCGGCAAGGAGGTCGTCCAGGTCTACTTCTCGGCTCCGACCACCGGGCTCGACACGCCCTACCAGGAGCTCGCAGGCTCGGCGAAGACGGACACCCTGGCGCCCGGTGCGTCGCAGAGGGTGACCATCACGTTCCGTACCAGCGAGATGTCGTCGTTCGACAAGGCTCGGTCCGCGTACGTGCTGGACGCGGGGGACTACCTCGTCCGGGTCGGCGACTCGTCGCGCAGCACGAAGGTCGCGGCCAGGCTCTCGCTGCCGCGGACGGTCACCACCACGCTCGTGCGGCACGAGCAGGACGACGTCGCGCCCGCCCAGGAGCTCACAGGCGACCCGGCGACGTTCTACTCCTACCCGACGCAGGCGCGTGAGATCGCGCACGCGCAGCGGATCGGTCTCGACCCGCGGCGGTTCCGCGTCGACGACGAGCGCTCGGAGTACCAGCAGAACGTGACGGTGCCCCCGGGCTCGCCGTACGCACCGTTCGACGGGACCACGATCTCGAGCACGACCGCGTACCTGGACAGGTCGCAGACGAACTGGGAGGGCACCGGCACCGCGTACCAGCCGCGTCCGGGTGAGACGGTCAAGTACGTCCGGACCAACCCGGCGACCACGCTCTACGACGTCAAGCGCGGCAGGGCGTCCCTCGAGCAGCTCGTCGCCGGGCTCAACGTCAGCCAGCTCGCGGACATCGTCGAGGGCTCCTCGGCGGCGGGGTCGACCCTGACGGCCGTCGGTGCCGCCGGCTACACGACACCGAAGTACGAGAACCTCGGCATCCCGGGCATGACGCTGTCCGACGGGCCGGCTGGACTGCGCCTGACCCAGCAGATCACGACGCAGACGCCGACCGAGTACCAGTGGGCGACGGCCTGGCCGATCGGCACGATGCTCGCGCAGACGTGGAACCCGGACCTCCAGCAGAGGGTGGGCGCCGCCATCGGTGCGGAGATGGCCACGTACGGCGTGACGCTGTGGCTCGCTCCGGGCATGAACCTGCACCGCGACCCGCTCAACGGCCGCAACTTCGAGTACTTCTCGGAGGACCCGCTGGTCACCGGGCTCACCGCTGCCTCGGAGACCAAGGGCGTGCAGAGCGTGCCGGGTGTCGGGGTGACGATCAAGCACTTCGTCGCGAACAACCAGGAGACGCAACGCAACGCGACCGACTCCGTGATCGGGGAGCGGGCGCTGCGCGAGCTGTACCTCAAGGGCTTCGAGATCGCGGTCAAGAGCGCGCAGCCGATGGCGGTCATGACCTCGTACAACCAGGTCAACGACCACTACACGGCCGCGTCGTACGACCTGGTGACCAACGTCCTGCGGGGCGAGTGGGGGTTCAAGGGCCTGGTTATGACGGACTGGACCTCGGTCAACCAGGCCACGCCGCTCGGTACGCAGTACGCGGGCAACGACCTGATCGAGCCCGGGAACAACCCGGGCGAGATCATCAACACGATCAAGAAGGTGACCCCGACGGTCGACCTCAACGGGATGCCGGCGTACACGAAGAACCTCCTGCACTTCGGGACGTTCACGTTCACGTCGTGGCAGTGGCAGCTCGGCGGGTTCGGTCTGTCCGCGACCGGCGACCAGACCGTCGCGACGCGGGTCGACTCGACCACGGACCTGTCCCAGGTGCCGCTGTCCGGGGTGTCCGACGGCGGCGTGTTCACCCCGGTCGCGCCGTACGGCACGGTCCAGGCGGCGTACGACGCGGTCAACGCGCTGCTCGCGCCGGCGAACACCGCGCTGACCCCGGCTCAGAAGGCGGGCATCACCGTCACGGACGTGGTGCACGCCGACCCGGCCGACGCCACGTCACCCGTGGTCGCGTACACGGTCACGCTCCGGGGGAGCTACCCCACGGTGTACCCGATGCGTCTCGGTGACCTGCAGCGCAGTGCGATCCACATCCTGAACGTCGTC
This sequence comes from Cellulomonas sp. URHD0024, assembly GCF_000426185.1. Lineage (GTDB taxonomy): Bacteria > Actinomycetota > Actinomycetes > Actinomycetales > Cellulomonadaceae > Cellulomonas. Next base: position 26,573 of record NZ_AUEW01000015.1, read on the forward strand.
AGCCAGTCGGCGCCGTTCGCCGAGCTCGCTGCCGACCAGGGCGTGCACGGCATCAAGGTCGGGCCGTACACGGCCCAGTTCCGGCACCTCGTCGAGTACGTGGAGGTCGACCACGGCCACGTCTGGAAGCCGGGCCGGCACCACTAGTCGGACCCTCCACCCGAGCGGCGCGGTGCCGTCGAGCATCGCGCCGCTCGGGCGTGCGGGCTCGGGCTAGACGGGTATCGCCGACGAGGGGACGATCGCCTGCGGCCCTGCCTCGCCGCCGAGCGACTCCGCGAGCAGCTCGCGCGCGCGGGCCAGGTGCTCGTCGAGCATGCGGGCGGCACCGTCGGCGTCGCCGGCCGCGATCAGGTCCAGCAGCCGTGCGTGCTCGGCGACGATGATCTCCGGGCTCAGCCGCTGCCGACCCTGCAGCTGGGCCATGCAGAGCTTCACCTCGAACGCGAGCGAGTGGTACATCGCGCTCGTCCGGGTGCTGCCGAGCGCGTCGATGAGGCTCGTGTGGAACCGCATGTCGGGCTCGACGACGGCGTAGGAACCTCGCGCCCAGAGCGCGGCGATCTCGGCGTTGGCCTGGCGGGCCGACTCGGGCACGCGGCGTTCGTCGGCGAGCCGACGCAGGACCTCGGACTCGAGGTACGTGCGCGTCCGGTAGATGTCCCGCACGTCGTCGGGGCCGAGCTCCACGACCCGGGCCGTCTTGTGGTTGTTCCGGACCAGGACCTTCTCCGCGGTGAGTCGCTCGATGGCCGCGCGGGCGCTGGCCCGGGCCACGTCGTACCGGGTGGCCACGTCGAGCTCGGTGAGCGGGGTGCCGGGGGCCAGGGTGCCGGTCACGACGAGGGTGCGCAGGTCCTCGACCACGGCGTCGACCAGGCTGGTCACCACGATCCCTCGCGCCATCGCCGCTCCCTTCGTCGCGTCGTGGACGAGCGTAGCTCTTGTCAGGTGAGTCTACTTGTCCGACAATCGTCCCTTCAGACCACCCCAGGAGCCTCATGACGGCATCGACGCCGGACGCGCTCGCCGCCGTGCTGGCGGGGTGCGTGAGCGACCGCGCGCAGGTGCGCACCGACGAGCTCAGCCTCCGGGCAGCGGCGCACGACGCGTCGCACGTGCGGCTGGTCCCGCAGGCGCTCGTCTCGCCACGGGACGCCGACGAGGTCGGCCGCCTGCTCCGCGAGACCGCGGCGGCGGGAGTGCCGCTCACATTCCGCTCGGGCGGGACGAGCCTGTCGGGCCAGGCCGGCGGCGACGGTGTGCTCGCCGACGTGCGCCGTCACTTCCAGCGGATCGAGGTGCTCTCCGAGGGTGCCCGCGTCCGGGTGCAGCCCGGCGTCACGGTCCGACGCGTGAACGCCTCGCTTGCCCGGCACGGCCGCAAGCTCGGTCCCGACCCGGCCAGCGAGGTCGCCGCCACGATCGGCGGGGTCGTCGCCAACAACTCCTCGGGCATGGCCTGCGGCACGGTGGAGAACAGCTATCGCACCCTGGAGTCGCTGGTCGTGGTCCTGCCGTCGGGCACGGTGGTCGACACCGGCGCCGCTGACGCGGACGAGCGGCTGCGGACCCTCGAGCCCGTCCTGTACGCGGGGCTGCACGAGCTCCGTCGGCGCGTGCTGGACAACCCGTCGTCGGTCGCGACGATCGCGCGGCAGTTCGCGATGAAGAACACCATGGGTTACGGGATCAACGCCCTGGTCGACTTCGAGACGGCGCCGCAGATGCTCGCGCGCCTCGTCGTCGGCAGCGAGGGGACGCTGGCTTTCGTCGCCTCCGCGACCTTCCGTACGGTCCCGGTCCGTCCGCACGCCGCCACCGCGCTGCTGGTCTTCGACGACCTGGCGTCCGCCAACCGGTCTCTGCCTGCGCTGGTGGCCACCGGTGCCGCGACGCTCGAGCTCATGGACGCGACCTCATTGCGCGCCGGGCAAGGTCTGGCGGACTGCCCGCCGGCCGTCGCGGCGCTCACCGTTCGCGGGCAGGCCGCGCTGCTCGTCGAGTACCAGGCGACGACGGCCGACGAGCTGTCGCACCTGGTCGGCTCCGCGCGACGTGCAGTCGGCCAGGCCGAGCTGAGCACCGACCCGGCGGTTCGTCGCGACCTGTGGAAGCTGCGCAAGGGCCTCTACGCGTCGGTGGCGGGCGCGCGCCGCAGCGGCACGACCGCCCTGCTCGAGGATGTGGTCGTGCCCGTCGAACGGCTGGCCGACACCTGCGACTCGCTGACGACGTTGTTCGACCGGTACGCCTACGAGGACGCGGTGATCTTCGGGCACGCCAAGGACGGCAACCTCCACTTCATGCTCACCGACCGGTTCGAGACGAGCGAGCAGCTGGCCCGGTACTCGGGGTTCACCGAGGACCTGGTGTCCCTCGTGCTCGACAACGGCGGGTCGCTCAAGGCCGAGCACGGCACCGGCCGGGTCATGGCGCCGTTCGTCGCCCGGCAGTACGGCGACGAGCTGTACGACGTGATGCGTGCGGTGAAGCGGCTCTTCGACCCGTCCGGACTGCTCAACCCCGGCGTCCTGCTCTCCGACGACTCGGACGCCCACCTGCGGCACATCAAGCTGGCCCCGCAGGTCGAGGCGGAGGTCGACCGCTGCGTCGAGTGCGGCTACTGCGAGCCCGTGTGCCCGTCGCGCGACCTGACGCTCACGCCGCGTCAGCGCATCGTGCTCCGGCGCGAGATCCGCAGTCTCGAGGTGGCCGGGGACGCAGCGTCGGCCGAGCGCCTCGAGCTGGCGTACGAGTATCCAGGCGTGGACACCTGCGCGGTCGACGGGATGTGCGGCACCGCGTGCCCGGTCGGCATCAACACGGGCCTGCTGGTCAAGACGCTCCGCAAGGAGAACCTGCCCGTCGCGACGAAGGCCGTCTGGACCGCGGCCGCCAAGCACTGGGGTGCCACGACGTCCCTGGCAGCCTCCGCGCTCACGCTCGCCGGCGCCGTGCCGTTCGCCCCTGCGGTCACCGCCGCCGGTCGCGTCGCGCTGGGCGCCGACACCGTGCCGCAGTGGACCCCCGACCTGCCCCGGGGCGGCGCTCCCCGACGTCGGCCCGTGCCCCGGTCGACGCCCGACGCGGTGTACCTGCCCGCGTGCGTCAACGTCATGTTCGGCCCGGCGGAGGGCCCCGGGGTCCAGGTCGCGTTCGAGGACCTGTGCGCTGCGGCCGGGCTCTCCTTGCTGGTTCCCGACGGGATCGACTCCCTCTGCTGCGGGACGCCCTGGTCGTCCAAGGGGCTCGTGGCCGGCCACGAGGCGATGCGGGCTCTCGTGCTCCCGGTCGTGCGCGAGGCCACCGACGGCGGTCGGCGCCCGATCGTGTGCGACGCCTCGTCGTGCACCGAGGGCTTCCGGCACCTGCTGGGCGACGAGCTCCAGGTCGTCGACGTGGTCGCCTTCGTCGCGGAACGTGTCCTGCCCGTGCTCGGGCCGTACCAGCGGCTGTCCTCGGTGGCGGTGCACCCGACGTGCTCGTCGACCCAGCTCGGCCTGGACCCGGCTCTGCTGACCGTCGCCGAAGCCGTCGCCGACACCGTCACGGTCCCCCTGGACTGGGGGTGCTGCGCGTTCGCCGGCGACCGCGGGATGCTCCACCCGGAGCTCACCGCCGCGGCGACCCGTCGCGAGGCCGCCGAGGTTGTCCGCCTCGACGCGCAGGCGCACGCTAGCTGCAACCGCACCTGCGAGCTCGGCATGACGCGCGCCACGGGCGCCACCTACCGGCACGTCGTCGAGCTGCTGGCCGAGCAGGCGTTGGCCCGCCCTGGATCTGCACCACCCCGTCCGCACCATCCAGCAAAGGAGCAGAGATGAACCCCGAGACGACCGCCCTTGTCCTGATCGAGTTCCAGAACGACTTCACCAGCGAGGGCGGTGTCCTGCACGGCGCGGTCGAGGCCGTGATGAAGAGCACCGACATGCTCGCGCACGCTGCGACCGCGCTCGAGGCCACGCGTGCCGCCGGCGCCACCGTGATCCACAGCCCGATCACCTTCGCGGCGGGCTACGGCGAGATCACCGCGCACCCGTACGGGATCCTCAAGGGCGTCGTGGACTCCAACGCGTTCGTGAAGGGGTCGTGGGGCGCCGACTTCGTCCCTGACGTCGCGCCCGGCGAGGGAGACATCGTCGTCGAGGGGAAGCGTGGCCTGGACGCCTTCGGGTCGACGAACCTCGACTTCATCCTGCGGTCCAAGGGCATCACGACCGTGGTGCTGGCGGGCTTCCTCACCAACTGCTGCGTCGAGTCGACCATGCGGTCCGCGTACGAGAAGGGCTTCGAGGTCATCACCCTCACCGACGCCGTCGGTGCGACCTCCCAGGCCGAGCACGACAACGCGATCACCTACGACTACCCGATGTTCTCCAAGCCGATGACGACGGACGAGTACGTCTCCGCGTTGCGCGGTGCCCCTGTGGCCGCCGACAGCTCCCGCGGGTACTGAGCGTCCGGGCGGCGGTCCGGTCACGCCACCGGGCCGCCGCCCGTCCGTGCGTCCCTCGGGTGCACAGCGCACCGATCGCGACCGGCCCCTGCAAGGACCGGCGTCCTGGGCACACATGGGGGTCGAGGGGCTGTCCCTCCCGGACCGGAGGAGACGACCCCGATGCGCGACCACCCCCACCCTGCAGGACACATGAAGCGGCGACTGACCGTTGCTGCGGTCTCGTTCGGAGCCGGCCTGCTCGTCGCGGGTGTCGGCACACCGGCCCAGGCCGATGCCTCGCAGGACTGGGCGGAGGTCCCCCCGGTCCCGCAGGCCGTCCTGGACAGCGTGCACGGCGGCACGGCCGCCGAGCACGTCGCCAACCTCGACGGCACGGCGAAGTCCGGCAAGGGAACGACGTTCGGCGACCCGGTCAGGTACGTGTTCCTCGACCTGGTCCACGCCTCGAGCGCCACGGCCCTGTCCCCGGACGACGTCTCGGTCGTGGAGTACGCAGCCGTGCAGTACGTGGACGGCGTCGCCACGAACGTCGTCGTCGTGGACGAGACCGGAGAGTTCGTGCAGCTCGGATGGTCGGTCGACGAGATCAAGGACATCGAGCAGGTCAGCCCCAGCGAGATCCTCGCAGCAGGCGGACCAGAGGGTGACCTCTACGAGGTGTCCCACGACCTCCAGCAGGTTCGACCGCTCAACGCGGCGGCCCGAGACATCGTCGGCGTCAGCGCACTGCCGGTCGAGCGGTTCCGGGACGTCAAGGGCCGGCAGATGGCAGCGCGACTCGCCGCGTACGACGAGGAGTACCAGGCAGCCCTCGACTCCGGCCGGATCGCGCCAGGTGACGTCCTCCTGGGCAGCGCCGGCCCGAACGCCGACGGCCGGACTGTGAGCGCACCGGTCGCTGCCACCGGCGTCGCCCTGGCGCTCGGAGCCGCGTACCTCGCCCTGCGCCAGGCACGCCGCAGGCGGACGACGACAGCAGCGTCGCTCTGACCGGTCCCCACCGGCTGGCTAGTTCAGGCTGGCGTCCTCCGCGTAGGTGGAGACGATCGCCAGGTCACCGCCCTGGCGTCTCAGGACGCGTCGCCACAGGTGCAGGGGCGTCGACGTGAGGACGTCGTCGGGGAGCGCGTCGAGGACGAACCAGGACCGCTCCCCGATCTCGGCCTCCAGCTGGCCCCCGCCCCAGCCGGCATAGCCCGCGAACACCCGGACGCCGCGCACGTGCGGCACGACCGCAGTCGGTTCGGCGTCCAGGTCGACCAGGGCGAAGTCGTCCGTGATGCGGTCCACCCCCGTCGGCAGGTCTCGCCCGCGCGGGATCGTCGCCACCCCCATCGCGCCGTCCAGCCCGACGGGTCCGCCGTGGAAGATCAGCGGCGGATCGCTCACCTGTGCGTGCCAGGCGGGCAGGACCACGTCGACGTCCACCGACGAGGGGCGGTTGAGCACCACGCCCACCGCGCCGTCGACCCCGTGGTCGAGCAGGAGGATCACCGTCCGGTGGAAGGTCGGCTCGCGCAGGCTCGGGGTGGCGACGAGGAGCCGCCCACGCAGGTGCGAGTCGCCGGGCACCGGCCCATCATTCCCCGTCGCGGCGGTGGCCGCCGCCCGGTACAGCGGTGGCCGGCCCCTGGTGCCACGGTTACGGTGATCGCTGGCACGATCCGACGACGACGCGGACGGGGGTTGCGCATGGACCAGTCCCTCGGCGCGCCCTGACCAGATGCTCGACCGGTTCGACGAGCTCCTTGCCGCCGCCCGCGACGGGCACGGCGAGGCGTTCGAGAGCCTGTACCGCGACCTGGTCCGTCCCGTCGCCGCGTACCTGCGCACGCGCGGAGTCGAGGACGTCGAAGGCCTGACCAACGAGGTGTTCCTCGCCGTGTTCACCGGCCTGCCGCGGTTCGACGGCGACCAGAGCCACTTCCGGTCCTGGGTGTTCACCATCGCGCACCGGCGAGCCGTCGACGACTGGCGCCGACGAGCCCACAGCCCGCTGGCCGAACCGGTCGCCGACGTCGAGCCCGTCGCACGGGGAAGCGCCGAGGACGACGCGCTCGCCACCCTGTCGACCGAGGCGGTCGTCGCCCTGCTCGGCCGGCTGACCGTCGACCAGCGGGACGTCCTGACGCTCCGCGTCGTCGCCGACCTCACCCTCGAGCAGACCGCCGACGTGCTGGGCAAGCCCGTCGGCGCGGTCAAGGCCCTCCAGCGCCGCGGCCTGGCCGCGCTGCGCCGGGTGATCTCTCGTCAGGGGGTGCCCCGGTGAACCTCCCCGACGATGACGAGGACGTGCGGCGCATCCCTGACGAGCCACTCCTGGCGGGGGAGGTGGTCCCGGGCGAGCCGGAGCTGACCTCCTTCGTCACGGCCCTGCGCGCCCAGGCCGCCGTCGAGCCCCCCGCGCCCGACGATCGGCTCCGCGCCCTGTTCGCCGCGAGTCCTCCCGCCGCGGTCCCGCCGAACCGTCGGCGCACCGGTGTCCGACGCGCCGTGGCCGTCGTCGGGGCGAGCGTCGGTCTCAAGGCCGCGTTCGTCACCGCCGCCGCGGCCGTGGGGATCGTCGGTGCAGCGACCGTGCACGGCGTTCCCGCCGCGGTCCAGCAACCGGCGAAAGCCATCGTCGGGGTGGTCGTCGACGGCTGGCACGCCGTGACCCAGGTCGAACCGCCCGCGCCGGCCTCTCACACGGGCGACTGCACCGGGTGCGGCGGCCCGGACCGGCCGTACGACGGCGTGGACCGGGTGGTGACCGCGCTCGCTCCCGAGCGCGACGGCGCCGAGCGAGCCGGGGCGCGCGACGGGGTCGTGCGGACCTGGGGTGACCGGTTCGGCGACGGCGCTGGCTGGGACCGTGCTGGCTGGGATGGCGCTGGCTGGGACGGTGCTGGCTGGGATGGCGCTGGCTGGGACGGTGCTGGCTGGGACGGTGCTGGCTGGGACGGTGCTGGGTGGGATGGCGCTGGATGGGATGGCGCTGGTTGGGACGGCGTCGGCTGGGACGGCGTGACGCGCGACTTCTCGGGCGGTGGAGACGGGTATGCGTCCCCGGACCGCACCGGCTCGGTGGATGCCGGCTCCAGCCCTGATGTCGTCGCCGGCAGTGGCGACGTGCCGACTGCCGACAGGTCGGTCGACCGATGGTCGCCCTCGGACGGCCGGAGCGGTCACGGGGTCGCCGGCGGGGGAGGCGGCTCGTCGACCGCGTCGCCGCATCCAGGCCCGAGGCCGGGGTCCGACGGTGGCGCGGACCCCGGTACGAACGGCGGTCGGCGGGTCCCGCCCACGGACGGCGGTCGCGAGGCGCCCGCGTACGGCGGCCGCGGGTCCCAGGCTCCGCCCACGGACGGCCGGAGGTCGACGGTCGACGCGGGCCCCCGCTCGACCGGCTGGGACGCGCCCCGTGGGAGCGGGCGTGGCGGCACCGACGGCGACTGGTCGCCGCGACCCTGAGCGGTCGACCGATCGGCGTCCACCCGTACCCCTGGGCGGTTGACCGATCGGCGTCACCCGTACCCCTGAGCGGTCGACCGATCGGGCGGCGACCCGTACCCCTGGGCGGTGGACGTGCGATGGCTCGGGCATGTGCAGCGGCCCGCGCCCCGACGGGGTGGTCCCGGGACCGCGACGATCCTGGAGGCAAACGTGAGCGCAACCACCCTCGCAGCCGTGCTGACGAAGATCGGCGCAGCGAGCATCCCCGTCAAGGTCACGGGCATCGTCCTGACCGTCGGTCTGGTCGGCGCGGCACCCGCGCTGGCCCATGAGCCCGCCGGTGGGACCAAGCCCCCGCTGGTGATCCCGACCGCGTCCGCGACGCCGACGCCGACGGCGACCGCGACCCCGACGCCCACGGCGACCCCGACGCCGAAGCCGTCGAAGACCCCCAAGCCGAGTCCGACGGCGACGCCCACGCCTGATCCGCAGGGAACGCCGACGCCGAAGCCGTCGAAGACCCCCAAGCCGAGTCCGACGCCCTGGCCCACCCCGACGTCGACCGGCGTGCCCACACCGACCCCGTCGCCCACGGACCCGTGCGCCGACCGGGACAAGCTCGGCAACCCCGACCACGGCAGGTCACACGGCGGCGACCCGGCCGCGACCCCGGGCAAGGTCTGGGGCACGGACTGGAGGAGGGGCGCAACGAAGGACCCGGGTGAGCGTGTGGGTCACGGTCACCACCTGGGCAAGGGCGCTCGTCACGCCGGCAATGGGTTCGGCGGCTTCGGCGGTCGCGACAGCGGCCCGTTCCGCGGTGCGTGGGGACGCGGCTGACGCCAACGCACGCTGGTCGTCGGACCGGAGACAACGCCGGTCCGACGACCACGCAGCCGTCGAGGACCACGTTCGTCGTGCCCCGGCCGCCGTTCGGGTGTTGCGTCCCGGGGACCGCTGACACGCTGTCGGGGTGGTCGTCGGCAACCGGGTCGACGACACCACTGCGGAGGTGGTCTCGTATGGCCGGCTGGGGCGTCCTGTGAACGGCTTCATGCACATCAACGGAGTCACGTACGAGCTCGGGCCTCAGAAGGACGCCAGCGGAGTGACCCAGCTGGCGATGCGGCTCAAGGCCTCGCAGGGCACGGAACACCAGCTCATCATCCTGAACGGTCAGCTCGTCGAGCTGACGATCGAGCTCGCCGCCGTCTGGGCCTCCGCGGTCTGGATCGAGTCCGAGCCCGCCCCCGTAGTTGCCGGGCTGCGTCGTCGGTAGCCAGGGCGGCCCAGCAGCATGTGGAGCGCCCTCCCGGACGACCCCCAGACGGCGCGCGCCGCCGACCGTCGTGCGGGCCGTCAGCCCTAGGGCGATCGCCTGCGAAGGTGCAGGTCGCAGATGGTGGGCCCCGTGGGGATCGAACCCACAACCCGCGGATTAAAAGTCCGCTGCTCTGCCAATTGAGCTAGAGGCCCGGGGGATCAGGGCTTTCATCCGTGGAACTCTCCGGATAGCACCGGTGCGTTCCGCCTGCTCCCGCCCGCCGATGGTAGTCGGCCTTGCGGTCGCGGTGACCATGCGACGGCCTTCAGCGGCGGTCGAGGGCGGTCAGCTCAGGAGCGTGAACGTCGTGAAGTCCTGGTCGTAGCCGATGAGCCGGCCGTCCCAGGACACGACGTGGTCGATCCCCTCCGGGTAGGTCATGTGCCACGAGGGTGCACCTTCGTCGAAGGGGTAGGCGACGAGCTGCGCTGCGCCGGCCTGGTCGGCGCGTTCGTACCCGACGAACAGGTGGTGAGCGTCCGTCAGGAGGGTCGTCGCGACCTGCCCCTTGTCGGGCTTGACGCGCCACAGGGTCTCGCCGCTGTGCCCGTCCAGCGCGACCACACCGGTCGAGGTCAGGACGTACACCCGGCCGTGGATGACGAGGATGGACGGCCGAGTGCCGCCTTCCGCGAGGTCGAAGAGGCTCTTCGAGGACCAGCGAGCGGCGCCGGTGTCGGCGTCCCACGCGTGCAGTGCGGTGTCTGCGGTGAGGAGAAGCCCCGGGACGCTGCCGTCGTCCACGGCGGGCTGGGCAAGCCCGCCGGCCAGGGTCCGGTCGGCTTTCGGGTTCGCGTCTGGAGCGAGAAGCATCGCGGAGGGCGTCCCTGCGTCGTCCCAGGTCTCCAGGATGAGCCGGCCGGTCGGGCCTGGCTGCCAGCCCCAGGGGGCGTCCGAGTCCGTGCCGATGTCGTCGCGGACGACGTCACCGTCCGGGGACAGCAGCTGGAGCCGGCCGGCCGATGTTCGAAGGATGAGCGTGTCCTTGAAGCGGGAGACGCTCACGCTGCCGCGCAGCGGTTCGGTGGTCTGGTCGGCGGTCAGAGCGACCTCATGGGTCCAGGATGCTGCGCCGGTCAGCATGTCGCGGCTGGTGAAGGTGTCGGTGGCGCCCTGCGTGCTCCCGACGATCACCTGCCCGTCCATCGGCGTGAACGTCGTCGTCGCAGGTGCGGGCCATGTGGCCAGCGGAGCGCCGGTAGCGGTGTCGAGGACGTCGATGAACGTCGCGGTCGCCGGCACGTCCTTGTTCTGGCCCTGCTCGTCGAGGACGGCCGTGCCACCGTCGGTGATCAGGCAGACGACCCGCGTGGCCTTGTCTGCGTCGGCGTCCGGTGTCACGTCGGGCGCGCACAGGCTCGGGCTGTCGACGGACAACGCTCCGGCCAGTGCGGGAACGGGGCCGAGCACCTGCCTGCTCCAGGCCGGGTGGTCGGCGGGACCCCACTGGTAGGTCAGTGACCCGTCGTGGCCGCGGACCAGCTGACCACCGACCGGCGACCCGAACAGGGCGCTGGTCTCCCTCGCGGAGTAGCTCTTGCCGGCGTCGAGGTGCCCGTCGAGCTCGGGTACGACCCCGTCGACAGCGGCGAGCTGGGCGATGGCTGCGTTCTGGCGCCAGCTGATGATGCCCTGGGTTGCCGCGAGCGTCGCGACGAGCAGCGCGACGCCGCCGGCGAGCGCCCATCGCCGCTTCTTCGTCGACCTGGTGGCGCTCGTGCTCGCGTCAGGGGCGTCGTCCTGCGACACGTGCGTGGGTTCACCGTCGGTCAGCTCGACGGCCTGCATGGTGCGTCCCCTCATGCCGTGACGGTACTGACGACAGGCCCGTGGTGGTGCCCCGATCGCGTGAGTGCCTGATGCGTGAGCCATTGCGCTTCGCAAGCAGAACGGGTTGCGTCCTGGTAGCGAGTCGTCAGCGGTCGCCGCGCACGGCTCGGAGCGCGATGTCATCGTGGAGATATGACAGAAGAGACCCCGGCCACCAGCACCGACCCGGCTCTCGGCTCGGAAGGCGACTCGAACCAGCTTCCGGGCGAAGACACGATGGCCGAGCCGACCGACGACACGATCCTCGACGAGGGCTACTCGCCACCCGACCACCCGCGGCCGAACCACTTCGGCGAGACCGCCTGGGAGCAGGCGCACGGCGAGACGCTGACCCAGCGCCTCGACGAAGAGGAGCCCGAGGTCTGGGACGACGTCGCCCCTGCCGACCCGAACCTCGCTCCCGACGGTGCGGGCCAGCTGGTCGAGGACGACGACGCCGTCGTCGCCGACGGAACCGACGTGTTCGCGATCGAGACCGGCACCACCGCCGGGACGGTCAGCGCAGAAGAGGCCGCCCTCCACGTGGTCGACGACGAGGACCTGGTCCTCGACCAGCTGGAGCTCGCGGACCCTGGGGACGACACCCTCGACGACGAGGACCCGAGCGACGACCAGGACGTCCTCGCCGACGACCTGGCCGCGGAGCTGGACGACACCGAGGCGGACGTCGTCGGCGACCTCGGGCTCACCGAGGACACGTTCAGCACCGACCGCTCGTACCTGGGACGCGACGGGTCCTGATCGCCCGCAAGGCGGCGGTCTCTGCGGACGCATGGCTGCCTCCCGGTGAGCGGTCGACGCCATGGTGGCTGGCCGCCACGCCGCGCGGGATGCGGACCGCGCATCTCGGCCATAGCCTGACGGACCTGCGCGGCCAAACCGCGGTCGGCGCAGCTCCGCACGGGATCACGCCGGACGACCACCGCTGGCCGGTGACATCCGAGGCGAACCGCGCGGCCGACGCAGTCAAGACGGCGCTGCTCCACGTTGGAGGCCGGGACTGCGTGCGCGGCACCGGCCGCGGCGGCCCGCTCGGCGGGCGAACGCCGGTGAATCCCTCGGGAGACGAACATGGGCTCGAGCAAGACGACGACCGCTACGGCGGTCGGGGTGGCGGCCGCGGGAGCCGCAGCCGCCGCGGTGCGCAAGCTTGCGGACCGCGGCACGAACGAGGCGGACCAGGACCTGACGCGGTGGCGGGTGGTCACCGTGGCCCGGCCGCTGGACGACTTCCCCGGCGGCACGCCCGGACCGCTGGCCGACCTCGGGGAGGCGGTCGAGGTGCGGACGCAGGCGGCACCGGGAGACAAGGGGACCGAGCTGTTCGCCCGCTGGCGCGACGGCTCGGACCTGTCCGAGCGGGCCGACCCGGTGCGGGAGCTGCGCGTCGCGCTCCGGGACGCCAAGCAGGTGCTCGAGGTCGGCTGGGTGCTGCGGCCGGACCGCAACGTCACCACGGAGGAGACGCCGCTCAACGCACCCCTGCGCAAGGCGATCAAGCTGGCCAAGGGGGAGGGGTTGCTGTGAAGGCGCTGCTCTGGACCGGAGTCAACGAGACGTCCGTCGAGGAGGTGCCCGACCCGCAGATCCAGAACCCGGAGGACATCATCGTCCGTGTCCGCCGGACGGTGACCTGCGGTTCCGACCTGCACCTGCTGGGCGGCTACATCCCGTTCATGCAGAAGGGCGACGTGCTGGGCCACGAGTTCGTCGGCGAGGTGGTGGAGGTCGGTCCCGACGTGCGCCGGCACTCCGTGGGCGACCGCGTCGTGGTGTGCTCGTTCGTCTCCTGCGGACGGTGCTGGTACTGCCGCAACGAGCTGTACTCCTGCTGCGACAACGGCAACACCAACCCCGGGATCACGGAGTCGCTGTGGGGCGCCAACCCTGGCGGGTGCTATGGGTACTCGCACGCGATGGGTGGCTTCGGCGGCAGCCACGCGGACTACATCCGCGTGCCGTACGCGGACATCGGCGCATTCCGGGTGCCCGACGGGGTCAGCGACGAGCGCGCGCTGTTCGCGTCCGACTCCGCCCCGACCGGCTGGATGGGCGCCGACCTGGGCAACGTCCGGCCAGGGGACGTCGTGGCCGTCTGGGGTGCCGGGGCCGTCGGACAGATGGCGGCGCGCGCGGCGATGCTCCTCGGCGCGGACGAGGTCGTCGTCATCGACCGGTTCGACTACCGCCTGCGCTCCACCGCACAGCACATCGGCTGCGAGACGCTCAACTACGAGCAGACGACGATCGTCGAGGAGCTGCGTGAACGGACGGGCGGGCGTGGTCCGGACGTGTGCATCGAGGCGGTCGGCATGGAGGCACACAGCCCGTCGGTGGCCTTCGGGTACGACCAGGTCAAGCAGCAGCTGCGGATGCAGACGGACCGGCCGACCGCCGTGCGTCAGGCGATCTACAACTGCCGCAAGGGCGGCACGGTGTTCGTGCTCGGGGTGTTCGCGGGTCTCGTCGACAAGTTCCCGCTGGGGGCCGTGATGAACAAGGGCCTCACCCTGCGCAGCGCCCAGCAGCACGGCCACCGCTACATCCCGATGCTGCTCGAGCGCATGGAGCGCGGCGAGCTGGTGACGGAGCACCTGGCCACCCACACGATGCCGCTCAGCGAGGGGCCCCAGGGCTACACGATGTTCAAGGAGAAGGCCGACGAGAACATCCGCTCGGTGTTCCTGCCTGGCGGCTGACCTGGAGGACGTGCGCCCGTCCAGCTGACGGGCGCACGCCTCCTCGGCTCGGGATGCGCTCGCGCGGACCGGATGACACCGTTTTTCCCACACATGACTGCAGCAGCCGGTCCCGTTCGACGCCTCGACGGAGAGGATCCCGGCATGGCTGCAGCTCCCTTCGGCGACCTCCCGCGGACCGGCCCGACGCGCGAGAGCGAGGGACCGAGATGAGTGCACCCACAGCGCCGCCGCAGGCGGTGCGCGGAATGATCCCGACGCGGCTGGACCGGCTGCCGGAGCCGCCTTCATGCTGACGGGCGGCCTGGTGGCGTGGTTCATCGGGGTCGACGTGGAGCGCAAGTCCCTCGAGGACGTCGCCGATCCCCTCACCTCCACCCGTCGCCGGGGCGCCGTGCGCGCCACGGGTGCGAGCGACAACATCCGCTGACCTTCGGGATCGCGAAACGCGAGTTCTGACCTCGTGGCGGGGGACGGAGTGACGATGGCGTCGCGGCAGGAGCGTTGACCTCGCAGGAGGTAGCCACGGTGGTCACCATCGGTGAGACGGGCGGCATGTGGGGCGTGATCGCCGTTGTCGTTGTGGCGGCCGTCGTCGGCTTGACCATCGACGCCGTTCGCAACAGGAGACGAAAGTGATCCCCTTTGCGACGAGGTGAGGGCTCACCTGAGGCAGCTCGGCGGGTGCCGGTCTGGGGAAGGTCGACGCATTGCTCGTCGCGCCCCGCCGTGAAGCGTCCGCCGCGCGTCGCGCACGACGGACGCTCCACGAATCAGCCGCTGCAGGGCCGTCGAGCCAGCGTCACCATCCGTGGTGATGCGGCGGGGCGGCCTTCACCAGGCCGAGCAGACCGTGCTCCTCGTCGCCCGGTCCGGCACTGAACCACACGGAGTCGGCGCCGCCGGCCACGGCATCACCGACCATCAGTCCCCACAGGCCCTCGATCGCCAGGGGGCGCCCGTCGCTGGCCCTCAGCGTGCCCCGCGGGTGCCCGCTCCACAGGTCGAAGGCGTGGATGCGACCGTCTCCGAAGTTGCCGATCAGCAGGTCGCCGGCAAAGCTGCCGAACGACGCGGGTGCGACCGCCAGCCCCCACGGTGAGTCGAGCGCACCGCGCGTGGCGAAGCGCTGCACGAACCGGCCGGCGTCGGAGTACACGTCGACGAACCCGTGGCCCCGGCCGGCGACGTCGTCCTCACCGGCCGCATCCTGCTTCGCGTACGTCACGAAGACCTTGCCGTTGATCTCGGCGACGTTGAACGGCGCGTAGCCCTTGGGCAGGTACCGGTCGTGGAACATCCAGGGCGCCGTCGGAACACCCGTGAACGACCCGTCGAACACGTCGATCCGGTTGTCGTGGAAGTTGGCGGCGAGCAGGAGCGGCCCGGACGACGCGTGGACCAGTGCGAGGCCCTTGTAGATCGCGCCGTCGACGTGCCCGACGGCGATGGCGGACGCTCCGCCGTTCCATGCGGACAGGTCGCCGTCCTCGCCGACGAAGATGAACCGCGCCGGGTTGCCGGTCCCGGGCACGACGAACGAGGTCGTGTCGTTGAACACCTGCCCGGTCGGCGCGCCGCCGGGGATCGCGACGCTGAGCGCCTTCGTCACGGGGCTACCCGCGACGTCGGTCCGGTAGACCGTCGTCACGTCGGTCCCGTTGTCGGACACCCACACCGGGGTGTTGGGCCCGCGAGACAGTCCCCAGGGGTTCACGAGATCGGGGTCGGTGGTCGCCGCGACACCAGGAAGATCGGCGACGAGCTTCACCTGCTGGAACGTGGAGTGGTGCCCGTCGTGGTCGTGGTGGTGGTCGTCGTGCGCGGCCGCCGGGCCTGCGACGGCCAGCACGAGGACCGCCGCCGAGAGTGAAGCTCCGATGAAGGTCGATCTGGCAGACATGGGTGAGGCCTCCTGGACTGTCCGGGGCCGGCGTCGGCGCACAGCCCTCCCTTCGGACCACGAGGCAGCATCCCGTCGGGTTCATCGTCGGCGGCGCCAGATCGATGAACGACAGCGCACCTGCGCTGTCTCGTCAGGCCACTGTGTTGCCGTGGGGCGGTTCAGATGACCGCGGAGGCTGGTGTGCGCGCAGCCGGCTCAGCGGTCAGTGCAGCGGCCAGCAGCAGCCCGCCAACCGGCACCGTCAGGAAGCCGACACGGTGGAAGGCGACGACCGAGACGAGTGTTGCCACCAGGACGAGCGAAGCCAGCACGCGCGCTGCGATGATCGCGGCCCAACTGTGCGACCACAGCAGCAGCGCCACGACGAGGGTGGCCACGAGCAGCCCGACGGCCGGAAGGATGCCACGCCAGCCGTAGTGCTCGACGAGAGTCTCGCGCGGCTGCCAGCCCACCTGACCGTTCGGCACGGTGACAACCGGCAGCACGACGCTCAACACGACCAACGCCACGTTGCCGGCGACCGCAGCCAGCATCAGGAGAGCTGCCGCTTTCGGCGCGCCCCGCTCGACTGGCATGGTCACTCCCATCAGTCGCGGAAGGCCTGACTTGAAACTCCGACCAGTGTGTCACCAGTGACACTCTTCTTCAGAATGATGCAGACCGATTTGTAGCAGCAACGCGGGATGCCCGTGGGCCGTTGGGGAATGTTCACTCGCACGTGGAGTGTTTGCCCCCGGCGTACGGAGTGCGACGAGCCCGAGATATTCGTCGATCGGCTCCGGGGTGCGCTGATCGTCGCAGGCGCCGGGCCGAGCAGACGACGAACTCACTGGTCATCGGAGTTCTGCACGTTTCGAGACCTCATTGTTGCCAAGCGCGATGCTCGTTATCCGAACGGGATGTCTGCGTGACCGTCTCGTGCTGGTCCCGGGCCGTGCCAACCGCCACGCTTCAATCCTCGAACAATGGAGGAAATGATGCGCGTCTCGCCATTCAAGGGCGCCCTGGGTGCCTCGACGGGGCGTCCCCGCGCGACGATTCGGACAAAGGCGACGACCCGTGTGGTCGCTGCATTTGCTGCGGTTGCTGTCGTCGGCGCGCTCGGCGCCTGCAGTGCGGAGGGCGGCGACGACTCCTTCGGGCCGGACAGTGCCCACGACGGAGCCGTCGCCCCTCAGGACTGGCGGCAGGCCCCGGTGGACGATCAGGAGGAGTACGACGACTCGCCGGAGCAGTCCTTCCAGGACGTGACGACGAGCCCGTTGTCGACGTTCGCCTCGGACGTCGACACCGCGTCGTACAGCAACCTGCGTCGCCAGCTGCGCTCCGGCATGGCGCCGGACGGGGTCCGGATCGAGGAGCTGGTCAACTACTTCGACTACGACTACCCGAGCCCGGAGCCGAGTGCGGCAGACCCGTTCACCGTCACGACGCAGATCTCGGACGCGCCCTGGGCGCCGGACCACCAGCTGGCGATGATCGGTGTGCAGGCCACGGCGGAGAAGTCGACGAGCCGCGGCAACAACATCGTCTTCCTGCTCGATGTGTCCGGCTCGATGAACGCACCCGACAAGCTGCCCCTGCTCGCCGACTCGTTCGCGTTGTTGGTCGACCAGCTCGACGAGGACGACACCGTCTCGATCGTGACCTACGCCGGCAGCGACGAGGTGCTCGCCGACTCCGTGTCGGGTGACCACCACGGCGAGCTGGTGAGGATCTTGAGGGGGCTGCAGGCCGGAGGCTCGACCGGCGGTGCGCAGGGGCTCCAGACCGCGTACGAGCTGGCGGCGAGGAACTTCGTCGAGGGTGGGAACAACCGGGTCGTCCTGGCGACCGATGGTGACTTCAACGTCGGACCGTCCACCCCCGAGCAGCTCACCGAGCTGATCGAGGACCACGCCCGGTCGGGGGTCTACATCTCGGTGCTCGGCTTCGGGATGGGAAACCTCAAGGACAACACGATGGAAGCCATCGCCGACCACGGCAACGGCAACTACGCCTACATCGACACGATCGACGAGGCGCGCAAGGTCCTGGTGGACGAGTTCGAGTCGACGATGTTCGTCGTCGCCCAGGACCTCAAGGTCCAGGTCGAGTTCAACCCCGCGACCGTTGCCGAGTACCGGCTGCTGGGCTACGACAACCGCCGCCTCGAGGACGAGGAGTTCGCCGACGACGCCAAGGACGCCGGCGACGTCGGCGCCGGGCACTCGGTCACCGCGTTCTACGAGCTGGTTCCGGCTCGAGGCGACTCGACGAAGGACGACCTGGACTATCAGGACGTCGAAGCCGGGGGCTCCAGCGACTTCCTGACCGTGCACGTGCGCTACAAGCACCCGGGCGCCACGGCCAGCACCGAGGTCGTCTTCCCCGCCGGAGCCGGCGACTACACCGACCGTCCCTCGACAGACTTCAGGTTCGCGTCCGCCGTCGTGGAGTTCGGACTGGCGGTGACCGGCTCGCAGGACGCCGAGGGTGCCGACCCGGCCCGGGCACGGGAACGCGCCCAAGCCGCGCTCGGCAAAGATCCCTACGGCTTGCGATCGGAGTTCGTCGGCCTCATCGGCACCTACGAGCAGATGGCCGGCTGATCGTCCAGGCGGTGCGGCCGCCGTCTCACGAGCACAGTCAAGGCGCGACGTCAGCAGGGCACGCAACGAGGGACGCACCCGTGCGGGTGCGTCCCTCGTCGTCGTGGATCAGGCGATGCTCGGCAACAGCACACCGTTCACGAAGAGCTGCGCAGGACCGGTGGCACCGACGGCTCCCGGAACGGCCGGGCCCGACTGGATCGGGGCTTCGGAGATGAGGCCCGGGACGACCTCACCCTCGACGATCGCGCCGCTTCGTACCGCGCCAGACTGCACCGCCGACTCGACGAGCGGGCCGTCGGTGAAGATGTGGACCAGTGACGCGGGGTCGACGTTGGCGTTCACGTTGCCGCTGCTGTTCAGGCAGACGTCCGGCTCCTGGTTGGTGTTGTCGGTGTCCCAGTTGCCCCAGACGGCGTCCGACAGGGACCATGCCTCGAACTCGTACTCACCGAAGACGTACTCCGGGAAGGCGTAGTCACCAGCGGGGACCCAGTCACCGAAGGACCAGTCCCCGAAGGCGTCCGCACCCCACTGCACCGGTCCGGACGCGCTGAACGACGGGCTGCCCGGCTGGAAGCCAGTGAGGTTGAAGCCCGTGAACTGGTTGGACTTGCGGGCCTCGTACGCGACGTTGCTGTTGAGGAACCCGACGAGCGTCCCCGCCCGAGAGCCGGTCCGGCTCCCGGTGTGGAAGGCGTCACGGCTGGCCTCGCGGGTGTCGGTGACCGTCGCCTCCCGGGTGTCCGAGCGGACGCCGGACTTGACGCCGGTGCGGGACTGCTGCGCGACGGCACCGTTGGTCTTCCTGCAGGACAACAGCTCGGTCGTCGTCAGGCTGGCGGACTGCGTGCCGGTCTGCGAGCCGGTCTGGCTGGCCGTCTGCGTGCCAGCCTGCTCCGCTGCCTGGGACAGGGCCTGGGCGTAACCCTGTGCCGCCGCCTGCTTGGTGGTGAACGTCAGCTTCTCCGCGTTGTCCTGGAGCTTGGCGTTGTTCCAGCCGAGGGCCGACTGCACGTCGCCCTTTCCGACGAAGCCGGTGCCGGACGATGCCACCGAGGCCTGCGCTGCACCAGCGCCGGTGACGATGAGGACAGTGGCGCCGAGGACGGCGAGGGTACGGCGAGGGATCGTGCTCATGGGGCTGCTCCCAGCATCGAGTCGAGTGCATCGGGGATCACATGCACAGCGCCGGGTTCGCCACTGGCTCCTTCGAACCCAGGCGACCAGATACAGGTTCGAGATCATTGCTTCGCCGACCGAACCTTCGCAGGACCCACCCGTCGAATGTGTCCAAGATGTTTCGTTTCACCCGGAATCGCACGTTATGCCACTCGTGCGGGTGACGAAGAGGTCTCGCGCTCCAACCACGCACCCCGGGCAGCGTCCGGCGCCTGGAGGACGAGGCGCCGTCGGCTGTCGCCCCACTCGATCTCGCGGTGAAGGGATCTCAGCACGCCGACGACCCTGTACAGGAATCGCACAGCGGCGGCATAGTCAGATGTCCAGTTTGTCGGGCTTGTCGGGCTGAGGCGCCCAAGGGTGCCAACCGACTGAGCGAAAGGTTCTGGAGATGCGTCTGCGTACTCTGGGGATCGTCGCGGCGACAGCAGGGTTGCTCGTCGCCGGATCGATCCCCGCCTCCGCGCACGGACAGGGCGACTGGGGTCGCCACGGCATCGGCACCATGTCGAAGCACTGGCACGCCGGCCACGGCCACGGCCACGGCAAGCCACCGGTCCTGAAGTCGACGACCACGGTCGCCGAGCACCTCATCAGTCCGCTGACGTTCGACGTCGACCCGTGGGGCAGGCTGGTCGTCGGGCAGTCATCGCCAGCGCCAGACGTCCCGAGCCTCCTGTTGTCCATCAAGCCTGGGCAGGCGCCGAGGACCCTGGTCGAGGAGCCGCCCGGAACGGGTCTCGACGCCGTGTCGTCCCTGTTCGGCTACGCCACGTTCGCGACCCGCGCCGGTGACGAAGAGTCGGTCTCGTCCTCGCTGCTGATGCGTCGCTCGCCGAACGGGACGGTCACCCAGGTCGCCGACCTGCTGGCCTTCGAGCAGGCGAACAACCCGGACGCGGTCAACTCCTACGGGTTCCAGGGGCTCGCGCCCGACTGCGTGGTGCCGCCGTTCGTCGCACCTGCGCCTGGTGGGGTCGACTCGCACGGGTACGGGTCGCTCATGCTGCCCGGGATCACGTACGTCGCCGATGCGGGTGGCAACGACGTCCTGTCCGTCGATCGGCGCGGCACGGTCCGCACGGTCGCGGTCCTGCCGCCGTCGTCGTTCACCGCGACTGCGGAGCTGGCCGGGGCGTTCGGGCTGCCCGACTGCGTCGTCGGTGCCACGGTCAACCTCGAACCGGTCCCGACCGACGTCGAGCTCGGTCCCGACGGCTGGCTGTACGTCTCCTCGCTGCCCGGCGGCCCGGAGGACGGGAGCCTGGGCAACCTCGGCTCCGTCTACAAGGTCAACCCGCGCACCGGTGCGGTCCGGCTCCTGGCGACCGGCCTGGCCGGGGCGACCGGTGTGGCCGTCTCGCCCAACGGCACCGTGTTCGTCGCGGAGCTCTTCGGCAACCAGGTCTCGACGATCAGCCGCAACGGGACGGTGACCCCGCTCGGGGCGTTCACGCAGCCGGCCGGGATCGAGTGGGAGAACGGTCGCCTGTACATCTCGACCAACGTCTTCGGTCCGGACGCGTCGATCGTCGCGGCCAAGGTCCACTGACCAGAGCCCGCGTCAGCACAGGAGACCCCGCTCGGCCGACATCGAGTGTCGGCCGAGCGGGGTACGTCCGGTCGTGCAGGGTGGCTCGTGCTCAGGCTGCCGTGCGCCCGAGCCAGCCTCACCGACGTCTTACCTATGCCCAGAACCGTCGCACGAGGCTCTGACGCTGACGGGCCTGCAGTCGTCACACCGTCGCGCGCTCCCGCGCCAGCTCCTCGACGACCTCGACCGTCCGGGCGACCGCGTCGTAGCGCGCGTACTCCGCGGCCAGCTCGGCCGCACGGCTGCGGTACGACGGGTCGGCGAGCACCTGAAGCACACCGGCGCGGACGGCGGCCGCTGTGGCCATGTCCTGCGGGTCGGTGCGGACCCCGACCCCGGTGCCCGACCAGACGACCCGTGCGGTGACCTCGGCCTTGTCCTCGGTCCGGCCTGCGACGACGAGCGGGACCCCGTGCGCCAGCGCCTGCTGGACGCCGCCGAAGCCGCCGTTGGTCACCAGCACGTCGACGAGCGGCAGCAGGTGCTCGAACGGTACGAACCGCGCGGCGCGCACGTTCGCCGGCCGGTCCGGCAGGATCTCGTCGGGCTCTCCGACCGCCGTCGTCGCGACGACGAGCACGTCCTGGTCGGCCAGAGCCTCCAGGGTCGGTCGCAGCAGCCGGTCGGGGTCGGTGGCGATGGTTCCCTGCGTGACCAGCACGACGGGCCGGCCGCCCTCGCGGGCCGCCAGCACGTCCGACCACCACGCCGGCTCGTCGAACGCGTCCACGCCGCGCGGCGTGATCTGGCCGACGAACTCGAGCTCGGGGTGCGGCTCCAGGCGCGGGTACTCGAACCCGGGAACCGAGGCCTGCAGGAGCCTGTCGGCGAGGGTGCCGACCCAGTCGAAGAAGAAGACGTCCAGGTGTCCGGCGCCGACCTGCGCGGCCACGAGCTGCGCCTCGCGCTGGGCTTCCCGGAAGACGACCTTCTGGATCAGGAGGGTCAGCGCCCGGTGGGCGAGACGGTCGAGCGCGTGGCGCGGCGGCTGCAGGCCGGGCCCGAAGGGCGGGACGTCGCGGCCCGACAGCTGCAGGGGGAGGACGGACAGCTGGACCGACGGGACGCCGTGCCGACGGGCGGCGAGCGCCCCGGCGACGAACGCGCTCTCCACCACGACGACGTCGGGCTGCTCGGCGGAGAGGTAGGCGGAGACGTCCTCGACGTACGCGGGCACGGTCCGCACGAACAGGTGCACGATCTCCCAGCGCAACCGGCGCAGGCCCGGCCCGGGGGCGCCGTTCGCGTCGCTCCAGGCGGTGACCTCGGCGTCGTCCTCGTCGCGACCGAGGGTCATCGGGACGTACCGCGCGCCGGTCGCCCGGACGGCGTCGGCGAACTTGCTCCCGGTGTAGACGTCGACGTCGTGGCCGGCGTCGACGAGGGCCCGCACGACCGGCAGTGCGGGTCGCACGTGCCCGGTGATCGGCGAGAGGGTGAACAGGACCTTGCTCATGACGTGTGCTCTCCGGCTTCGCAACGGTGGGTGGACGGCGGGTGGCCGCTCTGTCAGACCCCCGGGCCGAGCGGCCTGATACATCCGGTCCGTCCGGGTTGCGACGAGCGTGCCGCGCTCTCCTTGCGAATTGCTGGTGGCGCGGTTGCAGCCGACCTGCGGCCGGGTGTGGCCGACGCCCGGGTGCGCCCGGGCGTCCCGCGCGTGTCAGAGCCGGTCGATGCGCAGGGTGGTGGCCGTCGCGGTCTCGCTCGTGATGGCCCGCACCGGCGAGCCGTTGCCGTACTTGCTGCGGTAGGCGCGGTCGATCGCCTCGTCGTGCGTCTCGTCCCGGGTGAACGTGACGTCGGCGTGGACGCCGCCGGCGTCGATGGTGCCCGTGCCCGTGCGTCGGACCGCCCGGTACCACGCACCGTCCTCGCCTCGTACGGAGCGGATGAACGGGCTGCCGTCGACGACGACGTGCCACACGATCGTCGACGGGCGCACCGTCCCGTCCGGCCGTCGGGCGGCGACTCGCAGCTCGTCGTCACCCTCGATGGCGGCCAGGTCGGACGGGTCCCAGGTAGTCATGTCGGCGCTCCTTCGCACGTCAGGCCTCGGGGATGGGGCGGCCGAAGGCCTCGAGGGTCATGGCCTCGGGCTCGGGTCCCCCGCGGTGACCGGTGTCCAGGGCGTCGATCGCGGCGAGCTCGTCGGCCGTGAGCTGGACGTCTGCGACGTCGAAGTTCTCCGCGATGCGTGCGGGGGTGACGGACTTGGGGATCGCGGAGCGGCCCTGCTGCAGGTGCCAGCCGAGCATCACCTGCGCCGGCGTCTTGCCGTGGGCTGCCGCGATGGCGGTGATCGTCGGGTCCTGGAGTGTCGACGTGTGTCCGGAGTCGCGGTAGAAGGTGATGCCGCCGATGGGGGACCACGCCTGCGAGACGATGCCGTGCTCCGCGTCGGCGGCGAGGACGCCCGGCTGGCGGAAGTACGGGTGGACCTCGACCTGGTTGACGGCTGGCACCACGGTCGTCGCGGCGAGCAGGTCGGCGAGGTGGTCAGGCATGAAGTTCGACACCCCGATCGCGCGGACCTTCCCGTCCGCCAGCAAGGTCTCCAGCGCCCGGTAGGCCTCGATCGTCAGGTCGAACCGGCTGGGCAGCGCCTGGTGCAGGATCAGCAGGTCGATCGTGTCCACGCGCAGCTTGGCAGCCGACGTGTCGAACGCGTGGAGCGTCGACTCGTACCCGTAGTCGCTGATCCAGACCTTGGTCTCGACGAAGATCTCGTCGCGCCCCAGCCCGGACTCGCGGATCGCCTGGCCGACCTCGCGCTCGTTCCCGTACGCGGCGGCGGTGTCGATGTGCCGGTAGCCGACCTGCAGGGCGCAGCGCACGGCGGCCACCGTCTCGGCGGGTGGGGTCTGAAACACCCCGAAGCCGAGGGCCGGCATGGTCAGGTCGTTGCTCAGGGTGAGCGTGGGGATCGTCATGACCTCCACGCTACGAACCGGCCGAGGCTCCTGGGAGGGTCTGCCGTTACCGGGTAACGACAGAACCTGCCGGTGACCGGCGACCGAAAGTACGGTCGACGGTATGGACCTGATCGCCGAGACCCGGGAGTTCCTGATGACGCGCCGCGGGCGGATCACGCCCGAGCGCGCCGGACTGGCGGCCTACGGCGGCAACCGGCGGGTGCCGGGGCTGCGCCGCGAGGAGGTCTCGATGCTCGCCGGCGTGAGCATCGACTACTACACGCGGATGGAACGCGGGAACCTCTCGGGGGTCTCCGAGGAGGTCCTCGAAGCCCTCGCCGAGGCCTTGCAGCTCGACGAGGCCGAGCGCGGTCACCTGTTCGACCTCGCCCGTACGGCCAATGCCTCGGGCACCGCCCGGTCGCGTGCCCGGAGGGCGCCGACGCCCGTCCTGCGACCCGTCGTGCAGCGCATCCTGGACAGCCTCGAAGGTGCACCGGCGTTCGTGCGCAACGGACGGCTGGACGTCCTCGGTGCGAACCTGCTCGGGCGCGCCCTGTACGCACCGCTCTACGACTCGCCGCAGCGAGCGCCCGGGCGCCCGGTCAACACCGCCCGCTTCCAGTTCCTCGACCCGGACGCCGCGCGGGAATTCTGGGGGGAGAAGGCGGACCGCATCGCGCACGACGCCGTCGCGATCCTGCGCGCCGAGGCCGGCCGCAACCCCTACGACAAGCGCCTGACCGACCTCGTCGGGGAGCTGTCCACCCGCAGCGAGGACTTCCGCCGCCTGTGGGCCTCGCACGACGTCCGTTACCACCGCTCCGGGACCAAGGCGTTCCACCACCCGGTCGTCGGCCTCATCGAGCTCGACTACGAGGCCCTCGTGCTGCCGGCCGACCCCGGGCTGCAGCTCAACGTGTACTCGGCGGTGCCCGGCTCGCCGTCGGCCGACGCCCTGGTGCTCTCTCGTCGTGGGCCGCGACGACCTTGGCGGGTCAACCCGAGGTCGGCGCAGCACCGAGCACGGCGACCAGAGAATCCTGAGATCGGTACTTCGACCTGGACACTTGTTCAGATCCGGTCCCTGTGTGCCGATAGCCGCTGTATGAGGCCTCTCGACCTGACCCGTGCCCGCACCTTTGCCCTGCTGACCCTGCCCGTGACCGTCGCGCTGACGCTGAGCTGCGCGACGGTGGCCTCCGCGGCTCCCGGCACCCTGCCGACCTTCACCATCGCCGGGGTCATGGGATGGACGAACGACCCGACCCCCACGCTCAGGTTGGCCGGCCTGACCGAGCCGTTGCGGTCAGCCAACGTCTTCGTCGACGAGAGCGAGGTCGCTGTCCCGTGGGCCCCGGGCTTCGGTCCGTACACGCTCGCGGCGCTGGGCGACGGCGAGCACACGGTCCGGGTGGAGGCCGTCGACCTCGAGGGTGACCAGTTCGCGACGTCGACGACGTTCCGCATCGACCAGACGCTGCCCACCATCTCGATGTTCGGGTACGAGGACGAGGGCCGGCCGTTCGCGCCCGGCAACCTGACGGCCTCCACGAGCGTGACGATCCCGGTCTCGGTGTACCGCGACATCGACCGGTCCGCGCTCGAAGGCACCCTCGACGGTCGCCACGTCAAGCTTGCCGACGGCAGGTTCGAGTACGTCTTCGATGGCCTCAGGCTCGGCCGGCACACGCTGTCGGTCACCGGCACGGACTCCGAGGGTGGGGTCAACAGGTCGTCGTTCAGCTGGACGGTCGTCGCGCCGGCCGCCCTGTCGGTCACCGTTCCTCAGCTCGTCGACGGCTCGTACACGCTCGCCACCACGGTGACGCTCGTGGTGGCGGACGAGCCCGGCTCGGCCACCGAGTGGATCGCGAACGTCGGCGACCCCTTCACCCCAGTCAGCGGCGGCAGGGTCGTCCTGACGCATCAGGCGAAGGGCGACCACTCGCTGTTCTTCCGCACGCTCAACGCCGCGGGGATCCCCGGCTACCAGTGGGTCACGTTCCACGTCGGGCTCCCCGACGGTCTCGTCGACGCTCCCAGCCCCACCCCTCCAACCCCCGCCCCTCCGAAACCCGCCCCTCCGATCGCGTCCCCGCCGGCTGTGCCCACGCGGCCGACGCTCCAGACGCAGGCGTCCGCGGTCCCGCCCGCCGTCATCCGCGCCGGGATCCGAGCCGGTGCCCGCGGCGACGTGGTCGCGCTGATCCAGCAGATCGTCCACGCCGACGTCGACGGCATCTTCGGACCGCGGACCCGGGCGGCTGTCATCGCCTTCCAGCGTCCCTGGGGTCTGGTCCCGGACGGCATCGTCGGA
The DNA here is from genome assembly GCF_000426185.1 of Cellulomonas sp. URHD0024. Taxonomy (GTDB): domain Bacteria; phylum Actinomycetota; class Actinomycetes; order Actinomycetales; family Cellulomonadaceae; genus Cellulomonas. The sequence goes on from NZ_AUEW01000015.1 coordinate 52,831, forward strand.
CCCCGGACCTGGGCCGTCATGCTCCAGCTCAGCGCAGGTCAGCCGGCTCGCACCGAGGGCACCTCGACTGGTCGGCCCACGGTCCGCCGGGGTGACAGGGGCGCCGACGTCGCGATCGTCCAGGCGCACGTCGGCGTCACGGTGGACTCCGTGTTCGGGCCTCGCACGCAGGCCGCGGTCAAGGGGTTCCAGAAGGCGCACGGCCTGACAGTCGACGGGATCGTCGGCCCGAAGACGTGGAAGGTCGTCCTCGGCGGCTGACCGAGCCGGTGAACGCACCGAGTCGCGCATCCTGTGCCGGGGTCGTGCCGTCGGACCACTCGCGCTGTACCGTGAAGGTGTGCCCACAGCCCCGGCCGACTGGTACCCGGATCCGCAGCAGCCCTCGCGCCTGCGCTACTGGGACGGTGCCGGCTGGACCGGCTACCTGGTCGAGCCGGAGCGCCCCGGCGTCGTCCGGTACGAACGGCCACCGTGGGGGGCGGCCTACGTCCCCGGCGGGATCAACGTGCCGCTGTCGGTGGCGGTGATCTCCGCGTTCTGAGCTGGGCGAGGAGCAACCATGGGCCGCCTGTACATCGACCTGTTCGTCACCCTGGACGGCGTCGCGCAGGCGCCCGGCGGCCCGGAGGAGGACCCGTCCGGCGGCTTCCCTTTCGGCGGCTGGCAGGCGCCGCTGTTCGACGACGAGGTCGGTCGCTCGGTGGGTGCGGGCATCGCGAGCATGGACGCGCTCCTGCTCGGGCGCCGGACCTACGACATCTTCGCCGGGTACTGGCCGCACCAGGAGAACGACATCGCCCAGCAGCTCAACACGGTGCCCAAGTACGTCGCCAGTCGTGGGACGCCGGACCTGCAGTGGTCCGGGTCCAGCCAGCTCGGCCCGGATCTCGTCGCGGAGGTCGAGGCGGTGCGGGACCGCCATGAGAGCACCCACGTCATCGGCAGTGTCGACCTCGTCCAGACGCTGCTCACCGAGCGACTGTTCGACGTGCTGACGCTCTGGGTCTATCCGATCGTCCTCGGTCAGGGCAAGAAGGTCTTCCCTGAGGGTTCGCGGCCGTCCGGGTTCAGGCTGCTCGAGCCGCCCGTGGCGGGGAGTGCGGGTGCAGTCCAGCTGCGCTACGGCCCGACGGGCGCCGACCCCAGCACCGGCGACATGACCTGAGTGCTCGGTGCCGTCTGTCGGTCGTGAACGCTGAGCTTCTCGGAGAACGCTCGAGCGCGTGCGACCGCGGCATCGCTGGCCTCCCGCATGGCGATCTCGTCCGACGCCGACGCCGGGACGGGCCACGAGCACCACGCGCGCGGCTCGTCGGGACCCGGCGGCGGTGCGCCCACGGGACGGCACGGGGACACCTGCGCGGCGGGACGCTCGACCTCCGTCCCCTCGCTCGTCCGCTCCGGGCCGCTCGCGACACCGACCCCGATCGCCCCGGCCATCAGGACGGCACCCGAGATGCCCAGGATGCGGCGCACGTGCGCAGTCCGCTCGCCCAGCTCGGGCGCGTCTGCCGGGTTCGACCCCATGTCGAACTCGACGACCGTCTGCAGATGAGCGGTGCGGCGCAGCGCAGCGTCGACCATGGCACGGACCTCTCGTCGGCGTTCACCCGCCGTACGTCAGCACGGCGTCGATCGACGGGGCGGTCCCGTCAGCTCCTCAGGGGGTCGGCACGGGACCACCCGTGATCCGGTTCTGCGGGCCCGGGCCCTTCGGACCGGTGCCCAGGTAGGCCGCCAGAGAGTCGACGTCGAAACCGGGTGCGGTCGTGCGGTCGGTGGCGGCGGTGAGCTTGGTGAACCCGTCTCCTCCGTTGGCGAGGAAGTCGTTGGTGCTCACGCGGTACGTCGCGGTGGGGTCGATCGGCGTGCCGTTCAGAGCGATGTCGCTGACCCGGCTGCCCAGGGCCGCGGACGGCGAGTAGGTGTACGTGAATCCCGCGGACACCTGCAGGATCTTCGTCGTCGTCTGGCCGGCGTAGCCGGCGAACTGCTGCTCCAGGACGTCCTTGAGCTGGGCGCCGGTGAGCGTCACCGTGACCACCAGGTTGTTGAACGGCTGCACGGTGAACACCTCGCCGTAGGTCACCTGGCCCGCCGCCTCACCACCTGGTGAGTTCGCGAAGGTCAGGTCCGAACGGATGCCGCCGGGGTTCATCAGGGCGAGCTGGACGCCTGCCGACGCGGTGTAGGCGACCATGCCGTCGGCGATCACGTCGCCCAGCGCGCTCTCACCCGCCGTGTTCGGCGTCCGGGTGATGTCGGCAGTGATCGAGCCGACGATCCGGTTGGCCAGCGGCGCGACCGCGGTGCGGTACTTGTCGGCGATGACCTGGGCGTCGGCGTCGACCGTCGCCGGGTTGCGCACGTAGATGCCTGGTGCGGACTGCTGCCAGGTCCCGTCGGCGTTCTTGACGCCGTTCTCGACGATGAGGTTGCGGGCGTCGGCCGAGACCAGCCGCTTGGTCCGCTTGTCGAGCGTGAGGTGGATGTCCGTCAACAGGGTGCCGTTGCTCCCGGCACTGGTGACGACGGTGCTCGCGCCGGAGGAGTTCGGCAACGCGCAGGTGTAGGACCGGTGCGTGTGACCGCTCACGACCACGCCGTACGCCGGGTCCAGGTGCGACACGATGTCGGTCACGGCGCCCGTGAATCCGGTGCAGCCGCTCGGGTCCAGCGGGGGCGGGCCGCTCTGCTGACCGCCCTCGTGCAGGAGCAGGACGATCGACTTCACACCCTTGTGCCGCAGCTCGCGGGCGTAGCGGTTGGCCGTGGTCGCCTCGTCGAGGAAGGTGACGTTCGTGATGCCGGCCGGGTTCACGATGCCCGCCGTCCCCTCGAGCGTCATCCCGACGAAGGCCACCTTCACGCCGCCGACCTTCTCGATCGTGTACGGCGCGAGGATCGGACGGTTGGTCGTCTTGTCGACGACGTTGGCCGCCAGCATCGGGTAGTTGGCGCCGCTGAACCCGTCGCCGTCCTGGCAGCCGTCGACCGGGTGGCAGCCGCCGTTCTGCAGCCGGAGGAGCTCCGTCACGCCCTCGTCGAACTCGTGGTTGCCGACGCTCGTCACGTCCAGGCCGAGGGAGTTCATCTCGTCGACCGTCGGCTCGTCGTGGAATGCCGCGCTGACCAGCGGGCTCGCGCCCACGAGGTCGCCTGCGGCCACGGTGAAGTTGTACGGCGACTCCTGCTCCTGCTCGGCCCGCAGCTTCTTCACCGCGGTGGCGAGGTACTCGACGCCGCCCGCCGGTGTGCCGTTGACCAGTCCACCGCTGCCTGTGGGTGGGTCGATAGCCCCGTGGAAGTCGTTGAACGCGATGAGGTTGACGGCCACCGTCTTGGGGGGCTTCGGCGGCTTCGGTGGCTTGCCGTGTGCGTCGGCGGCGGCGGCGCTCGTGAGAACCAGGGCCAGGGCGGCGACGACGGCGGCGGCACCTTGGCGCGGGCGAACGATCGGCATGGGGGCTCCTCGGTCGGGGTCGGGCTACCAGCAACCCTGCCTAGTTTGGACCGGTTTGGGAAGGGCGACGGCTACCCGAGCGGCATCGTTCTCGACTCGTTCACCTCCGACGACGACGAAGCCAAGAAGGAGCGGGAGCCGGCGACGCCCTGACGGGGCTGCGTGCGCGGTGGGCTGCCCAGTCTGCGAGCCGAGCTACGGCGTGGTCAGGGCGTCGTCCGACGTGAGCAGGACGACGTTGCCGTCGGGGTCGTCGACCATGGCCGCGTAGGGCGCGTTCGTCTGCTCCGGCGCCATGCGGCCGTGGTACCCGGCCGCGGTGAGCTCGGCGTACGTGGCGTCGACCGCCGCGTCGTCGCCGAGGTAGAACTCGAGGAGCGTCTGGTAGCTGCCGCGCGCGGGGCGGGCGTGGCCGGCGTCGTGGCGAGCAGTGAACACGGTGTCGAAGAAGAGCGTCACCCCGCTTCCCATCCGGTGCAGCACGAACGGCTTGTCGTCCTCGCCTGCCGGGATGTCCAGCCCGAGCAGCCGGTAGAAGCGCAGCGCGGTCGGCATGTCGCTCACCACGAGCCCGACCATGGTCAGCTGGATCTCCATGGCTCCCATGCTGCACCGACGCGCGACCGGGTGCTACGGCGTGTGGCGACCTGGGTGCTGGTCCTCACCGCGCGGGAAGGACCAGCTCCACGACGAGGCCGCCGCCCGAGCGCGGGCTGAGCGCGAGCCGGCCGCCGTGGTGGTCGGTCACCGCGCGCACCACCGTCAGACCCAGCCCCACACCGGCGTCGGCGCCGGTCCGGTCGTCGGCCCGCCTCCGGAACGGCAGGACCAGGTCCGCCGCCGCGTCTGCCGGGACGAGCGGCCCGGTGTTCTCCACGACGACCCGGGCACCGTCGGGAGTCGACGACAGCGACACGGCGACCAGTCCGTCGGGCATGTTGTGGTGGGCGGCGTTCTGCACGAGGTTGGCCACCGCGCGGCCGAGCAGGACGGGCTCGCCGGGGATGGTCACCTCGTCGAGGTGCACGTCCCAGGTCAGGCCGTCGTCGGGTCGGCGGACCTGGTCCACCGCATCGGCGAGGGCAGCCGTCAGGTCGACGTCGACGGGTGGACCGGCTGCCTCGCCGGACTGCGCGCGGGCGAGCACGAGCAGCGCGTCGATGGTGCGGGCCGCCCGACGGCTCTGGTCGAGGGCGGTCGCCGCCGCCGCGCGGAGCTCGACCGCGTCGGCGTCCGGGTCGGCGAGCGCGACGTCGAGGGCGGCCTGCTGGTTGGCGAGCGGTGTGCGCAGCTCGTGGGACATCGTCGCGACGAGGCGGCGTTCGGAGCGCACGGTGTGCTGGACGCGGGCGAGCAGGGAGTCGAAGGTGTCGGCGAGCTCGCGCAGCTCGTCGCGGGGGCCGCCGAGCGCGATCCGTTCGTCGAGCGAGTCCGCGGAGATGGCCTGTGCTCGGGTGGTGATCGTGTGGACCGGCCGCAGCACCCGGCCCGCGACGAGCCAGCCGAGCCCGACCGACGCGGCGGTGACCAGCACGAGCGCCAGCCACGAGTTGCGGACGAGCTGGTCGATCGTCGACCCGACGGCGTCCTCGCGGACCTGGGCGATGACGGGACCCTGCATCGGCACGTGCACCTGCTCGCTCCCGGGCACGACGTGCACGTCCGCGGACTGGTTGCCCGGGGACTGGGTGACGAGGCCGTACACGAGTGCGAGCAGCACGGCCCCGGAGAGGGCGACCACCAGGGTGTAGAAGAGCGTGAGCCGCCAGCGGACGCTCAGGGAACGCCTCACCGGACGACCAGCCGGTAGCCGGAGCCCCGGAGCGTCTCGATGACGGGTGGGTCGCCCAGCTTGCGGCGCAGGCCCACCATCGTCACTCGAACGGCGTTGGTGAACGGGTCGGCGTTCTCGTCCCAGACGCGTTGGAGCAGGTCCTCCGCGGACACGACGGCCCCGCCGGAGCGAACCAGCTCGACGAGCACCCCGTACTCCTTGAGCGTGAGGTCGACCGGGCGGTCCGCCCGCGTCGCCGTGCGGCGGGCGACGTCCACGCGCAGGTCGCCCGCAGCCAGCACCGGAGGCTGCGCCGGGGCGGTGCGACGGGCGAGCGCCTGGACCCGCGCGAGCAGCTCCGCGAACGCGAACGGCTTGGCGAGGTAGTCGTCGGCACCGAGCGCGAAGCCGTCGACCTTCTGGTCCAGACCGCCCGCGGCGGTGAGCATCAGGATCCGCGCGGCGGAGCCGGCCGCGACGAGGGCGCGGCACACGTCGTCGCCGTGCACCACCGGCAGGTCGCGGTCGAGCAGCACCACGTCGTACCGGTTGAGGCCGGCGAGCTCGAGCGCCGTCCCGCCGTCGCACGCGACGTCCGTCGCGTACCCGGCACGGCGCAGCCCGCGCGCTAGGGCGTCGGCCATGACGTCCTCGTCCTCGGCCACGAGCACCCTCACGTGCACCTCCGTCGCGATGCCGGTCGTCCGCGCAGCATCGGCCCCGTCGTGTTCAGCCAGCGTAAGCGCGCGGCCGGGTGCGGCTCCCGGAGCCAACGTTGCCCGAACGCACGTCGCGGTGGGCTGAGGACACCTGGACCACCGCACCCAAGGAGCGTCATCGTGAACCGCGTCGTGACCGCACTCGCCGTCCTGGGCGTCCTGCTTCTCGCTGCCTGCTCGTCGGACCCGCCTCCCACGGCGCTCCCGGAGGGCACGGCCACGGCCACCCCGGAGGCCACGCTCGATCCGCACGACGCGATGCTCCGGTTCGCGCAGTGCATGCGTGACCACGGCGTCGACGTCCCAGACCCGGTCGACGGGCACCTGACCGTCGACGGCAGCGGGGTGACGCAGGCCCAGATGGACGCGGCCCGCAGTGCCTGCGCGAAGTGGCAGCAGCTGATGGAGCCGCAGGACGGCGGCCGGCCGCTGACCGAGGAGCAGAAGCAGGCGTTCCTCGACCAGGCGCAGTGCATGCGCGACCGCGGGTGGAACGTGTCCGACCCCGTCTTCGACGGCGGCCGGGTCAGCCAGCGTGTCCACGCGGGTCCGACCTCGGCTCCCGGGGACCCGAAGCCGGGTGACCCGCAGTTCGAGAAGGACCTCAAGGCGTGCGCCGACGCCGCGGGCGTCCAGCCCCCGAAGGACGGGGGATGACCATGCGACACCCCAGCCGGGCAGTCCCGGCGGCACTCGTCGCCCTCCTTGCGGCGTGCGGGGCGCCCGCCGCTCCGTCGGCGGACCCCTCGTCGTCGACGCCCCGCGCCACGGCGACCGTCGACCGGTCCGACCTCGTCGCCAGCACGACGACCCCCTGCGAGCTGGGTCACGGCGCGACGACCTCGATCGACGCGCGGACGCAGGGAACGCTCACCGCCCTCGCCCCGGCCGGCTCGATCGTCGGCCAGGGACAGGTCCTGTACGTCGTCGACACCCGCCCGGTCGTCCGCCTCACGGGGACGCTCCCCGCGTGGCGCGACCTCGGCCCGTCGTCCGTGAACGGCGCCGACGTGCAACAGCTCGAGCAGGCGCTCGTCGACCTCGGGTACTCCGTCGCGCTGAGCGTCGACCAGCACTGGACGGCGGCGACGACCGCCGCGGTCCGGCGCTGGCAGAAGGCGCTCGGCGAGGCGCAGACGGGCACCGTCCGGCTCGGTGAGGTCGTGTTCACGCCGCAGGACCTGCGGGTCGCGGAGCACACCGCCGACCTCGGGGCGCCGGTCGAGCCCGGCACGCCGGTGCTGGGCGTCGGCTCCCCGCAGCAGGTCGTGTCGTGCACGCTGCGGACGAGCCAGGCCGCGCTCGCCCCGGTCGGCGCGACCGCGCACCTGAGCCTCCCCGACGGGTCGAGAACGGACGGCACGGTGACGGCCGCCGACATCGTCACGGTCGACGACCAGCAGCAGCTCGCCGTCTCGATCTCGGCGACCGGCGACACTGTCGGCGCACTCCTCGACGGTGCCTCGGTCCCGGTGGCGCTCGACCAGGTCGTCGCGACCGACGTGCTCGAGGTCCCGGTCACCGCGCTGGTGGCGCTCTCGGGCGGCGGGTACGGCCTCGAGAAGGTGCGCGCGGACGGTTCGACCCAGTACGTACACGTCACCGCGGGCGCGTTCGCCGGGACGTCCGTCGAGGTGTCGGGCGACGGCATTGTCGAGGGCGACGAGGTCGTGGTGACGCCATGACCCTCCTCGACCTGCAGCGGGTCGCCAAGACCTACGGCACGGGCCCCGCGGCCCTCACGGTGCTGCACGACGTGGACCTGGGCATCGAGGCCGGTGACTACCTCGCAGTCGTCGGGCCGTCCGGTTCAGGCAAGTCGACGCTGCTCAACGTCATGGGTGCTCTGGACCGGCCCACGACGGGCCGCGTCCTGCTCGCCGGCGACGACGTCACGACGATGTCGGACGCCGCCCTGTCCCGGGTCCGCGCCGTGCACCTCGGCTTCGTCTTCCAGCAGTTCTTCCTGCTCGACGGGCGATCCGCGCTGGAGAACGTCGCCGACGGGCTGCTCTACCAGGGCGTCCGCCGACCCGAGCGGTTGCGCCGGGCGCGCGAGGCGCTCGACCGTGTCGGGCTCGGCGCCCGTTCCGGCCACACGCCGGCCGAGCTGTCGGGCGGCGAGTCCCAGCGGGTCGCGGTCGCGCGGGCGCTGGTCCACGCACCCGGGATCCTGCTCGCCGACGAACCCACCGGCAACCTCGACCAGGCCTCCGGCGCGGCCGTGCTCGACCTGTTCGACCGGCTGCACGACGAGGGCGCGACCATCGTCGTCGTCACGCACGACGAGCACATCGCGGGCCGGCTGCCGCGCGTGGTGTCGATGCGTGACGGGCGGGTGGAGCACGACACGTGCCCCGTCCTGACCGGCGCGGTGCAGCCATGACCGCCGGCGCAGCCGTCGTGCGACGCATGGCGCCCAGCGACCGGCTGAGGCTCGGCGCCCGCGGGCTCACCGTCCGCAAGGGGCGGACGGCGCTGTCGGCGCTCGGGGTGGCGATCGGGATCACCGCGCTCGTCGGGGTCCTTGGGCTGTCCGAGTCGTCGCGCGCGGACCTGCAGGCGCAGCTGGACTCGTTGGGCACCAACCTGCTCACGGTCGCACCGGGCCAGGGGCTGCTCGGCGACGACGCGACGCTGCCCGACGAGTCCGTCGCCATGATCGCCCGGGTCCCGACGGTCACCTCGGTCGCCGCCGTGCGCAAGGTCGACGCCACCGTGCGTCGCAACGACCGGGTGCCCGAGAGTCACACGAGCGGTGTCGGGGTCGTCGCCGTCGACCTCGACCTCCCGTCGACCGTCGCGGCGACCCTCGCGCAGGGGCGGTGGCTCGACATTGCGACATCCCGGTACCCGGCGGTCGTGCTCGGTTCCACGGCCGCCCGGCGGCTCGCCGTCGGCCCGCTCGACGGCGGCGTCGACGTGTGGATCGACGGCCGGCCCTACACGGTCGTCGGCATCCTCGACCCGGTCGTCCTGGCGTCCGAGCTCGACGAGGCGGCGATGATCGGGACCCCGGTCGCCCACGCGCTCTTCGACGGCAGCCTGCCCGCGTCGGGTGTCTACGTCCGCGTGGACCCCGACCAGGTGGTCGCGACGCGGGCGGTCCTCGGCCGCACGGCCGATCCCGCGGCACCCGACGAGGTCCAGGTGTCCCGCCCGTCCGACGCGCTCGCGGCGCAGGACGCCGCGAACCGGTCCTTCACCCTGCTGGCCCTCGGGCTCGGGGCGGTGGCGCTGCTGGTCGGGGGAGTGGGGATCGCGAACGTCATGGTCGTGTCCGTGCTGGAGCGGCGTCGGGAGATCGGTGTCCGCCGGGCGCTCGGCGCGACGCGCGGCTCGATCGGGAGCCAGTTCCTCGTCGAGTCGGTGCTGCTGTCCCTGCTCGGCGGGTTCGCCGGCGCAGTCCTCGGTGTGGCGCTGACCTGGGCGTTCGCCGCCTCCCAGGGCTGGGCGCTGACCGTGCCCTGGCGCCCGGTCGCGGCGGGGCTCGCCTGCGCCCTCCTCGTCGGCTCGCTCGTCGGGCTGTATCCCGCGATGCGCGCCGCCCGGGTCCCGCCCACCGAAGCCCTGCGGACGGCGTGAGAGTCAAGTGCCGACCGGCCGGATCGCGCCGGGCCAGTCCGACCTCCGCAGCCTGTGCTCGAGCGGCGGTGGTGTCGGCTCCGACATCGCGCCACGATACGGCGCCCACGGTCGGTCGGGAACGACAGCGGGGGCGGACCGTCAGTGACGGCCCGCCCCCGCTGTGTCTTGTCAGGCCCGGCGACGACTCCTCGCCATGAGCAGGACCGACCCGAGTGCGACGCTGAGGGCGCCGAGCAGGGCGATCCCCGCCACGGCAGCGCCGGTGGTGGCCAGCGTGCCCTTGTCGGCGGCCAGCACCTGCACCGCGGCGGACGCGGTGCCCGACTCGGCCTGCACGACGACGGTGTGGGCACCGACCGGCGTGCTCGTCGGGATGGTCACCGTCACCTTGTAGGACCCGTCCGCTGCCGCGGTGCCTCGCGCCAGGAGGACGGGGGTCGAGTGCAGCCACACCTCGGCCTGCTCACCCGGCTGGAGTCCGGTCACCGTCACGGTCACCTTGTCGCCGACCGGCACCGCCGAGAGCGAGAGGTGCACCGCGATGCCCGTCTCCGGGTCCGTTCCCGGGTCCGTGCCGGGGTCCGTGCCGGGGTCCGTGCCCGGGTCCGTACCCGGGTCCGTACCAGGGTCGGTGCCCGGGTCCGTGCCGGGGTCGGTGCCCGGGTCTGTGCCGGGGTCCGTGCCCGGGTCCGTGCCCGGGTCGGTCGCCGGCTTGGTCACCGGGTTCGTCTCCGGGTCGACCGCCTGCACCTGGGGTGCGACGCCGACGTTCTCACCGTCCGGGTACTCGGCGACGTAGCTCGGGATCGTCTCCGACTTGTACTGCCGGTCGCCGACACCGTTGATGACGTGCTCGAAGATGCCCTCGCCGCCGAGCGACACGGTCGCCATGTGGTGCAGCTTCACGCCCGGGGCGATCGGCACCTCGAAGCCGTTGTCGACCGTGATCTCGTCGGCCTCGGTGTCCGAGGTGAAGTTGGAGTACGACCCCAGCCCCCACGCCTCGTGATGGGTCACCGAGTTGGCCACCTTGTACGCCGCCCAGCCGCGGGTGGCGCCGTTCTGCCAGGCCGCCTGGTTGGGGACGTCGTACGGCAGCTCGTTCTGGAAGAAGATCGTGCGACCGTTCTCGCCCTTCCAGAACACGTTGTACTTCTGGTAGTGCTCGACGAACAGGCCGTACGCCGACACGTCGTCACCGTTCACGACGAAGCCGTAGTCGGACGTGTTCTTGTCCCAGCCGATGCCCTCGCCGTGGTCGCCACGCCACGACCACACGTGGTCGACGATCGTGTCGTCCGCGTCGATGATCATCGCGGCCTTGACCTTGCCGGCGACCGGGCCGCCGACGCGCATGAACACGTCGTTGAGCACGATCGGGTTGCCGGAGTGGTCCTTGTGGACGTCCTTGTCCCCGACGACGAGCAGCGCGGGGGACTCGGTGACGGCGGCGTCGAACAGCAGACCCGCGAGGCGGACCCCGTCGACGTCGGCGACGTGCATGCCGAACCCACCACCGGTCGGGATGATCGTGGCCATGCCCAGGCCGAGCACGACCGTGCCGGGCTTGGTGACCTCGATCGTCTGGTTCATCCGGTAGACGCCCGGCGTGAACAGGACGTTCTTGCCGGCCGCGAGGGCCGCGTTGACCTGGGTGGCCGTGGCACCTGCCTTGACGACGAAGAACGAGCTCAGCGGCAGCGAGGTGCCCGTCGTGTGGCTGTCCTTCCACGTGGTGCCGGTGGTGCCGTTGCGCTCACCGGGAACGAAGACCGACCACGTCGAGGCGGCGTTGACGTCGCCCGTCGTGTTCGACATGTACAGGTACGGCTTCTCCGCGATCGGTCCCGTGGTGGCGACGGCGGTGACCGGCGGCTTGGGCCACGCGGCGTAGGAGTTCGGCAGGGTCGCCCGCGGCTTGCCGGGCTGGTCGCCGTCGGCCACGACGCCCTGCACGCCGGAGAACACGTTGTTCCACACGACGCCGCCCCAGGTGGCGAACGAGCTGTCACGCGTGAACCACTGCTGCTGCGTCCAGCCCTTGACCCAGCCGGTGACGTTCGTGTCGGCGATGTAGCCACCGGACGACCAGCCGTAGCGGCCGGAGTCGAGCAGCAGGTCGCCGTTCACCTGGATGCGACGCAGGGGAGCGGCCTGCGACGTGGCCCAACGGCCCACGCCACCGGTCGGCGTGTAGGAGAGGTTCTCCGCCGAGCGCCAGAAGTTCTGCGTGGCGTTCATGTCGAACCACTCGGCGTCGACCCAGTCACCGCCCTTGATGTCCACGTCCGTCGGGTCGAGACCCACGCCGGACATCGCGGTGTAGAACCCGATGCGGGCGTCGACGGTGTACGTGCCCGGCGTGAACAGGAACTGCCAGCGTCCCTCGCCGAACTGCGTGGTCTCCTGGTCCGCGAACACCGAGTCGAAGATCGCCTGGATGTCCTTGGCGTTCATCGACGGGTCGAAGACCAGCACGCGGTCGCCGAGCAGGTCGGTGGTCGGCATCTTGACGTAGCGGGGCTCGAAGATCTCGAGGTCCCACAGCGAGATCCCGAACTGCGTGCCACGCGTGACCGAGAGGATCTTGACGTAGCGGGCCGACGTCGCGGCGAACCGCGTCACCTTCGGACCGGCACCGTCCACGCCACGCACCTGCGCTGCCGTGGTCCACGCCGAGCCGTCGGTGGAGACCAGCACGTCGTAGTCCTTGGCGTACGCGCCCTCCCAGTACGGCTTGATGCCGCAGATCGTCTTCACGGCGCCGAGGTCGGCCTGGATCCACTCGCCATCGCGTCCGACCCAGTTGTTGCTGCCCGGCGGCTGCTCCGTGGCACCCGAGTCCCAGCGCGACCAGACGTTGGCGTCCAGGGCGTCGCCCGCGTTGCCGCGAGACGCGGTCCCGGTGACGCCACCGGCGTTGACCAGGTCACGGCCGCAGACGAGGGTCTTGCCCGCACCGGGCTCGAGGCCCGGGTCGGTCGCCGGCGGGGGGCCCGGGTCGGGGTTCGGGTCGGTGACGCCGGCGCCTGCCAGCACGCGCATCTCGAAGATCGACCAGCCGTACTGCGTGCCGCGGGCGATGCCCTTGAGCCGCACGTACCGGCCGGTGACCGGTGCGAACGAGTGCGTGACCGTCGCGGGGAACTGGCTCAGCGACTGGTCGCGGACCTGCTTCGCCGTCGTCCAGTCCGTGCCGTTCGTCGAGACCTCGATGTCATAGCTCTTGCCGTACGCCGCCTCCCACTGGATGGTGACGCCGCAGATGCTCTGCGAGGCGGCGAGCTGGATCTTCAGCCACTCGTCGTCCTTGCCGGCGTAGCCGGCGTTCGGGTCGAGCGCGCTGCCCCAGCGAGGGGTGTTCGCGTCCACCTGGTAGACGCCGTCGACGGCGAAGAGTGCCTGACGGTCGTTGGTGTTCTGCTCGCTCGACGCCGTCGCGGTCGCGCCGGCCGTGACGTCGGTCGTGCACCCCGTGGGTGTGCCGCCGCCGGAGCCACCGGAGCCGCCGGAGCCGCCCGAGCCGGGCGCCGCCGCGAACACCTGGAACTCCCAGAACGAGTAGCCGTACTGCGTCCCGCGCGTGATGCCCTGCAGCTTCACGTACCGGGCGTCGACCGGAGCGAACGTGTGCGTGACCCACGCGGGGAACGCCGTCAGCGTCTGCGCGCGGACCTGCTTCGCGGTGGTCCAGCTCTGACCGTCGGTGGAGACGAGGATGTCGTACGACGAGCCGTAGGCGCCCTCCCACGCGATCTTCACGCGGTCGATGTTCTTCGTCGCGCCGAGGTCCACCTGGAACCACTCGTTGTCCTTGCCGGCCCAGCCCGCGTTGGGGTCGACGTAGCTGCCCCACTTCGTCGCGAGGTTGCCGTCGACGGCGCCGTCGGGCAGGAACTGCGGGTTGGCCGACGAGCTGGTCGGCTTGCCGAGGGCGAGGTTGACGTCGGTCTCTGCGACCTTCACCGACCGGGTCTCGATGCCGAGGTTGCCGTGGCCGTCACGTGCCTCCACGTAGAACTTCCAGCTTCCCGGCGTCTGCGGGGCGGTCACCGTGAAGGTGCCGGGCGTCGCACCGGCCGTGGCGGTCGCCGCGACGAGGTTCTTGTTGCCGTCCGCGTAGTTGCCGGACTGCTCGACCGAGTAGGCGATCGGGTCGCCGTCGGGGTCGGTCGCCGTGGCGGAGACCGTGAAGGTGGCACCGGGCGCGACGGACGTCGTCGGGACCGTCATGGCCGAGATCACCGGCGGCTGGTTGGCCGTGGCCGCGCTGCCGCCGTAGGCCTTCGCGATCGCGTAGTAGCCGAGGCGCTTCTCGCCACCGGTGAAGACGTTGAGCCAGACGCCGCCCAGGTCCTTCTCGGTGCCGTAGTGGAACATCGTCGCGCCGAGCGCCTGGCCCGGGTTGTCCGTGACGACCTTCCACGCGCGGGCGTAGCCGGCCGCCTTCTGGACGTCGGAGGGCTCGGTGGGGACGCCGTTCGCGTCGTCCGGGACCTCCCACTCGCCGTCCGCTGCAGACTCGGTGATGACGTACGGCTTGCCGTAGCTGCCGGCCTCCCAGTCCGCCTGGACGTTCGTGATGGACTTGTACGAGTTGATGCCCAGCAGGTCGAGCGCCGGGGCGTACTGCTTGAAGTACGGCCACGCGCCGGTGTACGCGTCGGTCGAGGTCACGGGGTGCTTGGCGTCGGCCGCGTGGATCGCGACCGCGATGTCGTTGACGAGCTTCGCGTACGCGATGCGCTGAGCCTCGACGCCCGCGGCGCTGGTGCAGTTGCCCAGGCCGAGCACGGACTCGTTGCCGACGTCCCACATCAGGACGCCGTCGCTCTCCTTGTACGTGTTGACCCACGTGAGGACCGTCGCGATCTCCGCGTCCTTCTGGGCCTGCGTGTAGTTGGCGTAGTCGGGGCAGCCACCGCTGCCGGGACCGCCACCGGGCGCGAGCCAGAAGCCCGCGATCACCCGGATGCCGGCCTTCGCGGCCTCGCTGAACAGGGCGGCCGAGCTCGCGTCGGTGCCCCACGTGCGGATCGTGTTGACGCCCGCCGCCTTGAGGTTCGCGATGTTCGCGGGCAGCTCGGCGACGGACGGACCCCAGGTCACGCCCTTGACGAGGTACGGCTGGCCGTCGACCCGGAGCTGCCAGGTGTTCGCACCGGTGCTCACGACGTCGACGGTCTTCCCGGGCGCGACGTCGGCGCCCTTCGCGTAGACCTGGAACTCCCAGAGGGAGTAGCCGTAGGGGAGCGCGCGCGACGTCCCGGTCACCCGCACGTAGCGGCCGGTCGCGGTGGTGGCCAGGTCGGCGACCTCACGGAAGTGACCGCCGCCGGTGTCGGCCGCGGTCGTCCCCACGTAGACCTCCGTCCACACGTTCCCGTCCGTCGACACGTCGACGGTGTAGTTCGACGCCCGCGCGGCCTCCCAGTCCAGCGCGATCCGGTCGATCGCCTGGGCTGAGCCGAGGTCGACCTGGAGCCACTGCGGGTCCACGTTGTGGACGCTCTCCCAGCGTGAGTCGAGGTTGCCGTCCACGGCCTGCGCGGCGTCGCCGCTCGACGCGGTTGCCGTCTTGCCCTGCGAGAGCAGGTCGTAGGTCGTCGCGGCCTGCGCTGCGCCCATCCCGCCGACGAGGGCGGTCACGGCGAGCGCGAGCACGCCGATGGATGCGGCGGTGGTGCGCAGTCGTCGGGACAGCTGTGAGGGAGAGCGGACGAACGAGCGGGCTGACATCTGTCCTCCAGATTCCGGTCGTCGTCGACCGGTGCGCCCGTCGACGTCGACGGGCGGGGCGATGGGGGGCTGGTGGTGCGGCCGTGCGAGGGGAGCTCGAGGTGCCGAGTACGTGCCTGTCCGTCCCGTGGGTGCGGGACGTACGTTCGTGCGGCTTTCCGACCCGGAACGACTCGTCCGGTCGGATCGTCGGGAGAAGTCGGGTATAGAGCGCTCTATGGGGCGCGGGCGAATTCTGTCGACTGGACCTGGGTATGCGCAATAGAGCGCTCTATGAGGTAACCCGAACGGACCACCTCGTGGATCCGTCCCAGCGCACTCGCTGTTACCGTGTGGACGATGCGAGGACGGCTGAACGGGCGACGAGTGCGATGACGACTGTCACCCTCGAGGACGTCGCGCGGGTCGCTGGCGTCTCCCGCGCGACGGTCTCGCGCGTCATCAACGAGAAGCCCGACGTCGCGCCCCACATCGTCGAGGTGGTGCAGGAGGCGATCGCCCGCACCGGCTACGTGCCCAACCGAGCGGCACGCTCGCTCGTCACGCGGCGCAGCGGCACGGTCCTCGTCGTCGTGTCCGGCACGGCCGGCGACGACCCCGACGCCTGGGGTCCGGGCGAGGTGCTCGCGGACCCGTTCTTCGGCCGCGTCTCCGGCGGGCTGATGAGCTCGCTGCGGCCCCGGGACGTGCACCCCGTCCTCATGCTCGCCGTCACCCCCGCCGAGCGCACGCGCGTCGTGACCTACGTGCGCGAAGGCTCTGCCGACGGGGTCCTGCTCGTCTCGGCGCAGAGCGACGACACGCTGCCGTCTCTCCTCAGCGACGAGCGCGTGCCCGTGGTGCTCTTCTCACGCCCGCCGAAGGCGTCGCTCCCGATCAGCTATGTCGACGTCGACAACCGCGCCGGGGGCGCGCTCGCCGCCGAGCACCTCGCAGCACGGGGGTGCCGCTCCTTGGGGATCATCGCGGGACCTCTGGAGATGGCGGGAGCCATGGACCGGATGGCCGGGTTCCGCGAGGCGACCGCCCGCCTCGGTATCGAGCACGTCGTCGCCCCCGGGACGTTCTCCGTCGAGAGCGGCGGCCGTGCCATGGCCGAGCTGCTGGACCACGGCGTCGACGGGGTGTTCGCGTCGAACGACAACATGGGCGTCGGCGCGATCCTCGAGGCGCAGGACCGCGGGCTCTCGGTGCCCGACGACGTCGCGGTCGTGGGGTTCGACGACAGCACGTCGGCCCTCATGTGCCGGCCGACGCTGACGACCGTCCGCCAGCCGATCGAGACGATGGCGGCCGAGATGGCGCGGCTGCTGCTGGAGCTCCTCGACGACCCGGGCCTGCCGCCGACCGCGCACCTCTTCGACCCGACCCTCGTGATCCGCGGGTCGGCCTGACCTCTGTCGGTCGGCTGGCCGAAGGCGCGTCAGCTCACGACCGTGGCAGGACCGTCAGCACGCGCACCACGTGCTCGCGGAACTCGGCCAGGAATCTGCGCAGCACCGCCTCCGTGGACTCCAGGAGCACCTCGCCGTCGTCGCCGAACATGTCCGGGGTCCAGCGCAGGTACGCCTCGGGAGCCGTCATCTGCCGCGCGTTGACGAAGCTGAGGACCCCACGCAGGCTCTGTTGGGCCAGGGCTGTGCCGATGGGACCGGTCGACATCCCGATCACGGCAGCCGGGATGTGGTCGAAGGAGTTCTCGCCCCATGGGCGGGTGGCCCAGTCGATCGCGTTCTTGAGCGCGCCGGGGATGGACCGGTTGTACTCGGGCGTCACGAACAGGACCGCCTGCACGGCGGCGATCGCCGCCTTGAACGCGCGCGCCTCGGCGGGGAAGTCCGCGTCGTAGTCCGGGCTGTACAGCGGCAGGTCCCTGATCGGGATCTCCTTGAGCTCGAGGTCGTCGGGAGCCAGGCGGACCAACGCCTTCGCCAGCGTCCGGTTGATGGACGTCGACGACAGGCTGCCCACGAAGTACCCGACTCGGTACGCGGTCACGATGCACCCACCTCCAGGACGGAGCGATCCGCTGGTCGCCGCGCGGGCGGCTCACCCACCGTATCCGCGCGGCGCGGGCCGGGCCCGTCAGCCCGCACGTCGGGTCGAACCCCCTGCCGGTCGAGGGGTGAGCCACGATGGGGGAATGACCGACCGTGCTGTGGTGATCGCCGGCGCCGGGCCGACCGGGTTGATGCTCGCGGGAGAGCTGGCGCTGGCGGGCGTCGATGTCGCGGTCGTCGAACGACGAGCCACGCAGGCGGTCGACGGCGTCCGCGCCGGTGGCCTGCACTCCCGCACGATCGAGGTGCTCGACCAGCGCGGGCTCGCAGACCGCTTCCTGAGGGCGGGCCGGACGACGCAGATCACGGGCTTCGTCGGAACCCCGCTGGACATCAGCGACTTCCCGACGCGCCACCCGTACGGGCTCGCACTGCGGCAGAGCGAGATCGAGAGGCTCCTGGCGGAGTGGGTCGACGAGCTGGGTGTGCCGATCGTCCGCGAGCGCGAGGTGACGGGTCTGGTGCAGGACGGCGACGGCGTCGACGCGGTGCTGACCGACGGCCGGTCGCTGCGCGCGCAGTACCTCGTCGGGTGCGACGGGGGGCGCAGCGTCGTCCGCAAGGCTGCGGGGATCGACTTCGTCGGCTCGGACCCGACGACGAGCTGGGTGATCGCCGAGGTCTCGATGACCGACGAGCCGCTGGTCGGCGCGCGTCCTGAGGGCGGCGGCGTCGGTCCGGTCGACCCGGGCGCGGGCGGCGGACCGTACCGGGTCGTCCTGCGGGAGCGGCGCGTCGGGGACCCGGGCGAGCCCACGATGGAGGACGTCCGGGAGGCGCTGACCCTCGCCTACGGCACCGACTACGGCGCCCACAGCCCGACCTGGATCTCCCGGTTCACGGATGCGACCCGCCAGGCGTCGTCGTACCGCGCAGGTCGCGTGCTGGTCGCTGGAGACGCCGCGCACGTCCACCCGCCGCAGGGCGGACAAGGCTTGAACATCGGGGTGCAGGACGCGGTGAACCTCGGGTGGAAGCTGGCGCGGGTGGTCGACGGCACGTCGCCCGAGACGCTTCTCGACACGTACCACGGAGAGCGGCACCCGGTGGGCGCCCGAGTCCTGCGGAACATCCGGGCGCAGGTCGCACTGAGCACGGGCGACGACGGGCACGACGCCCTGCGCGCGATCGTCCGCGAGCTGCTTGCGATGGACGAGCCGCGTCGACGGGTCGCCGGCATGCTGTCCGGCCTCGACGTCCGCTACGGCCTGGGCGAGGGGCACCCGCTCGTCGGCCGACGCATGCCGGACCTCGACGTCCGGACCGCCGACGGCCCGACGCGCGTGTCCGTCCTGCTGCACGACGCCCGGCCGCTGCTCCTGGACCTCGGCGGCCGACCCGGCAGCGCCCTGGGCGTCCGACAGGTCGAGGCCACCTACGACGGTCCGTGGGAGCTCCCGGTCGTCGGCGAGGTGGTCGCGCCCGCGGCGGTGCTGGTCCGGCCCGACGGGTACGTCGCCTGGGCGGGGGATCCCGCCGACGTCGGTCTGTCCGACGCGCTCGCCACCTGGTTCACCGCGTCGTAGGGCTTAGGTCCTTCACTTCGACAGAGGGCTTCAAGGTCGGCTCCAAGTAGGGCGCAACCGGCGTGCAAGCGGGCACCGCGACGGTGGGAGCACCACCCCACCGAACCTGGAGAAACCACCATGCCCGCCCTGCTCACCACCCCCCGGCCGCAGCACCTCCACCTCCCCGGCGACGCCGACTTCGACGCCGCTCGTGCGGCGTGGAACGTGGCGGTCGACCAACGGCCCGCCGCCGTCGCGGTGCCGGCCGACTCCGCGCAGGTGGCCGACGTCGTGCGGGACGCCGTCCGCGCCGGTCTGCGCGTCGCGCCCCAGAGCACCGGCCACAACGCGGGACCGCTGGCGGCTCATGGCCTCGACGACACCGTCCTGCTGCGCACGCACCTGCTCGACTCCGTGCACGTCGACCCGGTGGCGCGGATCGCCCGCGTCGGTGGCGGCGTCGTCTGGCAGCCGGTCGTGGAGGCAGCCGCCCAGCACGGGCTCGCCGCGCTGCACGGCTCGTCGCCCGACGTGGGCGTGGCGGGGTACTCGCTCGGCGGTGGCATCGGCTGGTACGCGCGCAGTCTCGGCATGGCCGCACACAGCCTGACGGCAGCAGAGGTCGTCACCGCCGACGGCTCGGTGGTGCGCACGGACGCCCACCACGAGCCTGAGCTGTTCTGGGCACTGCGGGGCGGAGGCGGCGGGTTCGGCGTCGTGACGTCGCTGGAGTTCCGGCTCTACCCGGTCGAGACGGCGTTCGCCGGCTTCATGCTGTGGGACGCGGTGCACGCCGAGGCCCTGCTGCGCGCCTGGTCGGACTGGGCGCCCGCTGCCCCCGACGAGGTCACGACCTCGTTCCGCGTGCTGCGACTCCCGCCGATGCCGGAGCTGCCCCCGTTCCTGCGCGGTCGGCACGTCGTCGTCATCGACGGCGCGGTGCTGGCCGACGACGAGAGCGCGCGCCGGATCCTCGCGCCGCTGCGCGCGGTCGCGCCCGAGGTCGACACGTTCGGCCGGGTCCCCGCGGCCGCCCTCACCCGGCTGCACATGGACCCGGAGGGCCCGACGCCCGGCGTCTCGGACGCCGCGATCCTCGACGCGCTGCCCGCTGCCGCGATCGACGCGTTCCTGTCCCGGACGGTCGCAGGTACGACGTCCCCGCTCCTGGCGGCCGAGCTGCGTCAGCTCGGCGGCGCACTGGGCCGGCCTGACGCGAGCGCCGCCCTGTCCCGGCTGGACGGCCAGTTCCTCGCGTTCGGGGTCGCCATCGCCGCGACCCCACAGATGGCGACCGCCGGGCACGCCGCCGCGGCCGACCTCGTCGGTGCCCTGCGTGCGACGACCGGTCACCGCCCGTACCTCAACTTCGCGGAGGACCCGGTCGACGCCTCGACCGCGTTCGACGCGACGAGCGCACGACGCCTCGCGCAGGTCCGGGCAGCGATCGACAGCACCGGCGTCTTCGTCGCGAACCATCGCTTCTGAGCGCACCGACCAGGCGACCGCGATCGGCCGCGCGGTAGGCGCGACACCTAGATCGAGAGCAGCGCGCCGATCGCCCCGGTGACCAGGAGAGGCAGCAGCGTCCAGACGACGATGCTGCCGACGAGGTAGCCGACGTACCTGCCGTGCTGCGCGGCTGAGGTGCCCCACACCGGTGCCGGCGCCGTGTAGATCGTCTCGAGCACGTCCGCGGGGTGGTGCGGCACTCGTCGGGAAGGGAGGTGATAGGTCGTGGTGGTCATGGCAGTTCCTCGTGGGATCCGGGTACTCGCAGTGACCGGGGTCGCCGGCCTGACCATCGTCGCAAAGGAGGCGGGCCGCTGACCCGTGCCGTTGGTCCCGTCTCTCGCGTCCCTGCGACCCGACTCGGCTATCCCGTCGGGTCGGTGAGCTCGGGGATGTCGGTCGGCACGCCGAGCCCCGGGAGGTTCGTGAGGTCGGTGACCCCGTCCAGTGCCGCCGAGGCGTGGTGGACGGCCTCGATGGGCACGGAGACGAAGAGCCCGACCGCCGCGACCAGGCCGACGATCGCGACCGTCCACGACACGATCGACAGCCTCGGTGCGTCGCGGAAGACCGCGCGGCCGTAGTCGCGAGCCGCCCGCCACACGAGGAATCCCGCGCCGAGGCCGCCGACGATCCACAGCTCGCTCGGAGTCTGGAGGGCGAGGCTGATCCCGGACGTGACGACGACGAGCGCGATGCCGGAGCAGAACGCACCGATCGCGCCCCGCCGGACCCGGCACGCGTCCGCGAGCCGGTGCTTCCGGAACGACTCCTCACGGGCCTCGTGGTCGGCGACGCTCATCGCCATGCCGTTGCGCGACGGCAGGACGCTGCCGACGGCGGGGGCGTCGTCCGTGGCGAAGCGGCTGTCGGACGGCAGCGCCGTGGAGGCGCTCGGGTCGAACGCGTCCCGCTCAGGCCGGGTGTGCTCGGTCCAGGCCGTCCCGTCGAACCACCGGTGCACGCCGACGGTCGACCCGTCGGAATACCACCCGGCGGCCGGGAGCAGCGTGTCGGCCATCTCGGGATGGTCGCAGGAGGGCCTGAGAAACGGGTCCCTCGGCCGGCCGATTCACTCGACCGCCGACGCCGGCCCTCCGGCTCGGGTGAACTTCGCCCGGCCTTGTCCGGATCGGTCGGTCGGAGGATCGTCACAACGACAGGGTTCCGACGACCGGACGGGTGAACGCATGGACGACGACACGGCCACCCGACAGGCGGTCCTCGACCTCGCGAGCATCGTGCTCGCGCAAGAGGCACCCGAGGAGCTGGCGGTCCTGGACGAGACGAGCAGGCACTACTTCGACCACCCGGAGGCCGCGACCACGAGGCCGGACGTCGACAGGCCGGACGTCGACAGGCCGGACGTCGACACGTCGGTGGCGCTCGCGCTGCTGGCCCCGGTGGCACTGGCGATCGCCAAGCCGGTGATCGACTACCTGACCAAGCTCGCGGGCGAGGCGCTGCGGGACGCCGTCGCACCCCGCGTGCAGCAGTGGGTGAACCGGGTGCTGAAGAAGAAGGACGCGCCTGCAGAAGCGGCGAAGGGCGACCCTCCCGCCGCCCTCACGGCCGAGCAGGCACGTGAGGTGCGGCGCATCGCCTACGAACGTGCGCTGGCCCTCGGGGTCAAGGACCCGAGAGCGGGGGTGCTCGCCGACGCCGTCGCCGGTGGGGTCGTCGTCGCGTCATAGCGGCTGCCCCGCGTGCAGGGCCTCCTGGTAGGCGGCCGTCGTGCCGTCGGGCCGGACCTGCTGCAGGACGTGCTCGTCGACACCCAGCGTGGCGAGCAGGCTGGTGAGCTCGAGGACGTCGTCAGGCGTCTGCACGGTCGGGTCGACCGTGGTCCGCACCTGCATCGCGACGCCGGCGCGCTGGACCAGCCTCAGGGAGGCGAACGCCTTTCCCCACGCGTTCACCCCGGTCTGGGCCGGGTAGAGCCGCGGCACGCACTTGATGTCGAGCCCCACCCAGTCGACCAGGGGGAGAACCTGCTCGAGGCGGCTCGGGTAGACGCCGGCGGTGTGCAGCCCGACGCCGTAGCCGAGCTCACGCACCTCGAGCATCGCGGCGCGCAGCGCGAGCTGCCGGGTGGGCTCGCCCCCCGAGAACACGACGCCGTCGAGCAGCCCGCGGCGGCGCGCGAGCAGGTCGAGGACCGACGCCCACTCGACCGACCCCGGCACGCGGGCGTCGATCAGCGACGGGTTGTGGCAGTAGGTGCAGGCCAGCGGGCAGCCCTGCAGGAACACGGTGGCGACGAGCTGGCCGGGCCAGTCGCAGGTCGACAGTGGAGTCAGACCTGCGACGGCCAGCCTGGTCGTGGTCACGGCCGTTCGCTGAAGTGCAGGCGCTCCTCGTGCTCACCCTTCTTCCCCACGTTGAACGACGACACCGGCCGGTGGTACCCCATGACGCGGGTCCACACCTCGGTCTCGGCGCCGCACGTCGGGCAGGCGGTCACCTCGCCGGCGAGATAGCCGTGCGCCGCGCAGATCGAGAACGTCGGGGTCACGGTGATGTACGGCAGCCGGTGGTTCTCGAGCGCCCGCTGGACCAGCTTGCGGCAGGCCTCGGGCGTCGACAGCCGCTCGGACATGTACAGGTGCAGGACCGTGCCGCCGGTGTACTTGGTCTGCAGCTCGTCCTGCCGGTCCAGAGCCTCGAACGGGTCGTCGGTGAAGCCCACCGGCAGCTGCGAGGAGTTGGTGTAGTACGGGTTGGCGTCGGTGCCCGCCTGGATGATGTCCGGGTACCGGAGGCGGTCCTCCTTGGCGAACCGGTACGTCGTGCCCTCCGCGGGAGTGGCCTCGAGGTTGTAGAGGTGGCCGGTCGACTCCTGGAACTCGACCATCCGCGCACGCACGTGGTCGAGGAGCGCGACCGCGCACAGGTGCCCGGCCGCGGAGGTGATGTCCAGCTCGCCGTCGGTGAAGTTGCGGATCATCTCGTTGACGCCGTTCACGCCGATGGTCGAGAAGTGGTTGGCCAGGCCGCCCGCCAGGTACCGCTTGGTGTAGGGGAAGAGCCCCTCCTCGATGTAGCGGTCGATGACCTCGCGCTTGAGCTCGAGCGAGTCGCGCGACAGCTCGAGCAGGCGGTCGAGCGCGGCGATCAGCCCGTCCCAGTCCCCGCGGTGGACGTACCCGAGCCGCGCGCAGTTCACGGTGACCACACCGAGCGACCCTGTCTGCTCGGCCGACCCGAACAGCCCGTTGCCGCGCTTGAGCAGCTCCCGAAGGTCCAGCTGCAGGCGGCAGCACATCGACCGGATCTGGCCCGGCTCCAGGTCGGAGTTCAGGAAGTTCTGGAAGTAGGGCAGGCCGTACTTGGCGGTCATCGCGAACAGGCGGTCCGCGTTCTCGGACTCCCAGTCGAAGTCGCGCGTGATGTTGTACGTCGGGATGGGGAAGGTGAACACCCGTCCCGACGCGTCGCCCTCCGTCATCACCTCGATGTAGGCGCGGTTGATCATCGCCATCTCGAGCGCCAGGTCGCCGTAGGTGAAGTCGACCGGCTCGCCGCCGACGAGCGGCACCTCGTCGCGCAGGTCGTCCGGGCACGTCCAGTCGAACGTCAGGTTGGTGAACGGCGTCTGCGTGCCCCAGCGCGACGGCACGTTGAGGTTGTGCACGAGCTCCTGCACCAGCTGCCGGACGTCGTCGTACCCCAGCCCGTCCGTCCGCACGAACGGCGCCATGTACGTGTCGAACGAGCTGAACGCCTGCGCACCCGCCCACTCGTTCTGCAGGGTGCCCAGGAAGTTGACGATCTGTCCGACCGCCGACGAGAAGTGGCGGGGCGGTCGTGACTCGATGGTGCCGGGGACCCCGTTGAACCCCTCGCTGAGCAGCATGCGCAGCGACCAGCCGGCGCAGTAGCCCGAGAGCAGGTCGAGGTCGTGGATGTGCAGGTCGCCCGTGCGGTGCGCCTCCCCGACGGCCGGCGCGTAGACCGTGGACAACCAGTAGTTGGCGGTCACCTTGCCGGCGGTCTGCAGGATCAGGCCGCCGAGCGAGTAGCCCTGGTTGGCGTTGGCGTTCACCCGCCAGTCGGAGCGGTCGAGGTACTCGTCGATCGTGTCCGCGACGTCGACGGTGAGGGGTGTGCGGGCGCCGTCCGGGCGCGCGGAAGCGGTGGTCATGGCTGGTCCTCGTCTGGTCGAAACCTGGGGGTGACTGGGACCGGCGCCGCCCGTGCGGGGGTGGTGCTCGATACGTGGGACCGAGGTTAGACCCGCGCCGGGCGTGCCCCCGCGCAGGATCGCCGGGCGAGTCGAGATCGCCCCCGGGGGGGCCTACTGGCCGACCGTGTCCCCGAGGTGGGACATGGCGTTGACCCCGGCGATCGGGCCCGCGACGAAGATCGCGAGCGCCACGAGGAGTCCGGCCCCGACCAGGATCCAGCCGACGGGCGTCAGCGTCGGCGCGTCCCGGAACGTCGCGTTCTGGTAGTCGCGCCACGCTCGCACGCACAGGAGCACGCCGCCGACCGCAGCGGCGTACCAGATCGTGTCGGCGCCGCCCATGGCGATGCCGATCGCACCCGCCAGGACGAAGACCACGAGCGCGGCGGCGAACAGTCCGAAGCCTCTGCGCCGCAGCCGGAGCGCCTCGCCGAGGCGGTTCTGCTTGTAGGCGGCGCTCTGGCTGATCGTCTCCGACAGGTTGAGCGACTGTCCGAGCCGTTCGGGCACGGTGGTACCGAAGGTCGACGTGGCGAACGTCGACGTACCGAACGACGACGGCTGCTGGCCGAAGGTCGACTGCGCCCCGAACGTGGACTGCGCCGCAGGGTGCGCCACGGCGACCGGCGCCTGCGCGGGATCCGGCCTGACGTGCTCGGTCCACGCCGAACCGTCGAACCAGCGCACCGCGCCGGCGGTCGAGCCGTCGCGGTACCAGCCTGCCGGTGGGTGGGCGTCCATGCCGCCATGGTCCCAGCACCCGGGCGGCCAGCCCGCGCGCCTCTGGGCGATTCACCCGATTGCGGCCCGTGGCCGCGCCGCGGCCCCCCACCGTACGATGGCACCGTGGGAGCGATCCCACGCCGTCGACCGCTCGACGAGGAGCCGACGCATGACCCACCCGAGCCCCCGACCGGCGGCGGCTCGTCGCCACCGCCGAGTTCGTGCGCTTGAACCGATTGCGTGCGTTCAGACGATCGAACTCGGTTCCGACGCACGAACTCGGCGGCCCGGCCGGGCGGGGGCGCGGCCTGGCTCGCCGTCGGGGAGGCGACCGGCCCGCCGGACTGGAGGCGGTCAGCAAGCCGGCGAGCAGCGCGCCGAACGAGGTGGGGGCGGCGCGCATCATGGGCCCGATCCTCACCGGCCCCGGCGGCACGCCCTGCAGACGCGCCTTAGCTCGCGGGCACGGGCCACGGCGCGAACGCGTTGCGCACCCCGTGCAGGGCTGGTGCGAGCTCGGGGTAGTGCCGCACCAGGACGGAGGACATGTCGTTGCCGTCGATCCAGGCCATGCCCTCCGGCGTGTAGACCTTCGCGTTGAAGTCGAGGCCGAAGAAGCGGTCGCTCTTCAGTCGTCGGGACGCCATCAGGACGAAGATCCGGAACGCGGTGTCGCTGAAACCGAAGCCGCGCGGCAGCTGCTCGCCGAGCATGCCGACCATCAGGTCGACGTCCTCCAGGTCGTCGTCGTAGATCTCCCGCAGCTGGGCGACCGTCTCGGGATCGTCGCCGAGCTCCTCGAAGCTCCGGACGGGCGCCATGTGCATCAGGCGGCGGAACTCGTTGTACCGCGGCACGCCACGCTCCCTGGAGCGCAGGACGTCGATCGCGGCCAGGTCGATGAACACCCCGTCGTTGCGCGCGAGCCGGTGCATGAAACGGGGGTTGTTGTGCAGGCGCATGGCCCCGGGGTGGGCTGTGCCCAGGGAGTAGAACAGGTTCTTCGCCGTCGCCCGCCGCAGCACCGCGCGGGAGTTCGGGCCGCCGTGCAGGTCGAGGAAGTCCAGGTTCTCGGTGACGTCGCCGGTGACGACGTCGCGGATCTCGTAGTCGTCGGGGATCAGCGGGTGCATCCGGTACACCGCGACGAACTCCTCGGTCATCGCGTACGGGACGCCGTGGTGGTCCGTGGGCGAGCCAGGGATGCCGCTGATCAGGTCGCTGGAGCTGATCCGGCCGATGAGGTCGTGCACCCGCTCCTCGGCCACCCCCCACCAGTTGGCGCGCATGGCGATGTGCAGCACGGGGTGGCCGAGGATCGCCGTGGTCCACTCGACCGTGTGGATCTTCGCGATCAGTGCCGCGTTGACCAGCCGCGCCTTCTCGAACAGCTGGTCGTCGTTCCACGAGGGGTACGACGACGCGAGCCGGGCGCAGATGGCGTTGTGCTCGCGCATGAACAGCGTGTGCATGAGCTCGAGACCGACCCACCACCCGTCCTGGCCGCCCGAGGTGCTGATCAGCGTCGGGTCCACGTCGATCAGGCCGTCGTCGCCGATCTTCACGCGCCCACCGGACCCGGTCCGCACGGCAGCCTCGAACGCGGGCGTGCTCCCGTACACCTGGGACGCGTCCCACCAGTGGGTCTCGGTGTTGACGAACGTCGCCGACCCGTCCGTCGCCTGGTTGGTGGGGTCCTTGGGCGTGCTCGGCCACACCATCGGGTCGTCGGGCCAGTCGTCGCCCGCCGGGCGCGGGACGTGGATCGGGTGCTCCATGTCGGTGCCGTGGCTGAACCAGTCGCGGGTCTCGAACTGGAGCCAGGCGGCGGCGAGGACGTTCAGCGTCGTCGCCGGCTGGAACTCGTGGCGCAGCAGGAGCTTGTCGGAGATGGTCCGGGGGTTGGGGGTGAACAGCCGGGGCGCGACCTCGGGCTTGGTGACCTCCAGTGGAACGTTCCGGCCGAACCGCGTCCCGGCCATCCCCATCGTCGGGTGCCGGAGGTCGTTGTAGGACCCGTCGGTGGTGCGGGCGACCAGGTGGCTCGCGGGAGCAGGGGGCGCCTGGACGCCCGAGCCCCTCGTGGTGCTGAACAGGTTCCGGGCCCGCAAGGTGTTCCGGATGCCGATGAGCGCGAGCACCCCGAGGAGAGTGGGGAACCGGTGCCATCGGTAGCGCTGGTCGAAGAACTGGACGACCTTGCCGAACATCGACTGCTCACGCATCGCTACCCCGAGTGTGCTGGTCGGAACCGGTCCGCGGACCTGCCGCGAGGAACTGGAGGGCCCGCAGGCCCGGAAGGAAGAGGTAGGCGCCCCCGCGCACCTGGACGAACTGCGGGAGGTCCCGGTACCGGCGCCGGACGGGCTGCCCCGGCACCGTGAACGACGACGGACCGTGCATCCGTGCGCCGACGAGCGGGTCGTCCGGGTCGTCGAGCGTCGTGAACGCGTTGCCGTTCAGCCAGCCGTGCTGGATGAACTCGAACTGCCGGGCCAGGTTGGCGTTGAGCGCGAGGAAGTACAGGCCACGCTCGTCGCCGTCGGTGTAGGTCCGCCCTCGCCGGACCAGGCGGTGGGGCCGCACTCCCCGCAGGGACGCGTCCGTCCCGGGTCTCGGGGGGAGCGAGTCCCGCGGGTTGACCCGCCGGACGTGGGCGCCCACCGGGCACCGCAGCCCGATCGGGTCGACGTCGTGGTAGCCGAAGTCGTTCACGTCGCCGAGGGCCGGGTCGTCTGCCGTCGGTGCCAGGGCGAGCGGCGCACCGCTGGGCCACCGGCCGACGATGCGCGCCGCGAGGTGCTCACCCTTCGCCTCGTCGTCGCCGGCGGCCTGGCGGACCCAGCCCCAGAAGCCCTCGACGTCCTGCCTGAGCTGACGGACGACGAGGTACGTGCCGTTGCGACCGAGGTCCGGTGCGCCGGAACGGTCGCGGACGAGCAGCTTCGTCGGGTCCTCGGCGGCCCGCAGCAGCGGCCGCTCCGAGCGCTGCCCGTACTCGTTGCGATAGCCGAGCACGAACTCCCCGGGCAGGAGCGCCTCCGGCGGGTCGGCACCGTCGCTCACCCCGGCGATGGTCGGCTGCGAGACCCCGTCCTTGAAACCGAAGGCGTCCCGGTCGCGCAGCTCGTCGGTCGTGAGCACGCGCTGCACCCGGACGCCGCCGGCTCGGGCCTGGCTGCGGACCTCCTCGACGTCGGCGGCGAGGATCGCAGCGTCCCGCGCGTACAGAAGGACCATCAGGTGCAGCGGCTGAGTGGCGGCTCGGCCCCACAGCCACCCGCGGGGGTCGTTCGAACCCGTGTCGCCCAGGATCCGGTTGCGGTACTCGGTGTCCATGCCGGTGCGGAACGGTTCGGAGAACCCGTCCGGCAGGTCGGTCCACCCGGTCAGGGCGCGGATCCCGTCAGCCGTGACGGCCACGTTCACCGCCCGGTCGGTGGGGCTGTCGTCGCCGGCCGTGACCCGCCCGACCGCCCAGCGGGTCAGCCTGCGCAGGCCGTCGGGCTCGGGCGCGTGCAGCAGCACGTAGGCCGCGCACGGCAGCTTCCCGTAGCCGCGCACCACCAGCCCCTGGACGTCCGACAGCTCGAGCCGCTCGGCCGTCGTGCCCGTGCTCACATCGCCTCGAGCCAGCGAGGGTCCTTGGCGCGCAGAGCACGACGCACGTCGGCGTTCCGGTCCACGTGGACGGCCGCGAGGCGTGGGTAGGCCGAGTAGAAGACGGTCGTCGGGACCAGGTGCCTGCGCAGGTAGTGCTTGTAGGCGATCTCGTCCTTGGCGCCGCCGAAGAACAGCCAGCGGGTGCGCGGGAAGCCGACCCCGTTGCTGAAGACGAGGTTGATCCCCCACGCGAGCAACGAGATGAAGTCGTCCATGTAGCTCTCGAGGTTGCCGTCGTAGCTGCTGGCGAAGATGAGCCGACGGCCACCGTCGACCGGCTGCCACCGGGCGAAGTGGATCGTCCGGACGCCCGCCAGGTTGTCGCGGTACATGACGAGCCGGAAGGCCAGGTCGAGACCGAGCAGAGCGGCGCGCATGGTGACGTGCCGGACGACGCCGGGCTTGACGAACCCCACGCCCGTGAACGGGTTCTGCACGCCGTGGTCCTCGTGGCGGCGGACCGCGTCGATGTGCCGGACGTCGACGGCTCCGCTCTCGGGCGTGTCCCGCAGCTCCAGGAACCGCACCACCAGGAGCCACGCGAGGAGCACGGGCAGGACGACGGGCAGCGCGAGGAACACGGCGACGGCGAGGAGCGCGAGCGTGCCGAGCCGGCGGACCGCGTACACCGGTCCGGGGCCGGCCGGCCGGCGTGACGCCCAGGACAGGTCGGGCCGACGCCGGATCTCCTGGTGCACCGCGCGCGCGACCTCGTCGGCCGTCGCAGTCCGTCCAGGAGGGAGCCGGTCCAGCAGCTCCTCGACCTGGTCGCGCAGGTACGCCTCGCGCGTGATCTGCTGCACCGGGCGGTCGGCGGTGTGGCGGTAGTAGGCGGCCGGACGCAGTGCGTGCGCGTGCAACCATGCGAGGACGTCGGGCGGCGCACCGGGGTAGCCGACGCACAGCGCGAGCAGCGCGTGCAGGCTCGGGGGGAGCGCCCGGAGGTGCTCGTCGGCCGAGCCGTCCACGTCCGCCATGTACACGACCGACGGGGGGATGGGCCGGCCGTCGAGGTCGAGCACGCCGTCGAGGACGAACACGCGGGCGAAGTGCACCGTGCCCGTCGTGGCGAAGTCGTCTGCCGGGATCGTCGCGACGAGGTCTCGAGCGGCCTGCTCCCGGTCCGCGACCAGCGCCGCCTGCACGCACACCGCTACCTGGGCCGGCATGCCACTGTCTCGACCATGGGAGCCCCGTCCGTCGAACCGGTGGACTACTTGGTCCCTTGCGGTCGCAGCGCGAACCAGCCGACCCGCCGTCGCCACATCCACACGACGCCGAGGTACAGGCCGGGCCCGACGAGGCGGATCTCGTCGCGCACCATGCCGGCGACGCGCGAGGTGCGCGAGTAGTCGATGAGGACGGTCGGGTCGCCGTCCACCCAGCTCGCCGCCGTGGACACCGCCGCCTTGATCGCCCGCAACCGCAGCGGCGTCACGAGGTTCTTCAGGCTGGTCTGCTCGGCATCCACCACCTTGCCCTGCCACAGCAGCGCGCGCGCGAACGCGGCGATGGGTCGGGCGGCGCGGCTCCCGGGAAAGGCCAGCAGCGTTCCGCGCATCCGGCCCATCGGGACGGGTCCCGCGGGGCTGGCCCGGAAGAGCTCGTCGAGCAGCACGTTGCCCAGGCGGAGCAGGTCCGCCTCGGTGCGTGGCTGCGCGCTCGCGCGTCGATGGAGCAACGTGAACATGCCCGCCATGGTCGGGCCTCCCCCCGCCCGCAGGCCGTCGGTCCGCCCGGGCCTGATCGTTCCTCAGCCTGGCCCTGCCCACAGCGCTTGTAAAGGGTGAGGGTGCCGCGACCAGCGGGTTCGCGCGGGCGTCGGGCGTTGACAGCAGCACGCGCCGGTGCCAGCGTGGCACGGGACTCGATCAGGGGGTGGACGCAATGGCGGTCTCGAGCGTGGCACGCCGTTCCGGTCAGGTCCTGGCGACAGTGCGGATCGTCAACGGGGTGCTCGGGCTCGTCGCGCCGCAGGTCCTCCTGCGCCAGCTGTCCAAAGATCCACAGGCAGCGCGCGCAGGTATGTACCCGTTCCGCATGTTCGGGATCCGCACGATCCTGCTCGGGGTGGAGCTGCTCGCGGCGGATGACGTCTCCCGCCGCAGGCTCACCCGTCTGGCCATCCTCATCCACGCGTCGGACACCGTCTCCGCCGTCGTGTCGGGCATCCGGGGAGACCTGCCACGCCGTGCCGCGGTCACCACCGCGCTCATCTCGTCGGCCAACACGACGCTCGCCGTTCTCGCCGCCCGCGACTGAGCCCGCCGACCGTGAGCCCGCCCGATCCGACGAGCTCGAACGCCAGTCGTCCGCAGCCGCGTGCCAGCACCGGCGTGGCCTGGCGCGACGTCGTCGCCGACACGACCATGGCGCTGATCCGGCTGGAACGTCGCTTCGACCCGTTCGTCCGACCCGCCTTCGACGCGCTGCTGAAAGGCCCGCTCGACCGGCTCACGACGTCGCTCATCAACCTCCATCGCCGCAACCTGCACCTGGCGATCGCCGAGGAGCGCAGGATGGTCGACGAGGAGAGCGTCACCGACTCGATCGTCCGCAGCTTCACGCAGCAGATGACCGACCTGTGGCGGCCCGGCGGCGTCGAGCGGGGCGGGAACACCAAGACGCACGGCATCTGCCGGGGTGAGTTCACCGTGCACGACAACCTGCCGGAGAACCTGCAGCGGGGGATCTACGCGAAGCCGCAGACGTTCAAGGCGTGGGTGCGCTTCGCGGGGCCGGGTCCGTACGCACCGCCCGACATCGACGACCTCGGCGTCCTGAGCATCGCCGTCAAGCTCATCGGCGTCGAGGGGCCGAAGCTGCTCGAGGACGAGGCGCACACGCTCGACCTGTTCGGGCTGTCGACGCCCACGTTCGTGACGCCCGACGCCAAGGCCAACGCGGCGCTGCAGCGCTGGAGCGTGCAGAACGCGCAGCTGTTCTACTTCCTGAACCTGCGCGCCCCGCGCGTGCTCGACATGCTCATGCAGGCGATCCACAGCAAGACCCAGACCAGCCCGTTCGAGACGCCCTACTACAGCTGCGTGCCGTACCTGATGGGCGAGGGCCAGGCCATGTCGTACTCGTTCTGGCCGACGACGAGCGCGAGGACCCCCGTCCCGCGCCTGCCGTTGCGCCCCCCGGACGACTACCTGCGCGACGCGATGGTCGCAGCGCTCTCGCACGGCGACGTGGAGCTGGAGGTCCGCCTCCAGCTCCAGACCGACCCGCACCTGATGCCCGTCGAGAACGCCGGCGTGGTGTGGCCCACCGCGCTGTCGCCGCGGGTGCCCGTCGCCACGCTCCGCCTGCCCCGGCAGACGTTCGACTCTCCCGCGCAGCTGGAGTTCGCGAAGCGGCTGTCGTTCAACCCCTGGCACACGATCGCGGAGCACCGTCCGCTGGGCAACCAGAACCGGGTGCGCAAGCGGATGTACGGAGAGCTGTCCGAGTTGCGGCACCAGTGGAACGCCGTGCCGCACGAAGAGCCGACGGGGGACGAGCAGTTCGAGTGAGCCCGTCTGGTTGCGCGTCGTCGGCGTTGTTCAGGACGCCTGACCGACCGGTCGGCCGCTGACCGATCGGTCAGGTACGCTCTGCCGGTGATCACGACCGTTCCCCTGCGCGAGCGCACCCGTCGGGAGATCCTCGACCACGCGCTCGAGCTGTTCGTGGACCACGGCTACCACGACACCTCCCTGGCGGACATCGCCGCGGCGGTGGGATGCTCCAAGGCAACGGTGCTCTATCACTTCGCCAACAAGGCCGCGATCATCTCGGAAGTGCTCGAGCCCGCAGCGCAGCGGCTCGACACGCTCGTCAAGGAGCTGCTGGCAGACCCGACGTCGGGCGGTCAGGAGCGTGCGATCGATGAGTTCATCGAGGTCGTGGTGCAGTTCCGGAGTCTTGCCGTCGTTCTCGACGGCGCCGAGGTCCTGGTCGAGGTCCCCTCGTTCGTCGCCGTCGCTGACTCGTGCCGTGCGCTGCCCGGCCTCCTGGGCGGCTCCTCGAGCCCGGATCAGCTCGCGATCGCCAACTTCGCGCTCAACGGGGTCATCGCCGAGTGCCGCGAGCACCACCACACCGACGAGAGCCTCCGCGCCCTCCTACAGACGTGCATGAGGCGCCTGCTGCTCTAGCCCGAACGACCCCGGTGCCCCGACGACGTGGCGCACTCCACCACCCCGCCACACCGATCGAAACGGAACACCCCATGGCACAGCTCCTCTACCGACTGGGACGGTTCTCCTACCGCCGGCGCGGCCGCGTCGTCGCGGTCTGGGCCGCCATCGTCGTCCTGCTCGGCCTCGGCGCGGTCGTGCTCGGCGGCTCGCCCAGCGACAAGCTGACGATCCCGGGCACGGAGGCGCAGCAGGCGCTCGAGGACCTGCGGACGGACCTGCCCGGAGCCGCCAACGCGACGGCCACGCTCGTGGTGCAGGTGCCCGAGGGTGAGACGGTCACCGACGAGGTCCTCGCGCCCGTTCTGACGGACGCCGCGGCGCTGCCCGGGGTGGTCGCCGTGGTCCCGCCGTCGGTCTCGAAGGCGGTCAGCCAGGACGGGCGCACCGGTCTGGTGCGGGTGGTCTACGGCACGCCGCTCGAGGACGTCTCGCAGGAGGCCAAGGACGCCTTCGACGCGTTCGGCGAGTCGGCCAGCACCGACGCGCTCACGGTCGTCTCCGGTGGCGAGCTCTCGCAGGCCGTGCCCGAGATCGGCGCGACCGAGGGCATCGGCGTGCTCGTCGCGGCGGTCGTCCTCGTCGTGACGTTCGGTTCGCTGGTCGCCGCCGGCATGACTCTGCTCACCGCGCTCGTCGGCCTCGGCGCCGGGATGAGCGTCCTGCTGATCCTCACCTCGTACGTCGACATCACCTCGACCGCGCCGATCCTCGCGCTCATGCTCGGGCTCGCCGTCGGCATCGACTACGCGCTGTTCATCAGCTCGCGGCACCGCAACAACCTCGCCGACGGGCTCGACTACGAGGAGTCGGTCGCCCGGGCCGTCGCGACGGCGGGTTCCGCGGTGACGTTCGCGGGGGCGACCGTCGTGATCGCGCTCGCGGGCCTGGGCATCGCCGGGATCCCGTTCCTCACGACGATGGGTCTGGCGGCCGCGGGCACCGTGCTGACCGCCGTGATCGTCGCCCTCACGCTCCTGCCCGCGCTGCTCGGCTTCGTCGGCAAGCGGATCCTGCCGCGCAAGCAGCGCACCGGTGCGATCGCGCCGAACGCGCAGGACGGCGCAGGGTTCCGCTGGGCGCGTGGCGTGATCCGCTTCCGCACCCCCGTCGTCATCCTCGGCGTCCTGGGCCTGGCCGCGCTCGCCATCCCGATGCTCAACATGCACCTCGCGCTCCCGGACGGCGGCACCGCTCCCGCGGGCAGCCACCAGCGCGTCGCCTACGACCTCACCGCCGAGTCGTTCGGCCCGGGCGCGAACGGCCCGCTGATCATCGTCGTCAAGGGCGACACCGCCGAGTCCACGGCTGCCCTGGCGGCGGACGTGACCAGCGCGATCCAGGGTCTCGGCGATGTCGGTGTCGTGCAGCCGGGCGCCGCGAGCGAGTCCGGCGAGACGCAGCTCGTCACCGTCGTCCCCAACAGCAGCCCGAGCACCGAGGAGACGGCGCAGCTGGTCCGCACGATCCGCGACACGGTCCAGCCGCTCGCCGACGGCCCGTCCGAGAGCGTCGCCGTCACCGGGACCACCGCGGTCGGGGTGGACGTCTCCGCGAAGCTCGCCGCCGCGCTGCCGATCTACCTCGGCGTCGTGATCGGCCTGTCGTTCCTCCTGCTGCTCATCGCGTTCCGCTCCTGGATGGTGCCGCTGAAGGCTGCGTTCGGGTTCCTGCTCACCGTCGGTGCCACGTTCGGGATCGTGGTCGGGGTGTTCCAGTGGGGGTGGGCCGGCGGCCTGATCGGCATCGACAACCCGGGTCCGCTGGTCAGCTTCCTGCCGATCATCATGATCGGCATCCTCTTCGGGCTCGCCATGGACTACGAGGTGTTCATCGTGTCCCGCGTCCGCGAGGAGTTCGTGCACGGCAGCCACGCGACCGAGGCGACCATCGCCGGCGTCGGCCACGGAGCCCGCGTGGTCTCCGCGGCCGCGCTGATCATGGCCTCGGTGTTCGCCGGCTTCGCGCTCGTCGACGACCCGACCATCAAGGCCATCGGTTTCGGTCTGGCGATCGGCGTGCTGATCGACGCCTTCGTGGTCCGGATGACGATCGTGCCGGCCGTCCTCGCGCTGCTGGGCGACCGGGCCTGGAGCCTGCCCCGCTGGCTGGCGAGGGTCACGCCGAAGGTCGACATCGAGGGCGCCAACCTGCGCCTCGCCGACGACCGGCCGACCGAGGAGCCCGTCCCGTCGCACTGAGCACCGGGTCGACCCGCTCGAGCGTGCCTCAATGCACCTCGAGCGGGTCGACGTCGTCCGGGCCCGGCGCAGGCGACCTGTGGTCGGCCGCCACGGCGCGCGACGCGACGAACGCGAGCAGGAGGCCGAGCGTCAGCGACGTCGCGTGCCCGGCATCGGTGAACGTCGGGGTGGCGGCCGGCAGCAACCAGTACACGGCGATCGCGGCGAGGTACCACCAGCGCCACCGAGGCGGCACGGCCAGGGTGAGAAACCCCATCGCGCAGGCCATCACGTAGCTGACCCCGACGTCGGTCGCGGTGGCCACCGACTTGTCGACGACGCCGTGGAAGATCCCGGCAGCCAGCCCGAGAGCCACCACGAGGCTGGCGCCGACATGACCGACGAGTCCGATCGTCAGCGAGGCGAGCCGCCCGACGAACTGCTGCAGGTAGGCCAGGACCACGAGCAGCAGCACGACGAGATAGAGACCCCAGACGCTCTGCACGAGGAGCGCGCTGCCCAGCATCGCGACGACCGGCTCCGCGCGCAGGCTCACCAGGTTGGTGCTGACCCGGGCGAGGATCTCGGCCTGCCGCTCGGGCGTCTGCAGGTGCACCCAGACGGTGACGACCGTGACCACCGCGCAGTAGGCGATCGCGAGGTCGGCGCGCCGGACCGTGGCCCACACATCCCGCAGCACGCGACCGACCAGCGCTCCGACCGGCCGGTTCGTCATGGACTGCACGCTACGGGAGCCGGTGCGGACGGCGCGCGCTCGGGCCGGTCGCCCCTGCACCCGAACGTCCGTCCAGCAGGGCTTCCCGAGAACGGACACGGACGCTACGGTTTCCGTGGCTTGATGCATGAGTGACGAGCGATCTCTGCTCTCGCGGTAAGGCTGTGCAACGAATCCGCCCGGTCCACCCCGCTCGCGGCAACGACGCCCCGGGCCGTGCCATTGCGAGGTTTCGTGTCCGATCCCAGTACAGACGCCGCACCTCTGGGCTTTCCCGAGACGGGCAAGGGCCTCAAGGGCGGTGCGCTCGGGCTCGTCTCGAGCATCGTCGTCGGCACCGCGTCCACCGCGCCCGCCTACAGCCTGGCCGCGAGCCTCGGGTTCGTCGTCGCAGGGGGCGGGGCGATCCTGGCGGGCGTCAAGGCGCCGGCCATCATCCTGCTCGCGTTCGTCCCCATGTACCTGATCGCCGTCGCGTACCAGGAGCTGAACCGCGCGGAGCCGGACTGCGGCACCACGTTCACCTGGGCGACGCGCGCGTTCGGCCCGATCACGGGCTGGCTCGGCGGGTGGGGGATCATCGCGGCCGACGTCATCGTCATGGCGAACCTGGCGCAGATCGCCGGGACCTACACGTTCACGTTCCTCGGCGAGCTCGGCTGGGACGCGGCCGGTGAGCTGGACTCGAGCACCGCGTGGACCACGGCCGTCGGGCTCCTGTGGATCGCCGTCATGACCTACATCTGCTATCGCGGGATCGAGGTCTCGGCGCGCATCCAGTACGTCCTGCTGTCGGTCGAGGTCCTCGTCCTGATCATGTTCGCCGTCGTGGCGCTGACCAAGGTGTGGACCGGCAACGGCGAGTCCTACTCGCTCACCCCGCAGTGGAGCTGGTTCTGGCCGGGCGGCCTGGACCTGTCCACCGTCATTGCGCCGGCCCTGCTGACGGCCGTCTTCATCTACTGGGGCTGGGACACGGCGGTCTCGGTCAACGAGGAGTCCGACGACCCCGCCAAGACCCCGGGCCGGGCCGCGATCCTCTCGACCGTCCTGCTGCTGGTCACGTACCTCATGGTCTCCACCGCGGCCGTCGCCTTCGCGGGGGTCGGCACCACGGGCATCGGGCTCGGCAACCCCGACAACGCCGACGACGTCTTCGCCGCGATCGGGCCGGCGCTGTTCGGCGACTCGGGACTCGGCAAGATCGCCCTGCTCCTGCTGTCGGCGTCGATCCTGACGTCGGCGTCGGCCTCCACGCAGACGACGATCCTGCCGACCGCCCGCACCTCGCTGTCCATGGCGGCGTACAAGGCCATCCCGACGTCGTTCGCCAAGATCCACCCGACGTACCTGACGCCGACGGTCTCGACGATCGCCATGGGTCTCGTCTCCATGCTCTTCTACCTGATCTTCACGCTGATCAGCCCGAACCTGCTCACCGCCCTGATCGGGTCGGTCGGCCTGATGATCGCCTTCTACTACGGCCTGACCGGGTTCGCGTGCAGCTGGTTCTACCGCCGCACCCTGCACCACACCCGCCGCGACTTCTTCATGCAGGGCGTGCTGCCCTCGCTCGGGGGTCTGATCCTGCTGGTTGCGTTCGTGTACGCGCTCATCCAGTTCTCGGCCCCGGACTGGCTGACCGACGACAACGACGAGAACGTGACCATCGCCGGGATCGGCGCCGTGGCGGTGGTCGGCGTGGTGGCCATCCTCATCGGGCTCGTCCTGATGCTGGTCTGGTGGATCCGCCAGCCGTCGTTCTTCCGCGGCGAGACCCTGCCCATGCGCGGCGCGCACGACCTGGTCCTCGCCGGGCCCGCGACCATCCCCGACACGGTGTTCCGCCTGCCCGACTCCGGCCTGCCCGGCATCGTCATCGCTCCCGACCGGTCCAACCTGCCGCCGGGCGCCACCGCGGTCACGACGACCGGCGAGGATCCGCCGGCGTCGCAGGACGGGGAACCGCCCGCGCCGGTCTGACCGCGGCCGGGCGAACGCTAGGCGCCGGGGGCGTCGGTGACGTGCACGGACCAGTTCCGTGCAGCGTCCACCACCCCGGAGAACTCGACCGGGTAGTCGTCACCGTCGGTCGCCGTCGCGATGCCCCGGCAGCTCAGGACCACGGCCTCGGTCTGGCCCGGCGCGATCACCAGCGTCCCTGCCGCGAGCTCGGCGGAGTGGTCCTCGAGGACCGCGGTGCCGTGCAGCGTGACGATGGAGATCGGGGCCCGGCCCGGGGCCGGGTTGGTGCGGGCTTCGTCGATGACGTCCGAGAACAGGTCCTCGCACGTCAACGAGGCACCGGCGGCGGCCGGCGGGGTGGCCGTCGGGTCGCTCGGTACCGGCGCGATCGGGGTGCTCGACGGGACCGGCGCCGCCGTGACGACCGGCGGGGTGCTCGCGTGGGCGAGGTCGGCCGACTGGAGCCAGATCGCACCGACCGAGAGGGTGCCGAACGTCGCGGCGGTCACGGCCGCCACCAGCGCGAGCCGTCGAGCGGGGGGTCGGGACGCCGTCGTCGGCTGCGCGCCCTGCACCCAGTCGGTCCACCCGGCACCGTCGAAGTAGCGGAGCCGGTCAGCCTCGACGGGGTCGGCGTACCAGCCCGGTTGCTGGTCCGTGCCGGCCCGCGCAGCGGCGAGCTCCAGGGACGAGCCATCGCCCCGGGGCTCCTGGCCGGTCAGGCCCATCCGTGTGCACCGCCCTTCAACGATCCATGTCCTCTATCGACCGGTGCCTCCGCAGAGTTGAGGAATCGTCGGGATCTACCCCGTTTCGCCCATCCATGCTGGTCAGGGGGGATTTCGATGGGCGGTCGTCAACGCTGCCCGGCGACGAGCGCGACAAGCCGTTCGATCAGCTCGCCCTGCCCGGCCACGACGAGCTCGGCGGCCCGGGAGGCGTCGAACCACCCCACACGGTCGATCTCGGGAATCTCGATCAGGCGTCCCGACCGCGGCGGCCACTCGATCTCGACCGTGTTGCTGACGGCGAGCGCCGGGTCGAGATCCCCCTCCCGGGCCCACGCGGTGACGAGCTTGCCGGACTTCTGCCGGACGGTGCCGAGGTCGAGGTCAGGGGAGTCGGTCGCGGGTGGCGCTGAGCCCAGCTCCTCCTCGAACTCGCGCAGCGCCGCCGCGTAGGGGTCCTCGCCCGGAGACGGCTCACCCTTCGGGATCGTCCACGCGCCTGCGTCCTTGCGCGCCCAGAACGGTCCGCCCATGTGGCCGAGGAGGACCTCGATGCCGGCGTCCGAGGTTCGTCGGAACAGCAGGATGCCGGCGCTGTTCGAGACCATCGCCCTATTAGAGCGTCAAGCAGCGCCTCACGCGTGCGGGTGCAGCCTCTGGGTCTCCTCGTCGAGCATGACCTCGAGCACGTGCAGCCGACCTCGGGCACTGGCCGTGGCGTCGTCGTCGTGCTGGCGCCGGACCGCGTCGTACTCGCGGTGCGCCTTGGCAGTCGCGCTGGCCAGCTCGAACCAGGTCGCGCTCGCGTGCTCCGCACGCACCTGCCGTTCGACCTCCGGGTCCACCCGGAGCTGCACGTCGGTGACCGTCATGTCGGCTCCCTCGTCTTGCGTAACACCTCCATCTTTCGACGGGACCGCGGCCGATTCGCGCCGACACGCGCAAGTTCGCCCGGTAGGCGCAGACCAATCGGCACGAACCACCACGTATCGCCCCACGGTCACCGCTTTCCCGCCGGCGAACGTCCCGCCTGTGCCCCACCCCTCGGAATTGTGTCCCGACAGGTGCCACCACCCGAGGGCCGCGCGAATCGTTGCGGAGAGCGGGTGAAGGCCGTTAGCGTCCGATGCGAACCATTTGTACGTATGCCTTACATATTCCACGCAACGACGATGGACAGGGGACACGCTCAATGGCATCCACCCGACGTACGGCATCTCCTCGCAGCGGCGAGGGCTTCGGCTCCGGCAGCGGACGACGGCGTCCCGCGCTCGTGGCCGTCGCGCTCGCCGCGGCCACCACCCTCGTCGCGGCCGTCCTGGTCGCCGCCCAGCCGGCCACTGCCGCGGGCACCTTCTCCGCGGCGTTCGTCTCCCAGGGCGACTGGGGCACCGGTCACCAGGTCGGCGTGACGCTCACCAACGGCACCTCCGCGACCGTCAACGGCTGGACCCTCGAGTTCGACCTGCCGGCCGGCGACGCGATCACGAGCTCGTGGGACGCGGACGTCACGCGCACCGGCAACCACTACAAGGCCGTGAACAAGAGCTGGGCGCCCACGCTGGCACCTGGCGCCTCGATCACCTGGGGCTACGTCGCGACCGGCCCGTTCAAGACGCCCGCCACCTGCAGCCTGAACGGAGCGTCGTGCAGCTCGGGCGGCACGGGCACGCCGACCACCACGCCCACGACCACGCCCACGACCACGCCGACCCCGACTCCCACCCCGACTCCCACGCAGACCACGCCGCCGCCTCCGGGCGGCAAGAAGGTCGTCGGGTACTTCGCCGAGTGGGGCGTGTACGCCCGCAACTACCGCGTCAAGAACATCGAGACGAGTGGTTCGGCCGCCAAGCTGACCGCGATCCTCTACGCGTTCGGCAACACGACGAACGGCCAGTGCTCGGTCGGGGACGCCTACGCCGACTACCAGCAGACGTACACCGCCGACCAGAGTGTGGACGGCGTGGCCGACACGTGGGACCAGCCGCTGGCGGGCAGCTTCAACCAGCTCAAGAAGCTCAAGGCCAAGCACCCGGGCCTCAAGGTCCTCTGGTCGTTCGGCGGCTGGACCTGGTCGGCGGGCTTCACACAGGCCGCGGCCAACCCGACGGCGTTCGCCAGCTCCTGCTACAACCTGGTCAACGACCCGCGATGGGCCGGGGTGTTCGACGGCATCGACGTCGACTGGGAGTACCCGAACGCGTGCGGTCTGCAGTGCGACTCGAGCGGACCGGCTGCGTTCAACACCGTCGTCAGCGCGCTGCGCACCACGTTCGGCAGCAGCAAGCTGGTCACCGCCGCGATCACGGCCGACGGCAGCAACGGCGGCAAGATCGACCTCGCCGACTACGCGTCCGGTGCGCAGAAGCTCGACTGGATCCAGCCGATGACCTACGACTACTTCGGCGCGTTCGCCCCGAGCGGGCCGACGGCACCGCACTCGCCGCTGACCTCGTACCCGGGCATCCCGACCGCGGGCTTCGACTCCGAGGACGCGGTCAACAAGCTCATCGGCAAGGGTGTGCCGGCCAGCAAGATCCTCCTCGGCATCGGCTTCTACGGCCGCGGCTGGAGCGGTGTCACGCAGTCGGCGCCGGGTGGTTCGGCGACCGGCGCGGCGTCGGGCACCTACGAGCAGGGCATCGAGGACTACAAGGTCCTCAAGACGAAGTGCCCGGCGACGGGGACCGTCGGGGGCACGGCGTACGCCAAGTGCGGCTCCGAGTGGTGGAGCTACGACACGCCCAGCACGATCGCGGGGAAGATGTCGTGGGCCAAGAGCAAGGGCCTCGGCGGCAGCTTCTTCTGGGAGCTCTCGGGTGACACAGGCGGCGGTGAGCTGATCACCGCGGTCTCCAACGGGCTGAAGTAGCCCCTCGCACCGCCGAAGCCCGGCCACTCCTCTCCCGTGGCCGGGCTTCGGTGCGTTCTGCGCGCGCCCGTGCGCGGTGCGGCGGGTTAGCCTCCGACCATGGGGCACCGGAGCCACCTGCAGACCGTCGAGCTCCTCGACGCGCCGGCGGTCGTGCCCGTCGACGAAGCGCCGCGCCTCCGCCTCAGCTGGTGGGGGTTCGGGGTCGTCGCACTGGTCG
Source organism: Cellulomonas sp. URHD0024 (assembly GCF_000426185.1). Taxonomy (GTDB): domain Bacteria; phylum Actinomycetota; class Actinomycetes; order Actinomycetales; family Cellulomonadaceae; genus Cellulomonas. The sequence goes on from NZ_AUEW01000015.1 coordinate 94,660, forward strand.
CCGTCGCGGCCCTCGTCGGCACCCAGGCGGTGCTCGACGCGAGGGAGCGGGCGGCCGTCGCCCGGTTCGCGGCCGTACCGGGCGTCGTGGAACCTGTCGGCCCTGACGTGCGGGTCCGCTGGCGTCCGCCGGTCGCCCTGGCGAACGTGGTGCGCAAGGGCATCGTGGCCGACGGCGCGTTCGTGGGGCTCAGCGTCGCGGACGACGGGTCGCAGTCGGTCGTGGCCCTCGAGGAGCGGACCGGTGACATGCGGTGGGCGACGTCGATCTTCGGCCCGAACCCGGCCCGCGCGGCGTCCCTCGACCGGCGGGTCAACCCGTGCGAGCCGGCGGGCGCGCACCAGGTCGCCTGCCTGGTCAACGACGGCTTCCGCCACTTCGACGAGGCGCTCAGGCCGGCCGTGGTGCCCCCGAGGACCACCCGCGTCGTCGTCCTCGACACGCGCGACGGCCGGACGGCCGCCGACCGCCCGGCCCCGGGGGTCACCTCCATGGCCGTCGTGCCCGGGCTGGCGGTGCTGAGCGCGCCGGGGTCGGTCACGGCTCAGGACCTCCTCACGGGCGTGGAACGCTGGCGCTACAGGCCCATGCGCGCCGGCGTCGACCTGAGCGAGGCCGCGTTCTTGTCGGCGGTCCAGGTGTTCGGCGCCGGCGACCTGGTCGGCGTGTCGAACCCTGGCTGGTCCGTCGCACTGCTCGACGCCGCGGGGCACGTCGTGCGCACTCCGCGGCCGGCGGTCGAGGGCTACCGCTACGACGAGGTCTCAGGAGTCCTGGCGCTCCTGCGCACCACGAAGGGCGGTGAGGTCCGCTCGACGATCCTGCGCGCCGGGCGCCGCGACGTCGACGTCCCGGGCACATATCTCGACGTCACGGTCGACGACGGGAGCGTGCCCGAGCTCGTGCTCACCTCCGACACCTCGGTGCGCGCCTGGGATGCCCGGACCGGTGTGCACCGGTGGATCTCCGACGAGGTCGCCTCGGGATCGGCTCTCGTCGTGCGCGGCCGCATCTACTTCCCGACGATGGCCGGGATCGTCGCCCTCGACGGACGTACCGGTGCGCTCCTGTGGCGCTCGGCGGTGACCGCCGGCCACGTCCCGGGGGCGCTGGCCACGGACGGCCACGGGGTGCTCGTCGCGGACGAGCCCGTCGCCGGCCCGGACCGCTCCGTGCTCCTGGCGTTGGGTCTCGACGACGGCCTCCCGGTCTGGTCGGAACCACTTCCCGACGGCATCCACTCCACCGCCGGCGCCGGACGGGTGCTTCTCGGCCTGAGGCCGGATGGTGTGGCGGTTCTGGGCTAGATTCCCGGGCATGGCACGCGGGGGCATGCAGGAGGTCGACCTGGACGACGGTCGTTCCGAGGTCGACGGCGCGCCACCTCGACCGTCGCGCCGGAGAGGCCGCTGGTGGGTGGGCGGCGCCGCGGTCGTCACGGTGCTGGGCGTCGTCGGGTTCCAGGTCGTGGCGGACGCGCGCGAGCGTGCCGCCGTCGCCCGGCTGGCCGCCGTGCCGGGGGTGCTCGCGCCGATCGGCGACGGGTTGCCGATCAGGTGGCAGTCGGACTCGCTGGACAGGTTGGAGGTCGCAGCGGTCGTCGACGGGGTGATGATCGGTCCGATGACCGCGGAAGACGGCTCACAGGTGCTCGTCGCGACCGACCTGGCGACGGGCACGGTGCGCTGGTCGACCGAGCTCTACGGACCTGATCCGGCCCGAACGAGGTCGCAGTCGGCGTCTGGTGTGTCGGCGCCCGCGTGCGTCCCGACGACCGACGGCGCCGATCCGGCGCAGATCGCCTGCCTGGTCAGCGACGGGTTCACCCGGTACGGCGACGATCTCCAGGAGTTTCCCGCCACGACGACCTTCGTCCAGGTCGTCGACACCGCGGACGGCCGGAAGGTCGCCCGGTGGGATGCGACCGGAGCCTCGCTGGTCGTCCTCGACGGGGTCGCCGTCCTCGCGTCCTACGCGGCCACCGACCAGGCTCCGCCCGACGGCTCGGTCGACATCGACGCGCGTGACCTGCTCACGGGCGACCCGCGGTGGACCGCGCGCACTCCGGCGCTCACGCGAGGGCTGGACATGGACCAGACCTTGGTCCCGCCGCGCCTCAGCAAGGTGGGCGACTACGTCGGGCTCGACCAGCGGGACCGGGCGACCATGCTCTTCGACGCGACGGGCGCACGGGTCTACGAGGAGGAGCTCGCAGTCGACCGGACCCACGGCCCGGTCGCGGGTGGGTCGGTCACCGGCGAGCCCAGCAGCGGCCGACTGCTCCAGGACACCTATCTGGGGTCGGGGCTCTCCGTGACCAGAGTGCTGGGCGGTGACAAGCCGTCGTTCACCTACGACGGCGCCCCGATCCTCACGGCGGTCGACGACGGCAGCGCGCGGGGTCTCCTCCTCTTCGGGGCGGACAGGTCCGTCCAGGGTGACGTGGTCGGCGGGGGAGTTCTGCACGGGGTGGACGTCGAGACCGGCAGCGTCCGGTGGAAGACGCACATCCCGATCGCGGGGTTCTCTGTGGCGCTCGTGGCCCGCGGACGGGTCGTCGTGGCGACGATCACGGGGCTGGCCGCAGTCGACGCGCGTTCTGGTGAGCAGCTGTGGTCCGTCGACGCGCCCAAGGGCTGGCAGTTCAGCTATCCGATGATGGACGCGCACCACGTGCTCGTCACGGCCACGAAGGTCGACGACGCCAGCCACATCGACCTCGTCGCGCTCGACCCGACGACCGGCGAGCAGGGGTGGAGGACGCCGCTGCCCGAGGGCGTCGACTACGTCTACGGCGTCGGCGACGCGCTGCTCGGATCGGCGCAGGGCACGGACGGCCCCGAGGGGCTCATGCGCCTCGGCTGAGCGCTACGTCACTGTCCGGCCGTGTGCTCGGCGGCGGCGAACCGGGCCTGGCCCGGCTGGACCAGCCCGAGCTGCGCCGGGACCGGGCGGCTGACCAGGTTGAGCGCCCAGTCGGCAGCGATGCGCGCGCGGTTGGCCATCGAGGGGACCGCGTACAGGTGATAGGCCTTCGCGACGACCTTCGCGGGCAACCCGGTCAGCGGCACGCCGAGGGGACGCGCGACCGCGCTGCGCCGTCCGAGGTCGGCCACGAGCCCGAGGTCGTGGTGCCGGTACTCGACCGGCTCCCCGTGCCCGAGGCTGGCAGCGATGTTGTGCGCGAGGACCACGCCCATCCGCTGGGCGTGCTGCGCGGTCGGCGGGTAGGCGCGGTGCTGCTGGTCGTACGGGTCCGGTGCCGACGCCGAGTCGCCCGCGGCCCACACGCCGGGTTCCCCCGGAACCTTGAGCTCCGCGTCGACGACGAGCCGACCGCGTTCGACCGCGTCCCCGAGCGAGCCGACGAGCGGGGGAGGCGTGACCCCTGCGGTCCAGAGCACCGTGTGGCAGGGGATCGTCTCCCCGCCGGAGAGCACGACGTGATCGGGCGCGATCTCGCTGACCGACGTGCTGAGCCGCACCTGCATGCCGCGCGCCCGGATCTCGTCCAGCGCGAACTCACCGAGGCGCGGACCCAGCTCGGGCAGCACCGCGGGTGCCACGTCGACCAGCAGCCAGGTGAGGTCCTCGGTGCGCAGCCGCGGGAACCGGTCGAGCTGCGCGGTCGTCATGACCTGCAGCTGCGCGGCCGTCTCCGTGCCCGCGTACCCCGCCCCGACCACCACGAACGTGAGCCGCGCGCGCCGCTCACCCAGGTCGCTCGTGGCGTCGGCGATCTCCATCTGACGAAGCACGTGGTCGCGGATGTAGACCGCCTGCACGAGCGTCTTGAGGCCCAGCGCGTACTCCTCCATGCCGGGCGTGGGCAGCTTGCGGGTCACCGACCCGACCGTCATCGCCAGCCGGTCCCAGCGCAGGACCAACGGGTCCGCGAGGTCGCAGGCGACGTCGAGCGTGCGCTCGGTGGTGTCCACCTGCTCGACCAGGCCCTGCACGATCCGCGACCGTCTGAGGGCCGAGTGCAGCGGGATCGCGATCCGACGAGGGTCCAGGCGCCCGGCCGCGACCTCGGGAAGCAGCGGCGAGTAGCAGAGATGGTCGGTGGCGCTGACGATCGTGAGGTCGGCCGCCCCGGGCGGGACCAGGCGTTCGAGGGTCCGGGCCGCGAAGAAGCCGGCGAAGCCGCTGCCGACCACCACGACGTGCGGGCGTGTGCTCATGGGTGCCCTCCAGGCCACTTGTCGTGCTCAGTCCCCGAGCCCACTCCTCGTGCTCAGTCCCCGAGCCGACGGTATCCGGTATGTCCCTTTCCCGCCCTGGCTCGCTACGCTCCTGGTGTGGTCGCGACCGACGCTGGTCGGCGTCGGGACGTGCTGCCGCCCGTCGCCTGGCCCTGGGTGCTGATCTCCGCGGGCGGGTTGCTCGTGGTCCTCGTCGCGTTCTCGGCCCGGTACGGCCCACATCGCGACGAGCTCTACTTCGTGGCCGCCGGTCGCCACCTCGCCTGGGGCTACCCGGACCAGCCGTCGCTGACGCCGCTCCTCGCACACCTCGCCGACGTGGTGGCGCCCGGTTCGCTCGTCGCGCTGCACCTTCCCTCGGCGCTGGCCATGGCGGGGGTCCTGGTCCTGTCGGCCCTCACCGCGCGGGAGGTGGGCGGGGGAACTGCGGCGCAGATCCTGACGATGGTCGCCACGGGCACCGGGGTGGTCACCGTCGTGCTGGGCCACATGCTGACGACGGCGACGGTCGACACCCTGTTCTGGGTCGCCATCGTGTACGCGACCCTGTGGACCCTCTCGCGCGACCGCCCGCGCGGCTGGCTCCTGGTCGGCCTGCTCACGGGGATCGCGCTCGAGGACAAGCACCTGGCGGTGTTCCTGCTCGCCGGGATCGTCGTGGGTGTCGCGCTCACGCCCGCCGTGCGTCACCACCTGCGGTCGCCCTGGGCCTGGGGCGGCGTGGCGATCGCGCTGGTGCTGTGGGTGCCCAACCTCGCGTGGCAGGCGCTGCACGGGTGGCCGCAGCTGACGCTCGCCGCGGACATCCGCTCGGAGTACGGCGTGCTCGGCGAGCGACTGAACTTCCTGGGGCTCCTGATCGTGCAGTTCAGCCCGCTGACCGCGCCGGTGTGGATCTACGGCCTCGTGCGGCTGTTCCGCGTGCCGTCCCTGGTGCGCGCCCGCCCGCTCGCGTGGGCCTTCACGTTCATGGTGGTGGTGTTCTTCCTGACCGGGGGGAAGGCCTACTACGTCGTCGGCGCGGTGCCGGTGCTCGTCGCCGCAGGTGCGTGCGGGCTGGTCGAGCGGTGGAGCACCCGAGCCGTCGTGCTGACCGGTGCGGCCATTGGACTCAGTGGTCTGCTCGTGTGGCCCGCCGGGCTTCCGATCCTGCCGGAACGGGCGTTCGGGCAGTCGTTCTACTCCGACATCAACGAGGACGAGGCGGAGACGATCGGCTGGCCCGCCTTCGTCGCGACGGTGCAGTCCGCGGTGTCGTCGTCGGGCGCCGGTCTCGTGGTCGCGCAGAACTACGGCGAGGCCGGTGCGCTCGAGTGGTACGGCGTCGGCGTGCCTGTCTACAGCGGGCACAACGGCTTCGCGGCCTGGGGTCCACCGGCAGGCTCCGACGGTCCGTTCGTGCTGGTGGGGTACGACGAGGCGCCGCCGTGGGCGGTCGGTTGCCGGGTGGTCGCGCACGTCGACAACGGTGTCGACGTGGACAACGAGGAGCAGGGGCGCACGGTCCAGGTCTGCGCGGCGCCGGCCGGGACGTGGGACAAGGCCTGGCCGCAGGTCACCCATCTCGATGCATAGAACTTGCAGCAAGTACGTAAGTTCTTGCAATGTGTCATTCGGTCTTGTCATACCATTTGTCCAGTACCTACGGTGTGTTCCGACATGCGGCGCGGGCACCCCCGGCGCCGCCCCGGCTGCGCAAGGAGGCGCTCCCGTGAGGAACCCCGTTCGTCGATCTGTGTCCGCAGTCCCCGCTCTGCTCACCGCACTCGTCCTCGCGCTCGTCGTCCCGGCGAGTGCAGCGTCCGCCCACCCCGCCCCGCCCACGCCCCCGACGCCGACCCCCGTCACCCGCGCCGCGCTGGACCCGTCCCTCGTCGCGGGGCGCGGCGCCGCCGTTGCGTTCGTCGAGCAGGAGGCCGAGAACGCCACCACCAACGGCACCCTGATCGGCCCTGACCGGAATGCGTACTCGCTCCCCGCCGAGGCGTCCGGTCGCCAGGCCGTCGAGCTCGCTCCCGGGCAGTACGTCGACTTCACGCTGCCCAAGGCCGCCAACGCCGTGACCGTGCGGTACGCCCTGCCGGACGCCCCCACCGGCGGCGGCCTGACGGCGTCCCTGCCGATCTCGGTGAACGGCAAGAAGGCGGGGACCGCCGACCTGACGTCGCAGTACTCGTACCTCTACAACCAGTACCCGTTCTCCAACGACCCGAACGCGGGCCTGCTGCACGCCGACTGGTGGATCACGGAGTGCGCGTGTGTGCCGGCCGCGACCACCCCGACGCCGACCATCACGACGCCGTTCCGTCCCATGCACTTCTACGACGAGCAGCGTGTGCTGCTCGGCAAGACGTACGCAGCGGGCTCGGTCGTCCGTCTGACCGCGCCGGCCGGCGTGGCCTGGACCGTCATCGACCTGCTCGACTCGGAGCAGGTCGGCCTACCGGTGGTCAAGCTCAAGGCCGCGAACGTGCTGCTCTTCGGCGCCGACCCGTTCGGCCGCCGTGACTCGGCCGACGCGTTCGACAAGGCGATCGCGTTCGCCAAGAAGGCGCACCTGCCCGTGTACGTGCCCCCGGGCGTCTTCCAGGTCAACCGGCACATCGTCGTCGACGACGTCACCATCCAGGGCGCCGGCAGCTGGTACACGATCATCCGGGGCAAGGAGGTCGCGCTCGCGACGCCCGCGCCCGACAACTCCGTGCACCTCGGTGTCGGCTTCTACGGCAAGGACGCGTCCGTCGGTGGCAGCCACAACGTGCACCTGGCCGGGTTCACCATCCGTGGTGACGTGCGTGAGCGCATCGACACCGACCAGGTCAACGGCATCGGGGGGGCGCTCAGCGACTCGACGATCGACGGCCTCTACATCCAGCACACCAAGGTCGGCATCTGGCTCGACGGCCCGATGAACAACCTCACGATCACCAACAACGTGATCGTCGACCAGATCGCCGACGGCCTGAACTTCCACACGGGCGTCACCGGCTCGGTCGTGAAGGACAACTTCATCCGGAACACCGGCGACGACGGCCTGGCCATGTGGTCCGAGCACACCGCCGACGCGGGCAACACGTTCGACCACAACACCATCCAGACCCCGACGCTCGCCAACGGCATCGCGATCTACGGCGGCACCGACAACACGGTGTCCAACAACCTGATCGCCGACCCGCTGCGCGAGGGTTCAGCCATCCACGTCGGGTCGCGGTTCGGCGCCGAGGCGTTCACCGGGCACCTGTGGATCACCGACAACACCACGGTCCGGTCGGGCACGTACGAGCTGAACTGGAACATCGGCCTGGGTGCCATCTGGTTCTACGCGCTCGAGAAGAACATCGACGCGGACGTCCAGGTGGTCGGGGACAACTTCCTCGACAACACCTACAACGCGATCATGCTCGTCGCCGACTGGCCGGTGAAGGACCTCTACTCGATCACCAACGTCCACTTCCGCGACATCCACGTCGACGGCACCGGGACGTCCGTGGTCAGCGCCCGTGCGGCCGGCTCGGCTTCGTTCACCAACGTGGACGCCCGCAACGTCGGTGCCGTCGGCATCAACAACTGCGGGACGTTCCACTTCACGCCGGCCGGTTCCGAGTGGTCGGCGATCGACGGTGGCGGCAACGACGGCGGCGGCACCACCGGCCCGTGGTTCGCGTCCTGGGAGCTGCCCAACACCATCACCTGCGACGACCGCCCGCCGGTCGTCGTGCCGCCGGCACCGTCGGCCTGGTGATCTCCGGGTGACGGGACAGCCGGTCGCGGCCCCTGTCCCGTCACACCTCACGTCTCCCTCGATCCACCCTGAAACGGGTGGCGCACCGACACCGGGAGAGCCGGTGCGCCACCCCACTCCTGTGGCCTCGCGACGACACCTTCGACGACGGTCCGCCTCAGCGCGCGACGATCGCCCAGCCGTGCGGCGAGACCGCTCCTGACTGCGTGCTCGCGAGCAGCACCTCACCCGCGGGGAGCGCGACCTCGTCGTCGCCGATGTTCAGGACGACGACGAGCGCCTCGCTCGGGTCCTCGACCGACCGGACCTCGTAGACGAACCTCTCGTTGGCCAGCTCGACCTGCGACGTCCGCGCCCCGTGCAACCACGGGTGCCGACGCCTGAGCCCGACCAGGTCCTGGTGCAGCCGCAGGATCGTGGCCGCACGCTCGCGTCGCTCGTCCGCCGTCGACCCGTCCGCCGCCGACCCGTCCGCTTCAGGTCCGTCTGCTCCCGGTCCGTCTGGTCCCGACCCGTCCGCTCCCGGCCCCTGGGCGGCGAACTCCGGCCGGACCGCGTCGTCACCGCCGATGCGGTCCTCCTTGACGCCCGTGTAGCCCAGCTCGTCGCCCGCGTACAGCGAGGGGGTCCCACCTACCGTGAACAGGACGACGAACGCGTGTGCCACGTGGCGCGGGTCGGTGATCTTGCTCGCGATGCGCGTCACGTCGTGGTTCCCGACGAACGTCATCGGCACGAACGTGTCCAGGAACTCGTCGTGCCGCTGCAGCGACCACGCCAGCTCCCAGAGGTTGGCGTCCTCGATCGAGCTCCAGATCGCCTTCCAGAGCTCGTACTGCGTGAGGGAGTCGACGCCCGACTCGTTGACGAACTCGGCGTAGTCGCCGTGGATGACCTCCGCAACGACCCACGCGTCGGGGTGCTCGGCCCGCACCCGCGGCAGCGCCTGGGCCCAGAAGCTCGTCGGCACCGCGTACGCCGCGTCGAGCCGCCAGCCGTCCGCACCACGGTCGAGCCAGTGGTTCATCACGCGCACCACGTAGTCGACGACCGACGGGTGCTCGTGGTCGAGCGTGACCAGCGAGCCGTGCCCCTCGAAGCTGGCGAAGTCGGTCGGCCCGCTGCCCTCAACCCGTCTCAGCCACACCTCGTCGTCCGTCCGCCCCTCGGCTGCCTCGATCGACCGTCGAGCGATCCGCGACGAGCGGCCCACATGGTTGAACACCCCGTCGAGCAGCACCCTGAGCCCGCGGCTGTGTGCCTCGTCCACGAGCACGTCAAAGTCCTCGTCCGTGCCGAGTCGCGGGTCGATCCGGAGGTGGTCGACCGTGTCGTACCCGTGGCTCTCCGAGGCGAAGATCGGTCCGAGCGCGACCCCCGACGCCCCGATCGCGATCACGTGGTCGAACCAGCCGATCATCCGCCGCAACCGGTGCTCGTCGGGCGTCGCGCCGATCTGCGGGTAGGCGCCGACGAACCCGAGCGGGTAGGCGTGCCACCAGATGGCGTGCCGCACCCAGTCCGGTTCGCGCGCGTGGTTCACGCCGTCACTCACGGTCGTGCCGTCGCCCGCAGTCGTGCCGTCATCCGTCGTCTCCTGGGTGTCGCCCACCTCCCCAACCTATGTCCGCGGCCATCCGAGCCGTGAGACGACGGATCCCGTCGCTTGTCATCCACGCCGGTGGTGCCCAGGATGCCTCGTTCCCACGGCGGACCTGCCGGCGGCAGACGAACGCGACGACGTCGCGCTCCTCCTCCGGCGCGATGTTCGGACAGGTCGACATGAGCTCCTTCCACTGGTTCCTCCCCACCAACGGTGACGGCCGGCACGTCGCCAACGTCGTCGCCGCTGCCGGAGTCGCGCGACGGGTCCTGACCCGCCCCGCGTCGCTCGCCTACCTCGGCCAGATCGCCCGCGCGGCGGAGCAGTCGGGTTTCGACGCCGTCCTGACGCCGACCGGAGCCGCGTGCGAGGACGCCTGGATCACCACCGCTGCGCTGCTGTCCGTGACGGAGCGCCTCCGGTTCCTCGTCGCCTTCCGACCGGGATTCCTGCTCCCGACACTGGCCGCCCAGCAGGCCGCGACGTTCCAGCGACTGTCCGGCGGGCGCCTCGCGGTGAACATCGTGACCGGCGGGGACCCCGCCGAGCAGCGCGCGTACGGCGACACCCTGAGCCACGACGAGCGGTACGCGCGGACCGCGGAGTTCCTCCAGGTCTTCGCGGGGCTCTGGGGACCCACGAGGCTCTCGCACGACGGGCCGCACTACACCCTGACCGACGGTGGCTTCCCGTCGCTGCAAGCACCGCGACCCGACGTCTACTTCGGCGGAGCGTCCCCGGCCGCCGAGGCGGTCGCCGCCCGGCACGCCGACGTCTACCTCGCCTGGGGCGAGCCACTCCCGGACCTCGTCGAGCGCCTGAGGCGGGTGCGCGCCGCGGCCGCGGCTCTGGGCCGGAGCCCGCGGTTCGGTGTCCGGCTGCACGTCATCTCCCGCGACACCGCCGACGAGGCTTGGGGCGAGGCGGATCGTCTGCTCGCCGGCATGGACCCCGAGGCGCGCGCCGCGGCACAAGCGCGGTTCACGACGATGGAGTCGGTCGGCCAGGCGCGCATGACCAGCCTCACGCAGGGGCTCGCTGCTCTGGGGTCCGCCTACGACCAGCAGGTCGCCCCGAATCTCTGGGCCGGGATCGGCCTGCTCCGCGAGGGCGCCGGCACCGCGCTCGTCGGGAGCCACGACGAGGTAGCCGATCGGCTCGCCGAGCTGGCCACCGCCGGGTTCGACGAGTTCATCCTGTCCGGCTGGCCGCACGTCGAGGAGGCCTACCGCGTCGGCGAGGAGGTCCTCCCACGGTTCGCGGCCCGCACCTCAGCGGCGGAGACGGTGCCGGCGCTCGGGTGAGCGCCTTCCACCGAGCGGAGCGCCACTCAGCGAAGCGCTGCGGCCCTGGGAGCCTCGCTCAGGCCGGCTCCGTCGGGCCGAGCTGCGGGTGGCGCTTGCGGAGGACCGAGGGCGCCGCCCACCACCACGACTCCGCGAGGTGCGCCTCGAGGGACACCGCGTCGACGGCCGCAAGCGTCATCAGGACCAGGTTGCTTCCTGCGTGATGGTCGGTCGTCGAGTACAGCCGGGGCATCTGCTCGACGAGCGCCAACCGTTCACCATCGTCCTGGACTCGCACGGTCAGCCGCTCGTCGTCCCACATCCGCGCCACCATGTTCCGGTGGAACCACGCCGGCTGGCCCCAGCTCGAGCGCTCGCTGACCTCCGGCAGCGCCAGGGCCGCTCTGCGTACGTCGCTGACGTCCATCCGTCCATCCAACAGCCCTCACCGTCCGACCGCCCTCCGCACAGGCCGGGGCCGGGCACGATGGGTCATCCGATGGAAGGCCGCACTCAACGCGTTCGCCATCACCTTCGAGGGGCGCATCAACCCCTCGAACCTCTAAGAAACGCCGGGCCCCGCCCACCGTTCATCTGACACTCCCCCTACGGACTGGCGGACGCTCGCCAGTCCGTAGGCGCGCGGATGCACGTCGGTAGACCGTTGTCGCCGTCGTTCATCGGCGGGGTGCCAGCTGCGTCAGAAGGGTGGTGGTCGGTCCTCGGCTGTGCCGCTGTGTCGTGGTGGTGGTGGTGGGTGGGTGGTGAGGGCGGTGTAGTCGATCTGGGCGGGGGTGGGGTGGCGGGCGAAGGTGAGGCCGTCGGCGCTGGTCCACCAGGTGACTCCGGTGGTGGGGTTGCGGTGCACGTTCCAGTGTTTCTTGGTCTTGGCTTGGTGGTGGTGGCGGCACAGGGCGTGCAGGTTGTCGGCGGTGGTTTGGGTGTGCGCGGGTTGGGATGGGTCGTAGGGGGTGATGTGGTCCAGGTCGCAGCGGGTCGCGGGTTGTCGGCAGCCGGGGAAGGTGCAGGTCACGTCGCGGGCGATGAT
>NZ_AUEW01000016.1 GCF_000426185.1 Cellulomonas sp. URHD0024
GCCCGGCGTGACCTCGTACTCCAGGTCCACACCACCAGGCAGCACATCGTCGTACTTGGCCCTGGCGCCCTTGCGACCCAGTGACTTCCCGCTGGCCCCGACCAGACCGATGCTCACCTCGGCACCATTGCGCGAGACCTGCAGCAGATCAGCCGAGTTACCCTCAGCCGCGAACCGCGGCGAGAGCGGGTGCCGATTCACCTTCCCACCACCACCCCCGTCCGGCACGACCTCCGTCGAGATCGGCTGCCACGAACCATCCGCAACCTGCACATTCGCCGGCTCGGTCGTCATCATCGTGGTGAACGTGCCATCCGGATTCGCATACACCGTCGACTTCTCACCCCGGCTCGCGACCGTCGAGCGCACCTCGTCGAAACCCTTCGGCGTCCTCGTCTTCAACGCCACCGGTTCAGGAGCAGCCACCGGAACATCGAACTGGTTCGCCGGCACCGGCGCAGACAGCCTCGCCGGCGCCTTCGACGTCAACGGCGGAACCTTCACGGGAGAAACCGCGACCGGATCCGCAGGCTTAGCCGCCGATGCCACCGGGGCCTCAACCACCACAAGCCCCGCCACCACCAAGGAAAGGCACGCGACCCAGGCAACAAACCCACCCCGGAAACCAAGATCCCAGCGCCGACGCAGACTCATGCCACTACCCCCTGATAAACGGGCGTCCAAGGACGCACCCGTGTGACGTGTCATCAAGCCGAGCATCCGTGCCCCGCGAGACGGATCGAACGCTAGTGGGTGCGACGACACCCGCGCGGGGCTTTCGGCCCATTTGCCCGTTTGGGTTGGATCCGCCCACTTTCGGTGGCGTTGACCGCGCCTGTGCTAACAGGGGCGAGTTCTGCCGCCGGCTGTCGCCGGACGCCTCAGTGGCGCGGCTGCCCGGGGCCGCGGAGACCGCGCTGGTAGTCCTTGGTGACGCGCTTCCAGCGGTCGCGTTCCTCGGCGGCGAGGCGGGCGTCCGAACGGCGCGCCTGGTAGGCGGCCTCCTTGGCGAGTCGGCGCCAGCTGTCGAAGCGGCGCTCACTCAGCTCACCGCTGTCCAGGGCCGCCGCGATCGCGCAGCCGGCGTCGCCCGTGTGGTGGCAGTCGGCGAAGCGACAGCGGTCCGCCAGTGCGGCGACGTCGGAGAACGTCGTGTCGAGTGCGTCGACGTCGGCGACCACACCGACCCCGCGGATGCCGGGGGTGTCGATGAGCATCGCACCGCCGGTGAGCGGGACGAGCTGACGGAACGTCGTGGTGTGCCGGCCGCGACCGTCGTTGCGCTGCCCGCCCGTGTCCATGACCTCGCGGCCGGCGAGCGCGTTGACCAGGCTGGACTTGCCCGCACCCGACGGTCCTACGACGACCAGGGTGACGCCCGGCGCCAGGAGCGCGCGGACGGCATCGAGACCCCGGTCCTCCCACACGCTCACGGTGTGCACGTCGACCGCGAGCGCGACCCCCGCGACGTCCGCCGCCATGCCCTCGGGATCCGGGACGAGGTCCGCCTTGGTGAGCACGACGACCGGCCGCGCGCCCGAGCGCCACGCCAGGGTCAGCATGCGCTCGATCCGGCCGAGGTCGGGGTCGGGGTCCAGGTGCTCGACGATCACGACGACGTCGACGTTCGCTGCGAGCGCCTGGACGTGGCTCGTCGCGCCGGCCGTGTCGCGGACCAGGGCGGTCCGGCGCTCGTGGATCAGCACCGCGTGGTCGTCGACGACGTCGAGCCAGTCCCCCACCGTCGGCGCGAGCCGCTCCTCGCCGGTCGTCGCGACGAGTCCGTCGCGGTCGAGGACGACGCGCACCGCCTCGGTCGGGTCGGCGGCGCCGGGGGTCTGGTGACCGGGCAGCACGAGGACCGCACCCTTGTCGGCGCGCACCACACGAGCTGCCTCGGACGTGACCACGCCTCGACGCTAGGAGCGGACCTCGTCGGCGAGCGACCGATTAACCGACGACCCCGAGAACAACCTGAACGACGTCATGCATCGGATTGGCGTTCACGACGTTGTTCTCGTCGGCCCTGGCTCAGCCGAAGTAGCGCGGAAGCGTTGCCTCGTGGGCCTCGCGGACCTCCTGGAGCGGGAGTGTGAACAGGCCCTCGACCTCGACCGCGGGGCCGTGGACGTGGTCGACCTCGTCAACCGGGGTGCCAGCTCCCGGGGAGCACGACTCCGCCGTCTCGCCCAGGCGCAGGGCCGGGACGCCGCGCGCGGTGCAGAGGTCGACCAGGCGGACCTCCTCCGTGCGAGGGACCGCGACGAGCACACGGGCGGTGGACTCGGAGAACAGGGCCTCGAACGGGGTGATCCCGTCGCGCGCGCAGAGCCCGTCCAGCGAGACCTGCACGCCGACGCCGTAGCGCAGGCTCGACTCGACGAGGGCCTGCGCCAGACCGCCCTCCGACAGGTCGTGCGCGGAGTCGACCAGGTCGTCGCGGCTGGCGTGGGTGAGCACGAACGCCAGCCGCTTCTCGGCCGCGAGGTCGACGGCCGGCGGGAGGCCGCCGAGGTGGCCGTGCACGACGTCGGCCCAGGCCGAGCCGTCCAGCTCGGGCTTCGTCGTGCCCAGCAGGTAGACGGCCTGGCCGGGCTGGGTCCAGCCGGAGGAGGTCGCGTCCGCGACGTCGTCGAGCACGCCGAGCACGCCGACGACCGGGGTGGGGTGGATGGCCGAGTCGATCAGGCCGGGCTCGCCTGTGCCGTTGTAGAGCGACACGTTGCCGCCCGTGACGGGCACCTCGAGCGTCTGGCAGGCGTCCGCCAGACCGCGGATGGCCTCGACGAGCTGCCACATGGAGTCGGGGTGCTCGGGCGAGCCGAAGTTGAGGCAGTCGGTCACGGCCAGCGGGCGGGCGCCCGTCGTCGCGACGTTGCGGTACGCCTCCGCCAGAGCCAGCTGTGCGCCGGTGTACGGGTCCAGCTTGGCGTAGCGGCCGTTCGCGTCGGTGGCCAGCGCGACCCCGAGGCCGGTCGTCTCGTCGACGCGGATGACGCCCGAGTCGTCGGGCTGCGCGAGCGCGGTGTTGCCCTGCACGAAGCGGTCGTACTGGCTGGTCACCCACGCCTTGGACGCGAGGTTCGGGCTGGCGAGCAGCTGGAGAACGGTCGCGCGGAGCTCGTCAGGGGCGGACGGCTTTGCCAGGGCGGCCGTCGTGTCGGCGTTCAGACCGTCCTGCCAGGCCGGGCGGGCGTACGGGCGGTCGTAGACCGGTCCGTCGTGGGCGACCGAACGCGGCTCGACGTCGACGATGCGCTCGCCGTGGTGGTCGATGGTCAGGCGGCCCGTGCCGGTGACCTCGCCGATCACGGCCGTCTCGACGTCCCACTTGGCGGTGATGGCCAGGAACTCGTCGAGCTGGTCGGGCCGGACGACGGCCATCATGCGCTCCTGCGACTCCGACATGAGGATCTCGCCGGCGGTCAGCGTGGGGTCGCGCAGCAGCACGTTCTCGAGGTCGACGTGCATGCCGCCGTCGCCGTTCGAGGCGAGCTCGCTCGTCGCGCAGGAGATGCCGGCAGCGCCGAGGTCCTGGATGCCCTCGACGACGCGCGCCGCGTAGAGCTCGAGGCAGCACTCGATGAGCACCTTCTCCATGAACGGGTCGCCCACCTGCACCGACGGACGCTTCGAGGGCTTGGTGTCGTCGAAGGTCTCGGACGCCAGGATCGACGCGCCGCCGATGCCGTCGCCGCCCGTGCGCGCGCCGAACAGGACGATCTTGTTGCCCGTGCCCGAGGCGTTGGCCAGGTGGATGTCCTCGTGCCGCAGGACGCCCAGGCACAGCGCGTTGACCAGCGGGTTGCCCTGGTAGGAGGCGTCGAAGACGAGCTCCCCGCCGATGTTGGGCAAGCCGAGCGAGTTGCCGTAGCCGCCGACACCGGCCACCACGCCGTGCACCACGCGGGCGGTGTCGGGGTGGTCGACGGCGCCGAACCGCAGCTGGTCCATGACCGCGACCGGCCGGGCGCCCATCGAGATGATGTCGCGCACGATGCCGCCCACGCCAGTGGCCGCACCCTGGTACGGCTCGACGTAGGACGGGTGGTTGTGCGACTCGACCTTGAACGTCACAGCCCAACCGTCGCCGATGTCCACGACGCCCGCGTTCTCACCGATCCCGACGAGCAGGTGCTCCTTCATGGCGTCGGTGGTCTTGTCGCCGAACTGGCGCAGGTGGTTCTTGCTCGACTTGTACGAGCAGTGCTCCGACCACATCACGGAGTACATGGCCAGCTCAGCGGCCGTGGGACGGCGGCCCAGCAGGTCGCGGATGCGCTGGTACTCGTCCGGCTTGAGGCCGAGCTCGGCGAACGGCTGCGCCAGGTCCGGGGTCGCGGCGGCGTTCTCGACGGTGTCGGACACGTGGGCATGGGTCGTGCTGGAGGCCATCTGATCCCTCGATCGGGGGCCGCGCGCGGGGCGGCGGCAGGGGGTCGGCAGACGTCGCACAGCCTACCGGCGCCGGGCCGGGCTCCGACGCGACGACGCCCGGCCTGGACACGGGGTCCGGGCCGGGCGCCATGAGCGTGGGCTCAGCCGATCCGCTTCCAGCTGCAGTTCTGCGTGTAGAACCGCTGGCCGTCGGCGAGCGTGATCGTCGACGTCCCTGAGGGCTCGCCGTAGATCACGGGGTCCTGCGGGCCGAAGTTGAAGCTGCTGAGCTTGATCCACAAGCAGGTGTGCGCGGGGTCGGCCGGGCCGGTCGTCGTGTAGACGCCCGGCTTCAGGTGAACACCGACGACGAAGACACCGTCGACGGGGCTCGACGAGGACAGCGAGCCGATGCCCACGTACTTGGTCCACCTCCCGCAGCCGTCGGTGTAGAAGTACGTGTCCGTGGACAGGATTGTCACCATGCGCTGGCCGTAGCCCGCGTCCCGGCCGAGTATGTCGGTCGCGCTGTCGCGCTCCCAGTAGCAGATGGACCCACCCGACGACACGTACGTGCCGGGCTTGATCTGGCTGCCGACGGCGAACAGACCGTCGGTCGTCAACGCCGGCACGGGTGCCGCGACCTTCGCCGTCGACGCGCTCAGCCGGGTCGTCGTCACGTAGTTCGTCTTCGAGCCGACCACGGAGACCGAGATGGTCTTGCCGTAGTCCTTCGCGGTGAGCTTGTACGTGGACGAGGTGGCCCCGGAGATCGCCGACCCGTTCGCCTGCCACTGGTAGCTGAACGCCGGCGCGGGCGTCCAGGTGCCGAGCGTGATGCCGAGCGTGTATCCGACTCTCAGGGTCCCGGTGACGGTCGGCACGGGCGCCGAGGCGAAGTTCGAGACCACCGTGGCGGTCGCCGCGCTCGTGCGAGCCAGGCTCGTGTAGCCGGTCTTGCGACCGGTGGTGACCACCGTGATCTTGGTGCCGAGGTCGGCAGCGACCAGCGTGTACGTCGAGAGCGTGGCGCCGGAGATCGCCACCCCGTTGCGGTACCAGCGGTACGAGATCGTCGTGCCGGCGGGTGCCCACGTGCCCGGGACGGCCGTCAGCTTCTGCCCGACGCGGACGGTGCCGGTGATGGTCGGGACGGGCGCGGTGGAGAGGTGACCGGCGGCGACCGTGACGCCGGCACTGGTGGCCGACCTTGCGGTGAACCCGGAGCGCGTCCCCTTGACGGTGACCGTCACGACCTTGCTCAGGTCACTGGCCGTGAGCACGTAGGTCGACGACGTCGCACCCGTGATCGCGACGCCGGCCCGGTACCACTGGTACGCGAGGGTCGCGGTCGGCGCCCAGGTGCCCGGGACGGCGGTGAGCCGCACGCCGACCCGGGGCGTGCCGGTGAGGGTCGGAACGGGGACCGTCGTGAACCTGCCGCTGGCCACGGCGGCGTTGGCGGTGGCCGTCCTGGTCGCCGAGGTGTAGCCGTCCCGGGCCCCGGTGACCGAGACGGTGATCGTCTTGGCCAGCTCGGCGCTCGTCGGCGTGAACGTCGATGCCGTGCCGACCACCGTCGTGCCGGACTTCCACGCGTAGGTGAAGGTCGCGGCCGGCAACCACGTCCCGGTGACCGCGGTGAGCTCCGACCCGACGCGCGGCGTGCCGGAGACGGTCGGCGCAGGAGCCGAGATGAACGCGCCGCGGGCGACTGCCGCGGTCGGCAGGCTCGATGTCTCGAGCAGGTTGTAGCCGTCCCGCGTGCCCTGGACCCGGACGGTCACGACGGCGCCGACGTCCGCAGCGCGCGGCACGAAGGTGCTGCCGGTCGCATCGGCGACGGGGTCCGCGCCGACGTACCACTGCAGCGAGGTCGCGGCGTCGGCCGGCGTCCAGGCACCCGCGCTCGCGGTGAGGGTGCTGCCCACCCGCGCGGTGCCGGTGATCCCGGGGGCGGTGGCCTGCAGCGTGCCCGGGACCACGACCTCGGTCGGCTCGGACGTCGAGACCCGCTCGTCGTAGCCGGTGCCGTTGCCGGTCACCGTGACCGTGAGCGTGGCGCCGATCAGCGCCGGCACGACGTCGAGGTCGGCGTCCGTCTCGTCCTCGACGGGGACACCGTCGGCGTCCCACTCGTACGTGAGGGTCAGACCTTCGGGCCAGTCGAGGCCGGCTGTCAGGACCTGCCCCACTGCTGGCGTGCCGACCACGACGGCCTCGGACCCGGGGATCGAGATGGTCGTGGGCGCGGCGTCCACGGCGCTGGCGGGCTGGGCGAGGACGGGAACGCTGAGCACGGCGAACGCCGCGCTGACGGCGACGGAGCGCCGTACAGATCTCCCGACGGAACGTGTGGCGGTCGTGACGGACATCGGGCGAAACCCCCTGGTCGACGGGCGGCCAGGTCGACCGCGCGTCAGCACCCTAAGGGCTTGCTGTGTGCTCCATGAGCGGTTCTCCGCGGCCTTCGGGTGAACTTCCGGAGCCCAGGGACCTTTTGCGCAGATTCGGCCTAGCGCGCCCTCCTGCGCGGCTCCGGGAGGCGCCCGCCCACCCGGTGGGTCGATGTTCAGCGGTCCGGCGCGCGCCTGGCGTTGCTACCGTCGGCGCATGCCGAGGTCACCCCTGGTCGTCGCGCTCGTCGTCCTGGCCGGGCTCGTCGCCTCGTGCACCGGGCCCTCGCTCCAGTCGGGTCCGACGACGACGGTCGTCGCGGCCGCGCCGACGCCCACACCGACCCCCACGCCCGTCCTGCCCGCGCCGTCGGCCGTCACCACGGGCGCGGTGACCCTCACGGTCCAGCCCCTCGACGCGACCGCCGCTGCGACGACCACGCCGGTCGACGACGGTTCGGTCCGGCTGAGCGTGTCGGCGGGCGAGGCGATCCTGACGGCCCCGCCGGGTTCGACCTTCCGAGCGCTCGACGACGGTTCGGCCGTCGTCGAGGACGGTGCGGCAGCGTTCGTCGCCGGTGTCAGCCCCGACGGGCCGGGCGTCCGCCTCGAGCAGGCGGACCCCACCTCGGTCCGGCTCATCGGGACGGCGCCCGGCAGCGTCTGGGTGGCGAGCGTCGCGGTTCAGGACGCGGTGTGGCGGACGGCCGAGGGCGGCAAGTCGCTCGCGGTGACGCCGAGCGCGTGGGCGCGGGCCTGGTCCAAGGCGGCGACCGTCGGCCTCTGGTCGCAGCTGGTCGCCCGTGAGCCCGACGCCGACAGCCCGGGCATGCAGGCGCAGCTCGAGTGCCACCAGCTCGGCGCGGCGGACAAGGAGACCTGGAACCTCGAGCCGTGGCGCCCGGACGTCAGCGCCGTGGACATGATCGCGGCACGCTGCAACCCGACATGACCCCGCAACGTCCGCACTCGTCGGGCCCATAGCCCCCACATCCGCGGACACCGACGAACTCCCCCCGACAACGTCCGCACTCGTGTGGGCGATAGCACCCACGAGTGCGGACGTTGGCGGGTGGTCAGCGGTGGTGCTTCTCCGGGATCGGGGCGTCGCCGGCTGCGCGCTGCGCCTTGTAGTAGGCGCGAGCCTCGTCCTGCCGCTCCGCTTCCGCTCCCGAGGCGATCGGAGCGCGGAGGTGGGCCTGCTCGTAGCCGAACGCATCGACGAGGTCCTGGGCGTGGGGCCGGAGGCGGGCCAGCAGCCGGTCGATGTAGGACGTCACGGTGCGGGCACGGCCGGTCGAGAGCCGACCGTTGAGCAGGTACCAGGTCAGGTGCCGCTCGATGAGCGTCAGCCCGAACAGGTCCCGGACCCACGTGAGGATCTGCCGCGTGCTCGGGTCGGTGACCCGCTCCAGCGCCGCCGTGAACGACTCCCACTGGACCAGCTCCGCGTGTGCGCGCGCTGCCTCGACGAGCTCATGCTGGTGCGCGTTGAACAGGGCGGCGGCCTCCTGGGCCGAAGCCTTCTGCGACGGCCGCAGCGCCTGCGCGATGTCGGCGACCATCGTCTCGACCCGGTCCACCAGCAGCTCGCGCTGTGTTGTCGTCTCGCGCAGCTGACCGGCTGAGCGGCGGGGGTCGCCCACGTCCGAGATGGTCTGGATCGCGCGGACCAGCGGGGTCCGGTAGCGCGCGGCATCGGCGGCCCGCTCGGCCACGACGCGGGCGACCTTGGTGGCGTCGAGGTGCTTGAGCGAGTGGCCGTAGTCCGCCAGCAGCCGCTTTCCGACGAGCTGCAGCAGGACGGTGTTGTCGCCCTCGAACGTGGCGTAGACGTCCATGTCCGCGCGCAGCCCGGTCAACCGGTTCTCCGCGAGGAACCCGGCGCCGCCGCACGCCTCCCGGGACACCTGCAGCGTGGTCAGGGCGTGCCAGGTCGACGTCGGCTTGAGCGCCGCGGCCAGCGTCTCGAGGTCCTCGCGCGACTCCGGTGTGTCGTTGCGGCCCGAGAACACGTCGTCGAACGCGGCCAGCAGGTCCTCGTGCGCGAACCCGGCGGCATAGGTCTCGGCGAGCAGTGGCAGCAGCCGGCGCTGGTGCTCGGCGTAGTCGAGGATCACGACCTCCTCGCCCGGCGCCCCGGACGCGAACTGCCGGCGCTGGTTGCCGTAGGTGATCGCGATGGTCAGGCCGAGACGCGCGGCGACGACCGCCGCACCGTCCAGCGAGACCCGGCCCTGGACCAGGGTGCCGAGCATCGTGAAGAACCGGCGACCGGGGCTGTCGATCGGTGACTCGTAGACGCCGGCAGGCGTGACGTCGCCGTACCGGTTGAGCAGGTTGGTCCGTGGGATCCGCACGTTGTCGAACCAGAGCCGGCCGTTGTCGATGCCGTTCAGGCCGCCCTTGAGCCCGTCGTCCTCGCCGCCGACGCCGGGCAGGAAGGCCATGGTCGACTCGTCGCGGATCGGCACGTAGAACGCGTGCACACCATGGTCGACGCCCTGGGTGACCAGCCGCGCGAACACGACGGCGGCGGTACCGTGCACAGCCGCGTTGCCGAGGTAGTCCTTCCAGGCCGCGCGGAACGGCGTGTGGATGACGAACTCCTCGGAGTCCTCGTCGTACGTCGCCGTGGTGCCGATCGCCGCGACGTCGGAGCCGTGGCCGGTCTCGGTCATCGCGAACACACCCGGCACCGCGACGCTCAGGGCGCCGGGCAGGAAGTCGTCATGGTTGCGCTCGGTGCCCAGGTGGTAGATCGCCGACGCGAACAGGCCCCACTGCACACCGGACTTGATCTGCAGCGACGGGTCGGCGTGCCCGAGCTCCTCGAACCTCGCCAGGAAGCCGCCGTGGTCGCCGGCGCCGCCGAACCGCTCCGGGAACGAGCGGTGCACGTCCCCCTCCGCGGCCAGCAGCCGCAGCTGCCCGAGCACCCGCTCCCGGTGCTCGGGGACGGGCTGGCCCTCGATCCGGTGGAACCGCTCGTCCGCCATCAGCCTGCGGGCGGCCAGGCGGAGCTCCGGGTAGTGCCCGAGCAGCACCTCGCTCAGGTGGGCGATGTCGACGGCGACGTCGGCGTCGAGACGGGGGTCGCCCGCATCGTCGACCGAGGTCACGGGGCGCTGCGTGGTGGTGCTCATGCTTCCTCCGTGTGTGCGGTGCTCATGCTGACGGGCCTGTGTTCCCGAGCGAGCAGGCCGACGGGTCCCGCCCAGAGCCAGGCGGCGATCTGCGCGGTGATCTCCTCGCGGTCGGGCGTGCCGGGCTCGTCGCGGTGGGCCAGCCACCACTCGCCCGCACCGCGGACGAAGCCGACGGCACCGGCCGCCCAGGACTCGGCGAGCGCGGCACCGGGCGCGCCGGGCTCCGAGGGCCGGCGCGCGCGCCCCTCCGACGACGTCAGCCCGCGCGCGAACGGCGCTGCGACCAGGGCGGTCACCGAGTCGAGGAAGTGCCCGAGCGGGCCGCCGGACTCGACCGACCCGTCGCGGGTCACGAACGCGTAGACGTTGGGTGAGGACTCGATCATCTCGAGGTAGACGGCGACCATGGCGCGCAGGCCTTCACGCGGCGTCGGTGCGATGCGCAGGACGCCCTCGAGGGCACCTTGGATCTGCAGGACGACGGCTTCGGCGACGGCGATCTGCAGGCCGGTCTTGTCGGTGAAGTAGCGGTAGACGATCGACTTGGAGGTGCCGGCGTCGGCCGCGATCTCCTCCATCGAGACGTCTGGCCCGCGGTGGTGGACGGTGCGACGGGCAGTACGCACCAGCTCGGCACGACGGGCCTCGCGGTGGTCGGCCCAACGGGTCGAGCGGCCGTCGGTCTCCGGCGGCTGCTCGATGATGGGGGTGAGGGCCGTCGTCGTCGACGTACCCGGGGGGCTCGGGCTCACGAGACCGAAGGTATCAGGTACTGTGGGTTTCGGACACACTGTCAACTCCCCAGCCGGTCAGATCGCTTCATCGTCGAATGCGAGAGGAACGAGCCTCATGGCCCGTCGCACGTCCACGCCCACCCCGTCGCCCCGCGCCGCCTACGTCCTGGGGGGCAACCGCATCCCCTTCGCCCGCGCCGGCGGCCCGTACGCGCACGCGAGCAACCAGGACATGCTCACGGCCACGCTCGACGGGCTGGTGGCGCGGTACGGGCTCCAGGGTGAGCGGATCGGCGAGGTGGCCGCCGGGGCGGTGCTCAAGCACAGCCGCGACTTCAACCTCACGCGCGAGTCGGTGCTCGGCTCGGCGCTCTCCCCCGAGACGCCCGCCTACGACGTGCAGATGGCGTGCGCGACCGGGCTGGAGACCGTCGTGTCGCTGAGCAACAAGATCCGGCTCGGGCAGCTCGAGTCGGCGATCGCGGCCGGTGTGGACACGACGTCCGACGCGCCGATCGCCGTCAGCGACCGGCTGCGTCGGGCATTGCTGGACCTCTCCCACGCGCGGTCCACGTCTCAGAAGCTCGCTGCGCTGGCCCGCATCCGGCCCAAGGACCTGGCGCCGTCGGCGCCCCGGACCGACGAGCCGCGCACCCAGCTGTCGATGGGTGAGCACCAGGCGCTGACCACCGCGCAGTGGGGCATCACGCAGGAGGCGCAGGACGAGCTCGCGCTCGCCAGCCACCAGCGGCTCGCCGCCGCGTACGACGACGGGTTCTTCGACGACCTCGTCACCCCGTTCCGCGGGCTGACGCGCGACGCGAACCTGCGCGCCGACTCGTCCCTGGAGAAGCTGGCGTCGTTGCGGCCCGTGTTCGGTCTGGGACTCGACACCCCCGCGACGATGACCGCCGGCAACTCGACCCCGTTGTCCGACGGGGCGTCGGCGGTGCTGCTCGGGTCCGCCGACTGGGCTTCGTCGCATGGCCTGACTCCGCTCGCCTCGGTCGTCGACGCCGAGGCCGCGGCCGTCGACTTCGTGCACGGCGTGGACGGGCTGCTGATGGCCCCGACCTTCGCCGTGCCGAGGTTGCTGGCCCGCAACGGCCTGACGCTCGCCGACTTCGACCTGGTCGAGATCCACGAGGCGTTCGCCTCGACGGTGCTGACGATCCTGGCGGCCTGGGAGTCCGAGGAGTTCGGGCGTTCCCGATTGGGCCTCGACGGGGCGTTCGGGTCCGTGGACCGCGCGAAGCTGAACGTCCACGGCTCCTCGCTCGCCGCCGGACACCCGTTCGCCGCGACCGGCGGACGCATCGTCGCGAGCGTCAGCAAGGAGCTGCACCGGCGCGGACCGGGGACACGCGCCCTCGTCTCCGTGTGCGCGGCCGGTGGGCTGGGCCTCACCGCGATCCTCGAGGCGGCCTGATGTCCTCCGACGACACCTACCTGAACCTCGTGAACGGCGGGTTCACCGGCAAGGTCGCCAAGCAGTTCGGGCTCCCGCAGCCCGCGCCGCTGAGGCGGTTCGCCCCGGGACAACCGCTGCTCGACGGTCCCGTCCTGGTGCTGGGGGACGACGAGCTCGCGGACCTCCTGGCGACCGACTGGGCCCTCGACGTGCACCGGCGCCCGACACCCGATCTGCGGTACTCGGCGGTGGTCCTCGGGCTGACCGACCTGATCCACCCGTCCGCCTTGAGCGCGCCGGTCATGGAGCTGGCCGGCGTCCTGAAGAAGCTCGCCCGGGGCGGCCGGGTGGTCACCGTCTCCCGAGCGGCGTCGCCCGAGGACGCCCCCTCCGTCGCCGCGGCCCGGCAGGGGGTCGACGGGTTCGTCCGCTCGATCGCCAAGGAGCTGCGCGGCGGTGCGACCGCGAACGGTCTGGTGCTCGCCGCCGACGTGCCGGTCACCGCGCCGTCCGTCGTGGGTGCGCTCCGGTTCTTCCTCTCCACGCGATCGGCGTTCGTGGACGGGCAGCTGCTCGCGATCGACTCGTCGGCGGGCTCCCTGCCGTCGGACTGGGAGCGGCCGCTGGAGGGTCGGGTCGCCGTCGTCACGGGAGCCGCCCGCGGTATCGGGGAGTCGATC
Source organism: Cellulomonas sp. URHD0024 (assembly GCF_000426185.1). Taxonomy (GTDB): domain Bacteria; phylum Actinomycetota; class Actinomycetes; order Actinomycetales; family Cellulomonadaceae; genus Cellulomonas. The sequence goes on from NZ_AUEW01000016.1 coordinate 12,748, forward strand.
GCCGAGACGCTCGCGCGGGACGGCGCCGTCGTCGTGGCCGTCGACGTGCCCGCCGCGGGAGAGCAGCTCGTCGCCGTCGCCAACCGCGTCCGTGGGACAGCGCTGCAGCTCGACGTGACCGCGCCCGACGCAGGTGCACGCCTGCTCGAGCACACGCTGCAGCGGCACGGACGGATCGACATCGTCGTGCACAACGCCGGCATCACCCGGGACAAGCTGCTGGCCAACATGACCCCCGAGAAGTGGGACGCCGTCCTGGCGGTCAACATCGCCTCGCAGCTCGCGATCAACGAGGCGCTGCTGACGTCCGGCGACTTCACCGACGCGCCACGGATCGTCTCGCTCGCGTCCACGTCGGGCATCGCCGGCAACCGCGGACAGGCGAACTACGCGGCCTCGAAGGGCGGTGTCATCGGCATGGTCCGCGCGACGGCACCCCTGCTGGCGGCCTTCGGCGGCACCGCCAACGCGGTCGCGCCCGGGTTCATCGAGACCGAGATGACCGCGCGGATCCCCGTCGTCATGCGCCAGGTGGCTCGGCGCCTGAACTCGCTGCAGCAGGGCGGTCAGCCCGTCGACGTGGCCGAGACCGTCGCCTTCCTCGCGTCGCCCGCCGCCGGTGGGATCGTCGGTCGCGTGCTGCGGGTGTGCGGGCAGAACCTGGTCGGCCAGTGACCGTCGTCGTCCTGCCCGGCGTACCCGGAGCCGGCGGGCTCTACCTCCGCGGGGCAGTCTCGTCGGGAGGACTGGCGATCCGCCGCCGAGTGGACCGCGCTCCCCGGGACCTGCCCGATGTGGCCTACGTGGTCCGGGGCGTCCGTGCCGATCCCGACCGCCTCACGGAGTTCCAGCACCTGCTGGGCGAGTCCGCCAGCGATGCCCTGCCGGCCGGCTTCGTGCACGCGCTCGCGTTCCCCGTCACGATCGCGCTCATGGCACGTCCCGACTTCCCGCTCCCGGTCGCGGGGATGGTCCACCTGTCCAACCAGGTGACGCAGACGCGGCCCCTCACGCTCGGGGAGCCCTTCGACGTCCGGGCGACGGCGGCCGACCTGCGCGCGCACCGCACCGGAACACAGGTCGACCTCGTGACCACCGTCTCGACGGGCGACGACATCGCGTGGCGGGGTGTCTCGACGTACCTCGCACGCGGCCTGTTCCTGCGGGGCCAGGGTCCCGACGACCGGTCGACCTTCGACCCACCGACGCCGACCGGACAGTGGGTGCTCGGCGCCGACACGGGCCGGCGGTACGCCGCCGTCTCCGGAGACCACAACCCGATACACGTCTCGTCGCTGGCCGCCAAGGCGTTCGGCTTCCCCCGCGCGATCGCCCATGGGATGTACACGGCGTCCCGTGCCCTCGCGTCCGTGGGGCCCGCCCGTGGCGACGCGTTCGACTGGTCGGTCAGCTTTGCCAAGCCGGTCCTGCTTCCCTCCACCGTGAACGTGCGGATCGCCCCGTCGGAGACCGGGTTCTCGGTGGCGGCCTGGAGCAGCGTCCCTCACCTGACGGGTTCCGTCACGCCGCTGGCCTGAGCTTGACTGGTGGGGTGCGCGCACCGGGTCCCTCCAGCTGGACGATCAGCGCTCGTGACGGCAGCCCGTTCACGACCGCGCTGTACGTGCGTGAGGCGTTCGGGCTGGGCGTCGCACCCGACATCCCGCGTCTGACTCCTCCGGTCCCCTTCCTCGAGGAGCTCGCCGCCGACCCCGTCGACTGGGACGCGTGGTGGGACGCGATCTGCGCCGCGGGTCCGGAGATCGCCTTCGTCGCGCCGCCGACCGGTCCGGACCTGTTCCTTGCCTACGAGCAGGTGCTCCGCAACGTGTCGGTGTGGGCCAACCGTGAGCGCCGGCATCCGGACCCCCGTTCCCCCGACGCCCTCGACCCGACCCGCATGGTGCGGGCCCTGGAGCAGTCGCTCGGTCGGCGCGCGTCGTTCTCGTTCTTCGTCGACGCGCTGCCGGTCACCGGCGACTGGCACCGCGACGTGTCACCGACGTGGGTGCTGGTCAGCACCGACGTCTGGCTGGACGCCCGCCGCCTGATCCCCCTGCTCGAGGAGCGCGTCCGGCCGCTGATCTGACGGCCGGCGTCCGCGACTTCGTGCGTTCGAACCGAGGTCGTCTGTTGGAACGCACGAACTCGGTTCGAACGCACGAAGTCGGCGCTCCCGGGAGCGGGCTTCAGGCGTTGCGGGTGGCGACGAAGACCGTGGCGCCGAGCACTGCGAACGGGAGTGTGACGAACGCCGAGACGCCGGCGAGCAGCGCGACGACCGCCGTCGTCGCGAACAACCCCGTGGCGAGGACCGCCCGGGCGGTGCCCGGGAGCCGGTGCGCGGACCGGGGGGCCATCCAGCGACCCCAGAGGGTGACCGCCACCACGACGAACGCGACCGCAAGCCCGACGTACGTCACCGTGCTGCTCCCCAGGCGCCAGCCGGCGACCGCCAGCAGCACGACCATGGTCAGCTCGAGCAGGAACGCGAGCACGTCGAGCGCCCCGATCTGCTGCGTCGGCGCAGGCTCGGTCACGCTGCTCGTCCTGCCGCGCGGGGTCAGTCGTCCAGGGCGGGGCCGCAGGCTGCGGCGGCGGTGGCGGCCAGGTGGTCCAGGCCGTGCACCGCGACCAGCGGACGGGTGTCCTCGACGACCACCCAGCAGCCGTCGACGATCTCGTAGCCCGACGCCGGACCGACGGACAGGTACGTCGTCAGCGCCGTGACCAGGCGGTCGACGGCCTCGCTCGTCGTGCCGACGCCGACCGACGCGCGGATCGCCCCGTCGGAGGCGTCGAGGTGCGCGAGGAGCGGGTGCGCGCAGAAGCGGCCGTCGCGGACGCCGATCCCGTGCTCGGCCGAGAGGTACGCAGCGACCAGGCCGGGATTGTGGCCAGGGACGGTGAAGGTCAGGACACCGACGGGCGGCGCGGAGTCGGGCCAGATGCGGGCGATCTCGACGCCGTCGATCGCGGACAGTCCGGCGACGAGGCGCGCGCGCAGCGCCTCCTCGTGGGCGTGCAGCGCGCCGGCGGGCAGGGCGGCGAGCTGGTCACAGGCCTCCGCGAGCGCGATGGCGCCGATGACGTTCGGCGAGCCTGCCTCGTGCCGGGCGGGCGCCGGCTGCCAGACCGTGCGATCGGCGCGCACGTCGCGCACCGCACCTCCCCCTGCGAGGTACGGCGAGCCCGTGTCGAGCCAGTCGCGCCGACCGACGAGGGCGCCCGCCCCGAACGGCGCGTAGGTCTTGTGCCCCGAGAACGCGACGTAGTCGGCGCCCGACGCGGCCAGCGAGAACCCGCGGTGCGGGACCAGCTGGGCACCGTCGACGGCGACCCTGGTGCCCTCGGCGTGCGCGAGGGCGACGACCTCGTCGACGGGCAGCGCCTCACCGGTCACGTTGGAGGCGCCGGTGACGGTCAGGAGGGCGTAGTGCTGGCGTGCGAGCTCGTCGCGAAGCCTGGCCAACGTCTCCGCGACCGTGTCCGCGATGGGCAGGATCGTGGTCTGGTGGCCGTGACCGTCGGCGGAGTGCACCCAGGGCAGCAGGTTGGCGTGGTGCTCGATGTCGAGCACGAGCACGCGGGAGCCGGTCGGGACGACCCCGGCCAGCAGGTTCAGCGAGTCCGTGGTGTTGCGCGTGATGATCGCGACGTCGTCCGGGCGGGCATCGACGAACCGCGCGATCGTCTGGCGCGCGGACTCGTAGAGGGCGGTGGACACCTGCGACAGGTACCCAGCGCCCCGGTGCACGGACGCGTAGAGCGGCAGCACCTCCGTGACGCGGGCCGCGACGGCCTCGAGGGCGGGCGCGGAGGCGGCGTAGTCGAGGTTCGCGTAGACCCGCTGGGTGCCGTCCACGAGGGGCACGGTGGTGTTGCCGCCGACGACGGGGAGCAGCGCGCTCACCGCATCGACGTCCGCACACGAGAGGCGCTCGGTCGTCGTGGTCATGATGGTCCTCCGACACAGAGGGGCACCGCCGTGGTGGAACCCCGCGCTTGCCGAACCCCGGACGGGGAACGGCCAGGTCGTCACCCGGGGCACCCCACCGCGGAGGAGGGTTGCCGGCCAGCGAGCCGGGGCTTGACGCTGGCGCTCATGACCTGAGAAGAGGGTCCCCGGAGCCGTGCGGGGCTGTCAACGCACGAAACAGATCGTCTCGGATAGCAAGACTTCGATTCCACCAGTTGGATTCCCGCGACCGCGCCACTAGCATCACCGACACCATCCAGAGCGGCTGAGAGATCTGGCTCGACGACGCCGCAGCAACCCGCGCGCACCTCGGTGCGCGGTCGTGGGTGCTACCGCCAGGACCGATGGAGGCTGTGGACATGACACACGAGACGAGACCCGCATGAGCTACGCAGGCGACCTGACCCCCCAGCAGGCCTGGGACCTGCTCACGTCCCACGAGAACGCGCTTCTCGTCGACGTGCGCACCGATGCCGAGTGGGCCTACGTCGGCATTCCCGACGCGACCGCGATCGACGGCCGGGCGGCGCTCGTCGAGTGGGTGTCGTACCCGTCGGGCCGACCGAACCCGCAGTTCCTCAAGCAGCTCGGCGAGAGCGGCCTGGAGCCCGGCGACGGTCGGCCGATCGTGTTCCTGTGCCGGTCGGGGGTGCGCTCGGTCGCCGCGGCGAACGCGGCCACCGCCGCCGGCCTCGGCCCGGCCTACAACGTGCTCGAGGGGTTCGAGGGTGACGTCGGCGCCGACGGGCACCGCGGGCACTCCGGCTGGCGTGCCGCCGGCCTGCCCTGGCGGCAGCGGTGAACGCGCGCGTGCCCGGTCCCTTGGACTGGGACGACAAGAAGGTGCCGCGGGGCACCCTCCGTCCCGACACGCTCGCCGTGCGCGGCGGGCTGGTGCGGTCGCAGTTCCAGGAGATGTCCGAGGCGCTCTTCCTGACCCAGGGCTACGTCTACGACAACGGGGCGCAGGCCGAGTCCGCGTTCGCCGGCGAGTACGACCGGTTCCTGTACTCGCGCTACAACAACCCGACGGTGAGCACGTTCGAGGAGCGGTTGCGGCTGCTCGACGGCGCCGAGGCGGCCTTCGCGACCGCCAGCGGGATGTCGGCCGTGTTCACCGCGCTGGCCGCCGTCGCCAAGTCGGGTTCGCGCGTCGTCGCCGCCCGAGCGCTCTTCGGCTCGACCGTCGTCCTCTTCGAGGAGGTCTTCGCCCAGTGGGGCGTGCAGACCGACTACGTCGACGGGCACGTCCTCGCGCAGTGGGAGGCGGCCCTGTCGACCCCCGCGGACGTCGTGTTCTTCGAGACACCGTCCAACCCGATGCAGGACCTCGTCGACATCGAGGCGGTCTCCCGGCTCGCGCACGCCGCAGGCGCCCTGGTCATCGTCGACAACGTGTTCGCGACGCCGGTGCTCTCCCGGCCTCTCGACCTCGGTGCCGACGTCGTCGTCTACTCCGCGACCAAGCACATCGACGGTCAGGGCCGCGTGCTCGGCGGCGCCATCCTGGGCTCGGAGGAGTACATCCACGGCCCGGTGCAGACGATGATCCGGAACACCGGCCCGTCCCTGTCGGCGTTCAACGCCTGGGTCCTGCTCAAGGGCCTCGAGACGCTCTCCGTTCGGGTCCGGCACCAGACGGCGTCGGCCCTTCGCCTGGCCCAGTGGCTCGAGGAGCAGCCGGGCGTCGCCGCGGTCCGCTACCCGTACCTGCCCTCGCACCCGCAGCACGCACTCGCGCTGCAGCAGCAGTCCGGCGGCGGCACCGTCGTGACGTTCGACCTCGCGGTGCCGGACGGCGCGACGCCGGAGGTCGCGAAGAAGGCGACGTTCGGGGTCGTCGACTCCCTGCGGATCATCGACATCTCGAACAACCTCGGCGACGCGAAGTCGATCGTGACGCACCCGGCGACCACGACGCACCGCAAGCTGGGTGCCGAGGGTCGCGCGGCCGTCGGCATCGGCGAGTCGACGCTCCGGTTCTCCGTGGGCCTCGAGGACCCCGACGACCTGATCGACGACCTCACGCAGGCGCTGGACACACTGGCACGCTGATCGGTTTCCCGGCACCCGCCGGGGAGACTGTCGGGATGGACTCCCGACGCGCCGCGGTCTCCCCGGCGATCCGGCTCGGCGTCGGCGTGCTGCTCGGCGTCCTGGTCGGCGTGGTGGTCGGCTGGTCGTCGGTGCTCGCCGCCCTCCTGGCCGGCTGGGCAACCGTGGCGGCCGTGTTCGTCGTGTCGACGTGGGTCGCGTGCGCCCCCATGACTCCCGACGACACCGCACTGCACGCCACCAGCGAGGAGCCGACCCGGTTCGCGTCGCACGCCCTGGTGATCACGGCGGCTCTCGTGACTCTGGTCGGGGTGGTCACCGTGCTCGTCGACTCGTCCATCGGCACCTTGCTGCCGACGGTCGCGATCATGGCGAGCGTGATCGCCTCCTGGGCGGCGATCCACACGGTCTTCGCCCTGCGCTACGCCAGGATGTACCTGACGGACCATGCCGGCGGCATCGACTTCCACCAGGCCGAGGGACCGCGGTACACCGACTTCGCCTACGTCGCGGTGACGGTCGGCATGAGCTTCGCCATCTCCGACACCGACCTCAGCTCGTCGGCCATGCGGCGGACGGCGCTGGTGCACGCCCTGCTGAGCTACCTGTTCGGGACCGTGATCATCGCCCTGCTGGTGAACCTCGTCGCGTCGATCTGAACGACGTCAGAGCGGGACGGTCTCGTTCTCGCCGCCGTCGTACCGCTCGCCGGTCACCTTGGCCTTGACGAGGCTGAGCACCGTGGTGAGCCGGCCTCCCGGGGACTGCCAGTACTCGGCCGTCCGGCCGCGCAGGGCGATCAGCACGACGCCCGGGGTCTCCGGTCCGTCCGGGAACCACGCCTCTGCCGTCGGGCCCCAGAGCTCCTTGATCCTGGCCAGGTCCCGCACGACGTCGGCCTCGCCGGACACCGACACCCACGACGTCGAGCCGGCGAACGCGGCGTTGGCGGGGCTCCCCGACTCGATCTCGTGCACCTTGTGGCTGTCCTCGTCGGCGAAGAACCACAGGTCACCGTCGAAGTCGACGTCCTGCACGCCCATCGGTCGGCTGACCAGTGCACCGTCGCTGCCGACCGTGGTCAGCATGGCGATCCTCGTGTCCTTGATGAGCTTCGCCACGGTGGCGAGGTCGTCGTCGTGCGTCATCGGCAAGCCTCCTGGATGTCGACCGGTCGCCCGGTGAATCCGGCCACGGTAGGCATGCTCCGCGGCCGCCACCACTGGAGCGGACCGGCTAACCGCGCGATGCTGGCGGCATGGCCAACCAGTCGGAGTTCGACGCCATCGCCGTGGACCTCGTCGCCCGTGGCGCGACCCTCGGCCAGATGATGGGCCACCCCATGCTCAAGGTCGGGTCGTCCATGTTCGCGGCGTTCACCGGCGACGAGCACCTGGCGGTCAAGCTGGGCCGTTCCTCGCCGGAGCACGCCGAGGCCCTCGCGCTTCCCGGCGCCACCGTCTGGTCGCCGGGCGGCGGCGGACGCCAGTTCTACGACTGGGTCTCGCTGCCGCCCGACCAGGAGGACCACTGGATGCGGTACGCCGAGGTTGCCCGGCGCAACGTCAGCGCCTGATCAGCGCACCCACTGCTCGCCGGCCTCGACCGCGACCGTCAGCACGTTCTCGGCCGGCGGGACCGGGCACGTGGCGAACTCGGTCAGTCCGCAGGGCAGGTTGGCGGCGCGGTTGAAGTCGAGGGTGGTCGAGCCGTCGTCGCCCAGCGGCCCGAGCGCCAGGGTGCGTGCCGCCGGGTACGTGGTGACGCCGCTCGTCGCGTCGCGGAAAAGGACCGACAGGCCGCGCGCTCCCCCGTCGAACACGACGAGCGACTGGGCGACGCCCGCCAGCTCGAACGTCACGGTGCCGACCCCGCTGTGGTGATGCTCCAGACCCTCCACGACCGCACCGGTGGTCACCGTGCGGGGTGCGTCGTACGCCTCGAACCTGCCGGTGACGGTCCACCGCGCGTCGGGTGCGTAGGCCGGGATCCCCGTGAACGCGGCGAGCTGCGGGGCGCGAGGGTCGTGCACGCGGATGATCACGTGCGCGGTGCGGCGGGCCACCTCGAGGATCAGGTCGCCGGAGCGCACCCGCAGACCCGGGCCGCCCTCGATCGGGTCGAGGGTGGCGACGCCGTCCACGACGTCGCCGTCCGGCAGGACCAGTCCGTCGGCCGCGGCCGCCTCGATGGTCAGGACGCCACCCTGAGCAGCGGTCCAGCGGCCCGGGAACTCGTCGAAGACCGCGGGCGTCGCGGTCAGCCAGTGCAGCGCCGTGATGGCGACCCAACCGTGCGGCTCGGCGAAGTAGGCCTCGCGCTCGGCGTGCCAGGTCTCCCAGTCGGTGGTGAAGGTGTCGGTGAGGACGGTCATGGTGTGTGGTCCCTCTCAGGATGCAGTGACGGAGTCGGACAGGGTGCGGCCGAATGCCTCGGCGGCGGGCAGGCCGAGGTTCTCCCGCAGCGTGGAGCCCTCGTACGACGTGCGGAACGAGCCGCGCTCCTGCAGGAGCGGCACGACCTTGTCGGCGAACTCGTCGAGACCGTGCGGCGTCAGGTGGGGCACGAGGATGAAGCCGTCGGAGGCGTCCTCCTGCACGTAGCGGTCGATCTCGGCGGCGACGTGCTCAGGGGTCCCGACGAAGTTCGAGCGCCCGATGACGAAGATGACGAGCTCCCGGATCGACAGCCCCTTGGACTCGGACAGCTCACGCCACTGACGCGCGATGGCGACCGGGTCCTTGAACATGCTGGCGCGACCGTTGGTGATGGAGGGTGCGTCCACCAGCGGGTCGATGCTGGGCAGCGGGCCGTCGACGTCGTACGCGGACAGGTCGCGGTTCCACAGCTGCTCGACGAACCCGCGCGCCACCGACGGGCGGACCGTCTGCAGCTGGAGCTCGCGCAGCCGCTCCTCGGCCTCCGCCGCGGTGTCGCCGAGCACGAACGACGAGCCCGGCAGGATCAGCAGGTCCTCGGGCCGCCGACCGTAGCGCGCGAGGCGGCCCTTGACGTCCGCGTAGAACGCCTTGCCGTCGTCGAGCGCGCTGTGCCGGGAGAACACCGCGTCCGCCACCTGGGCCGCGAGCTCGCGACCGCCGTCGGAGTCCCCGGCCTGGAGGATCACCGGGTGCCCCTGGGGCGGGCGCGGGTACGTGGGAAGGGCCTCGATGTCGACGAGCGGCCCGGGGGTCCGCACCGTCCCGAGCGACCCCGGACGGACGAAGCTCCCGCCGTCGTCGACGATCGCGTCCGGTGCCCAGGCGTCCCACAGCGCGCGCGCTGTCTCGACGACCTCGCGCGCCCGCTCGTACCGGTCCGCGTAGTCGAGGTAGCCGCCACGGCGGAAGTTGGCACCGTGGAAGGCGTCCGACGACGTCACCACGTTCCACGCGGCCCTGCCCCCGGACAGGTGGTCGAGCGTCGCGAGCTGGCGGGCCAGCTCGTACGGGTCGTTGTACGTGGCGTTGATGGTGCCGGCGAGGCCCACGTGCGTGGTCACCCCGGCCAAGGCAGCCAGGACGGCGTAGGTGTCGGGCCGGCCGACGACGTCCTGGTCGACGAGCTGCCCGCGGTGCTCACGCAGCCGCAGACCCTCCGCCAGGAAGACGAAGTCGAAGAACCCGCGCTCCGCCGTCGCGGCCAGGTGCTGGAACGACGCGAACGCCGACTGCGTCTGCGGCGTGTGGGTCGGGTCGGTCCAGACGGTGTGGTGGTTGACGCCCGGGAAGTGGGCGCCGAGATGGATCTGCTTCTTGGTGGTCATCGTGGCGTCCTTAGCGTGCGGCCGCGTAGCGGCTCGTCGGGCGGGGCAGGCCGAGGGTCTCGCGCAGCGTGGCGCGCACCTCGACGAGGGGCAGCAGCCCCTCCAGCAGTGCGACGTCGCCCGCGACCGGGCGGACCGTGACCCCGTCGACCGAGCCGGCGAGGGCGGTCAGCGCGCCGGCGACCGTCTCGGGTCCACCCACGACGACCCCGTCCCACGTCCAGGGCTCGAACGCGTCGAGGGTGGCCCGTAGGGCGGCGGCCGCCTCGTCGCTGGGCGCGACCAGCACGTCGACGTCGAGCAGCACCGTCGCGTCTGCCGCGACCGACCGGGCGGCCGCTGCCGCCTGCGCCGTCCGGACACGGATGACCTGTGCGCGCCGCGAGGCGACCGCGAGCGCGTTCGGCTCGTCGCCACGGATCACCACGACCGCCCGGCCCTGCGGGGAGCGGGGCGTGATGGACGCGCCCTGCACCGAGAAGAACTCGCCGGTGAACTCGATCGCGTGGACCTTGTCCCGGTCGATGTACCGGTCGGTGATCTCGTCGAGGATGATCGCGTCGTCCTCCCAGCTGTCCCACAGCCGTTCGAGAACCTCGATGGTGTCCTCGGCCTCGCGCCACAGGGCGGGCAGCTCGCGCGGCACGCGCTCGTCGTAGCGGAGGGCCTCCGCGCCGGAGCGCGGGTCGAGGGCGGGCGCGGCCACGTCGATCTGGACGGCACCCCGGCCCAGGCTCACGTGGTCGAGCGTCTGGATCTCCTTGCCCACGTGGAACGGCTCGCGGTAGGTCACCGGGACGACCGGCGCCAGGCCGATCCCGCTGGTCGTCGGGCCGAGCAGCGCTGCGATGCCGACGGCGTCGAGGCTGCCGACGAACCGGCCGGGGCGTTCGAGCGGTGCGGCCGCGGAGTCGTCGACGAAGACGAGGGAGGCCCCGGCACGGTGCGCGGCGCGCGCACGATCGAGCCAGTGACGGGCGGTGAATGCGCCGGCGGCGTCCTGCTCGGGGAGGCGCCACGCGGCGGGGTGCAGACCGGCGGGCGTCAGCTCGACGGCGAGATGGAACTGTGTCATGGCCGCGGACCGTAAGGCAGAACCGCCGGTTGACCAGGGGTTGGCCGGAAAGTCCCGCGATGCGAGACGGCCGCTCAGACGACCTTTCCGAAGAGCAGCGACAGGAAGTCGTTCACGTAGGGCCCGAACGGCGCGATCGGCCGGTAACCCGCGGACAGGTAGAGGGTGACCGCCTCGGGCTGCCGGATGCCGGTCTGCAGCACCACGCTGGTCAGACCGGCGGCGCGGGCGTCGTCCTCGATCGCCGTCAGGAGCGCCCGGGCGGCACCGGCGCCGCGTGCCTCGTCGTCGACCCAGAGCTTCTTCAGCTCCCCCGAGCCGGCGGGGTAACCGTCCTTGGCGGCCCGCAGGGACGCACATCCGACCGGCACACCGTCGAGGTCGGCGACCACCGAGCTGATCGTGCCGACGCCCTGCTGCGGGTCGTCGACCGCGAAGCCGCCCGGCGTGACGGCGACGATCTCCGGGTAGCGGACCTCGATGTCGAGCCACATCGCGTAGCGCAGCGCGACCGCGTCGGGGTGGTCCCACGGCACGCGGCGCAGGGTGAGCACGCCGCCGTTTCGTGGTCCTGGCCGACGAGGCTCGGCATGCAGCTCCTTGGCGAAGCAGCGGGAGGACGTCTCGTCGGCGTACTCGCCGAAGTTGGGGATCGAACGGTAGCCGGCCGACAGGTACAGGCCGATCGCCTGGATCTGCAGGACGCCGGTCTCGAGGATCAGCCGATGGAAGCCTCTGTCGAGCGCAAGATGTTCGAGCTCCGTCAGCACGCGCCGCGACAACCCGCGTCCGCGCGCCTCCGGCACCACGTACATCCGCTTGAGCTCCCCCACGCCGTCGCCGACGTCGCGGATCGCGCCGCAGGCCACGGGCCTGTCGTCGTCGTGCACGAGCACCATCGCGACGATGTCCTCAGCGGTCATCTCGTGACCGATGTCGTCGTCGCCGTACAGCTCGCGCAGCTCGCGCTGCTGGGCGTCGCGAAGCGTCTGCGCCGCGGGATCGTCCCAGGTGACGAGGCTGATCACGCCTGGCTCAGCCGACGAGGGCCGTCAGGACCGAGGTGAAGAAGCGCAGGCCGTCGACGCCCGTGCGGGGGCCCTTGGCGCCGTCCGGACCGAAGCCCGGCTCCACCGCGTGCTCGGGGTGCGGCATGAGGCCGACCACGTTGCCCGCGGCGTTCGAGATACCCGCGATGCCTCGTCGCGACCCGTTCGGGTTCGCCCCCTGGTAGCGGAAGACCACGCGGCCCTCGCCCTCCAGCTCGTCGAGCGTGTGCTCGTCGGCGACGTACTGGCCGTCCTGGTTCTTCAGCGGGATCGTGATGTGCTCGCCGGGCGCGTAGTCGCGCGTCCACGCGGTGTCCACGTTGTCCACGGACAGCACCTGCTCGCGGCAGACGAAGTGCAGGTGGTCGTTCTTGATCATCGAGCCCGGCAGCAGGTGGGCCTCGGTGAGCACCTGGAACCCGTTGCAGATGCCGAGTACCGGCAGTCCCTTGTTGGCGGCGTCGACGATCTCACCCATGACCGGCGCGAACCGGCTGATCGCGCCCGCGCGCAGGTAGTCGCCGTAGGAGAAGCCACCGGGCAGGACGACCGCGTCGACTCCGTGCAGATCGGCGTCACCGTGCCACAGGCTCACGGCCTCGGCGCCGGCGAGGCGGACCGCGCGTGCCGCGTCCCGGTCGTCGAGCGTGCCGGGGAAGGTGACGACGCCGACGCGGGTCATGCCTGAGCGTCCTGCGCGTCTTCGTAGACCGCGACGACATCCTCGATCACCGGGTTGGACAGGACGTGCTCGCCGGCCTCGCGGGCCGCCGCCAGGACCTCCTCGGTCACCGGCCCGTCGACCTCGAGCTCGAACCGCTTGCCCTGGCGGACCGAGGCGAACTGCCCGAACCCGAGCCGCGGCAGGGCGCCGGCGACGGCCTTGCCCTGCGGGTCGAGGATCTCGGGCTTCGGCATGACATCGACGACGACTCGTCCCACGAAAGGGCTCCAGGTGTTCGCGCGGCGGTGGGGGGTCGCGGCGATTCTAGCGAGTCACTGCGCGAGCTCCGTGCCGGTGTCCATGGGGGGCGCGAAGATCCCTTTCACGACCCGGTCGACGGGCGAGACCTGCCCGGTGGCGCCGATCGTCCAGACGTCGACGAGCGCCAGCTCTCCCAACGTCCGCGCGGCCTCGCGCCACGCCACCACCAGCACAGGGAGCAGCGCCACAGCCGAAGCCGAGATCGCGACGGCCACCTGTCCCCAGAGGGAGGCCAGCCCGATCAGCAGCGCCGCACCGAGCACGATGGCTGCGTCCCAGTGCGTCCCGTGGTCGACCATCCGACGAGCCCCCTGCTCGCGTCGGCGTGGGACCACCCGGCGCAGCCGCCGACCTGCCAGGACAGCGATCGCAGCCCCCACGGCCAACGCCACCGGCTGCACCCACCGAGCGCCGCCGATGCTCATCGGAGTCGCGATCGCCGCCACCACCGCCGCCGCGCACGCCAGCCGGCCGAGCATCGGGCGGGCGCGGACGCGGTCCCGCAGGATCCACCCACGCGCGAGATCCGACGGGCCGAACGGTTCGTCGACCCCCGGGACGAGGTGCCTTCCGGCCTCTGTACGCCGCCTCCGCGCCGCGGTCGCAGCGGTCACGGTGGCGAGGAGCAAGAAGTAGGGGCCGAGCAGGTTCCACGCGACTGGATGCCCGATGACCAGTGGCACCACCACCCAGGCAAAGATCATGGGCGAGAAGCGCCACACCATCTGACGGAAGCCGAGCAGCGCACCCTCGATGTCGTCGCGAACCCAGCCGCGGTACCGCGGGGGCAGCCGCCTCCCGAAGATCCGGTACGCGGCGAGCAGGTGCAGCGGCGGACGCTCGCGGTGGCGGGTGCGGAATCCGTTCACGACGAGCCCCGCGCCGGACCGCAGGTCCAGCCTGGTCGCACCTGGTCCGGCAAGATCGGCCAGTACCGCAGTGACCTCCGCCTCCTTGGACAGCCGCCAACGGCGTGGGTACGCGCGCAGATAGCGGTGCGCCGACCGCTCGAACGAGGTGCAGTGCTCGGGTGTCGCCATCGTCACGCACCGCCCAGGGCGAGGCGGCCGGCAGGGGCGAGCAGTCGCTGGGCGCGCGCGGCGAGGCCCGCGATCCGAGCGGTCTCCTCCGTGAGCACGTCGCGGCCCGACGGGGTCAGCCGGTAGTAGCGGCGCAGGCGGCCGTCCACGACGATCTCGCCCGACGCTTCTGCGTACTGCGCGGCGACGAGCCGGTCCAGGATGCCGTACAACGTTCCCGCCCCCAGATGCACACGGTCGTCGGAGATCTCCTTGACGGCCTGGACGACGCCGTAGCCGTGCCGCGGTTCCTGGGCGAGCGCGAGCAGGACCAGGTATGCCTGCTCGCTCATCCGAAATGTCACGGTCGATATATATCGCGCGGCGACCCATCAGGGCAATTCGTCGGGGATGTCACCGGTAGGGGTGATGATGCGCGCATGAGCTCCTCCGGGTCGACGCGTGGATGGCTCGGCTCGTACCTGCTGCTCGCCGTGCTGTGGGGATGCAGCTTCCTGTTCATCGCCACGTCGCTGCAGTCGTTCACGCCCACGCAGGTCGCCTTCGGGCGGATCGTCGTCGGCCTCGCCCTGCTCGTCGTCGTGCTGCTGGTCCGTCGCGAACGCGTCCGGGTGCAGCGGCGCCTGATCGGGGACTTCGTCCTGGTCGGCGCGGTGATGACCGCAATCCCGTTCGTGCTCTTCGGGCTGGCCGAGCAACGGGTGAGCACGGTGCTCGCGGGGTTGGTGAATGCCACCACTCCCCTGTTCACGGCCCTGTTCGTCGCGCTCCTGATCCCCACCGAACGGCCCGACCGGGTGCAGCTCGGCGGGCTGCTGCTGGGGTTCGGCGGCATCGCCGTGCTGCTCGGCGTCTGGGACGCCGGGACGATCGACCTGGCCGGCGGGCTCATGCTCCTGGGCGCGACCTTCTGCTACGGCCTAGGGAACGCGTGGGGGCGGTTCCGCCTGACGAGCACCGGGATGTCGACCGTCGCCACGCCGGCCGTCCAGCTCGTGGTGGGCGCACTGGTGGTGCTGCCGTTCGCCGCCGCGGCGCCGCGGCCCGGTCCGCTCGCGCCTGCACCGGCGCTGGCGCTGCTCGCGCTCGGCCTCGGCGGGACCGGGCTGGCCTACGTGCTGTTCTGGCGGGTCATGTCCGTGGCGGGTGCGACCGTCGCGGCGAGCGTCACCTACGTCATCCCGGTCGTGTCGACCGCGCTCGGCGTGGTCGTGCTGCACGAGGGTCTGACCTGGTACGAGCCGGTCGGCGGCGCCATCGTGCTCGCCGGTGTCGCGCTGACGCAGCTGGGGGCCGCGCGCCGGCGCCGAACGGCGAGCATCGCCCGGGAGACCGTGACGGCGCGTTGACCGCTCGGTACCGTCGCCACGTGAGCACCGCAGAACCGGGGTACGACCCGGAGTTCCTCGGCCCGCCGGTGCCGCTGCCGCGAACGACGCAGACCGTCCGGGAGCTGCCGTCGACGCACTTCACGGTGCTGCTCGACCCGGTGCGCAGGCTGGCGGCTGCGACGGCGGTGAACATCGACGGCGCGAGGCTGCGGGACCTGCCCCGCACCGACGACTGGCACCTCGATCCACGCGTCCCCGCGAGCGAGCAGGCCGGGCCGGAGCTGTACGCGCACAACGACCTCGACCGCGGGCACCTGGTCCGCCGTCGCGACCCCGTCTGGGGGCCGGCGGCCGCGGCCGCCAACGAGCAGACCTTCGCCTACCCCAACGTGGCCCCGCAGGCCTCCGCGTTCAACCAGGGCGAGCAGCTCTGGGCGGGTCTCGAGGACCACATGCTGACCTACGCGAGCACGTACCTGCTGCGGTTGTCGGTGTTCACGGGTCCGGTGCTCGCCGAGGACGACCCGGTCTACCGCGGCGTCGGGATACCACGCAGGTTCTGGAAGGTGGCGGCCTGGGCTGTCGGCGGCACCGACCTGCGCTCCGCCGCGTTCCTGCTCGACCAGTCGTCTCTGATCGCGAACCTGCCGCGCGACGTCCCGCCGCTGCGCCCGTTCCTGACGTTCCAGCTGCCCGTCGCCGACGTCGAGGGGCTCACCGGCCTGGATCTCGGGCCGCTGCCTGCCGCCGACGTCCTGGAGCCCGCAACCGCGGCGCGCGCTTCGCGATGGATCGAGCTGACGACGGAGGACGACATCGTGCTCGGTCAGAGCCCGAGCGCCGACCCGGTGAGCCGCTCGTAGGCCTCGAGGTACCTGTCACGGGTCCGGAGCACGACGTCCTGCGGCAGGCCGGGCGGCGGCGCGTCCGAGCGACGGTCCCAGCCGGACGCCGACGACGTCAGCCAGTCACGGACGTACTGCTTGTCGAAGGACGGCTGCGCGTGGCCCGGCTCCCAGGCGTCCGCCGGCCAGAACCGCGAGGAGTCCGGCGTCAGCACCTCGTCGCCGAGCGTGATCGCACCCGTCACCGGGTCGGTGCCGAACTCGAGCTTGGTGTCAGCGAGGATCACGCCGCGTTCGCGCGCGATGCCCTCGGCCCGCGCGTAGACGGCGAGCGTGAGGTCACGCAGGGTTGCGGCGTCGTCGGCACCGATGGTCTCGACCACCGTCTCGAAGGGCACGTTCTCGTCGTGGTCCCCCAGCGCGGCCTTGGTGGCGGGCGTGAAGATCGGCGACGGCAGCCGCGACCCGTCGACCAGTCCGGGCGGCAACGAGATGCCCGTCACGGAGCCGGACACCTCGTACTCGGCAAGCCCTGAACCGGTCAGGTAGCCGCGCGCGACGCACTCGACAGGGAACATCTCGAGCCGGCGGCAGATCATGGCGCGGCCCGACACCTCGGCCGGGACGTCCGTCGAGACCACGTGGTTGGGCACGAGGTCGGCGAGCTGGTCGAACCACCACAGGCTGAGCGTGGTGAGCACGACGCCCTTGCCGGGGATTCCGGGGCTGAGCACGTGGTCGTAGGCGGACACACGGTCGCTGGCGACGACGAGCACCACGTCCCCGAGCTCCGACGGTGTGGTCGGCACATACAGGTCGCGGACCTTGCCCGAGTACGTGTGGGTCCAGCCGGGGAGCTCAGAAGTCACGGGGACAAGTGTGGCGCACGACGAAGGCTCACCCGAACGGTCGATCACTGCGGCCGCCCTGGATGCCGTTGCTTGGGCATGCGCTCCACGCGGCTCGTTCGCACAGCCGCCGGTCTCGTCGGCGTGCTCGTGCTCGCCGCTGCGTGTGCGCAGCCACCGGTCTCGGCCGCGCCGCCCCCGCTGCCCGGCATGACGCCCGTCCCGGTCGTCGCAGCCGGCCCCGTCGCGACGTCCGCCGGCGGACTCGCGCTGACCGCCGAGCAGATCGCTTCGGCCTTCCTGGCTGCCGCCGACGTCCCCGCCGGGTGGGAGCCCAGGACGCCGCCCGCGCACGACGCACCGGCGACGAGCCTCGGCTTCGCCGCGCCGAACGCCTTGTCCGTCGACCCGGCGCCGTGCGCCGAGATGGGACTGGCCGGCACCCCGTCGGCCCCGGCGGTCGCGTTCGCGCGGGTCGGGTTCTACACCCCGGAGCGGGCCTACGTCACCGAGGAGGTCTCCACGTGGCCTGACGGGAGCGCCGGAGCGGGCATGATCACGGCGGTCCGGTCGTGGATGGCGTCCTGCCCCGCGTACAAGGTCACGTCGCAGGACGGGACCATCTCGAGCTACCACCTGGCGGCGATACAGATCCCCGCCATGGGCGACCAGGTCGTCGGCCTGCGCATCACCGGGCAGCTCACGGGGGCGGGAGGCGAGGACGCCGGGACGTTCACGCTCGACACGGCCGTCGTGGCCGTCGGACACATGGTCCTCACGCTCGCCGCGGGCGGCGAGGGAACGATCGACCCCACGCTCTTCGCCCAGCTGACCACCACCGCGACCTCGAAGGTCCAGGCCGCCGCGGGAGCCTGACCTCAGAGGAGGTCCGCACCGCCCTCGAGCCCCTCGGGGATCGGCAGCCCGACCAGCCGGATGAGCCGCTCGACCGTCTCCTCGACGAACGTGTCCTCGGGCTCGTCGACGTGCTCCTCCGCGAGCAGCCGCCGCACGTGCTTGGCCTCGACGTCCACCGCACCCACCAGCAGCGCCCAGTCTGCGAACGCCTCGGCCTCGGCGGCGAGGTCGACGGGGTCGGACTCGGCGGGGTCGTCGAAGAAGTCGCGCGGCTGGAACCCCAGGTAGAAGCGTCCGAGGCCCGGCGGCGCCGGCGCGTACTCGACGCTGGCGATGTCTCCGTCGCGCACCTCGATCTGCAGGCTCGGCGTGACCGCGGCGTCGCCGCCCCAGGCCCCGTCCCCGTACACGAATCCGCCCATGCAGCGATACTGCCCCACATGACCGCCACACCCGTGCTCGTCGTGCTCGGCGGGTTGCCCGGAACGGGCAAGACGACGCTCGCCCGACTTCTGGCCCGCGACCTCGGCGCAGCCCACCTGCGGATCGACACCCTCGAGCAGGCGGTCGTGCAGTCGTCGCTCCGCGTGCCCGCCGCGGCCGAGGTGGGCTACACGGCGGCGGCCGGCGTGGCCCGTGACAACCTGCGCCTCGGCCTCTCGGTCGTCGCGGACTGCGTCAACCCGGTGGCGGAGAGCCAGGCGGGATGGCACGCGGTCGCGGCGGCGACACGTGCCCGGCTCGTCGAGATCCAGCTCCTGTGCTCCGATCCGGCAGAGCACCGTCGGCGGGTCGAGGACCGCGTCGCCGACATCCCCGGACACGTCCAGCCCACCTGGGCCGACGTCTCCACGACCGAGCTCGCCCCGTGGCCGGGGGCCGTCCGGCTGGACTCCGCCCACCGCGCTCCGGCCGACCTGGCGCTCGACGCGCGCAGCGTGATCGACGCCGGCGCCTGAGAGCTAGACGAGCGGGCCGTCCGCGGCGGAGGCCGCGATGTCGTTGCGGTGGTGCGAGTACGGCAGCTCGATCTGCTCGACCCCGGCGTAGGCCGCGGCACGGGCGGCCGCGAGGTTCGACCCGACGCCGACGACCGAGAGGACCCGCCCACCGGCAGCCACGAGGTGCGCACCGTCGATCGCGTCGTCGTCGTCGGCCGCGGAGTTCTGCCGAAGGGCGGTGCCAGCGTGCAGGACGTGCACCCCGGGCACGGCCTCGGCGTCCTCGATCCCGGTGATCGGGTCGCCGGACCGGACCGTCCCCGGGTACCCGCCCGAGGCGACGACGATCGTCACGGCCGCGGCGTCGAGCCACTCCAGCGGCGGCAGCGCACCGAGCGTGCCGGTCGCCGCGGCGTACAGCACCCCCGCGAGCGGCGTGGCCATCCGCGGCAGCACGACCTGCGTCTCAGGGTCGCCGAAGCGGGCGTTGAACTCGACCACTCGAACGCCCTTGCTGGTCATGGCCAGCCCCACGTAGAGCACCCCGGCGAACGGGGTCCCGCGACGGGCCATCTCGGCGATGGTGGGCCGCGCCACCCGGTTCATCACGTCCTCGACGAGGTTGTGCGGCGCCCACGGCAGCGGCGAGTACGCGCCCATGCCGCCGGTGTTGGGACCCTCGTCGCCGTCGCGGACACGCTTGAAGTCCTGCGCGGGCACGAGCGGCACCGCGTCGACACCGTCGGACAGGACGAACAGCGAGATCTCGGGCCCGTCGAGATACTCCTCGATCACCACCGTGCCACCCGGCTTGGCCAGGCAGTCGGCCGCGTGCGCGAGCGCCTCGGCGCGGTCGTTCGTGACGACGACGCCCTTGCCCGCGGCGAGCCCGTCGTCCTTGACCACGTACGGCGGCCCGAACGTGTCCAGGCCGGCCGCGGCCGCGTCGACGGTCGTCGCGACCCGCGGCTCGGCGGTCGGGACGCCGGCGGCGGCCATGACCTCCTTGGCGAACGCCTTGGATCCCTCGAGCTGCGCGGCGGCGGCCGACGGACCGAAGGCGGCGATCCCTGCGGCGCGCACCGCGTCCGCGACGCCCGCGACCAGTGGAGCCTCGGGCCCGACGACGACCAGGTCCGCACCCACGCGACCGGCGAGCTCGGCGACCGCCGCGCCGTCCAGCTGGTCGACCGCGTGCAGCCGGGCCAGCAGGCCGATGCCGGGGTTGCCCGGCGCGGCATGGAGCTCGGTCACCGCAGGATCGAGGGAGAGCGCACGCACGAGGGCGTGCTCACGGGCGCCGGTGCCGACGACGAGGATCTTCACGGGGCGTGAGCCTACCTATCCGACGTACAAGAGCCGATGGCGGACCACCGAATGGGCGATACTCGGCGCCATGCCCCGAACGACTTCGGACGCCGTCCCGCACGGGCGGCTGCGAGCGCTCGAGCAGCCGGTCCTCGAGGCCGGCGCGTGCACGTTGCGGCCGTGGCGCGCCACTGACCGGGCGCAGGTGGTCGCGGCGTTCGCGGATCCGGACATCCAGCGCTGGCACGCACGCTCGATGACGCAGGACGAGGCGACCGCGTGGATCGCGCACTGGCCCGGGCGGTGGACCGAGGAGACCGGCGCCGGGTGGGCGCTGACGCTCCACGACGAACCGGTCGGCCAGATCAGCCTGCGGCACCTCAACCACGCGGACGGCATCACGGACGTGTCGTACTGGGTGGTCCCCGCCGCCCGCGGCAGGGGTGTCGCGAGCTCCGCACTGACCGCTCTGTCCGGCTGGGCGTTCGGCGTGCTCGGTGTGCACCGGATCTTCGTCGACCACTCGACGCGGAACCCCGCGTCCTGCGCGGTCGCGACGCGCGCCGGCTACCAGCTCGAGGGCACCAAGCGCGAGGACGCCCTGCACGCCGACGGCTGGCACGACATGCACACGCACTCGCGACTGGCGACGGACGGCACGGCACGGCCGCACTGATCGCCCACCGGGCGGCCACGACCTGGCCGCGCTCGGGTCTCGACGCCCGAACCGCTCAGCTGAGCAGCTCGTGCCGGATGATCGTCGCCTCACGGCCGGGGCCGACGCCGATCGACGAGATCCGTGCGCCCGAGATCTCCTCGAGCCGCAGCAGGTAGCGCTGCGCGTTGACGGGCAGGTCGTCGAACTCGCGGGCCTGCGAGATGTCCTGCGTCCAGCCGTCGAGGTACTCGTAGATGGGGGTGGCGTGGTGGAAGTCCGACTGGTCGTCGGGCATCTCGTCGAAACGCCGGCCGTTGACGTCGTAGGCGACGGCGACGGGGATCTTGTCCTTGCCGGTGAGCACGTCGAGCTTGGTCACGACGAGGTCCGTCAGGCCGTTGATGCGGCTGGCGTAGCGGACCACGACGGCGTCGTACCAGCCGCAGCGGCGTGGGCGGCCGGTCGTGGTGCCGAACTCGCCGCCCGTCTGACGCAGCCACTCGCCGTCGTCGTCCAGCAGCTCGGTGGGGAACGGGCCCTCTCCCACGCGCGTCGTGTAGGCCTTGGCGACGGCGACGACGCGGTCGATCCTCGTCGGCCCCACGCCCGAGCCCGTGCAGGCACCGCCGGCGGTCGCCGACGAGGACGTCACGAACGGGTAGGTGCCGTGGTCGACGTCGAGCATGGTCGCCTGGCCGGCCTCGAAGACCAGGGTCTTGCCGGCGTCCAGGGCGTTGTTGAGCAGCAGCGGCGTGTCCGCGACCAGCGGCTTGAGGCGGTCCGCGTGGCGCAGCAGGTCCTCGACGGTCTCCTCGACGGTGATCGCGCGCCGGTTGTAGACCTTCACCAGCAGGTGGTTCTTCTGGTCGAGGGCACCCTCGACCTTCTCGTGCAGGATCTTCTCGTCGAACAGGTCCTGGATGCGGATGCCGACGCGGTTGATCTTGTCCGAGTACGCCGGGCCGATCCCGCGGCCGGTCGTGCCGATGCGGCGCTTGCCCAGGAACCGCTCGGTGACCTTGTCGAGCGTCCGGTTGTACGGGGCGATGACGTGCGCGGCCGACGAGACCTTGAGCGCGCTCGTGTCGACGCCGCGCGCCTCGAGGGCGTCGATCTCCTCGAACAGCACCTCGATGTCCACGACGACGCCGTTGCCGATCACCGGGACGACGCCCGGCGAGAGGATGCCCGACGGAAGCAGGTGCAGGGCGTACTTCTCACCGTCGATCACGACGGTGTGCCCGGCGTTGTTGCCGCCGTTGAACTTCACCACGTAGTCGGTGCGCGAACCGAGCTGGTCGGTCGCCTTGCCCTTGCCCTCGTCGCCCCACTGGGCACCGAGCACCACGACGGCCGGCATCTGAATCAACTCCCACCTGCCTGTGCAGCGGGTGGCACGGCGGAGGCCGGCGTCTGGTGGAACGCGGCGCTTGCACGAGGCCCGGGCACCGGGCGGCAGGGACCCAGTACCTCCGAGAGGGTACCGGATCGTCAAGAACCGGTCATGCCAGGTCCACTACCTGACGGCGTCCGGTCCCGATCCGCCCAGCCGACCGCTCGCGCGGCTCGACGTTGTCGATATGCACGCGATTCACCACTGTGGCGTGCGCATCGGCAAGTTCGGCGCGCTTCTCGACGGCGCGCCGCGTCAAGGCGCGGCGGCAGGCGGTGCAGGCGTCGGCGGTCGACGTCAGCGCAGGGCCGCGACCTCGTCGGCCGACGTGCCGCAGTCCACGAGGAACTGCAGGCAGCGCGCCGACTCGTCCGACTCCTCGATGGCCTCGGCCGCCTCCGACAGCGCCAGCAGCGCGCGCAGGAACCCCTGGTTGGGCACGTGGTCGGCGGGAACGGGCCCGCGACCCTTCCAGCCCGCGCGCCGCAAGGCGTCGAGGCCACGGTGGTAACCCGTTCGGGCGTAGGCGTAGGCAGCGATCGGGTCACCCTCGTCGGCGAGCGAGCTCTCGGCGAGGATCGCCCACACGAGCGACGACGCCGGGGCGGCCGGGACGGCCTCGCGCGGGGTGGAACCCGAGGTCAGCGCGTCGCGGGCGTCTGCGTCCGCCCCGTCGGCGGGCAGGAGGGTGGGCGCGGGTCCGTCCAGCAGGTTCTCGTGGCTCATGCGGCCAGTCTTCCATTCCGGGTGCACGTCGCGGGGACCGCGATTACAGTCGTTCCGCCGACCTGGACCACTGTTCGGCAAGACGTACGGCGCGTACCCCCTCTACGCGCTGCGCCCCCGACGACGGGTGGACCCGATGATCGAGATCTCGACATCCTCAACGACGACGACCCTCACCATCGCCGGTGACCTGGACCTGGGCGAACGCGACCAGTTCCCGGAGATCGCCGCGCGCGTGGTCGGCCTGCGTCACCAGCTCCTCATCGTGGACATGTGCGAGGTCAGCTTCATGGACTCGACCGGCGCCGCGTTCCTCATCTCGCTCGCAGACTCCAGCCGCAAGCGCGGCGGGGCGACCGTCCTGCGCGGCGCGGACCAGCGCGACCTGTTCGTCATCGAGATCTGCGGCGCCCTGGACCTGTTCCGGATCGACTCGGACCACCACTGCGAGAACGGCTCGGCCGACTCGGGCTTCCGCCGCCCGGACGAGGCAGCGGCACCCCGCTAGGACGTCGAGTCCGGCAGCGACGACGGCCGCACCTTGGCCCACACCAGCTTGCCGCCGCGCGACTGCCGCCAGCCCCAGTCGGCCAGGCGCTCCACGATCTGCATGCCGAACCCGCCCACGCGTCCGGGGTGCCCGTCGGTGGTCACCGGCGGCGTCGGGTTCGCGTCCTCGACCTCGATGCGCAGGCCGTCTCCCGTGTCGTACAGCTGCAGGGACACGTGGCCGTACCCGTGCAGCACGGCATTGGCGACGAGCTCCGAGACGACCAGCTCGGCGTTCGCGGCGTCCGGGATCCCCCACGCGTGGCAGGTGCGCACGACCGCGTGCCGGGCTCGGCCGATCGACGCGGCCTCGCTCGGCAGCGACCATCGCCTGCGGCGCGGGCTGCGCACCTGCGACGAGCTGTCCTGCGGCGACGGCACGCGCACCACGACGACCGCGACGTCGTCCTCGGGGTGGTCGGCCAGCCGCGACAACAGCTCCTCGCCGACGCCGGCGGCGTCCAGCGCGGTGATCCCGGCGGCCACCGAGGAGAGCGCGGCGAGCCCCTCGCGAAGCCCGCGGTCCCGCCGCTCGATGAGCCCGTCCGTGTAGTAGAGCAGCACGTCGCCCGGCAGCAGGCGGGCCGCGCCCGTGGTGCGTGGCTTGGCCCCGAAGCCGATCAGTGACCCCCCGCCCTCGTCCAGCGCGGTCACGACGCCCCCGCGGACCAGGAGCGCCGGCAGGTGCCCCGCCCGCGAATAGTGCATCTCCCAAGCACCCTCGGAACGCGTCAGCGTGGACAGGACGAGCCCGGCCGGTCGAGGGACGCGCATGCCGGCCACCAGCTGGTCGACCCGTTCGAGCACCGGGCCCGGGGTCGTGATGTCGAACATGTAGGACCGGACCACCGACCGCAGCTGGCCCATCGCAGCCGCCGCCTCGACGTCGTGGCCCACCACGTCGCCGATGACCACGCCGACCACGTCGGTGGACACCTGCAGGACGTCGTACCAGTCGCCCCCGACCTGCGCGTTCTCCGAGTTCGGTGCGTAGTAGGTCCACACGTCGAGCCCGTCGACCTCCGCCTGCTCGGGCAGCATCGCCCGCTGCAGCGTCTCCGCCAGCCGGTGCTCACGCTCGTACAGCCGGGCGTTGTCGACGACCAGGCCGACGCGCCGCGCGGTGAGGTCCAGGACGGTGCGAGCCGACGGCTCGAGTCCTCGAACTCCCCCGGCGACGAAGACGGCGAGCACCCCGAGCACCCGACGGCGCCCGGGCAGCGCGAACACGACGACCTGCCCGTCCTGCGGCAGCGTGGGGCGCTCGTCGTCCGCCGCGTGCGCCCGGAGCTGCTCGGCGACGTGCTCCGCGAGCCAGCCGGACGCGCTGCCGGGCGCGTAGGGGCCCGCGAGGTCCAGGTCGAAGGGGCGGTCGTTCTGGCCGTCGAGGAGCAGCTGGACCGCGTCGCGGGCGCGCGGACGCAGCACGTTGCGGTGCCGCGCCCCGCGCCCCGACAGCACGTGTCCGGACACGATGCCGTCGGCCGGGCGCAGGCCACCGTCGTCGAGGTAGAACTGCGCCCAGCCGGCCACCGCACGGCACAGCATCGCCGCGATCTCGCGCAGCGCGTGCGGGTCGTCGACGTCCATGAGGAGGTCGGACACCTGCGCGATCAGTCCGAGGCTGCGGCGCTCGCGGCGCTCCGCCTCGACCAGGGCTGCCTGCTCCGCATCGTGCGTGAGCTGTTCGGTGAGGTCCTGCAGCGCGACGACCCAGTGCGTGACGACGTCGCCCGAGCGCACCGGCGACAGCACCGCCCTGCAGGTGAGCCGCGACCCGTCCGCCCGTCTCAGGGTGAGGGTCTTCGAGACCTCCCGGCCCGTGGCCATCGCGTCCTCGATCTCGCCGACGTCCTGCGGACCGAGCGCCGAGTCGCCGAGGACGTCCTCCTGGCGACGGCGCGCCTCGGCGACCCCGTACCCGGTGACCTTCTCGTAGGCGGCGTTGACCCACACGACCGGCATGCCCTCCGCGGCGGCGTCCAGCAGCGCGATGGGGACGGCTGTGGCCCGCAGTGCCCGGTCGCGCAGCTCGACGAGGGCGCGATCGGGTATCTCTGGCCCAGGGGGATTGACCACTACCACCTCCGATCGTCTAGCGTTCCGACCAGGTCAGTCGTGAGGATGCAGCGGTCTGTCCGGTTGTCCGACACCGAAGGAGCGCCGTGCGCGACGGTAACAGCACGATCCCCGACGGGCCCGCGGGGGCTCAGGGCGCAGGGATCACCGGTGAGCCGGGCGCAGTTCACGTCATCGTCGGTACCGAGTCGACACGCATCGTGCTCTCCGGCGAGGTCGACGCCGACCTCGGTGCCGAGCTGCAGGAGGCCACCGCCGAGGCCGAGCAGGTCGGCCTCCCGATCGAGGTCGACGCCCATCACGTGACGTTCATGGACTCGTCGGGCGTCGCGTTCCTCGCCCGGCTGTCCATCCGGTCGCAGCACCGCGTCCGCATGATCCGCGTACCCCCGCACGTGAAGTTCCTGCTGGACGTCACGCGGATCGGCGAGCTCCTCGACGTCGTCGAGACGGACGACGGGGCCGAATTCCAGCCCGTCAAGGAATGACGAAAGGGCCTCCCGGGGAATCCCGAGAGGCCCTTTCGACGAGGATCAGGCGCTGAGCGACTGCCCGGCCGAGCGGAGCTGACGGCTCGCCTCGGCGATGCGGGCGGCCATGCCGGCCTCGGCCAGCTTGCCCCAGGCGCGCGGGTCGTAGGCCTTCTTGTTGCCCACCTCGCCGTCGACCTTGAGCACGCCGTCGTAGTTGCGGAAGAAGTGGTCCGCGACCGGCCGGCTGTACGCGTACTGCGTGTCCGTGTCGATGTTCATCTTGATGACGCCGTTGTCGACAGCCTCGGAGATCTCGGCCTCGGTGGAGCCGGAGCCGCCGTGGAACACCAGGTCGAACGGGTTCTCGACGCCGATCGCGTCGCCGACGGCCTTCTGGATCTCGGCGAGGATCGAGGGCCGCAGCTTGACCGCGCCGGGCTTGTAGACGCCGTGCACGTTGCCGAACGTCAGGGCGGTCAGGTAGCGGCCCTTCTCGCCGGCGCCGAGCGCCTTGACCGTCGCCAGGCCGTCCTCGACGGTCGTGTACAGCTTGTCGTTGATCTCGGCGGTGTGGCCGTCCTCCTCGCCACCGACCACGCCGACCTCGATCTCGAGGATCGTGCGGGCCTGGCGCGAGAGCTCGAGCAGCTCCTCGGCGATGACCAGGTTCTCGTCCAGCGGCACGGACGAGCCGTCCCACATGTGCGACTGGAACGTCGGGAGCTTGCCGGCCTTGACCTGCTCGATCTCGAGGGCCAGCAGCGGGCGGACCCAGGAGTCGAGGTTCTGCTTGGCGCAGTGGTCGGTGTGCAGCGCCACGGTGATCGGGTAGCCCTTGGCCACCTCGGCCGCGTAGGCCGCGAGCGCCAGCGAGCCGGAGACGCGGTCCTTCACGGTCGAGCCGGCCGCGTACTCGGCGCCGCCGACGGAAACCTGGATGATGCCGTCCGAGCCGGCCTCCGCGAAGCCCTGCAGGGCGGCGGTGACGGACTGCGAGGACGTGACGTTCACGGCCGGGTAGGCGAACTTGCCTGCCTTGGCCCGGTCGATCATCTCGGCGTAGACCTCGGGGGTGGCGATGGCCATGTGCAGCATCTCCTGCGCGCTAGAGGGGGGGTATCGCACCGATTCTGGCACGATTCGCGGTTCGGCCGGTGGGGCCATTGGTCCCGTGGACATCTCGGGTGGTCGTCGGCGGGGCCCCCGCGCCGAAGCATCGCGACGGTCGCCCTGGTCAGACCGGCGATGGTCCCGCGTGCTGGGCGATCCAGGCATGCATGGCGATGGCCGCGGCGGCGCCCGCGTTGATCGAGCGCGTGGAGCCGAACTGGGCGATGTGCAGGACGTCGACGGCGGCGGCCCGAGCCTCGTCGGAAAGGCCGACCGACTCCTGCCCGAACAGGAGCACGCACGCGCGCGGCAGGGGGTAGCCCTCCAGCGGCACGGAGCCGGGCAGGTTGTCGACGCCGAGGACGGGGATGCCCGCCGACGACGCCCACGCGAGCAGCTCGTCGACCGTCGGGTGGTGCCGCACGTGCTGGTAGCGGTCCGTGACCATGGCCCCGCGACGGTTCCACCGGCGGTTGCCGACGATGTGCACCTCGGCGGCCAGGAACGCGTTGGCCGTGCGGACCACCGAGCCGATGTTGAGGTCGTGCGCCCAGTTCTCGATGGCGACGTGGAACGGGTGCCGGCGGGTGTCCAGGTCGGCGACGATCGCCTCCAGCGACCAGTACCGGTACCGGTCGACGACGTTGCGCCGGTCGCCGTGCGTCAGCAGCTCCGGGTCGTAGCGCTCGTCCGAGGGCCACTCGCCCTGCCACGGCCCGACGCCGACCTCGTCTTCCACGGCGTCACCGTAGTGGCACGGACCGCCCACTCATCGGAAACCCCCAGGATTCGCCCCGTACCCTGGAGCACATGCTGACGAACGCCTTCGCCGCCGCCCTGCCCATCCTGGGGTCGGCGCACGCGTCCATCACCGACTTCCTGAACGCCGAGACGCTGATCGAGAAGTTCGGGCCGTGGGTGCTCCTCGGCATCATGGTCGTGATCTTCGTCGAGGTCGGACTGCTGTTCCCGATCCTGCCGGGCGACTCGCTGCTGTTCACGGCGGGTGCGGTCGTCGCGGTCGCCGGCAACCCCGACGCCGACCTCTACAACCCGCACCTGAAGATCGGCATCGCGCCCTTGGTGGCGCTGCTGATCGTCGCCGCCTACGCCGGCACGCAGACCGGGTACCTCATCGGGCGGACGGCCGGCCCCAAGGTGTTCGCCCGGGAGGACTCCCGGTTCTTCAAGCAGAAGTACATCGACCAGACCTATGCCTACTTCGACAGGTACGGCGGCCGGACGCTCGTGGTGGCGCAGTTCATCCCGTTCGTGCGCACGTACGCGTCCGTCGCGGCAGGCGTCGGGAAGATGAAGTACCGCCACTTCGCGCTCTGGAACCTGCTCGGCGTGGTGCTCTGGGCGGGCGGCGTGACGCTCCTGGGCTACCTGTTGGGCAACATCAGCTTCATCGCGAAGAACATCGAGGCGCTCCTCGTCCTGGTGGTCTTCTTCTCGGTGCTGCCGATCCTGGTCGAGGTGTGGCGCAAGCGTCGGCGGGCCAAGAAGGGCCTCGGGGTCGCCGAGGTTCGCGACGAGCGGTACGACCAGCAGGCCGAGCGGGACGAGGTCGACAAGAAGGCCTTCGGCGCATGACGCACCACGGCCCGCGCGAGATCCGCTCGTGGCTGTCGGACATGGACGGCGTGCTCGTGCACGAGGGCGCCGCGATCCCCGGCGCCGCCGAGTTCGTGCGCGCGCTGCGCGACGGGGAGCGACCGTTCCTGGTCCTGACCAACAACTCGATCTTCACGCCCCGGGACCTGCGCGCGCGGCTCGTCGGCTCCGGCATCGACCTGCCCGAGGACGCGATCTGGACCTCCGCACTGGCCACGGCGCAGTTCCTGACGGACCAGATGCCCGGCGGGTCCGCGTACGTGATCGGCGAGTCCGGGCTGACGACGGCCCTGTACGAGGCCGGCTACACGCTCACGTCGTCGGACCCGAACTTCGTGGTGCTCGGTGAGACGCGCACGTACTCGTTCGAGGCGATCACCCAGGCCGTCCGGCTGATCCAGGGCGGCGCGCGGTTCATCGCCACCAACCCCGACGTCACCGGTCCGAGCCGTGACGGCGACCTGCCGGCCACCGGTGCGGTCGCGGCCATGATCTCCGCGGCCACCGGGCGGCAGCCCTACTTCGTCGGCAAGCCCAACCCCATGATGATCCGCAGCGCGCTGAACCGGATCGACGCCCACTCCGAGACGACCGTCATGGTCGGCGACCGGATGGACACCGACGTGGTCGCCGGGATCGAGGCCGGCCTGCGCACCTTCCTGGTGCTCTCGGGCTCCACCCAACGGACCGACGTCGAGCGTTTCCCGTTCCGGCCCAGCGAGATCGTCGACTCGGTCCAGGACCTCGTCGGCCGGATCTGAACGACGCGTCAGAAGCTGACGGTCGGCGCCTGGCGCACCTGCGGGTCCTCGGCCTCGAAGTACTCGGCGCGCTCGAAGTTGAACATGTTCGCGACGATGTTCGACGGGAACGACTCGACCTTCGTGTTCAGCGTCCGCACGTTCGCGTTGTAGAACCGGCGGCCCGCGGCGATGCGGTCCTCGGTGTTGGTCAGCTCGGTCTGGAGCTGCTGGAAGTTCTCGCTGGCCCGCAGGACGGGGTAGGCCTCGGCGACGGCGAACAACCGGCCGAGCGCCTGGGTCAGCTGGTTCTCCTGCTGCGCCTGCTGGGCGGGGCTGGCGCCGGGGGCGGCGGCGGCGGAGCGGGCCCGCGCGACCTCGTCGAACACCGCCCGCTCGTGGGCCGCGTAGCCCTTCACGGACTCGACGAGGTTCGGGATGAGGTCGTGGCGCCGGTTGAGCTCGACGTCGATCTGACGCCAGGCCTCCTGCACCAGGTTCCGCACGCGGACCAGCCCGTTGTACATCGCGACGAACCAGATCAGCGCGATGACGGCGACGAGGATGACGACGACGAGCACGATGATCAGGACGCTGGCTACATTCACGTGGTTCCTCCGTGGACGGTCCGGTAGGGAAAGCGTATCGGTCAGAGGGGCGACATCTGCGGGTCGAACCCGTGGTCGAGCCACACGTGCCGCGGGATCGACCGGACGATCGAGCTCAGCAGGGCGAGCCGCGACGCCAGCCGGTCGAGGTCGGTGGAACCGGTCGCCCAGGTCAGGATCCAGGTGCCCTCGATCCGCCACGACGAGCCGAGAGCGTCGTCGCGGAGCATCCGTTCCATCAGGCGCGGGTGCACGATCGCGTGGGCCACCCGCGGGTCCGACGACGCCACGCGGAAGGCCCTGTTGAAGTCGTCCGACTCGAACTGGATGTCCTGCGCGCCCACCAGCTTGGCGAGCTTGGCGCCGAACCCGTCGGGCGTGAGCTCGACCGTCGGCAGAGCGGCGGGCAGCACCATGGCGACGACGTGCGCGGTGTGCGTCGTCGAATCGCGACCGCTGCCGGTGGTCCAGCGGTACGTGAACGAGAGCGCCGAGAGTCGCTCGAACCGGCCGGCCAGCACCTCGGTGGCCTTCTTCGCGTGGCCGACGCCGAACGGCTGCATGCGGGAGAAGTCGACGAGAGACCGGTCGCTCGTCGCGTAGGTCCAGCCGTTGGCCGACGCCCAGACCCGGAGCCGCTCGATCCGTTTGCGCGACGCCCACCACCCGAGCGCGGCGAACGCGACGAGGCCGCTGGCGAAGAGGACGAAGAGGGCCTCGACGCCCACGGGGGTCAGTCCAGGCCGAGGTCGGAGAGGCTGAACAGGTAGTGGTAGGGCACCCCGAGGGCCTCGATCTTGGCCTGCGCGCCGGTCGCCCGGTCGACGATGACGGCAACGCCTCGGACGTCCGCACCGACCTCGCGCGCGGCCTCGACGGCAGCGATCGGCGACCCGCCCGTGGTCGACGTGTCCTCGAGGATCACCACGCGTCGCCCGACGATGTCCGGGCCCTCGATGCGCCGCTGCATGCCGTGCGCCTTGGCCTCCTTGCGCACGACGAAGGCGTCCAGGTCCTGCCCGCGCGACGCAGCGGCGTGCAGCATGGCGGTCGCGACGGGGTCTGCGCCGAGCGTGAGACCGCCGACCGCGTCGACCTCGGCGGTGCCCAGACCGACCTCCTCGAGCCGGTCGAGCAGCAGGTGCCCGATCAGCGGCGCGGCCCGGTGGTGCAGCGTCACGCGGCGCAGGTCGACGTAGTAGTCGGCCTCGCGGCCCGACGAGAGCGTGACCTTCCCGTGCACGACGGCGAGGTCCTTGATCAGTTCGAGCAGCTGCTCGCGAGGCGTCTGAGTCACGGCGGTCAGGCTACCGGTCGGCTCAGCGGCCTTCGATCGCCTTGCGATAGCGGCCGAACCTGCGGATCACGAATCGGGGGCTCATCCGAGCGGCCGCCGACGCCGCCCGGTAGCGGACGCTGGGCGTCGAGATCACGACCCCGCGGCGGACGTCGGAAAGCCCCTTGGCGACGACGTCCTCGGCGTTCAGCCACGCGATCTCCGGGTAGGCGGACACGTCGATGGCGCCACGCTCGTGGAACTCGGTGTGCACGAAACCGGGGCACAGGGCGGTGGCGGTGACCCCCGTGCCCTCGAGCTCGACCGCCAGACCTTCGGTGAACGAACGCACCCAGGCCTTGTGGGCGGAGTACGTGCCGGACGCCAGCAGCGCGGCCACGGAGGCGATGTTGAGGATCGCGCCCCGCCCGCGCGCCGTCATCGCGCCGGCCGCAGCATGCGACAGCACGAGCACGGCGGACACCATCACCGCGAGCGCGGCCTCCTCGCGGGCGAGGTCACCGCCCACGAACCGCTGGTTGAGCCCGAGGCCCGCGTTGTTGACCAGCAGGCCGACCGGTTGCTCGTCGGACCGGAGCCGCTCGGCCACCCGCTCGACGTCGGCCCGCACCGTCAGGTCCGCCACGAGCACCTCGGCGCGCACGCCCGCGGCGGCCTCCAGCTGACCGGCCAGACGCCTGAGGCGTTCCTCGTCGCGGGCCACCAGGACGACGTCGTGCTTGGCCGTGGCCAGCTGCCAGGCGAACTCCAGGCCGAGGCCCGCAGACGCGCCGGTGATCAGAGCGGTTCCCATGGCCCCACCCTACGGACGCCTCTGACATCGCGCCCACACGCGCCACCTGCGTCCGAGGACTCGAACGGCCCGCCTTCCTCGGTCGTTGGTCCGACGCTGTGGACGGCGCGCGGCGGTCTGTCGGCGCGGGAACGTAGGGTGTGCGCGTGACGGACGGATGGACGGATGGCGGCGACTGGCTGCTCGACGACGAGCCACCGTTCGACCCGTTCTACGACGCGCCACCACCCGACGATTCCTCCGGGCCGGACGGGTCGCGGCCTCCTGGCTCCGCGGCCCCCGGTCGCGACCGGCCCGCTCCTCCCCCGCGTCCGGACATCCCGCGCGCCGTCGCCGAGGTCCTGTCGCCGGACGCGGCGGTTGCTGCGGCGGCGGCCGTCCTGCAGGACGTGTGGGGGTACGACGACTTCCGCGGCGAGCAGGCCGAGATCGTCGCGACCGTGATCCGGGGCGGCGACGCGCTCGTGCTGATGCCCACGGGCGGCGGCAAGTCGCTGTGCTACCAGGTGCCGTCCTTGGTGCGCGAGGGCACGGGCGTCGTCATCTCGCCGCTGATCGCGCTCATGCAGGACCAGGTGGACGCGCTGTCCGCGCTCGGCGTGCGCGCCGGGTTCCTGAACTCGACGCAGCAGTCGCATCAGCGGCGCACGGTCGAGGACGCCTACCTGGCCGGCGAGCTGGACCTGCTCTACCTGGCCCCCGAGCGGCTGCGCGTCCGCGAGACCGTCGAGCTGCTGGACCGCGGCACGGTCGCCCTGTTCGCCATCGACGAGGCACACTGCGTGTCCCAGTGGGGGCACGACTTCCGGCCCGACTACCTGCAGCTGTCGATGCTGCACGAGCGCTGGCCGGAGGTCCCGCGGATCGCCCTGACCGCCACGGCGACCGACCAGACGCACGCGGAGATCGCCCAGCGGCTGCAGCTCGGGGAGGCCCGGCACTTCGTCGCGAGCTTCGACCGTCCCAACATCCAGTACCGGATCGCGCCCAAGGACAAGCCGCGCGACCAGCTGCTCAACCTCCTGCGCACCGAGCACGAGGGCGACGCGGGCATCGTCTACTGCCTGTCGCGGAACTCCGTCGAGCAGACCGCCCAGTTCCTCGTCGAGCGCGGCGTGACCGCCCTGCCCTACCACGCGGGCCTCGACCGGCAGGTCCGGGCCCGCAACCAGTCGCGGTTCCTGCGCGAGGACGGCGTCGTGATGGTCGCGACGATCGCCTTCGGCATGGGGATCGACAAGCCGGACGTGCGGTTCGTCGCGCACCTCGACCTGCCCAAGTCGGTCGAGGGGTACTACCAGGAGACCGGCCGCGCGGGGCGGGACGGGCTGCCGTCGACCGCCTGGCTCGCGTACGGCCTGGCGGACGTGGTCCAGCAGCGCCGCATGATCGACACGTCCGAGGGCGACGCCGCGCACAAGCGCCGGCTCACGGCGCACCTGGACGCGATGCTCGCGCTCTGCGAGACCGTGTCGTGTCGTCGGGTGCAGCTGCTCAACTACTTCGGGCAGTCGTCGCAACCGTGCGGCAACTGCGACACCTGCCTGACCCCGCCGGCGTCGTGGGACGGCACGGTCGCCGCGCAGAAGCTCCTCTCGACGGTGGTTCGCCTCGAGCAGCGCGGCCAGCGGTACGGCGCGGGTCACCTGATCGACATCCTGCGCGGCAAGGAGACGCCGCGGATCACCCAGCTCGGCCACGCCTCCCTGAGCACCTACGGGCTGGGAGCAGACGTCTCGGAGGCCGACTGGCGCGGCGTCGTCCGGCAGCTGCTCGCCATGGAGCTCCTTGGCGTCGACTCCGACGGCTACGGCACCATCCGGCTCTCGCCCGACAGCGGTTCGGTGCTGCGCGGGGAGCGGGAGGTGCGGCTTCGTCGTGAGACCGAGAAGGTCGTCCGTTCACGCGGCACGCGCGGGAAGCCCGCGGCCACCGCGGACCTGTCGGACGAGGGGGTCGCGGTGTTCGAGGCCCTGCGGGCGTGGCGCGCAGGCGTCGCGAAGGAGCAGGGCGTGCCCGCCTATGTGGTGTTCCACGACGCGACGCTGCGCGAGGTGGTCGCCCAGCGGCCCACGTCGTTGGAGGCGCTGGGTGGCATCAGCGGGATCGGCGCGGCCAAGCTGGAACGGCACGGCCCCGGGGTGCTCGCGGTGCTCGCCGAGGTGGCGGCGCCGTAGGTCACGAGGTTTCCGGCGCGACCCTCACCAGGTTGCCGAGCGGTCGCCCGGGGGATGCGGCTGCGGTAGGCCGAGCTGCCGCGGGTCAGCGCTGGTCGTCGTCGTGTCGCACCCGGACAGGGAGGCGCTTCGGCCTGTGGACCAGGGTCCCAGCCGCGAGGACGAGCGCACCGATCACGCCGGACACGAGCAAGACGTCGGCAGGACTCATGACCCGACCATAACCCCGGACATCGAGCGCCCCTAGGCTCGGGCCCAGATTCACAGGTCACGGGCAGCCGAGCGCGCCCGACCTACCGCTCGAACGCCCGACGCTGCAGCTCATTGACCTCGGCCTCCAACGACGGCTCGGGTCCGTCGACGAGGAGACCGGGCGCGACGACCTGGATCGGCAGCGCCGCCACCGGGCCCGGTGAGCCGCCCCACGACGCCCGCCACGCGCTCGTCTGCTCCGACGACGTCGCGTAGGCGATGCGACCGAGGCCCACCCATGCATGGGCGGCCGAGCACATGGGGCAGTGCTCGCCGGAGGTGTAGACGGTGGCCACCGCGCGCTCGTCGGGCGTCAGGTTGGCCGCTGCCCAGCGGGCGATCTCGAACTCCGGGTGGCGGGTCTGGTCACCGTCCTTGGTGCGGTTGCGGTCCTCGAAGCGGACTGCGCCGGACGCGTCCACGAGGACGCTCCCGTACGGCTCGTCACCGTCGAGCAACGCCTCGCGGGCGAGGACCACGGCACGGGCCAGGTGGGTGCGGTCGGTGTCGTCGAGTGGCATGGGGCAGTTCTACCGGCCGGTGCCGTCGACCGCGAGCGGCTCGATCGCGGCGATCTCGTCGGCGGTCAGCGGCGGGGCGGACAGGGCGGCGACGTTGTCCTCGAGCTGACGGGTCGAGCTGGCGCCGATCAGCGCCGAGGTGATCCGGTCGTCGCGCAGCACCCAGGTCAGGGCGAGCTGCGCGAGGGTCTGGCCGCGGTCCGCGGCGATCTCGCTCAACGCCCGTGCGCGGGACAGGTAGGTCTCGGAGAGCTGCGTCGGCTTGAGGAACTGCCCGAGCGCCGCGCGGGAGTCGGCAGGTACGTCGCCGGACAGGTAGCGGTCGGTGAGCATCCCCTGCGCGAGCGGAGAGAAGACGATCGTCCCGATGCCGAGGTCCCCGACGACGTCCAGGAGGTTCTCGCTCTGGTCGTCGGCCACCTGCTCGACGTGCCGGTTGAACATCGAGTACGACGGCTGGTGGATCAGCAGCGGCGTGCCCAGGTCACGCAGGATCGCGTGCGCCGCCCGGGTGTCCGCCGGCGAGTAGTTCGAGATGCCCGCGTAGAGCGCGCGACCGCTGGTCACGGCGGTGTGCAGGGCGCCCATCGTCTCGTCGAGCGGCACGTCCTCGTCCCGACGGTGCGAGTAGAAGATGTCGACGTAGCCGAGGCCGAGGCGCGCGAGCGACTGGTCCAGCGACGAGAGGAGGTACTTGCGGGAGCCGCCGTCGCCGTAGGGGCCCGGCCACATGCCGTAGCCGGCCTTCGAGGAGATGACCAGCTCGTCGCGGAACGGACCGAGGTCCTGCGCGAGCAGGCGCCCGAAGTTCTCCTCGGCGGATCCGGCCGGCGGGCCGTAGTTGTTGGCCAGGTCGAAGTGCGTGACGCCGAGGTCGAACGCCCGGCGGACCACCGCGCGCTGCGTCTCGAGCGGCGTCGTGTCGCCGAAGTTGTGCCACAGGCCGAGCGACAGCCCGGGCAGCTGAAGCCCGCTGCGGCCGGCCCGTCGGTAGGTCATCGCGTCGTAGCGGTCGTCGGCGGCCAGGTACATGCCGGGTCCTCTCGGAGAAGGGCGAACAGAACACGCTAACGCCTGCGTGCGAGGATCTGCCCCGTGCTGCACATCGCCTTCTTCGAGCCACGGATCCCCGGGAACACGGGGGCCGCGATCCGGCTGGCCGCCGGGACCGGCGCCACGCTCCACCTGGTCGAGCCGCTCGGCTTCGACCTCTCGGAGGCGAAGCTGCGGCGGGCGGGGCTGGACTACCACGACCTCGCGCACGTCGTCGTCCACCCTCGTCTGGCAGCGCTGTGGGAGGCCTTGCCGACGAACGACGTCTACGCCTTCACGACGCAGGCCACGCGGTTCCACACGGACGTGCAGTACACGTCGCACGACGTGCTGCTGTTCGGCCCCGAGCCCACCGGGCTTCCCGACGAGGTCCTGGCCGACCCGAGGATCACCGACCAGCTCCGCATCCCCATGCTGCC
Organism: Cellulomonas sp. URHD0024; assembly: GCF_000426185.1. Classification (GTDB taxonomy): domain Bacteria; phylum Actinomycetota; class Actinomycetes; order Actinomycetales; family Cellulomonadaceae; genus Cellulomonas. The sequence goes on from NZ_AUEW01000016.1 coordinate 49,293, forward strand.
GGGACGACGGTCGATGAACCTGTCCAACGCCGCGTCGGTCGGCGTCTACGAGGCGTGGCGTCAGCTCGGGTTTGCGGGCGGCGCCTGAAGGAGGAGCCGACGGTCCTTCGCCTCGCGGAGCCCCGCTTGGGCGTTGCGGAACAGCTCGTCCGCGTTCGCCGAACCGGCCGCCGAGCAGACCACGGCCGAGTGCAGCGTCGGCCACCCGGCCGGGGTGATGCCCGTCGGAGGCTCCGCGGCGAGCGTCACGATCTCGCGTCGCAAGCTCTCGGCGAGCGCCACAGCATGCTGCTGCGACTGGGCAGCCGGGATGGTCGCGATGACCGCGAACTCGTCGCCGGCGGTCCGCGCGACCTCCGCGCCCGTCGGCACGCCGCTGCGCAGCCGGGCCGCGAGCGCGGTGAGCACGACGTCCCCGAACTGCTGGCCGTGCGCGGCGTTCAGCCGAGCGAATCCCGCGACGTCGAGCATCAGGACGACGACGCGCGCCTGCGTGCCGAGCGCCGATGCGCACCGACGTGCGAGCGCGTGCATGAGCATCGACCGGTGCGGGAGGCCGGTGAGGGCGTCGTGCAGCGAGCGGACCGCCAAGAGCGTCGAGAGCGAGCGCACCAGGTCGGCCGTCGTCACGATGCGCCAGATGTCGTCGGCGACGAGCACGTCGTCGTACCGACGATCGTCGTAGCGCTGCATCGCCCGGACCGCGACCTCCGACACGGGCGCCGCGGGCGCGACCACCATGGGCGCCCAGTCGGTGATCTCGGACGTCGCCCGGCGCGAGTAGACAGCCCTACCGAACCCGAGCCGCCCGGTCATGGCGGCCGTGAACCGCGGCCGCGTGAGCAGCCCGATCCGCCCGGGGTCGTCGACGTCGCGCACCGCGACACTGACCACGTGCGCCGACCGGAACACGACCTCGAGCTGGGCGACCGGCAGTCTCGAGTCCACGACCTCGACCGCGTGCGCGAGGTCGGCCATGGTCGTCGCAGCGGACGACCGGTAGCCGCCGACCGCGGCGGACAGTCGATGGGTCAGGGCAGTCAACTCGGCTTCCACCCGAGGAGTATCGACGCAGGTCAGCGGCCGTTTTAGCCTGCGCGGCACGCGTTCGCCCAGCATTCATCGACCGTTCACGGCGGACGCCCGCCGGTGGCGTGCCACCCGTCGTGACAGGGTCACAATTTGCACACACAAGCGGTGGAGGTGGCTCCAAGGAGGCAGTATCGAAGAGTGTTCACCACCCGCCCCGTCCTGACGGGGACCCTGGGCATGGTCGCCTCGACGCACTGGCTGGCGTCTGCCGTCGGGATGCGGGTGCTCGAAGCCGGCGGGAACGCGTTCGACGCGGCCGTCGCGGCGGGGTTGACCCTGAACGTCGTCGAGCCGCACATGAACGGCCTGGGCGGCGACGCCCCGATCCTCGGCCGTCGCGCCTCGGACGGGCACACGTTCGTCATCTGCGGGCAGGGCACGGCACCAGCTCTGGCGACGATCGACAGGTACCACGACCTCGGCCTCGACCTCGTCCCCGGGACCGGGCACCTGGCGGCCGTCGTGCCCGGTGCGTTCGGCGCCTGGCTCGACCTGCTGGCCCGGTACGGCACGCTCCCGCTGGCCGACGTGCTCGGACCCGCGATCGGCTACGCCCGCGACGGCTACCCCATCGTCGCCGAGGCCACCGACACGATCAGCGCCGTCGCCGACCTGTTCGCCGACCACTGGCACTCGTCGGCGGCCGTCTACCTCCCGGTCCCGAGCCCGGGCGCCCGGTTCACGAACCCCGATCTGGCCGCCACGCTCACCCGACTCGCCGACCAGGCGGGCACGCGCGAGGAGCAGATCGAGGCCGCCCGTCACGCTTTCTACGAGGGCTTCGTCGCCGAGGCCGTCGACGCTTTCGTGTCCGGCACCGCCGTGCTCGACTCGTCGGGCCACGAGCACACCGGCTTCCTGCGCGGTTCCGACCTCGCGGGCTGGCGGGCCACGGAGGAGGCGACCGCGAGTGTGCGGTTCGCCGGCCGCACCATCCACAAGACCGCCGCCTGGGGCCAGGGGCCCGTGCTCCTGCAGCAGCTGGCGATGCTCGAGTCCCTCGGGATCACCCCCGACGCCGACCCCGTCGACCTCGTGCACACCGTGGTCGAGGTGGCCAAGCTCGCCTTCGCCGACCGCGAGGCCTGGTACGGCGACGTCCCGGACGTTCCGCTCACCACGCTCCTGTCGGCGTCCTATGCCGCCGAGCGTGCCCGCCTCGTCGGTGAGACCGCCGCCGAGGGTCTGCTGCCGGGCTCCCCCGACGGCCGCACCCCCCAGCTCGCAGCCAGCCTCTGGGGAGAGTCGCACGTGGTCCGCTCGACGGTCGGCGTGGGCGAACCGGTGATGGCCGGCCGCCCGCCGAGCGGCGACACCTGCCACCTCGACGTCGTCGACCGCTGGGGCAACCGCGTCTCGGCCACCCCGTCCGGCGGCTGGCTCCAGTCGAGCCCGGTCGTCCCCGGCCTCGGCTTCTCGCTGCCCACCCGCGCGCAGATGTTCTGGCTCGAGCCTGGGCTGCCTGGTTCGCTCGTCCCCGGCCGCCGCCCCCGCACCACCCTCAGTCCCGGCATGGTTGTCGACGACGACGGCACGGGTCTCGCGTTCGGCACCCCCGGCGGTGATCAGCAGGACCAGTGGACCGTCCCGTTCCTCCTGCGGCACCTCCTCGGAGGCCTCGACCTGCAGGCCGCGATCGACGCGCCCACCTGGCACTCCACCCACGTCCCCAGCTCGTTCTACCCGCGCAACCACACGCCGCTGGGCGTCGTCGTCGAGTCGCGCCTCGGCACCCGCGCCCTGACCGGCCTGGCCGAGCGCGGGCACGCCGTCCACGACACCGGCCCCTGGGCGATCGGGCGCCTGAGCGCCGCGGGTGTCCGCGCCGACGGCATGCTCGTCGCGGCCGCCAACCCGCGCGGCATGCAGGGCTACGCCGTCGGCCGGTAGCCGTCCGCCCACCGATCCGGGCCGGCTGCGCGCCGAGGTAGCGCCGCTAGGTTCGCGCGATCACCGGCCCTCCCGACGAATGCGGTCGTGGTCCGAGGCAGCGCCACTAAGCACGCGTGCGCAGGAGCTGCGTCGACCGCCGCCGTGCCCCGAGGTAGCGCCACTAGACACGCGTGCGCACGGGAGTGACCCCTTCGACGTCCCAGGAGGGCACTCGTGTCCCAGGTGCCGCTAGGTTCGCGCGATCACGACCTCGCCCCGACGACCGCAGCCGTGCTCCCGAGGCGGACCACGAGGCACGCGTGCGCAGAGGCCGCGTCGACCGCCGCCCGCCCGAGGTAGCGCCACTAGGTGCGTGTGCGCACTCGAATGACCCGTTTCGACGTCCCAGGAGTGCGCTCCTGTCACAGGTGCCGCTAGGTTCGCGCGATCACGACCTCGCCCGACGACCGCGGCCGTGCTCCCGAGGCGCAGCGCTACTGGGCACGCGTGCGGAAACGCCGCATCGACCGCCGCCGCGCCCGGAGGTAGCGCCACTAGGTGGGCGTGCGCACTCGAATCACCCGTTTCGACGTCCCGGGAGTGAACTCCTGTCACAGGTGGCGCTAGGTTCGCGCGATCACCAGGTCTCGACGACCGCGCTGTGGAGAACCGGCCCCGCCGCCTGTCCGGTTTCGGTAGGTTCTGCGCATGCTCAGGGGGAGAAGGACCCGTCGGTCGATGGCGTCCGTGGCGCTGCTGGGCGCTCTGCTGCTCACCGCAGGTTGCACCAGCGACGCGACGAAGGAGCCCGACCCCACGACGACGACCGCGCCAGCTCGTACCCCGACACCCACGTCGACCCCGACCCCGACACCCCAAGCGGTCGACGCAACGATCAAGCCCCAGCGCCCATCGGCGATCAGCGGACCTCCCAGTGTCGAGGGAGCAGTGGCCGTCGTCGACTACTTCTTGCACTTGCTGCCGTACGTGAACGCGACTGGCGATCTCGCTGACTGGACGGCCCTCAGTCATCCCGCGTGCCAGTTCTGCGCGAGCGTGTCGGAAGACGTGCAGTCGCAGACCAGTGCCGGACGTCACGACGTCGGCGGGTCGATCACCACCACCGGCGGAACCGGCACAGATGTCACCCCTGGCGGCTTCTACACAGTCGAATTCGCGTTGGTTCAAGCACCATCAGAGACGGTCGACGCATCCGGGGCGGCCAGTGAGAGCTTTGACGAGTCGAAGTCGGCCGTGTCCGTCGCGGTGGTCTGGGATGGCACGTCCTGGGCGATTCGCGGCGTCGAAACGCATAACACGCCATGACAATCCGTTCAGTCTCGATCGTCGCGATCGCGTGCGCCGCCCTGGTATTCGCGGCCGCGTCGGCACATGCCGACGAGATCGGCGGCTACGCCCAGGACAACGTCGTCAATCTCTCGCGTGCCGCGGGCGCACAGGCGTTCCGTGCGCAGGAGGCGGGGACGCGTCCTGAGGAACGACTTGTCGAATTCCGGCGCGGGGTGGCGTGTCAGCCGCCGGCGCCGACGGGGTTGCAGGATCAGGCGTCGACGCTGACGGACACCGTGCTGAACGGTCCGTGCGTGACGGGTGCGACGGTGCCGTTGAACGACTGCGGGGGTGCGGTGCCGGTGCCACCGTTGTGGCGGCACACGCGCGCGGTCGTGACCGACCCGTACGGGCCGTACACGTTCGCGGCGCCCGGTGGGTGCCCCCGGGACATGCTGCCGGTGCTGGGCCAGGCGGACTTCCGGGTGCTGCCGATCGCGCCCTCGAGCGTCCAGGTGCAACCGGACCGGGGGTGGGTGCTGGTGAACATGGCCACGATCGTGCTCACGGACAAGGCCGACCAGACGTTCCGCACGACGCTGCTCGGGTACGGCCTCGACGTGGTCGCGACACCGACGACGTTCACGTGGGACTTCGGGGACGGCAGCGCGCACCTGCGCACGACCAGCCCCGGGCACGCCTACCCCCACCAGGACCTCACCCACGTCTACACCACGCTGGGCA
>NZ_AUEW01000017.1 GCF_000426185.1 Cellulomonas sp. URHD0024
GAACTCCGGCGGCTGCGTACCGGGCACCGGGAACTTCGGCGGCTCCGTACCGGCCACCGGGAACTCCGGCAGCACCACATCGGCCACCGGGAACTTCGGCGGCTGCGTACCGGCCACCGGGGGCTGGGCCGGCCCCGGTGGGGTCGCCGTGGGCGTCGCCGTGGGCGGGGGCGTGGGCGGGGTCGCGGCGCGGTGCAGGCGCACCTCGGTCGGACGGGAGGCTCGACGCGGTCGCGGCGCGCAGTGTGCGCGACGTGGGGCACGGCGTCGTGTCGCGTTCTCGTCGTCCATCGTCGCCACCCCCTCTTGTCCTGGCCGAGCCGGTCCGTTCGAACAAGTGTACGATCGAGCACCGACACGCCACCGTCCACCGGCACGGTCTGTGGACAACCCAGGGGCGGAGAACGGCGAGATGGTCCGCGAGATCGACTGGTCGAAGTGGCAACGGACGCCACGGGGCTGGGTCCGGGTGCCGCCGGCAGGCTGCCCTGCCGGGCATCGGTGGACGACGAACGGTCCGGGGAGGCCGTCGGAGCGGTTCGTGACGTGCGGGTGCACCGTGGACAGGCACCACACGCTCTGGGTGTGCCCGACCTGCGGCATGCACTGCGCCGAGGGGTGCACCGACACGGACCAGTGGGCAGGGACGACGGTGTCGTCGGGGATCGTCGGCACGCGACGAGGGAAGGTCTGAAGAAGCGGGTGCCAACAGGACCCGCGAAACGCGTCGGTGCGGACAGAGGCGCCGAACAGCGCCGCCGAACAGCGCGGCCGAACAGCGCCCGCGAACAGCGCGGCACGGGGCCCGTGCGAAGAGCGAGCGTCAGGTCGCGGGCGTCACGGCGCGGACGACGGCCCGGGTGACCCGGCGGGCGTCGCGGGTCAGCGCGGTGCCGACGATGACGCCGAGTGCGATGGAGAACAGGGCGAGGCTGGTGTCGATGACGTCGGCGACACCCGTTGGGGCGCCCGTCGCCAGCTCGGACACGCCGCGGAAGCCGAGGGCGCCCGGAAGCAGGAGCCAGAACGCGGGCAGCATCGTCACGATGGCGGGCGGACCGCTGCGGGCACGTTGGATGGTCTGCGAGACGGGCACGAGCACGAGACCGCCGACGAAGCCGGAGAGCTGCGGCGACAGCAGGACCAGGCCGATGCCCTGTGCGGCGAAGGCGGCGAACAACGCGAGGAGCAGCCACCAGAACGACCCCCGAGGCGGCGAGGAGAAGTAGCGGTGCCCGACGGCGACGAACAGCACGCCGACCCACGCAGCCCACCACCCGAGCAGGGGCGACGAGGCCTGCGTGGAGAAGGGTCCGGCGACGGTGACGGCGGCGACGACGCCGAACGCGAGCAGCAGCAGCTGGGCGATCCCGTAGACCAACCGTGATGCGCCGGCGATGACCTGGTTGCTGGTGAGCTCCATGGCCGCGACGGTCAGCACGGCACCGGGCAGGAAGCTGACGAGCGGCGGCGCGAGGAGCCGGACAGGGTCGATGTCGAGCGCAGGGGCGACGACGGTGATCGTCGCGAGGGTGACCAGGAAGGCGGCGACCACGGGCAGGGCGGTCGAGAGGGTGGGCCAGCGGTCGGCGAGCAGGCGTAGGAGACCTACGGCGGCGCCCATGACGACGTAGACCGGCAGGGCGCTCACGGTCGGGTAGATGATCAGCCCGAACCCGACCGTCAGCAGAGCGTGTCCGAGCACGACCGCGAGCGGTCCGTAGTGCGGTGGCATCGCGAGGATCTGGCGCAGCCGGACGCGCGACGAGGCCAGGTCGGCGGTCCCGGTCGACAGGTCACGGACGAGCCTGTCGACGGCGCCGATCTGGTGCAAGGGGAGGGTCGTCTCGGTGTTCGGCCCGGTGAAGTCGCTCTCGGGCCCCTCGGCCGTCTCGACGTGGATGAACACCCCGGTCGGCAGGACGAGCGTGCGGACCTTGTCGGCGCCGTACGCCTCTGCGACGTCGCCGATCTGCTGCTCCGTCTCCATGACGGACTGTCCCGACGAGAGCAGCGCCGCGCCGAGCTCGCGCAGCAGGGGCACGAGGTCCGCGGGCACGGTCGGCAGTGCGCCGGGTTCCTCGATGACTCCAGGCGCTGGTGGTTCGGTCAGGACGCGCATCGCCCGTCGGAAGCGCCTGCCCAGGCGTACGGCGTGGGGCTCCGACGACGAGGACGAAGCAGGGGACGAACCAGAGGACGAAGAAGGCGGAGCGGAAGGCGGGCGTGCCCACGGTTCGCTCATCGTGCGTCGAGACGCGCGTCGACCTCGGCCATCCGCAGACCGGCGATCCTGCGGACCGTCTCCTCGCTCAACGGCGCGTCGGCGGCGAAGTGCACGGTCGCACCGGAGAGCCGCCCGTCGGGCAGCGAACCAGCGAGCGACCGTGCCAGGGGCGGGCTCATCAGGTGCAGGCTGCAGTGCGTCTTCGCGATGGACAGGGCGACGAGCCCGGTCCCGCGGTAGGTGATCGTCGGCACCTGGTAGGAGATGATCTGCCCGGCACCGGGTACCGCGGCGACCAGCCGGTCCCGGACCACCCGGAGCGCGGCGCCCTGCGCCTCGGGGACGGCCGCGAGGTACTCCTCGACGGTCGTCGCCGGAAAGCCCTCACGTGGCATCGCGCCACCTCCTACGGGCGATCGTACGGATCGTCGGCGCGCAGCGACACGAACTCGTCGGTGCCCAGGAGTCGCAGCGCAGCACGCGTCCACGCGGGCACCAGCCGTGCGCCCTCGGGCCCACGCAACCGCACGGGATCGGACAGCACGAGGACCGTGCGGCGCCGGACGAGCCGAGCGGGGAGGCCGGCCTCGATGTTGCGCAGCCACTGCACACGTGGCCCGTAGGTCAGGGCGATGGTGACGCGGTCAGATCCCGGCGACGGGAACGCCATGACCGGCGTGCGGAACCGACGGCCGCTGGTGCGTCCGACGTGGTGCAGCGTCGCGAAGGGCGGCACGTCGTCGGACAGCAGGCCGAGGACCGGGTTGCTCACCCGTCGGTTCACGCGCGTGACCCACAGCGGCAGCGGCATGGTGCGGAGGCTAGGGCCGATCGAGGCGTCCCGCGACCGTTGGACACAGGCCGTCTCGCTCAGCGGGAACCGAGTTGCCGTCGTCGCGACACCGTGATGACGGTGGAGGTGCAAGGTTCCACAACTGGAAGGAGAGCCTCGTGCTCACCCTGACCGACAGCGCACGCACCGCAGTCCACACGCTCACGAGCAAGGCAGGGCTTCCCGACGAGACGGGCGGCCTGCGGATCGCGCAGCAGGAGACGGGAGCGTTCGAGCTTGCGCTCGTGCCCGAGCCGTTCCCGGGTGATGATGTGGTGACGGACGGGACGAGTCGTGTGTACGTGGACCCGGAGGCGTCCGTGACGTTGGCTGACCAGCGCCTCGACGTCGAGCCGGCATCGACGGGCACGGCGTTCACGCTCGGACCGCAGTAGCACCAGCACCCGACGGAGGACCACCAGGGCGCGGCCCCGAAGCGCCTGTGCACGGCCGGGGCACGACCGGCCCGGGTGCACGGGCAGGAAACGACGAGGGCGGGAAGCCACGGCTTCCCGCCCTCGTTGCGCGTCCGGTCAGATAGCCCGGCGAGGCTTCTCGGTCACGCGCCGCCGAGCAGCTGGTCGAACGACGGCACCGCGTCGTAGAGGCCGACGGGCGCGGACGGCTCCCGGTCGGCGACCATCTCGGCCAGCTCGCGACCGGCGCGACGGATCCGTGCGGGCAGCGGGTTCACGTCGTCGCCGCCGCTGTCGGCCCAGTCGTCGGTGGCCGCGAACACGGCCGTGCCGGCCACGTCGGCGCGCAGGTAGGCGAACAGCGGGCGCAGTGCGTACTCCAGCGCGAGCGAGTGTCGCCCGGTCCCACCGGTCGCGCCGACGAGCACGGGCCGGCCGACGAGCGCGTCCTTGTCGAGGATGTCGACGAACGACTTGAACAAGCCGGAGTAGGAGGCCGAGAAGATCGGTGTGACGGCGATGACCCCGTCGGCGGCGGTGACCTTCTCGATCACCGACGCCAGCGTGCCGGACGCGAAGCCCGTGAGCGTCATGTTGACGACCTCGTGGGCGACGTCGCGGAGCTCGACGGTCTCGACGTGCGCGGTGATGCCGCGGGCAGCGAGCTCGGAGGCGGTGGCGTCGGCGAGGCGGTCGGCCAGCAGACGCGACGACGAGGGCTGGGACAGCCCCGCCGAGATGACGACGATCGAGCGGTCGCTCATCGCACGTCCTTTCCTGATGCTGAAGAGAGAGTCATGACTGCAGGGAGTCCTCGGCCCGGAGGCCGGTGAAGGTGTCCTCGGCAACCGCCTGCTCGTGCACGCTACCCGCTGCGCGGGCGGCAGCCACACGGTCGGCATGGGACGGAGGGTTCGCCGGCACGTGCGCGGGACGGGCCGACTCGGCCTCGGCGCGCAGCACGGGCACGACCTCGGTCGCCAGGATGTCGATCTGCTCCAGCACGGTCTTCAGCGGGAGGCCCGCGTGGTCCATGAGGAACATCTGACGCTGGTAGTGACCGACCTGGTCGCGGAACGTCCCGTACCGGTCGATGACCTCCTGCGGGCTGCCCACGGTCAGCGGGGTGTCGCGCGTGAAGTCCTCGAGCGTCGGTCCGTGCCCGTACACGGGCGCGTTGTCGAAGTACGGCCGGAACTCCCGTACGGCGTCCTGCGAACGAGCGCGCATGAACACCTGCCCGCCCAGGCCGACGATCGCCTGGTCGGCCTGGCCGTGCCCGTAGTGCTCGAAGCGCTGGCGGTAGAAGCCCACCATCTGGGCCGCGTGCGACAGCGGCCAGAAGATCGCGTTGTGCAGGAAGCCGTCCCCGTAGAACGCTGCCTGCTCGGCGATCTCGGGACTGCGGATCGAGCCGTGCCAGACGAAGGGCGGGACACCGTCCAAGGGCCGGGGCGTCGAGGTGAAGCCCTGCAGAGGGCCGCGGAACTTGCCGGACCAGTCGACGACGTCCTCTTCCCAGAGGCGGCGCAGCAGCGCGTAGTGCTCGATGGCCAGCGGGATGCCCTGGCGGATGTCCTGACCGAACCACGGGTACACGGGACCGGTGTTGCCGCGGCCCATCATGAGGTCCATCCGGCCGTCGGAGATGACCTGGAGCATCGCGTACTCCTCGGCCAGCCGGACCGGGTCGTTGGTCGTGATGAGCGTCGTCGCCGTCGACAGGATGATGTTCTTCGTCGTGCCCGCCAGGTAGCCGAGCATGGTGGTGGGCGACGAGGGGACGAACGGCGGGTTGTGGTGCTCGCCCGTCGCGAAGACGTCCAGGCCCGCGGCGTCCGCGTGCTGGGCGATGGTGAGCATGTTGCGCACCCGCTCCGTGTCGTCCGGCGTCCGGCCGGTCGTCGGATCGGTCGTGACGTCGCCGACGGTGAAGATCCCGAACTGCATCTCGCGCCTCACAGGTCTTTCCAAGGTTCATGCGTTTGCATGTACATGCCGCTCCAACCTGGCCGGCACCGCGCCTATTCCCCGGACGGGTGGCGGCGGACCCGGACCTATACCGTGGGCATCGACCAACCGGTGACGGAGGGCAGCGCAGCGTGGCAGACGAGCAGATCAGGGTCCTCGTCGTCGAGGACGACGTCGACACCGCGCAGTACGTGCGCACCGTGCTCGAGCGCCGCGGGGGCATGGCCGTCACGGTCGCCCACGAGCCGATGTCGGCCCTCGCCGAGGTGGCGCGCGCGCAGTTCGACGTGGTTCTCACCGACATCCAGATGCCGGGCATGACCGGGCTGGAGCTGCTCGACGAGCTGCGGTCGCGCGCCGCCGGCACCCCGGTCGCGGTCATGACGGCGTTCGCCAGCGTCGACTACGCGGTCGACGCCTTGCGCCGCGACGCCGACGACTTCCTGGTCAAGCCCGTGGCCGCCGCCATGCTGCTCGAGCGGATCACGGCGCTCGCGATGCAGGGGCGTGAGAAGCGCGCCACGCAGGAGCCGCGCGACGTGGTTCTCGCCGTCGGTGCGCACCTGGACGACGTCGAGATCGGCGTCGGCGCCACGCTCGCCTCGCACCGCGCGGCAGGCGACACGGTCGTCATCCTGACCCTGTCGAGCGGCGCTCTCGATGGTGACGTGCAGTCTCGTCGGCACGAGGCCCTCGCCTCCGCCGCGGTCATCGGCGCCCGCCTCTACCTGCACGACTTCGAGGAAACCCGCCTGGACCCGGCCAACGGGCTCATCGCGACGATCGAGGAGACCATCCGCGCGGAGCAGCCGACCATCGTCTACACGCACAGCGAGCACGACCGGCACCAGGACCACAGGGCGGTGCGACGCGCCGTCGAGGTGGCTGCCCGCCGCGTCCCGTCGCTCGCGTGCTTCCAGAGCCCGTCGTCGACCGTCGACTTCCGGCCATCGCGGTTCGTGCCCGTCGACGGGTTCGTCGAGACCAAGCTGCGGATGCTGGCGGCGTTCACGTCGCAGACCCAGCGCGACTACATGGACCCAGAGGTCGTCCGGGCCACAGCCCGGTACTGGTCGCGGTTCGGCACGGGCTCGTTCGCCGAGCCCCTGGAGACGATCCGCGCGGCAGGGATGCTGCACGGCGGCGCCGGCCTCGCCGCCTCGACCGAGGAGCGGTCCGAGGAGCACGAGGTGAGCGGATGAGGGTCCTGGTGACCGGCGCCGGTGGGCCGGCGGGCGCCGCGGTCGTCCGCTCGTTGCTGCGCCGTGGCGACGTCGAGGTGTTCGGGGCCGACACGGACCGCTGGGCCGGCGGGCTGTACCTGGTGGACGCGCCGCACCGACGGCTGGTGCCGGCGGGCCAGGCTGCCGACTTCGTGCCCGCCGTCCGGCAGATCGTCTCCGACGACGCGATCGACGTGGTCTTCCCCACGGTCGACGTCGAGCTCCCGCTGCTCGCCGCGGTCCGCGACGAGCTCGGGGCGGTCCTCGCGTCCCCGTCCTTGCGCACCGTCGAGACCTGCCTCGACGCGCTGACCCTCGCGCGGACCTGCGCGCGCACCGTCCGTGTGCCGCGCACCGAGCTGCTGGGCACCGTGCAGGCGACGAGTGGCTGGGACTTCCCGGTCGTCGTCAAGGCGCGCCGCGCTGGGGGCTCACGAGGCGTGCAGACCGTGCACAGCCAGGCCGAGCTCGATGCTGTGCACGACGAGGAGGACCTGGTCGTCCAGGAGCTTCTCCCCGGCGACGAGTTCTCCGTCGACGTCCTGGCGGACCTCGAAGGACACGTGGTCGCGGCCGTCCCGCGCGCCCGCCTGCGAGTCGACCACGGCGTCGCCGTCGCGGGGGTGACCGTGCACGACGACGCCCTCGTCGAGGCGGCGTCCCGGGTGGCGCGGGCGGTCGGGCTCACCACGGTCGCCAGCGTTCGTCTCAGGTACGACGGGTCGGGAGTGCCGGCGCTCCTCGAGGTGAACCCGCGATTCCCGGCCGGCATGCCCTTGACCGTCGCTTCCGGCGTCGACATGCCGTCGTTGACCCTCGACGTGGTGCTCGGGCGACCGGTCCCGTCGTGCGTCGACTTCGCGGAGCTCGCCGCCGTCCGGTACCTCGAGGACGTGTTTCTCCCCGTCGACGAGGTGATGGAGCCCCGATGAGCGAACAGACCCTCGCGGAGCCCGCGGCCGAGCCGCCGTGGGACGGCGTCGAGCGGCGGTTCAGCAAGGACCGGCGCATGGGGACCGCGCGCGCCGGTACGGGCCGCCGGTCCACGGACCTCGGGAACAAGTCCCCCTGGGTGCAGACCGTCCACCGTCTGCTCGGGCCTGATGCGTCCGCCCTGGAACGGCAGCTGCCCTTCCTGGTCCTGTACCTCGTGGCGATGCTGATCGTCCTCACGCCCTGGATCGACGTCCCGCACCCCGGCTACCTGGTGGTGGCGGGGGTCCTCGTCATCGCCCAGGCGCTCGCGGCTCGGTTGCTGCCCTGGGGTCGCTGGCCCGAGGGTGTGCAGGACATCCTGCCGATGGTCCTCATCGCGGCGGTGGGCGTGGTGCGCACGGGCACCGGCGTGTCCGGACCGCTGTTCACGACCATCGTGTTCCTCCCGGTGATCAACCTGGCCGCCCAGCGGGGACGCCGTGGCGTGGTGCTGGGAACCGTGGGTGTGGCCGCCGTCGTGTTCGCGCCGACGATCCTCGACTCCTCGGTGCACGTCACCGCGGACGTGGTCGTGCGCAGCCTGTACCTGTCGCTCGTCACGCTCGTCGTCGCCGTGACGGTGCACGAGATCACCGACCGCCTGCGCGCCCGGACGATCGCCCTGGAACGCCTCCAGAAGCAGCAGGCCGACCTCCTGGAGCGCGCGCGTCTCGATGCCGTCGAGCTCGGGCGGGTGGCCGACGCCCGTCGTGCGACCCGCAACCAGCTGATCTCGGTGATCGACTCGGCCACCGAGCAGGCGATCATCGCGACCGACGCGGAGGGCGTCATCGAGGTGTTCAACCCCGGAGCCGAGCGGCTGCTCGGGTACTCGCAGGGCGAGGTCGTCGGGCGGTTGCGCCTGCCCGCGTTCCACGTGCAGGCGGAGCTCGACGAGCGGAGTCGCGAGCTGGTCGACGGCGACGGCGACGGCGGCCGGACCCTGTACGACACGCTCTTCGCCGCCGCGCTGGCCGGGCGTCCTGAGGTGCGCGACTGGACGTACGTGCGCCGGGACGGGACGACGCTCACGGTGCGGCTCGCCGTGACGCGTCGTGAAGAGGTCGACGGCTTCATCGCCGGCTACGTGGTGGTCGCCACCGACGTGACCGCGGAGCGCGAGGCGGCACGCCTGCAGGACGAGTTCGTCAGCCTCGTCAGCCACGAGCTCCGCACGCCGTTGACGTCGGTCCTCGGCTACCTCGAGCTGCTGACCGACGGCACGGACCCGCTCACCGACGAGCAGCGCGAGTACCTGACGGTCATCGACCGCAACGCCCGTCGCCAGCTCCGGCTCGTCGGCGACCTGCTGCTCAGCGCGCAGGTGGACGCGGGGCGGTTCGCCATCTCCACGCAGCAAGTCGACCTCGCGGACGTCGTCCGCGCGTCTGTCGCCTCGGCCGTACCCGCGGCGGAGGGGGCCCGGGTCGCGATCGATGCCGCGGTCGAGCCGTCGGTCGTGGACGCCGACCCCGTGCGGCTGGCTCAGGCCCTGGACAACCTGGTCTCGAACGCGATCAAGTTCACGCCGGCCGGTGGCGCGGTGCGGGTGTCGGTGGAGCCGACGGTCGGCGGGGCGAGGCTCGCCGTCGCGGACAGCGGGATCGGCATCCCGCCCGACGAGCTGGAGTCGCTCACCACCCGGTTCTTCCGGGCGTCGACAGCCACGCGCCGGGCGATCCCCGGCATCGGACTGGGTCTGTCCATCACGAAGGCCGTGGTCGATGCTCACGGCGGCACGCTGTCGATCTCGAGCGTCGTGGGAGAGGGCACCTCGTTCACGATCGACCTGCCAGCGACTCCACCGGCGTAGGTACCCCTCGGTAACTTCGGACATCTCCGGATGTATCAGGCGGCCCGAGACGTCCCCTTCTTGCCCGTGCGCCGAAGCGGCGCCGACACGAAGGTGCGCGGGAGCCGCCCGCGCCGGACACCCGAAGGACAGAACGCATGACCATCCTTAGCTCGCCGGTGGGCTCGGACTACCGCCCCTCCCCGGCCGCGGCCCTCGTGGCGCTCCGCGACGCCGGGCTCCCGGTGCACCTGCCCGGCACCGACTCGTACGCGGCTCTCACCCGGACCAGCAACCTCGTCAAGGCGATCGCGCCGGCTGGCGTCGTGGCCGTGCGGAACGCGCAGGACGTGAGCCGCGTGCTGCGGTCCGCCGCGGCGACGGGTGTGCAGGTCGCCGTCCAGGGGACCGGGCACGGCGCCACCGAGACGATGCAGGACGCGATCCTCGTCAGCACCGTCGCGCTCGACGAGGTCTCGGTGCACGCCGACGAGCGCTGGGCGCGCGTCGGCGCCGGTGTGAAGTGGGAGGCCGTGCTCGCCGCGTGCGCACCGTACGGACTCGCCGGCCTGGCCGGGTCCTCACCCGACGTCGGTGTGGTCGGCTACCTCACGGGTGGCGGGCTCGGCCCGGTGGCCCGGACGTTCGGACTCGCGTCCGACCTGGTCCGCGCGTTCGACGTGGTCACCGGTGACGGCGTGGTCCGCCGCGCGAGCGCGACCGAGAACGCCGACCTCTTCTGGGGGCTGCGAGGCGGCAAGGGAACGCTGGGGATCGTCACGGCGGTCGAGATCGACCTGGTCGAGCAGCCGTCCCTGTACGCAGGCGCCCTCTGGTTCGACGCCGCCGCCGCGCCCGCCGTGATCCGCACGTGGAGCCTGTGGTCGTCGCTGCTCCCCGAGCTGGGCACCACGTCGTTCGCCCTGATGCGCCTGCCGGACCTGCCGACGTTCCCGGAGCCGCTGCGCGGTCGCACGTCCGTGTCCGTGCGGTTCGCCTGGACGGGGGACCCGTCCGAGGGTGCCGAGATGATCCAGGTGCTGCGAGCGGTCGCCAGGCCGCTGATCGACACCGTGCGGGTCATGCCGTACTCCGAGCTCGGCGACGTGCACACCGACCCGATCGACCCGATGCCGCTGCACGAGGAGCACAGCCTGCTGTCCTCCTTCGGCCCGGACGGCGCCGAGCGTCTGCTGGAGCTCGTCGGCCCGGACACGGCGACCGCCCTCGCGATGGTCGAGGTCCGTCAGCTGGGTGGGAAGGTGCGCGACGACCGTGGTCTGCCCAGTGCGTTCGCGTTCCGGGACGCCGCGTTCTCGGTCTTCTCGCTCGGTGTCCTCATCCCGGAGATCGCGCAGTCGGTGGTCAGCGACAGCGCGCGCCTGCACGACGGCTTGTCCGAGTGGGCGCTCGACGGCGGGCTGCCCAACTTCACCGACACCGCCGGGCCGGCCTGGGCGGCTCGCGTGTTCACGCCCGAGGTCGCGCGACGACTGCAGACTCTGTCGCTCGTCTACGACCCGGACCGTGTGCTGCTCGCGGCGCGCGCACTCCGGTCGTAGGAGAGACGGCGCGGTCAGGGGGTCGGCGGGTCGGGAACCGGGGGCGCCGGGACCGGTGCGGCAGGCACCGCGAACGTCACGCCCATCTGCTTCACGTCGGAGAACCGTGCCGTCGTCGACGCGACGAGCGGCCCGACGAGCGCGGCGACGCCGATCGCGATCACGAGCGCGAGGCGGGCCAGCGAGCCGCGGTCCGCAGAGAGGAAGCGGCGCTGGGCCTCATTCGAGGAGGAGCTCATCCACCCTCCTGTCGCCGGCGTTCTCGACGCGGCGACCGCGGCCGGAGCGACCGCGATCATGGACGGCGAGCAGCTCGAGGATAGCGAGCGCGAGCAGCGGAGGCACGAGCATCACGGCGCGTCCGACGCTCGAACCGGCCCAGTCCAGCACCCAGCCCCACCCGGCGTGGACGGCGAGGACGACCCCGCGCACGCGTTCCACCGGGGTCGCGTTGACGTCGGGGTAGGGGTTCGCGTCGCCCTTGGTGATGACGTACGAGCGCAGCTTGGGTGTGCCGTCGGCCTTGAGCCTCGGCACGGGTCGGCCGGTCGCGGGGTCGGGCGTCGTCTCGGGGAGCTTCTCCAGGGCGACGATCCGGTGGGTGACGAGCTGCTGGGTGCCGACGGGCCAGAACGAGATGATCTGGTTGACCTTGAGCTCCGAGTCGTCGGTGATCGCGCGCAGCACGACGGCGTCGCCCGCATCGAACTTCGGCGACATCGACCCCGACGTGACTACCAGCAGCCGCTGGTCGTGCACCTGGAACCAGAGGGGCACGGCGAGCGACACGGCGTAGGCGAGACCGCACACCGCCACGACCATCCACAGGACGACGGACACGGCCTTGCGCCAGAGGGGCAGCCGCGGGCGTGCGGCCGACCGGCCGGGGGGCCGAGGAGCCCGCCGGTCGGCCAGCGGAGCGTCACGGCTCCCGCTCGTGGGGGACATCGACGGGTCAGGGGTTGTTGAGCGTCTGCTCGGCGTTGAAGACGAGGTTCAGGGTGACGGACGCGTTCTGGTACTGGTTACCGGCCTCGAACGGGAAGTCCACCCGGGCGCACAGGCTCTCGGTCGTGTTGCCGCCGGCGAGCTCCCGGTCGCCGTCCTGCGCCCCACCCGCGGGCTTCCCGACCAGGGCCTCGGGGACGGTGGGCCAGTTGTTGACCGGGTCACCGAAGTTGTTGATCGTCTCTGCGGCGTCGGTCCCCGCCTGGTTGCACGACCCCGCTGCGAGGTCGTACAGGCGCAGCTCCAGGACGTTGCTCAGGTCAGCCGTCCCGGTGCTGCCGCTGCCGAAGTAGGAGATCGAGTACCGCAGCTGGAGCGAGCCCGTGTTCGACACGGTCATCGGGACGAAGGTCGAGGAACCGGGCGCGAGGTTCTGCGGCGTGAACGCGAACGGCGTCGGTCCGCCGAGGACGAGGTTCACGTTGCCGCTCTTGATCGCCGCGGACGTCGAGTCGTCGTCCGTGAAGATCGCCGAGGTGGTCAGAGTGGTCGCACCGACAGCCGCCAGCGCGACGATGATCACCGTGGTCCAGAGGCGACGGCGCCGTGCCGCGTCCCGGGGGACCGGCGGCGGGTTGATCATCTCGTGGAGCAGGTCGTCGTCCATCATCGGGTGCACCCTCCAGAGGGCCTAGGCCGAAATCATCTCATCGGCATCCTGCGGCCGATCTTGAGGGCAAAACCGAATTATCACTCGATCGTGCTGTCCGGACGGGGCGGACGCGGTGGGCGGGCGTGTCGGACGGGCCCGGGACGGACGTCCTGGACGACCGAGACCGCCCCGGCCCGGCTGCTGCGCCCACGCCGGGGGCGAGGAACGGCGCCGACCAGCGGCAGGTCGCCGGCCGGCACTGCCTGCGAGTAGAGGAATCCCTGCGCCTGGTCGACACCGAGGCGCAGGAGGATGTCCGCGGTGCTCGCGTCCTCGACGCCCTCGGCGACCACCTGGAGGTCGAACGAGTGGGCGAGGTCGACCATCGCCTGCACGAGCGTGTCGGAGCCTTCCCGGCCGCCCGCGCCGAGGTCCGAGACGAAGAGCCGGTCGATCTTCAGCTCGTCGACGGGCAGGTCACGCAGCTGCGAGATCGACGTGTTGCCGATGCCGAAGTCGTCGATGGCCACCCGGATGCCGAGGGCGCTGAGCCGTTCCAGCACGGGGACGACGCGCGACGGGTCCGCCACCAGGGCGGTCTCGGTGATCTCGACCTCGAGCAGGTCGGCGGGCACCGCGTGCTCCTCGAGCAGCTGCTCGATCAGGTCGACGACCGCCGAGGTGGTGACGTCGTGCGCCGAGAGGTTGACCGCGACGGGCGTCGCGCGGCCCTCGGACCGCCACTCCGCCAGCTGCGTGATGCACTCCGTGAGGACGTACCGCGTCACGTCGTGGATGAGGCCGGACTGCTCGGCGAGCGGGATGAAGACCGTGGGTGGAAGCAGGCCTCGGGTCGGGTGCACCCAGCGCACCAGCGCCTCGAGACCGATCGTGGCACCCGACGACAGCTCGATCTTCGGCTGGTAGTGCATGCGCAGCTCGCGCGGCTCGCCCTCGGCCGGGGTCAGCGCGCGGTGCAGGTCGCCGAGCAGCACGAGACGAGCGGGGGAGGAGTCGTCCTCGTCCGAGGAGTACACCGAGACGCCGGTTCGGTGGTGCTTGGCCGCGTACATCGCGACGTCCGCGGTCCGCATGAGCGACGACGGGTCGTCGGCGTGGTCGGGCAGGCACGCGACGCCGACGGACGTGTCCACGTGCAGCGGCAGCTCGCCCAGCATGAACGGCGGCACGAACAGCCCGCGCACCCGCCGGGCCAGGCGTTCGGCGTTGGCCACCGAGCGGACGTCGGGCAGGAGGATCGCGAACTCGTCGCCACCGAGGCGGGCGACGATGTCGTCGTCGCGCAGCGCCCCGCGCAGACGTTCGGCCACCTGCTCGAGCAGCTCGTCACCGCGGTCGTGCCCGAGCGAGTCGTTGATGTCCTTGAACCGGTCGATGTCCAGCAGCATGAGCCCGACCCGGCTGCCGTTCTCCTGCGCCTCGCTGATCGTGCGCCGCATCCGCTCCGCGAGCATGCGCCGGTTCGGCAGGCCGGTGAGGGAGTCGAGCAGCGCGAGCCGCGCGTTGTCGAGAGCACTCGCCTGCAGGCGTCGCGACGTGGTGAACACCGTGCGGAACAGCAGGATCCAGAGCAGCACCAGCCCCAGCACGACGACGATCGACACCGTCCGGACGGCGTCGGTGAGCGCCTGGGTGGACTCCGTGTGGTCCAGCATGACCTCGGCCGCGCCGACGACCTCTCCCGGGGCCGGCATGGGCGAGAGGGTGGAGTCCCGGGTCCTGGTGTCCTCGACGGGGACCGGGACGTAGACGTCCAGGACGTCCCGCTGCGTGTTGTGGTCCGAGTCGGGGCCCGCACCGCGGACGTCCGTGACGATGCGGGCGTCGGACTCGCCGGTCGCCATGACCGTGTCGAGCCGGTCGCCGGCCGGGAAGGCGGTAGTGGTGCGGGTGGCCGAGCTGTACATCAGCGAGCCGTCCTGCGCCCAGAGCCGCACCTCGATCAGGTTGTCGGCGAACCCGGCGGTTGCCAACCGGACCGCCGCGGCCTCCTCCGGTGAGAGCACGTCCGGGAGGACGAACGAGTCGGTGGGGACGGAGGCGGTGGCGTAGGTCTGGACGGACTCGGCCCTGCGGATCCCGTCGCGCACCGCCTGTTGCCCCATGACGGTCCACGTGACCCACACCAGGGCGAATCCCAGCACGACCATGGCCACGATGCTGACGACCGCAAAATAGCGGGTCAGGGACCAGCGGCGGCGGGTGGCTCCGGGCACAGGGCGTCCTCCAGGGGCGAGCGCAGTGCTGTGCCCGCATGGGCGAGAGTATGCGGATCGGCGGACAAATCACGAGAATGCAGGTCACGGCCCTGTTCCGGCGCGTCGGGAACTCCTGCCCGGGGTCGGTGGTTGCACAGGACGCCGACAGATTCAGGAGGGTGTGTCCGATGACGTACGAGGTCAACAAGACCGAGGAGCAGTGGGCTCTGGAGCTCGAGCCCCAGGAGTTCGCGGTCCTGCGCAAGGCGGGGACCGAGCGGGCGTGGACCGGGCCGCTGCTGGACGAGAAGCGCGAGGGTGTCTACCGGTGCCGGGCGTGCAGCAACGAGCTGTTCCGGTCCGACACCAAGTTCGACTCCCACTGTGGCTGGCCCAGCTTCTTCTCGCCCCTCGCGGGCGACCGGGTCGAGCTCATCAGCGATCGCTCGCTGGGCATGGTGCGCACCGAGGTCCGGTGCGCGCGGTGCGGGTCGCACCTGGGGCACGTTTTCGACGATGCCCCGCAGACGCCGACGGGTGACCGGTTCTGCATGAACTCGGTGAGTCTGACGTTCGAGCCGAGCGAGTAGCCCGACCGTGTGGAGGTCCGGGCGCGTGCGCACGGGTGTGGTCGCGGCGCGTCGCAGCGACACCCCGTCGCGCGTGCGTCCGGATGGTCGACACGACTGAAGTTCGACGCCCGCCGTGCCGATAATGGCCGTGTGGAAGATGTCCTGACCGTGCGGCGATGGCGGCGCTATGGCGCCGACCGTCTCTTCGTCACGCAGGAGACCGGGCGGAGGGTCGGCTCGGTCGACCTGCAGTCCGGCGAGGTCGTGGCCGACGACCCGTTCCTCGAGAACGGTGTGCGTCGTGCGGTGCAGGCCTACCTGCGCGCCGACGTCACGGAGCTGGCGCTGCCGGTGGCCACTCCCGGCATCGGTGCCCTGGACGCGGCGGACGACGCCGCGTTGCAGGCCTGGTTGGGTGGCGACGACTGGGACACCATCGACCTGGCGGGTATCCGCGCCGAGCGCGGCAGCTCCGTGCGGACGCGGCTCGAGCGTCTCGTCGACGAGGGATGGCAGGTCATCCACGACGTGCCGCTGGGCCGGCAGGGGACGCTCGTCGAGCACCTGCTGTTCGGTCCGGGCGGGGCCTTCACCGTGGCGGAGCGCCGCCACCCCGGCCAGAAGGTCGTCGTCGAGGGGCGCAGCATCGAGGTGGACGGTCGCTCGATGGCCTATCTGCGTGACGCCAAGCTGGAGGCCGGCCGGGTCCGTGGGCTGCTGCTCGCCGCAGGTTGCGCCGACATCTTCGTCCGCGGCGTGGTGGTCGTGCACGGCGAGCTGGAGGTCCGTTCCAGCCCCGTCGAGTGCGAGACGGTCGTGATGTCGCGGCAGGACGTGCAGGGGGCCTTCCGACGGATGCCCGAGCGGCTCGACATGCACCGGGTCGCGGCGATCGCCCACGTCGCCCGGCAGCGCGCCACCTGGTCGCGCTGAGCTCAGCCCGGCTCTTTCGCTCTGCCGTCGGTCTCGCTGCTTGGACTAGGTGCTAGCACCCAGCGGAGCCGCTGAACTGGCAGGACGTCGGTCTTGCACCCGTGGCGGCTGGTCCTTTTGTGTGCCCGGTCCGCGAGGATGGGGCCGTGGTCGACGAACAGTTCCGGCAGCTCGAGCGCGAGATGGGCCTCCTGCTGCGACGCGCCCAGGCGTCGTCGGCCGCGATCTCGCGGCTGGTGCACCCGGACCTCGAACCGGCGGCCTACTCGCTGCTCGCGATGATCGCCACGACGCCGGGAGTCCGGGCCAGCGATCTCGCCGCCAACATCGGCGTGGGCCGCGGCACCATGTCGCGCCAGCTCGCTCGGCTCGGCGACCTCGGACTGGTGTCCCGCCGTCCGGACCCGGACGACTACCGCGGTCAGCTGCTCGACCTGACGGACGTGGGCCGGGAGCGTTTCGAGACCGCGCAGGTGGCTCGTCGCGCCTTCTTCCGCAAGGCGCTCGCGGAGTGGACCGACGACGACATCGGTTCGTTCGCCGCCCAGATCGCCCGCCTGAACGCGGACCTCGCCGCCGCCCGCGAGCCGAAGGGCTGAAGCGTCCCGAACGGCGCGGTGGGGGAGACACCGGCCCACCGCGCCGTTCTGGACCGCCGCACGGCGGACTGCACCCCGTCAGGTGGATGCGGCCGTGCCTCGTCGGGAGCGGTCGACCGTGACCCCTTCCATGTCCTCCAGCTCCACGCCCTTGGTCTCGGGCACCTTCCAGAGCGTGAAGAGGAACGACAGTGCAGCGAATATCGCATACATCAGGTAGGGGATCGAGGCTCCGAAGTGGTCGAGAAGGGGTGGGAACGTCACCGTGATCGCGAAGTTGGCGATCCACTGAGCGGCGGCGGCCACGCCGAGGGCTGCTGCACGGATGCGGTTGGGGAACATCTCGCCCAGGAGGACCCAGACGAGCGGTCCCCACGTCGCGCCGAAGAAGACGACGAACAGGTTGGCGGCGACGAGGGCGATGACGCCCCACGGCTCGGCGAGCGTGACGTCCTTGCCGGTCCCGGTGGACTGCGTGAACGCCAGGGACATCACCCCGAGCGTCAGGGCCATGCCGATGGATCCCGTGAGCAGCAGCGGACGACGGCCGACCTTGTCGATGAGCGCGATGGCGATGAACGTCACGAGCACGTTGGTGATGGAGGTGAACGTCGAGACCTGGAACGACTGGCTCTCCTCGAAACCGACGGCCTGCCACAGCGTGGTCGAGTAGTAGAAGATCACGTTGATGCCGACGAACTGCTGGAACACCGACAGCAGGATGCCGACCCAGACCACGGGCAGCAGTCCGAACCGCGGTCCGCGCAGGCTCGCCTGAGCCTCGAGCTTCTTGTCCGTGGCGATCGTGTGCTCGATCTGGACCACGTGGTCCTCGACGTCGACGCCCTCTCCGAGGGTGCTCGCCAGGACGTCCTTGGCCTCCTCCCGGCGGCCCGTCGCGATGAGGTAGCGCGGCGACTCGGGGATCCGTAGCGCGAGGAAGCCGTAGACGGCTGCGGGGATGGCCGCGACCATGAACATCCAGCGCCACGCCGGGAGGCCCAGCCAGAGGGTCTCGGACGCACCGCCGGCGGCACCCTGCAGCAGCTGGTCGGAGAGCAGCGCCGCGAAGATGCCGAGCGTGATCGCGAGCTGCTGGAGCGAGCCGAGGCGACCGCGCATCGCCGCGGGTGCGATCTCCGCGATGTAGGCCGGTGCGATGACGGACGCGATGCCGATGCCGATGCCGGCGAGCACGCGCCAGAGGATCAGGTCCCAGACGCCGACCGCGAGGCCGGACAGGATCGAGGAGACGAAGAACAGGATCGCGCCGACCAGCATGACGCGCGTCCGGCCGAACTTGTCGGCGAGCTTGCCGCCCAGCCAGGCGCCGAACGCACAGCCCAGGAGGGCGACCGCGACGACGAATCCGGTGAGCGACGAGCCGATGTCGAAGTCCTCCTGAATGGCGTCGACAGCCCCGTTGATCACCGAGCTGTCGAAGCCGAACAAGAAGCCGCCGACCGCGGCTGCCACGGCGAGTCCGATCGCCTTGTTCTTGTAGGGGTTCGGTTGGGCCTCTGGTCCGCCGGTCGGTGGCGTCGACGCGTGCGTCATCGTTCCTGACCTCCTTGTCGCCGGGGAGCGCCCCCAGCCCTGGAACCCACCTTGGACCTGCTGTGGGCCGCCCGCACGTCGTCGCACGATGCCGGCCGAGAGAACGGTCCGCGCGCCCGCCGACCGAGCGACGTGCTGGCTGTGCGGTCGATCGCGGTGCAAGATCGTGCGATGGACGCGACATCCGGTGCACGGCGCCCTCGTCGGCCCGCGATGATGGACCCCGCGGCTGCCGACGAGCTGCCTGGCGGGTACGACCCCGCGGTGCGCAACGACGCTGCCCACACGACGGCAGGGGCGCTCGTGCACCACGGGCGCGCGAACGCCGATCCCGAGGTCGTCGCGCGGCTGGTCTCGCTGGTGGAGACCGAGGGGCTCGACGTCGTTGCCGGGCTCTGGTCCGACAGCCCCGCCGACACGCTGCCCGGAGCGCTGTGGCGGCTGTACGTCCTGCGCGAGTGGGTGCGACGCGACCCGGAGACGATCGCGGACCGCTACCGGCTGGGCGTCGCGGCGGCGCCGGTGCACGACGCCGTGGCCGGGGTTGCCGACGCGCCCGGGCCGGCGGACGTCCGGGCGGTCGCCGACGCGGTCCTCTCAGGGGTCTATTCGGGTGATCTCGCAGTGGCGCTCGAACGCGCGGCGGCGTTCTGCCAGGTCCTCGCGACGGGTGCCGCGTTCGACGCGGACCACCTCGACGTGCTCGATCCGGCCGGTGCTGTCCGGCTGACCCGCGGTGCGGCGTCGCTGGTCCGGACCGCCGAGGAGCTCGGTCGGGCGGCGGTGCTGTGGCGCGCGGACCGGCTCGAGTAGCAGCGTTCCTGCACGTGACAGACCTGTTTCGCGCCGGGTACCGGTCGATGATTCCGCTGCGCGCGAAGCCTGGAGACTTCGGTCAACGGGAGGTCCGGGACTAGAATGGTGCTCGACGTCGGGTCGCGGTAGCCCCGGGCTCCATCTCAAGCCGCTTCGAGCGGCCCCGCGCCGAGAGGCGCTCCGCGGCCCGGCGTCATCATCAGCCTCGTCGAGTCGTGCGGCCACGTCGCCCGGAAGACTGACTCGCAGATGGCGTCGGCCTGTCACCATGTGTCCATGCGCTCGTCGTCGTGCGTTAGGCATTCCCCCGACCGTGACCTAGCCTGATCCCCGTCCTCCTCCCCCCTCGACGGAGTCTGCTGTGCGCCTGCGCCTCACACCGCGCGACACCACGTTCTTCGACCTCTTCGCCGCACAGGCGAAGCACCTCGTCACCGGCGCCAACCTGCTGGGCGAGATGCTCGGTGCCGAGCGAGCAGGTCGCAAGGAGATCGGCAAGCGGATCGCCGACGCGGAGCACGACGCCGACGAGGCGACGCACCTGATCATGCGACGGCTGAACTCGACGTTCGTCACCCCGTTCGACCGCGACGACATCTACATGCTCGCCTCGAGCCTCGACGACTGCATGGACTTCATGGAGGAAGCGGCCGACCTGATCGTCCTCTACAAGATCGAGGACCTGCCGCCCCGCGTCTCCGACCAGGTGCAGGTGCTGCAGCGCGCGGCGGAGCTGACGGCCGAGGCCATGCCACGGCTGCGCTCGATGGACTCGCTGTCCGAGTACTGGGTCGAGGTCAACCGCCTCGAGAACCAGGCCGACAAGATCCACCGCAAGCTGCTGGCCCAGATGTTCGACGAGATCACCGACCCGATCCTGCTGATGAAGCTCAAGGAGATCGTCGAGCGGCTCGAGGACGCGGCCGACGCGTTCGAGAAGGTGGCCAACACCGTCGAGACCATCGCGCTCAAGGAGTCCTGAGCGGGGTGGAGGTCGCGCTCGTCATCCTCGTCGTCGCGTTCGCGCTCGGCTTCGACTACACCAACGGGTTCCACGACGCGGCCAACGCGATCGCGACCTCGGTCTCCACCCGGGCGCTGACCCCACGCGTCGCGCTCCTGATGGCGGCGTTCTTCAACCTGCTCGGCGCGCTGCTCGGCACGAACGTCGCGACGACGATCGCCGAGGACATCATCAGCATCACCGATGTCAGCTCGCAGGAGGGGCTGATCATCGTGTTCTCCGCCCTCGTCGGCGCGATCACGTGGAACCTCATCACCTGGCGCCTCGGTCTGCCGTCGTCGTCGACGCACGCGATCATCGGCGCCCTGACCGGGGTCGGCATCGCGGCGAGCGTGACCGTGCACTGGGAGCAGATCTGGGACAAGGTCGTCCTGCCGATGGTGTTCTCCCCGGTGATCGGCTTCCTGGGCGCCTTCGCGCTGATGGTCGTGGTGCTGTGGATCGTGCGGAACAGGGCCCCCGCACGCACCCAGCGCCGGTTCCGGATCGCCCAGACGGCCTCGGCCGCCGCGATGGCGCTCGGCCACGGTCTGCAGGACGCGCAGAAGACGATGGGCATCATCGTCCTGGCGCTCGTCGCGGGCGGATTCCACACGGGCAGCTCGATCCCGTTGTGGGTCAAGCTCTCCTCGGCCCTGGCCATCTCGCTGGGCACCTACTCAGGTGGTTCGCGCATCATGCGCACCCTCGGTCGCAAGATCATCGAGCTCGACCCCGCGCGCGGCTTCGTGGCCGAGTCGGTGGCGTCGCTGGTCCTCTACGGCAGCGCGTACTGGTTCCACGCGCCCGTCTCGACGACGCACACGATCACCTCGGCGATCATGGGCGTCGGAGCGACGAAGCGCCTCTCCGCGGTCCGCTGGGGAGTCGCCAAGAACATCGCCTACGCGTGGGTGCTGACGATCCCCGCGGCCGCCCTCGTCGCCGCGATCGTCTACTGGATCCTCAACCCGATCCTCAGCCACTTCGTCTAGGCCGGCGCGGCCGCTCGTGGTCGGGTCAGGCCTCGTGCGGTCGGTGCGTCTCGGTCGCGACCACGCGCGGACCCTTGTGCGTCTGCGCGACGTGCGCGACGAGCACCTGGGCAGGGTGCAGGAACGGGTCCTCGTTCGGCAGCTTGTCGGCGATCTGCCGGCCGGCGTGCTGTGCCAGGACGTCCACGACGGTCGGCAGCACCGGTCGGTGGGTGCACAGGACCACGTCGACGTGCGACTCGAGGAGGGCCCGGACCTCGGCGGCGACCCGTGCCGGCGACGAGCTGTGCTGCGTCTCGGTGAGGATCGTGGACACCTCCGGCACCACCTGCGCGGCCTCCGCATAGGGTGCGACGCTGCCGAGGCAGCGCGCCCACGCGCTCGTCACCACCCGACCGACGCCGAACGTCGACAGGATCGGGACGAGCGCCTTGGCCTGCCGGAGGCCGTCGCTGGTGAGCGGACGGTCCAGCTCGGTGCCCTTCCAGTCCGCCCGCCGACGGGCCGTGCCGTGCCGGGCGACGACGAGCGCACGGGTGTCGAGCCGCTCCCGGGCGTAGGCGTCGACGAGCTCGTCGAGCGGCAGCTGGTCGTCGGGCCGGGTCAGGCGCTTGAAGGCGACGTCCGCGTCGAACCAGCGCATCTGGTCGATCTCCTTGGGGGAGACGGGCGGAGCCGGCGGGCGTGCGCGCAGGGAGGCCGCGTCGGGCCGACCGGCCACCTGGGCCGCCCAGTAGTGCACGCGCTTGCGGCGTCCGTCGGACAGGCCGTACTCCAGGCCGGGCAGCGGGATGCCGAGGACCACGTCGTGGCCGGTCTCCTCGGCGACCTCACGGGTCGCCGCGCCCAGGATCGTCTCGCCCGGGTCGACCTTGCCCTTCGGCCAGGACCAGTCGCCGTACCGCGGCCGGTGCACCAGGGCGACCTGGAGCTTCTCCTGGCGAACCCGCCACACGATCGCACCGGCTGCCTCGACGATCGTCGGCGCCTGAGCCTGCGCCGCACTCACCGGCCAGTGCCGGGCCGGCGACGCTGCCGGTTGATGAGCGCCGCCTGAAGGTCGACGAGGGGGCCGTCCGGGCCGACGTGATGGCGCGACCACCTGCCGTCGGAGTCCAGGTGCCACGACGAGGTGCCGTCGTCCATCGACTCGTCGAGCAGCTCGAGGAGCTCGCCGACCTGCTCGGCGTCGGCGATCCGGACCAGGGCCTCGACGCGACGGTCGAGGTTGCGGTGCATGAGGTCCGACGAGCCGATGTAGACCTCCGGGCCCTCGAACGTGGCGTCCTCGGCCTTGGCCGAGGACGCGAACGCGTAGATGCGGGAGTGCTCGAGGAAGCGACCGAGGATCGAGCGGACGCGGATGGTCTCCGACAGGCCCGGGACCCCCGGACGCAGGGCGCAGATGCCGCGGATCACGAGGTCGACCGGCACACCCGCCTGCGAGGCCCGGTAGAGGGCGTCGATCGTGGCCTCGTCGACCATCGAGTTGACCTTGATCTTGATCCACGCGGGCAGGCCGGCGCGTGCGGCGGCTGCCTCGCGGTCGATCCGCTCGATCAGGCCGTTCCGCACCGAGCGGGGCGCGACGAGCAGCCGGTGGAACCGTGACTTCGGCGCGTACCCCGAGAGCTGGTTGAACAGCCGCGTCAGGTCCTGGCCGACCTCCAGGTCGCTCGTGAGCAGCCCGTGGTCGGTGTAGAGGCGCGCGGTCTTCGGGTTGTAGTTGCCCGTGCCGATGTGGCAGTAGCGACGCAGACCCTCACCCTCCTGGCGCACCACCAGCGACAGCTTGCAGTGGGTCTTGAGGCCGACGATGCCGTAGACGACGTGGACGCCGGCCTGCTCGAGCTTGCGGGCCCAGGAGATGTTGTTCTGCTCGTCGAAGCGCGCCTTGATCTCGACCAGCGCGAGGACCTGCTTACCGGCCTCTGCGGCGTCGATGAGGGCGTCGACGATCGGGGAGTCGCCCGAGGTCCGGTAGAGCGTCTGCTTGATCGCCAGCACCTGAGGATCGGCTGCGGCCTGCTGCAGGAACGTCTGGACCGACGTGCTGAACGAGTCGTACGGGTGGTGCAGCAGGATGTCGCGCTCGCGGATCTTGGCGAACATGTCCGCGGGGGTCGCGCTCTCCACCTCCGCCAGCTGGCGGGCGGTCGACGCCACGAAGCGCGGGTACTGCAACGAGGAACGGTCGAGGTCGGCGATGAGGTGCAGGCCGGTGTGGTCCAGGGGCGCGGGCAGCTCGTAGACCTCGTCCTCGTCGACCCCGAGCTCGCGGATGAGCAGGCTTCGGATGCGCGGGCTGATGCCGTCGGCGATCTCGAGTCGGACCGGCGGGCCGAAGCGGCGCCGCAGCAGCTCCTTCTCCATGGCCTTGAGGAGGTTCTCGGCGTCGTCCTCCTCCACCTCGACGTCCTCGTTGCGCGTGACCCGGAACGTGTGGTGCTCCTGGACCTCCATCCCGGGGAACAGCTGCTCGAGGTGCTCGGAGATGACGTCCTCGACCGGCACGAACGACATCGGACCGCGCTCGAGCGAGGCCGCCTGCACGTCCGGCGCGCTCGGGCGGCCGGAGGCGTCGACCGCGATGAACCGCGGCAGCAGCGGCGGCACCTTGACGCGCGCGAAGTGCTCCTTGCCGGTCGCGGGGTTGGAGACGACGACGGCCAGGTTCAGCGACAACCCGGAGATGTACGGGAACGGGTGCGCGGGGTCGACCGCCAAGGGGGTCAGCACCGGGAAGATCTGGCGGCGGAAGAACTTGCGCAGCCGGTCCTGCTCGGACTCGCCCAGCTCGTCCCAGCGCACCAGCGTGATGCCCTCGGTGGTCAGGGCGGGCTGCACCTGCTCCGCGAACACGGCAGCGTGCCGGGCCATGAGCCGGTGGGCCTCGTCGCTGATGGCCTCGAGGACCTGCCGGGGGGAGCCGCCGGACGCGGCGGTCACGGCGATGCCCGTGGCGATGCGGCGCTTGAGGCCCGCCACGCGGACCATGAAGAACTCGTCCAGGTTCGAGGCGAAGATCGCCAGGAAGCGCACCCGCTCGAGCAGGGGCAGGTCGGGGTCCTCGGCCAGCTCCAGCACGCGTCTGTTGAACGCCAGCCAGGACAGCTCGCGATCCAGGAACCGGTCCTCGGGGAGCGGTCGGAGCTCGCGCTCCGCGTCCAACAGCTCCAGGTCGTCGGCCGGACGGACGTGCTCGGCTATGTGGGCGGCGAGCGTGGGGTCGAGGGCGGTGAGGTCCGTCATGCGTCCATCGTGACATCCCGGGGTGAACTCTTGGTATCCGGGCCGAACATCACGTCCACAGCGGATCGGACGAAGCCCGCACGCTCGTACGTGTGCACCGCGACGGTGTTCTCCGCGCCTGTGTAGAGGATCGCCGTCGTCAGGCCCAGGCTGCGCAGGTGGTCGAGGCCCAGGGCGGTCAGCGCCCGGCCGAGACCGAGCCCCTGGGCGTCCGGGTCGACCCCCACGACGTAGATCTCCCCGACGCGGTCGGGGCCGTGCTCGCCCGCCCGGTGCACCTTGGTCCACACCGAGCCGAGCAGCATTCCTGCGCGCTCCGCGAGCAGGAAGCCGGCCGGATCGAACCAGTTCTCGGCCTCTCGCGCCCGCAGGTCCGCCGACGTCATGCGGCCCTGCTCCGGGTGGTACGCGAACGCGCGCGAGTTGACGCGGCGCCACGTGTCCTCGTCGGCACCTGGCTGGAAGGGGCGCACCGTGACGCCCGGCGGGAGCGCCGGCTCCTGCGACGGCCGTGCCGTCAGGTCGACCCGCATCTGCAGCAGCTCCCGGACCACGACCATCCCCGCCGCTCGCGCGAAGGCACGGGCGGCCGGCAGGTCGCCGTGCGCCCAGACGCGCAGCTCGCGATCGTCGACCAGCTCGGCCTCCGCCCGCGCCCGGCGGAGCATCGCGCGGGCGACCCCCCGCCGTCGGTGCGCCGGGTTGACGACGAGCTCTGCCTTGACGCTGGTCTGCGACCCGACGTCGAGCTGTGCGTAGCCGACGAGCCCGTCGTCGGCGACGGCCTGCAGGTGCACCGCGGGTGCCTCCCGCTCGGTGAGCCACAGGAGCGGCTGCTCGGAGAGGGGGGCGACGCCGTCGGCGGCGGCCGCTCGGTGCGCGAGGTCACGGACGGACTCGGCGGCCGACGTCGCGAGCGGACCGGCTGTCGCGGTGACGACGACCTGCGAGGAGATGTCGACCATGGGCACCATCCCACCACGAGGCGTTCCGGAGGGTGTCCAGCAGCGCGGGGCGTTCCGGTGAACGGCGCCGCTCCCGAGGCGAGCCCGCGACGAGCGGGTAGGTTGGGCGGGCCATGGACCCGTCCCAGAGCCGCCCGGAGACTCGCCGGTCCCGGCGCGCCCGGACGCCGTCGGGACCCGTGGACGTGACGGTCGTGGTGATCGGCGCGGGTCAGGCCGGCCTCGCGGCGGCGTACCACCTGCGCAAGAACGGCCTGGTGGCCGTCGGGGAAGCGGGCTGGGCGACCGCCGACGAGACGTTCGTGGTCCTCGACGACGCGTCGCAGGCCGGCGGAGCCTGGCAGCACCGGTGGCCCGGGCTGACGATGGCGGACGCGCACGGTGTGCACGACCTTCCGGGGATGCCGCTCGTCGCCCCCGACCCCGGTGAGCCGGCCGCGCTCGCCGTGCCGTACTACTTCGCCCAGTACGAAGAGGCCTTCGACCTGCGGGTGCAGCGACCCGTGCGCGTGTCGTCGGTCTCCGACGTCGACGGCCGCCTGCTCGTGCGCAGCCACAGCGTCGTGCGCCCGGACGAGGTCGTCGAGTGGCGCACCAGGGGCCTGATCAACGCGTCCGGGACCTGGAGCAAGCCGTTCTGGCCCACCTACCCGGGGCGGACGTCGTTCACCGGTCGCCAGCTGCACGCCCACGACTTCCGGCTCCCCGAGGACCTCGCCGACGGGCACGTCGTCGTCGTCGGTGGCGGGACCTCGGCGGTGCAGCTGACGCTCGCTCTCTCGCGCGTCACGACGACCACCTGGGTCACCCGCCGACCGCCCGCGTGGCGCGACGTCGAGTTCACCCCCGAGCTCGGGCGTGACGCCGTCGCGGCGGTGGACGCCCGCACCCGCGCCGGCCTGCCGCCGTCGAGCATCGTCTCCGTCACCGGCCTGCCGCTGACCCCCGCCTACCGCCTCGGCATCACCGCCGGGATCCTCGCGGCGCGGCCCATGTTCTCGCTGATCGTGCCCTCCGGTGTCGCGTGGTCCTCGAGCAGCACCCCGGCCGCCGACGGGTGGGTGGACGGGCCGGCGTTCGTGGAGGCGCGGACACTGCTGTGGTGCACCGGCTTCCGCGCGTCGCTCGACCATCTGGCGCAGCTGCGCCTGCGCGCGCCCGGGGGCGGGATCGTCATGGACGGGACGCAGGTCGTCGCCGACCCGCGGATCCAGCTCGTCGGGTACGGGCCGAGCGCCTCGACCGTCGGCGCCAACCGAGCCGGCCGCGAGGCGGTCCACAACCTGCGCACCCTCTGGTCCCGCTGACGGCCGCCGTGCCGCGGCACACTGCAGACATGGGGTGGGGAGAGAAGTGAACGATCGCGCGGCGCCGTCGTGATCTGGGCGGTGCTCGCCGCCGTCGTGTCGTCGATCGCGTACGGCGTCGCCACGATCATGCAGGCCGTGGCCACGCGCCGGGCCTCGGGGCTCGCGGTGGTCATGCAGCCGCTCGTGAT
The DNA here is from genome assembly GCF_000426185.1 of Cellulomonas sp. URHD0024. Classification (GTDB taxonomy): domain Bacteria; phylum Actinomycetota; class Actinomycetes; order Actinomycetales; family Cellulomonadaceae; genus Cellulomonas. Next base: position 27,008 of record NZ_AUEW01000017.1, read on the forward strand.
CGCGGCATTCGCCGTCGACGGCCTCGCCTGGGTGCTGTCCTTGGTCGCCCTGAACGTGCTGCCGCTGTTCGTCGTCCAGGCGATCATCGCGTCGTCGCTCGTCGTGGTCGTCGTCCTCGCGCGGTTCGTGCTCGGGACGCGCATGCGCCCGATCGACCGCATCGCCGTCGTCACCGTCGTCGCCGCCCTGGTGCTCGTCTCGCTCTCGGGCGGCGAGCAGCCGACCGTGCCGCCACCGGACGGGTTCGTCGCCGTCATGATCGCAGCGGCGGCCGTCCTCGCTGCGTTGACGGCGGTGTCCTACAGGAACGCGCCGCCGATCGTCCTCGCGGTGATCGGCGGTCTGGGCTACTCGGGCGCCGCGATCGCGGCCCGTGCGGCGACCGAGTCCGAGGGCCTGTGGGCGACGCTCGCCCAGCCGCTCTCGATCGCGATCGCCCTCTACGCGCTCGCGGGCGTCCTCGCCTACCTGCGGGCGCTCGAACGCGGGTCGGTCGGCACCGCAGCCGCCGTCGTGTCCGTGCTCGAGGTCGTGGTGCCGGGGATCGTCGGCATCTGGGTGCTCGGCGACCGGGTTCGCGAGCACTGGGAGGTCGCGGCCGCCGTCGGGACCCTGCTCGCCCTCGCCGGCTGCGTCGCCCTGGCGCTGAGCCCGGCGAACGCCGCGGCCGAGGCATCGGCCGAGGCCTCAGCCGCGGGCAGGGTGGTCAGTCCTCCTGCTTCGCCCCCGGTGCCGCCAACCCCTGGGCGATGAGGTCCATCACGGAGGAGTCGGCCAGCGTCGTGGCGTCGCCGACCTGACGGTGCTCCGCGACGTCGCGCAGCAGACGACGCATGATCTTGCCCGACCTGGTCTTGGGCAGCTCGGCGACCACGAGGATCTGGCGCGGCTTGGCGATCGGGCCGATGGCCTTGGCCACGTGGTTGCGCAGCTCGGTCTGGACCGCGTCGGCGTCCTGGTCCAACCCGCCGGCGTCGCCGCGCAGGATCACGAACGCGACGACCGCCTGGCCCGTGGTCTCGTCGTTGGCGCCGACGACGGCCGCCTCCGCGACCCACGGGTGGCTCACGAGCGCGGACTCGATCTCCGTGGTCGACAGCCGGTGCCCGGACACGTTCATCACGTCGTCGACGCGGCCGAGCAGCCAGATGTCGCCGTCGTCGTCCTTCTTGGCACCGTCGCCGGCGAAGTAGAGACTCTGGAACCGGGACCAGTAGGTGTCCTCGTAGCGCTGCGGATCGCCCCAGATACCGCGCAGCATCGACGGCCAGGGTTCGGTGATCACCAGGTAGCCGCCCGCGCCGTCCGGCACGGAGTGCGCCTCGTCGTCGACGACGTCCGCGGCGATGCCCGGGAGCGCGACCTGCGCCGACCCGGGCTTGGTCTCCGTCACGCCCGGCATCGGGGTGATCATGATCGCGCCGGTCTCGGTCTGCCACCACGTGTCGACGATGGGCGCCTTGTCGCCGCCGATGACGCGGCGGTACCAGATCCACGCCTCGGGATTGATCGGCTCGCCCACCGACCCCAGCACGCGCAGGCTCGACAGGTCGAACCGGCCTGGGATCTCCTCGCCCCACTTCATGCAGGTGCGGATGGCCGTCGGGGCGGTGTACAGGATGCTGACCTTGTACTTCTGGATGATCTCCCACCACCGGCCGCGGTGCGGCGTGTCGGGGGTGCCCTCGTAGATCACCTGCGTCGCGCCGTTGATCAGCGGGCCGTACACGACGTACGTGTGTCCGGTGATCCAACCGACGTCGGCCGTGCACCAGTAGACGTCCGTCTCTGGCTTCAGGTCGAACACGTTGAGATGCGTGAACGCCGCCTGCGTCAGGTACCCGCCGGTGGTGTGGAAGATGCCCTTCGGCTTCCCGGTGGTGCCCGACGTGTAGAGGATGAACAGCGGGTGCTCGGCCTCGACCGCGACGGGGGTGTGCTGGTCGCTCGCGGTGTCGACGACGTCGGACCACCAGACGTCCTTCTCCGTCCACGCGACGTCCTGGCCCGTGCGCTTCACGACGACGACGTGCTCCACCGACGGCGTGCCCTTGGCGATCGCGTCGTCCACCGCCGGCTTCAGCGCGCTGGCCGCGCCACGGCGGTAGCCCCCGTCGGCCGTGACGACCAGCTTCGCCTCGGCGTCGTTGATCCGGCTGCTGAGGGCCTCGGCCGAGAAGCCGCCGAACACGACCGAGTGCGGTGCGCCGATCCGCGCGCAGGCCAGCATCGTGATCACGGCCTCGGGGATCAGCGGCAGGTAGATCGCGACGCGGTCGCCCTGGGCGACACCCAGTGCCGTGAACGCGTTCGCCGCCTTGGAGACCTCGCGCTGCAGGTCGGCGTAGGTGATCGTGCGGGTGTCGCCGCCCTCACCCTCGAAGTGCAGTGCGACTCGGTCGCCGTTGCCCGCCTCGACGTGCCGGTCGACCGCGTTGTACGCGGCGTTCAGCGTGCCGTCGGCGAACCAGCGTGCGAAGGGCGCGTTCGACCAGTCGAGAACCTCCTCGAACGGCTTCTCCCAGCTCAGCAGCTCGCGGGACTGGTCCGCCCAGAAGCTCGGCCGGTCCGCGTTGGCCCACGCGTAGAGGTCGCGCTGGGCGTTGGCCTGCGCGGTGAACTCGGGACTCGGGGCGAAGCGTCGCTCCTCGGTGAGCAGGTTCTCGAGGCCGGGCTCGTGCGGTGTCTCCGGCACGGTCTCGTGGACGTCGTCGGTCACGTGGACCACCTCCTGTGCAGCAGCGTCGGTGCAGGTGGACCGGGGTCCGGGACGGACTCTAGCCGCACTCCGTACCGCCTGCTGGTCAGGTCGTGGAGGCCTTGTGGCGCTCGCGGAACTCGCCGAGCCGGATGCCGCGCCGGCGGGACGAGGCGATGACGAGCCCGGAGAGCAGCAGGAGGAACCCGGCCGCCAGGACCATGCCGGACGTCCCGGCGACGGTGACCTGGGTGATCGTGAGGCGCCAACCCGACGACGTCAGGAAGCTCAGCGTCTGGTCGCGCGCGATCGACGGCGCGTAGAGGTAGACGGCGCCCGCGGCGGTCAGCAGCGAGCCGCCGGCGATCGGGACGGCGGCGGTCCACAGCCCCAGCAGCAGAACGCAGCCGAGCAGCAGCAGCCCGAGCGTGACGAGCACGATGCCGAACACCGAGGTCGACGCATCCCAGCCGTCGACCTGCGCCTCGAGGATCTGCGACTCGCCGAGCAGCAGCACGCCGACCGCGAGGGGCGTCAGGATCAGCCCGACGATCACGCCGAGGATGCGCGACCCTGCCGACGGGCTGCGCGGCGCGTTCGGGTCCGGGAAGAGGCGGCCATCGACGTCGGGCTCCGGGGTGATCGCGCCGTAGGCGCCCGGTTCGGGTGCGGCCCCCCGTGCGACCGCCGCCGCTGCGGCCGCCGCAAGCGCCGGGTCGACCTCGGTGCCGGCCGGCGGCGTGGCGGCGGGCGGCGCCGCGGCTGGCTGTGTGGCGGCTGGCTGCGTGGCGGCGGGCGCGGCGACCGGCGTCGCGACCGTGGCGGCTACCGGGGTCGGGTCGTCCGGGGGGACGGGGACCGGCCGGACGATCGCGTGGCGACCGGTGTCGAGGCTGACGGGCTCGGTCGCCGCGGGCGATGCCGCCGGAGCAGCGACAGGTGCTGACGGGGCCGCGGGTGCGGACGGTGCCGAGGGACCGACCGGTGCTGCGGGTTCTGCGCCGAGCGCGGCAGCGGGGTCCGCGACGGCGGGTTCCGGGATGGGTGGTGCGGCCGGCTCGGCGACCACGGTCGGTGCCGGCTCGGCGCCGGCAGCAGCCGGGGCGGCCGTGGGCTCGGCGACGGGAGGGGCACTCTCCTCGACGGGGACAGGGGTGGTGTCGTCGGCCGGACGATCCGGGTCGGAGGTGCTCATCGGTGCTCCTCGAGTGCAGGGCGCTGGGCGCCGGGCGCAGCAGGTTCGGTGCGGCGTCGAACGACGCCGGTGTCCAGATCACCGTAAGGGGGCGACCGCTCCGACGCCGTGCGGCGCGCGGCTCAGCGTCGGCGCGGAGGTGGTGCGGTCGGCACGTCCCTTGTGAGCCTCCGCACGTCACCGGGCCTCGTTCGACCTCATGGCTCTCAGAGCAGGTCGGCGCGCTGCCGACTGCTCGCGGGATGGACGAACTCTGCGGCGGGTCTGCGTAGCCACTGGGTGACGCGCATCGTCAGAGCCATGTCCGCCATGCGCGCCGTGCGCAGGTTGGTCAGTCGGCTCGGTGTGCAGCCGATCTGCTCGGCCAGAGCCACCCAGGTGAGCCGGTGTCGCTGCCGTTCCTCGTCGAGCGCGGCATGGAGCTGGGCGAGGTCCCAACGGAGCCGGCTGCCGGGGCCCGGATCGGGGAGCCGCGTGTCCCCGACCTCCACGACCGGGCCGACGAGGAACGCCTCCGGTGCCCTTTCCAGCCAGCGCAGCAGATAGAGCGCGTACTGGCACGACGTCTCGCCGCGCGCTCCCAGCCGGGAGACCGCGCCGCCGCAGAGCGGATGATCCTCGCGTTCGAGGTTGAGCTGTGCGGACAGGTTCCACACCTCGTCGGCGAGCCCGTACCAGTGCAGGCCCTGAGTGCGGCGGGCGTCGTCGACCGCAGCGAAGAAGGCGGCGAAGTCGAACGTGGCGAGAGCCCCAGTCGTTTCGGCCACCATGCCCCCTGCGTCCGTGCGCTGTACGTCCGTGCCGTGCGCCGGCGAACCGGATGTGGTTTCTCACTCTAGGCAGCGGGGGCCAGTCGGAACACAGCTGGCTGAGCGCGCCGTACGGGTAGCCCCCTGCGAGGACTGCGGCGCGTTGCGTCGGGGTGAGGGCGCCGACGCAACGTCGCCATGAGGAGTGAGCGCAGACTGCGCGATTGGTGTGTTACATGCACCTGTTACAGGCAAGCCTTTCGGCCCACGCGTGATTTCGGCGTATTGACAGCGGTGGTGAACGTCGAGATGCTTCGTTGCGCCGGAACGTGGCAGCCATGTTACATGTGTTACATAGTGTGGCCGAACCGTCGTCCGGCGGGCCGACGCGCCGCGATCCAGTCCGGATTGCCGTGCAGGGCGGCAGCGTGACGCAACGCCGACCGGTCGCGCGACGGCACGTGCCGTCGCGCGACACCACCGTTTCAAGGAGGAAACGTGTCTCAGTCCCAGCCTCGCAAGAGGTCCACCCGCGTCGCCTGTGCGGCGGCGGCCGCAGCAGTCGCGGTCGCCGCGGTCACGGTCGCCAGCTCGGCGGCCCAGGCCGCGACCGGTCCGACCGTGTCGTCGTGGGTGACCGCAGCCGACCGCTCACAGCTGCTCAGCCCGCAGCCGTCGGTCGTCTTCAGCACCGACGGCTCCCGTCCGGGAGACGTCATCACCGTCGATCCGTCGCAGACGTTCCAGACGATGGACGGGTTCGGGGCGTCCATCACGGACTCGTCGTCCGTCCTGCTCTACAACCTCCCCGAGGCGCAGCGCGACACAGTGATGCGCTCCATCTTCAGCCCGTCCGAGGGCATCGGGATGAGCTTCCTGCGGCAGCCGATCGGCGCGTCCGACTACGTCCAGGGCCCGCACTACACGTACAACGACCTGCCTGCGGGCCAGAGCGACCTGGCCCAGACCACGTTCTCGGTCGCGCACGACGAGGCGAAGATCCTGCCGCTCGTGCGCACGGCGCTGCAGCTCAACCCGGGCCTGAAGGTCATGGCGAGCCCATGGAGCGCCCCGGCCTGGATGAAGGCGAACGGCTCCCTCATCGGTGGGCGGCTCAAGGACGACCCGGCCATCTTCCACTCGTATGCGCTCTACCTGCTCAAGTTCGTGCAGGCCTACGAGGCCAGAGGTGTGCCGATCTACGCGATCTCCATCCAGAACGAGCCGCAGAACCGGACGCCCGACAGCTACCCGGGGATGGACCTGCCCGTCGCGCACCAGGACAAGGTGATCGGCGAGCTCGGCCCGCTGCTCCGCGACGCCGGCCTGAGCCGCGTCAAGATCATCTCCTACGACCACAACTGGGCTCAGCACCCGGACGACGCGGCCGACGCAGCCGCACTCGGTGTGCCGCCGGAGCCGAACTACCCCTACGACGCGCTGCGGGCGCCCAACGCCCAGTGGATCGCGGGCACCGGCTACCACCACTACGCCGGTGAGGCCGGGGCGATGACCGCGCTGCACGACGCCTTCCCGACGAAGGACATCTGGCTCACCGAGGCGTCGGGCTGGCGCGGCATCAACGACGCGCCCGCGAAGGTCTTCTCCGACACCCTGCAGTGGCACATCAAGAACGTCCAGATCGCGTCCGTCCGCAACTGGGCGAAGGGGGTGCTCAACTGGAACCTGGCGCTCAACTCGCAGGGTGGTCCGGTCAACGGCGGGTGTGGGGTGGACCCGACGGGGGTGTGCACCGGTGTCATCACGATCGACGGCACCACGGTGACCCGCAACGCCGAGTACTACGCCATCGGGCACATGAGCAAGGCGACGCAGCAGGGCGCCGTCCGCATCGGGAGCAACAACGCCGGCGACGTGCAGGACGTCGCGTTCAAGAACCCGAACGGGACCATCACGGTCGTCGCAGCGAACACCCAGACGTCGCCGCGGACCTTCGGGATCAGCTACAGCGGCATGTTCGTCTCGGCCACCCTGCCCGCCGGCGGCGTGGGGACCTACACGTGGGCCGCAACGGGGTCGACGCCGACGCCGACCTCGACGCCGAAGCCGACGGTCACGCCGACGACGACCCCGACGCCGACGCCCACCACGACGACTCCGCCGGCCGCGGGGTCCTGCACGGTGGTCTCCGGTTCGACGTACCGGATCACTTCGGCGTCGAGCGGCAAGGCGCTGGACGTGCGGGACAACTCGACGGCCAACGGTGCCGCGATCCAGCAGTGGACCTACGGCGGTGGCAGCAACCAGAAGTGGGTGGTGACGGCCACCTCCGGCGGCTACTACAAGGTCGTGTCCACGCTCAGCGGCAAGGCGTTGGACGTGGCGGGGGTCTCGACCGCCAACGGTGCCGGCGTCCAGCAATGGGACTACTCCGGTGGCGGCAACCAGCAGTGGCGCCTGAACGCGGTCGCCGGTGGGTGCACCCTGACGGCCAAGCACTCGGGCAAGGCCCTGGACGTGCGGGACAACTCCACCGCCGACGGTGCCGGGATCCAGCAGTGGGACCTGTCCGGTGGCGCCAACCAGCGGTGGACCCTCACCGCGGTGAGCTGACCGCCTGACCCGGTGGGCAGGGACGACCACACGGCCGCCCCT
>NZ_AUEW01000018.1 GCF_000426185.1 Cellulomonas sp. URHD0024
GCTCGACGGTGGCTTCAACCCGTCGGGGCATGACTCGGCCCGCTGCCACTGCGACCCGGTGAACTCCGCCACCGGCGAGTTCTTCGAGACGGACAGCGACCTGACCCTGCCAGGGGTGGGGGAGCCGTTGGGCGTGCAGCGTTCGTTCTCCACCGCCCGACGCGATCTGGACGGCGCGTTCGGGCACGGCTGGTCACTGGGCCTGGGCATGTCCCTGGCACCCGAGACCGGCAGCTCTGGTCCGTTGGCCGACGCATTGCAGATCAAGGCGCTGCAGGAGAACGGCAGCGCGGTGGTGTTCACCCGCGGCCCAGACGGGCGGTACACCGCGCCGGCGCGGGTGAACGCCACACTGACCCGCAACAGCGACGGCACGTTCGTGCTTGGCCGCCAGCACCAGCAGCGGTTCACGTTCAACCCGGGCGGCGCGCTGATCGCCGTCGCCGACCAAAACGGCCAGGGCTACACCCTGACGTACGGACCGACCGGACGCCTCAGCTCCGTCCAGGACGGCCGGAGCCGAGAGCTGGTCCTCACCTGGACCGGCGCGCACGTCTCCACCGTCCGCGACCACACCGGCCGCACCGTCACCTACACCTACTCCAGCGCGGGCGACCTGATCGGGGTCGAGACGCCCGACGGCGCGCTCAAGCAGTACACCTACGACAACCAGCACCGGGTCCTCACCCTCACCGCGCCCGACGGCGGTGTGACCACCAACGAGTACGACACGGCGAACCGGGTCACGAAGCAGACCGACCCGCTGGGACGGGCCACGACGTTCGGGTACGGCAACGCCCAGACCACCGTCACTGACCCGACCGGGGCGGTCACGGTCGAGAAGTACGTCGACCTGCAGCTCATCTCCGAGACCAAGGCCGCCGGAACCGCGTTCGAGCAGACCACCGTCTTCACCTACGACATCACCAACCAGGTGGCCTCCCGCACCGACGCCCTCGGCCGGGTCACCCGGTTCACCTACGACACCAACGGGAACCGGACCTCGGTGACCGACCCACTGGGCCGGATCTCGACGACCACCTACGACGAGCTCAACAACCCGCTGACCGTCACAAACGGCGCAGGTGAGACAACGACGTTCTCGTACGACGAGCGCGGCAACCTTCTGTCGACAACCGCGCCCGGTGGCGCCGTGACGTCGTACACGTCTAACCCCGATGGAACCCTTGCCGCGGTCCGTGATGCTGCGGGGCGCACCACGTCCTTCGCTTACGACAGCAACGGATTCGTGGCCAGCGCGACGGGACCCGACGGGGCGGTGACCCGGACCGAGTTCGACACCTTAGGTCGCGTTGTCTCCTCGACCGATCCGCGAGGTGACGGCGCTCACGCGGTGGACTACACCACGACGTACACCTACGACCCGATGGGTCGGCGCCTGACCACGACTGACCCGCTGCATGCGGTTCGTTCCACGACGTATGACGCATCGGGCCGCCCGATCGTTGAGATCGACCCCACAGGTGCGGCCACCACGTCCGAGTACGACCTCGCGGGTCAGCTCACGGCGACGATCGACGGGGAGGGGCGGCGAACGGAACTGGCTTACGACGACGCCGGCCGTCTGGTCTCAGTCACCGACGCCGAAGGTGCGACCACGACCACGACGTATGACGCGCTGGGCCGCGCGACCACGGTGCGCGACGCCTTGGGCCGCACAGAATCCAGCGAGTACGACGTGGTCGGGCGTGTGACCGCGACGGTGGATGGCGCGGGCAACCGCACCACATATGAGTACGACGCGGCAGATCAGTTGATGTCGACAACCGACCCGCTCGGCGCGGTCACCTCGACCACCTTCGATGCCGCGGGCCGGCCGGTCACAATGACAAATCCGTTGGGCCGGACCACGACGATCGTGTACGACTCAGCCGGCCGGCCGGTGACGACGATCGACCCACTGGGCGCCAGGGCGACTGTGGAGTATGACGGCGCCGGCCAGGTGAAGGCGAGCGTCGACGCCGTCGGCCACCGGACCGTTCTCACCTACGACACCGCCGGTCGCCGCTCTGCGGTGACGGACGCCATGGGTGCAACGTCCACCACCGCATACGACCTAGCCGGTCACCCGACCGTCATGACCGACTCCCTGGGACGGATCACCAGTCGCGAGTACGACGGCGCAGGACGCGTCGTCGCGGTTCTCGATCCCGCGGGCGGGCGCACAACCATGGAGTACGACGGTGCCGGCCGTCTGCTATCGACCACGGATCCTGCTGCTCGGGTCACGTCGGCGACGTACGACCGAACCGGACTTCCCGTTTCCCTCACCGACCCGCTCGGCCGGACCACCACGACCGAGTACGACGCAGCACGTCGCGCGATCGCGACCGTCGCTCCGTCCGGAGCGCGCACCCGCTACGTCTACGACGCAGCGGGTGAGCTGACCTCGACGATCGATCCTCTGGGCGCGGCGTCCAGCACGACCTTCGACGCGGCGGGCCGTCCAACTGTGGTGACCGACGCCGACGGGCGGGCGGTAAGGGCGAGCTACGACGCGGCCAGCCGGCCGCGGAGCGTCCAGCGGGCAGACGGGTCGCAGATCTCCTGGACCTATGACAGCGCCGGCAACGTCACGGCTTACGTCGACGCCGCAGGCCGAGCCGTCACATACACCTACGACGCCGCGGGCCGGGTGTCCTCAACCACGGACACGGCGGACCGCACGACGGACTACGCCTACGACAACGCAGGCCAGCTGACCAGAACCACGTTCCCGGACTCCGGGTACGTCGATGCAACCTACGACGCGGTGGGGCGACCGACTGCGCTCGACTACTCCGACTCCACACCGGACGTCTCTAGCGAGTACGACAGTGCTGGACAGATGACGAAGGTCACCGACGGGAGCGGGACCACCACGTACTCCTATGACGCGCTCGGGCGCCGCACCGGGGTTACCCGCGGCCAGAACACCGTGGGATACACGTACAACGCCGTCGGCCAGGTCACTGCCTTGGCCTACCCCACCAGCGGGACAGTGGGATACGCCTACGACGATGCGGGCCAGCTCACCACGGTCACAGACACCGCAGGAGGGACCTACTCCTACGCCTGGACCGCCGACGGCCAGATCGCGTCACTCACTTATCCCAACGGCGTGATCACCAGCAACGAGCACGACGCCACCGGCAAGCCCCTCGGCGTCACCACCGTCAATCAGGCCGGCGTCCACCTGCTCGAGCTCGCCTACACCTACTCGGACGGCGAGTCCCTGACCAGCCAAACCGCGACGCGGTCGCTCACCGCCCGCGCACCACCCGCGGCGTCGAGCACCACACAGTCCTACGTTTGGGATCCGCAGGCAAGGATCGCCGCGATCACCGGGGACAGGGCCGCAACGTTCTCGTTCGACACCGCCGACCGACTCACCGCACTGGGAGACGGACGAACCCTCTCGTACAACGCGGCCGGGCAGGCCTCCACACTGACTGACCCGACCGCAAACGTCGCCATGAACTTCGGCTACGACGAGCGGGGCAACCGCACCACCACCACGGTCACCGGACCCTCGAGCGCGACGACCAGTACCGCTGCCTACAACCTGGCCGACCAGCTGACTCACCTGAGCCAGGCGGACGGCACGCAGATCGACTACACCTACGACGCCGCCGGTCTGCGCGCCAGCGCAACAAACGACGACGGCGCCGGAACCGCAGTCGAGACCTACACCTGGGACACCACAAAGTCCGTGCCGGACCTGCTGACCGACGCCGGACACGCCTACATCTACGGCGCAGGCTCGACCCCGTTAGCCCAGACGAACCTGACCGACGGCTCCATCACCTACCTACATGCTGACCACATCGGATCGGTGCGCACAGCCACCGACAGCAACGGGCAGGTCGTCTGCGACAACGACTACGACACGTACGGCGCACCCATCGCCATCACAAGCGACAAGTGCTCCGACCTCACCCGGTTCGGGTACGCAGGGGCGTACACCGACCCGAGTGGATACATCTACCTCCGGGCCCGCTACTACGACCCGACCTCTGCCCAGTTCCTGTCCGTCGACCCACTCGTCTCACAGACCAACAACCCCTATGGGTACACCGCCGGCAACCCGCTGCAACAAACCGACCCGCTGGGGCTATGGACCTGGCAACTCGATGGGCGATCCCTTGTCTCGACCGGCGCCTTCATGGCCAACCCGCTCTTGACCGTGGTCACCAAGCAGATTGATCTCGATGACGGCAACGACCAGAACGTCCTGGTCAACGCCGCCCAGTCCTACGGCGTCGGTGCGCTCAACGGCACTCTCGGGTTCGTCAACCTGGCCGCCAACTACAGCGAGCCTGCTCTGGTGGCGCGGGCGGCCGGGTGGGACGGCCTGAACCTCGCATTCGACGATCCCAACGCATGCGACAGCACCTACAAGTTTTCGGGCTACGTGGGTTCGTGGGTCGGGCCACAACTCCTCATCGGAGGCCCCGGCGGATCCGCCGCGCGCGCAAGCGGAACCGCAGCTAGAGAGCTAGCCGTTACGACCGAGGCAATAGCCGCACCGGCGAGCAAGGCCCTAGCCGCACAAGGAAGTACAGTTGCAGCCAAGAGCGCCGCTACCGAGACGAGCGAAGTTGCCGCAAACACCGCTGCCGGGACGAACAAGATCTATTCGGCGCGGGTGCTGATGAGGTCGGCCGAAGAGGCTGGGCCGTATCACAACTTCCCGGGGTCGTTCGATGATGCGATCATCTCTCAGGGCACTCGGACGCTGAACCCGAACTACTTCACCAAGCCAAAGGCCAACCTCGGGAGCGACTCGATCCAGTACAGGCTCCCTGGCGAGATCAACGGGCGCGGTGGGGTCTACGAGATCTTCACGAGGCCGTCGGTCAGCGGCCGAACTGAGTTGGTCACACACCGCTTCTTCCGCCCGGCCTACTGATGATCACGCGTGACTACTTCGCTTCTGAGTTCGACGTGGCGATCGTTGAACGTTCGGGTGGCTTACCCGATCATGCGTTCGCTGCGCCGGGTGCGGGGGCGCGGGCGGTCGAGGTGGCCGTCGAGCCTTGGGGTGCGCCGATGTGGACGGCCACCTTCGCGGCGCCGGATCTGGGGGTGCGTGCGCTGACGGCTGTCATCGGCACCCCGAGCCCGACGGGCTTGTGTGTCGTTGAACGAGGCACAGCCTTCGTCGGCGATGTGCTGGAACCTGCTGTCTTCAGCGTGGTCGAGACTCGAGGGCCTGTGGTCGACGCCGAGGAGCTCCCGGCGGACGGGCTCCTGCTTCTGCTCACGCCGTGGTCGATCACAGCTGTTGGTCAACTCGGGCGTCGCTGGACGTCGGAACGCCTCGCCATCGACGGACTACGTGTCGATGAGGCGAGCGATGGATGGCTCAGGGGCGTGGCTGACCCAGACGATGACGAGCCGCGGGACTTCGCGCTGAACCTCGCCACCGGCGAGGTTGTCGGCGGGGCCGGGATCGCCTGATCGTCAGCTGGCTTGGCCGGTGAGGGCTTGGCGGGCGTGGTGGCGCAGGACTGCGCCTTCGATCATGGCGAGGACGGCGGCGTGTTCGTCGGGGTCGAGCTGGTCGAGGGCTACGAGGCGTAGTCGCAGGCTGGGGTTGGCGGGGCCTCGTTCGTCGGTGTCGAACAGGAGCGAGTCAGCGCTGGTGCTCAGCGCTAGGGCGAGGTTGCGCAGGACGTCGAGGGTGGGCTGGCTGGTGCCGGCTTCGTAGCGGCGGATCTGCGTGACGTGGGCGCCGGCGGCGTCGGCGACGGCCTGCTGGGTGAGCCCGCGTTGCTTGCGGAGGGCGGCGAGTCGGTCGCCGAACTTGTGATCGGTCACTGAGTCGCCGTCAGCCCCGGCAACCACCGATGACGACGGCCCATACTCTTCTTGCCCACCACGCTGCCACGCGTCGTCTGACGAGGACCCCGTCGGCTCGTTGACACTTCCCTGAGTCGTCGGGCTTGGGGACGATGGTCGCTCTGATCACCCTTCGGAGGGCTGATGAGCGAGAAGCGCAAGTACCGGCAGTTCACGCCGGAGCAGAAGACAGAGGTCGTCCTGGCCGGCCTGCGCGGCGACCGGTCGGTGCGGGACGTGTGCCGCGAGTACGAGATCTCCGAGACGCTCTACTACTCCTGGCGCGACAAGCTGCTCGAGGGCGGCAAGGCTGCCCTGGCCGCCTCGAACGCCCGCAGCCCGGAGCACGTGGAGGCCGCCGAGCTTCAAGCCAGGGTGGCAAGGAGGGACTTGGCAGTCGAACTTCGAGTCCCGATGGGCTCCCAGCGGCCGGTGGCAGACCAACGGTCACCTCGACATTACGGACTTGCCATGAGAGCTGAGATCCGTTCGATCTCCTCCAGCGACGTGGAGGACCTCGACAACTTCCGGCCGTCAGACGATGTCTTCTCGGTTCCTATTCGACTCCAAATCGGCCCTGCGGGTGCCCCCGGCGAGGAGTCGTTTGACCTGACCGTCTGTTCGGTGCTCTGGCTCGATCAGCAAGTCGAGCACGCCCGTTTTCGACGCGCGCCACCATCTTGTCGTTCGCGAGTTCCACTGGCCTGTGGTGCTTCGCTACATCGAAAGGCGGGTCGCGCAGTGCGTCGGCGAGACCTGGCGAGACGTCGCCCAGCGGTTGAGCCGCTTCGCATACTGGGAATTCGAGGACTACTCATGAGGGGCACGGGCCCTGGACACCCGGGTGCTCACGTCCAGTCCCGCGAGAGTCCCCCCGCGAGCCTCCAGCTCGTAGGACTTGCGCCCAGAGTGCGTTCCAGGGCGTCGACCTTCTTCTTCAGCTCGACGACCTCGAGGTTACGCCCACGTCGCGAGTTGGGCCTTGCTCCAACCGCCGGCTGACGATCTTGACGATTCGATCTCGTCTCCGGTGGCGCATACCCCGGCCGTAGCTCGACGAGAGCCATGGGCGCCGATATGACGGATGGCGGGCTCTTGGTCTACGGCTGGCGCGCCGGGGTTGCGCCCCCTGCGTTGGCAGACAGACCGTCGAATCCAGCGGTGGATAGATACGGGTGAGCCGGGTCCTGCGAGACGTCCGGGACCTCGGGGACACCGATCGAGCGAGCAGCGGTCAGAACGTGGGTGAGGGTCTCCCGCAGTACGTCGGGGCTTCCCTCCGACCAGCCGGCGATGTAGGGAATGGAGTAGTCGGCTGTGTCGAGGCCGGCGCTGGCGGCGACGAGGAAGGCTATCGATTCAGCCTCGACCTCGGCTCGGCCACGGCACAGGGCGCTGGTCGCGTAGTCCGAAAAGCGGTGCTCGTGGTCGGCGCGGATGTGTCCGAGCTCGTGCGCGAGGGTCTTGGTGCCCTGTGCCGGTTCGACGTCGTCACGCACGCGCACGGTTCGGGTTGCGTAGGCCGTGTAGCCGTTCGCGCCGGCCGGGCATGCGCCGCGTTCGATCACGAAGCCGTCCTGGGCGACGGCGTCGGCCAGGTGGTCCCAGAGGTGCTGCGGCGCGTCTCCGGTGAGCAGTTCCGGTTCGACGTCGGGCAGGGGTGCGCCCGCGGTCTGGCTGATGTCGAAGACGTGCACGACCCGGAAGGCGCGCAGCTCGCGAAGGGAGACCGGTTCTTGATCGCGGGCCGGGGGCGTGCCCGGCGCTCCGCCGCCGGCGGCCGCCTCGGTTCTTGCGGATTTGTACGTGCAGGGGGCGAGAATGGCGATGCCGTGTTCGCCCTTGATGACGTGTCGTCTCAGGCTGTTCCAGGTTCGGATTCCGGCGACTCGAGTCGCGTCAGGTCGCTGGGTGGCGATCAGCAGAACGTTGGAGGGCGAGTAGCTCGGGAACCGTGCTGCGGCGGCGAGCATCTGGCGCCATCGCTGGGAGTCGGCGAGGTCACGGACGGCGGCGACGAGTTTGTCGTGGAGGGCCGCCAGTCGCTCGTCGTTGGACGGCGCGCGGCGGCCGCTCATGCTGGACCGTCCGCGGGTGCGGGATGGGTTGTTCCGGCGGGAAGCAGCGCGCCTCTGCAGATGGGGTCGGTCCAGCCGAGGTAGCCGCTGCCGTTCAGGTACATGGATCGCAGTCGGGCCAGGCTGATCAGGTAGACGCCTCCGCGGTTGCCCGTGGCTCGATCGAAGACTTCGTTGGCGGTGAGCATGATCTTGTTCGGGTCGCAGCCGGGGTCGGCCTGCACGACGAGTGATGCGTGCCCGAAGGGCCGCCCGGTGTTCCAGAACGTGAAGGCGCCCAGGGGTGGGCACATGTCGCCGGGGTGGGCGTGGCCGGTGGCGAGCATGTCGGTCCAGTGGGCTTTCGCGGACAGATACCCGGAGCCGACGTAGCCGTAGGCGCGGCAGGCGAGCCGGTCGCAGAGCTGGCGCCACCCTGAGGTGACCCCGACGTAGGCGAGAGCGTTGCGCACGGCGGTAGCGACGTCGGTGGGTGTACCGGGCGGGACGAGCACGTCGCCGCTGCCGAGGTCGGGGACGCAGCCCGCCGCTGAGCCGGGTGCCCAGGGCGTCGGGGTCGCGGCGAGGTTGGGGTCTTCGGGTTCTGCACCGGAGGTGTCGTCGGTGGACCATTCGACCATGCGCTGATCAACGTTCGTGATGAACGTCCGGGTGACCGCGGGGATCGTCGGGTAGGTGCGTAGTCGCGATTCGCCGGCGTTGTGCGCGATGACCAGTGCGTCCAGCTCGGGCAGGCTGGAGGAGGCCCAGTTGGGGTGCTGCGTGCGGATCTGGCGGACCCCGCCAAGGCGGTTGCACAGGTAGCGGCCGGCGACGCGGGCGTGGATGTCGGGGTCCTCGATGTCGGCTGTCCCGTTGTCGTTCAGATCGGCGGACACCGGGTGGCCGTAGGCGGCCTGCCAGATGGTGGCATTCAGCTGCAGCAGCCCCCAGGTGCCGCCGTTCGCGTCGGCAGCGTGGGCGTCGGGGCGGAATCCGGATTCCTGGGCCATGACGGCGGCGATCCAGGTTTCCGGCAGGTCCGGGCACGCCTGTTTCGCCTCGCTGATCCAGGCGTTCGCCGTGGCGGGGATCGGGGCGTCGTCGGCCAGTGGGTCGCTCGAGGACGTGGCGATGCAGGCGTCCGCGGCGCCGCCGACGCT
Source organism: Cellulomonas sp. URHD0024 (assembly GCF_000426185.1). Classification (GTDB taxonomy): domain Bacteria; phylum Actinomycetota; class Actinomycetes; order Actinomycetales; family Cellulomonadaceae; genus Cellulomonas. Next base: position 9,065 of record NZ_AUEW01000018.1, read on the forward strand.
GAGCGCAGTCAGGATCGCGACGGCAGGTACCGCCAGGAGTCCGGCCGCCGCGAGGGCGATCTTGATCACGTCGGCACCTCCGTGCCCGTGGCGGTGGCGTGCTCGACGGCTTGTTGGTCGATGCGGAGTTGGGAGGCGTCACGTCGGGCTGTCCAGGCGGCGAGGTCGATGACCGTGGGTTTGGTCTGGCGCAGCAGCAGGACGGCGGTGCCGAACGGAAGGGTCCGCAGGACGGAGGCGGGCATGACGGGCACGGTGCGGACCGAGGTCGAGGTGGAGTGTTCGCCTGCGCGTCCGCGATTGCGGGTCTCGGTGAGCTCGTCGATCTCGCCGACCAGATGCGCGACGTCGTCCAGGTCGCGGAACTTGGCCAGGCCGCCCAGCACGATCTTGACGGTGGCGGCGTCCCAGATGGCGTCCGCTGCGTGCTCGCCCCACTTTGCGCGGGCCTGCGCCAGGGACTGCAGGACGGCGAGGGTGGTGATCCCTGAGCCTCCGCCCTCGGCCATCAACGACGGGAGCGAGGGCAGGGGTGTGAGGTTCGCGATCTCGTCTAGCGCGAGCAGCAGGGGCGGGTCCAGGCGGGCGCCGGGGGAGCGCGCGGCAACTGCTCGCGCGGTCTCGGTGATGTCTTCGACGAACGCGGCGACCAGTGGTGCGCAGGACCCGGAAGCGACGGCGGACGCCAGGAGGTAGAGGGTTCCGGAGCCACGCAGGAACTCTGTGGGGTTGAACTCTGCTCCGTGGGGTGGATCGACTGCGGCCAGGACGTCGGGGTCAGCGAGGGCTGCGAGGGACTGGCGCACGCCGAGCCAGATGGAGTCTCGGGTGCGCGGGTCGGAGTGGATGGAAGCCTCGAGGGCGTCGGCCCACCCGTCGGCGGCCTTGCTCTGTCGGTTGAGGATGGTGACAGCGTCCTCGGCGAGGGCGGGGTTCAGGGACCACCGGTACAGATCGACCGCGCGGCGTTCGTCGAGGGCGGCCGCGTGAAGGAGGCAGCGCAGGGCCGTCTCGGTCTGCCCAGCCCAGAAGTCCGAGTCCGAGACGGTGCGGCCGAACCCGGCGCCTGCAGCCAGCCCACGCGCGCGGACGAGCGCGGTGCGGGGTGTTTCGCAGCCGCGCACGGGGGACCAGGCCAGGCCGCCGGGTAGTCCGGCGAGGCGTTGGGGGTCGAAGATCGCGACGGGTCCTCGGGTGCGGCGGGAGCGCATCGTGATGGACAACGTGTCGGGTCGAGTCGAGGTGGTCACGACCGGGCCGGGTGCATCCAGGACCCACGGGACCACGACGTGTAAACCCTTGCCCATGCGTGGTGGGCCGACAAGCAGGCAGGAGTCTTCGACGGTGCACCACAGGTCGCGACCGCGCAGGCGCCCGAGCCGGTAGCCGACGTCCTGCGGTGCCGCCGTGCGGTCGGAGGACGGGCGCACGATGGCCGCTCGGGCGCGCAGCGTTCGGCGACCGGCGACCGCCTCGACCTCCGCTGGTGTGGCCATTCCGGGCAGTTGGCGCAGTTTGCCGCGGGTCGCGTGCTTGCGTGTGAGGTGGTTCAACAACCGCCAGGCGGCCAGGGCCGCGCCGGTGAGCAGGGCGATCACGATCGCTGTTCCGAGCCAGTAGGTCGACGTTGCCGGCATCGCCGACGGGTCCGGCCACACCGATGACGGGTCGGCGGGGTGCGCCGCGGCTCGCAGCGCGACAAGCAGCCCGCCCTCTGGGATGGGCTCATGGCCGAGGAGGCACGCGAGTGCCACGCCCAGCCACAGCACTCCGGCCGTCGCCAGGACCGCGCCGCCGGCGAGCAGGGCGACGTCGGTCAGGTCCGGTCCTCCTCGGCCCGTGGGTCGCGGTCGGGTGTTCATCGGGCGACGGCGTCGATGCGCTGGGTCGGCACGGGTGTGTCGATTCGCCCGTTCAGGTCGACCAGGGTCGGCAGGACACTCGCGGTGCGCCTAAGCGCGTCGGTCAGCAGGTGTCCGGTGTCGACTAGGTCGCCTATCAGTACACCTGGGTTCCGGGCGGCGGCGAACAGCTGGGCCGCGCCCGTGTCGGCCAGGTGACGGACCTGGTCACCGGCGACTGCGGCAGCGCACGGGTAGAGCTGCTGGTGCCAGCCGCTGTCGATGGCGTCCTGCAGTTCTCGCGTGCTCGGAAGGGCGGGACCGTGTTGGGCGTGTGAGCGGACCGCCCAGGCGATCGTGACGGCGTCGATCCGTTGCCCGAGTTCGGCCATCTCGATGGCCGTGCCGTAGACCAGTCGCCACCCGGGATCGTGCACCCGCACCGGAGGCAACCAGGTCGCCACAGCCGCCAGGTGTTCGGGGTGGTCGATCAGCGCTCCGATCAGGGCAATGACGTGCCGCTGCTCGGCGGCAGGGTCGCGGTCGGGGTGGGCGGCCAGGTACTTGTCGGCGCCCATCCGGGCTTCGGTATTCCGCACGGCTGCTCGCAGGGCGAGGGGTACGACGGCGTCGTCGTGCGGCTGCCCGGTGGCGTGTGCCCATCGGGACGCGGCGCAGTCCAGCGCCGCGTCGACGACGTTGCAGGTGGCCGTCACCGGGTGCGCGACGCGGTCGCATGCGGTCTGCACCGCGGCGGCGCGCAGCAGTATCCCGGTGCCGGCGATCTCTCGGCGAAGGCCGACGTCGACGACCATCCGCGCGTAGTCGGTCGCGTCGGGGTGTGGTGGGGTGACGTGGAGCAGGTCGGCTAGCCGGGGCACGTTCGCCCGACGGCTCCCGAGCCGCCCGATCAGGTCCTCAGCCATGACCAGCGGGTCGATGGTTTCGCCAGCGGCGTGCCGTTCCAGCATCGCGGTGTAGACCTGCCCATGCCACGGGTCGGCGAAGTCCCCGGCGCGGAGCCACCGCTGGATCTCGTGGAGTCGACCCGGCTGGAGAAGCAGCGCGCCAAGCGTGGCCTGCTCGGCGAGCCGGCTGACGTGGTCGTCCATGGAAATCACCCCCGGGTGGGCGACGGCGCCTCGCGCATGGCGCCGTCGGTATCGACGATGGGGACCTCGGCGGGATGCAGAACGTGGTGCACGACATTAGAGCGGCGCGGCATCTTCCACAGGCCTGTCCCGCGGGCCAGGACCGGCAGGAGGTCGCGTTCCGGGTGGGTCAACCCGAGCGCGGTCGCGTTTCCGGCGAGCTGGTCTGCCTCTTGGCGGTAGATCACGCGGGTCGAGCAGTCGGCGAGCAACCCGTCGGCCAGGGCCCGGGCGGCTGACCCGACCGGACCCACGGCATCCAGGTCGGACAACCGGTGCAGGATCATCAGGTTCGCGATCCCGTACGCCCGCGAGAGCTTCCACTGGGCCTGCATGCGACGCACCAGCGGGACGCTGCGCATCAGCCGCCACGCCTCGTCGTAAATAACCCACCGCTTCGCCTGCGAGGCGACCAGCGCACCCTCGAGCCACGCGGATCCACAGGTCATCGCCAGGGCCAGCGCGTCGTCGTCCGAGCCGAGCCCCGACAGGTCGAGGACGACCATCGGAGCGTCCGGTCGCAGGATCGTCGTCGAGGGTCCGTCGAACAGGCCGGCGAGGTCGCCGCGGACGAGCCGGCGCAGGCCGTGGGCGAGGTCACGCCCGTCATGCTGCCGATCGACGACCGAAATGCCATCGATCGTGGCTGCTCGCTCGTCCGGTGCGGCCAATGCGGTCAGGACATCGGCGATGGTCGGGGCCGCGGTTCGGCTCTCAACGAGGGTGAGCGCGGCGTCCAGGCAACCCTGCTCCGGTGCCCCCAGCTCGCGGTGAAGGGTCAGCGCCGCTACCGCCGCCAGCAGGCGGGTCCGTGGACCGTGCGGGTCGGCGGTTCCAGCAACGTCGAGCGGGTTGAGCCGGGTCGCCCCTCCGCCACCGAGCCGCAGCACGGTCCCCCCGACGGCCTCGGCGACGACCGCCCATTCGCCCTTCGGATCGCCGGGTACGTACACGGACCGGCCCGCGGCAACAGAGCGCATGGCGATCGACTTGGCCAATGACGACTTGCCCTGCCCGATCACCCCTGACAGGACCACGTTCGGGTTCGTCAACTCATCGGAGCGGTATAGGGCCCACGGGTCGAACGCGAACGGGGTGCCGGTCAGCGCGTCCGGCCCGATCGGAATCCCGACGTCGCACCGATCCGCCGCCAGGAACGGGTAGGCGCCAGCTAGTGTCGCCGACGAGGCCCGATGCGCCGGCAATCGCAATCGCGGACCCGCGGCGTAGCGGCCAGTCGTGCGTCGGAACCGCCCAGCGGGCGCGCGGGGGATCACAGCACGCCTCGCGCGAGGGGAAGCATCGCAGCCAGGTGGGCTTGGCCCTGCTGGCCGACGAGCAGGCGAAGGTCACACATGGCCTGCGCAGCCGCGGTCGCCAAGGCAGCGCACTGTTCGCTCAGTGCGGCCTCGTCCGGTGCCGAGACGGTGATCAGGCCCGTATAGCGAAGGTCGCCGTGGCCGGCGACGAGCTCGGCCTCCCGGCGCTCCAGATCAACGTGTTCGGCGCGGGTCGCCTCGGCTTCGATCTGCCCGATCCGGGCGCGCTGTGCGGAGTTGGCCGCGTACTCCGCCTTCGAGCGGCGGATCTCGCGCAGCGCCTTGGCGATCGGGATCGGCTCAGCGATCACCGTCATTGTGCGCACCCGTGCTGCACCCAGCAGGATCGGCTGCAGAAATGCCGGGTCCACCTCGCTGCGCGGCCATTCCGAGACCCAATAGGTCGCGTGCACCGCGTTGTCGCATCGCATCAGACCCCACCGCTCGTCGACGCCGAGCGGACCAGCAGGCGTGCCCGGTCCGACCGATTCGACTGTTGGACCAGCGAACGGGTCGTACCCCGTGCGGATCCGGACCTTCAGCTCAGCGGCGTCGAGCCATCCCTCGGGCACCAGATCCGCCCCGCTGACCGCGTCCGCGACGCCGTGAAGGTGCCTGGCGATCGCCGCTACGTCGCCCAAGTCGAGGTGGGCGCGGCGAGGTGAGCGGACGGCCACTGCGAGCAAGGTCTCGCGTGTCAACGGTTCCACGAACCCGGTGTCCAGCAGGCTGGCCAAGTGAGCAAGCAGGGGCGTTGATGGTGTCGCGCAGTGCTCACGCCACCAAGCGCGCGCCGGAGCCAGGCCGCCCGGGATCGCACGGGACAACAACTGCACCCGGACGATCGCAGGTTGCTGGCACAGCCCGGCCAACACCCGCCCCCACCCAACAACCCGGCTCCCTTGGGTCGCCGCGTCCTCGAGGACGAACCCGGCCCCGCCGACCCGAAGAACCGCGGTGAGAGTGCCCGCCCTTCGGTCGACCAACAAGGTGGCCCCGCCCAGAGCCGCGCAATGCACCAGCTCGAGCCGGAGACCCACGCCCGGCAGGGTCAGGTGACGGTCGGTTCGAGCGGCCGCCCGCGTCGACGCGACGGCGGACGTGCGTCCGCAGATGCGGCGTCCAATCCATTGACCGATCAGCGGGATCCAGGCCACGAGCGCGCGTCCAGCGACACTCCCGGTGCCGATCCCGAGCAACGTCAGCCACACCGGCGTTGCCGCGAGCAGTCCGGCGAATCCCGCGGAGTAGACGGCGGCCACGGCCGTCGCGAGCCCGACACCAACGACCGCCAGTTGCGCCCCGGACAGACCAAGCAAGACCCCGCGCCGCTCGAGCCGCCCGAACCTCACCGACGGGCTCGCCACTTCGAACGCCGATTGAGTCACGACTGCTCACCGCCAGGATGGGCAGTGGGCTTGGGGCCCTGATTGGTGGTCGCGGCGTGCACGGCGCTGCCGACGCCACCGGTCACCGCGGTCACGGCAGCCTGCTTGGCCAGTACCCGGGAGGCACCGGCGGCCTTGCTGATCGGGTTGGCCGCCATCGTGCTGTGCATGACGCCGGCGGCCTCCATGCCCGACCAGTGCACGAAGCGCCACGTCAACCAAGGAGCCCAGATCGCGATCGCCAGCAGCAGAACCCCGACCAAGGCGTCCCCGAGTGCACCGCCCCCGCCGGCCACGGGCTGCGACGAAGACTGCCCGCTCGTCGTCGGTCCGGACCCCGTGAACGCGGACGCCCCGACAACGAACGCGACGACGATGACGATCTTGCAGAACACCAGAGCAGCTACGACTTCGAGCCAATGCCGCGTCCAGGCGCGCGTCTGGTCCCAGGCCGAGCCGGCGAACGCGATCGGAGCGAAGACCGCCACCAGGATCAGTGCCGCCTTGCGAAAGAGCAGGACACCCCACAGCAGCAAGAACCCGACCACCAGGAGCAGGCCGAGCATCAGTTGCAGCCCGGGGTCGTACTGCATGAGCGAGTTGAACTCGAAGAACCGCGCCGCGGCCTGCGACACCGTCACATCCGCCGATGAGGCGATGTAGGTGCAGATCTCGTCAGTCGCGGTCAACGCCAGCTGCGTCACGGCCAGCGCCAGACCCGCACCGATCATGGCCTTTCCCACACCGACGAGAGCTCGAAGCAGCCCACCGGGTTCGCGACGCAGCGCGGACGTCAAGACCTGCAGCACAAACAGTGCGACGACCACCGGGAACGCGATGGCAGAAATGACGGTCACGTTTGCCCGGAACCAGGACGCGCCCAGATCGACTGTCGTCGTCTCATCCAGTGCTGTGATGGCGAGCTGACCGACCTGGGCGGCGCTGCTGACGAACGCCCTCCCCAGACCACCGAGCACATAGTCCGAGGCGGCTGCCTGTGCTGAGCTCGTCGCGTCGCACACGAACGTAACCGGGCCGATACACGGGTCGAGGCTGGGGACCGCCATCAGATCATCCCGCCAAGTCCGGAGGCGAAGGTGACGATTGCGTCCGCGCCACCGATCAGCAGCGCGGCCGTGGCAGCGAGCAGAACTCCCGTCTTGCCACCCGATGCGTACTGATAGTTGCCCTGCTTACTGGCCCAGGCCCACACGATCGCCGAGACCACCAGTGCCGCCACACACGCGATCAACCCCCACGTCATCAGGGCCCCGGCGATGAGCTTGGCTACGGGAAGGCCCGGCAGGCCGGTGTCGTTCGGGGTGATGCCCGGGTCGTCCGCCCAGACCCAAGATGCGATGCCGATTGCGTGGCGCATGACGCCCCCAAGTGTTCGGAGCCGGATCCTGTCGTCGGCTCGCTCCCCACTAGGTGTGCCGGGGATTACGTAACACGCGAGGCAGAGCCTGTCAGCGCTGGCCGCTGACGGGTTCGACCCGGACCTTGTTGCCGCTCGAGCCGGTGCAGGGGCCGCAAACACCGCAGCGGAGCTGCTGCCCGAGGTAGACACGGCATTCCAGTTCCCAGGAGCGGGCCGAAGCGGTGCCGGGGTCAAGAACTTTGTTGGTCCCCCGAACACGATCGCGCGCGGCGCCAGCCCTGGGCGAGTCTTCGTCACCGACGACCAAGGGAGGGTAATCTTCGACGTCACGCGTGACAGCGTGAAGCCCGTCGTGCCTGGCCGGGGCTTCGCCTCTGGTGACGAGCGCAAACTGACGCCGACCCCAGAGCAACTCGGCTGGATCGACGAATTGTGGGGTGGCTGACGTGACCGAAGACAGCTTGCGGTGCTCGCCCGCGGACCTGGTGGCGGTCTTCCGAGATGCCCTCATCGCCTCCATACCGACTGCTGAGCGGTTGCTCCTGGAATGGGGCGACGGTCGTCAGCATCGCGATTGGGAACGCCTTGCTCGGACGCTCTTTGACCTTTGCGTCCGAGGACCCATTGAGTCGGACTCGGCACGTCCTGAGTCGGAGTACCCGCTTGCCCCCTACGACATTGACGAGGCCTCCTACGCCGTCGCCAGTTGGATCAGCGCAACGAGCGAGACGACTAGCTCGCGCACGGCGCTCATCAGACTCATGACGGATGTGAGGCCGTTCGACATTGCTCAGGTCGCCATCCTTGACCCCGAAACGCTCGTTCCGATCGATCGGGCGCTGCTGCCGTTCGCCGAGGTGGAGTTCGCATTCGTTCGGCGCTCGAAAGGCCAACTGAATATAGAGATCCGTGAAATCGAGGCCATCGACTGATGGCCCGCCCCCAGCGACTTGAACGAACCGCGCTGACCGCCGTCGTCTTCGTCGCGCTTGTCGCTGCCCTGTTCGGTCTCGTCGTCGGTGGACAGGCACCCGTCGGCGCCTCGACCTCGGCGGACGCACCGTCAGCCACCTACACCTACGACAGCCCCAATCTTCTCGTCGCGGACACGGACGCCGGCTACGACCGCGGGCCGCCTGCTGCGCCCCTAGGTCGACAGAGTGACCACGCCGACGACCATGGGCCACGAGTCCCTTCGACGCACGCTGGTGCGGCAGTTCGGGTCTTCACCGCTCACAGCGACCGCACGACCTACAGCTACGACGACCCCTTCGTGCGTGTGCAGTTCGCCAACGACGCGAGCGCGACGGACGGAGGTGTGGTTGAAGGGCGTTCGACCCCTACCTCCTCGTGGGTGGCGAGCGGTATTGCCGCAAATACCGCAGACGAACTGGCAAGCATCAGATTTCGGTCAGAGACGTCGCACATATTCAGGAACAAGGCCGGGCACCTCCTGGAGGACACCGCCGAAAATCGGTCATTGATTCAGGACGAAGTGTCGCCAGAGAACCTGCGACGGACGGCAACGCTTCCTGACGGAACTTCGATTGCCAGGTACTTCAAGGAGCTCCCGGACGGGGCGCAGTCATGGGCTGAGGTTCGCAACGGGACTGAGATCACCAACGGAGGTCTCAATGTCATCCCCCGATAGTCACTCACGCAAGGATGAGCAGCTCAGCGCCAGGGAGTCGTTCCTCGCCATGTCGGAGTTCATCTGGCGTTTCGGGCATCGGGCCGGCGACGACCTGATCACACTCATCGGTGACACTGATCTGGAACGTGACGGTTGGCCGACGGATCCGGCGGCTTGGGAGGACTGGCTCGAATGCGTGGATTGGGTGCGATCCGGCGAGCCGCTACGTGGCGGACAGGAGCGTGACGCCCCTTTCGAGACCGAACCGTGAGGCCGGCCTGAGGGCTACGGCTTCCGCGTTG
>NZ_AUEW01000019.1 GCF_000426185.1 Cellulomonas sp. URHD0024
GTCGCGGCTCTTCACCAGCAGCTTCCAGCACATGCGCAAGTCCGGCTCCGCGATCGTGCGCAGCTACCTGATGTTCAAGCCGTACGTGATCTTCGCGTCGCTCGCCGCCCTGTTCGGCGTGCTCGCACTGGTGCCGATGGTGCGGTTCCTCGTGCTGTGGGCGATCCGTGGCGAGCACGCGGGCAACGTCCAGTCGCTCATCTTCGGCGCCATCATGGCGGTCGCGGCGCTGCTGTCGCTCGCGCTCGGCGTGCTGTCGGACCTGCAGCGCACGAACCGCATCCTGCTCGAGGACCAGCTGGAGCGGATCAGGGAGATCCAGTACCGCCGGTGATCGGCTCACGGTGCCGTCGGCGGTCCGCGAGCGCCGCCAGCCCGGCGAGCAGGAAGTCGGCGACGAGCATGACCGCCCGGCTGACGATCGCGAGGCTGACGGCGTCCGCGCTGCTCATCACCGGTGCCAGGGTGGCGACCAGGACTACCTCGCGCGCCCCGGCACCTGCGGGGAGGAACACGACGAGGAAGCCGGCCACCCAGGCGAGCGCGTAGGCACCGACGCACGCGAGCAGGAGGTGGGCGGCCTCGTGTCCTTGACCGAGGGCCAGGACCCAGAAGTGCAGGCCGAAGGCAAGCCACATCGCGAGGGTCCAGCTGACGGCACGCAGCATGCCGCCTCCCGCCAGGCGCCCGGGCGTCGGGCGGTGCAGCACGCGCGCGGCGACCGCGATGAGCCAGTTGAACACCGGCGGGGTCAGCAGCACCACACCGCCGACCGCGACGGCGGCGAGCACCGCGTACGGGACGGCCGGCACGAGGCCGCTCGCGGCGAGCGCCACAGCCGCGACGACCACGCCGACGACGCAGCTCAGCAGCATGTGGGCGAGCGCGCCGACCGCCGCACGGGCCCGGGGCACGCCGTACTCGCCGGACAGCTCCGCCTGGGCCAGCACCGCCCACACGCTCCCAGGCACGTACTTGCCCAACTGACCGAGGAGGTACGTGCGTGCCGCAGCCCTGGCGCCGAGACGCGACCCGAGCGCGTCGAGCACGGCCCGCCACGTCAGCGTCGACGCGCCGATGCCGGCGCACGCGAGCAGGAACGCGCCTGCGACGGAGACGGGCGAGATCTGGGCGAAGCCGTCCAGCACCTCCTGCCAGTTCGCCGCCAGCCAGACCGTCGCGAAACCCAGCACGACGACGAGGGCGACCGGTCTGAGCACGCGGACGAGCCGGGAGGAAGAGCGACGCGTCGGCCGCCCCTCGTGCAGGTCCGTCACGGTCGAGCGACAGTCTCGCGCAACGCAGCCCACTGCGCGGCAACGCCCACGCGCAGGGGCGTCCCTGCGGTCCAGCCGGTCGTGGCACGCATGAGCTCGGGGTCGAGCCACGTCGCCGGCACATCGATCGGACGCGCCGGCCGGACGTCGAGCTGCACGTCCCGCCCGACCGCGGCGCCCACCGCCTCCCACACCTCGCGGAGCGCGACCGGCCGGCCCGACCCCACGTTGAGGACCGACCCCGCCGCGCGCGGCTCGTCGCCGGCCCGGACGATGGCATCGGCGACGTCCGTCACGTACACGAAGTCCCTGACGACCTCGAGCCCACCGAAGACCACCGCCGGGCGGCCCTCCGCGGCGGCGGCGAGCCAATGGGCCACGACTCCTTGCCCGGCACGCGCCGGCTGGCCGGGACCATAGACGTTCGCGATCCTGAGCACGGTCCCCTCGACGTCGGAGGTGACGAGCATGCGCTCCATCCTGAGCCGCGACTGTCCGTACTGCGTCGTCGGACCCGTCGGGCTCGCCTCGGTGAAGGGCGGCGTGCCCGGGGCGTAGACGGTGCCGCCGGAGCTGAGCAGAACCACGCGAGCAGTCGGCGCGTCGCGGGCGACGGCCCCGAGGAACTCGGCGAACCGGTCGACGTCGGTCCGCGCCCGGTCCGGTCGGGCCGCCGCGATGCTCAGGTTGCTGACCGACGCAGCCCAGACCAGCGTCAGCGGTCCGACGGCGTACGCCTCCGCGAGCTCCGGCGACAGCGCGTCGTCGACCACCGACGGGTTGGCGCGGTCGAGCGCGACCGCTCGACGGCCGTCCCGCTCGAGCCTGGCAAGCACCGCGCTGCCGAGGAAGCCCCGGCCGACGACCCCGACCGTGCTGTGGGATCGTGTGTGCATGCTGCCCTTCGCTCGGTGCCGACGCCCATGAGTCGTCCGCGGTTGCTGGTCGTGGCCTCGACGTACCCCGCGCAGACGGGTGACGGTGTGCCGGCGTTCGTCCGCGACCTCGCGGAACGTGAGGCACAGGCGTTCGAGACGCTGGTCGTGGTGCCGAGGATACCCGGAGCGCCGAGGGTGTCGCTCGACGGTCCGCTCCGGGTGCGGCGCTTCGCGTACTTCCCCTCCCGCTGGGAGGACCTCGCCGACGGCGCCATCCTCGAGAACCTGCGAGCCCGGCCCTGGCGCTGGCTGCAGGTGCCGGGGTTCTTCCTTGCCGAGGTCGTCGCGGTCCGTCGGGCCGTTCGTCGGTTCCGGCCGGACGTCGTGCACGCGCACTGGATCGTGCCGCAGGGCCTCGTCATGCTGGCCGTGCCTCGCCGCATCCCCGTCCTGCTCACGACGTTGGGCGGCGACCTGTACGCCCTCGGATCGGGCCCGGCGAAGATGCTGAAGGCCCGGGCGGTCGCACGCGCGGCGCACGTGACGGTCATGAACGCCGACATGCGACGGCGGGTCGTCGATCTCGGCGCGGACCCCGACGCGGTCTCGCTCCTGCCCATGGGAGCCGACCTGCAGTCGGTCAGGCGCCGGGAGCCGGGCGCTCGCAGCCGACGGCTCCTGTTCGTGGGTCGGCTCGTCGAGAAGAAGGGTCTCGGCGTGCTGCTCGACGCCCTGCGACGGTTGCCCGACGACGAGCGCTGGCCTCTGCTGGTCGTGGGCGACGGGCCGGAGCGGGGTGCGCTCGAGGCGGCGGCCGCCGGGCTCGATGTCACGTTCGCGGGTCAGCTGGGCAGGCCGGACCTGATGTCCGCCTACGCGGAGTCCGACATCGCCGTGTTCCCGTCGGTGGTGGCGCCCAGCGGTGACCAGGACGGTCTCCCTGTCGCGCTCCTGGAAGCCATGGCTGCCGGCTGCGCGGTCGTCGTCTCGGACCTGCCCGGCCTCGACGAGGCCGTACGCGACGGGGTCAGTGGTGTGGTCGTGCCGAGCGGTGACGCCGGCGCGCTCGCCGAGGCGCTGCGCGCGCTGGGCGGTGCGGAGGACAGGCGCGACGCGCTGGGCCGCGCGGCCGAGCAGAGCGCCGAGGGCTACTCCGCCGACGCCGTCGGCGGACTCTACCGACAGGTGCTCCTGGGGATCCTCGATCAGCCGGCGGACGGGTCCGGGCGGGCCGCGGGCTTGCGCGCCACGAGCACGTAGCCGAGGGGCAGCGGCGTCGTCGTCCGGGACGGCCGCCGCATCGAGGCGACCGCGGCCGGCAGGGCCGCGACCGGGCGCGTCAGGCGCGACGACGCGAGCAGCTTCGCCGTCAGGTCCAGCGCGACCGCGTCGTGGCGGCCGTACGGGTACAGCTCGACGACCTCGAGGTCGTGATCGGTGCAGAACAGGCGCAGCCTGTGCTCGGTGTACCGGTGATGGTCGTGCGGCTGCTCGTGCAGGCCGTACATGAAGGGCACACCGAGCACGAGCACGCCCGCCGGCCGCAGCACGCGCGCGATCTCGCCGACGAGCCCGTCGGGGTAGGGCAGGTGTTCGAGGACGTCCGTCAGGACGACCGTGTCGTACGCCTCGTCGGGGAACGGCAGCGGGTCGGTCAGGTCGGCCTCGAGGTCGAGGTGCGGACTGGGGTGCGGGCTGTTCGGCCAGTCGACGCACGTGACGGTGTCGACGTGCTCGCGGTACATGGCGTAGGCGGGGACGTGGCCGCATCCGAGGTCGACCAGGTCGCCGTGCGCGTACGTGGCGAGCGCGTCGCCGTACGCGGCCGCCTGCAGGTCGCCCGTCACTCGTGACGCGAGGGACAGCTCGCGCTGGTCCCGGGACCCACGCCAGCTGGTGCGGTGGCGGACGAACTTCGTCGGCCGCCACGAGTCTTCGTTCTTCATCGGCGAGCGATCCCTTCGCGGTACCGGACGGTGGCCGTCAGGGGCGGTCGGCGTCGAGCAGACCGAGCAGGTAGGTGCCGTACCCGGACTTCACGAGCGTCTCGGCCCGTGCCCGCAGGCCGTCGTCGGACAGGAAGCCTCGCCGCCACGCGACCTCCTCGGGCGCTCCAATCTTCAGCCCCTGCCGGTGCTCGATCGTGCGCACGTAGTCCGAGGCCTCGACGAGCGAGTCGAACGTCCCCGTGTCGAGCCAGGCCGTGCCGCGTGGGAGGACTTCGACCTGCAGTCGGCCCTGTTCGAGGTAGGTCCGGTTGACGTCGGTGATCTCATACTCGCCGCGCGCCGACGGGGCGAGGTCGCGGGCGATCGCCACGACGTCGTTGTCGTAGAAGTACAGGCCCGGGACGGCGTAGCTGCTCTTGGGCGCCACCGGCTTCTCCTCGAGCGAGAGTGCGCGGCCCTCGTCGTCGAACTCCACGACGCCGTACGCCGTCGGATCGGCGACGCGGTAGGCGAACACCGCGCCACCGTCGATCTGCTCGAACCGCTGCAGCCGGGCACCGAGGCCGGGCCCGTAGAAGATGTTGTCGCCGAGAACGAGCGCCACGGAGTCCGAGCCGATGAAGTCGGCACCCAGGACGAAGGCCTGTGCGAGCCCGTTCGGCTCGGCCTGCACCGTGTAGGTGATGTTGATGCCGAACTGCGACCCGTCACCGAGCAGACGCCGGAACTGCTCGGCGTCGTGCGGGGTCGTGATGACCAGCACGTCCCGGATCCCCGCCAGGATGAGCGTCGACAGCGGGTAGTAGATCATCGGCTTGTCGTACACGGGGACCAGCTGCTTGCTGACGCCGAGCGTGATGGGGTGCAGACGGGTACCGGAGCCGCCGGCCAGGATGATTCCGCGCATGGGTGGACAGTCTGCCGTACCGACGTGCCGGCCGCCGACGCGGTAGCCGGCCGCGGACCCGGCGATGGCGGCCGCCGTCGGTGGCTAGGGTGGCGCCATGCCTAGCGCTCTCATCACCGGGATCACCGGTCAGGACGGCCTGTACCTCGCCGAGCTGCTGCTCGCCAAGGGGTACGACGTCTACGGCCTGGTGCGCGGTCAGAACAACCCGAAGCGCGCGCTCGTCGAGGAGACGGTGCCCGGCGTGCGGCTCCTCACCGGCGACCTGGGTGACATGTCGTCGTTGCTCCGCGCCCTGGAGATCGCTCAGCCGGACGAGCTGTACAACCTCGGCGCGATCTCGTTCGTCGCCTACTCGTGGGAGAACGCTCGGGTGACCTCCGAGGTCACCGGCATGGGGGTGCTCAACCTCCTCGAAGCCGTCCGGCTCTTCGCGCGCGGCGAGCCGTCCCGGATCCGCGTCTACCAGGCGTCGAGCTCGGAGATGTTCGGCAAGGTGCAGGAGGTGCCACAGCGCGAGTCGACGCTCCTGTGGCCCAGGTCGCCCTACGGGGTGGCCAAGGTGTTCGCCCACTACATGACGATCAACTACCGCGAGTCGTACGGGATGCACGCCTCCTCCGGCATCCTGTTCAACCACGAGTCGCCCCGGCGCGGACCCGAGTTCGTCACGCGGAAGATCTCCATCGCCGTCGCCCGCATCGCACTGGGCCTGCAGGAGGAGGTCGTGCTCGGCAACCTGGAGGCCAAGCGCGACTGGGGATACGCCGGCGACTACGTCGACGCGATGTGGCGCATGCTGCAGCAGCCCGAGGCCGACGACTACGTGGTCGCGACCGGGCAGACCCACTCGATCCGCGACCTGCTGGATCTGGCGTTCCGGGCGGTCGACATCGACGACTGGACCCCGTACGTCCGGCTGGACCCGGCGTTCATGCGCCCGGCCGAGGTCGACATGCTGGTCGGCGACCCGTCCAAGGCACGAGCGGTGCTCGGCTGGAAGCCCGAGGTCGACTTCCAAGGTCTGGTGACGCTCATGGTGGAGCACGACCTCGAGGAGCAGCGTCGGCTTGCGGGGAGGTGAGACGGTGACCAGGGCTTTCGTCACCGGGGTCACGGGGCAGGACGGCACCATCCTGGCGCGGCGGCTCGTCGCCGAGGGCGTCGAGGTGCACGGGCTGGTCCGCGACCAGGACGACGTCACGGCATCGAGTGCCGAGCGGCCGCCGGAGGTCCACGTGCACGTCGCCGACGTCCGGGACGGTCCCGGCCTCGCCCGGATCCTCGCGACGGTGGCGCCGGACGAGGTCTACAACCTGGCCGGCATCTCGTCGGTCGCGTACTCGTGGGAGCACCCGGTGACGACGGGCGAGGTCACCGGCGTGGGTGCCGTGGCGCTGTTCGAGGCCGCGCACCAGGTGCAGGAGGCGACCGGGCGGCAGGTCCGGGTCGTCCACGCCTCGTCGTCGGAGATCTTCGGGATCCCGGACCGGTCGCCGCAGGACGAGCACACCGCGATCCGGCCCGTGTCTCCCTACGGGGCGGCCAAGGCGTACGCCCACCAGATGGCGGGCATCTACCGCTCGCGCGGTCTCGCCGTCTCGTCGTGCGTGCTCTACAACCACGAGTCCCCGCTCCGCCCGATGGCGTTCGTCACCCGCAAGATCACCGCCGGGGCGGCCCGGATCGCCGTCTCGGGGGAGGGTGTGCTCTCGCTCGGCAACCTCGACGCGAGACGTGACTGGGGCTGGGCGGAGGACTACGTCGACGCGATGGTCCGGGCCGCGCGGCACGACCACCCCGGCGACTTCGTCATCGCGTCGGGCCAGACCCGCTCCGTCGCGGAGTTCGTCGAGGCCGCCTTCGCGCGGGCGCACATCGACGACTGGCGCGCGCACGTGCGGGTCGACCCCCAGTTCGTCCGACCGGTGGACGCCTCGGACGTCGTGGGCGACGCGAGCCGCGCGAAGGCCGAGCTGGGGTGGCAGCCGACGATCGGCTTCGAGGAGGTCGTCGGACGCATGGTCGACCACGACCTCGCGCTGCTCCGAGCCTGAAGCCGTCGCGCCTGACGGCCTGCGCCCGCGTGACCGGCCCGGCCGTCGTCGGGCGGACCCGGCGTGCGTCTCGTGCCGATGTCGCAGGTAGCATCGTCGGGCCCGCACGGCGGCCGCGCCGGTGCTGCAGGTGACGTGGCGACAGGACGGTCATGAAGGTCTTCATCCAGGTTCCGTGCCTCAACGAGGAGACGACGCTCCCGGCTGTGCTGGCGTCGATCCCACGCGTCATCGAGGGCGTCGACCAGGTCGAGATCCTCGTGGTCGACGACGGCTCGACGGACCGCACCGTCGAGGTCGCCCGTGCCCTCGGCGTCACGCACTTCGTGCACCACGCCCGCAACATGGGCCTGGCCCGGTCGTTCCGTGACGGCGTGGACTACGCGTTGGCGCACGGGGCGGACATCGTCGTGAACACGGACGGCGACAACCAGTACCC
>NZ_AUEW01000020.1 GCF_000426185.1 Cellulomonas sp. URHD0024
CGGGATCCAGCAGTGGGACCTGTCCGGTGGCGCCAACCAGCGGTGGACCCTCACCGCGGTGAGCTGACCGCCTGACCCGGTGGGCAGGGACGACCCCACGGCCGCCCCTGCCCACCGAGCGCACCTGGCCGAACTCTCGAGCGGAGCACGACGTGAGCCTGGGAACGCCCCGTCGACCTGTCACGCTGGCGCAGGTGGCCGCCGAGGCGGGAGTCTCCTCGGCGACGGTCCACCGGGTGCTCAACTCGGCGCCGCACGTGCCACCTCGCACCGCGGACCAGGTCAACCGCGCCATCGCCCGGCTGGGTCGAGGGGCTCCGATACCCCGCAGGATGCACGACCAGACGACCGCCACCGTCCTGCTGCGCTGCCCGCAGCCGATGGACGAGCACGTCGGCCCCCTGGTCTCGGCGGCGGCCGACGTGCTGGAACGCAGCGGCTGGCCGGTCTGGCTCAGCGTCGGCGAGCACGTGGACGTCGCGGGCGGGCCGGGGATCCTCGACCCGCGCAGGGGCGTCGCCGGAGCACTCTTCGTCCAGCCCTCGCAGACCTGCCACAGCCTCCTCGCCACTCGGCCGAGCGGACTGCCGGCGGTGGTGGTGGATCCCCGGCGGGCTCCGCCTGCTGGAGTGACGTCGGTCGTCGCAGATCATCGGGAGGCCGGACGGCTGGTCGCCCGGCACGTGCTCGGCCGCGGGCACCGACGCGTCGCGCTGCTCGGCGGGACGTGCGAGGGACTGATGTACGCACGCCGGATGGACGGCCTGATGTCCGAGCTGAACCCGGCGGGCGCGACCGTGTCCGTCGTGCCGGCACACCTGCAGCTGCTCACGTCGACGCTCGATCACGGCCGGGAGGTCGCGCGATGGGTGCTCGAGCAGCGCACGCCGCCCACCGCGCTCATCTGCCTCGACGACAGACTTGCCGCGGGGGCGATGCAGGCTGCTGCCGAGCTGGACCTGTCCGTGCCGGACGACCTGGTCGTGACCGGGTTCGGTGACTACGAGCTCAGCCGCGCAACCGTCCCGCGGCTCACCACCGTCCAGCAGCCGCTGGAGGCGCTCGGACGACTGGGCGCCACGCTGCTGATCGACCAGCTCGCGCGCCGGCGTGTGCCCCTCGGGGAGACGCAGGTTCCGGTCGAGCTGGTGGCGCGCGGTTCGTCAGCCGGGCCGGACCGCGGTGCTGCGGTGGTTCCCGCGTGACGCTCAGGGCGTCGGAGGCGCCTCTCCCGTGGAGCCTCGGACCACCAGCTCGGTCGCGAGCTCCATGTGCAAGGCCTCCACCTTCTCCTGGTTGATGAGCCGGTTCAGCAGCGTCACCGCCGTTCGGCCCATCTCCTCGAGCGGCTGCCGGACCGTGGTCAGCTGCGGGGTGGTGGCGCGGCTGACGTCGATGTCGTCGAAACCGGTGATCGAGACGTCCTGCGGTGTGCGCAGCCCGCGCGCGCGCGCGGCAGCCATCGCCCCGACGGCGATCTTGTCGTTGAAGCACACGAGCGCGGTGGGGCGTCGCGGCAGGTCGAGCAGCTCGCCGGCGGCCTCCTCGCCCTGCAGGAGGGTCGGGGGCACGACTCGGGTGAGCTCCGGATCGGTCAGGATCCCCGCGCCACCCATCGCCGCCTGGTGGCCCGCCAGCCGATCGCTGCCCGCCAACCAGTCCTGCGGTCCCGCGATGACCCCGATGCGGCGGTGGCCCAGCTCGAGGAGGTGGGTCGTCAGCCGCATGGCCGCGGTGACGTGCGCCGCCGAGACGGCTGCGACGTCGGGCGGCGGGGCGGTCCGCGGATCGATGATGACGAACGGCAGCCCGCGACGACGCAGGCCGAGGAGCTCGGACGGCGACTCCGGCGGCAGGATCAGGATCGCCCCCGCGACGGCGCGTGCGGACAGCGAGGCGAGCGGATGGCGGTCCTGCGACGACTCGCCGGCGTCGAGCAGCACGTCACGCTCGTGCATGCGCAACGTCTCGGTGACCGACGACACGATCAGACCGAAGTAGTCGCTCAGCACGTACGGGCACCTCACGAAGACCGGACCGGTGCGCCCCGCCGGGCCCCGGCGCGGAGCGAGCACCGCAGGGCCCCGGGCGGCGATCGCGGCCTCCACCATCGCGCGGGTGTCGGGCGCGACGTTGGTGTGCCCGTTCAGCACGCGCGACACCGTCGCGATGGAGACCCCTGTGTCGGCCGCGATCTGACGGACGGTGCTGCGGGACGAGGTCGGCACGTTAGTTACACCTTTGTTCCAGAAGCGCGCATCCCCCGGTCAGGGCACAGCGACGCGTTGACAAGCGCGTGGCAGAACGTCAGGGTATGTCCGGTACGAGCAGATCACCCCATCCGTTACACATTGTTACATGAGCCCCCGTCGATGTACAGACGGCCGTCATGTCCTTCCGCTCAACGAGGAGTCGGCGATGAGAAGAACCGTCCTGGCATGTCTGGCGACGGCGACGGCCGCCGCCGTCGTGGCGATCCCCATGTCACCCGCGATGGCCGACGACGGGGCCCGTGGCCACGGTCGAGAGGTTCAGGCGCGGGTCTGGGTGACCACCCCCGATCGTGCGCAGCTGCTGGCACCGCAGGCGCCGGTGTCGTTCAGCGAGGGTCGCTCGGACCTCAGCACGATCGTGGTCGACCCGGACCAGCGCTTCCAGACGATGGACGGCTTCGGAGCGTCCATCACGGATTCGTCGGCCGCGCTGCTCGCGGGGCTGCCCCGGGGGCAACGCGACTCCGCGATGCGGTCGCTGTTCGGGTCGCGCGACGGGATCGGCGTCAGCTTCCTGCGGCAGCCGGTCGGCTCCTCGGACTTCACGGCGGCGGCTGAGCACTACACGTACGACGACGTCGCGCCGGGCGCGACCGACTTCCCGCTCGCGCACTTCTCCATAGCGCACGACGAGGCGCAGATCCTGCCGCTGCTGCGCCAGGCCAAGCAGCTCAACCCAGAGCTCTCCGTGATGGCCACGCCGTGGAGCCCGCCTGCGTGGATGAAGACCGGCGACTCGCTCGTGGGCGGCCGGCTCAAGGACGACCCCGCCGTCTACGACGCCTACGCCCGGTACCTCGTGAAGTTCGTGCAGGCCTACACCGCGGCCGGGGTGCCGATCGACTTCCTGAGCGTTCAGAACGAGCCGCAGAACCGCACCCCCGGCGGCTACCCCGGCACGGACATGCCTGTGGCGCAGCAGGAGAAGGTCATCCTCGCGCTCGGCCCGCTCCTCAAGAAGGCCAGCCCGCGCACGAAGATCCTGGCCTACGACCACAACTGGACCGAGCACCCGAACGACGTCGCGAACACCCCTCCCGGTGAGGACCCGGCCACCGACTACCCGTACCAGGTGCTGTCCGGGCCCGCCGCGAAGTGGGTCGCAGGCACTGCGTACCACTGCTACTCCGGCGACCCGAGCGCGCAGACCGCGCTGCACGACGCCTACCCGAAGAAGGGCATCTGGTTCACCGAGTGCTCCGGCTCGCACGGTGCGACGGACACCCCCGAGCAGATCTTCCGCGGCACGCTGACCTGGCACGCCCGCACGATCGCCATCGGCACCACCCGCAACTGGGCGAAGTCGGTCGTGAACTGGAACATCGCCCTGCGCGAGGACGGCGGCCCGCACCTCGGCGGCTGCGACACCTGCACCGGCCTGCTCACGGTCCAGGCCGACGGCACCGTCCGCACCGATGCCGAGTACTACACGATCGGCCACCTCTCCAAGTTCGTGAAGCCCGGCGCCGTGCGCATCGGCTCCACGTCGTTCGGCACCACCGGATGGAACGGACAGATCATGGACGTGGCGTTCCGCAACCCCGACGGATCGACGGCCCTGGTGGTGCACAACGAGAACGACGACCCGCGCAGCTTCGCGGTCGCGGTCGGTGACCGGCGGTTCGAGTACACGCTGCCCGGCGGCGCGCTGGCCACCTTCACCTGGCCTGCATCGCGCACGCTGACCGACCACCGCACCCAGCTGGACCTGTCGGGTGCCACCGCGACCGCGACCTCCGCTCCGGCCGACGCCGCACTCGCCGTGGACGGGGACGCGTCCACCCGCTGGTCCAGCGGACAAGGCCAGACGCCCGGCCAGTCGCTGACCGTCGACCTCGGCCGCGGGCAGCTGTTCCGTCAGGTCGCGATCGACTCCGGGGACAGCCTCGGCGACTACGCCCGCGGCTGGCAGCTCGAGACCAGCCGTGACGGCACCCGCTGGCACACCGTGGCCACGGGCGCGGCCACCGGCCAGCTCACCACGGTCGACACCGGCGTGACCTTCGCCCGCTACCTGCGGATCACCACCACCGCCGACGCCGGCAACTGGTGGAGCCTCGCCGACGTCCGCCTCTACCGCTAGTCCGTCGAGCCCGGCGGTCGGCCGTGCCCCCTCGCGGCCGGCCGCCGTGCCTGCACCACCCATCACGTACTCGCTCCCGAGCAGGACCGGGACGCGGGCACGGGCTCGTGGACACAGCCGTCCCCGAGGCACGCACCCCTCTGGAGGAACGATGCGAAGAACAGCGGACGCGCGATCACCGCGCACCGTGGCGGTGGCCACCAGTGCCGCCCTGGCGGTCGCGCTGGGAGCCATAGCGCTTGCCCAGGCAGCACCCGCCCACGCCGCGACGTCCGCGAGCGTCTGGGTCACCACGCCAGACCGCGGGAAGCTGTTGGCGAAGCAGGCGGACGTCACGTTCGGCGCCGGCGGGAGCGGCTCCGTCATCACCGTCGACCCGGCGACCACCTACCAGTCGATGGTCGGGTTCGGGGCATCGCTCACGGACGCCGCGGCGTCGAACATCGCGAGCTCACCGCAGCGGGACCAGATCATGAACGCGCTGTTCAACCCCTCGACCGGGATCGGCCTGAGCTGGTTGCGCCAGCCCATCGGCGCCTCGGACTTCTCGCGGTCCTTCTACACGTACGACGACGGCGCCGCCGACCCGACCTTGTCGCGGTTCAGCATCGCCCACGACCTCGACCAGATCATCCCGCTGATCAAGCAGGCCAGGCAGCTCAACCCGGCCCTGACGGTCATGGCCAGCCCGTGGAGCGCACCAGGCTGGATGAAGACCAACAACGCCCTCATCGGCGGGTCGCTCCAGACGACGTACAACGCGACGTACGCCGACTACCTGGTCAAGTTCGTGCAGGCGTACCAGGCCCAGGGCGTGCCGGTGTCCTACCTCAGCCTGCAGAACGAACCGCTGTACTCGCCCGGCGGCTACCCCGGGATGCTCATGTCGAGCAGCCAGCAGGCCGACATCGTCAAGCTGCTGGCCCCGAAGCTGACGGCGGCGGGACTGTCCACCAAGATCCTCGCCTACGACCACAACTGGGACAACACCGGGTACGCCACCGACGTGCTCAACAACGCGGGCTCCTCCGTCGTCGGCTCGGCATGGCACTGCTACGCGGGTGACCCCTCCGCCCAGAACGCCGTGCGCAACGCCTTCCCGACCAAGGACATCTTCTTCACCGAGTGCTCCGGCATCGAGTCAGGCAACACCTTCGCCGACTCCCTCAAGTGGCAGGGCACCAACCTGGCCATCAATGCCGTCCGGAACTGGTCCCGCACGGTGACCACCTGGAACCTGGCGCTCGACGCCAACCACGGACCGGTCATCGGCAGCTGCACCAACTGCACGGGTGTGGTCACCACCTCCGGCGGCAGCTACACGACGAACGCCGAGTACTACGTCCTCGGACACCTCTCGACGTTCGTCAAGCCCGGTGCCGTGCGCATCAGCTCCACCGGCTTCGGCGACGGAGGGGTCCAGAACGTGGCGTTCCGCAACACCGACGGCACCATCGCGCTGGTGGCGCTGAACACCGGAGGCGCCGCCCAGGACTTCAAGGTCTCCTACCAGGGGACGTCCTTCGGCTACAACCTGCCCGCCG
The DNA here is from genome assembly GCF_000426185.1 of Cellulomonas sp. URHD0024. Lineage (GTDB taxonomy): Bacteria > Actinomycetota > Actinomycetes > Actinomycetales > Cellulomonadaceae > Cellulomonas. The sequence continues at coordinate 5,901 of NZ_AUEW01000020.1, forward strand.
GCGCCATGGCGACGTTCACCTGGGCCGGGACCGGGACGACCCCGTCGACGACGCCGCCGACGCCGACGGTCACGCCGACAACGACCCCGACCCCGACGCCCACCACGACGACTCCGCCGACGGCCGGGTCCTGCACGGTGGTCTCCGGTTCGACGTACCGGATCACTTCGGCGTCGAGCGGCAAGGCGCTGGACGTGCGGGACAACTCGACGGCCAACGG
>NZ_AUEW01000021.1 GCF_000426185.1 Cellulomonas sp. URHD0024
TTCCAGCTGTGGGCCAAGGGCCCGGGCTACCCCAACGGCATCATCGTCCCATCGAGCTGGCTGTCCCCGACCTTCGAGACCCTTCCCTCCGGGTGGTCCTCGTCCACAGCCCTGGCCGGCAACAGCGGCGAGTACGCATCCGCCGACATCCAGGCCACCACTGTCGTGCTCACCGACGTCACCGGCACGACCCACACGTACACCAAGAAGTCCGAGGGCGGGTACGCGCCCCCGTCGGGCGAGTTCAGCGTCCTGGCGTTGTCCGGTGCCGGCCTGGTGAACCTGACCGACGAGGACGGAACCGTCTACGTCTTCGGCACCAACGGCCGGCTCGAGTCGTCGACCCCACCGGGCGACGCCAAGAACATCGCCACGCCAAAGTTCGTCTGGCGTCCCGCGACGGGACAGCTCGACTCCGTGACCGATCGGGGGTCCGGCAAGCAGGTGCAGTTCTTGTACTCCGGCGACCCAGCGCCCGAGGGCGGAACTGCGCCGGCCTGCCCGGCCGACGCCCTGGCACCACCCGGAATGGCGTGCCGGATCGTCTACCCGCCGGCCTCCGGCACTGGCGTCGGGGAGTCGACCTGGCTGCGCTACAACTCCGACGGTCGACTGGTCCGCATGATCGACCCCGGCAACGAGGTCACCGACTTCGAATACGCCGCCACCGGTGAGCTGACTGCCCTGCGGACCCCGATGATCACCGACTGGCTCGCAGCCGACGCGACGCGAACTGCGACCGACAGCAGCAAGATCCAGGTCGCCTACGACAACCTCGCCGCGAAGTCGCCCAAGGCCAAGACGATCACCCTGCCTGCCGCCGACGGCGTCACCGCAGCGGGCCGGCTCGCGACCACGCTCGACTACTCGAACGCAACCACCACGAACGTGGACCGCACGGGCATCTCCGGGCACGCGCGCACAGTCACCTTCGACAACGCCTGGCGCACACTCACGGACGCGACATCCAGCGGCGCCGCCTCCAAGCAGGTCTGGGACCCCGCCAAGGACCTGGTCCTGTCGATGACCGATCCGCTCGGCCGGATGTCGACAAAGATCTACGACGACCGCGACCGGCCGACCGAGACGTTCGGACCCGCCGACGCGTCCTGCTTCGGGGCGGACCGACGTCCCGTCCCGAGCTGCGCCGCGACCACTGCGCACACCACGACGGGATACGACGAGGGGATGCCCGGCCTGAACGTCGCGTACTACAGCGGTTCGCTGGCCGGGCCGCCCAAGGCTTTCGGCTTGGGCCTGGGCACTGGCACTCTCAGCAAGAGCTGGGCTGCCGCGATGCCCGATCCCGCCATCACGGCGGCCCCGTGGGGCGCGCGCCTGACCGGACTGGTGAAGTTCCCGCAAGCCGGTACGTACACGCTCACCGGCGGCGGCGACGACCAGGTCCAGGTGTGGATCGACAACATCCGCGTGCTCGCCCCGCCCACCGGCGCGACAAACACCTCCGACGTCGTCCGGTCGGCACCGGGATGGGCACGTATCCGGGTCGACTACGTCAACAGCACCAACCCGGGCTCTCTCAATCTGTCCTGGTCCGGTCCAGGGGTCACGACAGGCCCGATCCCCGACTCCGCACTGACGCCTGACTACGGGCTCGTCACCAGCACCACCACTGACGACGGTGCACCGGCGGCGGTTCCCACGGGCACGCCCGCCGTGGCCTCGGCGCAGGTGCCCGCTCAGCTGACCCGCACCGGATATGGCTCGAGCCCGTGGCTCGGTCAGGCCGTGACCACGACGGAGGACCCCACAGGTCTCGCGTTGACCACGACGACCGCCTTCGAGGCTCCTGGCGTGGGGTTCGGCCGGCGTACCGGCCGTTGGCTGCCCGCGGCCACCGCGTCCGGGACACTGGATGCGGTCCGGGGGACCACGTACACGTACTACTCCGCGACGGACGTCCAGGAGAACGCCTGCTCCGTCCCCGCGGGCGCCAAGCCCGCCGGCCTGCCCAAGACCACGACCAGCCCGTCGCCCAGCACCGGGTCTCCGGTGGTGACCAGTGCCCTCTACGACAACTACGGCCGAGCCGTAGGCAGCAAGACGTCTGGTGACACGGCCTGGTCGTGCACGACGTACGACAGTCGGGGTCGCACCACGAAGGTGACGTATCCCGGGACGTCCGGAACACGCACCGTGACCTCGTCGTACGCCGTCGGGGGTGACCCGCTGACCACCTCGGTCTCCGACTCCTCGGTCGGGTCGACGAACGGGGGCACTATCACCACGAAGATCGACCTGCTCGGCCGGACCGTGTCCTACACCGACGTGTGGGGCGTCAAGACGGTCACCACCTACGACGCTGCCGGCCGTGCCTCTGGTTCGACCACCACCGTGACGTCGAAGAGTGGCGTCGTGCAGTCGTACACCTCAGGCTTCACCTACAACGCGGACAGCCAGGTGAAGACGGTCCTGGAGGGAACCGCGACGATCGCCGACGTCACCTACGACCGAGGCGATGTCGTGAGCGTCTCCTACCCCACGGGCACGAACACAGCCGGCAACGGGACGTCGACGACCTTCGCCAGATCTGGTGCCGGTGCGATCTCGAAGGTGACCCACCAGTTCGTCGGATCACCCACGGTGTCCGACGAGGTCGTGCGCTCTCGCGCAGGCCGTGTCCTGACCGACAACGTGACAGACGGGACCACTGTCTCCAGCGCGGCGTACACGTACGACGGTGCCGGCAGGTTGACGCGTGCGGACATCCCCGGCCACAAGCTGGAGTACGGCTTCGCCCAGTCGGGCACCTGCGGCGCCAACACCGCTGCAGGCCGCGACGGCAACCGCACGCTGCTGACGGACACCCCCACCGGGCAGACAGCGCGCACGACGGCGTCCTGCTACGACTGGTCTGACCGCCTCGTCTCGACGACGGTCGCCAACCCGGTCGCCGGCGCCAGCCCCGTCACGGGCACAAGCCTGAGCACGACCAACCTGCGGTACGACGCCCAGGGCAACACGACCCAGCTCGCCGACCAGACGCTTGCGTACGACAGCTCGGGCCGGCACATCTCGACGACGATGACCTCGGGCTCGTTCGTCACGTACCAGCGAGACGCCCATGACCGGATCATCGCCCGCTCCGGTCAGGACGTCGGTACGACCGCCGTCCACTACGGGTACCTGTCTGGCGCTGACACCGCGGACATCGTGATGGACACGTCGAACACGGTCGTGCAGCGGCAGCTCGCGTTGCCGGGAGGCGTTCTCGTGACCATCCCGACCTCGGGGACCTCGACCTGGTCGTACCCGAACGTGCACGGTGACGTCATCCTGGTTGCCGGCTCTACTGGGGCCCGGATCGGCACGCTGACGACGTACGACCCGTTCGGTCAGGTGCTCGACCCGTCCACGAAGGTGATGGGCACGCCCAAGGCCGAGGACTCGGTCGGGGACAACCTGCCGTCCAACGTGGACTTCGCCTGGGCCGGCCAACACCGCAAGATGTACGAGCACATCAGCACGATCGCGGCCGTGGAGATGGGCGCACGGGTCGATGTCGGCGCTCTGGGCCGGTTCCTTTCCGTCGACCCCGTCGACGGTGGCGTGGACAACGACTACGTGTACCCCACCGATCCGATCAACCTCTTCGACCTTGACGGGCGGTCCAGCAGGCCTGGTGGCGATTGGCTGTCCTTCCAGTCCTGGTTCCACAGAGGCTCGAAGCACAAGCAGGCGCAGGCCATCGGCCGGACAGTTGCGACGTACTCGACGATCACCGGCGGAACCTGCAAGGTGAAGTCCGGGCTGAGGATCTGCCAGGGCGGTTGGGGGCATGCGTATGCGCGTGGTGGGACGACGCTGGGAACGACCTACGTCGCTCCGAAGGGGAACGAGTACACAGATGCGTCGCGGATCAGGCACGAGCTCGTGCACGTGAAGCAGTGGACGGACGGAGGACTCGCGTTCGCGCCGAAGTACTTCATGGCGGGCATCAACCCGTGCCACAACAAGTTCGAGATCGAGGCGAATCTGCGAGACGGGCACTATGACGAGTGCTTCGCGTGCACGAAATGAAGCCGGCTCGGTCCACCCTCAGGAGGTCGTAGATGTCGTTCGGCGCGAGATCGCGCGTAGCGCTGGCGGTCGCGTGCCTCATTCTCACCTCGTGCGGGGTGGACCATCCCGTCCCTCCACCGATCGGGATCCGCGTGGACGGGGGGGTCGTGACGGTACTCGTCCCGCCGTGCGCCAAGACCTTCGACGGTGCCCAGGTCTACGACGAGAACTCGGTCGAGGTTCCCGTCTGGTCCGCCACCGGTTTCACTGGCGACGCAACGCACGGCATCGAGCTCTCGCCCAGTGACTGGTCGGGCGTCACGGGCGGTTACTCAGGCGCCGGGGGGCTCTCAGTGGAGATCGACACCCCGGGGAGCATGTTCGGAGCGGGGTACGAGCTCGACCATCTGACCGCGGCAACGGACCTGCCTGCCGGAAAGTTCTACGTGGACGGCGACGTGCTCGACATCTCCGCGTACAACGACCTCCCGAGGGTCAAGGAGAAGGAGTGCTGACCCTTCTCTGCGCTCGGAAGGTGCACACCGGCGACGGGCACCCAGAGCCCGGGGACGACCCAGGCGTCCCTGGACAGCGGTGAGCTGAGCGTGCGGCGCTTCGACAGCTGGCGCCGCCTTGCCAAGGTCCCCTACCAGGCTCGCCGCTCGGACGCGCGTCTCGCCGCGGAGGCGGCAGCGCTCGCGACTCCTGCGAGCGACGCAGCCGCACAGACGGCGCTGACGAGCGCCGCGGCACAGGGCGGCCTCCTGGTTGACGGTGATCCTCCGGAGGGAGCTGCACCGCCCAGATACTGCTCACACGGGTCGACGTGACGCTGAAGGCTCCCCTCGGCGACCGCACCCTCGTCGACGTCAGTCGGGACCCCGACGTGGAGCTCGCCTCGACCCGCCGCCGCACGAGGACTGGCTGTCGTTCACGAACTGGAACTGCCGTGGTGTCCGAGTCGCGCGGAACCATGAGCGTTGGGCGCGGCGCAGGCGGCATCCAGGTGCTGATCCGTCAGCCTGCCGGAAATCTCCGTCTCTACCGCACAATCACCCAAATGAGTTAATGCTCCCAAAAGCGCCACATGTGTGAGGTTTCGCCCACTAGGGTTCATCCGGCTCGCGGGGCACGGATGCTCCGCTCGATAGCGTTTCACGGGTGCGTCCTTGGACGCCCGTTCACCAGGGGGTAGTGGCATGAGTCTGCGTCGGCGCTGGGATCTTGGTTTCCGGGGTGGGTTTGTTGCCTGGGTCGCGTGCCTTTCCTTGGTGGTGGCGGGGCTTGTGGTGGTCGACGCCCCGGTGGCATCGGCGGCTAAGCCTGCGGATCCGGTCGCGGTTTCTCCCGTGAAGGTTCCGCCGTTGACGTCGAAGGCGCCGGCGAAGCTGTCTGCGCCGGTGCCGGCGAACCAGTTCGATGTTCCGGTCGCGGCTCCTGAACCGGTGGCGTTGAAGACGAGGACGCCGAAGGGTTTCGACGAGGTGCGCTCGACGGTCGCGAGCCGGGGTGAGAAGTCGACGGTGTATGCGAATCCGGATGGCACGTTCACCACGATGATGACGACCGAGCCGGCGAATGTGCAGGTTGCGGATGGTTCGTGGCAGCCGATCTCCACGCAGGTCGTGCCGGACACCGGTGGTGGTGGGAAGGTGAATCGGCACCCGCTCTCGCCGCGGTTCGCGGCTGAGGGTAACTCGGCTGATCTGCTGCAGGTCTCGCGCAATGGTGCCGAGGTGAGCATCGGTCTGGTCGGGGCCAGCGGGAAGTCACTGGGTCGCAAGGGCGCCAGGGCCAAGTACGACGATGTGCTGCCTGGTGGTGTGGACCTGGAGTACGAGGTCACGCCGGGC
>NZ_AUEW01000022.1 GCF_000426185.1 Cellulomonas sp. URHD0024
GGTCACCACGACCTCGAAGATTGTCGGCCCGTACTACTTGTCGATCTACGACGACCGCGGTCAGCGCATCACCTACTGCCAGCCGAGGGCCGGCTACTACAACCAGTGCAACGTGACCGCCGAGCTGGCTCACCAGATCAGTGTGGACACCGCCACCAACAAGACCCGCACGTTCACCGGGTACGTCTCCCAGGACGTCCCGGCCGAGCAGCTGCCCAGCACCGACGTGCGCGCGGTCTCCAATACGGTCTCGGTGCAGAACACGGGGTGGTCGGGCACGGTCGGGCTGCAGATCTCCCGCTCGCTGGTCGACGTGCAGAACTCGACCGCGACCGTCACGGTCACCTCGACCTCGAAGATCGCCGGTCCGTACTACCTGTCGATCTACGACGACCGCGGTCAGCGCATCACGTACTGCCAGCCGGACCGCTCCTACACCAACCCGTGCAACGTGACCGCAGACCTGGCGCACCAGATCCAAGTGAACACCGCCACCAACGCGACCCGGACCTTCACCGGGTACGTCTCCCTAGACGTCCCGGCCGCGCAGCTGCCCAGCACCGGTGTGCGCGCGGTCTCGAACACGGTTTGGGTGAGGAATACCGGCTGGCACGGGACCGTCACACTCACGCGCTCGCCCAGCGCCTACCCGAACACGATCCTCTTGACGGCCACGACGTCCGCGAACATCACCGGCCCGTACTACCTGTCGATCTACGACGACCTCGGCCAGCTCGTGGCGTCCTGCGAGCGCAACATCTACTACTACCCGTGCCAGACGGCCCGGTCGCATCAAGTCGGGGTCACCGTGACGCCGGGCCAGCCACGCACGTACACCGCGTACGTGTCCCAGGCCCCTGACAACGGCCGGTTCCCGAGCCTGGACGTGCGGGCGATCAGCGGTCTGCTGAGCACGTCCGGTCAGGGCCCCACCGAGGCCGGCGAGCTCGACGGTGGCTTCAACCCGTCGGGGCATGACTCGGCCCGCTGCCACTGCGACCCGGTGAACTCCGCCACCGGCGAGTTCTTCGAGACGGACACCGACCTGACCCTGCCAGGGGTCGGGGCGCCGTTGGGCGTGCAGCGTTCGTTCTCCACCGCCCGACGCGATCTGGACGGAGCGTTCGGGCACGGCTGGTCACTGGGTCTGGGCATGTCCCTGGCACCCGAGACCGGCAGCTCCGGGCCGCTGGCCGACGCGTTGCAGATCAAGGCCCTCCAGGAGAACGGCAGCGTCGTGGTGTTCACCCGCGGCCCGAACGGGTACACCGCGCCGGCGCGGGTGAACGCCACACTGACCCGCAACAGCGACGGCACGTTCGTGCTGGCCCGCCAGCACCAGCAGTGGTTCACGTTCAACCCGGGGGGCGTCCTGATCGCCGTCGCCGACCAAAACGGCCAGGGCTACACCCTGACGTACGGACCGACCGGACGCCTCAGCACCATCCAGGACGGCCGTGGCCGAGAGCTGGTCCTCACCTGGACCGGCGCGCACGTCTCCACCGTCCGCGACCACACCGGCCGCACCGTCACCTACACCTACTCAAGCGCGGGCGACCTGATCGGGGTCGAGGCCCCCGACGGCGCGCTCAAGCAGTACACCTACGACGACCAGCACCGGGTCCTGGCCCTCACCGCGCCCGACGGCGGCGTGACCACCAACGAGTACGACACCGCGAACCGGGTCACCCAGCAGACCGACCCGCTGGGACGGGCCACGACGTTCGGGTACGGCAACGGCCAAACCACCATCACCGACCCGGACGGGTCGGTCACGGTCGAGAAGTACCTCGACCTGCAGCTCATCTCCGAGACCAAGGCCGCCGGCACCCCGCTCGAGCAGACCACCGTCTTTACCTACGACATCACCAACCAGGTGGCCTCCCGCACCGACGCGCTCGGCCGGATCACCCGATTCACCTACGACGCCGACGGGAACCGGACCTCGGTGACCGACTCGCTCGCTCGGGTCTCGACCAGCACCTACGACGAGTTCGGCAACCCGCTGACCGTCAGCAACGCCGCCGGCGAGACCACCACGTTCAACTACGACGACCGCGGCAACCTCGCGACCTCGACCGGGCCGGACGGGGCCACGTCGACCTACGTGGTGAACGGCGATGGCACCATCGCTTCGGTCACCGATGCCCTGGGCCGCACCACGGCGATGACCTACGACGCGCACGGGTTCCTGACAGCCATGACGGCGCCGGACGGGGCGGTCGCGACCTCCACGTTCGACACCCTGGGCCGCCAGCTGTCCTCGACGAGCCCCCTGGGCAACGTGCCCGGCGCCGACCAGGCCGAATTCACCTCAACGTTCACCTACGACGCGGCCGGGCGTCAGCTCACCGGGACCGACCCCATGGGCGCGACCAGCACCGTCACGTACGACCCAGCCGGACGCCCGGTCACGATGACGGATCCGGCCGGTGCGCTCACCGGTACCGAGTACGACCTGGCCGGTCAGGTCCTCGCGGCCGTGGACGCAGCCGGGAACCGCACGACGTTCACCTACGACGCTGCCGGGCGGATCCTGACCGTCACGGACGCAGACGGCAAGACCACCACTCGCGGTTACGACGCCCTGGGCCGACTGGTCTCGATGAGTGACCCGCTGGGTCGGGTGGTGCGCACCGAGTACGACGCTGGCAACCGGGTCACCGCCACGATCACCCCGTCCGGTGCGCGCACCACATACACCTACGACGCCGCCGACCAGGTCCTGTCGATCACGGATGCTCTGGGGCACACCACCACCAGCACCTATGACGAGGCCAGTCGGCCGGTCAAGGTCACGGATGCCGACGGTCGCGCCGTGACCACCAGCTACGACAATGACGGACGCCCCACTCAGGTGCTGCGGGGTGACGGGTCCACCCTGACCTGGCAGTACGACCCGGTCGGGCAGTTGCTGCACGCCGGCGACGCGACGGGGGCTACCACCACGTACGCCTACGACACCGCCGGACGGGCAACCTCGTTCACCGACACCGCCGGACGGACCACCGGGTACGCCTACGACGCCGACGGCCACCTGACCACCACCACCCAACCCGGCGGTGCGGTCACCACCTTCGCCTACGACGGCGCCGGGCGCCGCACCAGCACCGACTACTCCGACGCAACCCCCGACGTGACAGTCAGCTACGACCCGGCAGGTCGCCTCACCGATGTCACGGACGGCGCCGGGTCAACCACCTACACCCGGGACGTGCTGGGCCGGGTGACGCAGGTCGACCGGGCCGGGACCATGGTCGGGTACGCCTATGACGACCTCGGCCGATTGACCACGCTGACCTACCCGAACGGTGACCAGGTCCAGCACGGCTACGACGCCGCCGGGCAGCTCACCACGGTCACCGACTGGGCCGACCGCGAGTTCACCTACGACTACACCGAGAACGGGCAGCTCGCGGCCCTGACCTACCCCAACGGCGTCGTCACCAACTACCAGCACGACACCACCGGTCAGACCCTGGCCATCACCACCCAGAACCAGTCCGGGCAGGGCCTGCTCGACCTCGCCTACGGGTACAGCGACGCCGGCCTGCTCACCGACCAGGACACCAGCCGCCCCGGCGACCCGCGGGCACCGCCGGCCAGCGACACCACCACCGCATCCGACTACACCTGGGACACGCTCGGCCGCCTGGCCGAGATCACCGGCACCGGCGCAGGCACCCTCGACTTCGACTCCGCGGGCTCGGTCACCGCGCTGCCCGACGGGCGCACCCTGACCTACGACACCCACCGCCAGCTGACCACCATGACCACCCCAGACGGTGGCGCCACCACCTACGGGTACGACGCACGCGGCAACCGCACCACCGCCAGCACGAGCACAGCTGTGGAGGTCACACACGGGTTCGACCAGGCCAACCGACTAACCGCCATCACCAACGGCGGCACCACCACCACCTACACCTACGACGCCGCCGGGCTACGCACCAGTGCCACCACCGGCGATGACGTCGAGACCTACGTGTGGGACACCCTGGCCGGGGTCCCGCTGCTGCTCACCGACACCGACCACACCTACGTGTACGGGAACGGCACCGCACCCCTGGACCAGATCGACACCACCACCGGCGCCGTCGACTACCTGCACACCGACCTGACCGGCTCTGTCCGCACCACCACCGATGCGACCGGCCACGTCACCGCCGACTCCGACTACGACCCCTTTGGCAAGCCGCAAACCGTCACCGGAGCCACGTCCGTCGCCGGCGTGACCCGGTTCGGGTACGCCGGCGAATACACCGACCCCACCGGCTACCTCTACCTGCGCGGCCGCTACTACGACCCCACCACCGCCCAGTTCCTCAGCGTCGACCCCCTCCTGCAGAGCACCGCCGACCCCTACGGGTACACCGGCGGGAACCCCCTCCAGTACACCGACCCCCTCGGGCTCGACTGGCTCGACGACACCAGCAACTGGGTCGCCGGGTTCGGCGACGCGCTCACATTCGGCGCAACCGCCCAGGTCCGCAGACTGATCAACTACGGGCTTAACGGAGAAACGGACGACATGGTCGACCACTGCTCCGACTTCTACGAATGGGGCGGATACGGGGGCATCGTCGCCAGCTTCGTCCCCATCGGCGGCGGCGGCGCACGCGCAATAGCATGGGCTGCGTCCAAGGCCCCCAGGCTCGCCGCCGCAGTCACAGCAGTCCGTGTAGCCATGAAGGTGAAACTCTCATCGGCCGCAGCCGCCGTCGGCACCCGGCTGGTGCACGCGTTCGCGCGAATGGCCGACGACACGGGATCGGCTGACTTCTTTGCTCGAGCCGGTGCAGGGGCCGCAAATACCGCAGACGAACTGGCAAGCATCAGATTTCGGTCAGAGACGTCGCACATATTCAGGGACAAGGCCGGGCACCTCCTGGAGGACACCGCCGAAAATCGGTCATTGATTCAGGACGCAGTGTCGCCAGAGAACCTGCGACGGACGACAACGCTTCCTGACGGAACTTCGATTGCCAGGTACTTCAAGGAGCTCCCGGACGGGACGCAGTCATGGGCTGAGGTTCGCAACGGGACTGAGATCACCAACGGAGGTCTGAATGTCATCCCCCGATAGTCACTCACGCAAGGATGAGCAGCTCAGCGCCAGGGAGTCGTTCCTCGCCATGTCGGAGTTCATCTGGCGTTTCGGGCATCGGGCCGGCGACGACCTGATCACACTCATCGGTGACACTGATCTGGAACGTGACGGTTGGCCGACGGATCCGGCGGCTTGGGAGGACTGGCTCGAATGCGTGGATTGGGTGCGATCCGGCGAGCCGCTACGTGGCGGACAGGAGCGTGACGCCCCTTTCGAGACCGAACCGTGAGGCCGGCCTGAGGGCTACGGCTTCCGCGTTGTTGAAACGACCGCGCAAAGAAGATCCAGGTCGTCGCCGT
>NZ_AUEW01000023.1 GCF_000426185.1 Cellulomonas sp. URHD0024
CTGGCCTACTCCCTCGTCGAAAAACCCCTCCACCACAACCGCTTCCTCGCCGCCACACCCTGGCGCGCCGCCCTCGTCGCCCTCCTGTGCATCGGACTCGGACTCGGCTCCGCCACCGCCGTCGACCACCAGCTCGCCGCACAGCGAACCCAGAGCACGGGCACCCCCGACGCGCTCGGAGCCGCAGCCCTCGGCGACGACCCGGCGTCGTCGCCGTGGGCGACGCCCGTGGACGCGTCGGACCACCTCACCCCCGCGGTGACCGAGATCGCGGGCGACACGGCGTCGCTCGGCGGAAAGCGGTGCGTCGCTCGCGTCGCAGAGACGGTCATGCGGACCTGCCGGTACGGCGACCCCGCCGCGGAGACGACGATCGCGGTCGTCGGCGACTCGAAGGCCGACCAGTGGCTCCCCGCCTTCCAGGCCCTCGCCGACCAGCTCGGCTGGCGGATCGTGACCTCCCTGAAGTCCGCGTGCCCCTTCGTCTCGCCGGACTTCACGGTCTACCGGGACGGTGCACCGTTCGACGCCTGCCAGGCCGTCAACGCCCAGCGCGTCCCGGCGCTGCTGGACGACAAGGACATCGACTACGTCGTGTTCGGGCAAGCCGCAGACGCGATGTACGACCGCGACGGCGACGAGGCCGGTGAGCGCGATCGCATGACGACCGAGCTCGAGCGGATGTGGGCCCAGGTGCGCAGGGCCGGCATGGAGCCGATCGCGCTCGTCGACAACGCCCAACCCTCGATCGACGTGATGGAGTGCGTCGCCGAGAACGTCGACTCGCTCTCCCGGTGCGCGTTCCCGGACAAGTCCGAGACGACCTCCGTGGAGCTCGCCGGAAAGACGAGCGGCGTGCCCACGCTCGACCTGCGCCCGTGGATCTGCCCGGCCGACGTCTGCCCGGCCATGATCGGCGACGTCGTCGTGTACCGGCAGGGTTCACACCTGAGCGCGACGTACGCAAGAAGCCTGGCGCCGCGGCTGGGCGAGGCACTCCACCGTGCCGCCGGCCTCGACTACCAGCCGAGCCAGCCGGGGGGCGACGCCGCGGGCGCCCATCTCGGCGCAGCTGTGCTCGGCCTCTCGGCGCCCACCGAGCGGGTGCGCTCGGTCTCCGGTCCGTTCGTCCCGTCCGCGGTCGACGCGGCCGACGACGTGGCGACCCTCGCCGGGCAACGCTGCATCGGCGACGTGGGCAAACCGCTCCAGCACTGCACCTTCGGTCCGGCCGAGGCCGACACCGTCGTCGCCGTCGTCGGCGACTCCAAGATGCACCAGTGGCTCAACGCACTCCAGGTGGTCGCCAAGGAGCGGGGCTGGCGCCTGGAGACCTACCTCGTCAGCGCCTGTCCCTTCATCGTGGGCAGCCCTCAACTCCTCCACAACCGTCAGACCGCCCTCTGCCGCGAGAGGAACGAGGAACGGATCCAGGCCGTCGTGAGCGACCCGTCGATCGACGCCGTCCTCATGAGCCAGGTCAAGACGGAGGCCTGCGCCGACACGGACTGCACCACGGCGACGACCGGAGCGATGCTCGAGGGCGTCGAGGACGCGATGCGCAGGGTCCAAGCAGCCGGCAAGCGTGCCATCGTCTTCGCGGACAACCAGTCACCCGGTGTCGACGAGCTGGAGTGCGTCGCCAGCAACCCCGAGCACCTCGACGCCTGCAGCTTCCACCGCCAGGACCGAGCCGACGTCCCGTTGCTCCGGGCCGCGGCCAGCCTCGACGCACCCGTGGTCGACCTGCGCCCCTGGGTCTGCCCCGGCGACACGTGCGCACCGGTGATCGGCGGTGTGCTCGTCTACCGGCAGGGGTCGCACCTCACGGCCTCGTACGTGAAGACGTTGACGCCCGTCGTCGATACGCAGCTCGTGTCAGCGGGACTCGAGTAGCACCACCCGCGGCCCGATACCAGCAGACTCCCGCGCTCAGCAAGGGGCCGTAGAATCCGCCCTGCCGCACGGCGGCTACAGGAACATCCAGAAGCAGTGGGGAGCGAGTCTTGGCGGCGGTTGATGTCGTTCCGGTGCGCACGGTGGGTGTGCCGGTCGAGCCTGTCGCGTCCGGTGGGTTCCGTGGTGACGTGCAGGGTCTGCGCGCGGTGGCGGTGCTGCTGGTCCTGCTCTACCACGCC
>NZ_AUEW01000024.1 GCF_000426185.1 Cellulomonas sp. URHD0024
ACTTTTCGGACAGCTCGAGGAACAGAGCCGTGCGTTGCGCCTTGTCGGCGTCCACGGGGAACTGCGCCCGTGCGGCGCGGTCCGCCTCTCCCGTTTGACTGGTACAGAGACGTATCGAGTTGAGACGAGTCGACCATTGCCCGAGTAGGGCCTCTGCGCGCACCCACGCGCTACGTTCCGTGCATGCGCCGGGCCATGATCGGACATCTGAGCCGTCGCGGCATGGCCGTGAGCTCGCCCCGCAGGAGGCGATGCCAAAAGGTTAGGGGAGTGCGAGCACCACGCGGTGGCCCTCGATGCGTGCTCTCACCTGGCGGAAGTCGATCACTCGTCGGAGATCGCGGGTGATGGTTGACTCATAGCCACCCGACGACGACGGTGAACGCACCTGCGGCCCTCGCGGCGTGCAGGCCCGCTTCAGCGTCCCCGAAGGCGGCGCAGTCCTCCGCGGAGACCCCGAGCGCGGCTGCCGCACGCAGGAACCCGTCAGGAGATGGCTTGCCAGCCTCGACGTCTTCCGCGGCCACGAGCACGGTGGGACACGACAGGCCAACTGCCGTCAGCCGGCGTACGGCGAGCTCCCGCTCAGCCGACGTCACCACGGCGACGTGTGCGTCGGGCAGCGAGGCGAGCAGATCGCGTGCTCCGGGGATCGCGATGATCCCCTCAAGGCGTACGAGTTCGTCGGCCTCGATGTCGGCTGCGACGTCGCGTGCCTGGTGCGGGTCCGGCAGGAAAGCGGTCACTGTATCAATGGTGCGGCGCCCGTGGGAGCAGCGCAGCACCGCTTCAAGGTCGACGCCGTGCGTGGCAGCGAAGTCACCCCAGACAGCCTCGACGACAGCGGTGGAGTCCACGAGCGTGCCGTCCATGTCGAGCAGGACAGCCGCGACGGCCAACTCGTACGCGGGCGGCATCCCTCTATCGGCGGCGTTGAGCGGGTGGGTCGTCACTCTTGGTCATGGCTGTGGCGATCACCGGCACGGTCGCCGTCACTCGCTCTACCGCCGACGTGTGGACTGTGGCAGCGCCGCTGCTGCTGGCCATGGGCGTACCGATGCCCGCCGGCCCGCCGCGAGGATGACGACCGCCCCGGTTCAACCGGGGCGGTCGTCGGCCTCCGTGCGAGCGCGGCCCAGCTGCGCGGCGACGTTCCCTAGAGCCTGGTCGAGTCGTCGTAGAGGCTGTGCGCGCCGCAGGGTTGACCGGCATGCAGGCCCGCCGAGCACGACTCGTGTAGACAACGCGCTGACCAAGGTTCCGTCGGTTCTCACGGCGACGACCTGGATCTTCTTTGCGCGGTCGTTTCAACAACGCGGAAGCCGTAGCCCTCAGGCCGGCCTCACGGTTCGGTCTCGAAAGGGGCGTCACGCTCCTGTCCGCCACGTAGCGGCTCGCCGGATCGC
>NZ_AUEW01000025.1 GCF_000426185.1 Cellulomonas sp. URHD0024
GCTGAGGTGGGTGGGTCTTGGTTGAGATGGGTGTCGTTCTTCTACCTCCGTGGAAGGCGATGCCGCATACAGCCGAATCTGATTGGCTTGCCGGGTTGAACCGGTGGAGCCGTTTCGTTTTGTCGGTTGCCTTGCTGCTTCGGTGGTGGGGTGCCAGTTGACATTTACGGAGAGTTTGATTCTGGCTCAGGACGAACGCTGGCGGCGTGCTTAACACATGCAAGTCGAACGGTGATGGCCAGCTTGCTGGTCTGATCAGTGGCGAACGGGTGAGTAACACGTGAGCAACCTGCCCTTCACTCTGGGATAACCACGGGAAACGGTGGCTAATACCGGATATGAGACGTACACGCATGTGTCGCGTCTGGAAAGATTTATCGGTGAAGGATGGGCTCGCGGCCTATCAGCTTGTTGGTGGGGTAGTGGCCCACCAAGGCGACGACGGGTAGCCGGCCTGAGAGGGCGACCGGCCACACTGGGACTGAGACACGGCCCAGACTCCTACGGGAGGCAGCAGTGGGGAATATTGCACAATGGGCGCAAGCCTGATGCAGCGACGCCGCGTGAGGGATGACGGCCTTCGGGTTGTAAACCTCTTTCAGCAGGGAAGAAGCGCAAGTGACGGTACCTGCAGAAGAAGCGCCGGCTAACTACGTGCCAGCAGCCGCGGTAATACGTAGGGCGCAAGCGTTGTCCGGAATTATTGGGCGTAAAGAGCTCGTAGGCGGTTTGTCGCGTCTGCTGTGAAAACCTAAGGCTCAACCTTGGGCTTGCAGTGGGTACGGGCAGACTAGAGTGCGGTAGGGGTGACTGGAATTCCTGGTGTAGCGGTGGAATGCGCAGATATCAGGAGGAACACCGATGGCGAAGGCAGGTCACTGGGCCGCAACTGACGCTGAGGAGCGAAAGCATGGGGAGCGAACAGGATTAGATACCCTGGTAGTCCATGCCGTAAACGTTGGGCACTAGGTGTGGGGCTCATTCCACGAGTTCCGTGCCGCAGCAAACGCATTAAGTGCCCCGCCTGGGGAGTACGGCCGCAAGGCTAAAACTCAAAGAAATTGACGGGGGCCCGCACAAGCGGCGGAGCATGCGGATTAATTCGATGCAACGCGAAGAACCTTACCAAGGCTTGACATACACCGGAAACTTCCAGAGATGGTTGCCCCGCAAGGTCGGTGTACAGGTGGTGCATGGTTGTCGTCAGCTCGTGTCGTGAGATGTTGGGTTAAGTCCCGCAACGAGCGCAACCCTCGTCCCATGTTGCCAGCGGGTTATGCCGGGGACTCATGGGAGACTGCCGGGGTCAACTCGGAGGAAGGTGGGGATGACGTCAAATCATCATGCCCCTTA